>NZ_KB849719.1:201802-328735 GCF_000368825.1 Acinetobacter ursingii DSM 16037 = CIP 107286 | reverse complement strand
TGGTGGAGACTAGGAGAGTCGAACTCCTGACCTCCTGCGTGCAAAGCAGGCGCTCTACCAACTAAGCTAAGTCCCCAGCTTATATCATTTACGTATCTTTAACTCTGTACTCATTAATCTATTCGTCAGAATGGTGGGTCTGACAAGACTTGAACTTGTGACCCCACGCTTATCAAGCGTGTGCTCTAACCAACTGAGCTACAGACCCTGAGAAAGTTTTAAAGCACCGCTTTAAAAGTTTCGCAAGACAAACAGCTTCGCTGTGCGTAGTGTTTGATTCTCGCTCTTTTTTTAAAAGCTTCTCTCTAAATCTTTTTCATTCAGATACCAGAAGAACAACTTGTTGTGGATTCTTACCAATCAACCAATCTTTTCGTTAAGGAGGTGATCCAGCCGCAGGTTCCCCTACGGCTACCTTGTTACGACTTCACCCCAGTCATCGGCCACACCGTGGTGAACGTCCTCTTTGCAGTTAGACTATCCACTTCTGGTGCAACAAACTCCCATGGTGTGACGGGCGGTGTGTACAAGGCCCGGGAACGTATTCACCGCGGCATTCTGATCCGCGATTACTAGCGATTCCGACTTCATGGAGTCGAGTTGCAGACTCCAATCCGGACTACGATCGGCTTTTTGAGATTAGCATCCTATCGCTAGGTAGCAACCCTTTGTACCGACCATTGTAGCACGTGTGTAGCCCTGGTCGTAAGGGCCATGATGACTTGACGTCGTCCCCGCCTTCCTCCAGTTTGTCACTGGCAGTATCCTTAAAGTTCCCACCCAAAGTGCTGGCAAATAAGGAAAAGGGTTGCGCTCGTTGCGGGACTTAACCCAACATCTCACGACACGAGCTGACGACAGCCATGCAGCACCTGTATGTAAGTTCCCGAAGGCACCAATCCATCTCTGGAAAGTTCTTACTATGTCAAGACCAGGTAAGGTTCTTCGCGTTGCATCGAATTAAACCACATGCTCCACCGCTTGTGCGGGCCCCCGTCAATTCATTTGAGTTTTAGTCTTGCGACCGTACTCCCCAGGCGGTCTACTTATCGCGTTAGCTGCGCCACTAATCCCTCAAAGAGACCAACGGCTAGTAGACATCGTTTACGGCATGGACTACCAGGGTATCTAATCCTGTTTGCTCCCCATGCTTTCGTACCTCAGCGTCAGTGTTAGGCCAGATGGCTGCCTTCGCCATCGGTATTCCTCCAGATCTCTACGCATTTCACCGCTACACCTGGAATTCTACCATCCTCTCCCACACTCTAGCTAACCAGTATCGAATGCAATTCCCAAGTTAAGCTCGGGGATTTCACATCCGACTCAATTAGCCGCCTACGCACGCTTTACGCCCAGTAAATCCGATTAACGCTCGCACCCTCTGTATTACCGCGGCTGCTGGCACAGAGTTAGCCGGTGCTTATTCTGCGAGTAACGTCCAGTACCTGGTAGTATTAATACCAGTACCCTCCTCCTCGCTTAAAGTGCTTTACAACCATAAGGCCTTCTTCACACACGCGGCATGGCTGGATCAGGGTTCCCCCCATTGTCCAATATTCCCCACTGCTGCCTCCCGTAGGAGTCTGGGCCGTGTCTCAGTCCCAGTGTGGCGGATCATCCTCTCAGACCCGCTACAGATCGTCGCCTTGGTAGGCCTTTACCCCACCAACTAGCTAATCCGACTTAGGCTCATCTATTAGCGCAAGGTCCGAAGATCCCCTGCTTTCTCCCGTAGGACGTATGCGGTATTAGCATCCCTTTCGAAATGTTGTCCCCCACTAATAGCCAGATTCCTAAGTATTACTCACCCGTCCGCCGCTAAGATCAGTAGCAAGCTACCTCTCTCCGCTCGACTTGCATGTGTTAAGCCTGCCGCCAGCGTTCAATCTGAGCCATGATCAAACTCTTCAGTTAAAATCATTTCGCACCTTATTAAAGACAAGGTGCCAATTCTGGCTCATCAATTACTGACAAATTCTCTCAAATAAACTTCGAGTAATTTAAACCAATCAATTAATGATAATATTTCGATCAATCAATTAGTAAAAATCCACACAAGTTGTTCTTCTATATTCTTAATGATCTTCTTCATGCTTCGTCAGCATCAAGCTAGGTCGGCTATATTACTCTCAATCTCTTAAAAGTCAACAGGCAATTTAGATATTTTTAAAACTCATTTTACTCAACCAAAATATCAATCAAATCCCTCAAGACCCAACCAACACCCTGTTTTTCAACAAGTTTTTATCCGCTTCACCACCGATGAGTGCGCATTCTACAGCATTCCACAACCAACGCAACCCCTTTTATTTAATATTTTGAGTGTTTGATCGGTTTTTAATCTTTTTATCTTTTTTATAACATTTTTTACCCAGTTTTGTTTTAATAACAGCTATGATCCTATTATTCAATAGAACCATCTTTATATAGAATGGTATAAAATCTTGCCGCAAGAGGCGACTAAGGATTCTTATGCATTACTCAAAACTCGTCTTTATTGGACTTCTTTCAACTGGCATGTCTTTTCATCTTTTTGCTCAAGAGAGTACAAATGATGTGGTGACTGATGCTATAGAATACTCGTCTATTCCTGAATCTGATACACCTGAACACCGTGCACGATTTCAGAAGTTAAAGGAAATCAAAGACGATCTTAAAAATGTTAAGGCCAGTGATTTCAAGGTAAATGCGAATGCTGCACAGCCTGATCAAGTTAAAGATCCTTTACAGCCACTTAATCGTCAATTTTATGCTTTTAATGATGCTTTAGATCGAACTATTGTGCGTCCGATCGCTGTTCAATATACCCAAAAAACACCTGAACAAGTTCGTGGTTCTTATCGCCAGTTCCGTAAAAATTTAGGCGAACCGTGGAATGCTGTAAATCAGTTAATTCAGGGTCGACCTTCTCGTGCAGCAAAAACATTTGGCCGTTTTACGATTAATACTTTAACAACCCTGGGCTTAGCCGACCCAGCACGTCGCTTAGGCTTACCCGCTGAAGAAGAAAGTTTTGGGGTAACGCTTGGGTATTATGGTGTTCCATCGGGGCCATTTTTGATGTTACCGTTCTTTGGTCCAAGTACGTTACGTGATGGTTTTGGACTTGCTGTAGATAGTCAAGCACGTCCACAAAAATATATTATGGATGATCAAGACGGTTTATATTGGTCGACCAATATGTTGCAAGCGATTGATACTCGTGCGCAAGTTCTGGATATTGAGCAAATTCTGCAAGGCGACAAGTATGCAGTCATTCGTGATCTATACTTACAGCGTAAAAACTTCCAGATTGCAGAGAAAAAAGGCAATTCCGCAGAACAGATCCAGTTTATCGATGATGAATCAGATGATTCAGGTGATCAAAATTAAGCTTTAGCTTACATAATGTATTCATTTAAGATTGTTAGAGATTGAGTTTTTCTAGCAATCTTTTGATTTCTATAGTACATCTATTATAGTAAATGTGATTATTAATAAGGTTCCATTTAATCGTCTATGTATTTTATTCAACCGACACGTTCAGTCCCTCATTTAGATAAAGCCCTTGATGAGCTACCGAGCCTACAAGTCATTCACATAGATGATCTGGAATTATATGACCCTACGATTATCGCGATTGCAGACGTTCAAGATTTTTTACAATACCAGTGGGCACTACCTACCGTAGTTATTGCACGTGAAGACGAAGGTGCAGCTCTTGCTCAAGCTTGGCAACTTGGTGCGCTTGCAGGTTGGATTTGGGGGAAATTGCCGCAGAATCCTGTAGAAGCTTTATTGCAGATTGATGCTCAATATAAGCGTAATCAAGATAGTCGTGATCTTCCTGCTGCGGCTGAATTGCAGAAGAAACTCCTGCCCAATACCCTCGATTTACTCGACTATAAAATTGAAACTTTTTTTCAGCCTTCTGCGTATTTATCAGGTGACTGGTATGATTACTGGAAGCTTAATGATAAAGAAGTATTATTTTATTTAGCCGATGTTTCTGGACATGGGGTCACCAGTAGTTTACTCACTTCATGGATGGCGGCTTTTCATGGACGTTCTAAAACGCCACGCGAGTTAATCAAAAAACTCAATGGAATGCTGTTACAGGAAAATATCGAAAAGCATATTACGATGGTTGCAGGTATTTTAAATTTACACACCCATCAAATTCGCTGGTCAAGTGCTGGTCACTACCCGCCTCCGATTATTTTTGAACCCAATCAACCGCCTAAAATTTTAAACACCAGTAGTTTTCCGCTGGGTTTAACGGATGATCTGGATATCGAAGAATTCGAATTTACCTTAAATCGTCAGACTCGGTTTATTATTTGTTCAGACGGTGCACTCGAACCTTTTGATGGTGGACTAAATGAACAGTTTGCTCAATTGGTTGATCATTTACAAAAACAGTCTTTTCAAGCCCCTGAACATGTTGCTGATGACATTGCAATTCTAAGTCTTTGTCGACTGAATTAGCAGCATAATCAATAGCATGTCTTTTTAGTATTCCTTATCCGACTGTTAGATACTTGAGTATCTAAGCGCCCTATGTGATAATTTTGCAATCCTTCTCTGAAAATGGCATTTATATGTCAACAGGTCATGTTGAATATGCAAGCTTGAATGGAACGCATATTTTCAAACTTATTGGTGAAGTACGCGCCCAGTCTTGCATAAGTCTAGACAAACTTCTAAATCGAATTGAACAACAGCAAAATGTGGTTGGTGCAATTGTCGATTTAACTGAAACAACTTTTATTGATAGTACGGTTCTTGGAATATTGGCAAAGCTAGGTCTAAAACTGAAGCAGGTCCATCATATTCAGGCAGTCATGTTATCAACCAATCCGGATATTACGACTCTGGCCAATAGCATGGGGCTAGGGCAGGTTTTTGTTATCTTGAATTATTGTAAAGAACCACAAGTGTGTACGCGTGAATTATGTGAAGAAGAAATTACACATAACACCATGCTTAAAACAGTACTTGATGCACATAAAACCCTGATGCAACTAAACGAAAATAACCAGAATATGTTTGAGCCTTTAGTCAAACAACTACAAAAAGAACAAGATACAATGGATCAAGTATCTGCTAAGCAAAACGCTTAGCCTCCAGATATTTTCAGGATAAAATTGGCATATGACTTTACTTTCTGTTGCACAAATGAATTCTCAAAATGAGATCGACGATAATTTTCGTATGATCGAGTCTTTGATTCAACAGAGTAAAGCGCAACATGCAGAGTTGATCGTATTTCCTGAAAATTTTGTCTGTTTTGCTGCGGGGAAACAGCGTGAAACAGCAGCACAATTTGAACATATCCAGCAGCGTTTAGAACGACTGGCGCATCAATATCATATTTGGATTATTGCAGGGACATTGCCCTGCCCATTTCGTCCTGATGGGTCGATCATTCAAGATGGGCGTGTACGTACAGTCAGCTTATGTATCAGTCCTGAAGGGACACAGGCACGTTATGACAAAATTCATTTGTTTGATGTGCAAGTGGGTGATGCTGTCGGAGGGTATCAGGAATCCAAGTTTTTTGAACCCGGTGATCAGCCTGTGGTCGCCAAAACACCGTTTGGCAATATCGGGATGATGGTCTGTTATGATCTTCGTTTTCCAGAACTGGCATTAACTCTTCGAGCGCAAGGTGCACGCATTTTAACTGCTCCAGCGGCTTTTACTTATACGACAGGTCAAATGCATTGGCAGCTTTTATTACAAGCTCGTGCAATGGATACTCAATGTGATGTATTGGGTGCAGCGCAACAAGGCTGGCATGGTGAAAAGCGCCAAACTTGGGGACATACAGGAGCAACCAATAGTCGTGGACAGCTTTTGCAGATGATCCAAGATGAAGGCGCAGGACTCATCACAATCGAATTCAATGCCAAAGAACAGGATCAAATTCGAGCATCAATGCCACTGATGCAGCATCGACGTTTAATTTCTTTTTGATACATCATATTTTTTTATTACTGAAATCATTTATTTAAAGCTATAATCCAATATCGCATCTTTTTTATATTGAAGAATTTTTATGCAACAAGATTCATCGGGTTTACAACTAGATAATCAGTTGTGCTTTATGATTTATTCTACGAATCTTGCATTTCATCAGATTTATCGAAAAGTTCTAGCATCCTTAGGGCTAACGTATCCTCAATATCTGGTGATGCTCGTATTGTGGGAAAAAGATCAGGTGACCGTTTCTGAAATAGGCGCGCGTTTATTTTTAGAATCCTCCACCTTAACTCCGCTTTTAAAAAAACTGGAATCACATCAACTGATTCAACGTCAACGCTCGTCTCAGGATGAACGACAAGTGATTATTACCTTGACTGATTCAGGGATTAATCTGCAAAAAAAAGCACTCGAAGTTCCTGAAAAAGTCATTAGCACGACATCCTGTGATTTAGACCAGCTGTTAGCACTCAAAGATCAATTACAGATTTTACGCAATAATCTGCTTATGCATAACAAATAAAATTTAAAAATATTTTGAATATCATCTTGCTAAATTAATTAAATCGCATACTATATACTTAAGCACAAATTAATATCACACAATTTATTTAAGCAATACTCAGTCATCATGATAGGTTTATTCATACCTAAACAATGATAAGCATTTATCTGGATAAACAATGCATCTAAAGGTGAATGTACTGAGTTAAAGTAAATAAATCGTTAAATAGATTTTGATATTGAAGCCATTAGCACTGTCGTCTTAAAGGCTAGTTTTCAAGTTAGATTTTTTGATGAGATGAGCCATCATAAAATTGACTGCTAGACAATTAGCTAAAGAATAGGCTTTCAATATCACCCCCAATGCATACTCCCTCTCATGCATAGCACAAAGCACCTTAATCGGTGCTTTGTGCTTTTTAAATTTTAAAATTTTGTTCGCTATTCTTCAGCTTGATTGGTCACACGTAATACTTCTTCCAATGTGGTTTTCCCCGCCAATACTTTTCTTAAACCATCATCACGAATTGAACCTGAATATTGACGAGCGTAGCGCTCTAGTTCAAATTCAGCAGCATTGCCGTGAATGAAACGGCGCATTTGGTCATCTACAGGGACAATTTCATAAATGGCAGTTCGCCCAGTAAAACCTAAATGTGAACAATGCTCACAACCTTGAGGCTCTGGTAGTTTTAAGTTTTCTTCAGCACTAATATGCTGAAATAATTGACGCTCAAAATCATCTGCTTCGCGCCAAGTCGCGCAATGTGAACATAAGGTCCGGACCAAACGCTGTGCGATTACCCCAATTAAGGAACTAGATAGCAAAAAGGGTTCAATTCCCATATCTTTTAGACGAGTGACTGCACCAATTGCAGTATTGGTATGCAACGTAGATAAAACCAAATGCCCTGTCAATGAGGCTTGTACGGCAATTTCAGCTGTTTCCAGATCGCGGATTTCTCCAACCATCACAACATCGGGATCTTGACGCAGCATGGCTTTTAAAGCACGGGCAAAGGTCATATCCACTTTGGTATTGACCTGAGTTTGCCCAATTCCCTCTAACTGATATTCAATCGGATCTTCAGCGGTCAGGATATTGCGAGTATTGTCATTTAAATCAGAAAGCGCCGCATATAAAGTCGTGGTCTTACCCGAACCTGTCGGCCCTGTGACTAAAATGATGCCATGCGGACGATGTACCAAATGCGTCAAGCGTTCGTAATCGTTTGACATGAGTCCCAAATGGGTCATGTTTAAGCGGCCCGCCTGTTTATCCAGTAAACGCATCACCACACGTTCGCCATGTGAAGAAGGCAAGGTAGAGACACGTACATCCACTTCTCGACCCGCTAAACGCAACGAAATACGACCATCCTGAGGAATACGTTTCTCGGCAATATCCAGTTTTGCCATGACTTTAATACGTGAAACCAATAAAGGCGCAAGTTCACGGCGCGGCTGTACAATTTCACGTAGTTGACCATCGACACGCAAACGCACTGAAAGTTTTTTTTCAAAAGATTCGATATGAATATCTGACGCATTGACCCGAATGGCTTCAGACAAAAGTGCATTAATCAGCCTGACAATCGGCGCATCATCTTCCTGATCCATTAAATCTTCAGCTTCTGGCACCTGATCTGCCAAACTTAATAAATCTGGATGGTCTTCAAGCCCCGCGGCAACTTGTTGCGATTCTCCTGTATCGCCTGCATAACTCGAACTCAGTAATGCATTAAAACTCTGATCATCGCAAATTTGATGTTGAGCTGGTTTCCCTACGATCCGTCTTGCTTCCTGCAAGGCAATCCACTCTGTATTTTGACGGCGTACAATAAAGACTTGATCCCCTTCATAACGCAACAAAACGCCATGACGTTTCGCAAAACTATATGGAATTTGTATTTGTTTAAGTATTTGCATCACAAATTTATAATGATCAAAAATAGAGTTTTGAGTGTACTCTAAGCGTACTACAGCGTGAAGTCTGTTTTTACAAACTCACCAGAGGAATTTTTTAACTTGGAACAACAGCAATACGATCATCTCGAACCCGAGCAAACTAATTTAAGGTGGTGGGGTGAACAGAAATTTGAACTCAGCGAATCTAAAGCATGGCAGTTTGGGTCATTGCTCTTTCGTTTGACACGCGGAATTAATGAATGGCGACTGGAATATTATCGTCCACAATACCAACATGACTATGAACAACAATGGCAGAGAATTGCAGATCCACATTTTGCCTTTCCACAAGGGGCAAAAATTGAACGCTATATGTTTCGCAACACCCATAATGAATTTCAACTGATGCCACGTTTGGCAGATCGTTCTGTGGTTATCAAACCCGTCGACCCCATTTATATTCCAGCAGGTGAACGTGGCACACTTTATATTAGTACGCCATTATGGATTGCAGGCTTTGTTGAAAATCAGAGAGAGCCTATTTTCGATCTTCCAGTGATTCGCCCCAAAGACACCTGGTTTGGCCCTGATCATCGTACTGGGGAAATGTGCTATGCCACAGCAGTTGATGGTCGCACCGATTTAAATCTACTTAAACCCCGCGCATTTCGAGCTGTTACTCCAGTTGAATTTCATAATACCAGTAGCCAGCAATTACGTTTTGATCGTATGAATGTTCCTGTGTCTGCTTTGCCTTTATTTTATAGTGAAAGCACCAATCGCTTATGGACATCTCAAATTAAAGTCATACACGAAGGTTCAGATCGTCCACCGCGTATTCGTCTGGAAAATCGTACGCCCCCATTGGCAGGTGAAGTCACTTATGTACATCCACCACGCTCGCCGGGTGGTGCCTTGTTTAACATGTTTGATTCATTTTTCTAAGGAGGCATTATGGCAGATTCCAATATCCCCAAAGATGTCGCTGTCAGCCTCAAAGGGATTTTTACCAATATTAATCTGGATCGACTGAGTGAAATTCTGGTCGCTGTTGTTCTATGTTTAATTGGCTTTATTTTTGCCCGCTTGGTTTCAAATACGTTTATCCGAACCGTAGGCATGCGCTTCAATGCACACCAACGAATGGTTTGGCGACGCGGGATCTTCTACTTTATTTTTATTATTTTTGTGATGGCTAGCCTGAAAGAAGCAGGCTTTAAACTCAGCGTATTTTTAGGCGCAGCCGGAATTTTAACTGTCGCTTTGGGTTTTGCTTCACAAACCTCAGCCAGTAACTTGATTAGCGGTTTGTTCCTGATTGGTGAAGGGTCATTTGAGGTCGGAGATACTATTCAAATTACCTTAATTCGTGGTCATACCATTGAAGGACAAGTGATTTCGATCGATTTGCTTTCGGTTAAATTACTGACATTGGATAATGTCTATGTACGTTTACCCAATGAACAATTGATTCGAGCTCCAGTCATGAATATGTCCAAGTATCCGATACGGCGTATTCCGATTACCCTCGCCATTAACTTTCAGGAAGACATCATGAAAGTGCGTAAGGTTCTTCTTGATGTTGCATCCAGATATCCTTTGGCATTAGATGACCCGAAACCTGAGGTGACTGTCACCGCCTTTCGTGAATCTTCAATTGAGCTGTTATTTTCAGTCTGGTGCCGTCAAGAGTTGTATTTAAAAACTCGCGATGAATTGCAAGAACGTATTCGTAATGGCTTTTTGGAAAATCAAATTGAGATTCCTGTACCGAAGATGGGTTTTGTTGATCGTCCACCAACAACGCCTTTAACGGAAGATGACATTGACTCCTATGCCAATACACAGGAACTTAAACGAGAACCAAAACTTTAGGCAACTTAACAAGGGTGGTTTGCCACCCGCTAAAATAGTGTATCTATAAGCTTTAAAATTTAACGCTCAATGCTTTCCTTATTTGATTGTGCTGGCGGCAATGGTGCCAGATAAGCAATGACCAACATGATAGCTCCAGCACCAATAAATGAAACCACACGCGTTAAGGTTCCACTCTGCGACAAATCAAGTACCACTAGCTTAATCACCACAATAGCAAGTAAGGCTGCCCCAACAAACCAAAGCTGACGGATTTGACGCTGACTCGAAAAAGTCATTAACACGAAAGCCAAAATTACCCAAAGTAAAGTTAAGCTAAGTTGTACCGTACCATTCGACCAAATTGTCCAGCCCCAAAGAGGTGTTGCCAAATACATATGTAAGGCCCGAACGACAATACTGCTAAACACCACCAAGGCAATCAGAATGTTGACCACTTTAGAAAACCATTCTAATGTTTTAAATGAAGCGGTAAAATTATGATGATAAACCATCCACAATAATCCAGATAACACGCTTAAGCACAATAAATCTACAGGATTGAAGATCGGTAAATAATAAGCCACAAAAACCTGATCACTTAAACTGACTATTAACAACCAAAACCAAGTCAGTGCCCAAACTGAAAACTGATCTAGCATAAGGTCATTTTTTCGCTTAAACAGCCAAATGCTATATAAGACAGGAATCACAGCGAAAGAAAGCAATGCAGCATCTGGCCAAAGTGCTGGACCTATTGTCGCTAAACTCAGCCAGAGTAAAGCGGCCCACCAAGCATTAAACTTCGAATCAATTTGCTGGTTTTTTTGAATGCTAATCAAGAGCAAGGCCAAAGTGGTTGCTGCAATGAAAAAGCTCATTTGCTGTAACGAAGCAATCCAATGAAAATGTGTGAATAGTCCCTGTTGAATCAGCTCTACGAAACACAAGCCGATAAAAATACTCAGAATCATCAACTGCGGAAACTGCCAATCCAAACGTGCGCGTAAATATACCACTCCAGTAAAGCCAAAATATAAAATTGCGGCGATCGCCAAATAAGGGCTTAGGCCCTGCCCGTGCCATGTAAAATACTCGACACCTGCCACTGCACCTGAATATAAAGCCAGACTCAAAAATAGACTGGCAATGACTGATGAATCCTGTCGAGAGGATGGATCTCGAAATAAAAAATATGCCGAAATGAATTGTGAAATCGCATAAATACTGGTGCTTAACACAGGAAAATGCTCATCTGACCAGACTTGATAAAATAGGACAACAGAACTGAGTACGACTAAAAATATCCCGAGATAACGACTTAATCGATACCGCTCAGAAACACCCCAAACAATTAAAGCTGTCCCTTGCACCACCCAACCAATTGCTGTCCAGTGCGCCCCTTGATATAACGGGAAAATCAGCGCAATAAATGCCACCGCTAAAATAAAAAAACTTTTGGCTAAAATTGATAATTCAGATTGTTTTTGTTTAATCCACCAGCCCAAAGCAGCATAAGTTCCTCCCAGAAGTGCTGCCCCCAGAGTCAGTGCTAGACTTGACTGTTGCACTAAAAAAGCATGTAAGGAAAATCCCAAAATCGGCACACTAAAAATCAAACCAACATCTACCAATGGTGGAAGTTGAATATTGGATTGATGGTTCAAGGAAGAATCATTTAAAGACTGATCTTTTAAAGAGCGATATTCTTTCTGAATCAATTGGCTATAACGTACACTCAGCCAGATAAACAAGGCGATATGCAACCATAAAATAAGATCAAGCGTATGATATTGTGCGGGATTTGCATAGATAACAATGACGCTGCCCGCAAGTAATCCTGACGCGAAAAAAGCAATTTGATTGAGTATTTTCCATGGCTTGATAAAATTCATCGCGGCCACAGCCAGATTAATCATCAAATAGTAACTCAACAAAAAGACACTATCTGGATGCGATTGTGGAATCAATAAAGGTGCAAGATAAGCCATACTTAATGCAAGCATCGATAGATAAACCGCATTTTGTTTTAAGCTTAAAGCGACCGTAATAAGTAGCAAAACAGCAAAACCAACACTTGCGATGCTCAAATTTGCAATCACCGCATAATGATGCGCAAAAATTAAAGTCAGGAAAATAATTGCCAGACCTGCACCTTGCAAAGCAACTGCAAATAATGCGTTCTTTTTTCTCAAATAATAGCCAAATACAGTCAATGCACCGCCTGTAATAGCGATTCCCAATAATTTTATACTCAAACTGAGTTGCCAATGTTCGCTGGCAAAACGCAATAACAGCACCACCCCAATCATTAAAATCGCAATCGCAACTCGCAAAATTGGATTACCATGCATCAGCCAATCCAGTGCTGGTTGCCACCATGCCTGTTTTTGAGATGGTGGATCTACAGCAAGAGCATCATGAGTCGGATCATTCTCTAGCGTTGACAATATCGGTGTATCATCTTGAGATTGAAACCACACAGGTGTTTTCGATTGCTCCAAATGATTCAATTCAATTGGTTCAACATCAGAACTCAATGATGCTTGTTGTATCTTTTTATGGTTTTCAAGATTTTTTAGGCGCTCATTCATCGAACTTAACATCTGAATCAGACTAAACAACACCAATCCACTTCCAACTAAAATAGCCGAACCACTGTGCAAATAGTAACCTGCAAGACCAATTAAAGTTCCAAGATATAGAGCCCATCGCGGTAAATATAAATGATCAACAGATGCAGTTACTTGATATTGCTGTTCAAGCTGCTGGATACGGCGTTCAAAAGCTGTGAATTGTTGTACGATAAAAAATATCAAAAGTACAATAACAACGGCCACTGCATTTTTGATCTCAAAAGCAAGTGCAACCAATAAAGCGACAGCAAGAATAATGATGATTATCGTGGGGTAATACTTATCATTTTTATAGATATTAAAAAAACAAACTCAGTTATTTTAAAGCTATCTTACCTCATCAAAACATCTGCGTATATTTAGCCACCGTCCCTAAAGGCGAAGTTCTACATTTTGCTTCATTTTCACGTAGAATAAGACCCAATCGTTCGTAAGGAAGTATTCAATGCCACCATTTGTTTTGGTTGATGGGTCTTATTTTTTATTTCGTGCATTTCATGCACTCCCACCGTTGACGACCTCAACAGGATTACAAACCAATGCAATACGTGGTGCTATTTCTGCCATTCAAAAATTGATGCGCCGCACTCAGCCCACGCATATGGCGGTAATTTTTGATACCCCAGAACCCACATTTCGTCATGAACTTTCGCCTATTTATAAGGGCGACCGCCCAAGCATGCCCGATGAGTTGGCACAGCAAATTCCGTATTTACATGCTTTAATTAAAGCGTTAGGCATTCCTTTATACATGCTGCCGGGTGCAGAAGCCGATGATATTATTGGGACATTGGCGAAACATGCAGAAAAAGAAGGTCATC
Source organism: Acinetobacter ursingii DSM 16037 = CIP 107286 (assembly GCF_000368825.1). Taxonomy (GTDB): domain Bacteria; phylum Pseudomonadota; class Gammaproteobacteria; order Pseudomonadales; family Moraxellaceae; genus Acinetobacter; species Acinetobacter ursingii. The sequence continues at coordinate 315,048 of NZ_KB849719.1, read as the reverse complement.
AAGTCTTAATTTCGACTGGTGATAAAGACATGGCGCAACTGGTCAACGAAAAAGTCACGCTTGAAGATAGTTTCAAAGATAAACCCATGGATATTCAAGGCGTTTTTGATAAGTTTGGCGTATGGCCGAACCAGATCATTGATTACCTTACCTTAATGGGTGATGCCTCAGATGGCATTATGGGGGTTCCCGGCATTGGTGCTAAAACAGCAGCTAAGCTTTTAACGGAATATGGCTCGATCGGTGGCATTTTAGAAAACGTCGATCAAATCAAAGGCAAAGTCGGTCAGAGCATTAAAGACAATGTCGATGGTATTGCCATTGATCATCAACTTGCGAGTATCGTCTGCGATCTGGACTTAGGTCTAACATGGGATGATTTAAAACTACGTGAGCCACATGTCGATAGCTTACGTCATCTTTATACCGAACTCGAATTTAGAAATCAGTTGCAATCTTTAGACCATCCTAATAATCCTGTTAGCAACAGCTATAAAGAAGCCAACAAAGAAATCGCTAAAGCTGAAAGTGCGCAACCTATTGAAACAGAAGATCAATCTAGCATGACCAGTGATGATGATCAGCTCGGTGTTGCCAATTATCATACGATTCTCACCCAAGACGCATGGGACAATTTATTCAAGCGTTTACAGACTGAGAAACGTTTTGCCATTGATACAGAAACCACCAGTCTGGATTATCGTGTTGCCGAAATGGTCGGTTTTTCTATCGCTTTTGATGCTCATGATGCCTATTACGTACCACTCACACATGACTACGAAGGTGCACCAGAGCAGCTTGATCGTGAGCAAGTATTGGCACAAATGAAGCCAATTCTGGAAGATGATTCAGTCCAGAAAATTGGACATCACCTTAAATACGATGCACATATTTTTGCCAATCATGGCATTGATCTTAAAGGTTGGTATTTTGATACTATGCTGGCCTCTTATGTATTGAACTCAGTCGCCACACGTCATGGTATGGATGATGTAGCGCGAGTCTACCTAAGTCACTTGACCACAACTTTTGAACAAATCGCAGGAAAAGGCGCAAAACAAAAAACCTTTAATCAGATCGACATTGAAGTGGCTGCACATTATGCTGCCGAAGATGCACATGTCACCTATCGCTTATATGAAGTGTTGGCAAAAAAACTAAAAGCCTCACCTGAGCTTGAAAATATTCTGTATCACATCGAAATGCGTGTGGCATCTATCCTCACGGGTATGGAAGAAGCTGGCATTAAACTTGATCATGCCTTTTTGGATCAACTCAGCCTCGAATTTACTGAAACTATTCAAGGTCTGGAAAATCAGGCAATTGAATTGGCAGGCGAAACCTTTAACGTCAGCTCCCCTAAACAAGTGGGTGAAATTTTATTTGATAAAATGGGGCTAAAAGGCGGCAAAAAAACCGCAACAGGTCAGCACAGTACAGGTGAAAGTATTCTTGAGAAAGTCGAGCACCCTATTGCAGAAGTAATTTTAGAACACCGTACTTTATCGAAGTTGAAAAACACCTATACCGATCGTTTGGTCGAGCAATCACACAACGAAACGCATCGAGTGCATACCAGTTATCATCAGGCATTGACTGCCACAGGTCGTTTATCTTCTTCAGATCCGAACCTACAAAATATTCCGATTCGTGGAGAAATTGGTCGTCAAATTCGCAAAGCCTTTATCGCTCCTGAAGGTCGCGTATTATTGGCTGCCGATTATTCACAAATCGAATTACGTTTAATGGCACATTTTTCTCAAGATGAAGCCCTGTTGGATGCGTTTAAACACGGTCAAGATGTACACCGCCGTACAGCAGCCGAAGTGTTGAATATTCCACTAGAAGAAGTGAACAATGATCAGCGTCGTCAAGCCAAAGCTGTTAACTTTGGCTTGCTGTATGGAATGTCCGAATTTGGTTTGATTCGTCAACTTGGCTTTACCCGTGAAGAATCACAAAACTACATTAAGCAATACTTCCATCGCTATCCGGGTATTTATGAATACATGCAACGTACCCGTCAGGTGGCGTTAGAACAAGGCTTTGTGGAAACCATTTTAGGTCGTCGTTTATATACGCCAGACATTGATGCCCGAAATATGATGGTGCGTAAAGGTGCGGAACGTGCCGCCATTAATGCGCCATTGCAAGGCAGCGCGGCGGATATCATTAAACTTGCGATGATTGAAGTGGATAAAATGCTGCCAAAGGATCAGGCCGTATTATTACTTCAAGTCCACGATGAACTCGTATTTGAAGTCGATACTGATTTGGCAGATGAACTAGCACCTAAGCTTGCTGAAACCATGCAATCGGTGGTTGAAATTTCTGTACCTTTAGTGGTTGAAGTCGGTAAAGGATTGAACTGGGAAGAAGCACATTAATCTTTAGAGAAAATCTAGATAAAACAAAGGCCGATTGATTCGGCCTTTGTTTTATCTAAGAGTTTTACGTATTAAAAAACCACATCAATTTTACAATCCAGTCAGTAAAATTTTTGCGACTTCATTCATTAAGATTTCAGCAATATATAAAGCTAAAAATGCAATAATTGGAGAAAGGTCAATCATGCCCATATTCGGCAATAAACGACGAAATGGTGCAAGTAAAGGTTCAGCCAATTCCTGAATCACTTCAATATATGGAGAACGTGATTGAGTAAACATCACCACCCAGCTCAAAATAATCGTAGCAAAAATCAGATAACGGCAGAAACGGATCAAATCCTGAATCATGGTCACAAAAGTTAAAATCAACAAATGGATCGGGCTATTTGGCATCGCACCTGATAGATACATCAACCCAAAAATTTTGAGTAAATAAAGCACGATTAAAAGTGCCAATGCCGCTAGATTGACACGACCTTTTGCCACTGTCGGAAAAATACGACTAAAAATATCCACAATTTTAGTCGCTTTGACCGTTGATAAAACCACAGGGTTATAAGGGCTTACCCCTGTCAACTGCATTAAAAAGCGGAAGAACACCAATAAAATGGCAACATTAATTAAAATACCAAAAATAAGCGCAGAACTCGCCATACTGTTACTTTCCTACTTAATGGGTCTTGGTACTGTCACTTAGCTCATGTGCTAATTCTTGACTACGTTTTTGCGCAGCAGCAAGTGCTGTCTGGATATTTTGTGAAATCTGGGCGCGATCAAAGACTTCAAGTGCTGCTTGCGTCGTACCATTGGGAGAGGTCACATTTTTACGCAATTCCGCTGGGGTATTGGAACTGGTAATCGCCATTTGTGCTGCACCCAAAGCAGTTTGCAAAGTGAGTGCAGTCGCGACTTTTTCATCCAGTCCCATATTTTTTCCAGCGCGAATCATACTTTCCATTAAATAGAAAAAGTACGCTGGGCCTGAGCCTGAAACCGCTGTCACAGCATCAATTTGTGCTTCTGAATTTACCCAAATGGTTAAACCCGTTGCAGCCAAAATCTGACTGGCTAAATCACGGTCTTTCGTTGTCACATTTTCATTGGCATATAAACCATGGGCGCCTGTCTGAACCAAAGCAGGTGTATTCGGCATGACACGTACAACTCGATCAGTTCCAGTCAATGCAGCAATCGTCTCTATTTCTGCTCCAGCAATAATCGAAACAATTAACTTGCCTTCAAATAGACCATATAGAGGCTTTAAAACCGTACCTAAAACTTGTGGTTTCACCGCTAAAACGACCACATCGGCATTCTTAATGGCTTTTACATTATCATCCACTGCCTGAATTTCTTTTTCATGCAATAACTGACGAATCGCCTCGACAGGATCAGACACCATAATCCGAGTTGTTGGTAATCCACGTGCCAGCAAGCCACCAATCAGGGCTTGCGCCATATTACCACCACCAATAAATGTGATATTTGAATTTAATGTCGCATTCATGAATTATGCTCAACTCGCAAATTATCTATCTCAGAACTTAAATGTGGCAACCAACCGTCATTTTCACAATATTTCGATTGTGCTAGCCAAAACCCTTTTGGGGTAAAAACCCCTAGCATAACATTATCTATGGCTAATATTTGAATTGTATGACGTAACCACGGCAAAATTTGTGCCTCTTGTATGGCTTTTTTTAATGGCCAATGCCCAACACGCCCATATAAATGGATTTTTTCACCGCCCTGACGAGAGTGTATCGTTAAGTTTTGCTTTAATAAATCAGCAGAAAGTCCTATCTCAGCAGAAATGATTTTAAATTTCCCTGAAATTAAAGAAATGCTTTGATCAAGATCTAAACAAATCGTACCCGTTACATGAGAACAATTTTTTGACGCTAAATATAAAGCTTTAGCAATTCGATAAAGTTGTTTTTGATAACGGACATAATAGTGTCCATTCCAATGCAAAGCCGACTGGGCATCTGCTTTGGCATTGATCACTTCTTGTTGTAAACGCGCCACCATCTCAAAAGGTGGTCGATAATCTGCCTCTCCTTTCATCCACGCCGATAAAAGCTGACGCTGCCGAGGCAAACTGAGTTGTTGTAATTTTTCTAGATCGATTTGATGGGTATCACCACAGTACTGCGTATCTTGAAGTAATACCTCCTGTAAAATGCTATTAGCATCCTGCATTAGAATACTGGTACGACTCAAAGCTTGCTGCATTTTGGGATAACGTTGTTGCAATAATGGCCAGACGTCTTGACGACACCATGCCCGATCATACTGCGTGTCAAAATTGGTCTGATCTTGTACAAATGGCAGATTTAATTGCATCGACCATGATTCAATTTGTTCACGCGATAACGATAAAAAAGGTCGCCACAATTGAAAATTTTCCCGATTTTCCAATTCTTGCATGGCAGACAGACCATTGACTCCTGCACCTGACAGTAATCGCAGTAAAACAGTTTCAGCCTGATCTTGCTGATGATGTGCCAAGACTAAAATGTCATGAGATTTTAAATGTTGTTGATATGCAGAATAGCGGGCGGTACGTGCCTGATTTTCCAGATTGCCTGAGGCAACTTCAACCTTCTGAATAATAACGGGAATATTGAGTTGCTGTGCATAGTTTTGCACAAAGATGCCCCAGTCAGGGCTAGAGGCTTGTAATTGATGATCGATATATATCGCACGAACGCGCGCTGGAAAAACAATCGACATTAAATGCAGCAATAGCATGGAATCCATGCCACCACTGCATCCAATTAAAAATGTGGTTTCAGGTGAAAACTGTTCAGCTTGATTTAAGAGGTGAGACCTAAATTTTCGCTGCCAAATTTCATTAAACGCTGGTAACGAGCTTCGCATCGTTCATCTGCATCCATCGGTAGCAATTCATCTAGCGCCTGTTTTAACACGACTTGCAGATTTTGCATAACCTGTTCTGGATGTAAATGTGCGCCTTCGCCTTCATCGACGACATATTCGACAATACCAATCTTTTGCAGCTTATCTGCAGTCAGTGCCAAAGCATCACTGGCTTGCTCTGCCTTTTCTGCTGTTTTCCATAAAATAGAGGCACAGCCTTCAGGTGAAATCACTGAATAGATACTATGTGACAACATAATCACACGGTCAGCAACGCCAATCCCCAACGCTCCACCAGAACCACCCTCACCTAATACTGTCGCAATGACAGGCACTTTTAAGTGAGACAGTTGCGCCAAGCTCGTTGCAATCGCTTCAGCCTGACCGCGTTCTTCTGCACCGACACCGGGATATGCTCCCATGGTATCGATAAAGGTAAAAACAGGCAGATTAAAACGTTCCGCCATATCCAGTAAGCGTTGTGATTTACGATAACCTTCGGGATTCGACATCCCAAAATTATGTTTTAACTTTTCACGGGTACTACGACCACGATGCTGACCCACCACCATGACTGGGCGGCCTTCAAAACGTGCTAAACCACCGACCATTGCACCATCATCACCAAACAGACGATCGCCATGCAAGGCATCAAATTCAGTGAAAATTTCACCGACATAATCTAGAAATTGTGGTCGATCAGGATGTCGTGCAATTTGTACGGTTTTCCACGCTTTAGACTGAGCAGCTTTACTTTTCATAAGTCGAGTATTATCCCTAAATTGGGGCGTATTGATGGCATATTGCACATGCTCAATCGCCCAACCAAGTCGAGTTAATCGATAAATTTTTCCGACTGAATATCCAACTCAATGTCCCAATGCTTAAATTGCTCTTGCTCATCATGCAGATCGGCAACCAGCAACGGCCATTGTTTTGCATCACCAGAAACACTAAGTTGCCATTGTTGACTATTTAGTACTGTCAATTCAATGGCAGGAAGCATCTGATCACTTCGGCTGTGATTGAGTAAAACAGCCAAACGTAGCAGTAGGCAAAGATAGACCAATTTGATGCCGCCGCCTTTTAAAACGTCGTGTTTAGCGTCATTACGCAATTTGCGGCGATGATAGGCAACCAACAAAGATAGATGATTTTGGTCAATTTGTGAGAAGCCTGGAATGTCCGAATGTTGCAATAAGTATGCACCATGACGATGATAACCACCGTGACTGATCGCTAAACCTATTTCATGTAAATAGGCTGCGCGGCGCAATAAATCACTGTCTTCGTTGGTTAAATCCAGTTGTTGCGCGACATCATCAAACAATTGTTGTGCGGTATTGACCACCCGCTCTGCCTGTTTTAAATCGGCATTATAGCGCCCCATTAGTGCCTGTACGCTTCGATCACGAATATCTTCATGCTTAAAACGACCAAGTAAGTCGTACATGACCCCTTCACGTAGCGCACCATCTGAATATGCGAGTTTATCGATATTTAGAACATCAAAAACTGCATATAAAATCGCCAAGCCTGCTGGCAAAACTGCTCGCCGATCGTCTTTTAAACCTTCAAAATCGATCTCGGCGCTATGCTTAAATTTGAGGAGTTTATCTTTGAGTTTTTCCAGACCGTCACGTGTGACATTTTCCTGTTCATCGCTTAAGCCCAGATTGACCATAATTTGCTTGGCCGCTTTGATAGTGCCTGAAGAACCAACAACAGTGTCCCATCCTTCAGCTTTATAGGTATTGGCAATTGCAGATAATTCTTTACGTGCCGCTGTGACAGCCTTATCAAAAATTTTAGGGCTAATATCACCTTCTGGAAAAAAAGCTTTGGTATAGGCAACACAACCCATTTGTAAAGATTCGGTTTGAATTGGCTCAAACTCTTCACCAATAATCAGCTCTGTTGAACCACCACCAATATCAATCACCAATCTGCGACCACCGTTCGCCATGGTATGCGAGACGCCCAAATAAATTAAACGAGCTTCTTCACGACCCGCAATAATTTCGATGGGTTTAGGTAATATTTCAGCTGCTTTTTGAATAAATTCATGACCATTTTTAGCCTGACGCAAAGCATTAGTTGCCACAATCCGCAAACGATTCGGCTGTACCGAACCCAAACGCCCGACAAAACGGGCCAGACACGCCAAACCGCGCTGTTGCGCGGCTTCGGTCAAATTTTTATTTTCATCAAGGCCTGCCGCCAATTGCACTTTTTCAGACATTGAAGCGACTTTTTTGACTTCACCATGATCTACACGTGCAATGGCTAAATGGAAGCTGTTCGATCCCATGTCGATGGCAGCAAGTAATTCTTCATCAATTAAAAAATCAGCCATTGAAACTAACCCCTACAGAATTGTCGCTTAGAGTAATTCACATACATGCAATTGAAAAGCCATTTTTGCCAATCAGTTGGCTGCTTTTATATAAAAATAATGACGATCTAGCATTGTTTGTCACGATGATCAGCATTGCCAACATCTATTAGACAAATTAATCGAATCCTTGAATAATGTAAAACAACCCTTACATTGACCTAGAAGGCTATGTAATACTTCATGCCGATACGTTCTTATCCTTCTAAAAATTTCTTAAAAGATTTGGAGCAAGCTTATGTCTGCTAATATTGTAAATACCACTGATGCTGATTTCCAAGCAGATGTTCTAGACTCACAAACGCCTGTACTGGTTGACTTCTGGGCAGCATGGTGTGCGCCATGTAAAGCCATTGCGCCTGTGCTTGAAGATTTGTCTCAAGAATACGAAGGTAAAGTAAAAATTGTAAAAGTAGATGTGACTTCTTGCGAAGAAACTGCGGTGAAGTACAACATCCGTAATATTCCTGCACTACTTTTGTTCAAAGACGGTCAAGTTGTTGCTCAACAAGTAGGTGCGGCACCTCGTTCTAAACTTGCTGCATTCCTGGATGAAAACACCTAAGTTTTTGCCAAACGATGCGAGTCCCTAATACGCTATTTCAAATAGCGTATTTTTTTTGCTGAAAAATTGACAAATGCGCTGATCTGACTTATATTTCTTGAGCAAGAAGTGCTGAAGGAAAATCACTTCACCTGCCTTCTTACAAAGCAAGACACAAAACATAAGATCGCCGCTCGGCACTAGCAATTGTTTTCATATATTTCATACCGAAACAATCAACCAGACTTCTGCGTTTGTGACTATGCAAGTGCGTATATTTCGCATTTGAAACTTGCGGCTGACTTTTGCTTCTCTTATTTGACTCCAACTTTATTTTCCTTATCAATCTGACCACTTATGAACTTAACCGAACTCAAGAAAAAACCGATTGGCGAACTCATTAAGATTGCTGAGTTTATGGGCCTTGAAGGAATGGCTCGTAACCGTAAGCAAGATATTATTTTCGCCATCTTAAAACGCCACGCCATGAACGGTGAAGAAATCTTTGGTGATGGTGTTCTCGAAATCCTCTCTGATGGTTTTGGTTTTTTACGTTCAGCTGCGGGTTCTTACCTTGCAGGTCCAGACGACATCTATGTCAGCCCTTCGCAAATTCGTCGTTTTAATTTGCGCACAGGTGACACGATTACAGGAACCATTCGCCCACCAAAAGAAGGTGAACGTTATTTTGCACTGTTAAAAGTCAACCAAATTAACTACGACACTCCTGAAAACTCTCGTAATAAAATTCTTTTTGAAAACTTAACGCCACTTTTCCCAACCGAGCAACTGGTCATGGAGCTTGGTAACGGTACCACTGAAGATTTGACCTCACGTGTTGTAGATCTTATTGCGCCAATTGGTAAAGGCCAGCGTTCCATCATTGTTGCCCCACCTAAAGCGGGTAAAACCATGTTATTACAAAACATCGCACAGTCGATTGTTCGTAATAATCCAGAGGTTTTCCTGATCGTTCTACTCATTGACGAACGTCCAGAAGAAGTCACTGAAATGGAACGTACCGTTCGCGGTGAGGTCGTGGCTTCCACTTTTGATGAATCTCCTGCACGTCATGTTCAAGTTGCCGAAATGGTGATTGAGAAGGCGAAACGTCTGGTTGAGCACAAAAAAGATGTCGTGATTCTACTCGACTCGATTACTCGTCTGGCTCGCGCCTATAACACGGTGATTCCATCATCAGGTAAAGTGTTAACGGGTGGTGTCGATGCGCATGCTCTCGAACGTCCAAAACGTTTCTTTGGTGCAGCACGTAACATTGAGGAAGGCGGTTCACTGACCATCATTTCAACTGCATTGATCGAAACTGGCAGTAAGATGGATGATGTGATCTACGAAGAATTCAAAGGTACAGGTAACCAGGAAATTACACTGGATCGTCGTATTGCCGAAAAACGCGTCTTCCCTGCAATGAATATCAAGAAATCTGGTACGCGTCGTGAAGAGCGTTTGATGGATGAAGATAACCTACGTAAAGTCTGGATTCTACGCAAACTACTGCATCCAATGGATGAGCTTGCTGCAATGGAATTCTTACTTGATCGTATGAAAGAAACCAAAACCAATGATGATTTCTTCGATCAGATGAAACGAAAAGCAGCGAATTAATTTCATTGTTATTTCATATCAAGGCTGCCCATATGGCAGCCTTTTGTTTTGGTTGACATTTTTTACATAAATATACAATTGTAGGTATTTAATGTTAAACCCCGTGTTATTAAATGATAAATTTCAAGATTAAAAAGAAAAAACGTTTAGCTTTTAGAGGCTTAACAATTATTTCTCCAATATAAACTGACTTTTTGATTGTTATTTTCTGTTAATAATTCGTCTATTTTATCGCTTTTTTCTCTTAATTTTATCGTTCAGCAGTAGTATTTCATCATAGGCAATGATAGCATATTTCCAGACCAGTTAGACTGCTCCATGCGTTGTTACCTAGCTTCGTTAGGAATAATTAAAGCACAAACAGGCTAACACCGGTTTTTTTTAATCTCACAAAATTTATGAGAGTGATGCCATGTTATTCAAGAAAATCGCTATTGCTGCTGCTATCGCTACTACTTTAGCTTTCGTTGGTTGTGCAAAGAAAACTGAAGAAGCTGCTGCTGACGCTAACGCTGCTGCATCTGAAGCTACTGCTGCTGCATCTGAAGCTTCTGCTGCTGCAACTGACGCTGCTGCTGTTTCTGCTCCAGAAGCTGCTGCTGCTGCATCTGACGCTGCTGCTGCTGCTGACACAGCTGCTGCTGCTGCAACTGACGCTGCTGGCGCTGCAACTGACGCTGCTGCTTCTGCATCAGAAGCTGCTCACTAATCTAGTATCTAGATTTAGTGTCAAAAAAGAGAGCTTTTTAGCTCTCTTTTTTATTTAGAAATGATTCACTATTAAATTAATAAATTCACGATTCACGATTCACGATTCACGATTCACGATTCACGATTCACGATTCACGATTCACGATTCACATATTATTGCTTAGGATCATAATTTTCATAACCATAAGCTCCTTTTCCTTTCTATTTACCAGTTCATTATTATTTTATTTTTTATAATAAAATCAAGGCATAGTGCATTCAAATCGATTTTGCAATATTAGAGTCATCTAATGAAAAGTATTAGGTTCAGAGTAAATTTTATCTCGAATTTCAAACAAACAGCCTACACCTTCAAATATATAAGAACGGCAAATAAAGTGATCAAAGGTCATATGTAAATTTCTGGATTTTCTAAATCACCCAATTAGACATAAAAAATGGCAGGATTAAACCTGCCATTTTATAAAAAAGAAAAATCAAATAAACACAGCTCTGAAATAGAACAGTTTAATCCTGCTCATTTCCTACGCGCTGTCTAAATTTTTGACCCGCTCTAAAAGTCACAACACGACGTGCAGAAATCGGAATTTCTTCTCCTGTTTTAGGATTACGCCCAGGGCGCTCACGTTTATCACGTAATTCAAAGTTGCCAAAACCCGAAAGTTTCACATGCTCACCTGCGATGAGCGCTTGGCTAATCTCGTCGAAAAACAACTCAACCATTTGTTTTGCTTCACGACGATTTAAGCTCGTGAGCTCACTTAAATGATCCGCCATGTCTGCTTTAGTTAGTGCTGTCATGAGGCCCTCAATGTCGCTTGATAAGTGTTTTCTAACACTTCTATAATTTGATCCATACCAGATTTAATTTCAGCATCTTCAAGCGTACGTGAAGGATGTTGCCATAACAGTGCAAATGCTAGAGAGCGCTTGCCTTGTTCAACACCTTGACCCGTGTACACATCAAACAACCAACTAGAATCCAAAAGGTCTCCACCTGTTTGTTTAATTAACTGCTGAATATCATTCACATTTATATTATCACTGATTAACAGCGCAATATCACGTCGAACCGATGGAAAACGTGATAATTCTGTAAAATTAGATACATAAGATTGCAAAACTGCACTTTGATCTAATTCTGCTACCCAAGTTACACCTAAATCCAGATCATTTTCAAGTGATGGATGTAAACGTCCCAAATATCCGAACGATTGACCATTTACTACAATCTCAGCAGATTGCCCCGGATGCAACCAAGCGCGTTCTGAACGGACATAATCAACTTGCACTCGCCCAGCTGCCAATATCTGCTCAACTTCACCTTTAAGATCAAAGAAATCCATAGGCTGTGCTTTGGCATGCCATTGTTCAGGAATACGTGAACCCACTGCAATTAACGCCAAAGTCGGAATTTGTTTTAAATCATGAATCGACTGAGCATTTTGATAATCAAAACGCAGACCAAGTTCGAACAGACGTACCCGATTTTGTTGACGATTTAAATTGTATTGTACACACGGAATCAAACTCGACAGTAAAGTACTACGCATCACCGCCAAATCACTTGAAATTGGATTCGCCAATGCCAGCGGATGAACAGCTGGATTCAATTGTTTTTCCAGTTTTAAGTCAGCAAAGCTAAAACTAATCGCTTCTTGATAACCCAGTGTGACCATCGTTTGACGTAACTGATCTTGCTCAAAACCATCTTGATAAGCACTAAATTTCACATCAATCTGTGGCAAACGAATCTGAATATTATCATAGCCATGAATACGGGCAACTTCTTCAATCAAGTCCTGATAAATCGCCATATCGTAACGATGTGATGGCGGTACAACTGACCACTGCCCTTGCGCTTTAACCGTAACTATACAACCTAGACGCGTTAGAGCATCTGCAATAAACTCAGCCGATACTTGGTAACCTAGTAAGGCATCAACCTGTGCTTGATTGAGTTCGATCGAGTTACGTTGTGGCAATCGCTCAGTTTTTTCAGCTACTGTAATCGGACCAAACTCTCCGCCTGCATATTGTTGAATCAACTGTGAAGCACGATCCATTGCGATCATTGGTAATTCAAAATCGACACCACGTTCATAACGTTGTGAAGAATCTGTATGCAAACCAAAACGACGTGCACGACCTGCGATTGCAAGTGGGGCAAAGAATGCGCTTTCAAGGAAAATATCTTGTGTGTCATCAGTTACACTAGTTTCAAGACCGCCCATGATCCCTGCAATCGCCAATACTTTGACATCATCCGCTATGACCATAATCTCAGGATTGAGTTCAACTTCCTGTTCGTTCAATAGCATCAATTTTTCTTGAGGCTGAGCTTGACGGACCTGAATATCGCCTTGCAATTTTGCCAAATCAAAGGCATGCATCGGCTGACCCAATTCCATCAACACATAATTGGTAATATCGACCAAAATGCTATGGGTACGAATCCCTGAACGTGCTAAAGCTTGTTCCATCCAAGCAGGTGTCGCTGCTTTGACATTGACATTTTTGACAACACGGCCTAAATAGCGCGGTGCGCCATCAGTGGTCAATTGAACTTGTTTTTGCTCAGTAATGTTTGCTGCAATCGCTTGAATCTCAGGCTGAGTAACAGGCAACTGATTGATCACACCAATTTCACGGGCAATTCCACGAATACTAAAACAGTCACCACGGTTCGGCGTGATGCTAATATCAATGACGTTGTCATCAAGTTTTAAGTAATCACGAACATTGACACCCACTGGTGCATCATCAGGCAACTCAAGTAAACCGTCGATTTTGTCTTCCAGATCAATTTCTGAAGCACCACACAGCATGCCTTGAGATTCAACCCCGCGCAGTTTGCCTTTTTTAATTTTAAAATCGCCTGGCAATACTGCGCCAATGGTGGCAACAGGTGCTTTCATGCCTACACGTACATTGGGCGCGCCACACACAATTTGTAAAGCTTCGCCTGAACCAATATTGACCTTGGTGACACGTAGGCGATCTGCATCTGGATGCTGCTCAACCGTAAGTACTTCACCGACAACCACACCAGTAAATGGCTTGGCAACAGGTGCAAGTTCATCGACTTCCAGACCCAGCATGGTCAGTTGATCAGCCAGAGTTTCACTATCAATCGCTGGATTCACCCAAGTGCGTAACCAGTTTTCGCTAATTTTCATTTGTATAAAACCTTATTTAATCCTGAAAAATGTTTAAGCAAATTGGCGTAAGAAACGCACATCGTTTTGATAGAACATCCGCAAATCATTAATGCCATAACGCAACATCGCAAAACGTTCTACCCCTAAACCAAAGGCAAAGCCTTTGTATTTTTCAGGATCAATTCCTGCTGCTTGTAGTACATTTGGATGTACCATGCCGCAGCCTAAAACTTCTAACCAACGTCCGCGCTCATCCATAATATCCACTTCAGCACTCGGCTCTGTGAATGGGAAATAAGATGGACGGAAACGGACTTTTAAATCTTTTTCGAAAAACTCATTCAGCAAGTTGATCAATAAACCTTTCAACTCAGCAAAACTGGTATGTTCTGCAACGTACAAACCTTCGATTTGATGAAACATCGGAGAATGGGTTTGATCCGAATCACAACGATAGACACGACCCGGACACACAATACGAATCGGTGGTTGTGTGGTTTCCATGGTACGAATCTGCACACCAGAGGTATGCGTACGCAATAAATGATTGGCATCAAAATAAAAGGTATCGTGCATCGCGCGTGCAGGATGATGTCCTGGAATATTCAAGGCTTCAAAGTTATGATAATCATCTTCCACTTCAGGCCCAGTCGCGACCATAAAACCTGCTTTGGTAAAGAACTGACAAATACGTTCTTGCACCTGAATCACAGGATGAATACTCCCTGTGTGTTGACCACGTCCTGGCAAGGTAATATCAATCGTTTCGCTCGCCAGTTTTTGTTGTAATGCAGCTTGTTGTAACGCATTTTGACGCTCAGTCAGTGCGTTATTCATCGCTTCACGAACAGCATGAATAGCAGCACCTTGAACCTTACGTTCCTCAGGATCCATTTTGCCCAATGCTTTCGATTGTTCTGCAAGCTGGCTTTTTTTCCCTGTAAATTGAACTCGGACTTGATCGAGTGCAGCAAGGTCTTGAGCTGCTGCAATGGCAGCAAGCGCTTCGGTGGTCAGGGCTTCCAGTGACATAGTAACTCTCAAAGCAACAAAGTTATAAATAAAATAAAACTCTGCATTCTAACAGTTTTTAGACACAATGATGAAGATCAAACGCAGGAAAATTGCTGTTCAATGCGAGTGACCTCTAGTCATACGAATTATAAAACGTATAAGATTGCATTCAGCACAGATGAGAAAACTGAACTATGGCACTTGATCAAATCTGGAAACAACAACTTACTCTAATCACCTATGGCAATGAATATCTCAACCATGAACTCAGTTTTAGTCGTTGGTTACAGCATTCTATTTTTTATCAGCACTATTTTCAGTTTCGTGATCTGAGTTCACAGCACCTGCTGGCACAGCATTTTCAAGTCTGGCTTGAAGGATTAAAAAAGCAAGGTGTTTACCGCATTAGTCTACATCTTTCCACATTACTCACTGATGAACAAAATCCAAATGCCAATGTGGAGCTACTGCCCTTTGCCCATTTTATTGTGAGTCATGAAAAGAATAAAAAAACCGCATGGATCTTAGGTAAAGAACTTGCCGAATGGTACTTAAATGACAATGACTTTGAAATTCCAGCTTCACAACAGTCAACTTTGCATCAGGAAACATTTTGGCGCTTTGATCTGTCTGATAAGTTATCCAAAAAAATTGAAGCCGATTTAAAAGAGTCTGATTGGAACGAAATTCAAACCTTTATTGAAAATGAATTATTTCGCAGCAAGTACGCTCAAAATTTTGTTGAACCGCAAAATCTTGATTTACCCTATTATGGAATCGATGCCAAACTGGTACAAAAACCAGATGGATCACTTTTGCAGGACATGCAATATCTAGCGCTTATTCCAACAGATTATTCCGCCGATGTTGCGCATGAACTTTTGCATCGTACCGAAGCTTTGTCAGACTTTATTGAGCAGTTACGTCAACATCCTTATCGCGAATCTGGTGAAATGCTTACACCTGAAGATCAGATTAATCTGCGTAATTTTTCTCAGAAACTGGACGACCTGAGTGCCAAGCTGATTGTAAAGATCGCCAATCATTATAAGTCCGCACAGCGCACTCCTATCGAAATCGTATCCCCTCTCGATCCTCAAGCACAGACGCTATCGCAAAACAAAAAGCCATCTACCTCTAAAGATCATCAACATCATAAAGTAGGTTCATCGGGAGTGATCAAACTTATTATTCTGACCATTATTATTTGCGCTTGCGCATATTATTTTGGTCTATAACGATTTTGAATAAAAACCTAAAGTACGTTTACTTTAGGTTTTTAGGTTTATCTCTTAATAGCTGGGTTTTATTTTTATAATGACTTTGTGCCCACCATCATGTTGATTAACAATGTGATGAACATTTTCAATTTCACCTTCAACTTCGGCATCTGGTCCATAAAAAACTCGAATTGTTTCACCTTTTCTTGGCAAAATACTCAATTCCGTTTCAATTGCACCTTGCTCTAAACCTTCTACGCTGACTAACATGTTTTTATTCTCCTCAAGTTCTCTTGACTATAAAAGTTTCTTTACTGTAGAAAGATTCGAGGCTAAATGTCTAATCAAAGATGTTGGGGTTGTGTAATCTTCAATACAATCAATACATCATCTTATTCATCATAGTTTAAATCATCCTCATCAACGTTGATAAAATCAGGTACAGGCGTTTTCTCAAATTGTACAGCGAGAATCTTCAAATCTCCCTGTAGTTTTGCCTTAGCCACTCGATGCATACCATCCATGACTCGACCATCAGCGCTTAGAATGATTGGATAGGTTAAATCCGCCTGTTCGATAAGTTGAATATGTTCAAGAATTTGCAGTGTAGTTGGATATTCATCTGGAAACCAATACGCTTCATTTAGCTCCAAAATTTGATCTAATGAGATTTCTTTAACTTTAAAATCTTTTGACAAATCGACCAGTCGGTGTATATCCCAAATATAAGTATCATGACCAACCTGCCGAAAATGGTATTGTTTACGCATTTTATCTCTCTTTCTTTTATAATTTTTTGAAAAATCTGTCTCAACCATAAATCAACCAATAAAAAAGACCGCTAAAAAGCGGCCTTCTTTTGAATCTCTAAGCTTATGCAGCTAATGCACCTTTCGCTTTTTCAGCTAAAGCAGCAAATGCAACTGCATCATGCATAGCGATGTCAGCTAATACGCGACGGTCGATGATCACTTGAGCTTTTTTCAAGCCATCGATCATACGGCTGTAAGACAAACCGTTTTGACGAGCACCGGCATTGATACGCGCAATCCATAGAGCACGGAATTGACGTTTCTTCTGACGACGGTCACGGTAAGCGTATTGACCAGCTTTGATTACCGCTTGGAACGCTACGCGGTAAACGCGTGAACGAGCACCATAGTAACCTTTAGCGCGAGCAAGAATTTTTTTGTGACGACGATGAGCCACTACACCACGTTTTACACGAGCCATTTATAATCTCCTTAGATGTATGGGCACATACGACGAACTGAATTCATGTCAGAAACATGAACCATTACACAGCCGCGTAATTGACGAATACGTTTAGCAGATTTTTTGGTCAAGATGTGGCGCTTGAACGCTTGTTTACGCTTAAAACCGTTTGCAGTCGCTTTGAAGCGTTTAGCTGCACCACGGCGAGTTTTTAACTTAGCCATAGTAACCTCTTTTGAGCACCTGTTCGGCACGTTTGCACCATTGCAAATCGACCTGCAGGTAAGGAAGGCAGTATGATATAGCATCTTTGCTTAAAACAAAAGCAAATTCAGTTGAAATTGCATCGTATACACAGCTCTGAGTTTTAATATTTTACCCATCAAAAAACTTAGTTTTATAGCCTTGTTTTAAGAATTCGTGCTTATAATTAAAGCAAGATTCTCAAAATACGATAGTTATGAAAGCTAAGCAGGATGCTTTTGCCGCACTCCGATATCGCGATTTTTCCATTATTACGGTCAATCAATTTTGCCTGACACTTGCCATTTTGATTCAGGAAATTATTGTGGCCTATTCACTTTATAAAATTACCAAAGATCCACTCACTTTGGGTCTGATTGGTCTTGCAGAAGCGATTCCATTTATTAGTCTGTCACTCTGGGGCGGCTATATAGCAGATAAATTTAATAAACAACTGATTATGAAAATTTGTCTGTTCTTTTCATTTCCATTGCCCTTAGTGCTGTGGGGACTCTTTCACTTATATGGTTTAAATCAAATCAGTGTCCATGTCTTGGCATTAGGGATTTATGCGGTTATTTTCTGTTTTGGTGTGATTCGTGGCTTTTATAGCCCATCTGCGACATCACTTAAGCCGTTTTTGATTCCACGAGAGCTTTATACCAATGGCGCAACTTGGACAACCATAGGTTGGCAAAGTGGCGTGATTTTAGGGCCAATGCTCGGTGGCTTTATGCTGGCTTTTTTAGGTCGTGAAACCAGTCTATTAAGTGTTTCCATCCTTCTGTTCATTTGTTTTTGTTTAATCATGTTGCTGAAAAAAAGAAGCTTTCCCGCAATTGAACATGAAAATATGTGGTCAAGTTTGGGAGAAGGCTTTCGTTTTATCTGGAAAACCAAGATTGTGCTCTGGGCAATCTCACTGGATCTGGTTTCCGTCTTATTTGGTGGCGTAGTGGCGTTACTGCCAATTTTTGCTGAAGATATTTTAAAAGTTGGTCCCGAAGGTTTAGGTTATTTAAGAGCAGCTCCTTCTATTGGTGCGCTCTTTACCATGATTGCTTTAACCCGATTTCCACCAACACATCATGCATGGCGTAATATGTTACTGGCTGTAGCTGGTTTCGGCATATTTACCATTATTTTTGCTTTTTCAAGTCACATGTGGCTGTCACTCTTTGCTTTAGCCATGACAGGCGCTTGCGACAGTATTTCTGTAGTGGTGCGTCAAACCATTCTACAAATCTTTCCACCCGAAAATATGCGCGGTCGCGTTGCCGCGGTCAATGGCATGTTTGTTTCGAGTAGTAATGAGCTAGGGGCGTTTGAATCAGGTTTAGCTGCTAAATATATGGGAACTCTTGCAGCAACCCTGTTTGGTGGCTGTATGACGCTTGCAGTGGTGATATTAAGCTGGACGAAAACCAAAGATTTATTTCATGTGGATATTAATAAAGGCACCGATCCCTAACTTTAAGGTATGTTTTCACACAAATAATATGATTTTTCATTAGATACCCTCAAGTCTGCATTTTTTTGTTGCGTGTATTTCCTGAACAGGGAATACTTCGCAACAATGCTTTTACAATCACAAACCATCCAAGATGAAACAATCTATTTTTTGCCTTGCACTTTTTGCAAGTGTATCCATCACCCAAGCTGATGCAAAAGAAAACTCTTCACAATTGGCACCACAAAAAAGCTCTGCCCTTCCCGCACATTTGACAACTCGGCTTGAATGGCGTGAGTTTCCAAAGCTCAATTATGACAATGCAGATTTACAAGGACAGGATTGGGCTGCGATTTTACGTGTCGCGGCAGATGAAACAGGAACAGTCACTCAAGTCAAAGTTCAGGAAAGTACTGGTAATAAAAAGCTGGACGATTTGCTCGTAAAAGCAGTAGAACAAGCCAAAGTAAAACCGTTCCAACAAGATGGAAATCTTATTTCGACGATAGGTTACCAAACTTTTAATCTGGATTATAAAGACCGCGATGACTCAACTGCTGAATGTATTTATCATTTTGATTCAAAGAACTGGTTAAAACAGCAAACAGCCAAATCAGTTCCTTTTCGCTATGTTCAGCAACCTACATTAAATGTGCCACGTGATGAACTTAAAGGCAAAGATCGCTTGGTGCGTTTTAATTTTAAAGTGAATAAACAAGGTGAAGCAACCCAAGTCAAAATTAACAAAGGCTCAGGGATTTACGCTTTAGATGCACAGGTGATGCAAGCCATTTCAAATACCCAAGTAGATGTTCCTAAAAAACTTTGGTTCTTTAAAAAATCCAAGCTTAAAGATGAAATCCATTTTAAACTGGATAAATGTTCTGCACTCTAAAGTTTAAATTGACCAGAAACATCGCTTTCTGGTCAGTGAATCAATCCGATATAAAGTAAATAAATAAACAAATAACGTCCTGCTTTCGCAAAAGTGACCACTATTACAAAACGCCAGAAATTTTCTTTCAGGACACCTGCAATTAAGGTAATGGGATCCCCAATGATCGGTACCCAACTTAGCAGTAAGGAATAAAAACCATAACGATGATAAATCTTTTGTGCTTTTTCCAATTGCTTTGCTGAAACAGGAAACCATTTTTTATGTTTCAAATGTTCAATTTGTAGACCTAACCACCAGTTGACACACGAACCTAATACATTACCCAACGTCGCCATCCACAATAAAAGCACGACTGGATGCTGTTGAAGTACGAACATCGAAAATAATACGGCTTCGGACTGCAATGGCAACAATGTTGCTGCACCAAATGCAGACAAAAATAAAAGAAAATACGCCATCAGAGAATCTTTGACAAAAAGCCATTACTTTTTATCAAAGATTGAATGATCTTTCAGTAAAAAATCAGATGATTTGAATGGATAAAGCTTTCTGTACGGCTGGGCGCGCAGTCAAACGTTCTACATAATCCTTCACATAAGGATAGTCATTTAAATCAATGGATTGCCACTCATGACGTAATACCCACGGTAAAATTGCCATATCTGCGATCGAGTACTCACCTGCCACAAATTTTTGTCCAATGAGCTGCGTATTAAGTACGCTATATAAGCGTTTAGTTTCAGTGACATAACGCTCGATGGCATAGGGAATTTTTTCTTTGGCAAAGCGACCAAAATGATGATTTTGACCCAGCATTGGGCCAAAACCGCCCATTTGCCACATTAACCATTGCTCGACTTCAACGCGTTCTTGCTCATCTGTCGGGTAAAAAAGTCCCGTCTTACGACCCAAATATTGTAAAATTGCACCCGATTCAAAAATCGAAATTGGTTCATGATTTGGGCCATCTTGATCAATAATGGCAGGGATTTTATTGTTCGGTGATATTTTAAGAAAGTCTGGCTGAAACTGATCATTTTCTAAAATATTAATTGGAAAAATTTGATATTCCAGCTCCATTTCTTCGAGCGCGATGCTGATCTTATGTCCATTGGGGGTTCCCCAATAATATAGGTCTATCATGAAATACCTTCTTATCCTATTTTTCTATCTTTAAGTCTTTGTATACGTTTATAACATGTTTTTTAACATCGAATAAAAGTATAAAGAGTGATTTAGTTTAGCAGTGACTTTGCTTAACAACCTTAAAGAAAATCATAAAATGAGAATCTAAATCTTTATCTAGTCAGTCGATGCTGTTTATTCTGATATGGTTTTGCCTGCTTATCGACAAATTTACGCCCCGGATTTTCTCCGTTTATCCACTCCTCTACAGGAAACGGATCAAATAGATTCACCTTAAATAATGTAGGAATGACTAGGATGAGTTCCTATTTTTCTTTAGATTTTTTATAAAATGAGAGTGAGCTGATTATTTTTTCAATTATCTATAAATCTAAACATAAAAAAAGCAGCAACACAAAAAAACGCAGCGTTTAGGCTGCGTTTTTTGAAATGGGTAAAAGCTTACTTTTTCTTTTTCGGTCCAAGTAACATGCCCATTTGACGACCTTCCATTTTCGGAGCCTGTTCAACCACACCAAAATCGGTCACGTCTGCTTCAATTTTTTGCAATTGCGCCAAACCTAACTGTTGGTGTGCCATCTCACGACCACGGAAACGTAACGTGATTTTAACTTTGTTCCCTTCTTCAAGGAACTTTAAAATCGCACGAAGCTTGACCTGATAATCACCTACATCCGTTGCTGGACGTAGTTTGATTTCTTTGACCTGTACTTGATGCTGTTTTTTCTTCGCATCTTTTTGCTTCTGCTTCAAATCAAACAAGTGCTTGTTGTAATCCATGATTTTACAAACAGGTGGTTCTGCATTAGCAACAATCTCGACTAGGTCAAGATCTGAATCTTCGGCAGCACGCAACGCTTCAGCAAGTGAAACGATCCCTTTTTGTTCTCCATCTGCGGCTACGAGGCGTACTTCTTTTGCACGGATCTCGTCATTAATCGCAGGACGGTTACTTTTTGCACCTTGTTGTTGGTTACGATCAGGCTGTTTAATCTTTCTTACTCCACAATGTACCGGCCACGTTCGGCAACGGCAGATTTCACTAAGTCAATGAATGCATCAATTGACATAGTACCTAAATTTTTTCCTGAGCGAGTACGAACATTAACAGTACCTTCTTCAACTTCACGGTCACCAAGAACCAAAAGGTACGGAATACGCTCAAGTGTACGCTCACGAATCTTAAAGCCGATTTTCTCATTTCTCAAGTCAGAAATCGCCCGAAGACCATTTTCTTTGAGTTTTGCCACCACTTGTTGGCATGCCTCAGCTTGCGAATCGGTAATATTCATGACGCAAGCTTGTACAGGTGATAACCAAGGTGGCATAAAACCCGCATAGTGTTCAATAAGTATACCAATAAAACGCTCAAAACTGCCAAGTATTGCGCGATGTAACATGACAGGCTGATCACGCTCATTGTCTTCTGTCACAAACGAGGCATCCAGACGCTCTGGCAAGTTAAAGTCACATTGAATAGTACCGCATTGCCAAACACGACCCAAACAGTCTTTTAATGAAAACTCAATTTTTGGACCATAGAATGCGCCTTCACCGGGTTGTAATTCCCAATCCAGTCCAGCAGCATCTAAGGCATCTGCCAATGATTTTTCTGCCAGATCCCAAAGTGCATCTTCACCCACCCGCTTTTCAGGGCGAGTTGAAAGTTTCATTTGTACATCTTCAAAACCAAAGTCTTTATAGACATCCAAAGTTAATTGGATAAAGTCTGCAACTTCTTTTCCAATCTGTTCTTTGGTACAGAAAATATGCGCGTCATCCTGAGTAAAACCTCGGACACGCATAATGCCATGTAAAGAACCAGATGGTTCATTACGATGACATGAGCCAAACTCGGCTAAACGAATCGGCAAATCACGGTAAGATTTTAAACCCTGATTAAAGACTTGCACATGGCAAGGACAGTTCATCGGTTTAACAGCATAATTGCGATTTTCAGAATGTGTGGTAAACATGTTTTCAGCATAGTTTGCTGCATGTCCAGATTTTTCCCATAAACTAAAATCGACAATTTGCGGGGTTTTGATTTCCTGATAACCATTTTCTTGCTGAACTTTACGCATGTATTGTTCAAGAACTTGATAAATCGTCCAGCCATTGGCATGCCAAAACACCATACCCGGCGCTTCTTCTTGCATATGGAACAAATCAAGCGCTTTACCAATTTTACGATGGTCGCGTTTTTCAGCTTCTTCAATACGTTTGATATAAGCCGCTAGCTCTTTTTTATCTGACCAAGCTGTGCCGTAAATACGTTGTAATTGCTCATTTTTAGCGTCACCGCGCCAATAAGCACCTGAAATTTTAGTCAGCTTGAAGTTCTTTAGAAACTTGGTATTTGGCACGTGAGGACCACGGCACATATCCACATATTCCTGATGATAGTACAAGCCCATTTGGGTTTCTTCAGGCATGTCATCAATCAAACGTAATTTATAAGTTTCACCACGAGATTGAAATTCTTTGATCACCTCAGCACGCGGTGTCATTTTTTTAATGACATCATAATCCTGATCAATCAGTTGTTTCATACGTGCTTCAATCGCTGCCATATCCTCTAAAGTAAATGGCTTTGGACTAAAGATATCGTAATAAAAGCCCTCTTCAATCACAGGCCCAATCACCATTTGCACGTCAGGGAACAATTGCTTAACCGCATGTCCAACCAAATGCGCACAAGAGTGACGAATAATCTCGACACCTTCTGGGTCTTTTGGCGTAATAATTTGTACTGTTGCATCTTCGGTGATTAAATCACATGCATCTACAAGGCGATCGTTGACACGACCCGCAACGGTATTTTTAGCAAGACCTGGTCCAATACTCTGAGCGACTTGCATAACAGAGACAGCTTGATCAAATGATTTTTGATCGCCATTTGGCAATGTGATAATTGGCATAAGAAAATCCTTAAGGAGTGATGCCCCGCACAATGGAGCATATCACCGCGAGATTATGATCGAGGAAGACCTCAAAAGATAAAAACGGTGGATAATATAAAATTATGGCAGAATTTTACACGGGTTAAGAGTTTGAGAAAACAGCTACACTTAAAAAAAGATAAGTTTCTCAATTTTTTGCATTCATGTCTTAGTTAATGAGGACAATTGGAGCATTTACAAGCTCAATCATATAAAAACAAATAGACGCAAAATTATTGCTCGGATTAGTTTATGAGGCGTTTATGATAAAAATAACCACAAGGTTTTTTCATCCAGCATTTAAAGCTCATAGGTTGCACCCCATACTCTAAGACTAAAGCCTAAATGATTTGATGAAATTAAACCCCTATCTTTTAGTTAACAATCATTAAAACAATGACACGGAGTCTATTGCCATGAATGCTTATGATGAGCTACCTAAAACGGCTGCCAATTTTGTAGCACTTTCACCCTTACGGTATCTAGAGCGCGCCGCTTATATTTATCCAGATCAGGCAGCTATTATTCATGGTGCACGTCAGCTCTCATGGAAACAAACCTATCAACGTTGTTGTCAATTTGCACATCAATTACAAAAGTTAGGGATTCAAAAAAACGATACAGTTTCGGTCCTACTTCCGAATATCCCTGCCATGATCGAAGCACATTTTGCTGTTCCTATGGCAGGCGCTGTGCTAAATACCTTGAATACCCGACTTGATGCCAAAACCATTGCGTTTATGTTGGAACATGCAGAAAGTAAAGTACTTTTAGTCGATCCAGAATTTGCTCATGTTGCTCGGGAAGCACTGGCGCTGATCTCACAACAAATTTACGTGATTGATGTTGCTGATCTCGAATATGAATCTGAACTTTCCAACCCGATTGGTCAAATTGAATATGAAACATGGCTGAGTCAAGGCGATGCCAATTTTGAATGGTCACTTCCCAATGATGAATGGGATGCGATTAGTCTGAATTACACCTCTGGCACCACAGGTAATCCAAAAGGTGTGGTTTATCATCACCGCGGAGCTTATCTCAATGCAGCAAGCAATATTATTGCCTGTGGTATGACGCCTCGTGCCAGTTATTTATGGACACTGCCACTATTTCACTGTAATGGTTGGTGTTTCGCATGGACGATTGCAGCCAATGGCGGCACCAATGTCTGTTTGCGTAAAGTAGATCCAGAACTTGTATTTGAGCTGATTGCCAAACATAAAGTGGATTATTTCTGTGGCGCACCCATCGTATTATCCATGTTGATCAATACCCCTAAAGACAAACAGGTTCATTTTGATCATCGCGTTGAAGTCATGGTCGCTGGTGCAGCACCACCTGCTGCGATTATTGAAGGGATGCGTCATATTGGTATCAATGTGACCCATGTTTATGGACTCACTGAAACTTATGGCCCTTCTGCGCTTTGTGCCTCTCAGGCAGGCTGGAATGATTTATCGATTCAGGAACAGGCGCAGTTACATTCTCGTCAGGGTGTGCCTTATCCATTACAAGACAGTATGCGGGTACTTGATCCTGAAACCATGCAACCCGTGCCTGCCGATGGACAAACACTGGGGGAAATTATGTTCCGTGGCAATATTGTGATGAAGGGTTATCTGAAAAATCCGAAAGCCACAGAAGAAGCGTTTGCAGGCGGATGGTTTCATAGCGGCGACTTAGCTGTTTGTCAGGCCGATGGTTATGCCAAAATTACTGACCGTGCCAAAGATGTAATTATCTCAGGGGGTGAAAATATTTCATCGCTTGAAGTGGAAGAGGTGTTGTATCAGCATCCAGCGGTCATGACCGCCGCAGTCGTTGCCAAACCTGACCCACGCTGGCAGGAAGTGCCTTGCGCTTTTATTGAATTAAAACAAGGCATCAGTGTCAGTACCGATGAATTAATTGCACATTGTCAGCAACAATTGGCGCGTTTTAAAGTCCCTAAAGATATTGTGATTACCGAGATTCCAAAAACCTCAACAGGTAAATTACAGAAATTTATTTTACGTGACTGGGCCAAACAACGTGCCACAGGTGAGTTTAATTAACGTCAATAAAAATGCCAGTCAACACTTGATCTGACTGGCATTTACTATAAATTCATCGTTTGAAACTGTCAGTAAAATCAATTATCCGATAATAATGCTACTTGCTGTACGTAGTTAAAAAGCTTTAACTTGGAGGCTGCGAGTTCTTCTTCGCTTAGCGCTTGAGTGATGTCACGTTGAATACGTAATACATGCTGACGCAAGGTATGACGTTCAGACGCATTATGCAGTTTACTAAATTCATTAATCGCAGGGTCACCTTGTTCAATCATACGATCGACCCAGCGCTGTAATTGTGCCTGTTTTTTGAGTCCTTGTTGTGGGGTCAAATAGGACAGAATGACCGTTTCATCTTCATTGCGTAGCAACTTACCCACACGCTGGAATTGACGACGACGTGCTTCAAATGAAGTAATCGTTTGCGCATCGAGCAAAGCATCAATTAAACGTTCATCTACAGGCAACTTCTGGATTTGTTTCGCAGAAAGCTCTGCCAACTGTTCACCTAATGCTGCCATACGCTGCACAGCTTTCTTCTGTTCAGTTTTACTTGCACGCCCTTCTAAAGAATCAAAATCTTCTTCACTGTAACGCTTATTGGGACGACGTGCCACGGTTAATCTGCCTCATAAAATTTTGCTGCGAATAATGCCTTGATTTCGTCTTCTGCTTTTTCAGCATCAGCGCCGTCAATCACCAAACGCAAAGTCGTGCCCTTACCAGCACCAAGCATCAGCAAGGACATAATATTTTTAGCATCGACGAGCTTTTCGCCTTTACCAATCTGAATAGAAGATCGAAATTTCGTTGTCACTTCGATCAATTTCCCCGACGCACGTGCATGTAGGCCAAGTTTATTAATTACATCAACAGTGGTATCAATCATGACCAGTGCTTCATTTCTCTATGTAAAACCTGAATAGACCATTTTGCCTCAAGTGCCTTTTTTAGTCTATCTACAATATAGACTGAGCGATGTTGACCGCCTGTACAACCAATCGAAATGGTCATGTAATGTCGATGCCCTTCTGCAAAAACAGGCAACCATTTATCTAAAAAATGATAAACATCATTAAACATATCATTGGTTTGTTCACTGGCTTCCAAAAATTCCTGAACAGGTTGGTCTAATCCTGAAAATTTACGTAACTCCAAATCCCAGTGCGGATTAGGCAAATGCCGTACATCAAACACATAGTCCGCATCTAAGGGAATACCATGTTTATAACCGAACGACTGTAAAATCAGAATTAATTTGTCTGACTGCCCCAGTTTCGAAAGTAAAGTATGCTTAAGATCATGCACACTTTTATCCGTGGTATCGATATGTACCGTTGAGCGAAATTGAATCGGCATCAAGAGCTGTTTTTCTTCCTGAATACATTCATTCAGGCTTTTAAAACGACTCGCCAACGGGTGCGGACGACGCGAGGAACTAAAGCGTGCAATTAACTCTTGATCCTGTGTGGTTAAATAAATCACATCGACAGAACCATGTCGTTGTAATTGTTCAAACACCTGATCAAACTCCTGCAAGTCTGCCCGTGTACTTCGAACATCTACACCAAGTGCCAACTGCTCCAAATTATTTTCATGATCTAGTTTAGACACAATTTCTGGCAGCAATGCCAAAGGTAGGTTATCAATACAGTAATAACCCAGATCTTCTAAAACCTGCAATGCTGAGGATTTACCCGATCCAGATTGTCCTGTGACGATAAGAATACGCTTCATGGCATGGCTGTCCTTTTATGAGTATTATGCCTTAAATTGAACCTGCAAATTATCAATGAGACGTGTTGAGCCTAATTTTGCCGCCACAAACAATACGATGTCCTGATTAAATATCTCAATTGGCTGCAAGTTTGGCTGACGTGCTTCGACATAGTCCACAACAAAGCCCGCAGCTGTCAATTGCGCTTTGATACTTTGTAACACATCAGATAATGAATGACCTGCTTGCAACTCTTTTTCAGCCTGTTTCAGCGATTGGTAAATAGTTGGTGCAATTTTACGTTGATCTTCAGTCAGATAACCATTGCGTGAACTCAATGCCAGACCGTCTTCTGCACGCGCAATCGGCACTCCAATCACTTCAACAGGAATGTTTAGATCTTTTACAAACTGGCGAATCACCGCCAATTGTTGATAATCTTTTTGTCCAAAGAATGCAAAGTTTGGTTGCACAATATTGAACAGTTTAGTGACAACAACTGCAACACCGTCAAAATGACCCGGACGTGATTGACCACAGAGGTCATTGGTAATACCACCGACCGTGATATTGGTCAAACGTGGTTGCTTGCCATACATTTGTTCAACCGTGGGTGCAAAAATAATGTCACAGCCAACATCTGCCAATAAATGACTGTCTTGCTCTAAGGTACGCGGATAGCTTTCGAAATCTTCGCCTTCACCAAACTGGATTGGATTCACAAAGATACTAACCACAACAACATCACAGAGTTTTTTTGCTTCACGCACCAGATTCAAATGTCCTTGGTGCAAATTCCCCATGGTTGGTACAAAGCCAATACTTTTACGCGCCGCACGAGCAGCTTGTAAAGATGCCGCCAATCCATGAATGGTTGTTTCTGTTTTCATGAGTTATAACTCGACCTGAAAAGTATGTTCTGGTGCTGGGAAAGATTGATCTTGCACAGCTGCATGGTAAGCTTTAAACGCATCCACAATCGCAGTTTCACCTGATTGTTCTTTCATAAAGTTACGTACAAATCGTGCCACACGCCCGAATGTCAAACCCAGCATATCTTGTACCACCAAGACCTGACCATCGGTTTGATGACCAGCCCCAATCCCAATAACAGGAATGTTTGGAAATAATTCAGCGATTTCCTGACCCAATTGTGCAGGAACACATTCCAGTAATAAAATCGCAGCACCTGCGTCCACCACCGCAGTACAGTCTGCGATTAACTGATCTGCGGCTTCACGAGTTCTGGCCTGTAATTTATAACCACCAAACACATGCACAGATTGTGGGGTTAAACCCAAGTGTACACAAACAGGAATACCGTTTTGTGTCAATACACGGACAGATTCACTGAGCCACGCACCGCCTTCGATTTTGATCATTTGCGCGCCTGCCTGCATGACTTTTTTGGCACTTTGCAAAGCATCATTTAAGGTGGCATAGCTCATAAAGGGTAGATCAGTCATAATAAATGCATGGCTGTTTCCACGGCGTACCGCAGCAGTGTGGTAAGCCATATCATCAACAGTCACAGGCAACGTAGAGTCATGACCCTGTATTGCCATTCCCAGAGAATCACCAATCAAAATTGAATCAACCTCAGCAAGCTCCATCGCTTTGGCCATGCTCGCATCGTAGCAGGTCAGGCAGGAAAACTTGCGTCCTTCGCTTTTAAATTTTCTTAAGTCACTTAGACTAATCATCATGATGTCCTCTATCAACCAACCCGAACAGGCAAGTTATTTTTCAACCCAGTTGCGATCCGCCACAACAGTTAAAGACGGATGTTTTACCAGTTCTAAATCTTTTAGCTTTTGACCTTTTACAATGAGATCAGCATCAATATCCAACAAAGGTACAATCACAAAATCACGCTCAAGTAACCCAGGATGTGGCACAGTCAAACGCTGATTTTGAATATCTTGCTCAGCATAAATAAGTAAATCCAGATCCAATGTACGCTCACCCCAACGGCGCAGACGTACTCTACCTGCCTCATGTTCAATACGCTGTAATTGATCCAGCAAATCCAAAGGTTCAAGCAAAGTGATTAACTGTGCCGCGGCATTATAATAATGCGGTTGATCCTGCGGTCCCATCGGAGGACTTTGATAAAGTCGAGAAACCTGAACCTGACCCAAATCTTTTAAACGCTGAACTGCATATTGAAG
The DNA here is from genome assembly GCF_000368825.1 of Acinetobacter ursingii DSM 16037 = CIP 107286. Taxonomy (GTDB): domain Bacteria; phylum Pseudomonadota; class Gammaproteobacteria; order Pseudomonadales; family Moraxellaceae; genus Acinetobacter; species Acinetobacter ursingii. The sequence continues at coordinate 285,268 of NZ_KB849719.1, read as the reverse complement.
AATCTGACGGGAATCACCTAAATTACTGCCCATCCCAATATAGGTGACAACACTCATTGAGTGGGTCCAAAGACAACCTGACTCAAATCACGCTGTACCCGTTTACGCTTCATAATTGGGTGATCAGTATTGAGATTTGCCGTCGAAGATTCGGGACTACGAGCCACATGGTCTTTACTCCGTGTTTGTTCACGGCGCGCACGACGACTACGTGCTTCTGGTACGTTAACTAAAGGTTCAATTTCAGCCGTAGTGTCTTTAGATTCGTTTGCTTCAATATTTTGTTTACGGCGCGTCTTAGCACGTTGCCGATTGTATTGACTAATCGCAGTTTCTTTTTCATCACTCGACAGGGACTGATAATGATCCCACCATTGCCCCATGCCTTGCGTTGAATCATCACCCGATTTTTCACGCAACAACAAGAAGTCAAAACCTGCACGGAAACGCGCATGACTTGCGAGCGCTTCAATTTGTTGAGGTTTAGGATTGAGTAAACGTACCTGCATTTCCCAAACTTCACGAATAAAAGTTTCTGCAAAACGAGGAATAACAGTACGGGTGGCTTGGCGCTTAAGTACGTCTAAACCTGCCTGCGCACGGGCTTCAGCAGGAACAATGCCTTTCGCCAGATAAAAATCACAACGCTCTAAAAAAGGCTTCCATAACAACACTGCATAGAAAAATGCAGGGTTAATGGTTTTACCAATCTGAATACGCTGATCGGTATTTTTTGCGGCACGTTCAATAAATTTGCTGATATCAGGCTTAATATCTGCAAATAATTGCTTCCAGATATCAAATTCGATGAGCATTGGTAAAACACGAGCCAAATGCCCCATCGTGAATAATTTTTGCGACTCGTCATATAAACGATGTGGCGATACATCACGTAACAGTTGCGTCATGTCCACATCGAAGATTTTTAAAATCTGTGGATCAATATCAAAATTTAATTTGGCTGCAAAACGCAGTGTACGAAGCATTCTGACTGGATCTTCTTCAAAACGCTGTTTCGGATCACCTAATAAGCGTAGTGTTTTATGATCAATATCGGAAATGGCATCACAAAAATCCAGCACAATACCTTTGCGTGGTTGATAATACAGCGCATTAATTGAAAAATCACGTCGAGCAAAGTCTTGTTCGATGGTTCCCCAGTTATTATCACGCAAGATCATACCTGATGTACTGGTGACTGCCTTTTTAGGCGGCGCACGGAAAGTCGCCACTTCAATCAATTCACGACCAGAATACACATGTGCCAACTCAAAACGTCGTCCAATAATACGACAACGTCGTCCAAAAACTTCTTTTACCTGAGCAGGTGTAGCATTGGTGACGGCATCAAAATCTTTTGGATTAAGACCTAACATGAGATCCCTAACCCCACCACCAACGATATAGGCTTCATAGCCTGCTTTGGTCAGACTATCGATCACATCTAAGATAGAAGAAGGAAGTTGCGTTGTAGATAAACCACATTTTGACGCGCGCAAAGTTTGCAAAAGACGCTGTCTCCTACGTCTGAACGTAAATGATAAGATGCGCTAATCATATCTCTAACCCGCCTAAAGGGCAATTTGATTCTCTCAATGATTAGGCACTTAGCTCAAAAATCTTATTAAATCCTGCGTATTATAAACCAAGATTTGATTTATTTTTTTCAATAAATTTTGGCCCGATCCCTTTAATATTGAGCAAATCATTGACTGATCTAAATTGACCATTCTGGTTACGATAATCAACAATCGCTTGTGCTTTTTTCTCTCCAATGCCATTAAGCTGTTGCAGTTCCTGTGTAGAAGCTGTATTGAGATTAATCTTGCTTCCCAAATCTTTTGAAGAATTATTTTTAGATGATGATTGTTTTAATGTTGCCGAAGTATTTTGTAAACTTGGCTTACCCAAATAGTAGTCCGCTGTAGATGAAGATGCTTTTAAACGCTGATCATGTGCTTGTTGCTGAGTTTTCCATGAATGATAAGATTGATCAAATTGTTGAGCATGTAATATGCTTGAGAATAAACACAAAATACTGATCTGAATCCAATAGAGTGAAAGTTGTCGTAACGTAATCATCTTGTGTAACATTGCCATTTTATAAAGACCTGATTATAAAGACCCAAGTTTTAATTGTTGTTTCGCCTGATCCCAGAGCGCATCCATTTCTTGTAGACTCATCTCTTCTAAAATTTTTTGTTGTAAAGTCGCTTGCTGCTCAATATACGCAAAACGTTGTCTAAACTTAAAAATGGTGGCCAAAAGTGCGGATTCGCTGGACAGCCCAAGTTTACGTCCAACGTTGATCAGAGAAAATAGGCAATCTCCAAATTCTTCATGTATTTCATCGGATTGTTGCGCCTGAATTGCCTGCTCAAACTCGCCTAGCTCCTCTTTTACTTTGTCATAAGCATCTTCAACCGTCTCAAAGTCAAATCCCAGCTTTGCTGCTTTCTTTTGGAGCTCCTGTGCCTGATTGAGTGCAGGACCATGTTTGATCTCGTCTAAACGCGACTTGGGTTTGCCCTGTTTTTCCTGTTGCTTAATCTGTTGCCATAACTCGCTCACCTGATCAGGATCAAGTGCTGAAAACTGTTCCACTTGAAATACATGTGGATGACGACGAATCAGTTTTTCACAAATCGCATCGACCACGTCCTGAAAATCAAAAGCCCCCTGTTCACTATACATTTGTGCCTGAAATACCACTTGTAACAGTAAGTCGCCTAGCTCATCCCGAATCTCATCCAGATGGCCTTCGCGAACCGCAGCTTCAACTTCATAAGCTTCTTCAATCGCATATGGAGTTAAACTTAAAGGTGTTTGCTCACGATCCCACGGACACTTTTCACGTAATTCACGCATAATATTGAGTAGTTGTTGCATGTTTAACTCCTTTATAATTCATCGAAGCGCATTCATTTCAAAAACAGATTTGTTATGATGTGGACTCAGCGCATTGGAAATGCGCATGCTCTTTTAACAAAAATCTATTAAAACCGTTTACCCAAAACAAATGAGAAAAATATGGCTCAAAGTATCCTGATTACAGGTGCAGCTCAAGGGATTGGGGCTGAAATTGCACGCACTTTTTATCAACACGACTATCTGGTCGGTATTTTTGATATTAATGAAATCCAGAGTCAAAAACTTGCTAAAGAATTAGGTTCTCGTGCCTTCGCAGGCTATCTGGATGTCAGTGACTACGACAACTGGCAGTGTAGTTTGCAACAGTTTGTACAATGGGCAGGTGAACTTAATGTTCTGGTCAATAATGCAGGCATCCTCTACTCGGGTGCATTTGAACATACCAATATCCAAGCCCATCAGCGAACCCTTGATATTAATGTCAAAGGCGTACTCAATGGCTGCCATGCAGCTTTACCTTATCTCAAACAAGCCCGTTCAGCTCGCATCATTAATCTGTCATCGGCTTCTGCCATTTATGGACAAGCAGATTTGAGTTCTTATTCAGCCAGTAAATTTGCAGTCCGTGGGCTGACTGAAGCGTTGGATGTGGAATGGCAAAAATATGGCATTCGGGTTTTGGATGTCATGCCGCTCTTTGTACAAACCGCGATGGTTAAGAATATGGATGCAGGCAGCATTCAAAATATGGGCGTAAACTTGAGTCCCTCTGATGTTGCCGCTGAAGTATTAAAACTCGCACAACAAAAAGATCATGTTTTTCGGGTAACACATACACCGATCGGCGTAAAAGCCAAAGTTTTGTATCAATTATCCAGCATTAGCCCGCAGTTTTTAAATCGTTTGAGTAATTTAATGATCAGTCGAAGAAAGAAACCTTCTAGATAAAAGCAAACCTCTCGCTAAAGACGATACAGATAAAATAGTCCAACTCGACTAGAAAGTTTGTGGCTTAGGCAGAGGCGGAATTATTTGCTATAGTGCTTTTACAGCCCTTGATCCCTCCTTTGCCATGTATTTCAATTCACGTTATCCAGATTTAAGTCCAAAGCTTTATCATCAGCAAGCGCCTGTCCCCCTGAAAGGCGCTGCCGCAGGACATTTTAATGCTGAACTGGCGGATGATTTACAATGGTCTGAACAGGATAAACAGCAATGGGTTGAAATTTGCAGTGGCCAAAAGACCTTTGCAGAATTTCCTCCGCTGGCCATGGTCTATGCAGGTCATCAATTTGGACAGTGGGCGGGTCAACTCGGTGATGGTCGAGGCTTATTGATCGCTCAGATTTTGAATCGTTCAGGTCAAACTATCGACTTACATTTAAAAGGTGCAGGTCTGACGCCTTATTCGCGGATGGGCGATGGTCGTGCGGTGTTGCGTTCAGTGATTCGTGAATATCTGGCAGGACATGCTTTAAACAGTTTAGGTATTGCGTCGAGTAATGCGGTGGGTTTTACGACATCAAGTCAGGGTGTACAACGTGAAACACTGGAATACGGCGCCATGTTATTACGCAGTTCCGATTGTCATATTCGTTTGGGGCATTTTGAATGGATCAATCAATATGCGCCTGAATTACTCGCAGAATTTACTCAAAAATGTATCGAATGGCATTATCCAGAAGCTCTGGAAACAGAACAACCAATTCTGGCTTTTGCCAAAGGCGTGATTAAAAACACGGCCAAAATGATCGCACAATGGCAGCTGGTGGGATTTGCTCATGGGGTCATGAATACCGATAATTTAAATATAACTGGTTCAACGCTGGACTTTGGCCCTTATGGGTTTATGGAGCGTTTTCGTCCTAATTGGATCAATAACCACTCAGATCATCAGGGTCGTTATGCCTATCAAAATCAGCCAAGCATTGCGCATTGGAATTTATGGATGTGGCTCAACAATCTCATTCCTCTAGCCAAGCCTGAAGATAAAGAAAAGTTTAAAACGCAATTAGCCGATTGTCTCGAAGATTTTGAACCGACTTTTTTAGCCACCTATAGCGCAGGTCTATGCAAAAAAATGGGGCTTCCTGATTTTCATAAAGACAGCTTTGATTGTGGTATGGCTTTTCTGCGCATTTTGCAAACTGAACAACTGGATTACACGCAAAGTTTTCTGCGCCTGCAAAACCAGCAATACAAAGCGCTTCGTGATGATTGTCTCGATATTCGTCAGTTCGATGAGTTTTTACAAAGTTACCATGCTATTCGTGAACAGCAGGATATCGAACAACTGAATGCTCAGATGCAACAGGCCAATCCAGTTTATATTTTAAGAAATCATATGGCGCAAAAAGCCATCGAACAGGCTGAGCGTGGTGATTTGAGTGAAGTCGAACGATTATTTAGTTTATTACGTCACCCGTTCACCCCACAACCTGAGCTGGAACGACCTGAAGATTTAGCACCACTTCCTAGCGATGTCCCTGAAGTGATGGTGAGCTGTTCGTCCTAATCAGGGTTGAAGAATAATCACAGTTATCCCCATTTTCTGTGGATAACATTGTGATTATCCACAGGATAATTTCTCATGAAGAATCAAATATAAGTCTTTGAACATAATATGTAGAATAAACAACCAACTTATTTTGACTGCCAAAAGATGACTGGACATGGGGTTGTGTTGCAGTGTCAAATCGTGACATAGATGAAATTTGGCAATTAGTCAAAGATAGTACAACAATCGAGATCTATCCTTGAATGAGGAACATCAATGAACGCAGAAAAAATACAAAAATTGGCTATCCAGATTGCGCTGAAACAACCTGAAACTGTGTTATCTCATCCCTTTGGCCCTCAGTGTAATGTGATCAAGGTCTTTGACAAAATGTTCTTATTAACAGGCGAACTGAAGCAACAGAAGTTTATCAATCTTAAAATTAAACCAGAACAAGCAGATGAACTAAAAGAATTATATCCCTCAATTACATCAGGCTATCACATGAACAAAAAACACTGGATTTCGATATTTGAGGGGCAGAATATTGATGCAGAGTTTATTGAAGATATGGTTAAATCTTCATATGCGCTTGTGGTCAGTAAATTGAATAAAACCCAAAAAATGCGTATCAAACTTCTGTCGAGTAAATAAGTAAATTTTGGATGAGCAGCAATCTACCATGCTGCTCATATTATTTTTTAATCTTCTGGATATTCAAAACGATAGCCAACCCCATAAACGGCCTGAATCCATTCATGACGATTGCCTGTATCCGCAGCCTCAGTCACCTTTCTGCGTAAGTTTTTAATATGGCTATCAATGACACGATCCGCCACATCAAAACTATCTGGATTAATATGATCTAATAACTGTGCACGCGAATAAACCTGTCCGACATGTTCCAAAAACAATTCCAAAAGACGAAACTCAGTAGGTGTTAAACTTAACGATTTTTGTTGATACCAGATTCGTTGCTGCGCTTTATCAATTCGGAATAAATCATTTTGCTCAGGTTCTGCTTTACGGTCTAAACGGCGCAATACCGCCTGTACCCGCGCAACCAGCTCTTTAGGACTAAATGGCTTACACACATAATCATCTGCGCCCATATTTAAACCAAGCACACGGTCAATTTCTTCGGTACGCGCCGTCACCATAATAATGGGTAAATCGGACTGCTCTCGAACTTTACGGCAAATGGTCAGTCCATCCATTCGTGGCACCATCAAGTCCAATACCATTAAACTAGGTTTACGTTGTAAAAAGCTATCATACGCTTCCTGACCATCATGAAACATACTGACTTCAAAACCTGCGGCTTGCAGATAGTCACGCACCAGATGAGCCAATTCAACTTCATCTTCAACCAACATTACATGTTTCATCGTCAATTATTCCTTATGTATAGACTGTGTTTTTGGAAAGGTCAAAATACAGCGTAGACCACCCAGCGGTGAATGTTCAAAGCTTAAACGGCCACCCAAAGCCTGCGCAAGCTTACATGAAAGTGCCAGCCCCAAACCTGTCCCCCCTGTACTGCGGGTACGGGAATCATCTACACGGTAGAAGCGTTCGCCTAAACGTTGAAGCTGTTCATCATCGACACCCAATGGACTATCATCCACAATGACACTCCAATGCTGACTGGTTTCCTGCGTATGAATATGAATCTGGCCGCCTTGTTCAGTATAGCGAACGCTATTACTCAGCAAGTTGACCATAATTTGTTTAAAACGGTCTATATCCAATTGTAAAAGTGTACCTTGACCGTCTATAGAAACGTTAAGCCCGGCTTGTTCAAACTTCGGCCTAAAGTTATCCACTTCTTGTACCATCGCCTCCCATGGATTGACCTCGGTAAAATAACATTTTAGTTGCTGCGCATCTGCCTGTGCCAAATCACCCAAATCCTGTGTGAGTTTCTTCAGGCTCGTCACCTGACGCATCATGGCATCTAAATGTTCAGGGCTGGCTTTGCGAATCCCATCTTGCATGGCTTCAATCTGCGCCTGTAACACACTCAGCGGAGTTTTTAATTCATGCGAAGTATCAGCCACCCATTGTCGGCGTGACTGTTCATGTTGATCCAAAATTATCGCTAATTGATTTAATTGTGCAGCCAGATCGCCGAGCTCATCATTCCGTTTAATCGTGACCTGATGTTGATAATTCCCCTGCGTCAATTCACGAGTGGCGTTCAATAAACGCTGAATTGGTTTTTTAAAATAGGTCGCGAGTAATAATGCCGCCACTAAACTTGCCAGTACAGAGAAAGTATAAATTAACAGTAAAAAGCGTTTTTGATTACTAAAGAAGTTGATACTTAAGGCATCATCCTGATCCAGTACAGGTTTTAAGCCCAAATAACCGACAACCTGATTACCAACCATAATCGGTCGAAAAGACAGTTGTTCATTCGATGGTTCACCAACGACAAACTGATGATGAACATCATACAGCGAAAGGCGTGAACTTAGCCCCAATCGGTCAGGCATGGAAATAAAGCGCTTTTTGCCGTCTTGCGGCATCATGCCCGCCATTTCAGAAAGACGGGGTGGTCGATGGGGATCTTTATTTTTGTCGTTGGGACGAAATAAATTTTGATTGGAACTGAGTGGAAATTTAAGCCCTTCAAATGGCTGATATTCAGAAGGTAAATTATCCTCAATAAATTTGCGTTCTTGCTCATCCAAAATTGGACGATTTTGAAACTCGATATTATGTGAAAGTTCTGGAGAAAGGCTCAACAAGGTTTGTTCTTTAAACATCCGCTGTTGCAGTGCAATATCATATTGACGGCGCAACCACCAACGAGACAAACGATCATAATCGTCTGGAGCAGCATCCCCTTCAATCTGTAAAATCTGCGCCTGAATCGCATTGCCCCAATCATGATAAACGCTATAAACATTGCCCAAATTGGTAATAAGATGATCCAGCTTTTGCATCTCAACATCTGCCACATAGCGGGCAAAGTTTTTCTGCATGGTCCAATGCAAAACGCCCAGACTCAGTGTAGTAATGACCAATGTAGTCAATAATACAGTCAGAAACAGACGCAAGGCGATGGGCACACGACGAATCTTCAAAAGTAAACTCTCATTTTTCTTCTATATTCACTATTGTAGCGAACACTCACTCAAAAAACTCTCCATTGTTTCTTCATGTTTATTACTTAATCTTTAATGCATGAAATCAACATAAATGTGGGGATCAAAATGAATAAGTTATCTAAAGTTGTCATGCTTGCTGCAACAGTGGTCACGATGGGAAGTCTAGCTGCCTGTCAATCTACAACCGGCCCGCAAGAACCACCCGCGCGTCATATGATGGATGACGCTCCTCAAGGCAAACATTTTATGAAACGTCATAAATTAACCCCTGAACAACGCGCTGAAATGCAGCAACGTCGTGCTGAACGTCAAGCTCAGTTTGAACAAATTCAACAAGCCTGTGTGGGTAAAACTGTAGGTCAAGCCATTCAAGTCAAAGTGGGTGATAAAACCATTGATGGAACCTGTCAAATACGTTTTAAACCGAACAAAATGGACGATCGCATGGCTCCACCTGCTCCAACAGCACCAGTTAAAGCCTCATAAGCAAAATCTAATCTTTAAAAGACGCGCAAGCGTCTTTTTTTGTGGACACAACTTTTTACGTTTTTTGACTATTCCTTTCATAAAAAATTAGATAAAAGTGTTTAGACTCAATGTACTTAGGTATTTCAACAGCATTTTCTTTGACTTTACAGTCATGGATGTTCACGCGCAAATGCTTGTACATATAAATAAGTTGTTGCACGATGTAAAAGTAAAAGATGTGTCATCAGACACCATTATCGTTGATTAGGATTATAACTCTGGTTTAACCAGTATTGAGGAACCCGATATGCCACAATACAAAGCGCCGCTACGTGATATGCAATTTGTTTTGCATGAATTATTAAATGCCGAAGAACACTATGCAAAACTTCCTGCATTTCAGGAAAACGTCAGCCGTGAATTGGTGGATCAATATTTAGAAGCCGCTGCGGATTTTTGTGAAAACGAACTTTCTCCACTGAACCAAATCGGTGACCGTGAAGGTTGTACATGGAATGACGGCGTTGTCACCACACCTACAGGTTTTAAAGAAGCCTATCAAAAATATATCGAACTCGGCTTCCCTTCTCTTGCAGTGCCTGAAGAACATGGCGGTCAAGGTTTACCAGGTTCACTAGGGACTGCCATTTCTGAAATGGTCGGTGCAGCAAACTGGGCATGGGGCATGTACCCAGGTCTATCTCATGGTGCGGTACGTACTATTGAGCATCATGGTTCTGATGAGCAAAAATCAACTTATTTGCCAAAACTTGTTTCTGGTGAATGGACTGGAACCATGTGTTTAACTGAATCTCATGCGGGTTCAGACCTTGGTATCATCCGCTCTAAAGCTGAACCAAATGAAGATGGTAGTTTTGCAATCTCTGGCGAGAAAATCTTTATCTCTGCTGGCGAACACGACATGGCTGAAAACATCATTCATATCGTGCTTGCGCGCTTACCTGGTGCTCCTAAAGGTACCAAAGGTATTTCATTATTTATCGTACCAAAATTCAATGTAAATGCTGATGGTTCTTTAGGTGACCGCAATGCAGTTCGTTGTGGTTCTATTGAACATAAAATGGGTATTCATGGTAACGCGACTTGCGTCATTAACTTTGACAATGCAAAAGGCTTCTTAATCGGACCTGAAAATCGCGGTTTACATGCCATGTTTACCTTCATGAATACTGCGCGTATTGGTACAGCGGTTCAAGGTTTATCTGCATCTGAAGCATCGTTCCAAGGCGCATTGGCTTATGCCAAAGATCGTTTGGCGATGCGTGCTCTTTCTGGTCCTAAAGCACCTGAAAAAGAAGCAGATCCGATTATTGTACATCCTGCTGTACGTAACATGTTATTGACTCAAAAAGCCTTTGCAGAAGGTGGTCGTGCCCTTGTGTATTTCTTGTCTCAATACGCGGACGTAGTTGAGCAAGGTACAACTGAAGAAGAACGCAAATTTGCGGACAATATTCTTTCCTTGTTGACTCCAATTGCGAAAGCATTCCTGACTGAAACAGGTTCAGAGTCAGCCAAACACGGCGTACAGGTATTCGGTGGTCATGGCTTTATTTCTGAGCATGGCATGGAACAAATTGTTCGTGATACACGTATCTCTTGCCTATATGAAGGAACCACTGAAATTCAGGCACTTGATTTGTTAGGTCGTAAAGTTCTACAAACTCAAGGTGCGATGCTACGTGATTTCACCAAAATCATTCATAAATTTGTTGAAGCGAACAAAGACAATGCAGCCTTGAAAGAGTTTGTTGAACCTTTGGCTGCCTTGAACAAAGAATGGGGCGATCTCACCATGCAAATTGGTATGCGTGCGATGCAAAACCCTGATGAAGTCGGTGCAGCAGCAGTTGATTACCTATACTTCTCTGGTTATGTCACACTGGCTTATTTATGGGCACGTATGGCATTGGTTGCTCAGGAAACATTAGCGGCAGGTACAACAGATGTTGACTTCTACAACGCTAAAGTCACCACTGCACGTTTCTACTTCAAGAAAATCTTGCCACGTGTTCGTTCGCATGTCGATGTACTTTCAACTGGCTTAGAACCACTTATGGCATTAGATGCAGAACACTTTGCGTTCTAATCTGAACCTGCCTAACATGTGTGTATGAGTGAAAACAATTGCATACTAATAAAAAAGGACTGATCAGTTTTGACAGTCCTTTTTTTATCAAATCAATGTTAAATTAATGCCAATCAAAACATACTGATGACTTACATTTTCTGTGTAATATTAGACACATAAATGTAAAAAGAACAAAGGTGAACAACGATGCCAATTTACAACGCCCCTCTTGCAGATATGCGCTTTATCTTAAATGACGTATTCAAGGCAGAACAATTCTGGCAAGCCAATGAAAATCTGGCTCACATTGATGCTGCAACGGCTGAAGCTATTTTGGAAGAAATGGCTAAATTTGCACAAAACGTAACTTTGCCCTTAAACCGTACAGGTGACGAAGAAGGCGCACGTTATGAAAACGGCAATGTCTTTACCCCTGCTGGCTTTAAAGATGCATTTCAACAGTATGCGCAAGGCGGTTGGATCGGTTTAGGTGCAGATGAAGAATGGGGCGGTCAAGGCATGCCAAAAATGCTGACTGTTCTTGCCGACGAAATGCTATTTGCTACTAATCCATCGTTTATGCTCTACCCGCTTCTTTCTGTCGGTGCAGGTATGGCACTCAACAGTTATGCATCACAAGAGCAAAAAGAGACTTATTTACCTAAAATTTATTCAGGTGAATGGTCTGGAACGATGTGCTTAACCGAACCGCATGCAGGTACAGACTTAGGGATTATTAAAACCAAAGCTGAACCGAATGCAGATGGTACCTATAACATCACAGGTACTAAAATCTTCATCACAGGTGGTGATCACGACCTTGCTGAAAATATCATTCATCTAGTCTTGGCTAAAACACCTGATGCACCCGCAGGCTCACGTGGTATTTCGCTCTTTATCGTACCGAAATTTATGGTCAATGAAGATGGTTCAGTCGGTGAACGCAATGCGGTTGGTCCAGGTTCGATTGAACATAAAATGGGCATCAAAGCTTCTGCTACTTGTGTCATGAATTTTGACGGTGCCAAAGGTTTCCTTGTCGGTAAGGAAAACGAAGGTCTGGCTGCCATGTTCGTCATGATGAACTATGAACGTTTATCGATGGGGATTCAGGGTCTTGGCGCATCTGAATTTGCTTACCAAAATGCTGCTCAATATGCGACAGATCGTTTGCAGGGTCGTAGTGCAGCAGGTGTACAATCACCAAATAAACCAGCAGATAGTATTTTAGTGCATGGCGATGTCCGTCGCATGTTGCTGAATGCCCGTGCCAATAATGAAGCATCTCGTGCTTTTGCGGTCTATGTGGGTCAACAACTCGACATTACCAAATTTTCAACCGATGCTGAAGCAGTGAAGAAAGCCAATAATCGTGTTGCATTGCTGACACCGATCGCCAAAGCGTATTTAACAGATACTGCTTTCCAAGCGACGCTCGATGCGCAAATGTGCTTTGGTGGACATGGTTATATTCGTGAATGGGGCATGGAACAATGTATTCGTGACCTGCGTATTTCACAAATTTATGAAGGAACCAATGGCGTTCAGTCACAGGATTTAATTGGTCGTAAAACCATTAAATCTGGCGGTGCATTTATTGCTGAATATATTGCCGAAATCCGTGATTTTGCCAATACGCTCAGTGCTGACCTGAACTTCATTAAAGATGCAACACTTGATGCAGCCACTGAAGTTGAAGCGGTAACTCAATTTATTTTGCAACAAGCAGCAGAAAATGTTGATTTCCCAAATGCAGCAGCCGTTGATTATTTGCATGCTGTTGGCTTACTCAGCTTTGCCTATATGTTTGCCAAAATTGCAGCCGCTGCACAAGAAAAATCGGGCGATTTCTATCAACATAAACTTTCTCTTGCTCAGTACTTTGTTGCGCGTATCCTGCCAGAACTTGAAACTCGCATCAAAAAAATTGAAGCAGGCTCTGAGTTAGTCATGAGTTTTAGTGAAGAATACTTTACCACTCAATCCTAATTGATTCTTTCAGATCAAAACGCCTGATTCATCGGGCGTTTTTTTATACTCTTAGATCTTCAAATTACGTCAATCAAAGCGTCATGTGCATGAAATTTGCTTGATATTTAATAACCATCATCTGTCATTATAAGAAGCTTAGCCATGCCCACTCCCAAGTCCCCCAAAAATCTAGAGGCTTTTCTGGATAAACTCGGTAATCGCGCCGTCGAAGCTTTTCATTATCTGGCGTTGTTTATTATTGGCTGTATGGTGGCATGGTCAGCAATTCATACCACCATCGATATTTTTACCGTTAAAAAATATGCCACGATTGACGATATTTTATTGTTATTTATCTATTTAGAGTTGGGGGCAATGGTTGGAATTTACTTTAAAACCAATCATATGCCAGTACGATTTCTCATTTATGTTGCCATTACTGCATTAACTCGTTTATTGATCTCAGATATTCAACACAACCATCAAGCCGATGTTGATCTGCTGATCGTGACAGGCTCGATCTTGATTTTGGCCATCGCGATTTTGATCGTACGTTATGCCTCATGGCATTATCCATCTGTCATTCGGGATAAACATCAGGAACGTCCATTGGCCAAAGGAGAAACCCCGCGACCAGAAGATGATGAATTGGCATAAAAAAACCACTACCCTGCTCAGATAATGGTGTTTGAGAAAAATCGTATTAATGCCCGCCAAAAAGAATCTGGGCAATAATTCCTGTAGCAACAGCGACTAACACATAGCGTCCATCGATATATGCCCAGCGGTGTTGCGGTGGAGGCGGTGGCAGTTGATAGTCATACCAGTTATTCACATAATAACGTTCCGCTAAATACTGCGGTGGCAAACGATAACTAGGTCTGAAATCATGTACTCGGTAATATCGTGGCGGTGGTGGTGCATAATAGTAACGATTTTCGATCACCCTAGGTGGCGGTGGTCCATAAGCTCGCCAATCGTGACGATGCCAATCTGCATGTCGATCTGGCCCGCCATGATAATGCCCCCAACCACGTCCACCCCAATCTGGAGGCGGTGGATCAGCCAGTGAAAGTGTGGATACACCAAGCATACACACACAAAGTGAAACGGAAATGATCCTTTTCATATCCAGTTGTCCGCAATAACACCAAGTCTAAAGTGTAGAAAATGCTCTGGGAGAAATCATGAATAAAAGACCCATATCTGCAATCAATTGTTATGATTTTAGTGGGTTGTAATACGCTTCATATTTCATTGTAAATTAACTTAAAAAACCTCCATAAATCCAAGTAAAGAGGACGCTTCAAGCTTTGGCACAGGCTTCATCGTTAAATCTCACTTCAGTGATGAAATCGACTCTCTACCTAAAATTAAAAAAACTGAGCCCTGTACAGAACTCAGTCCTTAGAAACCGCTTAATCAAACTATCCTAATTTGGGGGGTCAGATCATTGCGATGCTGGATTTTATGATGACTCAAACAATTTATCGAACTGCATAAATACGATGGTTACTATTTGATACCAATAAATAGCGACCATCTGCTCTTACCCAATGATAGCCACGTGGCGGTGCAGATAAGCGCGAATTACGCCAATTTGATACGTGATAACGGTTGTCACGATATTGATAAGGTAAGCGATCGCCTTTTCTAAAACTCACATAACGATCACGTTCATGATGTGAGTTTGACCATTTTGGTGGTGCTTTAGGCGGAGCGTGATGATAATGACGATCTACACCCCGATATTGATTCCAGTCATTGGGTGCTGCCATCGTGGTAGCTGAAATACCCAAAGCCAGTGCAGCCAGTGTCATCTTCAATGATATATTCATGAGTTCATCCTCTTATGATCTGCCTCCAGATTAGGCGACAGTCAAGGAGAAAGCATGGATGAAAAGCCTGAGTTTGCTAAAGATTGTAAGTTTGCTTCCTTAAAGATGAAGAATATGTAACACACCATGATTCCTCAATATCATCGATTAACGTACAAGCTCAATACGAAAGTTATCGTCTGAAATCAGTAAATAATGCCCGCCTACTGAATACCAGCGTGTTCCCCATGTTGGCTCGTCAAGCTGATGTCCATACCAGTCATTGAGATAATATTGTTCATTACGATATTCGATAGGTAAAGTATTACCACGAACAAATACATAGCGCTCAGTTCGATACTCATACTGAGTATGAGGCTGGTAGTGATATTCAATATAACGCCCCTGATGAGGTCGCTGCGGATAATGAGGATAATGTCCATTTGATGGAGGACGATGCCCATAATAAGGCGGTGGAGGTCGATTCCATTGCGGTGGTCGTGACGGTGGTTTAGGACGTTCTACACCACGATAATTTCCCCATTGATTTTCAGCCATACTTACAGTGGAGAGACTGAGTAAGATTGCAACCATACAGGCATATACACCATAAATACGCATCGTATCGCCCTTCTTATTCCTTAAATACCTTATTATTTTAGCTTAAAAAACAAACAATTTCTGCATAATAAATGTAGGTTTCATTTAAAGTTGAACTGCGTGGCATGCTTCACATTTCTTTATTGAAAAAGCCGCTATACTAGAGGTTCCTTGTATGACTGGATTGAGAGCTTGTGGCTGAATTAAGTTTTGAACGCCTTTATCAATTTTTTAGTAAAATACCAAGCATTCAGGAAAGCCGAATCGATGCACATGGCGCAGATGGCAAAGATGCATGGTGGTTTAAATTTCAGATTGATGTTGAACACCCGCTGGCTTGGCAAACGGTGCAAGAGCTGGGACATGTGCTGAATTATTTATCGACCAATGAACGGTTACCGACCCAGTTTTTTCCAGTTTCTCCTCCACCCTATATGAATGGTGAACCAAAAGAATTTTTGGCGTGGGTCATTCAATGTAATCATCCAGATTTTACGCCAGATGTTGTGTGTGACTGGCTCGAAGCACGTTTACCCAATCCTGTAGAAGATGAAAGCCAATGGAAAATTTCAACCGATTTGGCAGGACTGGATGAATTATCAGCTCAAGAATTGGATGAACTAATTCCTCCAACGCATTAACAGCCGATATAAAAAATCAAAAAGAGAGCAATAATCTCTCTTTTTGATCAGCATTGGATTCGCTTTTAAGCAAAATCATTAAAAAGTAGAAAGTCCAGACCATTCCATAAAACGATAGGTCCAATACTTAAGCTTGGACTCATCTGCATATTTGGAATAATCGACACTCATTTGACGACCATTCAGATTCGACCATGCAGTATTAAAGTAACGCTCCGCATCTTGAAAAACGGCATCCCGATTTTGTCCTTGCACCAACATATCCGTTTCCAGATTATAGTTTTTCAAATTACGTGCAGTAAAATTAGCCGAGCCTAAAATCATCTCAGCCTGAGTCGGGTTAGATTTAATGATCATTTTACTGTGGCATTGTTCACCATGAGTGTCGCACCAACGCACAGGAACACCTGCGGCATGTAACTCTGAAGCCACTTGACGATTGGGAATGCCATTTTTTTGACGTCCAAAAGCATCTTTATTCGGATCAAGTAAAACCCTTAATTTCACGCCACGTTTTTGCGCTGCTTTTAAATCATTCACAATTTGACGTTCGGACAAATAAAACATCGCCAGATCAATTTGATCGTTGGCTTTTGCGGTCTGAAGTAAATCCACTACCGCATGATATATTGCCGCTTCAGTCAAAACCTGAACTTGGGGTGCCTGATGACTTGCATTGATTTCACCCATCACCATCATAGGTGATGAACCCGCAGACATTTGCGCCACACTTTGTTCAGTTTTTAACAGATCCATGGCTGTTCGGCCTGAGACCAATAAAGCGACGTTGGAATGGCGTGAACTGCCATCATGAGGATTAGCTGAAGTCACCAAAGATTTCCAGCCGTCATCGGTATCCACCACCAAGGTCTTACGATGATTTGCCTTAAAATTAGCCAGTTGCAAATAACTGCGTAAAGTAATTTTTTCCTTGCCAAATGGATTTGGTAACCAGCCCTTTTCAGGATTATTCCCTAAATCCTGACAACAGAGATACCAGAGTCCAGACCAAGTTGGATTCGAGGCACGTAATGGAGTGAGGTTAGTTTCGATGATATCAATGCCTGCCTGACGTAATTGTCGATAATGTTCAGGCAAGATACCGCCGTAAACCGAATTAATCGGATCAGTAATCAGCGTAATTTCAACATTCGGAGATTCGTGCCGTTTTTGAATCAAGGCTTGGGTAAGTTGCTGTGTTAATGGTCGCTGTGTCAGTTTGGATTCACCTGTTTCTGAATTAAATAAGAACATATCCAGAACAATGGTGGTTTTCGCCTGATGGATCAGATTCAAAATTTCATCAAAAATTTGATGATCCTGCTGTTGTTGACCTTGAGCATTCACATAAGTTTGATCAGAAAGAAATTTAACCTCAGCATGACGTAATTTACCCGTAAAATTTAAACCATCGGGTAATGGTTTATAGACATGATAAATCGCGGAAGCAATATAACTCAGGGCTAACACACCTGCGATCAGTGCAACGTAACGACGCCCCGACCAATTCAGCTTTTTGTGAATTCGTTGAAAAATACGCATAACAAACAACCTAAACAATTAGTCTCAGGCTAGAGTTTATTTCCTTATTTTTCAAGACACATTTGGTTAAATTGGCTCATCTCAAGCTGCAAAAACACAAAAGGAAGATCTCACGTCTTCCTTCAGGTAAAAATATTAGAGATTTAAAAATTAAAATCGACACCCACACTAAAGTTTCGACCTATTTGTGGCACATCAGAGAGGAAAGACTCGTGTAAATAGACTTTACTATCGAGCAGATTATTGGCTTTGGCATATAACTGGTAGCCTGTTTTTTGGTTCAACTGCCCCTGATAAGCCAAGCCTAGATTCACCATATTATAACTCTTGCCTTCGGTTTCGTAGTTGGCAATATCATCCTGATGAAAGACATGATAGTACTCGGCTGTACCAGAGTATCCTTCACCAAAATCTGCCTTAATACGTGTGCCCATTCGCCCACCCGGAATACGCGGTGCATTACCATTATCATCCAGCTTGGCACGCACATAATCACCAAATAAGCCTACATTGTAGCGCGCACTCATCTGATAGCTAATATCTCCATCAACGCCATAAAAACGTGCATCTGTTTGGTCATAATGTATAGAACGAAAATCTCCCTTACGGTCGATGGTATTTGCATAGATAAAGTTATCAAACCAATTATGGTAAACACTTAAATTGTACTGAAGTGCGTCTTGGTCGCCATGAAAACCTAAATTAATATTATTGGATTTTTCTTGTGTTAATTCATCATTACCAAATTCGAAACTTTTAGTGGGTCCATGTAATCCTCCATTCGAATATAATTCCTGTGCCATTGGAGAACGTTCTTGATGCGATGCATCAAGTGAAATTTTATGATTCGGTGTAAATTCCCAAGCGCTTTCACCTGCAACAGAATAGGCCGTACCATTAAAGTTTTTCTGATCTGAATCCACACTTGTATCTTGATGATCAATACGTGTAGAGAGTTTCGTCGTAACTGGACCAAACTGTTTTGTCTGTAAGGCAAATAAGCTGTAACGTTCGGTGTCTGTGGGTGCCATCAGAGCTTCTTCGCCATCAATGGTCAGTTTTTGGCGAGTAAATTGTACGCCCACTTGACCATTCCAACCCGCCCACGGATGATTGTCTAAAACAATACGCATATCTGTACCTGTACTATGAAACAGTGTAGCTGGCGTATCGCCATCCATTTCGGCATGTTGATACGTCGTGTGGTTGGCCTGAGCAGTTAAGCGGCTAAATCCCACAAATGGATCATTCAATTGGGTTTTAACGTCATAACGTTTTTGTTTTAAATTAATCCACGATGAACTTCCATTTTCACCGTCGTCCTCATGTTCCGCAGGAATGGTCAACATCATGTTGTGGTCAGGTTCCCAGTCTGAATCGACATCTCCAGGAATACCATATTTATCATGACGTTCACTATAGGAAACTCCGGTATAACCACGATCATAAATCCATGACAAGCCTGCATGATAATCATGGGATTTAGCAAAGGTGCTATCTTCACGGCGTGAATCGCTTTGTAGATCATTCGGTAAAATATAGTTATTGGCATCGCGTTTTACAGCACCCAAATTTAAAGCAACCTGACGCCCCAAACCGATTGTGGTATCACCCGAATAAACCAAACCATCATCACCCGTGTTATAACGCGCACCTATACGCCCTTCATAGCCATTTTCTGGCATTGTTTCAGGAATTTTATGATCGATCACATTGACCAAACCACCAACAGAACCCGCACCATACATTAATGTTTCCGGGCCTCTTAAGACTTCGATCTGATCTGCCGAATTGGGATCGACCGTGACTGCATGATCAGGTGAAACCGAAGAAACATCTAATGGATCGCCCCCATTTTGAGTAATCTTGACACGTGCCCCATCCTGACCTCGAATCACAGGGCGGCTTACGCCCCCCGTGTATTGAGCTGAGTAGATACCTGCCTGACCATTTAAGGCATTGCCAATTGTAGTTGCACCCTGAACCAATTGGTCTTTCCCGATGACCGTGTCACCTGCTGCATGATTGAGATGATCTTTTGGCGTAGACTGAGCTTGCAATTCAATTGTAGGTAAATCATTGACATCGACTTCCTGTTGAGAATTTTGCGCAAAAGCATGTTGTATAGACAATGAAAGAATAGAAAGTGCAAATATATGTGTTTTTTTAAACATGATGATCATCCAGATGCTAATCACATGTTACGTTATAATATATTATATATTTTTCAAGAAAATTCAGTGCGGTATCATTATTTCCATTAGCAATATGACTTTTATGGTTTCGACAATAAATTAAGTCTAATTTAAGCAAAAGATGAATAGAACAATATAACATTTCAAAAACATGAAGCCTATATCATAGGCTCCATGTGAATATTTAAAAACCACTGCTTTAGAAACTAAAATCGATCCCCAACGTAAAGTTTCGTCCAACTTGAGGGATGTTGGATAAAAACGATGCATGGTTATACACTGTTTCATCCAGCAGGTTATTGGCTTTTAAATAAACCCGATAATCCGTTTTATTACTGACTCGTGCTGCATAGGCAACCCCTAGATTCACCATGTTATAGCCGTCTGTCTCAGTTTCATAAGCTGCGATTTTGTCTTGGTTAAACACGTGAGAGTACTCTGCCATTCCAGAAAAACCGTCTCCAAAGTCCGCATCAAAACGTGTTCCTAAACGTCCTCCAGGCATACGTGGTGCATCACCTTCAGCATCAATTTTTCCGCGAACATAATCTCCAAACAACGTCGTTTTATAACGTGGAGAAAGTTGATAAGAGATTTCACCTTCTACCCCATAAAAACGTGCTTCATCTTGTGTTTATTGCACAAGTCGGAAGTTCTCATAACGATCCAGTGTACGAGCATAGATATAGTCATCAAACCAGTTATGGAATACATGTACATGATAATTCAGCTTGTCCGTATCGTAATGAAACCCCAGTTCGATATTATTGGATTTTTCTGGGTTTAGGTTTTCATTGCCAATTTCATAAGTATTGGTGGCGAGATGTTTCCCATTGGCATAAAGCTCTTGTGCCAGTGGCATACGCTCCTGATGCGAAGCGACTAATGACAATTTATAATTCGGCGCAAATAACCAATTGGCTGCACCTGAATAAGAAAAAGTATGGTCATTGTAATCTTTTTGCGACGAATCAATATCAATTTGTTGCTGATCAAAACGTGCTGCCACTTCAAAATGTACATCTTTCCACTGCGTATGTTCTAAAGCAAATACGCTCCATTTATCCGTAGTACTCGGCCCTGCAAAGATGGATTCTTCACCGGTAATATCCAGCTTTTGACGGCCAAATTGTGTACCTAACACCCCTTCCCACATGCCAATCGGCTGATGCACCAACTCTAAACGAGCATCATAACCTGTACTTTTAAATGTCGTTGCAGCCTCACCTTCTTCAATTTCGTCATGTTTATAGTCTGTATAACTGACCTGTGCCCGTAACTTTTTAAAGCCTGCAAATGGATCATCTAGCTCTGTTCTAAAATCATAACGTTCAGATTTAAGGTCGACCCACGGGCCAGCATGATCATGTCCATCCTCATCATGATCATGACCGTCGTGATCATGCTCATCATCATGGCCATCATGCCCACCACAATGTAGATGTGTACCATGCGGATGACAGCTTTCATACTCATGGCTATGACCTGGCAAACCGTATTGATCTTGACGATTGGTATAAGAAACTCCAGTAAAACCTCGATCATAGATCCACGACAAACCCACACTGACGTTCTCTGATTTGGCAAAGGTATTATCGACTCGACGTTCTCGCTCACCTTCATGAACATAATCAGGTGCAATATAATTGTTAGCATCACGCTTTAAACCTTCAACACGTAGCGCGACCTGATCACCCAAACCAACTGTAACTCCCGCAGCTCCTAACTTTTCATCGCTACCTGTGTTATAGCGCAGTCCAATCTGCCCCTCATATCCACCTTCAGGCATTTGGGTTGGAATCTTACTATCGGTAACATTCACCAACCCACCTACTGTACCTGCACCGTACAGTAAAGTTGAGGGCCCTCGAACAATTTCAACCTGCTTCGCCAAAATTGGATCGACTGTGACGGCGTGATCGGGAGATAAAGTGGAAACATCCATCGTTTCAGAGGCATTTTCTAAGACTTTGACCCGCGCACCATCTTGCCCGCGAATAACGGGACGACTTGCACCTGGTCCAAACTGATTGGAATAAACCCCGACCTGTTGACTTAAAGCTTCACCAATTGTTGCGCCACCCTGCCGCAATTGATCATTCTTAATAATATTGTCAGCAGCCGCATAATCCACAGCACTTTGCACCAGAGGATGTGCGCTAACTTCGATAGTTTCTAATTTTTGTATCTCAGTCTGTTGCTCTGCTGCGTGTGTTACGCCACAGATCGCTGCAAATAACGATACAGTCAGTGCATTCTTTTTAAAGAACATATAAAGCCTCGAATTCTTAAAATCTTAAAATCTTCTTAATTTTTGTTATAATATAACCTTTCATTTGTTTTGCAAAAAAAAACATTCATTCATTCCCTAAAGCTTTACACTCAGACCCGATCTTGATCCAAAATTTATTTCTTTATATTTATGCCTTTTACTTTATCCCATGCGGTTCTTGCTCCCCCTATCGCCAAAATCACTCGATACAAATTGCCCATTGGTGCTTTGGCGATTGGCTGTATGACACCAGATTTAGTGCGATTATTTACAGATGAAAATGTCACGATAAGCCATGAATGGGCAGGCTTAATTATTCCAGATTTATTGCTTGGACTTATTTTTTGCGTACTGTGGTATGTGCTGTATCGCCCTGTGTTGTATTACGGGCTCTCTCTACAAGATGATTTAAATCTAGCTACTTTTAATCGGTTCTGTAGTTTTTGTATGGCTTGTATATTGGGAGTTATCATAGGCTGTGCAACACATATTCTCTGGGATGGACTCACGCATGACGATTTTAGAACCTTTGCATTTCAAGGCTTACTCAGTCAGGACATCGTATTTTTAGGGCGAACTTATCCTATTCATCGATTTTTACAACTGTCTACCTCTCTCATCACTTTGCCGATTTTAGGCTGGATGTGTTATCGCTACATGATTGAATATCGTATTCAAAAACAACGCGCATCATATAAATCATTAAGTGTTGCGATATTTCTCTCGCTCGCTGTCGGCAGCTATTTTCTTTTTAGCTATTGGCAACAACTCGACACTCAACTCTGGCATACAGATACCTATGCCGTTACAGGCAAAGCGATTAATTATTTTTCACGTGGTTTTCTCATCAGTTTTAGTTTGAGCTGCCTTATTTTTATTCTGGTGAAATGGTTTAAGGCATTTAGCGCCCAAAAACAGAATTAAGCTTTCAATTTGCTGTGTTTTTTTGCTGTTTTACGCTCAAGTTCTTGTGAGTGCTCCTTCAAAAAGGCATAATCGCTGATTCACTGGCGGTACGCTGTTTACGTATACGCCCCTACAGCCAATATAGTTTGGATTTTAAAATATGATGCGAACTCATTACTGTGGCTCTTTAACAGAAGCCCAAATTGACCAGACCGTAACGCTTTGCGGATGGGTACACCGTCGCCGTGATCACGGTGGGGTTATTTTCCTAGACATGCGTGACCGTGATGGTTTAGTCCAAGTCGTGATCGACCCTGACACCCCAGAAGCTTTTGCAACCGCAGACAAAGCGCGCTCTGAATTTGTTCTTAAAATTACAGGTCGTGTTCGTCGTCGCTATGCAGGTACTGAAAATGCCAATATGGTCAGTGGTCAAATTGAGGTTTTGGGCAAAGAAATTGAAGTTCTTGCACAATCTGAAACACCGCCATTCCCATTGAATGATGACAATATCAATGTCTCTGAAGAACATCGTTTAAAATATCGTTTCCTTGATATCCGTCGTCCTGAAATGTTAGAGCGTTTACGTTTACGTTCTAAAGCAACGACCTTAATTCGTAACTATTTAGATGACAATGGTTTCCTAGACGTTGAAACACCAATTTTGACTCGTGCAACACCAGAAGGTGCGCGTGACTATTTAGTCCCAAGCCGTGTTCAAAATGGAAGCTTCTACGCCCTACCGCAATCACCACAATTATTTAAACAATTGTTGATGGTGGGTGGTATTGATCGTTATTACCAGATTGCCAAGTGTTTCCGTGACGAAGACTTACGTGCGGATCGTCAACCAGAATTTACTCAAATCGACATTGAAACATCATTCTTAAATGATGATGACATTATGGATTTGATGGAAGGCATGACCGTTAAATTATTTAACGATTTGCTTGGGGTCAAGTTCGATAAATTTGAACGTATGACTTATAACGATGCCATGCGTGATTATGCATCTGACAAACCAGATATGCGTATTCCATTGAAATTGGTGGACGTTGCGGACTTAATGCAAGAGGTTGAGTTCAAAGTGTTTGCTGGCCCAGCCAAAGATCCTAAAGGTCGTATTGTGGCTTTACGTGTACCAGGTGCAGCTTCACTGCCACGTAGTGCGATTGATGAATATACTAAATTTGTCGGTATCTACGGTGCGAAAGGTTTAGCTTATATTAAAGTCAATGAGCTAGAAAAAGGCATTGAAGGTTTACAATCTCCAATCGTAAAATTCATTGAACCGATCGTACTTGATCTGCTTAAACGTGTCGGTGCAGAAAATGGTGACATCGTATTCTTCGGTGCGGATAAAGCCAAAGTGGTCAATGATGCCATGGGTGCGCTACGTGTTAAAATCGGTCATGACCTAAAACTTGCAACATGCGAATGGGCACCACTTTGGGTCGTTGATTTCCCAATGTTTGAAGAAACTGACGATGGTAAATGGACATCGGTTCACCATCCATTTACTTTGCCAAAATCAAGCGTTGAAGAAGTTAAGTCGAATCCTGGCGAGGCACTTTCTGTTGCATACGATATGGTGCTTAATGGTACTGAAATCGGTGGTGGTTCACTACGTATTTATACTTTAGACATGCAAAAAGCGATTTTTGAAGCCTTGGGTATTGGTGAAGAAGAAGCCGAAGAAAAATTCAGTTTCTTGTTAAATGCGTTGCGTTATGGTGCTCCACCGCACGGTGGTTTGGCTTTTGGTTTGGATCGCTTAGTCATGCTAATGACGGGCGCTTCGTCTATTCGTGATGTGATTGCATTCCCGAAAACTAAAACTGCGGAATGTCCGTTGACGCAGGCACCTGCGCCAGTAGAACCAAATCAGTTACGTGATTTGGGTATTCGTTTGCGTGAGCAGCCTAAGAAAGAAGATTAACTGACTGTAAAATCTTTAAAAGAAGCCAGCAATATGCTGGCTTCTTTGTACTTGCATGAGCCGTGTTGCAACAATCATCATGACATGAATTGAGATTGATTCTCTATAATGGCATAATAGGTCTTTACTCTCCCTTGGATTATTCAATATGGCTATGCGTCCTGATGTACGTCGTCATGCACTGGTGATCATTGCATTTTCACTTGCTCAATGGTTGTTTATGCGCTATATCCTTGCCAATGAATTATTTAATATGGACACCAATCAACGTATTTTGTTTTTTTGTATCAGTAGTTTAGTTGGTGCATTGTTGATTTTTGTTGCACTCATCTATATGGTGCTGAAAGGTAACGCGGATCAATAATTTTGACCTAATCTTTTGATTTTCACACTGCTGATTGGAGAGCAATTTTGCCACTTCGTTCACTTAAGATATTACATATAGCCAATTTTAAACCCGAAAATAATGGAATGATGTTTTATAACACTGACGCAAAAGTTCAACATGGTCTCATGGAGCTTGGTCATTATGTATATCCTTTTGATTATAAATTTATGGTGAGAAAAAGTAATATTTTCAATACGACATCGCTTTCTCATAAAAAAGTGCATAATCAACTTATTGATTTATGTAAAAATATTCATTTTGATCTTATTTTAATTGGCCATATTCATTTACCTAAAACACTATTAAAACAACTAAAAACAATTAATGATTCTAAAATCGCAATGTGGTTTGTAGATCCAATTAACGAACCACACCGGCTGGATCATTTCAAAGAAATGCAAGATGAAGTTGATCATATTTTTATCACTACTGCGGGTGAACACTTAAAACAACTTTCAGAAGTGTGTCCACATCCTCTATTTGCATTTACACCGAATCTAAGTCTGGCTTCAATTGAACACTCTCGATCTGATTGGCACAAATACGACTACGATTGTGTATTTTGTGGCTCGAATAGTAAATATCCTGAACGTGAACAGTTTATTAAAAATTTAGTTGAAGAACTTCCAAATTTGAAGTTTAAATTAGGCGCCTGTTTAGGACATCCTTCTTTATTTGGATATGAGTATCACGCTGCCGTTCAAAACAGTTTAATGGGCATTAATTATTCCAAGTATAATAATATCTATATGTATAGTAGTGATCGTATTGCACAGCTTACAGGTATGGGCACTTTAGTATTTACGGCTAGGACACCAGGGTTAGATATTTTATTTCCAGAAGATAGTATTATTTATTTTGAAGATTTTAATGAATTACTCAAAAAAATTGATTACTATCAAAAGCATCCATTACAGGCTATTGAAATTGCAAAAAAAGGCTATGAAATTGCGCATACCCGTTTCGAGGCAAAGACGGTTTTGCAACAATGGTTAAATTTAATTTATAATCAATCTTTAGATTCGGTTTGGCAAGATGAAATTTACACTAATGGCAGCAAACTAGAAGCCTGAGTCACTCTCTATTCTTTTATACTGGATTAAATAAAATCCAATTATTTAAACTGTGAAACCAAATGAATTATTTTAATAGTTTTATCAAAGAGTCTTTTCGTCTTTTCAGTGAACAGCCGACTTTTATTCCAGACTTAGACATTGCTTTTGCTATTGATAAAAACTACTTAAAACCTTGTGGAATTACTTTATTCTCTATAGCAAAGAACAATCAAGATTTAAAAATTAATTTCCATATTTTTACAACGTATTTTGATTCATTTGGCTATGATGAAATTATAAGCCAGTTTAAAAATACACAAATCTTTGTCTACATTCTAAATACTGAACCTTACGATAAATTACAAGTCAATGGGCATTTCACAACTGCAATCTACTACCGATTATCGATAGCAAATATTTTTAAAGATAAGTTGGACAAATTTATATATCTAGATGCTGATATTTTATGTATTAGTAGTCTAAAAGAGATTTGTTCAATTAATATTGAAAATAAAGTTCTTGCAGCAGTTCAAGATAAATGCATGAAACCAACTTATATTGAAAGCATTGGCTTAAATCCAAATGATAAATACTTTAATTCAGGCGTTCTTTTAATTAATACAAAAGAATGGAACAATTTTGATGTATTAACAAAATTTAATACGCTTATTTCAAAAAGAGATTATAAGTTCCCAGATCAAGATGTGCTTAATATCTTACTGAAGAATAAAATGATTTTTATTGATCAAAAATTCAACTATTTTACTCGAGACGATATTTCACCAGCTCTTATACATTTTGTAAGCTCTCCTAAACCTTGGAGCATCGCAGCCTCCCACGGAGAATTGTATTTAAAGTATTACTATCAATCGCCTTGGAAAGACCAACCACTTGATGCACCTAAAAATTCCAAAGAAGCAAAGAAGTTTGCTAAAATATTATGGCGAAAAGGAAAATATCTAGCTAGTATTCAATGGTATATATTATATATACAAAAAAAATTAAGTTAATTCCTTATAACTACATTTTGTAGTTATAAGGAATTAGAGAATTTTAAAAAACTTTTTTATCTTGTTTTTAAAGCTTAAATTGGCTTTTTCATCGTACACTTTAAAAATTACTCTCCAATTATTTTTACCTAAAACATGATTTTTAAATAATTCTTTATCTTTATAATAAGCATAAAGATAAATACCTTGATCATCATCAACTATTCCTTTTCTTAGTAAATCAATTTGACACTTATAAACTAATCTATGAAATTCTTTCCAACAGTCACGATGTCCAATAGTCACACCACCGATTATAAAAACCTTATTATTATAAATTGAGTCTGTTACTTTTTTAAAATCTAAAGATGGTATTTTTTTCAAAGAAAAAGTATGGATCTTATCATCAGAAAAATTATATTTCCATTCAGTTATTCCATTTAACATTTCAATGTCACGACAATAGCCAAAATCTAACCATGCTAATGTTGAATTAGAGACCAAATCTGAAGATATAGCTCTATTGACAAAATATGTTTTCAAGTTAGTTAATAAAGTATAATCTGAAGACCAATACTCAGGGTTTATAATTTGTTTTGGCGATATTTTACTTTGAAATTCCAAACTATTTTGAATTTTTTTTATCCTATTTTTATAAACTTTGAACTCACTCAAATAATCAAATTCAACAATTTTTGTAGGTTTATTACCTCTAATTTCTTTGACAATATCAACAAACTCTCTTGAGGTAAAAACAATAAGTTCATTTTCAAGTATAGAAAGATTCTTAAAAAACTCTATGTAAGTATAAGATGTTCTATACAAATAATCAGGATAACCATTTTCAACTGACCAATTTTCCCGACCGATATCAAAAAAAGCTGTCACAATCGTAATATTTGTATTCATATCTATAAAAAATCGTTAAATCTTTATAAATATATGTATAAACACTATAATTGTAAAGAGTTTTATACTTTTGAGAGCCAAATGTTAAAAAAAAATCTTGCAGCAGAAAGCTTAAGAGGTATAGCATGTTTTATTGTTTTACTATCACATCTTTCTCTAACATTCTATCCACAATTACATAATCACTTTCAACAAGCTAATTTCCCCTCTAGTAATATTTTATATAAGATTCATAACTCCCCTTTTTGTTTCTTTATTTCTGGTCTTGGGGCTGTATATGTATTTTTTATTTTAAGTGGATTTGTACTAACAGCATCCAATTCAAGTAATTATGATCCAAAATCAAAAATGATTAATTCTATTTTAAAAAGATATCCAAGATTAGCCATACCTGCATTAGGATCATGTTTAATTGCATTTATTATTTTCAAAATTTCAGTAGACCTAAGTTTAACTACCACATGGTTTCATGACTTAATTCCCAATAAAACAACATTTTTTGGAAGCATTTATTCTAGTCTAATTTCACCATTTATATATGCAGAATCCTCATATAATGTTGTTCTCTGGACTATGAAAAATGAACTTATCGGATCAATCGCCATATTCATTCTAATTTACTTTAAATCAACTTTTCAGCTTAAGAAATATTATATTTTTTTACTACTATTTTTATTGATTTCATTAAGTATATCAAAAGTATTTTTCCTAGGTATGTTTAGCTTTATTTTAGGTCACTTTTTATATAAGATTAAAAATATAAATGCCTATTTAGCAACTTTTCTACTTATAGTAGGTTTATATTTTATAGGCTTTCATAAAACAAGTACAAGTTATCATTACATTTATTCAGCTATGAATTATAGTAAAAAAACATATGATTACACTATATTTTTAGGAGCTTTATTCATATGTATTTCTACTCTAAAGTCTACTTTCTTTTCAAATCTACTTAGCATAAGACCTCTAGTAAAACTAGGAGAGCTTTCTTTCTCTATATACCTAATTCATCTTTTTATACTTTACATTATTGGTATACCAATAATGAATTTTATCTATAATTTTTACAACATATCCTTTTATTTTTCTGCTTTTATATCAAGCTCTTCAACGATAATTTTTACAATACTCGTATCATTTATATTCCATAAATACATCGACGTATTTTCGATTAAAATTTCCAATACTTTCTCAAATTTTATAATAAAATCGGTTAAAGAATAAAATAAAAAAGCAGTATATAAATTAAAATATACTGCTTTTTTCTTAATTCACGATGGTAAAAATAAAATCGTTATGCTCTTTCGCAATTTGCTCAAAACAATATTTCTCTAAAGCCTCGTTTTTACCTTGCTGAGCATATTTTAAAGCTTCATCAGGATGACTAATTAAGTATTCAATTCCATCTGCTAGACTAATCGCATCATCAGCTTTAGCACACCATGCATTTACTTGATGCTTTGCTGTCTGTCGAATACCAATATCATCTGTGGTAATCAATGTCTTTCCCCATGCAAATGCATCTAAAATTCCAATTCCTTGGATCTCAGTGATTGATGGCAAAGCAATTATATCTGCTTGCTGTATTAAATTAATTTTATCGTCCCCACCAATCCAGCCAGGGAAACTCACAAGATCATCCAAACCTAACTGACTTGCCTGAGCTTTACATTGTTCAAGCATTTCGCCTTGACCCGCTAAAACTGCGCTAAATGGTATTCCTCTTTGCTTTAATAAAGCTAAAGCATCAATTAAAACATGAACACCTTTATTAGGTACCATTCGTGTCAGCATGACAATATTTACAGGCTGCTTAAGTGGCTTGGGACTTGCTTCAACCTTTGGTAAATAAGTGAGATTTGAAATGACACGTTGCGGTTTCTTTTTTTCCTCGTTACTTTGTAACGCTTGAACAAGCTCTTGCACATAAGGCGTAATATGTAAAAATGCGTCTGCACGCAAGGTTCTTTTAACATTATGGCTGTGGTTGACCGCAAGTACTGGTATTTTCTTTTGCATGCCCAGCATCGCATTTTTAAATAACCAAACAGCTTTTCCACTATGCGCTATAATTAAATCTGGCTGTTGTTCCTGAATAAATTTGCGTACTTTTAACGCGGCCGCAATACTATAAAAACCTGTATTTGGAATCACATGAATTGGCCATTCACCACTATTCAGATGCGCATTTTCCTCCCCACGTAGTAAGACTATCTCATGGCCATAACTTTTTAGTGTATTAGCGATATCCAGTACAGCTTGCCAACGACCACCTGTAGCATCCCCATATACCGTATTGATGATTTTAAATTTTTTCAAGAGAAGAGCCTATCTTTCAATAATTGTGCTAATTTTTCACTAGGTTCGTATTTTAATGGTTTTAGTACATTTTCGCTATCCTGATCCATATTGGATAAATCTGAAATGGGTTGCACTGTAGCTAATTCAGTTCGTTCAATTCGTTGCAATACCCCACCAAACCGCTGATCAGGATTAAATTCAAAAGGATAATAGACCACTAAAGCTCGCATAGCACTGATCGTTTCCATCATCATCGACATCGAATCAGCCCCACAATATACCCGATCAGAAAGTCCCAAAAAAGCATGTAGAACCTGACGTGGTGCTTCACTCCACCACACCGCATCAATGATTATATCGTCATTCAAATGTTGCTTTAGTATGTTTTCAGCCTGCCCCCCTGTACGTCGTGAGGTGCTGATTAACCATCGAATATCAAATTGATGTGCAAGTTGATTCATTTGCTCTGCCAGTATTTTCCAGTCTGAATCCTGATAAATAGCACCGGCACCATTACCTCCAATAAGCATCGTCCACACTGGTTTCGTTAATACAGCATGTTCGTTGCGCCATTGTTCAGCTTGCTGAGCCAATACTTGTTGATCAATCGCCATAGGCGATACATCAAGACTTATAAAAGGTTTATCTAGATCAGGTTCCAGTACCAAAATAGCATCAAAGAGCTTTGCATTTAAATGCCGAAGTGAGCCACAAAATATACTTTTGGCATGCAAAGCTTTAGAAATCCAAATGACTGCATAAGCCGTGTTTCCGCCTGCACCAACAACAATATCTGGAGATTGTTGCGGAAGTACATCACCCCGATAAAAATAATGAAGTTTATTCAAATCAGGAAGAGTTGAATTGAGCAACCAACTTAATGGACGTCGTAAAAAACCCTGATTAAGTTTCAAATCAATCCAACAAACGTCTAACTCGAATAAATGCTGTAAAGCAAATAAAACACCTTTAGATTGATTAAAATGACCTGGCACACCATCACTGATAACCCAGACTTTTTTAGTTTGTTTAAGCGTGTCCGTCATCTAAAAGTTCCTGATATACCCTTGCCGTATGTTCAACCATGGCATTGATGGTCAAATGTTGCTGTGCAAAATGAAAAATTGGTTCAGCGTCTTTTTGTAGCTGTGAAAAATGTTGAATATGCTGCTGCAATAATTGATGAAGTGCCTGTGTATTATTAGCAGGACAAATCATAGAGGGTAATAACACCTGCGAAACCATACCAACATCTGATGAAATCACTGGTCGTTTTAACAACAGTGCTTCAGAAAGCGTATAAGGACCACCTTCGTTCCGAGAAGAAATGACCAAGAAATCTGATTGCAGCAATAAATCATTAATATCATCACGATGCCCCCAAATTTTAATACGCTGAGATAACTGTGTTTGTTCAATTTGTTGCTGTAAGACCTGTCGGTCAGGTCCATCCCCAACAATCCATAGCCCTGCATCAACTTCTTTCCAAGCCTCAATAAGTAAATCAAACCCTTTAGCTTTCACTAAACGCCCAATGGCAATCGCTTGTAGGGGATAAGTTGCAGATTTACTATTTATAATAAAATCAGGTGGCTTCACACCATTCAATACCACGCGAATCTTGGATTGAGATGAAAATTGATTGGCAACTCTTTGACTCACCGCAATAATCCGATCATAACGATTAAAAGCTTTAATATTCTTTTTTAAATTATGTAATGTGGCAACATTCGGGACATTTAACCATTTTAACATTGGTGCAATCATCGAGACCGCTTTGTTCGCTTGGACGTGTAAGACATCCGCTTGGATAGATTTAATCGTTTGATAAAGCTTCCATAATAGAATCGGGTTATTACGGCTCTTCGATAAATCAAGGGAGTAGAACTGAACATTTTCAACACGTGATCGATATTTTTCATGAGCAATCAAACTGACACGATGTTTCAGTTTTATCAATCCATTAGCAAGCTCAATCACGTGTTTCTCAAGTCCGCCTTCTTCATCGCCTGCCATCACCATACAAATATGCATAATAGCTCCTACAGCCCACGTTTCCCAAGTTTCAATCTTAGTTTCACTGCAAATAGTGAATCCTTGCCGCTGATTTTAATGCGTTGAAGCTGCAAAAAATCAGGTTGATCATTATCAATCCCTTCAACAGTAGTTACAGCATTTGTATAATTTGCCTGTCTCACCAATTCCACATCACGTTCAGAGTAAATACCAAAAGGATAAGCAAAACTACTTACTGCTTGACCAGTGATCTGTTCAAGTTGGTGTTTGGACTCCACTAGTTCATCCAGGCATTGCTGATCTGTGAGTTTCGCGAGATTGGCATGCGTCAAAGTGTGTGAACCGATTTCAACTAAACCACTTTTCGCTAAAAAAAGAATTTGTTCATCACTGAGTTTTGGTTCTCGTGCCAACTCACCGCTATTATGATGTGCTTTTTTATAAGTTGACCAATCTCTATCATGACGATCGACAACGACGTAAATAGTTGCCTTAGCCTGATATTTCTCAAGGATTGGAAAAGCATTTTCCAGATTATCTAGATAACCATCATCAAAGGTAATTGCAACGGTTTTTTCAGGATGTTTACCCCAGTTTTGCTGTAACTCCTGCATAGTAACAAAATGAAAACCTTGCGCTTTCATCCATGCTACCTGTTTTTCAAATTCAGCAGGTTGAACGCGTAATTTATTAAATTTCGCTCCATCAATATGTTCTCGTACCATGTGATACATCAGAATACGTGGTCGCTTCCAATCAATTGCAGGCTTCCACCACGCATATTTATAGCTGAATATAATCATTGCCAAAACAAGAACTAAAGCGAGATAAATCACATCATTGACCTGAATAGGATTTCAATAAACATGTTGCCACACGCTCTGCTTCTTTAAAAGTCTGTTGTTGCGGAAGTTGAGCAGTTTTAGTCTGTGTCCCAACAATATGATCTAGGATTAGAGCATCAATCACATGTGTAATACGGTCCTGTTTCAATCGATCCATTGCAATCACCCCAACACGGCAACCTGCCGTCAATGCTTCAAAAATCATCGAAACACTATCTTCTGTCACATAAACCGTTTCCGCCAGTTGCATTTGTTCAAAAATCCAGCCTTGTGGAGTGTGTTCTACAGGGAAAATGTCTAATTGCGACGCATAATCTTGTTTTTTTAAACGATCCAAGAAATGCTCAGGCGTTCGTCGGGAGGTCGTCAAGATCAACTGACAATGTGAATTGTGCTGAACAATCTGTTCTATTGCCGTTAAAACTTTATTTTCGTTCCATTGATGTCGTTTTGAAGTTCCGCCAAGCGCAATTAAAATCCGATTGGCTTGATGACGATGTTCATTTTCAATTGGATTTAAAGCACCTTTGGTGACAATTACTTGATCAGATGCAGCAATACCATCATGTTCAGGAATAATGGCGTAGTCAAAACAGTGAATAGGTAAGCTGGGTTTCATCAAGATTACAGTTTTCGCTTGAGGATAAACTTTTCCCAATAACCAAACTCGAAGATGAGTATGCGAACCTACCCCAAAAATAAAATCAGGCTGTTGCGCAATACCACTCACTTGATGGCTAAATAATCCTTTAAAAATACTCAATAAAGCTAAGTTTTCTAGCTGAATTTCTTCAAAACTGGTATTGGGATTTTGCTGATGTATGGCTTGATATAAACCTAAAGCTTGTGATCGATGTCCCGCCTTTGCATCACTCACATATACGATATGCATTTTATTTTCCCAATATCACAAGCACAAAAAAGGCGAAACATCAGTTTCGCCTTTCATCTTAACTGATTCAATTATTTAACGTAAGTTAACCAGTGTTCATATTTTGGATTTTTACCTTGAACGGCATCAAAGAATGTTTTTTGAATAATCGTCGTGATCGGGCCACGACGACCTTCACCAATTTGACGATCATCATATTCACGGATCGGTGTAACTTCAGCCGCAGTTCCAGTAAAGAACGCTTCATCTGCAATATAAAACTCGTCACGGGTAATACGACGCTCAACCACTTCATAACCCAAATCTTTGGCAATGGTAATAATCGTTTGACGAGTAATACCATCCAATGCGCCACCCGCAATATCAGGGGTATGTAACACACCATCTTTTACCAAAAATACGTTTTCACCAGAACCTTGGCACACATAGCCTTGTGGATCCATCAACATCGCTTCATCATAGCCTGAATGCGCTACTTCCTGATGAGCGAGAATGGATAAGGTATAGTTACCAGAAGCCTTAGCTTTACACATGGTCACGTTTGGATGATGGTGGGTAAACGAAGATGTTTTAACACGAATACCTTGCGCCATCGCTTCTTCACCCAGATACGCACCCCAGCCCCATGCTGCAACTGCGGCATGAATCGTGTTATTAGTCGCGGCAATTCCGAGTTTTTCAGAACCAATCCAAATAAGTGGACGCAAATAGCATGAAGCTAATTTGTTTTCACGCACTACATCAATTTGCGCTTGCTCAAGAGTCGCCTGATCAAATGGAACTTTCATTTGATAAATTTTTGCAGAGTTCAGCAAACGTTTAGTGTGGTCTTGGAGACGGAAAATTGCTGTGCCTTTAGGTGTTTCATAGGCACGGACACCTTCAAAGACACCCATACTATAGTGTAGCGTATGAGTTAAGACGTGGATTTTCGCATCACGCCAGTCAACCAATTGTCCATCTTGCCAAATAAAACCATCACGATCAGCCAAATTCATGGCACACACTCCAAATTTTTACACAATCATTCACTCTCCAGCACCACCGTTGATACTGGATCTATTAATCTTTGCCATAACTTGCAAACGACCTCGCGGGTATCGCGCCAGTCCGCAGCACTGACTTGCATGGATTGATTTGCAAGGGCTAAGCGGTGGCTCTCGGCTCGTTCACTGAGATAAGCGTGTATCAATGCTGTGGCATCTTCACTGGATAAGCAGCCTGCTTGAGCAGCATCTTCAAGAATTCTTACATTGTCGGAAAAATGGGCGAGATCAGGATTCGCACCACTCCATGCAAGCACCATATACTGTGCCATAAATTCGATGTCAACGATACCACCTGCGTCCTGTTTTAAATGAAAAATCCCATGTTTTTTTTGTTCTGAGGAAGAACCTAAATGGTCTTTCATTTTCTGACGCATTTTTAATACTTCTTCCTGAACGTATTTTTCGTCACGTGGCTGGGTTAATATTTGTGCACGCAAGTGGGCAAATTTATTTCTTAAATCCATTTCACCTGCGATAGAACGTGCGCGCACCAATGCCTGATGCTCCCATAACCAGGCACTTTTTAACTGATACTGTTCAAATGCTTTCAGACTCGTGACCAATAGCCCAGCTTCGCCAGAAGGACGCAATCGAGTATCAATTTCATACACGCGACCATCCAGCGTTTGGGTGGTCATGAGTGATAAAAACTTTTGGGCAACGCGAACAGCAAACTCAAACCCGGTAATGGCTTTTGGTCCATCGGTTTCAGCTTGCTCATCAAAATAATGAATAAAAACCAGATCCAGATCAGAACCATATCCCAGTTCAATTCCACCGACCTTGCCATAGCCGATCACGGCAAAGCCAGTATGTTCGATTGAACAGCGCTGCCCCTCTGCATCCAGTGGATAACCATGTCGTTTCACCACCGTCTGATAGGCCAGATTCAATGTCGCAATCACACTCACTTCTGCAATATCCGTCAATGCATCGGAGACTTTCATCAGCGGACTTTCAGCTAGAACATCACTGGCAGCAACGGTCAGTACATTGCTCTTTTTAAATAAACGCAGTACCCGCATTTGATCTTCAACTTGATCAATTTCAATCCGTAGTAATTGTTGACGTAGTGAATCTTCGAGATCTTGACGCTTTGGCAGTTCAAAATCCATCGAAAGAAATTCATCAAGTAATACAGGATATTGAGTCAATTCTTCACAAATCCACGGGCTCACCGTTGCCATTTTGACCAATCGCTGCATAGCCCCACGGCTTTCCATCAGCATGATCAGATATACGGTACGACGCATCACCGACTCAACTAAAGGCATCAAACGTGTCAGTGCAACTTGCGGTTTATCCGACTGTAAGACGGCTTCAATAAAATGCGGCCAAAAATCTTTTAAACGCTGCACCGCTTTAGACGGCAGTCTTTTCAAGGCATTACCATGCCAGAATTCATGAATCAGATTTTTGGTTGAATCATCTAGCACTGCATCTAAGCGCAGTTCAAGCTGGGTTTCAGTTTCTGCTGGTGAAGCAACTTCTTCCTGAATCAGATTTTTAAACTGATCACTGACCCGTGCACGTTTTTCATTTAAAACCGCTAAAAAAGCATTCCACGAATCATAACCAAGCGTATCAATCATACGCTGTCGCAAATCAGGCTCTACAGGCAACATCTGCGTTTGCTGATCATTTAAAGCCTGTATCGCATGTTCAACACGTCTTAAGAATAAGTAAGCATCTTCAAGTTCAATGACTGCCTGCGAATCTAGCAGACCGACTTGTCCGAGATGATGCAAGCTCACCAGACATTGGCGATCCTGCAATTCGCGCTTGGAACCCCCATAAATGAGCTGAAAAACCTGCACAATAAATTCAATTTCACGGATCCCGCCCGCTCCTAATTTAATGTCATCGGCAATATTACGACGAGCCACTTCTCGCTCAATCATAGCTTTCATTTCACGCATGGCTTCAAAGGCGGAATAGTCAACATAACGCCGAAACACAAAAGGTCGCGTCATTTCTAATAAATGATCACCGCATTTTCCACCACTAATAATACGCGCCTTGATCCACGCATAACGCTCCCATTCTCGCCCATGCTGAATCAGATATTTTTCTAGTGCCACATGACTAATTGCTAAAGCGGAACCATCTCCCCAAGGACGCAAGCGCATATCAACCCGAAATACAAAACCATCTGCGGTGATATGATCGAGCAAATAGATGAGTTTTTGTCCCCATAAAATACAAAACTGCTGAACATCAATCGACTTACGACCATTGGTTTCACCTTGCTCATCAAAGGCAAAAATCAGATCAATATCACTGGACAAATTGAGTTCTTGAGCCCCCAATTTCCCCATGCCTACCACGATCAAATCTTGAATCTGACCATCATAACCAATCGGTTCGCCATGCTTGGCAAGTAAAGGAGGGAGCGCAAACTGCTTGGCTGCACAAATACAGGCATCTGCAAAATCTGAAAGTTCACGGGTAAGTGTGATCACATTAGTGAGTTGATTGGCATCTTGCCAAATCCAGCGGAACATGAGTTTGGCACGTAAGATACGCAATGTGCGCATCCACTGACTTTCGTCTTGAATGTCTTTTAATTCTTGTTCAACACGCTGAAAAATATCGTTAGTAGTGAGTGCATGATGAAACTGATCGATTGCATAATCTTGTTCTAAAGCAGTTTGATGTAAACCCAATACCTGCTCGGCATATTGACTCGCTCTTAATGTTTTTTGCAACTGCTCAGTATTCATAACAAACCTGCAACTTCTATTTAACATAGTTATAACAGTTGCAGGTTCATTTAGGGAAATCTATTTATGCAACAGTAACATCGCCGCTATCTTTTTGAGCAAGCAACATTCCAGTTCCATCCGTCGAGCAAGGCAATACCACTTTGAATATCGTGCCTTCTCCCTCTTTGGAACTGACTGAAATTTTTCCAAGATTGAGGTCAATAAATCGTTTACATAACGTTAAACCCAGACCCGCACCTTTTTCCCCATCGGTTCCTCTTAAACTTGCCGTAATTCGAGGATGGAAAACGGTAGACATTTGCAACTCTGTCATGCCCAAACCATTATCTTCGATCTGAATTTCAATACCATCATTGGTAAAACTGGCACGAAGTGCCACAAAACCATAACCATCTAATCGTGTAAATTTTAAGGCATTTGAAACTAGATTTTGGATCACCGAAGTAATCATATTGATGTCGGCATATACTTTTAAATCTTCTGGAATTTCGTCAATCAGCGCAATTTTCTTTTTAATCGCCAATGTATTTAAGACCTTAATGACAATCGAGGTTGCTTGTTTGAGGTTAAAGTTAATTGGATGATAGACAAAGCGACCACCTTCTGCCATCGCCCATTCCAACAGGCTTTCTAACAGATTGTAGGTCGACTGTGACGTTTCATATAGATAGTCTGCAATATTTTGCACACTTGATTCGTCTAAAGTATCACGCTCTTTGGCTAAAACTTCAGAGAAGCCCAGCAAACCATGAAACGGCGCACGCAAATCATGTGAAATAATAGAAAAAAACTTAGTTTTACTAAAATTCAAAGCACACTGCTGTTCATATAATTCATTCAAAATCTCATGATTATATTTTAGCTCAAGATAACGCGAAAAATTCATTCCATGTTCAGCAAGCAATGAAATTTTAACTGGATCAAAGCTTTGTTCATCATTATCAAAAAATAATGCAATTCCTATCGATTCATTATTTTTTAAAATATTAACGGCAATAATACGATGATGTTCTACGCCGCCTTCATTCATATAGGCTGAAAAATCCATATAATGCGGATGTTTTTGATCAATAAAAACTCGATCTTTAAAAAATTGCGCATTATTACATTTTTGTAATTTAAGTACCGCATGAATCTTCTGATCAGCATGATGCCAAAAATAAGTTTCTTCATGGAAACATAAAATTGCCTTTTGAGCCCCGATCAAGTTTTTACCAAATTCTAAAAACTGTTGAATCAGATTATGCTCACTTTTTAGACCAAGGAGTAGCGATAAGCGGCAAGCACTTAGCTGATCTGCTTGATCAAGCTCTAACAACTGTAAACTCATGGTCCGCCTCATGGAAATTGTGATTATTATGGTTAGAATATGGAGAATAAAAACAAAACAATAAAAAATAAAAATGAAAACATTACACCACTTACATTTAGCAAATTTTTACCAAAAAATCAACGATAAAAGTAAAATAATCTTAAGCTTATGATAACTCACCGCTTTTAATTGTAGGGTTATTCCAAGAATAAATACCCCATTTTTTTAATATTTAATTCGATTAAATCATTCAAAAAATATACTATACAATGCAAAGTCAGATATTTTTTTATTCCATGATTTTCCAACAATTAATTCACTCATTACAACTCAATCTAAGAAAGTTAATTCTGCTTCTGGCTATTTTTAGCGTGATTAGTCTGTTTATTATTTCATTATTAGTAAGTTACTATATTCAAAAAAATCAACTCATTAACAACTCCCTTTCAGTCAATATGGAATATGCATCCAAGATTGCCAAAGGAACTAATAGTCATTTCAAAATGATGCTCAAAGAGTTGGACTATAGTGCCAAACTCTTGGGTCAATCCTTTGGCAATGAACAAGTCATGCAAGCAGAAGTCGATCGGTTGAAATTTCAGTCTGATTATTTTAATAGTGTGATTGTGTCTGATCGTAATGGGAATATTCGAAGTTTTGCCCCTGAACAATTAAAACTCAATAAGAACGTGGTAAATCACACGCTTGGCTTTGAAATGTCACTCAAAAATCAATCAACGGTGGTCACACCGCCTTATTCATCCATTACAAAGAATTTAATTGTATTTTTATCTCAACCTATTTTTGATCAAAATCATCGATATCTAGGGTTTATTGGCGCTGCGATTTATCTCAAAAAAGACAATATTTTGAATGAATTGCTAACCATGAAATATGGTTATAAAAAAAGTTACATGTATGTCATTGATAGTAATCAGCATATTATTTTCCATCCTGATGAAAAACGGATTGGTACTTTAGACACACAAAATAGTGAACTCAGTACCATGCTGAAAGAAAAAAATGGAAAGATTCAGATCAAAGATGGTTCAGGTGAAGATAATTTGGCTGGATTTGCATCTATTCCAACAACTCAATGGATTGTTATTTCTCAACAGCCCACGCGTGAGCTTTTAGCACAGGCATCTTCAATTATTGTAAAAATTATTGCTGGTATGCTGTTCTTTTACGTGTTTATCTTTTTTATTGTATGGCGAATTTCTTATTTAATCTCAGCACCATTGGCTCAACTCGCCAAGATGGCAAGCCATTTAAATGCGACCACAACAGAACATAAAATTAAGGAAATTGATCCTTGGTATTATGAAGTACTCAAATTTAAATTGTCCTTATTATTAAGTTCTCAACAATTCAAACAAAAGATTTCTGAGTTAAATTTTTACGTCAATACCGATCCACTTACCGGTTTTTATAATCGTCGTGGTATGGAATTATTTTTAGATGAGTTTATTAAATCTGAAACACATTTTTTTGTGATTGCACTTGATATTGATCATTTTAAAAAAGTGAACGATGTTTATGGGCATGAAAATGGTGATGTCGTCTTAAAAATTATCGCAGAAAAAATTAAGGAGAATTCACGAGATATCGATGCATGTTGTCGTATTGGTGGCGAGGAGTTCATTATTTTAGCACCAGCGATAGATTCTTCTACTGGTCTTATTATTGCTGAACGTATTCGAGAGGCAATTGAAAATACAGTGATTCCAGAAGTCGGGAAAGTGACTATTTCCATTGGTCTTGCCTATTGGCCAAACTCTTCCAAGGATATTAAACGTGTTTTTAGAGTGGCAGATGAAAAATTATATGAAGCAAAAGCTCAAGGTCGTAATCGTGTTAAATATTAGACTGCTTTCATGATGGTTTAAACCCTCTTTATTTTTCTCCCACAGGTAGAAATAAAAGGGACTTATGAAAGAAGTCTATTCAAAATAGAGTCAATTATTAGCATAGGATTGAAGCGTGAAAAATGAAACTTCCACTGACATTTTGGTACATTTTATCTGATGTCATAGGCTTTTCAATTTGGAGTAAACAAAAGCAAATTTTAATTCGCCCCTATGTTTCCACATGAATGACATGATCCTTTGTTCCCACCACTTTTGCTCGCTGTGGATGAGTTTCAGGTCGGTGTTGTAAGGGGGTGTATCAAAATACGGTTATGATGCTACGGCGTATTAAAGTTAATTCGCTGGCATAGCGTTGTTCTAGATGGCATTGTTCTAGATAGGTATGTTGCTAGGGTAGTTTTAAGTCAAATTTATTTGATAAATAAAAAATGATGCCGCAGCATCATTTTTTTATCGAATAAGGGTTTTGTTTTTACTCATCATCCATCATCGATGCACTCATACCAACCGTATTAAAGCCAGCATCTACATACATAATTTCACCTGTAATCCCTGAAGCCCATGGTGAACACAGGAATAATGCAGCATTGCCCACTTCTTCAATGGTCACATTACGTTTTAGTGGCGAAATTTTTTCATTGGCATCTAACATCTTACGGAATGATTTAATCCCTGATGCCGCCAAAGTACGAATTGGTCCTGCTGAAATCGCATTAACACGAATACCATCCGCACCCAAACTTGATGCTAAATAACGCACACCCGCTTCAAGTGAAGCCTTTGCCATCCCCATGACATTATAATTTGGCATCACACGTTCAGAACCTTGATAAGTCAAAGTCAATAGACAGCCTTGACGCACCTTTAACAAAGGTTTTGCGGCACGTGCCATCGCCACGAAGCTATAGGCACTGATGTCATGAGCTATACGAAAACCATCACGATCAGTTACGTCGGTAAAGTCACCATCTAATGTATGTGCTGGGGCAAAACCAATTGAATGCACCACCCCATCCAGACCATCCCAGTGTTTTGCCAACTCTACAAAAGCATTGTCAATTTCAGCATCCACAGCGACATCACAAGGAAAGACTAATGATGAACCAAATTGCGCAGCAAACTCATCAACACGTTTTTTTAATTTTTCATTTGGATAGGTAAATGCTAGTTCAGCGCCTTCACGATGCAATGCTTGTGCAATACCAAAAGCAATTGATAATTTGCTTGCAATACCAGCAATCAAAAAACGTTTACCAGTTAATAATCCTTGTGCCATGGGTAACTCACTTGAAAAAATTTATATGCATAATGCCAAGCTTCTGGCATTTGCGAAATTGCATAATGCATCTTTTTTACCTTTTCATAAGAAAACTGTATAAAAAAATCGCTCATTTCGGAGCGATTTTTTTACGGACTGGTAAACCAATGAACTTTTTAGTCATTCGACAAAATGCCAATCAAACGCAAGAATGAAATATACATCCAGACTAAGGTTGACAATAATGCAATCCCACACACCCACTCAAACGCTTTAGGTGCATGCTGCGCAGCCGCAGATTCAATTAAATCAAAATCCAGAATCAGATTAAGCGAGGCAATCACAGCAACAAATGCCGCAAAACCTATCCCTAACCAATTACTTTCAAAGATGTACGGTACACTTGATGCAAATGCTAGTCTCATCACAAGTTGCACCAAAAATACAATCGCAATTGCAATGGTTGCAGACATGACCACAGCTTTAAATTTTTCAGTAGCGCGAATAATTTGGAATTTATATAGACCAAACATCACCAATGTCGTCACAAAAGTGGCCAATAACGCCTGTAAAGGCGCACCTGGAAATTTCGCCTGAAACATAAACGAAATCCCACCTAAAAATGCGCCTTCAAATAAAGCATAGGGAATCGCCAAAGTCTGGGCAGTATTCGGTTTAAAGGTTGCAACTAGCGCAAGAATCAAACCACCGATTGCCCCTACCCACGTTGCAGCAGAAGCCAATGCAAAATTCAAGCTAAAAGCACAATAAAAAAATACAGCCAAACCTGTAATGGCAGCAACCAATGTTAAAGCAATCGATTTTTGTACTGCACCAGCAACCGTCATGGAATGTCCCACATCGCTGTAGGTTTCAACCCGAGTTAGAATAGGGTTATTACTTTGCATGCTTATCTCGTTGTTTTAATAAAATTAATCATATAAACATTGTAAGGGTGTTTTATAAAAAACCAATGTCACAAAAATTTGTTTTTGTAACAACATTTAGTCTAAAAAGATCAGATTTAGTATTAGCATCTTTATGGCTTTGTCTAAACAAGATTGTGAAACACAGAAAATTAAAAATATAAAGAGAGTTTAAAACAAGGATGAAAGAAGCAAAATAAAAAGCAAATTAACCGATATCCGAACATGAATATTGATGCTTGAAGCAATCTTCGTAACCAGATCCTTGTTATTGATCAGCTAAAGCATAAAAAAACCACCCGAAGGTGGTTTTTAATATCGAGTCAGATTAGTGACCACCACCATTCACAGCTTTAGTCATATCTTCTACCACTTTCTTGGCATCACCAAACACCATCATGGTTTTTTCGTTATAGAACAAGTCATTGTCCAGACCCGCATAACCCGTTGCCATAGAACGCTTGATCACCATAATCGTACGTGCTTTATGTGCTTCCAAAATTGGCATACCATAAATTGGAGAGCTTGGATCATCTTTTGCAGCAGGGTTGACTACGTCATTCGCACCGATCACTAACACCACATCAGTTGCTGGAAAGTCCGAGTTAATCTCATCCATTTCCAAAATATCTTCATAAGCAACGTCAGCTTCTGCCAAAAGTACGTTCATGTGACCCGGCATACGACCTGCAACAGGGTGAATCGCAAAACGAACTTTTACACCTTGTTCTTTCAGGATTTCACACAACTCTTTCACTGCATTTTGTGCACGACCCTGAGCCATACCATAACCTGGTACAATCACCACGCTATCCGCATTTGACATCAAGAAGCCTGCATCATCGGCTGAACCTGAACGGTAGTTACGCTGAACTTGTTCGCCTTTAGCAGCACTTGCAACCGCAGCCCCACCCATCGCACCACCAAACAATACATTGATG
This sequence comes from Acinetobacter ursingii DSM 16037 = CIP 107286, assembly GCF_000368825.1. Taxonomy (GTDB): domain Bacteria; phylum Pseudomonadota; class Gammaproteobacteria; order Pseudomonadales; family Moraxellaceae; genus Acinetobacter; species Acinetobacter ursingii. The sequence continues at coordinate 240,863 of NZ_KB849719.1, read as the reverse complement.
ATGCTACGGTTCATCGCTTTACACATGATGTAAGACAGAATTGCACCTGATGAACCCACCAATGAACCCGCTACAATCAACATATTGTTTTCAAGCGTGAAACCAATACCCGCAGCAGCCCAGCCAGAGAATGAGTTTAACAGTGACACCACAACTGGCATATCACCGCCACCGACAGGGGCAATCCACACCCAACCAAACGCTAGTGCAAGAATGGTCATTGACCAGAATGCAGCCATGTTGCCTGTCGTAAAGAAATAAATTCCACACGCCAACATTGCAATAAAAATCAAGGCTTGAACAGGTTTTACCCATGAACCAGAAATGGTTTTCGCCCATTTCTTGGCTGCCAATTTACCATAGGCAAATACAGAAGCTGTAAAGGTAATCGCACCAACGAAACAACCGACAAACAATTCGAATAAATGTACTTTACTCATGTGGGCATGTTGAACACCCGCAGTAGTTAACGCCGCTTCATTTTGTGCAAATAATGCAGTCAATTGATTGTTGTGTAAAATTGCAGCAATCGCAATTAGAACCGCAGCCAAACCAACTAAAGAGTGCATTAAAGCAACCGTTTCAGGCATTTGGGTCATTGGAACAGTACGTGCACGGCTAATACCAACCACTGCACCCAGTACCATTGCACCCACAATCATCCAGACTACAGGATGATCAGCCACAAAAAACGTGGTCAATACAGCAATGGCCATACCGACCATGCCGTAACGATTACCTGAGATCGCTGTTTTTGGGCTAGACAAACCACGCAAAGTCAAAATAAAAAGAACTGCACCAATCAGGTAGAACCAACCCGCATTGTCTCGAATAAATTCCATGTTTCAGTCCTCTTATTTCTTCTGCTTCGGCTTAAACATTTCCAGCATGCGCGCAGTCACTGCGAAACCACCAAAAATGTTAATACTGGCCAAGAACACGGCAATTGCGCCAAGCACACTCACGACATTAATAGATTGGAAATCCACATTTCCCTCAACCCCAATCATTGGCAGACCCACCGTCTGAATCATCGCACCCACGATAATGATCGAAGATAAGGCATTGGTCACGGCCATGAGTGGCGTATGCAATGCAGGTGTCACGCCCCAAACCACGTAATAACCTACGAAGATGGCAAGCACGAAAATTGTAATCGTTTCAACCATGAGAGATCTCCTTAACCACGTTTCAGCAGTACTTGACCGCCATGAGTGACCAATAGGGCTTTTTGAATTTCTTCTTCTGGATTAATCGAGAAATTCTTGTCGGCATCAAATAATGTCTCAACAAAGTTAAAAACATTACGTGCATAAAGTGCAGAAGCTTCGGTCGAAAGTGTCGATGGAATATTCGGAACACCCAAAATTTTCACACCATTTTCAGTAAATACCGTTTCACCGACTTTAGAGCCCTCTACATTTCCACCAGTTTCAACTGCCATATCCAAAATGACCGAACCCGGTTTCATTTTAGCCACGGTTTCAGCTTTGATGAGACGCGGCGCATTACGACCTGGCAAGAGTGCAGTGGTAATCACGATATCGGCATTGGAAACCGCTTTATCCACGATTGCTGCTTGGTCTTTGATGTACTGTTCACCCGGTGTCCAACCGTAACCATTTTTAGCTGCTTCATCTGCACGGGCTTGTTCTTCTGGCGACATTGGTACGTCTAACCATTTACCACCCAAAGACTCTACTTGTTCTTTGGCAGTCGGACGCAAATCAGTGGCTTCAACTACAGCACCCAGACGTTTTGCAGTTGCAATGGCCTGAAGACCTGCTACACCCACCCCCATAATCACCACGCGCGCAGGTTTTACTGTACCCGCAGCAGTCATCAGCATTGGGAACATACGTTGATATTCAGCCGCAGCCAATAACACAGATTTATATCCCGCCAAGTTGGCTTGAGAAGATAAAACGTCCATATTTTGGGCACGAGATAAGGTACGCGGTAATAGCTCTAACGCAAATGCAGACACGTTTTGACTCGCAAACTGATCTAAATCAGGATTACGATATGGGTCAAACATTGCCACAACAGTGGTATTGGCTGAAAGTTTTTGAATTTCGTCGCTTTGTGGCGCGCGAACTTTCAAAATCAATTGGCTGCCCTGATAGGCATCATCCTGAATGGTCGCACCAACCTGCTCATAGGCACTGTCGATATAAGCAGCTTTTACCCCTGCCCCACGTTCAATGACTACGTTGTGGCCAGCGCCAATCAACTTCTTTACTGTCTCAGGTGTCGCGGCGACACGATGTTCACCCGCGACTGTTTCAGTTGGGATTCCGATCTGCATGAGCGTTCCTCAAGCTAATTTCCTTAAGTGTAAACATCGTGATAAACGATGTTTCCCCCAGAGTGTGTTCTTGTTGAATTTTTGGATTTTAAGCAAACTTTTGGAAAATGCTACCCATTATTTATTTAATAAATACCCATATTTTGAACTAATGATTCATGTTTTATTTCGACCGATATACAATTTATCAGTTTTGCCTTAAGTTTAAGGCAAACAATGCCCTCCAACATGGCTTTTCAATGAAACGTTTTTTATCTGCAACACAAGTCGGCTCTTTATTTGCCCTATGTGCTGCATTTCTGTTTAGTACCAAAGCAATCTTTATTAAACAAACCTATGCCATTTCACCATTGGTCGATGCAACTGTGCTGATGGCTTTACGCATGGGAAGCGCGTTACCATTTTTCCTGATCATTTGCTGGTTGAATCGGCATCATAATCAGGGTGTCAGCAAGAAAGACTGGCTGCTTTTGGTTTTAGCTGGGCTATTAGGCTACTACTTTGCCAGTTGGCTGGATTTTAAAGGTCTGATGTATATCAGTGCCTCTTTAGAGCGGATTATTTTATTTTTATATCCTACCCTCACTGTACTCGCCTCCAGTCTGATCTATCGCCAAAAAATAAATGCAAAAAGTTGGTTTGCCATTTTTTTGAGTTATGGAGGGACGGTTCTGGTGATGCTGCAAGAGTATAATATTGCACCAATTCAGGGCGGTTTTTGGTTGGGTGTTAGTCTGGTTTTCGCCAGTGCTGTGGCTTTTGCCTCTTATTTGCTTATGACCCCTTCTTTAATTCAAAAATTTGGTTCGTGGAACTTTACGGGTCTGGCTTTGAGCGTCGCCTGTGCAGGAACACTACTGCATTTTTTTATAGAAACAGCGCGACCGATCCAACTGTTACAACAATTACCGCTAAGTGTGTGGTGGTACGGTCTAGGGCTCGGATTCTTTGTGACAGTTTTACCTACTGTATTATTGATGCAAAGTATTCAACGTTTGGGCGCATCTCAATCTGCAATGATTGCCTCCATTGGCCCGATTCTCACCATTTTATTAGCAGTTGCTTTTTTAGGTGAACATTTAAATACATGGCAATGGTTAGGATGTATTCTTAATATTATTGGAGTTCTGATGATCAGTTTAAGTAAGAATCGACTGAAACATTAAACCTCTGTTTGATCCAGCCGATCCAACGCAAGCAATACCTGTTGAAAATGAGCACCTGAAGATTCTTGAGCAAGATAATCATCAGGATTGCGTAATGGACATTGATCCATCGACAAGCAACCACAACCGATGCACCAATCGAGTTGTTGCCGTAATTGTAATAACGTCAAGATTTTGTTATCCAGTTGTTCTTTCCAAAGCTTGGACATGTTTTGCCAATCCTGTTTAGAGGCAATTTGCTCCTGAGGCAACACTGAAAAAGCTTGTTTGACTTCGTCTAAACGGATGCCAACCACTTGTGCAATTTTAATAATTGCCACGCGCCTGAGCATTGCTCTGAGATAACGTCGCTGATTTCCATTGGTACGGACACTCCAGATCAATTGCTTTTCTTCATAGAAACGTAAGGTTGCGACACTCACACCGCTACGTTTTGCCAGCTCGCCAATACTTATAAATTGCTTGAGATGATTATTTTGCATGATACGCTTGACCTCAAGTTAACTTGAGCTTTGATACTAGCATGGCATCGTTAATCTAGTTGAGAAAATCAGCCATGTTCATATCACCTCACCATCTTCGTATCATCAATCCAGATACATTGTATAATCCACAGCCATTCGGATATAGCCATATTGTTGAAGTACAGCAGTTTCGACGTATCATACACATTGCGGGTCAAGGTGGTGAAAACCCAGATGGAGAACTTTCCGCAGATTTTGCCCAACAAGTCAGACAAGCTTTTGGTAATGTACAAATCGCTTTAGACTGCGTGGGTGCAAAACTTCAAGATATTGCCATGTTACGCGTCTTGATCGTTGCTCATAATGAAATAAAGCACCATATTCTGATTGAAATTATGCAGCAATTTTGGTCTGAGCAAAAATTTCCAGCCTGTACCCTCATTCCAGTTTCACAACTTGCAAAATCTGAGATGCTTTTTGAAGTTGAAGCAACCGCCTACTTAGATTAAATAAGAGAGCAAAAATGCAACATACATCTGACATCAACCAAAATAAAGCTCTACTCTGGTTGATGGCAATTGCCTGTGGTCTGTGTGCAGGAGCAAATTATTATTGTCAGCCTTTAATTCACTCGATACAGACTGACTTTGGCGTACCAGAAGCTCAAGCAGCACTTACCGTAACCTTCGCTCAAGTTTCTTATGCACTTGGTTTGTTGTTTATTGTTCCTTTAGGTGATGTGGTCAATAAAACCAAATTTATTCCTTTATTGATGTTTCTTGCCGGCATTGGCTTATTGCTATGTGGCTTTGCAATCAACCTGCCGATGTTATGGATTGGAACAGTTATGACCGGGCTTTTTTCGGTTACTGCACAGGTACTGATTCCGTTAGCCACTATGGCAGTGAAACCTGAAAAAATAGGGGAAGTGGTCGGCTTTTTAATGAGTGGCTTATTGGTCGGCATTCTGCTTTCCACCAGTTTGGCAGGTTTATTATCCAATTTATTTCACTGGAAGGTCATTTATTTACTCAGCGCAGCATTCATGTTTTTCACCGCCTATTTACTTAAAGGTCGATTGCCTTATGTGATGCGTTTTCAGTTAAATTATGCGCAAATTTTCAATTCTATGCGCCATTTACTATTTGAAGAAAAGCGTTTGATCTTACGTGCGTTGGTCGGTGCTTGCGCCTTTGCTTCAATGAGTACTTTATTTTCGACTATGGCACTTTTATTATCCTCACCACCCTTTCACTTAAAAGACTTTATGATTGGTATTATCAGTCTAATTGGTGTTTTTGGTGCATTGTCTACTTCTTATGCAGGGAAACTGGCTGATCGTGGTTATACACTTGTTCTGACTTGGGCGGGTTGTGGATTACTGCTCATCAGTTGGACATCTTTTTTCTTTGCCAAAGTCTCACTTATGTTTTATGTGATCGGTTTTGGTTTGATTAACTGGGGATTGGCGCTAATTCATACCAGTAATCAGAACATTATTTTTAATCTACGCCCCGATGCAAAATCACGCTTAAATGCGATTTACATGACCTTATATTTTGCGGGTGCAGCCAGCGGCTCAGCGATTGGAATCTTTGCATGGCGACATGGCGGCTGGGTCATGACCTGTAGCGCTGGATTAGCACTCACATTACTTGCTGCATTATTTGCACTGATTGATCGAATGTATTTCCATCAAAAAAAGCAACTTGTTTGAACTTAGGAAAACTGAACAACTGGAAAAAACTGTTTATCAGCATCGAAGTCTTGCGTATGTTCCAACATAATATGCATAAAAACAGGCAATAACGTGGTCAATATTTGGCAAGCAGCATCGATCAATTGACGAAAAACCTGACTTTGATTGACCAAACCACCTAAACTCATTTGCATCTGTAACATCGAAATACGTGCAAAAATGAAATTTAAAATTTCTGCATAGTTAGCGACATGTATGGCATTTTTCAGTTGAGTTCTTTCATTCAATCGATGCTCTTGCCATTGTGTTTCATTCAGTTTTTGATGCTGAAATAGCCAGAAATGATAAGATAAATAAGGACTATCCAAAAATATTTGCATAGTCGCATCTAATTTTGAAGTGAGATTACGCATAATCTTAGCTTCGTGATCTAAATCGACTAATCGTTTCAGAAAAAATGAGAGCTGCTGTAAACGCTGTGAATAGGTTAATTCGATATCGTTTAGATAAAGCGCATTAAGGGCGATCGAGTGATAAAGTAGTTTTGCTTCGAGTTCATGCTGTAATTGACCTGCTTGCTTTACCCAACTCAATGCACGCTGCAATCTTAAATCCAAGCCTTGAGAAAGCGATAATCTCTTTTCTTTAAAAACCTCTTCAAAAACAAACATGGCAATCCCGCTTATTGTCATTATATGTCAGTAATTTCACCTTAACTTGAAACTCCGCTTCGTTTCAATATTTTTGTCTGTTGAGTCATTTTAGATTGAAGCTGTGTCATATAAAAATTGCAGATCATTTTTACTGCGCTCATCCACTCAATATGGACTGCTACCCCTCTTCTAGACAAAATTAAAATTGGGTAAAAAGTTTAAATTTTTAAAATCAATATATTTAAAATCAATGAAATAATAGATCAATTCAATAGCTTGACTACATTACTACTTTTTTGGGATTTAAAATCGGTTCTAAATCATCTTAATGTATAAGATTGATCTCGATACTGGCATGTACAATTTCTTCATGAATGGATAAAGCCTGTTTGATAGCTTGAGGCGTTAAAAACTGATTGCTTGTTTGTAATGATAAAATACAGGCAAACTTCCCTTTACCTACTTGCCAGACATGTAAATCCATCAGCTTGATCATGCTATCAAATTGTTCAATGACTTGCTTAATTTCCTCTACAACAGGTTCTTGCATTTCAGCATCCAGAAGAATTTTTCCAGTCTGTCGGATCAAACCCCATGACCATTTTGCTACAAGCATTGCTCCGATAATTCCTAATACAGCATCCAAGAAATTCCATCCAAAATATTTACCTGCGAATAATGCAATAATGGCAAGTACTGAAGTGGCAGCATCAGCCACCACATGGATAAAAGCAGCTTTTTGGTTTAAATCCTGATGATCATGTCCATGAGAATGTTCATGTTCTGAATGATGATGTGAATGGTGATGATGTGAATGATCGTCATGTAATAACCAAGCACAGACTAAATTCACCATTAAACCCACCATGGCAATCCCGATGGCGTCGTTATAGTAAATGATTACAGGATTGAATAACCTTTCGATCGAACTAAAACCCATCACGATCGCAACGACCATCAATAATATGGCACTGCTATAACCTGCCAAAACTTCAATTTTCCAGCTTCCAAAACAAAATCTGGAATCGGCTGAATAATAACGTGCCGCGCGATATGCAAGATAAGCCAGACCAAGTGCCACCATATGGGAACTCATATGCCAGCCATCTGCCAATAAGGCCATTGAGTTAAATATCATACCGCCAGAAATTTCAGCAATCATCATGACACCTGTCAGGATGGTCGCCCAGAGAATTTTCTTTTGTGCTAATGGATTGCCTTTATCAAATTGATGATGATGTTGATCTAATAAAATATTATTCGTCATTTTTTTAGAAATCCAATATACTCCCCCAGAGTATATTTAAATTATTTGAGTCCGTCTATGAGCCATCTGCATGACAACCGCAAAATCTTAAATCGTATTAAGCGTGTACAAGGACAAATGAATGCTATACATAGCGCCATGAGCAATGAAGATGTTTCATGTCTTGACGTATTACAGCAAGTGGCTGCCATCCGTGGCGCGATCAATGGTTTGATGAATGAATTGGTAGAGCAACATTTAAAAAACCACGTACTAGAGGAAAATCAATACAATGAACAGGAACTCGAAAAATTTTTGGAAGTATTGAAAAAATATATCTAGAAATTTTGATCTTCAAAAAGTTAGGATTTCTAATTTCAACTAAAACTTAAGTTTTTGGAAAATTTCAAAGTACTTGTCTGACTTTCTGACTAGAAGACATTGCAATCAAAATCACTTTATAAAATATATAATCAGATCTTTACTTGAATTTCTTTAACACATAACTTAAACCATTACCCAATTTAAATTAAATATGATTTCTACTTCTCAAAATTCGATTAAACAGATATTTTATTCTCGATAAGTATCTTCACAATTTCTACATAATTTTATTTTTATTTGAAGATTAAAAATATTATACAAATTAATTCTTAAGACTTACTTAAGCTTTTATTTTTTTATTTTTAACTCCAAAACATAGGCATTCTTTATACTAATTGTTAAAATACCACTTTTCACATGTGTTAATAGAGTTATCATGGAAAGTAATAACTTGGAAGAAGTTGTTTTAAATATCTTAAAAAAAGCAAAAATGCGCGCTACTTTACCTAGAATTCATGTCGTACAGACATTAATTGAGGCAGATAAAGAAATAACCGCTTATGAAATTGAGAGAAAAGTTGCTCAAAAAAATAGTAAAAATGTTTATATATCAACTATATACTCTTCACTCAGAGCTTTGGAAATGGCAGGCGTGATACAACGCTTTAAAATAGGAGATCAACAGGCTTACTATTCAATAAAAAAACAAAATGGTTCTATTCGATTATATTGTGAAGAATGTGAAAAAACCTATTTATTAGACAATGATAATATCGAAAAGGATATCCTTGATATTTCTAAAACCAGAAATATATCTATTAAATCTTTTTCTGTTTTTATACAGATAAAATGTGAAGAATGCATGGAGAAAAAACAAAATTAATCACTACTAATAATCATTATTATTAAGCTTAAAATATTTAAAAATATTATCTTTTTCTACAAAGTTATCGAAAATAACAATGTAAATAGATTGTATCTATAATTAAGAATCATTACTATTCGCATACTGTTTATTATTGACTATTAACTATTGGGGCAACAATGGCTTTTATCAAAACGCGAAAGAAAATTGTTTCATCTGCAATTGCTTCTTCATTATCGGTGGTTGCTGTACCTACATTTGCACAAGACAATGTGACTCAACTTCCAACTATCCAAAGTGCAGCAACAGCAACACAACAAGAATCTTTAAAAGTTGATCATTCTGCAAATGCAAAATTTGTTGCTCCTTTACTTGATACGCCAAAATCTGTTGCGATTATTTCTCAACAATTGATTGAAGATACAAATGTTACAACGTTGAGCGATGCGTTACGTACTGTACCCGGGATTACATTAGGTGCAGGTGAAGGCGGTAACCCAAATGGTGATCGTCCATTTATTCGTGGTTATAGCTCTGAAAGTTCAATGTATATCGATGGCATGCGTAACTCTACTTCACAAAACCGTGAAATGTTTGCAATCGAACAAGTTGAAGTCACCAAAGGTTCTTCATCGTCAATGGGCGGTGCAGGTTCAGTCGGTGGTAGCATCAATATGATTTCTAAAGTAGCCAAGAAAGGCGACTCTTTAGAAGGTTCTATTCAAAATGGTACAGATGATTATCATCGTATTACTCTAGATGCGAATAAAGACTTTGGTAATGGCATTGCTGCTCGTGTTGCAGTTATGGGCCATGAAAATGACAAAGCCGGACAAAGTGATGGCACAGAATATAAACGTGCGGGTATTGCACCAAGTATCACGTTCGGTCTGGACAGTGCTACTCGTGCCACTTTAAGTTACTATTATTTAAGAACGGATGATACTCCTGACTCTGGTGTTCCTTATAACAATCCAAATAATTATGCTGCTGGTTCTGGAAAGCCAATTGATGTTAAACAGGGTATTTATTACGGCTGGAAAGACCGCGATTTTCAAAAACAGGAAAATCAAATTGGTACCATCAAACTTGAACATGATTTGACTGACAATATTACAATCAGTAATACCGCTGTTTACAACAAATCTAAAAATGACTATGTATGGACTCAACCAGATGATAGTCAGGGTAATTTTATTAATACAACGACTGGTGAATTAAAAGATACAGGTATCTGGCGTCGTGCAAACAGCCGAATTACAGATACTGATACTTTTTCTGATCAATTATCTTTAGCGGGTAAATTTAATACTGGTACATTGAAACACAATTTCAATGTTGGCGCTGAATATAGTAAAGCAGAGTCAGATAAAGGTAGCTATACCATTACCGATCCAAATACAAAATCAATTACTGGCGCTGTTGCAAACGGTGCATGTAGCTTAGGTTTGGTCGCTTCTAATGGCTGGTGTACATCGACTTTCAATCCTAATTCAAGTGATCGTTTCCTCGGAACTATTACGGCCAACAAAGCCGTAACCACGACTACATCTGAAACGACCTCTATCTATTTATTGGATAATATTGAATTTAACCCACAATGGTTGTTAGACCTCGGTGTACGTTGGGACAAGTTTGATACTGAACTAAAAACCAATACCACTGGTGCTAAATTAGAGAACAATACTGATTTCTTTAGTTATCAAGCAGGTCTAACATTTAAACCAACGGAAAACGGCGCAATCTATGCAAGCTATGCAACTTCTGCCAACCCTGTAGGTGCCGATGCTGGCGATGGTTCTGAAACAGCAGTCAATGCGAACAATCAGGATCTAGATCCAGAAAAAGCACGTACCTTTGAAGTGGGTACGAAGTGGGATCTTTTCAACGATAAACTCAATCTAACGGCTGCCATTTTCCGTACAGAAAAGCAAAATACACGTATTCAAATCGATTCAACCACTTATACCAATGGCGGGGAAAGTAAGGTTGACGGTATTGAGCTAGGTCTAAACGGAAATATTACGGATAAATGGGCGGTATCAGCGGGCTATACTTACTTAGATAGTGAACAAACTGATCCAGGACCATCTTGCTCACGTACTGGTGTATGTTCTCCAAACAATCCAGCTAAAGGTAAGGATCTTCCAAACGTTCCGACCAACAGCTCAACACTGTGGACAACTTATAAAGTGTTACCGCAGTTGACTTTAGGCGCAGGTGCAATTGCGATGGATAAAGTCTACGGCAACGCTGCCAATACAAAATGGGTACCGGGTTATGTGCGTTATGATGCCATGGTTCGCTACGATGTGAACAAAAATATCAACTTACAGTTGAATGTAAATAATCTATCTGATACACGCTATTTCACTAAAGCTTATGCATCTCACTTTGCTACTGAAGCAGAAGGCCGCAGTGCTGTTGTTGCATTAAACTTTAAGTACTAATCCCATATTTTAATTATGGGATTTAAGATAAAATAGCCTCATCCTGAGGCTATTTTATTTTTTATTTATGATCAATTGATCATCTGATAGGTATCACAATGATTCATCATATTCCAAATGTCTTAAGCAAAGAGCAAGTTCAATATTTTCGTGAAGAAATGAATAAAATTGAGTGGGTCGATGGAAAAGTGACCGCAGGAACACTTTCAGCCACGGTCAAACAAAATCAGCAACTTCCAGAAGACCACCCTTTAACGCATCATTTAAGTAATATTATTTTAGAGTCGCTTGGGCAACACCCTTTATTTTTATCTGCTGCGGTTCCTCTGGATATTATTCCTCCCCTCTTTAATCGCTATGAAAATAATGAAGCCTTTGGTTTTCATGTCGATAATTCGATTCGACGCATTCGAGGAACAAATGAACGTCTAAGAACGGATTTATCCTGTACGGTTTTTTTAAGTGAACCCGAAGAATATGAAGGTGGCGATTTGGTGGTTGAAGACACTTATGGCTATCATGAAGTCAAATTACCGGCAGGCGATATGATCTTGTATCCATCGACCAGCTTGCATGAAGTGACTGCCGTGACTTCTGGCTGTCGTATTGCTTCATTTTTTTGGGTGCAAAGTATGGTACGAGATGATGCAGAACGTTATATGTTATTTAATCTGGATCAAACCATCCAAAATTTACGGATGCAATTAGGCGATAAACATCAGGAAGTGATCAAACTTACTAACTTGTACCATAATCTCATGCGTAAATGGGCCGAGTTATAATTGCAATATTTTGATCTAAAGTGTGCTCGCCTTGCCTCTTTGTTAGAATTTAATCTTCATACAGGTGCTTCATGATAAAAATACTCTATATCGAAGATGACCGCATGATTGGTAAATCAACTTTCCGATTACTAAAACATGAAAAATTTAATGTCGATTGGGCCAAGACAGGACTCGAAGCTTTAGATTTACTTTTTAATCATGTTTATCATCTGGTTTTACTTGATCTAGGTCTACCTGAATTAGAAGGTTTGGAAGTTCTTAAACATATTCGTCAAAAATCTGATTTAAAACAATTAGGGGTCATTATTATCAGTGCACGAGATCAAAGCCGAGATAAAATTCAAGGGCTTAGACTCGGTGCAGATGATTATATTGTAAAACCTTACGATTTTGATGAGTTGGTCGCCAGGATTGAATCAGTTCTGCGTAGAGGTAAATTTTCGACGATTGAGGAAATCTGCTTTGAAGTCGGAGATACTCAAATGTTTCCCAACACGCGTAAAGTATTAAAACAAGGTCATATTGTTGAGCTTTCTGCCAAAGAATGGGCAGTTCTCGAGCCTCTCATGATGTATCCTAATCAGATCTTTTCTCGTCAGACACTTGAGCAAAAACTTTATGACTGGGATGTAGAACTGAATAGTAATACCATTGAAGTCCATATCCATAAACTACGGCAGAAGTTGGGTAAAGATTTGATTCGTACAGTCCGAGGATTAGGATATTGTATTGAAACTCGATAAAACAGGAGAAAGATGATTTTTAGCAAACTGCTGCATTTCTATCATAAACAACCTCTAAGCTCTCGAATGACTTGGAGTATTTCTGTTTTAAGTATTATTTTACTGGTTTTGATTGCAGTTTCTGCGTATCGAATTGCGCTGGAAGAATCACAGGAGGTGATTGATAAACAAATGGAGGAAATGGCGGAATTTCTTGCCAGCGTCAATATTCCACCTCGACTTTCGAGCTATGATCCTCACCGTCGCTATGGCGAAAGAGATGTTTTTATTGATATTGTTGACCTTGATCAACTTCCTGTTTTAATTAAAAATCATAACTATCTGGTCGGTCATTTGGATCATGCCCAATTTATTAGAAAGAATAGCCATCGCGGTCAAATTGTAGCTTATGTTTTGCCACTTGCCGATAAGCAGATTCAGATTAGCCAGTTGGTTTTTGTACGAAAAAATTTAGCCCGTGAATTGGCATCCAATATGCTGATCCCCTATTTTATTTTTATGCCTTTTGCAATTTTAGGCGTTTACTTTCTGATTCGATATCATTTAAGACCCCTTGCCGAGTTAAAGACTACCTTTTCGCAGCGAGATTATAATGATTTATCTGAGGTGCAAGTTAAGAACTTGCCTGTTGAGATTACTCCTGCCATTGATGAACTCAATTATTTATTTAAAAGAATTGAAGATGCCCAACAACAACAGCAAAAATTTATCGCCAATGCAGCACATGAACTCAGAACACCACTGACTGCCTTAAGTTTACAAACGGCCTTGCTGATTAAAACACCAAAAGACAATCCTTTTTATCAGGAAAATATTGATGATCTGGAACAAAATTTAAAAAGAATGTCACATCTGGTGCATCAACTCATGACGCTGGCGCATCAGGAAGCTCTTTCGAGCGAAGCATTGTATCCTTTGAATTTACTTGAAATCATACGCCAATGTACAGGTCAATTGCTTGCCAATGCTCGTAAAAAAGACATTGATGTACAGGTCAATATCGATGATTTTAATGAAAAAATAGAAGTCCAAGCCACGCTTAGTGCATTGGAAAGTATTTTCCTCAATCTGATTGATAACGCGATTAAATATAGTCCTGAACATGGTCAAATTCTCATTAAATTATTTGAACAATCTGATGGTATTTTGGTCGAAATTCATGATAGTGGTCGTGGTATCGCACCAGAACAATATGATCATGTCATGCAGCGTTTTGTTAGACTGATGGAAACACAATCTCAGATTGTCGGCAGTGGACTTGGCTTATCCATCGTAAAATCTGCATTAGAATCGATTCAGGCCCACATCCAGCTAGATCGCTCAGAAGTATTAAATGGTTTAAAAATAAAGCTGTATTTCAACCTATAAACAGATTAGGATTTTGGTGTCATCAGACAATTCTTGGCGTAAATTTATCCTGTTTAGTTCTTATTGAAGATTAGCACTTTGCTACCTCGATAAGCCGTACTTCAGATTGGATTTCTCCCCATCACGCCATTAAGGATTCTTTTTTTCAATTCTTCCAGAGAAAATTTAGAACGGATATTCAAACTATTGGTGTTTGTTACTCACATTAAAAAACCAACTTTTAATAAGGTGACTCAATCTCATAAAAATGGGTCGAACAGACCATTGAGCCACGCGAAACCACATCATGATTTTCACAAGAAAAATAGAAAATACATGTCGCTTAGAGCAATGCTCCAAAGGATCAAGAATTCAATATGTTGAGAGCTTATCGTCTCCATATTATTTTAAGCAATGTGCATAGCATCTTATCAAATTTTTTAAATTTTCCAGTTTTTCTAAACAATATAGATTTGCGATGGATTCGTTCTGATAAGGTGCGGATAAAAAACCAATGATGATTACTTTTTTTGAAGTAACTTTTTGAGGCAATAAACTACAATTATTGATGACTTATATTATGAAAATCTTAATTTTTATCACTTTTTAGATATTTTTATCAACCAACTAAAAAATAATAAATAAATTTTACATTTAAGCCTAGATTGTTATTTTTCTTTAAAATTCCTCCACAATTGTGAGCTATGCTGCGCAAAAATTAACTCCAAACGGAATAAGAATCATGAAACAAGCTCATGTTTTCTGGAAGATTTCACCGCTTAGTTTTGCTTTACTTTCGATTTGTTCATATTCATGGGGAGCGGATACAGAACCCTCAGCAGCAAGCAATAGTGCAACTGCTCCATCTGAATCCAGTCCTGCAATACCGCCGACCCAAACCCTAAAAACCATAACTCTTAAAGCGGCGTCGGAACCAAACAGCAAAGATAATGATATCAGTGCAATTCCTAAAACCATCATTACCCGCGAAGAAATGCTGCAATATGGCGACCAATCCGTCAGTGATGCATTACGTCGCGCCGCTGGTTTTCAAATGCCTGCGCCTGGTCAAGGGCCACGTGGGAACAATCCAGCATCAGGTATGCGTTTTCGTGGTGGCGCAGGCCCTACCTTTCTGATCAATGGAGAACCTGTTCAGGGCGGGCCTCGTGGTGGCATGTCTGTCATTGATACCATCACGACTGATATGATTGAGCGTATTGAAGTGGTGAAACAACCGAGTGTTGCTCAAGCTTCTGTGGCCTCTTCTGCGGTCATTAATATTATTTTAAAAGAACCATTAAATACCTTAATCAATGGCAATGTACGTGTCGGCTATGGCATCGCCAAATCCAGTCCGCAAGAAGAAGTTCGCAAGCAAGTCAGCGTACAAACCGATGGTCGCGATAACCAATGGAGCTATAGTCTTTCTGCCAATCAAATGTGGCAAGATACGACTTCAGTAACCAAAACCATTGATAATAATGGCGAACGTCAACAGCAAAGAACCACCGATCGCACCATGCAAATGTTTTCTCCACGTTTGGAATATGCGATTGATGACACTCAAAAGTTGGTGGCCGATCTGTTTTATCGAAATACTAAAAGTGATGGAACACGTCAGGATCAAATTCAAAAAGATCAAAATGATAGTATTCGTTTAAATACGCGCTATGAAAGAAAAACGGACGATGGCTCGGATAAAGTTCGTATTACAGGTGAACATCAAAATGAAACTGAACTGACAGGTACTCATCAGGGTGATATTTATACCGATGAAACAGTGAACGAATACGCCATTGGTTACGATGGGGTCAGAAAGCTAGATCCAAATAAACAAATCAAATTTGGTTTTGAAGCCCGCAAAAATGAACTGGAAAGTAATGTTGCCGAGACGCTAGATGAAGAACGTTATGCACTTTATGGCGAGGGAAGCTGGCGTTTTACCGATCAACAAACCGTCACATTAGGTGTACGACAAGAATGGATTAATCGCAGTGGTCTCGTCGATTATAGTGATCAACATGCAAGTCCAGTTTTGGCGCATCGTTATGATTTTGATGACCACTGGTCACTACAAACCAACTTAAGCAAAGCATTTCAGGCGCCCAATGCCAGCCGTTTAGCACCAACTGTGACTATCTCGACCGATAGCGATGCAGGAAGTTTGAATAATCCAGATCGAGGCGGTAATCCAGACCTAAAACCTGAACAAATTACTGCGATTGAATCGACACTCGGCTACAACACGCCTGCGGGTGGTTTTAATTTGACAGCATTTAATCGTGAAATTAAAGACTATATTGAAAATGTGATTCAGCTTGAAGGTTCGCGCTATGTGCAACGTCCAATCAATCAGGACAAAGCGACTGCCTACGGCGCTGAACTGACTGGGCGCTATGCGATTAAAGAAACTGGAGCAGGACATAGCCTCATGCTGACAGGACAGGTTTCAACTATTCATGTCAGTATTGAAGATACAAATGGCAATGAACGTTTGGCCAGTGATGTTGCACCTTATACTGCCAGTTCTGGCTTGTCATATAGCTATAAACCATGGAAACTGTCGAACAGCGTAAATATCAGCTATACCCCCAAATTCACACGCGCACTGGATAATCAACCTTATGACCGTACCACCAATCAGCGAGTCACGGTTGATCTAAGCACCACCAAAAACTTTAGTCATAACTGGGGTGCAACTTTGAGTTTAAGAAATATTCTCGGTACAGATTATAAGGAATATTTGCGTAATCAATCTGATGGCAGCTTATATCAAGCTCGAATCAATGAATCGATTCCCAATATTCTGTTGACGATCGAGAAGAAATTTTAAGATTAGACACCCGAATCAACTGTTTTTTTATCCCACATTCAAGCCTTCTTCGATTGCAAGAAGGCTTTTTTATGGCTTAAATTTTAACGACTTTTTATGTGCTTTAATGATTGATAGCCTATAATTATTGATATTAATACACATCACGTTGATAACGATGCTGTTCACGAAGTTGTTCTAATTGGGTTTCACCTAAAATCTGAATCAACACCTGTTCAACCTGTTGCGCCATGCCACTTAAGCTACCGCAGACATAAATGGCAGCACCATCTGCAATCCATTGTCTGAGCTGATCTGCTTTTTGTAACAGTCGATCCTGCACATAGATTTTTTGTTGTTGATCGCGTGAAAAAGCATAGTCAAGATCTGTTAAAAAACCACGCTGCTGCCAGTGTTGTAACTGCTCTGCATAAAGATGATCATATTGTTGCTGCCGCTCACCAAAAATCAACCAGTTGCGTTGTTGTTGCCAGTGTTCACGTTGATGTAAATGCGACATCAGCCCTGCGATTCCCGTTCCATTACCAATCAGGATCAGTGCTTGCTGTTGTTGAACCAGATGAAAGGATGGATTTGAACGGATCTTTGCTGAAATGTTCTCGCCCATCGCCAAAGCAGCCGTGAGCCAACCTGAGCCTAAACCCAGCCCATGTTCGGTCTGTTGCTGGCGAATCACCAATTCCACATAACCCTGCTCTGGAATACTGGCAATCGAATAATCACGGCTCGGCAATGGATCGAAACGCTGCACCCAAGCTTCCACCGCTTCATCAACCAAACGTAGCGGAATATGTCTGAGATTATTGTGGCGTAATTGTTGTTTCAACTCAGGCTGATGAAGAATGTCATCTGCAATGGCGTGTGCTTTTAGAAACGACTGAATCTCAATTTCAGCATTGCCACATTGAACTTCGAAAATATCACCCGATTGCCAATGCATTGTTTCAAGAGCATGCAGTTGCAACTGAAAAATCGGCAATCCTGAACTGCCTGTATTTAAACATTTCCGTTGTTGTAATTGAAATTGCTGCCATGTCTGATGTTCAGCTTGTACATCCAGTTTAATCTCAATCAATTGTTCAATTTGAGCCTGCCATTGCTCCAAATCACGCAGATTCAGCGCATTGACACAAATCATTTCAAAAAGTGGTTGTGCCTGTTGAGTCTTCAACCATTGATCCAAATGCTGCCCGAATGCACAAAACTGCGCATAACGACGATCACCAAAGGCCAGAACTGCGTATTGCTGTGCAGATAAATCCAGTGATTGCACTAACATTTTTTTGGCAATCGCTCGCGCAGTATCGGGCGCATCACCGTCACCATAAGTACTAACGCACCATAAGATTTTCTTGGCGGCGGTTAATTCGGAGATCGACAAATATTGCAGATCGAGAACGGCACTGAGCTGTCCCGATTGCTGCAATTGATGGGAAAATTGTTTGGCATAATGTTCTACATGACCAGACTGACTGGCATAAACCACCAGATATCCGTCATGACTGACATTTGCCTGTGCAGAAGATCGACGCTGATTGAATAATAAAATCACAATCACGCAAAGATGCACAAATAATAAAACTGAAAGTACAACCAGAATGCAAATGATCGCAGAGGTCATCAAAATGTCCTCATATTGCACACCAAACCAAGAGTATCAAGACCACCAGACTGGCTGCGGTCAGCAGCAGATGTGCCACCAAACGAGTTTTTATACTTAGAAATAAAATATAGCCCGCCAATGAAAGCAATAAAATGAGAATCGCGCTGATATCGATTAGCCAATGCCATGAAGTTCCTACATTTTTACCACGATGCAAATCATTCAGCACCGATACCAAGGTGGCTGATTTTTGGGTAATTTCAGCATCGCCTGTATCCAGAAGTACAGAAATATCGGTTGTTCCTGCGGGACTTTCCAATCGGATCATCACTTCATCATCTAACACTTCACTGCTGCGATAACGTCCCACAATACTTTGCTTTTGACGAATGTAATCCAATAACGCCATACTGGGATTTTCCTGATGCTGAATTTTTTCCAACATCTCGTGAGGAATGGATATTTGATGAGTTTGCTCTTGGGCAGAAGATTTAAACCAGTCTGGATTATTTAAAAATAAACCCGTGAGAGCAAAAAAGATTAAAACCAGAAAGGCAAAAGCAGAAAGCCAGCCATGCACATAACGTGCATGGCGGTAAAAATCACGGCGTTGGTACACGAATAAAATCCCAGTCTATATTTTTAACGATTAATTCACTTTCTGGAAATTCAGTTTTAATGCGCCAATTTCTTTTTGCGCTGGGAGATTTTGACTGGATATTTTGGCTTTTACATCCAAATCAAAAGTCTGATAAGAATGCTCGCCATGCTCTCGCGAAGTTTCGACATGCACAATATATTGACCTGCGGCAACGGCTTTACCTGCATCATCCTTACCATCCCAAGCCAATTTATACTGACCCGGTTGACGTGATGGTTTGGCGACGGCATCCAGATTTGGCATTTGACGACCATAACGACGCCACCAGACATAGTTCGAATTGATCCATTTTTCGTCTTTGCCCCAAACTGCCAGTGTTTTCACCAGTTTTTTATTGCTGTCTGTCACCCAAACGGAAACATAAGGAATACGGTAGTTTTCAACTGCAATTTTAGGAATCACCAGTTCAAGAATAGCCTGATAGCCTGCTGGCCATGACGATGATGCACCGACAGCAACATTTAATAGGTCAGCCTGTGGACGTGCCTCCACCATTTGCCCCCATCCCGTCGTCTGATAGCCATCGCCATTGCTCATGCTGATTTTAGCTTCATATCCGATTAAGGACTCTATGAGGGCCATTCCCTCTTCTGGAGGCATCGCAGCAAGTGCCGTTGCTAAAGCATCAGCATCGGCTGCACAATGACCCACTACCACGCATTGTTCGACCTGTTGCAGTGGCAATCCTGTTTTTGGATCAATTAAATGGCTTTGTCCTGCCAAATCACGATAACCTTTACCACTAAACGCAATCGCTTGATTATTTAAGTTTAAAATCTGTTCAGGTAAGGCATTGTCATATTTGGCCTGTGCGCTTTGGACACCGACTTTCCAGCCAGATTTTTGTGGCGCTTGCCCCCAAACCCGTAAATCGCCACCAATATCAATCATCACACCTTGTAGAGAAGGCACCGCTTGACGCGCCGCGACTAAAGCAAGATCAATAATATAACCTTTGGCATAAGCATCAGGCGCAATCTTGAGCGATTTATCAAGTTGAATTCGATTTTGCTTTGCATCCAGATGAATCGATTGTTGTTGTATCTGCTGAATAACTTGCTGACGGGTATTTTCATCTAATTGATGTACACCGTTATTTTTTTCCCATAGGCCAATCAACTGCCCCAAACGTGCATCAAACGCGCCGCAACTTTTACTGCGCCAATCTTCACATGCCGCAATTACTTCAAATAATTCATTTGAAACCTGTGCGTCTTTTTGATGGTTCAACGCACTAATTTCACTATCTGTTCGCCAAGTCGAAAGAATCTGATCTAAGCGGGCAATTTCCTGTTGAATTGCTTGAAATGCTTGGTCTGCCTGATGAGCATTAACCCCCATCATCACTACATCTAAAGAGGTTCCCAAAACATGATCTTGGTGAAAACGATGTGAGTTAAGGTTTAATTCAGACGTAGAATCTGATGATAGCGAAGTTGCAGCAAATGCATCGATGGTCGTCAGTGGAGAAATAAGCGAAATCGCAATGACGATGGGTTTTAAACGAAACACAGATGAGGATTGTTTAAGAACATTTTTCAAAGCAGGATGCGGCATGCTCATTCTCCAGAATTTTCTGCAAAAATAATATTGAAAATGATATTTATTATCAAGTAAATTGTTAGGAAAATGTTTTATTGCGTTACGTTATTTTTCAGAGAGATTTTTATATGCGTACTTCTTGGCTCAAAGCGTTGATTTTAACATCGGCATTGCCTGTTTTAGCATCGGCTCATACCGCGAGTCCTTATATTTTACCCGATGTATTTGATACGTCTTCAGCAAATTCAGTGAGCTTTCAAAGTTCAATTACGCTTGAAAAATTCTTTGTTCCTAGTTTTAATTTTAAAACCAATTATGTGATTAGCACGCCATCAGGACAACAAAAAAATCTTGATGCTGCTGCTGCCTTGAAAAAATTTAATGTCGCAGAGTTTGATCTGAATGAAGATGGAACCTATCGTATTCGCACCCAAAACGCGACAGGCAATCCAAGCAAGTATGCATTAGTCGATGGTCGTTGGTTACGTGTTCGTGCCAACCGTATGCCAATGCAAAATCCAAATCAGGCGAATAAACCTGCTGAGACTGCAAAAACTGAACAACGCCCTGCCGCTCCTGCCAATAACCAACCGCCACGATTTGTGAGTGAAGATCAACTCCCCAAAAATGCACAAGTGATCGAAGTGACCAATCATTTGATTGCTGAAAGTTTTGTGACCAAAGGTAAACCGTCTGCCATTCCAGCCGTGAGTAACAAAGGCTTTGAAGTCAAACTTCTTAGCCATCCGGGTGAACTTTATGCAGGTGAGGCTTTAAAAGCTCAAGTATTGTTTGATGGTAAGCCTATTCCCAACCTTGAAATCGATGTATTTAAAGGTGCCGATAGTTATGATTTAAACGCCCAACGTGAACAGCCACATACGAAAACCAATAACAAAGGTGAAGTTGAAATCAAGTTTGAAAAAACAGGAATTTACCTGATTACGACCGCTTATCCAGAAGCAAACCCTGATGCCACTAAAAAACCAGCCAGCGATATTTATACCTATGGTTTAACGGTTGAAGTTGCAGAATAATAGTTTTTTATTCTTGTTTAGATTCTCTTGATATTTCTCTTTGGGAGAAATATCAAGACCTATCCAAGAGTTAAAACAAATCATCTTTTAATCACATTTTCATTGATGTTCAACCAACGAACGATTTTTTAATTACTACAAATCAGATTTGATAGGCCTTAACCTGTAAATGCAGGAACCGATATCACCTCTGCGCTATTTTTTTCACCAGATTGGCCAATTATTCAACCTGAACACTGCTTTGGATGAAATCACCCCCGAAATCTATCCAGCACCTTGTCTTGTGAATCAGCACTTACCTGAAAAAGATCAAGCATTTTCCTGAACGAAGCAAATACATTCAGATCAGGAACTGTATCGTGTCGTAGCTCACCTTATGCACTACTTTACTTAGGCAAATTCTGTAGCTCCATTGAGTATTAGTTCTGGTTCAGCAAATCTGGCTCAGTTTGTTGCATCAATTTTTTTATCAAATGTTTTTGTTCTTCTAATGCTATTAAGTGCTACATCGGCCATCCAATTTTTATTTAGTTTTTGATAAACCGAAATACTCATCTAAAACAACACTCCTTTTTATGTAGACACCTTTGAGCTACAAAGTCACTCTATGGGTGGAAATCGAGCGGAAACATATACCAAATAATCCAGAAAAATACCGTAAAAAAACACAAACCCCAGAAACGACAAAACCCCGAAACCTTTGTATATCAAGGTTTCGGGGTTTATCTAAAATTCTTTGAAGAATCAATGGTCCGAGGGTCGGACTCGAACCGACACGTCATCGCTGACAGTGGATTTTGAGTTCCATGACTTATACAAATATATCAAAACACACCACAGCACATAACCACACATCATATTGTTTTAATTAAATATATTTAAATTATTACTGACAATCCACAACAATTCAGATCACTATAAAACAATCTAGCAGTCTACAGAAAAGCTACAGAATTTTTTGTAGACTTTAAAAAATTTAAACGGCTCTAATATTGTCTTTGAACTTTATGATACTTTTGCTTCGGACTTTTAGGCTTATCTGGAATAGTACGCTCAATCAAGCCAGCTTCTATAGCAGGATTCAAGTAATTCTTTTGGAACGTTGCTCGATGAGTTAATCCAATCAATTGCATCAATTCAGCCAAAGTATAATCTTCTTGCTTCATTGCCGAAATTAAACGCTGAACTTGGTCGCTCATTTCTAGATGAGCATGTACGTCAGCTTGAGCGGTAACATGGTCGCTATCTTGAGCGGTATCCGTTGAACTAAGAATGGCATCTAAAATCATCTGCAAGATAAATTCTATAAACGGGGCTGAATCCGTTCGGTCAGTACTTGCTTGCAAAGCCTCATAGTAGGCTTTTTGATTTTGATAGATCAGACTCTCAACAGGGATATTAGCAAAGATTGGATTCCATCTGCTTAAAATCAATGTTTGCCATAATCTTCCCATTCGACCATTACCGTCTGCAAATGGATGAATAAACTCAAACTCATAATGGAATACAGAACTTTGAATCAGTGGATGTTCATCACTGTCATTCAACCAATCAAGTAAATCAACCATTAAACGATTGATCTGATTAGCAGGCGGAGCCATATGCACTACTCGATCACCTGACATCACACCAACACCACCATGACGATACTGACCGATTTCATCGATCAAACCCGTCATTAAAATTTGATGTGCTTGTAGTAAGTCAGATTCTTGACTTGGTTGCCACTGCTGAAAGGCTTCATAGGCTTTAATAGCATTACGCACTTCCTGAACTTCTTTCGGGGGTGCAATCACGATCTTACCATTGAGGATCGCCGTGATCTGCTCTGTGCTAAGGGAGTTACCTTCTATTGCCAATGAACCTTGGATGGTACGGATACGATTGGCTTTTCGTAGTTTCAGACTATCTTGAATTTCCTCTAAAACAGTCAAACGCCCTATATTTTCACTGATCTGCGCAATCAGATGAATGATTTTTGAGGTGATGGTATAAGGCGGTTGGTATTGCATAGATTCCTAAATAAAATATAAAGTTTTGTTTAATTAAATGCTAAAAGTATAAGTTTTCAAAGTCATAAATAAGGTATGATTTTATATTTACTCACCCTGATAAATGATCTTAAGCAGACTAGAGCAAGAGTTTCATCTTGCCCATCCTCAACTTAATTAACTTTTTAATTCATAGCAAAGTCTAAAGCCAGTTTTTCTAAACTTATATTTACCAGTAGAATTCAATGCTGGAGTTGGTCTGGCAATATAATTATAAAATTCCGCTAGTGATTTACAACAGACACAAGTTTTATCATTTAACCACTCACCAAAGTTTTTCGAATCAATAAATCGAAGCCCATGTTTCTCCAAAAAATTTACATCTTCGAATTTCAATTGAATTTTTTGAAAAGATTCTGCATCCATATAAGGTGGATGACCAATTATTTTATATCCGTTTTCATCATAAAAACTCAAGCAATTGTATTCAAACTGTTCATTGCGTTGGTTACTAAAATAAGTTTTTCCTTTTGTTCTTACTTCTAAAGGAGGTGAATAATAGCTTAGACTATCGTCTATAGGCTCATCAAAAGGTGAAACTTCCTTAAACTCATCGAAAGTTAATAGACGTGTCTCAACTTTATTCTTACGATTAAACCAGCTAATAAATACCATCACATCATACCAAGTCAGTGATACAGGCAACGTCGTATCTTCATCAGCATTTACTGCTTCTAGATTATCAAGCAAGCATCCTTTTTTCACTTTCTCAACAACAGTTGCTCTAGCTTCTAAATACAATGAGTTTGAAATTGAAAAATCTTGAAAATCTTCAATTGTGATTAAATTGGAAATCATCAAGCATTTACCATTTTCCAACCGAATCTTCTGAAAAGAAGGTAACTCGATAGAAGAACTCAAATCTACAAGAGTTTTAGCATATTTACTATACAAAGATCGTTTTAATAACTCTTCTGTTCCAGGATAATCGCATGTGTTACCACCCGAAAAATAATATTCAGTTTCTGCTTGATGTAGTCGTTGTTGTCTATTTCCCTTGAATTCGAAGTAGAACCAGCGCTTAAAGTGATATTCATCATCAAATTTTGGTACATCAGCTCGTTTCAAGTAAGGCGCATAAATTTGATGTTCAAACATCTCATCACATTGATTTTTAAAAATAAAATCATATTGTCCATTTTCCCCTTTTAAAAAAATAAGGTTATCATTAAAAGGGATTACTTCAACCCAGCCTTGGTTAAGTTCTTCAATGCGCTGAAGAAACAAGTTCATCTTTTTATTACAATGTATTATACACTCTGCCAAGTTTTCCTTATTAGTATTATAGATTTGAAAAACTGATTCTTGTTCCCTAGGTTGAACTAATTGATCTCCAAGTAGGTTAAATCCCGCCTGAATATAAAACAAATCTCCACCAATCACGATATCAATCAATGCTCTCGTATTTGGTTGTTTACGTTTCAGAAGTACCTGTAATATAGGGTTTTTCAGAGCAACATCTACATTTGATGAATCATTATCATCATAGGCACGTTGATGTAATCCATAATTAGAATGATCAATTTCAAAATTATAGATACCTATACCATCATCAAAGTATTGATCGTAACGGAAGTTATATCTAGGACTTACGCATTGACGGATTCAAAAAAGTATTAAAATACTTTATAAAGTATCTGTGATCAGACGAATTAAACATGCTTCTACAGCAACTTGTACATTACCCATTTATATGGGCTTTCTCATGACAGAACCGAACTCTATTAGCTGCACACAACTTGCCGAGACTTATAACATCTCGCATGATAGTGTAAATCGCTTTCTAGAACGTGAAGACTACACACCTCACGACCTATATCAAGAAGCAATTCAACATATTGATAATAATAAACTTATAGTCAGTATTGATGATACTGTTTTAGATAAACCCTATAGTCAACATATGGACTTGGTTAGCTATTTTTGGTCAGGCAAACACCACCGATCCGTCAAGGGTATTAATCTCATTACCTTGTATGCGACAGATCAGAATGGCCAAAATATTCCAATTAATTTCCGAATTTATGACAAATCTGAAAGTAAAACCAAGAATGATTACTTTATGGATATGTTAAGTGAAGTACTCAGTTGGGGTGCAAAGATTCAATTTATTACAGGTGATAGTTGGTATTCATCGACTGGAAATCTAAAAACCATAAGAAAATATGGTATTCGATTTATGTTTGGTATCGACTGTAACCGTAAGGTTTCCCCAGAAAAAGGACAATGGTTTCAACTGCGTTTATTGCCAAATTTCCATCAGGGTCAAGTGGTCTGGCTCAAAGATTTTGGCTTTGTACAATTATTTAAGACTCAGTTAAAAGAACAGCAGAGGTTTTATATTGTGCATCAAGATGAAGATGATTTATTGTCCTTTGAGGGTTTTCATGAATTACATTCAAGTCATTGGAAAATAGAGCAATATCACCGGGTGATTAAACAGGTTTGTCATATTGAAAAGTTTCAAGTAAGACGATCTAAACTGATTTTGAATCATATTTTTTCAGCCTTGATGGCCTACGTCGAGATACAAAAGAACCAGTTTGAGCGGATCTTTGAAAATGTATATCGTTGGCAGAAGAAATTATTTAGACCAGTTATCAAAAACTTCATTGATGACTTTATTCTCGATAAAAATCATCTGCTACCACAGAGAATCTATAAATAATAGTGCGTAAGTCCTAATATCCTGTAAAAATTTTGTCTGGGATAGAACTATTGCCATAGAACATTCTATCGGATACATCTTGACGTTGATGTTTTAAACGGCTTGCACCATCACATGGAAACTGGGGTTTAATAAGATCTGCATATTGGCATAAGTTATGGTCTTCCATAAAAGGTTTTAAAATTTGCTCATAGGCATTCAAAAATCCTGAAAAACCACCGTTAAAACCCAATGAATGAACAAGAGCATTTAAGAGTGTGCAATGAGCTATTTTTTCACGATCTCGAGATACGCTTTCAACAGATTGTTTAATTAATTCAGGCTCTAACCCAAATACTGGCAGAATATGGAATCTCTTAAGGGGTAAATAACCTACGACAGGTGGTTTAGTGAGAAAATGTCTTTCAGAAAATGTGTTATACATGATCATATCCGTTATATTTCGATAGCAAATAAAAAGCCCTCAACTAAATCTTTTGATTTAGAGGCATACTTACGAAATAACGGATTTTTCTTATTGAAAATAAGCTGAGTATTTTTGTTTAAGATAGTATGAATTCTTAACCGCAGGTTAAAACTCAACCTAGGCTTTTTGCTTAAGAGAAATCATATGAAAAATATTTTTTTTTGTCAACAACACTACAATGACAATTTGAGGAGGCTATGGCACTTGAACTCACCTAAATCTCAAGCGGAATCTATTAGTTAAAAAATTTAAAGTCAGCGATTGAGTAAATTGGTATTAATGCCATTTTAAAGTGCCACATTGGCAATCAAAATATGAGGGTGGCTACATTTTTTTACAAGCTCGCATTTGAAGTCATCGCTGTAGATCCGACATTGCTTTTTTATAGATTCAGGATCAGCAATAGTTAATTCCTAGTTCATCAATATGTTCCCGCCAATAAATAAGTGGGTCACCAAAGACATATTCGTTATAATAAAAATGGATAGAAAGTATCACCATCCATAATTTTTTAAAATAGCAATTACTGCTAGCTGGCACTTTTCCGCTTAGCTGAAAGCTCTTCTCTCCATTTTTTAAGACTCTCAATATCTGAACGTAGCTCATTTTCTTCAGGAATACGTATTGGGATTTCTGTCGACTGACTATGTTCAAAGCATGAATACTTAGTCATCAATTGTTCTATAAATAGACAATCATCTTTTTCAATCAATGCTAAAGAATGTATTTTATTATCTGTTGTGATGGATCGACGATGTCTTCTTACAATTGCATTCAATAAGTCATCTTCAACACTTTTCTCTAATAATTTTCTAAAATCACTACAAATAGCTTGAGCTAATTGTCGGTAAACTTCTACTCCAGATTGTTGTCCTAAACTAGAAGCATCTTTTAATCTAGTTAGAAGAATATTATTAGCTGTTTTTGTATTAGAATTCCAAGTTTGCTGATGTGCTGGATGTCCCACACTCCCATTAAAACCCTCAATACATATTGCTGAGAAATGAACCTTATGCCATTGTTCACCATTTTTCTTAGAAACATCTTCCATTGTGCCAAAAAGTGATAGTCTATGTGTAAATATAATAACTTGTCGTTGTTTGGCTAAATCTGCTAAACGGGAAGCCACATGCCACTCATAATCATGATCTAATGAGGAAATTGGGTCATCAAATATAAATGGAGCCAAATAGGGCTTATTGACCACATCTGCTAAGAAAGCTGCTAAAGAAATTATTCTACGCTCCCCTTCACTTAAAACTAGTTCTGGTAATAAGTTTTCATTAGTTGTACCCTTTAATTGAATTTTATGAAAAACTTCCCCTCTTGCTGTTCTCGATTTTATTAACTCAACCTTTAAATGATGTGCTCCCAATAATCGTAATTCGTCATTGAAACGCCGAATATATGCTTCAGTAATAGCTCTTTCAGAAATTGATGCGGCTTTTATGGAAATATTTCTAGGATTTGTTAATGACTTCCACAACTCGTACTGCTTATGATTTCTTAATCTAAGTACTTCTTGCTTAATTGATTCAACTTGCTGGCTGGTCCACAGCTTAGCTTCTAATTCTAACTTTTGCTTATTAGCCAGAACTCTATCGAACTCTGTAGCATCCTGATCAAATTGATTTGCTTCTCGATTTAAACGATCTGTATATTCATTAAGAACAACTATTACTTTTTGTGCTTCGGAAATATCGCTAAGTACTCCCTGCTCTTCGTGAGCATTAAGAACTAAAATATTATTCTTAATTTTTAACCAGATACCTCCCAAACATTTTAACCAATCGTCAGTACCGATTCCCGCAGCCTCACATTGAGTTCTTATTTGCTGATCCGTTAAAACTAAAGGAAGTTGAGTAAGGATAGTTCTATAGTTTTTTTCTGCATTTTCAGCATCTTGCTCAAGAGTGCTACATACAAATTTTTCAAAATTTTGCAGTCGTTCTTTTGCCTCAAAATTAAGTTCTTGATGGCAAAGTAAACATTTTGCATCATCCGTAACTGGAAATTTTTGTTCTGGATATACTACTTGAGAATATTTTCTAGCAGCGCTCCACATTGCTCGCCAAGTATCGCCACTTACCCCAGCTAATTCACCAACTAAATTCTTTGCTGCATCTAAGGCAACTTGGCGCTTTTGTAATACATCTTGTTTAAGAAGTCTAATTAAATCTATATTTGAAGAGCTTAGCGAGTGTTGTGCCTCTTCAAGTGTTTTAATAATTTCCTTCACTTGTAAGGCTGTATTTCTTCTTTGCTTCGCAAGTTCAGTTGGATTATCTGTACTCAATCTTAAATTCAAATTATTGAGTTGCTGTTGATCATTTTCAGACCATAAAGTAAAGCTCTCTAGGAATTTATCATTCGTTTTTTCATTTAATGTATTCAACTTAATAGCTATTTCTGTTGAATAGAATTGACTAGGAAGCTTTGGTAATTTACTTAAAAGAGTATCCTGCTCGGTTTGTAGTATATCCTTTACTCTTGAGCAAACTTTTGCCAATTCTGCAAACAAGGTAACTGCTGGAGGCATGTATGTAGCAATACTCTCTTTGGTTAAATAATAATTTGCTTCTTCACTATCAAAAATATCAATTGAAACGAGGTCATCTAAACATGACTCATGAGCACCCCACTTAATTTCTTGCTCACTTCCATCTATATCAATTACAAAAATACAATGACTAAGATCGGGTGGTGGCAAAAAAACATTTGGTTTTAAATTCTGTGCTCGTGGAACTCCTGATACTTTTTTTAATATACGGGTATAGCTCGACTTACCCGAACCATTATGTCCATAAATTACACTTAAATTCCCTTCTCCAAATATTAAGGGGCTTTTAGGAGCTAAGTTTTCTATACCAACAACTTCATTGATAGCTTTTAGACGCAATTCATTTTTGACTTGGTTTACAGTCAACTCATCGTAAGTTCGATGAGTTGTTACCGCTTTGCCTTCGGGAGTCTTTATTAGTATGCATAAATCCTTATAGTCGTTATCATCAAGCTGGGCTTTCTGAAGTATTCGTACCGCCGCTTCTTGTAACCAATCGGCTTGTGTTAATAACCATTTTTTAATCTCAAGTTCAATTGTCATAATTCCCCTACCTAATAGTTATGCTTTAAACTGTTTAAATAAATTCTTTTAAAATATAGAAATATCAAAGTAAATCTTAAATTCAAAATACTTAAATATATTCTTTTATCAAATGTAAAACCAATTAACTTCCAGATTGGGATTTTCTGATATTAAAATAAAGTTAGCGTACCAACACAGCAGAATTAATACACTTACTTTATTTCGTCCATGCATTCGATAGCATTTCAGCCTGCTTCATCACCAACTCAATCGCTTCAGCCGCTTTATCTGGTGGATACTTCCAACGCTGTAAAGTACGACGCACCAAGATTTTAAGCTGAGCACGTACACTGTCCCGCACCTGCCAATCTACTGTGGTCGATTTACGCAACTTCTCTGTAATTTCTCGAGCGATCTGCTTAAGCGTATCGTCACCTAACTCACGGACTGCACTTTCGTTATTGGCTAAGGCATCGTAAAAGGCGATTTCATCGGGGTTCAAACCGAGCGCAGCTTCACGCTCCATTTCTGCCTGAAACTCTTTTGCCATCTGAATCAGTTCTTCAATGACTTGCGAGGTTTCAATGGCACGGTTGTTATACTTACGCAAGGTTTCTTGTAAACGATCCGAGAAGCGTTTTTCTTGAACTAGATTATTGCGTGTTTTGGCTTTAATACCGTCGTTGAGTAATTTTTCCAGTAATTCAACCGCCAAGTTACGATATGGCATCTGCCTTACATCCTCTAAAAACTCATCCGACAGTAAGCCAATATTCGGTTTATCTAAACCACAAAGTGCAAATACATCTGCTACGCCATCAGCAACAACAGCATTATCTAAAATTTGTTTAAGCGTACTGTCCTTTTCTGCTTGCGATAATTTACGATCCACAGAGGTATGCTTACTAATCACTGCTTTAATGGCTGAATAAAATGCAATTTCCTTATGCAATGTCTTGGCTTCATCCAAGGTACCGCACAATGAAAAGGCTTTATTGACTGTAAGTACTAAATCTAAAAAGCGTTTTTTGCCATCTTTTAGACTCAACACATAGTTGGCTGCTGGAATAATCAGTCGGTGTGCTTGTTTTTCATAACTGCTTAAATCCAACCCAGCTTGGTCATTGGTCTTGGCAAACATCCCACGGATGGCATCCATTTTCTCAGCAAGCACGGCATAGGCTTCTTCCGCACGTAAAGTCGGCTCACCTTTCCCTTTGGCATCGGTATAGGTTTTTAATGCCTGCTTTAACTCATTGGCAATCCCAATATAGTCAACAACCAACCCACCTTGCTTGTCTTTAAAGACACGGTTCACACGAGCAATCGCCTGCATGAGATTATGCCCCTTCATTGGTTTGTCGATATACATGGTATGGGTACACGGTGCATCAAAACCTGTCAGCCACATATCCCGCACAATCACCAACTGCAAAGGGTCATTCACATCTTTAAAACGTTTCTCAAAGCGTTTTTTAGTTTGCTTATTGTAGATATGCGGTTGCAATAACGGCTTATCCGATGCTGAACCTGTCATCACAATTTTGATTTTGCCTTTTTCAGGATCAGAATCATGCCAATCTGGGCGCAAAGCGATAATTTCATTATATAAATGCACGCAGATTTCACGGCTCATGGTCACAATCATACCTTTGCCTGCTGTGGCTTCAGTACGGGCTTCAAAGTGCGTCACCAAATCCGCAGCAATCTGTTTCAGGCGTGGTGTTGCACCTACTAACTTCTCTAATCGACTCCATTCACCTTTGGTCTTTTCACGACTACCGACATCTTCCTCATCTTCTACCACTTCATCGACTTGATCAGAGAGTTCCTCGATTTCAGCCTTATTAATATCCAATTTTGCCAAGCGAGATTCATAATAGATCGGTACGGTTGCGCCATCCTCTACCGCATCTTGGATATCGTAAATTGAAACATAATCACCAAAGACAGCTCGGGTATCTTTATCTTCACTGGAAATTGGCGTACCTGTAAAACCAATAAATGCCGCATTTTTTAAGGCATCACGCATGTGCTTGGCATAGCCAAATTTATACGTTCCATCATTAGACAGTTTGGCTTTGAGTCCATATTGGCTACGGTGTGCTTCATCGGACATGACCACAATATTGTGCCGACCATTCAGTAATGGATGCTCAGCTTCTCCATCAAGCAAAGCAAACTTTTGTACCGTGGTAAAAATAATTCCGCCTGATTCACGTTCAGAAAGGAGTTGTCTCAGCTCATCACGATTATTGGCTTGTACTGGTGTTTGCTTTAATAATTCTTGTGCTTGCCCAAAGGTTTCAAATAGTTGTCCATCCAGATCATTACGGTCAGTCACAATCAATAATGTAGGATTCTGCATGGCAGGTTGTTGTAAAAGTTTACCTGCATAGCAACACATCGAAATGCTTTTACCCGACCCTTGGGTATGCCAAACCACACCTGCTTTTTTATTTCCTGTAGGATTCGATGCAGCAATAGTAGCCTGAACAGCTTCACGCACCGCATGGAACTGATGATAGCCTGCAATTTTCTTAATGGTCTTTTCACCATCTGTTTCAAATAACACAAAGAAACGGATGTAATCGAGGAATAACTTACGATCAAAGAAACCTCGAATAACCGTTTCGAGTTCCCACTCTAGCTGAGGCTTATCATCTTCATTTTTAATGGTACGCCACGGTAAGAAACGTTCTTGACTTGCTGTTAATGAACCTACCCGAGCTGTAATACCATCACTCACCACCAAAGCTTCGTTAAAAACAAATAAATCAGAGATTTCTTCTTTGTAGGTTTGTAGTTGATTAAACGCATCCCAAATGTCTGCATTTTCAACGGTGGGGCTTTTTAACTCTAATACTGCAAACGGAATACCATTAATAAAACAGATAATATCAGGTCGTCTTGGTTGCTTTGTACCTTGGATGGTAAATTGATTGATTGCGACAAAACGGTTTTGCTGTACATGATTAAAATCGACCAAAAAAGCATGATCATTCACCCAGTCATCTTCTTTTTTATAGTTGACGGGCACACCTTCCAATAACATGTGGTGAAAAGCACGGTTATTGGTGATTAAGTCCAGACTTTCAGGTTTACTGAGTTTCTGTAAAACCTGCTCAAAACAGCTCGTTGGCAAATGTGGGTTTAAGCGTTCAAAAGCAGTCTGTAAATCTGCTTCAATCAGAACTTGTTTATAGTCTTTACGCAAAGCATTGCTACTGTCAGGCGCTATATCAATACCATGAACGACTTCCCAGCCATTTTCAGAGAACCATTCTAGGCATAGGTTTTCGAGTTGTGTTTCATTCATGGTTTATCCTAATGCCCTGATTTTATCCATCCAAGATTTAAAATGGGCGCACTCTTGCTCCATTCGTTCCACACCAATATGTTGAGCAATCCGTGGTCCATGAGTCGTTTTTTTATACTTAGGATGTAGATTATCTTCTAATCTTTTTGATGGCTTAGTCTCATAACCATTATTAATATGTTCTGGTGAATCCACTTCATCTCTCATTCTTTGCAACGTTACGTGAGATCTTTGCCAAGTAGGTTCAATTGAACAAAGTTGTTCAACATCTGAAAATAGTAATCCTTCAAATTCATAAGGTTGTATATGAGTAATAATTCTTTCAGGTCTACACTCAACAAATGCAATAAGCTCTCTATGTAGGGCCTGTTCTAAATGTTCTACACGTAAATAAACATCTTGTATTGACTGTGCTTGATTAAAATCAGGAAAACTCGTATCCAATCCATATAAGTCTAAAAATGTTGTCAGTTTTATATTTTGATTTCGTCTAATTTCATTTCTAACGTTTAGTTTTAAGCGGTCAAAAGTAACCGCGCCACCTTTAGCTGTAGAAGAAGTCTTCATCAACACTGGCTTTAAAAAAATTTGTTGCGAATGGAATACTGGAGCAACCACTCGTTTAATAAATGCTTCCTCCGTTTGCCCCTCAGCAATTACAATTATCTCTTGCATATCAGGGTCTCCCACCTAAAACATTACGCTTCCATAGCTCGCCCAAGCTATAATCATCCAACCACTCCGATAACTCCTCTTGCCCAAAACGCTTAAACGTTGATTTTCCTTGTTCTTGATCCACAACAATAATATTTTCTGCTTCCATTTCATTAATGAGTTCAACAGATTGAGTTGATATAATTAATTGTTTATCTTCTGCCACTTGTTTAAAAATATCAGCAAGTACACTGATCGCATACGGATGCAAACCTAGTTCTGGCTCATCGATGATAATGGTATCTGGCAACAACTCTTTAGGTTGCAACAATAACGTCATTAAACAAATAAAGCGCAAACTGCCATCAGATAATAGATGTGCTCTTAAAGGCGTATCTGGACGATCAACCTGAAACCATTCTAGTTCAATAAATATCTCGTCATCTTCACGCTGCACAAAGTCCTTAAAGAATGGCAAAACAATTTGTATTGTTTCTACAATTCTTCGATATTCATCAGGATATTTTATTGAAAGCATTCTTAAATATGCTGCTAAATTTTCTGCATCAGGTTTTAACCTTAAATTATCATTTATTGCATGTGATCGCTTAACTTTAGCTGTATCACTGGTATCATGGAAATGATAAATTCGCCATCCTTGTATAGCTGGTCTGACATATTCAGCAAATGAATCTTTAGTTTCTTTTAATTTTGACTCTTCATGATCTGAACCAATCGTGTGAGTACTTGCACCGTAATATACACCTTCAAACCACGTAGATTCGCGATTAAAAATCAACCTATTATCTAATGTAGGTACTAAATCAAATTTATAGCCATTCATATAAAAATAAAATTCTGCATGAATTTTATCGGTTATATCTCTGCCAAAATGCAATAGACTATCTGGTCCGCCTTGTTTTTGTACAAAACTTTGCAGACGTTGCTCATACATTTCATTGAGCAGTTTAAAAATACTGATAAAATTACTCTTACCTGCGCCATTTGCACCAATCAATACATTTAAATTGTTTAACTCAAACCTATCTAAATGTTCAATTGATTTATAGCCATGTATAGTAATTTGACGTAGTGACATAGCTATACTCCCTCACCATGCAAATCCGAAACATCTACCTCACCTGATAATAGTTTCACTAATAAGGTATCTCGAATCTGAGCTAAATCTAGAGACCCTCTATTATTTACTGTAATACTTTTTAAATTTGCTTTTACTGTATCCTCGAACAACTGACAAATAGACTGCGGTGGAGTTAAGACTCTCACCTTTCTAAGCTCAGATTGTCTGATACCAACAACTGTCGTACCTGTAGCTCGTCCATTCATATCTGATTTTGCTAAAGGACTTAACAACCAAAAATACAAAAATGCTGAAGATACTAAATCAGTATTAGCCCTTAGCGCATACAATCTTTGACTCAAACAATATTTTTCATCAGAAGCCAAATAATACATTTCCCCCATTGGTCCTTCTGATGTTAAAAGAATATCACCCTCCTCTAACTCTTCTTTCATCCATTTATTATAAAGTTCTGTATCAACAAACCTAAGTTGCTCACGATTAACAATACAACCATCTTTAACATGTTTAGCAGATAAAACTGTTATACCAGAGTCTGACCAATCTCCATCTAATTTTTTAGGTGTCTTACCTCGATGGTCAATGATTAATGAAGTTGTTTTATCAATATCTAGTATTTCCCACCCCTTCGGCACATCCCCTAACTCACTCTCCACCAATTCATCTGGGAACAATGCGGCAGTAACTTTTAACTCTGCAAAATCTTCCTTTGCCATTTGCTCAAGCTCAGCTTCACTTTTACCACTCATCGCACACATCGCAGCAAGTTCAGGGTCTTTACCCTCTTGCTTTGCTACAATTTTGGCATGTACAGGGTCAAAGTCGATAAACCAACTTTTAAAAATAGCTTGGGCAATGGATTCTAATGTTTGGTTGATTTGGTTATTTAGATGGATTTTTTTGTCTAGCTTAATTAATGGCTCAACTAATTTAATTCTTTTCTCAATACTATTTGGGATTTGAATTTCTAAACGATGCGCATTATCTCTATTTAATCCAGGCACAGCTGCATCTGTATTCATGTTCTCAAGCCCTAACGAGGACAATAAATAATATACAAAATACGACTCGTCCAAAGAATCCTTAATGACATAAAAAGCTGTATCACTAATCCAGCACTTTTCAGCACTTAAATGAACTTTCCCTACACTACCTTTCCTGCCTATGATTACAGCATGTTGCTTTACTAGTGCTGAGTCAGAATATGTATATATGCCATTAGAACCATAAACTGGAATACCCATAGTTCTCTGATTGTCTTTTTTAATAGCTTTCCCATAAACAAAGGGAGAATATTCACCAACCGTTGTTTTGAACCATCCATCACTCACACTTCACCCCCAAACTTTTTCTTAATCGCCCAATGTCCACGAGTTCCACCTATACGCTCAAGCCAGCCAGCATCGTTTAAATGATTCAGATGCTTTTGTAAGGCAAATTGATTAATACCAAGTTGTTCTGCCAAAGAACGATAAGAAACTTTCGGATTACGCTGAATTAAGACTAAAATTTCCTGTTGACGTTCAGTGAGCTGATTTGCTTCGATTGCACCACCTATCGACTCAATCACAGGATGATATAACTTCACATCAAAGAAATAATTGGTTTCTAAAAATTCAGACCTTACCCATTTTTCGGCATTGCACAGTAGAGAGGGTTGCTCAAAGCTCATAACCTAAGCCTTTTAAATTCTTTTTGATTTCACTTTCTAGTACAGCACTTTCAACAAATTGCTGTTTCAATTGTCCTGTTAAGCGTGCCATCTTCTCAGCAAAAGATTCACCATCATCTTCCTGCTCGACTACACCCACATAACGCCCTGGGGTCAATACATAGTCATGCTTTTGAATATCTTTCAATTCAGCCGAGAAGCAAAAGCCTTTTTCATCTTGATAGACGTCACCTTCAAAATTTCCACCTTGCTGCCAAGCATGTAAGGCATTGGTAATTTTAGCTATATCAGAATCAGTAAAGTCACGCAGTACACGATCTTTCATATAACCTAAACTACGAGCATCGATGAATAAGGTTTTGCCTTCACGATTTGCTTTCTTTTTATCCAAAGATAAGCCGTTCTTTTTATCTTTGGTCAAGAGCCAAATACAGGCAGGGATCTGCGTATTGGTAAACAGTTGTCCAGGCAATGCGACAATACACTCCACCAGATCAGCTTCGATCAAGTTTTTACGAATCTCGCCTTCATTATTGGTATTGGAGCTCATCGAGCCATTGGCAAGCAACAAGGCCATACTACCTGTAGGTGATAGGTGATGGAGCATGTGTTGCATCCAAGCAAAGTTAGCATTGCCTTGAGGAGGTGTACCATATTTCCAACGTACATCACTTTCCAGTGAAGCGTGCCACCAATCCTTAATATTGAACGGTGGATTTGCCATGACAAAATCAGCACGTAAGTCTGGATGCTGATCATCTAAAAATGTGTCAGCATTTTTTTTACCAAAGTTAAAATCAATGCCTCGAATTGCCATGTTCATGGCAGCCAGTTTCCAAGTGGTTGGATTACTTTCTTGTCCGTAAATCGAAATATGCTTTTTCTGTTCAGATGCTTTGTAATGCTTTTCCTGTGCATGTTGTTCAATGAACTTCTCACTGGAAACAAAGAAACCACCTGAACCCATCGCAGGGTCGTAAACACGACCTTTATAAGGTTGCAACATTTCTACAATCAAGGTCACAATACTTTTAGGTGTGTAATATTGCCCACCTTGTTTTCCTTCAGCTAAAGCAAACTGCCCTAAAAAGTATTCGTAGACATGCCCGAGAATGTCTTTGCTGTGCAGACTGAGTTTTTCACCATTATATTCAGGCTTGGTAAAACTAGTGTCAGAAAAAGTATTGATCAAATCCAATAGCTTGTCATTATCAAGCTGGTATTGCCCAATACGATTCAGAATACCTTTTAATTTAGGATTAGCTTTCTCAATTTCATCAAAAGCATTATCGACTAACCACGAGATAGAACGTAGTTTGACATCTTCCCCATGTTCATCTTGCCAAATAATCGAACCAATCGCTAAAGCGGCTGTATTTTGTAATGTTGACCAACGTGCAGCTTTAGGCACCCAAAACACATTTTTTTCTTTATAGTAATCAATTATTTCCAACTCATCAGCGATTGCTTGTTGGTATTCCTCTTCTGTGTCGTATTGATCACGAGGCATGTAATAGATGTTGTGATCATCCGCTTGTGCAAATAACTCTTTAAGTTCTGCCTGACGTTCATCAAAGGCATCTGATACATATTTTAAGAAAATTAACCCAAGGACAATATGTTTGTAGTTGGCAGCATCTAAGCTACTACGTAATTTATCAGCGGCTTTCCAAAGCTTATCATCTAAGTTATTTAGAAAATTTTGTTCCAATGAGTTCATTCTTTATCCTCAATCAATGGTCAACCGCTAAGGTTTTATACTTAATGTTCAATAGTTTATTACGTTAGCACATCTAAGACGAATGAAAAGTCATGTACTACACAAAAAAATAAAGATATATACTAGGACTTACGCATTGACGGATTCAAAAAAGTATTAAAATACTTTATAAAGTATCTGTGATCAGACGAATTAAACATGCTTCTACAGCAACTTGTACATTACCCATTTATATGGGCTTTCTCATGACAGAACCGAACTCTATTAGCTGCACACAACTTGCCGAGACTTATAACATCTCGCATGATAGTGTAAATCGCTTTCTAGAACGTGAAGACTACACACCTCACGACCTATATCAAGAAGCAATTCAACATATTGATAATAATAAACTTATAGTCAGTATTGATGATACTGTTTTAGATAAACCCTATAGTCAACATATGGACTTGGTTAGCTATTTTTGGTCAGGCAAACACCACCGATCCGTCAAGGGTATTAATCTCATTACCTTGTATGCGACAGATCAGAATGGCCAAAATATTCCAATTAATTTCCGAATTTATGACAAATCTGAAAGTAAAACCAAGAATGA
>NZ_KB849719.1:198880-201667 GCF_000368825.1 Acinetobacter ursingii DSM 16037 = CIP 107286 | reverse complement strand
TAGACCAGTTATCAAAAACTTCATTGATGACTTTATTCTCGATAAAAATCATCTGCTACCACAGAGAATCTATAAATAATAGTGCGTAAGTCCTATATACTATTTTATATTTTAACTACCTATCTAGACATAAAGCTAGACAACTCTGTATAGATACGACTATATATGTCGCAGATAAATATAATAACTGGCGGTAATGCTCCCGAAAATTATAACATTTCAATTCCTGAAAAATATTTAGAAAAATATAATCTGAATAACTACTACCGTTCACTATTTATTCATCACTGGACAATATAAAAGTACAATATGAGTGAAGTCATCTTGTACTTTTAGTGATTTATTAAATCTAATTTACTGCTCTCACACTCCCCTGCAATCCCTGCTGTATATCCTGCACAAATCCGTCACCTTGATTCGGCTTAAGCTTGGTTTTGGCTCTAGTTCTAGTCTCAGACTGTACCTGTACACCTTGTACATTTTCAGGTAATATTTGTTCAATATCTGAATTTTCCTCCGTATAAAACTCCTCCACTAAATCCAACCCTTCTTCCGAATTCACCTCAAACTTTGCATTAGCAAAACATTGCCGTGCCATTTGATCTAATGCTAGTTGATTAAAGCCACTCTGCTTACTTTGCTGATCAATCTCTTGCGCCATCTGAATCGCTTGTTGAAGATTAACGTCATCACGTAGGGTCAAATCCACGTAATACACAGGGATACGATAACTTTGAGTTGTCGATTTTCCTCTCAAAGTCAATTGCAGTGGTAGACACGAAAGTAAGCCATTCGAAGCAGCATGGTAATAACTCAGTCGTGCTGCTAAAGTCCGAATGCTGTTAAAACCAGTGGTTCTGAAAATGAATGTACCGAGTTCATCCGATTCATCTAAATTGACATGTAGTCTGCCGAAAGGTTTACAGTTACTTCCTTGTGCTAAAGGGCATAAATCAGGAGCTGGGCATGGATGTTGTTCAACCCCTTGATCGGTGAGACGCTGACAGGTTTGTCCATTGCCAATACAAATGGGACGACCTGTCTGACGATCAAATAGGCTATATTCAGCACGTAGATTAAGTTCAGGATCGTTAAAGATCATTCTTACTGGAATTGTACGAAGTTTTTGATTTGGTGCTTTGCTTCTAAGCTGTTCATCAAGCGGATGCTTTACCCATCCATCCTTATTTTGGATTTGACTGGTAATTGTAAATTGATCGTCCTTTTCAGGCAGACGTTTACCGTTCTTTTCGACCACTTTACCTATACTGATTCTACCCAGTATTGGCGGTGTAATCGCTAAACCTTTGATCATGTTATTTGTCCTATAAATAAAATTTTACTGCTTACCCTTTGTTATGTAAGTAAACAGAAATATGAAAAGCTATGACTTCGCAAAGACTGCCATTTGGATTCACCACACCTTCGGGTGTTGGTGAATCGGGGCGGTTTTTTGCACTTTTGGGAAGAATGGATATTTCATGCATATATAGTTAGCGATATAGATGCATGGTTTTGATAGGGTCAGTCATCATCGCTATAAATTTGAAAACGCCGTGTACCCACTTTGTTTTGTGGAAATTGATTGATCAGCTCAGGATGAAGTTTCAGTAACGCTTTACTATCTAAACCAAAAGAATCTTTAGAGCGTTTCCACGTCACTGAACCTGTTTGAAAAGTTGCTCGTTCCGCATCTTTCATTAACATTTGGATTTGATGCTTGGTTTCATCAAAGTTATTTTGATGGGCTTCGATGTGATGTTTCTCTTGAAGCAGTTGAATGAATAAGTGATTGGCTTGTTCATTTTGACTCAAGTCTTCTACCGTTAATGGAATATGCTGGGGATAGAGTTGCTGAATAGCTTTGGCTGCTGATTCACTGGCATCGACTGAAGGTGGTGTATCATTTTCCACACATTCCCAAAAGTAACGTTCAGCATTGACAATATGTTCAATCACAGATTCCGAACGTGTCACTTTATAGATTCGAGTTTCATGCCCACAGATCAGTACACAAATATGCGCTGCCTTTTTGCCTGTTACTGCCAGTTGATGTTGCACCTGACACAACACGTATAAAGGCACTCCATCTCGCCATAGCTTCGCGCCATATTCTCCTGCGGTTTTACATTCTAAAATCTGTACTTCATCACTCCCCACCACAGAGTAATCCAAGTTAGCTAGCATAAAATGCTTATCTGCTTCAGGATGCTGTAGGACTGCATTGATACGACGAACTTTGTTATTGGTGTGCATGCTGTAATATTCAGCAACCAAAGGTTCAAGTTGTTTGCCCCAATATAACGGTGCATGTCCTGAGCTTTCATCTTCAATCGATTGTTTGACTCGACCTGTCTTGATCATCCAAAGCTCAAGCATCGACATATAGGGATTCAGTCCACATGCAGCAGCACAATCACTACTCCCGATACCTTGACGACGAACTTCCAACCATTCTGCTTGAGTCATATTTTTAGTATTCACTAGGCGTTTAGCAGTAAATAATTTTGGTGCAATAAAAGGTGTGCTTGCTTGTTGAACAGATGGGTTTAATATTGCTGTATTCATGTTGAAAGAGGTGGTCCCACATGTTTGAACAACTAAAAGCTTATTTATAAGTGATACTCTGCTCTAGTTAAGCTACCTTATTTTGTTGTGGTAGCTGGTCATAGTAAAACTCATCTGGAGTCATTTTGTCCAGACTCGAATGAGGTCGTTTCAAATTATAAAATTCAAAATATGCGTTTAATTGCTTCTTCGCATCCAAAACATTGCTGTAGGCTTTGA
>NZ_KB849719.1:0-197770 GCF_000368825.1 Acinetobacter ursingii DSM 16037 = CIP 107286 | reverse complement strand
TGCCATAAAATACTCCATATATTGATGTTTATAACATCATTTGGGGAGCAAAATATAACTTATAAGTGTTGTTCAAATTTCCTGATCCACCTCTGAATTCCTTATTCTTAATTGAGGGGTTTATAGAGCTTTAAATGGAGTGTTAAGAGATCGCTTTGATCGGAATGACAAATTTTGGGCATAAAAAAACCACAGCCGAAGCCATGGTTTAATTATTTTTAAAAGTTAATATTTCATTTTAAAATGCGCTCTTAGGTCTAACTTTCCATGAGTGAAAAATATATATTTCGCACTATGCAAGCATGTTGAGAGCTTGTTCTAATCCTCGTTGCTTGATTGATGCGCCAGCACCAAACCAAGCTGAATCGAGTCGGTGATCGGTACTCATGGCACGACGTTCGTGGTCTATAAATTCTGTGATGGAACACAGTAGTCCATAGGCAGTCCCTTTGGCAGAACTTAGCTCCGCACCTCGTCCTTGACCATTAAACATCTCCATTGCTCGACTCATCGATTTGGCATTTGGTTCAGCTTTGTCCTTGCCATTGGCTTGGGCTTGTAAGGCTACATCACGGTAGAACTGGATGATGTTGTCCTCCTGATCCACCACGTTGTTCATTGTGCTGTTATTGAACACGGCATCAAAGTAAGCGGATGCTTCCATCTGACTCACTTTACGTTGTGTCAGTTGCTTCATTTCATACATATGTTCATCCCATGCACGTACAGAAATACCCAATTGCTGTTTCACCTTGTCTGCATCAAATTTGGTACTGTGTGGAACTTTGACCACGCCTGCACTGCTGTTCTGACCTTTCAGTGCAATCGCTAAAGTGTTGTTACACACCACACGGATAGAAGTGAACTGTGCCGTGGTTGCCAATGTACCATCACAAGCGGTAGCTAGCAGAATATAGCCATTACTGACATCTTTACCCTTTAATATGGATGTTTGCCCTGTCCGTGCCAGTGCCCAGAACTTCTTACCACCTTTAAGTACCCCTGCAGTTTCAAGCTCAAAACCTGATTGCTCAGTCAGGTCACGATAGAATTCTAAAATTTCTCTCGGTTGAACTTCCTGAAAGCGTTGGCTGACGACTGATAAAGGTGCATGAGTATCGGAACGATATAAAACACGTTGTTCTTCATAGGGCATGATGATGCTTTGCC
Source organism: Acinetobacter ursingii DSM 16037 = CIP 107286 (assembly GCF_000368825.1). Classification (GTDB taxonomy): domain Bacteria; phylum Pseudomonadota; class Gammaproteobacteria; order Pseudomonadales; family Moraxellaceae; genus Acinetobacter; species Acinetobacter ursingii. The sequence continues at coordinate 196,600 of NZ_KB849719.1, read as the reverse complement.
CTCGTTCATTGTGTGCCATATAACTGACATTAGAGGATTCAATGCGCCAGTCCATGCCTGCTTGCTGTGCCCAGACTTCAATCGGTTGGTTTTGACTCAGTTGGTTACCTAGACCGTGCCAAGGGGTTTCTCCGACATAAGCCATTTGTTCAAGTTGATGTGCCATAGTGTTATTCCTTTTAAATGAAACTGAAATTTGAATATGTGTTGATACAAACAATCTTTAGTGCAATAAATGGGTTGGAAACTTTTGGTAGCAGTTGTGGCAGAAGCACAAATTCTGCTGTGATGGTGTGCTTGGTTTCGTAAATGAATTCAACACACTACCCAATACTGTTCCAGCAATTCCACCGACAATCGGTGGCAGATTGAAAGACTTTGCGACCGTGGTTCCCAATGCACCTAATGTGGTCGGTGTGACCAAATTGGTGAAGGCTGTATTTGATTGTTGTGTAATTGCTTCAACTAACATCACATCAGTTGAATGACAAAAAGGACAGCTCAAGCTCATAGCTCGACTCCTAAATTTTGGGCATAAAAAAGCCTGCTCGATGGCAGGCTTTGTTTTCATATTTTCATGTGATCTCAAAAGAGCTTCATGATTCTCATTAGGATGTTATGTGTTTGAAATTATTTGGAATGATTCTTCTGCGAACCAACAAAACGATTTAATCCTATTCCTTTTATTTTTGATCGCCCCTTAACAGAACAAAAGAAAGGACCTCCATTAAATTTAAAAAAATATTTTCTTTGTTCTCTTTGCTCTATGATAAGTTCACCTACATTAGCTCGTTGCATCAATCTTCTTAATAATTTTTTCTCACGTTTTGTTGGCTCTTCCGTAGATGCACTGTTATATTTATTACGCCAATCGTAGTCAAAAAATTTCTCTATATCAGGATAAATCAGAATAAAAGCTGGACGCACCCCATCAAATTCACAAAAACTATATGTATATGCTTGCATTACACAGTTTAATAATTTTTTCACACTTTCCTTACTTTGAGGATCTTTAATCTCAATACCTATAGCTTCTACATCAAATCCCATCGCCTTTGCTTTTTGATTTGGGCGGAGTAGCAAATCCAATCTTAAAGGAGAATCATCAATAACCCATCTGCCTTCAACCTCTTCTTGAATGTAAAAGAGATCACTTAACATTCCTATTAATTTCTCTTTAGCTAAATTCTCTCTATCTTGAGACATGTTTAAATCATGTTTCCTATAACTGATTACTAAATTAAAAGCCGATAGTCATACGACATAGGGCTAAAGTTATTAAAATAAACTCCTATTCTAGCAATGTCATTTGCCGATTCCAAAGTGACAGGTAATCTAGAGTAATAATCAAAGGTATTCCAATTCATTTTAGATAAACCTAAAATTTCATTCGCTAACTGGCTAATATCTGATTGCCCAACATAGCGTTTAATAACTAATGGAACTGGGATTCTTCTTTTTCCTTGGAAATATTTAAAACTTGGATTTTGAGCACTTGGCGTAGCTCCATGCACCCATAATAATGCTGTATTAGAACTTTGGACAATTACCGTACCTCTAGCAATAGGGAAACCATCTATTTCTAATTTATTATTAACCAATTTAGATGACAAATATCGAAAAGAATCCTCAAAGTTAATTTCGATCAACTCTATATCTTCCACGCCTTCTAACCCTTGTATAAACCCCCTCTGTTCTTCTGCTGTGAATGCTGTCCTCTTATGTATCACAACACGTCGTGGTAATTGCATTTTTGCATCGAAAAACATTTGTCTAATTTTCTCACCTGTTCTCCTTGCATCCTCTTCAGACATATAAGGATTATGATGGTGAATTATAGGGTTCTCTATCCGACCAAGTTGAAATTGCATGCCTTCCCCCCTAGCACTATAAATATGACTACAACCTAGAACAATCCTTTTAGAGTTTTCAGGATACGTGATCCTATTGATACTGTAGCCTATCCCCACAAAAGCTGTCTGATTATCTATAGATTCCAATCGCCAAGGTGTCCGCATAGCTTTGACATAAAATGCTAATGATAACCACCACTTCACTCTACAACTTTGGGAACTATTAACCGTTTTCTCTCTTACAAATTGGGTACTTATTCCCTGCTGAGCAGCATATGCTTTAATATAATCATGTAAATCAAAGTATTCATGTTCTGATTTTATTGAAGTTAATAATTCCCATCTTTTAGGAATATAAATAATTACAACTGTACCCGTACGTAATTCTAATTTTTCCAAAGCATCGAGTTCATAACAAATTCTATTTGCTAAATTTTTTGCATTATCAATAGCTTTTTGTGCTGAAAGAGCTTCATCTACAAATCGCCATGTATTTTCACCTATTTTAGGAAAGGTTATCGGTACTCCAAATGCATTTGTAAATCCATGAAATGGATGTAAATAATCTTGTTCTGATTTTTCTGGTAATGACTTTTCATGAATTCCCCGTAAAAGATTATTTACAATCCCTGCATCCTGACGTGTACTTATTACATTGATACAAATTTCAGGGCATAAACCAGAACTAGTATTTTTATAATCCCAAGGGCGATTTTCAACCAATCCTTTTAAAGGATTAATATGAGATATTTCATTAGATATAGAATTTGAACCAAAAATTAATTTTGCATCCTGAATGATCAAGCCTTTTTGAGTTGCATGCTTATTGAAGTCAGTAGGAAGCTTTCGTGTAGCATAATTAACTAAACCAGCATAAAGTGGCTTTTTACCTAAATTAAATATACCACCACCACTAACTGCAAGGTCTTTTTTTGTAATGATATCTGCCCACTTTTCTAATATCTGACTATATTCTTTATTATGCTGATAACCGAATTTTTTATTCTTTATAGTTTTTACAACATCATGATCAGGCAAAGATTCATCTAAATTTAATACAAGTAAATCAGGTTTAAATGTTAAATAAATATCATCTTTAATAAAATTTAAATTTAGAATCAAAGCATCTATTATCTTATATTTTTTCCCATTGTGAAATTCGATAGAACTTACATCTGGATTCCATATCCGTTTATTTTGATCTGAACTGAACTCTAAATTTTTGACAATACTTTGGATTAACCCACGTCTAATGAGAGACTGAACCCTTGTATCGTTCAATACATCAGTTTTTGAAAAATTTACTACCGTTGGCGTACTTAGATAGAACTCTCCTAAATATTTCCTGAGTTTATCAACATCAGCGAAAGCTATGATTTCTTTTCCTATTTTTGAAAGTACTACTTCTTTAAAGTCCACTTTACTATTAAGCCAATCAATATAATTTAAGTTCCCCTCAGGATATTTCAATGTAACTTTAAGAAACTGGCTAGGAAGTTTAACGAAAGGGTAAGCATTACTTTTAATAAGTGAAGAAATATCATTTTCTGGAGCTGTAAATTTAGCTGGCTTCTTAGCAATACAAGGAATTTCCTGTAGCATTGACAATGCTTTACTCAACATGTTGTCATTCAATAATTTTCTAGAAATTTGCTCTACGGTGTCATCAAATCCCTCTGTTGAGACATAAAAAGCATCCCTATTGTTTTTTCTTGCTAGTTCCAATAGCTCCATCACTGGCTGGCTTATTGTTTCACCATACCCACACCAAAATAATCTCGATTTAACAGTTTTAGAAAATATTTTTTCTAAAACTGTCATTAAAGATTTATCTCGACCGCTATAACCAATAACTACAAGATCATAGTCCTGTAACTCATGTTCAATATTATTTTTTAAGTTTTCTTCCTGATATCTTAATTGTTCATCTGTATTTTTAAGCTCATCGTAACGATAATCTCCATGCAGTGAAACTACTCTTAACTCACCCTCACCATGTTGCCTGGTAATACGTTGAGTACTATCCAGCCCAACTTCAATACACACAACATCATTCGAATGGCAAGCCCGAGCAACCAAACCATCAAAGTTTGTAGTCCACACAGTTTTTATTATTTTTGTTTGAGCAAGCAGTGGTAATAGTTTATAGCCGATATGTGGTTTAGCCATCTCAACATATTGCTGAAAGAAACTTCTTCTATCCTGCTCTGTGATATAGCATTCTTTTGCATAAAAAGAGTATTCCTCTGGACTATTCAAAGTGGGATATTCCCCTCTCTGATCTAGCCATTTTTGGATTCGATCTTTTGTTCCTTGCAAAGATAATTCACCAACTGTTTCTCTTAAAAGTGGATTTTTAGTTATAAATATTTCACGTTTCCACTCCCAAATACAACGTTCTGCGGATGGCATTCCTGATGATATTGATGCTCCAGCACCTAACAATAAGCAAATTGGTCTTTTTTTATTAATATCTATAGATCTTATAAAGGCATCAATCGCAATTTTATAAGGTGCCATATTCTAAATTATCCTTATGATCAATTTCTTCCAACTTCAGCTTATAAAATAACCTATTCTTATTCAAGCTAAAAATTTCATTTAGTATTATTTGAGTTTGGTTCCATCATTATTTTCTGATCATATGATTATTAATGTATTTAGTTTGACTACTGGATTTTTCTTAGTTGCTATTTCCTACATAATAATAACCGTCAATATTCTAAATACTTACTTTTTCAACCTTGTTTGATTGACTAAACCCACCCTTAAATTTATCATTCGACTGCTGACCTACATCGTCAGTCGGTTTTGACAGACCGTTTACAAAAGGCGCACAACAACGCTGTGATGGTTTTGTGCGTTCTCTTAAGTCACGCCTTTACGGTGAGACTGGGAGGGGCACGCTTGCGTGCGCTGATTTCCTTTTGTATCAGTCTGTCAACCCGCCCAGTCTTGCCACCATTATTTGACAGTAATTTGGTAAGACTCTCTTTCATACAAAAGGAGTAGTCGCCATGACTCAGCACTTTCTATCTATATTATTTCCCCTAAAACGATTTTCTATTCCTCTGTTGCATTAGCAGCTTTCATAAGTGTTTGCTTATTTTACTGATCTAAACGCTCTCTAGCCTTAGAAGGCTTTGTCGCCTCTGCACGTCAGTTCATTCAGCAAGATTTATAACACACCAATAACACAATAAAAAATTAGGGGAAATGATGAAAATTCAAACTTCACTCATTGTTGTCTCAGTTGCACTTCTAGCATCAGGCTGTGCTAGTAAAACTGAACGTCAATTTATCAGTGGTTGTAAAACAGGCGGGATTGATGGCAGTACCTGCTCATGTATTTATGACAAACTCGAAAGTAAATATGGAGAGGATGGACTCAAAAACAATCTATACACCTTACAGCAATCTGAATCTTTCCAAATGGATATGGTCAATTCTTCCTATCAGTGCATGAAGGAATAGCCATGAGAACACTTGCAGGCATTATCTGCATTATTGCAGTGATTTGCTTTTTAGGATTGCCATTTATTGGCTTCATGATCCTAATGGGAATTTTTATAGCATTGGCAAAATTTGCCGCTGGGGGAAAGTAAATGAGTTCAAATATTAAATCATGGGTGATCAGTGGCTACTTAGTGATTGGTTTTTTCTTTGCCGTCTATCAACACTTTTGGGGACAGTATAACTATAAGCCATTTACCTACAATTTAGGACAAGGCTTAGTTTGGCCTGCGGTAATGTTTCCAACAGTAGGGAAAATCATCGGTGGTATTTTGATTCTATTATTCATTTGGTTCGTTGTTATTAGACCTAAGTTATAAAGGAGTGCATTCATGAAAAAAATACTTTCCATTGTAGCACTTTCAACTTTACTGATCGCATGTAGTCAAAACAATCAGCAAGCTCAACAAAGTGCTACAGATCAAGCTGAACGCAGCTCATCTAATACTGCTACACAGCAGGAGCAATCTAAATATGCACCATATAGCAAGGAAGAGGTTGAAGCCAAAGTACAAGCTTTAACTCAGATTGTAGAAAATGATACCGAATATCTCCCTGCTGCGGTCAAACAAGCTCAATCATTTCTTGAGAGTTGGGATAAATATCCTGAAGCACTCAAATCCATGATGGAGTCTGATCTTGATCCCAACAATCCTGAATATAGCAATAATATTCCGATGGAGATGGAGCAACCAGAGATATCTGTTCGTGCCCAAATTTCCAGTCGGGAATCTCAATCAGCGTTTAATGTGCCTGGTGCAATTGAATATATTTTGGAAATTCAGTCCACTTCTGAACAACCCTTCACTTTAGAGGGATTAAATATTAACCGTGGTCGCTGTGGTTTTTATACAGGAGATTTCTATAGCAAAATTCCTGTGCAAATGAACTATAGTTCTACGGTATCCTATTTACTGAAATGCCGTGGTGATCAGGTCATTGAAGCTGAAATGATTACAGATCAGGGCAATGTAAATTTATCATTTTAATCTCAAACCCGACCCTATAGAGAACACTGCTGATAGTTGTGTTCTCTATTGAAAATTCAATATTTATAAACCTCTTCGATTTTTTGAATCAACCACTCCTCTGCCAAAGCTACGCATATAGGCTGAATCTTTCACTCGGAGATGCTGCTGTTCTTTTTCGCCATTCACCAAATAAGGGACAATATAATTAAGAAAGTTATAGACTTCACTGGCATTGTTACGATGAATCATACCAATCCCTAAAGTCCCCATCGCTTCATAGATCGCCATATAGTCGGAATGGTTACAGTTAAAAATATAACCATATCCGTGTGTAATCTGCTTCCAGCACTCACCTATCCACTGCCCCATTTCAAAACCACATTGATGCATATTTCCATCGTACATAAGCAAAAGATGGCAATGGTAGCCCTTACTAACCCCATGCTCTAATGCCCATGCATAACCATATAACCCACTAAAACAAGTATCTTGATCGGCTATACGCCGTAGCAATGTTTCTAGCGCTTTATTGAACACTTGGATGTTGTATAAGGCTTGATATTCTTTCTTGATAGATAAATCCACTCGAACCACCAGTGTTCTCGCATAATGATGAATGAGTGTGGATGTATAATCAAAAAGGCTATGCTGATTCTCTAATTCACGTTGTTGAAAATCAATCAGTTGCTGTTTTACACAGCCTGATAATGATTGGATATAAGTCAGAATATGCCAGACTGTCATATCATCAAAACAGACTATACAATCATGGTCTGCCTGCGGCATTAGACGGAGTGTGTGATCAACGATGTTCACCACCTCAATGAATATCTGCACTGTATTGCAATAGAAAAAATTAGCGTTATAGATTGGCTTAAATGACTGAACTAATTTTTGTAGGTCTATCATCAGGTTTTGATGATATAAATCATAACTACCTAAGCAAACTTCTTGAATGAAATGGTCTACTGCTGCCAATACTTCTGCTTCATGGTAAAGCTGATCATATTGAATATTCTGGTACATTTAGGTTCTCACTGAAACATAAGGTTCATATGTAAGTGAGGAATATATTTTTTTACTGATCTTGATTCTAAAGCAGGATGTTGTGATCATCCTGCTTAGCTGAATATGCTCATAGACTTTGGAACATACTATAGGGTTAGTTCTGAATATTTTAATACTGTGTTATTGATACATAGTCTATAGCCCATTTGAGTATGGGCTATACTGTGCTAAGTGTCTCAATCAACTAGATAAGATATTGTTTATGTTTAATATATTATTTATATATTACTTATAGTTAATAATATATATTACCTGTTAAGCACTCTACACTGTAGTTTCGATAAGTTCGTTCATCTACATAACGCTAATCGCCAATCTATCGGATTTTGCTTAGGCTAAAGTTACACTAATTTTTATTTTTTGGCAGGCTTCCTCTGAACACCCTGTACATTCTTTTCCCCTCAAGACGTAACACTTGATCCACTTCAGACTGTTCCTCAGAAATCATCTTAATGGATTTCAGGTATAGCTGAAGCTCGAATGGGCAGTAAAAAAATTCAGATAGTACGATGTAAGCAACAGCATGTTCACAAATCAACCTTTTCATATTCTGATTATTCTTGCCGACTGCTAAAAAATGGGAGATAAGTTTTTTATGTGACCATGCAACAGGCAGCTCAACCGCTTCAAATCTTATCGCATCTGTGCCTGTAAATTGATATATTTCCTCCTCTCTAATTTTATTAAAATAGATGTTTTCCCAATAGTAACTGATATCTTCAATCCATTCTTCTGCTTCAATGCCAATATCAGGCACAATGAACATCATCCTGAAGCACAATTTATTGTTTTCTGCCAGATCCCAGAACCCCATATACCCTGAAATCTGAGCAAGTTGCCTGTAGCCCCTGATTGCGTTCATAAAGTCTTTTTTTAGATTGATGAGGGTATGATCGTATAATTTCTGTAGACCATGTATAAGAAATTCAAGGGTAAAAATAAAACTTTTGGCATTTAGACTCATTACATCATTAAAATAATGACAATATTCGTGAAATTTTTTGATAGCTTTATTTTCGTCATTTTTTCGCTTTATAAATTCCTCATGGTTTCTGAACTTTTCAAGAAATTCATCCATATAAGCAATATTTTCGACACTCATATCACTAAACACATCAGGGAAGAAATTCGCAGGCAAAACGTTAAATTGTGTAGGCTTGCTTCTTTCATTCAGAGTGGGACGTAATTGTTCATTCAACCTCACTAACTTCTCATTTTTAATATGTAAATCGAGAACCTCGTAATACAGCTCCACCCGTGATGTCGACTCAAATAAATTGACTTTATATTCCACATTATCAATATGCATCCTACGGGTATTCTTCAGACCAAGATCATTACTAAGAAATTTAAAAGGATAAAACTTATAAGCAGAAACCGGAAAATAGAACTTATTCCATGTGATTAAAAAATAATGTCCTTTCATCTTATCTAGTGATCTTATAAACAGTATCAATTCCAATAAAACTCCTAGATTCAACTCATCCCTGTGTTTCAGAAAACCGCTGCGATTCAGGTCGATGCCAAGGTTGTGAAAAATATTTTTAATTATTTTGTCACTGAAATAAACTAAAGACATTACCACACCTGCATTTCAACTATTTTTAGAGATCAAATTTGTAGATCATATTACCAAAATTATTAGCTTATTATCCAATCTTTGTAAGGTTTGTGATTCATATAATTCAGCCAAATTTTCATTATAGTTAAATTTCGGCTGAGGGCCACGGTTTCACCAAGGTGAACTTTAGCCCAGTGAAATTTGCCCTGTTCCAGCCGCCGGGCTGAGTAGATATCCAGATTTCATTAATACGGATCATGTTGCAAGCGCCTTGAGTAATTCTGCTAAAGCAGATATTTCTGATACTTGCTATTTCAAGCCAATTTCTGCTTTTGAGTGGGGTAAAGTAATTTGAACCGTTAATATGTCAGTAGGAGTAGGATCTAATGGTCCAGAACAGGATAAGGCAATAAATGCAGGTTTATTCGGTAGTGGGGGAACGATCATCCCCTGGCTTAGCATCAATTAAGCGAATCCATTTGGATACAAGATTTGTATTCAATCCATGTTGCAAAGCGACTGAAGCAATTGAAACGTCCGGCGCTTTACAAGCCTGAACGATCTGCTGTTTAAATTGAGCACTGTATGTTCTTCGTTTTTTCGTAAGAGATGCGATGGATGTCTGGTTATTTGTAGTCATAAATTTAAGTCCCCACTTGTTTCTAAGTGGGGACTAAATTAAGGCTTATAGGATGAATTCAGAAGGTGTGTTCAGCGGACGCTTACAAATAAACCAGGTTCACCTCATTTGAATGGCAAGGTAGAGCGTTCTCAAAAGACTGATAAATCTGAGTTCTACGCTACTGTCGATATTAATTCTGAAGATATCCAAGACAAGCTAGCCGAATGGCAGCATGACTATAACTGGATGAGACCACATTCAGCTTTGAAAGGTAAAACACCGATGGAAAGGTACTTTGAATTATGTGAAGAAACCCCTTTCTCTGATGAGGTCCAGAAGCAATACAACCCATCCAATGAACGGATTCAACACGCCAATTACAAGATGGATTTAGAGATCGCTAAATTGAAACGATCTCTATGAATCACACAAGCGTTGGGGAGACGTCCGCATCGTACATTTCCTTGAATGTGGCAACAATATCTCGTGTCGTCATGCCTTTGGCGTATAGGGATAGGATTTGGCTATCCATTTGTGTGATACGGGTTTTCATTTTTAATCAGCTGGGCTTACCTTTTGCCTCTGTCGCAATACGATTTAGGGTAACACCTTGCTGAGTTAGATATTGAGATACTGCCTGCGCACGACGCAAGGACAATTTTAAATTATATTGTTCATTTGCCTGCTGATCGGTAAATCCATACAGTGTCAAGGTGTAAGCTGGATGTGCTGTTAGGAAGTTCACGATCTGATTGAGCACATTGATGGAATCTTGCGATAAAACTGCCTGATCCAAAGCAAAATGTACAACATTCGGCACAGGTTGATCAGCAACCTGGCTATTTTCAGAGATGACTGTTTTTTGTTGTGGCGACCAAATCGGCCATGTTCCGACCACACCATGACATCCCTGCTCACTGCCATTCAGTTCCTGTAAAGATGGATAACTAATTTTCGGAAGCTGTTGAGGAACATCTGCACTGCAACTAAACGCCCGACTATTTGCCTGATCAATTAAGCGCTGTGCTGATAAAAACAGCTCCCGTGAATGTCGCCAGCCCAACTCACAATGTTCAGCGGCTGCCCAGGCCAGCATCACCTCTGCCTGTGCAATCTGAGACTGGGCACAGGAAAAACCTGCATGCTGTTTCAATAATTCAGTATTTGCCCATAAATCCCGACGCATTACACTTGAGGTAGACAGAATCGGTGTGGTTAAACTTAACTGCTTAGCCTGACCTTGCTCTAATGCCACTATAATCATTTCCGCCTGGGCAAGGGCCTCCTTTCGCGCAACCGTTGCACTTTTTTCACTTCCCTCATGGGCTGCATAAGTCAACCATGCGGCTGCTTTGACAGCATGATAACGTTCAATTCCCTGTTCATTCAAAAAAGGAACGAGACGTGTTTGCAAGGCAGCAACCTGTTGATCTTTTGGATTATAAATACCTGACTGGGCTGTAGTATCTGGAGAATCTTGCGCCATAACAGGTGCAGCCAAATGATCAGGATTTTTTGCCCAAACCATCACGCTCCAGCAAACCACAACAGTTACAGCACCACGATAAAATTGACGCAAGGCAGGTGTGACATATTTCATCTTTATGGTTCTCTTGAAGCGTTCACGGTAGAATTGTTGCGAGAAAACAGGTTCTCATCAAACTTGAATCTAAAGCGTACATATGCGCCCTGAAGAGTTGTGTCACTATCCACCAGATCATCATCTTTATAGCCAGAGAAGTTATAACCACCTGATAACCAGAGGTTTGCAGCCAGCAAATAGCCCACTTCCCCCCCAACCAAAACACGGCGGCCCGAACTCATGTTCGACCATAACACGCCTGTATGAATACCCGCATCCCAACGTTCATTGATGTCATACATTGCCCGACCACTGAGCATATGTGTCATACCACTTGACTCCAAACCAGAGAACGTTGTGTCCACATTTTTAACTGCATATTGGCCTGAAAGGGTAATATCGCGACTTGGATGATAATTCAAGTGATTTGAAAAAATATAGACATGCTTTAAGTATGGATTATTTAAATCTGACTTGTTACTGTCATAGCGGTATTCCACCTTGGTCAGCGCATCAAAACGATTGTGCTCAGTGTCACGGTAGGCAGCCCCCACCTGGAAACGATCAACCAGGCGATCACCACTGTTTTCATTCTTACTATCAGTCAGGCTAACTACATTTTTCGCCAATAAAGTCACGTCATTGGAATATTTGTAGGCAATCCCCAGATTATTCAGGATGGTGTCAGACTGGTCAGCCCAACGTGCTTCAATTCTCGCAACAGCTTTCCAGTTTGGATTGGCCAGATATTCCACACCTAAAGATGCAGCAGTGTTATCGGAATTTTGGTTATCGGTATCTGCTTTTGACAATGACTTCACCTGTTCAAAACTGGTGGTTGCATAGAAGCCTTTTTCCAGTTCCCAACGGTTACGTAAACCGATTGCAGCTTCAGCTTCGCGCGCACTGATGCCATCGCGAACACGATATTCACTAAATGCCGTACCGTTATTGTTATATTTACTGTCCAGACCAAACACTGTGACATTACGACGCTGATTGTTATTTAGGTCATACAGTCCCTGAATACTGGACACTAACTCATGGCGACCATAGGCACGCAGTTTTGAATTAATCTGGTAATTTGCACCCAAGGCAAAAATACGGCGCTCAGCTTCGGAAATATCCTGCTCATATTCAGCAAAAACATTTGAACCCTGCCAAGGAAGCTGTGTGGTGATTTTTGTACGTGCGGTTAAACCATGATACGGCGCTGTTTGTGAAGCCCCCAACAATGCTGGATTCTTAGACTCATCGTAATACTTGAGACCCAGCTCAACCGCGACAATACGGCTGATCGCACGTTCGATACTGGCAGAAACACCCTGATTGACACCACTTTGCAAATCTTCAGTACGGATGGCCTCCAGTTTTGCCAAACCGATCTTACCCAGTTGCGCACGCCCTTTTATACCACTTTCCTTACGACCAGCAGTAATAGGTGCCGCTGTATTATAAAATTCTCTATCAGCTTGGTTATGATAAACTTTCATTTCCAAGTCTTTATAAGAATAGTTTAATTCAACTCGTGCAGCATTACCCGATAATTTACCTGTTGCATCTGGTGTGGTGTTAATCTGTGTTAAAGAGTTTAAACCGTCATTGATATTTTCAGAACGGGCAAACTCAGCAATGAATTTACCCTTGTCGGCAAATTTCACCACGGTATTGACACTGGCCAACTGGTCCTGCGTTAGTGGATTATTGCTTTTTACATAAGCCCCACCCACTTTCACCTGCTCCAGCAGGTTCACCGAGCCTGTAACACCACCAACCGTGTATTCATCCCCACCCTGCTCAGATTCCACTGTAATACGCAGATAGACTGGATTCAGGTCAGCATCGACACTTGGTACAGGATCTTTTAAGTAAATGCTGTTGCTAAAGGTATCCACTTCATAATCGGTAAAACGTGCCAAAGTGCTACGCGAAATGATCAGGCCTGGATTATCGCGGTCACGGGTCACCACCTCAACTTTTTCACTATTGGCAAGCACATCATCGGTATTGACATTACCCATGCTATACGGACCTGAAATCCCCATAGCACGTTGTTCATTGGTCACCTGTTGCGTATTGGTCTGTGCGGCAAAGGCCGTGACTTTATAGCGGTCTGTTTCGACAGCCCCACGAACACCTGTTAATGAACGGCTATATTGACCTAAAGCCAGGCCCTCATCATTTTCAGTACGGGTAACATAATCACCATACATGGCATAGGAACGGCCTTTATCCACACGCACGTACAGTTTACTGGTTGTTTGTCCATCAAAACCTTTCGCTGCCGAGTCACCATAAACTGGATAATATTCATCTGGACGAATATCACGGAACAGACGCTGGTTTTTATCCTTGTCAGAATCATAGGCAAGGGTTAGTAGATATTCACCCCTGACTTTCCCTTTCAGGAACATGGCTGCACGCCCTGTCACATTGCTTTTGCCATTGTCCGATGATGAAATCTCTTGCAGTTCTTCCTCAAACCCATCCTGCGAACCGACATTGCTTAACTGTTTCGGGTCAAATTTCTTAAAGTTAATTGATCCTTCTACCAAACCAACTGCAATGATCGGACGTAAATCAGGTAAGAAACGTATTGGTGTACTGCTATGAAAAATACCACTTTCAACCGACAGCGTTCCTTCACCCGCCTCAATTGGCGCCTTTATTGGCACAACAAGTGTACCGCCCTCAACAAACACCTGAATACCAGGTTGTTTCGGGTCCAGGTCAGTCAACTCAATTTTACCAATCGAGCTGTCGAGCGTAACTGGAGTTCTGGTAGAAACCAATGTGCCATTACGGTCAACAATTTTCATGGTCACGTTAAAATAATCACGGCCGTTGGCTTGCGGCTGTACTTTGGCTGACTCAAGTAACAGCTTATCCATTTGGTCAGGGACAATCACATTGACCTGTTTGCTATCCCGAACATTACCCATCATGTCGACTTGACGAACTTCAATACTGTTTTTACCCACAGCAAGATCGACACCGATAAAATCCAGACCTGCAACCTGTAAGTCAGGCAATATTGCACGTTTACCAATGCGTTTCTCAGAAACCTGTGTGCCATTTACCCACAGTTGTAGTTGTGTGCCAGCAGCACCCTTAACCTGAACCGCTGTTTGGGCATAACCAAGAAGCTGCCCATCTTTTAAGTTGATAATTTCTAGCTGATTATTGGCAGCATTTTCCAGCACTGTTTCCAGACTAAGCATTTTCGCAGCTTGAGTGGATTCGGCTGGCACACTCTCAGTTGCTGCCAATGTTTCAGTCAGTGGCAAGGCAACTGAAGAAGCAACGCCAGATTTTTCTGGTTCAAAAGTAACCTCTTTCAATTTCTTAGCCTGTTCCTTGGAAAAATCAAGGTTACAATTGGCCCTGATTCCCTGTGCCGAGATACAACCACTTGCTGGCTGACCTTTAACATCGGTAATCTTGGAAAAAACTGGATCAATTGTAAGGTCTGAACGTAACACCTGTTCTAAATTGGTGTTGTCCTGTTCAATGCGTTTTTTACGTTCTGCGATTTGTTGCAATAAGGCTTGCGAACATTGTCCTGTACCATTGGCAATTGCAAAATCGGCACGATGTAGTTCACCACGTTTTAAATCCACAAAACGGCTATTTGGATCACCTGCCTGACGATTGCCAATTAACACCAACTCAGAATCAACTGGCAAACTGGTACGGTCAACCTTTAGAACGTGGGTTTTGGCACTGATCCCATATAAATCATATTTACCTTCACTGTCAGTCACCACATAGCTACCATCTTCAAGGTAAATACGCACACCTGGCACACCAACTTCACCTGTATCCTGTACCCCGTTACGGTTACAGTCCGTAAAAATCTTACCAACAATAAAGCCATCAGAGATCATTGCGCCAGGAGTTACTTCTACTTTTGCAGATGCTTCGTTTGATTCGATTCCCTGACCATCTTTTGCCCGAACACGGTTAATGCCATCACCATTCAAGGCATTTGGACCAATATAGACGCGATACTGAACCTTAACTTCCTTACTTGGAGTCAGTGTACCTAAACCCAGTTTCAAATAAGGACCTTTTCCACCTAATGGGTCAGCAACCTTGGTGCCATCGATACGCATAGAACCCTGAACATAGATAAAGCCTCTAGGCAAGGTATCAGTAATCGAAACATCTTTGGAATCCACCGTGCCACGATTGGCAACCGTCACGGTATATTCTTCAAACTCACCGATTTCCGAGTTTTTATTGGTCGCAACCTTTTGTACAAATAACGGCGAGGTTGGTACAGTCAAATCAGGATCAATTGGAATATCAATATTGAGTGCTGGATCAGCATTATTTAAGGTGAATTTGCCAGCATAAGACCATTCCAGATCAACAGCCTTATCCGCAGGGAAACTTGGATAAACCGATTTATCACTGACAAAACTATAACGTGTATTTCCAGGAATTGTGGTTGTATCCACAACAAAACTGTAGGTTCCTGCTTTAACAAGGGGATAAATAAATTTACCCTCGCTATTGGTGATCTGCTTGGCTGGAATTGTAACCAGCTCTCCAGTCTGCTCATCAAGTTTGTATGCAATATTGTCCGCAATTGGCTGGCCATTCTGGTCTAATAAAGTGACCGTTGCTCCCGCCACAGGTAAACCTGTCTTGGCATCAAACACTGTGCCATATGGGTCAATAAGCACCTGAGTACTAATATCGGTAAATGTCTGGGTTGAATTACCCTGTGCATCCAGACAGTCCGTCAGGCTAACCTGTACCTGATCGCGTTTGATGGTCTGCAATAACGCATCATAAGAAACCCCAACTTCCGCAAATGCGGTTGGTAGCGTGTAATGGAATACGCCTGTATTCGGCCCAGTTTCTACCCCAATGACTTCTTCAAGATCACCTGTCTTGGCTGATTTAATCTTAATTTTCACCTTGTCGGCAGTATAACGGTCTGCATTACAGCTGGCATTTTGCGCTTCAAGATAAAGTGGTTTATTCACGCTGCCTGTAGTCAAGACATTTTGGAAATCACCAGATTTATTATTAATCGCTGCAAGACCACCTACCACGGTTAAAGCAGGATTAGACAATACCTCTTTTTGGCTATTTGTGGTTGCATACGAAACTTTATAGGTATTTTTAACCGTTGTTTTGGCAATGTTACGATTCATTGTAACCGTAAGATCGACTTGTTCAGTTGTATTAGCCTCAATTTGTGGAAAGCCAACCACCAATTGATCAACCTTGCTTAAATCACTTGGCAAGGTCGTTGTATAGTTATTGCCTGTTTGCTTATACAAAACCTTGGCCTGCGTATTTTTTAACTGTGCAGACTTAAATGTTGTATTGGCAGGCAGATCATCAACTAAAAGCACCATTTTCTGTGCCTGACCATCGATCATCACATCCACTGGTCTTGCCGCTTTTTTACCTTGATTGGTTATGGCCAAAGTATAGTTAAGGTCATAGCTGGCATTGGCTGATGGCTCAAAAGTTTTCTGGACAACCTCTTTGGTTGCAACCAGTTGTGGTCCATAGCTGATGGCACTATCTGTAGCCGTTGCTATTACACTATTATCCTCAACAAGTGTTGCTTTTAACGGTAAATTTAACTGCTGACTTTCAGTCAATGTGGCACTTGCTGTTGCAACGACCCACAAATGAACGCTCTGGCCTACCGCCAAGGCAACATTGGTTGTCAGTTGTTGATCATCGGTGTCGAATTGACCGTTTTTATTGGTATCTACATAAATTTTAACGTTGCTTAGTTCATTTATTGTTAATGTTTCTAGCTGTACATTGACAGGCGCATTACTATTGTTGACCAAGGTATTTGCCCAAATAACACGGGTACTTGGTTCAATTTCCTGAACTGGAGGAGTAGTTAAAGCAATTGCGTAAAGAGCAGAAACATTGATTTCTACGGTATTTGAAACTGATTGTTGGGATTTACCATCGGGTGCAACATAAGTTGCATAGGCGATATTTTGGATAGAGCTACCCACTTCAGGCATATTCGCTGCATAACCGTACTGCGCTGACAATATTGATACTGTCAACGTTGATAACATGAATGTCATGTTATGGAATGCGTTAGATTGCTTCTGTTGTAGCACAGCGCTTACCCTTCAACTAAATAGTCTAAAAAATTTTAAAATTTATTTGAGGTGAACACCTGCCTAGGCAAATGTTCACATCTCTAATTATTTGTTTTCATTTCAAGTGAATGAATAAAGCTTATGGTGTAAGTGGATTCACTTTAATCACAAACTCTAATGTCGCACTTGCATTTGGTGCTAAAGGCGACTGTTCTGCTGAAACAGTACCTGTATAGCCATCAACATAACTTGATGTGTTCTGCAATGTTGCACTTGTTGCAAGTGGAGACACACCAGAGATTGCTTTCAAGGTAGTGTATGACGGCGTATTATCGCTAATCACCACATTCGTTACAGTTGCATTACCTTCATTGGTCGCAACAATACGGTATTTCACACATTCGCCTGGTTTGGCACTCACAGTGTTCTGTGTATAAGTTGCGCTTGTACCTGTTGTACAATCAACCAAAGCCTGATCCTTAACCAAACGTACCTGACCTTCAGTCACAGTGGTTAAGTCAGTATTAGAGATACTTGCGTGTGCAATACCAGTCACAGTTGCTGGGTTAATGGTGAAGATAACTGAACTTGGTGTTCCAGGGGTTGCATTGCTTGGCGCTTGAACCTTGATGAGGAAATTCACAGAAGCATTACGTGCAATCGACCCTGTTAGCGCTGCTAAATCATTACCTGTAACCAAGGTATCGGCTGCATCAATGTTACCGTCGTTATTCACATCGATAAACAAGCTGGTTACCCAACCATTACCAGATTGGTCATTGGTCAAGGTAAATGGCAAGCTACCTGGTGTTGCACCCTCATCAATATTACCTGTGTTGGTTAAAGTGTGTTTATAAACAACAGTACCACCTGGTGCAACTTGGCCAATGCGGTCATTTTGCAGACTTAACTTACGATCTGCCTGAACAGTCACCTTGTCCACCATCACATCGCTTAAGCCAGTCGCTGGTGAAGAAACCTTGAAGTAAACCTGTTGATCACCTGCTGGCGCATTCGCAGGAGGCGTTACTACAGCAACAAGTTTAATGTTACCGCCACCATTAATATTACCAGTATTGGTTAATGGTGCGCCTGTTGGGTTACCACTACCATCAGCCACATAGAATTTAACATCCCACCCTGCTGGTAATGCGTGTGCAGGATCAATAGCTAGATTAAAGTTATCACCTGTTACACCAGAATTATCAACTTGAAGTGGGAAATTCACAGCCTGGTTTGGTTTGGTACTACGAACATCAATGTCTAAACCAGTATCCTTACCAGATGCACCTGGCACTGAACCATTCGTATCTGAAGCATCACCGTTATGTAAGTCAACAGTTGCAGGCGTTACTTGGCTAATCACCAAATCTAACGTATCTTTCTTAGTTGCATCAGACTTAGGACTTGTGGTCAAAATCGCCTTAATAGCAGATGATGATGAATAACTTGCAGGTAATGTTACTTTTGCAACAAGGTTATACTTACCACCACTTGGGATAGAGCCTGTTGAAATAAATGGTGTTACACCATCAGCTTGATATAAGGTAACAATACTGCCTGCTGGTAAACCACCTGCCCCATCCGTACCTTTATCAACACTTACTGTAAATTCTTCACTCACATTACCCGTGTTATGAATAACGATTGGTTCACCACCTTGACCAGTGGCGCTAAATTCAGCAACTTCACCCTGCTTGATTGAAGCAATGACAATTTGGTTATCTTTTGCGGTTGCAGAAGTTTTTTCCGCATCTGCGTAAGCATCATTTTGGTTATCATTGATTGTACCTTTTTTGATGCTTAAGATATTTACGTCATTCGGGTTAGACGGCGTATCCCCTTCTGGACCTGATGGACCATCTGGGTCAACATATGCAGTGTTCCTGATCACGCCTGCTGGTGTATTTTGATCTACGCGAACCTTAAAGGTTAACGTACCTGTCGTATTTGGTGCTAGAGTTGGAATCGTTAAGGTTACAGTACCCTTACCAGATCCAGGAGTAGTTTCAACAAACTTATAACCATCAGCATCAACACCATCAGTTTGTGCCACGCCAGCAAGTTTTGCAGAATTAGCAACATAAGTTAAACCAGCAGGTAACATGTCCGTAACTGTA
The DNA here is from genome assembly GCF_000368825.1 of Acinetobacter ursingii DSM 16037 = CIP 107286. Classification (GTDB taxonomy): domain Bacteria; phylum Pseudomonadota; class Gammaproteobacteria; order Pseudomonadales; family Moraxellaceae; genus Acinetobacter; species Acinetobacter ursingii. Next base: position 177,215 of record NZ_KB849719.1, on the reverse strand, counting down.
ACATCAGTTGCTGTTGTGTTACCTGTGTTTTGGTAAACCAACTTATATTCAACTTCACGAGCGGTTGGACTAGCTTGGGTCGCATCAATCGCCGTTACGCTGGCAGATTTAATCACACTAATCACTGCACCGTTGGTAATTTTAACGGTGTCTGTATTTGTTGCTGTGAGTGTATTGTCTAAAGTACTTTGTGCAGTGATGGTTAATTTACCCAAATCACCAGCAGAAAGTGCAGCACCACCTGCACCAGTTGTTGGAGTGGTTGCCTGAACAATTAAGTTCACCGACTCACCTGCTGCCAAGGTAACACTTGTTACAGGAGTCTGGCTATCAGGAACACCATCCTTATTGGCATCAAGATAAACTTTTAAATTACTGAAGTCATATTGGTCACCAGAGGTAACATCTGCCACATTTACCGTGAACGTATCACTACCGTTACCCGTGTTGGTTAAGGTGTGTGATAAAGAAACCTGGTTGTTGGCATTGGCATTTGCTGTTCGGTCAGCAATCAACGTGAAACTTGCAACTGGCAATACTGTGGTGGTCACAATATTTGAAGATACAGTTTTAGTGTTTCCTGTGCTATCAGTATAGCTTGCAGATGCAATGTTACTGATATTTGTACCAGCGGCTGGTGCAGCGGCATGTGCAGATGAAATGAAAGCTGCGCTACCTGCAACCAAAGCAATAGAAGCCGCTAGCTGTGTGAGTTGTAGACGGTTTGACATTATTTTACCCCTTATATGTAAAATGCCAATTAGTTAGTTTTTTCACTATTTACACGTGTTTGAGCAGAAACCGTCACAGACTTTCCAGCTGGAAGCTCTGCAATAGTCCAACGCAATGCACGATAATCTTTCAGTGGTACATTCACCATTTGATTACTCTCTTTGCGTTTTAAAGGCATTGGGGCAAAATGTGTACCATCAGTACTTGCTTCAGCATTTTCTGGCTGAGACTTTGCCAAAAATTGTGTTTCTACAGGTATCGGTAAAGTCGCAGCCAGATTCTTGATTTTCGCAGTGGTGTTATTGGTATAGGTTGCCCGATACTCAATCACATCATTGGGTTTTACCTTGGTCACCAGCTTTGAAGTTGGTTTCCCATCAGTGCCTGCACTGATCAGGAAAGTTTTGAGTTCTACTGAAACGGGCTCTTTTGTCGTTTTAGGCTCAGCGAATACACTTCCAGCCAAAACAAGAACCGCAGTACCAAGCAAACATTTCTTGTACATATTGTTCAAATACGCCATTCAATTATTCCTAGTCTTCTCTTTTATTTTTGAACAGTACACTTACCATCCAAAAAAACGTTAACCTTTTTTTATAAAAGTATATCAATAATCAACAAATTTGTTTGATTTACTTCACACTTTCACAAAAAATATTGTATTACTTTCAGCCAAAGCAAATTCCATACCATCTTTCCTCACCGAAGCCCTTTGCACGTTTTTCAACCTACCGATCTGTGATAGGTTCTGTTTACTGACTAACACAAAATCTTAAAGTTCCTGTGGCTGATGGTTTTAGCAAACCTGTTAAAGTCCATTCAAGAACTTCTCCAGAACGTGTTGCATTACAAGTATTTCCACTTGGTGTTAGGCCGCAACTTAGACTGCCAAAATTAGTACCAGTTGGTAAACTATCTTTTACTTTGACATTCTGTAGGTTCTTCACACTATTATTTTTATAGGTGATCTCATACTCCAGATTTTGCTGTTTTGTGGCTTCGTTATTCACTAAAAAGCCTGAAGAATCAGATGGAGTTGAAGAACAACTGGTCACTGCACGTACTTTTTTTGTCAGTGTTAATCCTGCACTACCAATAAGTGTCACATCCTGACGTTGTTGGGTTTTCTGGTCTGTGAGGTTTAATGCACTCACAGCATAGCTTGCCTGTAGCGTTCCAATATGCTGTGCACCAGCAAAAATATTGGTCGGTGCAAATACACGTTGTACAAGACAGATATCAGTGTTTGGTTGCAACAACACAGTACCTGAGGCTGTTGGATCAAACACTGTTTCACCTGTATCAACGGTACCGTTACAGTTGGTGTCTTGGTAAACCAATGCCTGCCAAGGTTGATCATTGTTTGAGTTTGATTGGGTTTGTTCCAACTTTGTTACCCAAACAGGGGCCTGGGTACTTAAACGGTGTGGATAATCAGTCACTTCACCTGCGGTAATGGTATGTTGTCCATCTTCTGTTAGAAGTACATTGAGTTTAACATCGGCAAAGTTATTGTTTGGATAGCTGGTCGCACTTGTGTTTGCTACCGTTATACTATCGGCACTGACAGAAATATATTCAGGTAAATTCTGCTGAACAATACAAAATGATGATGGTAATAAGCTTTGTTCAATTGAGAAAGCATAATCACCATTTGCACTTGTCACTGTTGAAGCTAATTGTGTAGTACTACAGTTATTCAAACGAATTGTACTATTTGCAATCCCAACTTCACCTGCATCTTGTATGCCATTATATGCTTTACTCACATCCAGCGTTGTTCCGCTATTATCAACAAATACTCGTCCACTAATATCAACGTAAATAAGCTTAGTATTGGTAAATGTACAGGTAATATTGGCACCTTCTTTTATGCGAACAGCGGGAATCGTCACAATATTATTTACACGCGTCCAAAAAGTACCTGTATTACCTGTTACACCGCTATTTGCATCTACACAACTAACACCTGATAAAACATATCCAGCTAAAGCACTTTCTGTAAAAGAAACATCTGTATTCAACGTTTGCGCCCAAAGCTGTTGTGCAGAGGTTGCTGTGGTTCCTGCTGTCACCGTAGTTACAGAATCCGTGGTAACTGCTGTTGTACTATTTACAAGATTGCTAAGATTAATATAGTTAAATGTACCCGTGCCATTCACAGAGTTTTTAGCAATCTTAATTTTTGCACCATCAATAATATTGATACTTGCAGGGACCCCACTCGTAGTTACATTGTCATAGTTTGCAGTTGAACAACTACCACTAAGCGATAAACCAATCGGTCCATAACCACCTGCCGAATTTTCCGCATCGAGACCAGACGGATTATAAGTATTTCGATTGACAATACGATAACTGATTCGATGATAACCAGCACTTAACGGTGAGTTTGTGGTTACAGACACACCACCCGCCGCCCATCCATTCGTGCTAGCCACGATATTACCATCCACCATAATATATGCGCCATCATCCACGCCAACACTCGTATTTCCAATACAAACTGTTAATGTTTGCGAACTCGGAATATAAATCCCTGTGGTAAATTCCCAAGCACGGCGGTTATCGGCAGTCGGCATTGTAGGGAGTGATACCGTTCTTTCAGCAGCTGCCCCCATATTGCCAATAATGCGTTGGATCATGGGTGCAGCGGTGCTGCTAGATGCTAAATAAACCGAATCACCCAATGCTGGTCCACCATAGGAAAGATAAGCACCCGTCGGGCTAGTTTGGCTTGGAGGCCAAGCTGCTGCAAGTGAACTTCCCTGATTTACATTACTGCCTACAGGCGTACTTCCCCCAGTTCCTTCATAACCCACCCAAAAGGCACCATTGGTTGTTGACTCATTTTCCTGGTTGCTACCCCAAACTTTATACAGTGTTTCGCCTGCGCCACTACCTGGGTTAAATTCGTCACTAGATACTTTCACTGTTGCTTGTTGGGCAGTTCCCAAGGCTGAGTTACTGGCTGTACTGTAGGTCACAGATAGCTGTTTGGTTGCTCCATTTGGCATATTCCCCAGATTACAATTCCAGTTACTTCCACTTAATGTACAGGCGGAACCGCCGACAACACTTACAGAACTGACGCTAACTCCTGTTTGTGGTGCCGCAACATAGACCGCTTTAGCATTGGTTGCACTATCTGGCCCTTCATTTTTAATATTGATAGTCTGTGTGCCTACTCTTCCCCTTGTAATTGTTGGTAAATCTGGGCTTACAGAAAAACGAGCTTCCTTAACCGCTGGATCAGGTGTCGGGGCTACAATGATCGCATTGACTGAACTACTGACAGGTGTATTCGATGAGGTCGACTCAATCGTTGCTGTATTGGTTAACGTACCTGCCGCGGTTGCTGTACCCTGAATCGTGATTATACAGGTTGCAGTTGTTGCTCCCGTAAATAGCCCAGAGACTTTCCAGCCTGCGGTATTATCGCCTGTTAATGTAGGAGTACAGGAGGTAGTAACAGGGCTTGAACCTCCTGTACCTTGTGTCGTAGCTGGTGTTCCGACAATAGAAACATTTTTTAAACTGACTGGGAGTATGTCATTAAAAGGTAAATTTACAACTGTGCCACCCAATGTTGCACCTGATGGTGTATTGTTGGTAATTTCCAATTGATATTGCATTAATGAACCGAGAGGCACATTGTTCAACTGAGTTGATACAAATGTGCCTGTATTGCCTACACGTTGAGCTTTAACTAGAGCGATGTCGCTATCAGCATCCATACTGGACATACCAAAAAAGAATGTATCTGCACCCGTATCACTCCATCCATCACTACCGCCATCTCCTTTGATATAGACATCAAAGACTAAAGTTTGTATACCTTTCCCTTTAATGTAAATACTACCACTCGCTCCTCCAGCATTAGAATCAGCTCCTTTTTTACTTGCATTATTTGTAATATCATTTCCAACAACAGATAGCTCTTTACTACCTGCTAAACGGCTTAATATTACGGGGGTATTACCACTCACTAATGTAAATTCAGCAGAAGCACCAAAATCTCCATTAGCCCCCCCCATTCCTGCTGCCTGCAAAATAGGATTATTCACAGGACGATTAAATTCTATTTTGATCTGTCCAACCCTTATTCTAGCAGTCTTTGACAAGTTCAAACTGCCCCGTGAGCTTGAAAACCCTGCTGTTTTTATATGTACAGTTACTCCATAATTCGCTGTAGTATCAGATGAACTAGATCCCGCTTTAATTCCTCCATTAGTACTTGGGCAATTCGATCCGTTGACACAGCCAGTAGGCGCATTTTGTATAGATGCAGCAAACATATCGTCAGTACTAGCACCATATGAAGTTAATGGTAAAATAACGTTTGTAGCTGCTACTGTCGCTGCCGTTCCACTTCCACCTATTGTCAAATTAGGTCTGGTAGTGCCGCCACCTGCTGAGGATGGGTAAGTTGCTCTATTATACACTGACTCTGTAACGGTATATGTTGCTGTAGTTAATGGTAGATATGCTGAATTAGCATTATCACTAGGGTTATTAGCATTAAGTCTAAATGTTGTTGTTACTGGGCCAGCAGTTAGACCCTGCCCAGACCCAGAGCCTGAAAAAATCTCAATCGTTGGTGGAGCAGCCAATACAGCTTGACTACACATCAAACAAGTTAAGATAAACAAAACCAAAGTATATATATAAATAACTTTATGATTCATCATGCTGTAATTAGAGGTATTTTTTTTCATTTTTTGCTTACTGCCCCACATAGCGCACCCCGAAATTAAATTCATAACTTTGATTTGCAGCCACACTATTTAATGTTCCACTCAATTCACCTGCACTATTCAATGACAATGGCGAAACACTTGCACATGCTGGTGTACAGGTAGGTGCTTTCGATAACACCGTATAAGCAGGTGTCATATCCCTAAAGGTAAATGTACTGTTAATTGTTGCGCCTGAATTATTTAAAATAACCTTGTATAAGACACATTGGCCTTGACCATTGCTTTGCTTACCAATAGTTAAAGCATTTGTTGTGTATGTTTCATCGGCTGTACCATCACAATTGAAATCTCGTGCTTGCAACTTTGTCAGGGTTAATTGTGACTGCTTGACTGTGGTCACGTCAGTAATAGAGGCAAAAACCTGATTGCTACTATCTGTTAAACTCACAATCGTTGTATTCGTCTGATTGAGATTGTTATTTGCAACATTCGTGACCTGTAGTAGCAGTTGAATTTGCTCATGAGCTGCCACTTTGCCACCTGGTAAGTCCGCCAATGTACGAATATTTAAATCCCCACTGCTGAACTTGCCATCCCCATCGACATCCAGAAATAGTACACTGTTAAAGCTAGACTCACTATTGTTGATGATAAAACCATAGCTCCCCGTAAAGTCTGTAGCAGCAGGGTTGGTCAGTAAATGACGATAGACCACTGTGCCCAAGGGTGCGACCTGAGCATGTAAATCTGGTGTAAATTCCAATTGGGGTACGGAATTGACACTTTGAATCGTTACAGCATTTTTAATCATGTCCTGAGCAGGGTTATCCGTACCAACAAAGCTGGTTGAGATCACACGGAAATAAATTGGTACAGTCACGTCTTTATTGACTTTATCCACTTCAACAACCGCACAGACAAGCTGGCTTTGACCATCATTTAAATAACGGGTTTTGCCAATTTCATTGCCTAAAACACTACAATCTGTGCCATTGCTTGACGCATAAAAACGCACACGGTTTACGCCTGCGGGTAAAGTCAGGCTAGAAAAATCACTGCTGGCATGTGCACTGAGCAAATACTCTGTTCCAACACCTGTATGTTTCACTGTTAATGGAAAAATTACCTGTCCGCCAGTCACAGCATTATCACTGGATTTTACTGTTAGGGTTTTCCAAGCAGCGCCATTATTATCAACTGCACCATTACCCGAACCTGTATTATCAGCATTGGTTAAATCCACCAATTGTGAGACCAGAGTAGGATTTAAACTACCCTGATCTTTAATTGTGCCAGTTTTAGTGCCATCACCCAAAGACTGTGCCTTTGGTGTAACTTCAAAAGGTGTATTTGTGGTTACTGCATAACTACTTGGGAAACGAACTTTGACCACAACAGGAACACTGCTATTGGCAGCCAATAATTCCGTATCAGGAATACCATCACCATTACTGTCTAATAATGGTGTCACACCATCCGCACGATACAACTCAATTTGACTACCTGCTGGAAATGTACTGTTAGTTAAAGTGAGGTTAAAACGATCTGTGGTATTCCCTATATTCCAGACATAGTTGGTAAATTTAAGTTCACCACCCTGGGGAACCGCACTGGCCGTAATGGTATTGGTATTATCACTGACGTTGCTTGCACTACCATTCATTTTGACAGCATAGACTGGAGCAACATTTACAACTGCTGTATTACTTGTGTCTGTCATTAGCCCTGTTACATTAATGACGTTCTCAATTTTCCCTGCAATGCTTTTATTAATTTTTACATTAAATTCGATATAGCCAATCGTATTCGCTGGAATATTGGTTAGGGTTGCGGTAACAACATTCGAGGTGACACTATAATTAATTCCTGTTGGATCGGCTGTTCCCCCCACTGCATCATATACAGTTACGCCATTCCATTTACCAGTATTTACTTCATAGGTTAAATTGCTTCCTAACGTGTCAGTCAAGGTTGCCGTTGGTACAATTGTGTTTGTTGGATTTTGATAATCCAGACGTATGGTGACCACATCACCATTTGCAGCAGTGATTTGAGAGAATTTTTTACGCACCACCAGAGTTGACTGGTCAGTTACAGTTGCCTTGTCAACATTGCTATTTGTTCCACTCGCGCCATTCGCAGATGTCACCATCAAAGTTAAATTTGCAAAGTTTCCTGTGCTAATCGTATTCGGTATGCTTGCTGCAACAATTAGTCCAACTGACTGATCTGCACCCAATGTATAACCTGTAATCGCTGATCCATCGGGAATACCATCATTATTGGCATCCAGATAAACCATCAGGCTATTATTCACAAAATCAAAATCATCAGTGGAATTATCGCTTACAGTGAAAGTATATTGATCTGTCTCATTACTGGTGTTGGTTAAGATATGGTTAAAATAAACCGTCTGTCCCGCCACTACTGTTTTGTTATTGGCTGCCACCAAATTTAATGAGTACACAGGCAAAATCGTGGTTTGGACAAGATTTGAACGCGCCACCTGTACAACCGTTGAGCCCTCTTCGCTATATTCACCAACTGCCATGTTACTGATGATCGAGTTGGTTGCAGCCCAGGCCGATTGCTGGACCATCAACACGCACAGCAAGGTCAAGACCCAATTAAACAGTTTTGGGCGGTTATTATTTAGTGTATTGATCATCTTCATGCTCTAATATCCGCTCTGTTTATGGGCTTACCCGAATAGAAAAGTACATGGAAGCCTGACCTTGTGGTGTAAGCGATCCCACACTGCCTGCAATTTGATCGTTATTTACAGCGATTGTGCCTTGACTAATAGATGGTGGTAAACCACTACGTAATTGGCTGTAAGCAGGCACAATATCATTAATCACAATATTACTAGCTGGGGTGGCGCCCTCATTTTTAATGGTTAAACGATAGCTCACACATTGATTTGGTTTTACTTGAAGTGGTGTGCTTCCGTAGGTTGCACTGCTTACCGTAGCTAAAGTTAAGGCACAGTTTTCATCTTTCGCCTGCTCTTTGGTCAAACGTAACTGGGTTGGATCTACCGTGGTCAAGTCAGTGTTTTGTAAATCATCCAAGGTCAGCCCCTGAATGGTATTGTTTGCTTTCACCACAATATTCGCCACACTAGACATACCATTGGTTGCCGTTGTTGGTGCCTGGACTTTTAAGAGAAGTTGAATTGAAGCTTGCGGCGCTAAACCACCTGTAATGATGGATAAATCATTAATCATTGGATCAGTCGCATCAATCACGCCATTATTATTGGCATCATGATACAAAGTATAAGTAAAGGTATCATTTGGGTTTTGCGGAATAACACTAAACGTGATCTGGCCTACTGCATTCCCCTCAACCACAGTTCCTGTATTCTTTAAGGTATGTAGATAGACAACTGTGCCACCAATATTGACCCGACCCTGCCGATCATTTGCCAGTGTCATTTGTCTCTGGATAATATCAACTTGGTCCTTAATACTATCCGCCTGTGCATTCATTGGGGATTTTATCGCAAACCAAATAGGAAGATTAGCCAAGTCTGTATTAGTGGGAACAGTGACAACAGCACAATATTTTTTGGTTGCACCCGCTGCTACATTGCCAGTACTGCTGATTACATTTCCTAGGCTTTGGCAATCATCACTCGTATCATAGAATTTCACTATCCACTGGGCAGGCAAACTGGTACTGATATTATTGACATCAATTTCAGCAACCGAAGCATATAAATTATAGCTATTCGTTACCGTACTCTTATTCTCTACAACCAAAGGAAATACGGCTGTTCCACCCCTAACTGCTGATTTATTTACCCATGCCTGTCCACCAGGTGATGTAACAGCACCTATACCAGTTCCTGAACTATCATTATTGTACAAGTCACTAGAACCTGCGGTATTGGTATTGTTTAATCGATTACGAGTACTATTGGCAATTGCTGTATCTGTAACTGAAGTTGCCTTAACATCAAAATCTAGTATTTCATTAGTCGCTGTAACACAATTGGCAGGGAAATAAACACCAAGCACAATTTTTTTCGATGCGCCTGCTGCCATCGAACCTGTATCAATAATACCGTCAGCATTACTATCTGTCAGTAAAGTACGCCCATCGGACTGGTATAAGCGTGTGACTGCACAACTTGGGACATTTGCACTTTTTGTAATGTTTAAATTATAGCTGTCTGTCGCCTGTCCTGTATTCCAAACATAATTATCAAACTGGATTTCTTTGGCTGCACCAGTAAATGTGTTTGATTTGGTGAGCAAGTCATTCGTTCCTCCATCAGTATTTCCAACAGAAGAGTTATTCAGTATCACCCCTAAGGTTTGCTGAACTGTAAAAATAACGGTATTGGTTGATGTATCTTTTAACAAGGTAGTTGTATTATTTTTATACTGTTTATAGTTAGCAGTGTTATTGATTTTTTCCGCTGCATTCGGATTAACTTTTACCTTAAAACTAAATGTACCTTTGCTTAACGCAGTAATGCCTGTGAGTTTAAATTCCACCTCACCACCCGCATATTTATAGTTCATAACTGACTCAGCAGTACTGCCTGCTTCATTGTCATTATCTACATCTGTTAATGTACTTGCGCCATTATTCCAAATAGCTGTTCCAGCTTGGTAACTTACACTGCTCGGCAAAGTATCACGGACAAATAGTTGACCTAGTGCAGTCCCCGTATTGTTATAAGTAAATGTATAGGTAACTTCTGTGCCTGTTTTACCTGTACTGATATTTTGAGATTTTGTGACCTGAATAACCGCATCATCAACCACTTTTGCAACATCTGAGACAGTGGCAGACACATTACCTGAATCAAGTTGACTGGTTGAAGTTAAAGTAAAGTTTGCAACATGACCTGCGCTAATGCTGTTGACTGGAATACTTCCCACCACAACCACAGCCACAGACTCACCTGCTTCTAAATTCAGAATTGCATTATTGAGTAAATTATTATTGTCATCAGGCTCACCATTTTGATCCCGATCCGCATAAACTGCGATATTTTCTAGATCAAACTGGTCATTTGTAAGTTGATTCAGTGTAATTTTATAGCTATCAGCAATATTTCCCGTATTGGTGAGTACATGAGGAAAATTGAGTTTACTGCCAATAGTTCCGATATTCTGCTGATTGCTTTGCAGGCTCAATGAGTAAATAGGCTGAACTGTGAGGATAACGGGATTGGAGTTGATGACTTGCAAGTTGCCTTGCTCATCATAAAAGTCACCACTCGCTATGTTAGTAATGCTACTTCCCGCCTTGGGTTGAGCAAAAACCACAGGGCTATAAGTAAAAATAAATAAACTAAGACAGCAGGCAAAAGAAACTCGTGAAATAACACTTCCCTTGAATCGACTTACCATATCCAATAACCCACTAAAATCATAAAAATAAATTCTTGTTGATGATTTTTTAACCAGAATACTACAGAAAGCCAACTTTTCATACAAAAATGTAGCAAGTCTATTGGTTTTTATCAAAAAAACCAACCAACACTCACTTAATTTTAAATCAGAGACCAAAAACACACTATTTATTATTAAATTTCGATTTTAAGTTAAAATTTAGAAGAATCCTATCACAATAAAAGCAAATATTTTATCTCTTTCAACACAGAAAATGACCTAGACGAATACTGTCAGTTTGAAGCATAAAACAAACATTCACTGCATAAAAATGTCATATCAATCATTAGACCTCCTGCAAAAGTAAAAACTGCCTCAATATAGATTTCTATTTATGGGGTCTTATCTGAAAAAAAGGAAAGGTTTGATGGAAGATTGGGCTAGGTTTTGTTTGATCCTAGACAAAATAATGGACCTTGCGGAGCAGTGCTCCTCACCCATCTAAAGATAACGTAACTTTAATCTTTGGAGATTCAAGAAATGGCTATCTTGCGCAGCAATGCTGCTCAAGTCCTGAATTTAAACAGCAAGCGATTGATTATGCACTTTCAAACTCCCACGAAGCTATAGCTGCAATCGCCCAGAAATTAGGTGTGGGTTATTCAACCTTAGACAAATGGATTCGTGAAGCCAATCCAGTGGGTTCAAGCAAACGTCAACTTTCACCAGAACAACAGCGGATCTTGGAATTAGAGAAAGAAGTCAAACAGCTCAAGGAAGCCAATGACATCTTAAAAAAAGCGCATGTGTACTTTCTAACAGATCATGCCAAGAAAAGTACACGGTAATTCAAGATCTAGATATGAATGAAGTCACCGTATCTTCTGCCTGTAAATACCTAGGTGTCAGCACTTCAGGCTATTATGCCTGGCGAAAACGTCAAGCCAATCCAGCACAGAAATATAATGACTTAAAAGCCGTATATTGGCAGCATCATGCACGATTGGGTGCACCTTCATTAGTACATGACATGCATGAATTAGATTACAACATGAGCGAACGTACTATTGGAAGGATGCTAAAAAAGCTTGGTTTACGTAGCAGGATTGCACGTAAATACAAGCATACGACTGATTCAAACCATCGTTTGCCTACAGCACCCAACTTGTTGGATCGTCAATTTACGGTCAATGAACCCAATAAGATCTGGACAACGGATATTACCTATATCCGTACTAAGCAAGGTTGGCTGTATTTGTGTGTGATGCTGGATCTATTCAGCCGTCGTATCGTCGGTTGGCAAATCAGCCATCGAATAGACCGTCAATTGGTGTGTGATGCGTTTCATTATGCAATGGCTCGTCAGGGGTATCCAATGGGTGTCATGGTGCATTCGGACCAAGGCTCACAGTACTGTAGTCGTGATTTTAGGACGCTATTATTGACGAATAACTGCGTTCAAAGTATGTCACGCAGGGGAAACTGTTGGGATAATGCAGTGACCGAAAGCTTCTTTCATACATTGAAAGGTCATGTGGTCCATGGCAGTGTGTTTGCCACTCGAAAAGAAGCGAATACTGTCTTGTTTGACTATATTGAGATTTATTACAATCGGGTCAGAAGGCATTCCGCAAACGGCTAGTTAAGCCCAGAAGCCTTTGAACAGAAATATTTTAAGAATTTAGAGGGATTTGTTGTCCACGATACTGTCTAGGATCAATTCAGCCAAATTTTCATTAGATATATTTTACAGGTACAGCTTAAAACAAACTTTTAGAACAAGATTTCTTTCAATATATCAGGATGAGTTCGGAGCTCATGAATGATGGTTTCGGCAATGTATCCACCACTGTAAGGCATCTTATACCCAAACTTTTCCATCTCTTTAGAAGGATATTTTGAATTAAGGATTTTCTTCAGATTAATAAGTTCTTTCCTTAAATCTACTATTTCTTTAGAAGTTGAGGCTGTTCTTGGTTTTCTGCGTATACCATCCAAATCAGCTTTGTCTTGCTTCACTGATGGATTACTTTGTTCTAGCTCACTGAGCATTTTTTGCTTAAGAACAAATTTAGACTGAAGCCAGTCAAGATCGTAAATTTCAAAAGCTTTGATCAGATCATCAAGTACAGAATTAACTGCTTGATTAAGGTTATCCCATTTACGACCACGTTGAACTACTTGCTCCCGTAAAACCCGATATATGATTTCACGTCTTGGGTATAAATGCTCATCGTAACGGTCTTTCACTGCGAGCGTTGCTCTTGCACTTCTGAAAAGCTTATGATTTTTAATAGATTCCAATCCACCAATTAATTGTACATAGGCAATTAAAATATCTGAATATTGTCTTTGAAATATTAGGGCAGATAAGTCATTCACCTCAATCCTTAACCTATTAATCCGTGTTAATAGTCCAGCTATTTGAAAAGGTTTAAAAGGAATAGTCTCTCCCATCATTTCGTGACGAAAAGCCACAATCTCACTGAGTGAAAAATCATTCTGCTGCATTCTTTTTATGATTTTTTCTTTTTTATCTATATATGATTGGCTCTCTATTACTATTGACTCTTCACTCAGTTCACACTGATAGTAATAGCAAAAGTTTAACCACATATCCTGCTCAAGCATTTCTAAGTTTAATAATTTTTTATCATTCATAATTCATTAAAATACAGATAATTATATAGCATAATACTAATATATTTTTAGATACATGTGCTATTCTTTTAATGTTCTTACTATATATATTAACATTCATTCATCAACAATCACTTAGCATTATTGGTGAATTATTATGGCTAAATTAAAAATTTCAGAAATACCTTTTGAACAAAAACTCGCGTTAAGGAATGCCTTTTCAAATGCAACAGAACAAACAGAATTTGAGCAAGAAACCATTGCCATATACTATGGAATTTCACTTTCATTATTACAGCAATGGAGATGTAATGGTGGTGGTCCAAAATTCAAAAAAATCGGTAGAACCATCCTTTACCAAAAATCTGATGTGCTAGATTTTTTTAAGCAGAAATATGAGAATACCAACCAATATCAAAGAAAAGCCTCTTAAGTTGAGGCTTTAATTTTTTTAATAACATCCTGAAAAACAATACCTGAGTACTCAAAGATTTGATTTTCAATATCATTCATTGCTTGTTTTAGCTTCTTTGTAGACATTTGGATATAACGCAACGTCACATCATTCTGTCTGGAAGAGTCACGATGATTTAGTAATCTTTTAATCGTTGCGACACTATAGTCCAGATTATTCGCAATGGTTGCATAAGTTCGTCTTAAATCATGTGTCGTAATATTTGTTCCCGCATTTTGATTCAAAGCAGCCAATCCTGCTCTCATATTTGTTATATGTTGCCCTTCATTTTGACGAGATGGAAAAACCCATTCACCACGCTTTTGAGCATATCTTAATTTGAATATTTCAAACAAAAAATCACCCATAGGCAATTGATGATTATCGCCATTCTTTGGATCATGAAAAATTAACAACCCTTTTTTCATATCTACATCTCGATCCCATTGTAGACATTGCCCCTCATCTAATCGAATGCCTGTAAGCATAATCAATAGATATAAATCTCGTGCATTGTTTGCGTATGGTTTATTGTGCCAACGCGTTTCATCCTGATAATTCAATAAAGCATTAAAGAAATTACCAGCTTCGTCTTCCTCTAAATAAGATGTTTTTGCTTTAATGTTATTCCAAAGCTTTTTTGCAGTAAGGATCTTGATGGGATTATCTTTAAGCAAAGGTTGCTCATTTTCATCGGTATAAGTAAATTCTGCCCAAGTATATATAGCACGAAGCAAACGCATAGATGCATTTGCTTGAGCTGGACTAACCTTAGTGATTTCCTTAAATTTGACAACAATATTCTGACGGGTAATTTCACTCAGTCGTATATCTTGAAAATCAGCAAGATAATTTTTAATCTGCTTGTTATAAGAAATGAGTGTTTTACCTTTTAAGCTACGTTCATTGATATATTCCTCATAAGCCACTAATAAAGTGGGAACTTGTTTTTTAATTTTTTGGGGTTTACGAGGATCTTCGCCAGAACCAATTTGTGTGAGTATGGACTCAGCTTTACTTCTAGCCTCAGTCGCTGTTATTTCAAAATTTTTACCAATTGCGATACGATAGTTTTTACCTTCTTTACGTCGCTCCGCAATATATGTTTTAGATTTTTGAGTTACACGAAGAGCAAAACCAATCAATGAAGCATCACGATAGATTTTCTGACCAGTTTGCTCAAATTCAACTTTATCAACAAAAGATTTAGTAATTTTATAGGTAGCCATGAAAATACTGACAATTCAGAACATTTGATGATAATAGAATAGATATGGAAATATTAGCAACTGTCTACAAAAGAGCTACAGATTTAGAGAAGGCTACAAAATTTGAAGGATTTAAGAAAATTGATTTTATTATAACTTATTGATTAATAAGTGGTCCCGAGGGTCGGACTCGAACCGACACGTCATCGCTGACAGTGGATTTTGAGTCCACCGCGTCTACCAATTTCACCACCTCGGGAGAGCTGATGCTTGCTTTGTGTTGCGTATAATAGCGTGTTTTAAAAACTTGTCAACGACAAGACTCTAACTATTGCCTACTTTTGCAGCAAACAAACTTTTATCAGGATAAAATCATCATGACTCCCTTCCAAAAGCCAAAAAGACTATACTAGGCGCAAATTTTGTAATGTCCCGTATTATGCAGCTTTCAGACTTTAACTTTGATCTTCCAGATGAACTTATTGCTCGTTATCCACTTGAATCACGCAGTGCTTCGCGTCTTCTTCATTTAGATGCACAAGGTCAATATCACGATCGTATGTTTACCGAGATTGTCGATTTATTAAATGAAGGTGATTTACTGGTTTTAAACGATACCAAAGTCATGAAAGCGCGTTTAAAAGGTAAACGTGCAAGTGGTGGCGCCGTTGAAGTTTTGGTTGAACGTATGCTGGATCAAACCATTGCCCATTGCCATATAAAAGCCAGCAATACCCCGAAAGCGGGCGCAGAGCTATTTATGGGTCAAGATGGAGTCAAGGTCGTTGTACAAGGCCGTCATGAGAATTTATTTGTGGTGGAATTTTCTCAACCTATATTGTCAGTCTTAGATCGTTATGGACAACTTCCCATTCCACCCTACTTTAATCGAGAAGCGGAAGCCATTGATACAGAACGCTATCAAACGGTGTTTCATGATCCTGAAAAAATTGCCAGCGTTGCGGCACCAACTGCAAGTTTGCATTTTGATGAAGATTTACTCAAAAAACTAGAACAAAAAGGCATTCAAAAAACGTTTGTCACTTTGCACGTCGGTGCGGGAACATTTATGCCTGTACGAACGGATGATATTACAAATCATACTATGCATAGTGAATGGTGTGATGTACCAGATGCCACTGTCAAGTTAATTCGTCAAACAAAGGCACGTGGCAATAAAATCATTGCTGTTGGAACGACTGCAACTCGTGCATTGGAAAGCGCAGCACAAGCACATCAGGGTCAGATTGCGGCTTGGACAGGCGATACTCAAATTTTTATCTATCCAGGTTATCAGTTTTGTGTGGTAGATCGCTTGATTACCAATTTTCATTTGCCTGAGTCGACCTTATTGATGTTAGTTTCGGCACTCTCAAATCGTGACAATATCCTGAAAGCCTATGCCCATGCAGTCGAATCAAAATACCGTTTCTTTAGTTATGGCGACGCCATGTTGATCGATCAGGCCCAATAAGGTAAATCATCAAGATGCCAGTCGAGAGCTTACAACGCGCATTACATATTCGTCGTAAAAAAAATGCGCATGTATTTCGTAATATTGCGCGGCTTTGGGAGATTGGCGAACAAGTCGAAACGCATCAGCAAATTTTGGATCAACTGCATCCATGGGGAGATCATCCTACACTCCGTTTTGACAATGGTTTACCCAAGTTTCTGATGCTGCTAGGTGCCCTCAGTTTCTTTGCCATGTTTGCTTTGCCCAGCATAGGTTTGCCTTTTATTTTTGGTTTTTTTAATGGTATTGTTTTATTGTTTTTAGCTTTTATTCTTTATGAAACAGATGATGCTATTCAAGAAGTTGTTCGCTATCTGGAAGAAAAGTCGATTGAAACACGCTACCATTTAAAATTTGGGCGAACTCCTGAACATTTACCTTTAGGCATGAGTTCAACCTCATTGATTAATCAACTCAAAAATAGCTTTCCCCTGTTTAATAAAGGTTCCACCTCCAATCAAATTCCGTGGTATGCCAGTGCAAATATCAGTGATGATGAGAACCATCAATATCCTGCTTTTATTTTCCAATATACCTATATCGAAGAAACGCATATTCATGATGCAGATGGAGACAAAGTTACTATTCGTCGTACAGAAAAAAATCAGTGGGGCGTTTTTATCTTTGAGACACAAATACGCGGACTTGCGGTAACTAATTTACGTCGGGACATTGGTTTCCCATACGAAGTCCGCTGGAACAGTAGTGATATCCAGATTAATCAGCAATTACAGATTTATGGGATGGATCAACTACAATTGGTCAAAACACTTAATCCTGCATTATTACTGCGCTTGTCTGATTTTTTTAAATCGCGTAAAGGTGAACTGATTTTTCATTCTCATCAAAATATGATGTGCTTTTTAGGTGAGGCAGATTTATTTGAAGTCAGTTCCAAAGCACGAGAAATTCAGGATATTTCAAGTTTGCGTGGACATTTACGCACCTTTCGATTAAAACATTATGAACAACTGTGTTCTGATCTCAGCACTTTTTTAAAATAACAATTTTGGGGAATACGATGGGTTTGTGGATTTTTCTGCTCATTATTTTAGTCATTATTATTTTTGGTATTTTCATTCGCAATAAAATTGTATTGCATTTTAATGCAACCAAACGCGCATGGGCTGATGTAGCGACTTATGAACGGCAAAAATTAAAAGTATTGGACGAACTTGCACCAATGGTTGAACAATATGCCAGTTTTGAAAAAGGCACTTTGGAAAAAGTCACTGAGTTACGCCAAAGTATTCTTAACCTGAATGTCGATCATACAGATATTGCTCAATTGCAACGTATTGAAAACTTAAATAAAGAATTAATGCGTAGTTTGAATGTAGTGGTAGAAAACTACCCTGAACTCAAAGCCAATGAAATCTATTTACGTATGATGAATGAGATTGATGAGCAAAATGATAATGTCAGTGCGGCCATCACCATTTTTAACCGCAATGTCGAACTGTTTAATAATCATATTGAAGTATTTCCCAATAATATGATTAATACTTTAACCTTAGGCAAGAAATCGATTCGTCCATTTCGTGATCATGCTGCTGCGCAAAGTTTTGATTATCGTCCTAATTTTTAAATCCTGGTTTTGAATAAAGTGATCATTGCTCTATCCTGAGTGATGAATCACGCTCTTCAATCTAACCGACAAAGCAATATTAGGTACAGTTGATCGTAGAATTTGGCTTTTTATCGATCTCATAACATTTAGTAGTAGAACTCCCTGCATAAATCTAGGAAAATAGCGCTCTTTATTTTAGCCATCAGCGAACTGTTTTTTCGCCTCGATTTGGAAAGTTGCATGAAGTTTGAAAAATTAGGTCAGTCGGGGCGCGCCCGTCGTGGCCGTTTGACTCTTGAACACGGCATCGTTGAAACTCCTGTATTTATGCCCGTGGGTACTTATGGTACGGTCAAAGGCATGTTGCCACGTGACATTGAAGAAATTCAGGCACAAATTATTTTGGGTAATACCTTCCACTTGTACTTGCGCCCTGGTCTTGAAGTCATCAAAGAGCATGGTGGATTGCACGATTTCATCAAATGGAATAAGCCAATCTTGACCGATTCTGGTGGTTTTCAGGTGTTTAGTCTCGGCGCGATGCGTAAGATTAAAGAAGAAGGCGTGACGTTCCGTTCACCGATTGATGGCTCAAAAGTATTTTTGTCCCCTGAAATCTCTATGGAAATTCAGCAGGTGCTTAACTCGGATATCGTGATGATATTTGATGAGTGTACGCCTTATCCTGCAACCCATGAAGAAGCACAAAAGTCTTTACAACTTTCGCTACGTTGGGCAAAACGCTGTAAAACACATCATCATGATCAACTGAAAAATACCAATGCTTTATTTGGCATTATTCAGGGCGGCATGTATGAAGATTTGCGTGATGAATCCTTAAATGGCTTGCTTGAAGTTGGTTTTGATGGTTATGCGATTGGTGGTTTATCAGTCGGTGAGCCGAAAGATGAAATGATCAAGGTGCTGGATTATCTGCCAAATAAAATGCCGCATGATAAACCACGTTATCTGATGGGCGTTGGGAAGCCTGAAGATATTGTGGAAGGGATTCGTCGCGGGATTGATATGTTTGACTGCGTGATGCCCACCCGTAATGCGCGGAATGGACACTACTTTGTGACAGACGGTCTGGTGCGTATCCGTAATAGCAAGTATCGTCATGATCAAAGTCCGCTTGATCCGCATTGTGATTGTTATACCTGCAAAAACTTTACTCGTGCCTATCTGTATCATCTTGAAAAATGTGGTGAAATGCTGGCATCGATGTTAGGGACTATCCATAACTTACGTTATTACCAGCGCTTTACCCAAGATATCCGAAATGCTTTGGATCACGGGACTTTCGATGAATTTGTGACAGACTTTTATACCCGTCGTGGTTTAGAAGTTCCCGCTTGTCCTGTAGATTGATGCAACTAGATTTGCGCTCAACAAAAAGACAAGGTAAATTGCAGAACGAACTCGTATTTTGTCAGGATTTGACAATCCTTTTTTAATTTAGGTTTTAAGTTTAGGAAATCGAAATGAGCTTTTTAATTTCTTCTGCTCACGCAGCACCAGCAGCGGCACAAGGCCCAAGCATGGTCACCAACTTACTGATGATTGCAGTATTTATTGCGATCTTTTATTTCTTGATCTGGCGTCCTCAATCTAAACGTGCCAAAGAGCATCGCTCCCTCATTGAGAGTCTAGGTGTTGGTAGTGAAGTCGTTTTTGCGGGTGGTTTGATGGGCCGTATCACCAAAATCGAAGGTGATTATGCGGTAGTTGAACTGAATCGTGGTAATGAAGTTAAAATTCAACGCGCAAGTGTGATTTCAGTTCTTCCTGAAGGCACTCTAAATAACCTTTAATCATAAAAACAGTCGTGCTTGTTGCACGACTTTTTCATTTTAAGAAGAAAGCGAATGCGTTACCCTGCATGGAAATATGTACTGATTGTGGTTGTACTCATCATCAGTACACTCTACGCGCTGCCAAGTTTGTATCCAGATGAACCTGCTGTTCAGATTTCAGGTGCCAAAGCCGGTACTCAAATTGATCAGAGCATTGTACAAAAAGCAGAGCAAATTTTAAAAACTGCCCATATCCCAAGCCATGACAATACCTTCAGTGCCAATGCGGCCTTGTTGCGTTTAAGTTCATCTGAAGATCAGCTGAAAGCGCAGGATGTCTTACGTCGTGATTTAGGTGAAAACTACGTGGTGGCACTCAATCTTGCACCCACAACCCCAGAATGGTTGCAGAAGATTGGGGCGAAGCCGATGAAGCTTGGTCTTGACTTACGCGGTGGTGTCCACTTCCTGCTTGAAGTTGATATGGACAAAGCCATTGCGCAACGTATGGAAACATCGGCGAGTGATATTCGTCGTCAATTCCGCGACAACAACATCAAGTTCAATAGTCTTTCACTCAATAACAATGCGATTAACGTTCAGTTTGCCAATAATACTGACCGTGATGCGGCGATGGATTTCTTACGTCGTAATGGCAATGAATTCACCCAACAGGCTGTGGCAACGGATAACGGTTCAAGCTTGCGTTTGACTTATACCGATGCTCGTCGTCAGGAAATTCAGTCTTATGCGGTAAATCAGAACTTAACCACACTGCGCAATCGTATTAATGAGTTAGGGGTGGCAGAAGCACTGGTACAAACTCAGGGTAATAACCGCATCGTGGTGGAATTACCGGGTGTACAGGATACTGCCGAAGCGAAACGTGTTTTAGGCCGTACAGCGAATCTGGAATTCCGTTTGGTTTCAGACCAGAACGATCAATATATTGACCGCTACACAGGAAAATATAATGGTCAGCCATTACCGCCAGGTACAGAAGTTTTTGCGTATGAATCATTGGATAGTGGCCGTCAGTTATTACTGAATCGTAACCGTATTTTGACCGGTGAACGTGTTCAAAATGCAAGTTCTGGCTTTAGTCAGGATACAGGTGGTGCAGAAGTGAACATCACACTGGACAGTGCGGGTGGTAAGCTGATGGCGGATGCTACACGTAATTCTGTCGGCAAACGTATGGCGGTATTGTTTATTGAAAATAAACAACGCATTAGCTATGTGGCTGATCCTGTGACAGGGGCGCAAACTGAAGTTCGTACGCCTTATACAGAGTCGGTAGTCATTAATGCCGCAACCATTCAAGCCGTTTTGGGTTCACAATTCCGTATTACAGGACTTGCATCTCCACAAGAAGCTTCTGAACTTGCATTGATGTTACGTGCAGGCGCATTGGCAGCCCCAATGTACTTTGTTGAAGAACGTGTCGTCGGCCCAAGCTTAGGTCAGGAAAATATCGACAAAGGTATCTTATCGACCGAAGTCGGCTTTATTTTAGTCGCCATCTGGATGATCGTGTTCTTCCGTCTGTTTGGTTTGATTGCCAACTTTGCCTTGGTCTTTAACCTTGCCATGATTTTAACCGTCATGTCGTGGATTGGCGCTTCCCTGACCCTGCCAGGTATTGCAGGGATCGTGATCACCATTGGTATGGCCGTCGATGCCAACGTCCTGATCTGTGAGCGAATACGAGAAGAAATGAAATGGGGTGCTTCGCCCAAACAAGCCATTGTTGCAGGTTATGATCGAGCTTATAACACCATTTTTGACTCGAACCTCACTACGTTCCTTGTTGCATTTATTCTTTTTGCGATTGGGACAGGTCCAATTAAAGGCTTTGCTGTCACCTTGATGATTGGTATCGTCTGCTCGATGTTTACTGCAATTACAGTAACTCGTGCGATTGTCCAACTCATTTATGGCAAACGTCGTAATTTGAAAAAGTTGAGCATATAAGGAGATCGATGATGACTGATGTGACTCAACCTAAACAATACGGCCGTCCAGACAACGAACGCATTATCCCATTTATGAAGATCGCCAAACCAGCGGCAATCTTCTCGATTCTACTGACACTCGCCAGTATTTTCTTTATCGTGACCAAAGGTTTAAATCTTGGCCTTGATTTTACGGGGGGTATCTCAGCAGAAATTAATTACTCGCAGCCTGTCAATCAAGCTGCGGTAAGTCAGGCTTTGGAAAAAGCAGGCTTTAAAGATGCTGTAGTGCAAACTTTAGGCAGTAATAAAGACCTGCTGGTGCGCATGCCTGTACAAGAAATTAAAGTAGATGACTTAGGTAAAGCGATTTCTCAAGCGGCTCAACTTCCAAACAATACTGCGATGGTACACAAAGTCGATGCAGTTGGTGGACAAGTCGGGAATGAGCTTTATATCCGTTCTGCGGGTGCTGTGGCTTTGGCACTTTTGCTCATGCTCATCTATGTCACCATCCGCTTTGAGTTCAAACTGGCGCTAGGTGCGATCATGTCATTATTCCATGACATTCTGATCATCATTGGTGCGTTTGCATTGTTCCAATGGCCTTTTGACCTGACTGTTCTTGCAGCAGTATTGGCAGTGATTGGCTTCTCACTAAACGATAATATCGTCGTGTCAGACCGTATCCGTGAAAACTTCCGTAAGATTCGCGGTGCAACTCCTCGTGAAATCGTAGATATTGCTTTGACTGAAACCTTACGTCGTACTATCCACACCTCTATGACATTACTCCTTGTGGTAGTGTCAATGATGTTCTTGGGTGGAGATGGCTTAAAATGGTTCTCTGTCGCTATGTGTGTCGGGGTATTTGTCGGAACTTATTCTTCGATTTATATCGGAACAGCCTTTGCCTTATGGCGCGGCCTAAACCGTCAGGACTTCATCGTTCAGGTTAAACCTGAGTTTGAAGATGATATTCCTTAAATATCTTTGAAAAGTTAACACGTAAAAATGCCAGTGAAATACTGGCATTTTTTTGATGATCCATTTGATCAAAGCTCTTTATTTTCTAGTTCTTTCTCTCTATCTAATTGTCTTTGACGCTCTTGCTGATTGATACCCTCAAGCTTTATGAGCAAATAAACAATCGCATAGTAGTATCGAGTTAATAAGGCAAAAAATAAGAACGTATAAAATGAAGACAAATCCATCGTTCGTTTCGCAATAAAAAATTTCTCATAAAGTTCACTACCGAATGAACAAAAAGCACAAATTAAAAATAAATAATAAAGACAAGTGATATCCCGATCAGTGATTTTTAATTTCATATGGTTTTCCAATTTATTCTCTAAAAGTTTTATGTATTCATGTTTATAATCTGAATATTGGGCAGAATAAACTGACCGCATCCCATTCCAGAACGCCACGCCACACTTAGCATGGCATGTCCCAAATCAAAACATTGATATGCAAATACACCTAAACGTTCATCGATAATCTGGCCATTGTCGTGTGTTGGATGCATCTGGGTATTTAAGGTATTTAAATCCAGACGAATGCCCATACCATGCGCTTTTAGCAATGCTTCTTTGGTGGTCCAGACCTTAAACCAATAATTGATGTCTTCCCCTAAAGCTTTCCAGCATTGGTATTCTTGCGGATGAAAAGCATGTTGAGCCAGTGCTTCAAAGCGGATTTTGCGATCTAGGCTTTCTATATCCACACCCAAATCCTGAACATTTAAACTCAGTGCCAATGCATAGTCATTCTGGCTATGCGAATGATTAAATTGTAAGGGATGATCAAGTAGATAGGGTTTACCTTGCTCCGCAATCGCATATTGTAATTTTGAAATAGGCACATGTAAAAATTTTGAAATTAATTCATCACGATACTGATAAATTTTGTTTTTTTTATAAGCTTGATATTCGGCACGATTAGCAAAATCCTGAACGGATAACTCAAGAAGATCAGCCAATGATCGAATATACACTTGAATATTTTTCATGTTCATTGGCTCACTTCCGGATAAAACTATTTTAGACTGAGTTAAAACTTAACAATATCCCCTTTTAGCGCCACACTTGCCACCGCCATACCTTTATAACACTGGTAAGTGGTTGTGCTTTTCGCTTCATTGGATTTGAAATAGCTCACAATATTGGTGACTGCATTGCCGCCTTTAGCCTTTGCTGCACTTTGTAACTGGATCAAAGCAGAACGTAATACCCAGTCACAAGACGTTTCTGCCGATTTGGCAAAGCCATTGGTCTTTTTGTTAGTGACAATACCTTGCTGTAACACTCTTCCACCAGATTTGGTTCCACTCAAATAAAATTTAACAGAACCATCTAGCGCCCCATCTGCGACTGCACGATCCACAGCCGCTTTAAAATCTAGATCATGCACTTGATCTGCTGCCTGTACAGTTCCCATTAATCCCATACACAGTACAGCAAGGCTGAATTGTTTCTTAAGTGACATTGTTGTATTCCTCTTATTTCAGGTTTTTAAAAATCAAGGAGGTATTAATTCCCCCAAAAGCAAAATTGTTACTCATGATAATATTGGCATTTAAAGGTCTTACCTGCCCTGTAATATAATCCAGATCACCGCAAAGCGGATCAACTTCATCTAGATTTAGGGTTGGAATGAATTGCTTCCGATGCATCATTTCGATACTTAGCCAAGCTTCAATCGCGCCACAAGCCCCAAGCGTATGACCAAAATAACTTTTCAGTGAGCTAATCGGTTTTTTCCCCAACACTTGCGCGGTCGCTTGGGTTTCAGCAATATCTCCCTGATCAGTCGAGGTGCCATGTGCACTAACATAATCAATCTGATCTGCTGTCACGCCCGCATCTTTTAAAGAGAGTTGCATACAGCGCGCCATCATCTCCTGATCAGGACGGGTGACGTGTTGTCCATCGGTATTGCTGCCATAACCCAAAATTTCTGCATATATTTTGGCACCACGGGCTTTGGCATGCTCATATTCTTCTAAAATTAAGCAACCAGCTCCCTCACCAATCACCAACCCATCACGTTTTTGATCAAATGGCCGCGGGGTTCGTTCAGGTTGATCATTCATGCCACTGGTGGCCAATAACACATCAAAAACCGCAGCTCCTGCGGCACTGAGTTCCTCTGCGCCGCCAGCCAGCATCACGGTTTGTTTGCCATATTTTATGGCTTCAAAAGCCTGACCAATCGCCATAGAACCTGAAGTACAGGCACTCGATGTCGGTAAGGTTAGACCTTTTAAACCGAAATAAACGGTCATATTCACCGCACTGGTATGTGACATCATTCGGATATACGTGGTCGCATTCATTTGGCTCATGTCGTTATCAATCAACATACAACCAAACTCACGTACGGCATCGACACTTCCCGCAGATGAACCAAATGCCACACCTGCATCACCACTTTTTAAAATGGGATCATTTAATAAACCTGCATCTGTCAGCGCATTTTCAGCACAGACCACTGACATTAAGGCTACTCGGCCCATTCCGCGTGTGACTTTGCGATTAAAATGTTTGGGAACCGTAAAACTTTCGACAGGCCCACCCAGCTTGGTGCGCAAATCAGTATATTTTTCCCAATCGGGCATATAACGAATGCCGCTTTTAGCCTGAGCAAATTGTTCAAAAATCGCATCTGCCGTTTCACCAAGCGAAGTAATTCCTGCCATCCCTGTAACCACAACACGCTTCATTAGATCAGCCCTCCATTGACTGAAATCACTTGTCGTGTGATATAGGATGCATCATCGGAACACAAAAATTTCACGACACTGGCAACTTCGTCCACATTTCCCATACGTTGTAATGGAATCATTTTTAAAGCATGTTGCTTGACTTCTTCAGTCACCATTTCAGTTTCAATTAAACCTGGAGCGACACAATTGACCGTAATTTTCCGCTTTGCCAACTCTAGTGATAAAGCTTTGGTCGCCCCAATTAAGCCTGCTTTTGCTGCACTATAATTGACCTGACCACGATTACCCATCACCCCAGAAACTGAAGACAAAGTCACGATACGCCCCCCTTTTTTCAAATGAATCATGGGCATAATTAACGGTTTAAGCACATTATAAAAACCATCCAGAGAGGTCGAAATCACGTCATCCCATTCATGATCACTTAATGCTGGAAAAGCAGCATCATGAGTTAAACCCGCATTTAAGACGACACCATAAAATGCACCATGAGTTTCAACATCTTGCTCAAGCATCTGACGCACAACTTCACGTTCAGTCACGTCAAACATCAATACGTGGCTGTTTCGTCCCAAATCTTGAATTTGCTGTGCTACAGCCTGCGCTTCTTCAATACGCGAACGCGCATGAACCGTAACATCAAAACCTGCCTGTGCTAATTGCAAAGCAATCGCTTTACCAATTCCCCGACTTGAGCCAGTGACTAAAATTCGTCTATTCACACATTTTCCTTATTATCTTGATCGCCTGTCGGCTCATAAACACTTAAGAGGGCTGAGATTTTATGATTTTTGTACGCAATCTCACAGGCAAATTGTCCCAAACCTTCATGCAAATATTGCTGCTCGACTCGAATGATCAAGGTACTTCCCATTTCAAAAAAAGGCACGGGCAGATTTAATTTACGTGTTCCCAATAAAAAACCAACTTTGGGAATATTGCCTTGTTGTTGCCCTTTCCATCCTGAATAGGCACTAATGGTTTGTGCCATCAGCTCGATACTCGACCATGTAGGTAAACCCTCTGCTTCACAAAATAAGAGTGCTGCACGAACGTTCAGATTGGCAACGGCAGATTGTTCAGATATCTCGACCAAATCATCGATAAACACCATTGGTTCTTGATGAGGAATATATTCAATTGCTTTTTGCTGAATATTCATGGCAAAGTTCTTCCAAAAATCAAACTGACATTACTGCCACCGAAAGCAAATGAATTGCTCATGACATAATTTAAAGGTCGATCAACAACTGTTTGTGGACTGACCTTACTGTGATGAACAAAATGTTGATCTGCAAGCGCAGGATCAATTTCACCTTGTTGATGCAACGGTAACCATGTCTGATCGAGCAGAACCTGTTGGCAAATATAAGCTTCAACGGCACCCGCAGCCCCCAGACAATGTCCTGTTTTATGTTTGGTGCTACTCATCGGCACACGATCATCTGCAAAAACCTGCCGTACCGCCTTAATTTCCATCACATCATTTTGCGGTGTGGCTGTACCATGCAAATTCAAATAATCAATCTGACTGGCATTCAACTGAGCATCCGCCAAAGCGCGTTGCATCGCTTGAGCCGCCCCTAGTCCTTCTGGATGCGGTGCAGAAATATGCCATGCATCCATCGATTCACCACCACCAAGAAACATTACTGGAGCAGAATCTTTGGTCAATAAAAACAAACTGGCGGCTTCGCCAATATTAATGCCATCCCGTCCTATGCCACAGGGTTGACAAATATCCTCAGATAAACTGTCCAGACTATTAAAACCATTTAAAGTTAAACGACATAGTGTATCAACGCCGCCCACCAAAACAGCATCAGCCAGATTTGCATTGAGTAAACGTTGTCCGGCAATAAATGCTTTGGCGCTGGATGAACATGCGGTTGAAACTGTGTAAGCTGTACCCTGCCAACCTAAATAGGCCTGTAGACCTTTGGCCAGTGCATTCATTTCCTGTTTATGATGATCAATCATCAGCTCGGTTTTGCCATGAAAATATTCTGCTAGAAGCGGTTCATTATCGCCAATACCCGAAGTCGATGTTCCCATGACAATCGCTAAACGATGAGGATGGATGTTGGCTGTTAAATCTCGCAAAGGGATTTCAATTTGTTGTAAAGCCGTCACAGCAAAACGTAAATTACGGGACATCCAAGCTTCACAGTCATTTGGTAAGTTTTCTATCAAATGTCCTGTATATGCCCCTACCCAAACTGAACGCTCAGGCAGCCATTCAGATTGTATAGATAAGCTGGTTTCTGGCAGGGTTAAACGCTGATGCAACTGTTCAGGACAATTGCCTAAAGCCGAAAGGCTACTGCTCAGTTGAATGCCAACAGCAGAAGAATGTTGTTTTTGTTGCATCATTTTATCTATTCATTGGACTGTAAAGTATTTTCAATCGGTGAAAACGTCATTTGATAAGGCACCTGTACATTTTCGAGTTCCATCTTATCTTTTGATAGATATTGAATCTTCAAAACCAATTTTTTTTGAATATAAATTTCGCCACCTGCTGCATAGATTTGATCCTGAATAAGCTCAGGATGGATCATGGCTTGTTGTTGGGCAAAATCAGGATAGGTTGCCAGCAAAATATCCCGAATTAAAAATTCAAACGGTAATAAACGCATTTGTTCGATACGCTGTTTCACCTGAATATGCTGACCATTATATTCAATCTGAAATAATTGCTGTCCCGTTAAACTTAAAGCAATGAGTTCTAATACCTGTCCCTGTTGCTGCTGATAGAGTAGAAAACTAAAACTCTTTCCATGCCATTGCACATCTACCTGATCCTGACGCTGATACGCTTGCTGTTGCCATGTCGCATTTTCAAGACCTACAGCTTTCGGCATGAGCTGTTGACAAGCTGTACATGCCGTAAATATACAACTCAATAACAGCAAGCGAATCGATGACATCTTAAATTTCCGATAACTGTGCTGGAGAAGCGTCTTCACGACAATATTCAGCCAGAGTGGCGAGGCGACGTTTGGCATTTCTATACATCGGATTACGTTCGTCCCATGCATAACCTGCCAGAAGTGACGCGATCATCCGTTCAATCTCAGGATTTTTATGTGTGGAAAATACCACATCCTGAAACTCGCCCGTATACCATGCTTCCACATAGGCACGAAAAACGCTGATTCCCTGACGAAGGGGTTGCTCATACTCTGTTAACCAGTCGATTTGCTCTCCCTTGATCGCACGTTCCACCAATGGAACCGCCAAACTAGAAGATTTCAACGCAATGGTTACACCTGATGAAAATACTGGATCTAAAAACTCTCCTGCATTACCTAACAAGGCATAATTGGGCTGTGCCAGATGTTTGACATCAGCCGAATAACCGACCAATGTTCGCACAGGTGTATCAAATTTAGCCTGTGCTAGAATTTTAGACAGGCTCTCATCATCTGCTAAAATTCGTTTCAGTAAAACTTCATTTTGATCCTGCTCGGCATTGCCAGTCAGATAGTCATTAAAAAAATCCTGCTCGGCAACCACACCAAATGAACTTCGTCCATCTGCAAAAGGAATCAACCAAAACCATGCCCGATGATTTTTTTCATGCACAGTAATCAGGATTTTATGACGATCAAATTCAGGATTGTTAGCAATACCATCTTCAATATGGGTAAACAATGCACGGCGTACAGGAAAACTCGAAGGCGCTTCTAAATCTAAAAATTTAGGTAAGATTCGTCCAAAACCACTGGCATCCAATAAAAATTTTGCCTGTAGTTGATAGGAGTCACCCTGTTCAGGTTGAATCGTTAAAATCGGCTGTGCTGTTTCAACATCGACTGCAATGACTTCGTGCCCAAATCGAATATCTGTACCTAAAGCTTGTGCCTGCTCGGCCAATAAGCGATCAAAATCAGCGCGACGAACTTGCCATGTCGTGCCAGGCCCTTCACTAAACTTTTGGGTAAAATCATAAAAGCTACGTTGTTTTCCACGTAAAAATGCTGCACCATTTTTAAATTGAAAGGCGCATTTTTCAACATGGTCGCGTACAGTATCTAATAAACCCGCTTCTTCTAAAAAGACCATACATTGAGGCAATAAAGATTCTCCTATCGAAAAACGCGGAAAATGCTGTTTCTCAATGATGCAGACTTTAAAACCTTTTTGACGTAATAAAGCGGCTGCTGAACTGCCAGATGGTCCTGCCCCAATAATCATGACATCTGTTTGTTGTATCGTATTTTGTTGCAAATTTTGCATGGCACATTGACCTTTTTAATCTCAGTTCTTTGACTGATAACGTGAAATCACCACATGTTGCTCATCCGATGGCGTAAACAACGTGGCATAAATAAATGAAAAAATGACCCCAAAAAGTACCGTTAAACCAAAACAATGAATCGCATAAGTATGACTCAATGATAATAAACCAAAGCCGAGCAAAGTTGACATCATACATAAGAATAATGCCATTCCAACCACTTGCGGATGATCATGGCCATGTCGATAAAAAATCGCATAATCCACACCAATCCCCACAATTAGAAAAGTCCCCATGATACTAAATAAATTAAGTTCAACTCCTAACCAAGCCTGTATCGCAAAAGTCGTAAGTAATGCCAGACTCACTGGCATCACCAACGGCACAATAGAGCGCCAGCCATAAATCACACCTAGACCGATCGCCAACGCAATCAGGGCATAGATAAATAAAGATTGTGCCTGTAAACGGTGTTGTTTAAATAAATCGGATAACTGATTCATGGGTTGCTGTAAAATTATTTGCTCGTTTTGCAATTGTTTTAAAGCATTTAGATGCTTAACTCCGTTTAAAAGTACCAAACGCTCATTAGAACGAACTTGTAAAAAGGCCAATGGATGCTGCTTAAAATCCTGTAGTGACAATAAAGGTAAAGTAGCTAATTGTTGCTGCCATGCTTTTACGTCATTTACGGGTAAGCCCATATTTTGCGCGTACTGCTCTAACACAGATTCTGGAATCGACTGAAGCTGGGCAATATTTTGTTGCTGTTGTTGCTGCGTAGGAATCCATTGTCCTAAAGCCTGAAAACTTGTGAGTTGATCTTGATGTTGTAAATGCTGTAACTTTTGAATCAATACTTGTTCATTGGCTTGCATTTGTTCTGGCGTACGCCCCCGCACCACAAAATAGTCGCTACCCTGCTGCCCCATAAAGCGTTCACGCACATACTGGTCTTCTTGCTTTAAGGATTTATCCATACTTTGCAAATTGCGAATATCATCATTGGTTTTTAAGAAAAATAGACTGCTTCCACCAAGGAATAGAATACTCAGCAAAGTGACATAGCGAATTAGGCGATGCTGCTGAAACCAGATTCTAAATTCACCAATCCACTTTAATCGTTGAATGGCAGGTTCAGCATTTAAGGCAGGTAAACGCGGCAATAATAAAATACTGGTCAACCACGCCGAAGCCAGACCCACAATGGAAAACACTGCGATTTGTTTAAAGCCCGGAAATGGCGTAAAACTCAAAAACACATAGGCCACGATGGTGGTCATCAATCCCATAAACAAGCTCGGCAATAGCGGACGTAGAACTTCAAAACCACTCAGCTTGCGGTGCTGAGATTGCATTGCCATAAAGTAAAAGGAAAAATCGACACAGACACCAATTAGACTTGCCCCAAACACCAAGGTCATCAGATGGATTTCACCAAATATCCAGTGAGTGGCGGCGAAAGCCACTAAACACCCTGTCGAAACAGCAACAAACTCAGTCAATAAAGGGCGTAACGAACGAAAACCAAACCAGACCAATAGCATTAGCCCCAGACTTGAACCTACACCGATGGTCGAAATTTCCTGTTTTGCCGACTGCGTACCATAGTTGGAAAATAATAAAGTGCCCGTCCAGTGACTTTTAACATTCATCTGGGCAAGGTGTTGTTGCGTCGTATCAATCCACGCTGAAGCCTGCTCTTGATAATCAATGTTATAAGGGCTTTGTTTTAATTTTAGGCTAAACAACCGTGAAATTTTGTCGTGATCATGAATCGTAGCAAAACCGTTTTCCAGTTCGACATTGTCATGTTGTACTTGTTGACTCACTCCAAGCAAATAACGGCTAAACAGCATGAATGGATCTTGTTTTAAGCTCTCTGCGCTAATCGGCAAACCCGGTGTAAACAATTGCATCAGGCTTTTTTCAGTTAAACTTGCATAATCTTTTTGATCAAGTAACTGCTGATCATCCGTACTGAGTAAACCTGCACGGTGCTGATATAAAATTCGCCCGAGTTGTTCCGTATCTACTTGTGGCTGTAACGGTTCAAACAACGAGCTTTGGCTCACAGCACGTTGTAAATCATCCGTTGCTTGTTGTAATTGTTGACTATCTTTAGCATCAATCACGACAAAAATATTACTATTTAACTGTTCACTGACATAGTGCTGCGTCTCAGCTAAATCTGTATCCTGATTCAGTTTAGGTAGTAAAGCAAAAATATTGGTCTGAATATGAATCTCTTTTTTTAGCCATGCCACGCCCATGATCAAACTGATCACCACGAGTATGACCAGCCAGACCACGCTACATTTATTTTGCCAATTGGAAAAGTGCTTGTTCATCAGTCGTGAGTGCCGCTGGTTGTGAATGTTGCTGACTAAAATGAATCGTGGTTATATTACGACCTTGTTCTGCGATAATAATTTGATTTACATATTGTTGTCCCTGTACATCCACCTGTACAAATAACTTTTTAAATAAGCTGCTTTTAGGACGCAAACTAATTGACCAACCTTGTGCTGTGATACTGGTTTTATTGACGGTAAAATGTTGATCTAAAAGTGCTGAGTTGCCCGACATCAATTGCAAAAATAAAGTCGCCACTGAACCATAAGGCGACTTGCTGACGTCAAGCTGACTCATGGTGTTTGCTGTTTTTTGAACCAGTTTTTTGGGCGTTACTACAAGGTCTGCTTGGACTGGACGCTGTAACTGCCACAGCACACCGTTGCTTTTAGAAAAAACCACATCACCGTTGGAAACAAAAGTTTTTTGGAGAGATACCAGTTTTTTTTGCTGTTCAAATTTGGCTCGTACCAGCGTGGTTTGTGAAAGCTGTTTAAAAATCTGTTCAGCTTGTGGCGAAGCTGCCTGCACAGTAACCGAAAGACTTAAAACCCAAAATACGAAAGTTGTGAGTAGAACAAAATTAAATCTTTTTTTATGTTCATTTAGAATAGCAGCCATCATGGTTTTTGCTCCTGCGCGGGTTGAAACTCAGACCATGCATTCAGACAATCAAATAATACTTGCGGAGACTGAAAACACATTTCCCGTGTTTGAATTTCAACGGCGACCTGCGTGGTATAACCTTTAGTCAGTCGTTTTCCAGTCGCTTCATCAAAAATCACATAATCAATTTTTAAACGATTTTCCCACTCTTTTAAAATCGCACGTATCCGAATTTTTTGCTCAAACTGAATACCTTGTACATAGCGTACATGGCTTTCAATCACAGGCCACGCATAACCTGAAGCCTGCATTTGCATATAGTTATAATGAAACTGATCCAAAAGCTTACAGCGGGCGATTTCAAAATATTTCAGATAATGCCCATGCCAAACCACATTCATAATATCCACATCATGAAAAGGAACCTCAATAACGACTTCAGCTTGCATAAGCTTGCTCCTGTTGCAGCATCCAATCCGTATTAGACAGTTCAAAGTTGGCAAAACGATCAATCATTTGTTGTAATTCAGTTTGTAATGGTCGGTCTTCCACCACCAATGCAAAACTGTGTAAGGTCCAGTCCATAAATGCTCGCAGCACTGGCGAAAGCTGTTGCTTTAAGCCTTTTAAATGAATCGCCTGCACACTGGCACAACATAAGGCAGCGACCACTTGTTCAGTCAATATAATCACACGTTCAGCATCTCGTGCCGCAATTGTGCCCATGCTGACTTTATCCTGATTGTGACATTCCGTTGAACGCGAAAAAATGGAGGCCGATAAGGTTTGTTTCAATGCTTCGGCTGTCCATGCAGATACGCCAATTTGTACCGCTTTAAAACCATGATTTAAAGGTAAGCGGTCTGCTGTTGCACCCGTTAAATTACGCGGTAAGCCATGGTTCATTTTATGATCGACCAATTGCGCTAATTGCCGATCCAATAAATCGGCAATATTGGCAATCATGATTTTTAAACTATCCATCGCTTGCGCAATATGTCCACCATAAAAATGTCCGCCATGCAAAACACGCAGATTGAGAGGATCAATCAAAGGATTGTCATTACTCGAATTCAATTCGTTTTCAATAAATTGACGTAACCAAACTTTAGAATCTTCAAAAACACCAATAATATGCGGTGCACAACGTAATGAGTAACGATCCTGCAAACGTGGACTTTGGTGGGCTGTCTGTACTTCGCTTTCTAGCCAGTCACGTAATTGTGCTGCAACTTTCTGTTGCCCCGCATGTGGCTTTTGAGCAAAAAGCACTTCATCAAAATGTGTTGGATTCCCTTCCAATGCCAAAACATTTAAAGCAGTAATTAATGTTGCAGCATGGGTAACTTGCTCAGCACGTTTATAATTTAAACATGCCATTGCTGTCATGACTGCTGTTCCATTCATCAAAGCCAGTCCCTCTTTAGGGCGCAGAATCAAAGGCTCGATACCTTTTGCTTTATACACCTGTTGGACAGGTACAATTTGACCTTGGTAATAGACATCTCGCTCACCGACCAATACCCCCGCAATATAAGAAAGCGGGGTTAAATCGCCACTCGCGCCAACAGAACCTTCGGATGGAATGACAGGAATTACATTTTTATTGAGTAACCAGACTAGACGCTCTAATAACGCCAGTGAAACCCCAGAATAACCTCTTGCCAAAGAACATAATCGCGTAACGACTACAGCGCGCGCAGTCACCAATTCCAAATTTTTACCTAGGCCACAGCCATGAAAACGAGAAAGATGTAAAGGCAGTTCATTCACCTGATGCGCAGGCACCTCAACTAAACAAGAATCTCCATAACCTGTTGTAACCCCGTAAATAACCCCTTCCTGCTCTAATAATTCATCCAGAAAGTCAGCGCCTTTTTGAATAAAATCACGCCACGTTTGTTGTTGGGGTAATGAAACCTGACAATGCCCATGTGCAACACGCACTACATCTTCAATAGTTAATGGCTCTATCCCTACGGTAATGAATTGTTCTATGCCCGTATTTAAAATACTGTTATTCAATTTACTTCGTCCAAAAATGATAAAAATTAAACCATTGATACGGTGCGCGTAAGCAATGCTGCTCAAGCAAAGCCACATATTGTCGGGTCACCGTTTGCATGGCTTGCATACGGGTCTTTCGCGGTAAATCGATGACATCTGCAATTTTATGAATATGCACTTCAAAATGTTGCTGCTGTCGATAACAAAACACCGCCAAAACAGGCACTTTGAGTAAACTTGCCAGTATCCATGCACCCTGTGGCCATAGTGCATCTTTACCAAAAAATTCAATCTGTTGAACGCGACTAGACTGCACAGGCGCACGATCTGCCGCGACAATCACCCATTCACCTTGTTGCATTTTTTCTTCTAATAAAATGGCTGTTTCTAGTCCCAATTCATCGACAGAAATCAGATTCACATCCGACTGATCATTGAGTTTTTTCAGAAAAGCATTAAATTGTGTGGCGTGTTTTTGATAGACCAATACATTAATTTTCTGCGGATGCTCAGATTTAACAGCACGTAACAATTCAATATTGCCAAAATGCGATACGACTAATAATGCGCCTTTCTGGTAAGCCCGTTGAAAATGCTGATGACCAAACAACTGTAACTGTTGTTCAGGGATATTCCCAAGCCACCCTTCCATTTTATCCAAAATACTGATTCCGAACTGGATAAAATGCTGATAGCTATTTGCCCAAGACGGTAAAACCGAAAATGGTGAATGACCACCTGCAAATACATGTAATTGACGCAAATAATCAAGTGACGCCTGCCGTGCAGAAACTGCAAACAGCCAATACCACAGAATAATAAAGTACAATACGACCCTACATAACCAACGCCCACCCAAACGATAAAAATAGAGCACTAGCGTGAGTAGCCCCAGTCCACCTCGCTCTTTACGATCGCTCCAGTTCGAAGATTGGCGCTGCATGTTTAGCCTTGTATTTTTTGTTTAATGAGTTTAGGCAAACGCCATAACATACCCGCAAATAAGCGCGCATGTGCCTGACTCATTCCCAGATTATCGCGCCAAACATCAAAATGAGAAATCCCATGTTCTGGATAAATCACAGGCGTTGGGATATTGATAAATTTGGCATTTTCCCACTTTAGACGGACTAAGATTTCACTGTCGAAGCCCATACGTGGTTGGAACTTTGCTTGTTTTAAAATTTTTAATGTTGGTGCTAAAGGATAGATCCGGAAACCACACATGCTGTCTTTAATATCGAAAGACAAACTATTAATCCAAACCCAGACATGCGTGACATATCGCCCATACAAGCGTTTTTTGGGGACGGATAAATCAAATACAGGCTGTCCAATCACCACAGCATCAGGATGTTGCTGCGATAACTGCAAAAACTGATCAATATCTGTCCACTGATGTTGTCCATCCGCATCTAATTGCAAAGCATGGCTGAGCCCCATTTGCCCTGCATAATTCAACCCCGTAATGACCGCCTGACCTTTACCTTGATTATGATCATGCTCAATTAAATGAAGCTGCGCATAAGCCTGATCCAATGCTCTCAATCGCATGGTACATTCATCATGACTACCATCATTCACCACAATTATAGGTAAATGATACTGGCTTAGAGCTGCCATTAATTCATCAAGATAATGCGGATGATTAAATACAGGAATAACAAAACCGTAAGTTTGCATCAAACTGTCTCCTCATCCGAATCTTTCAATGCAAATAACAAACGCCCTGATGCCAAAGTTTGCTGTACATCAGATAGCTCAAAACTCACTTTATGCTGTTTGCGCGTCAGTTTTAACTCAATAACATGATACGGCTCAATCAGATGTTGAAATTTAAGTTGTTCATAACCATTGCACCAATCTAAATCACCCCAGATTTGTCTGGCAAATGTCTGAATAAATCCAATCTGCCCCACACCAGGGTAGATCGGTTGATTTGGAAAATGACCTTTAAAACATAGCAGTTCGGGCATAAATTCCAGTTTCAGTTGATGACATTCACTTGCTTGTAACTGCGACAGAACCACAGGTTGCAGCATCGGCTGAAACAAACTTTTTAAATAATGTTTATCCAATTTTGACTGAGTGTTTTGTGGAAGCTCTGTCAAAAATCGCCATAAACGGGGAATCGCGATATTTTCCAAGCCATCACTTAATTGTTGTTTTATCTCAGACACAAATGCGTGTTTACCTATGCATTGTAACTGTTGACGTGCAGCATCGTGCAAAACCACAATACACGCCAAAAACTGGCGCTGTTCCTGCTCTACCAATAAAGCATGACATTGTTTTACCGCTGCTAAGGTTTGAATCGTTTGTTCAATCGCATCCAAACTCAGACGTTTTTCTTCCAGCTTGATCAAACGATCGGCACGACCCAATAATTTAAATCCAGTTTTTGGGTTATTGGCATTTTCCCATTCTGCCAGATCCCCAGTTTCAATCCAGTCAGAACAAAAGGCGTGTTCAGTTTGTACATTTAAAAGCTGTTGCTGGATGTTAATATTCACATCTGCAAAGGCTTGCCATACACTTTCATCTTCAGTTCGATAGGCAATTCCACCCGTCTCTGAACTTCCTAAAATCTCAGTAATCGTATAATTGAGTAAAGGTCGAACACCATTTTCCAATTTGCCGCCAGAAGAAAATACCGCCTGACTATCTACGAGTTTTAGATCTAACGTCCAACGTTTGAGTAAAGCTGGACTAGAAATCACATAGTTTTGCAGTCCAAATTCAGCAAAATTTTTTTGTATGGCAATCACATCTTCTGGGAAAGCCAGTTGCGGACTATAAAAACTTCGTCCTGTAAATAATGGCCAGAGCAGTTTAAACAATAAACCGTAAATATGCTGATGGCTAACCGTCGCCAATGCAATGACTTGTTTAGTTAAGCAAAATGTCTGATCGAGTCCCTGCACTTCCTTAAACAATTGCGCTAAAGTGCGTTCAATACGTTTCGGTTCGCCGGTTGAACCAGAAGTGTAAAAATCGATCTGCGCTTGCTCAAGAAAATTTTGACTCAAATCAAGTACGAAATTCGAGTTCACGTCAGTAAAAGTCTGACGTGATAAAAAATAAATATGTTGTGAAGCTAAATTTTGTTCAAGCTGTGCCACCCGATGTGGAGGCAACACAATCCTTTTCTTTGCTTGAAGTGCTGCGAATAACAAGACTAAAAATTCATAGCTGTCTTGATGCCAAAGCGCCCATATGCATTCAGGTCGCAAAGAAAGTAATTGCGCCTGCTGTGACACATCTTGCCAAAATGCAGCAAAAGAAATTTGCTGTTGGTCAAAGGTAATCGCTAAAGTCTGTTGTGACTGAATAAATGGATTAAAGGAATTGTTCATCATTATTGTTCAAACGCTGATGGCGTTTTCTTAAAATAAATTCACCAAGTAAAAGAATGCCCATGAGGACATAAGAAATAAAGCCGTTATATAACACCCAAATCTGGGTCGGTGCATAAACAATCGTACACCAAGCCATAGCGGCATTGAATAGAAAAAAACCACACCAGACTATGGTGACTTTTCGCGTCCAATTTACTCCCGACTCAGGTAAATCGGGCTGCATGATGCGTGCGAAACGCTCAATCATGGAAGGTGGGCGCCATAAGGTCGATGCAAATATACCCAAAGCGCCTAGACTCATCAGAACTGGATAAAATTTAAGCCATGCATGATCATTCAACATCACGCTTAAACCACCACATAAAATGGCAAACATAGAAAGTGGCCATAATAATGCATTGGATTTAAACACAAGGCGTGACATCCCCACCATCACCAACAATATACTGACGGCAAAAAAATGACCGTTGGATAAACTCCAACCCACAATAAAAGGATAAGCAATGAAAAAAATCGCTGTTATCCATTTCAAAAAGTGATTCATTAAGCGGTCATATTCTGAATAACAGTCACAACATCGTGTACTGTTCTGACATTTTTAAAGTCCTCAGGTTTGACCTGCTTCCCTGTCAACTCTTTAATTTTGACGATTAAATCCACTGCATCAATACTATCAACATCCAGATCCGAATATAGATTGGATTCTAATTGGATTGTTTCAGGCTCAATTTCAAATAAATCCTGCATCCATTCACGTAAGGTTGAAAGAATGTGTTCCTGACTTAACATAGCTACCTCTTATACTTCTTGTTGAGCTTCAACCAAAGTCACTAGACTTTGAATTGAGCGAAAATGCTGTTTGGTCTCATCCGATTCAGCATTTAAATGAATGTTGTAACGTTTCTTGAGGGCAAGCCCTAACTCCAAAGCGTCTATTGAATCTAGCCCTAGTCCTTCTCCAAATAATGGTGCCTGATCATCAATATCCTGAACGGTGATGTCTTCAAGTGCTAAAACATCAATAATCATTTGTTTTAATTCGTTGGCCAAATTGCTCATTTAGATAACTCTTGCTTAAAAAATTGCTGTAAATACTGATTGAGGGCACGGACATTTTTAGGACTGACCGTCAAATCAGAAAGTACCTCTGAAATATGGATGGCATCCAAAATTTTAATCTCAATATGAAAGGGCTTCGCAGGAATGTGATACCACTTTTCATTTTTGGTTAACGTCGTGGGTGTACAACGAATCAACACAGGTCGAATCGGTACATCGGCACGAATTGCAATATTGGCAGCACCACGCTGAAATTCATTAATCTGTTCATCTTTTTGTGTCCTCGTTCCCTCTGGAAAAATGATGAGCGATGGCGCATTATCTTGCTGTAAGCTTGTCACGCAATCATGGATAAATTGATTAGATCCTGCATTTAAAACGTAACCTGCGCTGCGCACAGGACCTCGTGTAAATGGATTTGACCAGAGCGACTGCTTTACTACGCAATTGGCTTGTTGCATGAGTCCAATGAGGATCACCACATCGATCAAAGTCGGATGATTAGCGATCACCAATTCTTGTCGGCTTTGCTGTAATTTTTCCAGACCTTCCACCGAATAAGTCATGATGCCCAACTTGACCATCATTTCGGTAAAGCATTTAAAACTGGTACGAATCACCTGTTGAGCACGTTGTCGACGAGTTGCCTGATCCTGTGCAGTTAAATTTACCAAAGGTGCAACCACAGTCGCGATTGCCACGCCCCCAATACCAAAACTGGCAAAACTGAAACCGGTTGCTGCAACACGCCAAATATAATTGATCTTATTGTTTAATAATGCCCAATTTAACATTTTTGCCATCCTAGCCATGCTGTTTGATGCTGATCTTGCCAGAAGGAATAAAAACTGAGCGCATCAATATCCTGAGTCTGCTCAACTGCGCTCAACTCGACATTGGCACGTTCCAAACTCAGTAAGGTCGATAGTGCAAATGGCTCAAAAGGTTGTCGATCTTGATAAATTTCAGGTAATGGCGCGTCATAATAAACCACTAAAACGGTTTTAATCTGAGGCTGAGTTTTTAAAATCGCATAGGCTTCGATCATTGCTTCTGACCAGCCGCAACTTAAACTGGTCGAAATGGTCTCGTCTTGACACAAAATAGAATAAAGACCTGCAATTGCATTATGAACCGAAGTTGAAAACTGTGTAGGTGATGGCGTTTGATGGGTTAATACATCT
Organism: Acinetobacter ursingii DSM 16037 = CIP 107286; assembly: GCF_000368825.1. GTDB lineage: Bacteria > Pseudomonadota > Gammaproteobacteria > Pseudomonadales > Moraxellaceae > Acinetobacter > Acinetobacter ursingii. The sequence goes on along the minus strand of NZ_KB849719.1, from coordinate 136,750 downwards.
TGTAAAATACCCAATGTTTTGGCCTCATCGCCATACTGAGAAGCCCATACAATATAGTCAGCAGATTGCTGTGCCAGAGTTTGCATGGCGGCATTTATCGCCAATTTTGCCAAAGGCGAAAGTCGCCTGCGCTGCATTGCAGGCAAAGACTCTAATGCCGTACAGTCATGTTGCGTACAACACAGTCGAAGCGCAGAAAGATGAAATCTGATCATGCTGAATGCGAGCCCATGGCAAAGGTGTTAGAAATTGGTGCAAAATTATAGCACCAGTCTTCAAATTAACAAAAAATTACATTTTAACTGAAATAACAAAAAGATGCAGTGTCTTTAAATGCAAAAACCCCGAAATGGGATCGGGGTTTTTGCATTTAAAGACAATTTAACGCTTAAATTTTTTCTCAGCTTTCTTAAATTTTTGAATATAACGACGTTTACGCGCAGCAACGCGTTCATCGATTTGTGACTTACGTCCTTCAAATGGATTTTCAGACGTTTTAAAGTCAATTCGTACAGGCGTGCCTTCAAGCTTATACACTTTACGAAATACGTTTTCCAGATAACGACGATAATCCGCTGGGGTTTTATCGACTTTATTGCCATGAATCACGATCGTCGGAGGATTCTGGCCGCCCATATGCGCATAACGCATTTTAATACGCTTACCGCTAATCATCGGCGGTTGATGTGCATCTGTTGCATCATTTAAAATTTGGGTTAATTTCGCAGGTGAAACTTTTAAATGCGAAGAGTCATAAGCACGGTGAATCGATGGATATAACTCACCTACGCCTGTGCCGTGTAAGGCAGAAATCAGATGTACTTTTGCCCACGGAATGAAGTCAAAACGACGATCAACATCCAGTTTACATTGCTTGCGATCGTACTCAGTCATGTTGTCCCATTTATTAATGGCAACCACCATGGCACGACCCGCTTCAAGCGCATAGCCAATCAGATGTAGATCTTGCTCAACCACACCTTCACGAGCATCCAAAACCACAACAATCACATGCGCATCTTTAATCGCCTGTAGTGTCTTTACGATTGAAAATTTTTCAATCATTTCATCCACTTTACCTTTACGACGCACCCCTGCGGTATCGATCAAGGTATATTGGCGACCATCGCGCTCATAGGGGATATAAATCGAATCACGTGTCGTCCCAGGCTCATCAAATGCCACAACACGTTCTTCGCCTAACAAACGGTTGACGAGTGTTGATTTACCGACATTTGGACGACCAATAATCGCAAGTCTTAGTCCTGTATTTTTGTCATGTTCTTCTGGATTTTCATCTTCAGGAACATCTTCAAGCACATCTTCAAGCATCTGTGCCACACCGCGACCATGGCTGGCTGCAACATGAATCGGTTCACCAAAGCCTAGTTTATAAAACTCGACTACGGCTGCTTCAGCGTGTACACCATCCACTTTATTAGCAACTAAATAAATTTTCTTACCTAGACTGCGTATTTCACGGGCAATTTGTTCATCTGAAGCAAGTAAGCCTGCACGAGCGTCCACCACAAAAATAATAATGTCAGCTTCGTTGATGGCAGTTTTTGACTGTTCCGCCATGTAAGCATCAATCCCCGCTTCGCTTTCGCCGATACCGCCTGTATCTACCACAATAAAGGATTTATTTTGGTAAACGGCATCACCATATTTACGGTCACGCGTAAGCCCCGCAAAATCGGCAACAAGTGCATCACGACTCTTGGTAATCTGGTTAAATAGCGTTGATTTTCCGACGTTGGGACGACCAATGAGCGCAATAACGGGTTTCATAAAGTAACCTACATTCAAGATCAGCCATTTGGCATGAACAAGGAAATAATAAGGAAGATTTTAGGTCATAGACCTGAATAAAAAACAACGGGGCTTTGAATATTATATACTCAAACACCCCGACGAATTTGAAGCAAAGAATTCGCGAATGACTAGTTTAACACAAGCCCGTCTAAAATTAACGGTTTTGCCAAACAGTAAATTCACCTTTGCGTGTGGAAACATAAAGCTGATTATCCACTACACGTAAAGTTCTCACTTCACCACTGGTTTTGGAACGACCCACAAGTTGTCCATTGTCTGGATCAATCAGGTGCAAATAACCATCTAAATCACCGACCACCAGATCAGAACCTAATACCACTGGGTTACTCAACTGACGGTGCATCAAAGCATCACTTTCCCACGCTTTTTCGCCTGTGGTCAGGTTATATGCCACAAGTTTACCATCAGTTTGTGCTACGAATACTTTGTCGTTACTGGCCTCAGCACGTTTATTGCTGCTAGCGTCTTCACTCCAAACCACTTGCTGTGCAGCGACATCAATTACAGTAATTTGTCCCTGATAACTGGTGGTGACCAAAAACTGACCCACCACTACCGGATCACCATCGATGTCAATCAGACGTTGTACATCTGAGCGACCTTCACTGACTGCAACGCGACGCTGGAAGCGTGGTACGCCACTGATCACATCAATGCCGTACACATAAGCATTAGCAGATGCCACGATCACGGTATGATCGTCCAGCATCACTGGGGAAGGCTGTCCACGCAAGCTAAATTGTACATTTGGCATTTTATACGCCCAAAGCTGCTGTCCAGTCTGTAAATCGTGCGCAAAGACTGTACCGTCATTGGCAATGGTCACTGCACGTCCATCTTTGATTAAAGATGGACTCAGCAAAGCACCACTTAATTGTGCCTGCCATTTTTTTTGACCTGTACTTTCATCCAGTGCAAACAACTCACCTTTGGCACTACCCACTAAGACCACGCCTTCTTTGGCTTCGACACCTGAAGTCAATCCGTGTTTATTCACACGAGTTTCCCATAGACGCTGTTTACCACGATAGGCAGCAACTTCACCTTTTGGATCGACAATAAAATTCACACCATTATCAGAGTCAAGCTGTAAACGTAGTGGATCGGCTTTGTCTGTTGAAGAAACGCTTTGTGAAAAAACGGGAACCAGTGTTTTGGCCTGTGCTAATTTTGGCAAAGGATTTGGTTTCGGTTCTTCTACTTTAAGTTTATTCGTGGAGCAACCAACTAAAGCTGCTGCAACCAAAGCAAGCGCAAACGGGAGTGTAAATTTTCTATCCATTAAGACTTATCCACCTGTGTGTCTATAATCGGGCGTTCAATCTCAGGATCATCTACTAAAACGCCAACACTTTCGAGTTTAATTTGTAAAATTTGGCGCTCTTGCTTGCGCTTTGCCAAATCATCCCACGCACTTTGATAGGCTTTTTTCGCAGAAGCAATATCTTTCTTCGCGACATAAATGTCACCACGCGCTTCTTCAGCCGTGGCCTTAAATGCAGGATCTGTGACCAATGCCAATGTTTTTAAGGCATCGTCATATTTATTTTGTGCAAGTTGAGCATATGCCAAACGAAGTTTAACCAGTTGCAATAGACCATCATCATTAAGTTTTGAGTTTTCAACTTTCTTCAATGATTTTTCTGCTGCGGCATAATCGGCTTTGTCATACGCCACTTTTGCCAACATCAGTTCAGTTTGAATGGCTTGTACTGAATCTGGCGCATCTTTGGTAATTTTATCTGCTGAGGCATATAAGTTACTAAGTGCATCTGGATTTGATTCAGCGCCTTGTGCCTGATCCATAAGTTGCTGCACTTTTGCAGTACGCACCTGATTTTCAGCCAGTGTTTTTTTCTGCCAATATTGCCATCCAAAAAAGGCGATGAGCGCAATCAAAATACCGCTAATGATGGCAGAGCCATATTTTTTACCGAACGACTTTAGATTATCCAGTTGTTCTTCTTCAGTTAACGCACTCATCTACGTTCCTTTCCCTTCAGCTTTTTCGCTTATTTTGCCAATTTTTCAGTTAAAAATGAAACCAGTTGCTCGATCGCGACAGTGGACTGTTCAGCAGTTGCCAACTCTTTTATGGTCAACTCACCCGCATTCCATTCACGCTCACCCAAAATCATGGCATAGACAGCGCCAGACTGATCGGCTTTTTTCATCTGGCTTTTCATGCTGCCCTGTGAACCAGTTTTGATACGTAGTGAACTATTGCTTGTTTCAAGCTGATCACGTAACTGTTCTGCCAAAATCAGTGCACGACCCTGATAAGCAGGTTCAGCCACTAAAAACACATCACAATCTCGTACGACCTGCGCTTGTTCAATCTGCTCAAGAAGCAGCAATAAACGCTCCATCCCCATCGCAAAACCAACAGCAGGAACAGATTGATCTGCTTTACCTTTCAATTGTCCAACTAAACCATCGTAACGTCCACCTGCACAAACGGTGCCCTGTGAACCCAATGCTGTAGTCGTCCACTCAAAAACAGTTTTGTTGTAATAATCCAGACCACGTACCAGCTTTTGGTTGATCACAAAAGAAATACCTGCATCCGTTAAATACTGTTGCAGTTGTTTAAAGTGATTCATGCTGTCTTCTTGAATGAAGTCATGCAATTTCGGCGCATTTTCTAAAATTTTCTGGGTCGATTCAATTTTTGAATCTAAAATTCGCAGAGGATTTGTGGTTAAACGGCGCTGTGAATCTTCATCCAAAGCATCTTTATGCTGAGTCAAAAACTTAACCAAAGCTGCACGATATTCTGCCCGTTCGTCGATTTCGCCTAAAGTATTCAGTTCAAGCTGGACTTTATCCGCCATTCCTAAACGTTTCCACAAACGCGCAGTCAATAAAATCACTTCAGCATCAATATCAGGGGTTGCCACACCAAAGGTTTCTACACCAAACTGATGGAATTGACGATAACGCCCTTTTTGTGGTTTTTCATAACGAAACATCGGCCCAAGATACCAGACACGTGGTGTAGCCCCACGTAATAAATTATGCTCTAGCAATGCACGAACACAACCAGCCGTACCTTCAGGACGTAAAGTTAATGATTCTGGCGGTGTTCCCTTGTCAAAAAAGGTATACATTTCTTTTTCAACAATATCCGTCGCATCACCAATCGCACGTTTAAATAAACCTGTTTGCTCAACAATTGGCAATCGAATTTGTTGATAGCCATAAGTATCCATTAACGATGCCAGATGTTGTTCTAAACGTCTCCATGCAGCCGTTTGGCTTGGAAGAATATCGTTAAAACCCTTGATTGCAACAATTGAACTCATGACTTACTCAAAACTTGTACGAATAATTTCTTTAGATTTTGCTTCTTCAATCGCTTTTACACGATCACGCACCATTGACTCGATTTCCTCAACCAGTTGATCGGTATCAATTAAATGGCTTTTTTCACCATTACGATAGACCAATGAACGAGGAGATGCCCCAACAACTCCAATATCAGCTTCTTTAGCCTCACCAGGCCCATTGACCTTACAGCCAATCACGGAAACATCCATGGGTGTACGTATATCTTCCAGACGTTCTTCTAGCATCTGCATGACTTTAATCACGTTAAATTCCTGACGTGAACAGCTTGGGCAAGCAATAAAGTTAATGCCGTTAGAACGTAATCCCAATGATTTTAAAATATCAAAGCCGATTTTAATTTCATCTTCGGGTTCTGCTGCCAGTGAAATACGCATGGTATCGCCAATGCCTTCCATCAGCAAACCACCCAATGCAATCGCAGACTTCACTGTACCTGTACGGTAAATCCCTGCCTCAGTCACCCCTAGATGTAATGGGTTATCAATCTGTTGGGATAATAGACGATAGGCATCCATGGTCAAAAATACGTTAGATGCTTTAACGCTGACTTTAAATTCGTGAAAATCCAATCGATCTAAAATATCAATATGACGTAGCGCAGATTCAAGCAAGGCTTGGCCTGTCGGTTCGCCATATTTTTTCTGCAAATCTTTTTCCAAAGAACCCGCATTGACCCCAATACGAATCGAAATACCATGGTGACGCGCTGCTGCTACGACTTCACGTACTTTTTGATCTGAACCAATATTCCCCGGATTAATCCTTAGGCAATCTGCACCATAGTCTGCCACAGCCAGTGCAATTCTATGATCGAAGTGAATGTCGGCAACCAAAGGAACCGTAACGCGCTTACGAATTGCTCCAAAAGCCTCCGCCGCTTCCATCGATGGAACAGACACGCGCATGATATCCGCGCCTGCATCAGCGCAACGTTGAATTTGCGCAACTGTCGCATCGACATCACAGGTTTCAGTATTGGTCATGCTTTGCACGCTAATCGGGGCATCACCACCGACATAGACTGAACCCACACGAATTTTTCGTGTTGGGCGACGCTTGATTGGATTTTCGATCATGGTTTCACTCTCATTTAATCTTCATTAACGAGATAAACGGAAATCTGCTTTTCCATTTACCGTATATGGAGACAATGAAATCGGTTCTTGGTTTAGACTTAATGACACAGCAGTTGCATCATCCAGACGAATTTGAAACGGTGATTGGCCATTTAAAGTTAAAGCTGATGCCTGACGACCAGTTGCCAACACTTTACCCGTCGAATCAACAATATGTATCGAAGTTGGACGATTAAAATTAAGCACCAACTCATCTCCAGAAGTTGCTGCTCCATTATTTAATGGCAAGACTTCAACATTCGAATTTTGCGGTGTGACCGTATTCGTTTTCTTGGCAGACCAATTTTGCAGCATCGTCACAATGACGCCAATTACAATCAGAGCTAAAATCAGGATCAGACTACGTTTTAACCACTTTCTATTGCGATCACTTTTTGAACCAGGGAGTTTCCCCATGATTTTAATCGGTGAATTATTTAAGGCATGATTCGGTAATAAACCTGTATCGTTCGCATAAATTTCATCGAAGCGCTGAATAATCGCAGTTGCATCCGTCTTTAAGTATTTCGCATAAGAGCGATAATAGCCTTTGATAAATGCAGGTTCTGGCAGGCTTTTATAGTCATCTTGCTCTAAAGCAGTTAAGGCTTTAAGTGGCATATTTAAATCAGATGCCACATCATTTAACTCAAGCTTCTGGGCAAGACGAATCTGACGTAAGTACTCACCTGGACGTTGAACATTTCCTAATGCTGAAGTAGGTGAACTTGAGCCAGTTGGCTGCTGTGAATTAGGATTTATTTCCATACGGCCTCAGTACTATACTGTAATTGCAAATAACGTTTATATTCTGAACTATCTGGGAATAAAGCACGCAGTTGATTGATCAGTGCCAGCATTCCCATTCGATCACCATTGGCTCGTGCAACACGAATCCCCACCCAAAGCGCACGTGCACCCTGATTGGTTTGCCCCACTGTACGCACATATTGTTCATACATTTGAGTCGCCGCTGGCATTTGCTGTTGCAAATAAAAAATCTCTGACAACTCTAACATAGATACATAAGAGTCGCGGTTTGCCTGTAAAGCTTGTTTGAATGACTTTTCAGCATTCACACGATCGCCAAGCAATACGTAGATACGCCCCAGATTTTCAAGGGCACGATAACGCTGATCATACCCAAGTGTTGCCCCTGCAATCGTAAATTGTTCAATCGCGTCATTATAACGTTTCAATTGGTATAAGTACGTACCATAATTATTACGAGCTTGTGCATTGGTAGGTTCTTCCGAGATTGCACGTTTAAAATACGTGTCTGCTTTCTCGAGATTTGTTGCACTACCTTCTTGTTGTAAGAGTACACCCATCATCATATTGGCCATGGAGTCACGCGAGTTCACTTCCAAAGCCTGATCCAATGCGCGTTTAGCAGCATCCAGATCACCAGACTTGATATATTCAGCTGCAAGTTGTGTACGGACCTGCACCGCTTTTTTAGGGTCTTTGGTTGTTTTTTGAGATTGGCATCCCGTTAACAGCAACACCATTAAACATGCTGAAATCCAGACTGTGGAACGTGAAGTGAATCTACTCAACAACTCTACCCCCAATATATTATCCCTGTGAACGAATAATCTCTTGTCGCTCTGCGACTTTCTTTTTCCATTGTTCAGCACGACGGGTACGATCCGCGACATGTCCTACCAGTTGACCACATGCCGCATCAATATCATCGCCACGTGTCTGTCGAATCGTACACACAAATCCAGCATCAGACAAAGTTTTTTGAAAGGCAATAATCCGATTTCGGCTAGAACGACCATATGGCGCATGCGGAAATGGATTAAATGGAATCAAATTTATTTTACTTGGTAAATTTTTTAATAGTTTAATCATTTGTTGTGCATGTTCTGGGTGATCATTGACACCATCGAGCATCACATATTCAATCGTGACATGTTTACGCGTACTTTCATTGCCACCTTTGGCCAAATAACGCTGACAAGCAGCAATCAATTGCTCAAGTGGATATTTTTTATTGATTGGAACTAACTCATTACGCAACTCGTCGTTAGGTGCATGCAAAGAAATTGCGAGAGCGACATCAATATCCTGTGCCAGTTGATCAATCTTTGGAACCACGCCAGAGGTAGATAACGTTACACGGCGCTTAGACATCCCATAAGCAAAGTCATCTAGCATCAATTGCATCGAACTCAGGACTGCATCGTAATTTAACAATGGTTCACCCATGCCCATCATCACGACATTGGTCACAGAACGCTCACGCTCAGCTACAGGCACATCTTCCATATAAGACTGATTGGCGACCCAAAGCTGTCCAATAATTTCATCAGGATTTAAATCGCGTTGGAAACCTTGCTTACCCGTAGAACAAAATGAGCAATCCAATGCACAACCCACTTGGGATGAAATACACAATGTTTTACGGGATCCTGTCTTGTCTTCGGCAGGAATCAAAACAGTTTCAACCAGTGAACCTGCACCATCCCCGACACGGAACACCCATTTACGGGTTCCATCTTTGGAATAATGACGATGTACCACTTCAGGTGCTGTAATCTCACAGACCTGTTCAAGTTTGGCGCGCAATTTCCCTGAAATATTGGTCATTTCAGCAAAATCAGTGACAAAATACTGATGAATCCACTTCATCACTTGTCCTGCACGAAACTTTTTCTCTCCTAATTGTTCAAAAAATCCTTCTAATTCTGCGCGAGACATACCCAATAGATTAACTTTGGCACGGACAGCATTTTGCACCGCATCAGCAGGCTGTGCATGTTCTGTTGGTGCTGGGAGATCTATTACAGAAGCCATGAGATTACCTAAACCATAGAAGTGACGAAGAAATATTGCCTAATATTTCAGCAAATTCATTCAGAGAAAAATAAAAAACCAGATAAGTATAATACCACTTATCTGGTTTGGATGCTCTCGATTAACGAGTGCGTGGGAAGATCTCTTCAGCAGCGAAGAAATACGCAATTTCACGCTCAGCAGATGCTACAGAGTCAGAACCATGTGCAGCATTTTCATCGATGCTAGTTGCGAAGTCAGCGCGGATTGTACCTGGTGCTGCTTCTTTCGGATTCGTTGCGCCCAAAATTTCACGGTGTGCAAGAACTGCATTTTCGCCTTCAAGTGTAGAAACAACCACTGGACCAGAAGTCATAAATGCCACTAAGTCAGCAAAGAAACCGCGCTCTTTGTGCTCTGCATAGAAGCCTTCAGCTTCTGCTTGAGACAAATGCTTGTATTTGATCGCAACTGGTTTTAAACCCGCTTTTTCAAAACGTGCAATGATTTCGCCAATGTGGTTTTTACCAACAGCATCTGGTTTGATGATTGATAAAGTACGTTCGATTGCCATGAGTGGCTCCTCGCTTAAAATTTTAAACGTAAAAAATTGGGCGCATTATACCGAGGTCAACGGTAATAATCAGCCTTGATTGTGTAAAAGTTATCAATTTCCGATGATTTTTTAGCGAACTTCGTCAATCCATGCCATTTGAATGGCCTCTAACAGCCCTTCAGTCGATTTTGCAGGATCATCTGAGAAATCTGGCAAAGCACAAATCCATGCGTGTAAATCAGTAAAACGAACCCATTGTGGATCTACATCTGGGTGTGCATCACTCAGTTCAATTGCGATATCAATGGTATCCGTCCAGCGTAAGCCCATGGTCTGTCCTGTTGCATCAATCAAATAAAGGCTACTTTAGCAAATTTCAGGCAAAGCGAACATGTGAACTGTTGGATTTATTAAAGGGCAATGCACATGCAAACTTATAAATGAATATTCATCAATGGTGCTGCAAAAATAATTCCGCACCCGACCACAGTCCCAATCACAGCCCCCACAATCACATCACTTGGATAATGTAATCCCAGTACCATCCGAGACAAAGCCACCAAAATGGTAAACGGCAACATGATGATGATCAAAATTGGCTGGATATAACCTAATGCGATGCTCGCCATAACCGCATGTAAAGTATGCCCCGATGGAAAACTAAAATGATCCAGTGGACGTTCACCCAGTACAATGACCTGATGCACCTGATAAGGGCGCGGGCGTGTGGTTTTATGTTTTAGAAATTTATAAATTCCAGTTCCTACAGAACCACCTAATAATAAGTAAATGATTTGTAGACCATAAAACAACCCTTGAGATAGCCAAACCATAAACAGCATGACGTACCAAAATAGACCATCACCCAGCCGACTGATGATTTTAAAGAAATGCGCAATTCGCTGTGAATGCGAAAAATGATTCAGGTACAAACAACCTTTTAAATCTAAATCCAGTATTCTAATTTTAGCGTTTTTAAAATTCATGGTGACACTCCTCTCACTTAAACGGAGATTTATACTCGGTAGAACTCTTTGACCACCTGATATAAGGCTTGTTCCATTTGATATACAGGTTGTTGCCAACCGCTTTGTTTAACATGCTTAAGTGCATGTATTCCCATCTGTTTTAACTGTAATCTTGCAGGCAATTGATATAAGGTTTGAATAAATGTATTGACTTGACCTAAAGGACTCAGCCAACCACTTACCCCATGCTCTACATACTGACTGGCACATGCATAATCATAAGCCACTACAGGCAACCCACTTGCCATTGCCTCAAGGACCACGTTACCAAAGGTTTCTACCTGACTAGCAAACACAAAGACATCAGCACTTGCATAAGCAGTTGCAAGATTCTTGCCAGTTAAACTTCCTGTAAAAACAACCTCACAATTCTCTGCCATCTGTTCCAGACGTGTGCGATCTGGTCCATCCCCCACAATCACCAGTTTAAATTTTCGATGCTGCATCCGTTGCATGGCTGCATAACTTTGAATTAATAGCTGGATTTCTTTTTCGGGAGATAAACGTCCGACATACAACATGACGGTCGTGTCATCGCCAGCACCCCAACTTTCTCTTAATTTCTGACAACGATACTGCGGAGAAAATTTTTCAGTATCCACACCCCGCCCTACGATACTTAAAGGACAGGTAATCCCAAAACCACGCAAGGCTTTTTCAGTATCCTTACTCGGCACACAGGTCATATCCGTGCTGTTATGAAACCAGCGTAAATAGCCCTGAATCGGTTTAAGCAAAAAGGCCAGATCAAAAAATCGACTAAAATCCTGAAAAGGCGAATGAAACCCGCTAGACACAGGAATATTTCGAGCCTTTGCTGCTTGCAGTGCCGTCAGACCCAGCGGTCCCTCTGTCACAATATGAACGACATCTGGTGAAAATCCAGCTAAAGCCTTACTTACCTTCAAATATTGAGGCCAGCCAAACTGCAAACCAGGATACTTGGGTAAAGTTTGTGCGATCACCAGACATTCTTTATTGGGTGAAAATTCTTCACATTTTAGACTTTGCTGTGGTCGTACCAGTAAAATTTTGTGTCCCTGCTGCTGTAAACCCTTGCACAGTTGCAATAAAGATAAAGCCACGCCATTAATTTCGGGTGGCCATGTCTCAGTGACAATGGCAATTTTGAGTTTGGGACGTACCAATTTATCCAGTTCATGCCAATTTTGTTGAATTTGCGCATGTCTGTTTTTAAAATAGAATTTAAAACTGTCTGGGAAATTTTCTTGTTTTAGCAGCGTTGTAGCGAATGAACCTTGCATACAACTATCCATTTGATTTATTTTCATAGCTCAAATATTAGACAATCGTTTTTACATTTTGATGATATCCAGATGACAGTTTTTTGACACAAAAAAAGCATATCGAAATATGCTTTTTTGCTCACTCAAAATCAATCAATGATTTTGTAATTTGGCATAATCTAATAATACATTCGCCGCTTCATTCACAAAGGTTTCTTCCTCTGGTAACGGCGGACGTGCATTGATCTTCATTTTGGCACGAGATTCGCTCAAGGCATCCAGTGATGCCTGATAACTTTCCCAATTACTAAAAGGTTTTAACCCTGTCGCTGCACGACGCTGATTTTCAGCATCAAGTGTTTGTTTTTCCAGTCTTAAAATTTCCGCCTTACGCTGATCAATATCTAACACAATACGTTTTTGATCTTTGGTTTCATCCGCGATCGCACGGCGCGCTTCAAGATATTTAAATTGAGGATCAACCGCAACACGGGCTTTAGATTCCTGAGACAGCTTTTCTACGTAAGGCTGGATTGAACCTTCACGCTTAAATGGCGCAGTTGGAATGGTATCCCACTTCAATGCATTCTTAGCTTTACGTTCACCAAACTCCTCATCATAAATATCCACGAGCTTGATGTCTGGAATAACGCCTTTATTTTGAGTACTTCCACCTGTAATACGATAGAACTTACGTTGCGTTAAAGTCGCCTGACCATGTGCCAAGGTATCAAGTTGAACTTGGGCTGTCCCCTTACCTGTGGTGGTACTTCCAATCACGATCCCGCGCTCATAATCCTGAATAGCAGCCGAGTAGATTTCGCTGGCAGAAGCTGAAGCCAGATTCACTAAAATTGCCAATGGACCTGCATAAGTTTGTGCGCCGCCATCGTTATCTTCAAACACACTGACATTGCCATTACCATCACGAATTTGCACGACTGGCCCAGATTTGATGACCTGTCCGAGCATACGTGCCACTTCTTCAAGTGAACCGCCTGGGTTATTGCGCAAATCAATTAAAATACCATCCACTTTTTTAGCAGAAAGTGATTTCAAAGCATTGTTGGTATCTTCAGACACTGAACGATATTCTGTTCCCGCACGGCGCGCACGATAGTTTAAGTAGAACGAAGGGATTTCAATCACACCAAAGGTATGTTTTTTGCCATCACGCATAATATCAACGGTACGTGAACGGACACCTGCATCTTCTTCCTGAATCACATCACGCACCAAACTTACAGTACGCGCCTGACTCATAGACGCGCCCGGCCCGAGTAACTTGATCGTGACTTTGGTTCCGCGTTTACCACGAATCAACCCGACAATCTCAGCACTCGACCAGCCGACCACATCGACCATTTTGTCGCCATCCTGAGCAACCCCAACAATGCGATCACCCGATTTGACCTGACCCGACTTACTTGCAGGACCACCTTCTACAATGGTTTCAATTTTAATATAGTCTTCATTACCGCGTTCAGGGCGGATCGAAACCCCAATTCCTTCCAGTTGCAGCGTAGTCTGGCGATTCAACTCCATCGCATCAATCGGCGGATAATAATTACTGTGCGGATCGTAAGTTGCCATCATGGCGTTTAAGGTTTTGTCCAACACATCATCACTCTTCACGCGACTAATACGCTCAAGCTGACGGGTATAACGCTTGGTGAGTGTTTGAACAGGTGTTAAATCTTCTGGACTGGTTAAATCCTGACCATTTGCCAGCTCTGGATTGTCTTTCAAGGCTTTTTGTTTAGCCAGATCTTCTTCTTTGCTAATGGTGAGGTTAATGAGCTGCGACACCAACATTTTACGCCAGTAATCTTGCTGTTCAGCGGTATTTTTAAAATAGGCTGCTTTCTCACGATCAGTATCAATGAAAACATTCGGCTGATGTAAATTTTGTGGCTTTTTCAGTTCAGACAACATGTACTCATAAAAGGCACGTAGGCGTTTACGGTACTGATCATGTATCGCATACGGACCAGTCAAATTACCTGCTTTCAGCGCCGCGCCAAAAGTCGAGCCATATTTTGTTTTATAGTCCTGAACCTCAGAAGCCAAAAATAAAGAATGATCAGGATCCAGACTATCCAGATACATATCTAAAATACGATTAGAGGTATTGGCATCCAGACGCATATTTAAATAATGCTGACGGTCGACCAATGTCGCTAACTGGCGTGAAACCAGCGCTTGTTCCTGAGTCGGTTGAATGGTTTGAGAGATGGCCGCAGGTGCAGTATCAGTTGCCGCAATTGCTTCGTTTATCGCATGTGTGAAGAACAATCCACCAGTCGCGACTGCAACTGCACAAGCTATCGTTTGAAGTTTCATAAATTTTTAATACTTCCTTGGATTTTCCAATATTACCCGCTGTGCCATCGACCCCGAATGTCACAGATTCAACATCTTAACCAACTTAATTTGTGTATGTCGTGTAGTTTTATCATATTCTATGCTGGCAGAATGTAGCAAATCATTGCAAAATTCCGCTATTGTTTTATCCAAAAATTAGACGAGCAACCTTTATGATCGGCGCTTTGATGCTAGACATTGCTGGCACAGAACTTACACAAGAAGATATTGAACTCTTACGCGCTCCGCAAGTCGGTGGCATGATTTTATTTGCACGAAATATTGAATCACCACAACAAGTGCGTGCATTAACAGATCACATGCGCCAAATCCGTCCAGATATTTTAATTGCTGTCGATCAGGAAGGTGGGCGTGTACAGCGTTTAAAAACAGGATTTACCTTATTACCTGCAATGGGTCGTTTTGGTGAGTTATATCAACAACAACCTGAACAAGCGATTCAATTGGCTGAGCAATGTGGCTGGCTCATGGCAACTGAGGTTTTAGCCGTGGGTATTGATTTTAGCTTTGCGCCCGTTTTGGATATCAATGACCTAAGTGATGTGATTGGTGATCGTGGCTTCGCCAAAAATCCGCAGGATATTGTGCCATTAGCATCAGCCTTTATGAAAGGTATGCAACAAGCAGGTATGGCGAATACGGGCAAACATTTCCCTGGTCATGGCTCTGTGCAGGCAGACTCTCATGTTGCCGCAGCGATTGACCATCGTAGTTACGATGAAATCCATCAAAAAGACATGCAGACGTTTATCCAATTGATGCCACAACTGGATGCACTCATGCCTGCCCATGTGATTTATGAACAGGTCGATCCTAATCCTGCTGGTTTTTCACCATTTTGGGTTCAGGAAATTTTGCGTAAGCAGTTAGGTTTTGATGGCGTGTTATTTTCAGATGACCTGAGCATGCAAGCGGCTTGTGTTGCGGGTGGAGCTGATGCACGTTTACAGGCGGCACTTTCCGCAGGCTGTGATATGGGATTGGTGTGTAATGACCGCTCATCGGCTTGTTTGGCACTCGATTCGATTGAGCATCTAGCTTTACCACATCAGCAACGCTTGGAACGTATGCGAGGCAAGATTCCTGAATTAAAGATTGGCAATACGCTTGAATTAGGAGATGTCTGGCAATCTCATAAAGCGCAGATCGAAAAATTCAAAGATAGCTTTTAAGGCATTGAAGGTTATAATAAAGTCGCTTTTACATCATGAATATACGGGTATATTCATGATGTCTAAAATTATGCATGGATGATAAATAAAATAACAGGCTCAGGAATATGACCCAACCACTTTCAAAACATCGACATATCTCTTTTACCGCTCATTACACAGGTTACATCTGGTATCAAATGGGGATCTCACATCAGGTCTTTGCCACCAAAAAGGGCAAGTCTTTAGCTGCACTGGTTCACCCATTGGAAAGTTGGGCAGAGAAATATGTCGGTGGCAGTATGCGAAGTACTCTCAAACAACGACACACCTTACTGGATGATCAGCTTACGACGCTCATTGAGCATCATCCTCAGTTACAGGTTTTGGAAATCGCCAGTGGTCTTTCACCGCGAGGTTGGTGGTTTAGACAACATTATCCAGAGATCACTTACCGTGAACTAGATTTACCAGACATGGCACAAACCAAACAAGCTGCATTGCAACAGATTGAAGCCAATGCACCCGAAATGCTGTCTGTTGATTTATTTACCGCAGAATTTAAACAAGCATTTGACTTATTTGACCCCTCGTTTCCTCTGGTGGTGATCAGTGAAGGGCTGATTAATTATTTTGATAAACCTTTGTTAGCTCAATTAATTCAGTCGATTGCTGAATATGGTCAGCCATTTAAAGAATTACATTATCTCACCGACTTGTACCCAGAACCAGTCAAAAACAAGTTGGCAAATATTATCTGGAGTAGCAGCAAACTTCTCAAATGGATGTCACGCAGCGCCTTTAGCTTTCATTTTACTACCCCAGCCGATGTTGAAACTTTTTTTATGGAAAATGGTTTTGATCAGGTAAAAGTGACACAACCAAAAGATTATTTTGATTCAGACACCGTACAACAGCAGAATAAACAGGAACACTTAGGCGATCTAGTTTGGACGATTCATGCTATCAATAAGAAACACTCTTAGAATCGATAGATAAAGCAAAGTTTACACAATAAAAAACAGCATCAAAGATGCTGTTTTTTATCCCCAAATAACGCGGCAAGATACGGCTTCTCAGATATCTTTAATCGCGTTACACCACCTCAGCGTACTGAAGTTGATGTTCTTTTTGTCGCGCCACATAGCGCAGCAAACGATCTGCAACCGCAAAACTACCGTGTTTAAAGATCGCTCTTACCCCTGCTGTATCGACCTGAAAAATCAGACATTCGATACTAAACATACCTTCTTCATCTTCTAAATGAAGAGCCAAATCTCGTGGATAACTTTCGACACGATTCGCTTCATTCGGCTGATTCAGTTGTAAAAGTACACCAAAGAAACTTAAATCACTAATCATTACTTTGAACTGCTCAGGCAAATAACGATGGGTCAGTTGCGTATGTGGTTGCATGACTTCAATGCGCTCTTCACCACGACGATCCATATGTTTGATTTGTTCACGGGTCATCGGAATAATGCCATCCAAACCCTGAATCGATTCACCATTTAAATAGGTTGCAAACAAATGCATGGTTTCTTTACGGCGTTGAAGCTGCGGCACATGATCCGCATTGGCGATCAAGGCAAACTGCATATCAGGACATTGCAAAGCAAAATTTGCATTTTCAAAAGGCAAGGTGAAACTATCATACTGCCCAGCGGCAACCAGCGTTTTGCACTGTGGAATCGGCACATCTTTTAAACGCAATAGCCGATTACAGTTGATCTCATAACGCAAACGCTCAGTTTTGGTAAATTCAGCCATTTGACGGAAGAACAAACGCTTAGCTGTAGGTGACATGCGAGTCTTGTCAAGTTTGGCATGATTTACCAGATACAAAATCACGGCTTGACCAAATTCTTCCATCCGATCTTCTTGCATCAACTTCAGTGACTCTTCCAAGATCATGCGCCAGCTTTTACGGGTCTTTTGCATCACTCCCATTAGGACCATACGGTCAACCAGTTCAGGACGTTGGTGCGCAAATGAAGAAGCAACCACTGAGCCTAATGACATGCCCATCATAGAGACTTTGGAAATACCGACGATATCCAGCCATATACCAAGCATTCTGGATAAATCCGATAATTCAAGCATTCCCGCAGAAACACCTGTATCACGGTTGGTAATCTGCTGATTCGCACCCATTGAAGGTAAATCAATTAAAATGACAGGTCCGCAGGCAAACAGTTGTTCAACACAATATTTATAAGAGTTGAAATTTTGAAATGCCCCGCCCACAATTACTATGGGAGTCTGATGAATTGTACGCACATCAGCCATGGCCATGAATTCGACTTTCCAGCCATCAATCCATGTTTCACGAGCAGATTGCTTAAAAATATCTTTATGATAAAGATCAAAAAAACCAAAAGGTGAACCCGCTTGGTGAAGATCCGCGTCCATCTGGATAATGGAATTCATTTCCTGCCTCCTGCCTGCGTTGTTTTTTATCTATGCAGGCTCCGTTCCATGCGACACAATGGCTATGCATCCTTACTCAATTTTTTTGTATAACGTCAATAGCCTTATTGTTTCATTCTATACAGATGTGACTTTTTTAAGCAACCCTTTCTATAACCACTCATCTAGTTTCGATCTTTTTCAAGTTTCAAAATATTTAAAGTCGCGTAACAATTTCACAGTTTTCTACTAAATCACGCACTAGCTCATCTTTACCGCATTATGATGACTATACCAATCTGGTCATAGCCTGTTACTATGCAATGTACCTTTATGGATTTTTAACCGATCAAAGACTGCTATGCACGATTCAATTGAACACTATATGCAAACAGTAGGTCAAAATGCGCGTCAGGCTTCCCGCTTGTTGGCCAGCGCATCGACCTTAACGAAAAACAATGCGCTTTCAGCCATTTTCACTGCGCTAGAAGATCGTCAACCGCAAATTTTAGCGGCGAATGCGATTGACATGCAAAAAGCGCACGAAAACAACCTGGATAGTGCTCTACTTGATCGTTTAGAACTTAACCCCTCACGCTTTAAAGGCATGTTACAAGGCTTAAAAGATGTGATTGCGCTTAAAGATCCAATCGGTGAAATTACTGATATGTCATATCGCCCTACAGGTATTCAACTCGGTAAGATGCGTGTGCCTTTAGGCGTTGTCGGCATGATTTATGAATCACGGCCAAATGTCACACTTGAAGCAGCATCCTTAGCGCTAAAATCTGGCAATGCCATTATTTTACGTGGCGGTTCAGAAGCGCTTGAGTCCAATAAAGCCATCGCCGAAGCCATTCAGTATGGGCTTAAAAAAGTGGGCTTACCTGAGCATGCCGTCCAAGTGATTGCAACCTCTGATCGTGCCGCAGTTGGTCAACTGATTACCATGAGCGAATATGTCGATGTGATTATTCCACGTGGCGGTAAAGGTCTGATAGAACGAATTACCCTTGAAGCACGTATTCCTGTTATTAAACATTTAGATGGCAATTGTCATGTTTTTGTAGAAGCTGAAGCTGATCTACATAAAGCTCTCCCAATTGCGCTTAATGCGAAGACTCATCGTTATGGTGTTTGTAATGCCATGGAAACGTTGTTGGTCGATGAAAATATCGCAGAAGAGTTTTTACCGCGTATTGCTGAACTGTATGCTGAAAAACATGTCGAGCTTCGAGGTTGTGACCAAACTCGCCGCATCCTCGGTGAAAGCGTCAAAGTCGCCACTGAAGAAGACTGGTATACCGAATATCTAGCGCCCATCCTTGCGATTAAAGTGGTATCGGGTATTGAGGAAGCGATTCAACATATTAACCAATATGGTTCTCACCATACCGATGCAATCATTACTGAAAACTATTCATTAGTTCGCAAGTTTTTGGCTGAAGTAGATTCAAGCTCTGTGATGATTAATGCTTCTACACGCTTTGCCGATGGTTTTGAATATGGTTTAGGCGCCGAAATTGGCATCTCGACCGATAAAATCCATGCGCGCGGTCCAGTGGGTTTAGAAGGCTTGACCTCACAAAAATGGATCGTATTTGGTGACGGTCAAATTCGTCAATAAAATAATATGTCTTCTGGTTTTGTCGTTCAGTCGACAGAGCCAGAAAATGATTCAGCATTGAATCATGAAGTTATTTTTTAAAAATAGAAACATTTTTATTAAATAAATTGCAACATGATCAAACTATAAAAAATAGCGGTTCAACGTTATATTGGGTTTAAAAGAAAATTCGTTTAGGTTGGTTATTCGTTGGTTTTAACCCATGAATGCTAACGATAAATTAAAGATTGTTCGATAGTGCTTAAGTCTAATCGGCTAAAGTCTAGCTTGGACAGAAAAACGACACATGTTACAACATGTCATATTGATATTCGGACTGACAAAATCAGATTTGAAAATCAATATATTAAGGAAACAATTTAAAATATTTTGGGTGCAATACCGTGTCTACATCCGTTTTAGTGATTAACTGTGGTTCTTCCTCTATCAAATATGCTTTGGTTTCAGATCGTCGTGAAAACCGTATTTACGGTTTGGCTGAAAATCTAGGCACAGCAGAAGCTCGTATTAAAGGGATTACCGTCGGCGGTGAGCCCCTTGAATTATCCATTCCACACGCTGACCATGAAAAAGCACTTGAAACATTGTTGGCACGCTTAGCCAACTATAAGCCGCAGGCAATAGGACATCGTGTGGTCCATGGTGGAACATTAACCAAAGCGGAATTACTCACCCCAGAAATTATTGAACGTATTGTTGCTGCAACGCCATTAGCACCCTTACATAACCCTGCACATTTGGTTGGTATTGATGCCACTATGCGTTTGTTTCCCGAATTACCCCAAGTGGCTGTATTCGATACCGCATTTCATCAAACAATGCCTGAACATGCTTATCGCTATGCCTTGCCGAAATTCTTTTACACGGAACACTATGTCCGCCGCTATGGCTTTCATGGTACAAGCCATGCGTATGTATCTGATCGCGCCAGTGAACTGGCTGGACAATTCCGACAAGGCGGCTGGTTAAGTGCACATTTAGGCAATGGTAGCTCGACCTGTGCCATCTGGAATGGTGAAAGTATTGATACCTCGATGGGTTTAACCCCACTTGAAGGGATCGTGATGGGAACCCGTAGTGGTGATGTCGATCCAAGTATTCATAGTTTTATTGCCAACAACTTAGGTTGGGATATCGACAAGATTGATAAAATGCTCAACAAAGAAAGTGGGTTGTTAGGTTTATCTGATAATTTATCTAATGACATGCGCACATTGATCGAAGCCTCAGAAAATGGCAACGAAGATGCAAGACTTGCCATTGAAGTATTCAGTTACCGTTTAGCCAAGTCATTAGCTGGTTTAAGCTGCGGTTTACCCAAAATCGATGGTCTGATTTTTACAGGTGGGATTGGGGAAAACTCAGCCTATATCCGCGAAAAAACCATGATATATCTACCTCATTTTGGTTTTAAACTAGATAAAGATCAAAACAATACACTACAACGTGGTACAGAGGGCCGGATTGATGTAGGTCAAGGACCACAAATCTGGGTGATTCCTACAGATGAAGAAGGTCGTATTGCCAAAGAAACTGAGCAAGTGGTGCAACAGGCAAAAAAGCTTGACGTTGTGATTGGCTAATCATGCAGAGCTTATTGAGAGATCAGTACTCTCAATAGGCCAAATACAAATGTTAAAAATATAATTTTATTTAAGGTCATTATGAATACAATTTTAATGATTCCAACCGCTGAAGGCGTTGGTTTAACCTCAGCCTGTTTGGGGATGGTGTATGCGCTGGATTGCAACGGCATTAAAGCTGGGTTTTTAAAACCATTTTCTCAGGAAAATCAGAATCAGTTTGATCGCACCACATCTCTCTTTCAGCATTTATTTCAACGTGATACTGTCCAGTCAATTTCTCACGAAAAGTTGCTGCAATATATTTCAGCAGGCGAAATGGATGATTTACTTGAAGAAGCCGTTAGCCTGCATCGTACGATTGCAGCTCAACAGGATGTAATTATTGTTGAAGGCTTGTTGCCCAACGGACAAGATCATTTTGCCAGTGAATTGAATGCAGCGCTTGCACAAGCACTCGATGCCAAAGTGATTTTGGTTAGTACCGCAGATATTCAAAATCCACGAAAAACCGCGGAAAGAATCGAATCACATTTACGTCAGTTTGGTGGCGTCAATTCAAATCGCACTGCTGGCGTACTCTTTATGCGTACACGCGGTTTGCCTGAAGAATCAGCTCAAATTCCTCTCACCATCGATCCTTCGCTGCGCCTGAATGATGAAATTGAAAAATTTAGTCTGGAACTACAAAAATACAATCGTCATTTAGGTACCAAAGAATTGCCGATTATCGGGATGGTGCCTTTTAGCAATACTTTAAGTGTGCCACGTACATTAGACATTGCTTCGGTGATTGATGGTGAGTGGGTTCATTTGGGTGAAGCCAAGCAACGACGCATTTTGCATTCCAGTTTAATTGCTTCAAGCATTGAATATGAACTCAATAAATTTGTCGCCGGCGAACTGATTATCAGTGCTTCCGAACGTACAGATGTTCTTTTGGCAAGTAGTCTGGCAACCAGTAATGGGATTCCTTTGGCAGGTCTGGTGCTGACCGAACGTACAGCGCCAGCCACCCAAATTCTGGATTTTTGCCAACATGCGATTAAACGCGGCTTACCTATTTTACATACCCAACTCAACACACTGGAAACCGCACAACGTCTGGCAGATTTTGGTAATGAAATTCCAGTTGATGATACTGAACGTGCCGAACAAGTCACTCGTTTCGTTTCGAGCCATATCGATACCGAATGGCTCAAAACTCAAGTCAATGGTAACCTCAGACCTCGCTTATCCCCTTCTGCCTTTCGTCATGAATTGGTACAAAAATCGATTGCGGCTAAAAAGCGAATTGTACTCCCCGAAGGCGATGAGCCGCGTACCGTACAGGCCGCTGCCATTTGTCAGTCACGTGGATTGGCACATTGTATCCTACTCGCGAAGCCAGAATCTGTGGTGGATGTGGCTAAAGCGCGTGGCATTGAGCTTCCAGATGATCTGGAGATTATTGATCCAGATACCATTCGAGACCAATATGTCACACCAATGGTCGAATTACGCAAAGGCAAACTAAACGAATTACAAGCCAAAGAGCAACTTCAAGATACGGTGGTTCTTGGCACGATGATGCTGGCATTAGATCAAGTCGATGGTTTGGTTTCAGGTGCCATTCACACCACAGCCAATACTGTTCGTCCTGCATTTCAGTTGATTAAAACTGCGCCCGAATATTCACTGGTTTCATCCATTTTCTTTATGTTGTTACCCGATGAAGTCTATGTGTATGGTGACTGCGCGATTAATCCTGATCCCGATGCGCAACAATTGGCTGAAATTGCGATTCAGTCTGCGGACTCGGCGAAAGCTTTTGGTATTGAACCACGTATTGCCATGATCAGTTACTCAACAGGCACTTCTGGAACAGGCGCAGATGTTGAGAAAGTAGCTGAAGCGACTCAAATTGCAAAACAACGTCGTCCAGATTTATTGATTGATGGGCCATTACAATATGATGCCGCATCGGTCGAAAGTGTCGGACGTCAAAAAGCACCAGATTCTCAAGTTGCAGGTCGAGCCAATGTCTTTATTTTCCCTGATTTAAATACAGGAAATACCACTTATAAAGCAGTTCAACGCTCTGCCAATGTAGTCAGTGTTGGCCCGATGTTACAGGGTCTAAATAAACCAGTGAATGATTTGTCACGTGGTGCGTTGGTCGATGATATTGTGTTTACCATTGCACTCACCGCCATTCAGGCTGAACAACAGGGTGAAGCAAAAACCGCTACAAAAGCATCTTAATTGATAACCCTATAAAAAAAGTCCCTGACATTTCAAGGGACTTTTTTTATGAAAACCAAATTATGATTTTAGTTTAATTGATCTTTATTCACTGGCATCATAAGAGAACTGGATACCTGCTGTACCGCCAGTTTCAATGAATAATTTGATAAAATCAGGCACTGTTTCTTTACGTTGCCAGTCACGTTGTAATTCACAGAATAATTGCGCCACACTAATTAATTTACCGCCCGCCTGTTCAATACGGCGTAATGCAGCCTCGTGAGCAGCCAATGAGGTTCCACCTACTGCATCAGCAACCACATAGACTTCGTAGCCTTCCTGTAGCGCATCGAGTGCTGGAAAGGTTAAACAAGCTTCTGTCCAAAGCGCAGTCATAATCAGTTTTTTGCGACCCGTAGCCTTAACAGCTTCTTTAAACTCGACATCTTCCCAAGAGTTAATAGAAGTACGGTCATAAGTTGGATAATCTGCCAACACTTTACGTAACTGAGGAATCGGTGGTTTGTTTAAACCTGTTTTGACATTTACCGTTGAATGAATAATCGGTAAGCCATAAACAATCGCAGCTTTGGCACTGCCGACAATATTATTGATTAAAAGTTGACGATCCATCGAAGCAATCGAGTTAACTTGTACTGGTTGATAATCGATACAAATAAAAGCTGAATTTTGAGGTGTTAATAGATGATCTTGCTTTGGATCACGAATGGCTTCACTGGTCATTTTTTATTCCTTTTTGATCTTTGTGATAGAAATCATTCTCATCTTATGCCGACAACCCTGTAAAGAATATGACTATTTTTAGGACATAGTTTTTCATTTTGTAATGTAGATAAAACTATATTTTTATGGATGCAATATTCGCCTACATGGTCATTAATTCATCATGGAATATATTTCATTTTTTTTGCCAGCCAAACGGTATGCCCTGTGCATTCAGCATCTTCTGCAACCATTTTAACTACATCAAAACCATATTGAGCCAATAATGCGCGGTATTCTTCGGCATCCAAACTGGCATGGTACAAAGGCTCTCCAAACATCTCTCCAATCGCCTCACCATGACTCGGACCACTGGTAAACATCAGGGCGGCTCCGTGCTTTGCATGCGCTGAAAACTGTGCAAACATTTCACGTTGATCATCTGGAGTGAGATGGAAAAAACTATCCCATGCCAAAATGCCATCAAACTGTTGATCAAAACGAAAATGTCGCATATCGGCATTGATCCATGTCTGTTCAGGAAAAGATTCCCGCGCCATTTCCAACATCACCTCTGAGCGATCTACCCCTGTCACCTGACAGCCATTTTCGATGAGATACGCTGCAATCGGTTGACCTGAACCACAACCTAAATCCAATACGTTTGCATCAGTGGATGGTAATAATGCCAAAAAACGATCTAGCCAAGCTTTTTCATAGAGATAATCACCGCGAAGCTCTGTCCAGTCGCGTCCATATTTTTGATAAATTTGAATGATTTTTTGGGCTAAACGCTCATTATTCATTTATTTTCACTCTTTTTTCATCATTTTGATGGGTATTTTAATCTGATTTTAAAAGCTTAGACCTTCGACCAAAATCTCGGCAAAACCGCCCACAGCAGTGTCATTTTGTCATATAATCTTTGCCGCTAGCTAACTGCCCGCTCAAGAGATTTTTGATATGACCACAATTATCAAACAAGATGACTTGATCACTTCGGTCAAGGATGCCCTTCAATTCATTTCTTACTATCACCCGCAAGACTTTATTCAAGCCATGAGTCGTGCCTATGATCGTGAAGAAAACCAAGCTGCTAAAGACGCGATTGCACAAATCCTGATTAACTCGCGTATGTGCGCAGAGGGTCATCGCCCAATCTGTCAGGATACGGGGATCGTCAACGTTTTCCTTGAAGTGGGCTTAGACGTTAAATTTGATCTTAGCATGAGCTTGGATGATGCCATTAATGAAGGTGTACGTCAGGGTTATTTAGAGAACTCTAATGTACTTCGTGCTTCTGTTTTAGCTGATCCTGCTTTTGGTCGTAAAAATACCAAAGACAACACCCCTGCGGTGATCCACTATAAACTCGTTCCGGGTAATAAAGTAGATATTACGGTTGCAGCCAAAGGTGGCGGTTCAGAAAATAAATCGAAACTTGCGATGTTAAATCCATCTGATTCGATTGTGGATTGGGTACTGAAAACTGTTCCAACCATGGGTGCAGGCTGGTGTCCACCGGGCATGCTCGGGATCGGGATTGGCGGTACTGCTGAAAAAGCCATGATGCTTGCCAAAGAAGCATTGATGGAAGAAATCAACATGGACGAATTGCTTCGTCGCGGCCCTCAAAGCAAAATGGAAGAACTTCGTATCGAGATCTTTGAGAAAGTCAATGCACTCGGAATTGGCGCGCAAGGTCTTGGTGGTTTAACCACAGTACTGGATATTAAAATCAAGGATTATCCTTGCCATGCTGCGAGCAAACCTGTCGGTATGATTCCAAATTGTGCGGCGACTCGTCATGCACATTTCCAACTAGATGGTTCTGGTGTTGCTCATATTCAGGCACCAAAACTTGAAGATTATCCTGCTGTAACATGGGATTCATCTAAATCTAAACGTGTGAATTTAGATACCATTACTCAGGAAGAAATGAACTCATGGCAGCCGGGTGATACCTTATTGCTGAGTGGTACCATGTATACAGGTCGTGATGCAGCACATAAACGTATGGTCGATATGATCGACAACGGCGAAGAATTACCTGTTGATCTTAAAGGTAAATTTATCTATTACGTGGGTCCAGTTGATCCAGTAGGCGATGAAGTGGTTGGCCCTGCTGGTCCGACAACCGCAACCCGTATGGATAAGTTCACCCGTAAAGTACTTGAACACACTGGCCTGTTCGGCATGATTGGTAAAGCAGATCGTGGTCCAACGGCGATTGAAGCCATTAAGGACAATAAAGCGACTTACCTCATGGCAGTCGGTGGTGCAGCTTATCTGGTGTCTAAAGCGGTGCGTGAAGCTGAAGTGGTTGCCTTTGCTGACTTAGGTATGGAAGCGATCTACAAATTTGTGGTTGAAGACATGCCTGTTTCAGTGGCTGTTGATGTGAATGGTACATCCATTCATGCGATTGCGCCTAAAATCTGGCAAGCCAAGATTGGTAAAATTCCAGTTACTGATGCTGCGGCAGTTTAAATACTTATCTAAGATATAAAGAAAGCACCTTTCGGGGCACTGCTGTCCCATACTTAGAGTTAAATAAAAAACCTGAGTCCAAAGTAGTTAAAATATAAGTGCGAACAAACACTTCAACTACAAGGATTCAGGTTTTGTCACATCAGAATACTGTATTTCATCAATTACTCAAACCTATTTTAAGACAAGATTTTGAACGTCTCGCAAAACAACACCATCAAGGACAAAAATTAAGATCTGCAACACGATGGGATCAATTTATTGCTATTTTGATGTCCCAACTTTCCTGTAGGCAAAGTCTGAGAGATATTCAATCCAATCTCGAATCCCAGCAGGAAAAGCTCTATCATCTTGGCGCGAAAAGAATTGCGCGAAGCACCTTAGCAAGACTCAATAAAGAACAGCCCGCCAGCCTGTATCAGCAATTGTTCACGCAGCTGCTTCAGCACTGTGAAAACTCTAAAACTGCACATAAATTTAGATTCAAGAATCCTCTGTATTCACTAGATGCCAGTCATATTGATCTTTCACTGTCATTGTGTGAGTGGGCAAAAGTGCATGAATCCAAAGCCAGTATTAAACTAAGTGTTGGCTTAAATCACAGCAATACCATTCCTGAATTTGTAGCGCTTGGGAATGGTATTGAAAATGATATGGTGCAAGGCAGAGCATTTAAATTTCCTGCTGGCAGCATTATCGTCTTTGATAAAGGATATGTTGATTATCAATGGTTTGCTCAGTTGACACATCAGAAAGTCAGCTTCGTAACTCGGCTACGCCCAAAGACAGTTTATCAAGTTAAATCAAGCCGCAGCGTATTAGCGACTAAAGGCATTATTGCGGATGAATATATTGAATTAAGCAGTGCGCATGCCAAGAAAAGAGGCGCACCTAAGTTATTAAGACGTATAGAATTTTATGATACAGATAAGAAAAGAACATTCGAATTTCTGAGCAACAACTTTCATCTGGCAGCATCCACGATTGCTGCAATTTATAAAGACCGCTGGAAGATTGAGTTATTCTTTAAAGCCATCAAGCAGAATTTAAAACTGAAGTCATTTCTAGGTCGAAGCCGCAATGCAATACTAACGCAAATATGGATTGCATTAATCGCCTATTTGCTTGTGAACTTCGCTAAACACATGGCACAAGAAGAATGGAGTGTTCAGCGTTTACTGCGAATTATTCAGGTTAATTTATTTGAAAGGAAACTTTTAAGGTCACTCTTTGTGCCTGATAAAAAATGGCGAAAACAAGAAGAACCTCAATTGAGGTTCTTCTTGTGATATTTGTGGGACAGCAGTGCCTTTCGGGGTGCTTTTTTTGTCAGTAAATTTTATCCAATCTATACAAAATCATTAACGTATCGTTTTATTTTCTAATTGATTAGTTCTTAATAAAAAAGTATTCACGATAATATTTCAGCTCGGCGATCGAATCACGAATATCATCCATCGCTAAATGCGAAGCATTCTTTTTCAAGCCGCTCATGATTTCTGGACGCCAGCGTTTAGCCAGTTCTTTCACACTCGACACGTCCAAATTACGGTAATGAAAAAATTGTTCGAGTTCAGGCATCAAACGATGTAAGAAACGGCGATCCTGACAGATCGAATTACCACACATGGGCGAGCTTTTTGGGCTGACCCATTTTTTTAAAAATTCAAGCGTTTGCTGCTCTGCATCCTGAGCGGTTAATTTGCTACGACGCACACGTTCAATCAAGCCGGACTGTCCATGTTGACGTGTATTCCATTCATCCATAGCATTTAAAATACGATCTGGCTGATGCACCGCCAAAACTGGACCTTCTGCCAAAATATTTAAATGATCATCTGTAATAATCGTTGCAACTTCAATAATCTGGTCATTGTCTGTATCTAAACCAGTCATTTCGAGGTCAATCCAGATTAACCGTGTATCTAATGTGCTGCTCATGAATATGGAATCTTAAAGGCTTGAAAAACATCAATAGTAGCAAATTAATTACATCTTGGCTGTAATTCCATAGCCAGTTCATGCTATTTTTGCCACCTCAAACAGTGGGTTTTAGGAATGAATGGCTCTAATTCGTAAACGGCGTTTAACTGAACAACAGCAACGCCGCATAGACAAACAGCATAAGGCACGCCAAGAGGAAATCGAGACTTCTCATGATCTGGAAGGCTTGGTTGTGCAGCACTATGGTCGCCAACTTGAAGTACAGGCTTTATCAGTACCCGAGCCTCATCCTGAAAAACCCGTAGTTGCTGAGGGTGAACCAGAACCTTTTTGGAAACCCATAGAAATCGGCAGTGTCTGGCGTTGTCATACGCGCACCAATCTTGAACTCTTGGTCACAGGTGATCGAGTCAAATGGCAGGCCGATCCCAATACAGGTTTAGGCATTATTACTGCCATTCATCCACGCCAATCCTTACTCACTCGTCCTGATCGCTACCATAAAGTCAAACCTGTGGCGGCCAATATCAGTCTGATTGTGATTGTCTTTGCGCCATTGCCAGAACCTGCACCGAGTCTGATTGATCGATATTTAGTCGCCTGTGCAGACGCCAATATCCCTGCGCTGTTGGTACTCAATAAATCTGATTTACTACAAGACCATGATCCAATTTTGACCTTGCTCGATGAATATAAGGCGCTGGGTTATGAAAGTCTGATTTGTCAGGCCAAAGGTGATTTATCAGCGTTACGTGAACGACTCGATGGTGAAACCGTGGCATTTGTTGGGCAGTCTGGTGTGGGTAAAAGTTCACTCATCAATGCCATCGTGCCAGATGCAGAACAAAAAACCAATATCATTTCAGAGAACTCGGCATTGGGACAACACACCACCACGTCCACTCGGTTGATCAGTTTTGGTCAAAATGGTGCGTTGATTGATTCTCCTGGGATACGTGAATTTGGGCTTTGGCATTTAAATGCCGATAAAATTCGTGAAGGCTTCCCAGAAATTGCAGCGCACTTGGGACATTGCCAATTCCGTAATTGTACGCATACGCATGAAAAACAGTGCGCACTCAAAAATGCGGTTGTCGCGGGTGAAATTTTACCGCGCAGACTTGAAAGTTATTTGCGTTTAAATGAAGAAATTCAGGATGCGCAACAAAAAAGTTAATTTTCTATCAAAATTACCCTTGAACTGGTGATTTTGATCACCATGTATATGAGCTATACTCTACGTCAATTTTAAGCTGAATTAGGTGACTTGTGGAACGCTGGTTAGAGTTTATGGGGAATCACCCCTTTTTGTTTGGAATCTTGGCTGTTTTAATTGTGCTGTTCTTTGTGTTTGAAGGGCAACGTAATGGTCGTAAGATTTCCCCACAATCACTTGGTATTTTAGTTAAAGCGAAAAATGCTCAACTGATTGATCTACGTGATGCGGGTGATTTTCGTGAAGGTCATATCAGCGGTAGTCGTAACATTCCATACAGCCAACTGACTAGCCATATTGATGAGTTAAAATCAAGTGACCGCCCATTGGTGTTCATTTGTAATTTAGGTCAGGTTGCAGGTAGTGCCCTGCAAAAAGTTGGTCATGCTGACAGTTATCGTCTTGATGGCGGAATTAGTAACTGGAAAGCACAAAACCTGCCACTGGTGAAAAGCAAAACCAAAGCTTAAGGAGAACTTTATGTCTGCAAATATCACGATTTACTCGACCACAATGTGTCCGTATTGTGTGCGTGCAAAACAGCTTCTTGAGCGTAAAGGCGTTGAGTATAAAGAAATTAATTTATCCAATGAAGCACCAGAAGTACGTGTTGAATTGATGCAACGCACCAATCATCGCACTGTGCCTCAAATTTTTATTAATGATCAGTTTATTGGTGGTTTTGACCAGCTTTATGCTTTAGAGCGTGATGGTAAACTCGACCCGTTACTGGCCTAAACTCGCTTAAATTGTAAAGGAAAAAAGAATGAGTGAAGAACAACAAACTCAACCACAACTCGCTTTAGAACGTCTTTATACCAAAGACATTTCATTTGAAGTTCCTGGGGCGCAAGTTTTTACTAAACAATGGCAACCAGAGTTGAATATCAACCTTTCATCTGCTGCTGAAAAAGTTGATCCAACGCATTTTGAAGTGTCATTAAAAGTAGTGGTTCAGGCCAATAATGATGGCGAGACAGCGTTTATTGTAGATGTCACTCAAGCAGGTATTTTCCTGATTGAAAATATTGAAGAAGAACGCCTTCCATACATTCTAGGTGCTTACTGCCCGAACATTCTGTTCCCGTTCTTGCGTGAAGCAGTCAATGATATGGTGACAAAAGGCAGTTTCCCTCAATTACTGTTGACTCCTATCAACTTTGATGCTGAATTTGAAGCCAATATGCAACGTGCTCAGGCAACCGTTGCTGAAGGTCAGGCTTAATTGCCCAAATAGAAAACCACCGTTTGGTGGTTTTTTTATGCCTAATATTCGGTCAGGCTTTATTTAAATTTTTTATGATTTTCATTGCGAATATTAAGCAGGTTTTTGCCTTCTACTTTCGCCTGAGCCAATTGATTGGCTTTGACCAATCCAGACGTCTTATCAATTTCAGCGACCAATTGATCAAGTCCAGCCTGATAGGCTTTAACATCAGCGCTATGATCTGGCTGATTTTTTAATTTATTGGGTTTCGATGTTTTAGAATCAAGCGCAGCCATTCGCATTTTTGTCAGCGCAGAACTGGCATCGTTGGCATTAGTCGATTTATTAAAATCTGCATAAGCAGTTGCAATTGTTACCATGTTGTCATGTAAAGTGGCTGCCGTCGCAAGGTGGCTCAATCCAAAACAACTTAGAAACAATGCACTGAACCATACTGTCTTCATCGGTGCATTCCCTGTTTAGTCAATCATTTGACTGCTCAAACATAACCAAGTTTCAAAAAAAGAAAAAGCGCCTTTTGTTGGAGCTTTGTCTTAAATTTAGCTGCATAAACACAGGCGATTTAAATTTTGCGTTTTAAAGCATCAGCAATGGCTTCGACCAATTGCTGCGAAATTTCCTGTTTAGAGGCTTTTTCTAGCTCACGTTTCTTCATATGATAACTTTGTGCAAAAAATACCGTCATGGCATTTTCATCTGAAGCAAAGCCAATATCTTTACGTGAGACATCGTTACAAGCGATCATATCCAGTTTTTTCGCCACTAGTTTGCCTGCTGCATATTCTTCAACATTTTGCGTTTCTGCGGCAAAACCCACCATAAATGGGCGCTGTTGTTGCTGTGCAATGGTCGCAACAATATCTGGATTTTTAATCAGAGAAACTGCTAACTCATCGCCTGCTTTTTTAATTTTTTGATCTGCCACTTGAGCAACGCGGTAATCTGCCACTGCTGCCGTTGCGATAAAAATATCACAGCCTTCATCTAGCGTTTGCATACTCGCATCCAGCATTTGCACAGCTGAAGCAACATTGACACGTTGCACACCATTTGGCGTATCCAGCGTTACAGGGCCTGCAATTAAAGTCACCTTCGCACCTGCTGCATAACACGCTGCGGCTAGAGAAAAGCCCATCTTACCCGTACTATGATTGGAAATATAACGCACAGGATCAATCGCTTCACGTGTAGGCCCTGCGGTCACCACCACATGCTTACCTGCCAATAATCCAAATTTTTCTGCGATGGCACGTTGGGCTTTATGAAAATATTCGCGCACCTGATAAGCCAATTGTTCAGGTTCAGGCATACGCCCCAGACCAACATCCCCACAAGCTTGCGAACCTGCATCAGGCATGATCACATGAATGCCATCTTCCACCAATGTTTGTAAATTGCGCTGTGTGGCTTTTGCTGCCCACATTTGCTGATTCATGGCAGGCGCGACCCAAATAGGCGCTTTAGTCGCCAAATACAAGGTACTGAGTAAATCGTCTGCTAAACCGTGCGCAAATTTTGCCAAAGTATCGCAGCTTGCTGGCGCAACCAAAACCAAGTCGGCCCAACGCGCCAACTCGATATGCCCCATGCCCGCTTCTGCTTCAGGATCTAGTAATTCGGTATGTACAGGATTACCTGAAAGTGCCTGAAAAGTTAAGGGGGTAATAAATGCTTGTGCGCCGTGGGTCATCACCACACGCACATTAAATCCATAATCTTTTAGCCGACGAACGATAATCGCACTTTTGTAGGCTGCTATGCCGCCAGTAACCGCTAGGATGATGTTTTTATGAGGAATAACACTTAAATCAAAGCTCACAAACAGCTTACCTTTATGTTGCAGTGGCGCTCACAATAGCATTAAATACGCGCATACCCAAGTGATTGGCTATGAAATCAGAATTAAAATAATGGCAATAAGTGATATTTATAATGAATCATTCTATTAAACAATCGATCAAAGCGTGGCCACAACAAGAACGCCCACGTGAACGCCTGCTAGAACAAGGCGCAAGCAGTTTATCAGATGCAGAATTACTGGCGATTTTCTTACGTTCAGGCTCCAGACAGCATTCTGCGGTTGAACTGGCTAGACTCCTGATTCAGCATTTTGGGGGACTTAATCCTGTATTTGACGCTTCACAGGAAGAGCTGTGTCAGTTTCATGGAATGGGCGCGACCAAATATTCACAATTAATGGCAGTCAAGGAGTTAGGCAGGCGTTATTTGAATAATCATTTTCATCAAGATCATTTAAATCTGGATTCATCTCAACTGGTACTCGATTATTTATGTTATGAGTTACAAGGTGAAACGCAGGAAGTATTTGCTGTCCTGTGTCTGGACAGTCAGTTACGCAAGTT
Source organism: Acinetobacter ursingii DSM 16037 = CIP 107286 (assembly GCF_000368825.1). Classification (GTDB taxonomy): domain Bacteria; phylum Pseudomonadota; class Gammaproteobacteria; order Pseudomonadales; family Moraxellaceae; genus Acinetobacter; species Acinetobacter ursingii. The sequence goes on along the minus strand of NZ_KB849719.1, from coordinate 103,488 downwards.
ACATTTCAAGAAACTGTTTTTTGGCTCTACCAATTTTTGCAGTGTTTCAATCAAACAAACCTTGCGTTATGCCATTCAACAACATGCTAGTTTTATCGTGATTGCACATAACCATCCCTTTGGTGAAGTACAGCCTTCGGTCGAAGATATTGAAATGACCCAACAGTTAAAACAGGCTTGTGAATGTGTCGAGATCAAGTTGATTGATCATATTATTGTGGCTAAACAGGCAACTTTTTCATTTGCTGAACAGCGACTGCTCAATTTATAAAATCATGTTGCAATTGTATTGACAAAGCCTGATCAACTGGTAAAGATCATAAAAAAATCCTTGCCCGTTGAATCATGATTGTACGCGACCAAACCGATCTCATAAAGTTACTGTTTTCTTGGCGCGGAACGATTTTACCCAAAATTTTACCTGCTCTCGGCGTGGTGATGCTGCTCTCTGCGATTGTCGGTGGGCTTGAATATACTCAGATTTATCATTTCCCAGAACTTCCCCTTGTCGGTTTTACCCTCATTGGGGTCGTACTTTCCATTTTTTTAGGCTTTAAAAATAGTGCCTGTTATGATCGCTGGTGGGAAGGCCGTAAACTCTGGGGAGCCTTGATCGCCAATGCGCGTCATTTTGATCGGGACTGTCGTATTTTGCCACAAGGTCGTCGTGAAAAAGTCATACAACATGTGATTGTTTTTGCCAATACACTTCGTGATCGCCTGCGTCATCAAACAGCACATCCGACTGAGCTGACAGAAACCACAGGAATGAGTCAACAAGCCCTGACTCAGCTCTATCAACAACATAATGCACCACAATACACTTTAAGCCTGATTCAATGGGAGTTAATGCAATCGCTCAAAGAAGGTGAGATCAGTGACATTATTTACACGCAGTTAAATCGCTATGTCACCGAACTCAGTCTAGTACAGACCGGTTGCGACCGTATTGCCAACACTCCTATTCCTTTTGCTTACTCGGTTTTGCTGAATCGTACCGTGTTCTTTTTCTGTTTTATGTTGCCTTTTAGCGTGGGGCCTATTCTGGGTTTAGGGACGCCATTACTGGTCGGGATTTTAACCTATACTTTTTTAGGGCTGGATGCTTTAAGTTCTGAAATTGAAGAACCCTTTGGCACACAAAGTAATGACCTTCCACTCGACTCGATGGTGCGGCTCATCGAAATTGAGTTATTAGGAACTTTAGGCAGACCAACCCCACCGCCTATTCAAGCACAAGATCATAATTTGTTATAACCTCTAGCCTGCTCTTATAATCTCACGCATAGATCTTATAGAAAATGCTTTAGATCAGTGACGAATAAATTGAGAGTCAACGATTGATTTAAAGCGCTCTGTAAATTGTCCATTCCAGTACGGATAATAAGGATAAGCTGGATAAATCGCACTCGCTTGATTCAATTTTTCAACATGTTCATGCGATAAATAAATATCTTTGGCCTTTAGATTATCTTGAAGTTGTGTTTCATTTCGAGCGCCAATCAGCACACTCGCCACAGTGGGTCTTTGTAATAACCACTGTAAAGAAATTTGAGGAATGGTATAGCCTGTTTCTTCCGAAATTTCTTTCAAAGCATCAATCACTTGGTATAAATGATCTTCGTTGACAGGAGGAGCAAATTGGGCAGTATCATGCAAACGACTTTCAGCAGGGATCGGATGTTGTCGATCAAATTTTCCTGTCAAACGCCCCCAGCCTAATGGACTCCAGACCACAGCAGCAATTTGTTGATCATCATTTAAAGGCATTAACTCCCATTCATAATCCCGACCGATCAATGAGTAGTAAACCTGATTGACCACAAACTTTTCATAACCATAATGGTCGGCAATCGCTTGTGCCTTCATTAATTGCCAACCTGAAAAATTTGAAACGCCGATATAACGTACTTTTCCACTTCGAACCAATTCATCCAGTGTTTTCATCAGTTGATGCAATGAAGTAAAGCTATCAAACTGATGGAGTTGCAACACATCAATATAATCTGTACCCAAGCGCTTTAAAGACTGCTCTACGGCATATTGCAAATAGTTGCGGCTAAAACCTGCCGCATTTACCCCATCTGAGCTTCGAATACCGATTTTAGTAGAAATAATCGTGTCTTTTCTATCTGAGGCTAAAGCCTTGCCCAACATTGTCTCAGACTCGCCATCGGAATAGACATCAGCAGTATCAAAAAAATTAATTCCAGCATCCAGACACATTTGGATCATACGATTGGCTTCGGTTTGACTCGGTTGTCCCCAAGCAGAAAAAAGTTGACCTTTGCCGCCTAAAGTCCCTGCACCAAAACCAAGCTCAGAGACTTTTAAACCTGAGTTTCCTAAAAAATGATAATTCATTACTCACTCCAGCTTCGTGTTTTATCTTGTTAAATTCACAATAGCGCAATGACATTTTCAAAAAAACCATGATAATGAGAAAATACTTTTCTGATTTTATTGATCATGAATACAGAAGATTTTCAATTTTTTATTCGGGTTGCAGATCTGGGCTCTATCAGTAAAGCTGCACAAGAAGTCAATATTTCGGCATCTGTTGCCAGCCAAAGGATTCAGCGATTAGAAAACAATCTACAGTTACGTTTATTTCACCGAAGCACAAGAAAATTAAACCTGACGGAAGAAGGAAAAATACTTATTGAGCACGGTCGTCCTTGGATTTCTGATTTTTTAAATGTACAACAGTCGTTAAAAGTCAAAGACCATACTCTCAATGGAACACTCAGAATTACAACATCTTCAACCTTTGGAACGAAAATTTTAACGGCCGTTATTGCTGATTTTTCTCTTTTGCATCCTGAGCTAAAAATTTATCTGGATTTAAATGACCAAAATATTGATCTCATCAAATATGGTATGGATTTGGCGATTAGAATTGGTCAGTTGAGAGATTCGAGCTTAATTGCAAAACCGTTAACTTTAAATAAACGCTTATTGTGTGCATCTCCAGATTATCTGCAAAAATATGGTTGTCCTCAGACCCCATCTGAATTGACATTGCACCGATGTCTGTTACAACAGCATGAAAATGGTTTAACTGATCATTGGTATTTGCTTGATGAAAATGCTGAATATCAAACTATCCGTGTCAATGGATATTTTACAACGAACTCTGGTGAAGCAATCAGACAGGCATCCTTATCTGGATTAGGCATATCCAATCATTCGATCTGGCATATCGCTGATGATTTAGCCTCAGGTAGACTTGTTCAGATCCTTCACAATTATCCCGTCGAATCTACTTCGATTTATGCTGTATGGCCAAATCGAAAACTTGTTCCACCCAAAATCCAATTCTTCTTAGAATACTTAAGCCATTACTTTCAATATCAATATCCGTGGTATGACGATAAAACCAATTAAACTTTTATCTAAACACATTCCAAATCCCCTGTTGATCCGCTTTAGGCACAGGTGTATGCCCAAGTTTAATCCACGGCATATTATCGCCATGAAAATCACTGCCAATTGAAACTTTTAATTCCAACTGTTCGATCATTCGATCGACCATTTGACGAGTAGATAAGGGCTCACCACTCGATGGTAATTCCACCGCATCACCTTTGAGTTCTGCAAATAGCTCGATCAAGTAACGGACATTGGTCGCCGATAAATCATAGCGCGTCGGATGCGCCAATACAGCATATCCTTCACTCTGATGAATGATCTGAATAGTCTCTTGTAGACTCAAACCATCAAACTTCACAAAAGCGCGTTTACCTTCTTTTAAAAACCGATCAAAAGCCTGCTGCGGACGTGAAACAATGCCCTTGTTCACGAGGGTTTTGGCAATATGCGTTCGCGTGATTCGATCTGCTTCTCCATCGACCAAAGTCAGCACATCTTCATAAATATCCTGTCCGATACAACTTTTAAGTAAATGGCAAATTTGTTTGGCACGTTCTGCACGAATCTTTTTTTGTATCTTAAGTGCATCTTGTAAAGGTTCTGGCTGTTGCATATCTAAGGCGACAATATGCACCCCATAGCTCTTTTTCGTGGCTGGGCGTGACCATTGACTGGAGACTTCAACACCAGAAATGATATGAATATCATACTGTTGAGCAGTTTTTCTAACGAGCTCTACACCATCCATCGTGTCGTGATCAGTCAAGGCCAGCGTATGAATACCACATTCAACTGCCGATTTGACCAATGCATCTGGTGACAAAGTTCCATCAGAAATATTGCTGTGTGTATGTAAATCTATGCCTTGCATCTTTATACTATGCCACTTCGTTGATCCAGTTTAGATACTCTAACATGAAAGCACTTTTAGACTTTGTGCCCCTCATTATTTTCTTTTATTTATACAAAACCGTTGATCCCAAAGATACGCATCATCCCTTATTACAATTGATTGGATCAGCAGGTGGTGTTGATAACAATAATATTCTCGTCGCGACAACGGGTCTGATTATTTCCATGTTGATTATTTATGGTGGATTGTTCATTACTCAAAAGTTCCGTCTGGAAAAACAGCAATGGATTGTGCTGTTTATGACCGTCATTTTTGGCGGTATTACCTTGATGCTCAGTGATGATTTCTATATCCGTTTAAAAGCCGTGATTTTAAATCTGATTTTTGCAGGGGCATTTTTACTTTCACCGATGTTCAGTAAAGATAAGAAACCACTGATTCAACGTTTATTTGGCCCGATTTTTGAACTGAGTGAACAAGGCTGGAAAAACTTAAACTTTGCCTGGGCGGCCATGTTTGTGGTGATGTCGCTGTTACATTGCTTTTTTGCCTTTATTTTTATGCATGGCAAATATTGGGGTGAATTTACAGCTTTTGGTGACATGATCGTCATGTTTTCCTTTATCATTATTCAGTTTGTTGTATTGCGTAAATACTTTAAATCGCCTGATGCTTAAATTGCTTTAAAATCAAACTCTGAGATTGACCTATGCCATTATTTGTAGTCACCTGTACCGACAATGACGGAACTGTAGAAAAACGTTTAGCTGTTCGCCCTCAACATCTTGAACGATTACAAAAACTGGATGATGAAGGTCGTCTGATTGTGGCAGGTGCAATGCCTAAAGATCCGACCAATCCACAAGCGGGTTTTTATGGCAGTACTATTATTGTAGACTTTGACAGTCGCGAAGCACTGGATACATGGCTCAAAGATGAGCCTTTCCTGCTTGAAGGGATCTATGCAAACATTGAAGTTAAACCATTCAATAAAGCATTTCCGAAAGAGTAAAATTATGTCAACCATTTCCAAAGTGCTTATTGGTTTATCACTATTATATTCAACGGCATGGGCGGTTGAAGCTGTACCCAACGCAGCAGCTCCAACACCAGTGGCAGCAAGCGCCACGACAACTGCAACCACAACTGCAAAACCAGCGCCTGCCAATAGCGCTGTTGTTGCTGACCCAAATGCAGAAACCAAACCGTTAACAGCCGAACAAATTGCAAAAGCCAAAGCTGATCAGGACAACAAAATCAAGGCATTGGTTAAAGATCAGGCAGGACGACTCAAACAACTGGAACAAGCCAATCTGGATGCTTTAACTCAGAATCAAGAGTTACAACTCAAAAATGATAATCTGTTGGTTCAAGTTCAAGTCTTACAAAGTGAACGCAGTGCGCAAATGTTTTTGTACGGCGGTGCAGTCATGGGCGTAGGTGTATTTCTGGGCTTTCTGATTGCCAGTTATATTCACACCAAACGTCGTCGTCAGTGGTAAAATTCATCCTTTAAAACGATTTTAAAGGTTTTTTCAGTGACAAGCTCTGGTATTGAAACGGCTGAACTGGATTGGGAATCTGTCGATGGCATTGATATTCCCATTTCCAGACAGTTTGGCGATGTTTATTTCTCTAAAGCCAATGGCTTACTTGAAACCCGACATGTCTTTTTAAATGGCAACGATCTCAGTTCACGATTAGCTCAATTACAGCCCTTTCAGTATTTCTGTGTCGGTGAAACAGGGTTTGGTACAGGCTTAAATATTTTAACATTGTGGCAACTCTGGCAACAGGTACGTCCAGCTAATCAGAGCCATTTACACGCCATCAGCGTTGAAAAATATCCTTTAAGCAAAACCGATTTGATTCGTGCATTGAATGCTTGGCCTGAACTCAAACCTCTTGCCGACCAACTTATTGCACAGTATCCCCTTCCAATCGCAGGCTGTCATCGTTTAAGTTTTCCTGAAGAACGATTTAGTCTGGATCTATGGCTAGGTGATGCACATGATGTTTTCCCTATGATTGAAAAAACTAAAGCGGTTGATGCATGGTTTCTGGATGGCTTTGCGCCCTCATGTAATCCAGAGCTTTGGGAAGAACAGGTGCTCAATCACATCATCAGGCTTTCTGATAGCGGAACGACTTTTGCATCGTTTAGTGTGGCAGGTGTACTCAAGCGTGGGCTTAAAAAGCATGGCATCACGATTTCCAGACCCAAAGGGTTTGGTCATAAACGTGAAATGCTCAAAGCAATCTGGCAACAGCCTGAAGAAAAAACTGAATCATCTGCTATAGATCAGCCTACGAAAGGCTTTAAACCACAAAATATTGCGGTTATTGGGGCGGGAATCGCAGGTTTAAATGTGGCGTGGGCATTGGCTCAACGTGGACACCACATCACCATCTATGAGCAAAAGCAACCCCTCTCAGGTGGATCAGGCAATCCGTTGGCCTTGCTTAATCCAAAACTCTGTCCGATTGAACAAGCGCATGAGCATTTAATGACGCTGACCTGGCAATATGCTTTAAATTTTTATCCAAAATTTGAAGCTTTTCGTGCCATTCAAGTCAACCAAATGGCACAAAAAAACCCACAAGACTTACTCGATCTTGCAGAACAATATCCAGTTGGATTATTACAAACGCAAACGCCTGAACAGAGTCAAATTGCCACGACCTTGTCCAGTTTAAAGCTGACACAGGCTGGCGCAGTTTCTCCGCATCAGCTTCGTGATCAAATCATGAAACACCGCAATATTGACCTGAAAATTGGCAAAGTCACAAAATTGATCGAAATCGGGTCGATGGTTCAACTCATACAAGATCAACATGTTTTAGCAGAGGCAGATCAAGTCGTCGTGTGTTGCGCTAAAGCCAGTTCAGACTTATTTGAACAGTACCCTGTCCTAAAGCCGATTCGTGGTCAGGTCAGTTGGCTAAACAATAGCGAACACCCTTTAGCTCAAGACCAAGCGTATAGCTATGGCGGTTATTGTATGCAGCTAGATGCTCAACATTTAATTTTAGGCGCATCGTTTTACCCAAATCGAGAGGATGAAGATGTTCTCCTAGAAGACCATGTGCATAACTTTGATTTAATCCACAGCATCTATCCAACTTATGCACAACACTTGCCAGATCCTGCCGTTTGGCAAGGACGCGCCTCTATCCGTGCGCAAACGGCTGATTATTTCCCATTACTCGGACAAGTTCAGGAAAACTCGCGTATCTTTACCTTTGCAGGTTTAGGTTCTAAAGGTTTTTTATTTGCGCCATTGTGTAGTGAAATATTGGCAGCCTTGATGTTGTATGAAGCCTGTCCCGTGCCAGCATCATTATTACAAAAATTAAATCCGCGCCGTTTCTTCAAAAAAGTTAAAACCAAGAAACCTTATTTTAATGCTTGATCCATTTTACCCAGTAAACTGTGTAACTCTGCTTGATGATTTTGGATTGAAAAACAAAAGGCGCTTTCAGCGCCTTTTGTTTAAATAACTTAGCGATTAAGCAGGAATATCACGTTGTGAAACTGAACGAATCGCTTCTTTTAACGCATCATAGCCATGAATCGCAGGGAATTGAGGAAATTCAGCAATCACATTATCTGGCGCATCAAACAAGAAACCATGGTCTGCTTCGCCTAACATGGTGGTATCGTTATACGAATCACCTGCTGCAATTACACGGAAATTCAGACCATGCAAAGCTTTCACAGCTTCACGTTTTTGATCTGGTTGGCGGAGTTTATAAGCCGTGATCATACCTTTATCATCTGTCTCTAATTTATGACAGAAAATCGTAGGCCAACCTAGTTGTTGCATCAAAGGATGTGCAAACTCATAGAAAGTATCGGAAAGAATGATCAATTGAAAATGAGTACGTACCCATTCCACAAACTCTTTCGCCCCAGGCAATGGCCCCATATCGGCAATCACCGCCTGAATGTCATTTAAGCCTAAACCATGTTGTTTTAAAATATTTAAGCGCTGTGTCATGAGCACATCGTAGTCTGGAATATCGCGCGTAGTGGCTTCAAGCTCTTTGATGCCTGTTTTTTTTGCAAAATTAATCCAGATTTCAGGAACCAAAACACCTTCCAAGTCTAAACAAACGATTTCCATGCTCACTCCAGCGGATTTTAAAAATGGCATTAGTTTAACATGTAGACTTTTCTGCACACACAATCTTTTAAACTCAAATTGAGCGATTATTCAGGTTGACGCTTCAAATTAGATTATAATAATCTGCAAAATCAGTTGATATCTAATAAGGCACACTGGAATGAGTTTAGATTTAGAACGTATCAATGCAGAATTAGGCAATGATGCTGAAAAGTTGATTGAATGGGCGCTGCGCCTGAATGAAAAAGCCATTGTGACGACGAATTTCCGTCCGTTTGAAGCGGTGATTTTGCATATGCTGACACGTGTTAAACCCGACATCCAAGTCGTGTGGATGGATAATGGCTACAACACCGAAACCACCTATAAATATGTGGACGAAATTACCAAACGACTCAATCTCAATCTACTCACCTATCTACCGAAACGTTCTCGCGCTCATCGTGAAGCTTTGGAAGGACCAGTACCTGCATTAGATGATCCAAAGCATGAAGCTTTCACCGCAGAAGTCAAACTAGAACCATTTGAACGCGCTTTACGCGAAACTGCACCGAAAGTCTGGTTTACGGCCTTACGTGCCACCGATACCGCAGTTCGTGCGGAAATGGACGCGGTCAGTATTAATCCAGATGGACTGATTAAGGTTGCGCCATTACTCAAATGGACATCGAAAGACCTGTGGGAATATATGCAAAAACATAATCTTCCTGATAATGAAGATTATTTTGACCCGACCAAGGGTGAAGAACATCGTGAATGTGGCTTACACTTAAGTCATTAATGGCTTAGTTTTGAAAAGGTAGCTTATGAAAATGGCTACCTTTTTTATTGATCAAATGATTCAATCAAACAATGGCTTTCACAGGTCATGTTTATCTCTTTATTAAAGGAGATAATGAAAGAAAACCTAAACAGCGATGAATCAATGTCCCATAGAGACTTCATTTTCAAATGGACGAATAAGTCAATTTATAAACAACAAGTATTGAGTAAAATCAATGCTTCTGTGTTATCTCAACATTCATCACATTTTATTGGCTTTATGTACATTTTTGCTTATATACTAGTCATACACTTCTAATAGACACGTGTTCTATAATTCTAAAAACGTAGCTCATCAAGGGTTATTGATATAATTGCAGTGAGGCAATCCAAGCTATGCGCCCATTACACCCAATTGACTTTATATTCTTATCCTTAGAAAAAAGACAACAACCTATGCATGTAGGCGGTCTGTTTTTATTTGAAATTCCAGAAAATGCCCCAGATACATTTATGCAAGATCTGGTCAACGATATTCGCAAATCCAAAACCATTCCTGTCCCGCCATTTAACAATCGACTGAGCGGCCTCTTTTGGGATGAAGATGAAGAGTTCGATCTGGATCACCATTTTAGGCATGTTTCTTTACCCCACCCGGGACGTATTCGCGAGTTACTGATTTATATTTCTCAGGAACATAGCACCCTCATTGATCGGGCAAAACCACTCTGGACATGCAATATTATCGAAGGGATTGAAGGCAACCGTTTTGCCATGTACTTCAAAATTCATCATGCCATGGTGGATGGCGTTGCAGGGATGCGTTTGATTGAAAAATCACTATCAGATGATCCAACAGAAAAAAGTATCGTTCCCCCTTGGTGTGTCGAAGGCAAACGCGCAAAACGTTTAAAAGAGTCCAAGCCGGGACGAATCAAAAAAGTGTTAATGGGCTTGAAAGATCAACTGCAAGCTACACCACGCGTGATGCAGGAACTTTCTCAAACACTGTTAAAAGACTTTGGGCGTAATCCTGATTATGTTTCAAGCTTTCAGGCACCGAGTTCAATATTGAATCAACGTGTCAGTTCTTCACGCCGTTTTGCGGCACAGTCATTTGAACTAGATCGCTTTCGTCATATTGCCAAAGCACTCGATGTCACCATCAATGATATCGTTTTGGCGGTGTGTTCTGGTGCATTACGCGAGTATCTAATTAGCCATCAAAGCTTGCCAAATAAACCATTAATTGCGATGGTGCCAGCTTCGTTACGCAGTGATGACTCTGACGTCAGTAATCGAATTACCATGATTCTGGCAAATCTGGCGACCCATAAAGATGATCCTTTAGAACGCTTACAAACGATTCGTCGTAGCGTACAAAATGCCAAACAGCGCTTTAAACGCATGACCAGTGATCAGATTTTAAACTATAGTGCTGTGGTCTATGGTCCTGCTGGACTGAATATCTTATCTGGCATGATGCCAAAACATCAGGCATTTAATCTGGTCATTTCCAATGTTCCAGGCCCACGTGAGCCGCTTTACTGGAATGGCGCTAAACTAGATGCACTTTACCCTGCTTCTATTGTCCTTGATGGACAAGCGTTAAACATCACCATGACCAGTTATCTGGATAAACTTGAAGTGGGTTTAACCGCTTGCCGTAATGCGTTGCCACGTATGCAAAATTTATTGACACATCTGGAAGATGAAATTCTTCGTTTTGAACAGTTGATTGCAGAAAAAGAAAGTATGCAACAACGTGAAACTCAAGTCAGTGCAGTCAGTTAAGCCATCACAAGAATAAAATAAGGGGCTTGATATGCCCCTTATTTTTTAATGGTACGACATTGTTTGAGTAATTGATGACACACTGAGCGGATCATCGCGGTGGTAATTTGTACTTCTTTACCTTGATCGTCCACCATATAACATGTATTCACAACATTGCTGCTGTCCATGACATGTTTTAAACCTTGACCAAGTAATCTTTCACTTACATTCATGCTAGAGAACCTCGACTTGCTAAGACGTCTAAAAAGGGAGAATTTGTCTTTGGCTACTGGATATGTCTAGTATTTAAAATTCGCAGGCGAAAGTAAAATTTCAGTTGTAACAAGGATTAAGCGAAATCCTGTTACAATTTCAGCTTAAAATGATGTCATATTGCTCTTGCGTGTATAAATTTTCGACCTGAAATTTTATGACACGATTCACAAAATGCTCCAAATCCGCGACAGCAGTAGCTTCCGCAGTCAATAAGCGATCGATCACCGCAGGATGCGCAACGACAGTAAAGCCACTCTTGGATTCAAATGCTCGGGTATATCTTAAAATTTCTCGAAATATCTCGTAACACACTGTTTCTGCTGTCTTCACATAACCCCGCCCCTGACAAGTCGGGCAGGACTCACACAGCAAATGCTCCAAAGATTCGCGCGTACGCTTGCGCGTCATTTCTACCAAACCAAGCTCAGACACTTGTGTAATTTTGGTTTTGGCATGGTCACGTTCCAGCATTTTTTCGAGCTGACGCATCACTTCTTCACGATGCAAGGCCTCTTGCATATCGATGAAATCAATGATAATAATACCGCCCAGATTACGAAGTCGTAACTGACGTGCAATGACCTGTGTCGCTTCCATATTGGTTTTAAAAACCGTGTCTTCGAGACTACGACCGCCTACATAAGAGCCGGTATTAACATCAATGGTGGTCATCGCTTCGGTTTGATCGATCATCAAATAACCGCCAGACTTTAAGGCAACCCGAGTCTGTAAAGCCTTTTGAATATCTTCTTCGACATTATATAAATCGAATAATGGACGCTCGCCGGGATAATGAATCAATCGATCTTTGATATTGGGGACAAATTCATCGATAAATTCCACCAGTTTTGCATGAATTTCACGTGAATCTACATATACCTTTGAGGTTTCTTCATTGGCTAAGTCTCGGATTACCCGCTGTGGTAAAGGTAATTCTTCAAAAATTAGATTTGGAACGACACCACCTTTTTGCTTACGTTGAATAAACTCCCATAGCTTCGCCAAATAACACATATCCTGCGCAATCGATGCTTCATCAATCCCATCAGCCGCCGTTCGAACAATCACACTCCCCGGCAAATTGTGTTCTTTTTGAATACGCTCAATCATGCTACGCAGACGATCTCGTTCTTCTTCCGATTCAATCCGCTGTGACACCCCAATATGATTACCATAAGGCATCAGAACCAGATAGCGTGAAGGAATGGAGAGATCAGTACTTAAACGCGCGCCTTTAGTACCAAGCATATCTTTCATCACTTGCACAGTGAGAATTTGCCCCGGATGTAAAAGCTCAAAAACATTTGGCATTGGCTGCGAACGTGGCCAAACCATGTCATTGATATGTAGAAATGCAGTTCGGGATAATCCAATATCGACAAAAGCCGCCTGCATACCCGGCAATACACGAACCACTTTTCCTGTATAGATATTGCCGACCAAGCCACGTTTGACTGTCCGCTCAACAAATAATTCGTTGACTGTTCCGTTTTGGATTAATGCCACCCGACACTCCATAGGCGTGACATTAATCAGTAGTTCTTCTGACATACTCAAACTCAAAATGTTATAAAAATTCTTGTTCCAGAGTTAAAGAAGATCAAGCGTCCAATCTAATCGATTAATTAAAGCCGCCGTTTTCCCCTATAAACTTAACTCTTTTTAATAACTGTATTGTCTCGAATAAAGGCAAGCCCACTACATTGCTATAACTGCCTTCAATTCGAGGAATAAATTGGGCAGCTGCTCCCTGTATGGCATATGCGCCTGCTTTACCCACAGGTTCCCCTGTTGCCCAATAATTTTCCATATCTGCTTGAGTTAAATGCTGAAATTCAACTCGAGTCTGTACAACTTGACTCAAAAAATCACTTGCAGTGGCTACACAAATTCCAGAAAAAACATCGTGCTGACGACCGGACAATGCGGTCCAGATTTCAAAAGCATGCGCTTTAGATTCTGGCTTTCCAATGATCTTACCATCAAGTCCCAAACTTGTATCCGCTGCTAATATCACTGCATCTGGACACTGGCTAAAAATGACTTGAGCTTTTTCTCGTGCCAGACGTTCAACATAACTCGAAACGGATTCATTGTCCTGTATAGATTCATCAATATCTGGACGAACAATATCAAAGTTCAAACCAAGTTGTCTAAGCAGCTCTTGTCGTCTGGCCGAGCTTGACGCCAAAATTAAATGCGCCATTTATGTAAACAATAATAAATGATCGGCCAACATAAAATACTGGTCATCAACGGTTGCCAATGGCGAGCAATGGAAAAATGGAAGCCTCCCATGATTTGCGCCATCCACATAAAAACCAAATGCGCAATCAAGGCTAAAATCACAATCGTCCATAAGTTCATAAACGTTAAAATCCGTCTTTCACGAGTGAAATAACGCACAATAAACGTGATCAGAACAAAACTCAGCGCATTGAGTCCTAATGGCGAATCGATTAATAAATCGGTAAATAATCCAGTGGCAAAGGCGAACCAGACGCCACACCACGTTGGCTGACACAGCACCCAGAACAGCATGACCATCAACATCACCAATGGTCGCCAGCCCGAAACATCATAGGACAATGGATAAATCATTAAAATCGAACTGATGACTATTGAAATAATAATAATGATCAGAGGATCTTTACGCTTTTCATATTTTAACTTAGCGATTGGCATACGGTTGCTCCATCGCTAGGGATTCAGAAAATAACACCACAACATGATGTCCACTGGCCAACTGCGCCGCAGGAGTCACATCAATTTCAGAGAACTCACCCGAATTATGTCGACGGACCAACGAGACTGTTCCCACCAGATAACCTGCGGGGAAATGTTCGCCCAATCCCGAACTATAGACTTTATCCCCAATCTGTACATTGGCACTTGTGGGAACATATTCCATTTTTAAACGTCCAAGATCGCCAGTTCCAGACACGATGGCGCGCATCCCAGTCCGTTCCAGACGCACAGAAAGTGAATGTTCTTTATCTGAAAGCAGCATGATACGTGAACTATGTGGATAGACATTAATGACCTGCCCCATAATCCCCTTATCATCCAAAACTGTTTGACCGACTTTAATCTGATTGGTCTCGCCGCGGTTGATAATAATGATATGACGCAATGGATCTGCATCTGTCCCGATCACTTCTGCAATTTCCATACGCCCATCAATAATTAAAGGCGTATCCAATAACCCTCGCAAACGGGTATTTTCCGCAGAGAGTTCAGATAATTTTTGTAGGCGCACCTGTGCCTGAAGCAACTCAGCCTGCATCGCTGTATTTTCACGACGTAACTGGGTTTCAGACTTGGTTTGTTGGTTGAGCCATTCTCGCGACAGTACAGGATAGCTGGCTAGTGCATAAATCGGGTTATATGCAGCATAGGTCACATCCCTCGCAGGCTTGATAACATGAGGCATACGCCAGTTAATAAACAGCAACACCAGACATGTAATAACCGCGATGACAAACGAGCGAAAAGATGGCGGTTGTCTTGAAAAAAGATTCGGTTGCACCGCCTCGTCCTTAAAAAGTATTAACCAACAAAGAGCATGTCATGATTTGGGTTATCAAAGAACTCCAGTACTTTACCGCCACCACGTGTCACACAAGTCAGAGGATCTTCTGCAACGACCACAGGTAAGCCTGTTTCCTGAGCAAGTAACTTATCCAGATTACGCAATAAAGCACCGCCGCCTGTTAAGACAATTCCGCGCTCTGCGATATCAGAAGAGAGTTCAGGTGGCGTTTGTTCAAGTGCTGATTTCACCGCACTGACAATGCTTTGAAGTGGATCAGAAATCGCTTGCATGACTTCATCAGAAGTCACGGTAATTGAGCGAGGTACACCTTCTGCCAAATTACGACCACGAACTTCTATTTCCAAGGTCTGACCATCTGAAACAGCCATGCCCACTTCTTTTTTGATAATTTCAGCCGTCGTTTCACCAATCACACAGCCATGCGCCTTACGCACATAATGAATAATCTGTTCATCGAACACATCACCACCAATACGTAGTGAATCGGCATATACACAGCCTTGTAGTGAGATAATCGCAATCTCGGTGGTACCGCCACCCACATCAACCACCATCGAACCACACGCTTGTTCAACTGGCATACCTGCACCAATCGCAGCGGCCATCGGCTCTTCAATTAAACGCACATCACGCGCACCTGCATTAAATACAGCCTCACGGATGGCACGGCGTTCAACTAAAGTTGATTTGCATGGCACACACACCACCACACGTGGTGCGGGTGGAAATAAGCGTTTTTCATGTACTTTACCAATAAATTGGTTCAACATGGTTTCGGTGACTTCGAAATCAGCAATCACACCGTCTTTCATTGGACGAATCGCGGAAATATTGG
Source organism: Acinetobacter ursingii DSM 16037 = CIP 107286 (assembly GCF_000368825.1). Lineage (GTDB taxonomy): Bacteria > Pseudomonadota > Gammaproteobacteria > Pseudomonadales > Moraxellaceae > Acinetobacter > Acinetobacter ursingii. Next base: position 87,931 of record NZ_KB849719.1, on the reverse strand, counting down.
CTGGTGTACGACCTAACATTTGTTTAGCATCGAGACCTACCGCAGCTACAATTTTCTGCGAACCACTGTGACGAATCGCCACAACAGTCGGCTCATTTAATATAATACCTCGGCCTGGTGCATAAATCAGTGTATTTGCTGTACCTAAATCAATGGCTAGATCTGGCGAAAACAAGCCAATTAGTCGTTTTAGAATCACGGGTCGTTCTCAGTTAAACTTTATATGGACGCAAGTTGGCAACTTTAACTAAATGTGATGCTTTGAACAAGTCAATCGCTTATTATAAGCCACATTATTTGCAAATTTTTAATACTGACTTAGGTGATGTTATGTCTACATCGGATGCTCAGCATTCAGATTTAAATGCACAAACCGTATCTCAAATCGCCAATCTTGCTCGATTGTCGCTTAATGATACGCAATCTAGCGACTATGCTCAAAGTCTAAATAAAATTTTAGACATGATGGACAGCCTAAAAAGCATTGATACTGAGGGTGTTGAACCTCTGAAAAGTCCGTTTGACAACCCGCAGCCCTTGCGTGCCGATGTGGTCACTGAAAGCAATCATCGCGATGAATATCAAGCAGTTGCACCTGAAACGCAGGACGGACTTTATCTGGTTCCACGCGTCATTGAATAGTTAAAAACAGATAAATTCTTTGTGATTTATCTCCCTAAATTTTAGAATTTGACGATATAGAATTTTTACTTATGACAGATTTACATCGCTTATCTATTCGTGAACTTTCCGAAGGCTTAAGCCAGACGAAATTTTCCTCACGCGAATTGACTCAACATTATCTGGATCGTATTGCCAAGCTTGACACAAAGATTCAAAGTTATGTGACTGTTACACCTGAACAAGCACTGGCTGAAGCCGATGCCGCGGATGCCGCATTCAAAGCAGGTCATGCCACCGTATTAACAGGCATTCCGTTAGCACATAAAGATATTTTCTGTACCCAAGGCATTAAAACCACTGCGGGTTCAAAAATGCTGGATAACTTTATCTCTCCTTATGATGCTACTGTGGTTGCCAAAGCCAAAGCAGCAGGTCTGGTCACTTTGGGTAAAGTGAATATGGATGAGTTTGCCATGGGCTCAACCTCAGAAAGCTCCTATTTCGGTGCGACCAAAAACCCGTGGGCGGTGGATCGAGTTCCTGGTGGTTCGTCTGGCGGTTCAGCAGCAGCAGTGGCGGCTGATCTTGCACCTTTTGCTACAGGGACAGATACAGGCGGGTCGATTCGTCAACCTGCTTCATTCTGCGGCTTAACAGGCTTAAAACCGACTTATGGTCGTGTCTCTCGCTTCGGTATGATCGCCTATGCATCTTCACTGGATCAAGGCGGGCCAATGGCACGTTCGGCTGAAGATTGTGCCTATTTGATGAATGTGATTGCAGGACATGATGCCAAAGATTCCACATCGGTCGATAAAGAAGTCGATGATTACGTTGCGAATCTAAATGCAACCTCGTTGAAAGGCTTGCGTATTGGGATTCCAAAACAATACTTCAATGTGGCAGGTTTAGATGCTGACGTTAAAGCACGTGTTGAAGAATCTTTGAAAAAGCTTGAAGACATGGGGGCGATCTTGGTTGAGATTGATCTCAGCATGACTGAAAGCTATGTGCCAACTTATTACTTGATTGCCCCTGCTGAAGCATCTTCGAACCTGTCACGTTATGATGGCGTGCGTTATGGTTATCGCTGTGAAAATCCAGTCGACTTGATGGATTTATACAAGCGTTCACGCTCTGAAGGTTTTGGTGCTGAAGTACAACGTCGTATCCTGATTGGAACTTATGCCCTCTCTGCGGGTTATTACGATGCCTATTACGTGAAGGCACAAAAAGTACGTCGTTTGATCCAACAAGATTTCTTAAAAGCATTTGAAACTGTTGATGTGATTGCAGCACCTTCGGCGCCAACCACTGCGTACAAGATTGGAGCTGATTTAACCCCTGTTGAAATGTACTTGGGCGATATTTATACCCTTGCAGTCAACCTTGCGGGCTTACCTGCAATTAATGCACCTGTGGGCTTGGACAGTAACAACTTGCCAGTGGGCTTACAATTGATTGGCAATTACTGGTCAGAATCACAATTACTTTCAATTGTGCATCAATACCAACAAGACACTCAATTCCACACACAACGTGCGGCAATTGCTGAGGAGACTGCATAATGAACAATACTGCAAACGTAGCTCAGAAAAAGCCAAAATCAAAGTTGATTGATGGTTGGGAAGTGGTGATTGGGATTGAGATTCACACGCAGTTGGCAACCCAATCTAAAATTTTCTCAGGTTCATCGACTGAATTTGGTCAAGACCCAAATACACAAGCGAGTCTTATCGATTTGGCTATGCCGGGCGTGCTGCCAGTGCTAAATGCAGAAGTGGTAAATTTGGCCATTCGTTTTGGTTTGGGCATTGATGCGTATATCGATCAAGCATCGGTGTTTGCGCGTAAAAATTATTTCTACCCAGATTCTCCTAAAGGCTATCAGATTAGCCAGATGGACAACCCTATTGTTGGTTTGGGGCATATCGACATTCAGCTTGAAGATGGTGAAGTTAAGCGTATTGGCGTGACCCGTGCGCATCTTGAAGAAGATGCAGGCAAGTCAATACATGACCAGTTTGAAGGTCAGTCAGGCATTGACTTAAACCGTGCGGGTACACCTTTACTTGAAATCGTATCTGAACCCGATATGCGTTCAGTCGAAGAAGCCGTTGCCTATATCAAATCGATTCATACTTTGGTTCGCTGGCTAGGTATTTCGGATGGCAACATGGCAGAAGGCTCATTCCGTGCGGACTGTAATGTGTCGTTGCGTCGTCCGGGTGATGCATTTGGTACCCGTTGTGAGTTAAAAAACCTCAATTCATTCCGTTTCATTGAACAAGCGATTAATGTTGAAATTGAACGCCAAATGGAAATTTTGGAATACGGCGGTTCGATTGATCAGGAAACCCGTTTGTTTGATCCGAACAAGATGGAAACCCGTTCCATGCGCTCGAAAGAAGAAGCCAATGATTACCGCTACTTCCCTGATCCAGACTTGCTCCCAGTAATTATTGCCGATGAACAAATTGAAGCCATTAAAGCGACCATGCCAGAATTACCTGCTGCCCGTCGTGAACGTTTTATCGCTGATTTTGCTGTGACTGAATATGATGCGCATGTTCTCACGCTTTCACGCGAAATGGCAGATTTCTATGAAGCTGTGGTTGCGGCTTCTGGCGGTGCAAAGCAAGGTAAAGTCTCTGCAAACTGGGTGATGGGTGAATTCTCAGGCGCTTTAAACAAAGCAGGTCTGGAATTGGCAGACTCTCCTGTTTCTGCTGAACAGCTTGGCGGTATGATTGCGCGTATTGTGGATAACACCATTAACGGTAAGATTGCTAAGCAAGTGTTTGGCTTTATGTGGGAAGCAGAAGGTAAATCTGCCGATGACATTATTAGCGAAAAAGGCTTAAAGCAAGAAACCGATACGGGTGCGATTGAAGCGATTATCAAAGACGTACTTGCAGCCAATGAAAAAATGGTTGAAGAGTACAAATCTGGTAAGGAAAAAGCTTTTAATGGTCTGGTTGGTCAAGTCATGAAAGCGGCAAAAGGTAAAGCCAACCCAGCTCAAGTGAATGAATTGATGAAGAAATTGATTGGTTAAATTGAGCTAACCTCAAAAGAAAACCCGTTTTAGAACGGGTTTTTTGGTTTTATAGGATAAAATACCTGCACAATAATTTTTTAAACTAAAACTGACATGATCATTCAACTTATGAAAAATAGATTACTTCTGAGTACTTGTTTACTTTTAATCAGCAATTCTAATTTTGCACAAACACCTCAAGTCCCTAAAGCTTATACTGATACTATCTTTAAAGCGGCAGGTTTTACAAAAAGCAAAAAAGGCTGGAAAAGTGATTGTTCAGTCGGTGAAATTACGACTTATGCTGATTTAAACGGTGATGGGCTGAAAGATGCAATTGTTTCAGATTACGGCACCATGTGTTATGGCAATACAGGCGTTGGGTATTATATTGTGGCCCAGCAAAAAAATGGGAAATGGAAGCAATTATTTAGTAATTCAGGCATCCCCAATTTTCTTCAAACGAAAGGAACTGATGGCTGGCTAGATATTGAAAATGGAGGGCCTGGTTTCTGCTTTGCAGTCTATCGTTGGGATGGTCAAGCTTATAAAGTTAACCGCTATGAATATGAAGGCAAGGCTTGTGAGTTATAACGAATAAATTATAAAATCAATAAGTTAAGACAATTTATTTTAACTAATCTCATTTCAAAATAAAACCCGCATTAGAGCGGGTTTCGTTTTTAAGCTTATAATAATTAATAAGATTTCAACTGTTGTGTAACAACTTGCTGTGCCTTAAAATATGCATTTTGCTGCGTATGCCACTCTTTATTAAGCATATTAGCGACACGTTTAGACTCTTCTTGCTCTCTATGAATTGCGGAGTATGTATCACGAATCCGCTTTTCGAATTCCTTGATATCAGCAGTTTTCATTACTCACAGCCTCTAATTTATCAGTATCATCAGATACATCAATAGGTTTATTTAAAGAAAAACATATAACAGGGTTATTGCTTGATAGATGATCTGTTGCCATTTTATCTAGCGTCTTTATGAATTCTACTTCATTTGCCGTAGGTTTGGATACGTTTTTAAATAATTGTTTAGCTTCTTTACGATCAATAACAAAACTATGTGCAGGATATGCACTTATCAATTTGACTAAAGCCCCTTCTTTCAAATTTTGTGATTTTTCAGCTAACCGGCGACCATATTCAAACGCAATCATTGTTGCCCTATGTAGCTCTCCCAACCTCAAAGGATCAATTTGAGCAAAAATAGGGGCAAAAACACCTGTTGTTACATTTGTGGCCATTTCACTTGCGATTTTTGTAGATAGTTGCCCCCCCATTCTCATTTCGATCAATAAGTCTTTTAGCATAGATTTTACATTCTGAGTTAATGCCGAAACAGATTGTGGTAAATCAAGACCAGATGTACGTTCAAATAGTTCTGTTGATTTGCTAAGCTGAATATCTAGAGGTCCAAGCTCTCCTTTATCCGCCAACACAATGCTTGAAGCTCCTAAACAAATTAAAGTACCTGCTGACTTACAATCATTTACAATAATGACTTCAAATCCATTTTCATAATGGTGTTGTAAAGCTCTACCAATTCTAAATCCTGCGTGAGGATTACCACCATATGTACACAAGTATAGTTTTGCTTTTTTATTTCCTAGCAGTTTTAACTGATCACAAATTTTTGTAATTTCATTGTACCCATCAAAAGAGATTTCTCCCATATATATAATCTGATCAACTAAATCATTTGAATCATTTGAATCATTTGAATCAGTTGAATCAGTTGAATCAGTTGAATCAGTTGAATCAATGTCTTCTACAGAAAAACTATTCTCCTGTATAAACTCTTTTTTAACCCTATCAATTTTTTTCTGTATAGCTATAGATGTCATCTTTCATTTTCTAAATTTAATTAACCCCAACTAAAGTATATATCATAATAGAAAAATAATAATTACACTAAAATCAAAAAATAAGAGATTTTTCAGAAAAACATTTAAGTCCCAACGATCACAATTATTAAAAACAAATAAAAAAACAATTAAATAAAAATAAAAATAAAAAATGAATTTTAATTTAAAAACCCTTGAGCAATAGCCACATATTTCAAATAAAAAAACTAACTATCAAACAAATAGCTGTAATTTCATAAAAATAATTTATTTAATATCAAATATAGTTAAATCTCACAACTAGATTTTTCTTAACAGTTATTAATATTTAGAAGCCATCACCAATACATCCAAGTAACAACTTCTTTTATTATACTGATTACTTAAAAGGGTACTCGACTCTTATCACTGCCCTCTTAACACACCCAACTTACCCAATACATCAGGCGTCAAAAACGTCATCGCAATCTTATTTAAATCAATATAACGAAGCGTTCCTTGTAACTGCTGATTCACCGCAGGGTCTTTAATAATGCTTTCCCCTGCATCACGCCCTAACTGCTGAAAACTCTGTCCAACCGCGTGTAATCCTTCAGTCTGAATCACCGCTTTGGTCTGCGCCGAACATTGTTCAACGATAATTCGCTGTAAAACTTGCGCCAGTTTTTGATCTAACTGATCTTTTTGCGTAGGCGTAATATTACTAAACGCTTTTAAGTCTGGATGTACCGATAAAGCTGCATAGGTCCATTGCAATACTGTAGTCTTATCTGTAGCAGTCGTCGATTTGACCAGACAATCACTCAATTGATCGACAGCGGGGCCAGCACTCGCGATTTGAGTTCCACCCAAACTACTTAACAGAACAAGTGAAGTTCCAAGAATAGAATATTTACGGCGAATCACATCATATAGGCGAGACATTCATCTAACTCCAATCAACAATTTCCTATTTCTATCATAGTTAGATTCCTTGCATCTGTAACTTGGCTGTAAATAAGAGCTTATCCTTGCCCTGTATAATTCCAATCATCTGGAATATTTGGTTGTTGTGGAGCCTGATTTAAATCAATATTTAGATTACGACTGCCTTTATAAGACTTCTCACCCGAATCTGATACAGACGAGATATCTAAATGGTAGTGATAGCGAAATTGCCACAACATCGGTTTAATCGGGCGAATATCCAGACTTAGACCATCCTCATCATGACATCGATCTTTAGCCTGTTCATAATCCTGTTCTGAGAAACAAGCACGAATCATTCGAGTAAAACTAAAGGGATAATCTGTTATAAAGCGTTGTGTTTTTCCCTGCTCAAGCAATTCATAAAAACTAGCGCGCTCAATGCTCGCACCTCCACCTGAATACATCTCTGAAAAGGGTGCAATCACCGCAACGGCATAACGCGTTGGTGTCATTGGAAATAACTTAGGAAATATAAAGGATGAGTCATCATCATTTGTATGTTCTACAGCAAGCGGAAGCTGCCATTGACCATCAAGCTTCAAACCTGATGGAGATGTTTGAAAGACGGCAATGCGATCATTTTTAAGCAACCACAACTTGTGATCGGGTGCTTTAAGACTCCGTAATTGTTCAGTCTGATCACAAAGTAGTTTTAGTTGTGTACAAATTTGCGTTTGTTCAATTGTATTTAACTGATTTTTCTTAAACTCAAGAATATTGAATGGAGCTGCTGAGGCTGTAATCGTGATAGCCATTAGCAATATTGCCCAAATACATTGTCTGGAAGTTTTATTATTATGATTCATATTTTATACACTCTTTTGGTTCACATTTTCTTGACTCATAATTTAAGTAAAGTTCGATCATCTTATGTTCATGACTTTTTTTAGCAACTTTAGCAATGCAAAATAACTTAATAGCATTCGACTAAAGAGACAAGAGGAATAACTTAAAGCATCAAGGCGGTTATGCTATGGTTGATACATGCTTGAGATCAATTTTTATGCTTTTTTTCTTGGCAATAAACACAACAAAAGAGGATTAACGCATGTCCAAACAAATTTTAATGTTGGTCGGCGATTATGCTGAAGATTATGAAACAATGGTTCCTTTTCAATTTCTGACCGGCTTAGGATATACCGTACATGCGGTTTGTCCTGAAAAGAAAGCGGGTGATCAGATTGCAACCGCTATTCATGATTTTGAGGGCGATCAAACCTATAGTGAAAAACGTGGGCATAATTTTGCCATTAATTATGATTTTAATGCCGTTAATACACAAGATTATGTTGGGCTTGTGATCCCCGGTGGGCGCGCGCCAGAATATTTACGCATGAATGAACGTGTGGTCGCCATTGTCCGTGAATTTGACAACGCACAAAAACCAATCGCCGCTGTTTGTCATGGTGCTCAGTTATTGGCCGCAGCAGATGTAATTCGTGGTCGTTTATGTTCGGCTTATCCTGCATGTGCAGCCGAAGTAAAATTGGCGGGTGGTCAATATGCAGATATTGCGGTCACAGAAGCCGTCACCGATGGACATTTCGTCACCGCCCCTGCTTGGCCTGCACATCCTGCATGGCTTTCTCAGTTTGTCAAAGTACTTGGAGCTCAAATTACGCTGTAGAACGGCGATGAGTATTATTTAATATCGCTTTTTCGTTTGAGTTTGACATATGGCAATACAACAAGCTCAAACGAAATATCTTAATTCTTTAAAAACTATTGAATCTGTTTCAACATATTTTGGGCACCTGCATGATTTTGATGAGTCGCTAGATTTTGTAAAATCCCCACTGCCCGAGCTTTAGGATTGCTAAAGCGGCTCTTATAAGCAGATACATGGGTTAGGCATTTTGCAACCAATACGCCAGATTCAGCATATACATTACTTCCATTGGTATTATACAACTTGCCATAACTATAGGCTTTTTCAGCATTATTGCAGGCAACAATCTCGTTGTGTCCCTTACTCAAATCTTTACGTGCAGTGACATAGTATTTTAATTGTTGTGATTGAGGTGTTTCAGTCACTTTTTCTGGCATCTTGATCGGAGCGATGGGTACAGGCTTCGTCTCTTTTTTTGCATCTGATTCTTTTTTAAGATCAGCTTCTTTTTTTGTTTCAATCTCTTTGTCAGACTGATGCTTCATATTTTTGGTCGAAGACGGATTACTTACTCCTTTTTTAGGTGAGATAGCAGAAACAGGATTGGCTTTACTATAAAAAGTTTTAGTTTCTTCAAGCGTCATTATTCGAGTTTGTAAACTCACGACACTGGTTGCATTTTGATCTAGATTTTTACGTTGTGCAGTCGGTTCAATCGAAACAATCCAGCTTTTTTCAGCCCCATAATCACATTGATAGGCTCCTATTCCCTGCTTCACATTTGGATGAGATGCCAATATTTTTTTAGTTGAATGATCTTTAATTAAACTCAGATTGCTATGACGCAGCACAGAAAATTTCCCACCATTGGCATGACAATATTGACTTAAATATTTCCGTGGATAAAGTGATTCTGGTTCAATATTGGGTTGTTGTTGTCCCCAGTCATAGATATATTCACGTGAAATGCCTGTTGCACCATTCAATTGTTTTTGGTCGATCAAATCCTGAGGAGATGCAAAAAGCTGCATTGAATCAGCATGATTTTTAGGTGTAGATGCACATCCGTGCAACAACAATACATTCAACCCAATCCATAGCCATAATTTAGATTTCACGTTACTTTTTCTCAGTCCTTTTTTTATCGCTAAAATATAGCAAAAAATATAATCAAATAAATCTAATGATTTGATTTTTATTAAAATATAAGTGAAACCAAACTTGATGACGTATTCAAAAATAGGACTAAAATGCCAACTTTTTTTCTCTTCATCTCGTAAACAATGAAATATGTATCACTCATATCTATGAGGTTTTTATAGAAATGTTTGATCGCGTAAGTTTTTCGCTTTAATGCGACTTGTAATGCTCGATCGTTTGAATCCTACATAACAGATGAGTTACTTAAGCCCTGTCATAAGCTCTATCAAATTACTGGCTAATTTCATCCTTTAACTTAAACCTTATTATTACTTACCATACGAAGCTTGAAGTAAGGATAAAATATGCTGAACCCGAATATTCATCTGGTCTGCACGGTAGATAGCATAGATCGGCGCAATACATGGTTTTTTGGCTTCAAGTAATTTATAAATAATCTGCTTATTCCAGAAATCTTGAATCGATGCAGGCACAATTGATAAACCAATCCCTGCCGCAATCAAGTTTAAACTGGAAGTCAAACGAGGCGCTTCCTGTACCACGTGAGGACTAAATCCAGCTTGATAACAACTTGCCATAATATTATCAAATAAATCCTGCCCGCCTAAACGCCGATAAAGAACAAACTCGTAAGGTTCCAAGTCAGATAACTGAATCACGCCATCAGTTTGAGCTAAACAATGATTATTGGGTAAAGCCACCATTAAGGGCTCGTTCAACACATGTTGACTACGCAATTTTCGCTGCCTTGGCGCAGGTTTACGTAAAAATACGATATCCAGTTTTTCATTAATGACCGCATCAATTAAGGCACTGCTACTTTCTTCTTCCAGATAAATAGAGACTTGAGGAAATTGATCACGAAATGCTCTTAACACCGTAGGCAAAAAGGGATGCAATCCAACAGAATGAGTGAAGCCCACATTCAATTGTCCCTCTTTGCCCTGAGCAATATTTTGAACGCGTCTGGGGATCGACTGTGCATGAGCCAAAATGGTAATCGCCTCTTGATAAAGCACTTTACCTGCTTCTGTTGCCTCCACCCCACGTGGCAATCTTTTTAAGAGCTGGGTATCGAGTTCCTGTTCCAAACTTTGTATCAATCTGGTCAAAGGAGGCTGCTGCATATGCAGCCTAACCGCAGCTTTAGATATATTACTTTCTTCAACCACAGCAACAAAAGCATTCAGTTTATGTATATCAATCATAGCGATACTTTTTGAGTATGTTTTATGCCAAAAATAGCATTGGTAAATATATCATAATCGGCTCATGCTATGCCTATCAGCTTAGACGATAAAAGGTGACGCAGTGAAGATTCAAGCCATGCCAATAGCGAGTGAACAATCGATAACTCCTGATTGCAAGGCTTTATTTAGCGGATTTATGAAGTTGGGTTTGATGGGTTTTGGCGGCGTGTTACCGCTGGCACATCGTATGATTGTAGAGCAACAAAAATGGCTAGATGAAAGCCAATTTACCAACTTACTGGGCATTTGCCAGTTATTACCCGGTGGCAATATCATTAATATGTCAGTGGCAATTGGCATGCAGTTTCAAGGCATTAAAGGTGCCATCAGTTCGGTATTAGGACTGATTTTTGCTCCAACTGTAATCGTCTTAATGATCTATCAGGTATATGAACATTTTCAATACTTAACGGTAGTAAGACATCTTATTCAAGGATTAGCCGCTGCGGCAGCAGGACTTTTGTTCGCCACAGGCTTCAAAATGCTTCGTCCTATATTAAAAAGCAAGCTCACCCTTCTGACGATCACGCTGACATTTATCTTTATGCTGTTATTTAAGCTACCACTGGCGTTGACCCTAGTTATTTTACTCACCATTAACTTTTTGATTCTGAGAGTAAAAAAATCATGATCTTGGTACTCATAACTCTAGCCTTAGTATTTACTCAACTGTCTGTTTTGGCCTTTGGAGGTGGCAACGCCATTCTTCCCGAAATGCAGCATCAGGTGGTAAATATTCATCACTGGATGAGCGCTGAACAGTTTAGCTCATTGTTTGCAATGGCACAGGCTGCACCAGGGCCAAATATGATGATTGTTCCTCTGATTGGCTGGCATGTCGCAGGGCCTGCTGGATTGTTGGTAACTTCTATCGCTAAATTTGGCCCGTCATCGATGATTACCGTCTACGCACTCAAATTTTGGCAACGTTTTAAGAATCATCCGTTTAGAAGCCGCTTTGAGCAAGCACTTAAACCCATTACCGTAGGCTTGGTGCTTGTCAGCGCATGGATGATTGCCCATGCATCTGCCCAAAATAACATACTAGTTATGATTATTATCTTAACTACACTTTTAGGTTTATTTAAAAAAATTCATCCGCTTTGGGTCATGTTGCTTGGTGCAGGTTTGGGTATTGTGCTGCTCTAAATCGGAACAGACATAAAAAAACCCGCTGCTTGCGGGTTTAAACTTATTTATCTAAGATTGATTCAAAGGCTTTTAAACGCTTATGAATGGAGAGTAATTCAATAATCGTTTTCCAAGAATTAATCAAATATTGAAATGAGTCACGGACTTTACCGAATACTCCGCCTATTTGATTAATCAGACCTAAAGTCAGTTTTCCTGCGGCAATCGACGGAAATAAAACCACCAGATTGTAAAGAATATCCAGTTGTCCATACCATGTAGCAGTTAAATTAAAATAAGCATAATGAAAATAAAGTCGAAAATAGTTTTTGCGTACCCGACTAAATAATTCTTTTAAAGTCGCAGGTTGTGCACGATCCGCATGATCTTCCCCATAGACCAATTCTTTACGATATGCTGCTTCAACTTTTTGATTATTAAATTGTAAGCCAGGTAATTTAATCCCCACCACCATCAATAAGATAGTTCCAAATAATGACCATACAATCGCAGCCCAAACCAATGAATGATTGAGCTCACCCACGATCGGAACAACCGGAACATATTTTGAAAGTTGAAAAAGTAGTGGAAGAAACGCGATTAAAGTCATCATCGCTTTGATCAGCTCTACCCCCAAATCTTCCATGATAGTAGCAAAACGCATGGTATCTTCCTGCACACGCTGTGATGCCCCTTCCACATGCCTTAATTTGTCCCAATTTGCCGTATAATAATCATTCATTGCCGTCCGCCAGCGAAAAACATAATGGCTGGTAAAAAAGGCATTAATCACCGCAAGCGTTACTCCAACCATGGCAATATAAAGAAAAACCATCGTTTCTTTATATAAATCCATTATGTTTCCACCGCCATTGGTCAGCATGCTTTGAATCAAATCCCAAAAAGGCACATACCAAGCATTTACCGCAACACTGACCTGTACCCCAAACCAGATATTGAATAAAATAAAAGCGGAACCCCAAACTGACCATCGTTGCCACGGATTATCTGAAACTTTCTTCCAAAACAAAGCAAATATGGCTGTCGCCACAAAAAACCAAAGATAAAACCATAAAAAAGCAGGCGACCAAAAACGGCTTACACCGACAGGAAGTTCAGCATCGGCATATCCTTTTGGAAAACCCAAAAATTCGCCCCACTCTTTGCCGCCTGAATACCAAAGCACAATATTAATAATAAACCAGAAGATGAGTGATAAAAAAAACCACTTGGGTTTTGGAAAAAATGACTTGAACATGAAGTTGCGATATTCCTTTTTCTGCGCACTATCGTTGGGATAGAAATTAAGATGTAAATCTTAAATTCCGCCTAAATAACTGTCTGTTCTTTGTTATTTATGTACAGCTCTATATAGCGCTTTTTGTATGGACGATACAAGTCCCATACATTGATAGTTGCTTTCATTTTTTATACTTCAGCCAAGCTCAGCTTTCTTAAATGCCGATATCCGTTTTTGTTTTTTTAAAGTTACTTTAATAGATGATTTAAATTGACTTAAAGATATAAAGAAATAGGTAATTTCAAGAGATTCATTGCGTGAAAGCGAACGTATTAACTATGTCATTTTCACCAGTGAGCAAAATAAACATATCTGATCCAAGTTTATTAAAATCAACCCGACAACATCATATCTATTTAAAAAATATAGATATAAATTTTAAATAGAATTTTTGATAGGCGTTTTGTTTGTCAGATATGTCTCATAAATGGACTAAGTTTGATATACAATATATAAAATATATGCACTTCAAACGGGAGTAAATTTTTATGGATCTAAAAGCTATCGAACTTATCGAAACGATTACTTTACATAAAGAAAATTTTACACCTAAAGTTTTCGAAAAAGGAACCGTGCTTAAAGTCATGATGCCAACACCAACCTCTTTATTGGTTTCTGATGATGAAGGCTTTTCGTTTACGATTGCTTTAGATCAGGAAGGCAAAACTTGGCACCCATTATAATGGTGTTCTTTATATCGTTTTGATGTTTGGTGCTGTATTGACTGATCTAAGATCACGGAGATGTAATTTTTGGGTTAAAGGGAAAACACGGATGGTTTACTTCAACACTCATGACTTTGTAAGTCATAACCTTTGCCTATAAACTTTTGGTCTATAGCGTCCTAAGCCGAATCGAGACCTTTTGGGTGAGTACACACTTACGTGATACATTTCGGTGCATGCTACTCTTTTCGATCCCCTGTGGAACTTTTGTTCCTAACCTTGCTAAATAGTCTAGAGAGAATCCGGAGAGATTGTTTTCCGAATTTCTAGCTTTATTAAACGTAATTGAAAATTTATTGCAAATTAATTAATTTTCTTAGAAAAAATTCTCTTTATATTTCCACTTTCAGATTTTTAACATCTCCTTTCTCCTCAATAGCGAAATTTTTTAATTTTACATCTGGCTCTTTATACTATTAATCATTTATTAGGTTTTATCTAAGGTGGAATAATCGTTTGAGCAAACTTATGCAGGGTATCAACTTTGCCTTGATCAAATGCTTCAGGCTTAATGTAATAAAGCTGATTTTTTTTAAGAAATGGCGCAAAATAGACCCCACTTTTGGGAATAAATGATGGGTTGAAGATTCGCTTATGAGCAATTTAGCTTTCGCTTCATTTTCACTACATGGTGTTGATGCACAAAAATTTTTGCAGGGTCAAGTTACGATTAATGTCGAAGCTTTATCTGAAAATACGACCCGTTATACTGCAATTTGTGATTTAAAAGGTCGCATCCATTTTGGCTTATGGTTAAACAAACAGTCTTCCGAAAGCTTTCAAATTGTCACCACGCAGGATCAGAGCGAGGAATTTGCCAAACATATTCGTAAATACGGCGCTTTTTCTAAAATGAAACTAGAGGATACGGGTCCTGTATTTCCATCACTGGTTGAGAAAAGCAGTGAATTTTCAAGTACAGAATCAGATATTACCGCTTGGCAATTACATGCCATCGAAGCCGGTCAGGCATGGATTGCTCAAAGCACTGAGCATGAGTTTCAGCCGCAGGAATTACGCTTACATCAACGTGAAGGCGTTCATTACGATAAAGGGTGCTATCTAGGTCAGGAAATTATCGCGCGATTGTGGTTTAAAGCTAAACCAAAACATTGGTTACATTTGGTACTTGGCAATGGTGAAGTGCCTGCACCCGCAACAAAATTAAGTAACGACGTTGAAGTGGTCAATAGTATTGCGGTTGAAGGTGGTTATAAAGCCTTGGTCGTAGCCAAACCTGCTGCGCTTGAAGAATTGAGCTTAACCATTTTGGATTTACCCGAATATTTAAGTGGTGATGTGGCAAGACCGCAATAACTTGCGATGAATGCTCTATTTATTTGTAGTAGAAATCAATGGCGTAGCCCAACAGCAGAACGTGTATTTTCAAAACACATGAATACGCGTTCTGCTGGAACGAGTAAGCAAGCCAAACGGGTGGTTTCAGCACGAGATATCGTATGGGCAGATCATATTTTTGTGATGGAATATCACCATAAACAAAGATTGGTTGAACAATTCAATAAGAATCTGAGAAATAAAAAAATTACCGTCTTAGAAATCCCAGATGAATATCATTTT
This sequence comes from Acinetobacter ursingii DSM 16037 = CIP 107286, assembly GCF_000368825.1. Classification (GTDB taxonomy): domain Bacteria; phylum Pseudomonadota; class Gammaproteobacteria; order Pseudomonadales; family Moraxellaceae; genus Acinetobacter; species Acinetobacter ursingii. The sequence continues at coordinate 72,681 of NZ_KB849719.1, read as the reverse complement.
ATGCATCCAGACTTGGTTGAATTGTTAAGCCAAGCCATGCAGCCTTATTTATAACTAAACACATTTCTTCACTATTGTTTTTCATCATTTTTTGGCATGATCAAATGGCTTTTTATTGTGGAATGCAACATGAAATTTTTATTCAGCGCATTGACGCTAAGCTTATTTAGTATCTCCCTCAGCCATGCCAATATTGCCACTGTGCAACAAAATTTAAAGAAGAATTTTCCAGATATTCCAGTGCAATCGGTACAAACCACGCCTTTAAAAGACATTTATGAAGTCTATATGGGCGGGCAAATTGTCTATACCGATGATGATGCCAATTACTTTTTTATTGGCAATCTCATTGACAATAAAAACCAAAAGAATTTAACCGAAGATAGTTTACAAAAACTTGAAAAAATTGATGTTTCCACACTACCTCTCGATCAAGCCATTAAACATGTCAAAGGCAATGGTCAACGTGTTCTATACCTCTTTAGCGACCCTGATTGTCCTTATTGCCAACGTTTAGAAAAGCAAATGGCATCGGTCGATAATGTCACGATTTATTTGTTTTTATATCCACTCAAAGGTTTACATCCGAATGCAGAAAATATGGCCACGCAAATCTGGTGTGCCAAAGACCAATATGCTGCTTGGGAAGATTATCTCTTAAATAAAAAACAGCCGACAAAATCTGCAAGTTGCCAAACACCAATTCAGAAAAATCTGGAACTCGGTAAACGCTTAAAAATTAGCGGAACTCCCACCATGTTCCTCAAAAATGGCAACAGAATTACAGGTGCGGTGGAGGCCGATGAATTAAATCAGCTTTTAGATAAAACCAAATAAATTTTAGGGAAGTTTAAAATCTTTGATCTTCCCAAATTTAATCTATGATTAAGCAATCGACTGTAAAAAATGACACATTCATTCTCAATTTTTATATTTACATTCCACGCAAAACTTTTATGATGATGATTCACAATGTAATACCCATATTGTGCATCAATGGAATGATGTAAGTATGACAACAGGATTTTTAAAATGAAAAAACTTCTTCTCGTCGGTCTTATTGCTTTATCTTCAACCACCTTTGCAGCAGAAACAGCCCCTCAAACCAGTACAGCCAATAACCCTTTTGCCAAAGCTGAACAGTTATATAAAGACAAAAATTATAATGCGGCTTATCAGGAAATGGATCGTTTAGCCAAAACAGGCAATGCGCAAGCGATTTACAATCAGGGATTTATGAGTGAATTGGGACAAGGTACTGCTCAGGATTCAAAAAAAGCGCTTGCTGCTTATCAGGAAGCCTCCAATAAAGGTTATCCAGTCGCGACATATCGCCTTGCTCAAATTTATATGGCGGGTGAGTTAGGTGTCACGAAGGATGAGAAAAAGGGGCGTGAATATCTGGAAAAAGCCTCGAATGCAGGTTTGGATGAAGCAACCGTAGAACTTGCCGTATTATTATTTGCTGAAAATAAAGATGCTTCGAATAAACTGGCACTACAAAAGCTTCAGCCATTAATCAATAAAAATAATTATCGTGCCATACACTTAAAAGCGATATATGACATCAGTAATGGTTTTAAGACCAAGAATGAGGCCGCAGTTAAAGTGGGTTTAGCCAGTATCGAAAGTCTAGCCAAGAAAGGCTATATTCCTGCGCTGATGGCCGTTGGAAACTTGATGACTAACGGCAATATTGTGCCGCAAAATTTGCCAGAAGCACGCAAAATTTTTGCTGCTCTAGCTCAGGATAATGTTCCTCAAGCCAAAGAATCACTGGCTACGGTAGATAAGCTGATTGCGGAAAAAGCGAAAGCACCTGCCACCAAAGCAAAAAGTTAAGTGAAACAACAAATCATTTTGCCTCTATCATCGAGGCAAAATGATTTACCACCACAACATGATCAAGCTGCTAATCCCAACAAAGCCTAAAATCGTACTTAACATCAAAGGGGTTAAAGCACGTTCATTTAAACCATAAGCCTGCCCAAAAATTCCAAAGGCAATCGGCATTGGTAATGCAGCTAAAATGGTTCCCGCATATAACATTTCTTGGCTCACATCTGGCAACATCCGCAGTAAGCAATAGATCATTAAAGGCATCAGGATAACTTTAAAAGCCACTAACAAGCCACTTTGCAGATTCAAAGCACTCATACCCATTCCAACCAAACTTCCACCAATCACAAATAATGCTAAAGGCGATGCCGTTTTCCCTAACAAAGCTAAAGATTGATCGACTAAAGTAGGCAAGCGGATATCTAACAAGATACAACTCATCCCCAAAATAATGGCAATAATCACAGGATTTTTTAGCAAATTTTGTGCGGTTTTTTGCAATAGCGCCCATACTTTTTGTTGTTCTTGCTGCCCTGCTTCTGCTAATGCCAGAACCAAAGCCAAGATCAATAAATTTTCCAGAATCAATGTCAATGAAATATAAATCGCAGCATGTGATCCCATCAGTAAACTTAATACCGCCGTTCCAATAAAGCCCGTATTGGACATAGAAGCGCCCATTGCCAGAACAGCCGTTGGAGTCAGACTATATGAAAAGCAATAACGATAACAATAAAACGCCAATGCAAAGATAATTAAAGAACCGCCACCATAGGCGATAAAATAAGACGGATGCCAAATATCATTTAAACTTTTATTAGATAAGGCATACAGTAAAAATGCGGGTAAGGCTATTTTGATAATAAAAGCACTCAATGCCTTGATCTGATCAGGTGTAATCAGTCGAATTGAAACACTCAAGTAACCTGCCAACAATAATAGAAAAATTGGTACGATGACCTGTACAACCACATTGGCATCCTTTTATCAAAATAAAAAGACGCAACCAAGTGCGCCTTTTGCTAAAAAAATTAATGGTTAAATGGTTTAAATAATTGCTTTAAGCCATGCGGTTGGCAACGCAAATATTGTGGTGAAATCTCAATTTCAGCACCTAATGCAGCGGCTGCATGCCAAGGCCAGCGTGGATCGTACTGAATAGCTCTTGCCAATGCAATCGCATCAGCCTGATCGTTTTGTAAAATGGCTTCAGCTTGTTCTGGCTCTGTGATCAAACCCACTGCAATTACAGGAATTGAAACTTTGGATTTAATCTGCTCGGCAAAAGGTACCTGATAATTCGCACCAATTTTAATGTCCTGAAGCTCATGCAAACCGCCACTAGACACGTGGATATAAGCTGCGCCTAATTGCTGCAATGCCAACGATAATCCAATACTCGACTCGATATCCCAACTTGCTGTTGGCTGCATCCAGTCTGTTGCAGAAATACGCACACCAACTGGAAAGTTTTGAGGCACAGCAGTTTTAATCGCTTGCAGCACTTCTAAAGTCATCCGAATACGATTTTCAAATGAACCGCCATATTCATCCGTACGCTGATTCGACAACGGCGATAAAAACTGATGTAACAAATAACCATGTGCCGCATGAACTTCGATGAGTTGAAAACCAGCGTCCACAGCACGAACTGCCGCAGCAGCAAAGTCTGCCTGAATCTGTTTGATCTCATCAATACTTAATGAATGCGGGAGCATGTCATGAGCACCAAACGCAATTTCACTTGGTGCCACCGTTTGCCAGCTATGTACATGATCTGGAGCGATTTGTCCTTTACCTAACCATGGTTTATCTGTGGATGCTTTACGACCCGCATGAGCAAGCTGTATCGCAAATGGCATTGGCGAAAGTTGCTGAATATTATCCAAAAGCGCTTTGATTTTATCTCGTTGAGTGTCATTCCAAAGACCAACATCAGCATAACTGATACGTCCTTGGGCTTGAACCGCAGAGGCTTCAATAATACATAGGCCTACACCAGACAGCGCATAATTGGCCCATTGCTGTTCATGCCAATAGGTAATTTCACCATCATCCGTTGCAGAATATTGGCACATCGGTGCAATGATGATCTTATTACGCAGGTTCAATGAACCTAATTGCAAGCTTTCAAATAACTTTGCCACGTGTCACCTCTTCTCTCTTAATTTTCATTAAAATTGTTTGCTGACTCTTAAGCCCGCACTCCAGTTACGTCCATCGGCAGGTTCAAAAAAGCGTGAATTACCGTCATTGACAATCACTGAACCGACGTAGTCTTTATCTAGCAAGTTATCTACACGGCTGAAAATATTGACTTTCCAGTCCTGTAACTGCCATGCATAACCTGCATAAGCGGCTACAACGGTATAACTTGGTGCTGCATCTGTATTTTGATCATCGACGTAAATTTTATCGTTATATTGGGCATCGACCCCGCCATAAAAACCAGTTTGTGGTTTCCAAGACAATGCGAGATAGGCCTGATTTTTGGCAATCCCTGGAATGTAAGCATCTTTATCAATCGCTTTCGCTACAACTTTGCCATTTTTGTCATAGATTGCTGCGGTATTACTATCAAATTTTGCATCCAGATAGGCATAACTTGCAGTCGCAATCAGATCACGCCAAAGCTGTTTATTCCATGAAAATTCAACACCTTCACGTAAGGTCTGATCTGCATTACGAAAAGTAGAACGTCCATCAACACTACCCGCTGAAACAATGTCATCTTTGGTTTTGGTCTGAAAAACAGCCAAAGTAAAATCACCTAGCAGATTTTGTGACTTTAAGCCTGCCTCGTAGGTATCACTATTGGATGGTTTTAGATCAAAGTTAAAACCTGAAATGCTTGCATCCGTGTTATAGGCCATTTCGGTAAAGGTTGGTGTTTCAAAGCCTTTGGCGTAACTCACATAAGCCAAAAGTTCAGGCATGATTTGCCAGCTTAAAGCGGCCGAAGGTAAAACTTTGGAATAATCAGTCTTGCCACTGTCATCTGGATTGCTTGCAGTGATGTAATTATCATCTGATTTATAATGAACATTGCTATAACGCACGCCTGTATCTAAACGCCAAGTCGGTAAAAACTGCCATGAGGCTTGTAAATAAGGATCAATATTCCACAAAGTATTGTCTTCATCACGGCGCAAAGTACCTTTAACCCCATAACTCGGCTGATTGTTGATTAAGGTAAAATTTTCATAACCTTGACGATCCTCATCCATCGCATCTAAGGCCACTCCTGCACTCACGGTGATATTGGGAAGAAGTTCTTTGCCAGTCCAGCGTAGATCTGCGCCATAATAATTCCGTTCAAAATCAATCACACCACCTGCATGACGTGGATTTAGCTGAGACGTGTTGGGAATACATTTTTTTGTATCCTTATTTTCAGCACACATTGGAATAGATTGATACTGTGTCACCTCACGATGACCAAAGTAAGCCATCGCATACAATTCGTTTTTATCATTTAATGGCTTTAACCAAGTCAATCCTGTTTGCGTCTGTTCAATGTCTTTACGCACATCGTAGCTATTATTGGCATCATTGACTTGTTTTGGATTGGCTTTCCATTGGTCACGTGTCAGTCCTTGCGGGTCATCAGCATTAATTTTTAAATAATTGGTAATCCAGTTAATTTTAGACCCATCTTCAAGATTCCACGTGAGTTTGGCATTATTCAAAACCTTATTGGCAGCGCTATGATCACGATAACCATCGGTATCGAAGTATGATGAACTAATCACATAGCTCGGTTGATTGGCTTGTTTTGCACCGCCCTGCAACACAATTCCTGCACGATTTTTATCATGACTTCCCCCCGAATAACTCAGTTCAACAGAATCTTTGCCTTGACCTTCTTTAGTGGTGGTCAACAAAGTACCGCCCGATGAATTACCATATATTGACGAAAAAGGCCCTGTTAAAACCTCAATATGATCCAAACTGCTCAAATCGATATTGGACGTTTGCCCCTGACCATCTGGCATCGTGGCAGGAATACCGTCCACATATAAACGAATACCACGCACACCAAAAGTTGAACGCGCACCAAAACCACGCATGGAAAGTTGTAAATCCTGTGCATAATTCTCACGATTATGCAGTTGCAAGCTTGGAATGCCTTTGACCACTTCTGTCAAATTAACCTGTGAACTTTGATCCTGCTTGGGTGCATCAATGCGAAAAACCGAAGCAGGAGTTTGCAAATAAGTAGTGTCTGTACGAGTTGCTTCTACTTTAATGGTCGGCAATGCAACTGGTTCTGGCACTTCTGCCCAAGCAGCACCACTCATACTGAACCCAGAAAGTAAAAACATGGAAGAATATAATGTATTGAATTGCATGAAGCGCATTCAGTTATCCTTTAATATCAACAATTAGCCCAAAAAATATTTGTTATATCATTTAGTTTGTAAATTTTAACATATCGACAAAAAACGATTTTAGCCAATCATTCCAATTTTCAGTATATTAGTTTGGTTATTTCTTGGAGTACTTTGTAGGTTTAACGGCTTAAACTTGGATGATCTTTCCAGCAATAGCGTTCTAGCCAGTCTTTTGCTTCCTCAGCATAATCAACCCCGATTCTTTTTTTCCGTACAATCTCTGGCTGAATTTTTTTATTTTCAATCCACAAACCAGTTTCTACCCCCAACATTTTGCCTTTAAATCGCTCTGTAATACCTAATTGTTTGGTCAATTTTCCAGGGCCTGACAAGCGCTTAAAGTCAGGTTTAGAAACTGAATCTTCAAAAAAAGCGGCTCTGAGCATCACGCCTTCAGGTTCATGTTCTGTCTGCGTGATCAAATTCAGCATGTGATACATCCCATAAATCAGATAAACATAAATATGCCCGCCAGCGCTATACATCACCTCGGTTCGGGCAGTACGTCGTCCATCGTAGTTATGACTGGCTTTATCGCGAATTCCCAAATACGCTTCTGTTTCACTGATGGTACAACGTAGAATTTCACCATTGTCCTGACGTACACAAAGCTGACAGCCGATCAATTGCTCGGCCACTGTCGATGTATCACGTTGAAACCATGTGAATGGTAAAATTTCTGACATCACGCTACCATAAGTAAAGAAAGGGAAATGACACGATATTGACAGATAAAGTGCCTTCTTAAATTTGTCATTGTGCTGATTACCCCCATATTAACATCGTCATGATTTTATCGAGCTGTCAATGCCAGAATTACCTGAAGTTGAAACCACTAAAACCAGTTTATTGCCTTTACTGCAACAGCGCGTCCAAATCGTTGAAGTCAGAGAGTCCAGATTACGTTGGCCAATTCCAGAGGATATTTCTCGCCTGAATGGACAGCGTTTAATTGGTTTACAAAGACGCTCTAAATATATTCTGGCTGAATTTGAACAAGATCAAATGCTGTGGCATTTAGGCATGTCGGGCAGTTTTCGTCTGGCTACAGCTCAGGATGAGTTACGTAAACATGATCATTTGATGATTGGTTTTGAAGATGGTACCCAGTTACGTTATCACGATCCGCGTCGTTTTGGCTGTATTTTATGGCTCAATGAAGAATCTCAAAACAAACTACTGAATCCACTTGGCCCAGAGCCGCTCGGTGACGAGTTTAATGCAGATTATCTTTATCAAAAGCTTAAAAACAAACAAGTCGGCATAAAAATTGCAATGATGGATAATCACGTAGTGGTCGGCGTAGGTAATATTTACGCCACTGAAAGTCTGTTTAACTTAGGCATTCACCCTGCACAGCCAGCCTCTAGTTTAAGTAAAAAGCAGATTGTTCAACTTGTGGATGAAATCAAACGTATTTTGAAATCTGCGATTGATTTAGGGGGATCAACCTTGCGGGATTTCACCAATGCTGTCGGTGAAAATGGCTATTTTCAACAAACTTTACTGGCTTATGGTCGTGCAGGTGAAATGTGTGTTCAGTGTGAAACGCCACTGGAAAATCTTAAACTCGGACAACGTGCCAGTGTATTTTGTCCCCAATGCCAACCTTTAAAACGTATCAAAGTTTAATATTTGTCCTCAACAGATTCAGGAGGCTTGCCCATGCAAACTGCCATTGTTCGTCATATTCTAGTTAAAGACAAAGATCTTGCGGAACAACTTAAAAAGAAAATTTTGTCGGGCGCTGATTTTTCAAAAATCGCCAAACAATATTCCACCTGTAATTCTGCCAAACGTGGCGGTGAACTTGGCGAAGTGAAAAAAGGTCAACTTGTTCCCGTTATTGATAAACTCGTATTTACTGCGGCTGAACGAATTTTACACGGTCCAATCAAAAGCCAGTTTGGTTTTCATTTGCTTGAAGTCAAATTTAGAACTGAATTTGCATAAATTGCGGTCGTGAATAAAAGGACGCAAGTCTTAAAAACTTAAGTCCTTTCACTTTCTAGTTGCATTGTCTTTGCATGAGGATTCATTTGATAAGTCCAACTTTCGATCATTTCACCTGTTTCAAATTCCACCATCACCTTAACTCGCTGATATTGAAAACCTTCAAACTCATCAAGCATGGGCCAATGTTCAGCCAGTTTATCGGTACTAAACACTAAACCAGACACTTTAGGTGCATTTTCATCCAATACCAAGGCAGGCAAACCCTGATCGGGTCCCCAGTCTAAAGTATGCACCACGCCATTCACTGAAGCCTTTTGCCATTCTCCGCCAATATTTCCCAGAATATGTGCGTTTTCACGATCTGGACATAAAGTTCCATAAGCAAAAAGTCGGTTCATGTTTGAGTAAATCCTATGATTGGCAGGTATTTTCAGTCGCCATATTTTAAGGACTCTGACAAAAACCTCAAGTCGCTTAAGTGTCAAATTCAGATGAGAAATATCAATCAAAATGCATAAAAAAACGGCATTTAAAAATGCCGTTTTGAGAAAGCCTACAATATTATGATTGTGGATGTTGCTTTAGTTCATCGCGAATTTCACGAAGCAATTGAATTTCTTCAGGAGTTTCTGGTGCTGGTGCTTCCGCTTCATCCTTACGACGCATACGATTAATCAATTTCACCATTAGAAACACGACCCATGCCAAAATCAGGAAGTTAATTAAAATGGTCAGGAAGTTACCATAAGTCAATACGTTTACGCCTGCTTTTTGCAGAGCATCCAATGATTGTAAATTATTCGGATTGGCACCAAGTACAATATACTTTTGCGAAAAATCAACACCACCACCTGTAATCACAGTAATCAACGGCATAATAATGTCTTTGACCAATGAATCTACAATTTTACCGAAAGCACCACCGATGATGACACCGACAGCCAAATCAATCATATTGCCTTTAACAGCAAATTCTTTAAATTCTTGAATAATACTCATCTCAATTTTCTCCACTCGGGAACCGCTATTCCCTTGTTTTTGTTCTAATCACGGCTTAACAATAGTGTTAATGGATGATCGGCTCATGTTTGCTAATTTAATATTTTTCTCAAAAAAAGAAAGCTATTTCACACTTTAACAACATTTTATATGAATAAAAATATGAACTTAAAGGTCTACAGCGATAAAGATCATCTAATAAAAAACCGCTAAACGAATTTAGCGGTTTACTTACTGATCTTAGATCAAAATCAAATTATTTATCGCGGTTACGTTTACGTTCATTTTCAGTCAAATAACGCTTACGGATACGAATTGACTTAGGTGTTACTTCAACTAACTCATCATCTTCAATGAATTCAAGTGCTTGTTCAAGCGTGTATTCAATTGCAGGAGTTAAAGTTAACGCATCGTCAGTACCAGAGGCACGAACGTTGGTGAGCTGTTTTGCTTTAGTTGGGTTAACCACCATGTCGTCTGAACGTGAGTTGATGCCAACGATCATCCCTTCATACACTTCTAACTGTGGTTTAGCAAACAAACGACCACGGTCTTGCAAGCTGAACAATGCATAGCCCAAGCAAGTCCCTTGAACCATTGAGATCAATACACCGTTTTGACGTTTCGCCACAGTACCTTGTTTCACAGGGCCATAATGCGAAAAGCTTGAAGTCATAATCCCTGTACCAGAAGTCATGGTTAAGAATTCTGAACGGAAACCAATCAGACCACGTGAAGGAACAGTCGCTTCAATACGGATACGGCCTTTACCGTCGACTTCCATATTGGTCATTTCACCTTTACGGTGACCCATTTGTTCCATCACCGCACCTTGATGTTGTTCTTCAACATCAAAAGTCACGTTTTCGTATGGCTCTTGTTTTTCACCATCCACTTCTTTGATGATCACTTGTGGACGTGAAACGCCCATTTCAAAGCCTTCACGACGCATGTTTTCAATCAAAACAGAAAGGTGAAGTTCACCACGGCCAGAAACTTTGAAACGGTCTGGACTGTCTGTATCTTCTACACGAAGTGCTACGTTATGGATCAATTCGCGATCAAGACGTTCACGGATATTACGTGAAGTGACAAATTTACCTTCTTTACCTGCAAACGGTGAGTTGTTGACTTGGAATGTCATCGATACCGTTGGTTCATCTACAGATAATGGAGGTAATGCTTCAACATTTTTCGGATCACAAATAGTGTCAGAAATGTTTAATGCATCGATACCTGTAATACATACGATGTCGCCTGCAGATGCTTCTTCAACATCAATACGCTCTAAACCGTGGTAACCCATGATTTTTAAGATACGACCATTACGTGTCTTACCTTCTTTATCAATCACAGTCACAGGAGTATTGGTTTTAACTGAACCACGTTGAATACGACCAACACCGATCACGCCAACGAAGCTGTTATAGTCAAGCGATGAAATTTGCATCTGGAAAGGACCATCAGCATCAACTGCTGGTGGCTCAACGATATCAACAATCGTTTCAAACAACGGAGTCATGTCTTCAGCCAATTCTTCTGGCGCTGGACCTGCAACACCACGTAAACCTGAAGCATAAACGATTGGGAAATCTAACTGTTCGTCAGTTGCACCCAAGTTATCAAATAAATCAAATACTTGATCGATCACCCAGTCTGGACGTGCGCTTGGCTTGTCGACTTTGTTAATGATCACGATTGGCTTCAAACCACGCGCAAACGCTTTTTGCGTTACGAAACGAGTTTGCGGCATTGGGCCTTCTTGAGCATCAACCAATAGTAATACGCAGTCCACCATAGACAATACACGTTCTACTTCACCACCAAAGTCGGCGTGTCCCGGGGTATCTACGATATTGATACGGTAAGTAATATCAGTACGTTTATCTAACCAAGTGATCGAAGTATTCTTTGCAAGAATAGTAATACCACGTTCGCTTTCAAGCGCATTCGAGTCCATGACACGCTCAATCTCGCCTGCACGATCACCCAAAGCACCTGATTGTTGTAGAAGTTTATCGACAAGCGTGGTTTTACCATGGTCGACGTGTGCAATAATTGCAATATTGCGGAGATTTTTGATATCTGACATGAAAATTCGATAAGCCTAAAACTTGAGGGCAAATTATACAGAAAAATCCTACATAAAAGTAGTGACAGTTTATTGACATGCCCGTGTTTTTTTCATGTCTTCGTCGTTTTTTCTTGGGTAAAGGCAATTATCTCGATTAGAATAGCGCCACTTTGAAGCTTAAGATTTAATCTCTCATGTCTGATTTACAAGACGCTGCGCCAAAATCAGGTGAAAAACTTGATCTGATTTATGGGTTAAATGACCGTCCTGCCCCTTTTGTTGCATTTCTTGCTGCACTACAACATCTTTTAGCAATTATTGTACCTATTGTTACGCCAGGACTTTTGATTTGTCTGGCACTGGGGGTTTCCCACGAAGAAACCAACATGATTTTGTCCATGTCATTGGTCATTTCAGGGATTGCGACTTTTTTACAATGCAAGAAGGTCGGACCTTTTGGTGCTGGCTTGCTGATCGTCCAAGGGACAAGTTTTAACTTTATTGGCCCGATTATTGGTATTGGTAGTGCAATGGTCGCCGCAGGAACGCCTGTCAATCAAGTGATGGCAGCAATTTTTGGGGTGGTGATTGCAGGATCATTCATTGAAATGGGCGTATCCCGTATTCTGCCGTGGGTGAAAAAGCTGATCACGCCACTGGTCACAGGAATCGTAGTACTGATGATTGGTTTAACCTTGATTAAAGAAGGTCTCATCAGTATGGGCGGTGGTTATCAGGCCATGCAAAATCAAACCTTTGCCAGCCAAGATAATTTGATCATGTCTTGTACAGTGCTTGCGATTATCATCCTACTCAATCGTATTCAGGTCATCTGGATTAAAAGTTCTGCCATTTTGATTGCGCTGATTGTGGGTTATGTTCTGGCAGGCTTCATGGGACATCTGGATTTTTCAGGTTTACACGAAACACCTATCATACAGATTCCAACGCCAATGCACTTTGGTTTAAGCTTTTCTTGGAGCTTATTCATCCCTATGGCGTTTATTTATCTGGTGACGTCTTTGGAAGCGATTGGTGATATTACTGCAACCAGTAAACTCTCCAATGAACCTGTCAATGGTCCAAAATGGATGGAACGGATTAAAGGTGGCGTACTGGTGAATGGTGCAAACTCTTTACTTGCAGGTTTATTTAATACTTTTCCAAGTTCGGTGTTTGCACAGAATAATGGTGTGATCCAACTCACAGGAGTGGCCAGTCGCTATGTCGGTATCTGGATTGCGATTTTATTGATCCTACTTGGATTGTTTCCAATGGTTTCTGGCGTAATTCAAGCGGTACCGCAAGCGGTATTAGGCGGTGCAGTGATGGTCATGTTTGGCGCTGTAGCTGCATCAGGGATTAATATTTTATCCAGTATTCATCTGGATCGTCGTGCACTGTTGATTATTGCGATTTCATTGGCTTTAGGACTCGGTGTTGCACAAGTTCCGCAAATCCTTGAGCATTTACCTGAACTGTTTAAAAATATCTTTAGTTCAGGCGTCGCCACAGGTGGTATTGCTGCTTTAATCTTAAATATCGTATTGCCTGAACATCAACATCCTGAAGATCAAGATCAGAGAAATCAAGATTAAATCGGGCAATTAAGAAGAATTTGCCCAGTTTGACTGGGCTTTCTTATTCATGAGAGTTAAATATGATGGATCCACGTAGTGAAGTCGTACTGCGCCAACAACAGTTTTTATCAGGCAAGGTATTGCTCATCAATGCACCTGCGGATGAACTTGCCCGCGAATTGCCCAACGATTTAAATATTTCGATCTGGACATGGAACTTTGCTGATCATCAATATTTCGAGCAGCAGCAGTTTGCTACGCATTTTTCAGTTGAATTTCCACAGAAAGATATCGATCAAGTCATCATCTTTGTACCAAAATCGAAAGAGTTACTCAGCTATATTTTGCATGTTGTCGCGAGTCATCTTAAGCAAGGTCAATCCATCTTTTTGGTGGGTGAAAAAAAAGGTGGTGTAGAACGTGCGGCTAAACAATTACAAGTCTTAGGTAAAAATCTTAAACTCGATAGCGCACGTCACTGTCAGCTTTGGCAATGTATTTTGCACAAAACTGAAACCTTAAAACCACTAGAAAATTGGGTAAAAACCTACAGCATTGAAGTCAATCAAACTCAACTTCATATTTGTGCACTCCCTGGGGTATTTAGCCAAAATCATTTGGATGTCGGCACAGGCATTCTTTTACCTTATCTAAATAATATAAAATCGGGTAAACTTGCCGACTTTGGCTGTGGTGCAGGTGTCATTAGTGCGTATCTGGCAAAATTAAATTGTAACAACGAAATTTATGCGCTGGATGTCGATGCATTTGCACTACGTTCTACTGAAATGACATTTCATCGGAATGGACTTCATTTAGAACAGCTTCATATTCAAGCCGTTACTGGGATTCATGATGCACCACTTGAACTAGACGCAATTGTCAGCAATCCGCCTTTTCATCAAGGAATTCATACGGATTATGCTGCAAGTGAGGGTCTATGCAAACAAGCCAAACGACATTTAACTGTCAATGGTGAATTATGGATAGTGGCAAATCGTTTTTTAAATTATCCACTTTTGATTGAGCAACAATTTGGTCGCTGCAATACCCTTGCCGATCAACAAGGATTCAAAGTGCTTTATGCCCATGTGTCCCAATGACTAAGGAATTTTCATGAGTGAAAAGATTCAACCTGAAAAGTTTCAGCGTAAGCTCGGTGCTCGTCATTTAAATATGATCGCCATTGGCGGTTCGATTGGTACTGGTTTATTTCTGGCTTCAGGTTCAACCATCGCCAATGCAGGGCCGGGTGGCGCATTATTGGCCTATGCACTGATTGGCGTCATGATTTATTTTCTAATGACCAGTTTGGGTGAGCTCGCCACCCACAATCCCACTTCAGGCGCTTTTTTTACCTATGGTAGTCGCTATGTCGAGGATAGCTTTGGCTTTGCTTTGGGCTGGAACTATTGGTACAACTGGGCCATTACCGTGGCTTTTGAACTGGTTGCGGTTCAGTTGATTATGAAATTCTGGTTTCCAGATTTACCCGGCTTTTACTGGAGTGCGATTTTTCTGGTCGTCATTTTTGCCATCAATGCCATGACCGTCAAAGGTTTTGGTGAAAGTGAATTCTGGTTTTCAATGGTCAAGGTCGTTGCGATTGTCGCCTTTATCATTATTGGTTTCTCCATGATCATCAAAATCATGATGACACCGGGAGTAGCGACTTTTGGTAACTGGACCTATAAAGACGCGCCTTTTGTTGGTGGATTACAAGCCATGATTGGTGTGGCTATGATCGCAGGGTTCTCTTTTCAGGGCACTGAAATGGTCGGCGTTGCCGCAGGTGAATCTAAGGATCCAAAGAAAACAATTCCTCTCGCAATTAAGCAGATTTTCTGGCGGATTCTACTGTTTTATATCGTGTGTATTTTTATCATTGGAACACTGATTTCCTATGATGATCCGCGCCTGTTACAAGCAGCTTCTAGTGGTGATATTGCACTTTCGCCATTTACTTTGCTCTATGAAAAAGTCGGTTTTGCCTTTGCTGCAAGTTTGATGAATGCCGTGATTTTAACCGCGATTTTATCGGCAGGAAATTCAGGCATGTATTCTTCAACCCGTATGCTGTTCGACATGGCACGTGAAGGTCGTGCGCCCAAATGGTTCTCAAAACTGGATAAACGTGGCGTACCAATGCATGCACTTTATGCCACGACAGCCGTTGCTGCACTGTGCTTCCTGACTACTTTTATTGGGGAACAGGCTGTTTTTAACTGGCTGCTCAATATGTCAGGCATGTGTGGCTTTATTGTCTGGCTCGGGATTGCGATTTCACACTATCGCTTCCGTAAAGGCTATCTGGCTCAGGGTCATAGACTTGAAGATCTGGCATATCGAGCCAAATTCTTTCCATTTGCCCCGTGGTTTGCCTTTATTTTGTGTTCGATCATTATTTTGGGACAAAACTATCAAGCGATTTTAGGTGGAAAAATTGACTGGATGGGTTTACTTTCCACCTATATCAGTATTCCCCTGTTTTTGGTGATCTGGCTGGGTTATAAATGGAAACATAAAACCAAATTGGTGTCTTATCAAGAGATGAATATCCAACCCGATCAAGATTAATGCGTGTTTTAGCTTACAGTAGCATCATTCAATTTCTTCAGTTTTGAAAAGCTTGACTTTTCAAAACAAAGGATTATGATTGCGACCAAGATTCAACCATTGGCGCAGTCAGCATCAAAACTGCCAATTTATAGGAGTAACAACATGCCAGCTTTACAGGATAAACATTACTAATCATTGGCACGTTGTCATCTCACGGACAAGGGTCAAAGATCACTTGTCCGAATGCACAAGATCTAGCATTCGCTAGGTTTTTTTATGCCTGTTCGGACAGCTATTAAAATAATGATACGGACAGCTTATTATGAGCATACAAAAAATTTTAAATGCAGATGCCGCTTATGGGGTTCCTGTAAAGATCTTTACGAACGATATCGATCAAGACAGTATTGAACAACTCACTAAAATGGCGCAATTGCAATTTATTCATTCCCACATAGCAGTCATGCCAGATGTGCATGTCGGGAAAGGAGCCACCGTTGGCAGTGTCATTCCGACCAAACATGCGATTATACCCGCTGCGGTCGGCGTAGATATTGGCTGTGGAATGAATGCGATACGTTTAAACCTTAAAAGCAGTCAACTTCCAGACAATCTTTCAAGCTTACGTCATGCGATTGAAAGAAAAGTTCCTGTAGGTTTTGATTTACACAAACAAGTGAAAGCCAAAGCTTCAACGCTCACCCCGCTGGATAAACGGCTCCAACCGATTATCAGCAAACATCCTGGTTTGGTTCGAATGCTGCGAAAGTTTGATATGACTTGGCAAAAACAACTCGGGACTTTAGGTGGCGGCAACCACTTTATTGAACTTTGTCTGGATGAAAATCAGGACGTCTGGATCATGTTACATTCAGGGAGTCGTGGTTTAGGCAATGTCATTGGTACTTATTTTATCGAACTGGCAAAAAAAGAAGCCCAACACCGCTTTGGTCATGTTCCTGACAAAGACTTGAGCTACTTTGCCGAAGGCTCGACAAGCTTTGACGATTATGTTGAAGCGGTTGAGTGGGCGCAGGCGTATGCCTATGAAAACCGTCGTGAGATGATGCGGTTAATTTTAGAGGCGATTCGCCCACTATTACCTTCATTTCAGTTGACCAAAGAAGCGATTAATTGCCACCATAATTATGTCAGTCAGGAACAACATGATGGCGAAAATTTATTAATTACACGAAAGGGTGCCATCCGAGCTGGTAAAGATGAGCTTGGAATCATTCCAGGTTCGATGGGTGCGCGTTCTTATATTGTACGTGGCAAAGGTCATCCCGACTCCTTTTGCTCTTGCTCACATGGTGCAGGACGTAAAATGAGCCGTAACAAAGCCAAGCATCTGTTTAATCAACAAGACTTGATTCAGCAAACGCAAGGCATTGAATGCCGTAAAGATGCTGGTGTGATTGACGAAATTCCCTCAGCGTATAAAGACATTGATCAAGTCATGGCTCAGCAGTCAGATTTGATAGAAGTCGTACATACGCTTAAACAAGTCCTTTGTATTAAAGGATAATTTAACTCGGAGCTTAACCATGAAACTAGGCAAACGATCCAAAGTCAAAGTGAGAAATCAGGTGGCTTTATCGCCTTTGTTACATAAAGGCGGAATGCATGAAACTGAAAAACCCAAAGCACAACATCGACGTGAACGTCAGCAAACCAAACAATTGCTAAAGTCTAAAAGATGGTGTGAATAATTTTAATCTAGCGATCTATAAGGAGCAGCGCATGAAAAACTGTAGATATTTTTGTGAATATTTCAATCTAAGTCACCACGATAAAACAAACCCCAGTGATTTCAACTGGGGTTTGCCATTTTAGGTGGTTAAGTTTATAAAACACCTAAACTTTTTTGAATATTTTCCAGATGCGGAACATGGAAATGCTGATCGGCAATTTTAACTCGCTTAAATACCATTGGATCAGATGTTGTTTCCTCTTCATCGACCACTTCTGAAATACGCAAACGAATCGTCTGCGGCATGCTGTCACAGATTAAGGCAAAACGTTGCGCAACATCATCCCCTTCTATGACCAAAGCGACCCCTTGAGTAATATTAGGATGATTAACTGAATAAATAGGCAATTTCAAATCATGCCATTCTATCGACTCAGCATCAACCTTGGTATCAAGCGCCGACAATACAATGTTTTGCGGTAATAGCATCGGCACCTGATCACGACATTCAATGATATAAGCATCAATAAATCCAGTCGAGACACTAATTAAGTGTTGAAGCTCCTGCTGATCAATCTGCGCGGTTACTTTTTTATCAATCGCCATCAGTAACTCCCTGAAGCTGTTTCAAGTAATGCTTCAATATTCTCAAGCAATTCTGATTCTTGGAACGGTTTACCCATGTAATGCGTTACGCCAAGTGACAATGCACGTTCACGATGTTTTTCACCAGTACGTGATGTGATCATGATAATTGGCATATCCTGATGTAACTCATGATGGCGTACCAGATTAGTCACCTCAAAACCATCCATGCGAGGCATTTCAATATCCAGCAACATCAAATCAGGTTTGACATTTTCAAGCTGTTCCATGGCGTCGACACCATCTTTGGCCGTCACCACATCAAAGCCCTGACGTTCCAGTAGCCGCGAAGTAACTTTACGGACAGTCACCGAGTCATCTACGATCATGATCAGACGACGTTCATCGGTATGACGTGTTTTTTCTCTGCCTTCAACAACTTGTTTATTACGTTGTGTCGATTGGATCTGACGTGCAATGTTTTGTCCATCCAGAATGAGACAAACATGACCATCACCTAAAATTGTCGCCCCAGCAACAGCGCCAATACTTGCGAACTGTCGTCCGATTGGTTTCACTACAATTTGTGCACGCGAACCGACCAATTGATCGACCAATAACGCAATGGTCTGACCATGCGCGCCTTTAACCAATAACACAGGTAATGAATGTGCAATACCAGATAATTTTGGAATAGGCTGATTGCTGACAAACTCCGCCAGATAACGTAAACGATATGGAGTATTATCGATATTAAAATAATCATCCTGACCATGGAAATAGCGTTCAAGAGTTGCAGGCGCAATACGCACAATTCGGTCAATCTGAGCCAAAGGCAAGGCAAATTGCTGATCACCGACTTTCACCATGAGTGCATCACTCACTGCCACAGTCGTTGGTACACGAATAGTAAAAGTGGTACCAGAGCCGAATGTTGAATCGACACTAACATGACCACCAAGCGCCTTAATACTACTTTGCACCACATCCAGACCAACACCACGTCCTGAAATTTGGGTCACTGAGGTCGCTGTACTAAACCCAGGATGGAAAATGTACTGCAAAATTTCCTGTGCTTCGAGTTTTTGATCCTCAGTCATCAAACCATTTTCTAAAGCTTTGGCTTTGATTTTATTAACATCAATACCTTTACCATCATCGCTAAAGCTCACCAGAACATCTGTTCCTTGGCGGCTAATATTTAGCTCAATACGCCCTATTTCAGGTTTACCCAGTTTTAAACGCTCTTCACGATCTTCTACCCCATGATCGACTGCATTTCGCAGCATGTGTTCAAGTGGCGTGACCAAGCGTTCCAAGATATTTCGATCCAGTTCGCCTTCGGTATTATTGACCACCAATTCAGCTGGACGGTTCAAACTACTTGCAGTCTGACGCACAATACGCTGTAAGCGAGGTAAAAGTCGTGAGAACGGAACTAATCGGGTACGCATCAGACTTTCCTGAATTTCAGCCTGAATACGTGATTGTTGTAATAACAAACCTTCTGTATCACGAATTTTGTCGGATAATGTGGTTTTGAAGTCAACCAAATCCGATGCAGATTCAGCAAGTGATTTTGACAGTTGATTCAATGATGAATATTGATCCATTTCTAATGGGTCAAAGTCGATATAACGTAAGTTTTCTGCCCCATGCTTGGCGATAATCTGACTTTCTAATTCGCCTTCCATTCGGCGTAACTGATCTGCCAAACGTTGAATCGCCAATTCCATTTCGACCAGTGTATTGCCTAACTGTCCCAAATCCATTTCGATACGCGAACGGTTAATGGCATTTTCACCAGACAAGTTAATCATTTTTTCGATCAGATCCGCAGAAACACGGATCATCTCATTTGAATCATCAGCCTGTACGGTGTTGTCCCATTCACCCAGCATAGATGGCGGTTCTGTACCATCTCCCTGTACAAACTCCATCACTTGTTCTTGCGAGAATAGATCCGCGCGAGCCAGTTTAGTTGGAATTTGCGCATTGGTATCGACAAATTCAAGACGTTCTAAGGTATGCTTTAAACCATCATAGTTATTATATGAACGTTCAAAAATAGCTGCCTTTAACCATGTAAATGCCGTCAGCAAGAGATGGTCATAAGCATTGGAACTAAAGGCTTTTACTGCAAATTGCTCAAAGGCATTTTCAAGATGTGAGGCAATTACTGCAACAGGCTCTAATTCTGCCATTCGTGCACCACCTTTTAAGCTATGCACTGTACGTTGCAATTGAAGCAAAATACTTCGGTTAGTCCGTTCATCAAACCAGCGATTGAGAAGTTGCTGTCCAGCATCAAGCAACTCTGCCGCTTCTTCATAGAAAGTCGCTTCCACCAAAGATTGAACATCATCAGGATCTGTATCTTGATACGGTTTGGTATTATCGATATCAACATTGGTATTTGAAATCGATGCTTGACTTTCTAGCGCATCATTCGCAGCGGAAGTCGAATCCTGTAATTGTTCCTCAGCAACAACTGCATCAGACTCCACGCCTGATGTTGGTTCACCAAGAGCAACTGATTCAAGATGATCTGCCGTTAATTCATGCTCAACAACTTCAGTTGGTGGCTCAGCAACAACTTGCGCCAAGGTACTATCAACAGAAGTAGTCCGCGTTGCACTCTCAGGCTGTTGCTGTGGTACCCCTTGTAGAACCTGCTCAATATTTCCAAGCAACTCAATCACTTCTGTCGCTGGATAATCTACTGCTTCATCACGCAACGTTTGAATCCGATCAGCAATATCATCTTGTACCAGACGAATAATCTGTATCATATTTTCAGAAGAATGTATTTGCCCATGAATCAAGCGTTGATAAATGGTTTCTAACTCATGCGCAATCAGTCCCATATGGGTTGCCTGAACCATATTTGCGCCACCTTTTAAGGTGTGTAAATAGCGCATCAAATTATTCAAGGCAGACGTATTACTTTGTTGCTGCGACCAAGTGTTTAAGTCTGCGTCAATACCGACCAACAGCTCATCAGCTTCTTCTAAAAAGATATCGAGAAGGTCTGCATCGAAATTACGATTGGCTTGCTCTGAATCTAGGTGCTGATGATCTTGTTGAATACGTGCAGAAATTGACGATAAATCAAATGTTGAAACATTTGGCTCTGATACCGCAACAGGCTCAATGGAAACAGTCTCAGGTTCAGCACTTACTTTATCAGCACTTAGCTCAGATGATACTTTCTTATCCGTAATCGCTGTTTCAATATCTTGTTGAACAAAGTCTTGCAACTCATGAATCACATTGAGTTGCTCTTGTCCCAAGCTTACTCGCTGCCCTGCTGCCAAGGTATCAAATAAATGAATGACTTGCTGGTGTGCCTGTCCAAAAATATCAAAGGCATAATCCAGATGCAGTAATTCAGGTTTTTCAAGTAATTGTTCATAAGCAGGCTTTAATTGCAAGACATAATCATGAACGCCTTGAGCTGCTCGATTATGCGTATGCTCAATTAAAGAACTTGCCTCGGTAATCAATGCTTGAATATAGACAGGGAATTCCAGTTTGACGCGTTTTTCAAACTCATAGTCTGCATTCAGTAGATTTTCAATATCTAATTGCAATAGTGAAGTGACAACACCTTGTGGATGCTGTGCTTCATGTGCGATTTCTTCGATATTAAAGCCATAGTTTTCCCATGCTTGATTAAATTTTTGATCAATTTTGTCAAGCTGTTGTTGAGAGCCCTTTTGGTGCAGTGTATGTAGATAATCTCGAACAAATTCAGCGTAGTGGGTTAAGAGCGCTGTTTCATTTGAAGTCGACTCAAGCTCATCTTGCATCAAGGTTTTAAACAGCGTTTCTACCTTGCTGCTGGCTTCAAATACTTGCTGAATATGCGCCATCGATGAACTACCGCGCAAAGTATGCAAAGCGCGAATCAATTGATTATAACTTTGATCTGATGGCTCATCTTGCTGTAAAAAAGTATCAATTGTTTGTAGATGTTCTTCTGCTTCTTCAAGGAAAATCGCCATGGTTTCTTCAATCAGACTATCATCTGATGAAGCAACTGCGTCCACACAGGTGTCAGCTATGGCAGCAGGCTCTACTTCAACTGGCTGTTCAGCTTCAATGATCTGTTGTTGCTGAATTTCGAGCCCTGTAATTCCAGATTCTGTATTTAACTGTTCAGCTAAATCGAGTAATTCTTCTAAAGCAGGCTCGACGTCTTGTTGGTGTTGTAACTGCTGTCCCAACAAAACCAATGGACGAATATCGATAGAGTGTGGCTGGGTATTTTTAAAATCATGATAAAATTTAAAACGATAAACATTAAATACCACTTGCACAAAACGTTGTAAATCTGCACTTAATGGCAAAGTTTTGGCAATAATTCGATTGAGTGCTTCTTCAACTGTCCACGCCAGTTCACTGGAAGATTTCGCCCCCACCATTCGACCAGACCCTTTTAGAGTATGAAAATGGCGACGAACGTCCGCTAAAACCTGCTGCTCATCAGAATCAGCCACCCACTGCGGAATAAGTTGACCCAATTCTTGAAAAATTTCTTCTAATTCTTCAATAAAAATTTCAAGAATTTCTTCATCCTGATCAAGAAAACTGTCTTCAGGTAAGCTTATTTTTTCAACAAGATGTTTTAATATTTCTTTCATAACGAAGGCTTCTTTCGTTTATCCACCCTTGATGGTGAAACTTGATCTACCACCATCACGCAAGTGACTTCCTTCTCAAGAAGCCATCTTGACGATGCATTTTTTAATTTGGGACATCCCGAAGTCTGCCCCAAAAGTCACTTCACGCTTATTCAGGTAACTTAAAGTCAGATACAGACTCACGCAATGACTCTGCCATATTGGCCAGTTCAGAAACCGAACGTGCCGTATCAAAAGTTGCAGTCGTGGTTTGTGAGGTAATTTCCTGTACGACGTTCATGGTATTGGCAATATGACTCGCCGATGCAGACTGAAGTTTTGCAGCATTGGAAATGTTTGCAATCAATTTAGCCAAGTTGTTAGATACGCTTTGAATTTCATCAAGCGCAACCCCCGCATCTTTCGCCAAATTCGCCCCACGAACCACCTCAGAAGTGGTCTGTTCCATAGAAATTACAGCTTCATTGGTATCGGTCTGAATGGTTTTAACCAAGCCTTCAATCTGCTTGGTTGCAGATGCAGAACGTTCTGCAAGACGCTGAACCTCATCGGCAACTACCGCAAAACCACGGCCCGCTTCCCCTGCCATCGATGCCTGAATTGCAGCATTCAATGCGAGAATGTTAGTTTGGTCGGCAATATCATTAATGAGCGAGACGATGTTCCCAATTTCTTGCGAAGACTCACCCAAACGTTTAATACGTTTCGATGTTTCCTGAATCTGTTCACGAATCGTATCCATACCCACAATCGAACGGTTTACAACGTCAGCACCATTGGATGCAATTTGTACCGAACGTTCCGCAACCTCTGCTGACTCAGCAGCGTTCGCAGATACCTGATCGATTGACACCGCCATTTCGTTAATCGCAGCAGATGCACCTGCAATTTCTTGTGCCTGATGCTCAGAGGCTTCCGCTAACTGATTGGTAATGGTCTGCGTATTTTGTGTATAACGCGCCACTTCCTGAGACGTATCCGTAATACGTGATACCAGATCACGTAATTGATCAATTGCGAAGTTGATCGAGTCAGCAATTGCACCAGTAAAATCTTCTGATACCGTTGCATACGAACGTAAATCACCATCAGCCAAATCGGCAATTTCATCAAGTAAACGTAAAATCGCATTTTGGTTACGGTCATATTCATCCTGTAAACGCGTTACACGATTTTTTTCCAACAAATTACGAATCGCCAATAAACGAGCAACGGATAAGATAAAACCTGTAAGGAATAGGAGTAATAAAACTGCTGGAATAACACTTGACCAGCCAGAATCTGCTTTATCTGAAAGATTATTCAAAGATTTCAACATATCATCAGATTGAGAGAAAATCTGTGAAGACGCTTGGCGGACTTTTACAATCTGGTTGGCATTTTTAAATACCGTTGATGCTGCTGTTTTTAAAACTTCATCATACTCAGATTTAATACTATCGACAGATTCACGTAAACTTGGATCGCTAATACGTTCAACACCCAAGTCAGCACTACCATTTAACTGTGCATTTAAATAAGCACCAAAGGTTTCAATATCGGCACTAAAGTCATCTGCTGATGCACGGGCATTTTCTGTGCCCACCAATACAGAACTGATAGAACGTAAAATACGCTCTGCAATAAATACTTGGTTCTTGGCAATCACCACCTGACTACTTGGCATATTCAGACGAGCCATCTGATCTACCATCAGGTTATATTCTGCCTGAATCCCTGGAATCGACTCACCAATCGCGATATTGGTGTCATAAAGTTGATTGATCAGCTTTTGTTGAGACGTAATCAAATCTACATTGGTCGATACATTCTTCCAGAGTTGATCGACCTTTTTAAATTCCTCAGAAGATGCACCATAGATGTCCTGTACATTTTCCAGATTTTGCGCAAACTGTTCCTGCGATTTTTTCAGGCTCGCAATTGCCTCAGGTGAACCCGATGCAGTTGACTCTGTCGCTTGTCGTGGAATAGTTTGAGACAATAAGCGCAGTTGCCCCAGACTACGAGTTAATTCATTATTCCGCGGTACGCTATAAAATAAGTAAATCAACGTTATCGTTGATAGAAAAAGAAAAATAATCGCTGAATAAATGATCGGTCTCGTTTTTTTACTATCACCGAACATTTGTGAAATCAGCTCAATTTGAGCTTGAATCTTGGCAAAAAATGCAGAACCGTTTTTCTTACTCGCACTTTCAGCTGTGTTTTTCTTTTTTAGTTTAAAGCCCATACAGCTTCTCCCCTGAATACGCGTGATTTACTTAATTGCGTACGAATTTAATTTATAAATTTTGCTGAAGCATTCATATATTGTGGATTTTTCAGCAGCTGACTAAATAAAAAGACATGCCAACGTTGGTTATGCTGATAGAAATAACCTTGACAATAATCTTTTAATTTTTGATCCAGCTCATCACTTTTAGAAAAAAAGCTGTGCTTATTAAAGTGCTGAATACCCAAAACCTGATCTACAACTAAACCGACATAGTGGTCATTATGACTAATACATAACACTTTTTGGCTAGGCGAAAATGGAGCACGTTGCCCAGAGACAAAATGTGTTAAATCAGAAACTGAGAGTAGTCTTCCCCGAATATTCGCCAGCCCGCGCACCCAAGCTTGGGCATTTGGAACTGGGGTATATTTAGGAGGGTAAATGACTTCCATCACCTCCCCCAGAGGCGCAACAAAATATTGCCCCATCATCTCAAAGGCTATACCTGACCACCGGTTGACTTCATTTTGGTTAGAAGCGTAGCTTCGATTGCCACGTTTTGCCAATCGAAGCAATTCGATAAATCCATTAGCAGCCATGATGACTATTCCAGATTAAGGTGTTGTTTAATCACGTCTATAAGTTGGCTTTCTTCAATCGGTTTGGTCAGATAGTCACGTGCACCCTGACGTTTTCCCCAGACACGATCTGTTGCCTGATCTTTAGTACTTACGATTACCACTGGAATATGCTTGGTATTTTCACCACGACTAATTTCACGAGTCGCCTGAAAACCGTTGACCCCTGGCATTACGACATCCATCAACACCAAATCAGGCTGTTCAGCCTGTGCCATGGTCACCCCATCAGCGCCATTAGATGCTTCAATCACCTCAAAACCGTGTTTTGTTAATATTTCTCTAAAACGAAATGTTTCGGTTGGTGAATCATCTACAATTAAAATACGTGCCATTTTATGTCCCCAACACTTTTCTTTAATTTATGTATTTACGTGATTTCGAATAGCGTTTAATAATTCATCTTTACTAAAAGGCTTGGTCAAATATTCATCTGAACCGACAATACGACCTTTGGCCTGATCAAATAAACCATCTTTACTCGATAGCATAATCACCGGAATATTTTGATAACTCTGTGAATTTTTGATCAATGCACAGGTCTGATAACCATCTAAACGCGGCATCATGATATCTACAAAAACGATATCAGGATTCGCTTCAGCTATTTTTGAGAGCGCCTCAAAGCCATCTACAGCAGTAATCACCTCACATCCTTCGCGTTGTAGTAACGTTTCGGCGGTTCGGCGAATGGTTTTTGAATCATCAATTACCATGACTTTAAGATTTTGAAATTTGTCTTCCATTTAATGATCCTTTCCCCATTTATTCATTACTAACAATAACTGAAACTGATTATAGCCGATGATTGGGGCTTTCATTGTTTTTACAGATTATGACCTTTTTTAACATATTATTACTTGCGTTTTCAATGAAGGTTTTCTCAAGCTAAAACACATTTTTTCTAAATATCACCAAACCAATCACATTTTAAAAGGACTTATGATTTTTTTTTGAGTTATTCCTATTTTTAATTGGATAAATTACAACTAATATAACCTTATTAATATTTAAAAATAAGTAATTTAGTCAAGTTTATTTGGGGAAAGTCATGAATAGTCGAGTGACTCGTCGAAAGCTTCTAGAAGTATCCAAACAGATGACTCGTCATTTCATTATTATATGTGGTCTATTGTTATGGATGCCTTTGCTTTATGCAGCCAATCCACAATCACATGCTATATGGTATCGATATTACGATCAAAAAGGCATTGCCAATATTAGTAGTTCTGTAACACCTGCACATATCCGTTATGGTTATGAGGCTTTGGATAGTAATATGCAGGTGATTCGTCGTAATCGACCGTATAATGCAGAAGCCGACTTACGTCAGTCCACTCAACGTGAAGCACAAGCGCGGCAGCGTGAGCAAGATTTAAAACTTAAACGTGCTTATGGCAATGTTGCTATTGCGACTGAAAAACAAAATCAGGCTTTGTCTGGGATTAAGAAGCAAATCCAATCACAACAAGATCAATTGAGACAATTGCAAAGCGATCGTATTTTGTTTAAACGTCAGGAAATGGAATATCTACGCAAGGGCGAGAGTAGTATCCCGCAACGTCTAAAAGATCAGCTCAATCAAAACGACCAGAATATGACCAGTCTTAAAAAAAATATCTCTAGTTTGCAAAATAACTACCGAACAACACAGGAACATTATTCCAACATTATTGAACGCTTAAAAACGCTGGAATAATCGTTATAATCCTGACACTAAATAAAACCATGAATGTCATTAACTTGAGGATGATTAGGCATGCACAAAGTGTCAGGCACTGCATTTTATATTACTGTACTGTGTTTAAGCTCTAGCTTTGTTCTCTCTGCCTGTCATCGTTCTAGCACAGAATCATCACAAGCCAATCAAACTGAGAGCATTGAGATGATCCAGCAAGATCTGGTTCAGGTCTCTACAGGCGCGCTGGAACGTAAAACTGCGTTCACGGGTACGATTCGTGCTATTCAACATAGCTCCATTCAGTCACAAGTTTCCGCAACGGCCACGCAGGTCAATGCCGATGTCGGACAGCAAGTGACAAAAAATCAGATTTTAGTGCGTTTAAATAATCAGGATAATGCTGCTCGTTTAGCGCAAGCGCAGGCCAATCTGGCATCTGCTCAGGCTCAAGCTGAGCTATCACGCAATCTGATGCAACGTAAAAAAAGACTTTTGGATCAGGGTTTTATTTCACGAGTGGAATATGAGCAAAGTCAAGTTGACTATAAAGCCCAACTTGAAACAGTAAACGCTCAAAAAGCCAATTTAGACATTGCGCACAAAGCTGATCTGGATGGCATTATTCGCAGTCCGCTGACTGGTGTAATAACCAAACGAGAGGTTGAGCCTGGTCAAACGGTAACTTCAGGACAAACATTATTTGAAATTGTGAATCCTGAACAATTGGAAATTCAGGCCAAATTACCGATTGAACAACAATCTGCACTGCGTATTGGCCAAAAAATTCAATACACGATTCAGGGTAATCCAACACAATTTAATGCCGTTCTGACTCGTATTTCACCTGTAGCAGATCAAGTCAGCCGTCAAATCGAGTTCTTTGCTCGACCGATTGAAAGCATCAACTCACTCAGTATTGGTGCTTTTGTCGAAGGTGTTATTTTAAATCAAGATCAAGTGCAGGGACAGATTATCCCATTGGACAGTATCCAAAGTCTGGATCACTCACCTTATGTGTGGGTTGTTCGTCAACAAAAACTGCATAAAATCAATATTCAGGTTGTGGAAAAACGTTTTGCCGAAAACAAAGCGGTGGTTACAGGTTTGCAAAATCATGACGCTGTCAGCCGAATTCAATTTGATAATGCCGATGAAAATAAATCAGTGGTATTTTCTAGCCCAGATCAACCCGCAGTAAACAACAAATAAAAGAACGATTTTTTAGGACTCAATAGCGATGTGGTTTACCCGAATTAGTGTCAAATATCCTGTGTTTACCATCATGATGATGTTCTGTCTGATGGTATTGGGATTGGCATCATGGCAACGTATGGGGGTAGAAGAATTTCCTGATGTCGACTTTCCATTTGTCGTGGTCTATACCAATTATCCGGGTGCGTCCCCTGAAGCGGTTGAATCCGAGATTACAAAAAAACTGGAAGATCAGATCAATACAATTTCAGGTTTAAAACAGATTACTTCGCAGTCCAGTGAAGGACTGTCGATGATTATTGCCGAATTTAATCTTGATGTCCCTTCCAGTGTCGCTGCGCAAGACGTTCGCGATAAAATTGCTGTCGTTAAATCCAACTTTCGTGATGAAATCGAAGACCCAGTCGTTGAACGCTATGACCCCGCCAGTAATGCGATTATGTCAGTGGTCTTTGAATCAGGTTCGATGTCTTTGCGTGATTTTAGTTCTTATCTGGATCAGCGAATTTTACCGCAACTTAGAACGGTTCCCGGCGTAGGCACAGTCAATCTACTGGGAGATGCACAGCGTCAGATCCGTATCGAAATCAATCCCCAACAACTACAAAGCTATGGCATTGGGATTGATCAGGTCATTAACACTTTAAAAAATGAAAATGTTGAAATTCCAGGCGGCACACTCAAACAACCAGACTCTGAGCTCGTGATCGAGATCCAATCCAAAGTGATCTATCCACATGGCTTTGGTGATTTGGTTGTTGCCAATAAGAATGGTACGCCGATTTATTTAAAACAAATCGCCAAAGTTAAAGATACTCAAGCTGACCTAGAAACAGGGGCTTATTTAAATGGTAAGGCTGCTGTTGCTGTTGATATTTTGCGGAGCTCCGATGCCAATGTGATTCAGGTGGTGGATAACACTTATAAAGTGCTGGAGAAAATTAAAACTCAACTTCCTCAAGGCGCCAGTTTAAATGTCGTGGTTGATAGCTCCAAAGGGATTCGCGCCTCGATTAAAGATGTCGCGCGTACCATTATTGAAGGTGCATTACTGGCTGTGCTGATTGTTTTACTGTTTTTAGGCTCTTTCCGCTCCACCATCATTACCGGTTTAACTCTCCCGATTGCCCTACTTGGAACCCTCACTTTTATCTGGGCATTTGGTTTTAGCATTAACATGATGACATTACTAGCGTTGTCATTATGTATTGGTTTACTCATTGACGATGCCATCGTGGTACGTGAGAACATCGTGCGTCATGCAGAAATGGGCAAAGATCATGTGACTGCCGCCTTAGATGGAACGAAGGAAATTGGGTTGGCTGTTTTGGCAACCACACTGACCATTGTCGCGGTGTTTTTACCTGTGGCCTTTATGGGGGGCATTATTGGGCGTTTTTTCTATCAATTTGGGGTGACAGTCAGTACGGCTGTTCTCATTTCGATGTTTGTTAGTTTTACCCTTGACCCAATGCTATCAGCCCATTGGCAGGAGAAAAAAACCAATAAGCCACCCAGTCGAATGAAACGTTTTTTCCAATGGATTTCTCAAAAGCTCGACAACTTAAGTCATGTCTATGAGCATTTGCTCAAACTTGCCTTACGATTTCGTTTTATCACGATTTTAATTGCAATTGCATCGTTAATTGGGGCATTAGGCTTATCCAAACTTATTGGAACTGAATTTGTACCCACACCCGATAAAGGCGAGATTCGCATTAAATTTGAAACTCCAGTGGATGCCTCCTTGCAATACACTCAGGCTAAACTGAATCAGGTCAATCAAATCATTCGTCAGCACCCTCAGGTCAAATCGACTTATGGCGTGGTCAACGGCATTACAGATCGTGGTAAAAACCATGCCAGCCTGAGGGTCACGGTAACTCCTAGAAATGAACGTAGCCAGACGCTGACCGAATTAAATAATGAATTTCGTGAACGTTTAAAACGGGTCGCTGGAATCACGGTTACCTCTGTCGCATCGGCAGATGAAACCGTATCTGGTGGACAAAAGCCCATTATGATCTCCATCAAAGGCCCTGATTTAGATGAGCTACAACATATTTCAGATCGTTTTATGGCTGAAATGGGAAAAATAAAAGGTGTAGTCGATCTTGAAAGCTCACTCAAAGAACCAAAACCAACTTTATCAATTCAGATTCATCGAGTATTGGCCAGTGATCTTGGGCTTTCTGTCAATCAAATCGCCAATACAATTCGACCATTGATCGCAGGAGATGATGTCACCACATGGCAAGATGAACGTGGTGAAACCTACGATGTCAATTTGCGTCTGGCTGAACATAGTCGTGCCTTACCAGGCGATTTGGAAAATCTTTATCTCACCTCGTCTAAAACCGATGCCAATGGACAACCGATTTTGGTGCCTTTTGCAACCGTCGCAAAATTTGAGCAGACCTTAGGCGCATCGCAAATCAATCGTCGTGATCTGGCACGCGAAGTGTTGGTGGAAGCCAATACTTCTGGTCGTCCAGCGGGTGATATTGGCAAGGACATTGATCAATTGCAGAAGAACTTTAAACTGCCTGCTGGATATAGTTTTGATACTCAAGGTGCCAATGCCGATATGGCTGAATCGGCGGGTTATGCACTCACAGCAATCACGCTGTCGATTGTGTTTATTTATATTGTTTTAGGATCACAATTTAATAGCTTTATCCACCCTGCCGCGATTATGGCATCCTTGCCTTTGTCTTTAATTGGGGTATTTCTGGCGTTATTTTTATTTCAAAGTACCATGAATTTGTTTTCGATTATTGGCATCATCATGCTGATGGGACTGGTCACCAAAAATGCCATTCTGTTGATTGATTTTATTAAAAAGGCGATGGATCGCGGTGAAACCCGTTATGATGCGATAATTCAGGCAGGAAAAACCCGTTTGCGCCCTATTTTGATGACCACCAGTGCAATGGTGATGGGCATGATTCCATTAGCTTTAGGGCTAGGCGAAGGCGGTGAGCAAAGTGCGCCGATGGCACATGCCGTGATTGGTGGCGTGATCACGTCTACCCTACTGACTTTAGTGGTGGTGCCTGTGATTTTTACCTATTTGGACGATTTGAAAAATTTCTTGTTGCGCCAAACCCGTAAATTAATGTCATAATCTGGGCTTTGTTGAATGAGGTGAAATATTCATCTCATTTTTTATCGTATAATCTTGTGTTTTTATCGTGCTCTATTTCAGAGCCCACTTTTAGGACAGTTTCCATGCGCGCAAGCCGCTTTTTATTTGCAACGTTAAGAGAAACCCCAAATGATGCAGAAGTGATTTCGCATCAGCTCATGTTACGAGCTGGGATGATTCGTAAATTGGCTTCAGGTTTATACACTTGGCTGCCGATGGGTGTACGTGTGTTAAATAAAGTTGAAGCGATTGTACGCGAAGAAATGAACCGCTCAGGTGCACTTGAAGTCTTTATGCCTGTGACCCAGCCTGCGAGTCTTTGGGAAGAATCAGGCCGTTATGTGCAATATGGCCCAGAGTTGTTACGCTTTAAAGATCGTCATGACAATCCGTTCGTACTTGGTCCTACACATGAAGAAGTGATTACCGATCTGGCACGTAACGAACTGAAAAGTTATAAGCAATTACCTGTTAATTTCTATCAGATTCAAACCAAATTCCGTGATGAAATCCGCCCACGTTTTGGGGTGATGCGCTCACGTGAATTTATTATGAAAGATGCCTACTCTTTTCATGTGGATCAGGCATCGCTACAAGAAACTTATGACAATATGTATGACACCTATTGCCGTATTTTCACACGTTTGGGACTTAATTTCCGTCCTGTACAAGCCGACACAGGTTCAATTGGTGGTTCAGGTTCGCACGAGTTTCATGTTCTGGCAGACAGTGGTGAAGACGATATCGTATTTTCGACTGAATCCGATTACGCCGCCAACGTTGAAAAAGCTGAAGCCGTTTTAGTCGGTGAGCGTGCTGCACCAACACAAGCCTTAACGATTGTTGACACGCCAAATCAGAAAACCATTGCTGATGTCTGCGTATTTTTAAAGGCAGATGCTAAACAGTCGGTTAAAGCCTTACTGGTACAAGGCAATGCTGATGAAAAAGGCAGCATCCCTGTGATTGCGCTATTTTTGCGTGGTGATCATGAGCTGAATGAGATTAAGGCAGAGCACCATCCTTTAATTGCAGCACCTTTAACTTTTGCCACTGAAACGCAACTCCAAGAGCTCGGCTTAACTGCGGGCTACGTTGGCCCTCAAGGCTTAGTTGAAAAAGGCGTGACTGTGATTGTAGATCGCGCTGCATCTGTATTATCAGACTTTATTGCAGGCGCAAATGAAACTGATAAACATGCCACAGGTGTGAACTGGCAACGCGATGCACAGTTCAGCGAAGTTTATGATCTGCGTAATGTGGTCGATGGTGATCCATCTCCAGATGGTAAAGGTGTATTGCAGATTAAACGTGGTATCGAAGTTGGACATATTTTCCAACTTGGACAAAAGTATTCTGAAGCGCTGAACTGTACCGTTTTGGGTGATGATGGAAAACCACTTACTGTCACTATGGGCTGTTATGGCATTGGGGTGACACGTGTTGTCGCATCTGCCATTGAACAAAACTATGATGACAAAGGCATCATCTGGCCTTCTGCGATTGCACCGTTTGAAATCGCAATTGTTCCGATGAATGCACATAAATCACCCAAAACACTGGAAGCCGCAGAAGCACTTTATGCCGAATTACAGGCTCAAGGCTATGATGTCCTTCTGGACGATCGTAATGAACGCCCGGGCGTGAAATTCTCTGACCTTGAATTAACAGGTATTCCGCATCGTATTGTGATTGGTGAAAAAGGTTTGGACGCTGGAACCTTTGAATATAAAGGACGTACCGATGCAGAATCGATCAACCTCAGTAAAGAAGAATTACTGGCGAAGTTAAAAGCGTAATCTTCACCAGTAAAAAACTAACCGTATTCTTTTGAGAATACGGTTTTTTTATTACCTCAAAAATAGCCCAAACAAAAAAAGCCAAACCGAAGTTTAGCTTTTCCATCAAATCCTACCGATTTAATTATGCGCCAGTTTGATATTCCGCTTGTACCACCGCAGTTGAAGCCTGATACGGATGTTTAAAATCATTTAAACCTGCCGCAGCCTCATGAATATCCTTACCTTCTTTCACCACAAAACTATCAAAGCCAGAGCGCTTTAAATAATTCAGGACATCTTTAAAAATGTCACCTACCGCACGCAATTCGCCTTGATAACCTTGACGGCGTAACAGCGCAGCAAAGGAATAACCACGACCGTCATTAAAACCGGCAAACTCGATAAAAATGGTATCAAAATCATTGAGCGGAAATTCGTGTGTTTCAGGAGAATCATCTACAGTGATATACAGCGCTTTTTTGCCCTGAATATTCGCCAGTTGATCGAGTTGCGCTGTGGTCACAACGACATCACCTTGAGGAACAATCCCATCTTCAGCGATCAGTTGATAGGTATTATCTACGATCGTGCCATCTTTAAGCAGCACCTGTAAGGCTGGATTAAGCATATGCACGCTCCTTAAATGGTTGAATGCCGACACGACGATACGTATCAATAAATCGTTCTTCGCCAGTACGTAAATCGAGATAGGTATTCAAAATTTCTTCGATTACATCAGGAATAACATCCGCAGCAAATGATGGCCCTAAAATGTCACCAATTGAAGCATCATGATCTGAGTTTCCACCTAACGTGATTTGATAGAATTCAGCACCTTTTTTATCGACACCCAAAATGCCGATATTCCCCACGTGATGATGACCGCAGGCATTCATACAACCCGAGATATTTAAATCCAGTTGACCCAGATTATAAATGGTATCTAAATCTTCAAAACGGCGGGTAATCGCTTCTGAAATTGGAATCGATTTCGCATTTGCCAATGAACAGAAATCACCACCCGGGCAGCAAATAATATCAGTCAAGAAACCAATATGCGCGCGCGCCATGTCATTCTGCTCAAGCGTTTGCCACAATTCAAACAAGTCTTTTTGTGGCACATCGGCCAAAGAAATGTTTTGTTCATGTGTGGTGCGCAGTTCACCAAAGGTGTATTTGTCTGCCAAATCGGCAATCAAATTCATCTCTGCGGTGGTCATATCACCCGGCGCAACCCCAGCACGTTTTAGATTAATGGTGACAATACGATAACCTTTAACCTTATGGGCATTGGTATTGACATTAAACCATTGTTTAAATTTAGGATGCTCAGCAAATAAGGCTGTAAAATCCTGATCTTCAAAGTTTTGATAGTCAAACGGTGTGAATACCTCATCCAGTTTTTTCAAGGTTTCTGGCTGGATTTTTAGAGGCTCACGCGTATGTGCAAATTCTGCTTCAACTTTTTCAGCAAACACTTCTGGAGTTAAAGCCTTCACCAAAATCTTGATGCGTGCTTTATATTTATTATCACGGCGACCATGCAAGTTATACACACGCAATACCGCTTCCAAATACGCAATGAGATCTTCACGTGGTAAAAATTCACGAATAAAGCTGCCGATTACTGGGGTACGACCTAAACCACCACCAACTTTGATTTTATAACCAATTTCGCCTGAATCATTTTTAACGATATAGACACCAATATCATGAAACGAGGTTGCCGCGCGGTCTTTTTCTTCCAATGCAGACACTGCAATTTTGAATTTACGTGGCAAGAATGCAAACTCAGGATGGAAAGTACTCCACTGACGGATCAATTCACAAGTCGGACGTGGATCAGCAATTTCTCCCGCGACCACACCTGCATATTGGTCAGTAGTGGTGTTACGAATACAGTTCCCACTGGTTTGAATGGCATGCATTTGTACAGTAGCCAGTTCAGCCAGAATAGCAGGTACATCTTCTAGCGCAGGCCAGTTCAATTGAATATTCTGACGTGTTGAAACGTGCGCGTAACCACGGTCATATTCCGTCGAAATCTCGGCAATTTTACGTAATTGTTTTGAGTTCATTAAGCCATACGGCACAGCAATACGGAGCATTGGCGCGTAACGTTGTACATAAAGACCGTTTTGCAGACGCAATGGACGGTATTCATCTTCAGTAAGCTTTCCAGCAAGATAGCGTTCTGTTTGATCGCGGAACTGAGCAACACGTTCATTGACCAGTTGTTGATCGAAATCAGTATATAAATACATGGCGTATGGCTAGTAGATTCATGGTAAAGGCGGATAGCATAACGAGCTTTGATTCATCAACAAAATGCTTTTTTTGGATATTTAATAACGATTTTATTGATAAGACATTTTATGAGTTGATTTCAATGAAAAAGCCCAGATTCAATCTGAGCTTTTTCATTTATTTAACCATGTTGATCGTTATTTGGCATCAGGTAAAGCATAGGCCACTAGATAGTCGCCCATCTTGGTGCCAAATGAACCATGACCACCCGCCATAATCACCACATATTGTTTACCATTGATCTCATAAGTCATGGGTGTTGCCTGTCCGCCTGCTGGCAAACGTGCTTCCCAGAGTTTCTTACCATTACTCACATTAAATGCACGTAAATAGTTATCCTGAGTTGCGCCCACAAACATGACATTTCCTGCTGTGGAAATAGAACCACCTAGACCCGGTACACCAATTTTAACTGCTGGTAACTGGAACAGATTTGGCAAGCTGTCACGAATCGTTCCAATCCGTTTTTTCCATACGACTTGATGGGTGTTTAAATCCACACCCGCCACATAGCCCCAAGCAGGTTGCTTACACGGCAAACCAATTGGAGAAAGGAACGCACTAATTTCAACACCATATGGAACACCATACATTGGTTGAACACCTTGCTCCGTTCCCGCACCTTTGGCTGTTTCTGCACGGCTTGGATCTTCTGGGATTAGACGACTCACAAATGGCAAGCCAATTGGATTCATGACCGCAACCTGACGGTCAGGGTTCACCGAAATACCGCCCCATTCAAACACGCCAAGATTACCCGGGAAAACCAACGTACCATTTTCAGAGGGTGGTGTATAAATACCATCATAATTTAAGCGTTTAAATTGAATACGGCAGACCAGTTGATCAAACATGGTACCACCCCACATATCTTTATCTGTGAGCTTGTTTTGTGGTGCTAAATCTAGATCAGAGAAAGGCTGTGTAGCCGAATAATGTTCGCCTTTGGTTTGAGGGCCACGTTTTACGGTTTGTGGTACAGGACGTTCAGTAATCGGCACAATCGCCTTACCATCACGGCGATCCAGTACAAAGACATTACCTGTTTTGGTGGTGACATAGACCGCAGGCACCATTTGACCTGATTTATCTTTTACATCAGCCAATGTCGGTTGTGATGGTACGTCCATATCCCACAAATCATGATGTGTGGTTTGGAAATGCCAAATTAATTTCCCAGTCGAAGCATTTATGGCCAATACAGAGTTGGCATAACGTTCTTTCAGTGCAGTACGATCACCGCCCCAGATATCAGGCGTACCCACACCTGTTGGCACAAAAACCACATCTGCTTTGGCATCATAAGCAAGCGGTGCCCATGCATTTGGAGAGTTATGTACAAAAGTCTGACCCGGTGCAGGAATTGCATTTGGATCTTCTGCACCTGTATCAAATACCCAAAGCAGTTTGCCTGTATTGACATCATAACCACGAATTACGCCAGACGGCTCTTTGCTTGAGTAGTTATCGGTGACAGAACCTGCAATCACAATTGTTGTTCCTGTGACAACTGGTGGAGAAGTTGGGTTATAACCCCCTGGGTAGGCATAAGGCATATCTTTTTGAAGATCAACCTGACCATTCGTACCGAAGTCAGAACATGCTTTACCCGTGTCTGCATTGACAGCAACCAAACGTCCGTCATTGACGGGTAAAATGATCTTACGTGGACATTCAGTTGAACTCGATGTTTTGTTTTGCAAACTGGTCGCAAAACCATCGGTATTTGCTGCATCAAAATAAGAAACGCCACGACAAGTTAAATGTTGGTAGCTTTTATCTGCTTTAAGTTTTGGATCAAAGCGCCATTTTTCTTTACCTGTTGCAGGATCTAAAGCAATCAACCATTGATGTGTGGTACACATATACATGTCATTGCCAATTTTGATTGGCGTGACCTGATTGGTCGTTTCTCCAGAGTCATTGCCACTTTTTAAATCGCCAGTACGGAATGTCCAAGCAACTTTTAAATCTTTGACATTTTGTTCATTAATTTGATTGAGGGGGGAGTAACGAACACCTGCTTGGGTACGCCCATAAGCTGGCC
Organism: Acinetobacter ursingii DSM 16037 = CIP 107286; assembly: GCF_000368825.1. Taxonomy (GTDB): domain Bacteria; phylum Pseudomonadota; class Gammaproteobacteria; order Pseudomonadales; family Moraxellaceae; genus Acinetobacter; species Acinetobacter ursingii. Next base: position 35,327 of record NZ_KB849719.1, on the reverse strand, counting down.
AGTCTTGTTCAGCCACACCATCCACTTTTTGAGCAGTTGCAGGTTGTTGATTTTGAATAACCCCATTAATTTCCTGTGGATCATTAAAAATCGAATACACCATTACCGCAATGGCAATGACCAGTGTTGAAGACAATACAATCTTGCTGGGTGCAACATTGACCATACCGCGGGTAATAGCTGGAATCAGCAACCATAAACCGAATAATCCTAAAATATCCAAACGTGGTGCCAGTGCCCAGAAGTCTGTTCCGACTTCCCATATCGCCCAGATAGTTGTACCCAGCATCAGTGCTGCATAGAGCCAGATTGCTGAAACAGAACGCTTGCCCAGCAAAATTGCAAAGGCAATAAACAATAGTCCTATTACTACATAATAGAAAGACCCACCTAAAAAGGTAAGCCAGAGACCTCCAGCGAGCAGGACCAGCCCAAATACCATGGCAATAATCACGGTAAAGGTTCTGAGCCCTGAGTGTGAAGATGGTTGAGTCATAATACCACCCTATTCATTTGTGTTTTTTATATAGAAATTAAAACGCTGTTTGCAATTTAATGCCGCCAACCCATGTGTTATCGCCATTTTTATAGGCACCTACATGACGTACGTATTGAATATTTGGACGAATGGTTAACCAATTATTGGCATGAATACCGTAATAAAGCTCAGTATTATATTCTTCATCCTGATCGGTATCTAAATCACCGTTCACCTCAATACGCGCAAAACCAATCGCGACATCATCTTGTGGACGTTGCTCAAATGGCCCTTTATAAACGAGGCCGATATTTTGCATATTTTTAACCGTATTGGTATCCGAATCATGCAGCGTGAGGTTAATAAATCCACTCAGACCGCGATCTGATTGATCATTCACTCGAGTAAGCTGTTGTTTGGCAACCAACCAGCCACCCTGTTTATGTGACGTTTGTTGTGGATGATTAATTTCTGCGGCATCCGCAGTACTGTAATAATAGCCCAGACGGTATTCGCCATTGAGTGCTTGTGTACCCAATTTAGGTGACCAAACCACCTCAGCAGGAATAATCGCGCCATGTGAACCGTCGGTACTCAGGTTAAAACCTTTACCGCGCTCCAAATTTTCTGGGTTGTATTCATATACCCCAATTTGAGTATATAAATCGGGCTGCCAATTGTATTTAACGCGTAATGCCCACTGACTTACTGGCCAGTTATACCATTGATCGCCGACCCAGTTACCCACTTGCGAACCACATAAAGCAAGGTTTTGAAAATCGCAGTCGAAACTATTAAAGTCTTCGCCCTCACCAAAACGACCGACTTTAATATCCAGCGCCTGATCGAAAAATTTCTTTTTAATCCAGAGGTCGGTTAAACGCCAAGTTTGTCCACGTCCCCAGATTTCCTGTGTTGAACTTAAATGTCCATCTAGCGCAGGTGAAGTTTGAGACAGTGAATGTCCATTACGTTCAGTTATGGTGATTTGTGCTTCAGTATCCTCCCAACCTGCGATTTTGCTGAGATCAAGATGCGCACCCAATGAGAATTGATCTGCATATTCTGTACCATGATTCGAAGTTTTTTTTGAATCCAGAACATTTGCCAATTCGCCCGTATAACCAAAACTAAAGTCATATCCTTGTTGCTGTAACTCAGTACGTTTTCCATTCCAATCACCAAACATCCACGGACTTGATGAATCAAATGCGGATGCAGCATGCGAGGTTTGGAAAATACTTAATGTTAAGACAGATAAACAAGAAACAACTAAAGATGAATTAATTGTCATGTTTACGTAACCTTTTTATATATTTATGCGATAAAGATTACGACAATTCAAAGCATAACAATTTATTCAAAATGTTAATTGTTTGATTAAAATCACTTTTATTGCAGCTATTCGTTTAATTTGTCACCATTTCCCATCCCCTAAGCCCTGCCCAATAAAATCATAGCGTGGTTGTGATCTTGAAAATTTAATCGGGCAAGCCAACTGAGGTTCGGTTTGATCAGTTTGTTCAGATAACGGCACATCGACCACCCAACCTCGCTCAACAGCAAGAGGGGTATGCAATGCTTCTTCTAAACTTAAAACAGGTTCAACACAGACATCTAGCCCAGCAAATACATGATGCCAATGCGCATAATCCTGAGTTTTAAATTGATCTGCCAATGCCTGTTTAACCAATTGTCGATCTTCTGGATGAAATGATGCCCCTTTTTCTAATAAAATGGGTAAATCCAGTGCCGCTGCAAGTCCTGTCATAAATTGTGGCTCAAGACTACCTACTGAGATATAGCGCCCATCTTTGGTTAGATAATAGTCATAAAAACTACCGCCATTTAATATCGCCTGCTCAGGTTGCTGCACAACATCTGCTGCCAGACTTGCCGAAGCTGCCATACTATTAAGACCCGCCACACAATCGGCCATGGAAATATCAATATATTGCCCTTGTCCACTTTGACTCCGCTCCACCACAGCCGCCAAAATACCAATCACCGCATGTAACGAACCGCCTGCCACATCGGCAATCTGAATGCCCAAAGGCGGTGGCCCGCTCTGTACCCGCCCACTATGTCCCATAATGCCAGACAAGGCTAAATAATTAATGTCATGCCCTGCCCGATCTTTATAACTACCTGTTTGCCCATACCCCGTGATGGAACAATAAATCAGGCGAGGGTTGATCGCCGACAATGTGGCGTAGTCCAGCCCAAGTCGTTGCATGACATCAGGACGAAATTGTTCAACTACAATATCAAATTCTGAAATTTTCGATTTAATCAAATCAATACTGGCAGGATCTTTTAAATCGAGTGCAATCGATTGTTTGTTACGGTTGAGATAGCTATGCGATGTGGCTTGACCATTGGCATAAGGCGGCATAATTCGAACCAGATCAGGCCGACTTGGTGACTCAATATGAATCACTTCTGCCCCCATATCCGCCAGATACATCGTGGCAAAAGGCCCCGGTAACAATGTTGAAAAATCCAGTATTTTCAGTCCGTTTAATGCCGTTGTCATGGTTATTTTCATCCTAAAACTATTGTCTTTTTAGTCATCTTAGGGATATAAAAGAATCAAAACAATGTCATGTTCAGCCATTTACCTTGATCATTTCGGCAATTTAACATGTAAAAAGTGATTTGCTGTTGTTGTAAATCGCCAATTGAACATTTTTTAGAGTCATTTAGGTCAATCAAAAGTGAACATAAAAGAGACTGAAGGATTTAACATGAGTCGCGATACCATTAGTATCCATTTCGTGAATGCGGCTTTGACTGGTGTTAAACGCCTAGGCATGGATGTCGAAACCCTGCTTTCGCATGTTGGGATTGAAGCAGAATTATTACGTCAACCCAAAGCGCGTATTTCGCCAGAACAGTACACTCGTTTTATCAAAATGCTCTGGATGGTCACTCAGGATGAGCATGTTGGCTTTGATGTTCAACCCCGCCGTTTAGGCACTTTTGCCATTATGTGTCAGTTGATTATTCATGCAAAGACATTAGGTGAAGCGCTCGATTTATCTTCTCAATTTTATAAACTTTTTGGTGACGAGTGGTCGGTCACTTTAGAGCGCGATAAACATGAAGCGCGTCTGGTACCGATGATTCCTAAAAGTCTGGATCCTGATCATTTTATTACCGAAAGTATGCTGATGATCTGGCATGGTTTGGCTTCGTGGTTGATTGAACGTCGTTTGCCACTTGAACGGGTTCATTTTGGTTATCCTCGTCCTGCACATGCTGATGAATACGATGCATTATTTTTTGCCCCTGTGATGCAATTTGACATGCCACGCACCGAAATTACGTTTGCGGCAGATTATCTGGATTTACCGATTCGCCAAAATGAGAAAACACTAGAAGAATTTTTAAAAGCTGCACCTGCACAGCTTTTGGTCAAATTTAAAAATACCAATTCTCTGACTTCACGCATCCGTGATGTCCTTAAAAGTCAGATTGGTGAAGAAATGCCAACGCTCAATGATGTGGCATCTATGCTTTATCTTTCTCCGCAAACACTGCGCCGCCGTCTGGCTGCGGAAGGTAAAAGTTATCAAGGTGTCAAAGATGCTTTGCGTCGAGATGCCGCCATTCACTTGTTGCTAAATCCAGATTTGACCCTTGAAGATGTTGCGCAACAGGTTGGATTTAGTGAAACCAGCACCTTCCACCGTGCCTTTAAAAAATGGACTGGGGTTACGCCAGGTTTATATCGTCAATTACACGGTTATCATTAAGGTTTAGCTTTGTAGTTTGTAGATAGACAGTCTAAAGATTAGGCTGTCTATTAGCGAAAAGCCACTGCTCTATTCCTTTTGGATAGACAGGATATTGTTCTGAAACAAGCTGCTGTAACGTCATCCATTGCGCAATATAAGTTGAACCATCGGATTCATAGCCGTTTATTTTAGTCTGGCTATATAATGTGGGATCAACAAATTCTGCTTCATACACAAAAACAACTTCGTGCCCTTGCTGACCATCAAAACTAAATAAATTTTCCAATACGCCTATAAGTTTTGAATGGGTAATTTGTTGATTAATTTCTTCAAGCACTTCTCTTTCTATTGCTTGTAAGGAGGTTTCTCCAAATTCAATACCACCGCCTATCGGTCTTAGATAATGCTCATTTTTGCTGGGATCATACCCAAAAGAAAGCAAAGATTTATTCTCATATCGGAAAATACACAGGGCTTTTGCTTTAATACTAGTCATTACATTACCCCTAGCCGATTTAAGAATTCTTTTGTCTGCTGAGGCGAAGTGAGTCGAATAAATTGGATATGTTGATAATCAGGGTTTTTCATTAAGTTTAAATATTTTTTTCGATTTTTAGGATAGGATTTGATTAACCAAACAAAAATTGATTGTTTAGACAGAATCAATTTTAAATTTTCCCGATTATTTGAATGTTTCCACAATGGTTTTTGATTCACTAAACCTTTTAATGTTCGTCGAGTAAGACGATACAGATTCACCCCAAATGGATAATCCAGCCAAATTACCATATCTGCTTGTTGCATAATCATTGGAATGGTGCGTGTATAAAGGCCATCTAATACCCATCCTGTATCAGCATTCTCGGTTGCTATTTTCAGCTTTAAAAACAAAGCCTCATTTGAAGATTCCTGCCAGTCATCCAACCAAAGTAAATCATCCAATTCGATATAAACAAGATTTAATTGCTTAGAAAGTTGTTTGGCGAGTGTGCTTTTCCCTGAACCTGTTGTGCCAATAATATTAATAAATTTCATATAAATAGATTGTTTTTTATGGCTGCATAGTTTACTCATCAAGCGATGCTTGATCAAGTTTCTATATCAGACAAAGCATTGGCAAAAATCATCATCCACCAGATGACCTTATCGTCATTGTGTTGGGTCTAAAATCCATTACACTCAAAAGCATAAAAATATTTAAGGTTATAAAAGGAAGAATGATGAGCGAGGCTTATATCATCGATGCCATCCGCACGCCACGCGGGAAAGGAAAAAAAGATGGCTCACTCTACGAAGTCAAACCCATTACTTTGGTCACGACCTTGCTTCATGAGCTACAACAGCGTCATCAATTTGATACCTCAAAAGTTGATGATATCGTTTTAGGTTGTGTTACCCCGATTGCAGACCAAGGCGGTGATATTGCTAAAACTGCTGCCATTGCAGCTGGCTGGAATGATGATGTTGCTGGTGTGCAAATCAACCGTTTCTGTGCATCTGGTTTGGAAGCAGTCAATTTGGCAGCACAAAAAGTCCGCTCGGGTTGGGAAGATGTGGTGGTTGCTGGTGGTGTGGAATCCATGTCACGTATCCCGATGGGTTCTGATGGCGGCCCGTGGGCACTTGATCCTGAAACCAACTTAAAATCTTCTTTTGTGCCACAAGGTGTTGGCGCAGACTTGATTGCAACCTTAGATGGTTATAGCCGTGAAGATGTTGATGCTTTTGCCGTCGGCTCACAACAAAAAGCGGCAGCGGCACAGGCTAAAGGTTATTTCGATAAATCTGTCGTGCCTGTTAAAGATCATTCAGGCGTATTGATCTTAGAAAAAGATGAATTCATTCGAGGAAACACCACCGTTGAAGGCTTGGCAAAATTAAATGCCAGCTTTGAAATGATGGGACAAATGGGCTTCGATGCCGTTGCCCTACAAAAGTATCCAGAAGCACAAAAAATCAACCATGTCCATCATGCAGGCAACTCATCAGGTATCGTTGATGGGGCTGCGGTCGTGTTATTGGCTTCTGAAAAAGCCGTTAAAGAACAAGGCTTAAAACCACGTGCCAAAGTATTGGCAACCGCATTGGTCGGTACAGACCCAACCATTATGCTGACAGGCCCTGCCCCTGCAGCACGTAAAGCCTTAGCCAAAGCGGGCTTAACCATTGATGATATTGATCTGTTTGAAGTGAATGAAGCCTTTGCTGCCGTAGTGATGCGTTTTATCAATGAACTCAAGGTTCCAGCCGAAAAAGTCAACGTCAATGGCGGTGCAATTGCAATGGGGCATCCCTTGGGTGCAACAGGCGCAATGATTTTAGGAACCTTGCTGGACGAGTTAGAGCGTCAAGGGAAAAAACGTGGCTTAGCCACACTATGCGTTGGCGGTGGCATGGGCATTGCCACCATTATTGAGTTGGTGTGAGGAGAACAACATGAGCGCGATTAAATACGAAAAAAACGCTGACAATATTGTAATTCTTACCCTTGATTCATCGGGTCAATCTGCCAACACCATGAATGCAGAATTCCGTGATTCACTCAATGAAGTCAGTGAAAAGCTCAAAGCTGAAACAGATTTGAAAGGTATTATTTTCCGTTCTGCCAAAAAAACCTTCTTTGCAGGCGGTGACTTGGATGAACTTATTCAAGTGCAACCTGAACATGCTACTGAATTCTTCAAAATGATTGAAGAGCTCAAAGGTGACTTACGCAGCATTGAAACTCTAGGTGTGCCTGTCGTCGCAGCATTAAATGGAACGGCGCTTGGTGGCGGTTGGGAAATTGCCTTAGGTTGTCATTATCGTATTGCTATTAATGACCCGAAAACCAAATTTGGTTTGCCTGAAGTGACCTTAGGCTTGCTGCCAGGTGGTGGTGGTATTGTACGTATGGTTCGCTTTCTTGGCTTACAAAATGCGTTTCCATTCTTGATGGAAGGTAAACAGTTTGGTGTTGATAAAGCAAAATCGCTGGGTTTGGTTCATGATACCGCTGAGAATGAACAAGAACTGTTAGATAAGGCAATTGCTTGGGTCAAAGCTAATCCCAAGTCACAACAGCCCTTTGATGTCAAAGGCTACAAGATTCCGGGCGGTGATCCAAAAACGCCTGCGGTGGCACAAGTGCTTGCAATTGCCCCTGCGATGTTACGTGATAAAACCAAAGGCTGTTACCCTGCACCTGAAGCGATCATGGCGGCAGCAGTAGAAGGTGCACAGGTTGATGTTGATACTGCGTTACGTATCGAATCACGTTACTTTACTCAACTGACAATCGGTCAGATTTCTAAAAATATGATCGGTACCTTCTGGCATGGCTTAAATGCAATCAAATCTGGTGCAAGCCGCCCTGCTGATGTTGCCAAATGGCAAGCGACCAAAGTCGGTGTCTTAGGTGCAGGCATGATGGGTGCAGGCATTGCCTACTCAACTGCAATCAAAGGCATTCCTGTAGTTTTGAAAGATGTCTCCGTTGAAAATGCGGAGAAAGGCAAAGCATATTCGCAAAAACTACTGGATAAACGCGTTTCTCAAGGGCGTATGACGGCAGAAAAACGAGATCAGGTTTTAGCACTGATTACTGCAACGGCAAATGCAGCAGATCTGCAAGGCTGTGATTTGATCATTGAGGCTGTATTCGAGAACCAAGAGTTAAAAGCCAAAGTGACACAAGAAGCTGAACAATATTTGGCTGAAGGTGGCATCTTTGCATCGAATACTTCTACGCTGCCAATCACAGGTTTGGCGACGGCGAGTAAAGATGCGCAAAAGTTCATTGGACTGCATTTCTTTAGTCCAGTGGATAAAATGCAGTTGGTTGAAATTATCAAAGGTAAACAGACCTCTGCTGAAACACTGGCTAAAGCTTACGACTTTGTGCAGCAAATTGCCAAGACGCCAATCGTAGTGAATGATAGTCGCGGCTTCTTTACCAGTCGTGTATTTGGTACATTCGTTCAGGAAGGTATGCGTTTACTTGCTGAAGGTGTGCATCCAGCCAAAATTGAAATGGCGGCATTGAAAGCAGGTATGCCCGTTGGCCCATTGGCGATTCAAGATGAAGTCTCTTTGACCTTGTCTGAACATGTTGCCAGTGAAACACGCAAAGCATTACAAGCAGAAAGTAAATATCTGCCAAAAACCCCTGTGGATGAAGTGGTTCATACCATGATTCATGAACTCAATCGTAAAGGTAAAGCGGCAGGTGCAGGTTTTTATGAATATCCTGAAAATGGAAAAAAACATTTATGGGATGGACTCAGCCGCTGGACAAAAGAGAATGATGTTTCGGAACAGGAGATGATTGATCGCTTCCTATTTGTTCAAGCATTGGATACTTTGCGTTGTTATGAAGAAGGCGTCTTAGAATCTGTTGTTGATGCCAATGTCGGTTCAATTTTTGGCATTGGTTTTGCCCCGTGGACAGGTGGCGCGATTCAATTCCTCAATCAAAACGGAGTTGAAAAGTCACTACAACGTGCCGAACAACTCACTGCAAAATATGGAGAACGCTTCACTCCTCCGCAATTATTGAGAGACCAAGCACAAAAGAGTGACATCATTCGCTAAACATATACATACTCATCACAACGCACACCAAATTTAAATCTGGTGTGCGTTTTTATATCATTGTATTGAATAGACTTTATATTTAAATTCTCTCTTTTTTTCAATTTTATGCTATAACAACCACTTATTTTTCTTTGTTTATTTTGACGGTTGGACTCATTTATGAGTAAATCATCTTCTGGCAATGATGCTGAATCAACGGCTTTAGGCTGGAAATTTATTATCATTGTGGCGGCGATTACCACTATATTTTTCACTTTTTTATACTTGGCCATGTCCAGCGAACCTGACTATATGCCCAATCAGGAAGCGAAAAAAGGTCATTACCAACTCAAAACGACATCGCAACCCGCATCTGAAAATCAGCAAAATGATGAAGCGCCAACTCAACAGTCCACGCCTACGGATGCACATTCGCAACATTAACACTGGAAAATATCATGTCAGCAATACAACGTCAGGCACTTATCGTTGAAGGCGGTGGTATGCGCGGTGCTTTTACTGCGGGCGTACTCGATGCCTTTTTAGAACAACAATTTAATCCGTTTGATCTGTATGTCGGTGTGTCTTCGGGTTCCACCAATCTTGCCAATTATCTGGCAGGTCAAAAAGGTCGTACACTTAATTTTTATATTGATCATTCTTTACGTCCAGAATTTATCAGTTATAAACGTTTCTTGAAAGGCGGTGATTTACTTGATTTAGAATGGATGTGGCAAGTTGGCGAAGCAGAACATCCGCTTGATCAACAAGCACTATTTGCACAAAATCCTGATTTTTATATGGTACTGACTCACGCACAAAGTGGTCGGGCTGAGTATTTACGAGCAGGGCGAGATAATCTATTGGATGCTTTACGCGCATCGAGCACGATTCCTGTATTAACTCGTCAACCTGTCGACATTATGGGTGAGCCTTATTTTGACGGTGGTGTCGCAGATGCGTTGCCTGTACAGTGGGCAGCGCAACAAGCAGATGTGAGCAAGCTGATGGTGATTCGCACACGTCCGCAGCATTATTTTAAAGCCAGTAGTAAAGGCGATCAATTTTTAGCAAAATATATCGTCAGGAATCATCAAGGCTTTGCATTAAGTCTAAAACAACGCTGCCATCGTTATAATGATTCTGTCGATTTTCTGCGTCAGCCCCTTTCAACTCAGCAACCACAACACATTCTTGAAGTTTGCGTTCCCGATAAAAAAGGATTGGCAAATCGTCTTTGTAAAGATCGCAACAAGTTGCAATATACCTATCAAGTCGGTCTGGAAACAGGATTTGCGGCGATTGAGCAATGGAAAACCCTGCCCTAAACAGTTAAAAGATCAGGTTTCTGCCTGATCTTTCCAAAACACTAAACGATTTGAAAAGGGATCACGAATCGATAATTCTAAATTTCCCCACGGCATGGTTTCAAGCTGGGGTTTGGCAAATCGGGCATTTTGATCTAAGAGTTGTTGAGCAAATTGTTCTAATTCCACTAAGTGCAACCGTACCAATGCACCTGGACTACAATCACCATAATGTTCAGTTAAATGTAAGCAATATTGATCTTTAGAAATTTGCATATAAAGCGGAAAGTTCTCCTCAAATTGATGCGTCCAATCTAGTTGGAAACCCAAAAAATCAAGATAAAAAGCTTTGGCCTTTTCCACATCAAAAATGCGTAACACAGGAATAATATTCTGGTTTTGATTCATTTTTTTCTCAATTCAGTTTGTATTTTGAAGTATTTCTTTATCTTTGGATTTACGCTGCTGTAAATACCGTAGTCTTTTGGCGACAAGCCTACTGCCTATTCGAAAACATTTAAACTTTAGACTTCTTTCGTAAATTCCCTTTATTTCTCCCTATGGGAGAAAAACAAACAGGGTTTAAGCAATGATGAAAGAAGTCTTTTTAACACCTCAACCACAGTTCTCATAGTAATTGAAAACGACTGATTTTTAGATTCATATCAAATCTTATTTTTGCACGAAATGCTACCAAAACCTGAATATTAAGGGTTAATCATCTAAAGATAAAAACATTTCAATATGAGGAATACCACAATCATCATAAATATCACCGCGTTGACAAAAACCTAAACGCTCATAAAAACCCGTTGCATATACCTGTGCAGAGAGTTTTAAATCAGGCAAATTTTGTTTTTGCGCATGAACAATGATGGCTTGCATCAGCTTATATCCAATATTAAAGCCCCGATAAGGCTTTAGAACGGCCACTCGCCCAATACTCCGATTTTGCAGTAATCGTGCTGTCGCAATCGCTTGAGCATCATGATACACGACGAAATGCTGCGAGATTGCATCATGAGCGTCCCATTCTTCCGCCTCGGGAATGTGTTGTTCTTCAACAAACACCGAGCTCCGAATCAGTTTGGCATCGGGTTGCAAGCTATTCCAATCACCTATTTGAATATCAAGTTGCAGATCCAGCGTAGTTTTATCCATCATTTAACATTTACACCCAACATTCTCAATTGCGATCTGGTCATTTAAGAGCAATTCCAATGTCTGTTTTTCAATGCCATACATCTGTTTTAATGCCTGAATCTGCTGCAAAACCTGAACATCTGGTTGGTCAATCTCTTTACGCTTAGTCGCCAGAATCATTTTATTTTTACTGGTATGCTCTAAAGATACAAACTCAAACACTTTTACGTCATATCCATAGGCTTTGAGCAATAAAGCACGTAAAGTATCGGTCAGCATTTCAGCTTGTTGACCTGCATGAATACCAAACTGTAACATCGGTTTTAACACTGATGGACTGTGCAACTGTGGTCTTAATTCTTTATGACAACACGGCGCGCACATGATCATCGAAGCATTTAAACGAATGCCGGTATGAATCGCAAAATCTGTTGCAATATCACAGGCATGTAAAGCAATCATGACATCAAGCTGCTCGGTCTGATAAGTTCTGACATCCCCTTCAAAAAAATCAAGATGATGAAAACCTGACCGTTTAGCAATATCCTCACAAAACTCGACCAGATTAGAGCGCAATTCAACGCCTGTAACGACAGGCTGAGTCGCTGTTTGCTGCTGCAAATAATCGTATAAAGCAAAGGTCAGATAGCCCTTGCCTGAACCAAAATCGACAATATTAATCTGATCTTTTTTTATATCAATTTGCTCGTAAGCATGTGAAAAAATTTCAATAAATTTATTAATTTGTTTCCATTTACGCGCCATCGCAGGAATAATTTTTCCATTGGCCTCTGTAATTCCTAAATACTGTAAAAATGGACTGGCCTGATCAACATATCGCTCTTTTTCACGATTATGTTGCTGAGTCGGTTTCGAATTCTCCAGACTCGGTTTCGTGTGTTGTTGAATATTCAGCAATGCTTTTTTCTTATTTTTTTTCAATTGAGCTTCAACATTGTGCGCAAACAAATTGGCTTGCTTGCATAAATGTACAAGTTTCTCAATCACATCAAGTGATTCTTTTAACTCATAATTTTTTGTCACGTCTTTAGTTTTATAATGATATAGCGCACTTAATTTCGTTTTTTGCTGTAACTCAACCATTCGGAAGGTAATTTTCTCAAGCTCTGTCTCTGTACCTTGATATTGACTCATAATCAGTCGTTCAAACTGCTGACTTTGAATCGTTTGTTGTATCAATTCAAGGAACTGCTGCTCTTGAGGAGAATGGGTTGCCAAAGCGGACATAGTAAAAACCTTATTTATTTGCCGCTCTAGTTTAAAACGTCTTACTTTAAAAACAAAATTGAATTACTATACACTTGTACTTTTAATAAAATGATCTAAAAATGTCTCAGTTTCCTGTACTTGATTATGATCCTCTGGAAGAACAGCTCAATGCATGGAGCCATGCTGCTGGTGCTGTACTGGCAATTATGGCTTCGTTTTTTTTATTGATCAAGGCACATGATCTCAGTACAGGTCAATTGGTGGGCTTATGGGCGTATTGTTTCAGCCTAATTTTAGTGTTTAGTAGTTCTGCGCTGTATCATTTTGCCAAAACCAAAGAAAAACGACATTGGTATAAAAAACTGGATCATACTGCGATTTATTATCTCATCGCAGGGACATACACCCCTTTTTTAAGTATTGCTATTCCAACGGCCAAAGCACACTATCTCCTGATTGCACTCTGGGTGATCGCCTTCATTGGGACACTTTTCAAATTAATTTTCATTCATCGTTTTCAAAAAATTTCCCTGATTGCCTATTTGCTGATGGGTTGGACAGCTGTGTTACTTATTGATGATATGCAAAGATATTTGAGTAAAGACGCACTGATTTTTTTAGTGACTGGCGGGTTAGCTTATACGATCGGAGCATTGTTTTATGCGCTAAAAAAGGTAAGATATACCCATGCAATCTGGCATGTTTTTGTATTGATGGGCGCGGGATTACAATTCCTTGCGATCTATTGGTACGTCATCTAGTCTATTTTGAATACTATGTTCAGCGACCCTGATTGGTATTGAATATTTAGATTCGATTTCTTTCATCAGTCCTTTTTTATTCTCCTTGAGGGAGAAAAATAAAGAGCGTCTAACTAAATAGTTATATAGTTATGAAAGAAATCTACTACTCGTTATTTTTTTAAGAAATTACGCCTTTTTTAAAAAGATTACGCTTTTAAAAACAAATTTTTTTATTTTTACGAAGTGTAAGGTTCCTTTATGGCGTCATCCTCTACCTCTGCAACCACAGCACCTGCTGTTGCCAGTAACTCAAAATTCCGTGTCTTAACTGCGAGTCTCGTTGGAACAACGATCGAGTTTTTTGACTTTTATATTTATGCCACAGCGGCAGTCCTGATTTTTCCGCATTTGTTTTTCCCTGCAAGCAGTGGCAGTGCTGCGATGTTACAGTCCCTAGCCACTTTTGCGATTGCCTTTATTGCTCGCCCGATTGGTGCTGCACTCTTTGGACATTTAGGGGATCGTATTGGTCGTAAAGCCACATTGGTTGCTGCCTTGCTCACGATGGGAATCTCGACCGTCTGTATTGGGTTATTACCTACGTATGCTCAAATTGGTATTGTTGCGCCATTATTGCTTGCGCTTTGCCGTTTGGGTCAGGGCTTAGGTTTAGGTGGTGAATGGAGCGGTGCTGTACTCCTCGCAACTGAAAATGCGCCAGAAGGTAAACGTGCATGGTATGGTATGTTCCCGCAACTTGGCGCGCCGATTGGTTTTATTTTAGCGGCGGGTTCATTTCTAACGCTTGGCGCATTAATGCCAGATGAAGCGTTTATGCAGTGGGGATGGCGTATTCCATTTATTGCCAGTGCAATCTTGGTACTGGTGGGTTTATATATTCGTTTAAAACTACACGAAACCCCTGCTTTCCAAAAAGTGTTGGATAAGCAAAAAGAAGTGAATATACCATTTACCGAAGTCGTCACCAAGCATACCAAACAACTGGTACTGGGAACGATTGGTGCGGTATGTACCTTTGTTGTTTTCTACTTAACCACTGTATTTGCCTTGAACTGGGGAACCACTCATCTTGGTTATGCACGTGGACAGTTTCTAGAAATGCAATTATTTGCAACCTTGTGTTTTGCTGCTTTTATTCCACTTTCTGCAATTTTTGCTGAAAAATTTGGTCGTAAAGCCACATCGATTGGGGTTTGTATCGCTGCTGCTATCTTTGGTTTGTTCTTTTCTGATCTGCTTGCATCAGGCAATACCCTAGTCGTATTTTTGTTCCTATGCATTGGCTTGTCGATTATGGGACTCACTTATGGTCCAATTGGAACCGTACTTTCAGAGTTATTCCCAACCTCAGTCCGTTATACAGGCTCAGCTTTGACTTTTAACCTTGCAGGTATTCTAGGCGCATCTTTTGCACCCTTGATTGCCACCAAGTTAGCTGAAACTTATGGTTTACAGGCAGTCGGTTATTATTTAACAGCAGCGTCTATTTTATCATTGATTGCGTTTTTGCTCATCCGTGAAACTAAAAACGAAGATGTGAATAATCAGATTTAAACCAATTTGATGAAAAAACCAGCACTTGCTGGTTTTTTTTAATTTAACGCATTGAAGAAAAATTTCTTAAATCAACTCAATAATATCAATCGTGGGTGGCACACGAAATCGAAAAGGCACACCGACCATGCCTGTACCTACGGTGACAAAAACATCGGCATGTTCATGCTCATAAAAGCCTTTTTTATGTCCCAAAATCGACACTTTTTTCATGATGTAATTGGTCAACCACGGCAGCTCAACTTGCCCGCCATGCGTGTGTCCCGAAAGCATTAAAGGGCGTAAAGGAAGCTCAGGCACCATATCCACCGTATCAGGATTGTGCGATAAAATCAGCCACGGTTTATCCTGCGGTAATTCAGGCATAAAACGCATATCCGTTTTACCTGCCCATAAGTCGCCAATACCAATCAGACGAAATTCATCAAACTCCACAATTTGCCCTTCGATATCGATCACCTCATTTACATCCAAGGCATGTTTGAGCAATTCCTGAATCGGCGGGCCGGGATATTGTTCATCATGATTACCGGGTACAGAGTACACGGGCGCTTGTATCTGGCGTAATACCTGTAATTCTTCAGCCAATTTATGTTCAGGTTCATAAGTCCAGTCCCCTGCCACCACCACAATATCAGGCTGTGCCTGATTCAATTTTTCGACAATAATGCGTAATTGACGCTCATGACCCGAATATAAACCCACATGTAAATCGGCAATCAAAGCCACTTTAACCGATTTTGTAAACGGTTGATCGGGGTTTAAACGATACTGATGCTGACGCACATGCACCAAATGCGGCTCGATAAAACGTGCATAAGTCAGAAATAAGCTCAACAGAAAAATGAAAATGCTTTGATGTAATGAAAAATAACCTGACCATCCCGCATAAACACTAAAAACAATTAAGGGAAACAGTAAGTAAGATAAATAAAAAACCAATAAATGTACAAAGGCCTTAAATGGGTGAATGGTTTCGGTACAAGCTTGACTGCGCCAAGCCTGAGAAACAGCCCAGATTGCGAGAACAACAAAAATCAGATAGAAATAAAAAATAATCGAATTAAAATCCCACATAGCTATTCTCAAATGATCTTAAATAGCATCTTAAACACTGAAAGACTCATCAGGATGAGTGATTTTGTTTCAGTTATTTATCTTTGGCTAATCAAGAATTATACTCTAGGCCACATTATTGATGCATACACTATGGCAAAAACATTCCGCTTAGCTACACAATACCCTAATTTTACTGCAAAAAAGCAAATAAGTAGGCACTTTTTGCTTGGCGTCAGTTGTATGCTGGTATTGAGTTTAAGCGGATGCAATACGCTGCCCAAACCTGGTCATGAGGTCATTCAGTTAGCAAGCCAAGTCGATACCTCACACACCACGCTTGCCAAAGTCGTAGAACCTCTACGCCAGCAAAATCCAGGGCTGACAGGTTATCACCTGCTTTATGATCCACTTGAAGCGCTTACTGCACGTCTAAAGTTGATAGATAAAGCCGAAAAAAGTCTGGATCTACAATACTATATCTGGGACAACGACCGTGTTGGCGCTTTAGCCTTACATGCCATTATTCGGGCTGCGGATCGTGGCGTCAAAGTACGTTTATTGATAGATGATAACAATGCCAAACAAATGGAAGCGGTTTTACTGGCATTGTCACAGCATCAGAATATAGAAGTCAAACTGTTTAACCCCTATCGCTTCCGTAAGTTTCGTGCCATCGATATGGTACTCGACTTAAAGCGCATTAATCGGCGCATGCATAATAAAAGCTTTATTGCTGATGATCAGATTGCGCTGATTGGGGGCCGCAACATGACCAATCAATACTATAACAGCAGTGATAATTATCAATTTTCCGATGTCGATGTCATGTTGGTTGGCTCGGCTGTAGATGATATTGTTCATTCTTTTGATGATTACTGGAATGATAAATATGCCTACTCTGTGATTAATATCGTCAATGCTAAAACGCATTATTTACGCTATCCGGAACTAAAACGTCAGCTTGATGAACATTACGAACTGGCAAATGTACAAAACTATCTGAACTTGGCTGCACGATCACATGCCTTTGACCAATGGTTTAATAGTAATATCCAGTTTGATTGGGTTCAGGCGAAAGTGGTTAAAGACTCACCTGATAAAATTCGTGGTAAAGCCAAAAAGGAACAGCATTTAAACTTTCAACTGATTAAGAATCTGCAAAAACCAGAAGAAAATGTTGATTTAGTTTCTGCCTATTTCGTACCTGAAAAACAGGGCGCCAAACATTTAAGTGAATTGGCACAAAATGGCGTACAGGTTCGGGTATTAACCAATTCTTTTAAAGCCAATGACGTCTCGATCGTACATGCCTTTTATGGTAAATATCGTAAGGAATTACTGGAAAATGGCGTCCAGCTTTATGAGTTTTTGCCCACGCTGGATGAAGAGGAGTTGAATAAAGATACTCGCGAATTAGCCAAAGAAGCTAAAATTAGTCTAAAAGGTCTGAGCAATTCAAGCCTACATGCCAAAATGATGACACTCGATCAAAAACAAGTGTTTATCGGTTCTTTTAATTTCGATCCACGTTCAGCCTATTTAAATACCGAAATCGGCGTCATTTTAAATAGTCCGAGTTTAGCGAAAAGTATTCACCAAACCATGGATCAACAATTGACTCATTATGCGTATAAACTGGTGCTGGATGCCAATCATAATATCAATTGGTATCGCCAAATGCCGAATAGCACTAAAATTTATAAAAAAGAACCTCGTATGAAATGGTGGCAACGTGCAGGCGTCAAAATGTTGTCATGGCTTCCGATTGAAGGATTTATGTGATGTTAAATCGCTTATAAATCCTCCAAGCTTGCATTACTTGATCAATGATTTAACACTTTCGCATGTAGCTCTTTTAAACCTTGTTCCATTTTTTGCTGAACTTCGGCGGTTAAACTGCTCACCGTATGACCTTGTACCTCAATTTCAGGCAAAGTTAATAAATGTGCGGTGACTTTCGGCATTTCCAAAACTTGTTGTACATGTTCTGCAAAAGTCATTTCGCCAATAAATGGTGCCACCGTATCTAACTCACCTTGTTGATTCACATAACAAATCAAACAGACTTGTACTGGACGCTGTGCTTCTATTGCGGCTCCCAAAATACGGCCATGCACTCGTTTAATACTTTTTCCATCTGTCGTTGTGGCTTCTGGAAAGAATAAAACGGGAATGTCTTTTCGTAAAAAATCTGCGATTTGTTCACGAATCCGAATCGAATCTCCTGAACCACGTTTAATAAATAAGGTGCCACCGCCCTTCGCGAGTTGTCCGAGTACTGGCCATTTTTCAATTTCAGCTTTCGCCAAAAAGAAGACTCTCGCACCAGAACCTAATACTGCAACATCCAGCCAAGAAATATGGTTACTCACCCACAATGATGGATTCCGTGGAATTGTGCCGTGTACTTCAACCTCAATATTAAAAACTTTGCACAATTGACGACAAAAGTACTGCACATAACGGGTATTCATTGGATTATTTGGATTTTTATAGAGTCGATGACGATAGACCAAATAAAAGCCTTCACCAATCACTCCCAGACCTGTGGCCAATTTTTTACTATATAAAAAAACTTTTTCTACTGGAGTTAAGTTCTTTGAAGTCGCTGATTTCGTTTGAGCCATAAAAATATCATTTTTGTTTAAATTGCAATTTCGACCTATTTTATACTGAACTTGATGGGCTTGTATTGATGATAAAAACCGAACATGAACATTTAAAAATTCAATTTTTATTTATTATTGCGATTGATTATTATTTAACTATCGAAATTAAAGATCAAAGGAGCCATGTTATGCATACTACTCCCGTGAAACAACATCAATATTCTACAGGTTCAATGACCACCATGTTACGTCAGATTCTGGGTTGGTCAGTTTTATATGCAGGGGCCATGATTCTCACTGCCCAAGCATTTAACAGTTTAATCTAGTCCTTTTGGCTATAAAACTAGATTCAAATGCCTGCTCGGGTTATCTTAGCAGGACATTTTAGTTAAACGAATTTGGTGATCTGTGGAAGACGGTTTGGGACAAGTACAACAAAGGGAACGCGTCATTCTGGTCAGTGTAGCTGTCAATATGCTTGATGATCTGGATGTTGAAGAGTTTCGTCTACTTGCCCAATCCGCAGGCGCGACAATACTTGAACATCTGACCGTTCAGCGCAATAAGCCCGATCCCAAGTTTTTTGTTGGCTCAGGTAAAGCTGAGGAAATTGCCCAGCTTGTAGAGCATGTAGATGCTGAACTCGTGATCTTCGATCATTCACTTTCTCCTGCTCAAGAGCGCAATCTGGAAAAAATCATGAAGTGTCGCGTCATTGACCGCACAGGATTGATTCTGGATATCTTTGCACAACGTGCCCGCACGCATGAAGGAAAATTACAAGTCGAACTGGCACAGCTGAAGTATTTATCGACACGGTTGATTCGCGGTTGGGCAGCAGGCTTTGAGCAACAAAAAGGCGGAATTGGACTCAAAGGTCCGGGTGAAACGCAACTTGAAACGGATCGCCGCTTGATCAAAGTGCGTATTAGTCAACTCAAAGATAAACTGGTCAAAGTCCAACACACCCGTATGCAGGGTCGTGCAGCAAGGCAAAAAGCGGCAATTCCCACGGTATCTTTGGTCGGTTATACCAACGCGGGCAAATCAACCCTGTTCAACATCTTAGCCAATAGCGATGTTTATGCTGCCGACCAGTTGTTTGCCACGCTTGATCCAACATTGCGGCGTTTAGACTGGGATGGCATTGGCACCGTTGTCCTTGCCGATACGGTCGGTTTCGTTCGTGACCTGCAACACGACTTGGTAGAGTCATTTAAAGCCACCTTGGAAGAAACCCTTGAAGCCACACTTTTACTGCATGTAATTGATAGTCACAG
The DNA here is from genome assembly GCF_000368825.1 of Acinetobacter ursingii DSM 16037 = CIP 107286. Classification (GTDB taxonomy): domain Bacteria; phylum Pseudomonadota; class Gammaproteobacteria; order Pseudomonadales; family Moraxellaceae; genus Acinetobacter; species Acinetobacter ursingii. The sequence continues at coordinate 15,609 of NZ_KB849719.1, read as the reverse complement.
CCCTGATATGCATGAACAGATTGAAGCGGTAGAAGGTGTACTTAAAGAAATTGGCGCAGATGAACCTGTTTTGAGGGTATATAACAAAATTGATTTAAGCGGTGATGAAGCCAAAATTATATATGCTGAACCGCATTTACCTGATCGAGTTTATGTATCTGCACATTCAGGACAAGGACTAGACCTCCTCAAACAAGCCGTACAAGAATGCTTAATGGGGCAATTACAAAATTTTGAACTCATCCTAAAACCTGCGTATGGCAAATTGCGGACTCAACTTTATGCACTAAATGTCACCCAAAGCGAACATTATGATGATGAGGGAAATCTACATTTAAAGGTTTCGATTGCTCCACATAAACTTGAGCAACTGATTCGACAAGCGCATTTACCGCTTCAAGATATTCTGGGTGAACGTGCCAATCAATTCAAAAGACCACTCGAAGAATTTGAAATCAAATCCTAGATCGGTTAAAACGTGAATATTCAAATGATAAATAGATGAGCAACATGGACAGGTTAAAACAAATCGACTGGTTGGCATGGCTGGCCACCATTGCGCTAATCATTGTATTTCGAGAGGGCGCTGTGCTGATTATGGGCGCATTTCATCATCCCGAATTAGGCAACTTGGTCGGACTGATTAGCCTTTTGATTGTATTGTTTATCTGGCGTAAGTTTAAAAAGGTTCCAAATCGTCTGGTCGATACCAACAATAAAATCATGAAAGAAAGTGGATTTGCTTTTTTACCCATTTGTGCAGGCTCATTGATGATGCTAGTACATATGGGCAAAGAAATTCCCTTATTTTTATTGGTACTGGTCATCAGCACCCTGATTCCACTCTGGATTTACGCCAAAATGGCAAAACGTTGGCTTTAGGGAGATAAGACATGTTAACCGTTCTTTATGGTTTTTTAATCACGCTGGTGGCTTATCTCTGTGCTAAACCCTTGAACAAACGTTTACCTCAAGTACCACTTTTGGTGTTTGGTATGTGTATTGTCGTCGCGATTTTGGCTGTTATCGGTATGCCCTATGAGCAATACATGAGCCATGTGAATAATTTATTTAGTCATTTATTGGGCTATGTCACGGTCGCGCTTGCGATTCCATTAGCAGCTATGCGCTACGATGATCTACCGCTTAAATCCATGATTGGTATTCTAATTTTTGCCAGCACCAGCGCAGTTGCTCTACCGATGGGACTTGCATACTTACTTCACATGTCCGAACCCACCATTTTAGCTTTTGCCACACGTGCGGTTACCACTCCAATTGCTTTAAATATCGCGACTTTATTACATGCTCCATTGACTCTAGTGACATTAATTGTGATTTTATCGGGGGTGATTGGTGCTGCATTTTCTCCGCTTATTTTGCGACATATTAATGATGAACGCGCGTCGGGTCTGGCTTTAGGTTTAGCTGCACATGCCATTGGAACTGCGCAGGCATGGCAACGGGGTGCAGTGGCTGGTCGTTATGCAGCTTTTGGCATGGCCATTAATGGTGTATTCACAGCAATCTGGTTGCCAACCTTTATACTTTCTCTGCAAAATCTGTGACTTGTCAAACAAAAATAGGCATTGAATAGCAGCCAAATTCCACCTAAGATTGGAGTAGTTGTCATTTATGACATAAAAAGTTATCTGGTTACGCAAAAAAGGAATTTAAAAGATGCGAAAGCTAAAATTAGCAGCAGCGGTATTATTGTCGGGGTTGAGCAGTCTGGTTTTTGCACAAGACATTTCTGGTATCTGGCAAAATATTGATGATAAAACAGGTTCATCCAAAGCCCTGATTGAAATTCGCAAAGACTCAAATGGGGCTTATATTGGTAAAATTATTAAGGTTACACCGCGTCCGGGTTATACGCCTAAAGAAACTTGCGTCAACTGCCCGCCGCCTTACACCAATAAACCAATTTTAGGTCTGGATGTTTTAACTGGCCTTCAGCATGATAAAGATTTAGATTACAAAGGCGGTAAAATTATCGATCCTTTAAGCGGTAAAATTTATAGTATGAAAGCCAAATTAAGTCCTAATGGCAAACGCTTACAACTCCGCGGTTACGTGGGCGTTTCAGCATTGGGTCGTACCCAAATTTGGATTCGTCAGGAATAAAAAAAGCGTAGTTGCAATTATAAAAAAGTCACCAAATGGTGACTTTTCTATTTTTAGTGAATGAATGGATTATCCACCTGAAAAAGCTGTTGATCTTCAAGTCGATAAGCCATCAACTGATTACCCCACACCGCGCCCCCATCAACATTCTGGATTTGAGAATTCACTCTTCGTCCTTGTAGCGCTGCCCAATGGCCAAATACAATTTGATGTGTCTGTGCAGCTAAACTATCAAACTCAAACCACGGACGAAAGCCTTCAGGCATGGGGGCAGAAAGCTCATCCTTAAAACTAAATTCCAAACGACCTTCGGCATTGCTTAGACGCATCCGAGTCAAATAATTAGTAATCGCACGCAGACGCGACATACCCATCAAATCATCTGACCACAAAGTTGGCTCTTCACCGTACATCTCTGCCAAAAATGCATCCAGTTGGTGTAAATCATCACTTGCAACCTGCGCTTGTACTTCTTTGGCCAATTGATCAGTTTTTTCAGCCGTCCAAATACAGGGAATGCCAGCATGCGTCAAAATCGTTTGATCATTTGGAAATAAACACAACGGCTGACGACGTAACCAATCAATTAGTTCATCTCCATCAATCGCATCGAAAACTTGCTGCGTGTTATCCTTCGCTTTGTTTTTTTTAAAGCCACGCGCAGTCGCAATTAAAGTTAAATCATGATTTCCTAGCACGGTATAAGCTGCACCACGCTCTGCTAATTTTTTGACAAAGCGTAAAGTGCCGACCGAGTTTTCTCCACGTGCGACTAAGTCGCCTGCAAACCAGATCACATCTTGATCAGGATCAAAACGTATTTCCTTGAGCAAGGCTTTTAATGCTTCAAAACAGCCTTGTACATCACCAATCACATAGTTATAACGTTTCGACATCTTAATTAGCCAACCATATGATCAGATAACGCCACAAACTGCGCCAGCGTTAAAGTTTCAGGGCGTGCCATCGGATCAACACCCGCTTGCTCAAAACCATCTTCACTCAGCATTCCTTTCAAACTGTTGCGTAAGGTTTTACGGCGTTGGGTAAATACGTGTGCAACCAACCGCGATAAGGCTTTTTCATCTTGAGCCACAATCGGTTTCTCAAGATAAGGGACTAAGCGAAATACAGCGCTGGTGACTTTTGGTGGCGGATTAAATGCCCCGGCAGGGACTTCAAATAAAAATGTTGGCTGACAATAATACTGAATCATCACCGACAAACGACCATACTCTTTGCTATTAGGAGCTGCTGTGATTCGTTCTACCACTTCTTTTTGCAGCATAAAGTGCATATCTTTGACTTTATCGCCAAATTCTAAGAGGTGGAATAATAAAGGTGTTGAAATATTATAAGGCAAGTTACCAACCACGCGTAGCGGACGACCATCCTGTGCTAATTGGCTAAAATCGTACTTGAGTGCGTCTGCTTCAACAATCGTTAAACGTTCTGGATGCGGTACACGCTCGGGTAAACCTGCTGCCAAATCTCGGTCTAGTTCGACCACAGTCAGTGCATCACACTCGCCAATCAATGGCGAGGTAAGAGCAGCCAGACCTGGCCCAATTTCGACAATATTCTCACCTGGTCGAGGGTTCACTGAGCGTACAATTTTGGCAATCACACGCTGATCATGCAAGAAGTTTTGACCAAACCGTTTACGAGCTTTATGCCCTTCTTCTTTAGGGTTTAGGGCATTAATTTGATACATAAAAACGTTCCAACAGAAATCAATTATTGACGCGCCAGATCTAGCGCCAGATCAACCGCAACTTGCAAACTTGAGCTTTTGGCTAAACCTGTACCAGCCAAGGACAGTGCCGTACCATGATCGACTGAGGTGCGAATAAATGGTAAACCTAGCGTAATGTTAATGGCTTCACCAAAGCCCTGTGATTTTAACACAGGTAAGCCCTGATCGTGATACATCGCCAAGACCGCATCGGCATCTTTTAAATGTTCAGGGGTAAATAAAGTGTCCGCAGGCAGACACAAACTCATGTTTACTCCGTTGTGACGATAGCATTCAAGGACAGGATTAATCACTTCAATTTCTTCCCGACCTAAATAACCATCTTCACCCGCATGCGGATTCAAACCACAGACTAAAATTCGTGGCTGCGCAATCTTAAATTTAGTTTTCAGATCATGCACTAAAATATCAATCACCTGATGTAACCGTTCAGCTGTAATCGCATCTGCAACAGCACGTAAGGGCAAGTGTGTAGTGGCTAAAGCCACTCGAAGTGTTTTGGTTGCTAGCATCATCACCACACGGGCAACGCCTGCAAATTCCTGATAAAACTCAGTATGTCCGCTAAAAGCAATGCCTGCATCATTGATCACTGATTTTTGTACAGGTGCAGTTGCTACTCCTACACTTTTCCCCGTCATGGCATATTCAGCAGAACGCCTTAATTGCTCAATCACATAAGCTGCATTTTGGAAATTTAATTCCCCTGCAATAACGGGAACATGTAAAGCAACATGTTCGATATAAAGCTGACCTTTTTCACAAGAGTTAGGTTGGCCATGATACTCAATCAGTTCAACCTCAATTCCTAATTGCTGGGCACGTTGACGCATTAAATCCTGATCGACCAGAACCACAAGCGGTCGTTGATCCAAACGTTCAGCAAGGCTTAAACAAATGTCTGGACCAATTCCCGCAGGTTCACCACTGGTAATATATAAAGGACGTGCCATCAAATCGCGCTCGTATCAATTTTCATCCATTGCAGTATATTCAATTTTAGCGTTTCGTCGGGTAAAATAATGTGGTTTAAAATCGATTATTTCTTGTGAAAGCTGATGGATTCGTTTAGAATCTCGTCTCCTTTTGTTTGGGCAGATTCCACCGTCCAAACCAACTATAATAGGTAGTAGTAATGAAAACTCTCAGCGCTAAGCCTGCTGAAGTACAACACGACTGGTACGTTGTTGATGCTTCTGGCAAAACTTTAGGTCGTCTTGCGACTGAAATCGCTCGTCGTTTACGCGGTAAGCACAAGACTTCTTATACACCTCACGTTGACACCGGTGACTACATCGTTGTGATCAATGCTGAACAAGTTCAAGTGACTGGTAACAAAGCACTTGATAAAAAATACTATCGCCACACTGAATTCCCAGGCGGTTTAAAAGAAACTAATTTCGAAAAATTAGTTGCTCACAAACCTGAAGAAATCTTCCAACGCGCTGTGAAAGGCATGTTGCCAAAAGGTCCTCTTGGTTATGCAATGATCAAGAAGATGAAAGTGTATGCTGGTAGCGAGCATCCTCATACTGCTCAACAGCCACAAGTTTTGGACATCTAAGGGATAAAGCACATGGCAACTAATTATGGTACAGGTCGCCGTAAGACCGCAACTGCACGTGTTTTCTTATCAGCTGGTACTGGTAAACTCGTGATTAACAACCGTACTTTAGAGCAATATTTCGGTCGTGAAACTGCTCAAATGGTTGTTCGTCAACCACTTGAGTTGTTAGAAGCAACTGAAAAGTACGACCTTTACATCACTGTTAAAGGTGGTGGTATCGGTGGTCAAGCTGGTGCTATCCGTCACGGTATTACTCGTGCCTTGATCGCATCTGACGAAACTTTAAAACCAGTTCTTCGTCAAGCGGGCTTCGTTACTCGTGATGCACGTGAAGTTGAACGTAAAAAACTTGGTTTACGTAAAGCACGTAAACGTCCTCAATTCTCTAAACGTTAATACGTTTTTCGAGTTGGACAAAACCCCAGATATTCTGGGGTTTTTCTTTATCTAAAATTTTTTACTTATTGCCCTTTACAATACTCGCTAGATGCCAAGCGAATGCTCAAACTTATTTAACGGGGTATTATCTTTTTAGATGTATTTTTAGTATCCTACACCATCCAGTTTTTTAGTTTTTTGAGATATGTCTGTCGAAAATGCATCGCTTCAAGGAATTACGCTTTATAGTCATGCAGATGATTTTCGCTCACACTGGATACGATTTTTACTCGCAGAAAAACAAATCAAACATCACTTAATTTTAGTAGATCATGAAGATGAAGACCTCGCGAGCTTAAATCCCTATAATCAACTGCCGATGCTACTAGAAAATGATTTAAAACTATTTTCGACTGCAATTATTTCAGAATATATTGACGATCGTTATCGACAAAATAAGCTGTATGCCGATGCGCCAAGTACTCGGGCAGAACAACGCCAATATATCTGGCGTTTTGAGCAGGACTGGTTTAAGCAAGCTGATATCATGCTCAAACATGCGGATACTCTGGATCTTACACAAAAAGCCAAAACTCAAAAAGAATTTAAAGATACTTTAATTTCACTTGCTCCATTGTTTCAACATTTTCCTTACTTTATGTCGGAAAACTTTGGAATTTTGGACTGCATGATTGCTCCCATGTTTCTCAGGCTGCAAAGTATGGGAATTGCATTATCGCCTCAACAATCTCGTCCTTTATTACTCTATTGTAATCGTGTGTTTAGTCGTCCTGCTTTTGTTAAATCCATGACACAGCAGGAAAAAACGCGCTATAGTGCCTTAGTAAATCGTTAAGTGAGTTTATCATGTCAAATCAGGAAATAAATTTAAGCCCTACCCGCCCATATATGGCACGCGCAATTTATGAATGGATTTGTGATAACCAACTCACGCCTTATTTATTGGTTGATGCGACTCAGCCGTATACTTCCGTTCCAGAACAATTTGTTAAAGATGGACAGATTGTTTTGAATATTGCCCCTCATGCAGTTCATCAATTTCAAATGAGTAACGATGCAGTTAGCTTCTCTGCTCGTTTTGGCGGTGTTGCTCGTGATATTTATGTCCCTATTTCTGCTTTATTGGGAATTTATGCACGTGAAAATGGACAAGGATTATTCTTCGACCCTGACGAATATGCCAATGTGCAAACGACAGAAGATACTTTAAAATCAAATACTCAAGCCCAAGTTGAATCTGAAACACCTAAGAAAAAACCAAGTTTACGATTATTAGATTAAATTTACGGAGTATCCGATGGCTTTTGATTTAGTACATTATTTTGCTGAGCAGACTGAAATTCAAAAGCCTCAGCTATTTTCACAATATTCACGTGAAAAGCGTAGCCATTATATTTTTGAACTCAATGCCTTGGTTTTGGGAAAATTGATTCAACTCTGGCGTGAAGATGAAAATAAACTTTACCAAGAAATTCATAGAATTGATCCCTTGTACCTACAAGAGATTGCTCGTCATCTTGTTACCTCCTCAAACAATCAATCAGAATTAACCCCTAAAGAGCAAGAACAGGCGTTGATGGAGATTTTGGAACTACAATTTTCTGAGATTAAACAACTCGATGATACAGGAAATTTTGGTCCCACTGGGTTAAAAGAACTATTGGCAGGTCAAATTGAGCATTTATCTGGACAGGCTGATGATTGGGTTTGGTCAACAAATCAACTCACAGAACTCATTGGAACTAAACCTCAAGTTTCAGAAGAGCTATCATTAGATGAAACCATGAAGGAGTTTAATCAAATGGTCCATACCGCACAACAACCCATTGAAACAAATCACCATACCACGATTGAAATTCAGGAATTACCTATTCCTGCATGGTCTAAAATAGTGGCGCCAATAGTGGCTTTGGCAATTTTGGTTTTTTTATATTGCCAATATTCCAACTTGATTCATTAAGACAGATTAAAAAGACTATTTAAAAATAAGAGAGTATATACTCTCTTATTTTTTATTTACCTTATAGTTAACAAATAATGTCACTTCATCACATTTATTATTTCTAAAAAATATAATTTGTTACACTTGTAATTTTAGCTTTTTTGATCAAATTTAATGCGATAAAAATCACGTTTAAATGATCAATATGCATTTAAAAATACATTTTTCACAATTTAACTTGGCTATTCTAATCAATTAAAAGACTCATCATTACAGGTTCTAGTATATGTACTATTGATTTAGCCAAGGCACTTTTGAATAATAAAAAACTCCTACTATTTCACTCTGAATAAAAATCAGGAGTAGTAGAAATTATAAATAATCATATCTTAATAAATAGGTAAAAATATGGCGAAATTATCACTTGATGGATTAACCAGTATTGATGGTTTCAATGCTGCGGCATTAGTTGATACTGAAAGCGGTTTAGCGCTAGCGACTCAAGGTGGGGGTAATATTGATTTAGAACTTGCAGCAGCAGGCAACACTGAAGTTGTCCGTGCTAAGCGACGCGTTGCAAATGCACTCAAGCTCAATGATGAAATTGAAGATATATTAATCACACTAGGTAAGCAATATCATCTTATTCGCCCTTTAGAGAGCAATAGCAATATCTTCTTATATCTAGTTTTGGATCGCTCAAAATCTAATTTAGCGATGGCCCGCCATGAACTAAAAACGTTTGAGAAAGAACTCGATTTTGCTTAATGATCATTAGCCCTTTAATCAATCAAATGACTTAAGGGCTATTAATTTTGTACTGTCCAACGTTGAGATACAAAAAGATATTATGAATGGACACTGCATTAATATTGCAATTTCTGGCTTAGGATTAAAAAGTTCAGATGAATTAAAAATAGAATTAAGAAATGCTATTCCAGACCAATATGGTATTAACTGGATAAATGCGGCCGATCCTAATATTGATTTACTTCTCATTAATGAATCTTTTTTTGAAACTGATAGCATTCAAAAAATTCTAAAAAGTAAAATATTTCCATTTTTAAAAATCGTAAAAAACCATAATTTATCGGGTGATATCAATAATAATACTTTGTATTTACCTTTTAATCATAAAATTGAACCACTCAAACAGTGGATACATTTAAGATTATTAAATTATTTATCAGATGATGAAGGATTTAAGACAAACCTAACTGAGCAAAGCACTTCAATATTAAAACCGTCAACTTTTAAACACATGCTCAATCCTCAAAATGCGCGTTTACATTTATTTGATGATCATGGAACATTGGCAATCATTGATACACGAAGTCAAATTGCTTGGTTAGAGCCGACTCGAACCACCACCCGGACTAATCATAGCTTCCAATATGATTTTGCAATGACCGCTGATTTTGTCAAAGTTTCACGCAAGTCTGAATATCTGTTAGAAAATTGGTTATGGAACCTCGTTTGGAATTCTCACGAACTACACACTTTGGCAGATGATATCCAATTTTATCAATTAGATTACTGGCCACAGCCTTTCAGCACAAAAAATCAAAAAAATATATTACGACTGAGTGCATGCTTTATTCAAGGCGCTGAACTCACTGAAATCGCAAAACAACTTAGCCTACCACTTCACACCGTGAAACAATTTATAGCGGCTTGTATTGCATCTGATAATGGAAATGAAATTGCGGCAACACAAAGTAAATTTTCACAGCATTTGAGTACTCAAGATGATGAAAACCACAGTTTTTTAAACAAATTTTTCGGTAAATTGCGCCGCAGCTTTGGAATATAAGGAAGATATATGATCTTACAGCAATATAAAATTGTTTTTGCAGGGAGCATGGGAGCAGGTAAAACCGAAGCTATAAAATCACTGTCGGAAATTCCTGTATTAGCTACAGAAGCTTTCAACACTGATCAAGCAGCACATGAAAAACAACAAACAACCGTAGGTATTGATTATGGCGAGATTACACTCGAAGATGGCGTAAAAATTGGGCTATACGGAACACCAGGTCAAACCCGTTTTGATTTCATCTGGACTGTTATTTGTGAGGGCGCGATTGGAGTCATTTTACTCATTGATCACTCAGTTGAAGCACCTTTAGAAGAACTCGAAGCTTATTTAGAAAGCTTCAAGTCCCGGGACTGTTCTAAATTTTGTGTAAGTACTTAATTTTCATTTATCCTTCAGAGGATAATTACAAAAGGTACTTCACATGGATGAAGCAACAATCAAAAGTATGGCTGCTGAATTGGCTAAGGGTCTAAAAACACCAGAAGACTTAAACCAAATGACCGCCATATTTAAAAAGTTCATGATCGAAACTGCACTCAATACAGAGCTTTCAGATCATCTTGGTTATGAAAAGCATCAGCCGAAAAAAGGCTCAAATAGCCGAAATGGTTTTAGCTCAAAAACTGTTTCAACTCAAGATGGGCAATTGGCTTTAGATATTCCACGTGATCGGGAAGGTTCATTTGAGCCACAAATTATCAAAAAACATCAAACACGCATTACCAGTATGGATGACCAAATTCTTTCCCTGTATGCCAAAGGAATGACCAATAGAGAAATTGTCGCATTTTTCAAAGAAATGTACGATGCAGATGTCTCAGCATCACTTATAAGCAAAGTGACCGATGCTGTGATTGAGCAAGTGACTGAGTGGCAAAATAGAGCATTAGATAGTCTGTATCCAGTCGTCTATCTCGACTGTATTGTTGTAAAAGTCCGTCAACACTCCAATGTGATTAACAAGTCTGTATACCTTGCTTTGGGCATCAATATGGATGGGCAAAAAGAATTACTCGGTATGTGGATTGCTCAGACAGAGGGTGCCAAATTCTGGCTATCCGTCATGACAGAACTCAAAAATCGAGGGGTACAGGACATTCTTGTTGCCTGTGTAGATGGGTTAAAAGGCTTTCCTGATGCCATTGCCTCTGTTTATCCTCATACGGACATTCAGCTGTGTATCGTGCATGTTGTACGCAATAGCCTGAGATTTGTAAGCTGGAAAGACTACAAGGCTGTTACAGCTGGTCTAAAAGCGATCTATCAAGCAAGTACAGAAGAAAATGCCTTAAAATCTCTAGATATCTTCTGTGATCAATGGAATCATCAATATCCGAAAATTGGAGAATCCTGGAGAGCCAATTGGGAAAATATCCGTACAATATTTAGCTATCCAGCTGAAATACGTCATGCGATTTATACAACCAATGCAATTGAATCGTTGAATAGCGTAATTCGCCATTCAACCAAGAAGCGAAAGATCTTCTCGTCAGATGATTCAGTCAAAAAAGTCATTTACTTAGCAACAACCAATGCTGCTAAGAAATGGACAATGCCAATTCAAAATTGGCGTTTAGCAATGAATTGGTTTACGATTCAGTTCGATGATCGATTAAAAGATCATTTATAAAAAATAGAACTTACACAAAATAATTTACAGGCTCCAAGTCCCAAAACAATAATATTGCTATTGGCATTACCCATGTCGATCAAAACAAAGAAACACCACTTTCTATCTATCGTGACTGGCTAAAACAAAACCAATATTCTTATCCACTATTTTTTATTGATGCACGTAAAACTGATCACATATTATTGATAGTCGAATCACTTATCGCATCATTAGAAGTCAATTACAACCTAACAAGCTGAAACTAAATTTGAGGTAATAGCCATGTTTACTTTAAAAGAACAACGAAGAATTGCTCCTCCTGAGCTTATTCAATACGCAAAGAATGAAGTTCAAGATATTATTAATAACGTGCGCGGAATCGATTTTATTATGCTCTGCTCTACTGATGGCTTTGAACTCACAACGATCACTAAAAAAAATCATTACAATGCAAGCAAACTAGCCGCTGTTAGTAGCTCTATTTTAGCAATGGTGTGTGCTTTTCTTAAAGAAATACAGCTCATTGGATGTCAAAGTATTACTTTAGATGCAGAAAATGGTAAAGCTGTCTTAACCTCAGTACCTTCAGCCCAACATCCAATGATTATCGTGACGCTGAGTAGTAAAGACGTACTCCTTGGACAACTCCTTTTTAGCTTAAAAAAAGCAAGTCAAAATATTATTAAGCAAGAAAGTTAATTAATTTCCGAATATATAACTTTATTTATCAGCTTTTTAATACTACTTAAGTTCTTGATTTTCTATATATTGCATTTATTCTATTTATAAAAAGCACCCCCTGATCTTTTGATCAGGGGGTGCCTTAGATTTAAAAGCTGGCGATGACTTACTCTCACATGGCTAACGCCACACTACCATCAGCGCGAAGAGGTTTCACTTCTGAGTTCGGGAAGGGATCAGGTGGTTCACTCTTGCTATTGTCGCCAGCAAACTGTTGTGGTGCTTTGGGGTCTTATTCACATTACTTAATAATGTATGCCTTACTTACAAACCAAAGAGTTATTAACGGATTGGAAATTGAGTCGGTATTGTAACTAGTTTATTGACTAAATCAAGTTTTGTATTGAATTTATCTTGAATACAACAACTGTTTGGGTGTTGTATAGTCAAGCCTCACGAGCAATTAGTATTGGTCAGCTTCACATATCACTATGCTTCCACATCCAACCTATCAACGTCCTAGTCTTGAACGGCTCTTTAGGTGACATATAGTCACAGGGAAATCTTATCTTGAGGTAGGCTTCCCGCTTAGATGCTTTCAGCGGTTATCCCTTCCGAACATAGCTACCCGGCGATGCGACTGGCGTCACAACCGGTACACCAGAGGTTCGTCCACTCTGGTCCTCTCGTACTAGGAGCAGATCCTCTCAAATTTCCAGCGCCCACGGTAGATAGGGACCGAACTGTCTCACGACGTTCTAAACCCAGCTCGCGTACCTCTTTAAATGGCGAACAGCCATACCCTTGGGACCTGCTTCAGCCCCAGGATGAGATGAGCCGACATCGAGGTGCCAAACACCGCCGTCGATATGAACTCTTGGGCGGTATCAGCCTGTTATCCCCAGAGTACCTTTTATCCGTTGAGCGATGGCCCTTCCATACAGAACCACCGGATCACTAAGACCTACTTTCGTACCTGCTCGACTTGTGGGTCTCGCAGTTAAGCGCGCTTTTGCCTTTATACTCTACGCGTGATTTCCGACCACGCTGAGCGCACCTTCGTACTCCTCCGTTACTCTTTAGGAGGAGACCGCCCCAGTCAAACTACCCACCAGACATGGTCCTCGCCCCGGATTACGGGGCAGAGTTAGAACCTCAACATTACCAGGGTGGTATTTCAAGGATGGCTCCAATGTAACTGGCGTCACATCTTCATAGCCTCCCACCTATCCTACACAAGTAAGGTCAAAGTTCAATGTCAAGCTGCAGTAAAGGTTCACGGGGTCTTTCCGTCTAGCCGCGGGTACACTGCATCTTCACAGCGATTTCGATTTCACTGAGCCTCTGCTGGAGACAGCGCCGCCATCATTATGCCATTCGTGCAGGTCGGAACTTACCCGACAAGGAATTTCGCTACCTTAGGACCGTTATAGTTACGGCCGCCGTTTACTGGGGCTTCGATCAAGAGCTTCGCTTACGCTAACCCCATCAATTAACCTTCCAGCACCGGGCAGGCATCACACCCTATACGTCCACTTTCGTGTTTGCAGAGTGCTATGTTTTTAATAAACAGTTGCAGCGGCCTGGTTTCTGCGGCTGCCAAGCGCTCAGGGAGCAAGTCCCATCACCCTCAGCAGCGTACCTTCTCCCGAAGTTACGGTACCATTTTGCCTAGTTCCTTCAGCAGAGTTCTCTCAAGCGCCTTGGTCTACTCGACCTGACCACCTGTGTCGGTTTCGGGTACGATTCCTGTGTAACTGAAGCTTAGAGACTTTTCTTGGAAGTATGGTATCAGCCACTTCACTGTACAAGTACAGCTTGATATCGACTCTCAGCATAGAGCACCCCGGATTTGCCTAAGATGCATGCCTACTGTCTTCCACCTGGACAACCAACGCCAGGCTGACTTAACCTTCTCCGTCCTCTCATCGCATTACACAGAAGTATTGGAATATTAACCAATTTCCCATCGACTACGCCTTTCGGCCTCGCCTTAGGGGTCGACTCACCCAGCCCCGATTAACGTTGGACTGGAACCCTTGGTCTTTCGGCGAACGGGTTTTTCACCCGTTTTGTCGTTACTCACGTCAGCATTCGCACTTCTGATACCTCCAGCATGCTTCTCAACACACCTTCATCGGCTTACAGAACGCTCCCCTACCACGTAACTCTAAAGTTACATCCGCAGCTTCGGCACATAGTTTTAGCCCCGTTACATCTTCCGCGCAGGCCGACTCGACTAGTGAGCTATTACGCTTTCTTTAAAGGGTGGCTGCTTCTAAGCCAACCTCCTAGCTGTCTATGCCTTCCCACATCGTTTCCCACTTAACTATGATTTTGGGGCCTTAGCTGGCGGTCTGGATTGTTTTCCTCTTGACTACGGACGTTAGCACCCGCAGTCTGTCTCCCGGATAGTACTCATAGGTATTCGGAGTTTGCATCGGTTTGGTAAGTCGGGATGACCCCCTAGCCGAAACAGTGCTCTACCCCCTATGGTATTCGTCCGAGGCGCTACCTAAATAGCTTTCGGGGAGAACCAGCTATCACCAGGCTTGATTAGCCTTTCACCCCTATCCACAAGTCATCCCCTGGCTTTTCAACGACAGTGGGTTCGGTCCTCCAGTTAGTGTTACCCAACCTTCAACCTGCTCATGGATAGATCGCCTGGTTTCGGGTCTATACCCAGCAACTAAACGCCCTATTAAGACTCGATTTCTCTACGGCTCCCCTATGCGGTTAACCTTGCTACTGAATATAAGTCGCTGACCCATTATACAAAAGGTACGCAGTCACCGAACAAGTCGGCTCCCACTGCTTGTATGCATGCGGTTTCAGGATCTATTTCACTCCCCTCACAGGGGTTCTTTTCGCCTTTCCCTCACGGTACTGGTTCACTATCGGTCAGTCAGGAGTATTTAGCCTTGGAGGATGGTCCCCCCATATTCAGACAAGGTTTCACGTGCCTCGCCCTACTCGTCATCATGATGTGTGCCCTTTCGTGTACGGGACTATCACCCTCTACGGTCGCACTTCCCAGAGCGTTCCGCTAAAACACACATCACTTAATGGGCTGATCCCCGTTCGCTCGCCGCTACTAAGGGAATCTCAATTGATTTCTTTTCCTAAGGGTACTGAGATGTTTCACTTCCCCTCGTTCGCTTCAATAACCTATGTATTCAGTTATTGATACCTACCTTATAGTAGGTGGGTTCCCCCATTCAGACATCTCCGGATCAATGGATATTTGCCGCCTCCCCGGAGCTTTTCGCAGGCTATCACGTCTTTCTTCGCCTCTGACTGCCAAGGCATCCACCACATGCACTTAATTACTTGACTATACAACCCCAAACAGTCGTTAATACCTACAAGTAGTATTACCAACATTACAGTTTGAAGTACTGTGCACTTAAGCACCGTACAGCTTCAATCTAAATTCATATACCAAAACGCTTGATTCAGTTAATTTGCTAGTTCTCAATTAACTCTAAGATCAGAATGACTTCTTCTCTCTTTGTTATTGAGTGAACAATTTATTTCAGACTCAATTCTCAATCTGTTAATGAATTAATGTAACCTCGTCAGCTACATTAAACTGTGATTAATCACAGAGGTTAATAAACCAAGATCCTGCAATCTTCTTATTTATTAATCTCTATAACCATCTTTTCTTTCACTTTCGTGTTCGATCAGATACTGCGCGAAGCAT
>NZ_KB849718.1:80145-106882 GCF_000368825.1 Acinetobacter ursingii DSM 16037 = CIP 107286 | reverse complement strand
CTGGTGCGGTCCAATTTAATCCACAAAGTTTAATCAGACTTTGAACAAAACCTGTGACCATGCGTAAAGAGAGTCTAAATAAAGATTTGATCATTTTGAAATTATAGGACTGAATAAACCTTATAGGCTAGGTTTGTGCAACAAAGCCCTGTGTATCTGATATTTATGCATCTTTCAATTTCTGAAGATACTATTCATCCAATATCCGCTGTTTTCGATTGAGAACAGCATTCAAAATCACAGCACAAAAAGCCGTTAGCAAAATTGGGCTGTTTAACAGAGGTGAAAGATAAGATGGTAGTTGTGAGAAAATAGTAGGTGAGAATACAGGCAACATACCTATGCCGGCACTGACTGCAATGATGTAGAGATTATTCACATTTTGAAAGTCGACACGCTGCAGTACTTTGATACCATTAGATGTCACCATCCCAAACATAAACAATGCGGCTCCACCTAGAACACATGAGGGTATAGACGCAACAAAGTAAGCTATTTTAGGAAATAGACCTAAAAGGATTAAAAACACACCAGCTAAAGCACATACACTGCGATTCTTAACACCTGTGATCGCTAGCAAACCGATGTTCTGAGCATAGGATGTATACGGGAAGATATTAAAAATCCCACCAATCATTGTGCCAAGGCTGTCAGCTCTAAAACCGCGAGTCAATTTTTCCTGATCCACCTCTTCTTCAACAATTTCACCTACAGCCATGAACATCCCAGCTGTTTCAATGAAAATAACCAGCATGACTACGCACATAGTCAAGACAGCCCAAAAGTTAAACTCTGGAATACCGAAGTGAAATGGCATCACCCAACCTAACCATGGGCTTTCATCTATCTTGTCTAAAGAGATGAGGCCAGAAAATGCAGCGATGATATAACCAATTCCCATCCCGATTAGAACTGAAATGTTGCCCAAAAAGCCTTTAACATAACGGCTGATGATAATAATGCTTAATAGAACACAGGCAGCGATAGATAAGTACAATGGATTTCCAAAGTCTTTTACCCCATATCCGCCAGCGGACCATGTGCCTGCAATACCAATGAGAGATAGACCAATCACAAGAATTTGAGTTCCTGTCACCACAGGAGGGAAGAATCGTATTAACTTTCCAATAAATGGTGAAATCAGGAAGCCAAAGATCCCTGCGATAATGATTGCCCCAAATACACTTAGTAGTCCCATATCTGGATTAGTCCCAATTGCAATCATTGGGCCTACTGCAGTAAAGGTAACTCCCATCATAATGGGAAAGCGAATACCTACATTTTTAAAACCAATAGTTTGAATGAGGGTGGCAATGCCACAAACAAATAGATCTGCAGTAATTAAGAAAGCAATTTCTGCAGTGCTTAACCCTAAAGCTCCTCCAACAATTAGGGGAATTGAAACAGCACCTGCATACATTACCAAGACGTGCTGGATACTGAGAAAAATCATGGAGCTTGGTTTTAAGTTATTGGCTGTGATTGTGTTAGTCATATATGTTTTTCTCCTTCAGCCTAAAAGGTATATTTGACGATGAAACTAGTAGCATTTTGATTAGTTTTAAAATATGGAGTGTCTTCGATTAAGAATTTGTTTTTCCAATAGTCGTATTCAATACCTGCTGCTAATTTTTTTGGGCTTAAGCCTAGATGAGGGCTAAGGTCATATTTGATTTGTGGGTTAAAGTGAAAGTCGGAAGAGTTATTACCTTTGGAATTGACTACCCAATCAATGTATCCATCAAAAATGATTGATGATTTAAGAAATGGGACGGTATATGACCAGGAAGGAGTGATTTGCCATTGTCCACTTGGGGTGTTTCCATCGTCTGGAATGCGATAGTAAAAATTAAGGGTGAAATAATCAAAGCCTTTGATATCTAGGTCAAAACCTGGACCAACTAAATAAGTCCACATATCGTCATAGCCAGGCTGATCTTGAATACTTAAGTCAAAACTCGTAGCTATTAGGACATCTTTCACTGGCCCAAAGCTCAAATTCGTATTGGTTAGTTTTCCTATTGAAAAGCGTGGGGCTATTTCTGTATAGACCGCATTATGGCCTTGGGAAGCTGTCTTTTCGCCATCAAACCAATAAGTGTCGACGAATAGATAAAGATCTCCCCATTTCCAATTACTAGCATGTTCGAAGGTAATGGTTTCATGTGTATCTGGTTCAACTTCAAAACCTTTACCGTAAAGTGCAGAAATACTATTGGATTGCCAATTTAACCATGATTCCTCAGCAAAAGAATAAGTGCTTATTAAACATGTGCTTAAAAATAGATAGGGCGCATTTTTTTTCATATAATTGTTTCCGATATTCAAACTTCAGCACGATGTTTGTAGGTTGCACTAAAACGTGATTGCAAATATTCCATACTAGTAATTGGTAAGTACTTAGGTGGATTGGATTCGCTGTAACAGTTAGGTAGGCAACGGATTACAGTTTTTGGACTAGGTTGTATGAAAAATGGAAATGAGAATCTTTGTTTTCCTTTAGGACTCGAAACGCGATGAGGTGTCGATTTATAGAGATCATTTGACCATCGTGCCATCATATCTCCGATATTGATTACATAGGTGTTAGGTATAGGAGGAGCATCGATCCAATTACCATTAACATCCTGAACTTGTAATCCACCTACTTCATCCTGAGCCAAAATAGTTACACACCCATAATCAGTATGTGTTCCCGCATTAAAACCTTGAGAGTCTGTATTGTCTAAGGTAGGCGGATAATGAATTAACCGGAGAAAACATAGGCTGTCTTGCAGACAATGATCAAAATAATTTTGCGGAAGACCAATGGCATGAGACATGGCATTAAGCAATATTTTTGCTAAATCCACCATTTCATCAAAATACTCTTCTGTAGCTACTTTCCACCCTTCAATATTTGGATAAACATTTGGTCCCCTTAGAGGTTCTTGATTAATGACTTCGGGATGATTAGCTTCTAAATGGACACCCATGTCATATATTTCTTTAAAGTCTTCAGGTAAGTCAGGGTTCAGTTGTTCTACTCCTAATGCACCATAT
Source organism: Acinetobacter ursingii DSM 16037 = CIP 107286 (assembly GCF_000368825.1). Classification (GTDB taxonomy): domain Bacteria; phylum Pseudomonadota; class Gammaproteobacteria; order Pseudomonadales; family Moraxellaceae; genus Acinetobacter; species Acinetobacter ursingii. Next base: position 103,840 of record NZ_KB849718.1, on the reverse strand, counting down.
CCTCTATGTGCAATTTTATTCTTTTGAATATCTATTTCTAATTTCTCTTGTAGAGGCTTACTAAAAAACTCTTTAGCTAAACTTTGAACTTCTGCAAGGTGATTCGGTTTATAACCACTGATATAGAAGAATCCCCATTCACGACATGCTTGGTCAATTTGGTTGCATATATCTGCATAATCAGGATGGTTAACGTCATAAAGAGGTGCAATGTCGATAACTGGTAATTTTTTCATGGGAAACTCCTTATTATTAGATATATGTTTTTTTGAACATGTTACGATAATGCTGTTCAACACTGATTGGTGGATATAGCGGTTCTGAGTTTTCCTCCAAACACTCTCGAATGCATTCAATCTGATACTGGTGATTACCGCTGTAGAAGAATGGAACAGAATATCGTTCCCCACCTGAGATGTTGATGACGCGATGGAGGGTGGATCTATATGTATTGTTCGTCCACATAGAGATTAGGTCACCTAGGTTAACGACATAACTATCTTCAATAGGCTCTGCCCAAATCCATTGGTTTGTTGACTGATCCCATACTTGTAAACCACGATTATGGTCTTGAAGTAATAGAGTAAGCCCGCCGAAATCAGTATGTGCCCCGCAACCTTTTTCATTTGGTTGAGCATTAGCTGGTTGAGGGGGATAGTGTAATAAGCGTAAAGTGACTAAATCTGCATCCTTACAAAACTCTGTGAAATAGTCAGCTTCCAAGTTTAGAGATAATGCAATAGCACGCATGAGTCGTTCAGAGACTTTAATCAATTCAACTTGATATTCCTCCATTACCTCTTTAAATCCATCAATATCTGGCCATTGGTTTGGGCCTTGGTTAAAAGCTTTATGGATGACAAAAGGATCTGAAGGTGAGCGTTCCTTCCCGATATAAAAGCCTTCCTTTATATCAGGCGGAGAATTAGGTTCAAGTGTTTGTGCTCTTAATGATTCATAGCCTCTATTTGCTTCAGAAAGCTCTTTGGACCACTGCTTTTTCTGTTCTGGGGGAAGACTAAAAAATAATTTGGAATATTCAAAAACCTTATCTTGTAATGCTTTAGAAACTCCATGTCCCGTAATGTAAAAAAAACCTTTATCTAAGCATGCTTTCCGAATATGTGAGGCAATGTTTTGGTGCGTTTGTATGTCATTATCCAAAAGTCCAGAAATATCGATGATGGGTATAGAGGTAATGTTTTGATTGTTTTCCAGCGCAGTCATGTAGCAATCTCTCAAAAATAATGTTTTCTTTTTTTATAAAATAATCATGAGACCGCATAGCAATGAATATCGAGCAAGCTGATGCCAAAAAGAGAGCTATTCTTAATTAATTAAATAAAAACAATTGCTTAAACTTTTTTAAATGAGTGGTGATGCTGAAAAAGCAACGGGATGCACTGAAAATAATGCTTTAGGTCCAAAAAATGGCTGCTACTTAATGGCAAGTTTTTTGCTTCTATTTCAATAGCTCATTCAAATTTATAAATGGATTGGGGCTTTAAAATTGGAATAGGATGTGATGTTAAAATGAGTACACGTGGTCTTCGCTTTCACTCAGCAGCAATTCATTATTTTGATGCTGTACGCCGGTGCGGTTCAATCAGGGAAGCAGCCAGACAATTAAATGTCGTATCTTCTGCTGTAAACAGGCAAATTTTAAAACTCGAAGATGAAGTTGGAGCACCATTATTCAATCGGGTGCCTTCGGGTATGGTACTTACTCATGCAGGTGAGTTATTTTCAAGACATATCAGTTTAGTATTGCGAGATACTAAGCGATTGCAGAATGAATTGGATGCACTGAAAGGGCTTTATAAAGGTCATGTAGAAATTGCGAGTGTTGAAACACTGGCAATTAATTTCCTGCCAGAGATTATTGAAAAATTCCAAGTAAAATATCCTAATGTAACTGTAGGGGTTACAATTTTAGGCTCAAAAGATATCCCTAATGAAATCATTGAAAATAGGGTGGATCTAGGCTTGGCTTTTGCCTTGCCAAAGCATAATGATTTGCACCAAATAGCAATATCCCATTTTAAATTAGGTGCAATTGTATCGACTGAGCATCCCTTGGCCTCTCAAAAGACGGTGTCATTCCATCAGTGCCTCGACTATGATGTGATTATGCCAAAACCTAATTTATCTATTTATCAACAGTTGGCGCCATTATTTGCGGGTGCACAACATGCTATTCCAAATTTTAAAATGCAAACGAGTTCTTTGGAATTAATGAAACAGTTAATACTCAGGAATAAGGGAATTGGTTTTCAGACATTCTTTGGGTTGGAAAATGAAATAATTAATAATCGCCTTCGCTATATTCCGCTTAATGATAACAATGGTATCTACTGTGATTTAGGTCTGTATGCACGTAAAGGGCATTATCTTTCCACAGCAACAGACGCTCTCTCCAGGCTTATTACAGATGAAATCCTACAAAGAGGCGAAGCTGGACAATAAACATAACCTGAAAAGTACAACTAAAAAGCTAAGCCCTTATCGAAATCCCTCAATAAAGGCTTAGCTTTGTTTATTTTGGATAAGCAGCATCCACGCCTTTAACGAAATAATTCATACTCATCAATTGCGTATTTGAGAGATGTTTACCTTTTCCCAAAAGTAATGTTCCATCTTGTTTGTAAAGTGGTCCACTAAACACAATATATTGACCGTTACGAATTTTATCTCGGACAGCCAAAACCTTCATTTTTTCATTGTTAGAGACCATTGGACCAAAACCTGCTATATCGATGGCACCTTCCTTGACACCATACCATGTCGATCCCGACTTCCATATTTTGTTATGCACTTGCTGCAAAACAGGAGTATAGATTTTTTCCCAATATAACACTGATGCAGCTAGGTGACCTTTAGGAGCAAACTTACTCATATCTGAGTTCCAGCCAAAGCCAAATTTCCCTTTTTCCTGAGCAGCTTTAACTACAGCGGGTGAGTTGGTGACTTGTGATAATATATCAGCATTTTGCGATATTAATGCAAGTGCAGCCTCATGCTCTTTTCCTGAATCAAACCAAGTGTTAATCCAGACTATCTTGGTCTTAATTTTTGGATTTACAGATTGAGCCCCAAGTGTATAGGCATTGATGTCTCTAATGACTTCAGGAATTGGGAATGGTGCTACAACACCCAAACATTACTTTTAGTCTTATAGCCTGCCAATACCCCTTGCAAGTAAGAGCCTTCATAGGTTCGGATATCATAGACTCCCACATTTTTTGCAGTTTTATATCCGTTCGCATGCATAAAAATGGTGTTCGGGAACTGTTTAGCTACCTTTTCAATGGCATTCATATACCCGAAGGTAGTAGCAAATATAACCTTATTTCCTTGTTGTGCGAGTCTCCGAAATGTACGTTCAGAGTCGGCATTATCTAGAATATTCTCGATATAAGAGGTCTTAAATTTACCCTGTAAGGACTTTTCTGCTTTCAGACGACCTATATCGTGTGAATAAGACCAACCATAATCGTTTTTATGAGCGACATAGACAAAAGCCGCTTGATCAGCGGCCAATGCTGGATTGGCCCCACTGATGAGTAAAAGTCCTAAAAGACTGGCATTTACGAAAATATTTTTTAAATTAAGTAGGTTATTCATGCTGATTCTCTTTGAAGAGTATCAGTTGAATTTTGTTTTGCCATAAATATTGCCAGTCGCTCCTCATAAATCTCACGAATATAATGGGCAACACTGCAACTGTCGGCAAACATGTTGTATTTCCAATTTAAACCATACGACTCTAAATTGATATTATCAACAGTCATAAGTTGAACTTTAGAATTTGGATTGTTCAAGTAGCTATCAATGATTTTACGAATGACTTCTTTGGTTGGTGCAAGCTTATATGCATGCCAGAAGTCTGTATGCCATTCACCTTCCGTAGGTTGATTAAATGGATACTGAATTCCTCGGCCAGGACGATTTGTTCCTAAGCCATTATATGGTCCTGTTTCAAATGCTAACCAGTTAACTGGATTATTCGGGACTGCAGGACGGATCTGCCCCCATGTAACTAAATTTCGATTCAGCCAATCATCTGCAAAACTATCATTATTAAAAGGATCTAACTTTCTGATAGCTTCAGGATCATCACGCATTTGTGATACAGCAAGCTCAATTTCATTTTCAATTTTAAAAATACAATGGCTGTAATCCATTGCAAACTCAAACGGCACACCTTCTTTTTCTATAAGATCTGCCACCGGAATTACTCGACGATAATCTTCAGACCAGTTATCAACGTGGCACTCTAAGGTAACCGTTATTCCTTTACTTTGAGCGTAGGTGTAGAAATCGATATAAGTTTTAGCAACTTCTTCGTTCGTTACATAATGACCATCTGCATGTTTTGCCCAAATCATCATGTTGTGGAATTTGGCCCCTACAGCGGCACTACGATTAATATCCTGTTTGAATGCTTCCTCATCCTTGCCAATGACATATAAGCCACAACCAGAATAAATAGGGATATTTGTTTTCTGACTTGCCTTGATGTAAGCATCTATTTGACTATCTTCAAGAGGGATACGATCCAGAAAATCAAAGACCTCCGCAGCTTTTAGCATTTCGAACTGTTCGAGAATAGTAGGCTCATTCAGGCTTACTGGTCGTTCTTTTGATGAGTTTTGAATGCCTAAACCAGCACAACCTAGAGGAAACATTTTTTTCATAATTTTGATACCAACTGTTGAATAAATTAAACGGCTTCTTTTTTCGCAGCGTAAGTTTTCTGATACATATAGGCTAAGTATTCACCTACGGTCATTTCTTTAGGTTCAGCCTTAAATTCATCACTTAAATTTTGGAGCCTTTTGATTTTGTATTCGTAATCCAGATCGAAGAAGGATGGAACCGAATAACGAGAGACTCCTGCTTTACTATTGAAAACTCGGTGCATATTTGACAGGTATAGTCCATTAGTCATGAATTGGACTAAATCACCTAAATTTACGATAAAAGTATCTGGAATGTGAGGTGCACGAATCCATTCACCCTCACTGTTGCGGACTTCTAGTCCACCCACTTCATCTTGTAATAAGAGGGTCAATAAGCCCCAATCGGTGTGCGCACCGCAACCCAACTGATTATTTATAATTTCTTCAGACTGTGGTGGGTAGTGAAGCATACGAGTAATAATCACAGCTTCGTCATAGCCTACTTCGAAGTAGTTTTCTTCAAGACCAAGAGAAAGGGCTAGTAAACCAGCTAGATGTTTACCCAGTTTTAACACCTGTTGAATATAAGTTTCAGTCTGAGTTTTCATTTCAGGGAGGTCTTCAGGCCACTGATTTTGCCCATGTTGTGGATATCCTTTTTGGACATATGGGTGACTTGAATCTAGGTTTTTTCCAGACATGAAGCCTTCTTTTAGGTCAGGAGGAGAACCCTCATCGAGTGTTTGGGCTGCCATAGGTTCATAACCACGAAGGCATTTGGAGTTTTTGAAATCAATCTCTAATTTGTTTTCGATCGGAAGATCAAAAAACTGTTTTGCAATGTCTAGTTGTTTTTGGAGAACTTCAGAAGCGATACCATGATTTTTAATATAGAAGAAACCTGTTGTTCTGCATGCTTTATGGATTTCCCACGCAACAGATTTCCGTTTTTCTAGGTTATCGGAAAAACTGTCGCTTAAGTCGATTACTGGAATACTTTTAGCCGTAGAAGGTGGTGTGTATATCAACATTTTTGTGGCTCTTTGAACTTTGTTGTTATCAACTTAATGACAATTTAATTCCGTGCATAGCAGAGAATCTCGCTCAACTCGTTGCCAAAAAGGCAACACTAAATAAAGTCAGAGTAGTAATAGGAGTCCAAGTAATTCAGCATCAATTAAGAATTGTGATGAGTTATAAAATGCTAGTTATTCGTTAAGTTTAGATAAGAAGAACAATAATAAGAAAAGTGTTCTAAAAATTAGAAATACCATTCCTAAAGTCTTTAATAGACAGATAGAAAAGAAAAAGTCATGATGAAGCAATGCTAAGAAGTTTGAATTAATCAATAACTTATAAGAGGGGCAGCGCTAAAATGAATGCAATACCAGTTCTCAATTTATTCACTCAGCCACAATGTAGTCAATTTGACCCAAATGACTGGAATATTCTAGCGCAGCATTGGTATCCGGTAGTTCAAATCCAGGATGTAACGACTCAACCGCAACAAGTTCAGCTTCTTGATGTCAAAATGGCTATTTATAAAACTGAAAGTGGAGAAATTCATCTGGTCAGAGATATCTGTCCACATCGAGGAGTGCCATTAAGTAAAGGATGGGTAGAAGGTGAAAATATTGTTTGTCCCTATCATGGGCTCAACTATAACGCACAAGGTAAGTGCGTAAAAATCCCTGCTCAACCAGAACTTACCCAAATTTCAGATCGGTTCACCTTAACTAAATTCCCTGTAGTTGAGAAATATGGACTAGTTTGGACCAGCTTATTTAGCCGTGATGAAAGTGAAGCTAATTTTCCAGTTCTTGAAACTTGGGATTCGGATGAACATCAATCAATACTCCCACCATTTGTTGATATAGCAGGTTCTAGTGGTCGTCAGCTTGAAGGTTTTATCGATGTGGCACATTTTGCCTGGGTGCATAACAAGGCATTCGCTGATCGTGATAATCCAGTAGTGCCAAAATATGAAACTGAAAGAACAGATTATGGACTTAAAACGATTTATATCTCTACAGTAAGTAACCTTCCTCATAGTTTGAGACATTTAGAGCCAGAGAATTTCTTATGGAAACGAGAATTTGATGTATATCCTCCATTCTCGGCAACACTTACTGTCTATTTTCCTAACAATGGGATTTTAAAAATTTTGAATGCTTGTTGTCCTGTTTCGCATAATCAAACCAGGCTATTTGTTCCGTTGACACGTAATTTTGATACGACGGGTGACCTACAGGCTGTATATGACTTCAATGCACAAATTTTTGCAGAGGATCAGGATATTGTTGAGAGTCAAAAACCGGAAGAACTTCCATTAGATGTTTCAATGGAGGCGCACTTTGCAGCAGACAAATCTTCAACGACATATAGACGGATATTGGCAGAATGGGGATTAAGTAAAAGATATGTGGTCTAGAGATATAAGATAACCGATTATCTCGATTGGTTGAAATATAAGGGAGGTAGTCTCCCTTATATTTTTAGAGATTGATTTCGCAGAAATACTAATATAAAAGTGACTAACCATTTATCGTAATTTCATTGTCTTAGCTTCTTCTAATTAATAAACTTGATTTTGTTACAATATCAAGTTTATACAGGGAGAGGGCTTTGTTGCACAAACCTAGAGCCTATAAGGTTTATTCAGTCCTATAATTTCAAAATGAATAAACCTACTCCTAAAACTTATCGTACAACCAACTGGTCTTCCTATAATCGCGCTCTCATTAATCGGGGCAACATTTCCATTTGGTTTGATCCAAACACTCAGTGGTATGCACAACCACAAAACAAGCAAGGTCGAAATCAAACTTACTCCGATACGGCTATTCAATGCTGTTTAATGATCAAATCTTTATTTAGACTCTCTTTACGCATGGTCACAGGTTTTGTTCAAAGTCTGATTAAACTTTGTGGATTAAATTGGACCGCACCAGATTACAGTACGCTTTGTCGAAGACAAAAACATATTGATATTGCGATTAGCTATCAAAAAAGTAGTGATGGGCTACATCTACTCGTCGACTCAACTGGCTTAAAGTTTCTAGGTGAAGGTGAGTGGAAACGTAAGAAACATGGACCTGAATATCGTCGCCAATGGCGTAAGCTTCATATTGGCATCGATGCTGAAACCTTGCAAATACGTGCAGTACAGCTTACTACAAATAATGTGAGCGATTCGCAAGTACTCGGTGATTTACTTGCTCAAATTCCCTTAGATGAACGAATTGATTCGGTCTATACCGATGGTGCTTATGACACGAAGCACTGCAGACAAGTCATTCTAGATCGAGATGCACATGCGCTCATTCCGCCAAGAAAAAATGCAAAACCATGGAAAGATCAGAAATTGAGATCTTTAGAGCGGAATGAGTTACTGAAAACAGTTAAACGTTTAGGAAGAACGCTTTGGAAAAAATGGTCTGGTTATCATCGTCGAAGTTTAGTTGAAACCAAGATGCATTGCATCAAACTATTAGGTGATAAATTAACAGCAAGGAGTTTTTCTAGTCAGGTGAATGAGATTCATGCACGCATAGCCGTATTGAACAAATTTACAGAATTAGGTCGTCCTCATACCCAAGTTGTCACTTGAATTCTGTTCAAATGAGCAGAGTGTTATCTTTTAAATCTTTGTGCAACAAAGCCCATCAGCTCTACGATGTTAATTTAAAAAAAACTAAAAACAGGGATAGAAAATTTTCGCTAAAGAGCTTTTTGATTTTCGATTTATAAAAAATATTGCTTTTTTTATACTATGGGGTACTATAGTATAAAAGCTAGCAAATAAGGAGGTCTGATGCCTAATCAGGTTGAAGACAAAAAAAAGATTCTTCTACGCGTCAGAAGGATCAAAGGTCAGACGCAAGCGATTGAAAAAGCGTTAGAAGACAATGTGGAATGTGGTGCAATTCTGCAACAAATATGCTCTGTGCGTGGTGCTATTAATGGTTTAATGAATGAAATGCTGGAGGTTCATTTAAAGGACACTTTAGTATCAGGTGAAACCACAGAACAACAACGAAAAGAAGAATTGGCTGAAATCGCCAAGATTCTAAAATCATATTTAAAATAGATCTGTATAAGGAATTATTCCATGAAGTCACGTGCTGCCGTTGCGTTTGCTCCTGGTCAACCTCTTCAAATTGTTGAAGTTGATGTTGCACCACCGAAGAAAGGTGAAGTATTAATCAAGATCTCCCATACCGGTGTGTGTCATACAGACGCATTTACTTTATCTGGCGATGATCCTGAAGGTGTTTTTCCGGCTATTCTCGGGCATGAAGGTGCTGGTGTCGTAGTTGAGGTTGGTGAAGGCGTGACTAGCGTCAAACCAGGTGATCATGTAATTCCACTTTACACCGCTGAATGTGGCGAGTGCGTATTCTGTAAATCTGGAAAATCGAACTTGTGTATTTCCGTTCGCGAAACTCAAGGTAGAGGCGTAATGCCAGATGGTACCACTCGTTTTTCCTATAATGGTCAACCGATTTACCACTATATGGGCTGCTCAACGTTCAGTGAATACACGGTAGTGGCAGAAGTATCATTGGCTAAAATCAATCCTGAAGCCAATCACGAACATGTCTGCTTACTGGGTTGTGGTGTCACAACGGGTATCGGTGCAGTACACAACACGGCTAAAGTACAAGAAGGTGATAGTGTTGCGGTCTTTGGTTTAGGTGGTATTGGTCTGGCAGTCGTACAAGCCGCACGTCAAGCTAAAGCAGGACGTATTATTGTGGTTGACATGAATCCAGATAAATTTGCGCTGGCAAAAGAGTTTGGTGCAACGGACTTCTTAAACCCTAAAGACTACGACAAACCAATCCAGCAAGTCATTGTCGAAATGACTGGTTGGGGTGTAGATCATTCATTTGAATGTATTGGCAACGTGAATGTGATGCGTGCAGCTCTTGAAAGTGCACACCGTGGCTGGGGACAATCCGTAATTATTGGTGTAGCTGGCGCAGGTCAGGAAATCTCTACCCGTCCATTCCAACTGGTTACTGGTCGTAAATGGCTAGGTTCTGCCTTTGGTGGCGTAAAAGGTCGTACGCAACTTCCAGGAATGGTTGAAGATGCCATGAAAGGTAAAATTCAATTAGAACCATTTGTGACACATACGATGGGCTTGGATCAGATCAATGAAGCCTTTGATCTAATGCATGAAGGTAAGTCAATTCGTACTGTAATTCATTACGAATAATTCCGTCAGACCTTATAGTTTTCCATGCATGTGCATCATGAATGACATGCATGGAATCCTCTAAAACGGCACATTATCTGTAAAACCGATCTATCTGTGTAGGCATCGTGTATAGGTTCAACAAACCTGCCTGGCACTGTTGCAAATAGAGATTTGAGTCGATGAAGTTCCTTTTTAAAAGTGCTTAGAGACCGAAAACCCTGTTGATTAGACACACTTCACCTTGAGGCTGACCATAATAAAATGACGATGCTTGTCCTTTACGTAGTGCACGCATGACTTCAATACCTTTAATTGTGGCATAAGCCGTCTTCATAGATTTGAATCCTAATGTGGCCCTGATGATCCGCTTTAACTTACCATGATCACATTCAATGACATTATTTTTATACTTAATCTGCCTGTGCTCAATATCTACTGGACATTTTCCTTCTCGCTTTAACCGTGATAAAGCATGGCCATAGGTCGCTGCTTTATCTGTATTGATGACCCGTGGAATTTGCCATTTTTTCACCGTATTGAAGATCTTTCCTAAAAAACAATAGGCTGATTTACTGTTCCGTCTAGCGGAAAGGTAAAAGTCAATCGTATGACCACGTTGATCAACTGCACGATACAGGTAAGTCCATCGCCCCTTCACTTTGATATAAGTCTCATCCATATGCCATGAATGTAAATCTGTAGGATTACGCCAATACCAGCGTAAGCGTTTTTCCATTTCTGGAGCATAACGCTGAACCCAACGATAAATTGTGGTGTGGTCAACATTCACACCTCGTTCAGCGAGCATTTCTTGAAGTTCACGATAGCTGATGCCATATTTACAATACCAACGAACAGCCCAAAGAATGATTTCACCTTGAAAGTGCCGACCATGGAAGGGATTCATCTGCTGTATCTCGAAATAAATAAGATATTTAGCTTATCATGTCAGCCTATTTGCAACAGTGCCCTTTAAAATGACATTTTTGTCATCTACGATCACTCTGAAATTTATAAGATTAGTTATTTCAATCAATGGTAGTGAACTGAATAGATGAGACCGTTATGGGTTGAAGATAAGCTAAAAACCGGTGACTACCTTTATGTATAATGCCTCATGATGCGATTTTACTGTTCTGATTGTCGTAAGTTGGCAGTCCAGTAGAAACTTTATTGCTCAGCTACAAAAGATAAATGCAGTAATGTTAAATTTCCTCAATTCCCTTATTTTGAAATTCTCTTATTCAATACCCACGACAGTGGTTATATAGCCTGTTGTTAATAGAATTGATAGACCTAATAACATCTCAAATAAAATGGCATGACTAAGGTGTTTAGCGAATTTAGGATGTTGAAGACGCGGGGTGAAATACCATTTGTTGAAGGCAGCTAAAAGTAGAATACCTATAACAAAAAACATTTTAACCATGAAACCATAGCCATATGCAGTATTGATTAAGGTAGGCTTTGTTGCACAAACCTAGAGCCTATAAGGTTTATTCAGTCCTATAATTTCAAAATGAATAAACCTACTCCTAAAACTTATCGTACAACCAACTGGTCTTCCTATAATCGCGCTCTCATTAATCGGGGCAACATTTCCATTTGGTTTGATCCAAACACTCAGTGGTATGCACAACCACAAAACAAGCAAGGTCGAAATCAAACTTACTCCGATACGGCTATTCAATGCTGTTTAATGATCAAATCTTTATTTAGACTCTCTTTACGCATGGTCACAGGTTTTGTTCAAAGTCTGATTAAACTTTGTGGATTAAATTGGACCGCACCAGATTACAGTACGCTTTGTCGAAGACAAAAACATATTGATATTGCGATTAGCTATCAAAAAAGTAGTGATGGGCTACATCTACTCGTCGACTCAACTGGCTTAAAGTTTCTAGGTGAAGGTGAGTGGAAACGTAAGAAACATGGACCTGAATATCGTCGCCAATGGCGTAAGCTTCATATTGGCATCGATGCTGAAACCTTGCAAATACGTGCAGTACAGCTTACTACAAATAATGTGAGCGATTCGCAAGTACTCGGTGATTTACTTGCTCAAATTCCCTTAGATGAACGAATTGATTCGGTCTATACCGATGGTGCTTATGACACGAAGCACTGCAGACAAGTCATTCTAGATCGAGATGCACATGCGCTCATTCCGCCAAGAAAAAATGCAAAACCATGGAAAGATCAGAAATTGAGATCTTTAGAGCGGAATGAGTTACTGAAAACAGTTAAACGTTTAGGAAGAACGCTTTGGAAAAAATGGTCTGGTTATCATCGTCGAAGTTTAGTTGAAACCAAGATGCATTGCATCAAACTATTAGGTGATAAATTAACAGCAAGGAGTTTTTCTAGTCAGGTGAATGAGATTCATGCACGCATAGCCGTATTGAACAAATTTACAGAATTAGGTCGTCCTCATACCCAAGTTGTCACTTGAATTCTGTTCAAATGAGCAGAGTGTTATCTTTTAAATCTTTGTGCAACAAAGCCATTAAGGTATTAAAATCTTTAATTAAAAGAAGAGCTACACTAGCGCCACAGGCGATTAATATCCCAACAATGAAAGCAGCAATACGTCCAAATACATGCATGCGATCTTTTAAAGGTAAACCATTTATTTCCCGGCTGGTTTTCCATAACGGATATAAAGACCCCATCCATAACGACATAACTAGAATATGGATTGATAATAAAATTTGAGCAAGTAAGGTTAAATTAGCGACATGTCCGAGCTGGGAAAAACTAAAAATAATCGGGAGAAGTAAAACACAAAATATTGAACTTTCAATTATAGAAAAATGACCTTTGTTCCTGTTAAGTTTAACCACCATGAGAAGAAGTAAAAGAGCAAAACAAATAGAACGAAGAACGTATATATACCCCGTCGGAGTATTAACCAATATATTAATATACGTGGGGTCCACCATCCCTGTAATACCAGTATTGGCAAAACTACCAATCAGAATAAAAAATCCCAAGGTACTGGAAATTAGGCCTAATCCAGCGCCAATTGTAATATATTTAAGAATCGATTCTTTTAGTTCAAGATATTGTCTAAGTAAAAAATAGCAAAAGGCTCCACCAACGACAAAAGCTACACTTAAATATAAAATAACCTTAGTTAACCAAGTGGCCCACATCCAATATTCAGAAATCATTATTTTTGTCCATTCTAGAACAACATGCCAGCACCTCACTGACATGTTGAAAGGTAATCAATTCTTATTTAGTTGATTTGATAGTGAAACTATATTCACCATTCATGTTGTGACCATCTTTCCCCATTGTTGTCCAGACAACGGTATATTTACCTTTTTTCAGTTTCGGAAGAGCGACATCAAAGGATTTCTTTAAGTCATGAGTAACTTTATATTTAAAAGGAACATCTCTTCGCTGAGCATCCAGTAACTTAATATTCATCAACATAACCTCTGCACCAAAGTTAAGGGTCAAGTTCTTTGGTTGACTAAGGATAGATGCATTTTCCGCAGGAATCGCACTCACTAAACTCACATGAGCGAACGTAGTTGTAGTAGCCACAATCATCGTTGCAGCTACTACAACATTACGTAGAGCAGTCATTTTATTTTGAAATAATTTCATTTACGTTTCCTCTTGATTCGTTAGTTCATTAGAGATGACTTTATAAAATCTATATTTAATGAGACCACATCATCTCCTCTTATATTTCAATTATTAGTGAGAGACAGAAACATAGCGATGACTTCAAAATTACATTTTTGTCATTTTTGAAATTTAAAATCTTTAACTATTAAAATAATCTTATTGAAAAATAATGATCATTTAACAAACAAATTATGTAGGTGGTTGATTTATGAAATGTAGTAATCATTTTGTCTAAGAAAATAGTAGCTATTTAATTTTTTATATTTTAGTTTAAATATAAACATGTTATGTTTAATTTGATCTAATATAAATTTGTGGGCTAAGCACATGACTCAAACACGTCCAAGAATGACCAAATTATTTGAACAGCTTGGTTTAGCTTCTACTGAAGAAGCAATTGCAAAATTCATAGAGAGCCATCAGCTAGCTGGAGATGTTTTTTTAACACAAGCAATTTTTTGGACTGATGCTCAACGTCATTTTTTAGAAGAAAAACTACACTCTGATGGTGAATGGACGACAGTGATTGATCAATTAAATGAGTCTTTACATGAAAATTCAGTAAAATAATTTTCCGTTAGTATTAAGTATCTACATTCTTCCCTGCATTGAATACAACTCATTCATACAGTAGTACTGTTTTGGAGATGGAATCTCTATTATATAAGTAGTAGATTCCTTACTCTGAAATTTGGATTATAAACCCTAATATTAAAAATAATCTTCTTTACCTTCTATCTAATAAATATACCAATAAGTTTAATAATTAAATTATCCACCCTTTTTTCTATAAAAAACTATTTTGATCAACTGTATTTTTTCTTTAAAGGAATAACAGTGTAAATTACATTAAGAATGTGTCTCTAACTAGCCTTGGAGTCATCTAATCATTTCATTTTTATTTTTTTAAGCACATAAAATCATAACAACTTTAATAGTTTTAAAAGATTAATATTAAATAAAATTTTTGTCATCTCAGCATAGACTATATATTTCGAGAAGATCTCAAAATTACATTTTTGTCATTTTTAAAAATAATTAATTAATAGTGCTAAAATTTTTAAGAGAGACAGAGAATAACCAAAAATTTCATCAGTTTAGTAGTCAAATTCCTAGACTCTGTTCAGTACTAAAACATAGCTTTTACTTCCAAATTATTTAAAGGAAAAAATTATGATGAAATTCAAAAACATTTTTTTGGGCTTATGTATCGCAGCCGCGTCATTGAATACATTTGCACAGCAATCCGATGAACACAAAGATCACCACCCTGAAAAAACAGCACCATCTGCAGTAACAATTAAGCAAACAGTTACCAGCACCACTGCTACAGATAAAATGGCTGCAATGGATCAACACATGAAGGCGATGCAAGCCATGCATGAGAAGATGATGGCTGCAAAAACCCCACAAGAACGTCAGAAACTTATGGCTGAGCACATGAAACTCATGCAAGGAGGTATGAGTATGATGAAACAGATGGGCAGCCAAAGCATGAATGCAAATATGGCTGACCGTCAGCAGATGATGGAAAAACGTATGGACATGATGCAATCCATGATGCAGATGATGATGGACTGTATGCCTCCGTCAGCAACTAAATAGTTACCCATGAATTAGGGGAAAGCACCATGAATCACCAACACCAAGAAAATAATTCAGTACCTAACTTCTGGTCTACACGTTATGCCATTGGTCTAATCGTGCTGGGTGGTATCGCAGCTTATTTTCTATTAACGGAACATTTAGCCCACGTTATCGGTGCTTTGCCTTATTTATTCCTTTTAGCTTGTCCACTCATGCATATTTTTATGCATGGTGGTCATGGACATCACCATCAACAGAAAAAATCAGACCCATCAGATAATAAAAAATCGCGCGAACCAGGAGATCCATCATGAATCATGCGGAATCGGCTTATGGTTTATGGACGCTGGTTATCATTAACTCAGCAGTTTTTATCATGTTCGCTTTCAGTTTTTTTAGACCTTCCACTGCGCGCGATTGGCGTACATTTGGGGCCTTTTCGGCTTTTATCATTGCTCTATTTGTCGAAATGTATGGTTTTCCTTTAACCATTTACCTGTTATCTGGTTGGCTTCAAACTCGCTTCCCTCAACTTGACTTACTTTCTCATAATGCAGGTCACTTGTGGTCAACGCTATTAGGTGAAAAAGGTGATCCACATTTTGGCATTTTGCATATCGCCAGTTACGTTTTCTTGGGCTATGGATTTTACCTGTTATCAACGTCATGGCACGTGCTGTACAACGCACAACGTCATCACCAATTGGCAGTAACCGGACCCTATGCGCGCATACGTCACCCCCAATACGTGGCTTTTATCTTGATCTTGCTGGGGTTTTTATTGCAATGGCCAACTTTACTGACACTGATTATGTTTCCAATCCTACTCTTAATGTACAGCCGCTTGGCAATTAAGGAAGAGGCTGAAATGAGTAAACAGTTTGGCGCTGTCTATGACAGCTATGCTCAACAGACTCCGAGATTTATTCCAAAATTCGGCCATAAAACCACTTTTCCATAAGAGAATTATTTATGTCAGATCAAAAAAATCATAACCAGGACCATATGGCACAGGCTACAACAGACGTACTGAAAGACCCAGTCTGTGGTATGACCGTCACTGAAGAATCGAAATACCATGAGGAATTTAAGGGGAAAACTTACTTTTTTTGCAGTGATAAATGTCAATCAAAGTTTCATAGCAGCCCGGTGCAATATATCGCTAAACCCGCAACGACGACTGCCGATGCACATACACAGCATCATCAGACTGTTCAACACGTTAATGCGGCAAGCACAACAGGTACGACCATCTATACATGCCCAATGCATCCAGAAATCAGGCAAGATCATCCTGGAAACTGTCCTAAATGCGGAATGACACTGGAGCCACTCATTCCTGAATTAGAGGAAGATGAGAATCCGGAGTTACGTGATTTCCGCCGACGCTTCTGGTGGACACTGCCATTGACCATCATCGTGACTTTTTTGGCGATGTTTGGTCATCAAATGAATCTGTTCAATATGGCTGTTCAGAGCTGGATTGAACTGGTGTTGTCACTCCCAATTGTACTTTGGGCAGGTTGGCCATTTTTTTCCCGGGGTTGGCAATCGGTTGTGAATCGCAGCCCGAACATGTGGACGCTGATTGGTTTGGGCACTGGAGCTGCATTTATTTATAGTGTGGTCGCAACCATTGCACCGCAAATCTTCCCAGACTCATTTATTTCCATGGGTCGTGTCGCTGTTTACTTTGAAGCTTCAGCGGTCATCATTTCATTGACCCTACTGGGACAAATATTGGAGTTAAAAGCACGTTCGCAAACTTCTGCTGCAATTAAGTCACTCCTTGGGCTCGCTCCTAAAACAGCTCGCCGAATCCTGCCTGATGGAACTGAAGAAGATGTTCCTCTAACGCATGTCCATGTAGGAGATTTACTCAGAATTCGCCCAGGTGAAAAAGTGCCTGTGGATGGTGTAATCACTGAAGGAAGTAGTTCAGTGGATGAATCGATGCTGACAGGTGAACCTTTACCGATCACTAAACGCATCGGTGATAAAGTCATTGGTGCTACCCTGAATACCAATGGTTCCCTAATCATGCGTTCAGAGAAAATTGGTTCAAGTACCATGTTATCCCAGATCGTACAGATGGTGGCGCAAGCTCAACGATCGAGAGCACCAATGCAACGCATGGCTGATCAGGTTGCAGGTTGGTTTGTCATGGCTGTAGTAGCCATTGCCTTGCTTACCTTCTTTGGATGGGGACTGTTCGGCCCAGAAGAGTCGAGCTGGGTTTATGCATTAATCAATGCTGTGGCAGTACTCATTATTGCCTGTCCTTGTGCACTAGGCTTGGCAACTCCAATGTCTATCATGGTTGCAACGGGTCAAGGTGCTACTCATGGTGTGTTGTTCCGCGATGCAGCAGCCATTGAGAATCTACGCAAGATTGACACACTAATCATCGATAAAACAGGTACGTTAACTGAAGGACGCCCTGTATTCGATCGTGTGGTTGCCGCATCAGGTTTCGATGAATCTGAAGTATTACGTTTAGCCGCCAGTCTTGATCAAGGCAGTGAACACCCGCTAGCCGAAGCGATTGTAAACGCAGCACACGAACGTGGCCTGCCTCTTGAAACACCAGATAATTTTGAATCAGGCTCAGGGATTGGTGTTCGAGGTCAAGTGGGCGATCGTCAGTTAGCTTTGGGCAACACAGCACTGATGGAGCAATTAGGTATCTCGGTACAATCTCTGATTCCGCAAGCCGAAGAGCTGCGTTCAGAAGGTGCAAGTGTGATGCATCTAGCCATCAATGGTGAATTGGCCGGCCTGCTTGCAGTATCCGATCCCATCAAAAAAAATACCCCAGAAGCACTTGCCACCCTGAAGGAAGCGGGTCTACGTATCGTGATGGCAACAGGAGATGGTCTCACCACTGCCCGTTCAGTCGCAGCACGTCTAGGCATTGATGAGGTACATGGCGAAGTCAAACCCGCAGATAAACT
This sequence comes from Acinetobacter ursingii DSM 16037 = CIP 107286, assembly GCF_000368825.1. Taxonomy (GTDB): domain Bacteria; phylum Pseudomonadota; class Gammaproteobacteria; order Pseudomonadales; family Moraxellaceae; genus Acinetobacter; species Acinetobacter ursingii. Next base: position 85,769 of record NZ_KB849718.1, on the reverse strand, counting down.
AGAACTGGTCAGCAAATTGCAGAAGGAAGGTCGCATCGTGGCTATGGCTGGTGATGGCATCAATGATGCACCAGCCTTGGCTAAAGCTGATGTCGGTATCGCTATGGGAACCGGGACTGATGTTGCAATGAATAGTGCCCAAGTTACGCTGGTCAAGGGAGATTTACGAGGGATTGCTGTTGCCCGTTCACTTTCGGAAGCTACTGTCGGCAACATGAAACAGAACCTCATGTTTGCTTTCCTTTACAATGCTTTGGGTATCCCTATCGCGGCTGGCGTACTATATCCATTTACCGGTTGGTTGTTGTCACCGATGATTGCCGCCTTGGCTATGAGTTTGAGTTCAGCTTCAGTCATCACCAATGCCCTTCGCCTGCGACATAAAAAGCTATGATAGAGAGTCTTTTTCTTCCACCAGATGTATCAGGCCTGATTGCAGCACTTGCCATCGGCCTGCTCATTGGTTTAGAACGAGGATGGCACGATCGTGAATTGCCCGAGGGCAGCCGAGTAGCAGGCCTACGTACCTTCACATTGACAGGATTGCTCGGAGGAGTGCTCGGTCATTTACAACCAAACTTCGGGCCTTGGCCGCTGGTCGCGGCCGTATTAGGGCTTTCCTTATTATTAACAGTGTCCTACGCGCGTACCGCAAAACTTTCCGGTAATCTAAGCGCTACCACGACGATCGCGATGCTGTTGACATTAGTTCTAGGTGCATATGCATCCCATGGTAATGTTACTTTAGCATTAACAGCGGCTGTCATCGTGGCTGTATTTTTGGATCTCAAGCCAACCTTACACGGTTGGTTACGCTTGATAGAGCATCGTGAATTAACCGCATCTCTACAGTTGCTGGTACTTTCTGTTGTTATATTACCCTACTTACCCAATACGGGTCTGGGACCTTTTGCTGCATTAAATCCTTACCAGTTATGGTGGGCTGTGATCCTGATTGCCGGACTCTCTCTGGCAGGTCATTTTGCCATGCGGCTCACCGGTTCACAAAGAGGCATACTCTGGACAGGTCTATTGGGTGGTTTGGCATCTTCTACAGCTGCAACTGTCGCACTGGCACGCTATACACGCCAGCACCCCGTCATGGTCAGTGCTGCTATTTCTGGAACATTGGCTGCCTGTGGCATCATGTTTTTTCGTATGGTTGTGCTGATAGGCGTCATTGAGCCAGCATTGCTAAGCACTTTTGGTGGTGCAATGATGATTGCGGGAATCCTTCTGCTGGGTATGGCATTGTGGAGACAACGCCAAATTACCAGCGCTGAAAACAACGATCGAACAATAGAAGCAATGGCTCCTTTTGATCTTGGGACAGCATTCAGCTTCGCTGCTTTCCTGGCTGTCATGGCAGTCTTGGTCCCGGCAGCAAAACAATGGTTGGGCACCAGCGGCATCTTCGTATTATCGACTATTTCTGGGCTAGCAGACGTAGATGCTATTTTAGTCTCACTTGCCCGCCTGCATAGTACTGAAGGCTTAACAACAAATGTGGCTGCTGTCGCGCTAGGGCTGGCCACACTGAGCAACATGTTAAGCAAAGCGACAATTGCATGGATGACAGGGGGGCACAGTTTGGCCGAGCTATCATATTTGGCTACACAATTGCCATGATAGGTGCTGGCGTAGCTCTGGCTCTCAGTTTGAGCTTTATGTAAGGTCAACTCGGGTAAATGGAAGATGTTCAAAAAATGAGTTAAAATGATTCCCCTTGCATGGATTCACTTTGAAAAACAATGGTAAAAATGATTCGACCATTGAGGGATTCAGCCTGGATGGTCGCCCCAAGCATATCAAGAATAGATTTTGTTATCGCGAGCCCTAAGCCGGTTCCTTCTTCTGTTCTTTGTCTAGATGCATCTGTTCGATAAAATCGATCAAATAACCTGGATAGTTGTTCAGGAGAGATTTCAGGGCCTTCATTTTCAATTGAAAATATTGTGTTATCTAAATTCTGTTGAAGTTTTATGCGTATTGTAGAATTCTTATTTCCATATTTAACTGCATTAGATAATAGATTGCTGAGTGCTCGACGTAACATAGCAGGATCACCTTTGACATTTCCAGATCCTGTTTGTTGAAGCGTCATATTTTTTTCGGCAGCTAGCGCATCATAGAAATCAAATAAGGCTGTAACTTCTTTAACCAGGTCAATATTCTGTAAGTTCTGTAATTTTAGGCCATGTTCTGCTTTTGCCAAGAAAAGCATATCGGATACCATTCGAGCCAAACGTTCTAATTCTTCTAAATTAGAAAATAGTACTTCTTGATAGGTACTGGTATCTCGTTTACGGGCAAGACATACTTGAGTTTGAGTCATTAAGTTATTAATCGGTGTTCTAATTTCATGCGCTAAATCAGATGAAAAATCGGAAAGCCTTTCTAAAGCTGATTCTAGTCTGTCGAGCATATCATTGAAGGCAATTGCTAATGATTTTAGTTCTGTTGGTGTGTGCTCAACTTCTAAACGTTCTGAAAGATGTTGGGCAGAAATGCCTTCTGCGACCTTAGCCATTTTTTGCACGGGTCTTAAACCTCTCCAGGTTGCAAACCAGCCTAAAAACATTAAACAAATCGTACCGGCTAAACCAATGTAAAAAAGTTGACGCTTAAAATCATTTAAAAAATGTAGATGCTCAGAGGTATCTATACCGACAATAATTTGAGTAGATTTTATTTCAGAATTTTCAACTATATTCGCGTTATAGATAATCCCCCGATAAGTTTTACCCTGAAGTTTCCACTCAATCCACGAACTATCCGCTGTTTTCATTAACTTTTGGGAATTAATCATTGAAGGGGCAGTACTGAATAGAATTTGGCCTGTGGGTCGTTCAATTTGAACAATCAGATCATGATGCCCAACTAAAGCATCTCTTAAATAAAGATTAAGTTCTGGAGAATTTTTAGGATGCTGTTGGAGAAGATTCTGAATAAGCTGGATTTTACCTTCTAATTGGGTACGATCTTGCGTTTCAAAATGATGCATCACTAATTTATGGATGAAAAACCCCATCATAATGAGAATACATATAGTCGATAATGAGAAAATAATACCAATACGAAAACTGATAGATTTGAATAATTTATTATTCATCTTCTACCTCTAATACATACCCCATTCCTCTAATATTTTGAATTAACTTAGGGGTAAAATTACTATCTACTTTATTTCTTAATCGTTTAATAGCGACTTCAACTACATTTGTATCACTATCAAAGTTCATATCCCAAATTTGAGATGCAATAAGTGCTCTTGGTAGAATTTCACCTCTTCTACGCATAAAAAGCTCCATAAGAGCAAATTCTTTAGCCGTTAAATCAATGCGTTGACCTGCTCGTGTTACCCGACGTTTTCTCAAATCAAGTTCTAAATCAGCAATCTTAATAATATTATTATCTTCTCTTTGTTGCCCTCGTCTAAGGAGCGTTTTTATTCGAGCTAGAAGCTCTGCAAAAGCAAAAGGCTTAACTAAATAATCATCAGCGCCTAGCTCTAATCCTTTTACTCGATCTTCGATTTGATCTCGGGCGGTAAGAAAAAGAATGGGCATTGTTTTACCGCTGCTACGAATATCATTGATAATATTCCAACCATTTAGTCCAGGTAACATCACGTCTAAAATAATTAAGTCATACTCTTCAGAAAGAGCTTGATGTTTACCCGTTAACCCATCTGTAACCCAGTCAGTAATATAGCCAGCTTCGGATAAACCTTGCTTGAGATAATCACCAGTTTTTTGTTCATCTTCAACTAATAGTATTCTCATTTCCGAATCCTAAGTCATTCATTAAAACTATAATAACGTTATAAAACATCTGATCGAGATAGATTACAAAAATGTCATTTTCAAGTCACTTAGATGTTCAGTGCTTCACTTTATTGTAGTAGCAAGAAATTAACTTTTAGAGAAACTTATGAAAACTGTAGTGCGTCGTAGTCTAACAATTTTAATGTGTGCTGGAACTTTAATTGCTGGTACTCAATCTTGGGCAAAAGATGTATCAACCTCAAGTGCCACTAAAACGGTAAAAGCACAGGAACCTTGTACAAAACCTTGTAAAATGGAAAAAGATGACAAGACTCAGCAAGATCATAGTCAACATCAGTCTCCTAACTCATCTGACATGTCAAAAATGGATCATTCTATGATGAATATGGACCATTCTAAAATGGATCATTCTATGATGAATATGGACCATTCTAAAATGGATCATTCAAAGATGAATATGGACCATTCTAAAATGGATCATTCAAAGATGAATATGCCTAGTAGCAATAAATAATTTTATAAATAGCGAGAAAGAAGTATTAAAGTTTATACTAAATATTTGCTTTATTACTTCAATCTTGACCTTTCTAAAGGTGAGATAGAATGTCAAAAAAGTTAAGTCATATACTCTTAATTGGAGTTGGTTTATTTTCATCAACTTGGGTAATGGCGGCAGTTAAAGAATATGATTTAACAATCGCTGAACAAACTGTAAATATCACAGGAAAACCAGTTGAGAGAATTACTGTAAATGGTAAATTCGTTGCACCACTTCTTGAATTTGAAGAAGGTGATGAGGCCGTTATCCGTGTTCACAATAAGTTAAAAAATCAGGACTCTTCAATCCATTGGCATGGCTTATTATTACCTGGAATTATGGATGGTGTACCTGGATTTAACAAATTTAATGGCATTGCCCCTAATAAAACTTATGAATATAAGTTTAAAGTCCGCCAAAATGGTACTTATTGGTATCATTCACATAGTAAAGGACAAGAACAAGACGGTTTATATGGTGCTTTTGTTATTTATCCTAAAGATAAAACTCCACTAACAGCTGCTGAAAAAACCGATAAAGATTACGTTGTTTTGCTTTCTGATTTTCATAATTCGACAAGTGATCAAATTATGAAAAATATTAAAAAAGAAGCAGACTACTATCAGAACCGCCGCGAAACAGTATTCGATGTATTAAAACAAGTTAAACGTGATGGGCTAAAAGCGACTTGGCAAGACCGTTCTATGTGGAATCAGATGCGAATGCTGAAAACAGATATGTCCGATGTGACTGGTTATACATTTTTAATGAATGGCAAGACACCTCAGCAAAATTGGACGGGTAACTTCAAAGCTGGTGAAAAAGTTCGCCTTCGTTTTATTAATGCTTCCGCTATGTCATTCTTTGATGTACGCATTCCAAACCTAAAAATGACTGTAGTCAGTGCTGATGGTCAACCTGTAAAGCCCGTTCCTGTAGATGAGTTCCGTATAGGTACTGCTGAAACTTATGATGTCATTGTTGAACCGAAACAAGCCCATTATCAAATCGAAGCTGAATCTATTGATCGTACTGGATTTTCGGTTGGAACCTTACATGATGAAAATACCTCACCTGTAAAACAAATTGAGATGCCTAAGCCTCGTCCTCGTTCTTTATTGACTATGGAAGATATGGGAATGAATCATGATATGTCTTCTATGAAAGGCATGAATCACGATATGTCTTCTATGAAAGGTATGGATCATGATATGTCTTCTATGAAAGGCATGAATCACGATATGTCTTCTATGAAAGGTATGGATCATGATATGTCTTCAATGAAAGATATGAATCAT
>NZ_KB849718.1:14873-80135 GCF_000368825.1 Acinetobacter ursingii DSM 16037 = CIP 107286 | reverse complement strand
ATCATGATATGTCTTCTATGAAAGGCATGAATCACGATATGTCTTCTATGAAAGGTATGGATCATGATATGTCTTCTATGAAAGGCATGAATCACGATATGTCTTCTATGAAAGGTATGGATCATGATATGTCTTCAATGAAAGATATGAATCATGATATGTCTTCTATGAAAGGCATGAATCACGATATGTCTTCTATGAAAGGTATGGATCATGATATGTCTTCTATGAAAGGTATGGATCATGATATGCCGATGAATAGCGCTACTGTTAAGGCGGCTTCAGACAAGAATGATAATACCGTATTTGGATGGGCAAATGCTTCAACACCTGAAGGTAATAAAGCATTGCAATATAGTGATTTGCAATCGTTAGATCCTCAAAAAGACACTCGTGCAGCTGAACGTGAAATAGAGATCCGTCTTGGTGGAAACATGGAGCGTTATATTTGGACAATAAATGGTAAAAAATTTAATGAAGCCGACCCACTAGTGGTGAAGTATGGTGAACGTATTCGCTTAAAATTTGTCAATGACAGTATGATGGCTCACCCAATGCACTTACATGGCATGTTTATGCAGCTTGAGAATGGTCAGGATCCAAGCAATATGCCAAACAAACATACGGTAATTGTTCCACCTGGGAAAACGATAACCACTCTACTCACAGCTGATGAGTTAGGTGAGTGGGCTATTCATTGTCACCTGCTTTACCATATGAGTGCAGGAATGATGAATAAACTCATTGTAGCTCAAGTGGAAGATGGTAATTCTACAAAGACTGTTCCTCAGTCCCAAGTAAATGAGAAGGGAGTAAATCCACATGCAAATCACTAAGAATTTCTTCTCAAAAACAGTCTTATCAATTGCATTAATAAGTATATCAAACTTAACTTTTGCTAATAGCAGCACTTCGGAACAAGAAAGTAATATTACAAATGGTATGAGAGTCTTATTACAGGAGTCTGGTGGCTTAAGATATAGCCCCCAAGAATTGTATCCAGAATATTATTCAATGGAAAATGCAAATGGGGGAGATAATATTATTCTGACCGCAAGAAAGAGATCAGCCCCATCTCATGATGATCATCTTAAAGAACATGGTGGACAAATTTATCAAGTAACAAAACTTGAAAATGCATGGATAGTTGATGAAGATGGTAAGGGTAAGCTAGGAACAAAGCTTGAAACTTTGATTGGAACAGATGAAAATCGTCTATTTATTGAAGCCAATTCGGAAAAGTCAGAAAGTAATGATCCAAAATATGCTGTATCAGCACTTTATAGCCGTAACGTAGCCCCATTTTGGGATGTACAAGCTGGGGTAAGATATAGTGAAGATAAAAATAACAGCAGCAGCGATCGAGTGGATGGGGTTATTGGTATATTAGGTCTAGCTCCTTATTTCTTTGAAACACAAGCATATCTTTATGGCGGTGAGAATAATTTTTGGGGAGCAAGTTTTGAATTAGAACGTGATTTGCTTTTAACTCAGAAACTTATTACTCAACCTTATATCGAAGCAGATGTAATATTTAGCGATGATTCTAACTATGCTGCAAAATCAGGTTTATCAGAACTAAAAACTGGTATCAAAACTAGATATGAGATTACTAAGCGATTTAAACCTTTTATTGATATTGCTTATCAGTATGAAAAAGGACAGCAAGATACTTTTATGCAAGAGGCTACTAATTCCGAAAAAGGGTGGAAATATGGTGCAGGCATCGAATTAGTTTTTTAAAATAGTATGATTTGGATTCATGAATGGTAGCTTCGGCTACTATTCATGAATTATTACTATTTATTTTCGAATCTGTAAAACTAAAAAAGCTTAATTTTTGGTCTATTTTTATGCAGTGGTTAAAAACGAGCTACAGTAGATGAGATCTTCACTTATCTACAAGAAATTAATACTAAAAAATTTTCAGAATAATTATCCATATCGAGTATAAGAATTTTAGAATCGGTTTTGTGTCTAGGCTACTGGGAGCATTCCAATATTTTGATTATTATTTCACTAAAAGTGTCTACAAGATCATGCTATTCATTAAGCCATAATTTTTGATATTTAAACCTAATTTCATGAATTGCACTAAAAAGAGGGAACTCTTTCATAATTTATAATTAAATTAGAAGTTTTCTTAGGAAGCTGTTTAATATTATTGATATCTATACAGTTTTTCTTGTAAAAGCGCTTCATTTATAGTGAGTATTTCAATAAAATAAGGGAGCTAGCTCCCTTATTTTATTCATTTGCTAATTAAAAATTACTCGCAACTTGATATGTGATGAATGAAAAGATGTAGGCTAATGCAAACAAATAAGTTGCCATAATGATGGGCTGTTTCCAGCTGCCAGTTTCTCGTCTAATTGTTGCTAACGTAGCAAGACAATGGGGAGCAAAAATAAACCATACCAATAATGATAAACCTGTGGCTAACCCCCATCCATCCGGGCCTGAAATTTGACTTAACAGACTTTGAGTTACTGTATCTTCATCACCTGACATCGCATAAATCACCCCAAGAGCAGCAATTACAACTTCCCTTGCTGCCATAGCAGGAATGAGTGCAATACATATTTCCCATGTAAACCCAATAGGCGCAAATATAGGATGAATTAAATGCCCTAACTGACCAGCTAAACTATAGTTAATGGCCGGCATGGTTGCATTATCTGGTGGTTGAGGGAACGTGACTAGCACCCATAACAAGATAGACAGCGCAACGATAATGCCACCAACTCGTTTTAAGAAAATAGTTGCCCTATCATATAAGCCTAATGCAATATTTCTAATATCTGGAATTCGGTATGTGGGAAGCTCAAAAATAAAAATACTTTCAGTTTTATCTTTTCGAACCAACTTCAGAAAGAGTGAAACTAATAACGCTGAGACTATTCCCGACATATAAAGACCAAAAAGGACTAATCCTTGCAGACTTAACCAGCCGTAGATTAATTGGTTCGGAATAAATGCCGCGATCAATAAAGCATATACTGGCAATCTTGCTGAACAGGTCATCAAGGGTGCAATCATAATTGTTGCTAATCGGTCCCGTTCAGAGCTGATACTTCTGGTTGCCATAATTCCGGGAATGGCACAAGCAAAACTGGATAGCAGAGGAATAAATGAACGGCCGCTAAGCCCGGCTTTAGACATTAATTTATCTAAAAGAAATGCTGCCCGGGGTAAATAGCCTGACTCTTCAAGCATTAAAATGAAGAAGAATAAAATCAAAATCTGAGGCATATATGCAAGCACGCTACCTGCACCAGCAATTACCCCATCCACAACCAAGCTTTTTAATAGAGGATGTTGGATTAGTGGTCCAATAAAATCACTGAGCCATGCGACAAAATTTTCAATGAATTCAATAAAAGGCGTTGCCCATATAAATACCGCCTGGAACATCACAAACATGGTTAAAGTTAAGATTACTAAACCAAATACAGGATGTAGAAAAATTTTATCTAGAAATGCGGTTCTTTTATCACCACTGTCATTATTTAAAATAACTTGTTTGGTGATTTGTTTGACCTGTTCAAAATGACTTAATTCAGAATGATAAGGAGTAATAAAAAGATTTTTTTGATCTAATTGATTAATTAAATCTTGAATTCCTTTTGTTTTAACTGCGACAGCTTCAACTACAGGGATACCTAACAGTTGAGACAGTTTATCCTTATCAATGGAAATACCACGCTTTTTGACCTCATCCATCATATTTAATACAAGAATCATAGGGCGATTTAAAGCACGAACTTCGAGAACCAAGCTCAAATGTAAGCTTAAATTTGTGGCATCTACAACGCATATAAAAATGTCGGGTAGAATTTCACCTTTTAGCTCGCCCAAACAAACTGCCCTGGTAACTTCTTCATCTAAACTACTAGGTTTTAAACTGTAAGTTCCGGGTAAGTCCAATACTCGTACTGCATCACCAGAAGGTAAGTTAAAAGAACCTTCTTTTCTTTCTACGGTAACCCCAGCATAGTTGGCAACTTTTTGTCGCGTACCAGTAAGTGTATTAAATAAAGAGGTTTTTCCGCAATTTGGATTACCGACTAATGCAATGTTCTTAATCTTCATTGGATACTAACTCTACAAAAATTCTTTCAGCTTCATTCTTTCTTAATGCGAATCTTGAAGTTTCAATTTGAACTAAAACAGGATCTCCGCCAAAAACACCTTTAGCGAGTACTTGTAGAGTTTCACCCTCTCTAAAACCTAATAGTTGGAGCCGTTCCAATACGGGATCAGTGGTATGACTGTATTGATTACCTTTTTTGAGATCTCTAATTTTGACGATCTGATTTTGTTTAACTTGAAATAGATTCATTTTCGAGACTCTTACTTCAAAGCCAAAATCTTTCGAGCACCATTAAGCACGAATAAAGAAACCAGGATGCCAATGATTAAGTCTGGGTAAGCTGATCCCGTCCACGCCACGAGTACACCGGCAAATATAACGCCCATATTTACGACAACGTCATTCGCCGAGAAAATCCAACTGGCTTTCATATGTGCGCCATCTTCTCGATGACCAGAAATAAGATATAAGCATGTCACGTTAGCTATAAGTGCGAGCAGGCCAATAACAATCATGAGCGTTGATTCTGGCTCGCTTCCAAACATGAATCGTCTAATGACATCAATAATCACGATGACAGCAAGTAATAACTGAATCCAACCTGCGAAATGGGCTGCTTTCACTTGATATTTCGCAGCTTTTCCGACGGCATATAGCGCAATACCATAAACGGCTGCATCGGCAAACATATCTAGAGAATCAGCAATCAATCCTGTAGACGCAGCAATAATACCGCTGATGAATTCTATAAAGAACAGTAGAGCATTAATGCCTAATAACAGTTTAAGTACTTTAGCTTGTCTCACAGGATCAGGTTCATTGGGTAGATCACCTGAAGAAAGCTGTGTTTCATCAAGTTTCGCCCCAAAACCCAGTTCTTCAAGTTTGGCCGTAATTTGCTGAATCCCTTCATTATGGAAGACTTTCAGTTTTCGATTGGGAAGATCAAAAGTAAGACCTTTAACTGCTTCAAGATCTGCAAGAGTCATACGGACCATTTGCTCTTCAGCAGAGCAATCCATTTTAGGAATGGTGTAGGTACTTGTTTGCTTGGCCTGTTGATTGCTTATATAAGTTTCAGTCTTCACAAGCTTTGCCCCAAAACCCAGTCCTTCAAGTTTGGTGGTTATATTTTCATCTTTTTGATTATGTAGAACCTTTAAAGAACGGTTAGGTAAATCAAAGATGAGTTTTTGAACACCATCAATTGAAGATAGTGCCATACGAACCATCTGTTCTTCCGCAGAACAATCCATTTTGGGAACTAAGTATTCACTCATGTAGTGCGAATCTCTTAAAACGTTTTCAGTGCTTAAATTTTCTTTGGGATCAGAACCACAACAGGATTGAGCGGTATCTTCACAACTGTTTGAAGTGTTACAGCAAGGAGATGAAGATTTTTCTTCTTTCTCTTCACCACAACAGCTAGGCGTATTATCACAATTCTTTGAATTGCTTGCTTCTGCAATTGATGGATGATTTTCTTGTTGAGATTTCTTATCTTCGCATGGTGTTTCTTTACTACATCCACAGCCACTCATAGTTATACCCATTAAAAAAATTTATAAACTTTGAATATTAGAATCCCTATAGTTACTATAGAGTCAAGATTTTTTGGAAATACTAACTCAATGCATTTAAAAATTGGTGAACTCTCTAAAAAAACCTCATGTTCAGTATTAACAATTAGGTTTTATGAAAAGGAAGGTTTAATTCCGGAACCGGAAAGAACGGAAGGAAATTACCGCCTTTACGATGTAGGCTATGTTGAGCGAATTAAGTTTATTTTGAATTGCCGAACTTTAAATATGAGTTTGAATGAAATTCGTCAATTACTCACCTATAAAGATAATCCCAAGAAAAATTGTTCAGATGTGAATGAATTAATTGACTTACATGTCAGTGCTATCAGGGAAAATATAATCAAGCAACAAAAGCTTATTGAACAATTATCTGATTTAAGAGGTACTTGTGATGGCTTATGTACAATTGACCAATGTGGAGTTCTAAAAAATCTAGCTTGATTATCTAGACCTATGCTTTTTTCAAAAAATCGGCACTGTTGCAAATAACCACGAATGGTAAGCTGAAGACTGTTTTAGCTAAAGGTGCAGCATATGAATCCTTTCCATGGTCGGCATTTTCAGGGCGAAATCATTCTTTGGGCTGTGCGCTGGTATTGGCGTAATCCTACAGATCTGAGCTCGTGGCATATTGATGAAACCTATGTAAAAGTGAATGGACGATGGTCTTATCTGTATCGTGCAGTCGATCAACGTGGCGATACCATTGATTTTTATCTTTCTTCTAGACGTAATACCAAATCAGCATATTGTTTTCTTGGAAAAATTTTAAATAATGTGAAGAAGTGGCAAATTCCACAAGTGATCAACACGGATAAAGCACCCACATATGGACGTGCTTTATCACGGTTAAAACGGGAAGGTAAATGTCCACCAGACCTTGAGCACAGGCAGATTAAGTATAAAAATAACGTGATTGAATGTGATCATGGCAAGCTAAAGCGGATCATCAGGGCCACATTAGGATTCAAATCTATGAAGACGGCTTATGCCACAATTAAAGGTATTGAAGTCATGCGTGCACTACGTAAAGGACAAGCATCGTCATTTTATTATGGTCAGCCTCAGGGTGAAGTGTGTCTAATCAACAGGGTTTTCGGTCTCTAAGTACTTTTTAAAGGGAACATCATCGACTCAAATCTCTATTTGCAACAGTGCCGCGACAACTCAGTTGGATGATTCCCTTGAGGCACCATCGAGTGATACGTGGAACCCCCAGCATGCCTATTTCGAAAGATAAAGCATCGGCCAAGAAGCCACGGCGCGTCTCCCGCAGCCATGCGCCTGGGGACAAATCGAATCTTTTTGGCACCGTCAAATTGGCCGGAGGGAGTGTTTGCCATTTTGGCATGGAAACTTGGTCCGAAAAACGGGTGATTCTGCTCCCTCATACTCCTAACCTGAATTATTCACCACACAAAGGATGAGAAGGCCTATTGTGTGCTAAAATGTTGTTGCAAAACAAACAGTTGCACATCAAACAGGTCTTCTCATGAGCTACCATATCACAACGCAGAGTGTGGTTTTCCAAGACTTGTTTCCCAAGCCGACTGGAAGGCTTTCCTGTGGCGCGGCATCGTTGCCGTCATTCTTGCCGCCCTGGCATGGCTGATGCCCGCTGAAGCGGTCCTAACACTGACCATTGTGTTTGGTGCCTACTCCTTTGCGGATGGCGTACTGGGGCTTTGGTCGGGCTATAAAAACATGCGTCAGGGTGAAAGCTGGGGCTGGTTGATCTTCAGCGGCCTCCTTGGCATCGCAACCGGGCTTATCGTCCTGGTCAGCCCGTTCGTCGCGACACTCGTGTTAACCGTGTTTCTCTGGACGATGGTTGCATTCTGGTCGATCACATCCGGCGTGATGGAGATCGTCGCGGCCTTTCGGCTCCGTAAGGAAATCGAGGGGGAATGGTTGCTCGTCCTCAGCGGTGTCATTTCCATCTTGCTTGGCGCTGCCGTCACATGGGTCTTGTTCACGACACCCGCAGGCAGTATTATGGCCCTCGGTTGGTTGTTGGGCGTCTATGCCGAAATCTTCGGTGTAACCATGATCCTGTTGGCATTGAAGCTTCGGAAAGTCAGCGCTTCGGACGACACGCTGGGGCCGAAACTACAGCCACTTAAAACGCGAGAACGGCGGCCAGGCACGTCACAGGACCTGGCTGCCTTTAAAAAAAGAGAAGCAGCGCTGCGCCAGCCGACCTTTCGTTGCAGAATAATAGGGAGTGCATATAAATGAATTTTTTGAATTTGCAGGTCACACAGGCAGAGCTCCTATCCGGCCTTATTTCCGTTTCCCAAACAGTTGCACAGATTGTGCTCGTCATGACCGTGGCGTGGCTCGTGTCCGCAGTGCTTTCGCGGGCCATCACACGCATCAGCAAAAGAACCCGCACTTCCAAGAGATCTGCAGATGAGGTCAAACGCATTGAAACATCTTTTCGTCTGATCCGTTTCGTCAGTCGGCTGGTCGTGTGGGCCTTGGCCGTGACCATTTCCCTCTCAATCCTTGGCATTTCTGTGGCACCGATCCTGACGACTGCGGGGGTAAGCGGCATCGCAGTGGGGTTTGCTGCGCAGAGCCTGATAAAAGACTATTTTTCGGGTTTGGTCTTGTTGCTGGAAGGGCAACTCCGCATCGGGGATATCGTGGATATTGGCGGTGTGGCAGGCCAAGTCGAAGAGATGACGTTGCGCTATGTGCGCCTGCGTCAACTCAATGGTGACGTGGTCTATGTGCCCAACGGAGCCATCACCAATCTGACAAATAAGACAACGGACTATTCGATGGCCGTAATCGATGTCGGTGTCGCCTATCGCGAAAACCTTCAGGAGGCATTGAACGTTATGGAGAGTGTCGCCCGTGAGCTAGCTTCGGAAACAACCTGGTCAACGAGAATATTAGCCGAGCCAGAGGTCTTTGGGGTCGAAACGTTGGGTGACTCTTCGGTTATCCTGCGTCTTCGCCTCAAGGTCTTGCCAGGTGAGCAATGGTCAATCCGGCGCGAATATCTGCACAGGATAAAACAGCGCTTCGACGAACTTGGCATCGAAATCCCTTATCCGCATCTGACGCTTTATGCCGGCCAGGACAAGGATGGAAAAGCCCCTGCCTTTCGGATCGAAGCTCCGGCTGGTGCCCAATGACACGGCCAAAATATACATATGAAGTGGAAAGAGATTTCTCGAACTGGGATGAAACGATTTTCGAGCGCTGTCTGCGGGATGGGTTCAATGTATTTGGCTCTGGACCAACCCCTATTCTCTTGCGGCCCGAAAAGGAGACCGAACCTGCCCCTGACACCCGTTCGCTAGGCAACGACAGCCATGATTAAGAAAGGCCAACCCATGAAGCCACCGGTAAAGACGAGCTTTCGCGGCAGGGACGTCGCCTACCTGGTAATTTCCATTGTTTTAGTGGGCGTAGGTTACGCAGCCTACCGCGGCTTATACTTTGTTGGTGAAAACGTTCCTTTTGCCCAAGAGATGATCCTAGTGTTCCTGGGTGCAGCTACCACTATCTATCTGACAGCTGTGCTCCTCAATCGCCAGACTGAGCTTGAGTTAAGAAAAGAAGGGCAAGTTCTTCTTTTTCAACAAAAGCATGACACATATATGCGCGTCATCGAAAAGGTTGCTGAAATCGTGGAGCGTGAACGTCATGATTCTGCGCTCATTGATGAACTCAGGGTCATCAGCCACAGGCTTGCCGTTGTCGGCAGCGCGCCAGTTGTCGAAGCGTTCCGACGCGTTCTTGATCTGCTTGTTGATGGACTTGAGGATGGCCAGTTGAACGGCAATGACGCAGAACAGGTGATGCATGCCGTAGCTGAAGTCACGATTGCGATGCGTTCGGACATCAGCAGCGACAACGACCCTGAAGCGCTTCGGTCGGCTGCAGAAACGATCATGGCGAACTCACGCAAGATCGAGCGGCTGGACGACATCGAGCACTCAAAGTCCAAGCCAGACGCAAATGCAGCCAACAATAAACAGAAGAAAGGAGATTCGAAAGATGATGCAAGGACATAACCGCCCGCCATTCGCACCAACAATTCCCGGAACCAACCTTCGTTCTCATGATGTGCCAACCGCCATCATTTACCGACCCGCGCGCGCGGCCGCCACGTCCGCGCCACGATCCCGACACTGGGTTCTGGAGTTCGAACCGTCACGCCCGCAGAACCTTGAGCCCTTGATGGGATGGACGACGTCTCAGGATCCTTACCGGCCTATCAGGATGACATTTCCAGATCGCGACAGCGCTGTCGACTATGCCCTCAAGAACGATTGGCGCTATATCGTGCGTGAAGATCGTCCGCGGCGCATCGGACCAAACCCTTGGGCGGGCACAAGCAGTCATCAGCTTTATCGCGGGGTCGATACTTCCAAGGAAGGGTGGGTTCAGATGGGGCAACCGACGATGTCGGAGCATCACCTCCCAAAAGGATACGGCGCATCCGAAAACACGGGAACGCCGCAGAAATCGGAGGCTGAGTTTCTCGATCCAGTTCTGGAGGCTGCCATCGAGTCCTTTCCAGCCTCTGATCCGCCGGCGTGGATTGGAACGACAGTATCCGGGCGAAGGGGCTGAAGTCGATGCATGGAACCGCCGAATTCCTGATTGCGGGTGCGACCCTGATTTCGGGCGCATTCATTGCCGTTGCCATATGCTCCCGTTTAGGTGTTCCTTCGATCGTTGGGTTTTTGCTTGCAGGCATGGCTTTGGGCCCGCACGGTCTCGAGCTTATTGATGGTGAAGCAACCCTTGGCGCTATCGGTGAATTGGGCGTGATCTTGTTGCTGTTCATGCTGGGGCTGGAATTCTCGCTTGGCAAGCTGATGGAGCTGCGGCGGCTGATCTTCGGTGTCGGTCTTTTGCAGGTCGCCACAACATCCGGTCGAGTATAGGAAGAATAAACACCTATATGAGAGTAATAAAGTTTCATCCTTTGTTGTGCATAAGTATTTGTTTTTATTGGTTCCAAAATTATATTGTATTTATTAAAGTATCATACTATAGGCAGGGCTAGTCTAAATTTAATTCTATCAAAATAAAAAAAGTTTCATACCAAAATTACAAAATACTGAAAATAATGAATATATTTTCTTTATTTTGAAAATTCGTATGAAACTTTATTACTAAGTATGATTATTTATTACCTAGTATTTAACTTTATTACTCAAAAACAGCTTGACTGCTTCGCTGTGCAGATCCATGACCCACTTTCCATCAAACTCCCGGTTGTAGTTCCACAAGCATCTCGCGAGTCTTGCCGGCCCGCTCCACTAACAAGACCACAACATCTCCAACGTTCTTGTCGTCTAGCCGGGCCTGTAATGTGGTGACGTCGTCGACGGCGATACCGTCGATGCTGATAACGCGATCGCCGGGCACGATGCCGCCTGCGGTGACCTTGATGCCGACGAGCCCGGCCCTGTGCGCCACCGAGCCCGGCGTCACGCGCAATACGAATACGCCCTTACTACCGGTCAGCGCCTGCAGACGCGCGTTGAGCTGCTCATCCACCTCGATGCCCAGCGCCGGACGGATGTACTTGCCGGTCTTTATGAGTTGCGGCACCACGCGCATGACGGTATCCACCGGCACAGCGAAACCGATGCCAGCGGACGCGCCCGAAGGGCTGTAGATGGCGGTGTTGATGCCGATCAGCCGCCCGGCCGAATCGAGCAGCGGGCCGCCGGAGTTGCCGGGGTTGATAGCGGCGTCGGTCTGGATCAGGTGATCGATGGCAGGCCCGCCCCCTTCGCCGTCGAGGGTGCGGTCGAGCGCCGAGACGATGCCGGTGGTGAGCGTCCAGTCCAATCCGAAGGGATTGCCGATAGCGAACACTTTCTGCCCGACCTTGAGGTCGGCACTGGTGCCCACCGGCACAGCGGGCGGGCGCTTGAAGCCGACGCCGATCTTGAGCACGGCGATGTCGTGCTCGGGGCTGGCGCCCACCAGCGCAGCCTGATAATCGCGACCGTCGGCCAGTTTGACCGTGGCAGACGATGCCCCCTGGATGACGTGGAAGTTGGTCACCACGTGGCCGGCATCGTCCCAGATGAAGCCGGAGCCGGTGCCGCGCGGCACGGAAAAGACATTGCGCGACCAGACGTCACGCACCAGTTGCGCCGTGGTGATGTAAACCACCGACCCGCGCGATTTCTCGAACAGTTGGATGGTGGTCTGCTCGTCTGCCGCCAGATCACCACGCGGTGTCACCGTGCGCTCGGCCGCTTCGCGCGGACTGAACCAGGCTTCGATGGCAGGCAAGAACTGCCACAGCAGCATGAGTGCGGCGATGCAGCCAGTGATGACGAGCCAGCGCCGGATGAATCGGTCCGGCGCCGGGCGGCTGTTGAGGTCGGGGTAGGTCATGCCATTCTCCTTGTTGAAATCAGCACCAGACACCGCTGGCGCGCCAACGCGGTGGGCGTGGCGCCAAGGGGATGTCCGGCAGAAATGGGCTGGAATGAAGCGGTTGCGGTGCCATCGAATCAGCCAATTCCCGCAAGCGTTGGATGCGCTCTGTCGTCGCCGGATGCGTGCGCAACCAGGAGGGTTCCGGATTGCCCCATCCGGGCAGCAGCCAGGCGCGACTCTCCCGCTCGATCTTGGCGAGCGCCAAAGCCAATCCCTGTGGGTCGCCGGTCAATTCGGCGGTGAGCCGGTCGGCGTCGAATTCGTGCACCCGCGACAAACCCAGCAGCGCGAGCTGCGGCGAAACGGCCAGCAACAGCAGCGCCGGCCACTGGATAGCGACTGTGCCCCACAGCAAGGCCGGCAGGCTGAAGAGGAGCATGATTTGCCCCAACAAGGCCAGAAGATGGGTGAGCCGGCTGATGGAATCGGCCAGGCCCATGACACGCAAATCCTCGTTCGCAATATGCGCGATTTCGTGGCCGAGCACGCCGGTCAACTCGCGGGGCTCGCCCGTGAACAAGGGCTGCTGGCAGCGGCCGCAGTTGGGATGTTCCGATAGCTTCGCAGTCGGTACGCGGTTGATGGACTGGCAATGCGGACAGACGAGGTGAAGATCATTCTTCATGGTTCGCCTCCTTGGACCACAGTGAGGCTGCCGCGCTTCGGGTCACAGACAATGCCGACCAATCAACGCCTTGGAGCCAATCGTTCCCGTCTTTGCTTACTCCGGCCTCTTCCAAATGAGCAGCGATGAACGCTTCGGCCTGCATGAGCCACCTTTGGACAGTATCTTCCTTACTAGGAATCAGCAGGATTTCAGAGACGCTGCTGGCATCCAGCCCGTCCACACGGATAAGCAGAAAAATGCGCCGCCACAAACGCGGCATGTCCTTCAGCAGGTCGAATGCAAAAGCGAACTCGCTCGACCGATCAACTAGCTCCTCCTGTTCCGCGATCGTTGCGGCATCGGGATGCTGACTGTCAGCGATGATATCGGCCAGCCTGAGTGTGTCATCGGGCTGATAAAATTCGAAGACTTCCTCTTCCACCATGGCCTCGGCCACGTCTTGGGCATCCGCTTCGACCGGCGCGTCCAGAGAAACGAATTCGCCAAATTGCCGGCTGTTTGCCACTTCGTGATCCAGGACGGCGAACAGATGCTTCAGAAGACCGAAGTAAGCCGCTTTTTCTTCCGGCACGGATTGCCATTCCACCTCAGCTTGGACAATCGCTTCATCCACCACGTCGCGCAGCGTCGGATAATCGCGCGGTAAATCGCCGACGGCACGCAGATAAGCCAGCTCACGCCTTGCGACAGCCTCAAGTTTCGACAGTAGAGGCATTCGGGTCACTTTGGCCTCATGGGCGGCTGACGCGGGTTTTGCGGCAATTCGCACCTTGAGCTCGCGCAAGCGAGCGCGTCGTGCTTTGCGCTTGATTTGGTCCTGAGCATGCAGCCGGTCAAAATGCTTCTTGGCCTGACGGAACAACGACTGTGCGAGCATCTGCGCGAGGGGCGTCAGCTCGTCATGTGATGCAGTAACGCTGACAATCTTTTTGCCGGGCAGGTGCATATAGCCACTTGCCAGAAATTGCCGCTTGGTCTTGTCGCGATCAAGGACGATTTGAAGTCGCACTGAATCTTTAGTGTGTTTGTCGAGCAATGGCTTGAGGGCGTGCTCGACCGCATTTCCCAAAGCTCTCTGCCATGGTTCATGAAACTCTTTGTCGATAGCTCGATAGCTATATTGCATCTGCATGCATGACTCCTTTGATGTCATTTCTATGGAGGCACGAACCGAAAATGCTCATATCCATAGAATTTAGTTTGACCCGCTCTTATCCCTGGCGCGTTTTGCGAAGACGCCAACTCAAGAACAAAAGCGTGACACCAGAGACTGCCGCATAGAAGCCCAACAGCCAGCCTGCGGCCAGGAATGACTCGACCGGACGGGAAAAAAATATCCACAAGACGATGGCGCCAAGGACAATCGAGAGCAGTCCACTGAAGGCAAGCCAGATTTCACCCTTGATTTCTTGACGCAGCCGAACGGCGGCGGATATCTCCAGCACACCGGTGAAAATCGCCCAGAACCCCACGCTAGCCCATAAAAAAGAAGCCATGACCATCGTGGCGACCCAAGGAGCAACCAGGACGACGACGCCGGTAAGTATGCCGACAATGCCGCTGAACAGCAGCCAGCCCCAGCGTTCTTTTTTCTGGATATGGCGCACCGCTGCAACCAAGTTGAAAGCGCCATTGACCAAGGAAAATGCGCCGAACACTAAGGTCATGGCCAACAGAGCCGATTGCGGCATCGAGAACGCAAGGGCTGCGAAAATCAATGCCAAGACACCGCGCAGCGCAAAAAGCCACCAATTCTGGCTCAGCGAACACAGTGCTCTGGTGGGGTCATCCGCATTGGAATTGGTGATGGTGTCTGTATTCATGCTATATCTCCTAAAGATCTAATGGGGTGAAAAAGCAAACACTCCTGAGCCAAGAGAGGGGCGCGACGCGCCCCTCTTACGCCCTATCCAGCGGTTTCAGAACAACTTGGACAGCTTTGCCTTGATTTCATCGAGCCAGCCTTTTCCGCCGCCTCCCCCAGCCGTCTTTTGCTTGACTATCTTGAGTTCAGCATACAGGGGCTCAAAGTCCTTCTTCTTTCCATAGCCCAGCAGTTCTGCCATTTCCAACTGCTGCCGCGCTTCGTTCAATAATGTCTCCAGGCGCTCATTGGACGCTTCGCTGCGCTGACCATCTTCTACCAAGGTCTCGGCGCGCTTCAGGAGCAGCCTGGCGCGCAGTGCGGGCAGCGGATGCACGCTGCGCGTCTCGACCAGCGTGCTGAGCGCTGCCTGCAGCGCGGCTTTGGCTTCTTCGATCTTGCCCTGATCGATCAGCGGCACGACTGACTTCACGGCTGCGGGATAGGACGCCAGAGGGATGTTGGTGACCGCGATCACGATTTCACTGGCCAGCAAAGCCAGCACGTGACGCGCCTGTTGCACCTCGCCATGTTTGAGGGCATACAGCGCCTCGTCGGTCATCGCCTCAATGGTTTCCGTGTTGGCGAACAAGTCGTGCACGATGGTGCGCACATCAACGGGGGCCAGGGCGAGCGTGGGTTCGCGCGCAACGATCAGCTCCAGCTTTCCCGTCACTTCGGCCAGCGATGCCAATGCGCGTGCAGCGTCCTTGCCGTCAAGTGCGGCCAGCGCTGATTTGGTCAGCGACAAGGCCGAGACGGCCTCATCGAGGACTTGTTTACGTTTGTCTGCCGCCTGCGAGTCCGTTTCCTTCTGAACCTCAGGCTGTACCTCCGTGACGACTTCAGGCTTGGCCTCTGGACTGACAGGAAGGCTGCTTACCGCGGCCTGTTCGTTTATTTCTTTGTTCGTCGCATTGGGATTCGATGTTTGCTCGTTCATGGTGATATGCCTCGTATGAGTTAGTGAAAATAGGCGAATCTATTGGGGCTGACTGCGAACATCGCGAGACTGACCGACCGAACAGTCGGCCCCTTCATCACCTCAAAACAGCTTTTGGAGGCGCGTCTTCAACTCGTCGAACCATCCCTTGCCGCTTTTTCCTCCGGCGGATTTCTGCTCGATAGCCTTCACCTGATCGAAGATGGGCTTGAAGTCCGCCTTCTTGCCATAACCCAGGATCTGCGCCAGCTCGATTTCCGTGCGCACGTAAGCCAGCAGGGCGCTGAGCTCCTCGCTCTGTTTGGCATTGCGCTTGCCGGTCTCGGCCAGCTTTTCCGCTTTTGCCATCGCGGCTTCGGCCCGTAGCACGGGCAGAGGAAAGGCGACCGAGGTCCTCACCAGCGTGTTCAGCGCTCGGGCGAGCACCGCCTTGGCATCGTCAATCTTGCCGCTGTCGATGAGCCGTGCGGCCGACTTGATCGCTGCCGGGTACGTTGCCATCGGCAGGTTGTCGGTTTCGATCACGATTTCGCTGGCCAGATTGGCGACGATGGGCCGGGCCTTTTGCACCTCGCCATCACCCAACAACTCCCGAGACAACTTGACCGCTTTCTTCACCGTTTCCACGTTGGCGTGGATATCGCGGGTGATGACGCGTACATCGACCGGCGCCAAAGCAAGTTTGGCGTCGCGTGCCAATACCAGTTCCAGCTTTCCGCTGGCCAGTTCCAGCGCAGCGAGCGCCTGCTTGTTCTTCTTTGCATCAAGGAGGATCAATGCCTCACGGGTCTTGGCCAGCGCAGTGATTGCATCTTGGGCGAGTTTGGCGCGCTTTTCCGCGGCTTTCCGGGCGACCTTGTCATCTACCTGTGGCAGCGCCGCTTTGGATGCGGCAGAGGGTGCTGCAGCACCTGGGCTAGAACCTGCCGCCGATTGGGCCTGGGCCGGTCCGCTCAGTCCGACGACGACCGCCAGGGCAAGTGCGGAGAAGGTTAATTGGGGCTGTTTGATATTCATGATCTTGGGCTCCTAGTTAAAGTTAGTTGACTGAGATTTCAATCTGTTTCGGTTTGGCTTGCTCGGCCTTGACAAGCCGCACTTCCAGCACGCCGTCTTTCATCGAAGCCGTCACCTTGGTCGGATCAACGTTGTCAGGCAAGACAAAGCTGCGCACAAAGCGGCCATACGCACGTTCGATGCGGTGGAACTTCTTGCCCTGCTCCTCTTTTTCCAGTTTGCGCTCGCCGCTGATGGTGAGCACGCCGTTTTCCGCGCTGACGCGCACGGCATCCTTGGGGACCTCCGGCAGATCCAGCTTGAGGATGAATGCGTTCTCATCCTCGCTGACGTCCACCATTGGTGCCCAGTCCGCCGTGGTCATGGCTTCGTTGCCGGTACGGGCGCCCTGTCGCTGGGGTGTCCGTCCCAACATCGTCGCCAGGCGGTTTTGCAATTCATCCAGTTCCCGGAAGGGGTCCCACGGGGTCAATGCAGTCATATCGGTTCTCCTTGAACAATGCCGGCGAATTGGATGACGCACCGAACAGAGCCGCCAGCTCACTTTGAATAGCGCCTACTACTTTTCGTTTTTTATCTAGAATAAGTCCTTGGGTCAATTGAAGGATGTCGTTCTCGTCGAGCGTTTCCCGCGCCAGCAGTTCGCGCGCACAACGCTCCAGCACCGCGCGGTTGGTGTCGAGGATCCGGTAGGCGCGCTCGAACACGCCCATCACGATGTCGCGGATGGCCTGATCGATGCGCGCCTGGGTCGATTCCGCCATCCGGCAACCACCTTGGGCCAGCTCGGGGACGTCGAGAAAACGCGGCCGCTGCGCCTCAAACGCGATGTAGCCGAGCCCCCCGTCCATGCCAAAGCGGGTGATCATGTCAGCCCGTTGGGGTCGGACACGACAGCCTCCCCATGACTCAAGATTCGCCCCCCGCCGGCTTTTTCTTGCGCGCAGGCTTGCTCGCGTCGCTCGGCGGCGTCTCGGCCGGCTTCGCGGCATCGGGCTTCTCAGGCTCGGCCGGCTTCGCGGGTGGCTCCTGGCGCTCGAAGACCACCCGTTCGGCCTTGTCGTCCCAGCGGACGCTGGCGTGATCGCCCTTGCCAATGCCGCCGCCGAGCATCTCGCGCGCCAGCGCCGTTTCCAGTTCGCTGCGGATCAGGCGCTTGAGTTCACGCGCACCGAACTCGGGCTTGTAGCCTTCCTCCGCGAAGTGGTCGGTCAGGGTCTGGTCGAAGGTCAGCGTCACGCCCTGGCTGGCGGCGTTGCGGGCCACGCGATCGAGCTGCAGGCCGACGATATGGCGGATCTCCTCCTTGCCCAGCGCATGGAAGACGATGATCTCGTCGATGCGGTTGATGAACTCGGGGCGGAAGTGTCCGCGCAGCACGTCCATCACCTCGGACTTGGTCTTCTCGTATTCCTCACCGGCGGCGCTACGGGCCTTCAGCCGACGCTGGATGATGTCCGAGCCCAAGTTCGAGGTGGCGATGATGATGGTATTGGTGAAATCCACCACCCGGCCCTTGCCGTCGGTGAGGCGGCCGTCATCGAACACCTGCAGCAGGATGTTGTAGACGTCGGGGTGTGCCTTCTCGATCTCGTCCAGCAGCACCACACTGTAGGGCTTGCGCCGCACCTTCTCGGTGAGCTGACCGCCTTCGTCGTAACCGACATAGCCCGGAGGCGCGCCCACCAGGCGTGCCACGGTATGGCGTTCCCCGTACTCGGACATGTCGATGCGCAGCAGCGCACCTTCATCGCCATAGATGGACTCGGCCAGCGCCTTGGCGAGCTCGGTCTTGCCCACGCCGGTCGGCCCGAGGAACAGAAAAGTCGCCACCGGCTTGCCGCCTTCGCGCAGGCCCGCGCGCGACAACCGCACGGCATCGGCCACCGCGCGCACTGCTTCATCCTGACCCACCAGGCGCTCATGCAGCCGCTGCTCCAGATGCAGCAGCTTCTCGCGCTCTTCCACCGTCAGCTCGTTGACCGGAATGCCGGTCAGGCGCGAGACGATCTGCGCGACATGCTCGGCCTTGACTTCGGCGCTGCCCGAGGCGCGCTCGCGTTCCCATTCCTCGACGAGCTGCTTGAGTTCAGTCTCCTTGGCCTCGATGCGCTTGCCCAGCTCGGCGGCCTTGTCGTACTGCTTGCGCGAGGCCATATAGTCCTGCTCACGCCGCAGCTGGTGCAGTTCGGACTCCAGCTCTTGCACCGCCACCGGGCGGGCCGTGGCTGACAGCTTCACGCGTGCGGCCGCCTGGTCGAGCAGGTCGATGGCCTTGTCAGGCAAAAAGCGTGCGGTGATGTAGCGGTCCGACAACTCGGCGGCGGCGATGATCGCATCCTCGGTGATGCTGACCTTGTGGTGCGCCTCGAAGGTGTCGCGCAGGCCGCGCAGGATCATCATGGTCTGCGCTACCGTCGGCTCGGGCACCATCACCGGCTGGAAGCGACGCTCCAGCGCGGCGTCCTTCTCGATGTACTTCTGATACTCGTTGAGCGTGGTGGCGCCGATCAGGTTCAGTTCGCCGCGCGCCATCATCGGCTTGAACACGTTGGCCACGTCCAGCCCGCCTTCGCCGCCATCCTGGCCGGCACCGACGATGGTGTGCACCTCGTCGATGAAGAGAATCATCTCGCCCTGGTGCTCGGTCACTTCCTTGAGCACTTTCTGCACGCGCTCCTCGAACTCGCCGCGATACTTGGCGCCGGCCACCATGGCGTTGATGTTGAGTTCGACCAGACGCTTGTCGCGCAGCGTCTCGGGCACTTCACCGGCGACCATGCGCTGCGCCAGTCCTTCGACGATGGCGGTCTTGCCGACGCCGGGCTCACCAATCAACACCGGGTTGTTTTTCTTGCGCCGGGCCAGCACCTCGATGGTGGTCTCGATCTCCTGCGCACGGCCGATCACCGGGTCGAGCTTGCCGTCACGCGCCATCTTGGTCAGGTCACGTGAGTACTTGTCGAGTTCCGGCGTGTTGGTCGGCGTCTCGGCGCGGCCATCCTCTGCGCCCTTGCCGACCACCTTGCTGACCTGTTGGCGCAGCGCCTGCGGCGTCAGGCCGTAGCGGCGCAGCAGGTTAGCGGCCAGCCCTTCGCCTTCCTCGGCCAGACCGATCAGGAAATGCTCCGGCCCGACATAAGAGTGGCCGAGTTCATTGGAGGCCACGAAAGCACGGCTGAGCGCGTCCTTGACCCGGGGCGACACGCCGATCTCGCCCTCGAACGGCTTCTCGCCGCGCTTGGCTTCGGATTCGATCTGTTGCTTGAGGTCATCGACCTTGATCTTGAACTGCCCCAGGATGGTCTTCACCACATCGCTGTCGGATAGCGCCAGCAGCAGGTGTTCGGTATCGACTTCGGCGCGCCCGAACTCTGCAGCGTGTCGGGCGGCCTCCTGCAATAGGGCCTCGGACTGTTCGCTGATACGGCTGGCGAGCCCACTGCCGCGACGGCGCGGCGCACCTGAACCTGCGGCGGCGGGCTCGCCGAACGAGGCATCGACCACGTCATCGGTATCGGCGGCCATCGGCGTCGCGGCGTCGCCGATGCGGAAGAAGTCACTGTCGAGGAAGTCCTCGAACAGGCCGCTGCGCGAGCCGAACAAGGCTTCCAGCGGCGAGACGGTGCGCTTTTGCTGGCGCACCAGTTGACGGTAATGGTCGTCACACAACAGCATGGTGCTGTGACGACCGTTGAGATTGGCTTCCACCCGCACGGTGGCGGGTTGGCTGCAGACCTGGCATTGTTTTCTGTCCATGATGATGCTCCTGTAAAGATTGATCTGACGAGGCACCGACGATCACGGTGCCTCATCTCTTTTTGTTTTTTGAGAAAAACGCGCTGCCCCGCGTCAGCCGTTGATCGGGATCGAGCGTGAAAATCACCTGTAGGTGCGCTTTCATTTCGCCCTCTCCAATCGCGTCGCTTTGCGGTTCCGGCCAAGGAAATCCTTGCAAGACTTTGTAAGACTTTGCGTTTACCAGGAAAAAATATCAAGAGTCAATGTACAGCGGCTTTGTTACACAAAGATTTGAAATGCAAAGCGCCCCTAATTGAGCCAAATTTAAGGCGTAACTTGGGTAAGGAGGTACGCCTATATGAAATCGCAAAGCCACTTATTTCCGATTATTTTAATGGCTCGATTACTTCGTCTATCCGTTTCTCGCTTTTATGATTGGCTAAAGCGAGGCATGAGTAAAAGATCAATTCAGCGAAATCAGCAGACAATTTTGGTCAAAATAGCCCATGAAGAAACCAAACAAAGCTATGGCTATGTTCGATTAACCAAGCATTTACAAGCGCAAGGTATCAAAATAAGTACGTATGCTGTGCGCCAAATAAAAAAATCAAATCAGTTGCATTGTAAGCGCCATAAGCGTTTCAAAAGAACCACGAACAGTGATCACAACCGTTCTATTGATGACAATTTACTCAAGCAACAGTTTTCAATGACGAAGCCTAATCTTGCGTGGTCGAGTGACATTACCTACATTTGGACGGCTGAGGGCTGGTTGTACTTGGCAGCTGTCAAAGATCTTTACACGAAACAGGTTGTTGGCTATAGCTTAAATGAGCGCATGACAGCCAAGCTTGTTTGTAATGCGCTAAATATGGCTATTCACAATCAAAAACCAACCAAAGAACTGATTATGCATTCAGACAGAGGAAGTCAATATTGCAGCCATGAATATCGAAATATACTTGAGCAATATGGTTTTCAAGGTTCAATGAGCAAGCGCGGAGACTGCTTTGATAATGCACCGATAGAGAGTTTCTGGGGCATACTCAAAAATGAACTAGTCCATCATCGCAACTACAAAACAAGAGAAGAAGCCAAAGCGGATATTACAAAATATATAGAGTTATTTTATAATCAACGAAGAATTCAAAAAGGCTTGGATTTTAAGACACCAAATCAAATGGCAGAAGACTTTTATCGGTTAGCTGCCTAGAATCTCCCAAGGGAAAGTCTCCTGATAATTCAGCACACATCAGATATTATAAAATACATTGAGTTATTTTATAATCATCGAAGAATTCAAAAGGGTTTGGGTTTTAAGACACCAAATCAAATGGTCGAAGACTTTTATAAGTTAGCTGCCTAGAATCTCCCAAGGGAAAGTCTCCTGATAATTCAGCGTATATCATAAGCCTATGATGATAATGTTGAGGATATATGCAGAGGTGCAACATTTAATTGTTGAATGAGATGATCAGCAATAAACTCAGCATCTTTAGCAACATCCATAAAACGTCCTGAACCCCATGTGTTTAACCAAGGTAAACCAATAAAGCTTACTTCAGGGTCAACGGTAATACCGCGATCATGTTTTGGATATCCATTTGTCTGGAATATGTCTAAATCAATCCAAGAATAGTCTGGTCTAAATCCGATACACCAAATGATCGAAGTGATGTTCTCTTCAACTAAATCAATATGGGTAATTTCCTGTTCTGGCTGCCAAAGTGGCTGATATACAGATGCTGGCTCTTCAGTAACAATATTATTTTTCTCTATATAGTCATCAATAGAGGCATTAATACGATTGTAAGTTGCATCTGCCATGTCTAGGTTCTGGATTAAATCTGGACGGAAGACAAACTGACCTTCCTTATAGTCCTCAAATCTTCCAAGCAATCTCATACCTTCTAATGCAAATTTACGTAGATCAATATCACGACCACCATCTCGCCCAGTCACATAATGATTAGTGCTGTTACGAACCTCTTCACTATATCGGTGATCTTTGACAGTTGTTTCGTAATAACCCATTTCATAAAGCCACTTCACTACGTCTTTACCACGATAAAAACGCGCACAACGTGGTGCATCTCCTGTAGATAAATAAACTTTTTTGCCAGCAAGATGTAAATCTTCAGCAATTTGCGCACCTGACTGCCCAGAGCCAACCACCAAAACATTGCCCGCAGGTAATTGCTCAGCATTAAAGTATTGTTCAGAATGAATTACCGTGACATTTTCAGGTAAAGCAGATGAAAGCTTTGGATAAATTGGCGTGTGATACCCTCCTGCAGCAACCACTAACTGCTTCGCAGTTGTCGTCCCCAGATCTGTCTCAATCACAAAAGACTGGTCTGCAACTTTTTCAACATGCTGAACTGCAACACCTAAAATTGCAGGTGGATTGAGCTTTTCAATAAACTGATCCAAATATTCAACAATCTCATTTTTTTTCATAAATCCATCAGGGTCATTACCGTTATATGGATGCTCTGGAAGCAAACATTGCCAATTGGGGGTAACCAAAGTGAAATTATCCCACCGTTTACTACGCCAGCTATGGGTCAACTCTGATTCTTTTTCTAGAATCACATGATCAATCCCTGCTTTTTGTAAATAATGACTGATACATAACCCTGCCTGGCCACCACCAACAATCACGACGTCATAATTTGGTTGTAAATCTTGAATTTGCATATTAAACATCATGTTCCCCTTATTCATTGTGCATTTCAGTAATTTCAATTTGGTCTTCGTCTTTTAAGGCGAATAAGTTAGCTTGGCGTTTAATCGTGGATAGACTGTCCATGGCTGAACTACATGCAAAGCCATAACGTACTCGTACTCGTTCTGATGCAGCTGATAACCCATCTTCAGCCAACTTTAAAAACTGTATTGCTGGATATGAATGTCCTTTAGCTAGATATTCATAAATCACCGTGGATGGAGAGTAATATTGAATCTGCTCGCCATTCGGCCATTTCACGGTAAAATTCACGCTAGGCATATGCTGCCTCCTTCTCTATCGGCTCAGTCGGATCCGACTGAGCCTTTAACTTTTTTAAAATTTCGGCATAGTTAAAACCAGTAAATATTTGCTGTTGAAAATCCCAGAATTGAGCACTTTGCTTCTGATCATGCACATGAACTTTTCCACTGGCATTAGTTTCACCAATCACTGCACAGCAAATACCCTGACTGTCAAATAACTCAATGATCTCTTCGCATTCGCCTTCATCAGCTGTCAGCAAAAAGCCATAACTTGGAAATATTTGTAGCCACGTCTGCCAGTCCACATTTTGTGGTCTTGGAATTTTTTGAAGGTCAATGTCTGCGCCACTTTGCGTTGCCTCAAGTAGCATGAGCAAACTGCCTAAAATACCTGCATTACTAATATCTCGTGCGGCATATACCACTCCTTGTTGTGCAAGTTGCGGCATTACTGAGAGCTGTGCTTGTAAAATACGTCCAGATACTCGTTCAAAGCATTTCCAATACACAGTGTTGGGATGAAATTGACCTTGTAGATTTAAAGCAATCAAAATCTTTTGCTGTGGTTTAACATGCAAAACCGACAATAATTTCTGTGCTGTTCCTTGAATGGCAACGGATAAAGCAGGCTGATAACTTTCAGCGATATTGCTATGCCCACCAATCAATGCAACATCATAAGCAGTACAAGCATCTTGCATGCCTTGCATTAATAATTGAGCATGCTCAACATTTGTATGCCAAAAGCTATTCACAACTGACAATGCACGACCACCCATTGCTGCAATGTCACTGATATTTGCCATGACTGCAGACCAACCCGCAAAATAAGGATGATTAGCAACAAAACTAGGTAACATCCCTTCACACGCATGTAAAATATATTGTCCTTGGACGGCAATAGCGGCAGTATCATCTCCAGGATAAGCGTATAAAGCTTGCAGAGAGTTCACTTTATCCAGATTCGGGATCTTTACACTTTTAGCAATCACCTGTTTTGATTGCATCGCTGGGGTATGTCTTAAATATTCAAGAAGTTGATTGAGTGACATCATCATTCCACCTCTTTTTGCATATAAGCCTGCATGACCACATGCTGTAGCGGATAATGTTCAATTTGAGCTTGCATCATCATATGTGGAATTTCAGCAACCATTAATTCACGGACACTGTCCCAACATAATTTCTGAAAATAACGCTCATTTTGTTGCTGTACAGTCGCTAAGAATGTTTTACATCCTAGATTTTTTGCCGTCGTCACTGCTGCATTAATCAACGCTTTACCAATAGCATGATGATGGCGGTATAATGGCTCTACACATAAACGCCCACCCCACCATGTATTTGTTTCATCTGGGAAGATACGCACAGCACCTATGACACGATCATGCTCACCAAACATTTGTCCGATCGCAACAATACCTAGAGCTTTAAAGTCATATTCATCACGGTCTTCTTTTAGGATTTTTTGTTCATCACGAAAAGTTGCCTCTCGCAGGCGATAATATTGACGTCGTTCCCAGTCTTCAGTGACCACCTTGATAACAATGTCATCTGTGACAAACTGTTTTAGGCCTTCATTTAATTCTAATAACCATGGATAACCAGAAAGTTGCATACTGTTTCTCCTACTCATAAGCTTTCAGTGAAGAACATGCTCCACATTTGGCACAACCCGCTTTAGTGTTTTCTGAATGCAATCCATTTTGACGAAGTTGCTCACCAATTTTTGGATAGAGTGCCTGCATAAAGGCTTGCTCTGGTTTTGAATGATGTTCAAGTGCCGTTCCTTGAATTGGTACAAATGGCACCACAAACGGATAAACGCCCATCTCTGTCAATTTGGCAGTCATTTCGATAATTTCATTTTCGGTATCACCCAATCCAGCCAAGATATAGGTGCTCACTTGCCCCCGACCAAATACCTCTACAGCTGCCTTAAATGCTGCAAAGTAAGTATCAAGAGAAACCTCTGCTTTACCCGGCATAATTTTATGACGTACCCGATCACTTACCGCTTCAAGATGCATACCAATTGACACCGCACCTGCATCTTTTAACTTTTGAAACCATGCAAAATCATCGGGTGGCTCACATTGCACCTGTATAGGCAAATTCACTTCAGCCAGAATAGCTTTCACACTGTCATATAAAATCTCTGCTCCACGATCTGGAGTGTTGGGTGTGCCAGTGGTAATGACCATTTGCTGTACACCATCAAGTTCCACAGCTGCTTTTGCAACTTCTGCGAGCTGTTCAGGACGTTTCCGAATTAAAGTACGACCACTTTTTAAAGATTGGTCAATCGAACAAAATTGACAAGCCGTAGCTTTATCATTCATACGAATGCAATGTTGTAATACTGTTGTTGCCAAGACATCGTGGCTATGCAAAGTTGCAATTTGCTCATATGGAATACCTTCGTCTGTAGTTAAGTCATAAAACTTTGGACGAGATGGGGCTGTTAATGTTGCTACAGGAATCCGGTTTTTAAATACGATCACTTGGTCAGAATCTGGATCAGCTTTGGCACTGTATGGAGACTCTTGTGCAGCTAGATTCAACACTGGAATCATCATCGTCTGCCCATCTAGGCTGAGTGCCTTATGATCACTTGGCCCTGCACCGCCTTTACGAGATAGACCAAATTCACCATCCCATTTCAGACCGTTACATTGCAAATCAGTCAAAAGTTGTATTGCAGACATACTCACCCCTCTCTATAGAATTGGTTTAATAAGGCTTAAACCTGCTCTTCCGTAAATCTGGAAATCTTTTCAAGATTTGTTAAATCTGAAGATTCGACTTTAAGTTCATGTAGTACCTGTGTCGGACGACGATCAATCAATAAACTTAATAATTCTGGACGGCTATAATGACCAACCGAATCCATCATGCGTTTACGTTTATCAATTAATGAAAAGTCTAAGTCAGCGATACAATAACCTTCACCCTGAGTAACAGGTTCGGCTAGAAATTTCCCTTCAGGCGATACAATAGCAGTGAAGCATCCACCTGAAATTGGACCAATTTCACAACCAGTGTCGTGCATAATTTGTTGTTGTTGCTCTGGATCAAGCCATGCTGTGGCATTCACCACAAAACAACCCGACTCTAAAGCGTGGTGCTGAATGGTGGCACTGATCTGATCAGCGAACACCTGTCCGACTAATGAACCAGGGAACATGGCAGCATGAATCTGTTCTCCATCTGCCATTAAGGCAAAACGTGCCAAAGGGTTATAATGCTCCCAGCATGCCAGTGACCCAATACGCCCGACAGCAGAATCAATCGCACGCAACCCACTGCCATCGCCTTGTCCCCACACCATACGTTCATGATAAGTTGGGGTAATTTTTCGACGATGCTGAATGATTGAACCATCAGCATCAAATAACAGCTGTGCGTTGTAGATTGTTCCACCCGCGCGCTCATTAATCCCAATAGAAACCACCATTTTTGCTTCAGCACATGCTTGACCAATCGCAAAGGTTGCTTCAGAAGGGACAACCACAGATTCATTGAGAAGCTTTAAATGTTCCTTACCCATTGCAAACGGTGGTTGTACAAAAGAAAAGTAAGGGTAATAAGGCACTACCGTTTCAGGAAAAACAGCAAACTGTACGCCTTGTTTACCTAGCTCCAAAATCGTATTACAGATTTTTTGTACAGTTTCCTTTTGGCTATAAAGCACTGGACTACACTGTACTGCTGCTGCTTTTACAATCTGATTCATGTCTTATTCCCCTTTCTTAAATCTTTAAACAGTCCAAGTATCAATGATCAGTGCATTGTCACGACGCATCAGTAATTTCAAGTCCATTACATCTAAAGGATTGATTGGACGAATCCCTGGCATTAATGCTTTTTCGGTTTGACCATATAGCGCTTGTAATGCGAATCGGCAGGCATAAACTTCACCACCTTCTTCCATAAAGGCTTTAAGCTGATTATTGACCGCCAAATGTCCAGGAAAAGCTTCAGCACCTAAAGTTGGGAAACCACGTTGTACCCCCAACTGAACACCTGGACCGTAGAGCAAAATTTTGGTTTCAAAACCTTTGCGTAATAATCGTTTTGCTTGTAAGACATTGACCAAGCCAATAGAACCTTCAAAGGCAACGGTGTGGAAAGTCACCAATGCTTTTTCACCCGGCTGAGCTTTTACATCCTCAAATACTTTTTCTTCATAATCGACAAGAAAATCACCATCTTTGTATTGTTCAATATCTACTTTAGGCATAGCCGTTCCTCATATCTACGGTTTCGATTCAACCAACTGTTTTGGTCTATCCGTGTTATTGCGAGAGCTGTGCCAAGATCTATTTTCTGGTAGGAATTAATTTTTATATCATTGAAATATAATAATTAATATTTTCAAAACTGCTCTTTTAGATGATAAATATAGTGCTGGAAGGTTATGATTTTTCGTAGTATTATGAAATTTCATAACCTATTCTATGAAATTTCGTAGCGTGAATAATACTGACTTCATTTCCGATTGGGTAACTACTGAGAATTCAATTCGTCCACTTGCATTTGAACACACCTCTCAAGCCTTACTCGTTTTAGACCCACATCAAAATCAGTTTATTGATGTAAATATTAGTGCTACTAAATTACTCCGCTATGAACGCCATGAGCTGATTCAAAAAACTATCACCTCTATTTTTGGTCATTTTAGTCAACTCCCAGACTTAGTGGCATTTACAGAAGAAACACTAGCTAAAGGCTATGCATGGAATAATGAGCTATATGCTTTTGATAAAAATGGAGAAAAAATTCAATTCGATGTCAGTTCTGTTTCAATTCCATATAAAAATAAAACTTTACTTATTTGGTCATTGGTCGATGTCAAAGATCTGGAGCTACGCCAACTGAATAAAAATGCAGACAAAGTCATCCGCGCAGGACTAAAAGAATGGCAAGCCTTACAGGAACTTTTTATTGACTCGGACACAGGCAAACATTTATTGCTCAGTTCAGTCGGTGACGGCATTTACAGTATTAACAAACAAGGATTATGTACCTTTATAAATCCCGTTGGTGCGAGAATGCTAGGATTAAAACCAGAAGATGTGCTTAGTAAAAATATCCATAAAATACACCACCATACTCATGAGAATGGTACGCACTATCCTGTCGAGGAATGCCCAATCTACGCAGCTGTACACGATGGTGTAGTACATGAAGGAATACAAGAGATTTTCTGGCGACGTGATGGCAGTTTTTTTCCTGTGGAATTTACAAGTACACCAATCATCCGTGAAAGCGAGATCATTGGTGCAGTTGTAATCTTTAGAGATATCAGCGAACGCTTAAATACAGAAAAACAACTCACCCATGCTCTTAACGAACTACAAGACTTAAAAAGTCGCCTAGAACAACAAAATGAATATTTACAGGAAGAGATATTACAAGAGAATCAATATCATGAAATTGTGGGAAATAGTGCCTCAATTTTACAAATCATTGAAAAAATTAAAGTGGTTGCTTCTACTGATGCCAATGTCATGATTTATGGCGAATCTGGTACAGGAAAGGAACTGATTGCACGTGCAATCCATCAATCTAGTCATCGTAAACAACAACCTCTTATACGTGTTAACTGTGCAGCCATCCCCTCAGAACTATTTGAAAGTGAATTTTTCGGGCATGTTAAAGGCGCATTTACGGGAGCAGTGCGTGATCGGGCTGGACGCTTTGAACTTGCAGATCAAGGAACATTATTTTTAGATGAAATTGGTGAAATCCCACTAGAATTACAAAGTAAATTATTAAGAGTATTACAAGAAGGAACTTTTGAACGAATTGGTGAAGAAAAAACTCGCCACGTCGATGTTAGAATTATTGCAGCCACCAATCGAAAATTAAAAGAAGAAGTGAAGCTCAAAAATTTCCGTGAAGACTTATACTTCCGCTTGAATGTATTCCCGATTCACTCACCCGCCTTACGAGATAGAAAAGAAGATATTCCTCTATTAGTTTCACACTTTACCAAGCTGATCAGTGAAAATCGTAAAGTGCCTTATTTACCTTTTTCACAAAAACACATCCTCGAACTGCAACACTATGACTGGCCGGGTAATATTCGAGAATTACAAAATGTGTTGGAGCGAGCATTGATTACTGCCAAACATGGCGCTGTTTCATTTAAATATTTACTGGAACAAGAATCCTCTCAGACTATGCAGCACAATCACGCTACAGCAATTGAGCAAGTCCTATCGATACAACAGCTTAAACAGTTAGAAACTGAAAATCTTCAACTGGCAATCAAACAATGTGAAGGTAAAATTTTTGGTGATGAGGGTGCAGCTAAGCTTTTAGGGATTAATCCAACGACACTGATTTCAAAATTAAAAAAATTAGGTATTAAATATTAATGGATATTCAATACCTTACCAACAAATGAATATAGTCAAATCATTATAAAACCAATACAATGGTGCAATGAGTTATTCAGAACATTTTAGACGTAAAATTTTAGCTAAGCTTGAGGAAGGTTATTCTATTCGAGCGGTAGCTGCACAATTTGAAATTAATAAAAATACCATTGTTGAATGGAAGAAACGTATAGAGATTAAAAAAACTCGTGTACGTAAACCTTCTAAAATTAACGATGATGCTTTACGTGAAGATGTTGAAAAGTATCCTGATGCTTATCAATATGAACGTGCTGCACGTTTTAATTGTGGTGTTTCATCTATTGGTGCTGCATTAAAGCGCTTAAATATTACAGTTAAAAAAGACGTTAAGCCATCCTAAAGCAGATACAAAGCTTAGGGATAAATTTATTCTGCAAGTGAATGAATTAGAAAAAAACCATCCGATTATTTATCTGGATGAAAGTGGTTTTAAGTCACATGATTACAGACCTCATGGCTACTCACGAAAAGGAGTACCCTGTCTAGGGCAATATAATTGGCAATTAAAGAATCAGACCAATGCCATTGGAGCAATCCATAAAGGGTATTTATTTTCAGTCGGTTTATTTGACTGCAAAATCAATTCAGATGTTTTTCATTTTTGGATTGAGCAATTCCTCATACCAGCATTACCAGAAAATAGTGTAGTGGTTATGGATAATGCAGCATTTCATAAAAGAGCAGATATTCAGGAGTTATTGGAACAACAAGGGCATAAAATTCTTTGGCTTCCTGCATACAGCCCTGATTTAAATCCTATAGAACAGATGTGGGCATGGGTTAAACGTAAGCGTAAAGAATGGTTGATCGACTCAGTCGATGAGTTATTTCGAGTTTTTTTCGAATCTTGTATGAATAATAAAGTAGTTTGACTATATCAACTGTTCAGCCAAAGGCCGTCGGTACATGTAGAGCTGATACAGATTCAAGAGCTTCGCATCATTGCACTGCAGCTCAAGCAAATTTTACAACGCGATGATTGTCTCACCCCAGCTGAACGGGCAGATCATACAACGGATCTTGAAGCGTTGATCGAGGCGCTTAAATTGATCGTGCGCAAACTAAGTCAAGGATTTCACCTCGTATGATTTTAAAGCTGATTGCAAATACTCGCTCCACGTCATTGAAACAACGGGTCAACGGGCTATTGAACTATATTCAAAATCCGGAAAATACCCGTACACAAAATCTTAGCAATTATATCCGTCAGCCCTTTGCCTCTCAGCCAGCGTGGGATGAAGATGCACTGCTTGAAAAATGTGTCTATGCCAATTCAAGGAATTTTCTCGATGATGATCCTGAGCAGCAAAAAATCGAGATGCTGCAGACCGCAAGTTTAAATGGCCGAGTAGAAGACCCGATTGTGCATCTGGTGGCGAGTTTTAAAAAATTTGAAGTTCCAACTGTGCCGCAAATTGAACAGCAGATCGATATTCTACTGCGGCATTTAAATGCTGAAGCGTTACAAGTGCAGTATGCGATGCATCTCGATACCGATAATGCGCATTATCATGTCGTGATCAACAGAATTCATCCATTTGAAAAAAATCAGCATCAGCAGCACAAATGCGTCAATCTCGGTGACGGCTGGATCCTCAATGCCTTGCACCGCAGTGCGGCAGAAATTGAAGCGACTCAGGGCTGGCGTTCCGAGCCGAATCCGATGTTTATTTATAATCGACGCACTCAAACCATTGAAAACAATCCTGCCTACATGCGTACGCCAGATACAGAGAAACTTCCTGTACCAATTTTAGACCGAGCTTCCCGGCATCAACAGCCCAGTACCCTGCAGCAGGATATTGATTTCGCAAAAAGTTATCAGCAATATGTGGAGGCGACCGTCCAAAATATTTTGCGTCGCGTAAACGGCTGGGCGGAGTGGCATCAGGCGCTGGCAGAAAAGGGCTTAAGCTTTGAAAAGAAAAGAAATGGTGCTGTGTTTCAGTTAAAGACTTATTCTGAACAGATTACTTTTAAAGCATCGTTGTTTTGTCAGAAGCAAGCTACCCTGCCCCAGCTGCAGAAC
Organism: Acinetobacter ursingii DSM 16037 = CIP 107286; assembly: GCF_000368825.1. Taxonomy (GTDB): domain Bacteria; phylum Pseudomonadota; class Gammaproteobacteria; order Pseudomonadales; family Moraxellaceae; genus Acinetobacter; species Acinetobacter ursingii. Next base: position 48,386 of record NZ_KB849718.1, on the reverse strand, counting down.
AACTGGGGAGCATATCAGGTCGCCGAGGGAATCCGTCCCAAAGCTGTCCCGGATCAGGAGGTCCAGTCTCGGGTAGCGTCTCCGTCCAGCAAGATGAAGATTCATCCATTTCATCTATTCAAGGCTGAAAATTATCTGGTCGCAGAATTGCACACGATCTATCTCGCGCTAAAGACACAGAAAGATTACATCACCGTCCTGCACAAACAGGCCGCGGCTGAGATCAAGCAGAATCATGAAAATTATCAATTTGTTGAAAGAGATCTGCAAATTAAACAGCAGCAACAGCAGTATCCATCGATTGCCTTGGACCGGATCCAGACCACACTGGACGATCAGCATGCGACCCAACAGCAACATGATCGCGCCAATCGACGGACCCAGTATGCACTGAGTCACCGGCAATTGACGGCCAAGTTATTGAAGGATGAACTGTTCAAGGATGAGCTGGGACAACGGCTCTTTTCATCATCAAAGATAAATTCGGCACAGATCACTTCATACGCTGATTTTGTTTCATGCCTAGATCGGGAACATCCACTGGTCATTGCCCAACAGTTTCTGCTGGATCAGCGCCAGTCTGGCAATTTTATTCATGCACCGAATCCAGCTTGCCGTCAAGCGAGGCTGATCTATGACGAACAGCTTAAACATGAGCCGATTGCTGTCATGAATCAACATGGCATCCAGATGTTTAGCCAGTATTCCATCCCACGAATTCAGCAATGCCTGCAACTCCTCGATGCACATACTCCAATTGTGTTTTCAGGGGATCGGGCGTTTCAACAACAGGGAAAAATTGCCCTGCAGCATCGGGATCACCAGATTGAAGACCCCAATCCTCGCCACGAGCTACCACAGCTGGAGCAGATCACATCCGCCGATCTTGAGGTATTCTTTGACCAGTTATATCAGCACTTTCAGCAACATCACAATCTGCAGACCGCGATTTTTAAAGCCAACCTGCTACTCAGCTGCTGCCAGGTGAATAGCGATCGACTGGAGCGGAACCTGAAAGAATACAGCGATGAATTTTTTAATTTCAACTTGCAGGCGCCGGATCGCAACAATTTGATGCTGCGTTTAAAAAGCGTGCTCTGCACCCAGCCCCTTGCACAGAACAGGCAATATTTTAATGCGCAAGATCTTGATTGTGTTTGGCAAATCGCCTTAAAACTTGAATACAATTTATTAAAACGAAAAACAGCCAGAATCATCAACAAGCCAAAGCCCGAGGGTGGTTCGAAACTGGTGATTGAAGAGATTGTGTTACCCGAGAGAGATCCGGATTTTTTAAATGAGGTGATGCAAGAATTACAGTTCGAGTCTCGCAAATCCCGGCTGCAGCAACAGTTCCTTGAAATTTCTGAGATCAGTTTAACTTCAAATTTGCTCAGTGCATGTCAACGCATCGAGACTGAAGTGAAACCCCTCCCGCACTTTCCCGCAGACCGGTACCAGATTATCTGTCAGTTTGAGCATCAGTTTTATATCGACCGAGAGCTGAATCGGACGGCCTTTATTGAAAACATGTATCAGGCATATATTACTGTCGTCAGTCCGCTGGAAGTTCATGTCCGTGATGCCCTATTCTTAGCCCATGCGCGATATGGAGAAGTCATGATCTCCGGCAACGAAGAATTCAAGACACAGGTGGAAGCCATTGCCCAGCAGTATCAGATTCCCGTGATCCGAAAAGAACATCTCGAACAGCGACAAACCCAACCAGAGATTCCGTCCCATGAACGTCAGTCAAATCGACCTCAACCAGATCTAACACCACCCATTGAACCACAGCAGCGGAATGAATCCAAACCTCAGAAAAGTGGGTATGGTCATGACTTTGGCTTTTAGACAAGACGGCTCAAAAAAGCCTAAGTGAAGAATTATACGTTAAGCCAGTACATAGCTCGATTCAGGAAAATGTTTTAACAATGCCATTTTCACTGAATCAGGTGTATTGACTTCGGGCTGGACGGCCAGTAAATGGTCTAGCCAGACCAGAATGGCTTCATGATTGTTATAACAGTGATTGACGTCCAGATAACTGGCCATGCCGTGATCCTAGCCAAAATAATGGACAGCACGTCCCTCTAAAGATAACCTAACTTTAATCTTTGGAGATTCAAGAAATGGCTAAACGTTTTAGTCCTGAATTTAAACAGCAAGCGATTGATTATGCACTTTCAAACTCACACGAGCCTATAGCTGCAATCGCCCGGAAATTAGGTGTGGGTTATTCAACTTTAGATAAATGGATTCGTGAAGTAAGCGTCCGCTGAATCCCATACCAATTTTTAATTCGATTTAGGTTTCCAGCAGTGCGGCAGCAGTTCTTCAATTTGGGGCACTTTGTGTGTCGGCAGCTTTTGCAGCACATCACTTAAATAACGACAACTCGGTATTTCCATGAAAACCTTATCAAATTGATACAAGAAAGCAAAGGTTGGGACATTAGCAGGAACACAACAATTTTTGCCCGATCTCGTTGCTCTACTCGAAGAAAACAAGAAATTCAAACAACAACTCAAAATTGCTGAAATGGAAAAAGAATTTCTAAAAAAAGCGGCAACTGATGTGTCCTGTTTTTTCAGCACGCCTCAATAATACAGTGTCGCGGAATGCTAATCTGCCCAATTATATAAACAATATTCTTCAGTGGCTTGAGCCAGCCTTCTTATCCCCTCATCAATTTTATCTGCACTGATTGACCCAAACCCTAAACGAAGGAAATGTTTGTGTTTGTGATCATCTAAAAAGAAAGACTGCCCCGATTCAATGAATACGCCTAAATTTGCGGCATAATGAGACAAAACCGTAGTATCAATATCTGCTGCGGTATCAATCCAACATGCTGAACCACCATTCAAAGCATAAGGTTTCCATGTTGGAAGATATTGTTTTAATGCCTTATTGAGTATTTCACCCCGTTGTCGGTGTAATTGGTGCTGACGGCGTAACATGCTATGGTAATAGCCTTGATCGATAAACAAAGCAAAGACACGTTGATTGAACACATTTGGATGTCGTAACATCAGACGGCGTAAATGTCGAAGTTCTTGTATTAATTCAGGTGCGGCAACGATATATCCCAGACGTAACCCAGGTGCCAATGGCTTAGATAGACTTCCAAGATAAATGACTCGTCCATGTCGATCTAAACTTTTTAGCGCGGGGATCGTTGTATTTTGCACTAACACTTGAGCATCATATTCATCTTCAATAATAATGCTGTCGTTTTGTTCTGCTAACTGCAATAAATTTTGTCGGCGTTGTGGAGACATGGTTACTCCTGTTGGACATTGTCGCCCTGGTGTAACAAATAAATAATCACACTCATTTGCCCGAATTAAAGTCACCCCCTCATGATCCACGGCTAAAGGCACAATATGCTGGGTCTGTAGCAAAAATATATTACGTGCATCTGGATAACCAGGTTCTTCGACACCAATCACATGATTCTGCCGCATTAATAACATCGCCAACATATATAATCCATGCTGACTCCCTACGGTTAACAAGATTTCGTTCTCTTGAGCCATGATGCCTCGCGTGGGCAAAATATGCTGCCGGATTGCATCTATGAGATAAGCGTCGTCCCCCTGTTGAGTAATATCTTGTGACCATATTGAGGCATCTTTTGCAGATAAGGCACGTAATGCACATTCCCTCCAAGCCGAAGCAGGAAAGCTTTCCGCATCTGGCTGACCATAAATAAAAGGATAGGAATAATTCATCCAATCACTTGGTTTAGTTAAATGCCTTTGTGCTGAAGGTCGTATATAAAAGCGAGCACCCCAGGTCGTCGCTTTTGATGTAGTCCGAATGGTTTTGCTCTCACTACTATCAATCTGGAAATTTAAACAGACAAAATGTCCACTCCGCTGTTTAGATTCCAAAATTCGCTCAGCAACCAATTGTTGATACGCAATGGTGACCGTATTTCTACCAACACCCAGTTGATCAGCTAAATCTCGGCTAGAAGGTACCGCCATACCTGGTTTTAAATAACCTTGTACTAAAGCCGAAAACATCATACGGCAGATTCTGCCTTGTAAATTCAAACCACTCTGTGCCGTATTAGAAAATAATGCCTGCCAAACTGTAGCTGAAATTACTGAACTCACTAATCAATCCTTATATCTGTGCATTGCTGCAATCAATTTTGATGCTTTCCTACTCAAACTGGTGCAAAGCTCATAGTTTCAGTCCACTTTTAAGCTAAAACTGGACTTACTCGATATAAAGCAAAAGGCATTCCACCATCAACAATTTAAACTAATTTTTAAAAAACAATAATTTAAATATATAAACCACTGGATCCATCAAAACTTTAAATCTGGTACTACACCATATTTCACTATTTCCGTAAATTCAATTCTACAGCTAAATAAACCTTATTTTGGAGCAATACAAATGCAGCAAGCAAAATTAATCCAACTACTTACGGATTTTTCTACAGCATGGAATCAACATGATGTCGAAAAACTCATGGCATGCATGCATCCAGAATGCCGTTTTGAAACTGTAGCTGGTGAGGATGTTCATGGAACCCGAATTGAAGGCTTAGATGCTGTTCGTCAAGCATTTAGCAATACCTTCAAAAGTTTTCCAGATGCTCAGTGGCGAAACGGTAAACACTGGATCAGTGATAATGCTGAATTTGGTATTTCAGAAACAACCTTTACTGCGACAACTGCTGATGGTGGCTGGATTGAAGCCAATATGGTTGATGTCTTTACATTTAAAGATGGAAAAATTCTCGTCAAAAATGCATTCCGTAAAAATAGACCTGTTCAAGCAATCGCGTAAGGAGTCTTTCAATGAATCAATCTGTCCAACATGCAAGTTCATTTCGCGAACGCCTAGAACCGCATAAATCCATACCGACACATAGTTTTAAAAGTTACAACTCACAATTCGACCCTTTAACCGCTCCTGTCCTATCAGGCAATGAAAATTATGCACCAACTTATTGGGTCGGCACAGCAGGTACGCCACCCGAAGATGATGGCCCATTAATGGGTGACACTGAAGCGGACATCGTCATTATTGGTGGAGGCTTCACTGGGCTATCTACAGCACTAACACTGGCTGAACAATTTGGTGCTGCACCACTTGTCCTTGAAGCAAACCGTACGGCGTGGGGCTGTACCAGCCGTAATGGAGGACAAGGTCAAAATGCCTCGGGTCGTTTGTACCGATCACAATGGATTGAAAAATGGGGATTAGACACCGCCAAACGTCTTGATGCTGAAATTCGGGAAGGTTTTGATTACTTTAAAGACCTCGTGAGCGGTATTGAATGTGATGCTCAAGATGGTGGACATCTTTATATTGCTCATCGCGCAAAAAAAATGGCTTTCCTTGAAAATGAAGGTCGAGTCATGAAAGAGATTTTTGGTTATCAGACCCGTATGTTGAACCGTGAGCAACTGCATGAAGAATATGTTGCTGATCAGGAAGCTGCAGGTGCTTTGCTGGAACCCGATGGAGTTGGCATACACCCCTTAAAACTGGCTTTTGGCTATTTAAAACGTGCCCGTGCTGCTGGTGCCAAAGTACACACTTCAAGTCCAGTGCTTGGCTGGGAAACGCACAACGGTATCCATTATTTACGCACCCCAAATGGCATTGTCAAAGCAAAACGTGTGGCTGTTGCAACAGGTGGTTATACCCCAAATGGCTTACACCCGCATCTTTCTGGAAAAATCATGCCGATTTTATCCAATTCTATTGTAACGCGTCCTTTAACTGCGGCGGAGCGTGCTGAAGCAGGCTTACACAGCACCACATTTATTACCGATACTCGAACTTTACGTCACTATTATCGTCTACTCCCTGATGGATCTATGCAATGTGGCAGTAGAAGCTCCTTAACGGGTGCGGATGCGGATAATCCAGTCCATCTCGAACGGTTAAAAGAAGGCCTTTACCGCAAATTTCCAAGTCTACGTGGCATACCTATTGCTTATTCTTGGTGGGGTTGGGTCGATGTGAGTCATGACATGATGCCTCGTATCGTACAACCCAACTCTGAGGAAAGCATTTATTACGCTATTGGTTATGGTGGTAATGGTGTGTCTTTCTCCGCAATGGCAGGACGCCGTCTCGCAGAACGTGTGATGGGAATACAACGCCCTCAATTTGAGCTTCCGATTTATCAATCCCCTTTGCCTTCACATCTGTTTCGACCATTTCGTCGACTCGGGCAAGCATTGTTATATCGCTGGTACCACTTAAGAGATGAAGTGCTTTGAGTGCACATTCAATCATCTGCAATGATTCGGTTATAAAATTATAAGAGGGAATCCATCATGTATGATTCAGATTCAAATCAAAGTTTAAAAAGTGCTTTAAAACCTCGTCATGTCCAAATGATGGCACTCGGTGGTGTTATTGGAATGGGGTTATTTGTGGGTAGTTCTGTAGTGATTCAATCTGCAGGTCCAGCCGCCATTTTGTCCTTCCTGATTACGGGTGTATTAATTATTTTAGTGATGCGGATGCTGGGTGAGCTAGCAACCGCCTCTCCTGTATCAGGCTCCTTCTATGCATATGCACGCCATGCTTTCCAAGATTCGCCTTATTTATCTCGACTCGCAGGCTTCATGACGGGATGGATGTATTGGTACTTCTGGGTCATCGTGATTGCATTAGAAGCGATTGTCGGTGCAAAACTCTTTGCTTATTGGTTACCTGATACACCGCAATGGATCGTCAGTCTGGTTTTACTCGCCCTATTAACAGCAACCAATTTATTCTCCGTAAAATCCTTTGGTGAATTCGAATTTTGGTTCTCATCTATTAAAGTTGCTGCGATTGGTCTTTTCATTTTCCTTTGTTCTTTATATATGTTCGGTCTTTGGCCAAACCATCAAGCCGCTGGATTTGGTGAATTGTTAAATCATGGTGGCTTTATGCCAAATGGTTGGGGACCAGTATTATCGGGCGCTGTTGCTGCAACTGGATTTTACTTTGGCGCTGAGATCGTCACAATTGCAGCCGCTGAAACTAAAGACCCTGAAAAATCTGTTGCCAAAGCGACTCAATCCGTGATTTCTCGCGTCCTGATTTTCTATGTTTGCTCTATTTTATTAGTGGTCTGTATTGTCCCTTGGGACAGTGCAGAAATTGCGACACCTTACGTAAGTGCGCTAAAAGTATTGAATATTCCGTTTGTTGCGGACATTATGAATGTTGTGATTCTGGTGGCTGTACTCAGTTGCTTAAATTCTGGAGTTTATGCTGCAAGCCGTATGTTGTTTGCTTTAACCCAAAATGGTGATGCACCTCGTAGCTTGACCAAACTTTCAAAAAATGGTGTTCCAATTCGTGCCATTCTATTCAGTACATTATTTGGTTATTTCTCAATTTTAGCTTCATACTTCTCACCAGATGCTGTATTTCCTTTCTTGGTCGAATCTTATGGAACTGTAGCCTTATTTGTCTATATCGTGATTGCATTCTCTCAAATCCGTTTGCGTCGCCACTTAGAACGTGTTGCACCTGAACGTTTAAAAGTTCGTATGTGGTGTTTTCCATACCTGAGTTATTTTGCAATCATCGGCATGCTTTCAATCTTTGCTGCAATGGCTTTTATACCTAGCCTTCAAAAAGCATTCTGGTTCGGCATCGCAAGTGCAGGAATTCTATTCTGTATCTTTATTATTCGAGATTATGTAGAGCTAGTTAAATTACGTCATCAAAGTACTCAACTTGATGTGCTCATCCCTGCCAAACAAACCAAAATTTAATCCTCAAATACACTGACCTGTACTTTGTGCAGGTCATCCTCGTCTTTAGGAAATCACACATGCTTTTAAAAGATAAACTTGCAGCTTTCGCAGTAGTGTTCATATGGGGTATTAACTTTTATTTTATGAAAGTTGGCGTCAGTGAGATACACCCTATGCTCCTCGGATGTTTACGCTATCTACTGGTTTTATTGCCTGCCCTCTTTTTCATTCGTATTCCAAGCATCGGGTGGAAATGGTTATTACTTTATGGCTTTATTAGTAACTTTTCTCAATTTGCATTTATGTTCAGTGCAATTGCGACTGGAATGCCTACAGGTCTAGTCGCTTTGGTGGTTCAATCCCAAGCATTTTTTACTGTCATGATTGCAGCATTTTTATTACGTGAACAAGCCATCTGGAACCAGTGGTTGGCCATAGCGATTGCCTTTATGGGCTTAATGCTGATTGCATTCGGTCAACAACATAGTCATGTGCCATTAATGGGGCTGGCATTGGTTTTATGCTCTGCAATTTCATGGGCCTGTGGCAATATCGTAGTCAAAAAAATGGGGCCTGTTAACCCAATTGGTCTGGTCGTATGGGGCAATATTCTTACCCCTTTATGGTTTTTACTTTTAGCGGTACAAAATATTGGCTGGCAAGGCGTCATAGCCGATTGGCACGCGCTGACATGGAAAGGATTTGGTGCTGCAGCATTTCTCGCTTACTTTGCCACTATTGTCGGATATGGCTTATGGATCTACCTACTGACACGTTATCCTGCTGCTAAAATTAGCCCATTGTCACTCTGGGTACCTGTTATAAGTATGATTTTTGCCTATTTATTTTTAGATGAACAATTAAATACTTTGCAGTGGCTGGGTTCTTGTATTGTTATGCTGGGTTTAATGGTGCATTTATTGGGGCAAAAAATTCAATCACACATCACTTCACGTAAACTTGTCCGAACAACATAAAATAATTAAATAAGAGGCTTAGGAAGTTAAGCATATAAAAAAGTATGGTAACTTCCTTAGGCTTTATTGCATAAATTTTTTGAAAGTTACTGATTTTTAATGTTTTTGTTGAATTTCAATAAAAATAAACATAATAAAATTATAGTGTTAGGTATTTGTGCAACAAAGCCATGTAGAGCATTAAATTGAAATTGATTTTTTCTATAGTTTCTTTAAAAATGAATGTATAAAAAATATATGAACTAAAGATTACTACTGTAATCTTTAGTTCCGTAAGTGTCCGCTAGCGAATCCATTTAAATACAAGCTAGTACAATTAAACAATTAACAAATCTTTCTCGATGTCACTTTCGGCAGCATAATTTAAATATTTAGAGCGGATTTATCACTTATAAAACTGAATTGAGTGGTCTAATTAACGGAACCACATCATTTTAAGTTTATGTATAAAAGTACGATTTTCACTTACTAGTACTTAAATAATCACCCCACCACTGCATCATTTCAGTCCGTTGAGCTAAATAGTCAGCATGATTATAGCTGGCACGGGTACGGTTCTTATCAATATGTGAAAGTTGTGCCTCAATCCAATTATCTTGAAACAAACCTGAGTCATTCAAAATGGTACTAAAAGTGGAACGTAGTCCATGAGAGGATAATTGATGTTTGCCATAGCCCATCTTACGAATAGCCATATTTAATGTATTGAAATGAATCGGTTGATTGTGTTTCCGAGGGCTTGCAAAAATATATTTTTCACCGTATGACCATTGCATGACGTCTTTTAAAATCTCTAAAGCCTGATCTGAAAGTGGTACTAAAAAGTCTGGAATCTCATGCCCTAAAATGACTTTACGTCGAAACTGTTTAATATGCAAGGCAGGAATTTTCCATATTTTTGCATTTAAATCAAAATGATGAGGCTCAGCCAATAACAATTCAGCCCCTCGCACTCCAGTATGTAATTTGAACATTAGTGCTTTTTTAATAATGGGATGGGTATCCAATTTTTGTAAGTTATTCTTAAATTCGGATATTTCCTCCGCTTTTAAATACGGATAGTTCTTCTTAATTTTACTGTTGATTACAATTTTATTTAAACCATGGGCGATATTGTATTCACAATAACCCATCGCTACAGCGTAGTCATAAATTTGGTTCAAATAACTACAAGCTTTCTTGACAGGTTCTTTTACTTGGCGTCCCTCTATTTTTTTGATTACTGAAACCAGGTCATAACGCTTGATGTTTTGAAAAGGTAAATCCTGAAGGTCTGGATAAATATCTTGCTGTAAGCATCTTTCTGCTAACTGTAGTACACCACAGCGGGGTAGATCGTTGAAGGCATTTTTCAGTTTGAACTGTAACCACTCCTCCCCGACCTTACCAAAGGTGATGACATTAGAGGCAGTATCATGTTCAAAACAGAAATCATTGTCTTTAAAGTCATCTCTGACTTGTCGTGCCTTTTTCAGCGATAAATCAGGATAAAGACCTAGCTGAATGCGTCGACGTTTTTTAGTTTGTGGATCTGTATAGCGATAGCACCAAGATTTTCTTCCACTCGGCTCAATCTTCAGGCTAAGCCCATCTTCATCGGATAAAAAACAGGTTTTTTCCTTGCAATGAGCTTGGCGAACTTTAATTTCAGTAAGACTCATGGAATTTAAATGAAACCTAATAAGGGGTTGATTGGATCAATTATATCAAAATAGAACGCTTTATATATGATGCGTACACTACGCATCATATATATTTGTAATATATTGTTTTATATATTTAATATTTTAAGTATTTGTATTTTAGTAACCATTATAAGTACCACCTCTTCTTTAAGTTCCCAACAACTCACTTTTTCTGTCATCAATGTTAAATAAGTCTTGTGCTTTAAATTCTTAGATGACCTCCTCTACCCTTTATTATCATTTTTATAAAAGTAACTATATGTACTCATTAAAATTTGTAGAGCTCAAAAACAAAAAAGACCGCTATATAGCAGTCTTTTAACTTAATTAAATAATAATTAATTCATTTTCATCATAAGTGCATAAGCATCACGTTTGTTTTGACGCAATGATTCTATCTCGGACTTCGTCAGCTGTTTTACGAGAGTTGAGGATATACTTTGCTTCCCACTCTGTGAGCCTTTCGAAATCGTACCCGTAAATCGATTTCCACCATGCTTCAAGATTACCATATACATCCCTCAATTGCTGAAGAGTTTCTTTACTTAGAGCTAATTGTGATGAGTATTGTTTACCCGTCAGTGCATATGCTCCAATAACTTTATTCGTCCCAGTTGTTTCAATATGACCTTTTAATGCTGCAAAAGTACCACCTTGGGTCTGGGTATCATCAACAATAATAACACATTTATCATTGTTTATTGTCCCATCAAATGCTGGTGGGTTGGCTAATCTATGCCACCCATCACCGCCAGTTCTTGATACTTTTATAGCTTGAACTATATTCGTATCAACTTCAAGCCCAAGTTTCTTTGCTATAACTGCTGAAGTAGCTAAAGGAATCATATTACGACCGACTGCTTCCTCAGCATGTACAGGTACTATAATAGTTTCCCGACCATCGATAATTCTTTCTAGTTCAGCAATCGCCTCATCCGAAACTAAATCTTTAGCTAAAATATACGCACTTTCAACATCCCCTGCTTTAGCAGCTTCATACATGTAATGAGAGGTTGCATCTCCAAGACCACGGTCAATAACCGTTTTAGGAAGCATATTCCAATCTGTGCGATATAACTTCATATTTTTAAATAAGTTTTAATGATGGCTAGCATTAAATTTTACACTAAATTTACCGCTAGCATCTCTTGGATATTATTTTTCGTATCAGGCAGCACTCTCAAAAGCCGTTTGTTTGGACAGTCCCCATGATCATACACGAGGCAGCTTCAAATACTTATGGGCCCATCCTATCCAGTTGTATCTTCTTGCATCACATGAATATTGTATACTCATTTTGACTACTTGAAAATTATGGAACAACGTCAATAAAAACAATAACTCTAGAGTCTTTAGTCGACATTCCTAAAAAGGTAAATTCAACATTTCTTTCCATATCATTTCTTTGTGTCTCTGGATGAACAAAAGAAACATAGCTTATTTCAAAGAATCGGGCTAGGGTTTTTATGCCAATGATTTTGTTCTCTTCATTAGCAATTAAAACATCTAATTCCAGATCAAACTCTTCTAATTATTTAATTAAATCTTTAACTTTCATTTTACTATCAACCTCTATGAATTATTTAAAAAATTAGCACAATGAAACTTGTGAAAAAAATGGATTTGCACAAAATTTTTTAGCAAAAAAAAGCATAGCAACCAGAAAAATCGTTCCAGCAATCAACAAAAATATCCCCGTGTGCTTCCAGTTTACAACATTTTGACTACCACACTGCCCACAGTAGTAATAATAGCCTTTGATACGGCCACCGCATTCAGGACAATTTTTATGATTAATGAATAAGTTACTCAACGTCTCTTCTCCAAAATTCTTATTATCAAGTTGTAAGTGAAGATAGCACACATTTATAAAAATGTCTTTTTTAAAACATCAAAAGATGTTATAAAAAAGACATTCGCTACTTTAGGATAACTTTTAAGATGAATTTAAATCTCCTTGATGAAGAATCAATCCAACCTTCTGAACCCACGCCATGTGATTTTTTCAAAGGTGAAAATGCTATCAAAAAAGCTAAACAGTTAGGATTACCTGATCTCGAGTTAGTCAGAAACGCAATTATGATCGGTGATGCTGACTATAGAACAAATACTCACTATAACCGTGCACGCTTTATTGCACGATGGGGAAAAATTGGAGAACAGATTGCTTTACTGCTTCGACAATCTGATCCTGCTTGGATATTCCACAATGACAGCCAGCCAAGAATTGAGAATACAGTAAAGAAAATACAAATTATCTTTATGAGCGGGAATATTGCATTGGGGTTAGCTGATCAAGTTGTATCAGCACACTGTGAAAAAGGATTAATGACATTAAATAATATTAAGGAGAATCAGTCTGCTTATGATGATGAGACAAAATTGAGAACATGGATTTTATACTTTCCTTCAGCATCACATCCAGCCTATAAAGACATTGATATCCCAAATATTCCTTTTGAATTTGCATACCCAACTAGCTTCGTACAGGACTTAAAAGCGAAAAAAATTTCAATTTTACCAAGTGACCATACTTGCAGAATTGCATTTGAAATAGATAATACAGTTCCTGTAAAAACTGATCCTAAGCCAGTATTGGAACCATCTAATGAAATTAAACCAGATGATTTTGATATTCAGCTTGTAGTTTAATCTGAGGTTAATGTGTTTAATAAAGATCGTTTACGTATTGCTAAAGAATTACGAGGACTTAGCAATACCGATTTCGCAGAAAAATTGAGTTGCTCTATCTCTAAGGTAAAGCAACTTTTAGACGTGGATAAAGAAATCAATGAAAATGATCAAGATGATATATGCCGTGTATTAAATTTACCCAAGTCATTCTTTGCAGGTAATGACACACAACCACATGAAACAGACCAAATCTTCTATAGATCGGTTGCTCGTATTAAAGCACAGCATAGAAAAGCTAATGAGGCATATACTCTTTTAGCAATAAATATTAACAAGTACTTAAATCAGAAAGTAAAGTTACCTACTTTTCACCGTCCTGATTTAGATATTACTGAGTTTTTGGGTGAATCTAAGTATGCCGATCACCTAGCGTCAGAGTTGAGAGGTTTATGGGCTTTAGGTAATCAACCTATTAATAACATTGTTTCGTTGTGTGAGCTAAAGGGAATCCGTGTCTTTAGATTACCGACTGAAATTCGAGAAATTGATGCACTATCTTTTTTTGATGATGAAAGTGGTAGCCCTTTCATATTTCTAAATACATTTAAGTCTGCCGAAATAGCCCGCTTCGATTGTGCACACGAACTTGGTCATATCGTTATGCATACGCATAACAAAAAAATTCGTGTCGAGAAAGATAATCGTGTTCTCGAAACTGAAGCGGATCAATTTTCATCTGAATTTTTAATGCCAACAGATGCATTTCTTTCTACTGCTCCACGCTATTTTTCACTAGAAAATATGATTGAGTATAAAAAGATTTGGCGAACATCCCTGAAGGCTATTAACTATAAAGCTCACAAGCTGGGATTAGTTAGTGATTGGGTTAATCGTAGTAACTCTATAAAGATCAATTCGTTGGGCTACAACATTAATGAACCTGAAGAAACTCATCGAGATGAGAGTTTGATGTTGCCCAAAATTATCTCTGTTTTAGCCTCACAACCATCTTTTGATAAAAATAAAATGCTTGATGAAATTGGAATCTCTGAAGAAGATTTTAATCAATTAACATTTGATGCTTTAGCTAAAGTTGAGCCCCCGAAGAAAAAACATAAGTTATATATTGTCGAGTAATACAAACCTTCCTTAAAAATAATGCGCCTTACGGCGCACTATTTATGCAAAATCCTGATTAATTTTTTTATGACTTCACGCCCAACGTAGTTTTGCATCCCATAAGTCATACTGAAAATGTAACTTGCCCCATCATGACTTTTTTCATATAGCCTACTTGAACTGACACCATAAATCCCATGTGTTCCATAAAGCATCGTATACAATTTCAGATAAATTCTTTAGTTATGTGATCAGGCTATGTGCTCAAATTACCTATTTCCAAATAAAAGAAATTTGACACTCTTAGGTGTCGATACAAGCCAGTTTGATCTTGAGCTTAAGGATCATGTATTCCCTTCCTATCATGCTCCAATCATTCTGAACGGCTCAGATCACTTAGAGCTTGATATTGCAAAGTTTGGATTACTACCGAGCTGGGCGAAAGAATTGAAGTTCAGCAGTCATACTTATAACGCCAGAACTGAGTCTGTAGCAGATAAGCCTAGCTTTCGACATGCTTGGAAGTACAGCAAGTTCTGCCTAGTCCCAGTACAAGAATTTTATGAGCCGAAATACATCAATGGCAAGCCACACTGGTACACCATCAAGCGTAAAGATGATCAGCCTTTTACTGTTGCAGGGATCTATGATGATGCAGTGATTAATGGCAATAAGGTACGTTCCTTTTCAATGTTGACCATCAATTCGGACCATCACCCTTTTATGAAACAATTCCATGCACCGAAGGATGAGAAGCGATCCATCATCGTTATTCCAGAACAGTACAGAAAAGACTGGCTAACAGCCGATCATGAACATGCGCATGAATATTTCTTTCAAATGCCCGATGAATTCGTCACATTTCCACGCGATGAGCAGAAACAAAACGTCTTATTCTGACGCATCCTTGTTTATCCACAACTTTTTAAATTTGAATTTTAAACGCTGTTAGTAATATCCTATTTAAACAAATTCTACTTCCAAACACGCCTCGTAGCGTAGGAGTATCTCATGTCTAAGAAGTTGCCTATTTACTTCTCTGACGACGCATGGTCATCTTTACAAGAGCTCATGGGTCCAGAGGGTAAACCAAGTCCTACCATCAACACCGTGCTTGAACAAATCGCTGTTCAAAATGAGCTTGTTGAAAAATTAGGGCTTACTGCTGTCCTACCCAAATCCAAAGTATCTATTCCCGTCTCTTTAGAGCGTATTCCTGCAGGTCCGGCCTTCAGCACCAAGGATGAGCAAGACAAAGCACTCGATCTGAATGAGTTCCTGATTCACAACCCTATTTCTACTTTTATTGCCTATGTAGACAGTGAATCCATGCTCGATGCTGGCCTAGAGATTAATGATCCAATCATTATTGATCGCAGTATTGAAGTCAAGCATTACGATATCGTGGTTGCCCTGATTGATGACAATGCCTCGACCATTAAGCGGCTGATGATCACCAATAAGATGGCCAAGTCTGAAATCAAAGAAATATTTGGAGATGAAGATTATCCGCTTCCAGAACTTTGGTTGAAGGCTGAAAATTCGAATTACAATCACATCATTCCTGATGATAGTCAGACCATATCAATCTGGGGTGTGGTGACTTTTAATTTAAAGCGTATTTATCACCGCTCATAAAAAGAAGAATAACCATGCAAAGTGAAAATGAAATATTCGCGTTAGTCGACGTGAATAATTGCTACGTCTCGTGTGAGCGTGTGTTTAATCCTGCCTTGAATGATCGCCCAACCATTGTGCTCAGCAACAATGACGGCTGTGCCGTGGCCAGAAGCCAGGAAGCGAAAGACTTAGGCATCAAGATGGGTGTTCCTGTATTCCAAATTAAAGAGCTGATCAAACAACATAACATTCAGGTGCTATCCAGTAATTTCTCCTTATATGGCGAAATGTCCAAGCGCTTTATGGAGCTGCTTGGGGACTATGTTGCACCAGGAGATCAAGAGGTCTATTCCATTGATGAATGCTTTCTGAAGCTCACAGCTTACGAGCATCTATTTGACCTGACTGTATATGCTCAAGACATGAGGGCTAAGGCTTGGCGTTGGTTAGGCCTACCCTGCTGTATTGGAATTGGTCGCTCTAAAACCGAAGCCAAGATTGCCAATCATCTCGCCAAGAAAAACAAGTTCTTCAATGGGGTCTGTAATCTGGCCCATATGGACCCATGCTCTGCAGAAACGCTACTCGCGCAGGTTGATGTGTCTGAGGTTTGGGGCGTAGGCAGACAGAACTGTAAGAAGCTCAATACTATGGGTGTTCAATCTGTGCTGGATCTGATCAATGCCAATCCTAAAGAAATCAAAAAGCAGTTTAGTATCGTGATGGAAAAGACGGTGCTTGAGCTACAGGGCCTTTCTTGTATTGACCTTAGTGATGATACTGTAGCGAAGAAGCAAATCATCAGCAGCCGTTCATATGGCAACCCAGTGTATGAAATGGATGACATTAAAGCTTCGGTTCGGCTTTATGTGGCCAGAGCCGTGAAACGAATGCGGGAAGATGGCTCAATCTGCAAGATGATCGGCGTGTATATCCAAACCAGTCGCTTTGATAAGACAGAGCGCTACTCGCCTTACATCGTCGTTCAAATGCATGAGCATACGGATGATCTACTGCTCATCACCAAGGCCGCGATGAAAGGCATCGATCAGATATTTAAGAAAGGCTTTAAGTATAAAAAGGCGGGAATCGTGCTGCTCGAAATTACAGATCAATCCAAGTTTGTGCCCGATCTATTCACGGACTATTCACATAAGCAAGAGCGAGAAAGGCTTTCAGATGCCATCGAAGCCATCAGTGAACGGTTTGGGAAGAATCTCGTCACGCTAGGCATTGCCAACAATAAAGAAGCCACATGGCACATGAATCAAAACCTTAGATCACCTTCGTATTTAACCAAATGGTCTGACTTTGTCAACGGCATTCTAAAATTGACCCCTTTTACCTTACAAATGGCAAAGTAAAATTGACCCCTTTGATCTCGTATTAAGTTTCAACCTGGGGCTGAATCCCTATTCTTTTTTTATCCTTCAAACGATAACTCTCACCCGATATTTGTACCACATGACAGTGATGCAATAACCGATCTAACATCGCAGCGGTCAACGTGACATCATCTGCAAAGGATTTGGACCACTGGCTAAAGGGTAAGTTACTCGTCAATATCGTACTGCCTTTTTCATAACGCTTGGCAATCACATTAAAGAACAGATTCGCTTCTTCACGTCCAAACGGTAAATAACCAATTTCATCGATAATCAGTAACTTTGGTCCCAGTACCGCACGTTGCATATAGGTTTTCAGTTTACCTTGCTGATAGGCTGTACTCAGTTGCAGCATTAAATCCGCTGCGGTAATGAACTTGATCTTAATGTTGTTCATGATGGCCTTATAGCCTAATGCCATAGATAAATGCGTTTTTCCTACTCCGCTAGCCCCCAGAAACACCACATTTTCTGCTCTAGCAATAAAGCTCAGATTGAACAGTTCAATCACCTGTGATTTAGGGGCCCCTAGGGCATAATTAAAATCATAGTCTTCCAGGGTTTTGACTTGAGGCAGGCCTGAGAGTTTCATCAGTACCTGCTGACTGCGCTGTTGCCTGGCAGCATATTCATGCGTCAAGATCGCTTCAACAAAGTCGGCATAACTTCCATCCTGACCTAATGTTTGTTGTGCATGATGTGACCATTGTGATGCGATGGCAGGCAGATTGAGCTTTTGGCAAAGCTGCTCTATACGGTCGTATTGCAGATTCATCAGGAAACTCCCAGCAACTGGTCATATACAGATAAGGGATGCTGCAAACTCTCGTAGGGCATGACATGCTGAGCTGCTGCAACAGGTACAGTGCTAGAACCTGTATCTGATTGCGGTAATGGCGTAAATTTTTGCTGCTCCTGTTGCAGTCGAACAGCCGGTTTTTCTTGCGTGGTGGCATGAATCCGCTGATTGGCGGTTTCATGCAGCCACCGGCCAATATGGGCATTGGCGACATCAACATCTAACAGTAAACCCGAAGTCTTCAGGCTTGCTTTCAATGGCACAATAAAGCTTGATTTGAGGTATCCATTAAAGCGTTCAACTTTGCCTTTGGTCTGTGCACGGTAGGGCTTACATACGCGAGGACGAAAGCTGTATTTCTTGGCGCAGTCGAGCAGTTTGGGATTCCATTTATGCTGCCCCTCCTGATAGGCATCCCGTTCAATCATGATCGTTTTAGCGTTATCAAACAGGATTTCCTGAGGTACTCCTGCAAAGAACTGAAATGCATTTTCTAGACCATCGATCCATGCACTGGTACGTTCATGATCATAAAATTTCACGAAAGTCGCTCTGGAATAGCCTAATGTTGCGACAAAGGCTTTCAAAGTCGTGTTGTTGCGTCGAATCGTGGTGAAATCCACCTGCATTTGTTGACCAGGTTGGGTTTCAAAACGAATGATCGGTTCCGGTTTGGCAACTGGTTTTAATGTTGCAAGATATTCCCTCAAGATCCTGATCTTTCCTGGATATCCCAACCTTAAAATTTCCTGGTAGAGCACAACAGCAGGAATCCATTCAGGATGAGCTGCGTTTACACGTTGGAGTAAATAGGGTTTATATGGGTCAAGGATACTTATTCTAGGCTGTATACGCTGATACTGAGGTGTGGTGTTTTGCCGTAAATATTTACGCACAGTATTTCTGGACACCCCCAGTTCACGAGTAATGGCTTTAATAGATTTACCTTGCTGATGAAGTATTTGGATTGTCACTGCTTGCTCCAAAGTTAACATGTTGAGCAGTCCAAAATGACCGCTATATTAACCAAGGGGGTCTGTTTTTAAATGCCATTAGGGGGTCATTTTTACACTGCCGCTAACAACTTACCAAGAGTAGGATAAAAACATGCACTTATTTAAATTAACTGACGAACAACTCGCACAAATTCTTATCCCGAAACGATTTGTACCACCTACTCCACCTGAACATGAAGGCAAGAATATGGTCTATGTATTTGATAGTGAGGATAAGTTTGAACTGACTTATGATGAGCTGGTGGAAATCATTAGCAAAGCTAGAATGGCTGGTCCGAAGTTGATACCTGTCTTAGGCACCGTGAATTAAATTGTGCAGTGTTCGCACGCCACTTGAAACATAACTTGATTGGAAATGAATTTGGGCTGAGAAAAATTCAGTTCAAATTTAACCTGACGGGCACACTAAAAAATGGGTAATTGTCAGATCGAGTTTGGACTACAACACTTTAGCTCATCGATTTACCAAAGTGCTAATCTTTACACTATTGTCTAAAATCCAGTGACCAAATTGTGATGCTAAAGCTTTTAAATTCCCTTTATTATGAATCAAAGTTAGTATGATGCTTTTCATAAAGACAGTTTACTTATAACCAGAGAGATTTTTAAACGAGCCTGTAAATTATTTTGTGTAAGTTCTATTTTTTATAAATGATCTTTTAATCGATCATCGAACTGAATCGTAAACCAATTCATTGCTAAACGCCAATTTTGAATTGGCATTGTCCATTTCTTAGCAGCATTGGTTGTTGCTAAGTAAATGACTTTTTTGACTGAATCATCTGACGAGAAGATCTTTCGCTTCTTGGTTGAATGGCGAATTACGCTATTCAACGATTCAATCGCATTGGTTGTATAAATCGCATGACGTATTTCAGCTGGATAGCTAAATATTGTACGGATATTTTCCCAATTGGCTCTCCAGGATTCTCCAATTTTCGGATATTGATGATTCCATTGATCACAGAAGATATCTAGAGATTTTAAGGCATTTTCTTCTGTACTTGCTTGATAGATCGCTTTTAGACCAGCTGTAACAGCCTTGTAGTCTTTCCAGCTTACAAATCTCAGGCTATTGCGTACAACATGCACGATACACAGCTGAATGTCCGTATGAGGATAAACAGAGGCAATGGCATCAGGAAAGCCTTTTAACCCATCTACACAGGCAACAAGAATGTCCTGTACCCCTCGATTTTTGAGTTCTGTCATGACGGATAGCCAGAATTTGGCACCCTCTGTCTGAGCAATCCACATACCGAGTAATTCTTTTTGCCCATCCATATTGATGCCCAAAGCAAGGTATACAGACTTGTTAATCACATTGGAGTGTTGACGGACTTTTACAACAATACAGTCGAGATAGACGACTGGATACAGACTATCTAATGCTCTATTTTGCCACTCAGTCACTTGCTCAATCACAGCATCGGTCACTTTGCTTATAAGTGATGCTGAGACATCTGCATCGTACATTTCTTTGAAAAATGCGACAATTTCTCTATTGGTCATTCCTTTGGCATACAGGGAAAGAATTTGGTCATCCATACTGGTAATGCGTGTTTGATGTTTTTTGATAATTTGTGGCTCAAATGAACCTTCCCGATCACGTGGAATATCTAAAGCCAATTGCCCATCTTGAGTTGAAACAGTTTTTGAGCTAAAACCATTTCGGCTATTTGAGCCTTTTTTCGGCTGATGCTTTTCATAACCAAGATGATCTGAAAGCTCTGTATTGAGTGCAGTTTCGATCATGAACTTTTTAAATATGGCGGTCATTTGGTTTAAGTCTTCTGGTGTTTTTAGACCCTTAGCCAATTCAGCAGCCATACTTTTGATTGTTGCTTCATCCATGTGAAGTACCTTTTGTAATTATCCTCTGAAGGATAAATGAAAATTAAGTACTTACACAAAATTTAGAACAGTCCCTTTTAAACAATTCCCCCTTTTCAGTTTGCTTAGGCTATTTGATCCAGAGTTCATCTTTTTGCATCATTTTTAACATTAAATTAAATATAACCAGCGGAGTAACATTTTTTTTGTTAGAGCCGACAACTCTTTGAAAACTAAATTTAACGGTTCGCTCAGGAGCATCCAAATTAACTGGGTAGTTTTGTTTTTCTAAATACAGATGATCTCCTAACATTGGCTCTATACCAGTAATAAAATTAACAATTTGTTGCTCATCACCTTTCATTCGGCATTGAAAATGTAGAAAATTCTTACGCAGTTTTCCAAATAATAATAATATTTTAAGCGCCTTAACCATGTTCTTTTCTTTCAGTGCATCTTGCTGCCTATCATCTTTATAATGAAAATCAAGGAGAGGAATTATTTCATCTGGACGAGTCAGTTTTTTAGCCTTTTCGTAAAGTTCATCAAACCAACTCTCTTCTAAATTCTTACTATAAACATAATTCGTTTTTAAATTAAATTTTTGGCGATCCATCCATTTAGTGCTCATCCATTGACATCGTTGCATCCATTCTTGAGCTTGGGTATCTTCGCTTAAACGACCTTCTCTAAAACTTATCAAACGTTGAAAAGGTGTCAGAGTACTCTTCTCTATACTAAACTTCTTTTCTTGTCGGCCAGCCATCGTAACTGGCTGTGTTTGCTGATAAGAATTAAACCATTTCTGCTGCTGAGTATAACGATTTAGGTTTATGTAGTCTGTACTTGACTTCACTGGACTAAAACACTGTTCTAATACTTTTTTTGAAATGATACACGGCGAATTATAAATTCGATCGACTGCTAATAAATCCAAAACATGAAGGTAATTTGAAGCCGTTTGCTCAATACTGCTATGCCCCATCCAAGAGGCGAGCACCTGCCATTTATGTTGAATAATCTCTTCTTGAGCACGTGCTTTCATACCAAACAATAAATCCCTCATCTTTTTTGCTTTTACCCAAGGACAATCTGTGTAGGTCTTGATCATTTCTTTTGAACCGAGCAAAGTTATTGCTAGATAGTTAGCAGCACTGTGGCGTAATGTATGAAAACTAAAGCCATGATGCATACCTAATATTTGACTAAACAAATCTACTGTAATTTTGCTGATACATTGATCAGTTAATACACGATGATTCACACTAAAAAGTAGATCATCCTGCTGATTAACCAAATATTGCTCATAACGATGTTGTATGTAACGTTGTACTACTAAAAACTCATGTTCTGACAATGCAATTTTCAATGGTATTTGACGATTCGCACTTCGCGTTTTCAGACGGCGATATGAATTGTCTTGGATATGAAGCGTGATATTATTAAAAACTGTATTTTCTTTTTCTTTATAAAGTAGCTCTGGGCAAATAATATCTTGTATTTTAAGACAACGAACTTCATTTAATCGAAGTCCAGTTCTATAACTTAGTAAATACATCAGCTTTAAACAACTCAGATGATCGACCCACTCTGATGCCGTTGGCTCTTGACTTAAATTTTCTAGTTTTTCCAATAATTTGCCAAATAGCAAAGGACTCACTAGCCGTGCATTGCAAATTTGTAAATGCTTAAAACTTGAATTCTGTAACACCAATACCCCTGGAGCATCATAATTCTCTATACAGAATTGATGAAAATCTTTTAGGCGACCAAAACGGTATTCTGCGCTTTGGTGCATCTTACGAGAGGTTTTTCCTTTCACCGAATCTCGTTGAACTGCTTTTTCATCACGTTCACTGCTGTATTTCAATAGCTGCCGATATAAATCCTCATAGTCATCTATGGATTGTTGCTTTAAATCTAATTTATTGAGCCAAATCTCAAATATAAATTCTTTGCCAAACGATCCTAAGTAGCTTTCAATAGTTGATAATTGAAGCCCTCGTTTTTTTAAATGCATTAACCAGTGAATTAAGCGTAGTTGAGCATCAATTAAAGACTTTTCCTCCGTATTAGCATCAACTATCTTCTCCTCTAACACCCTTCTAGTTTCTTGCCAAAAACGTAGCGTGCGTTCTTCTTTATTCCTCTTTTTATCTAAACGCTCAACTTTTTGACCTTTACGTTTCTTTTGACCAAACAACATCAACTCATACGGAATCGTTTGTAATTTGCTTTGAACAGTCGGAACTTCAGGAAGTAACTGCTCTTGTTCAAAATGAATAGGGCGATTATCTGGTTCTGTGACTTGATTGTAATCATTATTCCACAGCAATCTAAATTCGGATGGCCTTAAAGCAACAGTATTAATCTCTTGCTGAAGCACATTACTCAAAAATATATCTATGCTGAGGTTTGGATTAAATTCGAGTACCATTTGCACATCATTAAATGCACGAAATCCACGGCGTTTAATTTGATATTGCAGATCCCCAAGACTTTTTTTCCTGCCTATCTTACTCAAGCTTTCTAAAATACAATCTTCAACTGAATGTTGCAGACAAAATTCTTTCTGAGTAGCTTTCAACTTTTTTAAATATTGCAAAATGAACTGCGCATATGGGTTAAAAAAAACATGTTTCCATTGGTACAACTTTCCCTGTTCTACATCGTTGCCATATTGAGAGTTTTCAACACGATAATGTAGTAACAATGGATTAGTGATTTTTTTGTAGTCCGAATGGTATAACCGAAAACAATTCAGATCTGTACCAAGCTCAATGGCCTCCTGCAATTGCTTCTGAATAGCAATCAAATGCTGTTCATCTGCACAGCCTGAAATATATATAAAACTTAAGCATAAATTTCCCCATAAGTACTTTGGTTCATTCCAATATTCAAATGAATCTTGCCAATACTGCCTTAATTCCTTAAGTACATGGATATGTAGATGCCCCTGTTCTAACCGTGACTCTGTACTCTCAATTTTTCTAGGCAGTACGATCCGTTTAGTATGTGGATTTAGCTTAATTCTGTATGATTTTTTATCTACATTCTGGTTGAATTGCTTCCTTCTTTTATTAAATTCATCTTCAGTAAATTGCATCAGTTTTGATTGTTCGTCTCGGCTCAACTTTTGACTCAAACAATCAACACTATCTTTAATGTCATGCCATTTTTCAGCGATCTGCTGATCAAGTTTTTGCTGCATTTCTTTCGTCAATACTTCAGGTGGAGAAGGCTGTCTATCTAGCGACTTTTTCACCATTTTATGAATATCAACAAATAGATCATCTAGTTGTGGTTTTATTAGTTCTTTGATTTTTTGCATACAACTATTTTCGCTCTAAGTGTTTAATCGATAAAGATTTGACATTATCTTGCAATTGCTGGCGGGCTTGCTGTACATAGACATTCGGGATAAGTGAAGAATGCGGATGAAAAGCCTCTCGGTCACGTTGGTCATGACCATACAGGGCCTGAATTAAGTGAAAAGCTAATGCTGGTTTACCCTCTTGCTGCTCATGCATCAAAAAGTTCATGTCAAAATGACGTAACCAATTCGAATACATATTCTTTGGAAAGACTCCTTGCATATATGAATTCACCCATTTTCTCGATAAAGGGATTAACTTAATTTTCCTGCTCTGCCATTCTTTGACAGTTATCGGCAAGATATCTTTACTAAAAATGACCTTACCAAAAAGATCATTTACAGTTATCTTCTTCTTTGCAAAGACTTGTCTAAAAAATGAACCGTACGCTTCAATAATTTGTTCTAAAAAGGCAGTGTAATTTTGCAGTGTTTTTATGAAAAAATCAGATAAAGGGATAAAACGACCATCTTTTCTTGCTTTACTATTTTTTTTATCATTCACATATAAAAGCTTGAGCTCAACACAATAATCATCCAAATTCCCCAACAGGTTTTTTTTAGGCCGACTTGCCAAACTCAACAAACTGATATGCCACATCCAACACGCATATGCATTAAGTTGATTAATAATGTGCTTATCTTCTTGGATGTTTTCGTGACAATGTCTATGTAAAATATGGAATTGCTCTTTCACAAAATTGGGTTCAAGTGCCAGTTGGCTCCCTATCCTTCCTATAGATAATGCAGATTGCACTTTGAATTGTTGTTGCAATATTTTTAGTTCAGCCGTGTCTTCAGTAAAATGTGTGGAATGTGGTGTAAGTGCTTTTTCTAAAAAGGCTAGATATGTGCTACTGAGTTGAGTTTTCGGTAGCCCGCCATAATAGATACCAGGCATGTGATGCTGACTATCCCGCCCAGCAATTACATGAGCAAGATATTCATTATATGTTTCATAATATATATGAAAATATAATTGAGCCTGCAGTTTTTCTACAGTGATCGAACCTACAAACCGATTATCAAGCCAATTCTTAAGTTTCGTATTAATGTGTGTTGATGAAATTAGTGGATTCGATGCTTGTTCTATATAGTCAAACCAAGCAGAAGGTAAATGTAGTTGATGTGTCATCACTTCATTCCACCGCACATGATTTAAGCTCTTAATCTTCTGCTCTGTAATTTTAAGATTTAATTTGAGTAAATATTCGCGACGTCTACTTGAACCATTCTGGATCAAAATTCCATCTTGAATAAGCTCGTTAAAATCCATCAGTGCGACGGGTGATAATCCCGTCAAAAGTGACAATAAACATGCTGCAGCGATTGCAGCATCCCTCCAGTGCCCGGATAACTCGGTTCTCAACACATAAACAATTTGCTTCAGTATATCTGGCGCCAAATAATGTGGATTTGTAACAAAAGGAGCATGACGGCGCTGGCGATGCCGCATTAGATGCGTCGCATTATCGCTGAGTATATAATTTAAATTTTTAGACTTTTCATCTTCTGAATAAAACTCCATTTCAGGATCTAATAGATCAACTTCACCCTCTTCATCTTTGTGAAGAGCGGCATCATAAATACTGATCTTTGCGTTATGTCCAATATCTACTTGCTTACCCGTTTTAATTTCACGAAATTTTTTGAGTTCATTTTTCGTCGGCCATTGCAAAACTTTACTTTTTTTTGACTTACGCTGACGATGAACAACACGACGATCATCAAGTCTTTTAAAAATTATTAATAGAGCCGATAAATACTCTATGGCTTGTACTTGTTTGAAATCTTTAATATTAAAAAGTTGATTACGATCCTCCTTTTTCAAGTTACGTTCGTACATGACATAGCGATTTAGTAGCTCACTGCATTCTTGAAATAATTCAGCATGATTAGAATCCAGAACATATCGTGATACATAGCGAAAGAGATCACAAACATGTTTTTGCTTATTCTCAGCTTTATCAATTTTTGCAAATTCTTGATACTGCCGATATGTTAAAAAACTCGCTTGTAGAATCAAATAACGTTCAGACGACAGCTCTTGAGTATTACTAGTAGTCGGGCATGCAAAATAACTTAAAGAAGCTAGATAATAATATTTACCTAATTGTCTAGAACTAGATATATAGCCATATATCTGTTGTGCTTCCTTATTTAGAGCATGGGCTTTTTCACGTAAATCATCTGATAGATCGACAAATTGTGTATTCACAACATGATTGCGTAATAAACAATAATCTTTTTGGAATTTTTCTGCTAAATCTAAGAATTGCTCTTCTGTTTCAATCTTTGGCATATTCGCTTTCGCTTAATTTTTTATCAAATTGCATTGGTTAAATTCATTACGATCTGAACAATTTGGTAAAAGTTGATCTTTTATTGAACTCTTTGTCAGCTTAAAAAATCTAGCAAAAAATTTAGCATCCAGCTCTTTCTGAGCTTTTCTCTCAAAGCACAAGTGTTGCTGTGATTTTTCGATAAAATCATCAAGATTATGTATCAACTGTAAGATTGCAACATAATTAGAATGTACACGTAAGCATGGCTCCGTTTGCATTAATAGCAATATTTTTTGCCAAATTTTCACATAGATTATTTTGAACTTTGCTTGTACTACTACTTTCTGGCTCTGTTTAATCTTTTTGATTTTCAGTAGTTCTGAGTTAATTTTTACTATCTTAAATTGAACATTTTGTCGCTCAAAGCAAAAGGGCATGATAAATTGCCCCATAAATATCTCTATATTTTTTACTAAATAGTCAAATTTTAACATTTTTATCGATATAAAAAATGAGCATATCTTTGTATATTAAAATTCATTTAATTTATCAACTAAATTTTCTCAAAATTACAATTATCAACAAATACATATGGTTTACTTATCATGGGTGGTCTAAATTTTAAAAATTCTTCCACTTTTTTTTAGTTTTCTGTTATTACATGAAACAATACCGTTGTATTACATTTTGAAATGCTGTGTATGCAGCATTGATCAAAAAGATTCTCTGCTATACTTACTTCACGTGTAGCATCAATGGAGTTTCGAAATGCTCAGAACCACTGAACAGAAAAAAAAATATATTCAAGCGACACGTGCGCAAAACTATCAAGCCAGCCTAAAGCTTGAAGGCATTACAACGACAGCTCAAACAACTCAACAAAGTAAAGCTGAAATCTTGCAAAAATATAAGAAGTATTCGCAACCCGAAACTTAGTCAGGTGCATGTATGGATAAATATGGGGAAATGGGTGACAGCCTGTATTGTTACCCTGGCACAAATATCCTAAAGAACAAACTCAATATTCATGATGAACAAATTTTAGAACAAGCTGAACTAGAACTGTCTGGATTGGCAAGTAACTTAATTGAATATGCTGAACCACCTTACGACTTACAATACTTAAAATCAATTCATGCGCAGCTCTTTGGCGACTTATACGACTGGGCAGGAAAGTTAAGACAAATCGATATTTCCAAAGGTGACACCCGTTTTTGTAATTTTTCCCGTATTGAAATTGAAACCAATAAACTACTCAAACCGCTTCAAGAAAAAAAATACTTTCAAGGCTTAGCACCACAACAACTGATTCCTCAACTTGCCGACTTGTATTGTGAGCTTAATGTCATACACCCATTCCGTGAAGGTAATGGACGTACACAACGGATTTTCTTTGAGCATCTGATTGCTCATTGTGGTTATGGTATTGATTGGTCTCGCATTGACTCTCAACAACAATGGATTCAAGCCAATATTGAAGGTTTTTATGGTAATTTAAATCCATTAATTAAGATTTTTGAAATATGCTTTATTCAAAATACCTAAAATTTAAGTAGTCGAAGCCCACAATCCTTAATGAGCCATCATCTTTGCTTCAATCCACTGATTAATTTCCCAAATAAACCAACAATCACGATTCTTAGAAATCTTAATACTCTTCGGGTAATTTAGGATCGTAATATTCAGATTACTTATCCAGAATTGAATAGATCGTTAACTTAGATAGACTTTTAAGCAATGTAACTTGCCGCATGTTTATCAACATATGTCTCAAAAAAGTCTGCCCATACATAGATTTATGGCGTTTAGTGCTTAAATTTCAGATTAATCTTCGTCTGATGACCTGAATGGATGTTACAGATTACATGCAGGTGAATTACTCTGTGGCTGTATCATGGCTTTTGTGCAATCCAATCCATTTGATCCGAATGTTCTCTTTTGCAATAAAGCAGCCTCTTCTGCTTTTCCTGAACCAACGAACTATGTCATTGATTTGATTCAACCGACAACAGTGATGCTGAATCAAATCTCCAAAGAAGGGATTAAATGCAAGAAATGTGGTAAGAAAAAGATAGGGGATGGAAGTTATTATCCGTCTAATTGGAACCAGCCCATGAGTCGAGATCAGTTGAGTAAGAATCATTTTAAATGAATAAGAGAAGGATGGCTTACCTCACTTCTCCGAATAACAATGCTATGCTTTTCAACCAAGGTTATAAATTGGCAACTACATTTCATACTTCTTCATGCTGGTCCTATAGCCTGTAGACAATTACTACATCATTTGCATTCAATGCTCAATACAGCCTGTCAGCAGAACCGCAGCGATACTTTTTTTCGTGCATACATGTAGTGTTTAAATCCATTCATTTTTCAATGATCCTCTGCCGTTTATCACATTTATGGTCGATCTTTAACCTTGTGAAAAATGCACATACCGATCCCTTCAAACTGTCAAATTTATGTATGCATGACATTTAAAGAAAATTATCTGATCAATTTTTTTAGGTAAAATTCATCAAGAAAAAGTTATTATTATTCATAACATCACCAATAACCACATAAAAACAATAATTTAATAAATTATTCTTCCAATTTTTTTATATTTAGTGTTATTACCTCTAAATCCATGTTTACCACCTTCTATTACATAAGTAATTTAGAAGTATCCACGATATAAATTGCTTGCCCTCACACCTCTCCCCTCTCACGCCCAAAAAATTTATACTGAAAGGCAGATTAAGCCCGTTCGAGTTACATATAGCCGCATGCTATATTGAAAGCATTAAGAAAATATCCTCAATATTTATAGGATTTTTAAAGTATGAACTAATTTTCGAAGAACCCTTTCTAAGTAATGTGACCTATTAGGAAAAATGAAAATACTGAAATCTCCGTATCAACAATCAGTCAAAGTACATCCTGATGATTTTCTGTAACCGATACCCAAGGACTATACCTACCCTTCTGATGTGCTGTGCAACAAAGCCCTCCTTAGCCACACTATAGCTATAGATTAATTCCATTATTTTGTGATTTAATTAAATTATTCATTCTTAAGACCCAATTTAATGGATTTATATTTCACTAAACCAGAAGAAGTTGTGACTCTTTTAGGTGAGCGTTTACGTAAGCAACGACTCTTTCTGGAGATGTCTCAAGCTGAGGTAGCAGCACGCGCTGGTGTCGGCGTGAATACAGTTTCGAATCTTGAAGCGGGACGAAATGTATCTGTTGAAAATTTAGTCCGTATTGCAATGGTCTTGGGTCGATTAAACGAACTTCAGGAACTATTTAAACCTCAGCTTAACAGTGTGAATGACATTCTTCGCTATGAGAGTCAAAGTAAGCGCCACCGTATTAAGAGGAAGGGATAATGCTCAATAGACTTAATGTTTATTACAACGGTTGGGGCGAATCATGGTTATGGGGAACGCTGATTAGTTCAACAGCCACGACAGGTAGACCCACCATTGTTTTTGAATATAGTCCAGAAGCAATACAGCAAGGTGTTGAGCTCTCTTCTTACTTGCTGCCTTTAAAAGGTCTACCATTCAGACAAGGTTTTCCTACTCATCAAATGGGACTCCCAGGTCCAGTCTATGACGCTTTACCAGATGGTTGGGGCATGATGTTGATGGATCGATATTTCAAAAAAATTGGCTTAAATTCAGCACGAATTGGACCTTTGGAGCGTCTGACCTATATTAGTAGTCACGCAATGGGTGCCCTCTCCTTTGAACCTTGTGTTGCTGACATGCAAACCTCAGAAAATATCCCTTTACAACAACTGGCCCAGGAAGTTCAAGAAGTACTCAAAGGTGAAGGTGGTGAATTTCTACAGCATTTATTGGTCATGGGTGGCTCCCCTCAAGGTGCCAGACCAAAAGCGTTGGTTTACCGAGATCCTGTCAATTTAGAGTTTTCGACTCAAGATTCTGATCAACATGAAGCCTGGCTGATTAAGTTTCCTGCTCAGCAAGAGCATCCTGAAGTCTGCGCCATTGAAGCCGTCTATGCAGAATGTTTGCGACTTTGTGCAATTGAGACTCCAGATACCCATTTCTTTAATTTGCCCAATGGTTTAACGGCTTTTGCTTCTAAACGATTCGATCGTCAAAATGGTATGCGGATTCCAATGCAGAGTTTGGCTGCATATACAGGAGCAGACTATAAAGTTCCAGGTAGCCTAGACTATCGCAATTTTCTCCGGGCAACCTTGATGTGTACGCAAGATGTACGAGAAAGATTGCATGCTTTTAAACGTGCTGTGTTTAATGTGCTTTTCAATAATCGGGATGACCATACTAAGAACTTTTCATTTCTCATGGAGAAAAATGGTCAATGGAAATTGGCTCCAGCCTATGATGTGACCTTCTGCGAGGGTCCAGGTGGTTATCATCAAATGGACATTATGGGAGAAGCGCTCAATATTTCCCGAAATGACATACATAAACTCGGTACTTCAGAAGCTAATCTGACTACTCTAGAAGTCGATGAGATCATCTTGACCATGCGTGAAATTGCACTTCAATTTAGTCAAATTGCGCAGCGCCTGTATCCCCATCAAATTCGAGAATCTACCCTACAGATGATTCAATCACGGATTCAACAGAATATTGATTTTTTAACTGAAACCTAAGCGTAAATATAAACTAAGCGCCAACCATCAACTGCAAATAGACTTTGATATAGTTAGTCGCTACATAATCTGTAGAACCTGTGAATTAGCTCTCTTTATAATCACGAATATTAGATGGATCACCGCCAAGATATATTCTGCAAACGTGAAATCACTACATCCAGATCGAAAATCACTAAGAAAAAACTGTCACCAAAAAAAGGTCTGCACTATGGATAGATGCAGACCAAACTCTGGATAACTACCAGCACGAGAAATATGTCGCAATTTTGCATAGACATGAATTTGATAAAATCAGCCCAGAAAGCCAGAAATTCATAAAAACTATTTCATCAATCCCCTATAACTTAATCACGTTCATGGTCGATCTTAAATCTTGTGAAAAGTACTCATGCTGACCTAGCCAAACTGTAAAACTCATGTATTCATAGCCTTTAAATGAATCTTTCAATCGGTATATTTAAGGTAAAAACTAGTAATCAGAAGTTATTATCACCCCCATATAAAACAAGGATCAACTTAAAAACAATAACTTAGTAAATTATTCTTCCATTTTTTTTATATTTAGTGTTATAGTTTTTAACCAAACCTAGTACACTGGTTTCCTGACCTTGTACATATTTTCCAGTACGCTTGGCATAGCCATTTAAAATTAGAGTGTGATCATGATCTGCAGTTATCACAATCAAGGTATTTTTTAATTCAGGGTCACTTTGTCGAAGTTTTTTAATGGTTGCATCCAAAGCCTCGTTTAGGGCAATTGTATCCTGTAATGCACGCTTAGCATTGGTGTCATGTAAAGCATGGTCTATACGTCCCCCTTCAACCATCAGGAAAAAACCATTTTTATTTTGGGTTAGAATGTCCAAAGCGGCCAACGTCATTTGCTTTAAGCTAGGTTCAGGCAAGTTTTTTTTGGTTCGATCTAAGTCATAATTTAAATGGCTAGTATTAAACAAACCCAATAATTTTTCATTCTTTCCTAACTTCATCTGGGAGAGTTGAGTTTGATCATAGACCACTCGATAGCCTGCTTGTTGCATTTCTGCGATCAAATTCCGTTGGTCTATCCGTTCTCCCCCTTGATCTTTCGGCAGAAATTGACGCTTACCCCCGCCTAGAATCACATCAACCCCATCTTTTAATTTGACGTTATAACGCTGATAGGTATCACCTTGCGAACTTGGTACTAATTGGGATGCTATGTCATTTTCAGCATCACGATGACAAATATGGGCATAAGTCGATGCTGGTGTAGCATGCGTAATGCGAGTTGTTGTGACTACCCCTGTACCCCAACCTCGTGCTTTGGCCAATTCAAGTAAAGTTTGAGTGTCTTGCTTATTCTGGTTCTGAGGATTGGTTCCACATTGATGATTTCCGGCCTGATTTGGTTCTACTGCAATTGTTCCAGTCTGCATGGATATCACTTCATTTTTCATTTTTACACCTGTCATATAGGCACCCATCGATGGTGCGCTATCTGTAACCTGTGCATCTTCTGAGAAAGTACGAACAAATGCTGACTCTGGCAGTTGATCTATCGGCAGTTGGCCATCTTCACCAACAGCATAAATTCGTGCAGCTGTCAGTGTCGTGATACCCATTCCATCTCCCAAGAAAAAAACCACACGGTGGGGCTGTTTTAGTGGTTGTACTGAAGCAGAAGATGATTGAACTAAAGCAGGACTTTGGCAGCCCGTCAAAATAACTGTGCCCAAACTACAGCATGCCAAACTTATTGATTTTTTATTAAATTTTTTCTTATGCCAAAGCATTGCATCGCCTCATCTTAGGATGGTCGAAAAATACGCTTTAAATATTCAATTTACATGACAAATTTATGAAAATATTATTATGACTAATTAGGGTCTGTTGACATTTACTGTGGCTTTGTTGCACAAAGATTTTAAAAGTAGAACTCCCCTAAGCTTCTCAAACTTAAGTGACAACTTGGGTGTGAGGTCTGCCTAAATCCGTAAATTTATTTAATACTGCCACACGAGCATGAATCTCATTCACTTGGCTCTGAAAGTTTCTCGCACTGAGTTTATATGCGGACCAATTCGTTGTACGGTAGATTTTAGTTGCTGGCTTCTTCATTCGGAAATTATATTGCTGAATCAGACCTTACAAACAGCTTTGTGCAACAAAGCCGTCTTTAAGTACTTTTTTTAAAGGAAAAATCATCGACTTAAATCTATATTTCCAACAGTGCCACTTTTATCGCTTTAGCACCTCAACTTATTTAAGTGGCGTAACTTACATAACTTATGCATCCCATTTAAGTGACCTCAGTTATAGTATTCCGTGTCAGGAATTTGTCCACTTATTCCAATGATGATGAGAACTGCAGCATTGACTTAGATCGCCAGTGCTCAGTACTGGCCATCATGTAGCTTTTAT
>NZ_KB849718.1:0-12493 GCF_000368825.1 Acinetobacter ursingii DSM 16037 = CIP 107286 | reverse complement strand
TTAGCGCCTTAACTTATTTAAGTGGCGTAACTTACACAACTTATGCATCCTATTTAAGTGATGTAAGTTATAGTATTCCGTGTCAGGAATCTGTCCACTTATTCCAATGATGATGAGAACTGCAGCAATAAATTATAAAGGCAGGATAGGTGGTTACTTAACCAGCATAAGTTATGTAACTTATGCTAATTCATATTAAAATCACATGAAAGCAATCTTAATTAAAAACTTAGTATGAGAGGGCGTGGTCTTTTGTTTAAAGTGACAATTAACTAAAGGGTTACTTCTTGTATTTAGGAGCATAACCAACTTCTAACAAATAAGAAAAATACTTTCTAACATTATCGCTATCAAGAAGATCACTTGATATCCTTTCCTGAAAGTCTTCTAGAGTCTCTCCACGATGTGCGAAATCATTACCAAATTTTGGATAGTTAGTAATATCACATAGCTTTTTAGCAAAGAATATACATTGCTTAGCTGTCAATTTATAAGTTGGCTCTAAAGGAGCACTTGTACTCGTTTTATTTTGTTCTTTTTCTTCAAACATGAAATGTAATTCTGAAATATTTCTTCCCTCCTTTTTTTGTATATAAGAAACAGTAATATCCGTAAATTTGTTAATTTGATTTAAAGCTACGGTAAGAACCCTTTTTTTAAAGTCTCCCATCTTTTTATATTCATCTTCTATCAATCCGAGTTTTGATCTAAGCTCATCTATAGAAATATATAACTTACCAGTTGATCTCCAACGTATGAGTAACTCATACAGGCGAATAGCATAAATGCTTGTAAGTGGTGAGATTTGTTTAAGTTCATATCTTGTGAACTTTTCTTCAAGTTTTACAAATAAGGGGATAATATCTGGTGCAAAAATTAGTTGGACGCATCCCTCTTCCTTAACATAACCAACTTTTGAAACCCACCTACTTTTGTATATTCCTATTTTTCCAGTTATAGGATCTACTGCTTTATAATTCAAATGCCGTTCAAAAAGATTATCACATGCAGATTGTAACGCTTCATAAGATGCTTGACGTCCTAAATTAAACTGTTTCATGTATTCAGAAGCATGAATCGTAAGTATAGTATCAGAAGTAAGTTCTTTCTCAATTTCTCGAGCAGCAATGATCGCAATTAATATTAGCCTTTGCTCAGATAGATTTAGTGAATACGATGCTTCAACCAAATTATTATCTTTATATACTATGTTACTCATAGGGAGATATATTAAGGAAAATGTTATAAATAGATATATTGACAATACTACTTAACGTCCACAAATGAAAGTATTTTTAATAAAAGAATTTGTCAACTTATGCACAGAATTTGTCAACTTAGAAACAGGAAAAAGTCAACTTATTGGTAGGAATATGTCAACTCAGAAACAGGAAAAAGTCAACTTATTGGTAGGAATTTGTCAACATATACTTCCTGTATCCCTTTGCTAGTCAAGCTTTGAGCAGAGATATAAATAATAAATTTAAATAAATATATATAAATTCAAAAAGACCATTCTTTTGTGGATAACTTTTTTTTTAATTTTTTTTTTCATGATAGTTGATTACTTCATAAATCACCGTTAAATTATACACAAACAAACTTACGTAACTTACATAAATTATGATTATCTTAGTTGGTGGTGAAAAAGGCGGTGCTGGTAAAAGCTGTTTAGCTCAAAATCTTGCAGTTTACTTACAACAAAGTCAAAGAGACGTCCTCTTATTAGATGCTGACCCTCAAGGAACAACAACAGATTGGGTCAAAGAAAGAGATGAAAACGATGAATTAAATAATATTCCATCAGTACAAGCATCAGGGAATATACGTTCAGTTTTAAAAGATTTAGATAAAAGATACCAAGATATTATCATTGATGCAGGTGGACAGGATTCTGAAGCATTACGTTCAGCAATGACTATAGCTACACATATGTTATTGCCGTTTAGACCCAAACGAAGAGATCTAAAAACTTTAGATCATATGGAACAAGTTTTAAAATTAGCAAAGACAGTAAATCCAAATCTGAAAGCTAGAGCAATTATTACTCAGTGTCCAACTCTTCCTTCTCAAGTTCAAAGAATTTTAGATGCAAAAGAGGCATGCAAATCATTTGGTATTGATGCATTGAATTCAATCACAACAAATCGAAATGTTTATGATGATGCAGATGAAAATGGGCTTTCGGTTTTTGAAGTAAATAGTGATCCTAAAGCGAAAGCTGAAATTGAAAGTATTGCAAGAGAGTTTTTAGGAGTATAACTATGGCTGGTTTAACTGGGCTAAACAAAAAACCTGAACCTACTGAACAAGATAAAATGTTAGATGCATTTATATCTGGTGCAGAAAAGAGGGTAAAGGCTTTAGAATCAAGTGAAAAAAAATTTATTCGTTACACTTTTTCTCTCAATGAAGATATTAGTAAACTAATTGATGAGCTGGTTGTAAAAGGGCAAAATGCAAGAATAAATCGTTCAAGTATTGTTCGAGCAGCTATAGAAAATTTATCGACATATAGTGCAGATGAATTAAAAGAAATATTAAATAAATAAATTAAAAATATCCCACTTTTTTAAGGGGGATATTTTTTATCCAAGTTAAATTTACTGTAAGTCCCCGGTGAACCCTATAGATATTTTTAAATTCAGCTCAGGCTCTAGCAGTGTGGTGGTAATTTATCTATTTGAGTTATTTTATATGAAGGCGTCCTTTTCTGCACAGACACGGATCTAGGCTATTCAGCTTGGCTGACTGAATTGATGTCATGATGTTTGATGCACATTGTCAAATTCTTTATCAAGCGAAACTCTGAATCAATGCTTGTAATTGTTTCACTATGATGAGTTTGAGTCCAGTGAAATGTTGCTTGTTCCAACCGTAGAGCTTTGAATACCCAGTCCATCATGTATCAACACTTTCATACAATGACCACGCTTATTCCAAAACAAGATAACCTCAATGTTGCGATTTGACATGGTCAAAGGCTTTTAGGACATGAGAAAGAGCAGTATAAGTAACTGCTCGCATATCCATGGGCTGAGTAGAAAGCCAGATTTCATCAATGTGAATCTTATTGTGAGCACCTTGGGGAATTCTGCCAAAGCGATTGCTCCTGATACCTTCCGTTTCAGCCCAATCGCTATGTTCGCATCAGGCGTCGTTATTGATTATGCCTTATACGGAACTCCAGAATTAGCCCTCGTTGCGAACAACAAAGCAGAAATCCTGCAGTTCCGCGGACGCTGATAAGTAGACAGATTCCTGACACGGAATACTATAACTTACATCACTTAAATAGGATGCATAAGTTGTGTAAGTTACGCCACTTAAATAAGTTAAGGCGCTAAAGCGATAAAAGCTACATGATGGCCAGTACTGAGCACTGGCGATCTAAGTCAATGCTGCAGTTCTCATCATCATTGGAATAAGTGGACAAATTCCTGACATGGAAATTGCAGCGAGATTGGCTAAAGTTACTGCGCTGATTATCAGCCGAGATAAAGTAATGTGAACGGGTAGTATTGCTGTAATGGATGGATTAAACGTTGCAGGGTAAGGCAATGTAATAATGTGGGCTTTGGTGGTGCAGAGCTTGTTCTCCATCCAAAAGGCGAATATATCTACATACGGGATTTGAATTTAGTACTTACTGCAAAGCTACTGAAGCGAGGGATGTGTTGGGTGCTTTATCGGATGGTTACCTTTAATCCTTCATAAATGAGTGTACTAGTGAACAATACCACTTTATAGCAGTTAAACTTATTAAACTTATTAAACTTATTAAACTTATTAAACTTATTAAACTTATTAAACTTATTAAACTTATTAAACTTAAATTGCTTAGGTGGTCTAACTAAAATTTTGTAGCAGAGTGATCTAATAATAAATGTATTAATAGACCATACTCTAAATTTACATATTTAAATAACGAGTTTTTTCTCACTCATAAGAATTTGCAAGAATATATATACATTTATTGACATTAAGTAATTTAAATAAAATCAATATACGTATTTGCATATATGTGTAAATACGTATATAAATATATCTGAGTTTCTAATAGCAGAGTCAGTCAAAATGTTCTCGACCATAAAGATTTATCACAATCCTGAGTGTGGTACATCAAGGAATACCTTAGCTTTAATTCAAAATGCAGGAATTGAACCAATCGTTATTGAATATCTAATTACCCCACCTTCGAAAGCAGAATTAATTGAACTTATTCGTAGTGCTGGTTTAAGTGTTAGAGAAGCAATTCGTAAAAATGTACCTCCATATTCTGATTTAGAAATTGTTCGGGAAGATTGGTCTGATGAACAGCTTTTAAATTTTATGCTTCAACATCCTATTTTGATTAACCGCCCATTCGTTGTTACGGATTTAGGTACACGTTTGTGTCGTCCTTCTGAAGTTGTTTTGGATATTCTCCCGTTTCCTCAGAAAGGCGCATTTAGCAAAGAAGATGGTGAAAAAATTATTGATGAAAATGGCCAAAGAATTAAATAGCACTTTCTCATCTCTTAAATGGAAAGAATGTGAAGGAGACTTATATGGATCAAGTTAATTTTTTTAAATGCTTATCAGATGAAACACGTCTCAATATAGTGACATTAATTGTTGAAAATAAAGAACTATGTGTATGTGATTTGACTGAAAAACTACAACTCAGTCAACCTAAAATTTCAAGACATTTAGCTCTTTTACGTGCTTCAGGGCTACTTCAAGATCGCAGACAAGGCCAATGGGTTTACTACAGTATCAATCCAAAATTGGCCAACTGGTGTTATGAAATTTTAGATATTTTGAAGACGGTTCAATCTCAATCAAAGCTGGATGATCAACACCCCCTTTCTGTAAATAGTTATTGTGAGTAATTCAATGAAATTTTTATTTTTATGTACTGGAAATAGCTGCCGTAGCATTTTGTCTGAAGTTTTGTTTAATAGCCGAGCACCAGAAGGTTGGAAAGCCTATAGTGCTGGGAGTAAGCCTTCAGGTCAAGTTCACCCGCTAACTTTAGAAACCCTTGAAAACTTAGGATTATCTACCGAAGGTTTATGGAGTAAAACGATTAATGATTGTGAACAATATCAACCTGATGTTGTGATCACAGTATGTGATTCTGCTGCTCAAGAAGCATGTCCACTTTATTTGGGTGGAGCAATCAAGGCACATTGGGGCTTGGCTGATCCTTCACACTTAGACGTGAATAAAGAAGAAAAAATAAAAGCCTTTATGAGCACTGTTGAACATATCAATCGTCGCTTAGATGCTTTATTTAAACTTAATGTAGATAAACTATCTCGCTCAGAATTGATTGCAGCAATTAATCAAATTTCGAACGTTGAGTAAGTGAAATGTCTAAAAAACGCTTATCTTTTTTAGATCGCAACCTGACGCTATGGATTTTTATTGCCATGGCCTTAGGCATTGCCATCGGAAACTTCTTTCCTCAGGCTTCTGTCGCACTCGATAAATTAAGCATTGATTCAGTGAATATTCCAATCGCGATTGGTCTTATTCTAATGATGTATCCACCACTGGCAAAAGTGAACTATGCGACTTTGCCACAAGTGTTTAAGGATAAGAAAACCCTTACTTTATCCTTAGTACAAAACTGGCTGATCGCGCCAGTACTCATGTTTGCCCTGGCAATCATATTTTTACATAGTTATCCAGAATATATGACCGGTGTCATCCTGATTGGTCTTGCTCGATGTATTGCCATGGTTCTGGTGTGGAATGGCTTGGCCTGTGGTGATAATCAATATGTTGCAGCATTAGTTGCCTTTAACAGCATCTTCCAGATTCTATTTTTCAGTACCTATGCCTGGTTATTCCTGACCTTCCTTCCACCCTATTTTGGTGTCGCTTCGCAGGTCATTAATGTCGATTTCTGGACCATCACCCATGCTGTTCTGGTTTATCTTGGTATTCCGTTCTTATTAGGTTTCTTAACGCGATGGATTTTGGTGAAACAGAAAGGCGTGGAATGGTATGAAACCAAGTTCATTCCGAAAATCAGTCCGCTGAGTTTAATGGCTTTGCTGTTCACCATTCTGGCCATGTTTAGCCTAAAAGGCGGTGATGTCGTGAGTCTTCCGCTTGAAGTTTTACGCATCGCGATTCCTTTAACCATTTACTTCGTTTTAATGTTCTTCATCAGCTTCTTTATGAGTAAATGGATGGGCAATGACTATCCTAAGACCACAGCAATTGCATTTACCGCAGCGGGGAATAATTTTGAATTATCACTTGCAGTAGCGATTGCAACTTTTGGTATCGCTTCGCCTGTTGCTTTTACCACGATTATTGGCCCACTGGTCGAAGTTCCTGTGTTGATTGCCTTGGTGAGTGTTTCACTCTGGCTGAGAAAGAAAGTTTTTAAAGAGGCCTAACTCTATGAATCTCCCAAATGTAGATCTAAATCTTCTTGAGCAACCCACCTTTGAAAAAGTTCAAGCCAAAGAACTTGCTCATCCTCCGCGAATTTTGCTGCTGTATGGCTCTAATCGAGAACGTTCTTACAGTCGCCTTGCAGTTCTTGAAGCCGGTCGAATCCTTGAGCATTTTGGGGCGGAAATAAAAATCTTTCATCCTAAAGGGCTTCCTTTACCAGAAGATGCGGATACTGAGCATCCAAAAGTAAAAGAACTGCATGAGCTTTTAGCATGGTCAGAAGGCATGGTCTGGTGTTCACCTGAACGCCATGGTTCTATGAGTTCAATCTTTAAATCTCAAATCGACTGGATTCCACTGGCAGGAGGGGCAATCCGTGCAACCCAAGGTAAAACTCTTGCCTTGATGCAAGTCAGTGGCGGATCACAGTCATTTAACAGCCTGAACCAGATGCGTATTTTGGGGCGGTGGATGCGGATGATCACCATTCCAAATCAGTCTTCAGTTCCAAAAGCTTTTTTGGAGTTTGAAGAAGATGGGCGAATGAAACCTTCGGCTTTCTATGACCGGATTGTGGATGTGATGGAAGAGTTATTTAAGTTCACCCTACTGACTCGTGGACAAAGCAAATACCTGACAGATCGTTATTCAGAACGTAAGGAATCAGCTGAAGAATTATCTAAACGTGTCAATCAGCGCAGTTTGTAAACTGCTAGGTGATCTTAAATGCAAAAGAGACATTCTAAATTAATCATTCTTGGCTCAGGTCCTGCGGGTTACAGCGCTGCGGTATATGCAGCACGGGCTAATCTTAAACCCACTTTAGTTGCAGGCTTACAACTCGGTGGTCAATTAACCACGACCACTGAAGTCGATAACTGGCCGGGTGATCCAGAAGGTTTAACAGGCCCCGCACTCATGGAACGTATGCAAGCGCATACGGAACGTTTTGGCACCGAAATCGTCTATGACCATATCAGTGAAGTGGATTTAAGCGTTCGTCCATTCGTGCTGAAAGGCGATATGGAAGAATTCACCTGTGATGCCCTGATTATTGCCACAGGTGCAACGGCACAATACTTAGGTCTTGAGTCTGAAGCTAAATTCATGGGGCAAGGTGTAAGTGCCTGTGCAACTTGTGACGGTTTCTTCTATAAGAATCAGAAGGTGATGGTTGTAGGCGGTGGTAACACTGCGGTTGAAGAGGCGCTTTACCTGTCTAATATTACAGCTCACGTGACTTTAGTGCATCGCCGAGCTTCATTGCGTTCTGAAAAAATTCTACAAGACCATCTTTTTGCAAAACAGAAAGAAGGCAAAATTAGCATTCTTTGGAACAATCAAGTGGATGAAGTGTTAGGCGATAACACCGGAGTAACTGGAGTGCGTTTAAAATCCACTGTAGATGGATCAAAGCAAGATATTGAGGTACAGGGTTTATTCGTGGCAATTGGTCACAAACCAAATACTGAGATGTTTTCAGCGCAACTTGAGTTACGTGATGGCTATATTCAGATCCAAAGCGGAACAGCGGGGAATGCCACTGCTACTTCAGTGCCAGGTGTATTCGCTGCCGGTGATGTGGCTGATTCAGTTTATCGCCAAGCGATTACTTCAGCAGGCTCTGGTTGTATGGCTGCATTAGATGCTGAAAAATATCTTGATAGTTTAAGTTGATTTTGATGTTGTCATAAAAATATAGTGAATATTGTAAAAGCCCAGTCTTCAGGATTGGGTTTTTATATTAAAGAAAAAATAAAAGGGGAAAAGGCTTTGAATCAGAAACAGACGGAAACTGATGTCATCATTATCGGTGGTGGACAGGCAGCTTTATCTACAGCTTATTTTTTAAAGCGAAAAAAAATACCATTTATTATTTTAGATGATCAAAATCAAGCAGGTGGAGCCTGGTTACATGCTTGGAATTCTTTGCGTCTGTTTTCACCGAATAGCTGGAGTTCCTTACCTGGTTGGGTTATGCCGAATACAGAACAAACGTATCCGACCAAGAAAGAAGTTATTGAATACTTGCAGCAATATGAGCAGCGTTATCAATTTCCGATTATTCGTCCTGTATATGTTGATCACGTCAAAAGCGAAGGAGAAGTATTGAGTGTGCATGCAGGTGAACAGATATGGAGAGCCAAGGCTGTAATCAGTGCAACGGGCACCTGGAGTCATCCTTATATCCCATCTTACCCTGGCCAAGAAAATTTCAAAGGTCTGCAATTACACTCCGCCCATTATCAAAATGCAGAACTTTTTAAAGATAAGCACGTAATGATAGTCGGTGGTGGAAATTCTGGAGCACAAATTTTGGCTGAAGTTTCCCAAGTGGCAGACACTCTTTGGATCACGCCAACACCTCCTCAATTTTTAGCAGATGATGTTGATGGCCGTGTACTGTTTTTACGTGCGACAGAGCGTTTAAAGGCACAATTAGAAGGCCGTACAATAGATCAGCCTGTTGGCGGTCTGGGTGATATTGTCATGATTGATTCAGTCAAAGATGCACGTGCACGAGGAGTTTTACATAGTGAGCGCCCATTTTCGGCTTTTACAGAAAATGGCGTGATTTGGGAAGATGGATCTTTTCAACAGGTTAATGCAGTGATTTGGTGTACTGGATTTAAAGCGACTTTAAGCCATTTAAAGCCACTTGGAATAGTAGAGGAAAATAATACGATACTTGTTGAAGGAACACGAGCAGTCAAACAATCCAACCTATGGTTAGTAGGATATGGTGAGTGGACCGGACCTGGTTCAGCGACACTGGTGGGTGTTTCAAGGACTGCGAGAGCCACAGTGGATGAAATTGCAGCTTATTTAGATAATATTTATAATTACATCCAATGTTAAATTGCTTGCCGTAAACTAAGTGCTTTTACAACTTTGATAACAGTATCGAAACGGCACTGTTGCAAATAGGCTGACATGATAAGCTAAATATCTTATTTATTTCGAGATACAGCAGATGAATCCCTTCCATGGTCGGCACTTTCAAGGTGAAATCATTCTTTGGGCTGTTCGTTGGTATTGTAAATATGGCATCAGCTATCGTGAACTTCAAGAAATGCTCGCTGAACGAGGTGTGAATGTTGACCACACCACAATTTATCGTTGGGTTCAGCGTTATGCTCCAGAAATGGAAAAACGCTTACGCTGGTATTGGCGTAATCCTACAGATTTACATTCATGGCATATGGATGAGACTTATATCAAAGTGAAGGGGCGATGGACTTACCTGTATCGTGCAGTTGATCAACGTGGTCATACGATTGACTTTTACCTTTCCGCTAGACGGAACAGTAAATCAGCCTATTGTTTTTTAGGAAAGATCTTCAATACGGTGAAAAAATGGCAAATTCCACGGGTCATCAATACAGATAAAGCAGCGACCTATGGCCATGCTTTATCACGGTTAAAGCGAGAAGGAAAATGTCCAGTAGATATTGAGCACAGGCAGATTAAGTATAAAAATAATGTCATTGAATGTGATCATGGTAAGTTAAAGCGGATCATCAGGGCCACATTAGGATTCAAATCTATGAAGACGGCTTATGCCACAATTAAAGGTATTGAAGTCATGCGTGCACTACGTAAAGGACAAGCATCGTCATTTTATTATGGTCAGCCTCAAGGTGAAGTGTGTCTAATCAACAGGGTTTTCGGTCTCTAAGCACTTTTAAAAAGGAACTTCATCGACTCAAATCTCTATTTGCAACAGTGCCCTGCT
Source organism: Acinetobacter ursingii DSM 16037 = CIP 107286 (assembly GCF_000368825.1). GTDB lineage: Bacteria > Pseudomonadota > Gammaproteobacteria > Pseudomonadales > Moraxellaceae > Acinetobacter > Acinetobacter ursingii. The sequence continues at coordinate 2,358 of NZ_KB849718.1, read as the reverse complement.
ATTTCGTTATGGTCTAACGGTGTGAAATGTCTAAATTATTTGGGTTTGACAGAGCAAGTTGAAAAGCTTGGCGGCAAAATGGATAACCTTGCTTATATTGATGGTCTGACGGGCGATGTGATGACCCAGTTTAGCCTTTATCCATTGATTGAAGAAGTCGGGCAACGACCATATCCGGTATCACGTGCGGAACTTCAGAATATGTTAATGGATGAATTTGGTCGTGAAGATATTCATCTAGCTAAGAAAATGATTTCTTTTGTTGAAGAAGGAGAGCGTGTAAAAATTCAATTTGCAGATGGTAGCGAAATAGAATCTGATCTATTGGTGGGTGCAGACGGTACACACTCAATTACTCGTGCCTATGTTTTAGGTGAGCAAGTTGAGCGACGCTATGCAGGCTATGTCAATTGGAATGGTCTCGTTGATGTCTCAGACGATTATGCCGCAGCAGATCAATGGACAACGTTTGTAGGTGAAGGCAAACGTGTTTCACTGATGCCAGTGGCGAATAATCGTTTCTATTTCTTTTTTGATGTGCCGTTAGCTGTTGGTCTTGAAAATGATCGTAGCCAATACAAAGCTTTATTCAAACAATACTTTAAAGGATGGTGTGAGCCTGTCCAAAAGTTAATTGATGCAGTCGATGTGCAAAAGACCAATCGTGTAGAAATTCACGATATCGAACCATTTGCCAATTTTTACAAAGGTCGAGTGGTGATTGTAGGTGATGCAGCGCACAGTACAACACCTGATATTGGTCAAGGCGGCTGCCAAGCGATGGAAGATGCTATCTATTTGGCACGTTCATTGCAAATTAATACCTTAGGTTTACAAGATTCTTTACGTCGCTATCAGAACAAGCGTAATGAACGTGCCAATGAGTTGGTACTTCGTGCCCGTAAGCGCTGTGATGTGACACATATGAAAGATGAAGCGGTGACCCGAGAGTGGTATGAAGAGTTACGTAAAGAACAAGGCAATCATATTATGAAGGGAATTATTAGTAACATTGTCGGTAATCCACTCGACTAAGCTGTAAGACACAAAAAGAAATGTAAAACTAAAAGGTTAGCTTTCAGCAGCCAGTGTGAATATTCACACTGGCTTTTTTTAGCTATTTAGAAACATTAGATTGAAGAGCAAAGGATTAAATGTTTAAGGAAGTTGCTTTAATTGCAATTTGATTTCTTCCATTTTTTCGACCAATAAATTTACCATTATTTGTGAAAGACGAGATGTTTGACGTTTTGAAGCGACGCACAGTGCAATGGTTAAACGATGCATACCTTTTTCACGAATGGGCTTAAATACGATCTTTTTTGAGTTTAAAAGTGGTAATGCATCCATATATGACATTAAGCCAATGCCTAATTGTTGTTGAATTAATGATGTTATCATTCTAATGTCATTACATTCTATCTTTTGTATAGGATTAAATTTGTGATGTTTATAGAGTGTATGTACATAATCACTGATGACTAAGGGCTCACTTGGCATGATATGACGCTCATTTAAAGTGTCAGATAAATAGATTTTATCCATGCCGGCTAAGGTGTGATGTGGTGATAAAACATAGCCTAAAGGAATTTCAATAAAGGATAAGATTTCTAATTGATTGTGACTTTTAGGATTTAAGATAATGCCAAAATCTAATTCTGCATCAATGATTTTTCTCGATATTTCTTCACTGCTATTCATACTGATATTGAGATTAATCCATGGATAGCTTTCAGCCATGCGTTGAATACAATCCACGACAAAACCATCATTTAGGGCAGAAATAAAACCCATTTCAATATTGCCGCGACTTAATCCTTGAATTTCATCAAATCGAATTCGAGTCAGCTGATATTCTTTTTGCCATTTAAGCAAATCAGCATAAAGTAATTCACCTGCTAACGTTAGCTTCAGCCCCTGCGGTAAACGCTCAAATAAAGCAACGCCTAACTCTTCTTCAGCAAGAATAATTTGCCGATGCACTGCAGAGACTGAAATAAAAAGCTGTTCTGCGGCTTTACGTAAACTGCCAGTACGGGCAACAGCCATAAAATATTCAGAAAATCGGGAAAAGGTAATCGACATACAGCTATTCAATCTCACGGGCAGTTTACAAAGTACTTATCCATGCTTAAGCGATTTTCATGCCATAACTTTTGATTTTTTCAATTCATTCTGCTTTTGTGTTCTAAAAAGCAGAACATTGTATGCAAATCATTCTAATAGACAGAAATGCTATCCAAACGTATTTTTGACTTAGAAAGGCTTTGTTGCACAAAGATTTAAAAGATAACACTCTGCTCATTTGAACAGAATTCAAGTGACAACTTGGGTATGAGGACGACCTAATTCTGTAAA
>NZ_KB849717.1:1509819-1511393 GCF_000368825.1 Acinetobacter ursingii DSM 16037 = CIP 107286 | reverse complement strand
CAATCCAAGTCATGGTACCGTCAGCATCGATCCAGCAACAGGTGGCTATACCTATACCCCGAATGCCAACTACAACGGTTCAGACAGCTTTGAAGTGACGGTTGCTGATGGCAAAGGTGGCAGCACGACAGTAACTGTTCCAGTTACCGTAACTGCGGTGAACGATGCACCAGTGGCACAAGCGACCACCGCATCGGGTAACGAAGACACGATCATTGCAGTTAACTTAAGCGGTACAGATGTCGATGGTACAGTTGCAAGCTTCAAGCTCAGCGCACTGCCAGCCAATGGCAGCTTCTACAGCAACTCTGCTGGAACAGGCACTGCATTAACGACGACAGATGTGATCACAGCGACTTCAAATGGTGCGACGATCTACTTCAAACCGAATGCGGATTGGAAAGGTACAACTAGCTTCCAATATAGTGGCACAGATAATCTGGGCTTAATTTCGAGTGCAAATGGAATAGGTAACATAACAGTCAATGCTGTTGCTGATACTCCGATTTTAACTGTATCTAACGTTCATACAGTTAATGCCGGTGCAACTATTATTTCTACAGGCTCTAGTGATACAGTAGTGAATTCAGGGACAGATGACTCTGGTAGTGGAGTATCGCAGTCAAATCTTGAGATCGAATTAGGAGTGGCCTCAGGGTATTTAGATAACCGTTTTAATCCTGTAGGTCCGAATATTACAAGTAATGGATTTGTAGACGTTATAGATGGAAAACTTACAGAAGTTCAAAGTGATTTAAAAACAGGTGATACACTCACTTGGAATTATACTTTCACAAATGGCGAAAACACGAGTTCTGAAGTTCAAAATGGCTTTAATGACTTGGTTGTTTTATTTGTTACTGCGCCAGATGGAACTCAACAGTCGATTTTAGTAGACGCTACTGAGATGAAATTCCCTGCACTTAGTGCTGTGGGTTCATATAGTTTTAATGCAACTCAAACAGGTCATTATTCTTTCCAATGGTTGGTTTTAAATGGTGGTGATAACTTTAAAGATTCATCTTTAAGTATTTCATCTGCAAGTTTTAAACCTTCTGGCAGTAGTACCTCCTATAGTCCCCCAGTGGCTTTAGATCTATCCGCAAATTTAACGGATTACAGTGGGTCCGAAAGTTTAAGTGTAAAAATTCAAGGTGTTCCAAATGATTTTAGCTTTAATGCTGGTGTGAAAAATTCTGATGGAAGTTGGACTTTTACAAGTACAGAATTAAAGGATTTATATCTTTTACCTTCTTTAAATTATTCTGGTTCACTAACTTTGACAGCAAATGCGATTGCGACTGAGTCCTCAAATAATGATACGAAGTTAAGTGCTACTCAAACATTTACTGTCGATAAGAGGTGGATCAGGAAATTTGAACAACACTTATAAGTTATATTTTGCTCCCCAAATGATGTTATAAACATCAATATATGGAGTATTTTATGGCACGTAGACCAAGAAGAAATCATTCAAATGATTTTAAAGCTAAGGTAGCACTTGCTGCGATTAAAGCAGAAAAAACACTTGCTGAATTGAGTGCTGAATTTGATGTTCATCAAAACCAAATTAT
>NZ_KB849717.1:1091600-1500484 GCF_000368825.1 Acinetobacter ursingii DSM 16037 = CIP 107286 | reverse complement strand
GCCATAAAATACTCCATATATTGATGTTTATAACATCATTTGGGGAGCAAAATATAACTTATAAGTGTTGTTCAAATTTCCTGATCCACCTCTGTGATTTAACCACAGGCGAACGCGGTCGCCAGCTCCTGACCTTGAGTGCCACCCAACTCTTATATGACTTTGGCAAAGTCAAATCCAGTGTCGATACCCAAAAAGCCAAACTGATTGTAGAACAGGCCAACGTACTGGTCAGCATCGATGACATTGCCTATCAGGTTGCCTCTGCGGTGATCAATATTGAACGCTACCAACGCATCAGCCAGATTGGAGAACAACAGGTGGCAGGTATCCAGCGCATTCTGGATATTGCCAACTTGCGAGCCAATGCAGGGATTAGCAGTCAAGCTGACCCTGTACAGGCTGAATCTTACTTACAATCGGCACAATCGAGCCTGATCGCCCAACAATCCTTACTGCGACAATACCAACAGCGGCTACGCACGCTTTTGGGCTTTGATGTCAGCAATAAAAACTGGACGATTCCAGAAAATCTGGTGCAATCCTCTGATCTCTTTAGAGATCCAGAATTTAACACCATCCCAAAAATGATTTCAGCACAGGCAGAAGTAGAAGTTGCCAAATCCCAAAAAAAACAAACTCAGCTCAGCCTCTATCCGACCTTATCTGTCAAAGGTTCACTGAGCCAGGCCCTAAATGGGGTCAATCCCAATAACAACAAAGACGATGGCTTTTATAACAGCATCATGCTGGAAGCCTCCAGTAACTTCTTTCAGGGGGGTGCAGTGGCTGCCCAAGTAAAATCTGCCAGCTATGCAGAAGAAGCGGCACGCTCCAAAGTCAACACCGTGTATCTGGATGTACTGGATCAACTGCGTACCACACGCGAAAACATCGAAAACAAACAAAGACAAATACAAGTATTGTCAGAACGACAAGCAACCACGGTCAGAACCCGTGAGCTATATCAGGAACAATATAAACTGGGGACGCGCTCAGTACTGGATTTGCTTAACGCAGAAATGGCCATTCATGCGGCCAACAACGAACTTGAAACTGCACGTTATGACATTTACAACAGTCTGGTGCAATTTATCCAGACCACGGGACGGACTCGTCAGGCCTACCAACTAAACCATCTTTCAATTCAGGGATTTGAGGTGCAACCATGAGTCAAGCATTCAATTATCAGCCGTGGTTACAATCCGTCCTTGTGATCGCCAAACACTATCGGATCGAACCGTCAGAAGAACGCATCCGCCTTCAACTGGACTGGAACCAGAACCACACGGTGGATGACGTACTATTACTGATTTGCCGACAAATGGGACTGAACTATCGCAAACTTACCTTCTCAAACGAACTCTTAAACCCATGGCGCTTGCCCGTCATCGCAGAATTTCATGATGGACAAGTCGGGGTCATAGACAAAGCGGATGGAGAAGGACAGGTCAGCATCCAGCTCAGTGGAGAACAAGGCTTAGCCCAAAGCTTTCGTCTGGATCAACTTAATAGCCTGATCAAAAACATCTATATCGTACGACCAGAAACATCAATTCCTGATGCACGCGTCGATGAATACATCAAACCCTATGAACCGAGCTGGTTCTGGTCGATTGTTCTCAAAGACTGGAAACGCTATATCGATATCATGTTCGCCTCACTGATTGCCAATATTCTGGCATTGGCGACCATTATCTTTTCCATGCAGGTGTATGACCGTGTGGTTCCTTCCCAGTCTTATTCAACCCTATGGGTATTGGCAGGTGGGGTATTACTGGCAGCGATCTTTGAATTTGTATTACGTGTTGCCCGAATTTATCTGTCCGATATCATTGGAAAACGAGCGGATCTGAAAATCTCAGACCGGGTATTTGGCCATGCACTACGCATCAAAAATAAAGAACGCTCCAAATCAACAGGGACTTTTATTTCACAAGTCCGTGAATTAGAAGGAGTGCGTGAACTGGTGACCTCAACCACCATCAGTGCCATTGCTGATTTGCCATTCTTCTTCCTGTTTCTGGTGATTTTCTGGTTGATTGGCGGGAACTTATTCTGGGTGATGGTCTTGGTGGTGCCATTGATGATTGTGCCAGGACTGCTGGTACAAAAAAAATTAGCCAAACTGGCACAAGAAGGCATGCGTGAATCCTCAATTCGTAATGCCATCTTAGTGGAAGCAGTACAGGGCATTGAAGACATCAAACTACTGCGCGCTGAATCCCGCTTTCAAAACCAGTGGAACCACATGAATGAAGTCTCTGCTGATATCAGCATGCGGCAGCGGAAGATCGTGGGGATACTCACTGCCTGGACCCAAAAAATACAGGGTCTGACCTATGCGATAGTGGTATTAGTGGGATGCTTTGCTGTGATTAAAGGAGACATGACCACAGGTGCATTGGTGGCCTGTTCGATTCTATCCTCTCGAATGCTGGCACCGATTTCACAAATCACGGGGGTATTGGGACGTTTACAACAAGCCAAAGTCGCAAAAACCAGTCTGGATGAACTGATGAAAAAGCCAGTAGATCAACCAGATCAGGCACATCTGATTCATAAACCTGTGATCTATGGTGACTATGAACTCAAGGGCGTAGTATTTCAATATGGACAGGATGATCCCAAACCGACCTTGATCATCCCGAATCTGAGCATACAGGCAGGAGAAAAGATTGCGGTACTTGGGCGTAATGGCGCAGGTAAATCGACCTTACTACAACTGCTGTCTGGCATGCAATTTCCACTACAAGGCAAAATCAGTCTGGATGGTTTGGACTTAAGCCTGATTGATCCATCAGATATCCGTCGTGACATGGGACTTTTAAACCAAAATGCCCACCTGTTTTACGGCACCATTCGAGAAAACTTAACCCTTGGCGCACCTTTGGCCAATGATGAAGATATTCTCAAAGTTCTGAAAATGACAGGTGCGTTAAGCTTCGTTGAAGAGAAAAAAGAAGGACTGGATCATCTGATTTTAGAGGGAGGTGTGGGTTTCTCGGGTGGACAACGACAAGCCTTATTGTTGGCACGACTACTGATTCGACAACCGAACATCTTACTACTGGATGAACCAACTGCATCGATTGATGATGTTTCAGAAAAAATGTTGATTGATCACTTAAAAACATGGCTAGGGCATCGCACCTTAATTGTGGCAACACATCGACGTGCAGTATTGGAGCTGGTCGATCGGATTATCGTGGTCAATGAAGGCAAAATCGTCATGGATGGACCGCGTGACCAGATCCTCAATGGCCAGAACGCCGCCACAGTAGCCCAACAGATTCAAACAGGACCAGGAGCACGTTCATGAGTGACGCACTACAACACCCAAAACGCGCGACAAAAGTGTCCTATAAAGAACCACCTTTACCCCGCGCCAGTTTAGTGATCTGGATTATCGGTATCGGCTTGCTGATATTATTGCTTTGGGCAGGACTATTTCAACTTGAAGAAGTCTCTACGGGTACAGGCAAAGTTATTCCATCTTCTAAAGAACAAGTGATTCAATCACTGGATGGTGGAATCCTGACCAAGCTGGATGTACAAGAAGGTGATATCGTCGAAAAAGGACAAGTGCTGGCACAGCTGGATCCGACCCGCTTTGAATCTAATGTAGGCGAATCGCAATCCTTACTGATCTCTGCACAGGCGACAGCAGCGCGATTACGTGCAGAAGTAAATGGTACCCCATTGGTCTTTCCCGATGAGGTGAAAAAAGATCCGAAACTGGTACAAGAAGAAACCGCCTTGTATAACTCCAGACGCGAAAATCTGGAACAGTCAATTTCGGGTTTAAAACTGGCTTTACAACTGGTTCAGCAGGAACTCACCATGACCGAACCTTTGGTTGCCAAAGGTGCTGCCAGTGAAGTAGAAGTATTACGCTTAAAACGTGAAGCCAATGACCTGCAAAATAAAATCAATGATGCACGTAACCAATATTACGTCAAATCACGTGAAGAATTATCAAAAGCCAATACCGACACCGAACAACAAATGCAGATTGTACGTGGTCGTACTGACACTTTAAACCGCACCACATTTAAAGCCCCGGTACGTGGTGTGGTCAAGGAAATTGCAGTGACCACGCAAGGTGGGGTGATTCCACAAAATGGCAAGTTGATGACCATTGTGCCACTGGATGAACAATTGTTGATTGAAGCACGTATTTCACCACGAGATATTGCCTTTATTCATCCGGGTCAGGAAGCACTGGTCAAAATCACCGCCTATGACTACTCGATTTATGGGGGGTTAAAAGGCAAGGTGACAGTGATTTCGCCAGATACGATTCGAGATGAGGTGAAGCAGGATCAGTTTTATTATCGGGTGTATATCCGTACCGATTCTGACAAGCTTTATAACAAAGAAGGCAAGTCGTTTAGTATCACGCCAGGGATGGTGGCGACGGTGGATATTCGTACGGGTGAGAAGACGGTACTGGATTATTTATTAAAACCGTTTAACAAAGCTAAAGAAGCGTTAAGAGAGCGGTAAAACCATGTAAGTAAATGTCTAGGTGGAGCATACGGGTCAATCTAAAAAAGATGATGAAGCATAAGTTTGTCATGAAGAATCTTTCATTATCTGATCATTTGCTCCATGCCTAGATAGGGTTGTGCATTTAAAAAAATTAGAAAGCATTTTTATTTTTATTGATGATTTGGGGAAATGTTGTATGGAATATATTACGTATCTAGTAATTGGACTGGTGTTGATTGCAGTAGCATGGTCTTTTTTTCAAAAACCTAAACCAGAGGGAAACAAGGCCACACCAGCGATCTTGTGGATGAACGGAACATGCGCTGTACTTTTAACGCTGAATCAACGTAATTTGAATTATGTATTTGGCGGCGTAGCCAAAAAAAAGCAAACCACTGAACTGGCTAAACAGAACCTGATCAAACATTGGGGGATACATGATTTAGAAGAAGGTAATGCCATGATTGCTGAATTGACCAGTGAACAGGGATTACATAATGCGCTGCTTTTAAAATATGTAGATGAAATGCAACTCTTAGGACTCAGCCGACAGGATTTTGAAAGACATAATCAAAAAATTACATCGAATATAAAACATCAACAATTAGACCGTGTAAGTTTTGATGCAACACAGGAATTTGCAGACCAAGCAATATTGGCATGGGATCTTGGTCGTGCGGTATATCTTTTATCTGATTTTTATCTTGCAGGCATGATCACTAAGGAAGATGCACTTCAACGCTCACTGGTGATTTGTCAGAAAATTCAGCCGTTATTTAACTCATGGCATGATTTTAATCGTAGCTATATTTATGGTTTCCGATTTTGGTTGTATTCCACAGAGACCGAGCTGAAATTAACAGCCGATCAGAATACAATTAAAATCATTGAAAAACTTGAGAAGCAAGCCCATAGCCCTTTTCAATTGGATTGGAATATGAGATTGGAAAAAGATTGGTAATTTGAATCACAATGCAGTCATTGTAGATTTAAATCGAGATATCCATTGAGTTGGTTTATCTAACACATTGATAAAATGAACTGTATTGAACACTATTGATCTATCCAGAACAAAAGCCTTTATCACATGATGAGGGCTTTTGGCATTTAGAGCCTAAGCATCGAAGCTGTATTTTTCGATCCACATTTATTTTTAGCTGTACTGAATCGTCAGAATCAAGCATATTTCAACGCTAAGCTTTAAAAAAAGCTTGGTGAGTTTAATCTGTTCTGATGATAAAACTGATTATCCTAATAATAAAACGATCTTTTTCGATGGACATCACATTTGCTGATCAAAAAACATTTAAAATCAAATGAGCTGAAAACTGATGAATAGTTGATGTGTGATCTTAACATCTTGTTCTAGCCGATGTTTATCATTGCAAAGATAGTTTTATAGCTTCACGATCAATATCCTGACCCAGTAAACCCAAGGAAATGACATGCCAGATGCAGTGAAAATGCAACGAATAATGGCAATGACCATCGCGGCTTTTGGCGCGATTGTGAGCAGTACATTTCCTTTGTCGATTATTTTTGCGCAGCAAGATATCGCAGGTGCTTTTGCAGTGACCTCGCAGGAAGTGGGTTGGGTGGTGACCCTATACAATGTTGGACAAATACTGGGTTTACCGATTGCCTTTTTGCTTTCAGGAGCCTTTGGTCGTCGACGCGCCATGATGATTGCAGGACTGGGTTTTATTCTGAGTTCTTTGTTGATCGTAATGACTCATTCTTTTGCCGTGATGTTGTTTTTACGGATCCTGCATGGTTTTTTTGCAGGCATGTTACCGATTTTAATGTTTATTATCCTGTTTTCTACCCATCCTGCGGGTCTGATTCGGACGCGGGGCTTAACCTATTTTGCACTTGCCACTGCGATTGGAATTGGCGTTTCTGCATGGTTAGGCAGCCTTTTTCTGTATAGCGAAAACTGGCATTTGCTGTTCATTATTCCCGCGCTAGGGATTATTGCTTATGTCATTCTTGCCAATTTTTTGTTTAAGGAAGATCCGATTCGACTTGAAGCATTTAAGTTGTTTGACTGGGTGGGTTATTTACTGATTTCGGCGGGTCTCAGTTTAATCGTGATGGTTTTGTCAGAAGGTGAGCGACATTTCTGGTTTGAAGCATGGTGGATTAGCGCCAGTTTTTTGGCAGGTTTTTTGTTGATGGGCTTTGCGATTATGCATTTTATTCGACATGATGCGGCATTGTTCAAATTAACTCTGTTTTATAAACCATTTAGCTATGCGCTTATTTTTCAGGTGATTTTCCGTTTTGGTTCACTGTTTATTATTTGGGTAATTCCTCAGTTTCTAATTCAGCTTTCAGGCTTTCGGATTGAACAAATTGCGGAAGTGCTTTGGCCTTTTTCTGTGGGTACTTTCATAGGCGTGATGACGGCTTATTATCTGAGCCCACGTATTGATCAGCGTATCATGATGTCACTGGCCTTATGCATTTTGGCTTTTAGTTCACTGTATTGTAGTTTTTCGACTTCACAATGGGCGATCCATGATTTCCTATGGCCTATTTTTGTGGCAGGTTTAGGGCAGGGCGTATTTTCTTTGGCGACCTTGCATCTGGTGCTATATGACATTATTCCAACGGAAGGTCCCACTTGTGGTATTGGTTTTAACTATGCACGGGTAATTGGTTTGGTGGGTGGTATTGGCATCTTAAATCACTTTATTAATGAACGTGAAAAATTGCATTCTGCCATGATCGGCGAGGATGTTCAGTTACAAAATGAGCAAACCTTATCAATGCTGGAAAGTATCCGTCACAGCTTGAGTACCGCATTAAGTGATCCGTCAGCATTAAATGCCGTGAGCTATGCACAGTTGAATCAACATATTCGGATTCAAGCTTTTGCGATGTCCTATAACGACGCATTTTTGCTGGTATTTTTCATTTTATTTATCGCATCCGCTTGTGTCTGGGTTTTCCCATACAGTAAAGCCATGCATTAACTTTGCCGAGATAAATTCATGACCACAGAAACTATTCAAGCTAAAAGACCGTTTCGTCCTTGGGTGCGTGTTGTGATTGCTTTGGTGATCATGTGTGCGCTTTTTGCGGTGGTATATTTTCTGTATTTTTACTGGAGTGTCAGTAAAAATTCACAGTCTTCTGACAATGCTTATGTCAAAGGCGATCTGACTTATATTGCCAATAAAGTCGGCGGATATGTGACCAAAGTCAATGTCTCGGATAATCAGCATGTCAAAGCAGGTCAGTTACTGGTCGAAATTGATGCAACAGACTATCAGTCTGCGGTAGATCAAGCGCAGGCACGGATTTTGGAAATTCAGGCCAGTCAACATGAGCTAGAGGAAAAAATTAAGCTGGCTCAAGATCAGGTTGAGATATCCAGAGCAGAAATTGCGGCATCCAAAGCTGCTCAGCTTCGTGCGGATAATCATCTCAAACGTACCAAAGAACTTGCTGCAATAGGGGGCATGAGTAAAAGTGAATATGACAAAGCGGTTGAAGACACGGTGAGCCAAACTTCTTTAGTCAATGTTTCTAATATTAAAATCAAAGAATCGCAACAGAATATTCAGGTGTTAAAAGCACAAAATGATTCATTAAAAGCATCGCTGGTCGCCGCCCAAGCCAATTTAGCGCAGGCGGAAAATAATTTGGCTGCCACTAAGCTGATGGCTCCACGTGAGGGAACTGTGGTCTCGCGTAAAGTTCGTGAGGGTGAGTTTGTGAGTGTCGGTAAAAATCTGATCGTGGTTGCTCCCATCCATCAGCTTTGGATTGAAGCGAATTTAAAAGAAACACAACTTGCTAAACTCGCACCTGGAGATCGGGTGGAATTTAGTCTGGACGCGATTCCTCATCAAAAGTTCTGTGGAAAAATTGATAGTATTTCACGTAGTAGTGGTGCAGAACTGGCATTGTTACCGCCTGATAATGCCACAGGAAATTTTACAAAAATTGTGCGACGTTTCCCTGTCAAAATCAGCTTTGATCCGCAACAAAAAGGTCTCGATAAAATTGCGATTGGTATGTCAGCGATTGTTAATCTGGAAGCCAATACAGCAAATCAAAGTTGTAACAACGCATAAGATTTTAAATGAGACGATAGCCTTTTTTCATATTGCCTAGTGAGCGCATGCCACCGACCAGTGTTTCGATTAACTTTTCAACCACGAGACGCTGGCCTTTGCGTGAAGCATACACCAGTTGTACCATCCCTTCATTGGACTCCCACTCGGGCAAAATATGAATTAATTTTCCCTGTTTAATGTCTTCTTCGACGGTCAAATAGGGTAAATCTGCGATTCCCAAACCATCACAGGCAGCGTAGTATACTCCCGCCAGATCATTGCAACGCATACGTGGATTAAAACGAATATCAACGTGTCGATTATTTTCATGATGCCTTAAAACCCAGACATAATCCTGTTTCTGATTGCCTAAACCGATACACGGAAAGTCTGTGAGTTGTTGATAGTTTTCGATGAGTTTGCCTTGTAAGACTTCAGGGGCTGCCACCAGACAATGCGTGGTCTTAATCACATCTCGAACAATCAGACTCGAATCTTCAGTCATCTCAAAATTGGTACGAATCGCAATATCAATATCATCATACAAAACATCGACTCGGCGGCTGGTCAGCTCTAATTCGATTTCAACTTTGGGATAAGCTTTTAGAAAATGATTGATCAATTCTCGAATCTGAAAACGCATCATCAATAACGGACAGCTAATTTTGACCAGACCTTGCGGTTCGGTACGTTGTTGTAATAATACATTTTTGGCGCATTCTACCTGTGCAATCACTTTGGCACATTCTTCATAAAACTCTTGTCCTAACGCAGTGACTTTAAAATGTCGCGTCGTTCGCTGGATTAAATTCACATTGAATTTATCCTCAAGCTCTAAAATGCGGCGACTGAGCTTGGATTTGGTTATATTTTCAGCTTCACTGGCAGCACTAAATCCACCATGTTTGACCACCAAATAAAAATAATAATAATCATCAAATGAATGCATGTTTCGGCCTCAATCAAACAGGTCGTCTTTGTTTTATTACATACTAAAATAAAATAAGAGTGATTGGCTCACTCTTATTTTTATTCGGATCGTTGGGTTGCAACTTATTTATGATCAGAATGTGTTAAGGCAAAACTGGTCATCAGATTACGATAATCAGGAATATGGTTTGAAAATAACTGACCTAGACCTTCAATGTCATTGCGCCAATCGCGGTGTAATTCACCTGCTGCACCGAACCATGTCATTAATTGTGCGCCAGCCTGAGACATACGATCCCACGCTGCATCGCGAGTAAGATGATTAAATGTACCAGATGCATCGGTAATCACGAAGACTTCAAAGCCTTCTGCCAGTGCAGACAGGGTTGGAAATGCAACACATACTTCGGTGACTACGCCAGCAATAATTAATTGCTTTTTACCCGTGGCTTTCACGGCTTTGACAAAATCTTCATTGTCCCATGCATTGATTTGTCCTGGACGGGCAATATATGGCGCATCTGGGAACAATTCTTTTAATTCAGGAACGAGCGGGCCATTAGGTCCATCTTCAAAACTGGTCGTTAAAATGGTAGGTAGATTAAAATATTGAGCGATGTCAGCTACAGCCAACACATTATTTTTAAATTTATCTGGATCAATATCACGCACCAACGAAAGTAGACCTGTTTGGTGATCAACCAATAATACCGCAGCATCATTTTTATCTAAACGCACATAAGGTTTGCTCATGATTTATCTCCTCTCTTGAGCGGTTGCCAGCCTTTAAAAAAAATAGGCTAGCCAAGTTTTCCATGTTAGATGAGCGAAGATGGGCATTTAAGAAAATTTATTGAGATAAACAATCATAAAAATAGGATATTTTTCTGTAATTTCGATAAATATTTCTAAATATCTAGTTTTTAAGCCTTAAATTGTCTTAAATATGAGACACTGAGTTTTATGCAGACGGTATCACTTCTATCAGGATCGGCGTAAAATTTGTACAAATGCTAGCCCTGATAGAGGAGTGATGGCAATGAAGAATATTCAAGGTATTTATCAAAACAAACACATGCACTGGGTCGGTGATGGCTTTCCAGTCAACAATCTATTTTCTTATGATCGTTTTGGACAAGCCATTAGTCCATTTTTGTTATTGGACTATGCCGCACCTTATGAGTTTAAACCGACGCATTCACAACGAGGTGTCGGCTCACATCCGCACCGTGGTTTCGAAACAGTGACGATTGCCTACAAAGGTGAAGTGACGCATAAAGATTCAGCAGGTGGTGGTGGAACGATTAAAACAGGTGATGTGCAATGGATGACGGCAGGCGGTGGTATTCTGCACGAAGAATTTCATTCACCTGAGTTTGCAGAGCACGGTGGTTTGTTTGAAATGGCACAGCTTTGGGTGAATTTACCTGCGCATTCAAAAATGACGCCTGCCAAATATCAGGCGATTGAATCGGATCAAATTCCATTAATTCCATTGGATGATGCAGGAAGTTATATCCGTGTCGTGGCTGGTGAGTACCAAACCGCACAAGGGGCTGCCACCACCTTTAGTCCTGTGAATGTCTGGGATGGCTTTATCACTGCGGGTAAAACCCATACGTTCAGCGTTCCTGTAGGACATAATTCACTGTTGGTGGTGATGAGTGGTAATGTCTCGATCAATGCAACACATGAAGTGGGTGAGCGTTCAGTGGTCATTTTTGATCAGGCTGATGTCGATTTTGAACTGACAGCCAACAGCGATGCCAAATTTCTGGTGTTGACTGGCGAGCCTTTGAATGAGCCAATTGAAGGTTATGGGCCATTTGTCATGAACAGTAAAAAAGAAATTATTGAAGCCATTCATGACTTCAATAACGGAAAATTTGGTCGGATTAGTACAGAGGCTCAACTCAACCACTAAACCGTGATTATTTTCAAATAAGAAAGCCCTTTATCAACCTTGATAAAGGGCTTTTTCGCTGTAATGTGATGATTATCATTTTAAGGTTTTTATAAGAACTTTTTGTGATTTAGTTTGCATTTTTATGGGTTCATCCTATCGCAATTGAAGATCACTGTAAAATCTTTATTGATCGAATGGTTAATTTATCTTGTTTTTTTTAATCAGTTTTTTGAAAAATATAAGATTAAAACTACAATAATTTCAATTATTTGTTTGATAACTATAGTGTGATGTAAATCACATTTTTATTTGATTATTTTTTATTCAAAATGCTAAAAATTTTAAGAAAAACTGGTAGATTTTAATACGGTGTTTTTCATGACGATCAGTCATAATCAAAAAAATTCTCAACTGATGGATCATAATTTTGGATATCGCAATTATCGGTAGCGGAATGGCTAGTCTTGCTACCGCAAGAATTTTAAAAGATGCAGGACATACGGTGACGATATTTGAAGCCCTCTCAGGTCGAGGAATGGATAGCCATAGTATTGAATTCGAGGGCGGGGTGATCGATGCTCCTTTGCGTGTGATGAATCCCTATTTATGGAAGAATACTTTAAGTCTGGCAACGCATTTGGGTATGAAAATGTTTCCAGTACGTACCTATATGGCGTGTAGCTGGTTATTTGAAGACCGTACAGAAACTTGGTTAACCACGAACCGCAGCCGCATTGGAAACTTCCCGATTATCAATAACAAAAAAGGGATTCAACAATATGGTTGGCGTCTGGTGAAAGGAATGTTACAGCTAAAAACTGCGATTAATCAGTTTTTTAAGTCTAAACAACAGGATATTACCTTAGCCGAATTTATTAATCAGAATCATATTGAAGAAGTGTTTTGGCATGGTGCGGTGATGCCTGTGCTATATACCATTTGTACCTGTAATCCTAAAACCATCGGTGAATGGCCTGCAAAACCTTTATTGACTTTTTTGCGTCAACTGACCGATGGTGATGCTTTATTGCGTATGCAAGGTGGAACGCCTGCCTTTGTTGATCGTTTGATTGATGGGGTGGATATTCGTAGTGGTTCGGCGATTACTCAGGTCGAGCAACAGGGCGAAAAAGTAAAAGTGGTCAATACTCAAGGCGAACAAGGGTTATATGATCGCGTGATTGTGGCGACGCCCACTTCCAAAGTTGAAGAATTTTTAAATACTGAACAATTTGCAGATGATATTGCGATCTTAAAACAATTTCGTTTTGAAGATGGCGATCTGGTGATCCATACCGATACATCGGTGATGCCGCCACGTCGCAAAGACTGGTCAGTCCTAAGCTATATGATGGATCGTAAATTTACCCGTCAACAATTTACTGTGTGGATGAATGCGGTTGAACCAACATTGGTGGGTAAAAATCCAGTGTTCCAGACTTGGCGACCTGTTACAGAAATTGATCCAAAGAAAATCATTTCTACTGTGAAATTGACCCGTGCAGTCGTGGACTCCAAAACAGTCGCGTTAAACAAGGAATTGCAACAACGTCACAAAATGCCAAATCGTAAGGTCTTTTTCTGTGGTTCATGGTCTTGCGATGGTTTACCTATTTTAGAATCTGCGGTGACTTCAGCCATGCATATTGCTGAAATTTTTAACGCGCCATTGCCGTTTGTAGGCTTAACACCTAAAGTGGAGGTTGCTCCCCAACTCGGCTACTAAATCGATGAAATTACTTCATGCGTTAACGGCTAAACTTCCTCATAAATATGCAATTGATGCCGCACAATTGGGGGATGAACGGACACTAGCATGGAGTAATCTTGGATATTGGGACAATACAACAGATTATAAAACCGCATGTTGCCAGTTAGCAGATCAACTGGCAAACGCAGTTCAGTTAACGGCACAAGACCGTTTACTGGATTTGGGCTGTGGTCAAGGTGCGAGTTTGCAACATTGGATCGAGCACTATCAGGTGCAACAGCTTAGCGCGCTCGAGTTACAGCCAGCACTTATTCGGCGGATTTATCAACATTTACCGCAGTTAGCGCACATTCAGCAAGGTTCATTTTTAGATTTAAATCAGCTTTATTCGCCAGAAGCTTTTGATGTCATCTTGTGTATAGATGCGGCTTATCATAGTGACTTACGACGCTTTTTAGATGCAGTCAAACCCGTGCTAAAAACACAGGGACGTTTGGGTTTTCATTATTTGGTTTTGTCGGAGAAATGGCGGCAACTTTCCCGATTTCAGCAACAAAAATATTCTTATTTGCTTAAAGCTGCGGATGTAAATCTGAGCTACATCGCCACGCTTAGCATGACTCGGCTTCAACTTGAACAACACGGGTTTTATCAAGTTAAAAGCGTCGATATCACCGAGTCGGTATTAGGTGGTTTTGCACGGTTTATGGCTTCAAATTCCAATACAAAAAAGGATTTGGCGCAATTTAAAATACAGGCAACCGCAAAATTGTGTGATTACTTGAACAGAGAAGGTATGATTCGTTATATGCAAATCAGTGCAATAAAAAAATAAAAAGAAAATTTTAGGATCAATAGAAGGGGAAATGGTGCCGGCACACGGATTCGAACTGTGGACCTACTGATTACAAGTCAGTTGCTCTACCAACTGAGCTATGCCGGCAACGTGGCGTGAATTTTACCGAAGCCCACGAAAAAAACAAGTCTCAAATGCGTATTTGTTTGAAGATTGAACATCTCACTTGTAAAAAAATTTTGAAGATAGGTTTGGATAAAAATGTATATTTATGCAACCATGATTTGCTCCAGATTGGATTTGAGCTTGTTGATGCGTTAAAGTTTCGCTATCTAATATGATTCCTCTTCCGAAATCTGGCTGGAGTAAGCCCTCATGGCATTACACGATTTATTAAGCAAATTTGATCTTCCTGTCTCTGAAAATCCTGAAACCAAAGATTATGTATTTAATCACACCATGATTCGGGTGAAAAATCTGCAAGAGTCGATTCAATGGTATGCCAAAGTTTTGGGTTTTGTGCCTGTGTATGAGCAGGTATTTGATGAAGCCGCATTTACCATTGTTTATCTGGTACGTCGTCATTTAAATGAAATTCCTGTAGACGATATTGAGCGTAAACAGTGGGTATTAAGCCAATCAGGGGTACTCGAATTGACCTTAAATCATGGTACTGAAAATGATCCAGAGTTTCATTATCACAATGGCAACAGTGAACCACGTGGTTTTGGGCACTTATGTGTTTCTGTCCCTGACGTCGTGAAAGAATGTGAGCGTTTTGAGCAATTGGGTGTGAATTTTCAAAAACGTCTCAGTGAAGGTCGTATGAATTATGTCGCCTTTATCAAAGATCCAGATGATTACTGGATTGAGATTTTACAGCCGACACCCCTCAGCCATACTTAATCATCTGGCGATGGCTAGCGAATAAGCTGTTCAAATCCTGCCGCATATAAAGATTTTATTGATAGAAGCCAACTCATTGAACATATCTTAGAGATGGAAAAGCATCCTTTCCTCTCAAGCTTAGAGCTAAAAATGGGAGATAAATGATTTTATCTCCCATTGTTCTAGGCAACTTGCCAAGCTTCTAAGTTTGATTAGATCGTTGAGGTTAGATCGACTACAAGATAAAAAATACTATAAGCTTTCTTGTCTTGAGATCAATCGTCTAAATATTTATTTTATAATCTAAAAATCAATAAATTAAAGCATGATTTATTATCATCTGGCTGAAATTAGGTATTGGTTTGGTTTTAAGCTAATATAATCAATTAGATCGAAAATAATACAGTTGATTTATAGAACCAGACGTAGTCTTGGGGAGTCTTACTTAAACATGCCA
Source organism: Acinetobacter ursingii DSM 16037 = CIP 107286 (assembly GCF_000368825.1). Taxonomy (GTDB): domain Bacteria; phylum Pseudomonadota; class Gammaproteobacteria; order Pseudomonadales; family Moraxellaceae; genus Acinetobacter; species Acinetobacter ursingii. Next base: position 1,485,235 of record NZ_KB849717.1, on the reverse strand, counting down.
AAGTTAGGTTTCAGGTCTATTCGTCAGCGTTTATTTATGTTTATGACGATGATTATTTTATCGTTATTGTGTATTTGTTTTCCTCTAATGATCAATAGTTATCAAGCATTACAAGTATCTAAACAGGATCTAATCGGGGTTCAATCTTTAAGATTGTTGGCCCATACCGCCAATGAAATTTCAAGAGAACGCGCATACGCCAATAAATTGATGTCGAGTCCTTATGCCAGTCAAACCTCGCATCGGCAGGCATTGGCTCGATATCGCAAAGGTGTAGATCAGGATATTCACGAAAATCTGATTTTGCTTAAGGGTATTGGTCAGCAGCAGATTGCGCTTCAGCTACAACAAAATATGATTCATGAGCTAAAAATAGCGCGCGTCTTGGTCGATGATTATGCCGCTCTTCCTGACATTTCACGTACATCGGTTCAATATGACCATGCTGTTCAGGCCATGTTTGCAGCTTGGGATAGTTATCGTGAAATTTTGCGAGCGTTTGTGGTTCAAAGAAATAGTGTAGACAGTCAGCTCTCTGACTATGTCACCATGATTTTATTGTTATCAGATTTACGTGATCAGGCAGGACGAGTTGCATCTAATGTGATTGCATCGGTGAGTTTTCGCGAAGCAATTCCCGATAATAATCGCGCTCGTTCTCTGCAAACCCAATATCAGGCATTATATCTTTGGAACCTGATTGATACCTTGCAGCCACAATATGCCAAAACCCCTGAATATGAAAAACTGCATGAGCAAGTAAAACATGAGTTTTTGGATGAAGGTGTTGCATTAGTTGGGCAGCTTTTAGATGAAAGCCGTCGCCACGAAGCTTATTCAATGACTGGAACTCAACTTACAGAACGTATTGTGAGTAAATTCACGCCTGTGGTCGATTTACAGAAATATCTTTTGGATATCAGTGTCGAGGTGGCAAAAACACGTAAAGAAAAAGCGGAACAACAATTTATTCTCACTTTATTATTGTCGCTGTTATCTCTTGTTGTCGCTTTATTTACCATGAATTATGCACTAAGACGAATTATTCATCCTTTGATTGAAGCGAAACAGCAAATTCTTCAACTATCCGAAGGAACGGCAGACTGTTCCATCGGGACTACAGATAAGAAAAACGAGTTTGCCTTATTATTTAGCGCCATAAAAAAATTACAGCGCATGTTGCAGCAGCGTGATGCACTTGAATTTCAGTTACGCAACATTGCCAATACAGATGCTTTAACAGGTGTATCTAATCGTTTGGCCTTAGATGACTATTTAATGATTTTATCGCAGCATCCACAGAATTTGTCACGGCTATGTTTGATGATTGTTGATATTGATAATTTTAAGAGAGTCAATGATGAGTACGGTCATATGGTCGGAGATCAGGTGATTAAACTGGTGGCTGAAATTCTAAAAGCATCAGTACGCAACTCCGATTTAATTGTCCGTTATGGAGGGGACGAGTTTCTGGTTTTGGTTGAAGATATTTCGCTGGAGCATGCTTTAAATCTTGCAGAAAAAATGAGATTTAAACTGAGTCAACAAGCGATTGAAACGTCTGATCTTAAAACGCCGCTTTTTGTTTCAAGCAGTATAGGGGTAGCAGTGGGCGCGGATAATTGGCTGGCATTATTTCAAAAAGCGGATCAGGCATTGTTGAGAGCTAAAGCCAAAGGGAAGAATGTCGTGGAGGGATGAATTGCAAATCTATGAGTTCAAATTTTCATAGAGTTTAAATAATTAAATAGCAATATCATGGCTTTAAAATTTATATATAAAGTGATGCATAAAAAATACTTAGAACAAATTTATATAGAAATTCAAAACCGCCATTTTTTATGGAAAAAAATTTCTAGAATTTCTAAAGAATATAGTGTAGATGACATCATACAAGAAGCTTGGGTTTTTGCTTGCAATGAGTGGAAACAGGGAGATTTTTTCGAAATCGATAATGAAGATCACTGGAAATATTTATATGGAGCGATGTACAAGCATTTTGTTGAATGGTCTGAAAAACATAGCCGCTATGGTATACAAATTGATCAAGCATATACCAATCATAATTTCGATGAATGTACGCATCCATTATTAAGAGAATTATGTGCAGATGAAAGCAATGAACCTTTAGCGTATTTGGAGAAACAAGAGAGTGAAAATCAGCAGTTGAATATATTTTCAGAAAAAATCAGATTACTTGGATTCTCAAAATTGGCAGCTTTTTTAAGCTTGTCCCACAGTTTTAACTCATCAAGAATGCATACATCGTTACTTATGAATATGTCTTATTCTTGGTTTTACCGATGTGAAAAAGCATTCCAAACTTTATATTTAAATCAACTATCGATTTTTGATGAAATGAATCCTCAAATTGAAAGTGAACAACTCCAAACATGGCGAAAATTTAGAGTTGTTCTAGGAAAGAGGCAAAATATGAAGATAGATCTACAACTGCCCTTAGATTTTTAACATCGGCTTTAAGAAACGTCCTGTATGTGAAATCTCAACTTCAGCCACTTGTTCAGGTGTACCTTCGGCAATAATTTGACCGCCACCAGAACCACCTTCTGGGCCTAAGTCGATCACCCAGTCTGCGGTTTTAATTACATCCAGATTATGCTCAATCACCACAATAGTATTCCCCTTGTTGCGTAGCTCATGCAGGATATCGAGCAGCTTAGCAATATCATGGAAATGTAGCCCTGTAGTGGGTTCATCCAGCACATACAGGGTTTTGCCTGTATCACGCTTGGCCAGTTCCCGTGCCAATTTCACCCGCTGTGCCTCACCCCCTGAAAGTGTGGTCGCAGCCTGACCCAAACGAATATAACCTAAGCCCACTTGAGTCAGTGTTTCCAAACGGCGGTGAATCACAGGAATGGCATTAAAAAATTCTGCGCCATCTTCGACCGTCATCTCTAAAACATCAGAAATATTTTTACCTTTATAGGTGACTTCCAGCGTTTCACGATTATAGCGTTTACCATGACAGGCATCACAAGGCACATACATGTCAGGTAAAAAGTGCATGGCGACTTTAATCATGCCATCGCCTTCACACACTTCACAGCGACCGCCTTTCACGTTAAATGAAAAACGTCCTGCGGCATAACCACGTGCTTTGGCTTCAGGCGTTTGCGCAAATAATTCACGAATTGGAGTAAATAAACCCGTATAGGTTGCAGGATTCGAGCGTGGCGTACGTCCGATCGGGCTTTGATCGATATCCACGACTTTATCCAGATGTTGCAACCCATCAATCGAATCAAATTTTTCTGCGGTGAGTGTGGTTGCACCATTCAATTGTGTTGCAGCTAATGGCAACAAAGTACGGTTAATTAAGGTAGATTTACCTGAGCCTGAAACCCCTGTGACACAGGTCATAATGCCTAAGGGAATGGTCAGATCGACATTTTTCAGGTTATGACCTGCTGCGCCAGAAAGCTTGATTTTCTGATCAGGTGTAGGGGATTGCAGACGTTGTTTCGGGACTTCAATTTTTAAAGCGCCCGATAAATATTGACCTGTCAGAGAGTCAGCATGATTTGCCAATTCTTCATAGGTTCCTTCGGCGATGATTTCACCACCATGTATACCTGCACCTGGGCCAATATCAATAATATGATCGGCAGCGCGAATGGCATCTTCATCATGCTCCACCACCAAAACCGTATTGCCCAAATCACGCAAGCGAATCAGGGTTTGCAACAAACGGTCATTGTCACGTTGATGTAGACCAATCGAGGGTTCATCCAGTACGTACATCACGCCCATTAAACCAGCGCCAATTTGTGAGGCGAGACGAATACGCTGCGCTTCACCACCTGAAAGCGTTTCGGCTGAACGTGCTAGACTCAAATAATTGAGTCCGACACTGACCAAAAAGTGTAAGCGCTCACGAATTTCTTTAAAGATTTTATCGGCAATTTCACCTTTGGCACCGTCAAGATTTAAGTCCTGATAATAGCTTTCTGCATCACCAATCGACATGCTGGTAATGTCAGCAATGGTTTTATCCTTGACTTTGACATGGCGTGAAATTTCATTCAGACGTGAACCGCCACAGGCATCACAGGCGGCATTGGATAAATATTGTGCCAAGTCGTCACGAACATAATTACTTTCGGTTTCACGATAACGACGTTCTAGATGAGTAATCACGCCCTCAAAAGGAATCACTCGATTATGTTTGCGACCTCGTTCATCGATATAACTCAGGTCAATTTTTTCTTTGCCTGTGCCATATAAAAATTTCTTTTGCGTGTCTTTATCCAGTGTATTCCACGGCTCATCCAGCGAATAACCAAAATGTTCAGCCACTTTCTGCAGCATCGAATAATAGTACGGGCGTTGACGATCCCAGCCACGAATCGCACCTTGGCTCAAAGATAAATCAGGCGTAGGAATCAGTTTTTCTGGACTAAAATGACTACGTGTTCCCAAACCATCACAGACAGGACAAGCACCGAAAGGGTTATTAAACGAGAACATCCGCGGTTCGAGTTCTGCCACCGCACGGTCACATTCAGGGCAGGAGTGTTTGGCAGAAAATACACGATCAGGCTGTTCGTCTTTCATCCATGATAAAATTGCCAGATCACCACCTAAACGCAGCGCGGTTTCAAAGGATTCCGCAATCCGATTGCCCAGATCGTCTCGCACTTTAAAACGATCCACGACCACTTCAATGGTATGTTTTTTCTTTTTATCTAGTTCTGGTGGGCTATCAATATCGATAATTTCCCCATCAACGCGCGCGCGCACGAACCCCTGACCTTGCAGTTGTTCAAACAATTGTGAATATTCACCTTTACGTTCGCGAACTACGGGCGCCAGTAGCATCAAGGCTGTGCCTTCTTCTAATGCTTTAACTGCATCGACCATTTCAGACACGGTTTGCGCGACCATCGGCAAATCATGTTCAGGACAATAAGGCGTACCGACACGGGCATAGAGTAGACGTAAGTAGTCATAAATCTCGGTAATTGTCCCGACCGTTGAACGGGGGTTGTGGCTGGTGGATTTCTGTTCAATCGCAATCGCAGGACTTAAACCCTCAATGGCATCCACATCAGGTTTTTCCATTTGCGATAAAAACTGGCGTGCATAAGCCGATAGCGATTCAACGTAGCGACGCTGACCTTCAGCGTATAAGGTATCAAAGGCTAAAGAGGATTTACCTGAGCCTGAGAGTCCCGTAATCACCACAAACTTATCGCGTGGAATATCGAGAGACACGTTTTTTAAGTTATGGGTACGCGCACCTCGAATACGGATATGACTTTGGCTCATAAAATGATCCTAAACGAATTTTAAAAAGGTATATATGATAGCGCATGAAAAATGTTCAAGCATGAAATTTACCATTTTATGCGTCAATTTGTGTCGGCAGAAAACAAACAGAATAAACTTTTATACACATGAAGATAAATCCGTTATATTTAGAGTTCTAAAAATGAACTTGATCAAAAAATAGGATCATCATCATGTTGGCTAAAATACTGATCACATTTATCGCATTGTTACATGTGTATATCTTGATACTCGAAATGTTTTTATGGGATCGGCCTTATGGACTCAAGGCATTTGGGAATACGCTAGAAAAAGCACAACTCACCAAAGTTCTGGCACAAAATCAGGGTTTATATAATGGTTTTCTAGCCGCAGGACTCATTTGGTCATTGTTTGCTCCTGCAAGTTATGCAGTGCCTTTGGCCACTTTCTTTTTGAGTTGTGTGTTGGTGGCAGGGATCTATGGCGGACTTACAGCAAGTCGCAAAATTATTTATATTCAGGCAATACCTGCATTGCTTGGCTTACTGGCTGTGTATTTATTATAAAAATCTTATGAAAACTTGACCAAGCGAATAAAAAAAAGCACAACTTAAGCTGTGCTTTGGAGTCAAGCGGGAGACAGTTTTTGTAATTGTTATTCTTTAGCAAGCCATTGCAAAATCACGTTCAAAAATAGATTCGACTTGTTCAAAGGTAATGCGTTTGGGTTGATTATGCTGTGAAAAAGAATAATGAATCACCTGTGCTTCTAATTGTGACAGTAATTGTTCATAGTCTTGCTCAAAGTATTCTAAATCCATCAAATCAACACGTTTGGGATGGTTACAATTATATTTGGCAATAAAATCCAGCATCAATTTTTGTATTTTTCGGTTGGTAAAATAAATCAAATAGGTCGCTGCTGAACCACAATGTAAACAGCCTTTATTGATATAAATTTCTTCGTTTGCATACCAGCATTGGCGCAAGGTAATCATGGCATTCATCGCTTCACTACCTTGAGTTTCTATCAGCATTATGTTCTCCAACACGGTCGTGCCATAAATATTCAAGCTAAGTAAATAATAATCATTATCAAATAAGAATGCTTGAACTTGACCAAAATTGCAAGCCAAATTTGTAAAATTGCATCCTAGATTTTGAGTTGAATACGGCTAGGCTTCTATTTTTTTACAAGAAAAAGGAGTAAGTTCAATAGCATTGTTCCAGTGTTCTTTGTCTCATGATCGGGTTGTTTTTTAAATGCGCCTTAGGTGCGGCTGTGGTATTGCTGATTTCTTTATTATCTAAAAGCCGATCGTTTTATATTGCGGGTTTGGTCCCGTTATTTCCCACTTTTGCACTGATTGCGCATGTGATTGTATTTGGACAACAAGGTGCTGAGGCGTTGCGCAAAACGGCGTTGTTTGGATTGTGGTCGCTGATTCCCTATGCCATTTATCTTGGAACGGTGTATTACCTTGCAGATCGGGTCTCGATTGGGATGTGTCTCAGCTTTGCAACATTGGCATGGGTATTGGCTGCGGCAATTTTGTTATATGGCTGGACGTCTTTTTATTCTGCTTAAGGCTTGAGGTTGAAAATACAATGTTTATTGTCAGCTTAAATTATATCAAACCCCTCAATGAAGTTGATGCGTTGATCCAGCCACATATTGACTGGTTGAACCGATATTTTGCGGAAGGTCTTTTTATTAGTGCGGGGCGCAAACAGCCACGTACTGGTGGTGTAGTCTTGGTCAAAACCATGCCTCGTGAACAACTTGAGCATATTCTACAACAAGATCCTTTTCAGCAAGTTGCAGACTATCAGATTACAGAAGTTACTTTTTCCAAAACGGGGCCGGAGTTTGAGCAACTTCTAAATTGCTGATCGAAGCGATATACCTCTATCAGCATGTAGTGGAATATTCTCAAACGATGTTAAAAGAGAGGCGTCATTGTGTGAGCCCCATCCATTGTCGTTGCTGATAAGCACTATCCCAAAACAACCATTCTAGTTTTGCACCCATGGTATAGGCTGCATGCATTTTGGCTTTGGTGTCATCGTCACAACGCGCCGCAACTTTATCGACAGTGGCAATCACATTGCCCACAGCAGTGTGAAACTCTTCTCCCGAATAAGTATCAATCCAAGCCTGATATGGATTATTCACCACTGATTTTTCTACGTTATCTTTACCCACTTCCGCATAAATCCAGAAACAAGGTAACAACGCGGCTAACACCACTGGATAACTTTCAGACCATGCTGTCGCGGTTAAAAATGAAGTATAGTGATGACAGGCAAGTGTCAGTGGCGTGCTTTCAAATTGCTGTTTGCTAATGTCAAAATGCTGCATAAAGTCATTGTGCAGACTACGTTCTACAATAATTGCGATTTTGGCTGCCTCAGCGAACTGAATCACATCGTCGGCATCAAACGCTTTTGCTGCGGCAACTGCCAAAGCACGACCATAGGCCAATAAATAATGCGCATCCTGAATCACATAATGACAAAAAGCATCGGCAGACAAAGTCCCTGCGGCAAGCTCCTGATTAAATGGAAGATTCAAGGTTTTTTGGTAAAGTTCAATATTATTGTGCCAAAGTTCTTGGGTAAAACTCATCTGTTTTGCTCTAAATTCTAAAGATCATCCGCCCAGACTATAACAAAATTTTGTCATGCGTAGCCGTAGAGATACTTTATTAATTTTGCCTTAAGATTTTACTAAAAAAAGATAAAAGTCATCTGCAAGCACGCTGAAAACGCGCATAATATGCAGCGAAATCCTAATTTTAATATTTTTGATTCAGGGCACGCATGAAGCATTTCCGTTTTTCGATTTTTTTTACCGTGATTTGTTTGGCTTTGTCAGCTTATTGGGGCTATACCCATGGGCCAGAGGCGGGCATTTCGACGATGTTTAAAGCCCTAACCATTACTGCAATCCTAGCGGTGATGGAAGTGTCTTTATCTTTTGATAATGCCGTGGTCAATGCTTCAGTGTTACGCAACTGGGATCATTTCTGGAAAATGATATTTTTAACGGTGGGTATTCTGGTTGCCGTATTTGGTATGCGTTTAATTTTTCCTATTGTGATTGTCGCAGTAACCGCGGATATGGGAATGTTGGAAGTAGTACAAATGGCGCTGAATGATCCTGCGACGTATTCACAGCGTTTGATGGAACATCATCCTGAAATTGCCGCCTTTGGTGGAACATTCTTGTTGATGGTCTTTTTAAACTTCTTCTTTGATGATGGCAAAGATACTCACTGGTTTAGATGGTTAGAATCCAAGCTTTCGCATTTGGCTAGTGTTCCTGCAATGTCGGTATTTATTGCCTTGATTGCTTTGCTGATCATGTCTGCACAAGTGGCAGATGAAAAACGTCTGGTGGTGACCATGGCGGGGATTTGGGGCTTAGTAATCTATATTGGAGTTCAAGTACTCAGTCACTTACTAGGCGGTGAACCTGAAGTGGATGAAGAAGGTAATGCAGTCAAGCATGATGAAAATGGTGCAGTGACGGGAGTGGTAAAAGCTGGTTTCGGTGGATTTTTATATCTTGAAGTTTTAGATGCTTCATTTAGTTTCGATGGTGTGATTGGCGCATTTGCGATTACCAGTGATGTCGTAATTATTATGCTAGGCTTGGCCATTGGTGCGATCTTTGTGCGTTCCATGACGATCTATTTGGTGGAAAAAGGCACACTAGATGCCTACATCTTCCTTGAGCATGGGGCGCATTATGCGATTGGGGCACTGGCTTTTATCATGCTTGCCAGTGGTACGGGCGTCCATGTTCCAGAAGTGGTGACGGGTTTAATTGGGGTGGCATTTATTGTTTGGGCGGTGATTGCATCGATCCAATATCGCAAGCACCAACCATTGAGTTAAGCAAATTTTCAGTCTAATCAACTAAATTAGCAGGGTGTTTTTACACCCTGCTTGTTTTTATGTTCACAAGAAATTGAAGGAATGTAGCGAAGTTTTGATGTGAATACCCTATAATTTGTACAGGTTAAATTCAGCGTAATAAGATGATGAATGCTATAGAACGTCGCTCAACTTTTGCATTAAGCAGTATCTTTGCCCTGCGAATGTTGGGATTGTTCATGATTATCCCCGTGTTTTCTATCGCAGGTCAGTCTTACCAATATGCAACACCTGCGTTGATTGGCTTGGCTGTGGGTATTTATGGTCTAAGTCAGGCGATTTTACAGATTCCATTTAGCCTTTGGGCAGACCGTTTTAGCCGTAAACCTCTCATTATTTTAGGGCTGGTACTTTTTGCACTAGGTGGTGCCATTGCCGCAATGTCTCATACTATTTACGGTGTGATTATTGGACGTGCGATTGCAGGCGCAGGGGCTGTGTCAGCCGTGGTCATGGCACTTCTGGCCGATGTTACCCGAGAGGAACAGCGGACTAAAGCCATGGCGGTGATGGGCATGAGTATTGGTCTGTCTTTTGTTATCGCGTTTAGCTTAGGGCCGTGGTTGACCAGTCAGGTGGGCATCTCTGGTTTATTTTGGGTCACCACGATCATGGGAATTGCAGCCATTTTTATGTTGCTGCTGGTGCCGAAAGTCACTCGACATCATCGTAATTTTCGTCAGGGTTATCTGGCTCAGCTCAAACAAGTCATCCAGATGGGCGATTTAAATCGATTACATGTTTCGGTTTTTTCACTGCATTTACTGCTGACAGCCATGTTTATCTATGTACCATCTCAATTGATTGAGTTTGCCAATATTCCTTTAGCTAAACACGGTATGGTGTATTTGCCGCTTTTGGTGATTAGTCTGCTTTTTGCGTTTCCTAGTATTATTGTCGCGGAAAAATATCGCAAAATGCGCGGAATTTTTCTAACCGCAATTTTGGGCATTATTGCAGGTTTACTGATCTTAATTTTTGGCTATGAGTCCAAATATATTCTGTTATTAGGCTTGGGTTTATTTTTTATTGCCTTCAATGTCATGGAAGCACTGTTACCCTCATGGTTATCCAAATCTGCGCCGCTTCAGTCTAAGGCCACCGCGATGGGGATTAATGCCAGTAGCCAGTTTTTAGGGGCATTTTTTGGGGGGGTGCTGGGTGGTCAGCTTTTAATGTTACATAATACTTCGCTTGGTTGGAGTATTTTGGCTGGCATTGCTATGATCTGGTTGCTGATTAGTTTTGGTCTGGCGCAGCCGCGATATTTATCTTCGATCGTATTGCCCTTACCTGAATTAAAACAAACAGATGAATGGACTTCAAAACTATTGGCGATTCGTGGTATTGAAGAAGTGGTGGTGATGGCTGAGCAAAAAGTAGCGTATATTAAAGTTGATAAGCAGGTGATCGATGATACTGGGCGACAACATTTAACGCACTTGATAGGTTCAGAGGTAGCCATTTAAGCATAACTCTTATAAAGTAAAACACAGAAATACATAGGAAGAAATTAGCTAATGCGTGGTGTGAATAAAGTTATTTTAGTTGGTACTTTAGGACGTGATCCAGAAACCAAAACTTTTCCAAATGGAGGTTCACTGACTCAGTTTTCAATTGCGACCAGTGAATCTTGGACAGATAAAAATACAGGTGAGCGTAAAGAGCAAACCGAATGGCATCGTATTGTCTTGCATAATCGTTTAGGGGAAATTGCACAGCAATATTTGCGTAAAGGATCAAAAGTTTATATTGAAGGTTCTTTGCGTACTCGCCAGTGGACGGACCAAAACGGACAGGAACGCTATACCACTGAAATTCGTGGTGAGCAAATGCAGATGTTGGATTCTCGTCAGCAAGGGGATCAGGCAATGGGCGGTGGCAATGATTTTAATCAGCCACGTTTTAATAATGCTCCACAACAGTCTGGCTATGGTCAAAATAATGGCTCTAATCAGGGTAACTATGCCAATAATTCTTCTGGCGGTTATGGCAATGCGGGCAACAATAATCCAGGCGGTTTTGCGCCAAAAGCACCTGCTGCACCAGCGCCTTCTGATTTGGATGATGATTTACCGTTCTAGATCATATAACTAAATATTGTGCTTAATTATAGTAAGAACCTGATTGAGATCAGGTTCTTATTTTTTTGTCTTAAAAAACTGTGGTAAAAGCCACTATTAATTTGGAGTTTTAGTCATGGATATTTTTGACTAGCTCAAATTCGTTAGAAACAGTGTTATATTGATTTTAAATGATTTCTTAGCTTAATTTTGAATCTTTCTATCCGTTATATAAAGAATACTCTTCGACTACGGCGGCTAAATGCTGCACACCCTCAGATATTTTATCTAAAGCAATAGAACCAAAACCCAAACGTAATCTGGGTGCTAAAGGTTTGGATAAGAGCTTTGATATAAATTACTTGACCATATTGCTCCAGACTTTTAAGCGTAGGAGCGGTCGTTTTTTTCACCAAAACTTGGGCATCATCTTCTTCAATAATGATGCTATCGAATAGCTCCGCTTTTGCATAAATTTTGATACTTTTACGCCAGTTAGAAGCTTATTGTCTAATTTCTGCTTGTACATTCATTGAATTGTCGTGCTCAATAGTCGATTAAAACTGACCACTTCAGTTGAAAAAGTTTTTCTTGTTTGGGGTGATTCGCATTTATATGTAAATATAATCTGCATCTTTCGTCAAATTCAATGATAAGCACCCAATCTTAGAGTTAATGCAAGTGGGAAATTCGGCATTAGTTTTTATGACTTTAACTTTTAATTTGATGTTGCCTTAAGATCGTAAAAAAAGGAGTGGTAATCTCAATTTCACTAGGAAGTTCTAATTGATATAAACGTTGCACTTCATTTTGCTGAATGCCCAAATGTCCTAAAAGAGTTTTAATCACCAAGCCAAGATAATGTTGATCGACTGTTTCGGTCAGCATAGTTTCTAAAGAGTAATAGACTGACCCTAAAAACATATCGCGGGTAACACGATAGTCTTCAATTTTGATATGCCCGAGTTCATCTGCTTTTTTCAGATCACGTGTTAAGAATTTCGCAACATTTCGATCACGCACAACGTATCTGGGGCCGACACTGGTAATCAGCCTGCCCCACACTGGATAGTGCATGGCAGAACGCAAATATAATCGGGTCGCGATAGTTACACGCTCAATGGGGTGATTAAGTACCGCAATGATGGGTTCAATAATTTCAAGAACTTCATCACTCATATTCATTGAAATTTCAGTCAGTAACTCATTGGTGGATAAAAAATAGTTATAGAAAGTGCCTCTCGATACGCCTGCATATTTTACAAAATCATCAATCACTAAAACTTTTTCGGGTGAGCTCTGACAATATAAATCGAGGGCAGACAGCATTAAGTGACTTTTCATTTTTTGTTTTTTTTCTAAAGCAACTTTATGGCGATGGTTCGACAGTTTTTTTTGTTCCGTCATTGAATAACTCACATAAAGCAAAAAAGATATTTTTAACGCTTTTGAATTATAAGACAAAAAACTATAAATCACAGTAAGCCTTAAACATTCAAGACCATTGCTTACACTTTTATAAAAATAAGTACTTAAAAATCAGAAGAGTAAAGCATTATTGCGATGAGTTGATCAAAAAATGATTGACAGCAAATTCATTTAGAATAATTATGACGAAGTGTCATAATGACAAAATGTCAATAAAGGAAATTTTAGCATGAAGCTAGTACGATTTGGCGCCAAAGGACAAGAAAAGCCAGGGATTATCGATGCACAAGGTCATATCCGTGATGTCTCTTCAATCATTGCAGATTGGAATCCTGAATGGTTAACCCCTGAAAAGCTGTCACTAATTAATCAATTGTCGTTAGACATCTTTCCAATAGTAGATTCCACTGAACGCTTAGGTACCCCAGTCACTGGTGTCCGTCAATTTGTTGCAATCGGTTTGAACTACCGTGAACATGCCAAAGAATCAGGTTTAGATCTTCCAACTGAACCCGTAGTTTTTCAAAAAGCCATTACTTCTTTAAGTGGACCATTCGATGACATTGAATTGCCACCCAATTCGGTTGCGACGGACTGGGAGCTTGAACTTGGCTTTGTGTTAAGCAAAACGGCAAAGAATGTCCCACAATCTGAAGCATTGGACTATGTCGCAGGTTATTGCTTGGCAAATGACGTTTCTGAACGTGATTGGCAACTTAAACGAAATGGGCAATGGGGCAAAGGCAAAAGTTTTGAGACTTTTGATCCTATTGGTCCATGGTTAGTGACTCAAGATGAATTGACGAATCCGCAAAGTGTCCAATTTTCATTGAAGGTCAATGATGAAGTGATGCAGTCTGCAAATACCAGTGACATGATTTTTTCGGTTGCTGAAGTGCTGTCTTATTTGAGTCAGTTTATGACTTTATTACCAGGTGATGTCGTTATTACGGGAACACCCGCAGGTGTAGGTGGTGGCATGAAGCCCCCTCGTTATCTGAAAAAAGGAGACGTCGTCACGATTGAAAGTGATGTACTTGGTCAACAAAAACAGGTCGTTGTTTAATGTAAAAACAAATAAAGATTTCTTGATGGATTGAGAAATTTTAAAAAGCGAGGAATACGCTGTGTTAAATCATCATTACAAGCGAGCGGGTCAGCTTGCCATTCATTCTGTCTGGGAATTTGTTTTTAGTGTCCCAGACTTACAACAAGCTTATGACTTTTATCAGGCTTTTGGATTAAATGTCAAAAGATCATTAGCCAATGATTATCTTGAGCTTTATACCTATGGTCATGAGCATCGTTGGGCACGTGTTTATCAAGGCGGGGATAAAAAAAGGCTGCAATGGATTAGCTTTGGTATTTATCCAGAAGATCTGGATGCGTTTAAACAGCGTATTCAAGATCAAAATATTGAAACCATTGCGCCGCTAGAGACCTCTGATCATCCATCCATTTGGATCAAAAATCCTGATGGATTGGCACTGCAAATATGCGTTTCGCAAAAAGTATCACCCGACCAAAAATCACAAGTTATTCATCCTGTTCAGTTTTCATTGGTAGGTCGTGCATCCAACCGAAAGGCGATTACACAGGTTCAACCGACGCATTTGTCACATATTCTGACCTTTACACAGGATTTTGATCGCACATTGCAATTTTATATTGATGTGTTGGGGCTTCGAGTCTCAGATCAATCCAGTGGTTTGGTGGCATTTTTACATGGTGCGCATGGAAGTGACCATCATCTGCTGGCTTTGTCAAAATCAGATGGTTATGGATTGCATCATTCAAGTTGGAATGTGAATCGCATTGATGATGTTGGTTTAGGCAAACAGCAAATGGAACATGCGGGATACCATCAAGGTTGGGGTTTGGGTCGCCACGTTCTGGGATCAAACTATTTTTACTATGTCCGTGATCCATGGGGAAGTTACGCAGAATATTCACACGATATTGACTTTGTGCCGCACACCCATGATTGGCCTGCTGCTGATCACCCTGTCGAAGATTCAATGTACGTATGGGGACCAAATCCACCACAGGATTTTGTAAAAAACTACGAAACAACAGCCCCTGTATTTTAAAAGGATTTAAATCATGGAAATTCAAAAAACGGATGTCATCATTGTAGGTTTCGGTCCAGTTAGTGCAGTACTGGCCTTAAATCTGGCTAAAAAAGGTCATCATATTACGATTTTTGAACGCTGGACTCAGCGTTATCATTTACCACGCGCAATCTGTATAGATCATGAAATGCGCAGAATGCTACTGACGTTAGGTTTGGAAAAACCGCTTGAATCGATTATCCAACCGGGACAACTTTACCAATGGGTCAATGCCGATTGGAAGGAACTCATTACCATTGACTGGACTAAAGAGTCTATTTCAGGAGGTTCAGAAGTCAATTTTATTCATCAACCTTCTTTTGAAAAGCTGATTGATGAAGAGCTTCGAAAATTATCAAATGTTGATATCCATTTGGGTTATGAGGTCGTGGAAGTTTCACAAGACGAGCATCATGCGCAGGTAGTTTGTAAAAATCTAGAGACAGATCAGCTCGAAGAATATTCAGCATGTTTTGTTGTGGGAGCAGATGGTGCCAATAGTCTGGTTCGTCAAAGTATTGATGCCGATTGGTTTAATAAGGGTTTTGCTGCCGATTGGTTGGTGGTGGATATCATTCCGCATGGAGATGCCAGTCATAACATTCCTAAAGAAGCCATTCAGCATTGTAATCCTGAACGACCAACTACGATTGCGCCAGCAGGTATTCATGATGGTGCATATCTGCGACGTTGGGAGTTTATGCGCTTACCCCACGAATCGGTCGAAGATATTGAAAATGAAGCAAAGGTTTGGGAGCTACTTAGACCTTGGGTCACGCCTGATCAGGCGACCTTAATTCGTTTTAAACTGTATAGCTTCAAATCACTGATTTCACAAAAATGGCGTCAAGATCATATTCTGATTGCAGGTGATGCGGCTCATGTCATGCCACCATTTATGGGGCAGGGAATGTGTGCTGGTTTTAGAGATGCATGGAATCTAACCTGGAAAATTTCAGGCGTACTCAATGGTGATTATGAATCTAGCATTCTAGATACCTACTTTGAAGAACGTAGTCCGCATGTCAATGATGTGATTGAGCTTTCGATGTTTTTAGGTAAAGTAATTTGCGTTTCTGATCAGCAAGAAGCCCAGCAGCGTGATCAGGCTTTCTTTGATGGCCTTGTCCCTCCAATGCCAGATTTTCCAGAGTTAACACAGGGAATTTTGGCTCAGCATCCATTATTTAATCCACAACAACTTGCTGGGAAGTTATCTCCACATGCTTATTTACAATGTGGAGAACAAACACGTCGTCTAGATGATTTGATTGCAGGACATTTCAGTCTTCTCACTATACAAGCTATTGCGGAGGATGTGAGGATTCCTGAAGGTTTGGTCGTAGTTGATTTACTGGATAAACAGTCATCAGATCGCACGCAATTTATTGTCAACTTCATGCAACAACACCATATTCAAGCCATGTTAATTCGCCCTGATTTTTATATTTTTGGTGCGGTTGAACAGCGTCAGCAGATTGGCGATTTGATTGAATATTTTGAAGAAACTATGCAGCAATATCGCACTTCAGCCGATTATGCGCTGGCTTGAATAAGGACATGCCATGAGAAAAGTATATGCAGATGCCGAAACAGCTTTGGCGGATATTGTAAAAGATGACATAACGATTGCAGTGGGTGGTTTTGGAATTTGTGGTATTCCCGAAACGCTGATACGTGCATTACGTGATAGTGGAGTAACAGGGCTGACCTGTATCTCAAACAATGCAGGGATGAATGATTACGGTCTAGGTATGTTATTACAAACCCGACAAATTAAAAAAATGATTGCTTCGTATGTTGGAGATAATCAGGAGTTTGAACGTCAATTATTGAATGGCGAGTTAGAGGTTGAATTAACTCCTCAAGGCACACTTGCGGAAAAATTAAGAGCAGGCGGTGCAGGGATTCCTGCATTTTATACCCGAACTGGGGTCGGAACGATAATTGCTGAAAATAAAGAAATACGTGAGTTTGATGGAGAACAATATTTACTGGAACGATCTCTAACCGCAGACATCGCATTGGTTAAAGCCTATAAAGCAGATCGAGCTGGTAATCTGATCTTTAGAAAAACAGCAAGAAACTTTAATCCCGACTGTGCGGTAGCAGGCAAAATTACCATTGCTGAAGTTGAGAAACTGGTCGAGGTGGGAGAGTTGGATCCTGATGAAGTGCATTTATCGGGCGTATATGTACAACGAATCGTACACAATCCTAATCCCGAAAAACGAATTGAACAGATGACGTTAAAGCACATTGCAGGAGTCTTCGCATGAGTTGGTCAAGAGAAGAAATGGCTCAACGTGCTGCCAAAGAACTGCAAGAAGGTTTTTATGTCAATCTGGGCATTGGTCTGCCGACCTTAGTCGCAAACTATATTCCTGATGAAGCTGAGATTTGGCTGCAATCTGAAAATGGATTATTGGGCATGGGAGAGTTTCCAACAGAGGAAACGGTGGATGCCGATTTAATCAATGCAGGCAAACAAACGGTGACCGCGAAGCCGGGTGCATCTTTTTTTGGGAGTTCAGCTTCATTTGCCATGATCCGTGGTGGGCATATTGATGTCGCCATCTTAGGCGGTATGGAAGTATCAGAGCAGGGTGATTTGGCGAACTGGATGGTGCCGGGTCATAAAGTTAAAGGGATGGGTGGTGCGATGGATTTGGTGGCTGGGGTCAAAAAAGTCATCGTTCTGATGGAGCATCGTGCGAAATCCGGTCAATCGAAACTACTTCAGCAATGTCGACTGCCTTTAACGGGTAAAGCGGTGGTACAGCGTGTAATTACCGATTTAGGGGTCATTGATATCACACAAGAAGGATTTAAGCTCGTTGAATTAGCCCATGACGTTTCAGTCGAAGAAATTGTGGCAGCAACAGATGCCAACCTACTTATAGAAGTGTGCACAGCATAAAGCCAAAGTGTTTTAGACAACATAAAACAAAAATAGTGACGATAGCCTTTGAGCAAGAGAGGACATCTTGCAGGTTATCTCACGTGTGAAAAAGGGAATCCATCATGTTTAAAAATAAACGTAATCTATGCTGTGGTCTTTTACTGACTGTAATGAGTATAAATAGCTATGCACTTGAAAATGGCTCGGATTCTGCTGCTTTAGGTGCAGAAGGTGCGATGGCAGGCAATTTACCCCCTAAAGGTGTTTATCTCATTACTTATTATCAGAACTATCATGCAGACAAAATGCTTGATCAACATGGAAATATAAGTGTTCCAGATTTCCATCTGGATGCAAATGCTTTAGTGGCACGGTTGGTATGGATGACGGATCAAAAACTGTTGGGCGGACAATTGGGATTTTATGGTATCCAGCCCTTTGTGGATGTTCGATTATCAGCAGCGGGATTTTCAGATAGTAATAAAGGGCTTGGAGATTTTGTCTTTGCACCTTTATTGGCATGGCATCATGGTAATCACCATTGGGGCGTGGCGCTTGAAAATGTTTTTCCTACTGGCGACTATGATAAGAATAGTCCTAAGCCCGTTATTGCCAATATCAGTAAGAATTATTACACCCTTCGGCCGATGTTTGCCTATAGCTATATGACGGCTTCAGGTTGGGATCTTTCTACCAAAATGTCCTATAGTATCAACGAGAAAAATGATGATACCCATTATAAATCAGGGGATTATTTTGCATTTGATTATAATTTGAGTTATCAGGTCAGATCTGATCTGACACTGGGCTTACAAGGATACGCATTAAAACAGTTTACAGACGATAAGCGTGATTCTATTAAGGTTCAAGATACTAAGGCCCAAGTCCTCGCTTACGGTCCAGCGGTTTCTTATCATCCATCCAGACAGTGGTTTTTAGAAGGCAAGTATTTATTTGAAGATCAGGTTGAGAATCGCGCTAAAGGTGGTTCGACATGGCTGAAATTTGTTTGGAGTTTTTAAGGGATATTGAGGTTTTTAGGTTAAAAATAGCGGAGAGTAAAATCGAATGACCATAGTTTTTTACTCTCCGCTAGAGCTTCGCATTGGTGTGAATGGGCTGCCAAAGTTGATGTCTATTGTTATGAAATTAACATTCGGATTCTTCAAAAGGCACAATATATCTCGACAGTGAGCGTGAGCTTCGCTGCGGAGCTGATGATCTGAGTTATTCATGTGGATGTGGTTTAAACAATGAGCGGATTCAAGTGACAAATATAACAGTAAAAAGTTAGCGATTCATTCATTTGATATTTAACAATTTAATCTCTTTTTTATGCAATGATTCAACGCTTCTTCAACACAAATAAATTATTTCATTAATTTGCTCTTCGTTGCGATCCTATAAAAGCTTTTGCATGAGCTGAAACAAAAACACAAAATAACTTAAATTGATATAGACAGGTCGTTCTGGTAGCCTTTTTTGATCAATAATAAGGCCACTTACAATAATGTTGAATCATATTTTTGGCATTCTTGACCAACTGGGATTTAACCAACAAAAACGTGCAATCAGTGTTCAATTTTCGAATCAAGAACTGAATCATCAAGTCATGTTGCAACGCATTGACGGTTATCATGCCATGAATGAAGGTCTCTCTGCCGAGTTGATTTGCCTCTCAACCAATCCTTATATTCCGCTCAAACAATTTATAGGCTGTCAGGTTGCAGTCGACCAAGTTACCGATATAGGGCAACTGTATCGAACCACAGGCATTATCACAGGTGCCAGTCAGGGACAACGTGATGGCGCACTGAGCCTGTACCGTCTCACCTTACAAGATGCCACGAGTCTATGGCATAAACGCCGTAATAGTCGTGTCTTTATGAATAAAAGCGCGATTGAAATTATTGAAATCATCTTTAAAGAATGGCAGAACAAAAGTCCGCTGTTTGCAGCCAGTCTCAAGCTCGACAGTAGTGGACTCAGTAAAGACTATGATATTCGTCCATTTTCCATGCAGTCGAATGAGAGTGACTACGCTTATTTAACACGCTTAATGCGTGAGGAATCTATCAACTGGCTGATTGATGAAGACAGTTATTTGGTTGCTGCACAAGGGCAAGAAATTCAAGCACAAAAACTTCGCCTCATCGATGACAATAGCTACTTTCAAGCATTGCAACGCCGTTCCATTCGTTACCATCGTAGTAATGCCACCGAACAACAAGACAGCATCACCAGTTTTATCGCACAACGTCAACTGCAACCGACCGCCATATATGTGCAACGTTGGCAAGCCGATAGTTTAAGCCAAGAAGATGCTAGTGGTTCAGTCTTAAGCACCCATCAACATAGTCAACAACGTGATAACGAAAGCTTAAGTCTGGAACAGGCATGGAATATTTCTCCAGCATGGATCACAGATCTGAATGGTGAAGACCAAGTCACTACTTCGGGCAATAGCCAACTCGAAAAACTTAATAAACAATTGAATCAATATCAAGCATTACAAGCCAAATCCTTTATTGCGCGCAGCAGCGTACGCGATACCCAAGTTGGATACTGGTTCCAACTTATTGATCATCCTGAATTAGAGAAAAACCATAGTCAAAATGACAAAGAATTTCTGATTCTGAGCAAACGTTTTTACAACCAGAATAATCTCCCTAAAGACATCCACAACCAAGTTGAACAACTACTCAGCCTGAGCCATTGGCAAAGCAGCAAAGACAGCCAACAAGAACGCCAAGCCAATGAAATGACTTTAGTACGCCGTAGCATTGATGTTGTTCCAGAATATGATCCACTACAACATCGTGCGACTGCCCATGTGCAACGCGCCAGAGTTGTGGGTGCACAAGGAGAAGAAATCCATGTCGATGAATGGGGACGTATCAAAGTCCGTTTTCTCTTTACCAGAAATGAAGACCATCAACACGATGGTGGTGCAGGCAGTAATGATAGCGATACAGATTCCGCATGGGTAGATGTCCTGACCCCATGGGCGGGTGAGGGTTATGGTGCTCGTTTCTTACCCCGTATCGGGGAAATCGTGGTGATTGACTTCTTTGACGGCAATATTGACCGTCCTTTTGTTACGGGACGAATTCATGAAGCTCAACGATCACCGACCAAATTTGATATTAAAGGTCAGCTACCTGACACCAAAAAACTTAGCGGTATTCGTTCCAAAGAAGTCGGAGGAGAAGGCTACAATCAACTTCGCTTCGACGACACTACAGGACAAATCAGTGCTCAATTACATAGCAGTCATGGTGCCACGCAATTGAATCTTGGCAACTTAAGTCACCCTAAAGAAGGTGCGACAAGTGATGGACGTGGAGAGGGGTTTGAATTAAGGACGGATCATGCGGGTGCTATAAGAAGTAAAGGCTTATATATTTCCACTTTTACTCAAGATCGTGCATTGAGTACACATTTAGAATCTAAAGAAGCACTCAGTAATTTTTCTGAGAGCTTAGAAAGTATGAAAGTATTATCTGAATATGCTGTGAAACAGAAAGCTGAAGCTGCTGATACCCTTAAAAATATAGATCAGTATATCAAGACCATTGAATCACAATGGCTGGATTTAAAAGCTACGAAAGAGGCATTAATGTTTTTGGCCTCTCCTGAAAGTATTTCTTTAGCAGCAGGTAAAGATATTCACGTAAGTGCATTAAATAGTGTGACTATGGCCGCAGGACAATCAATTAATGCAAGTACAGATGAGCATTTGGTTTTAAATGCAAAGAAAAGAGTAAGTTTATTTGCTGGCCAAGAAGATTTAAAACTGTATGCAGCTAAAGGAAAATTTGACATACAGGCTCAAGATAATGTTTTTGAAGCTGCTGCACGATTAGATGTGAAAATTACTTCTTCGGAAGGAAAGGTTGAGATTAATAGTCCGACTGAAATTATATTAAGAGGTGGTCCCACATGTTTGAACAACTAAAAGCTTATTTATAAGTGATACTCTGCTCTAGTTAAGCTACCTTATTTTGTTGTGGTAGCTGGTCATAGTAAAACTCATCTGGAGTCATTTTGTCCAGACTCGAATGAGGTCGTTTCAAATTATAAAATTCAAAATATGCGTTTAATTGCTTCTTCGCATCCAAAACATTGCTGTAGGCTTTGAGATACACCTCTTCATATTTAACGCTCCGCCATAATCGTTCAACCATCACATTATCAACCCATCGACCTTTACCATCCATACTGATTTGAATGCCATTTGATTTCAATACATCAATAAATGCATCACTGGTAAACTGACTGCCTTGGTCTGTATTAAATATTTCAGGTCGACCATATTTTTCAATAGCTTCATTTAATGTTTCTATGCAAAATGTAACCTCCATACTAATCGATACTCTATGCGCAAGTACCTTGCGGCTATGCCAATCAATCACAGCACATAAATAAACAAAGCCTTTTGCCATAGGGATATACGTTATATCCGTAGACCACACTTGATTACTGCGCTGAATAGCCAATCCTTTGAGCAGATATGGATATTTGCGGTGAGCTTGATTAGCCTGGCTTAAATTTGGTTTGCAATATAACGCATTAATGCCCATTTTCTTCATTAAAGTACGTGTATGACGTCGTCCTATATGATGTCCTTGACGATTCAACAAATCACGCATCATACGGCTACCTGCAAAAGGGTATTGCATATGTAACTCATCCATACACCGCATTAGCTTCAGATCTGATGCACTCACAGGTTTTGGGCGATAGTAATAACAACCACGGGAGACTTTCAGCAGCTGAGCTTGCTTAGATACTGAAATCTGAAGTGAGTCATCGATTAACTTTTGTGGTTGAAGCGGCCCAGTTTCTTCAACACACCTTCTAAAAAATCAATTTCTAATGCCTGCTCACCGATTTTTGCATGTAGTTTTTTTAGATCGATGGGTGGTTCTGTTGGAGCTTTTGATTGATCGAAAGCTTGCGAGGAAGCTGAAATCAGTTGATTTTTCCAGTCGATAATTTGGTTTTGATGAACATCAAATTCAGCACTCAATTCAGCAAGTGTTTTTTCTGCTTTAATCGCAGCAAGTGCTACCTTAGCTTTAAAATCATTTGAATGATTTCTTCTTGGTCTACGTGCCATAAAATACTCCATATATTGATGTTTATAACATCATTTGGGGAGCAAAATATCACTTATAAGTGTTGTTCAAATTTCCTGATCCACCTCTTTAAAAGCAAAGGATAGTGCCCTAAGAATAGATGGTAATGGTGTAACAGTGATTACACCGAATCAATTTACCGTGAAAGCAGGACAGCATATTTTTACGCAAGGAGCATCAGAATCACCGACATTACCTATTTTTCCAAATAATATTTGTTGGGAATGTTTAGCACGGCGAGCAGCACAAAGAGGCGCTTTTATCAATAAAGGAGATGGCCTCTAAATGCAATTGAATCAACCTCTTGAGCTTCTATTCAAAACATTTCAAAGATATCCATTAGATGAGATTGGTTTAAATGTTTATGCAATCGCAGATGCTGCACAAGATAAATCTTTTCTTAAAGTTCTCGCACATCTCAGGCAAAAGTGCTTATTAATTGAAGCTAGCGGAGAAAAAGCAAAGGCAGTATCACCTCATTTATTACAATTACCCAAAGATTTTTCGTCAGTTGAATGGGATTGGATACAGCAAAAAATTGCGGGTACTCCTAAAATGACGATTCTTATTAGCCCTTTATCTTTTGATTATTTATTTGAGCACTTACGTCATTTTTTAGAGGTTCAATTTGAAGGTGGGCTGGAAATGATACTTGCATTTTGGGATCCTATAATTTTAGCGCCATTAGTTGGGCGAAAAGAAGATCAAACTTTATATATATCAGGCCCTATATTGACTAAACATCAAGTTGAAACATTATTAGAGCCTATTCAGAGTTGGTGGTATTGGGATCGTCTAGGATTTTTACAAACAATTTTTGGTTTAAATGAAAGGGTCGATGTGTTGCCTCAAATAGAAGTCCCAATTAAGTTAAATGTAGAACAAGAGGAAATGCTTGTAGAAGCATCCTTTCCAGATAACCTTATCTATTATTTAAAACTTAATAATTCATTTCTAATAGAAAAAATGGATGATTATGCTTTATATCAGTTCGTAATAAAAACCATACCAGAAGCGAGGGAATTTCAACTTTCTGGTACAAGAGATATCTTAAATTTTATTTGCTTAAAATTAATTTATCAGGACAATTTTTACACAGATTTAAAACTCAAAGAAAAATTGGAAAAGATGAGAAATAAGCAGATCACAATTGATGGTTTAATGTCTCAAGTTATGACTGAGATGATTTGAGAATATTAATCAATATATAGGAATTTAGAGATGAATCTAAAAAAAATATTACTTTTACCCATTAGTTTGGCTTTAAGCACAGCCGGATGTGCAGGTATTGGTCCAAATGCAACGTACTACATGGCTACAACTTCATTTAATTATGATCCAACTTATACTAGTTATATGGTTAGATTAAATGGTCATGAAATAGGTGGGGGCTTTGGGGGGGGTATGAGTACTTCTCCAGTAAAATTGGGTCCTCAAATTGTAACGTGGGAAGAGTCGAATAGTGACAAAATTCATAGAGCAAAAAATCAAGTTGTATTAACAAAAGAAGATTTAAAAGGCATGAAATATTTGGCGGTGCATTTATATCCTGATGATACGATTGAGATTAAAACATCTAATAATTGGCCAGAACCAACAAAAAAGGGAGCAAAATGGCGTACACAAATATGGGAAAGAGCGCATTCCAATAATAAATAAGAGTGAATTATGCTTAAGAAATCAATTATTCAGCGAACTCTAGAAACAAATAGTGATGTTTCGAATACTCCTCCTATGGCAAAACAAGACTGTACTGATGTGGTTCATATTTCAGTTTTTTTTGACGGAACGGGAAATAATAAAGATGCGGATGAAGATAAAAAGAAATGGTCTAATCCAGCACGACTATGGCGAAATGCTCAGTCACTAAAAGAAACTGAGCTAGCTGAAAATAACCAGTTGGTATCACCTAATCATTCTATTTATGTATCTGGTGTCGGGACACGTTTTAATGCTGAATTAAATATCTTTCAAAGAGCGATTTCTGTATTGCAAGATCATACTGGGTTAGGTTTAGGTATTGGTCTGGGTGGTACTCGACGCTTGGATTATGGGGAAGATCAACTTAATGATGCTTTAAAACAAGTATTAATTTTTAATGCAAAAAAAGCAAAACTTAATGTAGATAAATATGCGAATGAAAAAAAAGTTTACAGTTTTGCTGAAGTTGAAAAAAGTCTAAGCCAGCATCGCTTAATTAAAAAGATAAATATTTCTACATTTGGCTTCTCACGAGGTGCGGCACTTGCACGTGCGTTTACTAATCAGTTTATCTGGCAATGTGAATCAGGTTGCGATGGACTGACATATGGTACTGGAAAATACCCAATCGAATTTAAGTTTTTAGGTATATTTGATACGGTTGCTTCTTTTGGTTTACCTGCGACTAATTTAAACAATAACTTGACCTTTAAAGGTCGGGATCTAGTCATTGATGAACGTGTCAAAATGTGTGTGCATCATATCGCGGGGAATGAATTACGCTTCGCCTTTCCACTTGATTTAATTCATAAAGAAAATGGTGATCTTACCAATGCCAATTGGAAAGAAATTGTTTATCCAGGTATGCACTCTGATGTGGGAGGGGGTTATACGCCAGGTAGCCAGAATGTAAACGATAATTTTGCACGTATTCCTCTAAAGGATATGCTCACTGAAGCGGTAAATTATGGCGTACGAATGTATGATTATGATGAGCTTAAAGTAAAACATTCTAAAGTTTTTGAACAACAATTTGCTATCCAAGAGGAAACACAACGGTTATTTAATGCCGTAAATCAGCAAATGTACTGTAATGGCAAAGTTCAGGATCAAATTATTGCGGCAATGAAAGTCTATTACAGTGCTTATGGAACTTTAGCAAGGACTTATACCCTTTCTGTGAGCCAGCAAGTAAGAAGTGAAAGCAAAATTCGTGAATTAATTCCTATAGGCCCTTCAGATATGGCGACTGAAATAAGTCGTCTACAAAAGCTTAAGGATTTGACAGCGCCAAGTAAGTCAGGAGGTTTCAATATATATAGAGTCTTGTCACCTATTTCAAAAGCCTATGAATTCTTTTTAGGTGTTGATGAATGGGAGTTTTCTAGCTGGAATAACAACGCAACGCAAGATGTTGTTGATTTTTACCAAAGTTATGTGCATGACTCCAAATATGGTTTTATAAGTAATGCTGAACCGTTTAGTTATTTTAGACAAAGAACGATTTATGAATCGCCTAGAAGTAAGCAAGGCAAAGAAATAGATGAAAAGTTGGTCGCGGAAAAAGCGGTGTGTAGTATCGTTGTCAACGGCATTCTAAAATTGACCCCTTTTACCTTACAAATGGCAAAGTAAAATTGACCCCTTTGATCTCGTATTAAGTTTCAACCTGGGGCTGAATCCCTATTCTTTTTTTATCCTTCAAACGATAACTCTCACCCGATATTTGTACCACATGACAGTGATGCAATAACCGATCTAACATCGCAGCGGTCAACGTGACATCATCTGCAAAGGATTTGGACCACTGGCTAAAGGGTAAGTTACTCGTCAATATCGTACTGCCTTTTTCATAACGCTTGGCAATCACATTAAAGAACAGATTCGCTTCTTCACGTCCAAACGGTAAATAACCAATTTCATCGATAATCAGTAACTTTGGTCCCAGTACCGCACGTTGCATATAGGTTTTCAGTTTACCTTGCTGATAGGCTGTACTCAGTTGCAGCATTAAATCCGCTGCGGTAATGAACTTGATCTTAATGTTGTTCATGATGGCCTTATAGCCTAATGCCATAGATAAATGCGTTTTTCCTACTCCGCTAGCCCCCAGAAACACCACATTTTCTGCTCTAGCAATAAAGCTCAGATTGAACAGTTCAATCACCTGTGATTTAGGGGCCCCTAGGGCATAATTAAAATCATAGTCTTCCAGGGTTTTGACTTGAGGCAGGCCTGAGAGTTTCATCAGTACCTGCTGACTGCGCTGTTGCCTGGCAGCATATTCATGCGTCAAGATCGCTTCAACAAAGTCGGCATAACTTCCATCCTGACCTAATGTTTGTTGTGCATGATGTGACCATTGTGATGCGATGGCAGGCAGATTGAGCTTTTGGCAAAGCTGCTCTATACGGTCGTATTGCAGATTCATCAGGAAACTCCCAGCAACTGGTCATATACAGATAAGGGATGCTGCAAACTCTCGTAGGGCATGACATGCTGAGCTGCTGCAACAGGTACAGTGCTAGAACCTGTATCTGATTGCGGTAATGGCGTAAATTTTTGCTGCTCCTGTTGCAGTCGAACAGCCGGTTTTTCTTGCGTGGTGGCATGAATCCGCTGATTGGCGGTTTCATGCAGCCACCGGCCAATATGGGCATTGGCGACATCAACATCTAACAGTAAACCCGAAGTCTTCAGGCTTGCTTTCAATGGCACAATAAAGCTTGATTTGAGGTATCCATTAAAGCGTTCAACTTTGCCTTTGGTCTGTGCACGGTAGGGCTTACATACGCGAGGACGAAAGCTGTATTTCTTGGCGCAGTCGAGCAGTTTGGGATTCCATTTATGCTGCCCCTCCTGATAGGCATCCCGTTCAATCATGATCGTTTTAGCGTTATCAAACAGGATTTCCTGAGGTACTCCTGCAAAGAACTGAAATGCATTTTCTAGACCATCGATCCATGCACTGGTACGTTCATGATCATAAAATTTCACGAAAGTCGCTCTGGAATAGCCTAATGTTGCGACAAAGGCTTTCAAAGTCGTGTTGTTGCGTCGAATCGTGGTGAAATCCACCTGCATTTGTTGACCAGGTTGGGTTTCAAAACGAATGATCGGTTCCGGTTTGGCAACTGGTTTTAATGTTGCAAGATATTCCCTCAAGATCCTGATCTTTCCTGGATATCCCAACCTTAAAATTTCCTGGTAGAGCACAACAGCAGGAATCCATTCAGGATGAGCTGCGTTTACACGTTGGAGTAAATAGGGTTTATATGGGTCAAGGATACTTATTCTAGGCTGTATACGCTGATACTGAGGTGTGGTGTTTTGCCGTAAATATTTACGCACAGTATTTCTGGACACCCCCAGTTCACGAGTAATGGCTTTAATAGATTTACCTTGCTGATGAAGTATTTGGATTGTCACTGCTTGCTCCAAAGTTAACATGTTGAGCAGTCCAAAATGACCGCTATATTAACCAAGGGGGTCTGTTTTTAAATGCCATTAGGGGGTCATTTTTACACTGCCGCTAACATCGTAAAGCGAGATGTTAAGCAAGATGAACTATTTGATGCATATGATAAGGCCCAAAAAGAACAACAACTTTTGGCAACATCATGAGTATCTCTTTCAAATTGCTACTTTGTACGGCAACGCTACCCATGATAATTTCATGTAAAGCGGAAACCGTAAATTTATCTTTCACGGTCTAAAACTATAGTACTGAAGAGCTAGGTGAGATTAAAGTCAATGGTGAGGGAAATACTATCGCTGACGCAGCAGATCGATATTAGGGAGCTTGTAAATAAAACTGTGTAAATATCCAAATCTTAGTACTCTGTACAAGGGGTAGATGGGATACATCACAATGGATCATAGTCAATTAATGGCATTGGTAACGGAGTTTGCCGAAAGCCTAAAAACGGATGCCGATCTAAATGAATTCAGTAAAGCACTCAAGAAACTTACCATAGAAACAGCCTTAAATGCCAAACTGACGTAAGCATCCAGTGAACCGCACTTGAATTCAAGCAGGCTTCCAGTTATGCGGCAGCAACTCTTCAATGTCTTTCATTTTATGCGTTGGTAACCTTCTAAGAACATCGGTTAAATAAGCATATGGATCAAGACCATTGAGCTTGGCGGACTGAATTAACGTCATGATATTGGCTGCCCGTTGACCACTTCGCAATGAGCCAGCAAATAACCAGTTCTTACGTCCCAAAGCCCATGGTCGCATTTGATTTTCCACCCAGTTATTACATATAGGCAAATGACCATCATCCAAATAACGGCTTAAGGCAGACCAACGTTTTAGACTGTAATTGATCGCTTTTGCCGTAGGCGAACTTGCTGGTACTTTGAGCTGATGTTGTTTGAGCCAATCATACAGTTGCTGCATGATTGGCTCACTGTCCTGTTGCCTTCGCTGTCGTCGTTGTTCTGCTGTACAGTCTGGAATGTCTCTTAATTCTGCTTCAATTCGGTAAAGCTGTTGAATCATTGATAACGCTTGCTCAGCAATCAAACTTTTACCCGTCACATGCAGCTCATGGAATTTACGACGGGCATGCGCCATACAACCCACTTCAATCATCTGACCTGAGGCAAAACGTGCCTTATAACCACTGTAATCATCACAGACCAGATGACCTTGCCAGCCTTTAAGGAAATCTTCGGCATGTTGACCTGATCGACTCGCTTGAAAGTCATACACGATCGCTTGAATCGAATTGTACTGTGTGGTGGCATAAGCCCAGACATAACCTTTCTTCGGTTTCTTCTCAGCAATCTGCATCACGGTCACAGGCGTTTCATCTGCATGAATCACCTGTTGTTGTAATATGATCTGTTTTAAAGCTTCTGCCAATGGCTCAAGTTCCACGCCGCAACGGCCCACCCAATCAGCTAAAGTGGATCGAGCCAAGTCTACGCCAGCTCGTTGGTAGATCAGTCTCTGACGGTATAAAGGTAAATGGTCCGCATATTTGCAAACCAGTACATGGCTGAGCAGTTCAGGGCTCGCAATGCCTTTATCAATCACATAAGCAGGCATCGGTTCCTGCTTGATGATTTCGCACTGATCACACACCCATTTGCCACGGATATGCTGCTCTTTCATAAACTGTGCGGATTTAAAGGTCAGTTTCTCACTGACATCTTCACCGATACGACGCAAAGTACAGCCACAAGTGCATACTATTGAGGCGGGTTCATGCTCTATACGAATGGTGGCGAGATGATCTGGCAGTGCTCGACGTTTAGGTTTGATTGCCTTGGTTTTATGGGTGTTGGGTTGATCCGCATTCAGTCGTTCCAATTCAAGATCAACGGCTGCGATGTCTTCTTCGACTGCTTCATCTAACAGGCTAATTTGTTTAGCTGTTAAGTGTTCATTCTTCTGAGCGAATTTATGTCGTTTAAACAGAGCAAGTTCATGCTCGTATTTTTGCGTGAGAATGGAAAGATGTTGAACTTTGGCATCTAGGTGTTGATTAGATTGTTCTAACTGTTGTTTTGATGCTTCAAGCTGCTGCTTATCTTCTACAAGTTGCCGATTCTGCACTGCCAACTGCTGGGTAAATTCCAGTAATTGTTCATGGGTCAGTTGGCTTAAATTAGGCAATATATTCATGACCGCAGTATGCCTGAGATCAGGTCAAGGAGGAAATAGATCCTTTGGAGGATGGCAAAATAGATCTATCTGGTTTAGAGCATATTGACCACCTGAGATTGTCCAATTCTCTGCCAGGCTAAACCCTGAATCAGTGCCTGTAATTGTTCTACACTGATACTCATTGTTTCACCCTGATGAATCTTAGCCCAGTGGAATTTCCCTTGTTCCAGCCGCCTTGCACAGAGCCAAATACCCAATCCATCATGTACCAATACTTTCATACGATGACCACGTTTATTACAGAACAGATAAGCACAATGCGGTTTGACACAGCCGAAGGCTTTAAGAACTTGAGCAAGTGCAGTATCTGTACCTGCTCGCATATCCATGGGCTGGGTAGACAACCATATTTCATCAATACGAATCATTTGATCAAGCCTTGCAGCAGACATAGCAATTCAGTTGTTGATTCCACAGGCCACTCGATTTCAATCATTTGATGTCTTACGGAATGTTGTTCCTCATGCAGTGGAATCCTGATATAGGCAGTAGCTTTCTCCTCTGGTACAGACGGCGGTGATGTCTCTTGTTTGACTGGCATCGGGTGAGCAATGACAGGAAGAAAGTCGGCCTGTGGGCTAGGCGGTCTTTTTAATGGAGGGGGCATTGATTCGGACTGGCGAATCCATTTATGCAGTAGATTGGCATTGATCTGATGTTGCATTGCAACCTTGGCCACAGATGTGTCTGGCTGCTGGCATTGTTGAATAAGCTTATTTTTAAATTCAGCTGTGAAGGTTCGGCGGGGCTTTTTTAGCGTCGGTGCACTGTCTGTAACTGTCTTTAAATCCATAAATAGGTGTCCACTAAAATTTAAGTGGACACTATCGGCATATACATGCGTTAGAAAAAGTGGGGTTCAGCGGACGCTTACAAACTGACTGCACATTTAGGACATGAAGGTAAAACTTAGTGTTAAAGGCAATGCCCATAATGTGTATAGTAAAAAGTAAGTACTCACTGGTGATGGGGAGTTTGAGCACAGTGCTCCACGTGATCGGGATGGTAGTTTCCAGCCACAATTGTAAAGAAACATGAGGAGCGCTGCTACGCAAGACGTATCATCAATATGGACAATCAAATCCTGTCCTTATACGCCAAAAAGACATGACTACCCGTGTGAAATCGTTACTACCTTTTGTCAATACTAAAAAAATTTCTTTACCAAGAATTTGAAATTTCATACGGCAATGCATACCATCTGCCGGAATAACTTCTAGATATAAGCCTTTTTCATCTGGATATTTAGTCTTCTTTTCTAATGGTTTTATTTTCTGATCCTTGCATCTGTAAGCATTGCAACGTTTCCCGTAGAAATTTGGGGGTATAAAAATGGGGGTAATTTATTATACCCCCAGTTATACCCCCAACTATATGAGGATTCAATAGGGCTAATTGGAAAGCATGAGGCAATAAAAAAAGCTTAAACCCTTTAGATTTAAGCTTTTAGGACTCTATGAGATATCATAGAAAGTAAACTTGGCGAGAGAGGGAATCATATTTAAAGGTTAAGCAATTGATAATATTTAAATAAAAAATAATTAATTTTATTTGATCCCCCAATCGTCCCCCAGCCTATAAAAAATTTAGATTAGCATTTGAAGAACCATTCTTATTATACATCAATGTGATGCTGTAGCTATCAGATTTCATTGCTATGACTTTTTCATGTATGATCATTTGATTGCATCTGTAGAGATAAACCATGTTTGAGATCATTGATGATTTAAAAGCTAAATTAGATCAGCATCGACCTCTTTCACCTGCAATTGTTAAAAATCTACATGAAGACTTGATCTTACGCTGGACTTATCATTCGAACGCCATCGAAGGTAACACTTTAACTTTATTAGAGACCAAAGTAGTTCTAGAAGGAATTACCGTAGGTGGGAAAGCGTTAAGGGAGCATTTTGAAGCGATCAACCATCGTGATGCAATTTTATATGTCGAAGATATTATAAAAAAACAAGAACCGTTTTCAGAGTGGCAAATTCGTAATATTCATCAATTGATTTTAAAAAATATTGATGATGAGAATGCAGGACGATATCGTCAGCAAAATGTCTTAATCTCAGGTGCTACCACCAATCCTCCAGATCACACATTGCTCAATGACAAGATGGCTCAATTTATAGATTGGTATAACATGGAAGCTCATACATTGCATCCAATTGAGCGAGCAGCCAAAGTTCATGCTGATTTTGTGGGTGTCCATCCTTTTGTGGATGGGAATGGACGTACATCTCGATTGTTGATGAATCTTGAATTGATGAAAGCAGGTTATCCACCGAGTGTGATTACTGTAGAAAATCGCTTAGCCTACTATGAGGCTCTGGATCAATGGATGGCGTATGGCAATAGTGAGCCATTTAATAGCTTAGTTGCTGCTGTTGTATTGGAAGGATTCAAGCCATATCAAACAGTTTTAGGAATCTAGGAAAGTAAAAGAAGGGTAAAAGCCCTTCCTCGTTAATTTTTGCTATCACACTCTATGTATATGAATTTTGGTGATACGAATTCAGATTCATAATAAGTATATTTGTATTTTTCAACTTGTTGCCCAAAAATGACTTTCCATATCTTTTCATTTATACCGTCTACACCTTGAATATTCATTGAACTTTGAAATTCAAAAATACTCATGGTGATCTTCGTAAGTGGTGCAAAATTAAGAGTGCCATTATCACGAAAGCTGATGCAATCTTTCATTGATAGAGGCTGGCATTCTCGCTCTGTCGCACAATACACATTTAAGACATAGTTATCAGATAAATCACGTTGTATACAAAAAAATAATGCTAAAATTTCTGATTGATGTTTTTCATGAAAATGATTGATGATGCTGCGCATTTTTTGGGTCAAAGCATTTTCCACAGATTTATTTGCTTTAAACAGTTCATGCTCATTCATGTGGAACACATAAGTAAAATGATTTAGATTAAATTGTTGATGAGTTTTGAATAACTTTTTCATCACAGGTACATTTTCTTTACGTATTTCTTTGATTAATGCAATACGCTTATCACGATCAGCGATTGCATTTTTACTGGTTGAATGCTTTTTCAATTCATATATGAATGCATCTACAACAGGTTTTATCTGCTCAACATAGTATTCATTGTGTAGCAGCATTGGATTAATAGGTCCATCTGAATTGTAACCCAAATTTACATATGCCTGATGCACAGCCTTTACACTTTGACTGATTTTGAATAGTGAGTGTTCTCGTAATTGAACATTAATTGGTTGAAAGCTCAGTAGTAGTTCAAATACATGATCTGTATGCGGAGTATTACTGACATAGTATTGAGTAGAGATTCGACTGATTTTTTTAAATTTTTCTTTGAAAGGCAAATAACTCGGATTCGTAGCGATTTCCGAAACGCTTTGCATATTGAATAGGTTAAACTCACCCATACAAAAATAAGGTAGATTGGTGCTTTCTGTCGTATTGGTAGGTTGCATTAACATGTTCATTATGGTCTCACTTTTTTTAAATATGGGTATTGGTGCTCTCTATGGCTGAGAGCATTATTTAGATGGTCTGAATTAGCCTAAATTTGATCCTGCATTGATCTGACGAGGCCTTCCAGCTTTGCTTTTTTCAAGCTTGCGAGTGCTATAGCCAAAAGTACGATGGTTCTTAAGTGTTTTTTCGATAATGAACTGATCGGCTTTGGTGAAGTAATCTACGACCGAATGCAATGTGTCAATTTTTTCATGGTCATCATGCACAAGTATCCCAAGCGCAAGTTTTTTGTAGGATTTCATTTTGTTATTGCAGTTATAGTAATATCCTTTGTTCTGAGTGATGCTCATCCATAATTTACAGAGTTGGTCTGCATAGAAAGAATGATTCCAATAGATATTGCCATCCATAAAAAAAATAAAATGATAGTGGTAGCCTTTTTTTATTCCATATTCTAATTTCCAGATAAAACCGACAATTGGTGGTACTTTGTCATTTGGCGTATGGAGTTTTTTTAAGAAAATGCTCAAGTATGCTTTCAGTAGTTCAAGTGTGATTTTAAATTTTCGATTAATGGAGAAATCAATTCGAATTACCAGTAATTTACTGAATTTAATAATTAATTTTTGGATAAGCTTTTTAGCCTTCTTGTTCTGATTTAAGCTTTTTTCTTTGCGTAGTTCTACTGCTTTTTTATAGTCTATATCATTCGATAATGCCTTGAAGAGACGTTGGTAGAACTCATTTAAAATTTGAGCTTTAGGCTTGTAATGAGTTGGGCTGATCGCTATTTGCTCATTGTGAGCAAGTTGCCAAAAGTTTGTAGATGTATCATTTACAATATGTGCAGGGAAGCACTCTACGTATATCTTACGAAATAGGTCAGTCTCAGCACTCGTGTAAGTGACATCATATATAAATCGTGGATCAATGTTTTTTAATGCATCATGTAAAGGCCTGTGATTAATTTTGTAAGATTGCTTTTTATCGGGATGAAGGACGTAGATTAAAAACTTTCCCTCTTTGTGCGTTTTTTTTATGAGTTGAATGATTCTATCCTTCTGTAATGCTTCTGGATCATCAATTATTACAATGCTTTTATCATCCACCTCATGTATGGAATATTTTTCATAATTATCATCAGGATAATTATTTAGATCTGTGTTCATATAATGCTCTTTTAGGTAAATTTTAAGTAAGTGAATCCCTACCTAGGCATGGATAGCCTTGGTATGAATCGTGATATATTTGATGTAGGTTTTAGAAGAGTTGTTGAATGAATAATAAATCTAATTAAAAGTATTATTTATCAATAAAATATATTGATTATTAGTACTTATTAATTAAATATAAAATCCTAAATTATTGAAAAATATGAGAACCATAATTCCGACAATCCATTTCATCTATTTTTCAGAAATATCGACTTTCGCAGTTGAAAGTCGATTTGGAAAGTTAGCAGGTAAAACGTTGCTTAGCTTTAAGCTCAAGCCACTGAACTAATTCATGCTCAAACCACCCAACAGCATTTGAACTGAGCTTGATAGGTTTTGGGAAAGATGGATCGTAACTTTTCGATTTCTTATTTAATTTTTCATATATGACTGAGCGACTTACACCCGTAAAGCCAATTACTTCTTTGAATCGAAGGATGGTTGGTCTTGGATATATATCTGATTGCATGAGATTTGACTCCGTGATTGAATAAGTCAAAATTAACAGCAAGTCTTCGGACAAAAAACAGCGGATCTAATTCCGAATGGGGAAAAATGAATCAGAAGCAAAAAGAACTGCTTAAGACAGCATGTCTAATACGCACTCAAAGCTTTATTGAACAAGAATTTGATCATTTTTCTCTACTTAAATCTCAGCCTGAATTATTAAATTCATTGAAAGAGTTAAATAAATACGTTCTGAATTTATTTCTAAAAAAATCATGGGCTACTATTGAGGAAAACCGACATCCATCTATGGGTAAGGTAGAACAAATCCTAAATCTGAATTCTCAAGATTATTTTAATTGCGAGGTGATAGCCTGTTTTTGGGGGAATGCTCAATATGGACAAGATTTTAAGAATCCGATCCATAATTGGTTTAATCTCAATTCGACTAGAGAGTTTCATTCAGCTTATTTTGAAGTATTTTCTTTAATTCGAAAAAACGCTGATTTTAATGCTATATATTTAGAAGTACAGCAATTAGCTAGTTGCTATGATTTAGCTGCTTTGAGCTATCGCACTCAGTTAGATTTAGATAAATATATAATTCCTATGTATTTAGAGTTTTTTATGGGATTGCAGACTCTATCTTATAGGGAGGAAAATTTCGAAGGTTACTATGCTTTAGTTAATTTTCTCACTCCAATAGATACATTGAAACGTGGTGCTAGTTCAGTATTACTGCAACCATTAAACCATCTATCTTGGAGTAACTTGGTTGGGCGAGATAGTGAAAATAAAATTGTGGAAATGCAGGAAGGACTTTTACATTTTCAAATTCCTATAGGTAAGGACTCTTCATTCCATGAAATATTTTTTTCAAATTATTATGCTCTGTACTTACTATTGAATAAAAACCTAACATCAAAAATTTGGAAAAATATTGAAGAACTGGAAGAAATTCTTGAATTTTTATCAAAAAAATTAACTTCTAAAAAAAATGCACATCTGAAAGAAAAGTCTACATTAGTTGCATATGAGACATTAATACTCGAATATTTTTGTATGTTTAAAAAAGATGAATATTGTAAAAATGGGCTATCTGAACCAAATGGTTTTAACAAATTTTTATATACGGCTTTGACTACTGAGCTTAATAAAATAGCAGATAGTGGTTATAAGTTTGAGCATCCGTCCTACAAAGAGGGGCTGGAAGGTGTAGAAATAAAATTAACCAACAGTGAGATACGTTTATCTCTAAAGCATGAGTCAATTAGAAAGAATCTTGAGAGAAGAAAAAAGTTACATCAATTACCCCAAATATTAAAACAAGAAAATTCCGTTCAAGATAAATCTCATGTAGTGGATTTTCTTAAAATTTCAGAAAAATCAGTAGATTATAATTTTTGTGAACGTAAGTAATATTATTCAGAAGAGAGAACACCAACATTAACCGTGTTCTCTCTATTTTATAGCCTGACATTAAAAAGACAAACTCACATTGCCTTGATCGGTTGTCAATTCAGCTTCAAGGACTTGATCACCACGACACTTCAACAAGTACGATACCGTTGAGCTATAACTCATTTGTACAGGCATCTTGCTATGGAAATCTGCGGTGTAATAACCACAACGACCACGATTAATACTCATACCTTGTAAGACAAAAGGTTGATCGTTGGTTGACTGAATTTCTAAAATATATTCGATCGCTCCTTGTACATTGAAGGCAGATTGAGATTCCCGACTGGTAATTTGAGCTCGAACAGATAATGCAGGTTGTTCCGTTTCCATAGGAATATGATTGCTGTAATCAGGACTGTTTGGATCAAGATCAGACTCCATCATGGATTTGAGTGCTTCAGGATGTTTATCCCAACTCTCAAGAAATGACTGCGCTTCTTTAACTGCCGCAGGCAGATACTCGGTATCATTTTCTATAATCTGAGTTAAGGCTTGTACTTTGGCTTCGACTTCATCCTTGCTATATGGAGCATATTTGGATTGCTCTGTCTGGACGGGTGAACTGGATGTTTGATCTTTCGTACTTTTCTGAGCTGGCTGATTGTTCTGACTACATGCAATCAGTAAAGTTGACAGTGCTACAGTGGACAGTAATTTTTTCATGGCTTGACTCTCACTTACTTAGAGCGCATGGTCAGAAATCCGACCAAACATAGAATTAAAATTCCACCAACGATTTTTCCCACTGTTGGAAACATTACCGCAGGCCAAACCAAACCTTGCCCTAAATTATAGGTAAATGGCTTATAGTTGTATTGCCCCCAAAAGTGTTGATAGATGGCAAAGAAAAAACCAATCACTAAGTAGCCACTGATCATCCATGATTTAATATTTGAATTCATTTACTTTCCCCCAGTTGCAAATTTTGCTAATGCGATAAATAGTCCCATCACGATCATGAAGCCAATAAATGGCAAACCTAAAAAGCAAATCACTGCAATGATGCAGATGATGCCAGCAAGTGTTCTCATGGTTATTCCTTCATGCACTGATAGGAAATATTGACCATATCTCTTTGGAAGGATTCAGTTTGCTGCAAGGTGTAGAGATTTTCTTTAAGTCCATCTTCTCCATATTTATTTTCAAGTTTGTCGTAAATACATGAACAGGTATTGCCATCAATGCCACCTGTTTTACAACCACTGATAAACTGACGTTCTGTTTTACTGGCACAGCCTGCTGTCATCATGACAAGTGAGATGAGTACAAGCGAAGTAAGCGTTTTCATCATTTCCCCTAATTTTTATTGTGTTATTTGATGTGTAATAAATTTTGCTGAATTGACTAAAGTGTAGATGCGACAAAGCATTCCAAGGCTAGATAGCGTTTAGATCAGTCAAATAAGCAAAAATTTATGAATGCTGTTAATGCAACAGAGGAATATAAAATCGTTTCAGGGAGAACAATATAGATAGGAAAAACTTAGTCATGGGTATGACTCCTTTGGGTATAAAAGAAGCTTCACCGCATTACTGTCAAATAATGGTGGCGAAACGAAAGAGGGTTGACAGACTGATACCCAAAAAGATCAGCACACCCGAAGGTGTCCCCCTCCCGTTCCGCCGCAGAGGGGGCACGCAGGGTCGCCCACCAAAAAGATAAACTTTTTAGTGTGCTTTGGGTAAGCGGTCTGTCAAAACCGACTGACGATGTAGGTCAGCAGTTGAATGATAAAATTAAGGGTGAGTTTAGTCAATCGAGGTTATGAAAATATATAAATAAATCAATAGTTTTATTATTTTTAATACACTAGTACTTTTTCAATTTTAAGTAATATAATTCTGATGTCTAAAATAGTAAATTATCTGAAAATTCAAAAAATTAGGGGTATATATGAATTTTAAATTACTTAAAGTACGACTAGATAGAATTAAAACTCAAAAACATACACTTACTCCAGAAGATATGTTGATGTTAGTTACTCAAGAAAAAGCTGATCTTAATTCGGGGTTTTTCTCTCGTTTATTTAGTGTGACTATTCCACAAAAATGGGAATTCTCTATCAATTCTTTTGAGGAAATTGGCGTTTCTTTA
The DNA here is from genome assembly GCF_000368825.1 of Acinetobacter ursingii DSM 16037 = CIP 107286. GTDB lineage: Bacteria > Pseudomonadota > Gammaproteobacteria > Pseudomonadales > Moraxellaceae > Acinetobacter > Acinetobacter ursingii. The sequence continues at coordinate 1,446,308 of NZ_KB849717.1, read as the reverse complement.
GAATTGGTTGAATTGATTGAAACAGTATTTATCCCTCACTATCAAGGGCATGCAAAAAATTATGCTTGGTTAGAGCAATGTATTTTATTCAAACTCAAGCATCAAGCGTCGATGAATATTTCTGAATTAGTCAGTCGGTATTTATCGAAGATTGAAAAAAGTGAACATTTACAGATTAGTCGAGAGATCTTAAAAATTTTATTTGAGCGTGAGCCTAGCAATGCTGTCATTAAAGCACAGGCGATAGTGTACAAACGCAGTGAAATCTATACTAGCGCTATAGAAAAGTTTGAGTACTATTTTGAGCATTGTCCTTATCAAGAAACATTATATTTTGATTATCTTGAATGCTTAATAATGCGGAAGAATGTTATCTATAATCAGGAAAAAGGAGAGTTTGGTGATTTGCAATATGCTGTATATTTACTTTGCTCTATAGACGATGCGAAAGATAGAGCATTACAAGGGAATCTACTCAATCGTGCTATAACAGCCCTTTTACCAGAAGACGTTATTGCAACTCGTCCTGAAGATACGAATTTCTTAGCTGACATGGGACGTGGGCTAAATAGTTTTAGTAAGGGAGTTGGTACATTTTTTGGAGGGCGTGATTCGCAGATTCCATATAGTGAGGGAATTATTGCGAGTGCACCAAAACTTTTGAAAAATCAAAAAATTGTTGAGTGCCTTAATCAAAATCAAAAAGCACAAAAAGAGCTCGAAAAAATATTATCAGATCAAGAACTAAAGATGGGGGTGGGCTTAATGACGAGTCATATAAAATGACTAGTAAAGCAAATCAGAATTTCGAAGTTATAAAAATATTTGTAGAAAGTTACTTAGTTAAGAATCACGGATTCAAATTTGAACACAATTGTCTATGTAGTAATGATGATTTGAAATTAATATTTTTCTTAGATTCTAATTGCCTAGTATTAAAAAGCTTAACTTCTACTAAAGAGTATTTTATTGTTGAGATTCCTAAAGATATACCTTCAAATAATTGTGTAAGTTTCGCAATCAAAGTCTATGGAGAAATCTTAAAAGTATTAAGAAAAAGAAAGCCATAGAGCTTTCTTTTTTTGTAATATTCCAATAGATTAATATAAGAAAATTTCTTATCTGACTAATGTATCACTAGTGCACAATATAGTTTTATGTTATTGTTTAAGATATTGTTTTATATTAATATTTTTATAGAAGAGAATCATGCTTTTTACGGATGCTGTAAGTATATTGTCTAAATCATCATCTTATGCTGTTTCCACAGAAAATGACTTAGACTCTTATTTAGTTAGTATAAAAGAAGATCTATATGTAGAAATGCCGATAGAGCATAGATTTTTTGATGTTTTAGAAAATCTTTCAGAACACTCAAGAAAAGTCATATTTTTGTGTGGGAGTAGTGGAGATGGCAAATCTGAGCTATTAATTAGAGCAAAGAAAAGATTTTCAGAATCATATTTAAAATTTCATTTAGATGCTACACATAGTTTTGCTCCTCATCACTCTGCCGTAGATACTTTGAACAACTTATTTAAAGAATTTGAAAATAGTAATTATTCATTGGTCATTGGAATTAACATAGGTATGCTAGGGAATTATGCTGAAGAAGCAGAATCTCAACATATTAAAAGAATTTTAAAAGAATATTTAAGAAATGGGAAAAGTCTTGAAAATTTTGAATTTATAAATTTTGAAGACTATCCAAAATTTAGAATTACTCGTGAGGGTTATGAAGCTGATTTTGTCAGTCAGTTACTAACTAAGATAACGAATCCTAATTCATATTTATATAAAAGTTATATTTTGCAAGAAAATAGTGAAAATAACTCAAGTGAACAAGTTCAAAAGCTAATCAATTATAAGCTATTATGTGATAAAGATGTTCAAAAAGTAATTATAGAGTTGCTTTTTAAGATTAGGTTGTTTAATAATCAATTTATCACAGCACGTAACTTTCTAGATCTAATACATGAGCTTATATGTGGTAAAGGATATTTATTTGATAATTTATTTAATCAAGGTGATAATGAATTATTAGAAAAAATAAAAGAGTTTGATCCGACACTTTTAAGAACGAAAAATATTGATCGATTTATTCTTTCGTTTGAATTAAGTACTACAAGTGAGAAATTTAAAGAATTTAAGGAGTATTTAAAAGATTTTTTAAAAATAGAAAATTTAAATAATGCAATGTCATATATTCGACTGTTTTATTTGTTGAAATTTTCTGATTTTGGAAATGGCTATCAGCAAGATTTTAAAGAGGATTTTATTGAAGATCTTTTATTAAATTATTTGGAATTTTATCGTCATCATCAATATTATGACCCCTCCATCTCTAAGCCAATACTTAAAAGTTTTTACTCTCGAGATTTAGTTTTTGCTATCAGAAATTATATTAATAAAAAAGCTCCATATTTGGAAGAAGATCAATACTTAATTTCTGAATATGGGCACAATCAGATTATTTCAATTCTCAAAATTACACCTAACTTTGCTGCGATTGAAAAATATTCTAGTCAACAACCATGTGTAAAATTCAAAACTTTCTTGAAAATTAAAGATCATGAAAATATAAGTATTCCTGTTGATATTAGTCTATTTGATCTGATTCTAAAGTTAAAGTCAGGGTATAGACCAAGTAAAAATGATCGCAGTGTAGTGGTTATCTTAAATAAAATTGTGAATCAATTATTAGTCTTAGCTAATAAATCGAATCAAATTACAGTCAAGACAAGTGAGCAATTCTTTCGTTTAACTTTGGAAGATGACGAAATTGAAGTGGCAGGTATTAAATGAATTTGGATTTGAAATTAAAAGTAGCCAAAAAAAATATTATGGGATCTTTCTATCCTGTGGGTACACGTGGTGAGAGCAAAGGATTTGATTGGGAAATTTTAACCAATTTATTTATTTGTGAGATTTACGGTCTAGATATTTCAAGTTCATCTAAAGTAGAGCAAAAATTAAATGATTTTGAAAACTATTGCCGTTCAAGTTTTGTTCAAGCATTAGATGATCCAAGAGCATGGGATCATCTTAAAAAAATTTATTTTGATGAGAGAAATCTTGTTCTGATCTCCCCTAAACTATGTATTTATTCTATTGTAGATAAAATTGATAGTGCAAATGTTGAAAAAAGATTTTTAGGCTTAATTAAAACACTTCTTAAAGCAGGAAAGATATATCAAAATTATTCCGAACAATTAAATTTTCTAGAAAAGATTATTACAAAAAATTTTGATAAAAAGTTTGAAACAAAAGTTTCAAATGAAACTTTATTCGTAAATTACTTGCCTAGCTTAGCTGAAATTTTTTCTAACGATTTAGAATTTTTAATTAAGTATCCTAAATATTTTATTGAAAATATTCAATTATTTATACAAATATATATATGTATTTATACAATACAATTATCATTAACTATTAATAGTTGGCAAAGTTTTAAAGATCAGCATCTTTTACAGTGTTACTTTATTCTAGATTTTGAGAAAGCAAGTCAAGAACGTAATTTATTAATTCAAAGAGGCTATAAGGCTGTTGAGAAAGAATTAAGTTCAATTTTCCCTGTTCTTGCTATGACTGAGAGTTTACAAAGTGCTTTAAAAGATAAACAACCGTTATGGAAATTTTTTGAGAAAATTAATGATGTTGATTTAGATGAACTTAACAAATATTGCGAAGATTTTGCATTAGAACGTAAGTTAACGTTAAAAACAGAAAAATTAAGTACACATCTAGAGACTTTAAAAGAGTTAGAAAGATTGTTCAAGGCCCAGTTTTCTAAAACTGAGAATAGTTCCGAACGTGCTGGTAGGAATGATAATGTAGTTAAAGATATTAAAAATATTATTTTAAAGCCATTTATTAAGGCTCGAGGTCGTGCAGGAAATCTATTCGTTTTAAATCAAGAATATTTATTATTGCTGACTAATCTCGTGATCGGTGAAAATGAGCAGTTAAGGCTTTATGAGTTGATTAAAGGATTTGAAAAAAGAGGAATCTTTTTTGATCGAGAAAGCCATAAAGCTTTGGTTCTATTTTATGAAAGATTAGGTAACATCGAAAAAATGAGTGATAGTGGGGATGCAATCTATGTCAAAAAAACAATATGAAGATTTTTTAGTTGAATTATTTTGTGGTTGGGCAAAAGATCATTTAAGTACTACTGATAATAAACTTAAATTTCGGTCACCAAATCATGAAAATAGTTTAGCACTTTTTAATGCATTCAAAAGAAAATCTATATTCTCTTTTTTTTATCATGATGAAGTATTGCCAAGCCATGAGTTTTTTTATTTTGCTATAGACAGTTTTAAAGTGATTCCTATACTGCAAAAGGATCCTTCTTTAGGATCCATAGACGGATACACGGAAAATTTCATCTCAACAATTAGAGATCTAGTATCAGGTCAAAAAGACCACTTTAAAGATAGTGTGTTACTTATTATTCATAATTCATCTTTAGATACTTTAAACAACTCTTCTAAAGATTTAAGTGTATTAGGAAATGTTTGGAGTCCAAAAGCAATTCATGAAGCTTTAATACAATTTATAGATGATAGTTTTATTAATAAAGATAACCAATTGTCCAAACAATTATTGAATCACCAATTTGAATTAATCTGCTCCGATGGCGCAACAATGTTCGGTTTTCGAGAACTCTTCGATGCAGTGCAAGATGGAAAAATTGAATTTCATGAACTTGGCTATCTTAATGATGAGGGTATACAGAATTGGGTTCAAGCAGATCCTCATCAAATAGATAAGCGCTTAAGTCAAAATAAAAAGCTTAGAGATGAAATTGAATATATTGTTGAACAATTTCCAACTGAATATAAAGAGAAGCTAATTGATTTAGATTTTAGTGAAAAGTTTATAGCTGATAATTTTGATGAAACTAATTTACAAAGTTGGAAAGCCAAATTAGATTTTGGGGCATGTCAACAAGAACAAGAAAAAAACTCTTCACAGTTGATTACATTTTTAGATTATAAAAATAATGTAGGAAAGTTATATGCTCGAGTTAAAGGTGATATTTCAAAAAAAAATACATCAGCCAGTCGTGAGCATTATTTAATTATTGAAGTTCCATCTGAAAACAGAGTGGTTGATTTAAATTTAGTTTTTGAAAATGGCCAGTTGGTTGAAAATGATATAAAAAAAATAGGGAAAGCAAAAAGAGAATTAACATCAAGAATTAATAATCGTTCAAGTAAAAGAACTGTTTTAGAATTAGGAGCCACTTTTGAAGGGATACCTAAGTTCTTGGATATTAATATTAAAAGAGCTAAACCAAAAGAATGTTTTAAATTTAAAATTCTATTATTGCCTGAAAATATATTTCCAATAGAGGCTTTTTCAACTAAATATCTATTAAATTCAAAAAGTGAGACTGTGATCTTACAGACAGATGAGAAAGAATTTAAATTTAATGAGAAAATAAGCAAAGTATATACTTTGGAAAAGTGTGATGAATATATTGATTTAGAAGCATTTAGTATTATTAATTTTGAGGACTTGTTAAATACAGAAGAAGTAGTTACTTTCATTCTAAAGGGTGAAGATAGTACGCTGAAGTTTGAAGTACAAGGAGTTTCTTCTACAACTTCTTTAACTTTGCCATTATTTTTTAATCAAGAGTTTTATTCAAATTTTTTTAATGATGATGTTTATAGCATCTATAATGTTGAGAAATCATGTATTGCTTTTATGGGGCGTGAATATAAGACTAGGTTTGAGTATAAAAAGTTACTTAATCTAGAAAATTATTTATTAGAAAATAATATTTTATCAAGTATTTTGTCAACAAGATCAGAGATAACAATTGATGATTTGCAAAAAGTTTATCCTGATTTGGCAAATGCTTATGCTGAATTATATTCTTATCTAAAAAATAAAAAAACCTTAGTGAGTTTGGTGTCATGGGGAGAACAATTCTGTCAATTAGTTGAGAATGTAGTAAATATATATATAAAACACATTAATAATATTCAAACGACAAAAATGCTTTATGCTGATGAGATTTTGTTAGTTAATCTTGGTTTTGGTGAGTTGAATGGTGAAGAATACATCACACCATTACATCCATTGAATTTAGCTTACTTTCTTAAGTTAGTATATATGTGTAAAGCTGATAAAAATCATGCTTTTAAAGATATCCATCTCACCACAATCCGTCGTCTTAATGCACAGGGATTACTTCCATTTAATTGGCATCCTAAACATCGATTTACATATAGTCAGGCGATCACTGAGCATCCATTGTGGATTAAATTGGTACCTCAAAAGCAAACAGAGTTAAGTTATATACAACCTTTGGTTAAACAAAAAACTCTTGAGTTTTTAGAGGCTTTCAAAGTTATATTCAAACAAGGCGAAAGAGATACGCTCTTAATTAACTCTATTCATAATGGCTCAAATAAAGAGTTGTTTTTAGGTATCGTGGATTTAATAGAAAGGTTTAAGTTCAAACCTGAAAGTCTACCTAAAATACATATCTCGATTTATGATCGAAAATTAGAAAATACCTATTTTGATGAAGTTGCAGACTCAACGAGCTATACAACGTTAAAAGAATTATCAAAGTTAAGTTTGAATGATCAAAATTCAGATCAGATTATAGATCTTATACGCCAACGTATTACTTATAGTAAATTTGAGATAGAAGAAGACGAAAATTTTAACTATGCTCATCTCACATTTATTAGAAATGATACTGAAGTTGAAGAGGCTCCAGTTAATTTGCGTGTGGGAAAATCTGGTATTGCATCTGATGGATTACTTGCAGGAGAAACCTCTTTTCATCAGGGGGATTCATATTTTACTAGTGCAGGACTAGAAGGAATTGATATTGAAAAAAACCTATCATTTAAAATTATCAGCCGATATAGTGCTTTGAGCTATGCTGCTTGGCAAAAGCAAAATTTTTATGAGTCACGTGGTTTATCGCTAAAAGTTTCTAATGAGTTGCAAGAGTTGTTGGGAAGTGTTTATGAAAATAGCTTATGGACAACAATTATTGATCCAAAGGTAACTCTAGACTTCTTTAAGTCACAGCAGGATGTAGTTTTAATCCATTATTCGGATAGTTACACAAACTCGGCACATTATGATGCAATTACTGTGACGAAACGTCGAGACCTATATGACCAAATTTTAAGTCAAGGTCAGGTAGGTCATATTGATGAGTTTAATGCATTCAATGGTGAATGGTTACTTAAAATGCTTACTCTGCCAGAAAATAGTAGGCGCGAAAAGAAAAGTATTATTGCTGCATATAAGTATGTAAATTGTCTATTGTTCAATAGCGATATTACCTGGGTACCTTTAAGTGTGGCGGAGATGGTACGTGTCTCAGGTAATATTGGACTCAAGATGAGTGAGTCTGATTTTAGCACCTATTGTAATGGCAAAACATTTGGAGTGATGTCTGATGATGTTTTATTTGTTGGTTTTAAAGATCAGCAAATGTATCTTCTTCCCCTTGAAGTAAAAGTAGGACAAAAACAAAGGCATCCTAAAGGAATTGAACAAGTCATAAAATTGAAAGAATATTTAGAAAATCAATTGTTTGGACGTAAGGATATAGCTGGTCATTTATATAGAGGTTTATTTGTACGACAAATCATGATGCAGGTGGAAAAATACCAACTATATAAAATTTATCCTGAAAATTATTTTGATAAATTATTAGCAAATAGAACACGTTGGTTACAAGGTAATTATGACATTACAAATATTCGGGACTATCCAAAAGGCTTTGTGGTTGCTTTTGTAGAAAATAGTAATTTCTTTAATGAAAGTTTTGAATTGATTCATAATATTTTAGTCGTTACATTGCCTGGTCCCTACCAAAATCACTTTATTTCTTCACCATTAAGAAATTTACTCAATGATTGTCGAAGTGAAACTTTATTGCATATACCAGATGAATATATTTTATCTGGTGATACGACTTCAAATGAAATAACACTATTATCAAATGAGTTAATTGATTCAGAAGATAATCTTAATAATGAGCAACATCAAGAAGATATAGAGCAAAATAATCTAAATGAAAGTAATCAACAAGAATTGTTTTTTGATAGGGAACAAATCATTAAGCCTTATAGCATAACAATCTTGGATACTAAGACTATCATTCCTGAGCCTGAGCCTGAGCCTGAGCCTGAGCCTGAGCCTGAGCCTGAGCCTGAGCCTGAGCCTGAGCCTGAGCCTGAGCCTGAGCCTGAGCCTGAAGCGACAAGAACTTTGCAGATCCATTTTGGAGAAAATGTCATTAGGCGTGAACAGTTATATTGGGAACCGACAAATACAGCTAAGTTCATGAATACCAATACAGGGATTATTGGTACGATGGGAACGGGTAAAACACAATTTACAAAGTCATTAATTACTCAACTGGTGCAGAAGCAGTCTGATAACGTAAATTCAGCGTCAATTGGTATGCTAATTTTTGACTATAAATCAGACTATGTGGATGAGAAATTTATTCAGGCAAGTAATGCACAAAAATATAAATTATTTAAACTGCCTTACAATCCACTGAGTCTATTTGGCGATTCACCGATGTTGCCAATTCATACCGCAACAGGTTTTGCCGAAACAATGGGCAAGGCTTTTAATTTAGGGATTAAGCAGCAGCTTAAATTAGAGAATCTAATTTTATCTTGTTATGAAGATTGTGGGATTGATGCTGAAGAACCATCTACATGGTCACTTCCAGCACCGACAATTGATGATGTCTGGAATAAATTTTTAGCACAAGATAAAGTAGATGAAGATTCTTTATATGCGGCTCTTTCCAAATTAGCTAAATTAAAAATATTTGAAACCGATGCAACAAGAATGAAAAGTCTTTACGATTTGATGACGGGCGTTGTTGTTATTGAATTGGGTGACGGTTATGCTTCGGAATTAAAAAATTTGGTTGTTGCGCTTACATTGGATTTATTTTACGTTCAAATGCAAAAGCAGGGTAAACCGATTGTAGACGGGGATTTTAGGCAAATTACGAAGATGATCTGTGTTGATGAAGCGCAGAATATTCTTTCCCAGAACTTTTCAAGTTTACATAAGATTTTGAAAGAAGGGCGAGAGTATGGTGTTGGCCTAATTTTATCAACACAAAATATCTCACACTTTAAGACATCAGAGCATAATTATGCAGACTATATGATGACATGGGTCGTCCATCGTGTAGCGCATATTGTTAATGGTGACATTAAATCAATTTTTAATATCGATGATAAGTCTGAGCAAGAGCATTTGATGGAAACTATTCGCAAACTAGATAAACATTATAGTTTATATATAGATGGGTATAAGAAAATAGTAAAAATGAAAGATAAAGCTTTTTGGGAGTTATGCCAAGAGTTGGAAGTTTATTAAGGGGAAATAATGAGTAATCATGAATCTAATTTAAGTGAGATCCAATTACGAAAGCAACAAATCTCAATTGCTAAACAAGCAGCTGAGATTGTGACATTACGAGAATGGTATGATTCAACTAAGCATGGATATGAGTTAGAAGAATATTTTAAGTATTTTTCTAATTTAGGCAGATTAGGGAAAGAGCTTCATCAGCGTGGAGTGAAAAGGGTAACTGAACTTTATGATGCTGATAATAGCGTATTTGTAGAAGCAACTTTTATTCGAAGTAATCTTGATTTATTAGCACCATTATGTGCTTTAGCTTGTGTATTCCATAAACTAGCAAAAGCCTGAATTACTCAGGCTTTTTTAGTCCAATTTTAAGTTCAATAGCATCACGAATCTGCTTTCTACCAGATCCTGAAGCATTAATAAATTTAGGGTCATCAAAAGGAATATTTTTGGCAGGTAATAATTTATTTATAAAAAATTCCTGACTAATTTTTTTGACTTCTAGGCTTTCTGGAATAATTTTTCTAAGAATGTCAAATAGAGCTTGAATTCCAACTGTTTTGATAATAAAAGAGTTCTTGGTATGTGCTTTCCAGAATACTTCATCACAAGCATGAAGATAATTTAGTACTAATGTATAAATAAATTTATCATTATTACTTACATAATATTTTCGCAAAGGTGAAGTATCATTTCTTCCAGAATTTATTAATTCATTACGGTCTTTTAATTTGTTTTTAATAATATAATTAGAGTCTTTTGCTGGATTCGTTGAAATTAATCGCATAATGCCTTCTACGATCACAGCTGTAGAAACTTGCCACTCAGCACCTTGGCTTAATCGTGCTAATGCCTCATCAGCCTTAGCTGCAATTTTTATTTTTCCACACAAGGGTGATTCTGGTAAAGATGCTAATTTTCTGGTTAAAAAAATCGATAATCTATCTGGTGTCCAACTCTTCGAATCCTCTTCTGATATATTATAACCATATAATTCATAACTTAAACTTTTGTTTACAGGTTTTTGAGTTGTATTAATAATAGAAAATAAATCAGCTTGATATCCTTTAGGTAAGTCTAAATAAACTGAGCATAGTAAATCCATTTTAAGCTGCTCTGAGTTTTTAGAGTAATCTTTTGTAAATCCAAATAAACGATGTTGCCCATCAATAATAGCTGCAATTTTTGTAGGTGAAGGAATTGTTAGGTTGTAAAGCTTACAATTATCATCAAGCTTATTTGATTTTTCAACATACCAACCAATATTTTCATAATTATTATTTTCATCTTGGTATTCATCAATTGTATAGCCAGATTCGTGATAATTAGCAGCTAATATAATTGAATTTGGAAATGCTGAGTCTTCACGGTCAATATATTCAGCAATTTTTTGTAAACGTTCTTTTTCGATATTTCTTTGCGTTCCACCTTCAAGAATATAACCTGTTTCAGTTTTTTTTGCTTTCATAATATCACTAAAGCAAACATCTAAAAGTATGTGAGCAGGAAGAGAGATTGCATAAAAATCACTCATGGGTTGAGATATTTTTATAGCAGGAACGGTAATTGGAAATTTCATGATTCATTAACCTATAATTATAATTCGAAGTCTTCGGGCATTTCACCTGGAAGTTCTTTATTTAAATTCTTTCCACCTAATGCAGCTTTTTCCACAGGTTTATCATATAAATCTTCACATAAGGACAATTGAACCCATGTAATCCACAAACTTATTAAAGTCATAAGAGTTGTAAGAAAGTAAATATTCCAATTTTTTATTTCAAACGCTGAACCAATTAATTCATAAAAGATATATGCAGCTGTGAATACGAAAAAACCTAATAAGCCTTTGACAAAGGTTGGTGCATTTTTAGTTAGAATAATCTGTAAATAGGCTCCACTAATAAACGGAGGAGTCAGCAAAATAATAGAATTAAATAAAGACTGATATTCAGCATTCTTAAGATGCCTCCACTCATACCAAACTCCCATGCAGCCACAAAATACAATAGCAAGAAAGAAGAATAGTACAAATGTTGGATGCCTTATTGGTTTTTTAGTTTGGCTCCATATGAATTGAAAGCCTTCCAAAAAACCATTAAATGGTTTAGTTGGGATATTCATGTAATGTGTCTGATACTTTTATAAGACTAATTAGATCATATTCTAAACTGACCAATAATAAAATAATAGTGATTAGCTTCTACAGCATGTTCGCGTTTAAGATATTAATAAATTATTAAGGGAGGTTTTACTCGTATTGAAGAAAATAAGTCTATTAGACTTATTTTCTTCAATCTATATATTCGCAATTAAACTCTCCGAAGATTTGTAGCGCACAGACATTGCTCCAACCCCTCTATGAATATGCCCCCGCATCCGATCCAGCAGAACTTTATTCTCTAAAGGTTCATCTGCATTGTCTTCAACATATCTTAAAAGAGATAAGAATAAATCTGTATTTTCACCTGTAAGCGTATAGGCATTAAATTCAGAACCATCTTCATTAGGTAAAGGGATGTTACCTAAGGGCCCCTCTTCTAACGACATCATTAGGGCAATACGGCAGAGTAGGTTTGGTGTTAAAGCGGTACGTTGCTTTAGCATACGGAGGCGAGTTGTTGCCTCAGATGAAATCTTAAGCTTGCTGTAATGCAATTCTCTTCTCCATATTATTGGTGCGGTTTAAGTCAGTAAAGTAGCCTGATAATACCTGAGTTGAAGCTAACTCTTGATTGTATTCTAATAAGTAACTTTCAGAAATGTACTTATCTAACTGATTGACATATTGATCATCAATTTCCGTATCAGTTGATAGAATAATGACTTGATGGCTAACATGAGGAAAATATAGCTTCATTAAATTATCACGATGTTCCCGATCTAAACGACCTAATGGAGTATCTACAATCATTGGTAAATGGCGACCACTGGTTTTAGCTAATGCCCATAGCATTGCAATCGCATAAATCTGTTTTTCACCAGCAGATAACGCTGATTTTTCAATAGACTGCCCATTTTTTTTAATTAAGCGTGTACTGAAATTTTTCACATCAATATGAAGTTCGGTAATAAAGTTTTTTTTGCGTAGAAGAGAGTTAAAGATCTCTACAAAGTTTTTACGAACCTCAATAATCTTTTGTTCAAGTAGTGCAGTTTCAAAATCAATAAGTGCTTTAATACCTTTAGCTGCTAATGAGTTTTTATGATTTTGAAGCTCGAAATCAACAACAGCTTCGTTTGCTGATTTTAGGTTGCGCTCTACCGTTACAATCTCCCAGCTGAGTTTCCGATATTCTTCATCTTTTTGTTCTAGAATTATATCAAGTTCACCTAATTTACGTTCTTTTTGCATTAATTCATCTAAATAGGCGTTTGAATCTTCGGCATTCTCTGCACGTGCAATAGAGAATTCAGTTGCCTCTTTGTCCTGATTTAGCTGTACAAAACGACTATAAAGGGTTTGAACTTTTGTCTTGGTTTCTTGTTCTAAATCAATAAGCTTTGCCAAAGATTGTTTAGGTTTGGTTAGCTCGTTAAATGCAATATGTGAGCTTACTTCAGATTGTGTATTAAAATAATTTTTGAGGAAGTGATTCAAGTTTTCCCAATGATCTTTTGTCCATAATTCTTCCTTTTGAACTGAGCTGCTTTGGAATGATGCCAATGTTTGCTCAATAAGGTGCCTACTTGCAGATTGATCGGCAGAAGAGACTTCTAAATGTGTCATGAATTTAGAAATAAGTTTAGGTGCAAACATGAATGGAAGTAAGTTATTTGCTAAGTTAGTAAGCTCTTGCTTACATAAATTAATTTCTTTATTCAGTTGAGATAGTTTTGTTTTTAATTGATCGTATTTCAATGCGATTGCACCGCCTTCTGATACAAATCGTAGTCTTTTTTGCTCAATATTTTTTAGTAAAGCTTGGTGTTCAAATTTAAGTTGAGCACATTCATTTTTTAAATTTGCTTCTTGAGATTTAAGATGATCTAAACGTTGGGTAATAATCTCAATATCATTTTGATTAGCATCATTCAATTTATTGCGATTTAAATAAGAATGCAAATCTAGACGTAGTTTTTCAATTAGATCAATTCCGAGCAGATTTTTAATTGCATCTGATAACATAGCATTATTATCTTCAGCTATATCTTGAATTTTCTCACCATCAAAAAAGAAAAGTTGTGAAATACCAAATGGGATCAACTCTAATAGAAAGTTTTCCCATTCTTGCTCTGGGACAGAAGTAACAGTTTTCCCGTTCTTTTTTAAATCTAGACTTTCTCGAAATTGGTTATCTGAACCAATGGCCCATGAACGACATACCGTAAATTCAGCAGGAATACTTCCTTCCGTATAAATAAAATTGAGTTCAACTCTAGATGTACGTTCTGGATGGTTATGATTTATCTTACTTATAAGATATTGATAATATTCTTTTTGACTAATACCTAAACCAAGTGCACGTCTACCATAAAGAGCCAAACGGATCGAGTCCAAGAAAGTTGTCTTACCTGCACCATTTCGCCCTCCAATTAAGATAATAGGTTGATTAGTTGAGGTTGATGATTTCTTTGGCTCAAGTAAAAACTCTGTGCGCTGACCATATAAACCAATATTATCAAGTATTAATGATTTAATAATCATGGCTTAGCTCCAACATTATTTAATAAATCTAACTGTCCCGACGAAACTTCTTCAGTAAATGAGGATTCATCATCATCTACTTCAATAATTTCATTAATGTCTTGCTGGGAATTACGAGCAGCTAGAATACTTGCTAAATCACGCCATTCTTCATTGAGTACTTTGCTTAATTGGTTGTGAATATTGTGACGTCTTTTAAGACCATGAGATGCTTTTTCTACGCCTATTAATTTCACCATGAGTTCCGTTGGGATTTCATGTTCCTTACAAATAGTATCAAGTAGTGCAAAGTCTTGGGTATTGTATAAGACACTATCCTCTATCTGCCAAGCTAGTTCAATATCTAAAGTTTCTTTAACGATTTGTGGAACAGAGTCAGCCCAATCACCACTTTCTGAACGCCATATTCTACGAATTTCATGGAGTTCTTCAGGGTGAATGAGTATCGGAGCTTCGCCAATAGGAGCTTCTGCTCGAACTACTTTTTGAACTTCTAAAAGTTTTCTTAGAAGCACTTTTCTGAATTCAAGTTTATAGGGCCCAGGTACAAGTTTGCCATTTGCATGGTTAAAGGCAACTTGGCCATTACGGCGTTTAAACTCTCGATAATTGAACTTTTTCTCAGGATCCTGAGTTGATGACAGCAAATCACGGTATTCAAGTAAAGGTTCTAGCCATTCTTCACCAGATTCAACCATAGCTTCCATAGATTTGTCTTGTTGGACGACGGTACATACCCAACAGCCAAAACGTGAATTTCCACAGCTTGGTGTTGTTTTATCTACAACTAATGGACATTCACCAGCTTGGGCATTTCGATACATTGTCACCAATTCACGGTTATCGTTATTCCATGGTGATTTGTTCTGTAATAGATAGTTCCATACATCATCTGTAGTAAATGCTTCAATTGGGGCAAATACAAAAGCATTTAATAAAGATGAATGTCTAGCGAGTTTAGTGCCTTTAATCTTGTGCATTGCAATAACTTGTGCACGTGTTGCACTTTCTGACGAGCGTACACCTAATACCACAACAACTTCACCAAACTCTGCAACACGTTGTGTAATAAAATCATTAGCAGGTTCGATTTTAAGACGTTCAGTACACCATCTGAATTTATTACTCGGTGCAGGATAACCACGACCAATTAGGTTTACCCAAAATGAACGCTCGACACGAGGGCTGACTTTTTGAACAATAAAGGGCATACCTTGTTCATCAGACTTTTTCTGAATGTTCTCTAAATTTTTATCTATATAGCGAACGATAATTGGCGTTTCAACAAGTGTATCGGAGCTGATAACATACACTGATTTTTGTCTTTTCTCTGGCGGTAGTTTTGCTAAAGCATTCCAAACCAATTGCAAAGCGCAGGTTGAATCCTTACCACCTGAATAACCCACTACCCATGGTCGGTTATCAGAAAGATAAACTTCCTGAATCGACTCATATATGTCGTTGAGTGTGTTATTTTCAAAAAAACTCATTAAATCATTTCCTCAGCTGCTTTCTGACTAGCAAGTATTGACTCAAGAAATTGATTTTCAATTTCTTGTGCTTCAGGTGCTAGGGGAATCGCTAAAATATTTTGAAGGTAGTTGGTCACTAGTATAATCGTATTTTTAGACTTCGTGATTTTTCCTGCATTAAGCATTCGACCAGTCCAAGTTTTTTGGTTATGACGTGACCAATTAATTGATGTGAGTTTAGGTAATACATTTTTCCATTCATGACAGTATTGAGTTAATAAAATGTTTCCTAACCTTGCAAATGCTTGAATCGTAATGCCGTGTGAATGAACATATTCATTTCTAAGATGACATGCAGAAACTCTTTTATCTAAAAGGTCTAACCAACCAGGAATATATTGAATAATTTCGTTCCAATAGGATTGAGCAAGATAGATTTTTTCTTCAGGCGTTTTATGGGATTGATGGCTTAATAAATCTTTAGTGGCTTGATGTAATGAACTAAAGGTAAAGAGTTTAGTTGTACGATTTGAAAGGCTAGTTTTTTCAAAATCAGTAAATTCTTTAAATAAGGGAACTTGTTCAATAACAGCTTTTGTGATGTAAGATTGCTCATCCCTATGATTATATAGAAGTTTAATTGACTGTGCTGGTTTAACAGCATGCATGTTTAAGTCAGCAAACATTTGTTGCGAGCGCTGTAGACCTTGGTCTGCATATATGACCACAGAGATTGTTTCATTTCCCAAATATTTACTTTGTTTGACAGCTTGTTGTATAGCTGCCCTACGATGTTGCCCATCATTAATAAGAACAGTTGCATCCATGGAAATCTTAAGGCGACCGATACTTTGAGAAATTTCACTTGGTTCAAAGTTAACCTCGCCATCTACACATGCACACAAAGATGAAAGGAGATATTCGTTAGGATTATCTAAAATATATTTTGTAAGTTGAGGAATACGATTTTTATTTAAAGTACGTTGGGCTCTTAACTGAGGAGGAAGTGATTCATCATTAAATTTGAAAAATTTTGGTACGACTTGTAATGGAACCATAATGACATAAAAAGCTTGTCGAGCTTGAATGCCCTGCATAGCAACAAATTCGAACCAATTTCCATCCATGATCATATTACTCGTAGCAGTCTATGGAAGTCTATTTTAATACGAACAGTAAGGTAGATCCACTAGATGGAAGTGTATTATATAAATTTATTTTGCATTAACTACTTACTAAAAATGATGACTATTAATCAGTATTTGCTTAGAAATTATGGATTTGTATTGAATCAGGTAGTTTTCTCTTTTGAAACTATAAAAGCGAAATTGCTTACTCTCATGCTAGTTGTCATATCTAATTTTTATGTTTTTGCAGTGTGGTGTATATAATTTGAGCTATGGGTCAAGATGAATATGGCTTGGTGTCAATGGGGGGTAATTTTTAGGTTTATGTATCGAGCAATATTTCAAAAGGATTGCCTAAATCTTGTGATAGTGGCTCCAGATAGACCTATCACTTCGAAGCCAAGATATAAATTAGAATATTCAACTATTAGCCTAATCACTCATTAACTTAAGCTGTTTTATGTTTAGGAAACGGCACAATTTTATTACGTAAACTATCAATAAAATCAGACCACTCCTGCATCATCTTCGTTCGATACTCTAAATGCTGAGCATGGTTATATGCCTGTGATACGGCATTACCAACCCTATGTGCTAACTGAATTTCAATTGCATCATGCATATAGCCTTGCTCATGTAATGTTGTAGAAGCAAGCCCACGGAAACCATGTCCAGTCATTTTGCCGTTATAGCCCATCGTACGGATCGCGCACAAAATTGCATTACTACTCATGGGATTAGCTGTGCTGTGATTATAAAAAACATACTGCTTTCTGCCTGTAAGCGGTAATAAACTCTCTAGTAGTTCAATTGCTTGCCTAGATAGTGGAACGAGATGAGGCAAAGCCATTTTCATTCTTTCGGCTGGTATACGCCATATCCTGTTCTCAAAATCGATTTCACTCCATTCCATCATTCTGAGTTCAGCAGTCCGTACAAAAGTGAGAGTCATCAACTGAAGTGCAGTTTTGATCACTGGATTACCATGGTAACGATCCATGCGTTCAAGAAAAGGAGGAAACTCCGAAATATCCAATCGAGCCATATGCTTCACTTTACGAGGCTTTAAGGCTTCGTGAAGGTGAGGTGTTGGATCATTCTCAATCAATCCTTTACGAATCGCAAAACGGAAAATACGCCCAGCTAAAGGAATGGAGCGTTTAGCCATTTCTTGCGCACCACGTGCTTCAATTTTTTTAGCACATGCCAGTACATCTTTCCCTTTGATCTGATCAATGGGCATGTTACCCAATGCAGGGAATATATCTTTTTCGAAAACAGATAAATCACGTAGATAAGTTGCTTCTTTAATAACGGCTTTACGATCCTTCATCCACTCCATCGCAAGGACTTTGAATAGCTTACTTTCATCAGTTTGCTGAAGGCGGTCATTCTTTATGGCATTAGGGTCAATATTTTTATAAAGCTGAATACGAGCTTCATCACGGGTGCGACGAGCTTGAGCTAATGAGATTTCAGGATAGCTTCCAATAGTTAAAGTACTTTCACGACCATTGAAGCGATACTTTAATCGCCAGAACCTTCCACCTGAAGGCGTGACCTCAAGGTACAGCCCTTTTTCATCGGCATAACGCTTTTTCTTTTCAAGCGGTTTTATTTTTCTAACGTGAGCATCTGTCAGCATTTTTAGCTATTTCTTTGGAATTTGGGGGACGATTTATAGTATAACCAAATCATCCCCCACTTGTCCCCCATGATGTTTCAGGAGTACAAGGATAGCCAAGGATTTAAAAGAACATTAAAAAAGGCTTAAACCATTGTGATTTAAGCCTTTTAGGTATGCTTCGGTATTTTTAAAACAAAATCTTGGCGGTGAGAGAGGGATTCGAACCCTCGATACGCGTAAACGTATACACACTTTCCAGGCGTGCTCCTTCAGCCACTCGGACACCTCACCAAGGCGAGCGATAATAGCTAAAAAAAGACATGCTGCCAAGCTTAAAACAATTGATTTGCAGAAAAAAAAATAACTTAATGTTAATATGGCGCAAAAATACTGTTCAAATATTGAAGATTGAGTATGCAAAGTCCTGCAAAAAAAGCCGCATTGCCCGCGATTACGCTAGCAGCGTTAGGCGTGGTATTTGGTGATATTGGAACCAGTCCACTCTATGCATTTGCACAAACCTTTACCAGTGCGCATGTCACGATTTCCGAAGCGACAGTATTTGGTATTCTCTCCCTGATTTTTTGGTGTATCACCTTATCCATTAGTTTTAAATACGTCACCATTGTGATGCGTGCAGACAATAATGGCGAAGGCGGTATCATGTCGCTTTTGGCATTATTACTGAGAATAAAAGAACTCACTCCAAATCAGAAAATGTGTCTCATTGCTTTGGGTTTTGTCGGGGCTTCGCTATTTTTTGGAGATGGTATCATTACCCCCGCAATTTCAGTACTTTCTGCGATTGAAGGTTTGAGCATTGCCACGCCTGCATTTGATAAATGGCTGATGCCGATTGGTCTAGGAATTTTGACTGCACTCTTTGTGGTACAGCGACATGGTACGGCGACCATGGGGAAATTTTTTGGTCCAATCACACTCGTCTGGTTTATTTCTATTGGCTTATTGGGGCTATGGAGCATTATTCAGACACCGCATATTCTATTGTTCGTAAATCCTTTATGGGCCATTGAGTTTGCGATTCACCAACCTTTTATTGCCTTTATTGCGATGGGTTCTGTGGTTTTAACCATGACTGGTGGCGAAGCACTATATGCCGATATGGGGCATTTTGGTCGTCTGCCTATTCGGTTGGCATGGTTTATTATCGTTTGCCCGTGTTTATTACTTAATTATGCAGGTCAAGGTGCATTGTTACTGCGTGATCCAGCAGCGGTTTCAAATCCATTCTATTTATTGGTACCCGAATGGGCTTTATACCCGATGATTGGTTTGGCTACAGCTGCTGCGGTAATTGCATCGCAAGCGGTGATTACTGGCGTATTTTCAATGGTCAATCAGGCCATTCAATTGCGTTATTTACCGCGTTTAAGTGTGATTCACACCTCTGATGTCGAGCAGGGGCAAATCTATGTGCCTTTTATTAATTGGGTACTTTACATTTCAGTTTTTATTTTAATTATTTTATTTGAAAGCAGCAGTAATCTGGCCAGTGCTTATGGTGTGGCGGTTACTATGACCATGCTGTGTGTTACGATTTTGATTTCTGTATTGGCCTATGGTGCATGGAAATGGCCGTGGTGGAAAGTCGCGATGTTTGCGATTCCATTTCTAGCCTTGGACGGAATATTTGTGGCATCTACTTCGCTCAAGATTTTGGCTGGCGGTTGGGTGCCAATTGTCATTGGTATTGTGGTGTTTACGATTTTAATGACCTGGAAACGTGGTCGTGAAATTGTCTATCATCGTTTAGAAACAGATGCATTGCCAATGAGCTTGTTTATCCAGAGTATTGGTTCGAGTAATGAAACGCATTTTGTGCCAGGCGAAGCGATATTCCTGACAGGTAATCCGAATATTGTGCCACATGCGATGCTACATAATATCAAGCACAATAAAGTGTTACATGAGCGTAATGTCATGGTGACCGTATATACGCGGGATATTCCCTATGTGGCGCAGCAGGATCGAATTAAATTTGAAAAATTGAATGATCATTTTTATCGTATCTTTATGTATTACGGTTTCAAAGATCAGCCCAATATTCCTCAGGCACTCGAACAGGCTTATGATGAATGGGGCTTTGATTTCGATATGATGCAGATCAGCTTCTTCATTTCACGTGATCGATTGATTCATACGGTTGGAGATGGCATGTCGCCGTGGCGTGAAAAACTGTTTATTTCGATGCAACGAAATACCAGTCCTGTCAGCGATTTTTACCAGATTCCACCTAACCGTGTGGTAGAACTGGGTAGTCAGATTGAAATTTAAATCCAAATTGATGAAATAAAAAACCAGAGTCACAATGGCTCTGGTTTTTTTATTGGGTAGCAAGCAGTTATTGAGTCACTGGCGCTGAGATTTGCTCAGGAGCTGCATTGCTATTTTGATCCTGCACATCTGCTGGCGCTGCTTGCATTGCAGGTGCTTCTGGTTGAGCAGATTCAGGCATTGCTTGCGCTGGTGCATTTGGATCGATGGATGGGGCTGGTGTAGCAGCAGGGTCTGCCATTTCACTTTGATGCGGTGTGACAGCCTGAACGTCTTGTGAGTTCAGGGGCTGAGTTTGCACTGGATTAGATTGAGCAGAAATAAGCTGAACTTTGCCGCTATTGACTAACTCTTCAAGCGAACCAGGTTGCCCATTTACCGTTGTCGTGACTTTGGCTTTGGATAAACTTTCTAGAGTTTCGCCCGCCTGAACAGGTTGTTCTGCGAAAGCAGTCATACTCAATGAGGCTGTTACGAAAGCTACAGCAATGAATTGAGTGCGCATAAGAGACTCCTAAATTTAATCATTTTTCATGTTCATCGTGAGCCTACCTTCGCATAGCCATTCTTGTTGTTTCAATTAAATATACGAAACATGACCAATCACATGGTCAAAGATAAAAATAAAACGACAAACTGTTACGCGCATAGATGATTTATTGATCAAATTGTGCTGTTGCTTTAATCAAATGAGATCTGACTGAATATACAGTGAAAACTTGAATTGTTAAGCTTTTACTTAGACTCTTGATTTGATGTAGAAGATTGTGGCACGAAGAAAGACCCGAGCAAGTTCAGATTTCTCTTGGATCAAACGACATATTGGTAAATTTTTTTTGGGCTCCGTTGCGGCAGGTAGTTTTGTAATTGCTTTTGGCGAGGGTAAAGTTTCACAATGGATAAGTCCGATTGCAAATAATAGCGCTTGTCTCAGTCAGTTTTATCGCGATATTCCTCCAGTTTTAGGAAAAGACAGTCTACAAAAAAATAGTTATGCCCTGTGTTTTCATGATTTTAATGTCA
The DNA here is from genome assembly GCF_000368825.1 of Acinetobacter ursingii DSM 16037 = CIP 107286. Taxonomy (GTDB): domain Bacteria; phylum Pseudomonadota; class Gammaproteobacteria; order Pseudomonadales; family Moraxellaceae; genus Acinetobacter; species Acinetobacter ursingii. The sequence goes on along the minus strand of NZ_KB849717.1, from coordinate 1,424,723 downwards.
TGTATTCAGGTGTTTCAAAAACACCGCTTTGGGTAGCAGAAAAATTGACTCCACAACGTTTAAGTAATCGAATTAAGCGCGAAGATAATTTTCATGAAGAAACCCGAATTCCAGAGATGCATCGGGCTTTATTAAGCGACTATCGTGGTTCGGGTTATGACCGTGGACACATGGCACCAAATGGCGATATGGGCAATACCACAGCACAATACGATAGTTTTTCACTGGCCAATATGGTGCCGCAAGCGCCTAAAAATAATCAACAAGTTTGGCGTGAACTTGAAGAAGCCACCCGTGCATTGGTGACGAAGCAGAAACAGGACGTTTATGTGGTGACAGGACCAGTCTTTGAAGGAAAAAAATTAAAAACGATTGGACGGGGAGTGATCGTTCCAAGCGCAGTATATAAGATCATTTATTTACCAAAAACAGGGGCAATTGGTGCATATTATGCGTCGAACGATAATTCATTACAGGTTAGGGTAGTCAGCGTATGCTATCTTGAAGAAAAGCTCGGAATGAACCTGTTTCCACAATTAACCGAAGAACAAAAACGTAATGTCTATCAACTTCCCTTCAGTGCCAATGCTGTCAAAGCACAAAAAGCAGTGAGCTATTTACATTGGGATGGTGAAAGCCAGTGTGCGGAAGATGTCGAGCAGCAAACCCTGACCGCCGTGCAGAAACAATTTACGCAGCAAAAACAGCAAGCGGTACCTATTGAAGCCCAAGGGATTGATGAAGACACCAAACAAGCGATGATCAAACAATTGGTCGATGCACTGTTGCATTATTTTTTACAAATTTTGAGATAAATCAATCGTGCAGAAGTTGCAAAATAGGTTAATTTCAAATGATAGAAAATGAAAAAGAGCCTTAAATAAATGTTTAAACCGTTTGAGAATGGAAATGAATCATCCAGTATTGAGGACTTAACACTCGAAAATCAGATCGATTGTGTGAGTTTATATGGCAATTTGCAGATCACCAAAGATCAACATGGCTTGCAATTGGCAAAACAATTACAGGCATTGGTTAATGCAATGCTGACTGAACTTGAGAAACAGCCGCTTCCCGAGAAAATTCAGACCAAAACTGAACAAGAGATTGATAATCCATTTTTATAACGAAGAAAAAAACAGCCTTTAAAAAGACTGTTTTTTTGACATTTAAATCTTAGTCTTTTTCTTTGATCACCACTTTATAGATGAACGCGCCCACAATCGCACCTAAAATAGGGGCAACCCAGAATAACCATAATTGGCTTAAAGCAGCGGTTTCGGCAAAAAGAGCAACTCCTGTACTACGTGCAGGATTTACAGAGGTATTGGTGACTGGAATACTGATCAAGTGAATGACAGTCAAAGTTAAACCAATGGCGATAGGTGCAAAACCCGCAGGCGCATTTCGATGTGTCGATAGTAAAATAATGATCAGGAAGAAAGCGGTGAGTACGACTTCAATTAAGAAAGCAGACCCTAATGAGAAATGATTCGGTGATAACTCTGCATAACCATTAGTGGCGAAACCACCTGTACCTGAAAAACCAGCCTGACCTTGTACAATGATATACAGCACAAATGCCGAAACAGCTGCACCAATGACCTGTGAAACAATATAAGGAATCACCTCCTTACCATCTAAGCGCCCACCAATCCACATGCCAACACTTACCGCTGGATTAAAATGCGCACCAGAAATATGCCCAAAGGCATAAGCACCTGTTAATACAGTTAATCCGAAAGCAAATGAAACACCTAGAAAGCCAATACCCAGTTCTGGGAATGCCGCAGCCAATACTGCACTGCCACAACCACCGAAAACCAGCCAGAATGTACCTAAGAACTCTGCTAAATATTTATGCATTTTGTTTTCTCTTACTTTTGTTTTTGAACTTATAAATCGCTTACAGTGGTTAATATTTGTGCGATTGTGGTTTTATTTTTATCTCTATCTGAGAATTTAAGCAAGAAGATAAATTTTTTTTTATTTCATGTCTTATTTTAATTTAATGATGAACGTACTGCTGTCGCCATTGTTGTGGTGTCAGTCCACTCCATTGTTTAAACGCACGTTGAAAAGCACTTTGTTCTGAATAACAGAGCAATAATGCGATTTCTTGTAAACTAAGATGTGGATCTTTTAAATATTCAAGCGCCAGCATATAGCGGATTTGTTGGGTTCGTTGCTGAAAAGTCATATTTTGTTGTTGTAAATGCCGTTGTAATTGACGTACCGATAAGCCCAATTGCGCTGCGATTTGATCAATTTGATATTCATTCTTTTGTAAGCCTTTCAAAATAGCTTGTTGTAAACGCTGATCCAGTTGATTGGAATGAGGTAATTCTTGTAATAGTTCTTGTGCTTGACGCATCAATAATTGTTGTAGGGTATGGTCTGCATTACCAATCACTTTATTAGCTTCACTTATCGGAATGAGGATTTGTGTCTTGGCTTGAGAAAAGCGTACTCGGCAATGAAAATAGCGCTCATACATGTGTAAGTCTTTGGGTGCAGAATTGATGAAATGAACTTCATATAGCTCGATTTTTTCTTTACACATAAACTGCTGTAAAAATTCAACCATTAAAGCAATCGCGATTTCATCGGTCAGTTGAGTCGGATGCAGTTCGGGCTCTTCCCAGTGGATTGAAAAATAAGGCGATACGAACTCAACTTTAAGTGGGCTGCCATCATAAACCAATCGATGAAAATCCTGATAACGATGAAGTGCTTCACCCAGACTTTCACAGGATAATGCCAGATAGGCCAAAATACCCAAGTGCTTGGGTTGTACATATTTTGCGATACGTAGCCCCAAACCCGTTTGCGGTTGTAACTGTTGAATTTGTTCCAGCAAATCACGCCAGATCACATAATCGAAACGTTCCAGGTTTTGAATTTCAAGCAGCTTCGACGGAACAACAAGATGTTGTGATTCACAATATAATTTTAATAAATGTCCCAGCCCTCCATAGATTGATCCCGCATAATTTTTTATTAAAGCCATCCTTTAGTGCTCTTTTGTCGTGTTTTGTCAATGAATGATAAAAATAAGTCAATACATAGCATAGAAAAATTCTTATATTCAAGTCAAAAGGGAGGATTATTTAAAATGATAAAAGGTTTTGTAGCCGGTTTAGTCTTAGCCAATGGCTTTGAATGGGTAGCACACAAGTATTTATTACATGGTGTACATCGAAAAGGTCAGCCACGTTTTAGCCCCACACCAAAGCAAATGGAGTCACATTGGGCGCATCATCGCGAAGTGCGCAAAACTGAGTTTCATGACGAATGCTATGTGGAAGGATTGCATCACTGGCGTACTCGTAATGAACTTGGTGCCTTAGCTGTAGTCGCTATTGTTTCAAGTGCGGCTGCCTATCCATTTTCAAAAGGTATGGCGTTGGCATTTTGCTATAGTGCAGGCAATTATTTTTATGTACACCGTCGTTCCCATCTTGAACCTGACTGGGCAAAACGCCGTGTTCCTTGGCATTATGATCATCACATGAACTCAAATCAGGATGCAAATTGGGGCGTGACTCGGCCATGGTTTGATTATATTTTGGGAACACGAGTTGTTTCATCTGCGGATTTAAAAGAGGCCAATCCTTTAGGTTTAGTATTACCTGAAAAATGGTCTGAAAAGTTGACCACCGCCATTGAACGCTTTTTTCCAGCCCAATACATTGAACAAAAGCCAAAATTGCTAGAGGCTTCGACCGCAGAAGAGATGCAAACGCAAACTTCAGTCGCTTAAAAATAAAGGGCAGTTAAGTCAAACTGAACTGCCCTTATATTATTTCAAGAGATGCGTTAGAAGTTAGAGGCGCATTTCAATGCCTTGTTCCGCTAAAAATGTTTTGGCTTCAGGAATGGTATATTGTCCAAAGTGGAAAATACTGGCCGCCAGAACGGCATCTGCGCCACCTTGTAAAATACCATCTGCCATGTGCTGTAAATTTCCAACACCACCAGACGCAATGGTGGGAATCGAAACTCGATCATTAATCGCACGCATCAGGGCAATGTCATAACCTGCTTTAGTCCCATCTGCATCCATACTGGTCACTAATAATTCGCCAGCGCCATATTCTGCCATTTTGACCGACCATTCAAGCGCATCAATACCCGTCGGCTTGCGGCCACCGTGGGTAAAAATTTCCCATTTATTTTCGCCTGTTTTTTTGGCATCAATTGCTACCACAATGCACTGTGCACCAAAACGTTGAGAGGCTTCCTGTACAAACTCAGGATTGAACACCGCCGCAGAGTTGATACTGACTTTATCTGCGCCAGCATTGAGCAATGAACGAATATCTTCGACTTTACGCACGCCGCCACCAACGGTTAATGGCACAAATACGCTTTCTGCCATACGCTCTACAGTACGATAAGTGGTGTCGCGCCCATGATGTGTTGCGGTAATATCCAGAAACGTGATTTCATCGGCGCCTTGCTCATTGTAGCGACGCGCCACTTCAACAGGGTCACCTGCATCACGAATATCTAAAAATTGAACGCCTTTGACGACACGGCCATTATCGACATCAAGGCAGGGAATAATACGTTTTGCAAGCATGGTGACATCCAGCGATATTGGTCAAAATCAATAAAGTTCACGAGACAGAGCAGAATCTTGGTAAACTGTAGCGCTATTCTATCAAACTTATAATTGTTGCACGCAGGTTTTCTATGTCGGTTTATACGCCGTTGAGTTTAGAACAAGTTCAAGCATTTGCTTCGCCTTATGGATTAGAGGTGGTGGACTTGATTCCCATTCAGGGAGGAATTGAAAACACCAATTATTTTTTAGTGACGCAGGATCATCAACAATACGTGTTGACCGTATTTGAAGAACTGGATTTGCAAGGCGCAAATGAATTGCCGCCAGTATTACAATATCTAGGCCAGCAAGATATTCCTGTTGCTGTGCCTTTAAGTTATGCGGAACAATTTATTCATATTATTGCCGATAAACCTGCTCAAATTGCTCCAAGAATTGCGGGAAAGCATCCTATTCCACCAACCCTTAAGCAAATATTTGCGATTGGTCAAGCACAGGCACAGTTACATTTAGCCTTACAGAATGTTCAATTTGAACGTCAAAGTTATCGCAACCACGCTTATTGGACAAGTGTTGCCGATCAGCTTAAAGCCTATATGAGTCAAGATGATCTAGAATTATTAGATCGTGTTTATCGCTTATTTAATCAACAGCGTGAGCGACATTGTGATTTGCCAAAGGGCTGGATTCATTCCGACTTATTTCGAGATAACACTCTGTTTGAGGGAGATCAATTACAGGGGATTTTAGATTTTTCTGAAATGAATCAGGATGATCTATTATTTGATATTGCCATTGCGATCAATGATTTTTGTACCGAACATCCGACAGTACAGCTTAATTCGGATCAATTCAATGCATTTATCGAAGGCTATCAAACGGTTCGTACACTGACTTCAGATGAACAAGCCTGTTTGAGAGTTTATTTGGCGATGGCTGCCTGTCGATTTTGGTTATTACGATTGCAAGTCGCGCAGCGTAATGCGCAGGAAGTGCGAGAGAGTGAAGATATTTTGCAAAAAAATCCTCTAGAAATGCGACAATTATTGCAAAATCGTTTAGCCGCTTTAACAGATTAAGGGAAAACCATGATGCGTGATCAGGGACGATTAATTGAATGGTTCGATGAAAAAGGGTACGGTTTTATTCAACCCAATGATGCGGATAAAGACCGTGTTTTTTTACATATCAAGGATTTTGCTCGTTCTGGACCACGACCAATCGTCGGTTGTGCACTCGAATATTTGGTGATTTTGGATGAGCGAGGACGTTATCGTGCCAAGCAGGTGATTTATTTAAAAGCGGCACAAACTCGCGCTTTAGCTGCAAATAAAAAACGTCCAGTTTCTACCGCTCATACATCTTCACTTAAGCCGATGCAATTTGCAGCAGTGGTTTATATTGTCATTGTTGCCATTCTCAGCTTTATACACCTATTACCTGCTTATAGTTTTATCTTTATTGCACTGATGAATGTCTTGAGTTATTGGTTGTATGCGCAAGATAAAGAAGCCGCGCAACTGGGAAATCGGCGTGTGCCTGAACAAACCCTGCATATTATTTCTTTTTTAGGCGGTTGGCCTGCGGCGGGGTTAGCGCAACAAAAATTGCGACATAAAACACAAAAACAACCCTTTAGGAAAATTTATTTTTGTACCATAGTGCTAAATATACTTTTATTACTCTGGCTGATTTCTCCGTTAAATGTAGTACTACGTTAGAGGATCAATACAATAAATCCAAAGGTGTCTCTATGAACAATTCTTTAGAACAACTGCAATCCAATAAAACCTTAACGCTGGTTCTTTATATTTTATATATTGCCGCTATTTTTAGTGCAGGGCTGTTAGCAATCGCGGCCCTCATCATTAATTACGTAAAACGTCGTGATGTTGAAGGGACATGGCTTGCTAGTCACTTTACTTGGCAAATTCGCACATTTTGGTGGTATTTGTTCTGGAACATCATTGCTTTTGTACCGTTCTTCTTTTTATTTTTTACTGGTGATAACGACAATTTATTTGCAGGTGTCGCCTTATCTGCGAGTACTTTCTGTGTAGTCGTGATTGGCGCTGCTTGGATCTGGATTGTCTATCGTGCAATACGCGGCCTAGTCGCCTTAAATGATAATAAAGCCATGTATCAATAGTTTAGAATTTGTCATGGTCTAGAGAAGCGAATTGCTTCTCTTTTTTTTTGCCTAATAATAGTGCGATTTGAACAATGCTTGCTCACTTTGCTGCGCTATTTTGAAAACAGTGTTAATGATAACTAAACATTTTTGATTTATAAAATTTACCTTTTAATTTTTATATATTTACTTTTTTAATATTTAAATATTACATTTTTATTTATTTAAATTTACTTTTTTAATTTAAATATTTTACTTTTTTAATAAATTAAATTTACTTTTTTAATATTTTAAACCTACAAAAAACTCTGTTTTTTTGTCGCTAAATTTTGTATTTTTTCTAACCATAGAAGCGACCTTTACGACGACGTAGACCCAAAACATGGATTGCGCGAACCAAGACCGCATAGGAAACTGAATAGCCAAACTCCTGTTCAAATAAGGGGATTAAATCACTAATATTTTGAAATTTTGTATTTTTTACAAATGCTTGGAATGCATCCCAATCTTTAATATGCGCGGGTGCACCACGTTTTTTGGTGGGTTTTGGGTTCAAACTTCCTGTCTCTTCTTCAAGTTTAATCCATGCATCCAGTGTGACTCTGGAGATGTTGAATTCTTTACAGACAGCGAGCTTATAGTCGGTTTTTTTGTAGGCTGCAATCGCGGCTTTACGCGTTTCAATCGAGTAGCGTGGCATTTTATTCTCAGATTGGTTCAAAATAATTTTTTTATTATATGGCATAGTTGTTGCAAAAGAATAATCACTGAACATTATTTTATTGCGAGTTACAATAAAATGGAAAATGAGCAATTTCCAACCAAAAAGTTGAGCTTGTGGCAAGTGGTCATTGTCGGCATTGCTTATATGACACCTATGACGGTGTTTGATACTTTTGGCATCGTTTCTGAAACCACAGACGGACGAGTACCCTTGGCGTATTTATTGGCGCTGGTGGCCATGTTATTGACTGCGATTAGCTATGCACGATTTAGTCGTTGTTCAGAACGACCTGGTTCGGCCTATAGCTATACCGCTGAAAGTTGTGGGGCAACCGCAGGTTTCTTTGTGGGATGGTGTGCCTTACTGGATTATCTTCTCTTGCCGTTGATTAATGCTTTATTGGCAGGGATTTATTTACATGCCTTGATTCCTGCAATGCCCTATTGGTTCTGGGTGATGCTGGCAGCAGCTTTGGTCACATTGGTGAATTGTTTTCGCATCCAGATTTTGGCGAACTTGAGCTTATTATTTGTCTTTGCGCCGATTGTGCTAATGCTGGTATTTATTTATCTGGTCATTAAAGGAATAGGGACGACCGATGGCTATGCGCATGTGCTTACGCTTACCCCACTTTGGAATGGAGATCCTCAACTGCTTCCATTGATCGCAGGCGCATCAATTTTATGCTTTTCTTTTCTTGGTTTCGATGCAGTCACGACATTGTCGCAGGAAACAGAACAACCCAAAAAAGTGATTCCTCAAGCGGTGATTTTAACTACGCTGGCAGGTGGTGTTATTTTCATCAGTGCTTCATGGTTTATTCAGTTGTATTTCCCAGATAACACACGTTTTAAGCATCCAAGTGAAGCTTTGCCAGAGATTGTGTTGTATGTGGGCGGGGCATTATTTCAGGCGATCTTTTTATGCGGGCAGATTATGAATACGGTGGCTTCAGGTTTGGCAACCCACGCCAGTGCCGCGCGATTGATTCATATTATGGGTAAAGACGGTATTTTCTACAAAAAGATTTTTGGCAGTTTTAATGCCAGACTCGGTACACCACTGTATTCCGTTTTGGTTATTGGCGCGATTTCCATGACTGCCATGTTGCTGGATTTGGCAACGGTGGTCAGTCTGATTAGCTTCGGTGCACTTATTGCGTTTACTGCGGTTAATTTCTCGATCTTTATGCATTTTTACATCAAGAAAGGTGAGAACAAAGGCTGGAACAATATTTTTAAAAATCTTGTGCTTCCGATCTTCTCTGTCGCGGCCATTGTCTGTCTGTGGTTTAACCTTGATGCTGCCGCACTGCATTTTGGTTGTGTTTGGCTCAGTCTGGGAATTGCCATTTTTATCTATAAAAAATTGAGAAAGCAAAGTGTTGTCATGAGCAATGCTTAATAAATATTGGAATGAAAGTGAGTTGAACAAATGAAAAATCTGTTAATGAAACCTGTGCTGTTGAATGATGTCGAATTTAAAGTTAGCCAAGCTATGACAAGTGAGAAAGAGTGGAACTGGATTGCTCCACAACATGGGCATATCGAGCATGCTGCCAATTATTATGAAAGTTCTCTGGCAGATTGGCATCAATTTGAAAGTTTACAAACTGATCTTGAATGTGATGTCTTGGTCATTGGTGGAGGGTTGCTCGGTGCATCTACGGCACTACATCTGGCTGAACAAGGCGTTGACACCGTTTTGGTTGAGAAAAATCGGATAGGGAGTGGTGCTTCAGGACGTAATGGCGGGCAACTTACGCCCGGTCTTGCGCGTTGGGAGGCAGAAGAAATGATTGAGCAGCTCAGTCATGCTGATGCCAAAAAGTTATGGCAGTTTACTTCAACTGAAGCTATGCAGTTGATTGATTCGATTTTGGCGCGTTATCAAATTGATGCGGCACGTAAACATGGGCATATTACCGCCGCAGTTCATGAAGGACATTTGGTTGCACTGACACAAGGAGCAGATGCCCGAAAATATCTGGGTGAAAACCATACGCAGGTGGTGGGTAAACATGAACTCTATGAATATGTGAAGTCCGATCGTTATTTTGGGGGATTAGTTGATCGCTTAGGCGGACATATTCATCCTTTAGCGCTCAATCGTGGGCTGATTTATGGATTTTGTCAGCAAGGTGGGAAAGTGTATGAACATACCGAAGTGGTCTCGATACAGGAACGGGAGGACGGGATTTATGTTCAGACCACTACAGGCTGCATTAAAGCGCGAAAAAGTGTGGTATTGGCCGTGCATCATGCGTCTTTTAAATTGCTGGAACAAAAAAATCAAACCACCATTCCATTTTATACCTATGTCTGTACCACCGCGCCGCTGAATATTGAATTAAAGCAATTATTGCCACAGGATCATCCGGTATATGACACCCAATTTCAAATTGATTATTACCGTGGAGTTTCCAATAATCGACTCCTTTTTGGTGGACAAGGCACAGGAACTTGCTGGAATGCTGAGAAAACAGCACAATATTTGAAAGGTCGCATATTGCATGTGTTTCCACAATTAGAACAGGTCGAACTCGATTTTGTCTGGAGTGGCACAACTGATTTGACCGTCAACGGTGCAACTGATAGCCGTAAATCAGGGGATAAATTTCCTGTCTATGCTGTACATGGCTGGAGCGGTCATGGTGTAGCACAAACTGTCCGCATTGGCAAAGCCATTGCAGATGATTTTTGTGGGCAGTCAGATGACTTTGAGATGCTGACTCAGATTCAGCATCAAGATATTCTATGGGGCAGAGCTTTGGCACCTTTAGTTATTCCCATGGCAAAAGGATTTTATGGCGTTGGTGCTGCGATGAATCCAGGCAAAATGGTATCATTTTAGTCTCAAAACAGGCTTAACTCAGGCAATATGTACTAAAATGTATTGCCTGATCTATGAATATCATCAGGCTATCAAGTGCTGCCTGATGCAAGCTTGTTGTGTTCATTTATATGCAGAATGAATTGAAAATAATCACTCGCTATCTTTATGAATGTACTGAAACGTTTTGAATGGATAAAGAATTATCGCTTTGCCTGTCAACTTGCGATGCAGCGATATTCACGCCTGAAACTAGATTTTATCCTGATGTTTTTACTGGTGGTCTTCGTTGCGATATTTGGGACGTTGTTTCCCTATCTCATGAAGTTACTTGTCGATCAGGTTGAACAAAACCATCATATTGAAATTGCTCATTTATTTAGTATAGAAAAACTCTATTTATTGGTGCTGGCTTATGCGGCAGCATGGCTCATGTCGCAATTGCTATCATGGTGTCAAAATTTATTTAGCATGATCATGTCGGTAAACTTTGAGACGGCACTGATGTATTCTGGCGTCGAAAACTTTTTAGCCCTGCAAAAACAACATCAAGATCAAACGGAAATAGGCGTCTTCCTGACCGACTTGCAACGTGGCGCATCGGCGATGAGCGAAATGACTTTTGCTTTTTTTATGTTATTAGGGCCGATTGTATTTCAACTTTTATTTATTTTTGCGGTGTTATTTAAAACGATTAATATCGTGTTTAGTGCATGTTTTGTGGGGACGGCCCTCCTGATTTTTATTGTTTCTATATTAATTAGTAAAAAAAGTAGTGGTTATTTTAATGAAATTTATCAGGGACGTAATTTAATCAATACAGCTATTTTAGAGAAAGTATCTCAAAGCTATGAAATTAAAATTAAACACTCACAAGTTTATGAACAGAATCGTTTAAAACAAAGTTTATCGAGCTATGCAGTTATCGTCAAAAATACCAATCTTCGTATTGGTGGGTTAATGATGATGCAGGTTCTTTTAATTTTTCTATTTTTACTCGGATTTATGTTTTACACCGCCTATATTTCCCAGCATCAGCAAATTAGTTCAGGCGATTTTGTCCTGATTAGTACCTATATTATTCAGTTGACTTTGCCTTTTTTAATGGTCTCGCAAAGCCTGATGCGGGTAAATGGCAATATTGTAGCGCTAAAGACTTATCGACAATATTTTGATTTAACGCGTGACCATTATCAGCCTTGGACATCAACAGCGTCTAGCACTTCTGTTTTATATCAATTTGAGGATGCCACACTGAACTTGGGTAAACATGAGATACAGCATTTTAATTTACAGCTAATGGCTGATACTCATTATGCGATTGTAGGCCAGACAGGTCGCGGAAAAACTTCCCTTATCAATTATTTAATTGGGATTTCAAAGATTAAATCTGGGCGACTTTATTATCAGAATTTGGATATTTCGGAGAATTTTTCTGAAGAAATTTTTAATCAAGTCAGTTTTGTCGGACAGCATGCTGTTATTTTTTCTGGCAGTTTAAAAGACAATCTAGTTTATAATAGCCCTTATGATTATACAGATGCTGAGTTGATAAAATGGCTGGAAAAATTTAAATTAAACTCAATTCTTGAAAAGAACAAAATAACATTAAATGATGATATGGGAGATGTATATAAAAATTTTTCAGGAGGTGAAAAACAGCGAATAAGTATTTTACGTGGAGTTTTAAGGCAACCGCAATTATTGATTTTAGATGAGCCAACCTCAGCATTAGATATCACTACCGCACTGGAAATAATAGAGTTACTAAAAAAACAGGTGAAATCCCTGATTATAGTTTCACATTCGCAGCAATGTATTGATTTAATGGATGACGTGATTGATTTAGATCAGCAGTTTAACTAGTCCACTGAAAACAAGGCATGATGATCAAGTGTGATCCATGAGAAATTTGATTAAGATACTAAAAAAATGTCAGATCAAGTAAACCATTCAGATTATTTTGTAATTTAGACTTCATTATTTCTGCTATATTTTTATAAAATCAATATATAACAATTAGTTGAATATTATTTTTAATCATTGACTGCTAAAAAATAAATCCGATAGGAAAGTTTTTTTAATTATTTATTAAGCAATTCTGCCTAGCATCAACAGGAAAACAATAAGCCTGAATAAAAAAATCAGTTTTAGGTCATTGTTTGAATTTTATATGTTTCTGATGAACTGCATATAAATACAAGAGTTTTATCCTGAGTTTTTATTAAGTAAGTATTTGGGATAAATAACGCGATGGCGAACATCTGGACATCCTATGAATGCAATTATTCATACCCTCTCTGTGATTCGTGGTGATCAACGACCAGAGTTTATTCGAACTGAAGTTCTTTCAGACATTTTAGACCATACAGCAGAGCAATATCCGACCCATATTGCCCTGATTGATCATGAGCGAAAGATCAGTTATGCCGAGTTACAACAGCAAGTCGATCAAATTGCACAGCAGTTGATCCAGCGTGGTGTCAAAGCAGGTGATCGCGTGGGACTATGGTTACCACGTGGAGCAGATTTACTGATTGCTCAAGCGGGGATCTGTAAAGCAGGTGCTGCATGGCTTCCCTTTGATATGGATGTTCCTGTCGATCGTATTCAGATTTGTCTGGATGATGCCCAAGCCGTGGGGATTGTCACCAGTCAGGAATGGGCGGGTTTACTGACACAACTGCAACAAAATGTATGGACTGCGGATGAACTGAATCAGCCAACACAACACCCGATAATTCAGCAACGTGCTGCACTGGATGATGCGGCTTATATCATTTATACCTCTGGTTCAACGGGCAAGCCGAAAGGGATTGTAATCGAGCAGCGTAATATTTGTCACTTTCTGCGTTCAGAAAATTCAGTCTTGGGCGTATGTCACCAAGATAAAGTCTATCAGGGCTTTTCTGTCGCTTTTGATATGTCCTTTGAAGAAGTCTGGATTTCTTATTTGGTCGGTGCCACGATCTGGATTGCACCCAAAGATCTGGTGACTGATCCTGAGCGTCTTTGTAAAACCCTTCAACAAGAAAATATTACAGTTTTACATGCCGTGCCAACCTTATTGGCGCTATTTCCAGAAGATGTACCAAATTTAAGAATCATCAATCTGGGCGGTGAAATGTGTCCCGAAGCTTTGGTGGCGCGTTGGGATTTACCACATCATCAGATTTTTAATACCTATGGACCGACTGAAACAACTGTCACCTCAAGTCTGGCGCGTGTTTATGCCAATGAACCTGTGACGATTGGCGTTCCCTTGCCGAATTACGGCATGCTGGTTTTAAACGATCAGCTTGAGCTATTAGCGCAGGGCGAAGTGGGTGAGCTTTGTGTGTTTGGCCCAAGCGTGGGACGTGAATATTTAGGGCGTCCAGAACTTACCGCTGAAAAATTCATTGATAATCAATGGGCGCAAAACGAGCACGAACTTAAACTGTATCGTACAGGTGATTTGGCACGACTTGATGAAAATGGTCAAATCCAGTGTTTGGGACGTGCTGATGATCAGGTCAAGATTCGTGTTTCCGTGTTGAACTAGGTGAAATTGAAGCCGCTTTGTGTGATTTAAATGGAATCGGTACAGCGGCTGTGGTGTTGCGCCGTGATGACGAAATGGATCAACTGGTTGCTTTTATCGTGCTTGATCAAGAGGCTAAAAGCCAGATTCAGGTGAAAGATATTCGGACATATTTAAAGTCCAGATTGCCAGCGTACATGGTTCCCAACCGCTTTGAAATTGTTGAGCAAGTTCCACGTTTATTGTCTGGAAAAATTGACCGAAATGCACTGCGTAAAATTGAGTTGACGACTTCTATAGATAAAGAAGTTTCAGACGAACCGCAAAATGAAGCAGAAAGTATTTTATTTGCTATTTTACAGAAATTATTTCCAAATCAGGCGATTCGCCTCAGTGCCGATTTCTTTGATGATTTGGGTGGCCATTCACTTTTGGCTGCTGTATTGACGTCTGAGCTACGTGAATATCCTGAATATGCGCAAATCACGATCCAGAATATTTACCAAAATCGTAAAGTTGGTGCGATTAGCCAGTTTATGTTGGCCCAGACCAAGCAACAGCAAATGCGTGAAGTGCATAGCTATGAGGTAAATAGTCTGCATCGTGTGCTGTGTGGTGTGGCGCAGCTTGTGGTCATCCCTGTATTGATTGCGCTGACCATTTTACAATGGCTTGCTCCATTTTTTAGTTATCACTATTTTACGGGTAGCCCGAGCGATAGTATTCCGCATGCAATTGCGATTTCACTGGGCGTGTATGTACTGAGTATGATTGCCAGTTTTGCGCTTTCAATTGTAGGTAATCGCTTATTGTTAAGGGGGGTTACAGCGGGTGAATATCCACTCTGGAGTAGAACTTATTTTAGATGGTGGCTGGCAGATCGTTTGACCAATATTGCGCCTGTTTATTTATTGGCGGGTTCAAGTCTAAATCGTCTTTATTTGCGTGCTTTGGGCGCTAAAATTGGTCAGAACGTGCATATCGGTTCGGTCTTTATTCGTATGCCAGCCTTGCTGCAAATCGACGATGGTGTCAGTGTTGGTTCACATGTCAATCTGGAAAATGTCAAAGTCGAGCAGGGTCATCTGGTTTTAGGTCGCATACATTTAAAACAGGAAAGTTATGTCGGTTCTTATAGTGTTTTGGAAGAAAATACCTGTCTTGAAGATTATGCCCATTTAAAAGCTTTATCGGCATTGCCAAATGGCCAAACCATTCCTGCACATGAAATCTGGGACGGCGCACCAGCAAAATATCATAGCCGTGTTGATGTAGCGCAATTATTGCCGCGTGAAAAAGTAAGCACTCTGCGTAAAATGTGGGAAGCTGCTTACTATGCAGTGAGTGCGATACTGATTTCCTGTTTGTTTTTTATCCCGATCTTTCCTAATTTTATTTTGGTCGATTGGCTCGATGTCAAATATTTTAGTGACTGGGCAAGCAGCAATAGTGCGATTACTGCCTTGCATTATTTCTTGCTTGCCATTCCTGCCAGTGTATTGATGATTATCGCCACAGCGTTATTCGCGGCATTGGTGCGTAAAATCCTGTTACCAAGTCTCAAAGCTGGAACCTATTCATTGCATAGCTCGACTTATTATCGTAAATGGTTTGCTACTCAAATTTTGGAAACCAGTTTGCAAACTTTACATGGATTGTTTGCGACGGTTTATGCACCTGCATGGTTTCGTTTGCTAGGTGCCAAAGTGGGGAAAGACAGTGAAGTTTCAACCGCCACAGGGGTCATCCCTGAGTTACTCACATTGGGCGATGAAAGCTTTATTGCCGATGCGGTGATGTTAGGTGATGAAGAAATTACCCGTGGCTGGATGATTTTACAGCCGACAACAATCGGTCGCCGTAGCTTTGTCGGAAATAGTGCTTATATTGCTGATGGTACAGATCTGCCTGATGGGGTATTGATTGGTGTTCAATCAAAAATTCCTGAAAAAGATCAATTACAAAGTGGCGAAACATGGTTTGGTTCACCTGCGTTGCGCTTGCCTGCACGTGAAACGGTTGCGGATTTTCCTGAACATTTGACCTTTAAACCTAGTATTGCACGGCGGATGATGCGTGGTTTTATTGAAGGTTTGCGTATTGTGCTGCCTTCTGCGTTTGCAATTGGTGTTGGTTATATGATCGTTTTATCTGTAATTAATACGGTGGTCACAAAAGGCTGGCTCTATGGCTTACTGGCTTTAACCTTATCAGGTATTGCTTATGGTATTGTCAGTTTTCTTCTCATCGTGGTCTTGAAATGGGCGTTGATTGGTCGTTATAAAACCCGTTCAGCACCCATGTGGACGATGTTTGTCTGGGTCAGTGAAGGTATTACCAGTTTATATGAGTCGATTGCCATTCAGAACTGTCTCAACTATGTACGTGGTACACCGTTTTTGCCAATGTTATTGCGCTTACTGGGGGTCAAAGTCGGTAAAAATGTATATCTGGATACTGCCGATATCACCGAGTTCGATTGCGTGAGTATTGGAGATAACAGTGAACTGAATAGTTTTAGTGGCCCTCAAACACATTTATTTGAAGATCGAATCATGAAAATTGGTGAGGTGAAAATTGGCAGCCATGTCACCGTCCATTGTCGGAGTATCGTGCTCTATAATGCTGAAGTTGCCGATCAAACGCTACTTGGACCGCTGACGCTGGTCATGAAAGGTGAAAAAATTCCAACTCAATCCGCTTGGATCGGTTCCCCTGCACAACCATGTGTGGCTGGCTAATACGGGTCTGAATTGCAGCATAAAAATGGGCGAATGAATCGCCCATTTTTATGTCTACTCTTTTTTACAGCGCTTGTTCATCCAATAAAAGCTGCGCTTCACGTAGGCTTAATGTCCCTTCATAAATGGCACGGCCGGTGATCGCCCCCAAAATACCTGGCTGGCCTTTGAGTAAACGGACATCTTCAAGATTGGTCACACCACCAGAAGCGATCACAGGAAGCCCTGAATATTGAGCCAAATTGACAGTTTGCTCGACATTGACCCCTTGCATCATGCCGTCACGGGCAATATCGGTATACACGATGCTAGAGACACCCGCATCGGCAAAACGTTTAGCCAAATCTGTGGCTTTGACATCGGTCACATTGGCCCAGCCGTCTGTTGCTACAAAACCATCTTTAGCATCAATCCCGACGATAATATGACCACCAAATTGTTTGCATGCTTCTTCTACAAACGCAGGATCTTGAACAGCTTTGGTTCCAATAATGACAAAAGATACGCCAGCATCCAGATAATGCTCGATGGTTTCAAGCGAGCGAATACCACCACCAATCTGAATTGGTAATTCAGGTTGTGCTCTAGCAATCGCTTCGACCACAGGTTTATGAATCGGTGTACCCGCAAAAGCACCGTTTAAATCAACCAAATGCAAACGACGCGCGCCTTCATTGACCCAATGTTGAGCAGTTGCGACAGGATCATCTGAAAAAACCGTATCATCTTCCATACGGCCTTGTTTTAAACGGACACACTTACCATCTTTCAGGTCAATTGCAGGGATGATCAGCATGCTTTCGCTCCTTGCTTCATCTGGGAAAATAAAAATTGCCTCATCTTAGCAAACTCTACCGCAATTGCTAAGTCAACAGAATGAAGATTTCGTTTTAATCTGGATGATTTTGTTTGGAGAGTCGCTGTTGTGCTATTGCAGATAAGTTTGATAGGTCGGAATGATCAGAACGCTTAAAAGCCCAATCATCAGACTCACTGGAACAAGAATAATATAAATCCAGCCAAAGAATCGTTCCCACTTACAGGTATAGCGTGTTGGGCCAAAATCGTTGAGACGCGTATTGCCTTTGGCACAGAGTAAATAGACCATAAACACAATATTGATGAGCGGGACCATATACAGTAAAGATAACCAGCCACTTTGATTACAATCATGTAAGCGGCGAATCATAAAAATAAAATGATAATAAACAAAAATCGCAGTCAGCGTGCCTATAGAACAAATCATAAACAGGATGGTTTGATTTGAATAGCTACTTTGTTTTTCGCTCATTTGAATCAGACCAAAACCAATGGTACTACATGCGATTAGAAAAAAAAGACTTCCCAGTAAACTCCAAGCTGCAAATGATAAGCGACCAAAACGACCTTCGGGGCGTAATGGCGAATCATTGGCGAGACAAGTACCCTGAACTGAAGAGCGCATCTTATTTTCCCTGAAACGTTCAACTATTTTGAATAAGGCAGTTTTGAGATCAAGTCTAAAGTATAAAAGAAAAATGAAAGATAAATTGTAATATTTATATTTTTTGTGATGGATTTAAAAGATCAAGTCAATTTTGACTTGATCTAATATCAGAACGTGGTTTTAAATCTTCCATTCCACAAAGTTTTTTAACAGCTGTAAGCCCGCTGTATGACTTTTTTCAGGATGGAATTGGGTCGCAAACAAGTTGTCTTGATGAATGGCGGTACAAAATGGCAGCCCATAATCGCAGGTTGCGGCAACTAATTCACTTTGCTGTGGTTCAACATAATAACTATGCACAAAATAAAAACGTGCATCCTGTTCGATCTTATTCCACATAGGATGAGATGGATCGGCTTGATGAACCTGATTCCAACCCATATGCGGCACTTTTAAACCTTCGATTTCAGGAAAATGTTTGACCTGACCTGCAAAGATTCCAAGCGCGTCAGTTCCGCCATTTTCTTCAGAACGTTGCATAAGCGCTTGCATACCGACACAAATGGCTAAAACAGGCTTATTAAAAGCTGCTTGGCGCACGACCTCATCAATTCCAGCCTCATGCATGCCTTGCATACAATCCCGCATGGCGCCAACCCCAGGAAAAACAATTTTATCTGCTTGCGCAATCAGTTTTGGGTCATTGGTCACATCGACCGTTGCTCCCACATGTTCGAGTGCTTTGGCTGCCGAATGAAGATTTCCCATGCCATAATCAAGTAAAGCAACACGAGTCATTACAGACTCCCTTTGGTCGAAGCAATCGTTCCTGATGCACGTGGATCAACTTCACAGGCCATACGAAGTGCGCGGGCAAAGGCTTTAAACACACTTTCGATCTGGTGGTGGCTGTTTTTGCCTTTGAGATTATCAATATGTAAAGTCATCAGCGCATGGTTAACGAAGCCCTGAAAAAATTCAGAAAATAAGTCGACATCAAAACTTCCAATGCGCGCGCGGGTAAATGGAATATCCATAAATAAACCTGGACGGCCAGATAAATCCACCACGACACGAGAAAGTGATTCATCTAATGGCGCATAGAAATGACCATAACGGCGCAAACCTTTTTTATCAGCTAATGCCTGTGCAAATGCTTGACCCAGCGTAATTCCGCAATCTTCAACGGTATGGTGATCATCAATTTCAAGATCGCCATCACAGTGAATATCAATATCAAATAAACCATGACGCTTGATTTGATCAATCATATGGTCTAAAAATGGAACTCCAGTGTTCAGTGTACCCTGACCAGAACCATCAAGATTCAAACGAACCCGGATTTTGGTCTCATTGGTATTTCTTACCACTTCACTGATACGCTCTGTCATGGACACGTTCCTCAAAAAACGTTAAAAATGATGAATATAAAGCTCAATTCGCTGTGACAAAAGTGACAGCACACAGATTGCTCAGGAGGGTTAATCCATGCCTATAACCGTACATGCTTATACTTCACTTGAAAACGAAGAAATGCGCAGCCAGCTTGAGCGACTGTATGACACAAGTCCTGAATTTGGCGATGGGCAAGATGCGGTCGAGCAGCTAGAACAAAATCTGGCGCAGTATACCACAGTCTATACCGCTGAATTTAACACCAAGATTATAGGTGCAATCTGGTGTACAGGACAAGGTGAAAGCAAGATTCTGGAATATATTGTTGTACATCCTGCCAATCGGGGGCGAGGGGTCGCGGAACGTCTGGTGAGTGAAGTTTGCCGTATGGAAGAAGAAAAAGGAGTTAAATTTTTTGAACCAGGTTGTGGGGCGATTCATCGTTGTCTGGCGCATATTGGTAAATTATCGGTTCAGGGATAATTTTTGCGAAAATACTGCTTTAAATTTAAACGTTCAGGCAAAAAATGCAGGCTGTATCTTGACTGAGGCGGTCGAACATTGTTTAATACGCCCACATCGGCGCGATAGCTCAGTCGGTAGAGCAACGGATTGAAAATCCGTGTGTCGGCAGTTCGATCCTGCCTCACGCCACCATATTTAAAAACCAAATTTGTGTTTTCGATCCCTGATCCCATCAGGGATTTTTTTTGGGTAAAAAAAAGACATTTGATGAAAAAGATGCTGATTTTGATTGACTAATTGCCTGAGATACGGCTTAATACACGCCATCGGCGCGATAGCTCAGTCGGTAGAGCAACGGATTGAAAATCCGTGTGTCGGCAGTTCGATCCTGCCTCACGCCACCATATTCAAAAAAGCCTTAGACATTGTTTAGGGCTTTTTTATTGTCTGACAATTTTAGTGATGTGCTTTTATTTTTATTTTATAGTCAAGTATAAGCATCTCAAATCAAGGAGCGGAGGATGAAAGATTTATTCTCAGCCCAAAGTCAGCTTTATCAACAGGCACGGCCAACTTATCCACAGGCAGTAGTTCAAGAGCTGCTTAAACATGTGCCTGCATGCGACTTTGCATGGGATTGCGGTGCGGGATCAGGTCAGTTTACCCAACTTTTAGCGCCTTATTTTGAGCAAATTGTGGCAACAGATTTAAGCGCCAATCAATTGCAACACGCCCCTTATTTTGAAAATGTCAGTTATCAGGTACAGACGGCAGAACAGGCTCGTTTTCCAGCGCAATGTTTTGATTTCATCAGCGTCGCCCAAGCGATTCACTGGTTTGATTTTGATGCTTTTTATGCGCAAGTTAAACGAACTTTAAAACCCAATGGTGTATTTGCTGTATTGGGTTATGGTTTGATTCAGATCGATCATACGCAACTCAATGACGCGATTCAGTATTTATATCGGGTCATCCTCAAAGATTACTGGGATGCTGAACGTCATTATGTGGACGAGCAGTATCAGACCATTCCGTTTCCATTTAAGGAAATTGCCATGCCTGATTTTAAAATTCAGTTAGCGTGGTCTTCTGAACAATTGATTGATTATTTGTACACGTGGTCGGCAATCAAACATTATATCCAGCAAAATGACACAGATCCTTTAAATCGAATACGAGCCTTGTGTTCATCCGATCAAAGCTTTCAAATTGAGTTTCCTATTTTGTTAAGAGTAGGAACGCTTGGGTAATCAATAGCAAAACAATGATGCATAGCCGCTTTAGACATGACGATACTGTGATAACAGCCAAATCTAAGACATAAAAAAAGCCAGATCATTGAGATCTGGCGCTGAAAACTCATCATTCTTATGATTTTCGAGATTTTTAAAATTTAAATTTTACATTTTTTACTTTTTTGATAAGTCTCGATATTTTCAATATTAGTTTGAGCCTTATTTTTCAGGGCTTGCTGTAGTTTTAGATTGTTTTCATCTGAAGTGTCTTCTGAACCAGCCAAATTGTTTGCCATATCTTTGGCTTTAGCTGCATGTTCAGATTTTCCACCAAAAGCACTGAGCGCTCCACCTGCAACACCCGCCCATTTACTGATGGTTTTGTTTGGCGTATCCGTTTGAATGTTGGTGATGTTTCTTTCAGCGGCTGCAAGCTCTCGTTTGGCATTGGCTTTTTCAACACTTAGATCAGTACAGCTTAATGCTTTCAGTTCTGTCGTGGTAAATGGTTTGGTATTGACTTCAGCCTGAACAAAATTGGATGCAGTAAGAGCAAGCATCGCACAACCTAATAGTTTTATCTTCATTGTTTGAATCCCCCTGATGAATCATCATTCAGATTCAATTTTAATCAGACTATTGCTAGATTAATTGTCATATCATCGATATTTATTTGGCATTTAAACCTTGAGCACTTTCATTGCACTAAAGCAAGATCTCATTTAGTCCTGAATCAGACGTTTGCCCATACACACCACATCCACTTCTTCATAACCGAGTTCTTCGTAGAAAGTTTGGACATCAAGATTATCCTGACGAACCAATAATTGAAGTTTAGGGCAACCGCGTGCAATGAGACGTTTTTCCAACTGTTGAACCAATGCAGTCGCAATACCTAAACGCTGATGTTGCGGATGTACTGCCAAATAATTCATCCAGCCACGATGTCCGTCATAACCCCCCATTAATACAGCAATTAGTTGTTCATCTTTTATGGCCACTAAAAATAGATCATCCTGCTGAACCAGTTTACGAAAAATATCCAGCTCGGGATTGTTCCATGGGCGAGTCAGCCCACAAATTTCCCAAAGATGAATCACGTCATCTAGATCGGACTGAATAAACTGGCGAATCATAAACATGGAATTTTCTACTTGTTATTGTCTTGCTTAAAGATAATCGAAAATTGTCCATTTGATAAGTCTGCTTCTCATACAGCCATAAAAAAGCACCCAAGGGCAGTCGGGTGCTTTTTTAAAAGGTGAAAGCTGTAAGTGTGGATGCTAAAAGTTAAGCAGATTTGGCTTGAGCTTCTGTCACCAGCATATGACCAGTTTCTTCAAAATTTGCATGCCATGACAACGCTTCGCGTAGTAGATGCGGTGTATGACCACCTTTGGCACAGGCACGATCGAAGTAATCGTTTAAAGCGCCCTGATAAAGTGGATGGACACAATTGTCAATAATCACACGCGCACGCTCACGAGGTGCAAGTCCACGTAAGTCTGCTAGCCCTTGCTCAGTGACTAAAATATCGACATCGTGCTCACTATGATCCACATGCGATACCATCGGTACGATTGAAGAAATGTCACCACCTTTGGCAATCGACTTGGTTACAAAAATAGCCAAATGCGCATTACGGGCAAAGTCACCTGAACCGCCAATACCGTTCATCATTTTGGTACCGCAAACATGAGTTGAGTTCACGTTGCCGTAAATGTCAAATTCAAGTGCAGTATTGATCCCGATAATCCCCAAACGGCGTACCAATTCTGGGTGATTCGAGATTTCCTGAGGACGTAATACCAGTTTATCTTTATAGGCTTCAATATTACCAAAGACTTTTTCACCACATTTTGCAGAAAGGGTGATTGAACTACCTGATGCAAATTTCATTTTTCCTGCATCAATTAGTTCAAAGGTACAGTCTTGTAATACTTCTGAATACATGACCAAATCTTCAAAGTTTGAATCTTTTAGACCTGTCAGTACCGCATTGGCAATTGAGCCAATCCCTGCTTGTAATGGACCCAGATTTGTAGGTAAACGACCTTCTGCAACTTCTTTTTCAAAGAAGGCAATCAGGTGATTGGCAATCCCTTGCGTTTCATCATCAGGTAAAGTGACGGTTGATGGTGAATCTGCGGTGTCATTAAATACGATCCCGACAATTTTCGCTGGATCAATTTGAATGGCAGTAGTACCAATACGTTCATCGACTTTGGTCAACGGAATAGGCTGACGCGTAGGACGATAAGTTGGAATATAAATATCGTGTAGACCTTCAAAAGCTTCGCTTAAAGAGGTATTGATTTCAACAATGACTTTTTCCGCAAAAATCGCAAAGCTGGCAGAGTTACCGACTGATGTTGTTGGAATAATGCCACCATCTTCAGTAATTGCAATCGCTTCAATCACCGCTACATCAGGACGTTTTAATTGTAAGTTACGCATTTGTTCAACAGTTTCAGACAAATGCTGATCGATAAACATCACTTCGCCATTATTGATGGCACGACGTAATGTGTTATCCACTTGGAAAGGCAAACGACGCGCTAAAACACCAGCTTCGGTCAACTGTTTGTCTAGATCGTTACCTAAACTTGCACCCGTGATTAAGGTAATTTTTAAAGGATTGGCTTTAGCACGATGAACCAGTGCTTGCGGAACCGCTTTGGCTTCACCAGCGCGAGTAAAACCACTCATACCGACTGTCATACCGTCTTGGATAAACTCAGCGGCTTGATCTGCGCTGATGACTTTGTCATGAAGGGAGGCTAATCGGATACGATCTAAAGACATGGCTTACTCTCAATCTTGTGGATTACATAGGAGGGGATTGTACCTACTCTACAAGCGATATGGAGGCATGTTAGGCTAAGGTCTAATTTTTATAATAAATGTGGGTATAAATATTAATGATGTTTTTAACTGTTTGATTATACTAAGATAAAAATTGATCGATTAATGATCTGCATCATTTGTTTGTTGTTTTTTTAGACAAAAGTATTAGAAGCGTTCGGTGAGGCTTTGCTTAATTTTATTAAGTGGATTGACCGATGCTGTGTCATCTTGCAAATGTTTAGGTAGAGGCAGTGAAATGATGGCTTCAAGTCCTCCTTCTGGGCGATTATGAATCAGTAATTCACCCTGATGAATATCCACAATTCGTTTCACGATCGACAGTCCCAACCCGCTTCCTTGTACGGTACGTGCTGCATTTCCCCGAACAAAAGGCTGCATCAAGTCATCAATCTGATCTTCTGGAATGCCTTCTCCATGATCTGCAACGCTGATTAAAATATGTTCATTTTCAACATGGGCACTCAGTTCAATCGGTTCCGCACCATAACGTTTGGCATTATTAATCAAATTGGCAATCAGTCTTTTTAAAGAAAGGCTACGTGCAGGAATAATCGGAACATCCTGTGCCTCAAAACGAATATCCAGTGGTTTAAATTGCACCACCAATTCTTGTAATAAGATATTAATATTGGTTTCGCGCAGTTCTTCATCTGATCCATCACGCATATAAGAAATGAACTGATTTAAAATCGCATCCATATCATCGACATCATAGATTAAACCTTCCCGGAAAAATTCATCGGGCAGCATTTCTGCGGTTAAACGGATACGGGTCAGGGGAGTACGCAAATCATGAGAAATACCCGCCAACATAATGCGGCGATCGCGTTCAGTTTGTTCAAGCGTATAAATCATATGATTAAACGCCTGATTCACTTCACGGATTTCCTGCGGGCCATGATTGGTTTCCAGATAGGGCGCTTTACCTGTTTTACTATATTCATTGGCGGCATTTTGTAAACGACGTAATGGGCGGTTTAACTGACGCACAAGGGTTAAAATAATGATGCAGGCAATAATAGGAACCCCCAATAACCAACCAAAAATAAGCTCAGGGCTATAATTGGCATAGGTTTTAAGCGGTTCACGCACCCAGTTGCCTTTCATTTCTGGTGTTTGAATCCAGATACGCGGGCTGGGTTTGAACTGAAAATAGACGGTTACATCTTTAACATTTAGCTCTTTGGCCAGTTTATCTTCGACATTATTGGTGAAGAAATCTGCAATGACTTTATCGCGGACATTGGGATATTCTTTGGGATTGGTGATGTATTCAATCCCGATCCGATTTTTGAGCCAAGTATCGATATCGACTTCATTATTACGATGAAATATTCGAATATCAGGATTATTGACCAGTTCCAGTTCAACCGCGAGATAACGGGCATGTTGCTGAATTTCAGGTAAATAAAGCGTTCGCCAGAAAAACCACAGTGACATGACCAGACTAAAAATCACCACAAAAACCACCAGCACTGCCGTACGCATTGCAGCAGAGCGTGGTTTTATTTTGTCGAGAAAGCGTTCCCAGCGCGTGCGTTTACGCTCTGAGTAGGCAACAAAATCGGTATAGTCCTGTGGATTAACGGGATCGAGCTTCAATGCATTACCCTACAGTGCCAACTTATTCAGCACCATCTGGTACAAAGACATAACCAATGCCCCAAACAGTTTGAATATAACGTGCACGAGCTGGATTTTCTTCAATTAAACGACGTAAACGCGAAACCTGTACATCGATTGAACGTTCCATTGCTCCCCATTCACGACCACGCGCCAGATTCATGAGTTTATCGCGCGTTAAAGGTTCACGTGGATGCTGTACCAAAGCTTTGAGGACGGCAAATTCACCTGTCGTTAAAGTGACGACTTGACCTTCACGGGTCAGGGTGCGCGTTGATAAATCCAGAGACCACGGGCCAAAACTGACCACTTCCATTTGCTGGCTGGGCGCACCTGGAACTTCACGCACTTGACGGCGCAATACCGCACGAATACGAGCTAGTAATTCGTTTGGATTAAAGGGTTTCGGTAGATAATCATCGGCACCTGCTTCCAGACCTGCGATACGGTCTGAGTCGCTGCCCCGTGCAGTCAGCATAATAATGGGTGTATCAATATTGGACTGGCGTAAACGGCGACAGATACTTAAGCCATCTTCGACAGGTAACATGAAATCTAACACAATCAATGAAAATAATTCTCGTTGTAACAAGCGATCCATTTGAGTGGCATCGTGTGCGGTTTTGACCACAAAACCTTTATCTTCCAAGAACCGTTGTAAAAGGGTGCGTAAACGCACATCATCATCGACCACCAAAATGCGTTCGACACGGTCGGTTTCGTTTTGTACAGCTTCATTATTTTCAGCAGGTACAACTAAACTCATGATGTACTCCCTTAATTTAAGTCAATATTTATAGCTTATTGGATCATTGCAGTATAATGCGGATAGTCTGTTTAAGACTATGTATCAATTTGCTCAAAATTACAATTTTCCGCGTGATTTGAAACCAAAAAACAACATGTTAAAGCGATTTTGCGGTACTTGAAGTTTGCAGCTTTAGGTTAAGGTGATTTTAGCATGCGAGATGTGTCATTTTTTTGATTAAATCCTTGTTTGTTCAATTAAATTTAATCATTTTTAGTTTATTTGTTGTGGGGAAAAGCATTGATGCTGTGCATGATGCAAATATATAAATGCGCGTTTGCAAAAAACATAACTCTTCATTTTCACTGCAATGGGATTGGCAGAAGCGTTGAGCATTTGATTTGAGTAAATAAGTTTAGGAAAAATGTGACTGTCTAGGCTAAAGCTTGAACCAGATCAAATAAAAATGTCTAAAAATTGAAAAAAACACAGGTTTGATTCAAAATTTCGTTTTTAATACGCAAAACAATTGTGGATTTTATAGTCTCGGTCTTTATAATCATTGCTTTTAAACTTTAGCCTTGTGGAATCAAATACGATGACTGACTTAGTTCAGCAGTTGGCAAGCGAACTTGCCGTACGTCCAAACCAAGTAGAAGCTGCCATTCGTTTAATTGATGAAGGTGCGAGCGTTCCATTTATTGCACGTTACCGTAAAGAAGTAACGCAGGGTTTAGATGATACACAACTGCGCCAGTTAGATACCCGCTTGGCTTATTTGCGTGATTTATATGAGCGCCGTGAAAAAGTCATCGAATCATTAAAAGAACAAGACAAACTTTCAGAAGATTTGTTGGCACGGGTCAATGCGGCTGAAACCAAAAATGCGCTAGAAGAAATCTACGCGCCGTATCGACCAAAACGTACCAGTAAGTCGTTTAAAGCAAAAGAAGCGGGTCTGGGTCCTGCCGCAGAAAAAATCCGAAATGAAAATGTTGAACCTGTAGAGGCTTTAGCAGGATTTAGTCATGAAGACTATCCAGATGTTGAAAGTCAACTAGATGCGGTACAGCATATTATCATTGATGAATGGGCACAAAACATTGCTTTAACCACAGCGCTCAAAGCACTCTTTGCAAAAACTGCGATTTTGAAAAGTTCGGTGGCGTCTGATGAGAAAAAAGAAGTCGGTAAAAAATTCCGTGACTATTTTGAGTTTTCTGAAAACCTAAATAAAGTCCCATCGCATCGTTTATTGGCGATGCTCCGTGGTCGTCAGGAAAATGTACTGGGCTTAAAAGTCGATGGTGAAGATGAAGCACCATTGGCGCAAATTGAAACTGAATATAGTCTTGAACAAATTCAGCCCCAAGCACGTCAGGATTTTTTAAAGCAAACGGCTAAATTATTCTGGTTGGGTAAAATCCGTCCACAAATTGAACATTCGTTGCTGACTGAAAAGCGTCTTGCTGCTGAAGCAGAAGCAATGGAGGTTTTTGCTGAAAACTTGCGTCATTTACTCTTGTCTGCGCCAGCAGGTGGTCGTACCACTTTAGGTGTTGATCCTGGGATTCGTACTGGCGTGAAACTGGCGGTAGTGAGTGATGCGGGCGATGTCTTGGCACATAGCACCATTTATACATTTGCACCTAAAGAAGACAAAGAAGGTTCGATCGCTGAATTGGCGCGTTTGTGCCGTGAATACAATGTCGATTTGATTGCAATTGGCAATGGCACGGCGAGCCGTGAAACAGAAGCGGTGGTTGCAGAAATGATGACCGCAAACCCTGACCTCAAACTGACTCGGGTTAGCGTCAGCGAAGCGGGTGCTTCGGTGTATTCAGCCAGTGAATTGGCGGCGGCTGAACTTCCAGAGTTAGATGTCTCCATTCGTGGTGCGGTCTCGATTGCCCGTCGTTTGCAGGATCCTTTGGCTGAACTGGTCAAGATCGATCCAAAATCGATTGGTGTGGGGCAATATCAACATGACGTGAACCAGACAGGTTTGGCTAAAACCTTGGACGCAGTGGTTGAGGATTGTGTAAACGCCGTTGGTGTTGATGTCAATACTGCATCATCTGCAATTTTGGGTTATATCGCAGGTTTAAATAAAGCTATTGCCCAGCAGATTGTTGAATATCGTAAAGAAAATGGTCAGTTTGAAAATCGTCAAGCTTTGAAAAAAGTGCCACGTTTAGGCGAACGTACTTTTGAACAGGCAGCAGGATTCTTGCGCATTCAGAATGGTTCAGAGCCATTAGATGCCTCTGCGGTACATCCAGAAAGTTATGGTTTGGTGGAAAGAATAGTCGAAGCCAAAGCAACCACGGTGAAAGATATTATTGGTAATAGTGAAATTATTCGCCAAGTTAAAGCGGATGAATTTGTCGATGACCAGTTTGGTTTACCTACCGTTCAGGATGTATTGGCAGAGCTTGAAAAACCAGGTCGTGATCCGCGTCCAGAATTCCGCACGGCTAAATTCCGTGAAGATATTACTGAAGTGGCACAATTAACTGAAGGTATGCAGCTTGAAGGTGTGGTGACGAATGTCACTAACTTTGGCGCATTTGTCGATGTCGGTGTACATCAGGATGGTTTGGTTCATATTTCTGAATTGGCCAACGAATTTGTTTCTGATCCACATAAAGTGGTCAAACCGGGTCAAATTGTACAAGTACGTGTACTCACCGTCGATGCTGAACGCAATCGTGTCAATTTAAGTATGCGTCCTGAAGGTTCACAGCCTCCTGTAAAAGCACAGCGCCCACCACGTCGTGATCAACAAGAGCAACGCGAAGAACGTAAACCACAAGCTAAACGTCCGCAAGCGGCGCGTCAAAATGATCAGGCGAAAAAACCACAACGTCCTAAACAGGATAAACCACAAGACAATAAAATTGGTGGATTCGGTGCATTGTTATTGCAGGCAGGGATTAAAGGATCGAAGTAATTTCTGAGTTTGTATATTGCTTTGCTTGATGTGATATACATCCAAATTGAATCATAAAAAACCTCTCTCAAATGAGAGGTTTTTTATTCTTGTTCAGAAGATATTAATAGTTGATTCAGTTCATATTCTTTCTCATGGAGTCGCGTTAGTTGTTCATTGGAAAGGTTATGATTTGTTTTTAATAAAGCGATATCTTTGATAATTTGGGTGATTAAAACTTCAAGTTGGGGTGACTGTAAAAGTTTTTGCGCTAGCTTTAATCCTTCTGTTTGAATGGCATAATTTAAACTTATTTTTTTGACAAGGTTTAGAGCAAAAGGCGGGCAAAAAAGACTATCTAAAAACAGTAGCAATAGGGTTTTAGGACGAAGAGATAATGTTTTGCGCTGCAAAAAAATCATTAAAATATTGATGAGATTAATGGCATAAATAACAATAATAATGAGCGCAATAAGAGTATGTGATGCTTTGCCAATAATTGATAAAGGCAGTGCGATAAGCGTCAAAATAGCGCCAATTGTATTTAAAAATTGAATCAATTTAAGCTGTTGAGCTAGGTTGTAAATTATCTCAATATCGGCTGGAACAATAGGTGCTGTCTTGTTCTGCGTTTGCCATTTGACTTTGAACAGTAAGGTTGATGGAAAGAATAGTGATGGAATAAATAAAAACTTTTTTCCAAATGAATAATTGAGAGAAACAGTTTGAACATAAAAAGAGGATCGTGATCCTTTACTTAAAAAGAATTCATTAAAATAACAAAGGTGAGCCGAGTCATATACATATAACCCGACTAAAGTGAATACAAACAGATAGTCAGTATCTAAAAACATTTAGGATTTATTGCGTTTAAACAAAGATGCAATCCAGCTGCCTACTGCAACCACACCAACCGCTACAAATTTCCACGCGGCTGCAAAAAAAGCTGCAATTGCTGCCCACAGGCCTTTTTTGGTTGCAACGACAGCTGCTCCACCTGCAATCAGTGCTGCTAGACCATATTCTGCAACTTTATCTCCTGCTTTATATTCTGAATATTTTTCTCCAGCATTAAAGTCAAAACCAGTCAGAGTTTGCTTAAATTCTTGAATATTTTTGGTTAAATGTTCTTCATCGGAAATTAATGTCGCACTCATGACTCCAGTGCGTCCGAGTAGACGAATGGTATAGTTAATCGTGTCGTTGTTATTTTCATCGCGTACTTTAAGTGCCCATTCCAGTTGTTTGGTTTGTTCATCATAATGAGGAGGGACAGACCAGCCCACTGTATAAAGTTTGGTCAGGCCTAAGCGTTGACGTTCTTCATTGGCAGGGGCATCGGATTCTTTGAGTTGCTTAAGTAATGCATCGGCATCGATTTTCTCATCATCTTTAACATAGCCTGATGGATCAAAATCAAAGGTTGCCCACCATGAATTATCTGCCGCGACTAAGATATTGGTGCTTCCTGTTGCTAAATTGTCTGTCAGCTCCAGAAATTTGTCTGAATTTGTCGTGTCCAAGAAACCTTCATCTTTTAAGGTCTTAATTGAGGCTACTTGCGCAATATTTTCTTTTTCAGGACCAATATGCCAATCAAGTTTTGACATCGGATTTTCTTGTTGAGCCGATGAGGAGGTATTTTGTGTGTCTGCTGGTTCTGCTGCAAAATTAGGGGTTACAATAAAATTCATACTCAAAAGAATGGCATAGCAAAGCGGTTTTAATGCCGAATTTTTTTTGGCTGTAGACATAATGTACTCACATTTTTTTTAAATTTTTGATGAATTAATAATCTATTTAAATAAATTATGTGTGAATTTTAAACTAATTTTATCATTTGTTAAAATATATTTTATTTTGTTTTTATTTTGTATGGTTGCCGCCATGACATGATCACAGCGGCATGATTTGAAATTTACCAATGCTCTCCAGGGAAAATTCGAGCATAGGTCTTTTGCATCCAGTTCAGTTTTTCCTGTTTTTTGCCCACTGCTGCATCTGAACTTGGGAACAGGTTAAATCCAATCGACATCAATAGGTTATTGACTTCAGGCACCAAAGAGTAAGTGACTGAGGCCAAACGACCTAAATTCGTCGCAATACGTTTAGGACGTTTTACAACGGCATAAGCGATGAGATCTGCGGCCTGATCTGGTGAAAGAGTAGGAACATAATTATAAATTTTGGTCGGTGCAATCATCGGCGTACGAACCAAAGGCATGTAAATCGAGGTAATCGAAATTTTATGCGAATGCACTTCGGCCGATAGACAACGACTAAATGCATCCAGCGCAGCTTTAGATGCCACATAAGCCGAAAAACGAGTTGCGTTGGCCAATACACCAATCGAACTAATATTAATAATCTGACCACCTTTACGGTTAATCATATGAGGTAAAACATTTAAAACCAAACGTACTGCACCGAAATAATTGAGTTGCATAGTACGTTCAAAATCATGGAAGCGGTCGATAGATTCATGCACAGCACGACGTATAGAGCGCCCAGCATTGTTGATCAGAATATCGATATGCTCGACTTTCTGTATGATTTCTTTGGCAACACGATCAATGGCTTCCATGTCACTCAAATCGCATGGAAAGATTGATGCTTTACCACCTGCTTGAACAATCTCGGTCTGTACTTGTTGTAGTGTATCCTGAGTACGTGCGACTAATAGCACATGAGCACCTGCGGATGCCATTTTCTTTGCGACTGTTAAACCGATACCACTAGATGCACCAGTGATCAGAATAACTTTATTTTTGACATTCTCTTGGAAAAGAGTTTCAAGTTTTTTATTCACGCGTTTTTCCCTGAGCTTTGAGCTTAAATCCAAAAGCTTTACTTGTTTTTTTACCGCCTTAGACGTTTTGGTGAATGAATCTATTCAACCAAAGTCTAGGTGATTATTATTGGATTTAATTTTAAAAAAGTCTATAGTTAAGCCTATGAATTTACAAATGTTTTTAGAGTAATTGCTCTAATATTAAACTATACTTGGTTCACTTTTAACATAAAAAAATGCCCTTATATAATAAAAAAAGTCCGCATTAAAGCGGACTTAGTGAGTACTTTTTACTTTTATTTAGACGCTTGCCAAAGCTTGATCCAGATCTGCAATTAAATCTTCAATATGTTCAATCCCAACAGATAAGCGAACCATGTCTTCACTTACCCCTGCGGCTTTAAGCTCTTCAGCATTTAACTGGCGGTGAGTGGTGGTCGCAGGGTGGCAAGCCAGACTTTTTGCATCGCCAATATTGACCAGACGGGTAAACAGTTGCAATGCATCAATAAAACGTGTGCCGCCTTCACGACCATCTTGAACCCCAAAGGAAAGTATCGCGGAGGGTTTACCTTTCACGTATTTTTGTGCCAGTGCATGCTGAGGATGATTTTTTAAACCCGCATAATTGACCCATTTGACTTTGGGATGTTGTTGTAAATATTCGGCAACTTTAAGCGCATTTTCAGTATGACGTTCCATGCGTAAAGATAAGGTTTCAAGTCCTTGTAAAATCAAAAACACGCTCAGTGGACTAATCGCAGCACCTGTATTACGCAGTGGGACCACGCGGGCACGAGCAATATAGGCGGCTGGGCCTAAGGCTTCGACATAATTCACGCCATGATAGCTTGGATCGGGAGTATTCAACACTTTAAAACGTTCAGGATATTGTCCCCATGGAAACTTACCGCTGTCTACAATCACACCACCAATGCTATTGCCATGACCACCAATATATTTGGTGAGTGAATGCACAATAATATCTGCGCCAAAATCAAACGATTTCTGAAGTACAGGCGTGGCGACGGTATTATCCACGACCACAGGTACACCATATTCATGTGCAATCTTGGCAATCGCTTCCAGATCAATAATATTACCCAGTGGATTGCCAATCGATTCGACAAAGACCAGTTTGGTTTTATCATCAATTAATGCACGTAAACTTTCAGGTTGTTGGTAATCAAAAAAACGAACTTCAATGCCTTGTTTGGGTAGAGTGTGCGCAAATAAATTATAGGTTCCACCATACAAGGTCGATACGGACGCAATATTATCGCCAGCTTCCGTAATGGTTTGAATAGCATAAGTAATCGCGGCCATACCCGAAGCCAAAGCCAATGCGCCAATCCCCCCTTCAAGCGCAGCAATCCGCTGTTCCAGTACCGCGGTGGTCGGGTTCATAATCCGCGTGTAAATATTCCCCTGAACTTTTAGATCAAATAAATCTGCCCCATGTTGCGTGTTATCAAATGCATAAGAGGTAGTTTGGTAAATTGGAACAGCCACTGCTTTGGTGGTCGGTTCTGGGGAATAGCCTGCATGAATAGCAAGCGTTTCATCTTTATAGGTCTGTGTCATTTTATTTTCCAGTGATGCATAAAAATCAAGCAAGGTTGTGTTTTAACATATTCTTTATGATTAATTTATCTATTTTTTAGGAACAGTCATCTTTTTATTTCATAACAACTGGCTGTGTATGCGCTTCATTCATCCATACACATGTCCTCAATAAAACCTGTAAATGTCGGGGTTTTTTATTTTAAGTTTCCGATTACATTGTACCTAAATAAAAGTACAAAAACCTACTGGCGAGGACAAAACGGCAGGAACACTATAAAAAAATTGGTTTAATTCATGATAAAAAAAGCTGGAGAAGTCAACTAATGAGTAAGCAAAAAGTATCTGATATTATTATCGAAGTGCTTGAGCAAGCGGGTGTACAGCGTTGTTATGGCATTGTGGGCGATACCTTGAATCATGTGACCGATTCGATGTCAAAAAGCAGTATTGAATGGATTCATGTTCGTCATGAAGAAGTGGGTGGGTTTGCTGCGGGTACGGATGCTTTATTGAGTGGACATTTGACGGCTTGTGCGGGGTCTTGCGGGCCGGGTAGTTTGCATTTTATTAATGGTTTGTATGAGTCGCATCGCAATCGCGCCCCGGTCATTTTGATTGCCAGTCAAATTTCGACTGAAATGGCGGGGTTTATTGATTTCCCTCAATATGTTGATTTTAAATCGGTATACGAAAAAAACTCGGTATTTTGTGAAGAGATTACCCAAGCTTCACAAGCTCGGCATATTATGAGTATGGCTTGTCAGGCTGCGATCAATAAACGTGGTGTTGCAGTAGTAATTGTCCCCGCCAATATCAGTGAAGCTTCGGCTGAAGCAGGTTTGCCTTTTGTGCCGCGCCATGCTGAACCTGATATTTTGCCAAATAAAGCTGAACTGCATCAAATGGTTGAGCTTATTTCACAGCATCAAAAAATCGGGATTTATGCAGGTGCAGGCTGTGAAGGCGCTCATGATCAGTTAGTCGAGTTTGCTGAAAAATTAAAAGCGCCGATTGCACACACTTCACGTGCCAAAGACTTTGTAGAATATGATAATCCTTACAATATGGGCATGACCGGGATTTTTGGTAATAAAGCGGGTTATCACACCTTAATGGATTGTGATTTATTGATTCTGCTGGGTGCCGATTTTGCTTGGGCACAATATTATCCAAGCCATGCCAAGATTTTACAAATCGATATTGATCCAACGCATTTAGGACGACGCCACCCGATAACGCTAGGTGCGGTCGGTAAAATTTCATCTACTTTGAATGCTTTGTTACCGTTGTTGCAAACGCGACAGGATCGAGCTTTTCTGGATCATTGTCTGGAACTTAAACACCAAAGCGATGAAATTCGACAGAAAGAAGAGCGGGTGGGTAAAGAGGGTTTGATCCATCCACAATATTTGGTGTCTTTGCTCAATCGTTATGCCGATGATGATGCGATTTTCTTTGGTGATGGGGGTTCCCCAATGGTATGGGTATTACGTCATGTGGATGTCAATGGCAAACGCCGTACCTTTACCAGTTTGTTACACGGTACCATGGCTAATGCCATGCCTCAGGCGCTGGGCGCACAAAAAGCGTTTCCACAACGTCAGATCATCGCACTGTGTGGCGATGGTGGTTTAGCCATGTTATTGGGTGATTTACTCACCACTATTCAGGAAAAATTGCCAATCAAAATCGTCGTGTTTAACAATAGCTCACTAAATTTTGTCGAGCTCGAACAAAAAGTGGAAGGTTTGCTCGATCATTATACCGATCTGCTCAATCCAGACTTTGGCAAGCTGGCGAGTGTCATCGGACTGCATGGACAAACCGTGACCCACGGGGATGGCTTAGAGCAGGCAGTGGAAAATTTCTTAAAACATGATGGCCCTGCCTTACTGGATGTACATACCAATCCAATGGAATTGGTCATGCCACCCGATCCAAATTTGAATCAGGTCTCCTCAACCTCTCTCTATGCCATTAAGGCGTTGATGTCTGGTCGTGTCGATGATGTCAAAAATTTATTGGTCAATAATTTTGTCAAATAAAGGCTGAGTAGAAACAGTCTCGCGATTCATTAAAAATGCATGATTTTTGAGTCATGCATTTTTATATCAGGAAACAACTTCGTCGACATTTCTCAGTCATAAAGTCGGATTAAACTCAATCACGCCTTATTTTTTTGCCGTATTCAGCATATAATAACTGCTATTTTTCGCTCACTGCGATGTATTGGTTTTTCTATTGAGGAGTCCTAAGTGGCCCAATATATTTATACGATGAACCGAGTATCCAAGATGGTGCCGCCGAAACGCGAAATCCTCAAGGATATCTCATTATCATTTTTTCCGGGTGCTAAAATTGGTGTGCTCGGCTTAAACGGTGCAGGTAAATCGACTTTGCTCCGTATTATGGCGGGCGTGGACAAAGATTTCTCAGGTGAAGCTCGTGCACAGCCGGGTATTAAAATTGGCTATCTTGAGCAAGAACCCCCACTCGATCCTAATAAGGATGTGCGTGGCAACGTGGAAGATGGCGTACGTGAAGCGCTAGACGCTTTAGAGCGTTTAGATCAGGTCTTTGCAGAATATGCAGATCCCGATGCAGACTTTGACAAACTGGCCAAAGAACAAGAAAAACTGGAAGCGATTATCCAGACTTGGGATGCACACAATCTCAATAACCAATTGGAAATTGCAGCGAATGCCTTGAATCTACCAGCATGGGATGCCGACGTTTCTTTGCTTTCTGGTGGTGAGCGCCGTCGTGTGGCATTGTGTCGTTTGCTTTTGTCTAAACCAGATATGTTGCTTCTCGACGAACCAACCAACCATTTGGATGCCGAATCTGTATCTTGGTTAGAACGTTTCTTGAAAGATTTCCCTGGCACCATCGTGGCGATTACGCATGACCGTTATTTCCTAGATAACGTGGCCGAGTGGATTCTGGAGCTTGACCGTGGACATGGTATTCCTTATCAAGGCAACTATTCTTCTTGGCTGGAACAAAAGAATGCCCGTTTAGAGCAGGAACAGAAACAAGAAGAATCGTTTGCTAAAGCATTGAAGAAAGAACTGGAATGGGTTCGTTCAAATGCCAAAGGTCAGCAAAAGAAAAACAAAGCACGTATGGAACGCTTTGAAGAGTTGAACTCGAAAGAATTCCAGCAACGTAATGAAACCTCTGAAATCTACATTCCACCTGGCCCACGTTTGGGTAACAAAGTGGTTGAAGTGGAAGGGATCAGTAAGTCATTTGATGGTCGTTTACTGTACGAAAATCTGACCTTTACTGTGCCACCGACTGCGATTGTGGGGATTGTGGGGCCAAACGGTGCGGGTAAAACCACGCTATTCCGTATGATGACAGGTGAACAGCAACCTGATACAGGTACGGTAACACTGGGTGACTCGGTGAAAGTGGCCTATGTGGGTCAGATTCGTGACACTTTGGATAATGACAAAACTGTTTGGGAAGAAGTTTCTGGCGGTTTGGATATCTTAAAAATCGGTGATTACGAAATTGCCTCACGTGCTTATATCGGTCGCTTTAACTTTAAAGGGCAGGATCAGCAAAAACGTGTAGGTGAATTGTCGGGTGGTGAACGTAACCGTTTACAACTTGCTAAGATCCTACAGATGGGTGCCAACGTGATCTTACTGGATGAACCATCGAACGATCTGGATATCGAAACTTTACGTGCGCTTGAGGATGCTATTTTGGTATTCCCGGGTACGGTGATGGTGGTCTCGCATGACCGTTGGTTCCTAGATCGTATTGCGACCCATATTTTGTCATTTGAAAACGAACAGCCAGAATTCTACACGGGTAACTATGCAGAATACGAGGCTTACCGTCAGTCGCGTTTAGGCGACGATGCGGTACAAAAGCGTAGTAAATATCGAAAAATTACAGGTTAATTGCCTATCAATAAAAAACCAGCTTTCGGGCTGGTTTTTTTTGCTTAAAGTTTTTTTGAAAAAACTAAGAAAAGGCAAGTTGGCTATAAGCATCATATAGGCAGCGTTTGGCATCAGGATGACCATCTTTGGCGGCACGTTTCAGCCATGTTTCAGCTTTACGATAATCGCGATCCAGACCCAGTTGACCATTTAAATAACCAAGCCCCATTTTATACTCAGCTTCTGGATGGCCACGTAAAGCAGATCGTAAAAAACACCAGATGGCATTGCGTTCATTGAGATAAGCAAAGCTGGTTGCATGTGAAACATGATCGTGGACACGACGATAAATCTGATGACGCATGTACTGCTGATATTGGTCGTTTAGTGCCAATTGTTCAAAATAGAGACCCTGTTGATATTCTTGCTCTGCATCAGTATCTAAAAGTAAAAATACATCATTTTTAGAGTCTTGCGCTTGAAACAACAGTGTCCATACTGTTTTTAGATAATCAAACTTCATAATACGCTCCTTGTTGCTCATCAATTAAGCTAACACTTTCAATATAATCCAGTTTTTTAATGAATGCATAAATTTCGTGTAACAAGCAATGAGTTTGTTGGTCAACTTTTAAAAAGTATTACACTTCACATAAATAAGCGTTCAAAGTGACGTGGTTTGGTTATAAAACATTAAGTATTTTGGTGAAATGTAATTCTATTACACCGACTGCTATTGTTATATTAGGGCGCATTTTGAGTTTATGGTGCTTATGAAGCGTTCGTTATTGATGGCAATTTTGCTGAGTTTGTTCATGTTTCAGAGTTTATGGAACGTGGCAGCGGCTTTTTGCGCGCATGAAACGGCTTCAGGTTCTGAATATAATGCGATTCCATATCATTTTGGGCATCATCTTGATGCCAGTGTCGGGCAGGTATCTGACCATCATCAGCTAAAAACAGATACTGCGAATTTCAAAACCACCACACACCCTGCTGCGATCTGGATGGATCATCATGATCATTTACCTAGCTGTCTGCATATCGTAGTGGCTGAAACTGAACAAAATGCACTAGAACCCTTCAGAACGGGTCACTTAACTCGCTCAGTTTACGATTGGGCGAATTTCTATCAGTCGCCGCATCTTATTGGATTAAATCCTCCTCCTGTTGTAACCCCGCTATAGGTGGGGTAGCCGAAAAATAACCCACCTTTTCAATGATCAAAACATGATTAAAGCGAAAGGGTTATTTTATGTATGTACATATCATTCAACAGGCAAGACGCGCGATATCACCCAAAAAAGTAATGTCGATTGTCGTATTCACAGCATTATTGCCATATTCAGCCATCACTATGGCTGACACAGAGATAGCTCAGCACAAAAACATTTCTGCACTCGAACAATCTTCCATGAGTTTTGCTCAGGTACTCGAAAAAGTACGGCAATATCAATCGAAACTAGGTGTCTGGAAAGTGCAACAGAGCATCGCCGATGCACATATTCAACAAAGTCATCTTTGGGAGAATCCCACTTTTTCTATTCAGCAAACGGGTTTTAAGTCGAATCAGGATCGTGAACTTGAATTTGGCATTTCACAAAAACTGGATGTGTTTGGTGAGCGTAAAGCGGCGACTCAACTGGCGCAGGTTCAGCGTCAGCAAGTTGATTTAAATCAAAGTTTGTATGAAGCACAACTTGAACTGGCGGTGAAGTATCTATGGTCACAAGTTGCTGTGTTTGAAATGGAAAATCAAATTGCACAACAGCAACTGGCCAATAGTCAGGATATTTTAGACGCTACACGACTACGTTATCGGGCGGGGAGTATTGCCCAACTTGATCAGGATCGTACCCTGATGGCGCATATTGAAAATCAGCGTGCTGCTCAAGAAGTCGAACTCAATCTGAACATTGCCAGAAAACGTTTGGCTAATTTATGGGGAGAATCGACCTATTCTGATCATTTAGGTTTCAACCGTGCAAACGCATGGCCTAGTGAAAGCAAGGCTGATGTCGCAGCGCATTTACAGCAGAATTTACTGCAACGCTCGATTCAGCTCCAGTTACAGCAGCAACGTTCCAATGTGAATTATCTCAAGGCAAAACGCCGTCCAAATCCAACGCTTAATGTCGGCATGGTGACGAATAAAAGTGCGGAGACGAATAATAGTGAACAACAGTTTCGAGTTGGACTGGACATTCCGCTGAATATT
Organism: Acinetobacter ursingii DSM 16037 = CIP 107286; assembly: GCF_000368825.1. GTDB lineage: Bacteria > Pseudomonadota > Gammaproteobacteria > Pseudomonadales > Moraxellaceae > Acinetobacter > Acinetobacter ursingii. The sequence continues at coordinate 1,385,036 of NZ_KB849717.1, read as the reverse complement.
TTTGATCGACAGCAATATTCATTACAAATTGCACAGACACAGCAAGATTTTCTAGCGCAGCAACAAGGTTTTTATACCCAGCAAAACCTGAATAGCATTGAAACTTTACAGAGTGAACTGGCTGGATTAAAGCAGCAATATGACTTGATGAATGATCAGCAAATTCCTCTGTCCGAAGATGTGCAACGCAAAATGTTGATCGGTTTTAAAGTGGGGAAATATGCAATTACCGATGTACAACAAGCCACTGCACAGTTGCAGGAACAGCGCTTAAAAAAGGTTCAACTTCTTAAAAGTGCATGGCAAAAAGCCATAGAAACCGAAAGCTTGGCACTGGGTGTTGCGCCTGAGCAGGTCATGTCCAGTGATGCACTGAATCAAATCAATCAAACACTTTGGCAAAACACGCGTAATTTTAATGCCATTTCAGGAGCTGAATAATGTCAACTAAAAATATTCAAAAACAATGGCTCTGGGCAGGGTTGGTCATCGGCATTTGCGTTTTATTGAGTGCATGGATTGTGTTTAAGGATTCATCGAGCAAAACAGATTCACACGATGAAGGCGAACACAGCAAAGCAGAATCCACACATGCTGATGAGGCAGGCGAAGCGGAGCATTCTGAAGAGAGTCAAAAACTCACGTTAACCTCGCAGCAGATGCTAGAGTTTGGTGTGAAGCTGGCACAGGTTGAGCAGGGGCAGGTTTCTCAATCGCTGGAATATCCTGCCAAACTGGTTGCCAATACCGATCAGCAAGCGCATGTTGCTTCAACTTTTACGGGACGCGTAGAAAGTGTCAATGCCATGTTGGGGCAGCAGGTGAAAAAAGGGCAAGTTTTGGCGACTGTATTTATTCCAGAACTGGTCGATCAACAAGCAAATTTGAGTATTGCTCAGGAAGCATTGACCTTGGCACAGCAGGATTACCAACGTGAAAAGCAGTTGTTTGATCAAGGGATTTCGGCACGTCAGGATTATCAAAAAGCCTATAACACCTATCGTCAGGCACAAATTCAGGTACAGGCCGCGCGCAGTCGACTCTCTGCTTTGGGTGCAAATGCAGGAAGTCAGGGACGTTATGCTTTAAAAGCGCCTTTAAGTGGTGTGATCAGTCAAAAAGATATCGTGGTAGGGGAATACATTACTTCAGATAAACAATTGTTTGTGATCGATCAACTTGATCAACTGTGGCTGGAATTTATCATGCCAAGTGAAAAGAGTATCAGCATACAACCTCATCAACAGATTCATTTTAAGTCATTACAAACTCAGAATCGCTTTAAGGCGCAGGTTCAGACTTTAAGTGCTGAAGCAGATAGCCAGACGGGACGTTTGCAAGTCCGTGCCAAAGTACTCACACCTGCACAGGAATTACGTCCAAATTTGATGGTGAATGTTTTATTAGAGGCGAAGGACAGTCAGCCTGTACTTCGAGTGACTCGCAACGCTCTTCAGCAAATCGATGGTAAGTCGGTGGTGTTTGTTGCAAAAAATGAAAAAAATAGTGTTCATTTTCAGCCCGTAGCGGTTGAGGTCGGTAATTATTCAAGTGATGGTCAATGGATCGAGATCAAATCTGGTCTAAGCAATCAACAGCAATATGTCAGTCAAGGCAGTTTCCTTTTGAAATCAGAAATGGAAAAAGGAGAGGCTGAACATGGACACTAAACCAGAAATTGCTTTGCCATCTGCACAAAGTTTATTTGACCGTATCATTCAGTTTTCTATTCGCAATGCCATTTGGGTGATGTTATTTACCCTGACATGGATCGCGGTAGGACTCTATAGCTATCAAAAATTATCTATTGATGCTGTTCCTGATATTACCAATGTACAGGTACAAATTAACTCTCAAGCCAATGGTTTTACTGCGGCTGAAGTCGAGCAACGCATTACCTACCCGATTGAAAATGCGATGTCAGGCATGCCAAATCTGGAGCAAACCCGTTCTATTTCACGTTATGGTTTATCTCAGGTGACCATTATTTTTAAAGATGGTACAGACATTTATTGGGCGAGACAGCTGATTAATCAGCGCTTACAAGAAGCTCAAAGTGCTTTACCTGACAATATTGATCCGCAAATGTCACCTATTTCAACTGGATTAGGCGAGATCTATCAATGGGTCATTAAAGCTGAGCCGAATGCTAAAAAGGCAGATGGCAGTGCTTACACAGCAATGGATTTACGTGAAATCCAAGATTGGATTGTACGTCCACAATTACAGCGGGTAGCGGGTGTTGCAGAGGTCAATAGTATCGGTGGCTACAATAAAACTTATATTGTTTCACCAGATTTAAAACGGTTGCAGCAATTACAGATTCCTGTCACAGATCTACAAACGGCTTTAACTGAAAATAATGAAAATCGTGGTGCAGGATTTTTGGAACAAAATGGTCAGCAGTTGACTGTTCGTGTCCCAGGAACGCTTAATTCGATTCAGGACATCGAAAATGTAATGCTGAGTCAAAAAAATGGTCTGCCGATTCGGGTTGCAGATGTTGCAACTGTCTCGATTGGACATGATCTCAGAACTGGAGGTGCGACCTATAACGGTGAAGAGACCGTACTCGGTATTGCCATGATGATGATGGGCGAGAACAGTAAAACCGTTGCTCAGGCGCTTGATCACAAGATGCAGGAAGTAAAGCGTTCTTTACCCGAAGGCGTTGTGGTCGAAACAGTGTATAACCGCAGTTCACTGGTCGATAAAGCCATCAAAACGGTGGCCAAGAACCTGATTGAAGGTGCAATTCTGGTCATCGTCATCCTGTTTATCTTTCTGGGTAATTTTAGAGCAGCTCTAATTACGGCTTGTATTATTCCTCTATCGATGTTGTTTACCATTACAGGCATGGCGGAGCAGAAGATCAGTGCCAATTTGATGAGTTTAGGCGCGCTGGATTTTGGCATTATTGTCGATGGTGCAGTGGTGATTGTAGAGAACTGCATTCGACGCTTGGCGGAAGCTCAACATGCCAAAGGTCGTCTACTCACTCGCCAAGAACGTTTTACGGAAGTTTTTCTAGCGGCTAAACAAGCACGACGACCACTGATTTTTGGTCAATTGATCATCATGGTGGTGTATTTACCTATTTTTGCACTTTCGGGTGTGGAAGCCAAAATGTTTCACCCAATGGCGATGGCAGTGGTCTTAGCATTGGTGGGTGCGATGATTTTATCCGTCACTTTTGTTCCTGCCGCTGTGGCGTTATGGGTTACAGGTGAAGTCAAAGAAAAAGAAAGCCGCTGGATGTTGGCGCTAAAAAACAAGTATGCCGATGTGTTGAATTGGGCGTATCAGTTTAAATATGTTGTTGCGACTTTGGCAGTGGGTATTTTAATCATAAGCGCTGCTATTTTTACTCGGGTAGGGAGTGAGTTTGCCCCTCAACTGAGTGAGGGAGATTTTGCCTTACAACTCATGCGGGCGCCGAGTACGGGGATTGAAGAATCTTTAAAAATACAGGAACAGGTTGAGAAACAATTACTTCAGGATTTTCCTGAGGTGAAAGCGATATTTGCCAGAACAGGAACGGCTGAAGTTGCAACCGATGTCATGCCACCTAATATTTCTGACGCGATTGTATTACTAAAACCTCGTGAACAATGGCCTAATCCGAAAGAAAGCATTGATGGGTTGCGTGGTCGGATGCAGGCATATGTTGAACATATTCCAGGTAATAACAGTGAGTTCTCACAGCCGATTGAACTGCGTTTTAATGAATTGATTTCAGGTATACGTAGCGATATTGGAGTAAAAATTTTTGGCGATGATTTGCAAGTCTTAAATCAGGAGGCTGAAAAAATTGCGCAAAAACTGAGAAGAATTGAGGGTGCAACTGAGGTTAAGGTCGAGCAAACCGATGGCTTACCGTTGTTGAATGTCGACATTGATCATGCTTTAGCTGCGCAATATGGTCTGTCTGTCAGGTCTATTCAGGATCTTGTCGCGGCAAGTATTGGTGGACAGGCAGTTGGGCAGATATTACAGGGTGACCGACGTTTTGATTTTGTCATTCGTTTAAATGATGAAATGCGTACCCCTCAGCAATTGGCGCAATTACCGATTCAACTTCCCAATGGTGGCTTGATCCAATTACAAGATATTGCAAAAGTCGAAAATATTTTGGGGTTGGCACAGGTGAGCCGTGAAAATGGGAAACGTCGAGTCGTGGTGACGGCCAATGTACGTGATCGTGATTTAGGCTCTTTTGTCAAAGAAATGCAGACAGAACTGGCGCAGCAAAAACTGCCAAGTGGTTACTGGTTAGGCTTTGGTGGACAGTTTGAAAATCTAGCTTCTGCTAAAGCACGAATGCAAATCGTGGTGCCTTTGGCTTTAATCATGATCTTCGTGCTGTTAATGGCTGTGTTTCATAATTTTAAAGACAGTCTACTTGTATTTAGTGGAGTACCATTTGCCTTATCAGGTGGTTTAGTTGCGCTCTGGTTACGTGATATTCCTTTGTCGATGTCTGCGGGTGTAGGCTATATTGCACTCTCAGGTGTTGCGGTTCTAAATGGTCTGGTGATGCTAACGTTTATCAAGGAACTACGCCTGAAATATGATGTCGCAACGGCGACATGGCAGGGGGCAGTATTGCGGCTAAGACCTGTCTTGATGACCGCTTGTGTCGCCTCGCTAGGTTTTATCCCAATGGCTTTAGCCACAGGAACTGGCGCAGAAGTCCAGCGACCTTTGGCAAGTGTTGTGATTGGTGGCATCATTTCTTCGACTTTATTGACGCTGATTTTATTGCCTGTGATTTATCGTTGGATGAATGAATCTTCAAGAACCGAGCCATCACCATCTCCGCTGTCTCATTAAGTCGGTTTTCAGCTAAATTATGCTATCTTCATGGAGCGTTAATCCCTGAAGATAGTCCTATAAAAAATAACAAGCCTCACTTAGCGTGTGGTATTTTGAAAAATAAGGAATGAAGCATGAGTGAACATCATGGGCATGAGCATAGTCATGCTGTTGTGACCGAAGAAAATGCAAAGAAACTTACCATTGCCCTATCACTCACCATTACATTTTTAATCGTAGAGGTGATCGCAGGTTTTATCACTCAAAGTTTGGCATTGTTGTCTGATGCGGCACATATGTTTACCGATGCTGCTGCGCTCGCTATTGCTCTGGCTGCCATCAAAGTGGCTAAACGTCCTGCCGATGATAAACGTACTTTTGGTTATCAACGTTTTGAAATTTTAGCGGCATTGTTCAATGCTTCCATGTTGTTTGTGGTCGCAGTTTATATTTTATTTGAAGCTTATCAGCGCTTTACCCATCCGCCTGAAATCCAGAGCGTTGGCATGATGATTGTTGCCGTGATTGGACTCATCATTAACCTGATTTCCATGAAAATTTTGGTATCCAGTGCGCAAGATAGCTTAAATGTCAAAGGCGCTTATCTGGAAGTATTAAGTGATGCGTTAGGGTCTGTTGGGGTAATCATTGGGGCGGTTATTATTTATTTTACCCAGTGGTATTGGGTCGATACGATTATTGCCGTTTTAATCGGATTTTGGGTGCTGCCAAGAACATGGATACTCCTGAAACAAAGTATCAATATTTTGCTAGAAGGCGTGCCTGAGGAAATTGATATTGAAAAGTTGCGTCAAGATTTATTAGCCTTGGACGGTGTAGAAAGTATTCACCAACTGAAAGTTTGGGCAATTACATCCAAAAATGTACATCTTACGGTACATCTATTTGCACCACACGCAGATCGGAATCAACTCTATCGAAATGCTTATGAAATGCTGTCACATCAGCATGGCATTTCTGAAATTACCCTGCAAATTGAAGAAGATGAATGTGTTGTACATGAGCATGAACACGATACAATACATGATCATGAAACCCAAAGCCATTCACATTGAAATGGCTTTTAATTTCGATCAGTCAAAAAGCAGTTAAATTTGCCATTCGTGATGACATTCACGGCATTTCCAATTCTTTTGGGATTGCATGAATGCCTGCATCGTCAATTTAAAGTTAGGCAGATCACGCCAGAACATTAGACCTGCACCTGCCGCGATCACAAAAACCACCACAGTTGCAATTTGTAGTTTTGGTCCTGCACCATGACCAAAAATCCACATGCCAATACTCATCAGGACCAGAAATAAGAGAATAAAAATAGCAGGCAGCAAGATCACCAAACTTTTCGGAATCACTGGACGAGCAGATGTTCCACCTTGCCCGACAGGCATAATTTTAACACTTTGACATTTTGGGCAACGGTACTGCATAAATGCTCCAGAATTTTATTTTCTCTATTTTAACCAAGCGTAGCTCAAATAAAAACAATAAAAAAGCCGCTGTCTGTGCAGCGGCTTTTTAGAAATTTGGCGTCCCTACGGGGATTCGAACCCCGGTTACCGCCGTGAAAGGGCGATGTCCTAGGCCTCTAGACGATAGGGACTTATGAGGCAACACATTCTAAGATTTGGTGGAGCCAAGCGGGATCGAACCGCTGACCTCTACAATGCCATTGTAGCGCTCTACCAACTGAGCTATGACCCCAGTCTGTGTGAGCGCCATATTAGGGCTATTGTTTGAATGCGTCAATAAAAAAATCAATTAAGCTTCATCAACTGCATCATTTTTCGGCAATTTTAGCGATTCATTGAGTTTTTCCCATACTTTTAGCTCTTTTTTACTCGGTGCACCCACAATTTCGAGCGCACGGCGCAAACGAGCAAAGGTTAAATCAGGGCCAATCGTGACCATCGACTGCATCACAGGTGTAGAACTGGTTGAACCTGCAATCGCAATAAAGAACGCAGGCATAAAGTCACGCAGTTTAATCTCCATTTGATTGGCTAAATCCATCAAAGTCTGGCTCACTGTCTCATTGTTCCACGTGAATTGGCTTTCCAGTCGCCAAATTGCAAACTGTAGGCTTTGGCGAACTTGCTCTTGTGACAGTTTTTTGCTTTCAAACATCTCTGCGGTAATATTGGGCATATGATTGAAATAAAAACCAGCCCAATTGACCGCTTCAGACAACAAATGAATTCGTGGTTGAATGGCCGCCGCAATATCTTCCAATGTGTTGCGATCATTTTTCCATGTCAGTAACCGATCAAGCAGTTGTCCGGGTGTCAGGGCTTTAATCCATTGACCATTGAGCCAGTTGAGTTTTTCTACATCAAAAATTGGCCCGCCCAAAGATACACGTTGAATATCAAAATGCTCGATCATTTCGTCTAAAGTAAACACTTCGCGCTCGTCTGGCATTGACCAACCCATACGACCTAAATAATTCAGCAAGGCTTCTGGCAATACACCAATATCTCGATAATAGTTAATCGAGGTCGGGTTTTTGCGTTTGGATAATTTTGATTTGTCAGGATTACGCAACAGTGGCATATGACACAGCACTGGCATTTCCCAACCAAAATATTGATAAAGCAATTGATGTTTCGGTGCAGATGGTAGCCATTCTTCACCACGTAACACGTGGGTAATTTCCATCAAATGATCATCGACCACATTCGCAAGGTGATAAGTGGGTAAGCCATCCGTTTTCAACAGGACTTGCATGTCTACTTGCGCCCAAGGAATTTCAACCTCACCACGTAATAAGTCATTAAAACGACAAATCCCTTCTTCGGGCACTTTCATTCGAATGACGTGCGGTTCTCCCGCAGCCAAACGCTGTTCAACTTCTTGTTTTGAAAGTTTTAAACCGCGTCCATCATATTTCGGTGTTTCACCACGCGCCATTTGTTCAGCACGCATTTGATCCAGCTCTTCAGCAGTTGCAAAGCAATAAAATGCATGACCTTTTTCAATCAGATCCAACGCATATTGCTTATAAATCCCCATGCGTTCTGATTGACGATAGGGTGCATGTGGACCGCCAATATCTGGACCTTCCGCCCAATTAAGACCTAACCAGCGTAGCGAATCCAAAATCATTTTTTCTGATTCAGGCGTAGAGCGAAGCTGATCGGTATCTTCAATACGAAGAATAAATTCACCACCATGTTGTTTGGCAAAACATAGATTAAACAAGGCAATGTAAGCGGTTCCAACATGCGGGAAACCAGTAGGAGATGGAGCAATACGCGTACGGACTTTCATCATTTAAAAATAAAATCAAAAAAGGAATTGGACTTAGTATAACGGAAAAAGCCTAGCGTCTTGACCATTATTTGAGTCAAAAATCGCGAGGCTTTTTGTGAAATTTAATCAGCTATAACAAAAATTAAGAATTATGCGGCTGAAAAAAAGACTGAACAAAACGAGAAAAACGCTGATGTTGAGTCGCAAAAAAGTTTTGGCTGGGTGCAACACGAATGGTGTTCAACATTTTAATTTCATCATCTGTCGTTGGTAATGACGAGAGATTACGTTTTTGTTGATCCAGTGCCTTTTCAATCAATGAATTTTTTTCATTCGGCTTGATTTGAGTGTCTTTAATGACGGCAGCAGTACTGAACTGGGAAAAAAGTCCCAAACTTAAACTTAAACCAAGTACTTTAATTAACTGCATTTTCATGCAAACATCCCCCAGCATGCATCTATTTTTATTGCTGAACTGCAAGTCTACAACAAATGTAAACTAAAATAATTACGATTCGGCTATAAATATATAATAAAAATGCGACCTATGTCACAATTTTTACAAAAGTATAAAAATATCAATCAAGATATCCCTTTAAGGATACTTAATGCTACAACTATCTTGTAACAAACAAATATGAATAAAGTATGAAAAATTTTAAGCAAAGTCATTTTGCCTAAAATAAAGTGTATCAAATTATATATTTTCTAGTTTAGCATATAATGCGATATATTTCTGAAAATATTGTATAAGTATTTGATTGTAAAAAATTTATATTAAAATATAGTAAATAAAAACAAATTTAAGAGATGACAATGAATAAGATTTTATCCACAGTATTACTGGCATGGTTGGGGACAAGTGCAAGTGTGGTTTATGCAGCCACTTCTTTTTTGAATGTGTCTTATGATCCAACACGCGAGTTTTATCAGGAATACAATAAAAGTTTTGGTGAATATTGGAAAAAGCGTACAGGACAAGATGTCGACTTTAAACAATCACATGGCGGATCAGGTAAACAGGCGCGTGCGGTGATTGATGGTTTACAAGCTGATGTGGTGACGCTAGCACTGGCCAATGATATTGATGAAATTGCCAATGTGGGTTTGATCAAGAAAAATTGGCAGAAAGAGTTTCCTCATAATTCAGCCCCGTATACTTCGACCATCGTTTTTCTGGTTCGCAAGGGCAATCCTAAGCAAATTAAAGACTGGAATGATCTGACCAAACCGGGTGTAGAAATTATTACGCCAAATCCAAAAACAGGTGGAGCACCACGTTGGATTTATTTGGCTGCATGGGGCTATGCCTTAAAGCAGCCGGGTGGCAATGATGCCAAGGCCCGTGAGCTCGTCAAAAAGCTTTATCATAATGTGAAGGTGTTAGACTCAGGTGCGCGAGGTTCCCTGACGACCTTTGCAGAACGTGGCATTGGCGATGTGTTACTGTCTTGGGAAAATGAAGCCTTACTGGCAACTCAGCAGGGTTCAGGTAAGGAGCAGTATGAGATTATTTATCCTTCTATTTCTATTTTGGCAGAGCCTTCTGTGGCGATTGTCGATAAGACCGTCGATAAAGATGGCAATCGTAATTTAGCCAAAGGTTATTTGAATTATTTATATTCTCCACTGGGGCAGGATTTGGCAGCGAAATATAATTTTAGACCACGCGATGCCAAAGCCGCAGCCAAATACGCGGGCAAGTTCCCAAAAATTAAATTGTTTACCATTGGGGATGTATTTGGCGGTTGGGCTAAAGCGCAGAAAACCCATTTTGTAAATGGCGCGATTTATGACCAAATTTCGGCAGAAAAACCTTAAGATTGGATATATAACAGACTTGCTTCATCATTATTTAAACTCGCTTTATTTTTCTTCCATAGAGAAAATAAAAGGGACTCATGAATGAATTCTAAACAACCGATCTGAGCATTCAGGCTGAGATTGGTTTTTGTGTGAAAAAAATAATTTAAAACACATTTTAAAGCGGGTGGGGGGAGTAAAAAAGCACATTTAGGCTTGATTTGTCTGCAATATTCTCCAAAAAACGGTTTTGCCCATGAAAAATAAGAATTCCCAACAAAAAGTCGTTTGGAGCTTTGCCAAAACAAGGTAATAATGTGCAGTTAAATTTTTAGCTTTTTATGATCTTGCCCTTATGTCACATATTTCCGTTTTACTTCATGAAACTGTCGATGCCTTACTGGCTGAACGTGATACGGGAATTTATGTAGATGGCACTTTTGGTCGCGGTGGTCATACGCGGGCTTTACTGGAAAAATTAGATGCCAATGCACGTGTTTATGCGTTTGATAAAGATCCACAAGCCTTGTCTGTTGCACATGAGTTAGCACAGCGTGATTCCCGCTTTCAAATTATTCATGCCAGTTTTGCTGATCTGCAAACTGAGTTGAATCGTATTGGGATTACTCAGGTGGATGGGATCATGGCCGATCTGGGCGTATCTTCACCGCAGTTGGATCAGGCTGAGCGCGGTTTTAGTTTTATGCAAGATGGCCCGCTCGATATGCGTATGGATAATTCGCAGGGACAAACCGCTGCAGAATGGTTGCTGGACATTAAAGAAGAAGACTTGGCCAATATTATTTATCAATATGGTGAAGAGCGCTATAGTCGTCGTTTGGCCAAAGTGATTAAACAGGCAGGGTACATCGAAACCACAGGTCAATTGGCTGAATTGGTCAAAACGGCTCATCCTAAATGGGAAAAACATAAGCATCCCGCGACTCGAACTTTTCAGGCGATTCGAATTGCTATAAATAAAGAGCTGGAAGATATTGAAATCTTTTTGCCTCAAGCGGTAGAGTTGTTAAAACCACAGGGTCGTCTAGCCGTGATCAGTTTTCATTCCTTAGAAGATCGTTTGATTAAACAGTTTATTCAAAAAGAATCAACGCTTGCGGAAGATACGGGCTGGGGTTTACCCCAAAAGCAGGTGGATACACGACGTTTAAAGAAAATTGCACGACTACGTGCCAGTGAAGAAGAAGTAAAATCCAATCCGCGTTCGCGTAGTGCGTGGCTGAGGGTTGCCGAACGATTAGTATGAAAAGGCAAATCATGGAAACAGAAGAACAGTTCCCGTCCGCGCGTAAAACGACTTTTAGAAAGGTTGTGACCTACGCAGTTTTGATCAGTCTGGTGTTTATTAGTGCCATGATGGTGGTGTTTCAGGTGTTTGAATACCGACATGATTATCGTGATTTGAGTACTTATATGCGTGAAAAAGATGATCTAAATGCAGAATGGGGGCGTTTACTGATTGAGCAGCAAACTTTTGGCGCGACCGCACAAATTGGAACCCGTGCAGTTACCCAATTGCGGATGTTTTCTCCTCCTGCTGCACAAACTGTTGTAATTTCATTACCTATGACTCCAGAGCAAAAAAAGTAAGGCATGCTGTATGGTAGATAAGCGCATTAAGCAAACACGAAAAAAACAGCAGTCCATTACTGAAAAGCCCACCCTTGCTTTTGATATGTGGCGTTTTTATTTACTTTGGTTCACGGTATTCCTGTGTTTTGTGGTTTTGGTGACGCGGGCATTCTATGTTCAGGTAGTGAATAAAGACTTTTTACAAAATAAAGCCAATGCCAATATTTTGCGTACTGAACAGTTAAAAGCGATGCGCGGCGTGATTAGCGATCGGCATGGTGTACCTTTGGCGATTAGTACCCCGATTATGAATGTGGTGATTGATCCGCGTGATTATTTTGAAGCTAAAAAACAATATGAAGAGATTTCGGAAAAAATTAAAAAAGAACCCGAAAATGCACGTCGTTTAAGACGAGAACTGCCTGATAAGAATCTAAATCTGGATGAATTAGCAGATATTGTGGGTATGGATCGAGCCAGTTTAAAGAAAATGATGAATGACCGTCCTCGTTCACGTTATCTGGTGTTGAAAAAAGAAGTTCCGCCACAGCAGACAGATATCATTTCAAAGCGTAATTTTGAGGGTGTTTATACTGAAAAAAACTATAAGCGCTACTATCCACAGCCTCAGCCCAATGCACAGATTATTGGCCTGACCAATAATGATGGCAAAGGGATTGAAGGGCTGGAAATGCAGCTCAATAAACAACTCTCGGGAATTGACGGTGAACAGAAAATCATTCGTGATAAACACGGCAATCGTCTCAAAATTTCAGAAGTGATTAAAGAAGTTCAGCCGGGTGAAAACGTTACCTTAAGTATCGACTCACGCTTACAATATATTATGTATCGTGAACTCACCGCTGCGGGTGTAGCAAACAATGCGCGCTCTGCGTCTGCAATTGCAGTCGATGTGAAAACGGGTGAAATTTTGGCGATGAGCAGTTGGCCATCGTATAACCCAAATGACAAAAAGGGTCTGTCCAATAAAGATGCCATGCGTAACCGTGGTGCAATTGATATGTTCGAACCAGGTTCTACCATGAAGCCGTTTACTGTTTCAGCGGCGCTAGAAACAGGACAATACACCCCAAATACCATCGTCAATACTTCGCCGGGTTCGATGAAACTGGGTTGGCATACCATTCGGGATACGCATAACTACGGTGCATTAACCGTGAGTGGCGTAATTATTAAATCTTCGAACGTGGGTTCTGCCAAAATTGCCTTGTCTTTACCAAAAGATACCTTACCGACCTTCTTTCGTCGTGTTGGATTTGGACAACGTTCAGCAGTCAAATTCCCGGGCGAAAGTAGTGGTCTATTATTACCTGCTAACCGTCTAAATCCGTCACAATTGGGGACGATGGCCTATGGTTATGGTTTAAATGCCACCATTTTGCAGGTAGCACAAGGTTATGCCATGCTTGCCAATCACGGCCTGAAAATGCCTTTGAGCTTGCATAAGTTAGATGAAGTCCCTAAAGGCGAGCAGGTATTGTCGCCTAAAATAGCCGATGAAGTATTATTGATGCTTGAGCAGGTCACCATGCCGGGTGGTACGGCACGTCAAGCCAATATTCCAGGGTATCGTGTCGGTGGTAAAACAGGAACGGCGCATAAACTACGCGCAGATGGTAAGGGTTATTCTAACAATGAATATCGGGCTTTATTTGCAGGGGTTGCGCCAGTCAGTGATCCGCGTCTGGCGATTATTGTTGTGGTGGAAAATCCACAAGGTCGTTATTACGGTGGTCTGGTGGCTGCGCCTGTATTCGCCAAGATTATGCAGGAATCCTTGCGGCTGATGAATGTTCCACTAGATAAACCACTCGATACCCCAACCATTCAGTAATCAGGTGAATTATGTCGATTTCTTTTCAAGATATTTATACCAAAGCACTGGATATTGAATGGCTAAAACAGCCATTTTCTGGATTTAATTTAGATAGCCGCAAAGTTCAGACGGGGCAAATTTTTATTGCACTGACGAGTTATTCTCAACCTGAGAAAACCCTGAGCTTTGCGCAAAAAGCACTTGAATCTGGCGCTTTGGGAATTATTAGTGAGCAGCCTCTGGGGCTTGCCAATGAATGGGTGTGTCCAGATGTGCGTTTGCAAATGGGTCGATGGCAGCGTGATTATCTGCAAAAAACCGATCCAGTAAAACCTGCGCGTATCCTTGCTGTGACGGGCACCAATGGTAAAACGACTATTTCACGTTTGATGGCAGAGTTAATCAGCCTGCAACAACAGCGTTGTGCGGTGTTTGGTACGACGGGGAATGGTATTTTGCCGCATTTAAATCCATCGACACATACCACGCTGGATGCTTTGCAACTGCAAACCTTGTTGCATGATTATGCCAAACAGGGCGCGACTTTCGCTTCACTCGAAGCCAGCTCGCATGGCCTTGAACAAGGGCGTTTAAATGGTTGCGACATTGAAATAGCCGTGTATTCAAACTTAAGTCGTGATCATCTGGATTATCATGGAACGCTTCAAGCCTACGCTGAAGCGAAATCTAGATTATTTGCATTTGAACAACTCAAAGTCGCGGTGATTAATTTAGATGATGATTACGCAGATTTAATGCTCAAGGTGGCAAAAAACAATCCATCTCAACCTAAAATTTATACGTATTCCCTGCAAAATCAAAGCTCAGATTATCTGGTGCAGGCGGTCAATTATCAGTTGCATGGTGCAGAGATTCAATTGCGCAGTCCGCGTGGTATTTTCCAGATTCAAAGTCCGTTTTTGGGACAGTTTAATGTGGAAAATCTGATTGCGAGTCTGATTGCGGTTGAAGCTGCGGGATTCGATCTGGCTGAATTGATTGAAACCGTACCTAAGCTTCAAGGTGCGCCGGGACGGATGCAAGTGATTCGCGATGGTGAGCGTTTATTTGTGGTGGATTATGCACATACCCCTGATGCATTAACTCAGGTATTAACTACCTTAAAGCGACATACTCGGCATCAGCTTTGGGCGGTCTTTGGTTGTGGCGGAGACCGTGATCGGGGCAAACGACCATTGATGACGCAAGCAGCATTGGAAGGGGCGGATCCTGTGGTGTTGACTTCTGATAATCCTCGAACCGAAGATCCGAATCAAATCTTTGCAGATATGCGTGAAGCCGTAGATTTTAGCTTACATCATGTCTTTGAAATTCGAGATCGCCGTGAAGCGATTAAATTTGCCGTGAATGAAGCCAAAAATGGCGATATTGTGGTCATTGCGGGCAAGGGACATGAAAATTATCAAGAAATTGATGGGGTGCGACACTGGTTTGATGATGTCGTAGAGGTTCAGGCTGCAATCGATGCGCAGGCGCATTCAGTGCATAGCGCATATCCAGCACAATAGGTTTAAGTTTTATGCATACATCGACGACCAGTACGGTAGAGTTGACTCCATGGACGGCTGAACAGTTGCAACAGGCAACGCATGGTTATTGGTATCAAGATAAGCCGCCTACACAATCCATCAAACGGATTTTAACCGATTCGCGTCATGCCGAATCGGGCGATGCCTTTTTAGCATTGAAAGGTGAGCGCTTTGATGCACATGATTTTGTTGCACAAGTGGCTCAACATGGTTGTCAGGTGGTGATTGTTGAGCGTCCTCTAGATGTTGATATTGCTCAGCTTGTGGTGCCAGATACACGTCTGGCGCTCGGTCATTTAGGTGCTTATCGTCGTGCCCAATATCCAGATTTAAAAGTCATTGCATTGACTGGAAGTAGCGGCAAAACCACGACCAAAGAAATGTTGGGCAGTATTTTCGGACTACTTGCACCGACTTTAGTCACTCGCGGTAATCTCAATAATGATTTGGGTGTGCCGATGATGTTGCTTGAGCTCAAACCTGAACATCAATATGCCGTGATGGAGCTAGGTGCGAGCCATCAGGGTGAAATTGATTATACCTCTGGTCTGGTGCAGCCACAGGTGGCAGGGATTCTGAATATCGGGACTGCGCATCTGGGCGAATTTGGTGGACGTGAAGGCATTTGCCGTGCGAAATCGGAAATTTATGTGCATATTGCGCCAGAGGGTAGCTCGATTATCCCTGCAAATGATGATTTTACTGCGAAAATTCGTCAGGCTGTACAAACTGCGCAGCAACTTTCTTTTGGAGAAGGTGGTGATGTTTTTGCAACTGATATTAAACTTAATGCACAATCCAGTCAGTTTACATTACATACACCGCAAGGTCTCGCACAGATTCATCTGCCTTTTGCAGGTCTGCATAATGTAGAGAATGCGACTGCGGCGGCGGCATTTGCACTTGCCATTGGGGTTCAACTGGATGATATTGTGAAGGGGCTAGAACAGGCCAAAGGTGCAAAAGGTCGTCTGAACTTTATTCAGCGTAAGCAATATCTCTTTATTGATGATACCTATAATGCAAATCCCACCTCTATGCGCGCTGCGGCTGAAGTGTTAAGTCAGCAGATTGGCTTTAAAGTCATGGTCATGGGCGATATTGGTGAGTTAGGTGATGCAAGTGTGCAAGAGCATCATGATTTGGGACGTGATCTGGTCGATTACCCTTTGGATCTAATTGTCGCCGTGGGTGAGTTTGCTCAAGCGGCTTTACAAGGGGCTTCACACAGTGTTCATGCCTCAAAATTAAAAGCATTTGCAACGCAAGCAGACGCGCTGATTTTTTTAACGAATTTAATTCAACAACATCAACCCGAGTCAATGAGTTTCCTGTTTAAGGGCTCTCGTTATACCCACATGGAAACGTTGATGGCAGATTTGATGGAGAAACTCTAAATGCTGTTATGGCTATTTGAACATCTTGCGGGCTATAACAGTTCGTTTCAGGTGGTTCGATATTTAACCCTGCGTTCTTTACTCAGTATATTGACGGCACTGGCGATTGGCTGGTTACTTGGCCCTGTGATGATCCGTAAATTACAGGCACTCAAATATGGTCAGGCGGTGAGTTCTTACGCACCTGAAAACCATGCCAAAAAAATGGGTACACCAACCATGGGAGGCGTACTGATCCTCTTATCGATTGGGATCAGTACTTTGCTTTGGGCGGATTTATCCAATCCTTATGTCTGGATTGTGCTTGGAGTCATGGTGGTCTTTGGTGCCGTGGGCTGGGCGGATGATTGGATTAAAATCCGTTATAAGGACAATGCTGGTTTGCCGGCACGTAAAAAGTTTTTCTGGACATCGCTGGCTTCACTTGGAGCAGGGATTGCATTGTATGTGATCGCGATTCATCAGCCGAATCCGATTCATACTGCGAACATGCTGGATTTGTTGATTCCATTTTTCAAAAATCTATCAATTCCATTATCCGCAGTACCTTTAGGCATTGCGTTTATTATTTTCACCTACCTTGTGATTAACGGTGCATCTAATGCAGTCAATCTAACCGACGGTCTGGATGGTTTGGCGATTATGCCGATTGTGATGGTTGCCGCAGGTTTGGGGGTGTTTGCTTATCTGGCGGGTGATATCCGTTTTGCCAACTATTTGCATATTCCTTATGTCAAATACACTTCTGAACTGGTGGTAATTTGTTCCGCAATGGTCGGCGCGGGCTTAGCTTTTTTATGGTACAACGCACATCCTGCTCAAATCTTCATGGGTGATGTCGGTGCATTGGCACTCGGTGCAATGCTGGGTACGATTGCAGTCATGGTACGTCAGGAAATCGTGTTTGCGATTATGGGTGGCGTATTTGTGATGGAAGCGATTTCTGTCTTCCTGCAAATTGGGTCATTACGCATGCGTAATAAACGCGTGTTTTTGATGGCGCCGTTGCATCACCATTATGAAAAACAGGGTTGGAAAGAAACACAGGTGGTGATTCGCTTCTGGATTATCACCATTATGCTGGTGGTTTTAGGTCTAATGACTTTAAAATTACGTTAAGCTGAAAAACTCAAAAAGCCAGCAAAGCTGGCTTTTTTTATATGAGAGAAAATCATGAGTGTGTTGATGTGTCCAGTGTGTCGTCAGGCTTTAAATTTGATCGGGCGCACATGGCGATGTGAGCAAGGGCATAGTTATGATCTGGCCAAACAAGGTTATGTAAATTTACATGTGGTTCAACACAAACACAGTAAAACACCCGGAGATACACCTGAGTCTGTATTGGCACGTCGTCTTTTTCTATCCGAAGGTTTTTACCAGCCTTTACGGGATGCAGTCGTGGTTCAATTGCAGCAACTGCAATTGCATACATTATTGGACATTGGCTGCGGCGAAGGCTATTACACGTCTGCAATGCAGCAACAAGTTCAGCAATGTATTGGGCTAGATATTGCAAAAACGGCAGTTCAACATGCGGCCAAGCTTAACGCTCAAGTGACTTGGGTGGTGGGGACAGGCGCAACCTTACCTGTACTTGATCAAAGTATTGATATTTGTACCAGCTTATTTAGCCCGATTCCGAAAGATGAAATTTTAAGAGCCTTAAAACCAAAAGGTTATTTATTGGTGGTGACGCCTGCGCCTGAGCATTTATATGCGTTGCGTGAAGCGCTATTTGATGAAGTAAAACCCCATCAGCCCAATAAGTTTGTTGAGCAATTACAGTCCGATTTTGAGTTGGTCTTGCAACAACATGTCGAGAGCCAGTTTGATTTGGATCAGGATCAGTTGAAAAATCTGATTGCAATGACACCCTATGCCTATAAAGCCAAGCCTGAAAAAAGACAGCAATTGGAACAGCAAACCCAGTTTGAACTTACAGCGCATTTTCAAATGTATCTTTTCCAAAAGAAATAAAGCCATCTTGAAAGATGGCTTTAAGACAAGTCTAACGGATGAGTAAATTTAGGTCACCTGATTGATTAAGCCCTCAAGTGCATCACGTTTAGCAGGCTCAGCATGTTTAGGTTGATTTTGATTGAGCGATGGTGGTGTCTGTTCTGAAGGAATCAGAATTTCTTCACCTGGTAAGTCAGCAAAGTCATTATCCGATGTTCGAGCAGGCGCTGCTGGGGCAGGCACATAAAGTGGACGTGCGAGCGGTGGTGAAGTGCGATCTGTACGGCTTTTACTGCTATTTTCCTGAAGACTTGGCTGTTCGCGGGAAATTGGCGCTTTAGCATTTTTATCCAATTGAACCCACGAAGAGGCAGTTCCCTGTAAGGATTTATCCATAAAGTTAATCCAGATTGGCAGTGCTGCGATACCCCCATATTCGCGTCGTCCCAGTGTGGTTGGACGGTCAAATCCGACCCATGCGATAGAAACCAGTTTGCTATTGAAACCTGCAAACCAAGCATCTTTGGCGTCATTGGTCGTACCCGTTTTACCACCTAAATCATCCCGTCCTATTTTCAGTGCTGCACGTCCTGTACCATGTTGGATTACATCGCGCAAAATATTGGCCATATCATAGGCCGAGCTGGATTTTAAAATCCGTTGCGCCTGACGATAATCACTAGAATGACTTGTTGCTTGGGTTTGTGATGCTGTGTTTGTTGCTTCGGTCTGCATACTTTGATTAGTGACTTCAATCACTTCATCATCAGGAGTTTGCGCTTTTTGCTCATCATCCGTAACGGTGTTTTCAGTCTCATTAATGCACGAAATACACGCGTATTCAGGTTTGGCCTCAAAAATTACTTTACCGTAAGCATCTTCGATACGGCTAATAAAATAAGGCTGTACCCGATAACCGCCATTGGCAAAGGTGGCATAACCCGTCGCCATTTGTACAGGAAGTACCTGTGGCGTTCCAAGGGCAATCGTAAAGTTACGTGGAATCTGATTTTCCTGTAAACCGAAGTCCATGAGTAATTGACGCGCACGCTCAACGCCAACACTTTGTAGTAAGCGTACAGAAACCGTATTTCGTGATAAATATAAGGCACGACGTAACGGGATCATGCCTAAATAACGGCCATCGGAGTTTCGAGGTGACCAGCGACCAATCGTAATCGGACTATCATTGACCATCGTATAAGGCGTCATGCCACGTTCTAAAGCCAGTGCATATATAAATGGCTTGATGGTTGAACCAGGTTGACGCCAACCTTGTAACGCACGATTGAACTTGGATTGATAGAAGTTGTAGCCACCGACAATCGCTTCAATCGCACCATCATTTGGGTTTAAAGCAATCAATTGACCTTGTACATTTGGAATCTGTACCAGTGCCCAAGAGGTTTTTTCGGCATTTGGACGTAAACGAACAATATCTTTGACTTTGACAATTTGTGATGCATTACTTGGCGCACCCCCGACACTATTGGCATTTCGATAAGGACGTGCCCAAGACATACCTGACCAAGGAACAGTGATCGTTGATCCATCCTGCATTAAGGCTTCAAAAGTCGAGTTATTGACTTTAGTCACTTGCGCAGGATAGGTATTGGCATAAGCCATAAATGAATTTAAAGGTTTATCGTGTGCTTCAGCACCACGCCAACCATGACGACGATCATAGGCTTCCAGACCATCCTGAACTGCCTGTTCGGCATAAGCCTGGCGTTTGCTATCAATCGTAGTATAAACTTTGTAGCCTGAATCGATTGCTTGTTCACCAAATTTTTCGACCAGTTCAGAACGCACCATTTCACCAACATAAGGAAAACGATTAGCAATTCCACGGTCTGGCATATCAAGTTTAATGGGTTCAGCAACCGCAGTTTGGTACTGGGTCTGAGTGATATAACCTAGTTGTAGCATACGACCCAAAATCCAGTTACGACGTTCTAAAGCTCGTTCAGGATTCGCAACAGGATTGAAACGTGACGGTGCTTTAGGTAAACCTGCTAGCATGGCCATTTCTGCGATACTGAGCTGATCTAAAGTTTTGTTGTAGTAAATTTTGGCTGCGGCGGCAATGCCGTAGGCATTTTTACCTAAAAAGATTTTATTGACATACAACGTCAAAATTTCTTCTTTGCTCAGGTTTTGTTCGATTTTACGTGCTAGAAAGATTTCGGTAAGTTTGCGTTTTAAAGTACGTTCTGGGCTTAAATAATAATTTTTGGCCACCTGCATGGTAATCGTAGAACCACCTGTCTGCACATCAGAACCTGTAATGGTTTCACTGACTGCACGACCTAAACCTTTAAAGCTGATGCCACTATGCTCAAAAAAAGAAGAATCTTCTGCTGCAAGAAAGGCATGAATAAAAGTAGGTGGAATTTGATCGTATTCTACGGGCACAGAAAGTTTGCCGCCATATTCTGAGATTAGCTCATTATCAGCCGTATAAACTTGTAATGGTTTTAGTAAAGGCGCTTTTTTTAAAGAGCTCATTTCAGGTAGGGATGGCGCAATATAGAGATACATGCCATAAAAACCCATTGGAACTGAGACTAAAATAATGATAAGTACCAAAAAAAATGGATGAACATGACCTGAACTGGATAGCTTTTTCATAACAAGTAAGTTTTAATAAGAGCTAATAGCAAACGAATTGATGGTCAGTATATCCTTTAGACATGCGGATTGTTAGATGCCTTATTGTATCCGTATAAAATTAGAGACCGAGATCAGCTTGTTGTTTTGTTTGGGGATAAAAAAATAATAGGATAATGCTATCGTGCGCATGTTATATCGTAAACCAAATAAGGGGTTAGTAGGGGTCGATATTAGTTCGACTTCTGTTAAGTTATTAGAACTCTCTGTAAAAAACGGTCGCTACTGGGTAGAAAGCTATGCCTTGATACCCTTACAAGAAAATAGCGTGGTTGAGAAGAACATTCTCAATCCGGAAGCAGTCGGGGATGCGTTGGAGCGAGTGATTAACTTGGCCAATCCTCAATCGACCAATGCCGCTATTGCGATTCCGACTTCCATGGTGATTCATAAGATCATCGAAATGGATGCGGATATGACGGATGATGAGCGTGAAGTTCAAATCCGTATGGATGCAGAGCAATATATTCCCTTTCCACTGGACGAAGTTAGTCTGGATTTTGAAGTGCTGCCTGATCGTTTGGCAAATCCTACACGAGTCAATGTTTTATTGGTTGCAACCCGTACCGAAAACGTTGAAACACGTGTAGAAGTGCTTGAGCTTGCAGGTTTAACACCGAAAGTTGCTGATGTCGAAAGTTACGCAATGGAACGGGCTTTCGGGGTATTTGCTGATACTTTACCGATGGGTGTTAATACCGTCGGTATTTTAGATATCGGACATACCATGACCACACTTTCGGTCATGCAAAATGGCAAGATTATTTATACCCGCGAACAGGTTTTCGGTGGAAAGCAACTGACGCAGGACGTTCAGACACGTTACGGTTTATCTTTTGAAGAAGCAGGTCGTGCTAAAAAAGAACGCTCATTACCTGATGATTTTGATACTGAAGTGCTGGAACCTTTCTTAGAAGCGTTGGTTCAGCAGGCTGCACGATCTTTACAATTTTTCTTTTCTTCCTCACAGTTTAATGAAATTGACCATATTTTATTGGCTGGTGGTAATGCCAACATCCCTGGTTTGCCAAAACTTCTACAACAAAAATTAGGTTATCGCGTTACCACTGCTAATCCGTTTTTACAAATGGGTTTTTCTCCTCAGGTAGATATCAAAAAAATTGAAAATGATGCCTCTTCTTTAATGGTGGCATGTGGTCTGGCATTGAGGAGTTTTGATTAATGGCAAAGATTAACTTACTCCCTTGGCGTGATGAGCTAAGAGAGCAGCGCAAGAAACAATTTATTGCATTTAGTGCTGCCGTTGCAGTACTTGGGGTAGTTGCTGTGGTCTTAGCTTGGTTGTTTTATGATCATAAGCTTAATGATCAAGAACAAGCCAATCAATTGGTTGTCAGTACTAACCAGAATCTGGATACGCAGTTGAAATCACTGGATGGCTTACAAGAGCGCCGAAATGCGATTGTAGAGCGTATGAAGCTGATTCAAGGTTTGGAAGGTCAACGTCCAGTAACCGTTCGCTTGATTGATGAATTGGTGCGGGTGACACCCAGTAATATGTATCTGACCAAATTCAGTCGTACAGGCGATAAATTTACCATTGAAGGCAAAGCGGAAAGTCCAAATACTGTTGCAGAGTTATTGCGTAACTTAGAGGCTTCACCGTGGTATCGTAATGCCTTTATGAACTCCTTCTTGGCAGCAGATGATAAAAAAGATCAGAATCAAAGCTCTGTGGTGCCGCGTGTCGAAGAAAGCTATGGCACTTTCGTTGTGACCACAGATTTGGGTGAAATTGGGGCATCAGTTACAGAAGATAATAACGATCAATCAGGTTCAAATACGGGGGCAGCACAATGAGTCGTGATGAATTCAATGAACTAGATCCTGAAGTTGCTGCACCAAAGAAAAAGAAATTGACCTTAGATAAATTTCTTCAGCAGTTTAATACGCTGGATATGAATAACTACGGGGGATGGCCACTCTCAGTTAAGATTACCTGCTGGATTTTTATTTTCTTCGCCGTCTGTGCTTTGGGCTATTTTTTAGCCATTAAGCCTAAACTGGATGCGATCTCAACAGCTCAGGCACAAGAGCAGAATTTGCTCAACGAGTTTCGTGAAAAGGATTCAAAATTACGTAACTTGCAGCAATATCAGGTTCAGTTGCAGGAAATGGAATCGAATTTTAACCAGCAATTGGCGCAACTTCCAAAAGAAACAGAAATTCCAAGTCTGGTTGAAGATATCAATATGACAGGGGTAAATTCTGGACTTAAATTTAAAAATATCCGTCTTGAAAATGAAGTTAGACAAGAGTTCTTTATTGAACAGCCGATCTCGATTGATGCGACTGGGGATTATCATGCCTTTGGTGCATTTGTAAGCGCAATTGCGGCATTGCCTCGTATTGTAACTTTGCATGATTTTGTGATTGAAGGTAAACAGGTTAAAGAAAAAGCAGATATTCCTGAAATTAGTTATTCCGTGAAAGCAAAAACCTATCGATATATAGGTGCGGATGATCAGGCGAGTGGTGCTTCTGCTCCAGTTGCAGCGGGGGCAAAATAATGAAAAAACATAGTATTTTCATGGCAATCGTATGTTGTGGTTTGGTTGGTTGTGATTCACGTATTGACGCTGTAAATGAACAAATGGCAGCCATTCGTAATCAGCCACCTTTGCCGATTGAGCCAGCACCTGTTTTCACGCCTGTGCCGAGTTTTACCTATTCAGCCATGCAGTTGAAAAGCCCATTTTTACCTAGCTCTTTGGCAGCTGAACTCAAAATTATGGCAGGTAAACGGGTTTATCCGAACTTTAATCGTCAGCCGCAACCACTTGAAAGCTACGCACTCGAATCTTTAAATATGAAAGGCAGTATGCGTAGCCAAAATGGAAAGATTCTTGCATTAATTCAGACGCCTGATGGGCAAGTTGAGCGGGTTCAGGTTGGAAGCTATATGGGAATGAATCAAGGGCGAATTGTCGGAATCAGTCCGACACAAATTGATTTGGTTGAAATTGTACCAGATGGTCGAGATGGTTATGTTGAGCGTCCGCGTACCTTGGTTCTGATTGGGCCTGAGCCTTAAGTATGAAAGGAATAACAATGAAAAAGGGTTTAAAAAAAATTCTGATTGGGGATGGTGAGTCAATGAATCATACAGTTCGACAGTTTTCAATGGGTGCGGTTGCATTTGCAATCATGCAAGTGGCTAGTGCGCAGGTCAGTATTACCAATATTGTGCCCATGAATATCGCAGGACAGGGGACAGAAATCCGTGTGATGTTCAATGGTTTGCCACCGCAACCACAAGCATATCAAATGGAACAGCCATCCAGACTGATTTTGGATTTTGATAAGGCTCAGCTGGGTCTTAAACAAAATACTATTGCTGTCGCGACCAATGAAGCCAGCAGTGTCGATGTAGTATCTGATGCGAAGCGTTCACGTTTAACCGTAAATTTAAAAGATGCTGGAGCATTTACTACACGTGTTGAAGGCAATACTTTTATTTTAAAGATTAATAGTGCCCAACAAGTAATGACTCCTGCCGCTGTTGCTATGCCAGCGGCAACGAATATTCAGCAAGGGGTTTCTAATATTGGTTTTCAGCGCGGCTCGCAGGGCGAAGGTCAAGTGGTTATCGATTTGCTTGGCAGTAATACGCCTGTCGATGTACAGCAACAAGGCAGTAAAATTGTTGTACGCATGCTTGGCAATAAAATTCCGACCAATTTAGCGCGACGTTTAAATGTCAATGATTTTGCTACGCCAGTTGCGAGTGTGGATGCCTATAATGAAGGCGGCAATGGGGTAATCGTGGTGCAATCTGCTGGTAGCTATGAATATATGGCATATCAGGCAGAAAATAAGCTGACTTTAAGCCTTAAACGTCCAGTGGATCGTAATCAGTTAGGCGCACGTTCTACGCCAAATTATAGTGGTAAAAAAATCTCTCTAGATTTCCAGGATATTGAAGTGCGTCGTGTACTTCAGTTATTGGCAGATTTTACTGATATCAACATGGTGACGGCAGATTCAGTACAGGGCAATATTACTCTACGCTTAAAGGATGTGCCGTGGGATCAGGCGTTAGATATTATTTTAAAAACTAAAAATCTGGATAAACGCCGTAGCGGTAATGTGATCTGGATCGCGCCAGTTACTGAATTAACCAAAGCTGAAGAAGAAGAAGCCAAAGCGATTGCGCAAAGTGTCAAACTTGCGCCTTTACAAACTGAGTATATTCAACTCAGTTATGCGAAAGCCGCCGATATTGAAAAATTGATGACTCAAGGTAAAAACAGCTCAAGTTCAGGTTCATCAAATTCAGGTGGTTCAGAGCCGTTAGGTGATAGTGTTGGTAGTTTGCTGAGTCCAAGAGGAACTGTGTCGATTGATCCACGAACCAATACTTTAATCATTAATGATACTGCACAGAAAATTGATCAGATTCGTAAAATGATTGATTTATTGGATGTGCGTGTTAAGCAGGTGATGGTGGAGGCGCGGATTGTGCGAGCAAGCACTTCATTTACCAAAGAAATGGGGGTGAAGTGGGGTGTTCTTTCACAGGGGATTACCAAAAATAATGATTTGTTGGTCGGTGGTAGTGAAACTACTTTATGGAATCTGCGTGATCCTGATGACGATGGTAAATACACCATCGAACGCCCAGATAACCTGAATGTAGATTTAGGTGTCACTTCAGCGGGTGCGAGTAAAATTGCCTTTGGCTTAATTAGTTTGTCTGACTTTATGCTGGATTTGGAATTATCTGCATTACAAGCAGATGGTTATGGTGAAGTGATTTCAACACCAAAAGTCATGACTGCTGATAAACAAACCGCCAAAGTTGCAACGGGTCAGGAAGTGCCTTATCAGTCCACCACAAACTCTGCTTCGGGTTCAACGGCAACCACTTCATTTAAAGAAGCTTTACTCAGCCTTGAAGTCACACCAAGTATTACACCTGATGGTAAAATCCAGATGCTGTTGGATATTTCCAAAGATTCGATCGCTGGAGAAGCGCCGAATGGTGAGTTGATTCTAAATAAAAACACGATTAATACCAATGTGTTGGTCGATAATGGTGAAACGGTGATTCTGGGTGGGGTATTTGAACAGACTACAACCAATCAACAGACGAAAGTGCCGTTCTTGGGAGACTTACCTTGGGTGGGACGTTTATTTAGAAAAGACTCTAAAAAGGACGATAAACAAGAGTTGTTGATCTTCGTTACCCCGAGAATTGTTAATGACACTCAGGTGAGAAATCAGTAATATAAGTTTAATTCAAGTTATGCAATAGGTGACTCCTTGCTAGGCAAAGAGTTTAGAGCTCTGCCAAATATCTATTTGGTGGGGCCAATGGGAGCAGGAAAAACAACAGTAGGACGGCACTTGGCTGAGCTTTTGGGGCGCGAGTTTCTGGATAGTGATCATGAAATTGAGCGTAAAACTGGAGCCAGTATTCCGTGGATATTTGAAAAAGAAGGTGAGATTGGTTTTCGCTCGAGAGAAAAAACAGTCATTAATGAGTTAACCCAGCGTAGACAATTGGTTGTGGCTACAGGTGGTGGTGCGGTGACTCAAGCCGAAAACCGCGCTTATTTGAAAAACCGCGGTATTGTGATCTATCTTTATACGCCTGTAGAATTACAATTACAGCGTACCTATCGGGATAAAAATCGACCATTATTGCAGGTTGAAAACCCAGAGCAAAAACTCAAAGATCTACTTCAAATTCGTGATCCTCTGTATCGTGAAGTTGCACATTATGTGATAGAAACACATCAAGGGGCTGCACGAGAATTGGCACAGCATATTTTACGTGTGATTTTGGCAGCAGAATCTCACTAGGCTATTTATTTTATTATTGGCATTAAAGTTTCATGCAAACACTTCATGTAGAACTCGGTGATCGTCGTTATCCTATTTTTATTGGTAGTCAGTTAGATCCAAAAACATTGTTAGCACCTTATATCAAAGGTCAGCAAGTGATGATCGTGACCAATACCACATTGGAACAACTGTATTTGTCCCATTATGTTCATGATTTAGAATCTTTGGGTAAAAAAGTGGCGACCTGTGTGCTGCCTGATGGTGAAAAATATAAAAATCTTGAAAATTTAAACCTGATTTTCGATGCATTGTTAGAAGCGGGCTTCAATCGTGATTGTACTGTCTTGGCATTGGGAGGCGGCGTGATTGGCGATATGGCAGGTTTTGCATCAGCCTGTTTCCAGCGAGGTGTTTATTTTATTCAGGTGCCAACTACTTTGCTTTCTCAAGTAGATTCTAGCGTCGGTGGAAAGACAGGGATTAATCATCCCTTAGGCAAAAATATGATTGGCGCATTTAAGCAGCCTGAAGTAGTTATGGCGGATATGGCACAGTTGCGTACTTTGCCAGCACGTGAGTTGTCTGCTGGGCTGGCCGAGGTGATTAAATATGCATTGCTGGGTGATCTTGAGTTTTTAGCTTGGTTAGAACAGCATATGGATGGCTTACTTGCAGGTGATGAAAGTCTATTGGCCCAAGCGGTTTATCGTTCTTGTGCGCATAAGGCTAGAATTGTGGCGAACGATGAAAAAGAGCAGGGTGAGCGCGCGCTTTTAAATCTGGGACATACGTTTGGTCACGCGATTGAATCTTATTTGGGTTATGGTAAATGGCTACATGGTGAAGCTGTAGCAACGGGAATGGTCATGGCGGCTGATTTGTCACAGCGCATGGGTTGGATTTCCGCTGAAGATTTACAGCGTACAAAAAATATCATTCAACGTGCAAAATTGCCGATATCATGTCCGAAAATTCCATTGGATGAGTTTTTGTCTTATATGGCACACGACAAAAAAGTTCTGAATGGACAGTTGAGATTGGTGTTGTTACAACAACTGGGTCAGGCTGTCATTACCAAAGAATTTGATGTTGAGAAAATGAAACAGGTTATTTTGGAAAATCAGGCAGAGTGAGATTGGGTGTAATATGACGGTATCACGTACGCTGTGGCAGAATATTCAGCACTATAGTTGGCTAGTGCTTGGTCTGCTGTGCTTATTGCTGGCGCTGATCTTTTGGGCGATCACCAGTTCAGATAAAGTGGTACAAGTCGAAAAACAAGATATTGTTGAAACACAGTCTCAGATTCAGCCACAGAAAGTGACCGCGACGACCAATTTGGGGACTTTGTCTGATGAAGTCAGACCCTTAGATTTAACTATGCGTGTAATTACCGCAGGAAATCATGAGGCAGAGTTTCGTGGTACCAAGTTTATGCAGGAAAATCAGCGGAACTGGACCATTGAGTTATTTCGTTCGTCTAATGAAAATATTATTAAAAACTATTTAAAGAGTCAGTCTGACCGTAAAAATTTCATTTACTTTCGTTTAAGTGGGGAAAATCAGGAAGAACAATACGTTCTAGCCTATGGGGTATTTAATCGGGAAGCCGATGCAACGCATCAATTATCGCAATTAAATCTGAAATTCCCTGCTTCAGTACACCCGAAGGCAGTGTCTTTGGCTAATTATTTACCGTTGATTAATGATTTAGGCTCTGAAGAAATTAAGGGCAGCGCAGGGCAACTTTATAGCGTTAATCTAAGAAACGCACCGATACCTGTCGCCCCTGTATCACCAACTCCCTCCGTTGAGTCTGCACCTGCTGCTCCAACGACCTCAACAACAGTCACTCAGCGTGATCAAGACGGGAATGTGGTCGGTGTGCAGCGCCAATCAAATAATGTTTCTTCTCTAAATCCAAGTAGTACTGCACCTAATACCCCTAATGTGGAAAATCGTCCTTCGCGGAACAATGAACGCGAAATAAGTGATCCATTTAATTAATACATGCACAAAAATAGTGCATGTATTAATCTCAAATATTATTTTGCACAATGTTGGTTCAAAATTTAAGTTTATTTTAAGGCGTTACAAAAATACAAAATTAATTATCTTTTATAATTAAATCACTTAGTTATTTCTAATTGGTATTGGCATTATTTTTGCATTATCGATGCGCTAATTGATCACTTTGTCCCTATTTTGGAGCTTAATCTTTTAATTAGTATGCGAAATCGTCGTTTTAAACTGCTATAAAACAGTGCGAAATAACTCAAAACGTTTTTGCCAAGAAAGTTGCTGTCTGCTTGCCACAAAGGGCGTATAGTCAGATAGTAATGCAAAAATGGATTGTAAAACATTTAGCTTTACGTGAGTAATAGACAACGTCGCGAAGTAAATTGATCGTTTTATGCTCGAAAGAGCCATGTTGAAAGAAGGGTACGCTATGCACTTGCCATCGCCTCATACTGTAGCTCCCGCTCAAGGTTTATATCAACCAGATGAGTTTAAAGATAACTGCGGTTTTGGTTTGATTGCCCAGATGAAGGGCCAACCAAGTCACCACCTTGTTCAAACCGCAATTCACAGTTTAAGTTGCATGACGCATCGTGGTGGTATTGCCGCTGATGGTAAAACAGGGGATGGGTGCGGTCTATTACTGGCTATGCCAAAAGCTTTTTTCCGTGATGAAGCGAAAAAGCTTAGTGATATCACGTTGAGTGAGA
The DNA here is from genome assembly GCF_000368825.1 of Acinetobacter ursingii DSM 16037 = CIP 107286. Lineage (GTDB taxonomy): Bacteria > Pseudomonadota > Gammaproteobacteria > Pseudomonadales > Moraxellaceae > Acinetobacter > Acinetobacter ursingii. Next base: position 1,355,602 of record NZ_KB849717.1, on the reverse strand, counting down.
TTTTCGCTGCGGGTACGGTTTTTCTTAATGTAGATCCTGCATTGGCACAGCACGCAAAAAATACCCTGAACAAGGAAATTGAATCAGAAGGCTTAAAAGTTTTGGCTTGGCGTGTTGTCCCAACCAATAACGATGTATTGGGTGAAATTGCACTCCAGTCTTTACCTGTCTTTGAACAAATTATTGTAAACTGTCCAATGGGCGTGACTGAGGTTGAATTCAACCGTAAGTTATTCTTGGCGCGTCGCCGTGCTGAACAAAAATTACAAAACGATAGCTCATTCTACGTAACGACTTTGTCTTCAAATGTGATCAGCTATAAAGGTTTGATGATGCCAGCAGCAATTGCTGACTTTTATACAGATCTAGCGGATGAACGTCTGACTTCACATATCGTGGTGTTCCATCAACGTTTCTCAACCAATACATTACCGCGTTGGCCGTTAGCGCAGCCGTTTCGTTATTTGGCGCACAATGGTGAAATCAACACCATTACCGCTAACCGTAACTGGGCATTAGCGCGGACACCGAAATTTGAAAACCCATTATTACCAGGTTTAACTGAGCTTAATCCAATTGTAAACCGTACTGGATCAGACTCTTCAAGCTTAGACAATATGCTTGAAATTCTGGTTGGCGGTGGCATGGATTTATTCCGTGGCTTACGTATGCTGGTTCCACCTGCATGGCAAAATGTTGAAACTCTAGATGCAGACTTACGTGCCTTTTATGAGTTTAACTCTAAACACATGGAAGCATGGGATGGACCTGCGGGTCTGGTGATCCAAGATGGTCGTCATGCGATTTGTATGCTGGATCGTAATGGTTTACGTCCTGCGCGCTGGGTGATTACCAAAAATGATTATATTACCCTTGCTTCTGAAATTGGGGTGTGGGACTACCAACCTGAAGATGTTGTATCTAAAGGTCGTGTCGGCCCAGGTCAAATTTTGGTAGTCGATACCTTTACAGGTAAATTACTCGACACCAATGATGTCAGCACACATCTGAAAAAAATGCGTCCATATCGTGAGTGGTTGCGTGAACACGCGTTGCGCTTACAGGCAGACCCTGAGCTTGAAGAAAAACTATCTGAGCAGGGATTGGCTGGCGATGAGCTAAAGACGGCTCAGAAAATGTTTATGGTGACGTTTGAAGAACGTGACCAGATGCTACGTCCGATTGCTGAAAGTGGTCAGGAAGCAGTAGGCTCAATGGGTGATGATACGCCAATGGCGGTTTTATCACGTCAGGTTCGCCATGTTTCTGATTATTTCCGTCAACAATTTGCACAGGTGACCAATCCTCCGATCGATCCATTACGTGAATCGATTGTGATGTCACTTGAAACCTGTTTAGGTCGTGAACAGAATGTCTTCGAGCAAGGGCCAGAACATGCAGATCGCTTGATTATCTCAAGCCCTGTACTTTCAAATTCGAAAATGCATCAATTACGCAATTTAAACCGCGCAGGTTATGAGATTGCAGAAATTGATCTGAATTATCGTGAAGAAGAAGGCTTACAAGCTGCGGTCAATCGTATTTGTGAGGAATCTGCACAGGCAGTTCGTGATGGTCAAACGTTATTGATCCTTTCTGATAAAAATTTGCGTCAGGGGTATCTACCTGCAAATGCGGCTTTAGCAACAGGTGCAGTACACCATTATTTGATTCAGACGGGTTTGCGTACCGATGCCAACATTATTGTTGAAACGGGTGTTGCACGTGATGCGCATCAATTTGCAGTCTTGCTCGGTTTTGGTGCAACGGCAGTTTATCCATACCTTGCTTATGATGTGATCAATGATTTAATCGCAAAAGGTGAGTTACTTGGTGATCCAGTACATGCCCAAGCCAACTTCCGCAAAGGTATTGATAAAGGTCTATTGAAAGTTCTCTCTAAAATGGGGATTTCAACAGTCGCGTCTTATCGTGGTGGACAGCTTTTTGAAGCAGTGGGTTTATCATCAGAAGTGGTGGATAAATGCTTCCTCGGTGTACCAAGCCGTATTCAGGGTGCAACTTTTGTTGATCTTGAAAATGATCAGAAAAAACTAGCCGATTTAGCGTGGAAAACACGTAAGCCAATTGATCAGGGTGGTTTGCTGAAGTTTGTATTCGGTAAGGAATACCATGCCTTTAACCCAGATGTGATCAATGCATTACACAAAGCGGTACGTTCTGGTAATTACGCTGACTTTAAAGAATATGCGGAACTGGTCAATAGCCGCCCAATCGCGACGATCCGTGATTTATTCAAGCTCAAAACCACGAATTCAATTCCTGTTGAGCAAGTTGAATCGGTTGAGGCAATTTTGCCACGATTTGACTCAGCGGGGATGTCATTAGGGGCATTGTCACCAGAAGCGCATGAAGCGATTGCGATTGCCATGAACACCATTGGCGGTCGTTCGAATTCAGGTGAGGGTGGTGAAGATCCTGCGCGTTATGGCACGATTCGTAACTCGAAAATTAAACAGATCGCATCGGGTCGTTTTGGGGTAACTCCTGCTTATCTGACTTCTGCGGAAGTCCTACAGATCAAAGTCGCTCAAGGCGCAAAACCGGGTGAAGGTGGTCAGCTTCCGGGTGGTAAAGTCAATAGCTTAATTGCACGTTTACGTTATTCTGTTCCGGGCGTTACCTTGATTTCTCCGCCGCCACATCATGATATTTATTCGATTGAAGATTTGTCACAATTGATTTTTGACTTGAAGCAAGTCAATCCTCAGGCGATGGTTTCAGTCAAGCTAGTCTCTGAACCGGGTGTAGGTACGATTGCCGCAGGTGTTGCCAAAGCGTATGCCGACTTCATTACCATTTCTGGTTATGACGGTGGTACAGCGGCTTCTCCACTTTCATCCATTCATCATGCGGGTTCACCGTGGGAGCTTGGTCTGTCTGAAGCGCATCAAGCCCTGCGTGTAAATGACCTACGTGGTAAAGTTCGTGTACAAACAGATGGTGGTTTAAAAACTGGTCTGGATGTCGTAAAAGCCGCGATTTTGGGTGCTGAAAGCTTTGGTTTTGGTTCTACGCCTATGATCGCATTAGGCTGTAAATACTTGCGTATTTGCCACCTGAATAACTGTGCGACGGGTGTTGCAACACAACAAGACAAACTCCGTCAGGATCACTATATTGGTGAACCTGAAATGCTCATCAATTTCTTCCATTTCATTGCTGAAGAAACCCGTGAGTGGTTGGCTGCATTAGGTGTTGCTTCCCTGAAAGACTTGATTGGTCGTGTGGATTTACTTGAAGTATTGCCGGGTGAAACTGATAAACATGCACATCTTGATTTAACACCATTGTTGCAGTCACATCCTGCGGCACAAGGCAAGGCACAATACTGTGAAGTTCAGGGTAATGAGCCATTTGATAAAGGCTTGCTGGCTGAACGTATGGTAGAAGAAATGCTTCCTGCCATTGAAGCGGGTACAGGTGGTGAGTTTAATTTTGAAGTTGGTAACTGTGATCGTTCAATTGGCGCACGTGTTTCTGGTGAGATTGCGCGTCGTTATGGCAATCTGGACATGGAATCACATCCAGTCATTATGAACTTAAAAGGTACAGCAGGTCAGTCACTGGGTGTATGGAATGCGGGTGGTTTGCATATCAAACTTGAAGGTGATGCCAACGATTACGTTGGTAAAGGTATGGCAGGCGGTCGAGTGTCGATCTTCCCACCAAAAGGTTCACCATTCCAGACCCAACATACTGCGATTATTGGTAATACCTGTATGTACGGTGCAACAGGCGGTAAGTTATTTGCAGCAGGTACGGCGGGTGAGCGTTTTGCAGTACGTAACTCTGGCGCGTTTGCCGTGATTGAAGGTGCAGGCGACCACTGTTGTGAATATATGACAGGCGGGATTGTGACTGTGCTCGGTAAAGTCGGTCATAACTTCGGTGCGGGTATGACAGGTGGTTTTGCTTATGTACTCGATCTGGATAATGACTTTGTCGATTATTACAACCATGAGTTGATTGACCTGACTCGTATCTCGACTGAGTCGATGGAAGAGCATCAACAATTCCTGCTTCGTATTCTGGATGAACACATTAAAGAAACAGGTAGTGCTTGGGCGTATAAGATCCGCAATGAGTTCGATTTTTACAGTCGGAAGTTCTGGCTTGTAAAACCAAAAGCTGCTAATTTGCTCACGCTTTTGAAAGCAACTCAAGCTGATCCTCAATAATTCCACTACTGCATATACATAGGCAGGTGCAGGTAACAGCGAACTCTGCACCTACCCACGGAGAGAGACATGGCAGAACGCCTCAATAATGACTTTCAGTTTCTGGATGTAGCACGCCAAGATCCAGAGAAAAAAGATATTACTGTCCGCAAAGCAGAATTTGTGGAAATTTATAAGCCTTTTACTGCTGATGTTGCAGCGAATCAGACACATCGTTGTCTGGCTTGTGGTAACCCGTATTGTGAATGGAAATGCCCAGTGCATAACTACATTCCAAACTGGTTAAAACTGATTGCTGAGGGTCAGATTTTCCAAGCGGCAGAACTTTGCCATCAAACTAATACCTTGCCAGAAGTCTGTGGTCGTGTTTGCCCACAAGACCGTTTATGTGAAGGGGCATGTACCCTGAATGACGGTTTTGGTGCAGTGACGATTGGTAATGCTGAAAAATATATCAATGATACTGCTTTTGCACTGGGCTGGCGTCCAGATATGTCGCATGTCAAATGGACAGATAAAAAAGTGGCGATTATTGGTGCTGGCCCTGCGGGTCTAGGTTGTGCTGATATTCTAGCGCGTAATGGCGTAAAACCAGTCATTTTTGACAAACGTCCTGAAATTGGGGGCTTGCTCACATTCGGTATTCCAGAATTTAAAATGGAAAAAGACGTCATGAAACGCCGCCGTGAAATCTTCACGGGTATGGGGATGGAATTCCGTTTAAATACTGAAATTGGTACAGATATCACGATTGAACAACTGCTACAAAAATATGACGCAGTGTTTATGGGAATGGGAACCTATACCTATATGAAAGGTGGTTTCCCCGGTGAAGATCTGGACGGTGTCTACGATGCACTGGATTTCCTGATTGCAAATGTCAATCGCTGTCAGGGTTGGGAAAAAGATGCTGGTGAATTCATCAGTGTCGAAGGTAAAAAAGTGATTGTGCTGGGCGGTGGTGATACCGCGATGGACTGTAACCGTACTTCGATTCGTCAGGGTGCTGAACAGGTGACCTGTGCCTATCGTCGTGATGAAGCCAACATGCCGGGTTCGCGTCGTGAAGTGAATAATGCGCGTGAAGAAGGGGTGAACTTCCTATTTAACCGTCAACCGATCGAAGTTGTTGGTGAAAATGGCAAAGTGACTGGCGTTAAAGTTGTGACCACTCAATTGGGCGAGCCTGATAGTCGTGGTCGACGTAGTCCTGAGCCAATTCCGGGTTCTGAAGAAGTTTTGGCAGCCGATGCAGTTTTACTGGCATTTGGTTTCCGCCCAAGCCCAGCAGACTGGTTCACTGGTGCGAACATCGGCTTAGATGGTTCAGGTCGTGTGGTTGCACCTGAACAACAACAATATAAATTCCAGACCTCTAACCCGAAAATTTTTGCGGGTGGTGATATGGTGCGTGGCTCTGATCTGGTTGTAACTGCAATCTGGGAAGGTCGTCAGGCAGCAGAAGGCATTTTGGATTATCTTGATGTTTAAAATCTAGAGATTCAAAAGCAATATGAAGCCCGCAGTGATGCGGGCTTTTTATACTGTGCCAAAAGGTAAAAGTTGAAGAAAATGATCGAGTAAAATAGACGAGCTACGTTTATTCCAAATACAGTGTGTTTCAGAAAGAATGTCATTATTTTCAATTTCAACAAATTGCACATGATCCTTTTTTAACGACTGCATTGATTTAGGCACGAGCGCAATCCCTAAACCTAACTCTACGAACTCCACGATGGTGAGCCAGTTCCGAACCTCATGCATAGCCTATGCTTCCAGTAAAGCTGCTTTGATTGGGCTGACTCGGGTTGCAGCTTTGGAATTGGGTGCTTATGGTATTACTGTAAATGCGATTGGGCCTGATCCTATTGAAACAGAGCTGTTTAAGCAAGCCAATCCAAAGGGTGCTCCAGAAACGGAACAGATTTTAAAGAATGTGCCAGTACAACGTTTCGGACAGCCTGAAGATATTGCTCATGCTTGTGATTTTTTTCTCAGTGAAAAATCAGGATTTATTACGGGGCAAATTTTATATGTCTGTGGGGGCATGACCGTAGGCCTAAATCCGATTTAAATTACTTAAATATAGTTCATTTAAAACGGAACGATAAAGTGCTTTCAAATAGAATCAAACGGATTTATTGGTCAAAATGAGCACTTTGGCAAATGGCTGAGTTTTTATGCAATATACAAATATATAGAAATTTCTAATACTGATTTCTTCGTTGTATTGTTGAGGAATTCCCATGAGCTTAGCTCAAGTGACGAAACAAAAATCATATCTTAATCGTCCGAAAGCGCTTGGTATTACCGTACGTCGTCTACAATTTCACCCTGAAAAAATTAAACGACATTACTTTGCCAATTCACCTGTCATGTCACATATGCTCACGGCCTTGTCTTCGACCTTTCCGATTGGCGAACAATTTTTTGTACATAGTGTGCGTAATGTTCGGGATAAAGTAACTGATCCAACATTGCAGGCGCAGATTGCGGCTTTTATTGGGCAAGAAGCCATGCACTCCAAAGCGCATAGTGAATTTAATGATGCATGGCGACGTGATCACTATAATCTGGATCGTTTTCAGGCATGGTTAGCGCGAAAAAATATTCATGTCCACAGCTTACATCCTAAAATTCAGTTGGCTATTACCTGTGCCTTTGAACATTTTACCGCATTATTAGGCGGCTATATTTTGCGTCACCCTGAAGTGCTGAGTACGCTTGATGAAGATGCGATCAAACTTTGGGTCTGGCATGCGATTGAAGAAATCGAACATCGCGCAGTCGCTTTTGAGGTGTATCAGGCAGTGTACGGCGATGACCGTGTTCGTCGTTTGTTGATGCGTAGCGTCACGACAGGCTTTGCGAGCCTAACGCTGTATTCAACTACGCGTTTATTTTGGCAAGATAAATGGCGTAGTTTACCTAAAATTGGAGGCAATCTATTTGGCTTGTATTTGTTAGCTAAGATGCTCATTCAATTATTACCTGAATATTTGTCCTATTACAAAGCGGACTTTCATCCAGCGGAACAGGACTATAGTCAGATTGTGAAATACTGGAAAGATAAAATGGCAACTGAATATCACATGCAAAGCTTTCAGGAAGAAGTCGTGCCAAAGCTCTATAGTTAAATTAATTGACTACAAAGGTAAGTTTCATAAAAACGGATGTAATGTCCGTTTTTTGATGATGTAAAGAAAAGAAACAAACATCACTTTCAATCCTCGCTAAAATGCATTTATGTAAAAAAATTCCAAGAAATACTAAGAGGATATCATCATGAATCTTTTAAAAAAGACTGCGGTTGCAACTTTACTTGCGAGTACTTTGGCTTTTTCAGGCTGTGGTTATAACACTTTACAGGCTAAAGATGAGGCGGTGACTGCTTCATGGTCAGAAGTGCAAAACCAATATCAACGCCGTTCAGACTTGGTGCCCAATCTGGTCAATGTGGTCAAAGGTTATGCAACGCATGAAGAAAAAGTATTAACTGAGGTCACTCAGGCACGCTCTAATGTTGCAGGGCTAAAAGTTGATCAAAGCGTACTTGAAAATCCAGAACTATTTAAAAAATATCAGGAAGCGCAAAGCCAATTAACGGGTTCATTATCACGCTTGATCGCAGTATCAGAAAATTATCCTGACCTCAAAGCCAATGAGCAATTCCGCGATTTACAGGTACAGCTTGAAGGCACAGAAAACCGGATTGCAGTGGCACGTAATCGTTATATCACCACCGTTCAGGATTACAACACTTATGTGCGTCAGTTCCCACAAGTCATGACTGCCAAAGTGATTGGTATGCATGAAAAACCAAACTTTAGCGCAGAAGCTGGCGCAGAAAAGGCACCAACGGTTTCGTTTAACTAAACCTGATTAGATAAATAGGTGCTGTGATGGTCAAAACTGCCATGTTGGAGATGCAAAATCGCTGCAAAAAAGCGGTTTTGATGCTGCTGTGTTGTTGTGGATTTTTACTCTCGACCACGGTCTGGAGCGAAGTCGCCACTGCACAGGATTCGGATGATGCTGATACCATCATTGCAGGCAAGATCATTCAACAGCAACAAAACCCCCAGCAACAAAAGTCAGCAGCATCCACACCGCAAAGCTCGACTACGGTTAGACAACCTGAAATTGCTAATGATATGGCGGATGGTGAATCGATTCGAGGTTTGCCAAGTATGAATGAGCCTGTGATTGATCAGGCAAACTTGCTCACGGCAGAACAAAAACAGGCGATTTCACAGCAAATATTAAAACTTTATCAGGACAATAAAGCGCAAATCGGCATTGTCATTGTTCCGACTACGGGGCAGGAAGATATTTTTGATTATGCCATGCGAGTCGGAGAAAAATGGCAATTAGGTTCAGCCAAGCGTGATAATGGCTTGCTGATGGCGATTGCGGTCAATGATCGACGTATCCAGATTTTGACAGGATATGGTCTGGAAGGCGTCATCCCAGATATTGTCGCCAGTCGGATTATTCGCAATCAAATGACACCGTACTTTCAGCAAGGACAATACGCACAAGGCATACAAGCAGGTTTAAATGAAATTGAACGAGTGCTGAATCTTGATCCTGAAATTGCTCAACAGGCTGCGGCTGACTTAAAAGAACGTCAGGCGCAGGCCATGCATGAACAAGAAGCACGTTCACATATGCTGGTCTATTCTCTGATCATTATCGTCGTTGGGGTATTTGCATCATTTATAGTAGGAAATCGTGTGAGTGCTGCAACTGCCGGTGTGGCGGGTATCGTGGCTGGACTGGTCAGTGGTGTCGGGTTGATTACCAGTATATTGGCGGGTTTTGGGATTTTCTTTTTATTGATTACTTCACTAGCACAATTGATCTTGCAAATCTTTGCTTCTGGCGGAGGTGGTCGTGGAGGCGGAGGTTACGGCGGTGGAGGCTTTGGTGGAGGAGGCGGTTATAGTGGCGGCGGTGGTAGCTTTGGTGGCGGGGGAGCGTCAGGATCATGGTAACGAAAACAGATACAACACAAATCATCACTCAGCCGAAATTGGATGAAAAAGCACAACCGAGTTTAAAGCGTTGGTTGAAACATGCATTTTATTTTTCAGCCAGTAAACGCTTGTTTTCAAAACAGGATCAACTCGAGATAACAAATGCCGTTAAACAGGCAGAACATGGTCATATTGGTGAGATACAGGTGGTGATTGAAGGGCATATTCCTTGTTCTCAGGCTTATTATCAAAATACCCGTCGTCGTGCTGAACAGCTTTTTGCTGAATTAGGCGTTTGGGATACCGAATACAATAGTGGGATATTGTTGTATCTCAATTTGTGTGAACGGCAGGTCGAAATCGTAATTGATCGAGGTATTTGTGCATTGACGCATGAAACTGAATGGCAAGCGATTTGTCAGCATATCGTGACTGAACTTAAAGCAAAAAAATACCGACAAGCGGTGGTCACGGGTGTATTGGAAATTGGAGAAATTTTAGATCAATTTTATGATAAACAGATCACAGATAAAGATGATGAGCTGGATAATTCACCAATTATTTTAAATTAACGAGGAATCTCTGAATTGCTTTAAAGTGACACTATTTGTCACTTTTTTCTTATTTGGATACTTAAAAAAACATAAGCAAAAAAAACTTTTTATAAACTACTGTTTTTTATTTTGAAATGATTATAATCAGAGTTGGCATATTTTATGCTCATATAAATTAGCTTACAAAGCTTTATAAAAAAATACACAATTCGTGGAGAATGTTATGAACGCACAAAAAGGTTTTACCTTAATTGAATTGATGATCGTTGTCGCGATCATTGGTATTTTGGCAGCGGTTGCACTACCTGCTTATCAGGATTATACAGCACGTGCAAAAGTATCAGAAGTTGTTTTGGCTGCTTCAACTTGTCGTACCGCAGTTTCTGAAGCTTCACAAACTGGTTTTGCTGCTACACCTACAGCTAATAATACCTTTGGATGTGGTGAAGGGGGTAGTTCAGCATCCCCTCTTTCTCAATATGTAGAATCAATTACAACAACTAAAGATGGCGTTATTACAGTTAAAGCCCGTCAAATTAGCCAACTTGGCAGTAATGTGAATGTTGATTTTATTCCTTGGACAGTAGCAACAATTCCTGCAAGTGGTACAACTGGTCAAGCCGTTGCAGCAGATTTTAACCGTGCATCTCTTAATGTAATCAAAGCTTGGCAGTGTAAAAGTGGTAGAAGCAATGGTATTGAAGCTAAATATTTACCAGCATCTTGCCGTTAATTCGTCATATTAAAAAAAGGGCTTTAGCCCTTTTTTTTTGAGAAATTTATGTACAAATGAAATTGATATCTTTAGTAGCTACATTTTTTTTAGCTTTAGCTTGGTTATTGCCAAACCACTACAGACCGTGGCTGGCAGCGTATCAGGATGGATGTATATTTTTAGCTTTAATTATTTTAGCTATCTGGTTACTAAATAATAAATGTATTGGCATTCCAAAATTTTCTTTTTTTTTAATTTTTATTGCTTTTATTCCGATTTTACAAAATGTATTTGGATTTATTTCTTTTTCTGGTGATTCAATTATAAGTTCCTTTTATATTTTTGGTTTTTTTATTGCTTTTATAGTTGCATATCATTTACTTAGTAAATCAAAAAGAAATAATGTATTTAAATGGTTATATTGGGTAGTTTTGATCGTAAGTATTATTTCAGTGTGGATACAATTACGTCAATGGCTTTTATTTGAAGGAAATATTTGGACTGTTGATTTACCACCAAATGGTCGTCCCTTTGCAAATTTTGGTCAACCCAATAATTGTGCGACCTTTCTGTGTATGGGACTAATGGCATGCTTATATCTATATGAAAAAAAATATATTCATCGCTTTTGTGGAGTATTGCTTGCGAGTTTTATTCTATTTGGAATTACGCTTACTCAATCTCGTACAGCATGGGTGTTTGCACTGGCTTTTTTAATTTGGTGGTTTTGGAAATCCCGATATTTTCAGACGCGATTGTCTAAATATTCAGTGTTTTATTTTGTCGGTATATTTATCTTTTTTATTTTGATTACTCCTTATGTTTCCGATTATTTAGGGGTTACCAATACAACAGATGCGCTTACACGAGCAAGTTCAGGTTATTTAAGAATTCCAATGTGGCATCAAATGTTATTGGCGATCAAAGAGCAGCCGTTATTGGGTTATGGTTGGAACCAAGTTGGTGTTGCTCAACTTTCGGTTTATCTAGATTATCCAACGACAGAGTGGACTGAGCATAGTCACAATATCCTTTTGGATTTGCTCATCTGGAATGGTATTCCATTGGGACTTGTAATTATTGGATTTTTTACATGGTGGTTGTATCGTTTAAGTCAATTGGCAATATCAATTGAGCCTTTTATTGCGCTTTCAATGGTTGGAGCGGTATTGGTACATGCCATGCTTGAATATCCATTAGATTATGCTTTCTTTCTATTGCCTGTAGGCTTTTTATTGGGCTTGGTACAAGCTCAAGATAAAACCATAAAAGTAATTGAAATTCCAAGAACAGTGGTAGCAAGTTTGTGGACTATTTTCGTTGTTCTCTATATTTGGATATTTGTTGAATATCAAATGATTGAGAAAGATGTGCAATTGGTAAGATTTGAGGCATTCAATATAGGAACATTACATGCTGAACAGGCTGCTCCAGATGTGATTTTACTGACGCAATTAAGAGAGCAAATAAGATTTATTCGTACTCAACCTAAAGAAAATATGTCCCCTGAGCAGTTGGATTGGATGAGAAAAGTAGCTTATCGTTATTCAACTTCAGCCGCTTTGTATCGTTATGCACAGGCTTTAGCACTTAATCATCAACCTGAACTTGCAAGAAAACATCTATTAATTTTAGAAAAACTGCACGGTCAAAAGTATTCTTTTGAGTCGTTATATCAAGTTAATCAATCTTTGGCCTTTGAATGGCAAAATAAAACTGGATCTAAACCATGAACGATCGTTTATCTAAGAGACAAAAGTTCTTTTTGGGGCATTTAGGCTTATCTTTGTCATTAGCTGTCATTATTTTAATGTGGGTATTTTTCTGTTGGTATCCTTCACCATTGGCTAAAGCGGTGGGCGTGACTCACATCTTTTTAATGATGCTGGCAATTGATGTAATTGTGGGACCAGTTCTTGGTTTTATTGTTTATAAAGAAGGGAAAAAGACCCTTAAATTTGATTTAAGTGTCATTATTTTGATTCAACTTTCTGCACTTTGTTATGGAGTTTATAGCATTGGTCAAGGTCGCCCTGCGTGGTTGGTATATAATGTTGATCGTTTTGAACTAGTCCGTAATAATGAAATTATTGACCAGAATATTCAGCACGCTAAACCAGAATATCAGCATCCTTCATGGTTTAAACCGCAATATGTAGCGACTACATTTGCTCAAGACATTAAAACACGCAATGATGATATGTTTGCAGATGTGTTGGGTGGAATTTCTTTAGCGCAAAAACCTGAGCGTTATGTGGCTCTTAGCGAAGTAAAACAACAGATACAACAACGTGCCCAAAGTTTAAATGAACTAAATCAATTTAACGCTAAACAGGATACAGATAAAATCTTAAATCAATATCCTGAAGCAGATAGTTGGGTTCCACTAAAAGCTACCACAGTCGATATGGTCGTTTTAATGAATAAAGAAAAAGGCCAAGTGGTTAAAATTGTCGATTTAAGGCCATGGAAGTAAGAGAGGATTTTCCTCTCATCATCCATCAGAAAAATCCGTGTATAATCCCCACACTCTATTTTTCGCACTATACCTATGCGCGCTTTTTTCCTATTTTTAGCGTCTATCCTCATTAGCCTTGCATGGCTATCTCCTGATCATGCTTTTCCGTGGCTGACATTTTCCAGTGAAATACTGAGTTTTGCAGCAGTGCTTAGTCTGTTGGCAGGACTGTGTGATCAAAATCTACGAGTTCCTAAAATTCAGTGGATGGCTTTACCTATTGTCATTATTCCACTGCTTCAATGGATGTGTGGACTGGTTCTGGATCTAAGTAGTGCTTTGCTATTTAGCTTTTATTTACTGGCTTTCTGGTTTGTTACGATTACAAGTTATAACCTTGCTATACAAAATGATCGAAAAAAGCTTTTTATTCGTATTTGCTATGTTTTACTTATCACCAGTACTATTTCCAGTGTGATAGCGGTATTGCAATGGCTTAATTTGGATCAACATCTTTATGGAGTCATGGAGCTTCGAGCAGGCAATCGACCATTTGCCAATTTTGCCCAGCCGAACAATATGTCAACCTTTCTGGTCATGGGGCTGATGGCATGCTTGTATTTATTTGAACAACAAAAACTCAAAAAATTATTATTAATTTTAGCTTCAGTACTGATTTTATTTGCAATAGCTTTAAGTCAATCACGTACCGCTTGGGTGGTCTGCTTATTCTTTATGGCTTATTGGACATATCAAGCTTATAAACATCCAGTTCGTTTGCGTATCCCTTATATGCTGCTTTGGGTTATTACCTTTGCAGTCATGATTGCAATTCTACCCATCATAAATAATTTTATTAGTGCATTAGGTGCAACACAAATCGTAGAAACCGCATCTGTTGCAGAACGAGCAACTTCAGGCTATTTACGCTTTGATATCTGGACACAAATGTTACTAGCAATTCAACAGCATCCTTTGAGTGGTTATGGCTGGGGTCAAACCAGTCTGGCACAGCTTACTATTTTTAATCTGCATCCATCGCATGAATGGGTGACCAGTGGACATAATATTTTGCTGGATATTATCGTCTGGAATGGTTTGCCGCTTGGTCTATTGATCATTGGTTATATGGCATGTTGGATTTTATGGCTGAATCACAAAGCAAAAAGTCTGGAGTCAGTCGTTGCACTACTTATGGTCGGGGCAATTTTAGTTCATGCTTTGCTTGAGTTTCCGTTGCGTTATGCCTATTTTTTATTCCCTTTGGGCTTCTTACTTGGCTTTGTACAATCACAAGCTCCTGAGCTTAGAGCATCAATTTTATCCAAGTATGTAGTGAGGGGTGTTGTTGTTATCGGTAGTATTTTAATGTTGCTGATTTGGCGCGATTATACGGTGTATAAACTCAATAATGGCTTGGCTTTTCGTGGCGAACAGCCTACACAAACCGTGTGGGGAAGTACCGATATTTATCTACTAACGCAATTTAAAGATCGTATGCTTTGGCTGCAAATGAATCCGACGACACAACTAAGTGAGGATGAACTAACTCAACTCGGTCAAATGGTGAAAAATCGGGCATCACCTTATAACTTGCATAAATATGCACAGCTATTATTAGCGAATGGTAAGGCGCACGAAGCAGGTCAATATTTATATTACTTAAATATGTTGCATCATGAAAGTTATACGCTTCAGGACTTAAGTGCGGAAAATGCCGCTTCAGCCATTTATGGTGAAGATGAGAAAAAGCGCTAAAAATAAGATCCAGTTCACTTAAATATCGTGAGGGCGCTGGATCTTATCAATTTATCAGCAAGAAAAATCATCAGATGCTATGACCAACCTTATTTTAATTTTTTGGAATGAAAATCTAAGGCTGATAGCTAATTCCCATGATTTGTGCTGGTAAAACCAGAGCATCTATGGCTAAAGTAAATGGCACGAGGGGAAGTCGTGTTAATTTTTCTTGAGTAGATAGTGTAACTTTCTCTCTTTTGTCTTGATAATATTGAATCCTAACTTTATACGGTTTGGATAAGGGTTTTAAAGAATCTAAATTTTCTACGATAGGGTAGAGATTTCCTTCCAGTTTAATCTGAAAAATATAATGCTGATTTTGTTCTGTTGATTCCCTGCAATCACAGGGCAAAATACCGTATTGTTTGAATAAAAGTGTTTCTCTTTGGTTTAAACTGCCTGTTGATGGCGTATAAGAAAATTTTAAATATCCTGTGAAGTGATGGCTGTCTTTATCAGGTGAAACAAAGTTTAAATCTTGGCGAAGCTGAATATCATCTGGGTTAAGTTGGCTAATTAAATTGAAAAAATCTGAGCCACCTTTATTAAGCACATAACTATATTGTTTTCCTGCAATGACAATCGCATCTTTGGGTTCATTGACTAAAAATGTTGTTGGCTTACCAAAAGCCACCACTTCATCTTCAACCAACGTTTTCCATCGGTCTCCGTACTCATATTTTGTAAAAAGATCGTGTGTGTTTCCACCGATGGTCTGATTCGACGTACAGCCTGAAAGTAAAAACAAAGATGAAACTACAGTGAATAAGGAGATTATTTTTAAATTTTTCATCAGCATTTTGAATGGGTTAAATTGGTCTTTAAAATAGCATAGCATCCATAAGAAAGGTTATTGAATTGATTATTTGGACGTTAATCAATGGTTTTTATCTTGCTCTTATTTCAAAGCTAGATGTAATTTGAATATTTAAACTTTATGACCATTTATCTAAGTCCTACTGAATAAAAATCTGTTTTGTTGTAGCCTATTAGTATCGCTTATATTTTATTCATCATGTTTTATTGTGATGTGGCATCTCGGGAGCATGTTATGAATCTGGTTAAATATCTGGCGGTCATAAGTTTCATGATGATAAACGTGCCAACTGTGCAAGCTGAAGATGTTGCACTATTGCCCAGTATTCATGCGATGGCGGAATCTGAATTGCGAGAAGAAGCTGGTATTGTTCCATTTCAGGAAGATAAAGCAGTACGTCAGGCGCTTAGACATCATATTGATAAAATTCAAAATGATATACAGAATCCCAAAGTTAATCAGAACCCTTATATCGCAATTGATTATCAACCTACAACTTCACCTGATATGAGTCAACTTTCCCCATTTTTGCAGCAGTATCTTTTATCGATTACCTCAGGATTACAATCATCTGACCCGACCAGTGGCATATTTAATATGCTTGCGCCTTTAAATATCAACCGAAATAATGTCGATGCATTTCGTGATGGTACGATCAAAGTGAATGTAGAGGACATATTAAGACTCCAGCAACAAATTAGAGATGGATTAAATCCTCCGCAAAACCCTTGGTTTCCGCGTTAAAAATTTGATCCTATTAATAAAAAATCCCCGCATTTAGCGGGGATTTTTTATCTCAATGTCGATTAAACACGTTCGATAATGGTCGCGATACCTTGACCTAAACCGATACACATGGTCGCAAGACCAATTTGCGTATCTTGTTGTTCCATCACGTTCAACAATGTGGTGGTAATACGTGCGCCTGAACAGCCCAATGGGTGACCCAATGCAATCGCACCACCATTCAAGTTAATGATGTCTTGTTTATCATAAACGCCTAAGCCTTTCATGACTGATAAGCCTTGAGCAGCGAATGCTTCGTTTAACTCGATGGTTTGGATGTCTGCCATGGTTAAACCAGCACGTTTAAGTGCTTTTTGCGTTGCTGGCACTGGACCATAACCCATGATCGCAGCATCACAACCTGCAATCGCCATTGAACGAATCACGGCACGTGGTTTTAAACCAAATGCTTGAGCGCGTTCAGCAGACATCAATAACATTGCAGAAGCACCATCAGACAGAGCAGAAGACGTTGCTGCTGTCACTGAACCACCTTTAGGATCAAACACTGGTTTCAATGCTTGGAATGCTTCAAGGTTAGCATCAGGACGAATCACTTCGTCGATGTCACACAGGATTTTGAAACCATTAGCATCATGACCTTCAACACCTACGATTTCGTTTTTGAAACGACCTTCTTGTGTTGCAGCCCAAGCACGGCGGTGAGATTCAACACCGAATTTGTCCTGTTCTTCACGGCTAATGCCATTCATACGACCTAACATTTCAGCTGTTAAGCCCATCATGTTAGAGGCTTTGGCATAGTGTTTAGAGGCTTCTGGGTTAAGGTCGATGCCGTGCATCATCCCAACGTGGCCCATGTGTTCAACACCACCGATGATGAAAACATCACCTTGGTTGGTTGCAATTTGTGCAGCAGCCGTGTGGATGGCCTGCATAGAAGAACCGCAAAGACGGTTAACGGTTTGACCGCCCGCAGTCTTTGGAATGTCAGCCAATAAACCAATATTACGAGCAATATTCATCCCTTGCTCTAAAGTCTGGTTGACACAGCCCCAGATGACATCTTCAACTTCATTGGTATCAAACTGGTTACGAGCAACCAGTGCACGTACTAATTCAGCAGATAAACTGTCGGCACGTACATTGCGGAACATACCGTTACGTGATTTGCCCATGGCAGAACGAACGCCATCAACAATCACAACGTCACGTGGATTTAAAGTAGCCATTCACGTCGCTCCTTAACCGTAGAATTTTTTGTTGTTAGCAGCCATGTCACGCAACATTTGTGGCGCTTCATAAGCCTTACCTAAGTGTGCATATTTGTCGCAAAGCGCAACATATTCAGCGACACCAGTCTGATCGATATAACGGCATGGGCCGCCACGGAATGGAGGGAAACCTACACCCATGATCATCGCCATATCCGCTTCTGATGCTGTTGCTACGATATTGTCTTCTAAGCAACGAACGGTTTCGTTACAGAAAGTCAGCATCATGCGGTCAATGATTTCTTGGTTATCAAACTCGCGTTTTTCACCAGTAATGAAAGGGGCAATGATTTCGTAAGCTGTTGGATCAACAGTTTTCGCTTTCTTGCCTTTCTTATCGAGCACGTATTTGTAGAAACCAACGTCATTCTTTTGACCTAGGCGTTTTGCTTCGTACATCGCTTCGATCGAACCTTTGTAGTCTGGCTTCATACGGTCTGGGAAACCTTCAGCCATGACTTCTGCGCCATGTACACCTGTATCGATACCAACAACATCGATTAAGTATGCAGGACCCATTGGCCAGCCAAATTTCTCCATGACTTTATCGATTTGCTGGAAGTCAGCACCATCTTTAAGCAATAGATCAAATGCACCAAAGTAAGGGAACAACACACGGTTTACAAGGAAGCCTGGGCAGTCATTGACCACGATAGGTGTTTTACCCATTTTCTGAGCCAGTACCACAGTAGTAGCAACTGCTTCTTCAGAGGTTTGTTCACCACGAATCACTTCAACCAATGGCATCATGTGAACTGGGTTAAAGAAGTGCATACCCACAAAGTTTTCAGGACGTTTAAGCGCTTTGGCTAAACGTGTGATTGAAATCGTTGAGGTATTCGAGGCAATAATGGTGTTATCACGGACTTTAGACTCTGTATCCGCCAAAACTGCTTCTTTGACTTTTGGATTTTCAGTCACCGCTTCGATCACGATATCGACTTCTTTAAACTCGTCATAGCTTAAAGTTGGACGGATACGCGCTAAAGTTTCACCCATTTTTGCAGGAGTAAGCTTTTTGCGTTCTACTTGTTTGGTGAGTAAGCCATTGGCCTCTTTCATACCGAGTGCAAGTTGAGCATTACCAATATCTTTCATGATAATCGGTGTGCCTTTGCTTGCCGCTTGATAGGCAATACCACCGCCCATGATCCCAGCGCCAAGAACCGCAGCCTGATTGACTGGGTGAGCACCTTTCTCATGTTGTTTAGAGGCTTTTTTTACGATCTGATCATTTAAGAATAGACCGATTAGTGCTTCAGCTTGTGGGGTGATCGCCGCTTTTGCAAAACCTTGCGCTTCTGCTTTTAGTGCGTCATCACGACCTAAGCTTGCGCCTGCTTGTAAGGAATCAAGCATCAGTTTAGGGGCAGGGTATTGTGCAGGATTCGCTTTCGCCAAAACTGCGCCCTTCGCCGTATTAAAGGCCATCATTTGTTCAAGTGGATTTAACTTGATTGGATCAAGTTTTTCCTGACGTTTTGCTTTCCAGTCTAAACGACCCGCAAGTGCTTGTTTTACCAAGTCAATTGCCGCTTCTTGTAGCTTGTCAGCCGCAACCACAGCATCTACCGCGCCATCTTTGAGTGCAGCAGCAGGCTTTTTCGGAGCAGCCATCGCCATCCATTCAACCGCATTGTCGATACCAATCACGCGGCTTAAACGTACTGTACCGCCAAAGCCAGGGAAAATACCGAGCTTGATTTCTGGTAAACCGACTTGCGCTTGTTCTGACATCACGCGATAGTCACAGACCAGACACATTTCAAAACCACCGCCCAATGCCATACCATTAATGGCAGCGACTTTAGGGATGTTTAAATCTTCAAAACTGCTAAAAATTTCATGTACAGGCAATGACCATTCAACAATGGCTTGTTCACCTTGCGCAAAATTTTGTCCAAACTCAGTAATATCTGCACCAACGATAAATGTTGATTTTGCAGAAGTGACGATTAAGCCTTTGATTTCAGCATTGGCTTTAACCGCAGCAATTGCCGCCTGAAAATCTTCAATGGTTGCACGGTTAAATTTGTTGACTGACTCACCTTGTAAGTCAAAGCGGAATTCTGCAATTCCGTCCGAAAGCATTTGGACGGTAATGGCATTGCCAGCGTGGATCATGCCTGATCTCCTTTATTTTGGAGGACTTCTACGTTGATGTGATGAAGCGTGTATGCATTTTCTGCACACAATTATGCTCCGCTAATCTTACGATAACTATATCCAAAAACAGCATAACAAGTTGTATCAAGCCGTGACGCAAGGGTCATCTATTTTTGTTACCTGTTATTGCGCGTTTTTGTAAATAACGTTCCATAAGCATAGCCTGAGATAATGAACTTCCTGTTTCAATTCAAGTTTTTTTAATCAAACCTGTATTTTTATAATGGATTCAGTGTCAAAAAAGTAGCCCTATTTTTGTAACCATTCTGTCAAAAAAGTCAATCAAGTGAATTATTTAATTGCCAATTTCTGGGATAAGCTAGACTAAATTGACAAAAAATAGCTTTTTTGTCATTGCTTTTGTTAAAATCTCTCGCCGTTAGCCACTGATCAGTGGCCGATCTTGTGAGTATGATTGCTCTGAGTTTTCTATCCTTTGAAAGAGTAGCGATATGATTAAATGGATCATATTAGCGATTTTTGTGATTTCAGCTTTATATATCCAAAATCGCGGAAAAGTACGACATTCGTTTTATCGTCAATTTTTTGATCATTCTACGATATTGGCACCGATTAATTTTTTGATGTACATCTTTTCAAAAGTGCCGAATCAACCTTATATCGATACGCAGCATTTTAAAGATTTGAAAGTGTTGGATGAAAACTGGGAAATGATCCGTGATGAGGCAAAAGCCTTATATGCACAGGGTGGAATCAAGGCATCAAGTACTTATAATGACTTGGGGTTCAATTCATTTTTTAAGACAGGCTGGAAACGCTTTTATTTAAAATGGTATGACTCTGCGCATCCCTCAGCAGCTGAGTTATGTCCGAAAACAACGGCTTTATTAAAAACTTTACCCACGATTAAAGCGGCCATGTTTACTGAACTTGCGCCACATAGTCGTCTGGTACGTCATCGTGACCCGTATGCAGGTTCATTACGCTATCATTTGGGTTTGATCACGCCGAATGATGATCGTTGCTTTATTGATGTTGATGGACAAATTTATTCATGGCGTGACGGTGAAAGTGTGGTGTTTGATGAAACCTATATTCACTATGCCGAAAACGGAACCGATGAAAACCGTATTATTTTCTTTGCCGATGTTGAACGTCCGCTGAAAACTCGTTTAATGGAAAAGTTTAATCACTGGTTTGGTAAAAATGTCATGACGGCGGCCAGCTCGCCGAATGAAACAGGCGACCAAACGGGAGGCTTAAATAAAGCTTTTGGTTATGTCTATCAAATTCGTTTAAAAGCCAAAGCTTTAAAAGCAAAAAACCGAAAACTATACTATTTCCTGAAATGGTTTTTGATGCTTGGTATTTTCTTCCTGATTTTTATTCGCCCTTATATGCCGCAGATCATTGAGTTCTTTCAAAAGATACTGTGAGATAAGCGCCCTTAAGGGCGTTTTTTTATATTTGTCATCGATTTTGTCTTGGATGGTGGTTTTGGCCATTTGCAACACTTTGCCCTTACACGAGGTTCATGAGAAGATAAGCCCAGATTTATATATCGCATAAAATTTTAAAGATTGATTTGTTATTTATTGGGGAGTTTCGCATGCAGACCTTTCGTTCAAAAAAAGACTGGTGGATTTTGGGTTTTATCATTGCCGCAACAGGAATTTTATTGCAAATGCTTTGGAGCATGCAGCTTCGCGGAACTCTGCAAGAATATCCTGAACATGGCATTGTATATGCATTGGTGATACTTATTATGTGGTGGCCTGTGGTAAATACTCGTTATATCGTGACTCAGGATCATGTGATTATTCATAGTATGTTTTTAAAATGGATCATTTCACGAAGTGAAATCCATAGCATGACGCCAACCAATAATCCAGTATCTGCACCAGCTTTATCACTGGATCGAATCAAGATTGATTATCAGAAAGATGGGAAAAACAAATCTGTATTGATTTCACCAAAAAATAAGCAGAAATTTATCGAAGCCTTAACGTTGGATCGTTCTCATCATTAAACTGTAAGTCTCTTTTTCTTGGTGAAAATGTTGCTCTAACAGCAAACAATCATATAAATGCTTGAAAAGAGAATGTTTGAGCACAACATACACTGATGTAGCCAAAGGAAAGCCAAGACATAGTGAATTCAATCGCGCGCCCACATATTGAAAAAATTCTTGCTCACATGACCCAATTACCCGGCGTTTATAAAATGCTGGGGAAGGATGGTGAGCTGCTCTATGTGGGCAAAGCCAAGAATTTAAAAAATCGGGTGTCGAGTTATTTTGTCAAAACTATTGAACATCCGAAAACTCAGGCCTTGGTGGCGCGGATCTATAATATTGAAACACTGGTCACTCGTTCAGAAACTGAAGCCTTACTACTCGAACAAAACCTGATCAAGCTGCATCGCCCGCCCTACAATATTATGCTGCGCGATGATAAATCCTATGTGTACATTTTTGTCTCGGCAGATAAACCTTATCCACGTATTGCCAGTGGACGCGGTAAAGGCAAGCATCAAGTCGGCAAATTTTTTGGACCGTATCCGAGTGCCTATAATGCTCGGGATACTTTATTGGTGCTGCAAAAGCTATTTAATGTGCGTCAGTGTGAAAATAGCTTTTTTTCACAACGTAAACGCCCCTGCCTGCAATATCAGATCAAACGCTGTACTGCGCCTTGTGTCGGTTTGATTTCTCCACAGGAGTATAAGGAAGATGTGGATAACTCCATTCGTTTTCTACAGGGTGATACCCGCGAGCTCAATCAGGAATTGATTGCGAAAATGGAACAAGCGGCAGAACAGCTTGAATTTGAAAAAGCAGTCTTTTATCGTGATCGTCTGGCGTTGCTACGTGAAGTTCAGGCACAGCAAGCGGTATTTAAAGTGAAAGGTGAGGCCGATATTCTGGCGATTGCCCATCAAGCGGGTGTGACGTGTGTGCAAATCATGCATGTCCGTAATGGCCGCATGTTAGGGGGTAAAAGTTACTTTCCAGATATGCTTAGTGATGATCTGGGACAAATGCTGAGTGACTTTATGGCTAACTTTTATTTTCAGGTCGCCGATGAAGTTCCGAGTGAGTTAATCATTAATGTCGCATTGCCTGATACTAAAGAGTTGGAACAGGCGCTCCATACCGAATTTGAGAAGAAAGTACAGATTAAACATAAGGTACGTGAAACCCGTGCCGAGTGGTTAGAATTGGCGCAGATGAATGTGCAGCATGCCATTAAAGGGCAACTCAGTAATCATCTGGAACTGAATGAGCGTTTTCACCAATTGGAACAAGTGGTGGGACGACCGATTGACCGGATTGAATGCTTTGACATCAGCCATACCATGGGTGAAGCACCCATTGCATCGTGTGTGGTCTTTGATCAGGGCGGCGCACGTAAGCGTGATTATCGTCAGTTTGCGATTCAGGATATCACGGGCGGTGACGATTACGCAGCCATGCGCCAAGCCTTAACACGCCGATATAAAAAGCATTTATTGCCAGATTTACTCTTGATTGATGGGGGTAAAGGACAACTGCATATGGCGATGGAGGTGATGCAGGATTTACAACTGGATGCCTTTATGGTGGGCGTATCTAAAGGGGAAGGGCGTAAACCCGGACTTGAAACTTTACATTTTACTGATGGCACCAAAATTCAATTACCTGAAGATCATAAAGCATTGCATTTGATTCAACAGGTGCGGGACGAAGCACATCGTTTTGCGATTACCAAACATCGCGCTAAACGTGATAAACGCCGTGCAGGTTCAGTATTAGAAGCGATTCCTGGGCTTGGACCCAAACGTCGCCGTGATTTATTGACACACTTCGGTGGGATTCAGGGCGTACTCAAAGCCTCGGAAAAAGAGCTGACTTTGGTTCCGGGGCTTGGTCCAGCAATGGCGCGAACCATTTATAAAATTTTGCATGAATAATTTTCGATTACTTTTTAGCACTGACGATGCTGTTTAAGAGTGACCAAAATGCTCAATGACTTATGCGTCAATGATCATTTACATCTATAAAAAAGCATCACACTATGTGAAAGATCAATAAACTGGAAAAATAATATGTCACTTACACGG
Source organism: Acinetobacter ursingii DSM 16037 = CIP 107286 (assembly GCF_000368825.1). Taxonomy (GTDB): domain Bacteria; phylum Pseudomonadota; class Gammaproteobacteria; order Pseudomonadales; family Moraxellaceae; genus Acinetobacter; species Acinetobacter ursingii. Next base: position 1,331,828 of record NZ_KB849717.1, on the reverse strand, counting down.
TTATTTCGTGAAATTGAACAACAGGAATGGATTGATTTACCAGAGGGTTGGTTACAGGGTCGCACGATTTTTGGCGGTCTGGCCGCAGGCGTTTTGATGCATAAAGCATTGTGCACCATTGGGGATGAAAGCAAGCGTTTATTGAGCTGTAGTATTACTTTTGTCGGGCCAGTACAAGCGGGGAAAGCACGTATAACCGCCGAAATTTTGCGTCAGGGCAAGTCGGTCACTACACTTGAAGTACGCCTATGGCAGGAAAATGCAGTGCAAAGTATTTTGATCGCAAGTTTTGGTACAGATCGTGATTCGAGTATTCATGTACGTCAGGAACCTATGATCCCTGCTTATCCACTCGCGGATCAGTTAGCACCTTTACCTTTTGCTAAAATGATGCCTGAGTGTTATCAACATTTTGACCTGCGGTGGGCCGAAGGGAAATTTCCAATGATGGGAAGTCCAAGTCCAGATTTTGGCGGATGGGCAAGGTTTTCACCTGAAGAGCAAGCCAATCGTAAAATGACACTGGCAGATTTTGTCACATTGACTGATATCTGGCCACCCGGTGTTTTGAGTATGTTTAAGACACTTGCACCAGCAAGTTCACTGACTTGGCACATCACGTTTATTCATTCTTTAAAAGAGCAATTACACGACTGGTTTAAATATAAAGTGGTGACTGAATATGCTGAGCATGGATATGCGACAGAACATGCTTATGTCTGGAATGAACAAGATCAATTACTGGCGATTTGCCGTCAGACGGTTACTGTATTTGCCTAGTCGACACTGTTGGGTATTTCGTATAAAGTTGGGCGTAGAAAATATTTTGCCTTATCTGAAATGTTGCATCGCCTTGTGGCGGCAATGAGGGGACTAAACTGGCGATGTCTATGACAACAGGACGCATCCTGAATATCCCGAACATTTTAACACTTGCACGTATCGCATTGATTCCAGTTTTTTTATTGATTGCTTATTGGCCCCCTGCGATTGGGATCAATGAACATGAGGGGAGCTTTTTTAGGCATCTTATTTTGACTGCAATCTTTGTGCTCGCTGCAATTACCGACTGGTTTGATGGTTATCTGGCTCGTGCACTCAATCAAAGCTCTGCTTTTGGACGTTTTTTAGATCCCGTTGCAGATAAATTGATGGTGGCAGCAGCCTTGATTGTACTGGTGCAATGGCAACCTACGATCGCAATGGCCTTTGCTGCGATTGTGATTATTTCCCGTGAAATTACCGTGTCTGCTTTGCGTGAGTGGATGGCTGAATTAGGGGCAAGAACCAACGTTGCAGTTTCAACCGTAGGTAAATATAAAACTGCCTTTCAAATGATTGCGATTAGTGTATTTTTACTCAATTGGCAGCCGCTTGAATTACTGGCTTATGCATTGTTATATACAGCGGTGATTTTAACCTTATGGTCGATGTTTATTTATTTAAAGGCAGCTTGGCCGTATCTGAAACAGCCTTAAGCATTTAAAGCCTTTCTGATGAAAGGCTTTTTTAACGAAACATCTAATGTCGTGCAAGAATCGGGTCGTCAGGGTCTATGCTTTGATTTACAGTAAAACTGAATACAGGAGTGTTGATGATGAAAAACGTATCCTCCAGCCAGTTTACTGTGATGGCAAGCATGATTGAATATGCCTATCAGCATTTTGATGACCAACCTAATCTGGAACAAATGGCTGCAAGGGTGGGTTTAAGCCCGAGCTATGCACAGCGCCAGTTTCAGGAATGGGTTGGCATTAGCCCAAAAAAATTTGTGCAATACTTGAGTCTGCAACGCGCCAAAGCCTTGTTGCAACAGCGCCATAGTATTTTGGAAACTGCACTGGAAACTGGGCTGTCAGGTACTGGACGTTTGCATGATTTATTTGTACACATTGAAGGGATGACACCCGGAGAATATAAACAACAAGGGCAATCTCTACGGATTATTTATTCGATAGAAGCGACGCCGTTTGGTGAGATTTTCATTGCAAGTACAAATAAAGCCATTTGTTCAATTCAGTTTTTATCAGATGCATTGACTGATTTGATAGCACTTGATGAATTGCAGCAGCGCTTTGCGTTGGCTGAGTTTCAACAGCAATCCACTGAACTTCATCAGCAGGTTAGTGCATGGTTTCAGCACGATTTTAAGTCTAATTTGCAGCAAAAAATTCCACTACGTTTGCAGGGGACGCCTTTTCAGCTCAAAGTTTGGGAAGCACTGTTAAAGATTCCAGAAGGCCAGTTGAGCAGTTATCAACAGATTGCGGAGCAAATTGGTCATCCCAAAGCGTTTCGTGCAGTGGCTAGTGCCGTCGCGCAAAATCCAATCGCGTATTTAATCCCATGCCATCGTGTAATTCGATCTACAGGTGTGATTGGTGAATATCATTGGACTCATGCACGTAAACTGGCACTGCTGTCATGGGAAATGGTAAAACAGGAGCAAGCGGTATGACGCTGGATTTGTTTGCCCCTGATCCACAAACCAATGTGCTGCCTTATGAGGGGGAGGTGCAGGATTATGGTCTGTTCCTCAACCTTGAACAGGCTGAATTTTATTTTCATTATTTGCTTGAACATTTGCCATGGCGGCATGATGAAGCCAAACTTTATGGAAAACATTTTATTACCCCGCGTAAAGTTGCATGGTATGGCGATGCACATTATCGCTATGCTTATTCAGGGGTAATGCGTGATTCCTTGCCGTGGGATGAGCAGTTATTTTTACTCAAGCAGAGTATTGAGCAATTGCTTGGCGAGCAGTTTAATTCCTGTCTGGCTAATTTATACGAAGAAGGGACACAAGGAATGGCGTGGCATAGTGACGGTGATATGTCTTTGGCCGAGCAAACCACGATCGCCTCTTTGAGTTTAGGCGCCACTCGAAAGTTTTGTTTTCGGCATATCAGTACCAAAGAAAAAATTGAAATGCTGCTGCAATCGGGTCAGCTCATTGTCATGCGGGGTGTCACTCAACAGCACTGGCAGCATGCGATTATGAAGTCACAGAAAATTTTGCAGCCCCGTATCAATTTAACTTTTAGACAGTTTTTGCTTTAAATCATTGTACGAGACGTTTTAACTATGGGTTTCTTCATCTTCTAGTGTTTTGGCAATTTTGTCGATATTTAAACTTTTCGCCATCGCATCAAAAATGTCTTTATACGCTCCCGTCTGTAAATACAACTGTTCGTGTTCACCATGTTCCACAATTTCACCATCCTGCATCACATAGATATAATCGGCATCGATAATTTGCGACAAGCTATGGGAAATCATAATCACAGTACGACCTTGTTTAATTTCATCTAAGCTATGCTTGATTTGCTCGGTGGCAATCGCATCTAGACTCGCCGTGGGTTCATCCAGAAAAATAATCGGTGGGTCTTTTAGAAACATCCGTGCCAGTGCGATACGTTGTTGTTGTCCACCTGAAAGCATCAGTGCATCCGTATCATAACCTTGTGCCAAATGACTGATTTGTTCATGAATAGATGCTTTTTTTGCCGCAACAATCACTTCATCCAGACTGGCATCCATTTTGCCATAGCGGATATTGTCCAGAATGGAACCCTGAAAAATATGATTTTTTTGCAGTACTAAACCAATATGATCACGTAAATAGTGCGTATCGATCTGATTGAGATTGACTCCATCCAGTAAAATTTCGCCTGATTCGGGTTGATAAAATTTATCGAGTAAACTAATTAACGTAGATTTTCCCGCTCCTGATAGTCCGACTAAGGCCGTAATTTTATTTGGCTGTATCACCATATTGATATTTTTTAATGCCTGATGTCCATTTTCATAACTAAAATTGACCTGTTTAAGTTCAAATTGTCCGTGAATGATCGGCTTGAGATGACCGCTATCTTCAATTTCGTCATCGGCATTTAAAATTTGAAAGAAACTTTCTGAATAAATCATGGCATCATTCACTTCATCATAAATGCGATGTAGCGAACGAATCGGGGCAGAAACATTATTGAACAACAAAATATGGTACATGATCATTCCAATACTCATTTGTCCTGCCAGAACAAAATAAGAAGTCAGGATAATAATCAGCACAATGCCAATCTGTTCAAGAAAAGTTTTGACGCCATCAAATATAAAACTGGTCTGACGGGTATGCATTTGATTGTCAGTCAGATCGCGCTGTAGCTTAAGTTGTTTTTCGGCTTCTATTTCTTCACGATTAAACGATTTAATCACGGTAATTGACTGGATAATGCCTAAAATACCCTGACTCTTTTTTTCACGACCATCACGTAAACGACGTCGCCATCCCCCCAGTTTTTGTGCCTGCTTAAAGGTCAACCAGAAATAAATCGGGACAATCATTAATGCGACTAGGCCAATCCAGAAATTGGCGTAGAACATCAGCCCTAAAGCAATAATCGCACTGGTAAATAGTGGTAAAATATCAATAAAGAAAATTTGTACCAGACGCGTCAGCGAGCCAATACCCCGATCGATACGGGTTTGTAATTTACCCGCCTGATTTTTTTCCTGATTAAAAAAAGTCAGGCGATACGTCAGAAACTTCTCAATAATGCCTTGAGCCAAATCCTGTGAAACATAAATACGCAGTTTTTCACCGTAATATTTTTGTCCAAATTGAACTAAGGCATTGAGGATTTCTTTCCCCAGTAAGATCGCTGAAATCGTGGCTAAAATCATCCAGCCTTCATTGAGTCCTTTTCCTGCTTCGACCAGTGCATTAATCCGATCAACTGCATATTGCAGAGTGAGCGCATTGACCTGTGCGGTCAGTGCGCCAATCAACGTTAAAATGAGCGTGGCGATGACCAATAGCCGATAAGGTCGTACAAAAGGGCGTAGTTGTTGAAAAAGATGCCAGAAATTCATGTGGTGTTTATTGTTGTATAGCTTAGAGTCAATCTACATTAGCTTCAGTCTAAAAAGCAAAAATAAGATGTTCAAGAGGGTGTTATGTAACAAGAAAAAAGCTCATGAGATCAACATGAGCTTTTTACTCTGAGGAGGAGTGTCTTCGGATGAAAACGACTTAATTTCATGGAAAATTAAGCTTTAATGAAGAACAATTTCATTATATGAGAATTTGATTGAAATTTCAAACATCGCTGCTATGAAAAATAAATGAAATTTTCATATCGTGTTAAATCGAGCTATTGGTTGGGTTCCGTTCATTTTGTGAAAGCGTCAGAAACTTATGTTCAATTTGAGCAGCATTGCTTTTTAAAATTTCAATCAATTTCTCGATATGAATAAATTCAAAACGATTTTTTGAGGCCACAATGGTGAGTGCCAAAGGCGACTCTTTATTGGTGGACAGTTTAATCGGCACAGATAAACCTGAAACATTAGGATCAAGTTCGCCGTGAGATAAATAAAACCCTTGTTTTTTTATTTTTTTCATACGGGCCAGAAAACTGTCTTCATCCTGCGCAAACCCAACCTCAGTCAACTGTGTTGCAAAACGTTGATAATAATCCTGAATTTGACGTTTTGGGAGCTGGGCAATAATCACTTTAGGTGACGAACCCATATACACAGGTCGTGGACAGCCGCGCCCATAGGACAGCAAGTCTGTATTGCGAAACACTTCATGATGCAAATCAATACAATAATCACGATTGAGATGGGTTAACAAACAACATAATTCAGTACGTTCTGCAATATCCTTCATAAACGGACTGCTGATTTGCACCAGTGGGTCAGTGGTGCGCGAGATATAGTCCAAGACTGCAATTTTTGAACCGAGGGTGTAATCACCTGATGTACCGCTGATGCGCTGTAGAATATCGGCAGAAACCAGTTCTTTTAAATAACGATAGCTGGTCGGTTTGGACAGACCTAGCTCATCGCAAATATGATCGACATTAATCACAGGCCGTGATACCGAAAATAAATCCAGAACCGTTAAAATTTTGCCAAAGCTTGAAAGCGCCATGATTACCTACTTTGCTAAAGAACCATCAGAAACACGTGCGGAATTATCTGTTATAACAAATTGCGACACACCTTGCAGTCTAAATTAGTCAGCGTTAATTAATAATTAATTGATCTCATCAAAAAACAACGCTGAACCAAGCTTAAAATACAATTAATTATCATAATAAGATATTTTGTTGACTATTTTTTGTTTTTTTGCCAAAATTATCCAAATAAAATATCCAATGAAGAAGTTTTCATCAAGTCAAATGCACGCTGTGAAATTTTTTCATCCATCTGTGGTTCATCCTTAACCAATGTTTTGACTGCCTTTTACAACAACAGGTAAAAGCTGTAGTTCTAAACGCTTGTTGAGCGATAATCTGATTATAAAATGATCTTTCTGAACTGAGTGTAAACCAACGTTTACAGCAGATTGTGGCTGTTGTGCGATTGAAAAAAAGCATGACATCGATGGATTATGCGTATAGATCAAGCACTCACTAGGGAATACTGGTTTTGAGATCAATTCATGTTATTTAAACAGATACTGGCGTTTAGACCATCGCGCATGGATTTGATTTTTGCGGTCAAAACCTTTATCGCGATGATGCTTGCTTTGTATACCGCATTTGTACTGGATTTAACTTATCCCATGTGGGCAGCAGGTACGGTGATTATCATTGCCCAGCCTTATGCAGGCATGGTCTCATCCAAAGCCTTGTATCGTCTTACTGGAACCATTCTGGGTGGTATTCTGGCGATTTTCTTTACCCCGCGTCTAATTGATATGCCCATCCTGTTTACCTGTATTTTGTCGATATGGGTAGGCGTATGTTTATATATTTCCTTGCTGGATCGTACCCCGCGAAGTTATGTATTTATGTTGGCGGGTTATACCACGGTCATGATTGCCTGTAGCTCAATTTATAATATTGATAGCCATAGTGTGTTTGATATGGCCTTAAGTCGGGTACTGGAAATTTCTATTGCGGTGATCTGTAGTGCGGTCGTTTCTGCGACCATTTTCCCTGCACACTTGGGTGCACAACTTCAGCAACGTGTTCAGAAAACGCTGGATGATACGCGTGATGTCTTTGCCAGTATTTTAACCGATCAACAGCACAGCCAGAGTTATACTCAACTTTTGGGGCATATTGCCCGCGATACGACCGATATTCATGGCCTTGCGGTGCATCTAGCCTATGAAAGTGGCGAATTGCATGGTATGACCAAGCCGATACAGGAGTTATTGCATCAACTGACTATGGTGGTTGCCAACTTGGTTTCAATGTCAGAACGTATTTTTCAATTGGATCAAATTGATCAACATTATCGTTTAGGCTTAGAGCAACTGCATCATGATGTGGTCAGTTTCTTACGTGCGCAGACCGATATCCATGAATCTGAATTGAATCAATTGCCGCCAGAGTTTGAATCCGATTTTGAACATTTATTGGTACTTAGCCAGCCACAACAAGAAATTATGCTGGATGCCTTAAAAATGGATATCCGTCATTTTATTCAAAATGTGATGGCGGTGAAGTTACTTTGGCAACTGATCAATAAAGGTGAAAAACGTATTCCAGATACGATTGCCACCATTACCACACAATATCCGAGTCTGCATCGTGATCATGGTATTGCAGTGCGTAGTTCGATTGCTGCTGCCGTTGCAACAGCAACGTCTTTTTTACTCTGGATTTATACGGGGTGGCATGCGGGGTATATGATGGCGCAATTAACTGCGGTCAGTGCCTGTATTTTGTCTACAATGGATAATCCGATTCCAGCATTAAAGACGTTTATTCGTGGTTCGGTTTACGCGGCAATCCTGACCATCATTTATGCGTTTACCATCATGCCGCAAGTTCACGCATTTTGGCAGTTAGCGGTGGTCTTGGCTCCGTTGGTGATTTATCTGGCCAGTATGTTTCCTACACCGATGTTGATGATGTTGGCATTGCCGATGCTGATTAACTTTATTATGAGTTTGAATTTGCAAAACCGCTATGCGATGGATGCGGTTATCTTGATGGATACCGCAATGGCGGGCGTGGTTGGGCCGATTATTTCTATTTTGGCGATTTATTTTATTCGTGCTATGTCGCCTGAAACCAGTGCTCGTCGTATTTTGAGTTTACATTATCGCGCCTTAAAGGAAGCGTTGTATATTCCCTATGGTTCAGCGTTTCGCATTCATTTACGCAGTATGCTGGATCGGATCGGGGTGTTAAATACCAAGCTGGTTCAGTCTGATGAGTTAAAGCATGCCATGAATCTGGCACTGATTGAAACCAGTGCGGTGGTTAATCTCAGCCGGATTGCCGAGTTAAGCCAAAATAGTAAAACTTTGCCCGAGCTAAAACAGGCATTAAAGCATTTACAACAGTTTTTGGAAGCCAGTTTTCGTGATCAGGAAAAGCATATTGCGTTGAATACGGTTTTAAAAGATAAAGTATTGGCGCAAATGGACTATATTGAAACACTGGTGCTCAATGAACCAGATATTGAAGTGAAACATCGGATTCAAATGAGTATGAATAATATTCGTAGTAGCATTTTCCATGTACAAAAAAATGACGAAGACCATCAAGCGTTAGATGGAGCTGTACATGGGTGAGTTCAATCTGTATGGCGTTTATGTGCCGACATTGCTGATTCAGGCGATTTTGGCCTATTTATTCTTCAAGCTCGTGACTTTGGTGAGCAATCGATGGATTGCTGCGGGATGGATTGGATTTCCAGGCATTTTTAATTTAAGTCTATATGTGTTGATGTTGATGCTCGTACACTGGATGTTTCTGGCGATTCAGACCTAAGATCTCAACCGTATCTAAAATCAATGTACGCTCTATGACGTGATTCACATCAGTTTTAACGAAAGTTTAAGGCGAAATTTAAGGTAAGCAACATGAATTCTTTTGATGCACGGAAAATTGTCCGTCCGTTGGTCACACTGGTGATCGCAATACTCGCGATTTTTGTGATTGTTCATTTGTGGAATTACTATAACTCCGCACCGTGGACACGTGATGGGCGAGTTCGTGGTGATGTGATTCAGGTTTCGTCTGATGTGTCGGGTTTGGTGACCGAGGTGTTGGTGCAAGATAACCAGACCGTCAAAAAAGGACAGCCCTTATTTCGAATTGATATCGCACGTCAGCAACTCGATGTCGAACAGGCACGTTCTGATCTGGCCAAAGCCAAAGCGGGGCTGGCTCAAGCAGAAGCCAATGCGATTGCAGCCAAAGCCAATCTGGAAAAATCTCGTGCCAATACGCAGTTAGCTGAAAAAAATGCAGAACGTTATTCAAACCTGATGGATGGTGCGATTTCCAAGCAGGAACAAGATCAAATGTATGCGACACGTGATCAATCCAAAGCTGAAGATGCGCAAATGACCGCCTCGATTGAACAGGCACAGGCGACCATTAAACAGCAACATGCGCTAATCGAAGTGTCTCAAAGTGCGCTCAATCTGGCATTGCTGAATTTAAAACGTTCAGAGGTGGTTGCGCCTGCGGATGGTACATTGTCCAACTTCAGCTTGCGTGTTGGTAATTATGTCAAAATTGGTGATGCAGTTGCGGCACTGGTCGATCGTGAGCAGCTTTATGTGGTGGGTTACTTTGAGGAAACCAAACTCAATCACATTCATGTGGGAGATAAAGCCACGATTCAATTGATGGGTGATTCACAAAAAATCCGTGGGCATGTACAAGGGATTGCCAGCGGGATTGAAGACCGCGAACGTTCAAGTAGTTCAACTTTACTCGCCAATGTGAATCCGACTTTTACTTGGGTACGTTTAGCGCAGCGTGTACCCGTTAAGATTGTGTTAGATGAAACACCGAAAAATGCGTTGGCATTTGTAGCGGGTCGTACAGCAACAGTGCGGATCGAAAATTAAAGTCTACATAAAAATATCGTTGACTTGAAAAATGGCTGATGTTGATCAGCCATTTTTTTAGGGTTGAATCCCTTGAGGATGATGATACCAACTCTGAATCAAAAGAGCTGCGGCTAAGCTATCTGCTGAAAGACGCTTACCACGTCCCTGATCATGATAAGCATCTAATTCATCACGTGCTTCACGTGTGGTTAGACGTTCATCCACCATCCAAGTTTCAATATTAGTTTGATGACGTAAGCGCCGTGCAAATTTGCGTGCTCGAGTCGAAAGTTCGGATTCAGAGTCATCCATATTTAATGGTAAGCCGACCAGAAATAGGTTCGGCTGCCATTCTTTGACAATCTTGAGCAATTGATTCCAGTCAGGAATTCCATCTTTCATGGGAAACAAGGCTAATGGATTGGCACTTTCGATCGTAGATTGCCCCACAGCCATTCCCATCTTTTGCGTACCAAAGTCAAAGGCCATAATCATTTGCATGCTTAGCATTTCAGGCATGACCAATCTCGGAAGAAAGCCATGTGCGGTCAACACCTAGCTTTTTATAGGCAGCGTCCCAACGCGCGTCATAAGGCAAATTAAAGATTAAATCCATATCGGAATCACACACGAGCCAGTCTCCCCGTGAAATTTCATCTTCGAGCTGGTTTTTACTCCAACTGGCATAGCCCAGTGCGATCTGGTAACGACCGACACCTTCGTTATGTGCAATCGCATCCAAAATATCTTTACTGGTCGTAATACACAGGTTTTCACCGACCGCAATTGAGGAATGCCACGTTGGCTGTCCAGTATGTAACACAAATCCAGCTTCTGGGCGTAACGGCCCGCCCTGTAATACTTCATGAGGTTGCACATGGTCAGCATCAATATCCAGATCATTGAGTAATTCTTTGACTTGAATCCCAGACGGACGATTGATAATTAAACCCTGTGCGCCTTCTTCATCGTGACGTGCTAAATAAATTACGGTATTCGCAAAAAAATCATCGGCCATTTCTGGAGGAGCAATCAGACAACGGTGTGTCAAATATTGTTTGGTCACCTAAGCGGTTCTCCTTAAAACGTGGTCGCTTTTGTATTGATATAGGATGTTCTTATCAACATACAAGAGTAAATGGATTTCGCCAATCATTTTTCAGTGATTTATTGCAGAAAAATAATTGGCGATCAAGACAGGAAACTGGCTTTGAAAGGATTTAACTGTGTTGGAATTTGAGCTGGCGTAATTGTTTGGCATGTTGCAGGGTCGTCTCATTAATTTCAACCCCGCCTGACATTCGGGCAAGCTCAAGCACCCGTTGAGGTTCATCAAGCTCAATAATGGTACTGCTGGCCGGATCAGTCTGCTGTTTTTTGACCAGTAAATGTTGATCAGACTGCGCCGCAACCTGAGGCTGATGGGTAATACACAGCAATTGCACGTGCTGCGCTAAATCTGCCAGTAAGCGACCCACGACTTCGGCTGTACCGCCACTGATCCCGACATCAATTTCATCAAACACCAGCGTTTCTGCTTCGGTTTTTTCAGCGTTCATCACCTGCATGACCAGCGCGATACGCGATAATTCACCACCCGAAGCAACGCGAGCCAAAGGCTGTGGAGGCATCCCCTTATTCGCAGTAAATAAAAGCTGAATAAAACTTAGACCTTCAGCATTCGGTTGTTCTAAAGGTTCAAACTTAAACTCAAAATGCGCTTCAGGCAGCACCAGTGGTTTAACTTGTTCCGTCAGTTGTTTGGCCAATGGAATGGCGGCGTCGCGACGAATTTGATCCAGATGTTGGGCTTTTTCTAAAAAGTCCTGATGTGCAATTTCGACTTGTTCGGCTAGGGTTTCTGGATCTTCAAGCTGATGCAGCTTTTCTAGCTCAAGTTGCCAGTGTTCATATTCCTGTTTAAGTTCTTCAGGCTGAATACGATATTTGCGAGCCAGTCGATGGAAAACTTCCAGATGCGTATTTAACTCCTCCATTCGTTCAGGATCAAAACTTTGACGATCCATAAATTGACGTAGATTGGCGGTTGCATCGTCCAACTCACTTTGTGCATTGACGATCGAATTATAAATCTCAGAAAGCTGCTCGCTACGACCCGAATGCGTTTCAATGCGTCTTAAAATAGACGCCAGTTCCTGATTAATACTTGGTTCAGCTTCATCTAGCGCATTTAAACTATACGCACAGTCCTGCATGATATGTTCATGATGACTGAGTCGATCGAACTCCTGTTCAATTTCTTGATAATCCGTTTGAACAATCTCTTCGATTTCTTCTAGTTGTAGTTGCAGTGTTTGAATGAGCTGCTGACGAGTTGCCTGAGCATCTAGTGCTGATTGATGTTGGCGAATTGTGGCTTGCCAATTTTGATAAGCCTCTTTGACCTCTTGTGCAGGCTGATAAAAATTACGATAACGATCTAGCCAATGCTTAGGGTAGGGTGGTTCAAGCAACTGTTGCTGGCTATGTTGGCTATATAACTGTACCAGCAAACGGCCAATTTCTTTGAGTTCGGATAAGCTGCTTGGACGACCATTAATCCATGCTTTACTGCGACCTGTGGCAAAAATGACACGGCGCAAGTGAATTTCACCCGTATCCTCATCCATCTCATGTTCTTTGAGCCACTGCGATTCTGGACTTTGTGGTTGATAGCTAAAGCTTGCTGTAATATCGGCTTTTTCCGCGCCATAACGCACATAGTTGGTATCTGTACGTTCGCCTAAGCAGGCAGACAGTGCGTCGAGTAGCAAGGATTTACCCGCACCAGTTTCACCTGTTAAGACATTAAATCCCTGTTCAATATCGAGTACAAGATGATCAGCAAGTGCAAAGTTAATCAGAGTTAAATGAGTCAGCATACACGCGTCCAGAGCGTCAGTCTTTTTTGTTTAAGATAGAGAAGTTTTATCGTTGCCACAAGCTATGAACTGAATAAAAGCCATCAGTAAATCTTATGCTTGATGCAGTGTAGCAAGATTTAGACTGAATAGAAATGCCGTGGAAATTCAGTTCATATATGACAAAATTGTCATGAGAATGTCTTGTTTTCAAAGTAAAATAATCAAAACAAATTTAGATGTCAGCTTTATTAGACCGCTTGCATAAATTCTTTATTTTTCTCTCTATATGATGCAAAAATAGAAAGGATTTAAACAAGTATGAAAGAAGTCTATTGAATGATGAACAGAACACAATAAGCAACTGACTTCATGTATGGATATAGAATAAATAAAAAAATGAGACAGGTATAAAATTTGCTTGGATAGCAGACTGTAGATAAAAGAGATTGATTAGTTATTTGCCCAGAATTAAACTACGTCAGTCATCACCCCTAATACAAATGCGGCGAAATTGGAGAGTTACGCATGAGTTCAGCTCAGTTTGATCATGTAACGGTAGTAAAAAAATCAAATGTTTATTTTGGCGGTTTGTGCATTAGCCATACGGTTCAATTTGAAGATGGAACAAAAAAGACACTTGGCGTAATTTTACCAAGTGAACAGGCGTTGACCTTTGAAACTCATGTGCCTGAACGTATGGAAATTATTTCGGGTGAATGCCGTGTTAAAATTGCTGACAGTACAGAAAGCGAATTATTTCGTGCAGGGCAGTCATTTTATGTCCCAGGCAATAGCTTATTTAAAATTGAGACAGATGATGTGCTCGATTACGTTTGCCATTTAGAAGGTTAACCTGTTTGCCTGAAAATCGGTTAAACTAGCCGCATAGATGAGTAAATCAAGAAATCCTGTGAAGTTGGCTTTACGGGATTTTTATTTTGAGTTAAATAAAGTTGAGATAGAGGTCAGGCATGGCAAAACCAGAATATTATTATGGCGTACATTCGGTTGAGTCATTGCTTGAACTTGAACCTGAGCGTGTTTTGACGTTATTTACCTTAAAAGGGCGGGATGACCAACGCTTACAGAAGATTCTGGAGCTAGCTGAGCCTTTTGGGATTAGTGTGCAAAAAGCCAGTCGTGACAGTTTAGAAAAATTGGCAGGCATGCCGTTTCATCAAGGCGTGGTGGCAGCCGTCCGTCCACATCCCACCTTAAATGAAAAAGATCTGGATCAGCTCTTACAAGCTACGCCTGATGCATTACTTTTAGCATTAGATCAAGTCACAGATCCACATAATTTGGGTGCCTGTATTCGTACTGCCGCAGCGATGGGGGTGCAGGCGGTTATTGTTCCTCGTGATCGTTCCGCAGGTTTGACACCTACTGCGCGTAAAGTTGCAGCAGGTGGTGCAGAAAAGGTCAAATTTATTCAGGTGACCAATCTGGCACGAACATTAGCGCACGTCAAAGAACAGTTTTTCCTGCGCGTCATTGGGACTATGCTGGATGAAAAAGCGCTGCCGATCCAGAAGTGTGATTTAACAGGGGGAGTGGTGATTGTGATGGGTGCTGAAGATACAGGACTGCGTCCAATTACTCAGTCACAATGTGATCAAACCGTTTATATTCCAATGAGCGGCAACCTGCAAAGTTTAAATGTGAGTGTCGCAACAGGTATGGCACTCTATGAAGCAAGTCGCCAACGTCATCCTGCATAAAATCATTTTAAGCTGATCCGATGTTTTAAAGAAGAACGCCATGTCTCCGCGATCCCAAGGCTATGTTTTTATTGCCATTACGATGTGCATCTGGGGCGGTTTTACTATTTTTTCCCGTTTAAATGCACACTGGCATATCAGTGCATGGGATATTACCGCACTGCGTTTTGCCATTGCATTTGTAATTTTAATGCCGATTTTAATTTATAAAAAAGATTTGGCTTTTTTATGCACCAAACAGTCGGTGATTTTGGCTTTAATCGGTGGAGTGGGTTATTGCCTTACGGCTTATAGTGCCTTTCTTTACGCCCCTGCGGCGCATGCAGCAATCTTTTTAAATGGTTGCATTCCTTTGTGTACTGCGCTTGCAGCTTATTTACTATTCAAACAACCTTTTGATCGGCACACATGGTGGAGTGTCGGGATTATGTTAGCTGCAATTGCACTGATGAGCTATTTGATGTCACGGGATCAACAGTCTCATTTTGGTCTAGGCGATATTTTATTTGTGATGAGTGCAATCTGGTGGGGTATTTTTACTGTTTTATTGAAACAGTGGAAGCTTTCTGCATGGCATTCGATGGCGAGCGTCGCGATTTGGTCAGCCATTATTTATTTACCGATTTACCTACTATTTCTTCCTAAACATTATCATGAGGTTGAGCCATTACATTTAGCGATTCAAGGTTTATTCCATGGGGTTTTTGTGGTGATTGTTGCCACCATTACCTATGTCGCGGCAATTGAGCGTTTAGGTGCATTTAAAACAGGCAGCATCGTTACACTCGCACCTTTTATTGCCGCAGTGATTGCTGTGCCATTATTGGGTGAACCTTTAAGTCTTGCGATTGTATGTGGTCTTGTTGGGATGGGAATCGGTGCTTTACAACCGTGGCGTTGGCGTTTTAAAGATACATTGACGGTACAACTGCAACGCCAAAAGGATCAGGAACATTCTAAATAATTCTGATGTAGTTTTTCAAGCTGTTGATATAAATGATCCAGATGCCCATCATTGATCACGATATCATCTGCGATCTTGCGCTTTTGCTCACGTGGCATTTGTGCTGCAATAATTTTTTTAATCTGTTCTGAATCTTGAACATCACGTTGACTGGCTCGTTCGATCTGAATAGCTTCACTGGCATCGATCAGCAAAGTACGATCAGTGAGTTGATGTTGATCTGTTTCAAACAATAATGGTGAAACCAAGATCACATAAGGGCTGGTCGCATTCTGTAATTGCTGAACAATAGATTGGCGAATAGCAGGGTGAGTAATCTGTTCTAATTGATGGCGTGCAGAAGGATTCTGAAAAATATGCTCTCTTAACGCTCGGCGATTTAGACTACCATTAGGACTGAGTACCCAATCACCAAAGCTGTCATGAATTTTCTTTAGTACGGGTTGCCCAATTTCAACCACTTCTCTGGCGACCACATCGGCATCCACCACAGTAATACCTTGAGTTTCAAACCATTGACTGGCAGCGGACTTGCCACTACCAATGCCACCTGTTAAACCAAGTATGAAACTCATCATTAGCCTCCCAGATAAACTTTCATAATTTGCTCACCCCATAAAAAGGCGATCCATCCAGCAATGGCGATATAAGGGCCAAAGGCAAATGGCTGATTTTCTTTACGAATTTTGAGTAAAATAATCCCTATAATCGCACCGACCAGTGAAGAAAGTAGCACAATCAGTGGAAGCATCAAAGGTCCCATCCATGCGCCGAGAGCAGCAAGTAACTTAAAATCGCCATAGCCCATCCCTTCTTTACCTGTAATGATTTTAAATAAATAATAGACAATCCACAGGCATAAAAAACCAATCAGATAGCCCCAAATCGCGGCGGTTGGTGAGACATAAAGACTATAGCTATTAACCCCTAGACCTAATGCTGCTAGCGGCAGAGTAAAACGATCGGGCAACAGTTGAGTATCAAAATCAATAAACGTGAGGGCAATAAGCACCCAAGTTAAAACCAGACCAAACAGCATTTGAAAGCTCGGGCCAAAGACAGCCACGATCATCAGTGAACATAGCATCGTGAGCAGTTCAATCAAAGGATAACGGATGCTAATCGGATTTTGACAATGGCCACATTTACCTTTTAAAAATAGCCAACTGAGCAATGGAATATTTTGATACCAACGAATACGGCTATGGCATTTGGGGCAGGTTGAAGGTGGTGAACTTAATGTCAGTTTATCTTGATCAATGATCGCTTGATCAGGATGTAACAACATCTGGCACTCAGTGTGCCAGTCCTGTTCCATCATTTTTGGCGTGCGATAAATCACAACATTTAAAAAACTACCAATGCACAAGCTAAAAATCCCAACTGCAAGATAAAGCGCAGTTGGGGTTTGGATAAAATAATTAAGAATTTCGGACATTAAACCACTGAACCCATCTGGAAAATTGGAAGATACATGGCGACGACCAGACCGCCGACTAGTACGCCGAGAATTGCCATGATCAAAGGTTCCATCATGGAGGTTAGTCCGTCTACAGCATTGTCGACTTCATTTTCATAATGCGTGGCAACTTTGTCGAGCATGGCATCCAATGCACCAGACTCTTCACCAATAGCCACCATTTGAACAGCCATTGAAGGAAATAAGTTGGATGTTTTCATGGCAAATTGTAGTTGTTGTCCAGTGGCAACATCTTCACGAATCTTCATAACAGCATCTTCATAAATCACATTATTGGTGGCACCCGCAGTTGATTTTAGAGCATCAATTAAAGGTACACCTGCGGCAAAAGTAGTTGCAAGGGTGCGGCTATAACGTGCAATAATTGATTTATAGATTAAATCACCAAAAATTGGCAGTTTTAATGCCATTCTATCTAAGGCGTTACGAAATTTTTTACTTCGTTTCTTTGTTTCTAAAAATACAGCAATGACGACACCAATCCCTATAATCATAATGAACCAGTAGGATTGCATCCATTTTGACATATTCACCACCATCTGGGTAAAAGCAGGAAGTTCTGCGCCAAATGAGCTAAATAAATCCTGAAAGACGGGGACGACTTTTACCATCAAAATAATCGTGACAATCACAGCAACAACAATGACCGTAATCGGGTATTTCATGGCTTTTTTGATTTTTTGTTTTAAAAGCTCACTTTTTTCCTTGTAAATCGCGACACGATCTAGCATGGTTTCAAGCGCACCAGATATTTCACCAGATTCCACTAAGGAACAAAATAATGAATCAAAATATTGGGGATATTTGCGTAAAGCATCTGCAAAAGTACTTCCTCCTTCAACTTCACGTTTTAGGTTAATTACTACTTCTCGCATCGCTGGGTTTTCTAAGCCTTCAGCAACAATTTCAAAACTTAGAATTAAAGGAACACCTGCTTTCATCATGGTCGCAAGTTGTCGCGTGAAAATCGTAATATCTAATGTAGTGACTTTTTTCTTAAATAGCCCTTCTAAAATATTCTTACGTTTTTGGCGAATTGTCTTAATGGTGATACCTTGCTTACGCAAAGTTACTTTTGCGAGGGCTATATTTCTTGCGGATAATTCTCCTACAATTTTTCCTCCCTTTCGATCAACCCCTTCATAAGCAAAAGTTGGCATCATTTGTGTTTTTTGAATTGCCATAGTTTTATCCTTAATTTTTAAAGTCTCATATTATTCACTGGTGACACGATTGACTTCCTGTAAAGAAGTAATCCCTTGCATCACCTTTTTAAGACCTGAGCGACGAAGATTATTAAACCCCAGTTTTTCCGATGCATCTGCAATTTGTATTGCATTTCCATCTTCCATAATAATTCTCGAAATTTCAGGTGTGACTTTCATGACTTCGTAAATCCCGACACGACCTTTGTAGCCTTCACGGCATTCTGAACATCCCACAGGTTGGTAAATACGGAGTTTAGGGTGAGATAGATCCTCCTCTGTAAACCCCATCTCGATCAAACTATTTCTGGGGATCTGAATTGGCTCTTTACATTTACTACAAAGACGTCGGGCCAATCGTTGAGCAATTACTAAGTTCACGGACGTTGCAAGATTAAATGAAGGTACGCCCATATTGCGTAAACGTGTTAATGTTTCTGGCGCACTGTTAGTATGCAGCGTAGACATGACCATGTGACCCGTTTGTGCGGCTTTGATTGCGATTTCTGCTGTTTCCAGATCACGAATCTCACCCACCATGATAATGTCAGGATCCTGACGTAAAAAAGACTTTAGCGCAGCGGCAAAGGTCAAGCCCACCTTGGGGTTAACATTCACCTGATTAACACCTTCAAGGTTAATTTCCACAGGATCTTCTGCTGTGGAAATATTTGAACTCTCAGTATTAAGAATATTGAGGCCTGTGTATAACGAAACTGTTTTACCAGAACCCGTTGGTCCTGTAATTAGCAACATACCTTGTGGCTTGTTCAGTGCTTCTAAAAATAATGCTTTTTGATCTTCCTCGTAGCCAAGCGCATCAATACCCAATGTTGCGCTAGAAGCATCCAGAATACGTAGCACTAATTTTTCACCATATAATGTAGGCAGTGAGCTGACACGAAAATCGATAGATTTAAATTGTGAGACTGGTAATTTTATACGACCATCTTGTGGAGAGCGCCGTTCTGAGATATCCATCTTCGCCATAATTTTTAGGCGAACAGTTAGTCTTGGTGCGAGTACTAATGGTGGGAATGAAATTGCATGTAAAACACCATCGATACGATATCTAACGCGATAGATTTTGGCATAAGGTTCAAAATGAAGGTCGGATGCCCCCATTTTAATTGCATCATAAAGCATTTTATTTAAATATTTAACAACAATAGTGTCGTCTTTCTCATGGTCTGCATTTATATCAAAGCTAAACTCACTTAAGATGTCGTCAGTATTTTCGCTGTCTTCATTATGTAAACTATTCAGAAATTCAAGTTGGGCATTTGTACCATAAACCTCTTCAAGTGCGCGTTCCAATTTGTCATGTTCAACGATCACAAGTTCTAGTTTTTTCTTACTATTAAAGCGAATTGTATCTAAATCTTGAGTAAGAGAGGGGTCTACAACAGCAACATATAAGGTGTGGTCTTTTACGCTTAGAGGTAAAATTTTATGCTTTGTGATTAATTTTTCATCGATAATACCATGAGGAATCAAAGAGAGATTAAATGTATTAAGATCAAATTGAGGTTCTTCATATTCAATAGAAATAGCTTCAGCAATAATTGATGGCTTTATATCAAAGGCTTCTACAAGATACTGAACAATAAATTTGTTATTTTTATTTATTTCATAAAACATCCGATGGATCTGTTCTTTTGTCAGAAATCCAGTCGCAACTAAGCGATCCAGGTAAGTTGGATATTTTGACTTTAGCTCATCATCTGCCATCAGCTGGACCCCAAAAATTACAAATGTATAAGAATTTTTTAAAAACTTTATTGTGAAATTATACGTATACTATCTTGATTAAACAATCTTCAACACTTAAATCGGAGTAGGCTTCATCATTCTTTTATAGGCATCTTTTGTTTAACAATTATCAGAATGGACTGTTTTTTTTAAGTAGTTGGGATTAGTGAAGAAATATTTGAATATTTTTTTAAATATAATTTTTCCAATTGTATTTTAATTATCTTAAACGCTTTATCAAGCAATCTAAAATTCACCAAAAGAAAACATTCTAAGTTTGTCTAAAATACGTGTAGAATATGCAGCATTTTCGATAAAAGGGTAGCAGTATGTCGGGTTCGACAATTATTCCTTGGGTGGTTGGCAATTGGAAAATGAACCCAATACAATCTGATGCCACACAACTCATTCAACAACTTATCAATTTATTGGCACAATCTCCAATAGAGGCAAATGCCTGCCACATTGGAGTTGCGCCTACATCGATCGCATTGGATCGTACCTTTCAAGCTTTAAATGCAGCGCCACGCGCCGTTTATACTGTCGCACAGGATATTTCCCGTTTTGCAAGAATGGGAGCTTATACGGGTGAAGTCAGTGCTGAACTTTTAGTTGATAGCCAGATTCAATATGTCCTGATTGGTCATTCTGAACGTCGTGACCTGTTGGGTGATTCAGTTGAAATTTTAAAAGCCAAACTCCACAATGCACTTCAGGCAGGTATGACTGTCATTTACTGTGTGGGTGAAAGTCTTGAACAGCGTGAACAAGGCTTGGCAGAACAAGTGGTTTTACAGCAAATTTGTGATATCGCCAGTGTTGTAAACACTGAACAATGGTTAAAACAAATCGTGATTGCTTACGAGCCAATTTGGGCAATCGGTACGGGTAAAACTGCTTCACCGCAAGATGCACAAGCGATGCATGCCAAAATTCGTGAAGGTTTATCTCAGATTACCGCACATGGTGCACAGATTGCCTTGTTATATGGTGGTAGTGTTAAACCTGAGAATGCGGTAGAGTTGGCAGCTTGCCCAGATATTAATGGTGCATTGGTTGGCGGTGCATCGCTTAATGCCCAATCGTTTTATCAAATTGCTCAGGCATTTGCCCAATCAAAACAATAGGAGTTCAGCATGCATACGTTTGTGCTGGTGGTACACATTATTCTCGCCATTCTGATTATTGCACTGGTGCTGGTTCAGCATGGTAAAGGTGCAGATGCAGGTGCCTCATTTGGCGGTGGTGGTGCGGCAACAGTATTTGGTGCTTCAGGCTCGGGTAACTTTCTGACGCGTTTAACCGCTATCTGTACAGCTTTGTTTTTTATTACCAGTTTGACTCTTGCGGTTTTTGCCAAGAAACAAACCACAGAAGCCTATAGCTTACAATCTGTACAAACCGCACCAGTTCAGCAACCAACTTCGCCTGAAACTTCACCAACTGCACCTAAAACGAGTCAATAATTCAAATTAACGCTTTCTTTTTACGATTGAAGCGAATAGAATGCCTCCCACAAGCTGCGGTGGTGGTGGAATTGGTAGACACGCTACCTTGAGGTGGTAGTGCCTTCGGGCGTGGGGGTTCAAGTCCCCCCTTCCGCACCAACTTGATCCAGAAAGAAAGTTGGTGTTGCAGTGATGTTGATGCGGGATGGAGCAGTCTGGTAGCTCGTCGGGCTCATAACCCGAAGGTCGTTGGTTCAAATCCAGCTCCCGCTACCACTTTTTTAAAGTGTATTGAAATTTGTTGAATCTAGCTTCACTACATCTTTAAATGACTAAGGGCAACAACTTAGTCAGCAATTATTGAAATTGACTTTTTCTAATAATTGTATATAATGTTTGCACGTTGATGCGGGATGGAGCAGTCTGGTAGCTCGTCGGGCTCATAACCCGAAGGTCGTTGGTTCAAATCCAGCTCCCGCTACCAAGTTTCTAAGAGGGCTCACAAATAGGTGGGCCTTTTTGCACAGTGAGCTATAGTTTTCTGTGTGAAATATAGGGGCGATTTAACGCCCTTTTTTATTGGCTATCGTGTAGCGGTGACACAAGACATAAGATGTCGTAAAGGTGAAATAGTCATGCTTCACTATAGATTAGTCTGAATTGGCTATGTGCCAATTGAACCGCGCGAGAATGACGAGAGTAAATGAAGCTATCAAATAAAACTCAGGCACTGCATGATTTAATTGCACCCGCAGTGCAAGCCTGCAATGTTGATCTATGGGGAATCGAATTTATTCCTCAAGGGAAGCGTTCCTTACTGCGTATCTATATCGATAAAGCGATCGATGATAATGCTGAACCAGTCATCAATGAAGAGGGTGAACTGGAACAGGGTCGTGGAATTGGTGTACAAGACTGTGTGCTGGTCACCCAACAAGTCGGCGCAATGTTAGATGTTCATGATCCAATTTCTGGTGAATATGCACTTGAAGTATCATCTCCAGGTTGGGATCGTCCGTTTTTTCAGCTTGAACAAATGCCTGCATATCTTGGGCAGCAAGTTGCATTACGACTGATTACTGCGGTTGAAAATCGTCGTAAGTTCCAGGCAAAATTGCTCAGCGTTGATCTTGAAAATGAAGTCATTCAAGTGGAAGTTGAAGGCAACCATGTGCTTGAAATTGATAGTCATAATATTGATAAAGCAAATTTGATCTATCAGGACTAAATTCATTTAAATTTATAAGAATCTGTAGGTGACTTATGAGCCGTGAAATTCTTACCGTTGTTGAAACGGTTAGTAATGAAAAAGGTGTTAGTCGTGAAGCGATCTTCGAAGCATTAGAACAGGCACTGGTTGCTGCAACGAAGAAGAAATTTTACGAAGGTACACACTCTGAAGAAGCACAGTTACGTGTTGAAATTGACCGTAAGACTGGCGATTATCGTACTTTCCGTCAATGGGAAGTCGTTGCTGATGAAGATCATGAAATGCCAGCCTGTCAGGATGCGATTTCTGATGTAGATCCTGCACAATGGTCCATTGGCGATATTCGTGAACTTGAGGTTGAATCGATCGAGTTTGGTCGTATCGCAGCGCAGATTGCCAAGCAAGTCATTGTCCAGAAAATTCGTGAAGCTGAACGTGCTTTGGTGGCAGATGCCTATGAAGCCAAAGTCGGTGAATTAATCTATGGTGAAGTGAAAAAGCAAACCAAAGACGGTTTTATCATTGACTTGGGTGATAATGCAGAAGCGTATTTGGCACGTGAAGAAATGATTCCTAAAGAATTACTTCGTCCTAAACAGCGTATGAATGCGATCTTGTATAATGTCAACCGTGAAGGTCGTGGTGCGCAATTATTGTTATCACGCGCTAAGCCTGAAATGCTGATTGCTTTGATGAAAAAAGAAATTCCAGAAATTTCTGAAGAAATCATCGAAATTAAAGCAGCAGCGCGTCAGCCAGGTGTGCGTGCTAAAATTGCTGTAAAAACCAATGATCACCGTATTGATCCAGTCGGTGCTTGTATTGGTATGCGTGGTACGCGTATTCAGGCAGTACAGTCGGAGCTCAATGGTGAGCGCATCGATGTTGTGGTGTGGTCGGATGATCCGGCGCAGTATATTGCTAGTGCTTTAGAGCCTGCTGATGTATCAGGGATTGTACTGGATGAAGATGCGCGTAGTGCTGATATCATTTTTGCAACCAATGATCAATTGGCGCGTGCGATTGGTTCTCAAGGACAAAACGTACGTTTGGCATCTGAATTGACGGGTTATAAACTCGACATGATGCTAGAAGATGAATACCGTGCACGTCAGCAAAATGAAGCACAGCAATATCTGGACATGTTTGTAGAACGTCTGGATATTGAAGAAGATTTGGCAATGGCATTGGTTGAAATGGGCTTTACTTCACTTGAAGAAATTGCCTATGTACCAGCTGAAACTTTTGACGAAATTGAACTTGATGCAGATTTGGTTGAGTTATTACAAAGTCGTGCAAAAGAAGCTGCATTAACAGATGCATTAAAACAGCAAGAAAATATTCAGGAACCAAGTGCAGAACTTCTGGAAATGGAAGGAATGACTCAGGAGCTTGCTTATGCCCTTGCAGCGCGTGGTGTGATTACAGTCGATGATTTGGCCGATCAGGCAACCGACGATATCTCTGATATTGACGGGCTTGGTGATGAAAAAGCGGGTCAGCTCATTATGAAAGCACGCGAATCATGGTTTAACTAAGGAGTAGCGTATGACAGACAAAACGATTCAAGACTTGGCTCAAACAGTTGGTCGTCCTGTCGACAAGCTTCTAGAACAGGTTCGTGAAGCAGGTCTACCACAGCGTAACGCAAATGACACTATTACCACTGAGCAACAAGATACGCTTGTGAACCATTTGAAAAAGGTACACGGTCAGGATGCCGGTGGCGCAGGAAAAATCACGTTGAAACGTAAAACAACCAGTACAGCGAAAGTCGCGAGTACTTCAGGTAAGGCAAAAACGATTAACGTAGAAGTTCGTAAGAAACATACGTTTACCAAGCCAAATCCTGAACAGATTGCAGCAGAAGCGAAAGCGCGTGTTGATGCGGAAGCGAAAGTGCGTACTGATGAAAAAGTAAGCCAGCAAACTGCGCAGCAGCCTCAAGTAAAAGCTGAAAACAAAGCACAAGCCACGTTGGATGCAATGCGCGCTGCTCAGAAGAAAGAAACAGTAAAAGCGGAGACTTCAACTACAGAAGTTGTGGTGAAGCGTCGTTCAACCAATAAGCCGATTAAGCCGATTGTTGTAAAACCAACAGAAACGCCTGAACAGAAAAAAGCGCGTGAAGCTGAATCTGCGAAGTTGAAAGCAACTGAAGAAGCAGTTCGTCGTAAAGCAGCTGAAGAAGCACAACAGCGTACACTTGAGCAAATGCGTCAAATGGCATCGAAATATTCAAATGATGATGCAACGACGACCATTCGTGTGATTGATGATTCACCTTTGGCTGCTGGACTTGTCGGTCAAGCATACGAAGATTCTTTCAATAAAGAAGACCGTGAAATCAAACGTGGTGGTGCTACTGCAAATCCACGTGCGGGTAAAAAAGGCGGTCGTGGTGGTGATGCACAAGCGGAACAAAGCTTTAGCAAAAGCCATCATAAGCGCGGCTTAAAAACCAGTCAGGCGAATAAACACGGTTTTGAAAAACCTGTTAAAAAGCAAATTTATGATGTTGAGATTGGTGAAAAAATCGTTGTTGCTGATTTAGCACAAAAGATGGCGATTAAAGTTCGCGAAGTGATTAAGACGCTCATGAAAATGGGTGAGCTTGTGACTCAAAACCAAGCGATTGATCAAGATACTGCGGTACTCGTGGTCGAGGAAATGGGACATAACCCTGTTTTGGTTTCTGATACACAAGCCGAAGATAACTTACTTGTCGCTGCTGAAGAAGCACGTGGTGAGCAAACTACTCGTCCTCCAGTCGTCACAATCATGGGTCACGTTGACCACGGTAAGACGTCGTTACTGGATCGTATCCGTCGCTCTAAAGTGGTAGCAGGCGAAGCAGGTGGTATTACTCAACATATTGGTGCATATCACGTTGAGACCGATAAAGGAATTATTACTTTCCTTGATACACCAGGACACGCAGCATTTACTGCCATGCGTTCACGTGGTGCGAAAGCAACGGATATCGTGGTATTGGTGGTTGCGGCGGATGATGGTGTGATGCCACAAACAGCAGAAGCCATTGACCATGCACGCGCTGCGGGAACACCGATTATTGTTGCCATCAACAAGATGGATAAAGAATCGGCAGATCCAGATCGCGTATTAAATGAATTAACCACCAAGCAGATCGTGCCTGAACAATGGGGCGGTGATGTTCCAGTCGCGATGGTTTCGGCACACTCGGGTCAAGGCATCGATGAATTACTTGACTTAATCTTGATTCAAGCTGAATTGATGGAATTGAAAGCATCAAGCGAAGGCGCGGCTCAAGGTGTGGTGATTGAAGCACGTGTTGATAAAGGTCGTGGTGCAGTGACTTCGATTCTGGTACAAAACGGTACATTGAATATTGGTGATCTTGTTCTTGCAGGTTCATCTTATGGTCGTGTACGTGCCATGTCGGATGAAAATGGTCAACCAATTAAATCGGCAGGGCCATCGATTCCAGTCGAA
This sequence comes from Acinetobacter ursingii DSM 16037 = CIP 107286, assembly GCF_000368825.1. Taxonomy (GTDB): domain Bacteria; phylum Pseudomonadota; class Gammaproteobacteria; order Pseudomonadales; family Moraxellaceae; genus Acinetobacter; species Acinetobacter ursingii. Next base: position 1,305,893 of record NZ_KB849717.1, on the reverse strand, counting down.
ATTTTAGGTTTACCCGATGCGCCAATGGCAGGTGACGAAGTTCTTGTTGTCAATGACGAGAAAAAAGCACGTGAAGTGGCAGATGCTCGTGCAGACCGTGAGCGTCAAAAACGGATTGATCGTCAAAGTGCGATGCGTCTTGAAAACATTATGGCCTCTATGGGCAAAAAAGATGTACCAGCAGTCAATGTCATCTTAAAAGCAGATGTTCGCGGTACGTTAGAAGCCTTGACCGTTGCTTTGGATGAGCTTTCAACTGAAGAAGTGAAAGTACGTGTGATTAGTTCAGGTGTCGGTGCAATCACTGAATCTGATGTCACACTGGCTGAATCATCAGAAGCAGTATTACTCGGATTTAACGTCCGTGCTGATACGACTGCGCGTCAAAAGAGCGATCAAGATGGTATCGACATTCGTTACTACAGCATCATTTATGAATTGATTGATGATGTGAAGAATGCGATGAGCGGTAAGCTTGCGCCTGAACATCGTGAAACGATTCTGGGTGTGGCTCAAGTTCGTGAAGTGTTCCGTTCAAGTAAGTTCGGTGCTGCTGCGGGCTGTATGGTGATGGAAGGTGTCATTCACCGTAACAAACCAATCCGTGTCCTTCGTGATGACGTGGTGGTCTTCCAAGGTGAGCTTGAATCGTTACGTCGCTATAAAGATGTAGTAGATGAAGTTCGCGCAGGCATGGAATGTGGTCTTGCGGTTAAGGGTTATAATGACATCAAACCACTCGATAAGATCGAAGTGTATGATGTTCAAATGGTGAAACGGAGTCTTTAATGGCGGGTGGACAACGCTTGAAACGCATGGCGGATTCGGTACAACGTGAGTTGTCAGAGTTAATCCGTCAAGAGTTGAAAGATCCGCGTCTGGGTGGTCTGGTGACCATCTCAGGCGTTAAGGTGAGTCCAGATTTGGGATACGCAGATGTTTATGTCACTGTGATGGGACGTGAACTGGCAGATGACCAAAATGAAATCGCTCATCAGGAAACGCTAGATATTTTAAATAAAGCGTCTGGATTTTTGCGTCAGGAGTTAAGTCGTCGTATTAAAACGCGTATTACACCGCGTTTGCGTTTTCATTATGATAAGACCAATGCCTATGGCAACTATATGTTTGGTCTGATTGAAAAAGCAGTACAGGACTTGCCTGAGCATAAAAAAGAAGATGATTCAGAGCAATAAATCTGAATACATAAAAAATGCCACCTTCGGGTGGCATTTTTATGATATTAAATTTCACTCTTTCGGTGGCTCTGAATGAGAATCCAGCGTGCTATTTCTTCTACGATTTAAAAAAGAATAACGATCCCACGGTAAAGGGCGATTGAGGGCTTCAGGGACTTCACCACTCATGGAACGTAAACGTAAATGCAATGCGGCTTGTGCCATCAAATTTGCCGAAACTGGTGCAGTGATAAACGCCAGCAAGGTAATTAACAATTCTGAAAAACCAAATCGCCCATGAAATGCTGAATAAATAATAGAGGCCAACAAGAAGCTACCCAAACCCAGTGTACTGGATTTTGTCGGCGCATGTAGGCGCATAAATAAGTCTGGAAGTCGAATCATGCCGATGCCACCGACTAACATGAAGAATGCACCGACCAACAGAAAGAATGAAACTAGAATTTCCATAATCAATTGCATGAGCATCTCCTTAATCGATCACATGACCCGTAGTGAAATAACGTGCCAACGCTGCGGTGGATACAAAACCGAGCATGGCAATTAAAAGAGCACCTTCAAACAGATTGGTACTGGTCCAGTAAATCCCCAAAACGACGACCAAACAGGTCGCATTGAGAAATAGAGTATCTAAGGCCAGCAATCGATCTACAATTGATGGACCGATTACAAGCCGAATCAGACAAAGAAACATTGAAATGGTAATGGCGACCATACAAATGCCCAAAGCGTAAGGTAAGATGATCATGCTTCTCCTCCTTTATCAGCTTTTACATCAAAAATAGCCATCAATGGCGCTTCATAACGAGATTTGATGTCCTGAATATCCATTTCTTCATTGTCAGTACTGAGTGAATGAACCAAAATATCGCCACGTTCCTGATCGATGCCCGCAGACACTGTACCGGGTGTGGTGGTAATAATCATCGCCAAGATACTATTGACCTGTTCATGTTGGGTTTCCAAAGGTACACGATACCATTTAGGATGTAACCGATCTGTAGGCCCAAGGACCAATTTGGCAACACGAATATTGGAAACAACAATATCCCAAAGCACCACAAAAAACAGATGAATCGCTTGTCTCCAATGAATGTGCGGGGTACGGGTAATAAAGGGCTGTACCAAACGAGGAATCAGGATTGCCAGAATAACGGCAATCAGAATGTTGTCAGCTGAAACGCTATGTGCCAGCATGATCCAGCTCAAACCCACAATGACTGAAACCAACGGATGAGGAAACCAGCGTTCCAGTAAAGCACTCTTTTTTTTCATTTTTTAAGGCTCCATCGGTTTGAGTTCGCTTTCATTGGGTACGATGTCTTGATCCTGTTGTTCCTGCTCAATTTGACGTTTTTTGTACTCTGAAATGTGTTCACCCTCAAGCGTATCATCCGAAATGACATCAGGGATATAATGCGCGTATGGATCAATCGTTTCACCGCCGTATTTAGTTTCAGGCACATAGCTTGGATCATAAGGTTGCACACTAATCACCTGACCAAAACGATCTTTGCTCAAAATAGAATTTGTATAAAGGGCATGATCCTGAATTTGTGCGGCTGTACTTAAGCTATAAGAATAGATCGAAGGTGCACAAATAACATAAATTATTAAGCCTGTTAGAAGTGCATAAATAGTCAAATCATTACGGGCAGGGGCATGATCAGGTAATTTTTGATAGGCAATAAAAGCAGGTTCTTTCTCATTTTCCTCTGGTGCAGTTGAGCGCCAGAATAAAACAAAACCAACGCGGGTTAAGGCGATAATACTCAGCAAACTGACAATCAGGATAATCGCAATCATCCATGCCTGATAAGATTGATCATGGGTCGCTTGTAAAATAAAAACTTTACCGAGAAAACCACTAAAGGGAGGTAAACCTGCCATCATCATGGCAATAATAAAATAAACCATCGCTACAGTTTTGCCCTGTTTCATTCTTGGCGCAACTTTGAGATGATCCTTGAAACTGCCACGTTGTGACGTAATCCAGCCACAGAGTAGATAAAACGCAGCGGCTATCAGGGTGCTATGGACTAAATAATATAATGCGGCGGCCCATGCTTGCGTATTGAACATGGAAATTGCAATGATGATTGTCCCGATGGATGACAGCACCATAAAACCGACGAAGCGGCGTAAACGGTCTGCCCCAATTGCTCCAATCACACCATATAACGAAGTGACTAAACCAATGATCAACAGCCAATGTTTTAAAATATTCTGCGCCAATACATCATCAAAGACAGTGCCATTTACCCTTAAGATCGCGTAAATACCGACTTTGGTCATGATGGTAAAAATAGCAGCAACAGGTGTTGTGGCAACAGCATAGGTTTTGGGTAACCATAAACCCACAGGCAAGATTGCAGCTTTGATGCCGAAGACGACAAATAACAACATCCCGCCTGCAATCGCGAGTTTGTGTTGGTCAGGCTCAAGTGTCGGCAATAGGCGTGATACATCAGCCATGTTGAGGCTACCCACACTGCCATAAATCATACCCAGACCGATCAAAAAAATCGCTGAAGCCAGTAAATTGATGGTGACGTAATGAATGCCTAACTGAAAACGCGCTTTGCCTTGTGTATGTAGTAGCAACACATAGGAAGCCATCAATAACACTTCAAAGAATACAAACAGGTTAAATAAATCACCAGTTAAAAAGGCACCGCAAATTCCCATGAGTAGAAAATGAAACATGGCATGGAAATAACGGCCGCGGGTATCCCATTCCTTGCTCGCAAACCAGAGTACAGGAACGGCCAGTACATAGGTTAAGAGCAACATAAAAGCAGAAAGTTGATCGAGTACTAATACAATGCCAAATGGCGCAGACCATTCACCCAGTTGATAAACTGTAATTTGACCGGTATGGGCAATCAAAAAATAACTGATTGCGGTGGCAAGACCCAATAAAACAGAAATGAGACTGATGGCTCTGCGCCACGGTTGCCGACGATCAGTTTCTAAAGCACCATAACCGGGATTGCCTAAAATGATAAGAATAAAAGCAGTAAACGCAGGAATCAGAATACTAAAAATAGGTGCGTGCATGTTCCAGAAATTGATAAAGTCAATCATCAAGGTTCATCCTCACGCGGGTCATAGTTTAGGGCTGGGTCTTCTTTGGAATCCACATGATCTGTACCTGATTCATAACGACTACGAATTGCAAGCTGTACGATAAATGCTGTTGTGGCAAAACCAATGACAATCGCTGTTAAGACTAAAGCTTGTGGCAAAGGATCGGTCGTTTTAACCGTTTCGGTCAAAATCGCAGGTGCATTCATCTGAATGCGTCCCATTGCAAATAAAAACAGATTGACTGCATAGCCAATCATGGCAAGCCCCAGTACCACAGGAAAAGTTCTGGCACGTAAAATTAAATAGATCCCCGACGCGACAAGTAGGCCAATCGCGGAAGCAAGTAGGAACTCCAGACTAATCATGACGTATCTCCTTCACGTGGAACAGGGCCAGACATGGACGAATGACGTGAATCACCAAGTACCGAAATTAACAGCATGGTTGCACCTACCACCGTGACATAGACCCCGACATCAAACAGTGCCGCTGAAGCAAGGTGTGCTTTTCCTATCACTGGAATATCGACATAGATGTGTGCACTGGTTAAGAAAGGACGTGACCAATACCATGCAGCCATGCCTGACAGACCAGCAATGAGCAAGCCAATCCCAATCCAGAGCTCATATAAACGTCCTGACTTGGCTTTTAGCATCTGTTCAGCTTGATCTTGACCTTGTGCAATATACTGAATAATCAGCGCCATCGAGGTTACTAGACCTGCAATAAAGCCACCACCTGGATAATTATGTCCGCGCAAGAAAATATACAGACTGACCACTAAAGCAATTGGCAACACCCATGAGGCTGTGGTTCGTAACATCAAGGGTGATGGATTAAAACGATAGGTGAGACCTTGCGTCACACTGGTACCATGAATCCGCATACCATCCATGAGACATAGCGCACCAATAGCCGCAATGCCCAAAACAGTAATTTCCCCAAAGGTATCAAAACCACGAAAATCGACCAGAATCACATTCACTACATTGGAGCCGCCGCCTAAAGGTAGCGATTGCTGCATAAAGAACCATGACAAAGAGTTGTGATCACGAGTCAATATTAACCACGCAATCCAGCCAATACCTAAACCACCGATAATGGCAATCATCGCATCACGCCAACGTCTGGAGCGTCTGGATTCATACGGTGTTAGTTGTGGCAGTAATGATAGACTCATCAGCAATAAAACAGTGGTCACAACATCGACGGTAATTTGCGTCAGCGCCAAATCAGGTGCAGAGAATCCAATAAAGATCATGGTCACGACTAGGCCAATCGCACCGCTAATCAACACGGCTTTAATTCGTTCATGGTGAAACCAGAGCATCATCCAGCAGGCTGAGAATAAAATCAGCCATAACACAATGGCGATCATCGGCGCATGAGTCAGTTCACGTGATCCTGTGCTCAAACCTTGATTAAATAAAGGAATTGAGACTATAGCGATGCTGAACAGTACGATTAAGAATAGATAAAGTTGTAAAGAACCTGTTTCAGTACTGCGTTTAATTTTACGGCTGCCCAACAACAAATATTTTAAAAATTTATCAAATAAAATTCTGCCCTGAAAATTCCCCAAATAAGGGTCAAGATCGATATGTCGAATACGTCCATCTTTCGCGAGAGCGAAATAGAAAACTGTGCCACCGATTAAGGCAATCAGACTCATGATGAGAGGTAAATTGAAACCATGCCAAATCGCCAGATGTACGCCTGCAAACTCAGGCATGGCCAGACTGGCACGGGTTGCCCCATTGACTATATTTTCAACTAGTAAGGCAGGAATAATGCCCACTAAAATACAAAGTATGGCGAGTAAAGTTGCAGGAAGGCGCATTCCCCAAGCGGGCTCGTGCGCATCCTTGTTGGGAACTTTCTCACCGACGGGACCATCGAAAAATACGCCATGCACCATGCGTAATGAATAACTAACTGCAAAAATGCCTGCCAGTGTGGCCACAATCGTCGAGAAAATTAAAGCGCTACCATTCAGGCTTGAAACTAATTCTGTGAAGAACATTTCTTTGGAAATAAAGCCATTGGTCAGCGGAACACCCGCCATCGATGCCGCCGTAATCATGGTCAGGGTGGCAGTAAAAGGCAGTAGTTGCCAAATGCCACTGAGTTTGCGTAAATCTCGGGTTCCTGTTTCATGATCAACAATGCCTGCAATCATAAACAGCGCCGCTTTAAATGTGGCATGATTGATAATATGGAAAATGGCTGCGGCAACAGCAAGGGGAGAGCCAATCCCCAATAGGCATACAATTAAACCAAGATGGCTAATGGTCGAATAGGCCAATAAGCCTTTGAGGTCTTCTTTGAAAATGGCAAAAAAAGCCGCCATACAAAGCGTAAATAAACCGACAAAAGTGACAATATTATGATAAATCGCCGCCCCTATAAAAATCGGAGCAAGACGAGCGAGTAAAAAAATCCCTGCTTTGACCATGGTGGCGGAATGCAAATAAGCCGATACAGGCGTTGGCGCAGCCATGGCATTGGGAAGCCAAAAATGAAAAGGAAACTGTGCACTTTTGGTAAATGCACCCAGTAAAATTAAAAGTAGTGCAGGAACAAATAAGGCATGAGACTGGATCATCTCTTTCATATTGACCAGTTGATCAATCTGATAGGTTCCAGTAATTTGCCCAATCAAAATAAAACCCCCAAGCATGGCTAGACCGCCCATGCCTGTAATGGTCAGTGCCATTCGAGAACCACGTTGTGCGGCCTCGTAATGGCTCCAATAGCCCACCAGTAAAAAAGATGAAATACTGGTTAATTCCCAAAACACCAAGAGCAAGATTAAATTATTGGAGAGTGAAATTCCGAGCATGGCTGTCATGAAAACCATGAGCAGCATATAGAGCTTGGCAAGTGAGTTACGAGGGCTTAAATAATAATAAGCATAAATATAAATGAGGGTGCCAATGCCTGTAATCAGTAGGCTAAACAAGAGTCCAAGTGCATCCAGACGAAAGCTTAAATTCAGTCCAAGCTGTGGTAACCAGTCCCAGCTTTGTAAAATGGCTGCACCAGCAAAAATCTGTTTTGCCTCAGTCAGCAATAACCCAAAACAGGTCAAGCTGACTGCAATTGCCCCTAAAGCCGTTGCTTCCCGCGAAAAACGCTGTAGCAATGCAACAAGGGTGGTGCCTAATATTAACGGTAGCAAGATAATAATCGGTAGCACACTCGTATCCATGTGGTGATTTAGGTCGGAACCTAAGCGTGAATCTTATTTTTCAGGATGTAAAGGAAATCAAGGAGAATTCCAAAAGTTTGACACCTGAAAACCATAAATGTAGGTAAAAAGAAAAAACAAGTTGTATTGCGCGACTTGCAAGAAACAAAAAATACGTGTGAAAAAGTATACAGCGCTAACCCTGCATCTGTTTACTGTTTTTACACTAAAATAACAAAATATCAATCACTTAAAGATGTGTTCGGAACACTTGCTTTCAAGTGTATTGATAGTTATTTTCAATCATAACATGAAAAATGATTTGATGCCTAAATTATGAAATCCTTTATTTTTCGGACAATCTTGATTCATTTAAATGCTTGGTATCTGATTGCAAATATTGCAGAATCTCTTGTTTTTGTGCATCAGTTAAATACGCTAATAATTCAAGCAGCTGATCTACATCGGGTTCATTGGCAAGTATCGGACTTAGATCATTCAAATCAGGTTCTGAAGAATGATTAAATAAATTTTGGTAAACATGGTCATAGAGATCATGGGTATTTTCGAGCACTAAGGGTGAAATTTGCTTATTGGACAAACGCAGACATTGATAATCAAATGCATGTTCAAGCAATTCTTCACGATTTCCAGTCACGATCAGTTGTAAACGTGGAAAAGCCTGATGTAAACGCGGCAGGATCTCACGACATAAAGTTTGATCGAGTTGGGTATCGATCTGATCAATCAGTACAATGCCTTCACCTTCAAGACAGGGATAAAGACTTAAAGGATTCAGCAAGCATAAGCGACGTACAATATCTCCTACCAATGCAATCCATGTTTTCATGGAGTTGGAAAGTTGTTGATAGCTTAGATTTTGTCCTTGATAGCTGAGCATCAGCTGAAGTTTCGGCTGATATTGTAGATAAATATCGGTAATATCAGGGAAAACAGTATTTAGACTGCTTTTTAATGCCTGCAAATTGGGAGAGTTGAGCTGTGCATGCGTCTGAAAAATTTCCTGTTCCAGATGTTGCAAACTCTGCGCATTAAATTTATCTAAAATATGTTGTAGCAACTGTGCACTTTGAGCATTTTCGATATCACTGATTTCGCGGAACCACTCAAAGAAACGGGCAAAGGTGGTAAATGGAATTGCCGCGACATCATAGGCGGAAGAAGCCTGAAATACCGCAGGAATATTTTTACTGAGTAAATTGATTTCATTGATAAATCGGTCAGATGGATAGTAGGCAATACACGGTAGACCTTGTAAAGGATCCTGTTTAATAGCTTTTTGATATAGAGCCGTTAATTCTTCCAGTTGTTGTGTTTCTGCCTGACTGATGCCAATTCCCTGACTATTCAGGGTTTTATAAAGTTTCCATGTACAGATTGAGGCATCACTTTCCTGAGATTGACTGCCTTCTGGAAGTTGTCCGATTTCGGTTGGAATTTTAACACTCAGCTCTATTCTGGATTGGATTCTTGAATTTAAAATATCCTGATCTAGCATGACCACACCCGCCGTACGACTATCTTTTAATCGTGCTGGAAACCAGCTCAAGGCTTGGTAAATGTGTTTAAGGAGTGTGGTTTTACCCGTCGCCTGTTCACCTAAAATGAGGGTGATGGGTTTATGTGGATAAAGAAATTGAACCTGTAAATTACTAAACAAGCCTGTATGTTTAAGACGAATAGATTCAAGTTTCATATGCTCACCAGAGTTGGAACGCGATGTTTTAGACCGCTACGGATTTGCGTAAACTTTGCGGTGCTTGCAGTTTGAGCTGCTGAACAAGGTCATAAATATGATGAATATTTAAACTTACTTTAGCACGTGTACAGGCTACGTAAAGCAGTCTCAGTTCTTCATCACTTATTTTATGTTCCAATCCATTGATTTTAAACTGATAATCATCTTCCAGGTGCACCCGATCCCATTCCAGACCTTTGGCTTTATGCGCAGTGGAAATCACATAATCTGCTTGCTCAATAGGCGTGATTTTTGCCAATGCACGTTTTAAAGGATCCGTACCATGATCATCGACCAGTTTGACCAATGGTTTAATATCACTACCATCGTTGGTTTCACAATATTCATGCACATCATGCCATGAATTAAACCAAGCCAGTTCTGGCACATCGGTTACGCGTTTGCCTTGTTTTAATAGACTTGCAGCATCGACAAAACGATTGAGTTTATTATGATCGGCTTGCAAACTGACTTTATCGCCATGTACCAGACCTGCCAGTAGTAGTTCCATTGCACGGGCATTAGTACGACAAAGAATGGCATCACGTTGTTTGGTATGGGGTTTATTGACGACTTTTGAGTTGAGATTTGGATTGCCTAACAAGGGAACTGTTTCATCCAAACCACTTAATAAATAGTTGGCGACATCGGCGATTTGTTCACCAAAACGAAAGGACGTAGTTAAGCGTGATTCGGGCAGTGGTAGTTGCTGCATGGCATTGACTGCACCGCGCCAAGCATAAATTTGCTGATGTGCATCACCGACATAAATCACTTGTGTGCTACGTTGTCTAAGCAGTATCCCGAGCATGAGTGGATCGGCATCCTGTGCTTCATCAAACAATACATAATCGGCTGGAATATTCGGTTCAGAGAGTGCCCAGAGTTTCAGGTAAATATCATGCCCAATTCCTGCCTGATGATTTTGGTCAATCGATTCTAGCCAACGTCGTTCCACTGCGGGATAGAGGTGTTTTTGCAGGCTTTCAATATCATCAGGATGTAGCCAACTGGGCGCTTGAATATGACGTGGCGCGGGGTATTGCGAACTGGTCGAGCAAAAATAACTGACCGCATTGGCGACCAAACTGGCCAGACGGCTGGGCATCAATACATATTTTTCATATCGTCCGCCCATCATACGGCGCAGGGTCACAGGTTCCAAGCGATAATCTTTCGCCATAAAACTTGGGCTTAAACGGGGTAAGCGTAACTTATCGGTGACACCACGTGGAACACTACGGAAGGCTAAAGAGTGAAAAGTACGACAGTCAACGTTACGATGAAATTTCTGTTGTGCTTCACTGGCAATGGCTTTATTAAATGCCAGATACATACCACGCCGCTGAGGCATGGCATCACTAATCAATTGTAATGTGGTGGTCTTACCTGTGCCTGCATACGCGATAACTTTAAAAGATTCGCCCAGACGCGCATTATCGATAGCTGTTGCCTGTTCATACGTCGCTTTGGGTTTCTCAAAATTAGACACAGTCAATAATTATCCTTGCGTACGATTAGCTTTTTCAACCAGACCTGAGAGTCCCTGACGACGTGCCAATTCCTCCAGTACCAGTTTGGGATCGAGATCAAAATGACCGAGCATGACGATACTATGGAACCATAAATCGGCAGTTTCATAAATCAGATCATTTAAATGTTCCTGTGTCGGTTGAACGGCATAATCTTTGGCAGCAATGATCGTTTCAACGCTTTCTTCGCCGACTTTTTCCAAAATTTTATTCAAGCCCTTTTTATATAGACTTGCAACATAAGAACTATCAGCATCTGCTTGTTTGCGCTGTTGCATCAATTGTCCCAAATGCGCCAAGACATCGACCTGTTCTTGTCGGGTGCCATGATCATGCGCTTCAGTTTTGGCAGAGGCACCATAAATGGCTGTCGGATCTTTCAGTTGCGCATCGACAATTTCCCAACCTTGCGGTGTGAGTTTACGATAAAAACAAGACTCTCGACCTGTATGACAAGCGATTCCACCATGCTGTTCCACTTGCAATACAATCACATCACCATCACAGTCCAGACGAATTTCATACACGGTTTGAAAATGACCTGACTCTTCGCCTTTGTGCCAGAGTTTTTGACGAGAACGTGAGAAATAAACCGCTTGTTGTTTTTCTGCGGTTAGAGCAAATGATTCACGATTCATCCAAGCCACCATCAAAATACGGCCGGTTAGATGATGCTGTGCGATGGCTGGAATAAGACCTTGTTCGTTAAATTTTACTTCATCGAGCCATTGCACGTTGTTCATAAAGATTCACCAGAATTATGGATTAAATAAGTTCATTTGCGGTTATTCATCGCACTCTATAGTGTACGGCATCTGTTGATCATTTCGGAAAAAAACTCATCTTTTTTATGATGGGAAGCGTTGAGCCTTAACCAGTTCTAAATTTAGTTTTGACTTAAAATAGATGATTGAGACTGCGATTGCGCAATTTCCGCATAATTCATATGCTGTAGCGGAGAGGTTTTTAAGCCCGAAATAGTCAGTGCCATTTGTTTACGTAAATAAGGAATTTGGTACATCCAATAAAAACTCACATCTCGGAACGAACCTGCCCAAGTTGAATCAGATTGATAGAAGGGCGTGAGTAGCCGACTTAACATTTGATAAAATTGAGTGGAAGAATAACGTAACTGATGATAATGCTGCCAGAACATGGTCCAATCGACTTGCTGATCTGGAAATTGTTGCATGGCTTGTCCTAGTGCCCACGCATCCAATAAGGCCATATTGGCGCCTTGTCCTAGTTGAGGGCTCATCGCATGCGCGGCATCACCAATGACCCCTATACGACCTTGTCCAAATTTTGTCATCACTACATCGCGATATTGAGCAGATAACCATTGTAAACTGTCTTGTTTCTGCATGACTTGTTCAAGCCAGTCAGCAACAGGTTTCCAGCGAGGAGAAATTTGCTGAAGCAAAAATTCATGTTTATCGGGATTATCTAAAAAGAGTTGTAATTGCTGAGCTGGCAAACTCCAAAATACGCTCGAAAGACGTTGAGTCGGAGCTTGTGGAATTGCGCCTGTAGGCAATATGCCCATCATGATTTGTGAATGGTCATAAAATTGATGCAAAATTTGTGGATCTAAGGTTTGGCATTCAGGAACGATACTCCACACCGCACCCCACGGATAAGGCTTATCGACTTTTACCCAAGACGTAGGGCGTAAATGACTACGTGCACCATTGGCAATGATGACTGCATCGAAGTTACTCTCAAAGGGTAGTCCAAGATGCTGACCGAAAATTGTGACGCCCTGCTGATGTTCTTGTAAGCGATGAATATCATGTGCCATTTTCCAAGTTACAGATGCTGCATAGTCTTGTAATTTTGAACTCAGTAAATGACACAAGGTTGCGCGATGAATCCCGATACCATAATGTTGTGGATCGACTTCATGATAATGACTATTGACCAGTAAGCGTTGATTAGCCAGTCGACCTTCCAGACCTGTGACGATTGCTCCGAGTTTTAAGGTGTCTGGTAAAATTCCCAAATGCTCAAAAACTGCCAATCCAGCAGGTTGCAATAATAGCCCCGCACCTACAGGTTGTAGACGCTCAACTTTTTCAAATAAAGTGACATCAATGTCTTGGCGAGCCAATAGAATCGCGGTGGCCAGACCTGCGGTTCCTGCACCAATAATAGCAATATTCTTGATTTTTTTCATTATTATCGATCTTTTATTTTGAAAATAGATGAGGAAAAATATAGCTTCCCCATCTTTAATACCAGTTATTTAATAATACGCCAAACCGCGAATAGCGCAGTCATCGCAATCAAGACAATGGAAATATACCACGGTGAAATAATGGCGATAGTTAGTAATATCAATATGATACTGCCAAATATCCAACTACGCTGCTGTTGCTGTTGAATCTGCATACGCAATTGTTGAATTTCCCGAACTTGACGATCATGCCATGCAGATTGATTTTTTAAACCGTTTAAACTGTCAATAAGTAGAGTCGGTAAGTCATGCGCACCCAGTATTAAATCTGGAATTTGCTGACCAATTTCTTTCATGTTTTTGACAGGATTCATATTGGATTTGACCCATTCGGTCAAAATCGGCTTTGCCAGGTTCCAAATATCTAATTGAGGGTAAAGATCTGTTCCCAATCCTTCGACATGCACCAGTGTTTTCAGGAGCAACATCAATTGTGGTGGAATTTCCAAACGAAAGCGTCGGGCAATATCCATGACCTGCAATAAAATGCCAGCGAAATCCAGTTGATCCATCGGCTTTGACACCATTGGCCCAACGGTACGACGCATTTCTCGAGCCAATGCATCCTGATCGGTTCCTGGTGGAATCCATCCTGCCTGATGCACAATCTGAATCAGTTGCATGAAATTATTATTCATGACCGCCAGCAACATCCGTGCAACGGTCATCTGATCCTGTTTGGAGAGTTCGCCCATAATCGCACAGTCCAGTGCAATATAACGCGGTGAAACAGGATTGATAGTTTCGACAAAGACATTGCCGGGATGCATATCGGCATGGAAAAAATTATCACGAAAGACTTGGGTAAAAAAGATAATCAAGCCTTTTTCTGCCAGTTCAGCGCGATCCATGCCTAAACGATCAAAAGTGGCAGTATCTGAAATAGGCACACCGGTAATTCGCTCTGCGACCATGACATCTTTACTGTCCATATAGACTTCTGGCACATACATCATGCTAGAACCCGTAAAATAATGGCGCATACGACGGGTATTATCAGCCTCAATGGTTAAATCTAGTTCATTTAAAATGATCTGGCGATAATCCTGAATAATTTCAGTCAAATGTAAGGCACGAGCGGCTTCTAAACGACTTTCTAACCATTGACCTAACCAGGTAATGATTTCAAAGTCTTGTAAAATTTGTACACGAATATCAGGACGTGTGACTTTAACCACCACTTCACGACCATCATGCAAAGCCGCGGTATGGACTTGGGCAATTGAAGCAGCAGCTAAAGGTTGCTCATCAAAACGTGCAAATAAAGTATTTACATCAGCTTTTAACGATTCCTGAATACGTTGTTTGGCGACTTGTGCATCGAAAGGTTTGACCTGATCTTGCAATAAAACCAGTTGCGATAAGACTTCAGGTGGAATCAGGTCACGGCGTGTGGACAATAACTGTCCTAATTTAATCGCCAAGGGCCCCATATCTTCAAGCGCTTGTTTGAGCTTCAACGGATTTTTTCGTTCACGACTCGACCAAGCAGCTGGGTGTAAGCGAATCAAAGCCAAAGCATGCCGAGCTTTTGGGGGTAATTCTTCCGCAGGGAACAGGGTGTCAAGTCGATAATGTGCTGCAATGCGCCAAAGTTCGAATAACCGTGTAACGTGCGGAATCATAATGGGATATTACCTAATCGTTTGTTCTATTAAATTGAGAGTTAAGCTGTTGCAGTCTGGCTTCAAGGCGATCAATTTCCTGATTAAGCTGCCGTGTGGACTGATTCAGATCATCCATTTGCCAACGGGGTGCAAAAAGACCGCTGTCTTCTTTAATGGCATCTTCTGCAAAAAAGAGATGACTTTGCAGACTCCGTTTCATCTGTTTCGGCACCAGACTGATTTTAGCCAATTCATGCGCCAAGGTTGGACCAATCCACGGACTTAAATGGGCTGCCAGATCTGGTTCAGCTTGCTGCATAATGCGTTGAATATCCTGTAACAGATGGTAGTCACCTGTCAGAGGGATATTCCCAATTTGATCAGCATCGCCGACTAAAAGCTTGAGTAATTCCACCACATTTTTAACATGTAGTGTGGCGGTGGCTTCGCTGATCCTGACTTGTTCATCAAAAGGACGCGTTTCAAATATAGATGGTGCTGAGCTATGACCTGTCACAGTAGGCTCAAGGCGAACTTTATTATCATCAAAAAAAACATCAACCGAAAGCTGCGGACTATCGATCACGACTCGCAGCAATTGCCCCTGTAGTTGATTCAACTGGATGCGGGTAATGGCATCCAGATTAATAAAATGATGAATACCGCGTTCGACTGCACCGAGCGCAAGAATCGACCACATAATCATTGACCTTTAAAGTTTAAAACCACGATGTACCGCAACGATACCACCTGTTAAATTATGATAGTCGCAGCTTTGGAAGCCCGCTTTTTCCATCATGCCTTTAAGTGTACGTTGGTCAGGGTGCATACGAATGGACTCAGCCAGATATTTATAGCTTTCCGAATCGTTTGCTACCAGTTTGCCCATGATCGGCAATGCAGTAAATGAATATAAATCGTATAGTTTTGAAAAAGGTTCAAATACAGGTTTTGAAAATTCAAGGATCAGTAATCGACCGCCTGGTTTTAGGACGCGATACATTGCTTCAAGTGCGGCATCTTTATCCGTGACATTGCGTAACCCAAAACTAATCGTCACCAGATCAAAACTTTCATCTGCAAAAGGTTCTAATGTTTCAGCATTTGCCAGTACAAAATCGACATTGGTACAACCTGCATCGAGTAAGCGGTCACGACCCACATTCAGCATCGATTCATTAATATCAGATAATACCACATGCCCCTGTGGCCCAACTTCACGACTAAAGACTTTGGCGAGGTCACCTGTACCGCCTGCAATATCTAATACCTGTTGACCGCGACGAACGCCAGACATATTGATGGCAAAGCGTTTCCAGAGGCGATGGATACCAAATGACATCAGGTCATTCATGATGTCGTATTTGCTGGCAACCGAATGGAACACTTCTGCCACTTTCTGTGCTTTGTCTTCGGAGCTTACGGTTTGATAGCCGAAGTGGGTAGTTTCACCGACGTTACCTGTCCGACCTGCACCACGCGGGAGGTTGTATTTCGGGACATGATGGCTTTGCGAATCAGTAAAACCTTGTTGTAATGATTGTTGCTGACCTTGCGCTGTACCTTGCGGAAGTGGTTCATTTAGGAAAGGATTGTTGTTGTCTGAACGCGATGCCTGCTCAGTTGAAAAAGTGGGCTTTTGATTTTCGTTAGACATCTTGTCGCTCCTAAATTTAAACACATTATAAAGTGATTATGGCTATCTGCATGATGACAGAGTTTAGTATGGTTTTACAGTCATCATCATACAATCGTAATTAATACTATACCGAAAATGATAAAAATAAGGCATTTCATGCCTCTTTTAGCAGCGCATGCAGATCAGAAATTAGCGAAAAGGATCGGGATGATCCGAATGCACTTTCTCGATAATATCACGTTCAACTGCACTAAAGGTTTTAATAAATTGTTCTGCGGATTTAAGCGGTTTCATGGCAACAAAACCTTCCTGAATAAACTCATACATCAAGTCAAACTGATATTTATGTGCTGCGCCTTTACACATTTTAAAAGCAGCATACATCATCAGTGACCGCATATATTTATCGAGGGCCTCACCCAAGTCATCCAGAAGTTGTAGCTGGATCAAACGTTGCTCTTTTTGATCCAGTTTGACCAGCGTCTGGCGCATCATTTCGTCTGTGATTGGTGCATCTGCTGGATAATCTTTAAGTAATTGAATGGCAATTTGCTCATCCAGTTGCATGGCGAGTACAGCTAGACTGACGGATTTAGTTCCCGTTTTTATGGCATTGTCTGGTAACAGTTTTTCTGCTTTGTGGGCATATTTAAGTAGACGTTCAATTTGTAACGCCAGTGGATCAAAATCTGGGCCACCATATAAACAATTAAGAAAATACTGCGCCATCAACTGATTTTTAGGCTGATCAAAATGTGCTTGATGCGTGTGTTTTATCCGCTCTTTAAGCCAGTGCTGGGCATCATTTAAACGCTTTAATAATACGGGGTCGTGATGATATTCAAAGGCATTATACTGTTGAAGTAAGTTGTCAAAAGGAGCAAGTTTGGACATTCAAATAACTCAAAATAATCAGTTTATCAAAAGCATAAAAGGCTTGAATCAAGAGCGCTATGACGTTTCCATATTAAAATAGTGAATTCGAAGTCAGTCCGATTCAATAGATGATCAATTGACATAAATAGTACATGCATTTGCCTCAAGCTGCCCGAACATTTGGTTATACTCAAAAAAATAAGCAAAAAAATGTATAGATCATGAGTGAACAACAAGCACATTGTGAGTTAATTGATGAACATCGTTTATCTATCGATCTGATCGAAGCTCAATACACTTTAAAAAATAGCTGGGGCCAAAAAAATGCTAAAAGTGTGTTGGTACTGGTCAGTGGAATAGAGCTGGCAGGAAAAGGTGAGTCCGTTAAACAACTCAGAGAATGGGTCGATCCAAGATATTTAAAAGTCAAAGCAGATCCGCCGAATATGTTGTCAAATGATCAGGCATTTTGGCAGCCTTATGTCAATTTTATTCCGCGTGAAGGTCAAATTGCGGTGATGTTTGGCAATTGGTATAGTGATTTATTAACCACGGCGATGCATGTCTCTAAACCATTGGATGAAACCCTGTTTGATGCCTACGCAGAAAACATGCGAGCCTTTGAACAAGATCTAAAAAATAATCAGGTTGATGTGATCAAAGTCTGGTTCGATTTGTCGTGGAAATCACTCCAAAAACGTTTAGATCATATCGATGCTTCTGAGCGTCAATGGCATAAATTGCACGGTTTAGATTGGCGTAATAAAAAGCAATATGACAATTTGCAAAAGTTGCGACAACGTTTTACACAAGATTGGATCATCATTGATGGTGAAGAGCCAGAAGTTCGTGATCAAAGCTTTGCACAGTCGATCTTACAGGCAATGAAGGATTTACCGGAGCATCCCACACAGGGGCAGGAACATTGGCCACAGGCCTTAATTCCACATGAACTGCTGCATCCTGATGCAGAACAGATGGAAAAGGCAAAATATAAGAAAAAACTCAAAAAACTGAGCCGCCGTGTCGCTGAAGCAATGCGTTACGATGAGCGTAAGGTCGTGATTGTCTTTGAAGGGATGGATGCTGCAGGGAAGGGTGGCTCGATCAAGCGGATTATTAAACGGCTTGATCCGCGTGAGTACGATATTTTTACCATTAGCGCGCCAGAAAAATACGAGTTGCGTCATCCGTATTTATGGCGTTTTTGGACAAAGCTGGATCATTGTAGTGATATTCGTATTTTTGACCGAAGTTGGTATGGTCGGGTTTTGGTGGAACGTGTAGAAGGTTTTGCCAGTGAGTTAGAATGGCAACGTGCGTATGATGAAATTAATCGTTTTGAGAAAGATTTAATTGATAGTCAAACGGTTATTATTAAATTTTGGTTATCGATCAGTAAAGATGAGCAAGAACAACGTTTTCATGCCCGAGAAAAAACCCCGCATAAACGCTTTAAGATTACCGAAGATGACTGGCGCAATCGCAGTAAGTGGAATGAATACTTAAATGCTGCCGCAGATATGTTTGAGCGAACCAGTACCGAATTTGCACCGTGGACGATTGTGGCAACTGACGATAAATACACGGCACGTATTCAGGTACTGAAAACGATTTTAAAACAACTTCAGGCTGATTAAAGAAATCAGTTTTTGTATCTGGCCTCTGACTTGAATGATATCTTCAAGTCAGAGGTTTTCAGTGAATTAATGTGATGAAGTGGATGCCAGTTGTGCCTTAATTTTTGGCGGTTGAGTCGTTTGTGACTGACGTTGACGGAACACAATCAATGTTGCAATCAGGCTCACAATTGCAGCAAACATCAGCCAAAAAGCAGGCATACTTTTGCTGCCACTTTGTTCCA
Source organism: Acinetobacter ursingii DSM 16037 = CIP 107286 (assembly GCF_000368825.1). Lineage (GTDB taxonomy): Bacteria > Pseudomonadota > Gammaproteobacteria > Pseudomonadales > Moraxellaceae > Acinetobacter > Acinetobacter ursingii. Next base: position 1,286,901 of record NZ_KB849717.1, on the reverse strand, counting down.
CCAGATACGTCGCAATCATCGGCGTCAAGCCACCAAACACAGACGTTGCCAAACTATAAGCCACCGAAAATCCTGCAATACGTACCGAGCTTGGCATCATTTCAGTCAGTGACACCACCAGCGCACCATTATAGAAACTATACAGTAGCGACAACCACAACAATGCCATCAGCATATGGCTTAGACTAATATTTTGCGTTAACCAACTGAGAAGTGGATAAGCCGTGATAAAAATCAGGGTGGTGGTCGTAATCAACAGCGGTTTACGTCCAAATTTATCAGATAAATAACCGCCAATTGGCAATAAAATAAAATTGCTCGCACCGACCATCACGGTTGCAATCAAACTTTCTGCGGTCGTCAGATGCAAAACTTCTTTACCGTAAGTCGGGGTGTAAACCGTAATAAAATAGAACATGGTCGTGGTGGTTGCGACCATCGACATTCCAATCAACACGATTTTCCAGTTGGCTGCCAATGTAGACAGAATTTGGCGAGTGGTTGGATGTTCCTTGCGTGATGCAAAAGCTTCGGTTTCCTGTAACGATTTTCGTAACCAGAAAATAAAAGGAATAATGGCACAACCTACAAAAAATGGAATGCGCCATGCCCAAGCATCCACTTGCGCTTTGGTAAAGGCGAGACTCACGACATAGCCCAATGTTGCTGCAAAAATAACCGCAACTTGTTGGCTGGCAGATTGCCAACTGGTCATAAAACCACGGTTATGCGGTTCTGCAATTTCAGATAAATACACCGAGACACCGCCAAGTTCGACACCTGCTGAAAAACCTTGTGCTAAACGTCCAATAAAAATCAGCGCAGTTGCAGCGAAGCCAATCGTGGCATAGCCAGGTGTCAGAGCAATAAGCAATGAACCCACCGCCATAATACTTAACGTGACCATCAAACCTTTACGACGACCAATCCGATCGACATAAGGGCCTAAAACTAAAGCACCAATCGGGCGAATCAGAAAACTCACTGCGAAGATCAAGAAAGTCTTCATCAACGCGGCATAGCTACTGTCAGAATGGAAAAAAGTCTCACCAATGGCTTTGGCATATAAACCAAACAAAAAGAAATCGTATTGTTCGAGAAAATTACCGCTGGTTACATTAAAAATGGCACGTAGGCGCGAAGAAGATCCATGTTGCACAACGACTCTCCCTAGTTTTTGTCATCGTTGCAGCAGGATAAAAATGAAATATTTAATAAAACTTAAAAATATGGAATTGTTTGTAGGAAAATTTATATGAATTGTACCTAATTAAAGACAAAATCTAAAAAAGAGAGTTGATCCCAAGCCATGTTGCTCAGGATCAGTTTAGAGATATTTACTTGAATTTAGGCCACAATACTCCCATTTACATTCTTTTGTTGAATGCGTTTCGCCAGTTGATAACAATCTTGCACGTGCGCTTCAGCCACTTTTTTCATCACGATATAGCCCAAACTGGCAGCCACAATGGATCCCCCGAGCGGGATAAATTTGGTGACTTGTTTGGTAATGACTTTACCCACAATGCCATTTAAGGATTTTTTTACCGCAGTTCGTGCCACGACCAAGCCTGAAAATTCAAAGCCACGTTTGCGCAGCTCATTCCAGTGAATTTTTTTAGTTTCTGGATCATAGACACTAATATGATCGGGCGATAAACCAAAACGGGCGCTAATATCTGGAATCAACTGTGACAAGATTCCAATATCGATGACCACATCAAAAAATGGAATTGGAACCACAGCCGCACCTGCGGAAAAGTAAGCGCGTTTTTTGACCATGTCTAAACATTCTTCGCGCACTTGTTCAAGGTCAAGTTTTGGATCAATTGAATCAGGAATATTTTCTATTTTCATTGGGCTTATACTCAAGTCGGTTCCTTTTGTATCATTCAAGCATGTATTTTTAAATGATGTTCACATTTTTATTTCATGCCATCAACGTGACATAGTTGGATTTAGATGTATAGTGACGAATGTTTATGATTTTGTGCATAAAAGCATAGCTTAGTAAGGTAAGGAATACATGGCCATACATGTCATTCAAAGTCAACGTATCGATGTGTTATTGCAAGGACTGGCGCGAACTTCACAATCTCGCCATGAACAACCTTTTCAGGTACTGGCCACTCAACATTTTATTGTTCCCAATGCCGCCGTGCAGCAGTCGTTGACTGAAAAGCTCTCGGAATTACAGGGAATTCATGCCAATTATCAGTTTCATCAACGTATTCGCGGCTTTCAATGGTATGCCTATCAACAAGTATTAAGTGAACATAAGGATCAGGTACGTAAAGCCAATATTCCACGCCTGATTTTAAAATGGCGAATTTATCAGGCCTTGCATTCTTATATTCAATCTGACCAGATGCAAGTGACTATCGAACATCCATTGCATTCGATCATTGCCCGAATTTATGACAGCGCAGATCGACTGAATCACGGTATTGAGAAGCAACTCAAAAAACAAAGCATGTTGTATTGGATTGCTGAACAAGTCTCGCAATTATTTAGCAATTACATGTTGTATCGGGGACATTGTCAAAAAAACTGTGTTGGAAAATGTACCTGCTCAACCAATTGGCTAAGTGCGTGGGGCAATGATCATGCACTCGATATTGAAAAGTTGATCATGAATCAGGATCAAAGCGTTTCAGCATTTCAATTACAACAAGCGCAAGACTTAGAAGCTTGGCAACGTTGGTTATGGAAAGAGCATTTCCATCAGGATTTTTTAGAGATAGAGAAAATTGATGAGCTGTTTTGGCAGCAGCTTGATAATGAGCAAACACGTGTGCAGGCGTTAAAACGGTTACCGCAACAAGTGGTGTTATTTACTTTACTGGATCTGCCACCCAGTCAGTTACAGTTTTTACGTCGTTTAGGGCAATATCTTGAGATTTATATTTTTCATTATAACCCGTCACAGGAATACTGGGCCGATAGCGTCGATCCACTCTGGAAACAGCGTTATGATGTCGGGGTAAAAGAACGTTTTATTGCCAAGAACCCTAAAGCAACAGATATTGAAATTGCAGAATTTTTTCAGCAATTCACTTTGCATTTTAATGCCGAAGCTCGTGAATCACGACATCCTTTATTAACCCGTTTGGGCAAGCAAGCGCGTGATCATTTTTCATTATTATCTAATTTATCGACAGGAGAAGAAGGGCATTGGGTCGATGCTTTTGTCGATGAGTTCCCAGAAACCTTATTGGGACATGTGCAGTCTGATATTTTGCATTTGGCTGAACCCAAAGCAGCGGATTATGCCCTTGATCTAAACGATGAATCGATTCAGATTCATGTCTGTCATTCTGGTTTAAGACAACTGGAAGTATTGCGAGATCAATTAATCTACTGGTTATCTCAGGGAACAACAGAACAGCCACGTCGTCCGAGTGATATTCTGGTGCTTACGCCGAATCTCAAGGAATTAGAACCGCAGATTCGCAGTGTTTTTCCAGCGACACCAAGTGCTGAGGGTGTATTTTTACCTGTAAAAATTGCAGGAGTAGCGCAGCTTGATGTCTTGAATGCATGGCATGCAGTACTAGGTCGTATTCAACTGTTACACGGCCGTTTTAATTATGATGAGTTCGCCGATTGGCTCAGTCTTACTGCAACGCAGTTATGTTATGGACTTGATGACAGCCAAGTCTCACGCTTATTGGCGTTGTTAGCCGCAGCAGGCTTTAAACGTGGCTTTGATGCAACTCATTTACAGCAAAGTCTTGTTCAGGGGGATGAGGATTACCGCTATAGCTTTAAATTTGCACTGGATCGATTGGCGTTGGGGATTGCGATTCCCGATCATGTGCTATTTCAAGGTACGTTAAGTTATGCGCAGGTACAACCTGATGATTTTGAAATTATTGATAAATTGATTCAGATTTATCGGGATTTTGACCAGCGTCGTGATTGGTTAGTAGCACACGAACAGGGTGAGCAACTGGCTGTTGAAATCTGGTTAAAACGGTTAATGGCAGATGTCACTGAGTTTGAACAAGCAGGCGTAACGGCTTTAAAACCTGCACGTGACGCAATCAAAAAACAAGAACGTATGGTGACTCTGGCCAGTTTTTATGGCGAAGCTGATACACAGCATTTGCGTCAGATTGCCTTGCCATTGCCTTATCTACTTGAAGAAATTCAGCGTACTCTGGAAAATCAATCTGCACAGGCAGAACCCACAGGTCAGATTACCTTGAGCCAAATTGGTCAGATTCGTCCATTGCCCTATCGTTTGGTGGTGTTACTCAATCTGGATCAGGGGCAATTTCCAAATCGTGACAATCACACTCCGTTTGATTTGATGGATGTATTACGTCCGCAACTCGGTGATCGCTCACGTCTGGAAGATGATCAGGGTGCATTTTTGGATGCGGTGTTGTTGGCGAAAGATCATCTCTGGTTATTTTATAATGGCTTTGATGTGAATGATGGCGAAGTCCGCGAGCCTTCCAGTATTGTGCAGGAACTCACCACACATTTGGCGAAGATTGTTAAACCTAGTGCCGATCTCTCTGAACGTGCAATTGCACTAGCTTTGCCATTTAAACAACTGGGCATAGCACCACAACTGGCGTCACTTTATCGGATTCATAGTTTACAACCTTTCGATGTGACCGGCTTTACTCAGCAGCCCGCTTTACAGCGCTATCAGGACCACTGGTATCAAGTGGCCAAGCATATTCAGCAGCCACAAGAGACACGTTTGCCGTGGGTGAATATCGATTATCAGCCACCATCGCAAGATCTATTATTACTTGATAGTCAACAGTGGATAGCCGATATCACTTTTCCTGCACGGTTGTATTTAAAAACTTTAGGGGTTGAAAATTGGAATGAACAGGCATTATTAGATCAGGATGAGCCTTTGTTCTTGGATGGTTTAGCTAAGTATGCGATTCGTGATTTTTTACATCAGCATCAAGCCGATGCTGCTTCAGATTTGTTATTAGATCAACTCCCTGTCAGTAAAATTAAATACAGTGCATGGCAGCAAAGTTTATTTGACCAGCAGCGTTTACAATCGCGGTTGCACGGTTATGCGATGCAGGAAACCCCAATCACCTATCGAACTTGGCGTTTATCCTCACCCTTACATCTGAACATTCAAATTCCTGAAGATGACGTTCAGGATTGGGTCAGTGTGCAGGCATCAAGTGCGCGAGCGAAACGGATCGCTAAAGTTTGGTTGGAATATTTGATTTGGCTGAGCTTTTTAAATCAGGGCGAGCATGTACAAGACAAGCGCCGTATCGTGGTGTTTAGTGATCAAACCGTGATTTGTGAAGGGATTTCATCGGGTCAGGCGCGTCAATACCTCGATGAATGGTTGACAGCATGGCACTATGCGCGACAGCAGCCGTTGGTGTTGCCTGCGGCACTAATATTGCAACCTTTGGAAAAGGCTAAACACTATCATTGGGAAGACACTGAGATAGGATTTGTATTGGCTGAAAAAGATCGTGAAAATATTTTAAAAGAATGGAATAAAACAGGGGCGTTTAGCGCATTAGATGTGACACAGGATGAAAGTAGTAAGTGGCATCAGGATTGGATGTTTATTTTACAGCAGCAAGATGCTCAGGCCTTACTCAATGTTGCACTCATACAATTTTCTTATGCTTTATATGCCCCGATTTTTCAATATGTACGCACGGAGTAAGCCTTGATCTCATCTCACTCAGCCGTGTCTTATCAACCGATTACCGATATTGAATTCTCAGGTTTACATCTAATCGAGGCTTCCGCAGGCACAGGAAAAACCTTTACTTTGTCGAGTTTGATGGTACGTATTTTTTTGGAAAAATATTTACCCAATCAGGTCATCGCGACTACATTTACCCGTGCAGCAGCAGCAGAGTTGAAAACTCGAATACGGCTGCGTTTGCAAGACATGTATCGTGATCTACAAGCCTATCGTGGTTTGACGGAACAAGAGGTTTTAGCGCAAGCCACAAAGCAATCTGATCCTTTAATGAAGCATGTATTGTGTCATTTTGCGACACGAATGGACTATGCCTGTGAGCGTTTAAAACTAGTGCTGGATCAACTGGATGAACTCTTTGTCGGGACTCTGGACAGTTTTAGTCAAAAACTATTACGCGAATTTGCATTTGAAAGCGGCAAAATCGAGCGTGCGCAAATTACGGATGATGCCAAACGTTATACCCGCCAACTCATTCATGATGTGCTACGTGAATGGATTCAGGCACAACCGCAAGCATTGATCGATGGTCTATATAATATTGGCGCTTTAAAAAGTGTCGATGCGTTTGTGGATGTGGTTGAAAATTCGTTGAACTTTACTTCAGCACAATTTCAGTCGGCACCAATGCCTGTATTGAATTGGGAGGTGTTGACTCAATTTCAATCTTTTATACAGCATTCGGATTTGAGTGACCTACATGCGTATTACGAGCTTGATGGCGAATACTATACCTGCATCAATGGCACCTCATTTCGAAATGGCGCATTTCATGATTTATTTACCGTGCATTTACCCCAGCTGGCTCAGGTCTTGGCTGGTGAAAATGTATTACAGATTTTTGATGCTCCACTCGCCAGCGCGCGTGAGGCTGCATTTAAATTTCTGGATAAATTTGAACAGGGCAAAATATTTAAAAAATGTCCTGCCGAGGTGAGCGATGGATTCTATCATCATCCACTAATTCAGCAGTGGGTGGAGATCATTCGTCATTTAGGCATCCTTCAAGATCAGCTTGAACAATTACAACAGTATTTAAAAGCCTATCTGTGTCTGGAGGTCAAACAGCGTTTACCCCAACTCCTTCAACAAAAGGGCGAAACCACCTTTTCACAGCAGATTCGTACCCTTGCGGAAGCATTACAAGGCGAGCAGGGACAACGCTTTGCGATTTTTGTGCAGGCTCGTTATCCCTTGATTTTGGTGGATGAGTTTCAGGATACCAATCAAGATCAAGATGATATGTTGGCCAGCATTTGGCGACATCCGCAGCGTTATCAAAAAGGCTGCATGATTATGGTGGGAGACCGTAAACAGGCGATTTATGGCTTTCGCGGCGGTGATATGCTGACTTTTCTCAAGGCGCATCAAGATATTAAAGCCAAGCAAGGACGAGAATATCAGCTCAGTTTTAATCACCGTTCGGTCAAGGAGTTGGTGGAAGTTGTTGATCATCTTTTTCAACAGCAACCTGATTTTGGCGAGCAAGTTATTTATGACCCGATTCAGGCAGGCTCGCGTCCGCATCCAGCCTTGATCGATCAAGGTCAGCCTAATGTTACACCTTTACGTTGGTTGATGCTGAGTGATAAATCTAAAGAGGCTGAACAGGTGGCATGGAAAATCCGTGCGCTGCTCAATCAGTCACAGACGGGTGATTTATATTTGCAAGCCGAGCAAGCACAGCTCTTAATCGAAGATGATATTGCAGTGCTGTCTAGAAATCATGCTGGACTCGATGCAGTACAGTCTGCTTTGGAATATTTAGGCATTCGGGTTCATCGACCGTCACGAAAAAGCGTATTTGATCATCCGATAGCACAAGATGTTGCTGCTTTACTGACCGCAGTTTTGCATCCCTACGATGAAGCCAAAATTAAACGTGCATTATTAAGTCGTCTCATTGGACTGAATTTAAAGCAACTGGTTGAGCAGGAACAGACTACAGAAGGTTTGAGTGCTTATATCGCGGCCTTTGATCATTTGCGTGAGCTGTGGTTGCAACAGGGCTTTCTAAGCGCATGGCAAGCCTGCATGAACCAGTTTAACGTCTGGCAAAATCTGGTGGCGCAGCACAGTAAAGACCATGAACGTGATGTGGTGAATTTACGGCATTTGAGTGAAATTTTAAGTCAGCACAGTGAACATTATCAGGGTGTGCAAAATCTCTATCACTGGTATTTAAAGCAGCTCCAAGCTCCAAGCCAGCGTGATTGGGAAATGGAGCGTAAACTTTCCAGTGATGCAGGCATTCAACTGATGACCATTCATCAGTCCAAAGGTCTGGAGTTTAAGATCGTATTTTTATTGGGGGCAGATAAACCTTTTAAAGATCAAAATACGGCTTTAAATTTTTCAACTATAGATGTTGCCCATCCTGAAAATGGACAAGTGACCACACAGCGCGTGATCGCCATTCAGGATAAACAACGCTTAAGTTCTGAAGCCTTGGCGCAAAATGAACAACGCAGTCGTGCCGAACAAAACCGACTCTGGTATGTGGCGCTGACTCGTGCCAGCCATCGCGTCTATGCCATGATGCAGGATCAGCAGCAAAAATCACTGGATGCATTGGCATTCTGGAAATATCAACACGGGAATTTTCAGCATCCATTTAGTTTTGATGAACAAGAGTTGGCAGAATGTCCACCGCCGTTTAAAGCGAAAATCACCGAGCCAAAACTCAACTTACAAGCACAGCCTTTGCCAACACAGCGTTTTTATGCACGTGGCAAAACCAGTTTTAGCTATCTGGCGCAACACTTAAAACCGCATCAAATCGCCAGCGATCAGTTGGCTGCACAGGATCAAAAACTGGAGCAAGCCGCAGATGAGCAAGATCATTTAATCGTTGAAAGATCCACGCTCACACAGCCCATTCACTGGATTCAGCACAATTTTCCTAAAGGCACATTGGCAGGGAATTTTTTGCATGAGATTTTTGAACATGTCGATTTTCAGGATCAAAGTGAATGGATTGCTGAAATTCGTCGGCGTTTTAAAAACGATTATGGTAGTTTATGGGATCAGCTTTATAGCATCTATCAACAGGATTTCCCTGAAAACGAACAGAATGAGAATCAGCTTTATCAATGGTTAGCAGATTGGTTAAAGCAAGTATTAACCACGCCATTACATCAAGGTTTTCAGTTACATCAACTGCAAGCAGGTCAATTTTTATCTGAATGTCCTTTTTACTTGGCATTGTCGGATCGTGTACTGGCGATGCGTCGTATTCAGCAATTATTTTTGGAATATCAGATCGAAATGCCTGATTTTCTGGAGGCACACGCTGCGCGTTACTTAAATGGTTCGATTGATTTGATGTATTTTGATGGTTCACAGTTTCATATTGCCGATTATAAGAGTAATTATCTGGGCAAAGACTTCAACGATTATCGGGCGGATGCAATTCAGCAGAATATGCGCCAGTCCAGTTATTGGTTACAGGCTGCGTTGTATTTGGTAGCGTTGCATCGTTATTTAAAAGTGAAATTGCAACATTATCAGATTGAGCAGCATTTGGGGGGCGCAACCTATTTGTATTTACGTGGCATGAATGGACAAGCTGATCAGGGATATTATTACTGGCGACCTGACACCGAGTTTATTTTGCGTCTGGATGCAATTTTAGGCTACTTTGATTGAGATGGCTTCGGGTAAATGCTTGAGGATAAAATCCCGTCTAAAATGCGGATAATTGATATAAAATTATATTAATCAAATTGTTATTTTGTGGATAAGTGTGTTAATAAACTTGTGGAAAAGCTTGAGGATAACTGTGTGGAAAAGCAAACTGACGCTGAAAATGCAGAATTGAGATGGTTGAAAAATTGGAGTGAGTATTTGGCTCAGGCACCATTCAATCTCAGGGAGCGCAATTCTGCCGAAATTGCCGAGCTGTTGCAAGCGTTAATTGAAGCAAGTTTACAGGGCGATAGCGGTTTGGCGATTTCTTCGTCAAATGTTCCTGAAGTTGAGGATTTTATCATTGATGAACAGCAGGCGAGAACTCAAGTTGCCCCGATGATCTATGATAGTGAATTATTGGCTTTATATCGTTATTGGTCATTGGAACAACGCCTTGCTCACCAAATTGCCCGTTTAAGTACGCAACAGATTCAACCGATAGCGATTGATGCTTATCTAGATTTATTAACAGATTCACAGCAACGTGCTGCTTTGCACATGGTCGCCAGTCAAGCGCTAAATATCATTACAGGTGGGCCGGGAACGGGAAAAACCTATACGCTGGCGCGAATTATTGCAGTTTTAAACCAATCTATTCCAGATATTCGGATTGCGATGGCGGCTCCAACAGGTAAGGCTGCACAGCGGATGCAAGAAGCCTTACAAGCCTCATTTAATGACGAAAAACTGTTGGCCTCGGGTCTGGTCACTGACACGCTGAAACAGCAAACCACGCAAACCCTGCATCGTTTACTTGGTCTGGGTCATCGGCAGATTCCACGATTTCATGCCAAACAACCTCTACCTTATGATGTGATCGTGATTGATGAAGCATCCATGCTGGATTTAAATCTCGCGACCTTGTTACTCGAAGCGATTCCCCAGAATTGTCGTCTGATTTTATTGGGAGATGCCAAGCAGCTTGCTTCGGTGGATGTTGGCTCAGTATTGGCAGATGTACAACAAGTGCCTGAACTACAGAAACATCTGGTTCATTTGATCAGTAGTCGCCGTTTTAGTGCGGAGGCTAAAATTGGTCAATTGGCGGGTTTTATTCAAAACGTCAAGCGAGATCAATCTGCCGAACAGCTTCTTCAACAATTTGAACAGCAGATTGCCATTCCTGCCACTTTACAAAACATTGAACTCAATGCTGCGATGAATGATGTGGTTCAGCTTGAGTATTTGCCTGATCAAATCACCGATCTGATACATTATTATGAACAATTAATGGCAGGGTTTATTCCGTTTTTGCGACAATTAAAAACCTATCAACAGTCGGACTATGCTCAGGAAAATATAGATTCTGTAATCGAAGCCTTTGATCAATATCGTATTTTGGTGGCAATCCGTTTTGGTGACTTCGGTTTGGAACAAATTAATCTTTATGCTGAACAATGGTTGACTCAGCATTTATCTGTTCTAGCTGTCGGTGGGTGGTATATTGGGCGTCCTGTAATGATGACTTATAACGATTATCAACTGGGTATTTCCAATGGCGATATTGGATTATGTTTTCGTCACCGCACCGATCCTGAACAATTTGAAGTGTATTTTCCAAGTTTGAATCTCTGGATTGCCGCACATCGTTTGCCAAAAAATATTCAGACCGCTTTTGCTTTAACCATCCATAAATCACAAGGCTCAGAATTTGCCCATACGGCGGTGGTATTTGATCACTCCGCAGAAAAATTACTCAGCCAAGAACTGATTTATACCGCGATTACTCGCGCCAAAAAAGTAGTGAGCTTACTGGTGGATCGGACTGCGTGGAGTAAAGCTTTAACCGTAAAAACCACCAGAACAAGTGGATTGCTTAGAAAAATTAATAAAAATTTAGCATTGTTAAGTTAGTCTATGCGGTAGACAGATCTGTACGAAAATGCTTACATGGTTTCAAGAAATTTGCGGATAGAGCCGCTGCCTTTTTTTTGAGATCATAGTTCTGCACAAAAAGCTCAGCAAGGAATGCTGAGAAAATCGCAAAACAATAACCATAAAGTTGAAAAACAGCGAACTTACAGTGAAGTAAGTGATAAGCGAGGAAACTTACAGCCGCTAAGCCTTGTAGTTTTGGGAGAGACTACAGGGCTTTTTTATTGTCTTTTATCTGATTCTTAGATTAGCATTTACAGTGATCAAAATTTAAATAAAAAATACAGAATATTACAAATAGTTAGGATAAATCATGGATGATTAAAAAACATAAAATATTGCGTAAGTTTTCACTTACATATTGATACGTAAAATACTACTTTTCTACATAATGAGTTGTGGCAGAATGACAAGTGTAGGAACTGATGATGTCTAGCTCGTATATACATCATGGAGTAAAAGGTTGTAAGACCTTGAGACAACAATAAAATAAAACAACAACGATTCAAAATAAAAATACAGCGCAAAAGAGCCCAAGTTATGCTTGGGCTTCTTTTTGTCTAAATGGCTTGTAGCCACTCATGTTCAGCTTGACCTGAACCAAAAAGCGAACGACGCGATTGCTTTGGAATTCGTGGACATTGCATCGAGATTTGGTAAAGTACATTTGCTAAAGCAGGTAAATGGGTGCCAATCACCGACTTTCCTGTGGTCAAAAATGACACGCTAATATCGCGCTCAGGATCAGCCCAGCACAAAATATTGGAAAAGCCGATATGCCCAAAGGCTTGTGCTGTTTGCGGGCCAAATAATCCGACAGGATTACTTCCGAGCATTGGGCCAAGTGCATAACGCATCGGGGCGAGTAAAGTGCGATCCAGACTGGTTACTGAGGTGGGTAAGGTCGCTCGAAATACGGTGCGGGGACTCATGATTTGCTTACCTTGATATTGACCGCCACTCAACAACATTTCAAAAAAGCGGCCTGCTTGTTCAGCACTGGTATAGATATTGCCTGCGGGACAAATCGTGTCCATAAAACGCGTGTCATTGGTCACATCGACTGCCAGTTGTAAACCACCACCGAGCACATGATTGAGATAATGATCCGTTCCCAGACGAGGATGTAAACCTGTCGGATAATTCAATGCCACTTGGTCGCGGTATTTAGCGTCTAAACCATAATTGAAAAATGGCATATTCATGGGCTTTTCGATAGTTTCATGTAGAAAACGGCGTAGATCCTGACCAGTTACGCGCTCGATCAATTCACCTAAAATATAGCCCGCAGTGACGGCATGATACGCTAGCCGTGAACCTGATACAGATACTGGCTTGGCCGCATACAATCGTTTTAAAATTTCATCTTTATCGAACAGTAATTCAGGCGTTACCTCGCCTTCAATTTTGGGAATACCGCCACGGTGTGACAGCAAATGAAATATCGTGGTGCGACGTTTACCATGTGCGGCATATTCAGGAATATAATAACTAATCGGGTCAAGTAAATTAATTTCGCCTTGTTCATCCAGCATGTGGATCAGCATTGCTGTAACCATTTTTGAGGCAGAAAACAGACAGACAGGCGTATCTGCTGAACCGATTTTTGCCGTGTTACTTAATCCCCGAGTTGAATTGCCAGAGGCATAACCCAGACTACGATTGAGTAAAATCTGACCTTTGCGGCGTAAGCAAAAACTGATGAAGGGATAATTTCCAGTTTTATAAGCACTTTCTACACTTTTCCATATTTTTTGTCGTTGTTGCTCGGTCATTGCCCCTTGTTCTGGGTGAACTTCATCCTCTTGTCTCATCACAACAGCAAGATCACGGGGTACAAAACAGGTATTGGTTGATAATAATTTCACAGTCATTCCATATCTTTTCTTTTTATATCAGATGAGTGTGCAGCGTTATGAGACAAATGTCAGTGTCTAAAATGACCAGCATGCATGCGTAATGTGCAATGAAATATTGCCAAGCGGATAAGCTGTATGATTTAAGAATTGTCAATTCAACCTGAATCCTTTAAAATACGTCACTGCTGTAGTGATGCACGGCAGTCAATTGGTTTTAGGTTCTCCTTGAATCGATTGATCAGTATCAATTTATTTTATTTAAGCATCTCGGAGAAATCGAATGGCTTTAACTAACACAGATCGCGCAGAAATCATCGCTAAATTTGCTCGTGCTGAAAACGACACTGGTTCACCAGAAGTACAAGTTGCTTTATTGACTGCTCAAATCAATGATTTGCAAGGTCACTTTAAAGAACATAAACACGACCACCATAGCCGTCGCGGTTTGATCCGTATGGTTAACCAACGTCGTAAATTACTTGACTACTTAAATGGTAAAGACCATGGTCGTTATGTAAGTCTAATTAACGAACTAGGTTTACGTCGTTAATTCGATTTCAGGCTTGATTTTCGGTATTTATATGACGTGGTGTTTAAGCGTTAAAAAGAGAGTGCTGAAAAGAAAGTATCATTTGGTGTGTGTCACTAAATGACTTTAGAAGGGGCGATTGTTCGCTCCTTCTTTGTGTTTATTCTCTAGTGAGGTCGGCTTCTAAGCTTTGTCATTGACCATTGTTTGTAATCATCTGATCGCAATGGTTTGAATGCCAAACCTTAGGGGTCTCCACTAGAATAATTGTTCAAAAAGAACTAGGAAAATATAATACATGTCAATGTTTAATATCGTTCGTAAAGAATTTCAATTCGGTCAGCATCAAGTTGTTTTAGAAACAGGTCGTGTGGCACGTCAAGCAAATACTGTATTAATCACCATGGGCGGTGTAACGGTACTTGTTGCTGTAGTTGCTCAACCTAAAGCAAAAGCCGGTCAAGACTTTTTCCCACTGACTGTAAACTATCAAGAAAAACAATATGCTGCTGGTCGTATTCCAGGTGGTTATGGCAAGCGTGAAGGACGTGCATCTGAAGCAGAAACTTTGATTTCTCGTTTGATTGACCGTCCAATTCGCCCATTGTTCCCAGAAGGTTACTTCAACGAAATTCAGGTGACTGCAACTGTTGTATCTTCTGATAAAACTATGGATGCTGATATTGCAGCAATGTTGGGTACATCTGCTGCATTGTCGATTGCGGGTACGCCATTCCGTGGTCCAATCGGTGGTGCGCGTGTTGGTCTGATCAATGGCGAATATGTTTTAAACCCAAACTTTGAGCAATTGGCTCAGTCTGATCTTGACCTTGTGGTTGCAGGTACAGAATCAGCAGTCCTCATGGTTGAATCTGAAGCCAAAGAGCTTTCAGAAGATCAAATGCTGGGTGCAGTTCTGTTTGGTCATGACGAAATGCAAATCGCGATTCAAGCGATTAAAGAGTTTGCCGCAGCAGCCGGTGCGGTTGAGTCAACTTGGGTTGCCCCAAGCAAAAATGAAACGTTACTTGAGCAATTAAAAGCGGCGTTTGAAAGCAAAATTTCTGAAGCTTATACGATTGCGGTGAAACAAGATCGTTACGCAGCACTTGATGCATTATATGCAGAAGCGGTTGCTCAATTTGTTCCTGAAAATGACGAAACAGGCATTGCAGACGAAGTCAACGAGTTGTTTGAAGATCTGAAATACCGTACGGTGCGTGACAATATCCTGTCAGGTAAGCCGCGTATCGATGGTCGTGATACTAAAACCGTTCGTGGAATCGATGTACAAGTGGGTGTACTAGAACGTGCTCATGGTTCAGCATTGTTTACACGTGGTGAAACTCAGGCATTGGTCACCACCACTTTGGGTAATACCCGTGATGCGTTGATGGTTGACACTCTTTCTGGTACTAAAACTGACAACTTCATGTTGCACTATAACTTCCCTGCATATTCTGTGGGTGAAACGGGCCGTGAATCTGGTCCGAAACGCCGTGAAATTGGTCATGGTCGCTTGGCTCGTCGTGGTGTTCAAGCAGTTCTTCCTGCTGCTGACCGCTTCCCGTACGTGATCCGTATTGTATCTGACATTACTGAATCAAATGGTTCATCTTCAATGGCTTCTGTTTGTGGTGCTTCATTATCATTGATGGATGCGGGTGTTCCACTGAAAGCACCAGTTGCGGGTATCGCGATGGGTCTAGTGAAAGAAGGCGAGCGTTTCGCTGTTCTTTCAGACATCTTGGGTGATGAAGATCATTTAGGTGATATGGACTTTAAAGTGGCAGGTTCTGCCAACGGTATTACTGCGCTACAAATGGACATCAAGATCGAAGGGATTACCGAAGAGATCATGGAAGTTGCATTGAATCAGGCTTATGCAGGTCGTATGCACATCCTGAATGAAATGAATAAAGTCATTTCTCGTGCACGTCCAGAAATTTCAATGTTTGCACCAACCTTTGAAGTGATCACAATTAATCCAGACAAGATCCGTGATGTCATTGGTAAAGGTGGCGCGACCATTCGTCAAATTACTGAAGAAACCAAAGCGGCGATTGATATCGAAGACAATGGTACTGTGCGCGTATTTGGTGAATCTAAAGCGGCTGCACGTGCTGCCATTGCCAAAATTCAAGCGTTAACGGCTGAAGTTGAGCCAGGCAAAATCTATGACGGTAAAGTGATTCGTATCGTTGAATTTGGTGCGTTTGTGAACATTATGCCGGGTACGGATGGTTTGCTTCACATTTCTCAAATTTCAAATGAACGTGTTGCCAATGTGACTGATGTATTGAAAGAAGGTCAGGAAGTCAAAGTTCAGGTGGCTGATGTCGATAACCGTGGCCGTATTAAACTGACCATGAAAGACATTGAACAGGCTTAAATAAAGCTACTTAAAATTGATTAAAAAAATCCGCCGCGGCGGATTTTTTAATGCTCATCAATCCACTATTGTTCTGCTTGTTTCAGCATTTTATAGAGTTCATCTTTGAGTTTTAATTTCTGGCGTTTTAAGTTTTCAATTTCATCTAAACCGCTGGTTACAGGGTTTTGCTCTAGACGAATGATTTCGTGATCGAGCGCATTGTGTTCTTCAAAAACTTTGGAAAAATGCGCATCATCTTGTTTGAGTTGACTGATAAGAGCGCGATATTCTGGGAACATAAATTCACCTTTGATACTGTGTTTAAATTCATCTCTCTGATTTGAGTATGCGTGAAACTCACCAAAAATGATCGTAAAAAGCATGGACGAGCCATACAGATTTAATCCTTAATAATAGTAGGGCTTTATGCTATAATATGTCAGTCTTATTGAGTGAATATTTTTTTATTTGTGTAACATTTGATCAATTTGCAATGTTGCATTGTAATTTTTGAGCATCCTCGCTTCGATCCATCTTGATAACTATCTATTGAAATTGAATATTGCCCTCAATTGTTGGGTAGTTAAGTTTTTATTCAAAGATTTATGCTAAAAATAACAGTAGAAATTAAGAGATACTGTTATGCAGATTTATTATTTTTATCGGCACACTACAGAACAATATGTGTTTTTAAGTCATGAACATCAAACCGATCATCCGTTGATTTTTCAATGGGTCGATTGCATACGTGAAGATGTGGTCAATCATGCAGAAGAATGGCAAAAAAAAATTAAAGCGATCACAGATCTTAGCATTAACGAATTTCATATTCGGGATATTTTAAATATTGATCATCCGTGTGATTTTGACACCATGGAAGATTACGATGTTCTGATCTTTAGAAAAATTATCACGCCAGAAGATCATATCGAAAACAATAATAGTGTAGGCGAGCAACATGAAAGTATCTTTGGATTGGCGACCACACCGATTAGCTTTATTGTGAGTCAGCATATTTTGGTGAGTGTCAGAGAGCAGGGTAATCAAGCTGTAGATAATTATGTGCAACGTTTTCAGAGCATTTTACAGCGCAGCATACAGGAGCAAAATAAGCCCAGAAAACTGCCTCAAAGTCCGATTGATTTAAGTTTGAGATTACTTAACACCATTATTGATGGTTATCTGGCATTGCGAACTCCGCTCACTCGTCGTGTTGAACATTGGCAAAGAGAGTTGTTACAGGGGCGAAAGCGTTTTAATCAATGGCCACAGCTTTTTCAGGAAAATATGGCATTTCAGCAAGTTGAAAACTTGTGTGAAGAACAGATTGAAACGTTGCAGGAATTACGTGATGAATTGGTGGAAAATTATCACCATTTGATGGGTGAACATGCCACCGAATCTCCTGATCTGTTATTAGTCCGTATGAATGATTTGGTTAGTCATTTAGAACGCACACAAAAACACACCTCACGTTTACGCATGGCGATTCAGTCTGCAATTGATTTGCACTTCAATGCGATTGCCAATCAAACCAATGAAAATATGCGTATTTTGGCGATTATTACCGCTGTGTTTGCACCGTTAACCTTATTAACAGGGGTTTACGGCATGAACTTTGAATTTATTCCCGGCTTAAAGTCGCCATTGGGTTTTTGGATGATGCTTGGCGTGATGCTATTGTGTACTGTCTTACTACTATATTATTTTTATCGGCAACATCTGGTGGGGCGTGGTGAAAAGAGTGTGATTGAGCTTTTGGCACAGCAAAAGCGACAGCATAACGTCAATTTGTTTTGGTTTCTGGATTATGAGCCTTTAAAGCAAACCCTGAAAGAAGTTGAAAAGATAACCAAGCTTAAGTAAAACCTGCATGAGGGTTCAACTTCACATTTGAATTTGACTCGGTTAGACTAGAGCTACAGGAGATGGCATTCCTCCTGCTACAAACCGCCAGTGATTGGCTAATGATGCCTACGATCCTTTCATTTGACAGAGGAGCGTAGGTGTACGTGCTCTGTTGAATAAACATGATTTTGGAGCATGTGGTTATTATGTATTACTCACTTTTGTCTATCGCGCTGGGTTCTATATTAGGGGCGTGGTCACGCTGGTTTTTGGGTTTAAAATTTAATGCAACTTTTGAAAATGTCCCACTTGGAACATTGCTGGCAAATTTAATTGGTGGTTTTATTATTGGTTTTGCGATCGCATTTTTTGCCAATACCAATCTCAGCCCAAACTATAAATTATTTATCATCACGGGGTTTTGTGGGGCACTCACCACATTTTCGACGTTTTCGGCCGAAGTCGTGGGTTTGTTGCAGCAACAAAAATTTTCCATCGCGATTTTTGTGATTTGTATTCATTTGCTAGGTTCGTTGATCTGTACCATTTTAGGATTATTATCTTATCAATGGATTGCACAACATTAATGCTTATGAATTACACCCTAGGTTGAAAATTTTGAATTTTGAGCCATTTACTGACTCTGTTTTTGGCATTGAGATACGGTGAAGCCGTATTCAATTGAATCATGCGACCCAAAGTCCATTGGTTGTACCAGCTTTTTTCATACAGTTCAGCATTGGTTTTTGTTTCAATCAGTTCAACCATGCGAGTTTTGCTTAAGCTGAGTCGTTTGATGAGCAAAGCGTAGTTAAGATCACTATAATCCTGATAAAATTTCTGAGCAAGTTGACCCAGCTGATTCCATTTATAGCCTGTTTCGGGAAAATCAATGGTTTTTGCTGAAGCATCCATAGACAGCCACTTCAAAACCAACTCGTTCCAGCCAATTAAATAAGCCAGAAGGTTGCATATACTCATCTGGCTGCCTTTAACATGTCCATCTAAGGTTGGTTGCTGCGTTTGTTCAACGGGAACTTTATCGAGTTGTTGGATGAGTTTATTAAAATTGGTTTCAATCGCATTTAATAATTCATTTTTATTTTGGGGTACAGCCATTATGATTCTCTGAAGATAAGTTTCATTCAGTTCTGAATCATTTTATGTCCAGAAAAGTTCGCGATAAGTGGCATTATCGCGAATATAAAATGATCATGCTTGATTTGAACGAATTTGTCGACGTAACTGATGAACTTCATCAATTAAATCCAGCATAACCGACACCGCAGAAAGACTGGCATCAAAATCACGTTGTAAACGATAAGCGCGTCGTGCGCGAATCACATCTGTACCAGAAAAACGGTATTGTTGTGGTTGACCTGAAGTCGATAAAATATCGTACTCGATTAATTGCAAAATCCATTCAGGACTTTGACCACTGACTTGTGCAAAGTGAGTCAAATCAAAAGTACACTGTTCATCAATGACTTCTGCTTCATTCAATCCGCTATATGTGATTTCACGATAATGAATAGTAGGCATCATTCAGCTCCTTATGAACGCGGTGTAAAGGATGAAAAGGCTTGAGCAAAGCTCTCATAAGCTTGCTGTTGCTCTGCGGTTGTGGCGGTAGGTAGCACGATATTTAAGACCAAATAGAGATGACCTGCGGTTTTATTTGGAATCCCTTTATCTTTCAGTCGAAGTTGTTGACCTGTTTTGGCATTTTTCGGCAAATTAACTCCTAACTTACCCGCAGGAGTATTCACTTCAATTTTTTGCCCCAATGCCGCTTCCCATGGAGCAACATCGATTGTTGCATAGACATCTGCGCCTTCTACCCGTAAGCGATCGGTGTCTTTATACTGGATTTCAATATAAAGATCGCCATTTTCACCGCCATTGATGCCACTTTGACCTTGTCCACTTAAGCGAATTTGCTGACCTTCTTTCATGCCTTTTGGAATTTTGACCTGTAAGGTTTTACGTTGAACTTCTGGTTCACCGTAGGCATTGACGGTTGGAATTTGCAGCGTGATATTCTGAGTGGTTCCATGGTAGGCAATTTCGACATCTACTTCGATACTGGCATGTTGGTCTTCACCACGATAACTGCGCTTTTGGCGTTGATATTGGTAATCACCTCCGCCAAAACCTGAGCCAAAGCGACCAAATAGATCTTCAAAGCCCTGAAAGTCAGAGGCATTGCCTTGACGGTAAAATTGTGCGCCATCAAAACCACCAGATGCACCCTGAGCTCCTTGTCCAAATCCTGCAAAGCCTTGAGGATGATCTAGCATTTGATCATATTCAGCCTTTTTAGTGGCATCACCTAAGGTATCGTAGGCGACATTAATCGCCTGCATTTTGGTTTCAGCATCTGCTTCTTTACTAATATCAGGATGATATTTCTTTGCTAATTTACGATAGGCTTTCTTGATTTCGTCTGCTGAGGCGCTTCGTGTAACCCCGAGTTCTTCATAGTAGTTTTTTGCCATAAAAGCTCTTTTAAAATTGGGTTTTATTTCTTTTAATTATGGTGATGAACTGAGCAATTACAAGACTATAAGCATAGTAAAATGTTGAGATTTGGAAAATGAAACGCAGCAAAAAGCCTTCAGAATCTCAGAATTCTGAAGGCTTTTATTGGCTTTATATCCGATGTCTTTTAGCTTAAATGCTCGCCAAACAGGCCCAATGCTTCTTCCGCAGTAAAGCTATATTGAGTATTACAGAATTGGCAGTCCATACGAATCGGGTTTTGCTCGGTCAATGTTTCACGTACCGACTCCACACCAATCTGAATCAGAGCTTCGGCGCAGCGTTCTTTGGAGCAGGTACAGCCAAATTTGAGATGCTCAATTTCAGGCAAACGAACTTGCTCTTCATTATACAAACGATACAAAATTTCATTGGCTGAAAGTTCGGTCAGCTCTTCTGGCTTGAGGGTTTCAGTTAACATGGTCAAACGTGGCCAAATGTCTTCATCGATCAACTGTTGTTCTTCTTCATTGTTACGTGGAAGCAGTTGAATCAATAACCCCCCAGAGCGTTTCGGCGTGGTAGCCAATACAATATGGGTCGGAATCTGGGCAGATAAATCATAATATTGCATTAAACAACCTGCCAGCGTTGGTTGATCCAACGGTACAATACCCTGATAACGATCACCAAATTCGGGTTCAATATTAATAAACAATACTGGATTTTGCAGGCTGCCTAACACTACGCTGCTGTCTGTGCCTTCCTGAAAGTGTGGGTCTTGTTCATAATCTGCCAAAGCACGGATTTCACCCAAATGGTTACATTCCGCCATTGCCCATTTAAATGTCCCCGAAGCCTGAATTTGTAGGCTAATACGACCTTTAATTTTTAAGGTGCTGGCCAGTAATGCTGTTGCACTTAGCATTTCACCCAATAGGGCTTTGACCGCAGGCATATAATCACGTTGCGCTAAAATGGTTTGCAAGGATTCTTCAAGATGAACCACTTCTCCACGAACAGGGCAGTCCTCAATGTAAAAACGTTGGCGTAGATCAGACATATTTTTCTCCATAACCCTGTCTTAATGGTGTCTTTATTGTAAAACACAAGTCAATCGTGATCATCTCGTGTCACATTAATACGGTGCTTTTGTGTATCGTTTTCTAAACCACGTTGTAAATTCACACCTGAACTGACAGGCTGATTTCTTTCATCACTTTCAAACAAATGTTCAAGTTCCGCTAACATATTACGATGCGTTTCAACGATTTTTTGTTCGTCCGTATAAATACTTTGCTGTCTCGCCAACAATTTTTCATCATAATCACGGAAGGTTTCGATATTTTCATAGGCCTGTTCGGCAGAGACGCCCAGATCACAAAGTACCCGATAAGCCATACCCAGTGAGGATAAATAGGTTTCACGCCAGATATGCTCGATTCCGAGATCACGCAGCAAATGCACATGATGTCGATCACGAGCGCGGACAAACAGTTTAATTTCAGGATAATTCAGGCGAATATGTCGCGCGACGTTCATGTTGTCTTCTACATCATCCACCGCCAGAACAAAAATTCGAGCCTTTTCAATACCTGCTGCACGTAAGATCTCAGGCTGTGTGACATCTCCATAATACAGCGTTCCACCGTAACGTCTGACGAAATCAATACGCTGCATGTTATTGTCAATTGCGGTAAAACAAAAATGATGCAGCCGTGCGATGCGCGCAATGATTTGTCCAAAACGACCAAAACCTGCAATGATAATCGGGTGATCATTGGCGGGTATTTCATCATATTCGGGTGCTTTGTCCTTAAATAAAACAGGCACAATTTTCGAGGTCATGAGCCAGTATAAAACGGGAGTCAACATCATCGATAAAGTCACTATTAAGGTCAGCGGCTCTACTAATGCCTGAGTGAGGACTTTCTCGCTTTTTGCTGCACTGAGTACCACAAACGCAAACTCGCCCCCTTGTGCCAGACAGGTGCCCATCAACAGGCTATTTTTCCAACTGTACTGATTAAATCGGGCAATCCCCGTTAAAATGATCAGTTTGATCAGCATTAAACTGATTGCACCCCCAATAATCAGCCACGGCATATCGACAAATAGCGAGATCTGAGCAGTCATGCCCACAGTCATAAAGAACAGACCCAAAAGTAATCCTTTAAACGGGGCAATGCTGGCTTCAAGCTCATGACGAAATTCGGAATCAGCTAGTAATACTCCAGTTAAAAATGCACCCAGTGTCGTACTGATACCTAATAAATCCATCAGCAAAACCACGGCCAATACAATAAATAAACCAACCGCAGTAATCAGTTCACTTGCACCACTATCCACGACAAAGCGAAAGAAATAACGCAGAATATATCGACTAAATAAAAACAAACCAGTAAAGGTCGCTACAATGGCAGCAAAGTAAGCAATTCCATGATGTGTGGTCTGTGTGCCAGCCAAAAGCGGAATCACGGCTAATAACGGAATTGCGGCAATATCTTGAAAAAGTAAAATGGAAAAGGATGATTGTCCATAAGTTGTATTGAGTTGTTGTTTTTCACTTAATAATTGTAAGACAAAGGCCGTTGAAGACAGTGCCAATGCAAATCCGATCACAAAACTACTGGCTAGATTTTGCTTGAATAAAAGTAGTGTGATCAGCATTAAAATCACACCCGTGATCACCACTTGCATACTTCCCATGACAAAAATGGAATGTCGCATTTCCCATAAACGCTGTGGACGAAGTTCCAAGCCAATAATGAACATCAATAAAATCACGCCAAATTCTGCTAGATGCATAATGGCATTGGCATCACTGGCGATATTTAAAACACTGGGACCGAGTAAAATACCCGTAAATAGATAACCAAGTACCGTGGCAATGCCAAAGCGTTTACCCAGTGGCACGATCAGTAAGGCTGCGCCTAAAAATATAGTGATTTGTAATAATAATGACATGGATTACCTTGATCGTTTTGAGCTCAGTTCCTTATCTCACCAGTATAAACATCATTTAAAACAAGATAGATGTCAGATCATGAACATTTTAGTTAAATTCCTGTGGATCAACATCAATCGATAAACGTAATTGATGCTGTTTAGGTAAATGTACCACTTGCGCCCACCATTGCCGTAAAAAGAAGTGCATACGTGCGCGATCTTGCGACAAGATCACCATATGCGCCCGATAGCGTCCAGCTTTGCGTTCCATCGGCGCGGGAATAGGCCCCCAAATCTCAATACTATCCTGCGCCATTAACTGTAATTGGGCTGCGATGTCGGCTAAGAATTGCTGACTATAGTCACGGTTTTTAGAATCTGAACGAATCAATACTGCATAACGATAAGGAGGCAACAATGCAGCTTTACGCTCTTGCAGCATATGTTTGGCGACAGCACGATAATCTTTTTCGATCAGCGTGGTGAGCATGGGATGATCAGGTCTCAATGTCTGTAAATAAACGTCACCTTTATGTTCCCCCCGCCCAGCGCGACCAGACACTTGTACAATCAATTGTGCAGTACGTTCAGGTGCACGAACATCGACAGACAGTAAACCTGCATCAATATCTAAAATCGCAACCAAGGTGACAAAAGGAAAATGATGACCTTTGGCGAGCATTTGTGTACCCAGCAAGATCATGGGTTGATTTTGCTGAATCCGATCATAAATTTTCTGCCAGCTTCCGACCCGACTGGTGCTGTCGCGGTCGACCCGAATCACATCATGATCTGGAAAAAGTTCATTCAAATGTTCTTCAACTTTACCTGTTCCCATTCCGAGAGTCTTTAGGCTCTGATGCTGACACTCTGGACATTGATCGGGTAAGCGCTGAATCGTACCGCAATGGTGACAATGCAGATAAGTGTAAGGTTGAGTATGCAGCGTAAAATGCGCATCACAATGTGGACAATTGGCTTGCCAGCCACAGCTTTCGCAAACCAAAACAGGTGCATAACCCCGACGATTCAGAAAAATGAGCACTTGTTCTTTTTTATCCAGTTTTTTTTTGATTTGCTCAATCAGTTGTTGACTCAACCCTTGCTTTTTCTTGGCAACCTTTAAATCAATCACATGCATTTTGGGCATAAGTGCCACACCCGCACGTTGATTGAGTTGTAGCAGTTTTAATTTTTCCTGTTCGACCAGATGGTAACTATCAATACTTGGTGTGGCTGAGCCTAAAATAACAGGGCAGTTTTCTAAGTGCCCTCGATACAGCGCCACATCCCGTGCATGATAACGAAAACCTTCCTGTTGTTTGTAGGAAATATCGTGTTCTTCATCCAAAATGATTAAACCAAGATTATGCAAAGGCGTATAAATAGCAGAGCGTGTGCCTAAAATGATTGAAGCTTTACCCATTTTGGCTTGTTGCCATGCTTGCAGACGTTTGGAGTCGTTTAAGCCCGAATGCATCAACGCAACATCACAATGAAAACGCGATTTAAATCGGGAAATGGTTTGTGGGGTTAGTCCGATTTCAGGCACTAAAACCAACACTTGCTTCCCTTGTTTCAACACCTCATGCATGATGTGTAGATAGACTTCGGTTTTGCCACTGCCTGTTAAGCCGTCCAGTAAAAAAGCTTGATAATGATGGAGCGACTGAACCACATGTTGAATGGCTTTTTTCTGATCATCGTTGGGAGTGAGGGGCATTTGTGCCAATTGAACGGGTGTCGGTCGAAAATCTTGTGTTTCTAAATGACATTCGACCAGATCCTTTTTTGCCAAAGCGCGTAAAGTCGCAGTTTCTACTCCACTTAAATTTAAAATATTTTCGGTCGTTCCAGTTGGGTGTAATTTTAAAATTTGATAGGCTTCAAATTGCTTTTGCGAGCGTTTAAGTTTGGATTCTGCATCTTCACAAGGTTTGATTTTCCAGATATGCGCCAAAATATCCAATGGTTTGCCTTGTCGTAACAGTGCAGGCAAAGCCGCTTGCATCACCTCCCCAATCGGAAACTGATAATACTGTGCTGACCATGTCAACAAAGTTAAAACTTTGTCATCTAAAATGGCATCATCATCAAGCAACTCAAAAATAGCTTTGAGCTGAAACCGTGAATCCAGTGGAACATCTGGCGCGATTTTCTCGGTAATGATGCCAATCAGTTTTTGCCGACCGAAAGGAATTGCCACGCGCGCGCCAACCTGAGCCTGTTGATATTGAGCCTGAGTTAAGCTGTAATCAAAGGTCTCATACAGATAGACAGGTACAGCGACCCGAATACGGTAAATCTCTGTTTGAGGTGGCGGCGTGTTTGGCATAAATCTGTATCGTCACTATTTTTTAAGATGATTCGTTTTCGGATGATAGGCGCTGTGCTAAAGTGTGCAAAGCTGTAATGCTCCGAAATATGAGGGATTGTGTAGGAAAGATGCAACAGCTAACCGATTATTTTTTGGAAAAAATTAGAAAAGATCATGCCTGCCTATCAATTTACTGCCATTGACGCTTCGGGAAAACAGCAAAAAGGGGTGCTGGAAGGGGACTCTGCACGACAAATTCGCCAGCAATTGCGAGATAAAACTTGGACGCCGATCGCCGTTGAACCTGTTGAGCAAAAAGATAAACATCAGCAACGTTCATGGTTTCAAAAAAAGTTTAGTGCTTATGATCTAGCACTCATGACGAGGCAGCTTTCTGTATTGGTGGCAGCGGCGATTCCGCTTGAAGAAGCATTACGCGCCGTGGCTAAACAAAATGAAAAAGCCCATGTGCAGAATTTACTCCTTTCGGTACGTTCCAAAGTACTTGAAGGACATTCGCTGGCACAGGGCATGCAGCAATCAGGACGTTTTCCTGACTTATATATTGCCACCATTGCCGCAGGTGAACGCTCTGGACATTTGGATCTAATACTCGATCAACTTTCTGACTACACCGAAAACCGTTTTGCCATGCAAAAGAAAATTCAGGGTGCGATGATTTATCCGATTATTCTTTTGCTGATGTCTTTTGCAATTGTGATGGGGCTCATGACCTATGTCGTGCCAGATATTGTTAAAACGTTTGACCAGAGTAAACAGGCTTTGCCGTGGATTACCGTGGCTTTGATGAAAGCCAGCGATCTGATTCGTCATACATGGCCGTTCCTATTGCTGATCAGTATCATTGGCATTATTGCTTTTGTCCGCTTTTTAAAAACCACCGCAGGCCATTATGCATTTGATCGTTTAACGCTCAGATTGCCATTATTTGGTAAATTATCACGTGGTATAAATTCGGCGCGTTTCGCCAGTACCTTATCGATTTTGACTCAATCGGGTGTTCCCTTAGTCGATGCACTTAAAATTGGGGCAGCGGTGAGTAGTAATTGGGTGATTCGTGATGCGATTAATATTGCGGCGGAAAAAGTCACGGAAGGGGGAAACTTGGCAACCCAGCTTGAACGCTGTGGTTATTTCCCACCAATGATGGTACAAATGATACGCAGTGGTGAAGCATCGGGCGAACTAGACCGAATGTTGCAGCGAGCATCCGATATGCAGGATCGTGAAGTCACAACATTCATCTCAACCTTATTGGCGCTGCTTGAGCCGTTGATGCTGGTGTTTATGGCGGCCATTGTACTGGTGATTGTCATTGCGGTCATGCTGCCAATTGTAAATATGAATAATATGATTTAATGAGTTGTATGTTAGAGATGAAAATGAATAAGCAGAAAATGCAGGGTAATAAAATTATGAACAAACAGTCTGGATTCACACTTATTGAAGTGATGGTCGTGATCGTAATTTTAGGTGTTTTAGCTGCATTGATTGTTCCAAATGTGATGGGGCGTGGTGAAAAAGCCAAAGTCGATACCACACAAATCACCTTAAAAGGTGTGGCAGGAGCATTAGATCAATACAAACTAGACAATGGTCATTATCCATCTATGCAAGAAGGTGGTTTGGATGCGCTTGTGACTCAGCCTGCCACTGCGAAAAACTGGTTGCCCGGCGGTTATGTCAAAGGGGGCTATCCGAAAGATAGCTGGGAAAATGATATTCAGTTTGTGATTCCTGGTACCGAGGGCCATGCCTACGACTTATATTCTTTCGGGGCAGATGGAAAATCTGGCGGTGAAGGAAACGATGCGGATATTTACTACAAACCTTAAAATTTAGTTTTAAGATTATAGGTAGCATTTTTAAATGAAGTGCTATCTATTTAAAATAATGTACTTGGCTTGATGGGAATTATGGATGGGCTGAATCGAATTAAAAAATAAAACATTGTAATGATAATACATCTCAATTTGTAATTTTAATTTATTATATTGATTTTTATATAATTTGATAAAATATCAAGATATGAGATTTATAATAAGAACTATTCCCATATTTACTGATTACAAGATAAATGAATTATGAATAAAAATAGACTTTTTATTTAATTAAAACCTTGCATAATAGTTTTTAAGTCAGCCATTTTACTGTCGGAGGATAGCATGAAAGCATTATTTTTTTCGGATGAAATTCATCAGTTTCATTGGTCAATGCTCAAATCTGTTCTCCTGATTTTGAGTTTACTTCCACTGAGTCAAGGTATTTTAACCCTTTGGCAAATGTCAGACGCAACTAGCCAAATTATGGTAGGTTTCATTGCGCTGAGTATATTTAGTGCGATTCTGATTTTAAGTTTTTATTCAGCGTTAAAAGCAACGGTATTAAAAATTGTGCTTGAACAACAAATTTCAAATGTTGAGCAAGCTATCGTTTCTATTTATCGTTATGTTCCGATGTTGAGTCTAGCTGCTATGTTATCTTATCTGACTGCGACACTATAAAGATGATATATGATCGAACGAGGCTGATGCCTCGTTTTTTTATGGCGTAATTATTTTCTAATTTTTACTCTTTTCAATCAGTTTAAACAGTATGCATAATCCTCATTGAAATAAATAACAGGAATAAGTGCGATGGATTTAATCGAATGGCAGGATTTTTTAAAAGTAGAACTGCGTGTCGGTAAAATTATACAGGCTGAGGTTTTTGAAAAAGCACGTAAGCCTGCGTATATCTTGCATGTGGATTTTGGCGAAGAATTGGGGATTAAAAAATCCAGTGCACAAATTACCAAGCTGTACCAACCAGAAGATTTAATCAATAAACTGGTGGTTGCAGTGGTGAATTTTCCTAAAAAACAGATCGGCCCGATTCAGTCCGAATGTCTGGTTACTGGGTTTCATAATGCAGAGGGAGATGTGGCGCTTTGTGTGCCTGATTTTGACGTGCCAGTGGGAACAAAATTATTATAGTTTTGATGCATTTAAAAACCGAGATTCAGCAGAAATCTCGGTTTTTTGAAGCGGTCAATCGGACGTTAACGTCGTGATTTAAAGCTGACATCGACTTGTTTAGGGCGATAAAACCAACCCATGATTAAGAGTAACAATGAAAAGCCCAAGATTGGCCAGTCACTTAAACGGGTATATAGAGTCTCACCCTGCATCGCAGGCAATTCACCACGGAGTACAGCTTCTTTATCAATGGGTGCTTGTTTAACAATATGACCATTCTGATCGATAAACGCTGTTACACCCGTATTGGTGGCACGAATAAACCAGCGTCCATTTTCTTTAGCGCGCATCTGCACCATTTGTAAATGCTGCATGGGGCCTGCGGTTCCAGTAAACCATGCATCATTGGAAACCGTCACCAGAAAGTCACTATTTTCCGCATTACGTCGGGTTAAATTTGGATAAGCAATTTCATAACAAATGGCAGCAGCAAGTGGATGGCCTTTAATCATCAATGGTTTTTGATCACTCGCCCCCTGACTAAAACCACTCATCGAAGGATCATTTTGCAAGGCTGGTAACACCCAACTCAGTAGTCCAGAAAGCGGAATATATTCACCAAAAGGGACTAAACGTTGTTTTTTATACAGCCCTGATGAATCACTGCCCGAGGCCATAATACTGTTGTAGTACTGTGGCGTTCCAACCTGTTGAGAAGCATCCATATCCCAATACGGAATGCCTGTCACCCATGCTGAACCTGTTTTCTTGGCTTGCTGCTGCATGGCATCCAGAAAAGGTTCAATGTCGGTTTGAAACATCGGAATGGAGGATTCAGGCCAAACGATTAAATCACGACCCCATTCTGTGCGGGTCAAATTGGCATAGATCATCAAGGTTTTAACTTGATATTCAGTCAGCCATTTTAGATCTTGCGGAATATTACCTTGAATCAGTGAAACGGATAGGGGTTTGCTGTTTTTGGGCTGTACAAATTCAATTTTCGATGCTCCCCACGCACCCAATAATAATAAGGCTGATGGAATCACCCAGAAAATACGACGTTGTAAAATTTCAACCAATGCGCAGGCCAGTATGATGACCGCAAAGGAAACTCCGAAAATTCCGAATAACGGCGCATAACCATCCAGAAAACGTTCGGTGAAAGCATAACCTGCAAAAAGCCATGGGAAACCTGTAAACACCCAAGTTTTTGCCCATTCAAAGAAGATCCAGAGTGGTGCAAACGTCAGCGGTGTTTCGGGGAAAAACCGACGATATAGCCAAGTTTGAACTGCGCTAAACAGTCCCATGACTAAGGCCATAAAGCCAATCATGAGTACACTTAAAACAGCATTGGTATCGCCGTAGACATGGATCGAGGTATAGAGCCAAAATGCTCCGACAAACCATAAGCCAAAACCATAGGCCCAACCGATCCCAAACGCTTGTTTAGCTGTACGGTTTTTGAGAGAAGCATATAATAATGCTGGCGACAAAATCGCCAGCCACCAGTAATAGTAAGGCGCAAGTGCCAGACTAAAAATAGCACCAGCACAGAGTGAAATCAGCAGGGGAATAATAAAGGGGAGTTGTTTTTGTTGCTGGGAAGATCCTAACAATGTATTAAAATATGTTCTCATTTACGAACAGCTCGAATCAGATGAATGGTACGTGCATCTGCTTCAACGATGGTAAATTCCCAATTTTCAAGTTCAACGGTCTGACCCTGCAAATCACTGACTAAACCAATTTCCTGAAGCAATAAACCGCCCATAGTTTCTACTTCATCGTCAGAAAAGTCTGCATCTAAAACGGTATTAAAGTGTTCAATCGGTGTAAGTGCCTGTACCAACCAAGTGTTTGCTGTTTGCTGTGTCGGATCTGGCACAATGTACTGCGCCTCTTCATCGGCATTGTCATGTTCATCTTCAATTTCACCGACAATTTCTTCTAAAATATCTTCAAGCGTGACCAGACCAGATGTCGTCCCGTACTCATCAATCACAATCGCGATATGCGTTTGCGTGTGTTTAAGCATACGCAAAACTTGATCAGAACGAGCACTTTCTGGAACAAACAGCGGTTGTCGCATTAAGGCACGTACATCAACTTTCGCACCTTGTTCGGTCAGAAAAGGCAGTAAGTCTTTAGCAAGGAGAATTCCCACTACATTATCAGGTTGATCGGATGAGAAGACAGGAAAACGAGAATGTGCTGATTCAACCAGAACGTGCAAAATATCCAGTAATTCATCGTCTTCTTGCAAGCTGATCATGGCAGTACGTGGAGTCATGACTTCACGAATTTTGGTGGCAGGAAGGTCTAGAACGCCTTCTAGCATTGCCACAGTATCGGGTTCTAAAAAACGCTGTGAATCCTGAACGAGTTTTAACAGTTCGTCACGGGTTTCTGGTGCAGTGCCTAACCATTTTCTTAAGCCACGCATACCCCACGATGGGCCTGATTCCTCTTGCATGATCTTTCCTAAAGACTCTTAATGTGTCAATCAATGATTTTTAATCATACCGAAGAAAAATGGCTTATGCATTACTAAAACGATTGGAAAACGTAAATGATTCAAATTGATGAGTCAGCTTTTTTTGCTTTTTCTAGGAGACTTAACTTTATGGTAAACTATGCCCCTGTTTTTGAACTCAAGTATAGGCATGTTTTCACCAGATTTAACTCCGACCATTCAATTGAATACACGCGGTTTGCGTTGTCCTGAACCTGTGATGATGCTGCATCAAGCCATTCGGAAGTCTAAGTCAGGGGATGTGGTGGAGGTATTGGCGACTGACCCATCCACTTCATGGGATATTCCCAAGTTTTGTATGCATCTGGGACATGAATTGTTGGCTCAGGAAGAATTGAAGGATGCAACAGGTTTAAAAGAATATCGTTATCTGGTGCAAAAAGGATAATGATGTCGACCTATTTTTCAGGTTTATTACTAGGGTTTTCCTTAATCTTAGCCATTGGCGCACAAAATGCTTTTGTTTTAAAACAAGGTTTGCTCAGACAACATGTCTTTTGGGTGTGTTTAATCTGTGCGGTTTCAGATGCATTGCTGATTTCATTGGGTGTTTTTGGTTTCGCAAGTTTACTCAGCCAACAAGTATGGTTGATTCAAGCAATGAAATGGTTTGGTGCCATTTTTTTATTCGCTTATGGTTTACGCAGCTTTTATAGCGCTTATACCACCAAAGACGGGTTACATGCGGCAGGGCAGAAAGTCAATTCTTTAGCACAGACTTTAATTTTATGTTTAAGTTTTTCGTGGCTGAATCCGCATGTTTATCTGGATACCGTTGTGCTATTGGGTTCTATTTCTTCTCAATATGCCAATAAAACTGCTTTTGCTGCTGGAGCGGTGACAGCATCGTTTGTTTTCTTTTTTAGTTTGGGTTTTGGTGCAAGATTGCTTGAACCCGTATTCGAAAATCCAAAAGCTTGGAAGGTTTTGGATATCATTATTGGTGTAGTGATGTGGTTGATTGCATGGTCTTTGCTTGATTCATAAGCTTGCAATGCGTCAGTAAAATGATCAAGCCTTATACAAAGGCTTGATTTTATAAATTTAAATTGCATATCGACTAAGTAAAGTCACTGGGGTTTTGCCACTTAAATACACTTCGGGTAAAAATACAATATGACCGCCATGCGTCTGAGCCGCATCGATGATATGGTGAATAACATCGGTAGGCGTAGAATCATCTTCTGGTGCGGCGCTAAATTCTATACGCTGCTCGATTTCATCAATAAAACCATTTACCGAATAACCTTGTTGTACATAGAGCGTGTCGATATTGCCCTGTAAAGCAGCCTGATAAATGTGTTGTAAATCAGTCACAACCCGCTCACTTCCATAAACTTGATCCAGTTGATTGGCATGATTTTGATGAATTTTGTTCTGATAATCTTTTAATGCATTTTGAACACTGTCTACGATATGGCGTGGTTCGCTATTCTCCAGTTGAGTGACATTGTCGACCTTGATAATAATTTGGTTGGGATGATCGCAGATGGTTTCGTAGAAACTGATATTGCGACGATCAGCAACAAGCACAATTGGCAAAGGTTTTTGTGTATGAATCACCTGTACATTTTTATCCACTCGATTTAAAAACTCTTTAAGATAACGATCTTCCTGTGCAGCAGCAGATCGCTCTGCGGCAGTCAGACTATATAATGTTTCATTTTTGACTGGAAAAGCCCCATGTGGCAAAAGCGGAGTGAGTTCAAGATCCAGTTCTGAAAACTCGTGAATAACGCGATTGTTGGATGCTTGTATCAAGCGGCCCATTTCGCGGGTCACGACCACAATATAATAATCCAGTGCATAAGACAGTTCTCGAATAAAGTCGCGCAATACAAATTGCGTATCAATCATAATTCTGGCTTGAGTTTTAAACGGTAAACAAATCACCTCGACCTGATCAGCGGTCGCAAAAATGGCCAAAGTATCTAGATAATAATTGGGATTTAATTCATCCGTTTTTTCATGGATACGCTTTAAAAATTGGGCAACAAAAACTTTGTCATAAGTTTTCAGTAATTGTTCTTCGAGTTGTTTGAGTTGATTTTTTAGTGCGATATGGTCTTGTTGATTATCTGGAAAAGTACGATGGGTAGGAACAAAAATCGAAACTGCTGGGTTAGCACGTATATTTTGAAGTGATTGCAGTGTGTGTTTTAAATCAAGCATGACTCTCATCCTTTTTTCAAATCATGTGAAGAAAAGTGATCCCTTGCCCAAGATGTGATCTGAATATGGATTCATAGACAAAGACTTGAGTAAATTGGCTAAAAGGTGACAAACCCGCAATTAACAAAGGAATCAGAAAAAATAAAATGTTTAAAAATTAGTCTATGCATTTCTGCGCTCAAATTAGGTAACAAAGATTGATAGAAATGTAAGCAGATGAGCAGAATAGAAATAACGCACTGGCAAGAAATAAAAATGCACCGCAATTTAAATTACGGTGCATTTGAAAACAGATTAAGTTTTATCGTTCTGGGGATGAGAAGCCGTTATAGCTTCGCAAGATGAGATATAGCAAAGCACTGCTTTGCTATAACGCAAGGAATTTACATATTCGGATAGTTCGGACCACCGCCACCTTCAGGTGTCACCCAAGTAATGTTCTGTGATGGATCTTTAATATCACAGGTTTTACAGTGGACACAGTTGGCGGCATTGATCTGGAAGCGCTTATTGCCTTCACCTTCATCCACAATTTCATAAACCCCTGCTGGACAGTAACGCTGTGCAGGTTCATCCCATTTCGGTAAATTGACATTGACTGGAATACTTGGATCAGTCAATTTCAAATGTGACGGTTGGTTTTCTTCATGTACCGTGTTGGAGACAAACACTGAAGATAAACGGTCAAAAGTCAACTTGCCATCTGGTTTTGGATAAGTCGGTTTAAAGGTGGCTTTATCCTGAGTCTTTAATACGCTGTAGTCTGGTTGTAAGTCATGCAAGGTAAACGGCACTTTAAAGATATTTTGATCCAGAAAGTTAAACGCACCACCAATCCACAAACCAAACTTATGCATTGCAGGGCCAAAGTTACGGCTACGATGTAACTCTTCTTTGAGCCAGCTATTGTCAAACTTTTGCGTATAGGCGGTGAGTTCTTTATCAAAGAAGTCTTCACCTTCAAGCACACGGGCAATGGCTAAATCACCGCCTTTTTCTACACCACGCGCAATCGCTTCAAAGACTGCTTCACCACACAACATGCCTGATTTCATGGCAGTGTGAGAACCTTTGATTTTGGCAAAGTTTAAGAAGCCAGCATCATCACCAATCAGACAGCCACCCGGGAAAGTGAGTTTAGGTAAAGAGTTTAAGCCACCTTTAACAACCGCACGAGCGCCATAAGAAATGCGTTTACCACCTTCTAAATACTGCTTAATCAGAGGATGAGTTTTCCAGCGCTGCATTTCCATGAACGGGAACATATGCGGATTTTCATAGGATAAATCCACGATCATTCCCAAAGTCACTTGGTTGTTTTCAGCGTGATATAACCACCAACCACCTGAAGAGCCAGTTTCAGTCAGTGGCCAACCTGAACCGTGCATGACCAGACCTTCTTTATGTTTGGCTGGATCAATTTCCCACAGTTCTTTAATCCCGATACCGTAATGCTGCGGATCTACATCTTTATCCAGATTAAATTTGCTGATCAAGCGTTTACCTAGATGACCACGACAGCCTTCTGCAAACAAAGTGTATTTGGCATGGAGTTCGTAACCTGGCGCAAAATTATGCGTCGGCTCACCATCTTTACCAATGCCCATGTCGCCTGTTTGTACGCCTTTGACGGTACCATCTTCATGATACAAAATTTCAGCAGCAGCAAAGCCCGGGAAAATAGACACTTCTAATTCTTCAGCTTTTTGACCTAACCAGCGCACCACGTTGCCGAGCGAGATGACATAATTGCCATCGTTATGCATGGTTTTTGGCACCATCCAGTGCGGTGCTTCCTGCGATTTTTCATCAGAGAGCAGGAAGTAGGTTTTGTCTTCAGTCACAGGGACATTTAAAGGCGCACCTTCTTCTTTCCAGTTCGGAAATAGCTCATTGATGGCACGTGGCTCAAGGACCGCACCAGACAAAATATGAGCGCCCACTTCGGAGCCTTTTTCGACGACGCAGACGGATAGATCGGGTAAATTATGTTCAATCGCAAGTTGGCGAATTTTAATCGCAGACGATAGACCCGCAGGTCCAGCACCAACGATCACTACGTCAAACTCCATCGCTTCGCGTTCGATGTGCTCCATGTAGGACTCCTCATATTGCTAAGGGTGGCAACCGTCACATCAGCGCTTCGGTGCTGCCATGAGTGTTCTTTAATGTCTAGACACAAACAGACAATCGTGTCTTAAATAGTTTGCGGCTAGTATAGTTTCAAACCCTGATCTAGCCAATTGGCTGAGTCGTTATATTTTCTCGTCAGCAAGGCATAAACCATGGTAAATCATCATCATTCGTCTCAAGAGACAAACCAGTCAACATCGTTAGATGATAAAAACTTAATGAGTATCGCACAATATCTAAAAGATGCACAGCAAAGTCACAAAAGGTCAATTCCACCTCTTGACCAATGGCATCCAAAGCATTGCGGTAAAATGGATTTGATCATAAAAGCCAATGGAGAATGGTGGCACGAAGGTCAATTGATCAAGCGGCAGGCGCTTTTAGACCTATTTTCTAAAGTGCTTTGGAAAGAGGATGCAAAGTATTATTTAAAGACACCCGTTGAGCAAATTGAGATTGAAGTTGAAGATGAACCTTTGCTGGTCAATCAAGTCGATGTGATCGAGATTGATTGTAAATCTTTTATCCAATTAACCACCACCAATCAAGATATTGTGATCGTGGATGAGGAACATCCAATTTTTATGCGCGCCTATGTAAGTGAAGTAGGGGAAGAGGAGTTACGCCCTTATGTACATGTGCGCTTTGGTTTAAATGCTTTAATTCAGCGCGCCGCTTTTTATCATTTGATTGAGTTGGGTGTTTTGACTGAAAATTCTGATGGAGAAGCTGTTCTTGAGTTAAAAAGTGGTGATTTGCTCTTGCAATTGAGCAGTTGAGGTTTAAGCTTAATTCTGAATCTGACACGATGGATTTATCCAAAGAAATGACCGCAATACACCCTATTCATGCTGAATTAAAATCCAGACTTCAAGCATCTAAAGATGCACCGATTGGTATTTTTGATTCTGGTGTGGGGGGATTAACCATTGCACAGGAAATCGTTCAGCATTTACCCAATGAACAGATTATTTATTATGCCGATACTGCACATGTTCCTTATGGGCCACGCTCAGATCAGGAAATCCGACAGTTAACCGCACAGGCGATTGAATGGTTATATCGTCGTGGTTGTAAAATGGCAGTTGTGGCGTGTAATACAGCCTCAGCATTTAGTCTGGATTATTTGCGCGAACATTATGGAGCGTCTTTTCCAATCGTTGGCTTAGTGCCTGCGCTCAAACCGGCAGTGCTACAAACTCAGTCTAAAGTCGTTGCAGTATTGGCAACACCTGCAACATTTCGTGGGCAACTGATTAAGGATGTGATTCAAAATTTCGCGCATCCAGCAGAGGTAGAGGTCTTAGCTGTCACTTGTCTGGAACTGGTGCCTTTTGTTGAAGCCGGCGAACAAATGAGTCCCGCTTGTTTAACGGTATTGCAGCAATGTTTACAGCCTGTCGTGGATCAGCATGCGGATTTTTTGGTATTAGGCTGTACTCATTATCCGTTTTTAAATGAAGCAATTACCCATCTTTTTGGGCAGAAACTGACATTAATTGACTCAGGTTTGGCGGTGGCGAGGCAAACAGCCCGTATTTTGATTAAAAATGAGTTATTATTTGACGAAATTCGTCAGAATCATCTACAAATTGAGTGTTTTGTCAGCGGAAATAATGCAGATGAGTTAAAGTTTGTGTTAAAACATATGATTAAAGATCATATGACTTGGCGTATTCACAATATTGATGATTGAAGAGTATGGCGATGATTGCATAAATTTTAGATCTAAATTTGAGGTTATATATTCGTACATCACACGGAACGTGATGAGGAATGTTAAATTTTAGGGGATAACCATGCTGGATAAGCGTTATCAAGTGTTTATTTCAACTTCTGGTGCAGAGATGCAACCAGAACGTATGGTATTGGCACAGACACTCATCGGAATGGGATTTTTTTCATGGGGGCTTGAGCAACGTACACCACTGAGTACCTCCATTGCGCGTCGTCAAATTGACGATTGTGATTATGTTGTATTATTGCTTGGTAGTCAGTACGGGGAACAATCAGTTTCAGGGGTAAGTTATCTACATCTTGAATATATTTATGCCGTAACCAAACAAAAACCGATTATTGTCTTTATGCATGATGCGCCAGAAAGTCGTGACGCTGCGTTGCAGGATAGCAAACCAGAATTAAAAGAAAAATTTCATGAATTTCGTAAACAGCTCCAACAAGAGGTCGATCAGGTTTTTTGTTATCACAGCCTGCGCGACTTAGAACTGGCGGTGCGTTTCAACATGTCTCAAATGTTGGAACGTTATCCTGTATTGGGTTGGGTCAGACCGCAAAATACCCAAGTTTTACAAGATGAAATTGATAGTTTACGCGCTAAAGTCACTCGTCTGGAAACTGAGCAAGGTAAGCGTGAAAATGATCCCTTGGTCGCAATGCCAAGAGTGTATAACAATGAAATTTACTCTTTTGAATACCGTGTTCATGCCTATCAGGATGGTAATTTTCAGGAACTTAAACCTGAACGTAAGCTGACTTGGTTGCAGATTTTATCCATTTTAAGTGTGGTCTTTAAAATCCCGACACCTGAGGAATATTTTTCTAAAAGGATTAATGATTATCTGAATGAAACGGGGCTCGAAGATGCAAGGTTAGTCTTACCGCGAGCACATGCAGTTGCGCGTTCGCAAATTAATATCCGTGCATTACATCATATTAAAATGCAGATGCGACAAAATGACTGGATTGTCCCCGCTGGTCGTGATGAGCGTCAGCGTTTATTGTGGCAGCTTACACCTAAAGCTTTGAAATTACTGGAAACTCAACAGCCAGAATATCAACGCACGACGCAAATAAAAACAAATTAGTCATTTATTTTGAAAAAGCCATAAAACTGTTAAAGTAAGCGTACTCCACAGATTTTCATGTACGTATTGAACAGGAAAAAGAATGTCTACTGCATCTAAGCCAAAAGTGACTGTTATTTTAGCCAATTTGGGAACTCCTGATGCAGCCACTGTTCCAGCAGTGAGGCAGTTTTTAAAACAGTTTTTGTCAGATTCACGGGTGATTGAAATTCCCGTACTGCTTTGGCAAATTATTCTACGCTGTTTTGTTCTGCCTTTTCGTCCTAAACGCGTGGCGCATGCCTATGCAACAGTTTGGCGTAAAGATTCACCCATGCGAGAAATTCTTTTTGCGCAGACTGAACGTTTGAAATCTGATCTTACGGATGCTTATCCGCAGTTTGATTTAAGGGTGGTTCCTGCCATGACTTATGGTCAACCGGGAATCACCTCATTATTGCAACAATTGGCGCAATCTCCTCAGGATCATATTTTATTATTGCCTTTATTTCCGCAATATTCTGCGACCTCAACCGCGCCACTTTATGATGCTTTTGCCAAATGGATTCCGCAGCAACGTAATTTACCGGGCTTAAGCATTGTTAAAGAATATTATCGCCATCCTTTATTTATTCAGGCGCTAGTGCAAAGTATTCGGGATTTTCAGCATCAGCATGGGACAGCAGAAAAATTATTAATGTCTTTTCATGGAATTCCACAGCCGTATGCTGATAAAGGTGATCCTTATGCAGATCAATGTCGGGAAACCGCGCGTTTAGTTGCCCAAGCACTGGGGCTTGAACAAAATCAATGGGCCATTAGTTTTCAGTCGCGTTTTGGCAAACAGGAATGGGTTAAACCTTATACAGATCAATTGCTTGGAGAGTGGGCGCAACAAGGTGTGAAATCTGTACAGATTTTGAGCCCTGCTTTTTCTGCGGATTGTCTGGAAACCTTAGAAGAACTCGCGATTCAAAATGCAGAATTGTTTTTGAATGCTGGTGGTGAGTCTTATCAGTACATTCCTGCATTAAACGACTCAGATGCCCATCTACAATTACTCCGCCAACTGGTTCAAGCCCATTTAAATGCGCTTGAAATCACCTTAGCCCAATAAAACATCATGATTTTTCGCCAGAGGTTGTTATGCTGCAAGTTAAAATAGTTCCTGTAACGGCTTTCGCTCAAAATTGTTCTATTGTTTGGGATAGTGAAACTAAAGACGCAATTTTAATTGATGCAGGGGGAGATGCAGCCAAACTAAGACAAGAAGTCGAAGCACTTGGCTTAAAGGTCAAAGCATTGTGGTTGACCCATGGACATCTTGATCATGCAGGGGCAGTTGGTGAATTGGCTAGAATCTGGGGTATTCCTGTAATTGGCCCGCACAAAGAGGATCAATTTTGGCTAGATATGATTCAGGAAGTGTCGCAACGTTATGGATTTCCAATTCCTGAACTTGTACATGTAAATCAATGGCTTGAAGGTGGCGAAGTTTTGGCATTAGGTGAGCATCAGTTTGAAGTGCGATTTGCGCCAGGGCATACACCAGGCCATGTGATGTTTTATAACCAACAACATGCATTATTATGGACAGGGGATGTGTTATTTAAGGGCTCGATTGGGCGGACTGATTTTCCGAAAGGCAATCACCAACAACTACTGGATTCGATTCAACGTGAATGTTTTAGTCTACCCGATGATACACAGTTTATTTCAGGACATGGGCCGATGAGCAGCATTGGCTATGAAAAACAATTTAATCCTTTTGTTGCAGGTAAAGCAGGTTAAAAGAGACATAATAAAAGGACAATGATTGAACTTGCAATCATTGTCCCAGACGTCAAGAGTGAAATAAGCTATGGAAACGCTGTTTGGCTTCCAGTGCAATTAAAATGCTTGCAACTGCAAATAATACGGCAATAACAAATAAAACGGCATCTGAAGCCATAAAACCTAAAACGAGGAAGATTAAACAGCAAATAGCAAAAACAGCGAAAAGTAATCTCAACAAAAGCATCAAAATTCTCCTATTGTGAGAAGAGCCATATTATTGACGAGTACTTTAAGTCCTGTGTGTTTAATTTTGTTTGCTAATTGCACGATTTTGAGTAAATTTTGCAACAAAAGATGACCATCGAGGCGGGTATAGCAGTTTAGCTATCGTAATCATAAGGGTTGCCATTTTCCGATGTTGGAGCATCTTGAGTCTGTAATTTATAGTCCTCATTGGCCCATGCGCCCAGATCAATCAGTTTACAACGCTCTGAACAAAAGGGACGAAACTCATTGCCTTCCCAGACAGAGGGTTCTCCACAACGGGGACAGGGAAATGTGCGTGGCATAGTAAAATCCTCAAATTCATCATCAAGATATTAGGCAAAGCTCAAATCACTTGTTAGACTTAGCCTGATTTCAATACCTAGTTTGAATAGTTTGCTGTGATTATCTCGATTCGTCAATTTCAAGCCCAGCGTATGCAGGCGCCGCGTGATTTTAGTTCCATTGAAAATACCCCCATTTGTGTTGAAATTGGTGCGGGTAAGGGCAAGCATGCCTTGTTATTTAGTGGTGAACATCCAGAACAAACATTGTTTGCAATCGAGCGCACCAAAGAAAAATTTTTGGCGATGCAGAAACAAAAAGGATTGGAACCTAGAGATAATTTATATCCCATCCATGCGGATGCTTTGCCGTGGATCGTCCATGCGCTTTATCCTCAGCAAGTTGAACATTTTTTTATTTTATACCCAAATCCTGAACCGCATAATCCTGCACAGCGCTGGCTGAATATGCCTTTTTTTGAGTTTTTGCTGTCACGTTTAAAACCTCAAGGTACGATTACTTTAGCGAGTAACATCCCAGATTATATTGATGAAGCGGAACAGCAACTTTTGCACCTGTGGCATTTGCCTTACGTTAAACAACGCATTGCATCTGATTCGGCACGCACCCATTTTGAGGTCAAATATCTAGAGCGTGCTGAACTTTGCCAACAGCTCATCATCAGTAAACCTGAAAGCTATCAGACTCGGTTTGATGAATTTTTGCCATTGCAAGGGCAAGGTCATGCCGAGTAAGCGGGTCGTGATCGTTGGGGCGGGTCCTGCGGGACTAGCCTGTGCCGAAGTTTTGTCTGAACTGGGTGATTATAACATTACCATCTACGAGCAAAAGCCATCGGCAGCACGTAAGTTTTTAATGGCGGGAAAAACAGGGCTTAATATCAGCCACGCTGAAGATTTAGATCATTTTATATCACGCTATGATCATGCCAACTGGTTGCGCCCAATGCTTGAAACTTGCAATGCCGAAACCATTCAAGCGTGGATGAAAGGTTTAGGGATTGAATCATATATTGGTAGTTCAGGACGAATTTTCCCCAATGAGATGAAAGCCGCGCCATTATTACGCGCATGGCTCAGACGTTTGCAAGATCGCGGCGTAAAATTTCGTTACCGCCATCAAGTCTTGGCAATACAGAATCAGTCTTTGACGGTTCTGGATTTAGTGCAACAACAGCAGAATCACATTACGGCTGATGCGATTGTACTGGCGTGTGGGGCAGTATCATGGCCACAACTGGGAAGTGATGGCAAATGGCAAAACTGGTTAGAGTCATGCATGATTCAACCTTTTAGCGCCAGTAATGTCGGTGTATTGGTCAATTGGTCTGAATATTTGCAACCCATTTTCGGACAACCGCTTAAGCGGATTCAGGCGTGGGTAGCTGGTCAAGTACCTCAGTTTGGCGAAATGGTGATCAGCCATTATGGACTAGAAGGTGGCTTGGTTTATCGTTGTAATCGCGATTTGCGTGAAGCGATGCAGACGCAAAGTCACGCAATTTTATATTTGGATTTACTGCCAGACCTGAGCCAAGAACAAATTTTACAAAAGTTACAGCAAGGCAAAAAGCAGTCTTTAAATACCATATGGCAAAAGATTGGCTTGGATAAAACCAAAATTGCTTTGATTCGTGATGTCATCAGTAAAAATGACTGGAATGATCCTTTAAAAATGGCGCAGCATATTAAACAAATTGCCGTGCAGATACAGGGTTTTCGTCCAATTGAAGAGGCGATTAGCTGCGCAGGCGGTATTCGACTCGATGCATTAAATGAGCATCTGATGCTAAAGAATTCTCCTTATATTTTTGCTTGTGGTGAGATGCTGGATTGGGATGCACCCACAGGGGGGTATTTACTCACAGCTTGTCTGGCAACAGGACGAGCAGTAGCACAAGGTGTTCATGCACAACTAAATTCTGACTAAATTGAAATTCACTATTTTTGTTATCCTCAAAACCTGTTAATTTGGTTGAAAAATCAACAACTACACGGAGTATCTTTATGTCACAAGCTGCATTATTGTCGGGAAGCTGTTTGTGTCAGGGCATTCGTTATGAGATTTCAGGTCATGGCTTGGGTGATATTATTCAATGCCATTGCCAACGTTGCCGTAAAGCCAATGGTACAGCTTATGCAACCAATACGCCTGTGCATGTGAATGATTTTAAAATTGTGCAAGGCGAACATTTGCTTAAGAAATATCAATCGACCCCAACCACGCAGCGTTGTTTTTGTAGCGAATGTGGTTCGCCCATCATGAGCATCAAAATGGATACCCCTGAATTTTATCGTTTGCGGATTGGAACTTTAGATACCAAAATTGAGCAAAAACCGAGTTTGCATATTTTTGCCGCGCATAAAGCAGAGTGGGACACGATTTGTGATGACTTACCGCAGTATGCAGAACGACCATAGGTCGAAAAGCTAGGAGTTTACTGTTTTTATCTCAAATAGCGGACTTTGATAGAGTTTAAGTGAATCATTGAAATAGTATCTAAGATTTTGATAAAAATAAAAAATTAATTTTACTGTAAAGGCGGGAGGGCCGTTTTATTAGACTGCCTTATTATCCCAAACTTCTGCAAAGACATGACTCGCATTATCCATCTTCAATTGAGCTAAATTTCTAAACATGAATTTGGCTCATCTTTTAATGAAACAAAATCGTTTTTATTCATGTTTGTCTTTAGGTATAAATGACCCTATAGAATTTAGGGTAGTAGATTTTGCCATGAGTAAACAGTTCGCATGTTCAATTAAACGTATTCGTTTTGATGAAAACTATCAACCCGCAGATAGTACACGTCTTACAACTAATTTCGCCAATTTGGCACGTGGTGAAAGCCGTGAGCAGAATCTGCGCAATACCCTCCGCATGATTAATAATCGTTTCAATGCTTTAGCACAATCAGACAATCCCAATGGTGATCGTTACTCACTTGAAATCGATATTATTTCTGCCGATTTGGATATTGAAGGGAATGGTACAAGCTTCCCAATCATTGAAATGCTGAAAAGTACAATTATTGATCATAAAACCAATCAGCGTATTGAAGGAATGATTGGAAATAGCTTTTCATCATACGTTCGTGACTACGATTTCAGCGTGGTGCTTAAAGAACATAATAAAGAAAACTCAACATCGTATGCACCTGAAAACTTTGGTGATTTACATGGCAAGCTATATCAATATCTTGTAAATTCTGACACCTTTAAGGCAGAGTTTAATCAACAACCTGTGATTTGCCTGAGTGTTTCGACCGCGAGAAAGTATCATCGCACGAGCAATGAACATCCTATTTTGGGCGTTGAATACAAACAAGACCAATATTCACGGACTGATGAGTATTTCCATAAAATGGGCTTACAGGTTCGCTTCTTTATGCCAAAAGGGAGCGTTGCACCTTTAGCCTTCTATTTTGCAGGTGATTTACTGCGTGATTACACTGATTTTGAATTGATTAGTGCAATTAGTACCATGGAAACTTTCCAAAAGATTTATCGCCCTGAAATTTACAATGCAAACTCATCAGCGGCACAAGTCTATCAAGCAAGTCTGGAATATCCAGATTATTCATTAACACGCATCGTCTATGATCGTGTGGAACGTGGTCAATTAGCAGTAAAACAAGGTA
The DNA here is from genome assembly GCF_000368825.1 of Acinetobacter ursingii DSM 16037 = CIP 107286. Taxonomy (GTDB): domain Bacteria; phylum Pseudomonadota; class Gammaproteobacteria; order Pseudomonadales; family Moraxellaceae; genus Acinetobacter; species Acinetobacter ursingii. The sequence continues at coordinate 1,242,651 of NZ_KB849717.1, read as the reverse complement.
AATGGACTGAGGAAAACTTCATTAAGCCTTACCAGAATATTCTTGAACGATGGGCTGCCAATTACTCCGATAAAAACAATTCGGATAAAAGTTTGGATAGAAGTCACTCGAATAAAACCGCCGCTGTGTAACTGAATATAGAAGATTATTGAAGATGAAACGATTATTACCAACCTCAACTGCGGGTAGCCTACCAAAACCATCATGGATTGCAGAACCTGAAAAACTCTGGTCACCGTGGAAATTACAAGGTGATGAGCTGGTACAAGGCAAACGTGATGCTTTGAGTTTATCGCTACACGAGCAGCTATTGGCAGGCATTGATATCGTGAGTGATGGTGAACAAACTCGCCAACATTTTGTCACCACATTCATTGAACATCTTGATGGTGTTGACTTTGAAAAACGTGAAACAGTTCGGATTCGTAATCGTTATGATGCCAGCGTACCGACCGTTGTCGGTGCAGTATCGCGTCAAAAACCCGTATTTGTAGAAGATGCCAAGTTTTTACGTCAGCAAACGACTCAACCGATTAAATGGGCATTACCTGGTCCAATGACCATGATTGATACGTTGTATGATGCGCACTATAAAAGCCGTGAAAAATTGGCTTGGGAATTCGCCAAAATTTTAAATCAGGAAGCTTTGGAGTTAGAGGCCGCGGGTGTCGATATTATCCAGTTTGATGAACCTGCATTTAACGTATTTTTTGACGAAGTGAATGATTGGGGTGTTGCCACCTTAGAACGTGCGCTTGAAGGTCTTAAATGTGAAACTGCCGTACATATTTGCTATGGCTATGGTATTAAAGCCAATACCGACTGGAAAAAGACCTTAGGCTCAGAATGGCGACAATACGAAGAAGCTTTTCCTAAGTTACAACAGTCCAAGATTGATATTATCTCACTGGAATGTCACAACTCTCGCGTACCGATGGATTTGATCGAGTTAATTCGTGGCAAAAAAGTGATGGTCGGCGCGATTGATGTTGCCACCAATACCATTGAAACGCCTGAAGAAGTCGCTGATACCTTGCGCAAGGCACTGCAATTTGTGGATGCAGATAAACTGTATCCATCGACCAATTGTGGTATGACGCCACTTTCTCGTGATGTGGCACGAGGCAAGTTACAAGCACTCACCGCAGGTGCAGAAATTATCCGAAAAGAACTCGCAAACGGGTAATACTCGGAATAGTCAGATCTAAGCTCAATCGTTTGATGCTATGGGTGATCAAACGATTGAGCTGATTGAGGAATAAAATGATGATTGAAGCGTCAGACTTTCGAAATGCAATGTCTTTATTAAGCAGTGCGGTCAGTGTGGTAACCACAGCAGGCGCGTCTGGCCGTTATGGCTTCACTGCATCTGCGGTATGCAGTGTGACCGATACACCGCCGACATTGTTAGTTTGTATGAATCAAGCATCAAGTTCCCATGCACACTTTTTAGAAAATAAAATTTTAACGGTGAATGTATTAGGCGCAGATCATCAGCATATTTCTCAAGCATTTTCGTCAAAATTGAGTCCTGAACAAAGATTTGAACACGGATTCTGGACGGAACTCGAAACAGGTGCGCCAGTTTTAGAAAATGCTTTAGTGAATTTTGATTGTGAAATTGATCAGGTTCAGGACGTTGGAACCCATACGATTTTGATGTGTCGTATTGTTGCGATTCAACAAAGTCAGCAGACTCAAAGTTTGGTGTATTTTAATCGTGGCTATCATCAGGTTGGGCATAAGATTGAGCAGGATGAAGCACATTCTATTTTGCATCGTGTAAAGCAAGTCGAAGGTGTTTAATATCATTGCTTGTCTAGTTAGCTAGGTAAATTGTTTATTTGGATCAGCATTAAAAAAAAGCATTCTAAAGTTCTGATTTTTAGATTTATATTGTTTAAGTTTTTTAAGAGTATACATTTGGTATAAGCTGTATGATGTTCATTCTATATAAAATAAATAATCGGTGATCAGGATGTCATTTATAGTACCTGTACAAGTTGATTATGGAGCACTTGAAGTTCTCTGGTATAGCTCTTTTAAAAATATTGAAAGTATTATTTTATGGTGGAAAGTTCAAGAAGATATTGATATATATAAATATAATACAGCTTTAGAAGCTGCTAAAAATATTTTAGGCAATGAAAAATTAGTTGGTATTAAAACGGAAGAAGAATCTAATCTCTTCTATAAGCTATATGTAGATTCAGTATCCCTCATGATTGATAATAATTACACATCTTACTTATCATATGGAGGAAAGAAATATTTTCATAAAGGAAAGCTTAATTTTTCCTCAGCTCCACCTCCGATGTAAGATCATGGCGTTATGAAAAAAATTATTTTTATTATTTAGAATTATGTGTTTATATCTAAAATGCAACCATGAAAACACTAAAAGTCGATTGAGAAACAAATCGGTATTTTAAAAGCTATTTCAATGTGAGCTTTGGCTTACATCAATTCAGGAAAATTGCCCATAGTCATCACAATCCAATTTTCCTATGATGAACTCATACAGAACAGGATGTTCGAAGACGTAAAACAACAACAATTAGTCAATCATCAGGATCGTGAGGGATGACAGGAGTTAACCCTAAAACGGAAATGCGAAAAAACCCAGACAGGATGTCTGGGTTTTTTTATGACTTTATTATTTTATTTTGCAGTGAGTGCCTGACCTTCAAAAGTCACACCATCCCAGCCATGTTGCATAAACTGACGAATGTTTTGATGATCTGTACTTTCTGGTGTTGCAAGCACAGAAGCATAATGTTCTGCAAACAGATTTAAAGTTTGCGCTTGATCCAGACCTTCAATTTTGGCAAATGACAATACTTTAGCACTGCCTTGATTTTCAGTGGCAGCATTGTGTTGTTGACCGTTTTTAAATGCTGTTGGGTGATGTTCAAAACGTGCTTCGATATGCGCCAAAACATCAGCAAATTTGGCTTCACCATTTTGAAGCTGTTGCAAGAGTTCGTGTACCATGATTTTCCGTGATTCAATGACAAGTCAAAAGTATCACGAAGCATAGCATTGAATTTATGGGTTTCAGCATTCATTTGAGCAAATAAGCTGAAGAAAACTTAGTTGCAATTGCTTTTACCAACAAGAGAAGGGACAACTGTGGATAACTTCATGTTTATACACAAGGCCGAATTTTAGCCAAAAAAAGAAGCCTAAGTGGAGGAGATAGTTGCTTAGGCTTCGAATAGGATTCAGTATAAAACTAAAAACTTAAGGCAAGATTAACGCTTAAAACGTGAAAAACGTTTGTTAAAGCTTGCGACACGACCTTCATTACTGGCTTGACGGACTTCACCTGTATAAAACGGATGAGATGCACTGGAAATATCCAAAGTCACATAGGGATAAGTCTTACCTTCATATTCACGTGTTTGCTTGGTTTGGATAGTGCTACCAATCACAAAATAGGCATCTGCATTGGTGTCATGAAAGAGCACTTGTTGATAGTCAGGATGTATACCGTTACGCATGGGAAACCCTCCAATTGAGTTATTTTTAGTTATGTTATAATATTTCATTTAATAAGTCAAATAAGGAACTGGATCGTCAATATCCTGACTGTTTTCTCAGTTAGTGAGGAACAAGTTCTTCAAATAAATCATTCAGATTATCATCGACTTTTAAATGAATCAGATTCCAGTAATGTCCTGAAATAGTTCGATTCACCATCAGCGTATCTGGTGATGGCTTAAACACATCCCAGTATTTCAAGGATTTTTTCACTAAAATAACGCCATCATGATGTGCAGAATTTTGAGCGAAATCATATTGGGTGGTGAGTGGGCGTAATAATACTTCAAGCCATTCTAAATAAAGCGCTTGGGGAAATAATCCTTTCTCTGAAAGCGAATGTAAAGCATCCAGATGATTTTCGATTGCTGCAACATCTTGTTGGCGGGCAGCTTGTACCAAATGTTTAAAGTGTTCAATCACCTCGGTACTTAATGTTTTTACGCCGCCAAAATCATAGATAATCACACTGCCATCTTTACGAAAAGCAAAATTTCCCGGATGTGGATCACAATGGAAGCGTTTTAAATAAAAGATTTCCTGACCTAAAGCGCGTATTAGACGGCGACCAATTTCATTACGAATCTCAATAGGCCATGTACTGGCTGTTTCAATCGACTCTCCACGCTCTAGACTTAAAGTTAAAATACGCCGTGAAGAATAGTTTTTATATACCGTTGGAATAATGATTTTATCATCTAGTTGTTCATGGAACGTTTTAAAAACCTCAAGGTTTTGCGCTTCAATTTCATAATTCAATTCATCAGATAGACTGTCCTGAATTTCTGCAAAAAGTTTATCCTGAAGTTTCTTATCAATCTTGATCACACCCATCAAGCGCAAAGCTAAACGGACTTGTTTGAGATCACTCTCGCAGGCTTCATCTACGCCCGGATATTGCACTTTGACCACCACCTCTTGTCCATTGGGTAAAACAGCACGATGAACCTGTCCAATAGATGCAGCGGCAAAGGGTTGTTGTTCAAAAGATTGAAAAATGGTCAGTAAAGGTTGTCCTAATTCTTTTTCAACTTGTTGCTGAATCGCGCTAAATGGAACAGCAGGTGCTTGGCGTTGCAGTTTGGCAATGGCTTTGGCGACTTCTGGTGGAAAAATGTCTTTATATTGCGAGGCGATTTGTCCAACTTTCATGACTGCGCCTTTCATTTCGCCCAAAGTATCTGCAATTTGAACGCCAATATCCTGAAAAAGTTTGGTTTTCGCCGCAAGTTTTTGTTCATCATCCGCGGTTAAATTTCGAATCGAGCTTGAGACTGTTTTAGTCGCGATACTGGCAGTCATTCCCGCAAGTTTCATAAAACGTCGACCTGGAGAACTCGTATTTTTAGCCATCTCTATTTTACCTTTTATCCGCGCTGGATTCAGTCTTGATCATAGGTGACAAAGTCTAAATTGCCTACTTCAAATTGTTAATAAATTAGAATCAATTCTAAAAACAAGGGTTTAAATATATTGCATTTTTTATGCAAAGTATTGCAAAAACCATTTCATAAACAATGCGTTAATCACTATAACAGCTTCATTTTTTTGGTGCTATGTTGATTTGCATAGCCTAAAAAACACTGAAGAGATTTTCCACTATGAGCCAACTAAATACAGCGGTTTCTTCCCATACTTCTTATGCTCATCGAGCAAATTCTGTGCCATTACAGGTGTTTGAACAACCACAAAATGCACATATTATTCAAAACGATGCCGAAGCAATTCAGGTTGCCAAGCAATTGGCTCACGAATTTGCCAAAGAAGCTTCCCTGCGTGATCAAGAACGCCGTTTGCCTATTAATGAAATTCAGCAATATTCACAAAGTGGTTTATGGGGAATTACCATTCCTAAAGCCTTTGGTGGCGCACAAGTTAAATATCGTACTTTGGCGGAAGTGGTCAAAACCATTTCTAGTGTCGATTCTTCACTGGGACAATTACCACAAAACCACTGGGCATTTTTAGAGCATTTACGTCTGGATGCCAGCTTGGAGCAGCAACGTTTTTTCTTTGATCTGGTGCTCAAAGGTATTCGTTTTGGTAATGCTTTTTCAGAAAAAGGCAGTAAAACGGTCGCAGATTTGACCACCACGATTCATAAAACCGCATCAGGATATGAAATCAATGGACAAAAGTTTTTTGCCACAGGCGCATTGTTAGCGCACTGGATTCCGATTGTAGCGATTAATGAATCAGGTCAGCCCTTTGCTGCTTTAGTCCCACGTGAAACCGAAGGGGTGAATGTTATTAATGACTGGTCTGGATTTGGGCAACGTACCACTGCCAGTGGTAGTGTTGAATTGAAAAAAGTTCCTGTACGTGAGGAATATGTCGTTCCGATTTATCAAGCCTTTGAACGACCGACCGCAGCAGGCGCAATTTCCCAGTTCATACAGGCGGCGGTAGACGCTGGGATTGCGCGTGGTGCGATTGAAGAAACCATTCAATACGTAAAAAAATACAGTCGTCCGTGGATTGATTCAGGTTTGGAACGTGCGACCGATGATCCCTATACCATTGCCAGTATTGGTGACTTAAAAATTAAACTTCGTGCAGCAGAAGCGGTATTGGATTTGGCTGCCGACCAGATTGATCTGGCGATTGATGAGCCGACAGAACAGCATGTTTCTCAGGCGACTTTACTGGTTGCAGAAGCAAAAGTGTTGACCACTGAAGTGGCAATACTCGCAGCGAATAAGCTATTTGAATTGTCAGGCACGCGCTCAACTTTGTCTGAGCTCAATCTGGATCGACATTGGCGCAATGCACGTACCCATACGTTACATGATCCTGTGCGCTGGAAATATCACATTGTTGGAAATTACTACCTTAATGGTGTTCAGCCTCCGCGTCATGCGTGGAGTTAAGGACTTGAATATAGGACTTCTTTCATTATTATTTACCTCTTCTTTATTTTTCTCCTATAGGCAGAAAAAAAGGGACTTATGAAAGAAGTCTATAACAAAAAACAAAATGAGGATAAAAAGATGAGTCAGTTTGAGCAAATTAAAGATCAGCTTTCTTTGGGCGCAGATTATGAGGCGGTCGCTGCAAAGTACCGCCCTATTTTTAACAAAATTGAAGCAGGTGCCTTAGAACGTGAACAACGCCGTCAGTTGCCTTATGAGCAAATTCAATGGTTAAAACAGGCGGGTTTCGGTGCATTACGTGTTCCTGTTGCCTATGGCGGGGCAGGTGTGTCATTGCCACAGCTATTTCAATTATTGACTGAATTAGCTCAAGCCGATTCTAATATCGTACAGGCATTACGTGGCCACTTTGCTTTTGTAGAAGATCGTTTAGTTGCACATAGCACGCAGCCACAAAATGACTGGTTTGAACGGTTTGTATCGGGTGATATTTTTGGCAATGCATGGACAGAAGTGGGTTCTGTCCAGATTGGCGATGTAAATACGAGAATTACGCAAGATGAAGCAACAGGTAAGTTGCTGGTCAATGGAGAAAAATACTATTCAACTGGCAGTATTTTTGCAGACTGGATCGATTTATTTGCCTACGATGAAGTCAGTCAGCAGCATGTGATTGCCGCGATTGATCGGCATGCTTCAGGGGTTCAGGTTGATGATGATTGGGATGGCTTCGGTCAAAAAACCACAGGAAGTGGAACACTCCGTTTGGAACAAGTAGAACTGCCTGCTGCACATATTATTCCCTTTGATCAGCGTTTTAAATATCAAACCGCTTTTTATCAGGTGGTGCATCTGGCAACGTTGTCGGGGATTGCTCAGGCTGCGGTAGACACCTTTAGTCAGGAAGTTCGTGAGCGTAAACGTATTTTTAGTCATGCCAATACTGATCTGGCACGACACGATCCACAAGTACTACAAGTGATTGGAAAAGCATCTGCACAGGCTTATGCTAGTGAGGCAATTACGCAAGCTACAGCCGAAGCATTACAACGGGCTTATCTCAGTCATTTTGCCGAATCTGATGAAAAAGAACGTCTGGCCAACATTGATGCTGAATTGGAGTCTGCACAAGGGCAAGTGGTCATTGCTGATTTAGTTCTAGAGCTTACGACTAAATTGTTTAACGCGCTCAGTGCCTCTGCGAGTAGTACAGCCAAGCAACTCGATCGTTTCTGGCGTAATGCTCGAACGGTGTCTTCACATAATCCACTTATTTATAAAGAAAAAGTCATTGGTGACTGGATCGTGAATCAAACCGAACTTCCTTTTGTCTGGCAAATTGGTGCCAGTCCGAAAGCCAAGTCAGCCTGATAAAAAAATAGGTAATAAAAATGCCAATCAAATCCGATTGGCATTTTCTTTTAAATCAAACATATTGGATGATCAGATTTCTTTCATCATTGTTCAAACCCTGTTTATTTTTCTCATATAGGGAAAAGAAAAAGGGACTGATGAAACAAGTCTATGGTTGTGCCGCAAGTTTACGATTATTGCTATACAACCGCGCCAAAAGTAGAACGCAAGCAATGCTGAGACCAATAATAAGTCCGAGCCAAACTCCAGCAGGCCCCATCTTTGCAACCCGTGCCAGATAAATCCCGACTGGAAATGCAATCACCCAATAAGCAATCAACGTAATCCACATCGGGCCTTTGGTATCTTGCATGCCACGCAGACAGCCTGCCGCACCTACTTGCCATGCATCCATCAATTGATATGCCATTGCAAACAATAACAAATATAAAGCCACGTTAAATACCGCAGGATCCTGAGTATAAATGGCCACAATTTGTGGACGGGCAAACCATATTAAACTCATGGTGCAAATCGCAAAAAAAGTCGCAGTTGCTAAACCCAGTTTTTGTACATGACGCATGGCTACCCAGTTTTTTTCCCCATAATACATCCCCACCCGAATGGTCAGTGCAATTGCGAGTGACATTGGGATCATAAAGAGTTGTGAGGTGACTGACATCGCGATTTGATGTGCAGCAACCAGCGTATCGCCGAGTGGACTTAAAACAATTGCACCTGTACTAAAAATACTGACTTCAAAAAATACAGCCAATCCAATAGGAAGCCCCAGTTTTAAAATTCGTTTCACTAAAACAGGATTGATTTTTTCCCAATGTGAAAACACTTGAGTAGATCGATAAGCTTTGGCGCGATAAATATAATTGGCCAAAGTTATAAACATCAGCCACTGTAGCGTTGCGGTTGCAAAACCACAGCCTGCACTCCCTAAGTGTGGAATAGGACCGATTCCATACATAAACAGATAATTGAGTGGAATCAACACTACGAGCGCCAATAAGCTAATGACCGTCACAGGGCGCGGATAACCTAAAGCTTCAGAATAACCGCGTAATGCGGCATACATGGTTACCGCAGGCATACCAAAACCAATGGCATGTAAAAATAATCCTGCTTTCGCTTGCAAGCTTTCTGGCACACCGAGTAATGGCAACAAAAATGGCATGATCTGTAAAATCAGCATGGCGATTACGCCCAGAATAAACGCGACCCACAAAGATTGCCTGACAATCACAGGAATATTTTCTGGCGTTCTTGCCCCTTTGGCTTCTGCAACTAATGGTGTGGTGGCAATCATGATTGCACTAAACAGCAGCATGACAGGCATCCATAAACCGACACCTACAGCAATGGCTGCTAAGTCATTGGCAGACAAATGTCCTGCCATAATCGTATCAATAAGACCAAGTCCTGCTTGGGCAAATTGTGTGATCAGAATCGGCCACATTAAGTGAAACAATTGTTTTAATTCAAAGCGGAAACCCGCGACATTTGACACAAAAAATACTCATCTATAAAAGAAAATTATCGTTGTAAGGTCAACAAGACTCCAACGAAAATGATGATCGCCCCAAGTAGGCGTTGCCAATTGACAGGCATTTTCTCTGTCCCGAGCCAGCCAAAATGATCTAACAATAATGACATTGCCAGTTGGCCAAAAATAATCAATCCAGATAATGTGAGAAAACCCAATTTGGGTGCAGTATAAATGCTCAGGCTAATCGCATAAACCCCTAAAAAACCACCAAGCCACAAAAACCATGGGATTTGGCTGAGTTGTTGCAATGAAGGTTTAGGCTGATTTTGTAATAAAACCATCAGCGCCAATAAAATTGTACCGACTAAAAAAGATAAAAAAGCAGCTTGTAAAGGTGAATGTAGATAACTACGTAACTGCGTGTTTAATGCCGTTTGAATCGCCATCGCAACGCCAATCCCTAGCGCTAGAGGTAAAAAGAATAGCAACTGTGAACTAATTTTGAGCATTGTTTTTCCATGTCATTATTCTTCATTTCACTTCAGTCTAAAGCAATTCAACGCGCTTCGGCACAACGAATTGCGGTAGTCATGTTACACTAATGCAGTTGTATTGCCTGAGCGTTGTTCTTGACTGGTTTACTTGATCCTACCCAAATTCCACTTTCTTTATATATTCATATGCCGTGGTGTGTGCGTAAATGTCCTTACTGTGACTTCAATTCGCATGCTGTACCCAACGGTGCATTGTCATTGGAACTTGAACAACAATACTTAAAGGCATTAGTGGCTGATTTTCAAACACAGCTTGATTTTGCTCAAGGACGTAAAATTCACAGTGTGTTCATCGGTGGAGGAACGCCTTCGCTGATTTCGGCACAAGGTTATCAATGGTTATTTACACAATTACGATCTTTGCTTGAGTTTGAACAAGGCTGTGAAATTACCTTGGAAGCTAATCCGGGAACAGTGGAACATGATCCTTTTGCTGATTATTTAAAATCTGGGATTAATCGCTTGTCAATTGGGGTGCAAAGTTTCAATCAGGAGCATTTACAACGATTGGGACGTATTCATAGTTCTGCCAATGCGATTGAGGCGATTCAACTGGCAAAACAGGCAGGTTTTGAGCGTGTTAATGTTGATTTAATGCATGGCTTACCTGAGCAAACTTTAGAGCAGGCATTACTTGATTTAAAGATTGCAACTGAACATGGCGCAACGCATATCAGTTGGTATCAACTCACGATTGAACCGAATACCGTATTTTTCAGAACACAACCTGTCTTGCCACAGGATGAAACCCTTGAACAGATTCAATTACAAGGCGAGCAATATTTAAAAGCACAGGGCTTTATCAATTATGAGGTTTCGGCATGGCGTAAAGAGCGACCGTCTGCCCATAATTTAAATTACTGGCAATTTGGCGATTATCTGGCGATCGGGGCAGGAGCGCACGGTAAAGTGACTCAATCTGACGGCATTTATCGTTTTCAAAAAACCCGATTGCCTAAGGATTATCTCGCCAAAGTACCCGCTGAACATGGTCAATGGAAACGGATTGAGGTAGATGAATTGCCATTTGAATTTATGATGAACGCGTTACGTCTAAATGAGGGTGTGCCAACCTATTTTTATGAACAGCGCACAGGTTTATCCCTGTCTGAAATAGAACCTGCCCTAAATGGTTTGCGTCAGAAAAAATTACTTGTCGCTGATTCTGAACGTATTGCCTGTACGGAACAGGGACATTTGTTCTTAAACTCGGTACTTGATGCTTTTTTGTAATCTTGCAATAAAAAACACAGATCCTGAAAATAAAGAGCGCCCCAAAATCAGTGAAATTCATTCTGATTGGGGGTGCTCTCATTTTGATTATTTAGAATTTATAGGTGAATGTTGCGGTAAAGTTTCTTGGATCGCCATAGACGTTATAAACGCTTTGTTTATATTCTTTATCAAATAGATTGGTCAAATTGATACGAACGTCCATATCTTTATTAATTTGATATTTTGCCATCGCATTCACCAGTGCATACGATTTTTGTCGATCTTCCTGTAGCTGCAAAGGTTTTAGATTTGCAACTTGACTGTATATTTCACTTTGCCAATTCACACCAGCACCGACAGTCAATTGATTAATTTTATAACTGGTAAATAATTTGAATAATTGTTTAGGAATTTCTGCTGCATTTAAGCGAATACCATTATTGTCTTTGGCATCCGTATAAGTATAGCCTGCCTGAATATTCCAGTTTGGTAGGATTTCACCTGCAACGGTCAATTCCCAGCCTTTGGTTTTCGTGTCGTTGGCTTGAACATAATAGGTCGAGCCATCTGCTTGAGTACCACCAACCACCGAGGTATCCATTTTTGAGATAAAATAAGCCAGACTGGTATTCAGTAGACCATCGTAAAATTCAGATTTTAAACCGAATTCAGAGGTATTTCCTTGTTCTGGATCGAGGTAATTATTGTCAATATCTTTGCGTGATGATGGGTTAAAAATCGAAGTATAACTGGCATACGCAGATAGATAATGATTAATGTCGTAGATTAAACCTGCATAAGGGGTGAACACGCCATTTTCTTTTTGTTTGTTCTCTGGGCCATTGTCACGCTCCCAATAACTCAAACGGCTACCTAAAACTAATTTTAGCGGGTCAAGTAGTTGCAGATTTGCCGCGCCAAAAATACCCAGTTGTTTCGAGTCAACATCAGTTGCCAAGTCTTTGGATGGAATATCTCCGTAACTAATCGGTTGTCCATTCCAGTTTGAAATGGATGCAACGCCATTACGAGCCAGTTTAAATAAGTTTTTATCTGTGAGGGTGTAGCCATTTACACCAAATGAAAGCGTATGTTCATGGTCGAATGCTGTAAATTTCCCTGTTGTATACAAGTCTAAAGAATGGACTTTAGGGGCAGTATAAATACGACCATAGACAATAGACATTCGATCCTTGTCTGGATCAAAGAAAGTTGAACCTGCCACACCCACCACACGATCCATTTCCGAGTCAGAGTAGCTATAATTTGCAACGCCTTTCCAGTTGTCATTAAACTGGTGTTCGACACCTGCCAGTATATTTAGACGTTCCGTATCTGAATAGGCGAAATCTGTTGCAGGATTATCCTTTCGGTCAAAGATGGTCTGTACTGAATTAATTACACCCGTCTGGGTTCGGGTATAAAAAGGGAAACCTTGTGCTGTTGCGTCATTGGCACGTGTTTTTTCATAAGTTAACGCACTGGTCAGTACCGTTTTATCGCTGACATCATAATCCAATGCACCATATATGAGTTTGTCGGAAAAATCATAGCGATCTTGCCAGTTGTCTCCCTCCTGAGCGGACATGACCATTCTTCCTTTAAGATCACCTGATTGATCCAGTGGGCCTGATACGTCTACTGTGCTGCTATAATTGTTCCACAACCCTGCTGAAACTTGGACAGAGCCTTTTAGATCATCAGTTGGTCTTTTCCGGACTAAATTAATACTGGCGGCTGGATTTCCTGAGCCAGTGGTTAATCCTGTTGAACCACGAATGACTTCAATTTTTTCATAGATTGCCGAATTTTCTAATGCGGCAATATCCTTGCCATAAGTTGCCCCATAAGACGTGGGAATACCATCGCGTAAATAGTTTGAAATGGAAAAACCACGAGCACTAAAGGTACGATAGCCTGCGGCGCGTTGTCCTTGTTTGAAGGCTGAAATACCTGGCGTTTGATCCATGACATCTTCAAGCGAGGTCAGATGTTGGTCTTGTATCTGTTGACTGGTAATGACTGAAATAGATTGAGGCGTTTCTTTCTGGGACAGATTGAGCTTGGTCGCACTGGTGGATTTACGTGAGGTATAAGTTGGATTGTCTGCTGTCACTGTTATCAGTGGAAGCTGTGCAGAATTAGATCTCTGACCTTGCTGTGTTGCAGTTGAATGAATCGACTGTAACTGACCCACTTCACGCGGTTGAGTTTTTGAATTAATGATGCCCCACGTACCATCCTGACGCTTCACTAAAGTTAAGCCAGTTCCTTTTAATAATTGGGTAATCCCTTGTTCAAATGTATATTGACCATTTAAGCCTTGTGTCTTTTTACCTGCGACCAATATTGGATCATAAGAAAGTTCTGAATTGGTTTGGCCTGCAAATAGTGCCAGAGCTTGATCTAGATTCCCTGCGCGAATTTGAACAGACTGAGTCTTAGATAAAACAGGGGTTGTTTCTGCGGCTAAAGAGATTGTTGAAAAACTACTGAATAAGGTGCCTAGCATGATCGAATGGATGGCGATGGTTAAAGGACTTTTAAATCGAAAAAGTGTAGTAGATACTGCTGACATGAAGATTCCCCATAAAAATTGTCTGTGATCAAAAGATGTTCTGCTTATAGCCTTATCACCTGAGAATCAAAAACAGCTCATAGATTCGTTATTTATTTTTTTATTTTGATTAACTTTATGAAATTTATAGTTTTAAAAATTATAAAGATTAAGTTATTTACAAAACGTCACATAGTATCGATAATTATTATTATTTTCTCTTTGGTTTAGCAAGATGCTTTCCGATCAGATTTTGACAAAACAACAAGTCAATCAACACATTGATGGTTTATATCGCGAACATCAATCATGGTTATATGCTTGGCTGTGTAAAAAAATGAGTAATCACTGTGATGCAGCCGATTTGACTCAGGATACTTTTGTCAAAATTATGAGCCGTTACGCTGACTATTATTATTATGAGCCTCGGGCGTTACTGACGACTATCGCCAAAAGCTTGATGTTTAATTTGTATCGACGCAAAAAAATTGAACAAGCCTATTTGAGTGCTTTAGCCGACGCTTATCCTGAACATAGCATTTCTCTAGAAGAGCAGATGTTATGGATCGAAACCTTATGTGAGTTATGTGACATTATCGACGCACTACCAGAACGGCAGAAGCAGGTGTTTATGCTGTCACAATTACAGGGTTTAAATTATGCCCAAATTGCACAACAACTTGATATCTCAATTTCAACGATTAAGCGTGATTTAACCCATGCCATGGCAGCTTGCTTTATGGCGATGGAATGATGCCAGTTTTAATATTTTGGCTGTTATATGAATATCCCTTTAAAGACTAAAATAGATCGTGCTAGACAGCGTGCCTATCGTGAAGCTGCTGAATGGTATATGCAGATGCAGGAACAGGCTTTGGATGCAAAGCAAAAAACATGCTTTGATCAATGGCTAGCTGCTGACGTATTGCATCAAGAGGTCTGGGCAAATGTCATCATGTTTGATGAAAAATTAGGTCTAGTTCCCAAGACGGTCATGGCTCAAACCATGCAGCAACTCAAGTCAAAACCACAATTTGCGACTAAATTTAGCCTCATTTTGTTTGCGCTATGCATTGCGCTTTATGCGGTGCAGGGAATTCGTCAACAAGACTATGCACCTGATCTATTCTGTTTTGACTCGGTTGATATTTATAAGACGCAAATAGGAGAGCAGCAACAGCTCAGTTTGGCTGATGGCAGCCAAGTTTGGCTAAATAGTCAGAGTAAGATTCGTGTGAAATACAATGCCAATCAACGCCGTATTGAGCTTGCTCGTGGTGAAATTTATATTGAAACACATCAGGATATTCAGCAGCGACCATTTACGGTACATACCGCAGATGGAGATTTATTGGCACTGGGAACGGTGTTTAATGTGCGCCATTTAACAACCCAGACTGAACTGATCGTCAAACAGGGTATTGTACGTACCCAACCACGTTATGCTACCGATTATCAGGATATTGCTGCACAGCATACCGTGAGATTTGATGCACAACAGATCTATCACGAAAATTATAGTGATATGCCACTACTCTGGCGACAGCAGCTTTTGGTGGTACATAGTATGTCGTTAAAACAATTTATCACTGAGTTATCCCGCTATCATCAACAACAAATTGATATTGACCCTAGTCTGGAAAAAATTCTGGTTTCTGGTGCGTATTCTACTCAGGACTTATCCAGAACATTGAATATGTTGCAAACTACTTATCATTTTAACGTTGTGCATAATCAACAGAATCGCATCGCTCTACAACCATAAAAAAAAGCTGAGGAAAGAGGGCCCTCAGCCTATAAAAGATAGTTTGATTAACGTGTGGTATAACCACCGTTGGCAAAAATCGTTTGACCTGTAATCCACCAGCCTTCTGTCACCAGAAAACGTACTAAAGGTTCGATATCTTCAATTTTGGTAAGCCCGCCAAGCGCAGAAGCCGATTTATGATAAGCCACGGCTTCTGGTGCTTCCTGACCATAGAAAAATGGTGTATCCATGGGACCCGGTGCCACCGCAGTCACTGAAATACCGCGTTCACCAAACTCTTTAGATGCAGCGCGAGTATAATGTTCAACTGGTGCTTTTAAGCCCTCATACGTCGAATAAAGCCCTGTATATGCTGCGAGTAATGAGGTCACAATGGTACAAATTTTGCCACCATCATTGAGATGACGACCTGCCGATTGAATAAAGAAATAGGCAATTTTGGAGTTGATGTCGCTCATCGAATCGAATTCAGCTTCGGTGGTATCCACAATCGGTTTTTTAAGAACTCGGCCTACAGTATTAATGGCAATATCTATTCCACCAAAATGTTGTTTAGTTTTGACAAAAAGTTCTTCAATCCGATCAATTGAACTGAGATCTGCTTGTAGCAGAATTGCATCGATACCTAAAGCTTTCACCTCAGCCAAGGTTTTTTCTGCATCAGCTTTGCTCGATTCACTGTTGTAATGAATGGCCAGTTTGGCTCCTTGTTCTGCAAATTTACGCGAGATTAGTCCGCCTAAATTTTTCGCACCGCCTGTAATTAAAACCACTTTATCTTTTAACGTTTGTGCCGCCATGATGTTCTTTCCTTTTAATGGAACTATTTTTGGATGTTTATTAGTCTAGTTCTGAATCATGTAACCATCAATTATGCTAATTTAGTTTCACTATTCAGAAATCACGAACAATCAGATGGATCGTTTACAGCAATTTGAAATCTTTGTAGAAGTTGCCAAAAGAGAAAGTTTTAGTGAAGCGGCATTACGGTTGGACTTACCCCGATCTACGGTGACTTCAGCCATTCAAAGTTTGGAGTCATTTTACAAAGTCCGATTATTTCAACGAACCACACGACGGGTGAGTCTGACTCAGGATGGAAAACGAATTTTGCCCGATTGTCAAAATCTTCTCATGGATTATCAACTGCTTGGACAGATGATTCAGACTCATCATCAGGATTATCAGGGGATTTTAAAAGTGGATATGCCGGGCCGTATTTCGCATCAAATCGTGGTGCCTGCATTGTCTGATTTTTTTCAACAATATCCTGATATCAAAATTCAACTGCATAGTTCAGATCATTTAACCAATCTGGTCGAACAAGAAGTTGATTGTGTGGTGCGTGTCGGAGCACTTGAAAATAGCAGTCTGATTGCCAAGTCTGTCGGGTTGTTAGCAATGGTGAATTGTGCCAGTCCAACTTATTTACAGCGCTGTGGTGTTCCGCAAACATTAGAGGATTTACAAAATCATATTATGATTAATTACCCGAGTGGCGTAGGCGAGCAACAGGGTGTCTTCTTTTACGGGCAAGAGCGGGTCAAATTAATGGCTCAATTAAGTGTCAATAATACTGAGGCTTATATTCAGGCAGCACGTTCTGGACTCGGAATTATTCAAATTCCTTATTATGATGTGCGTCAGGATCTGGAACAGGGCAGATTGATAGAAATTTTAAGTGATTACACTTGTCCTGCCTTACCTTTAAATGTGCTGTATCCTAATCGTCAGTATATACCTCGTCGTCTGGATGTGTTTATGAGTTGGCTGATTCCTGTGTTGAAGCAGCAGTGTTGCTTAGAGTCTTAAAACAAGACCACCTCCATGTTAGGACGTGGTCTACAAAATGATCGAGCTCTATTCAGTGATGTGATGGCTCAGGTTTAGATTTTACCCACCAGATCAATGGATGGCGCAAGCGTTGCATCACCTTCTTTCCACTTGGCAGGGCAGACTTCACCCGGGTGATTATAGACATAAACGGCTGCTTTGACTTTGCGTAGTAATTCCTGAGCATCACGACCAATACCCCCTGCATTGATCTCTACGATTTGGATTTTACCTTCTGGATCAATTACAAAGGTTCCTCGATCAGCCAGACCTTCAGCTTCGATTAAAACTTCAAAGTTTTTAGAAATGGTCCAAGTCGGATCGCCAATCATGGCGTACTGGATTTTACCAATCGCATCTGATGTATCATGCCATGCTTTATGCGTGAAGTGAGTATCTGTAGAAACAGAATAGATCTCAACACCTAGCTTCTGAAATTCTGCATATTGATCGGCAAGGTCTTCAAGTTCAGTGGGGCACACAAAGGTAAAGTCAGCAGGATAGAAAAATACTACAGACCATTTTCCTTTTAGATCAGCGTCAGAAATATCAATAAATTGACCATTTTGGTAAGCAGTAGCTTGAAAGGGTTTGATTTCAGTATTGATTAAACTCATTGTCTTGATCCTCTTAATGGTATGAGAAAGCTCTTAATGTGAGAACCAAGATAACGCATTTATTTAAATCGTAAAAACAGGTATTTTTTATAAAATTAATCGAATATTTAGATTTTAGATCGTATTGAATGTCATGAAATATTCATGCTGAAAAATAAAGTATCCATAAAAAAAGCCTCAACATGATGTGTTGAGGCTTTTTAGAATCTGGTGGGTCGTCCGCGACTCGAACGCGGGACCAACGGATTAAAAGTCCGCTGCTCTACCAACTGAGCTAACGACCCTGAGTGAGGATAAGTAAACTTAAAATATTGCTTTAAGGATTTACCCGAACGCAAAAAGAAAAATTAATTTCAAAAATTGTTCAAACTCGACTGGATTCAGAGGAAAGTAAACTTTCTAACACTGTATCGTTTTGATGGAGCGTATTTTAGCAAGATCTTCAACTAACACAAGAGAAAATTGAAAAACAATCGAATAACTGTTTATAAAAAGCACGATTTTCTCTTGTTTAGTCAAAAAATATGCTAGAAACGGTATTTATACGCCTGAATGTTCTCAAAAATCTCAGCAGTTACATCACAATAGGCTTCTGCATTTGGTAACAGTACCAGTAAACGCTCATCGGTTTGACTCGGATCAAATGCCTGTTCCTTGAGTTTATTTTTCTGATATTTAAAGGTTCCAGTGGTTTCTACCACTGCTTGAACACGTAAAAATACAGGGATAGCATAGGCTGGCAAATTCTTTTTGAACTGATTGACCATTTCGGTCAAATCCTGCTCATTTAATTCTGCGCCATCGCTCAGTGTGATAGCCGCCATACCTGCTCGACCATTGGTATTTGGAATTTCAACACCATAGACCACTGCTTCTGCGATTTTGTCATAGTCGCAAATCATATTTTCAACTTCAGTGGTCGATACGTTTTCACCTTTCCAGCGGAAAGTATCACCCAGACGATCGACAAACTGTGCATGGCGAAAGCCAATGTCACGGACCAAGTCCCCAGTATTAAAGTAAGAGTCACCTTTTTTAAACACATCTTTTAAGATCACAGACTTATTTTTCTCAGGATCGGTGTAACCATCGAAGGGTGAGCGACGAGTAATTTTACCAATGAGCAGTCCAACATCGCCTGTTTCAACTTTGATACAGTGACCTTTTTGATCGCGAATGACTTCCCCTTTTTCTTTGTCATATTGCACAATTGCATAAGGAGTCGGAGAGAAGCCAACAGTATTGTCAAAGTTGAAAATATTGCTAAAACCGACATTGCCTTCACTCGACGCATAGAGCTCTAAGACTTCTTTTACCCCAAAACGTTGTTTGAATTTGTCCCAGATATTAGGACGCATGCCATTACCAATCATTTTCGTCACACGATGGGCACGGTCAATTTCTGAGGGTGGTGCATCCATAAGATAGCGGCACAGCTCGCCTACATAGCCAATCGCAGAGGCATTAAATTTTTGTACATCTTTCCAGAAGGCACTGGTCGAATATTTACGACGAATAGCAAGCGTAGCACTCCCCGCAATCACGCCACACCAACACACCACAATACCCGTTGCATGGTAAAGCGGTAGGGTAACATACATGACATCATCAGGTTTTAAATCAAGGATATGCCCATAAGTTCCATACGCCAGTGTCCAGCGACTATGGGTGAAAATCACCGCTTTAGGTAATCCTGTAGTGCCTGAGGTATAGATATAAAACAATCCATCCTTACCCTGAACAGTATGGGTGGTCGCTGGATTGAATTTTGCAAAATGATCAATTTTTTCTGCCAGATTGACATAACCAGCTGGAGCAGAACCCACATTTTGACGTGTGGCCTGATCTGCAAACCAATGAAAGCGATCTTCAGCAAGTTTGATATCGGCACGAATGTCATCAATACAGGATTGAACTTCCTCGCCCAAAATCAGCGCAATTGGATTGACCAGATTGATACTATGCGTGAGTACCTTACCTGTTTGAGAGGTATTGACCAATGCACTGGTGACACCAATTTTAGCCAGACCAATAACTGTTGCGATCAGCTCGGAACGATTTTCCAGCATCACCGCAATAACATCACCCTTACGCGCACCTATCGAAAGATAATAGTGTGCAATCTGGTTGGCCCATTCATTTAAATCTTGATAGCTGTAGCGCTCATCTTCAAATAATAAAGCATCACCTTGAGGATTACGTTTGACTGCTTTTTCAAAGGCAATACCCAAACCTGCTGGTGTAGATGATGTACGCAAATAGGCTTGCTTAAGACCTGCAAGAATGTGCGGCACTTTGGGCAAAAAAGCAGGGAGGCGTGAAGCAACATTAGCAAGCGTAATGATATCGGGTTGTGCAGTCTGGCTCATATACATCCTATTATTTTTCGATCTATCCAATACAGTTTTATGACTACGGGCTACGACGACGTAGACATTAAAATGACGCAGAAGTTGTTTTAAAGGTTTTGCACTAGTGCAATCAACCTAATCTGACATAAAGTATCAAAAAAAACCTAGTCACCGAAATGACTAGGCTTTCATAACTTACATGCAATTGTGCAAATTATTCCGTAGTTGTGCTGGCCTTTTTCGGCGGACGACCACGTGGACGACGCGGACGACTTGGTTTATCCGCATCAGCAGCAGTCTCTTGAGTGGCTGATTTTTCAGTTGTTTCATCATTGGCTTTCACTTCTGATGCTTGCTCTGAAGCAGTTACTTCATTTAATTCAGCTTGCACAGGTTCAGTTTGAGCTGCGGTCGAAACTTTTTCTAATTCAGCTTTTACTTCAGGCTGTGCGGTTTCTGTCGGTGCTGTCGCTTTTTGCTTAGAAACAGGAGTTGCTGTTTCAAGCGATTGCTCAGGCAATACGACAGTTTCAGGAGCTTCAGTTGCACTCGCTACGGTTTCAGAGGCAACGGCTTCGATTTCTGCACCTTGTTCATTCCCCGTTTCAGCTTTTGGCACAGCTTGAGCTTGTTTGGCTTGCTCATGCGCTTGTTCTGCCGCAAGTTTCGCTAAACGACGACGTTCACGAGGGTCATTGGCTACACGCGTTGCAGGCGTTTCTGGTGGCGTTAATGGTAACACCTCCGCTGCTTCACTTTCTTCAAGCGCTTTCTTGCTTGGAAGTTGTGCATCACGTGTTACAGGTTTTTTGTCTTCCTCAACCGTTTTTGCTTCTGCGACCTGTGAACTGGCATATTGCTCAGTAAACTTGATCAAAGCCCGATTAAACGTTGGCACAAGTCCAAACTGTTCGATCAGTACGGTACAGTCTTCACCATAGATATGGCGAATGAGACTACCCAACGTATAGTTGGCCAGCTCAGGAATTTGTGATGGCTGTACTTTTGGTGCTGCTACTTTAGATTGCTGTGCTTCACGTTGCTGACGACGACGCATACGCGGATCATTGCTAGCACGTTTCACTTGTGAGCGAGTTTGCTCGGTCGCAACTTCAGTGGATTTAGTCGCTGCTTCAGAAAGTTGAGCTTCAGTTACAACGACTTCTTCAACTGGATTTGCAACAGGATTTTCAGCCTGTTTTGGTGATTCCTGTGGTTCAACTTGTGGATTCAATGCCACAATTTCGCTTTGCGCTTGATCGACATTAATCACCAGTGCTGTCGTCATCATTTCATTACGTGGCGCATCAACCACATCGACTGTGACCTGTTTTGCATCATTGGCTACAGGTTTATTGGTCGTTTGATGGGCATTGTCTAATACACTTTGGTCACGGTTGCGATGTGGGCGATTTGGACGTTGCTGATTGTTACGGTCACGACGTGGTACGGCTTCTTCTGCATGTACTTCAGTTTGCGCCTGATTTTGCGAGTGGTTTTGTTCTTGTGGCTGCTGACGCTTTTGCTGACGTTTGAGTTCACGTTGCTCATGGCGTGACAGTTGGACCACTTCTTCATGAACTTGAGCCGGTTGTTGCTCTTGATTTGGCTCACGTTGTTGTGGTTGTTCACGCTCGGTACGTTCGCGCTGATCTTTGTGTTTACGCTTTTTGTTGTTATTTGGACGATTATTTTTCTCGTCACGTTCAGTGGTATTGTCACGTGCTTCCTGTTTAGCTACAGGCGTTTGAGACATATACGCATTGTTGCCAGATGCTGCAACAGTGACAGTTTCGGTCACACTAGCAACGTTGACCTGACCAAATTGACCACGACTGACTGCACCACCATTCACCATTTGCTCAATCGCTGATGCTGCATTTTGGGCAGAGCGTGACTGATCAACGGTTTGAGCCTGTTTTTGTACAAATAGATTCTCTAACCATGCGCATGGGCTTGCGGCTTTAGGAGCAACCGCGGTTTGTGCTGCTGGCGCAGGTGTTTGAGCCGTAGCTTTACGTTTATTTTGCTCAGACTGAACAGGTACAGCAGCATGACTATGATCTGCTTCTTCTAAATGCCATTCAGATGACTCGTAGCCAAGTTCCTTTTCACTTGAACGTGTCGCTTCAGTACGCTCATAGCTAGAAGGTGCAAAACCTTCAGGATTATACTGAATTTCGTAGTGAGGTGTTTCCAAGTGAGGGTGTGGCAACACGGTGACACGAACACCTGAAGTTTGTTCTAAATACACCAGACTATGACGTTTTTCATTCAGCAAAAATGCTGCAATTTCAACAGGAACTTCAACCTGTACTTCACCATGGCGTTCACGTAGTGCAATTTCTTCCACTTTACGCATAATCGAAAGTGATAAAGAACGTAGATCACGCACCATGCCTGTACCATGACAACGCGGGCAGACATAACCTGTGGCTTCTTCTAAAGATGGACGTAAACGCTGGCGGCTCATTTCCATCAAGCCAAAACGTGAAAGCTGACCAAACTGGATACGTGCACGATCACTTTGGGTTGCTTCACGCAATTTGGCTTCGACCATACGCTGGTTGCGGTCTTTGGTCATGTCGATGAAATCGATCACTACCAAACCACCAATATCACGCAAACGCAATTGACGTGCAATTTCTTCAGCTGCTTCAAGGTTGGTATTCAGTGCAGTTTCTTCAACATCATGACCACGCGTTGATTTAGCCGAGTTAATATCAATTGAAACCAATGCTTCAGTCTGGTCAATCACAATTGAACCACCAGATGGAAGCTTCACTTCACGTTCATAAGCGGTTTGAATTTGACTTTCAATACCAAAGTGAGCAAACAAAGGCTCATTTAATGTATAGGTTTTTAGCTTGTCTAATTGACGCGGCATCACTGCTTTTACAAAGTTATAAGCTTCGTTATAGGCCTGTTCGCTATCAATCAGGATTTCAGAGACATCATCACGCAAGTAATCACGAATCGCGCGAGTCACTACGCCAGCTTCTTGATGTACCAACATCGGAGATGGACCCGAGTTTGCTGTGTTTTGGATTTGATTCCATAAGTCGAGCAAATGTTGCAGGTCAAGCTGTAATTCTTCTTGTGAACGACCAATCCCCGCAGTACGTACAATCACGCTCATTCCGCGAGGAATATTGAGTGATGCCAACATTTCTTTCAATTCTTCACGAACTGAACCCGAAATTTGACGGCTAATACCGCCACCTTTAGGATTATTTGGCATGAGGACCAGATAACGACCTGCAAGTGAAATAAAGGTGGAAAGCGCAGCACCTTTATTGCCGCGCTCTTCTTTTTCCACTTGTACCAAAAGCTCAGTACCTTCGGTAATCAGTTCGCGGATATTTGAAGTTTGACGTGGGTCAGCCTTAAAGTAAGTATTGGCGATTTCGCGCATGGACAAAAAGCCCTGACGCTGCGCACCATATTCAACAAATACGGCTTCTAGAGAAGGCTCTACGCGAGTCACATGACCTTTGTAGATGTTAGATTTTTTTTGTTCGCGGGTACGATTTTCTAAGTCAAAATCGTAAAGACGATTACCAGTGATAAGTGCAACGCGTACTTCTTCAGCATGGGTTGCATTAATCAACATACGTTTCATGGGTGTGACACCTAATAGTGACTCACTCAGACAAAATGCGAACATCGATAAAGCGGACAACTGTCGGCAGTCATCATGCATCTTATTTAACCCAGATCACAAAAGTTTTTTGCTCTGGCTGCTAAATTCCCTGATCTCACGTGTAGCTTCGGTGAATGATGCTGGTGATGATGTCAGCAGTCGCGTATTCATCCCGTTTCGATTAACGGCGAGTCCTGACTTTTCACTGGCGAGTGAGCGGTGCATTGGATGATGACTTTCACTGTCACGGAGCTTGAAGACTTATCTTGTAAAGTCTTGATACGGAATGATCATCGTATCGGTGCTCGGCAGTTCCAATGCATCAACGCTTGAGCCTGAAAGGTCATGATGACGCAACGTGTCTGATGTGCATCAGTTTACGTTTAATAACCAACATTAACGGTTGGCGACATATATTTTTCAACAAACTGCATATGCAAAAGCATAATTAAACGCAACAGTTTGTCATTTTGCCGATATAATAAGCCTTCGGCGTCGGCATATTCTTTTGGGACCTTTCCGAGATTTTGATGAAATCTTGAACGAAAATCAATTTCATAAACATTGAAATATTTTTCGTTTTTGTTCACTTACGGCGGTATCCGTGCGCTGACTATATCAAACCTTGCAGCATCTGCCTATGGGCTAAATAGATGTTTCTTGTGAAATCAACTGTCTAAGTGGTTATTTTTCACTCAAATTTAATAAATAATCGGGTTTCAAATACTGTATGAATTCTACACAGCAATGGCAAAGTGTCACTTGGTTTGACGTGGACGAGCATCAAGCCGGGCAGCGTATTGATAATTTTTTATTTAGCCGATTAAAAGGAGTGCCGAAAAGTCGAATTTATCGGCTGATTCGTGAAGGACAAGTGCGGGTCAATAAAAAACGCATTAAGGCAGAAAGCAAGCTTAATATTGGTGATCAAATTCGTGTGGCTCCGATTCGTTATGAACCAAAAGATGAAACTGCTGCGCCTGTGAGTGATCAAGTGGCACAAAGCTTATTAAAGCGTGTGGTCTATGAAGATGAAGGCTTATTGGTTGTGAATAAACCAGCGGGAATCGCGGTGCATGGCGGGAGTGGTGTCGCATACGGTTTGATTGAGGCAATGCGTGCCGCAACAGGTAAAAAGTATCTGGAACTGATTCATCGGATTGACCGAGATACCTCTGGGTTGGTCATGATTAGTAAAAAACGCAGTACTTTAAAACATCTACAGGATCTATTACGCGAGCATAAAATTCGTAAGACTTACGCCGCCTTAGTGAAAGGTCAGGTCAGTCTGGATAAGCAGCTGATCGATGCACCATTGTTACGTTATGAACTGGCCAATGGCGAGCGCCGTGTCCGTGTGACTAAAGAGGGCAAGCCGAGTAAAACCGAATGGGTGATTGCAGAGCGCTTTAAGGAAGCCACTTTGGTTTATGCTTCGCCTTTGTCTGGGCGTACCCATCAGATTCGGGTACATGGTTTGAGTATTGGTCATCCATTGGTGGGTGATGATAAATACGGGCATCAAACGATTTACACGGGCCCAGAAGCGCGACGTTTGTGTTTACATGCCATGCGTCTGGAAATTCCTGATTATCCTGTGATTGAAGCACCATTGCCTGAAGATATTCAAAGTGTCGTGGCACAGTTGAGAGCGCAAAAATGAATCGACCAGAACTGATTATCTTTGACTGGGATGGCACACTATTTAATTCAGTGGGGCAAATTGTGGAAAGCCTCAAATTTGCCGCAGCAAAATATGAACAGCCTTTAACAGACGAAGCTGCTCAAAGCATTATTGGTCTGGGTTTGCCTGAGGTGATGCAAACCTTGTTTCCGCAAGTTCCACATTTGCAACAGGATATCTTGGTCAGTTATGGCGAGCATTATGTGCAAAATTCTAAGCATGATGCTTGGTTTGACGGTGTAGCCGAGCTTTTGCAGGATTTAAGAGATCAGGGCATGAAGCTGGCGGTTGCCACGGGTAAAAGTCGTCGTGGGTTAGATCGTGTTCTCAGCCAGACCCAGAGTCATGAGCTCTTTGATATTACCCGCGCAGCCAGTGAAACTATGTCTAAACCGCATCCCTTAATGCTTGAAGAGATTTTGGCGATTACAGGCGTAGATGTTCAACATGCGATTATGGTCGGAGATAGTAGTTATGATCTTGAAATGGCGATGAATATCGACATGCCGCGTATAGGGGTGAGCTATGGCGTGCATGATATAACCGTGCTTCAACAATATCAGCCCTTAACCATTGTTGATGACATTGCGGGATTACATCATTATTTGAATCAATTGATTCAAATAAACATAGACGCATAACATTCAAATCATTTTTTCCAGCGCTAGTTTTAGACTCGTCTATTAACCCGATATAAAACTGGCCGCGATATTAATACAAATGGCTAAAATGGTCGTATTAAAGCCAAAGGCCAACATGGCATGGAAAATATTGAGTAGCCGCATGGGGCGGGAGGTAATCGACACATCAGCGGTTTGAGCTGACGTACCAATGATATAACTAAAATAAACGAAATCTGGATACATCGGATCTTGAGTTTTGGGGAAATCTAAACCGTCATCTTTGCCATCAGAACGCGCCATATAAAAATCATGGGCATAGTGCAAAGCAAATGCAGTATGCATAAATAGCCATGCCGAAATAATGGTTAATATGGATAAACCCAAGTGCCAATATTGAAAAGGCGTATTTTTAGTGATCGAGGAGAGTTGCATGACAATCGCAATAAGACACATCAATAGCGCCAGAATGACCAAAAGCATGATCACCCATTTACTTTCATCCTGTTTTTGAGCTTGAGATTGCATGGCAGAATGATCTGCCTGCCACATCATTTTTTTGGCATGAATGAGATATATGCCGACAGAAATATTCCAGCTCAACAAAATGATTGTTGACCAATGCCAAGTTGTGCTGAACGTTAACACTAAGGCAATCACGACGCCAATGCATAACGAAATAAAAAAGTGGGGACGATTATAAATACCGCTTTTCAGCCCCTGTAATCCAGTTTTCAACCCATGTAATACAGATAACATGCTCAGGTTTCTCCTGAAAAAATCGTTTTAATTTATTTGAGTGTTAGGTTTATTGATTTCGCAGAACTGATGTGGCGACTGTGCCTGTGATATTCATCGATCATGCAGCCCTGATCATTTACTTTAGTCAGGATTTACTCAGAACAAAATACTTTTGATAGCTGTTCGAGTAATATTTTTGTATGGTTTGACGTCTGCTGCGAATTAAAATTGATAAATAAGGGTAACTTTGGCAAATCAATCGCCAATGTCGCAATCACAAGATCAGAACTGAACATGTTCTTTGCATATGCAGGTAAAATCGTGCACCAATTCTGGTGTTTTAGCTGATTGATTTTGATCAAAACATCAGTCATTTCCTGAGTATGTAGAGTAAAATCATGCTGCTGGATAAATTCGCAAATGAGTGCATATAAGCTGGGAAATTGTTCTGCACTAGGTAATACAAAATCCAGATAGCCCAAGGCATGTGAAGGAATCACTTTTTCTTTGGCGAATGGATGATTCTTTGGCAAGACAAAAATTAGAACTTCATCGAATATTTTTTGACTGCAAATGGTCTCGGTATTGAGATTTTGATGCGTAAAGGCAATGTCGAGCTGATTTTGCATCAGGGCTTGAATATTCTGTTGTTCATCCAGATAAGTGAACTCAGTGATCAGTTTGGGGTGTTGAATACGTAATTGTGGCAGTACTTGCGGAAAAATGTGTACCTCGGCTGTTGCTACAAAACCAATGCGTAAGCGTTGCTGTTTTGTTTTTGCAATTTGTCTTGCTGTGGCGACTGCTTTATCGGCTTGCATCAAAGTTAAACGAGCTTGCTCTAAAAAAGCCGCGCCTTCCTCGGTTAGCTCAACTTTACGTTTGGTTCGATTGAATAATTGAACACCGACATATTCTTCTAAATCTTTAATCTGTTGGCTTAACGAGGGTTGAGCGGTATACAGTTTTAGCGCTGCTTTGCTAAAATTTAATTCTTCAGCAACAGTGACAAAGTATCGAAGATGTCTTAACTCCATCGAATGAATCCAAAAATATGAGCAATACAATTGGATTTGAGTATAAAGCACAAATCAGGCAAGCAGAAACAACAAGTAGAACCGATATATTTTAAACGCTAATATTCAGGGTAAAGGATCGTTATAGAGACCCTTTAACAACAAATGACAACAGGAAAAGTCTTTGTAAATAAATCGAGTACCGCTATAACAACAATGAATGAAAAAATAAGAACAGGGTTTTGCGATGGCTGAATCAAATAAAATCGTGGTGTATGCGGCGTTATTGGGCAATCTCATCATTGCTTTGGTTAAATTTGTCGCAGCTTATATCACCAATAGTTCGGCGATGCTGAGTGAAGCCGTACATTCTGTGGTGGATACACTCAATGAAATTCTATTGTTGCATGGATTAAAACAGTCACAAAAACCAGCCAATTTTCGCCATCCTTTTGGTTATGGCCGTGAACTTTATTTTTGGGCTTTTATTGTATCTTTGCTGGTTTTTGCATTGGGTTCGATCGTTTCAATTTATCAAGGTATACAACATATTCGCCAACCCGAAGAAATGGTTTCGCCCATGATTAATTATATCGTGCTTGGCATTGCGATTATTTGTGAAGGGATATCCTGGCGAGTCGCACTGAAAGGATTTCGTAAAGAAAAGGGTTCATTGGGTTATTTTGAAGCATTTCGACGCAGTAAAGATCCGACGACCTTTACTGTATTATTTGAAGACTCTGCCGCATTGATTGGTCTATTTATTGCTTTAATTGGGATTACCGCAGCGCATTATTTCAATATGCCCGTATTGGATGGTGTGGCATCTATCCTGATTGGTGTGGTATTGGCGATTTCTGCTTTTTTATTGGCACGTGAGACCAAAGGTTTGCTGATGGGGGAAACGGCCAATCCAGAGCTTCGCGAAAATCTTTTACTCATTGCGCAACAGGATATTGCTGTTTTTTCAGCAAATGGTGTGTTAACTGAGCAAATAGGTGCGCATCAGGTCATTGCATCATTAAGCCTTGAATTTAAAGATAGTTTAACTTCAGATGATATCGAAATCTGTGTGAATCGTATCGAAATGAAAGCTAGAGAAATTCACCCTGAAATTGTTGCACTGTTTATCAAGCCTCAGTCGAAGCAGGTCTGGTTGCAACGAATGAAAGGACGGTTACAAGACAAATAAATTGAGCAGTAGCATAATTTGATTTAATCGTTAAGATGAATAAACACCCGACCCTAAACTATTGCTGTATAACCGAATTACCCTATGAAAGAGAAGCCGACATTAACGTATCAATTGCCGACTCAATCCTGCTGGACACATACATGGAGTAAACCACCATTTCGGTATGCAGATTCAGAACATGCGAGCAGCAATCACTTTCACAATCAGATTAAACGCTCTGGTGCAAAAGGATCAAAAGAATTATTACGTTGGCTTGCCACGCGTGAATCATTTACATGGCAGGTCGATATTCAGCAGGAATATGAGTCTAGAATCAATACACCAATTGGATTACCTAAGAATCGTCCTAATGCAGATATGGATGATTGGCAAGTCTGGTTTGTAGGACATGCCACTGTTTTGATTCAAATAGGACCCTTTAATTTTTTGACGGATCCAGTCTGGTGTGAATATGCCAGTCCGTTGCAGGGGCGTGGTCCTCGTCGGGTTTGTCCAGCAGGCATTGCACTGGAGCAATTGCCTACCATTCATGGTGTGTTGCTCAGTCATAATCATTATGACCACATGGATCTGGCAACGTTACACTGGTTACACCAGAAATTTGCCATGCCGATTTATACGGGGTTGGGCAATCGTTATTATCTTTCTAAAGATTTTCATGTGATCGAAATGGATTGGTGGCAAATGATTCCGTTTCATGATGAAGTCACCATTGCC
Organism: Acinetobacter ursingii DSM 16037 = CIP 107286; assembly: GCF_000368825.1. Lineage (GTDB taxonomy): Bacteria > Pseudomonadota > Gammaproteobacteria > Pseudomonadales > Moraxellaceae > Acinetobacter > Acinetobacter ursingii. The sequence goes on along the minus strand of NZ_KB849717.1, from coordinate 1,212,873 downwards.
TACACCCCTGCACAACATGGTTCGGGGCGCGGCTTGCGAGATCAAAATAAGGCATTGTGGGGCGGATTTTCACTGATTACTCAAAAGGGACACTGTTTCTTTGCAGGAGATACCGCTTATTCTCCACATTTTAAGGAAATCCATGAACGCTTTGGAGATGCACGGATTGCTTTGTTACCGATCGGAGCTTATGAACCGCGTCAATTGATGCATTATGTGCATATGAATCCGCAGGATGCTTTGCATGCACATTTGGACTTACAAGCACATCGCTCTATGGCAATTCATTATCGAACCTTTCAGCTGACGGATGAAAGCCGTGATGAGCCTGAGCAGGAGTTGAGTCATCTACTAAAAACTTCATCGAAATTTGTTAATCCATTTTATTGTATTAGAGAAGGACATAAGTTAACGGTTTAATTCATTTTTTCTTATTTTATGTGAAAAGTAAAATAAATTTTCACGAAGTGACAAGCATATTATGTTAAACGTATGCTATAAAAAATAAAAAGATCAAAAAAAGAGGTCACTTCAGTATGAAAATAATGAGGATTTTAATCATTCTCATCACGCTATTTACCAGCTTATTTCTCATCATTGGAGGAATAAGCTTAATTAGTGCAGGTGGATCGTTTTATTACCTTTTACTGGGTTTAATTTATCTAGCAAGTAGCTTTTTATTATATAAAAATAAAGCACTTGGTTTTTATTTAACGATTATTGCGCTGGTTTTGACTGGTCTTTGGGCAATTTACGAACGGGGTTTTGCGTTTTGGCCGATGCTCGCAAGGATCATGGTTCCGTTGGGCTTGGCTTTCGTTGCGTTATATGCGTTACGAAAAGAGCATTACAATGCCAAAACGCTAGGTTTTAGTCTAGGTTCACTGGTGATTTTCATTGGTATGGCGATTGCCGCTTTCTTTCCGCATGATGCCCAATATGCAAATGGCAAGTCTTACCAAGCGCATACGCCTTTTGGAATGCCTGAAAACTGGACAGCCTATGGCCGTACCAATGAAGGAACCCGATTTTCACCGTTTACCTTGATTAACCGTGATAATGTCAAAAATCTGCAAGTTGCTTGGACCTATCAAACTGGCGATAAAGGTCCTGGGGTCGATCAAAACACGCCACTACAAATCGACAACTTGCTCTATAGCTGTTCACGTAACGGCATTATTGCTGCTTTAGATGTCGATACAGGAAAATCAGTCTGGAAGTTTGATGCCAATGGTCGATCACCTATGTGGCAACGCTGTCGAGGACTGGGATATTTTGATGCACGTGTGGCAACACCTCAACGTTCAATTGGGCAAGTCGCATTAACCCGTGAAAATCATCGGGCACAATGTCAGCAGCGGATTGTACAAACCACCAATGATGCACGTTTATTAGAGCTTGATGCTAAAACAGGTCAACCTTGTCAGGAGTTTGGTCGGCAAGGCTATGTTGATTTGAAGACAGGCATGGGAGATGTGAAACCTGGTTTCTATTTTCAAACGTCAGCACCACTGGTTGCAAACGATACTATCGTGATTGGTGGATGGGTGGTCGATAATCAGGAAGTTGCTGAACCTTCGGGAGTGATTCGTGGTTTTGATGCCAAAACAGGCGAACTGAAATGGGCATGGGATTTGGGTAATCCTGCGATTGATAAATTACCGCCTGAGGGGCAAACCTATACACGAGGTGCGCCAAATTCATGGACGACTTTAAGTTATGATGACAAACTCGGATTAGTTTATATTCCATTGGGTAATAACACGCCTGATTACTATGGCAAAGAACGCCCTGAATTTTCGAATCAATATAATTCATCTTTGGTGGCATTGGATGTGCGTACTGGTAAAGAAAAATGGCATTTCCAAACCACACACTATGATCTTTGGGACTATGATTTGCCATCGCAGCCTGCATTGATGGATGTTCCAGATCAAAATGGTCAGATCGTTCCAGCAGTAATGCAAACCACGAAACGTGGACAAATCTTTCTGCTAAATCGTGAAACAGGTCAGCCAATTGCTGATGTGGTTGAAAAACCAGTACCTTCAAAAAGCCCGATTCCAGATGAAAAACCACTTTCTCCAACTCAGCCATATTCAGTGGGTATGCCAACCATTGGTGCTGATCATTTAAATGAGAAGAAAATTTGGGGTGTTACCTTATTTGATCAACTGGTATGTCGGATTCAGTTTAAAAAAATGAGCTATGAAGGCGACTTTACGCCAGTCGGGTTCAATAAAACATTGGAGCAGCCCGGAAATTTAGGTGGAATGAACTGGGGAAGTGTGGCCTATGATGCTAAAAATCAGATTGCCTATATGAACGATATCCGTATTCCATCTGTATTCTGGTTGGTAAAACGCGATGAGTTTGCACAGGTTAATAAAAAATATCCATCCGATGGTACAGGACATGGACCTTCACCACAGACGGGTACGCCGTATGGGATGGTCACCATGATGTGGACATCTGCCATGGAAACTCCATGTACTGAGCCACCATTTGGTACGATTAGTGCGATTGATATGAAAAGTAAACAAGTGCTGTGGCAAGTTCCAGTAGGAACCACAAAAGACTTAGGGCCTTGGGGCATCAAGTCTCATATTCCTTTAGCGATGGGAATGCCAACCTATGCAGGTACATCGGTAACTGCTGGCGGGGTGCTATTCTTTGCGGGGAGTCAGGATTATTATCTGCGTGCTTATGATGCAGCAACAGGTCAAGAAATCTGGAAGTACCGTTTGCCAGTGGGTTCTAGTGCCACTCCAATGACTTATGTGTCGCCTAAAACAGGGAAGCAATATATAGTGGTTTCTGTCGGCGGTGCAGCACATTCTAGCGAAGTAGGAGATTATGTGATGGCTTTTGCCTTAAATCAGTCATGATCGATTAATAGGTTAAAATACAAAACAGCCAGTAATTTTACTGGCTGTTTTATTTTAGATGAAAGATCAATGAAATAATTCAATCTATCTAATTTAAAGATTTACAATAAACCAGGATTACCTTGAGCTGGATCAGTGGCACGAGCTGCTTGTGCATCTGCAACAGTTTTACCCAATGCTTTTGCGACACCTTCGCCATAAGCTGGATCGCAGGCATAACAGTTACGAATATGACGATATTGGATAAAGTCTAATGCGCCACCGACATTACGTGCGGTATTGTCAAATAAAGCCTGTTTTTGTTCAGCATTCATCAAATTGAACAAAGCACGTGGTTGGCTGAAATAATCGCTGTCGTCTTTACGGTAATCCCAAAAATCTGCATCCCCATTAATTTTTAATGGTGGTTCGCGGTATTGAGGCTGTTCTTGCCACTGATGGAAACTATTTGGTTCATAGTGTGGAAGCCCACCATAGTTACCATCCATACGGCCTTGCCCATCACGGCGGTTACTGTGAACAGGACAGCGAGGAGCATTGACTGGAACCTGAATGTGATTGACACCTACGCGGTAACGATGTGCATCAGCATAGTTCACCAAACGTGCCTGTAACATACGGTCTGGAGAGTAGCTGATACCAGGAACTAGATTACTCGGTGCAAAAGTCGCTTGTTCAACATCTTGAAAATAGTTTTCAGGGTTGCGATTCAGTTCAAATTCACCGACTTCAATCAGTGGATAATCGCCATGTGGCCAAACTTTGGTTAAATCAAATGGATGGTATGGGACTTTTTCCGCATCAGTTTCGGGCATAATTTGAACACATAATTTCCATTTTGGAAAATCACCACGTTCAATGGCATTAAACAAATCAGATTGACTACTTTCGCGGTCTTTACCAATGAGAGCTTCGGCTTCAGCATCGGTTAGGTTCTTAATCCCTTGTTGAGTGCGGAAGTGAAATTTAACCCAGAAGCGTTCGTTATTGGCATTGATAAAGCTATAAGTATGGCTACCAAAACCATGCATATGACGATAACCATCTGGAATACCACGGTCAGACATTACGATGGTAACTTGGTGAAATGCTTCAGGTAAAAGTGTCCAAAAATCCCAGTTGTAAGTAGGATTACGTAAGTTGGTTTTAGGATCACGTTTAACTGCTTTGTTGAGATCAGGAAACTGGCGAGGATCACGGAAAAAGAACACTGGCGTATTATTTCCCACCATGTCCCAGTTACCTTCTTCGGTATAAAACTTTAAGGCAAATCCACGAATATCACGCTCTGCATCAGCTGCACCACGCTCACCTGCCACGGTAGAAAAACGGGCAAACATTTCAGTTTTTTTACCAATTTCACTGAAAATTTTAGCGCGGGTATATTGAGTGATGTCATGGGTTACAGTAAATGTTCCAAATGCACCCGAACCTTTGGCATGCATACGGCGTTCTGGAATGACTTCACGGGCAAAATTGGCTAACTTTTCATTGAGCCAGAGATCTTGAGTAAGAAGAGGGCCACGTGCACCTGCCGTCATACTATTCTGATTGTCTACAACAGGCGCACCTGCATCAGTAGTAAGGTGGGTGACTGGACACTTTAGTTTATCGTCACTCATTTTAATTCTCCATAAAACAGGGTCTTGTGATTAAAATTCTAATAATGTCATGGGTATAGCAATACTATATAACTAACATTCCCAACCTTAAATGACATTGGATATTTTGTAAAAAATAATCGAATCTGTGATGCCTGAGGTCAATATCTTATGCAACATAAAAGCGCTGTATTGCAATATGATGAATCGACTTAAAGAGGGCAATCCATTCCGTGTAAATGATTCATACATTTAACATACGCTGTATTTTGTACAATGTAAAAACGATTAAATTTATTTTTATAAGAGATAAAATCGATTATTATCAAGATGTTTGGATAAATCCATAAATGGCGATTTGAATATCCTGTTCAAGGCATTCCCAGTCAGTTGTTTGATCGTGTTGCGAAACCATCAGCGTTTGGGAAATAAAACCATAACTAATACGATGAATATTGAGTGCAAGCCATTCAACATCCATCAGCACATGTTCGGGATGTTGCTTTAGCACAAAACACCACGCCTCTACGTGTTGTGAATAATGCTTCTGATAAATCTCGGTATTTGAAATTTGTCGTTCCAGAAGAAATAATTTCTTCCAGAGAGTGCCGTGTTCAGCAATCCGTTCAAGCTGTAAGTGGATCAATGCCTGAATATAGGTATTGAAATTGGGACTTGGTTTGAGAGCTTTTTCAGACGCTTGCTGTAGAGACAGCGCATTACGCTGCACATAATGATGAATGGTCAGCGCGAGTAAATCTTCTTTTTGGCTGAAATATTCATAAAAAGTGCCTAGACCAACACCTGCCAGATCGGTAATTTCCCGAATCGTGATTGTATTCGCTTCTTTCTCCAGTAAAAGCTGAACAAAGCTATCCATCAGTGCATCCTGAGTAAATCGGGCTCTCGACTGCTTGGGCTTTCTACGCACTTTGATACTGGTGATTTTCATAAATTAAATCCGAACACTTCAGGTCTGATTTGTTCCTATACTGTTATAAAAATAATCAAGGATAGGCAATGAATACAAGGATGATCCATCAGATCGAAAATCAGTTTGATGAGCTACAGAACTATAACTTATATCGAACCGATCCTGTTTTACAAGAAATCCTGATGCGTTATGGCAGTCAGGATCAAGCGTTGCTTGTAGAATTGGGCGAGAAAGTGGGCACTAATCAGGCCTATCTATGGGCTGATCAAGCCAATCGGCATACGCCAGAATTACAAACTTTTGATGCACGAGGTCGTCGTATCGATAATCTGGAATTTCATCCCGCATGGCATGCATGGATGAAGTTAAATCGTCAATATGGCGTACATGCGCATCCGTTTATTGCCGCGCAGTCTAAGACAAACTGGGTCGACTGGGCTGCACGGTTTTATCTCAGTGGACAAGTGGAATGTGGAAATTTATGTCCAAATGCCATGACTTTAGGCAGTATTCCATTATTACAGCGTGAGCCGAAGTTGTGGCAACAGTTAGGCGAAAAACTGTTATCAACAAATTATGATGAACGTGATGTGCCCATTTCAGAAAAATCATCGATCTGGATTGGCATGGGTATGACTGAGAAACAAGGTGGCTCAGATGTTCGTGCCAACCAAACTTTGGCGAAACCGATTGCAACTTCTGGTCGGAGGCAGCAATACTTACTCACAGGGCATAAATGGTTTTTTTCAGCCCCGATGTCCGATGCACATTTAGTGATCGCGCAAACCCCTGAAAATGGATTGGGTTGTTTCTATGTGCCGCGCTGGTTAGAAGATGGCACAAAAAACAGTGTGCATATTCAGCGTCTTAAAGACAAAGTCGGCAATCGTAGTAATTCAAGCAGTGAAGTTGAGTTTCATGATGCATGGGGCATGATGATTGGAGAGGAAGGGCGAGGTATTCCGACCATCATAGAAATGGCAGCATATACTCGGTTGACCTGTGTCGTGGGAAGTTCTGCCATTTTGCGTCAGGCTTTGGTGCAATGTCTGGCTTATACGCGTCAACGCAAGGCATTTGGCAAAGTCCTCGCTGATCAGCCTTTAATGCAGGCTGTTTTGACAGATTTGGCCTTAGAAAGTGAAGCAGCAGTCCAACTCAGCATGCATTTAGCTGCGAGTTATCAAGATCAGGATGATCTGTCACAGGCATGGGCGCGTATCATGACCCCTGCTGCAAAGTTCTGGATTTGTAAACGCGCCGTTGAACTGACGGGTGAGGCGATGGAAGTGTTTGGCGGTAATGGTTATGTCGAAACTGGAATGATGGCACGACTATTTAAAGAAGCACCTGTCAATTCCATTTGGGAGGGCTCGGGTAATGTCATGTGTCTGGATGTATTACGCGCGATTCAACGTCATCCAGCATCGCTTCAGACTTTATTTGAGTCTTTTTATGACGTGACCTCACAGGTACCACAACTGCACAATGAAGTGAATCAATTATTGGATGTCTTAAAACAATCGTCAGAACAACTGCAATTTATGGCAAGAAGTTTTGTGAGTCGTTTAGTCATACTCGCTCAAGCCGTATTATTAAAACGTTATGCGCCAGATCAAGTTGCAAATACTTTTATCCAGTCGCGTTATAGTATGTTTCATGGTCGTGTGACAGGATTAATTTTAATGCCAGAAACAGATCCAGACGCAAGAATAGTACAACAGATATTAGAGCGTAGCTTACCAATCTAAAAACGCTTAATTGAAATAAAAATAAGGGCACAATCGATGTGCCCTTATTTATCAAAATCTTAGTTGGGTTAATTTAAACGGATAAACGATTAGATTTAACCATATCGCCCAAACCATGCTTTTTAAAATAATATTCCATCCAACTTTTAACCATCAATGGATTATTCATTTTAACCACTTCACTCAGTAACTTTTCTGCATCACTCATAGGTACATGGCAAATGGCTTTGCGGACACGTAAAATATTACTCGAACTCATGGAGAGTGTATTGAAACCCATGGCCATCAATAGAATTGCCGAGAAAGGATCTCCTGCCATTTCGCCACAAATGCTCACAGGCTTTTCATATTTATGGCATTCTTTCACCAGACGTTGCAAAGCACGTAATACCGATGGATGAAAATGTGAATACACGCTAGAAACGCGAGGGTTATTACGGTCAACCGCCAGTAGATATTGAATCAGGTCATTTGAACCCACAGAGAAAAAGTCGACCAATTCTGAAAACTCATCGATCTGCAACAGTACGCTTGGAACTTCGACCATAATCCCAATTTTGGGTTTGGTGATTTTAACCTGTTCTTCTTCCTGTACGGCAATCCAGTCGCGTTCCAATAAATACAAGACTTCTTCGACTTCACTGACGCTCGTCACCATAGGCAATAAAATATGCAGATTATTTAAGCCAATGCTCGCTTTGAGCATGGCGCGAACCTGTGTCGAGAAAATCTCTGGATGATCAAGGGTAAAGCGTAAACCACGCCAGCCCAGTGCCGAGTTTTCTTCCTCAATACTAAAATAAGGTAAGTCTTTATCTGCACCAATGTCCAGTGTGCGCATGGTCACAGGTTTGTTGGCAAAGTGACTGAGTTGTTGACGATACATGGCGCGTTGTTCTTCTTCGCCTGGGAAGCGATCACGCAACATAAATGGAATTTCACTGCGGTACAAACCCACGCCTTTGGCGCCACGCTGAACACCGCGAACCACATCAATCATTAAGCCAGTATTGACATATAAACGGACTGCAACACCATCAGGCGTAATGGCATCGCGGGTTTCGTACTGTTTTAAATCTTTGGCGATTTGTTCTTCTTCTTTTTGAATCTCTTTATAACGCTGACGCATCCGTCGTGGGGGATTGATAAAAACACGTCCCTGATAGGCATCGACAATCATCTCTGCATCATCAAGCGTGTTAATTGGCAACTCAGTGACACCTACCACGGTTGGAATGCCTAAGGCACGTGCCACAATCACCATATGTGAATTGGCCGCACCTTCTGTGGTGACAATGGCAGCAATATTATCGACAGGTAGTTCTACCAGTGCGGCTGTGCTGATTTCTTCACCAATAATAATGCTATCGGGACTGATTTCACGGTGACTAGAATCGGCTTCCTGTAATGAGGCCAAAATCCGTCGCCCAAGATCTTTTAAATCTGAAACGCGTTCACGCAGATAATCATCTTCCATTTGTGCAAACAGACTGATGTGCTTATCAATGACACGGCGTACCGCACCTTGCGCCCAGTTGCCTGCCCGAATCAATTCTTTAATCTCGGCAGGCAGCGCATTTTCATCCAGCATGCGTAAGAATACGCTAAAGAGTGCACGTTCTTCTGACATCAGTGAGTCTTGCATCTTTTCATCAAGAGATTGAATTTCAGTGCGTACTGAAAGAATGGCTTGATCTAGAAGTTGTAATTCATCACTGATATCTTCGGCTTCACGATCAGGAACGGCTGCCAAGTCCGCAGGGGGATAAAGCACAATCGCCCGACCTAAGGCAATACCGCCTGCGCCAGAAACACCTTGAAAGGTCTTATAAGCTGCACCTGAGGTAGGCTTGCGAAAGACATCGATATTCCCCACCGCATGGGCATGTGCAATCACCCCCGAAAGTTGAGCGCACAATGTCACTAAAAACGATTCTGCGGCTTCACTAAAATCCTGAGGTTCTTTATTTTGAACCACCAATACACCCATCACCTTACGGCGATACATGACGGGTACGCCAAGAAAGGAGTGATAAATTTCTTCACCTGTTTCAGGTAAATAGGCAAAGCGTTCGTGTTTGGAGGCGTTTTCCAGATTGACAATTTCTTCGCGCTGTCCGACCAAGCCGACCAAACCTTCACCGACATGCAATGAGACATTGCCGACAGAATCTGGATTGAGACCTTTGGAAGCCATGAGTAAATAACGCTGATTGCGTTCATCCAGTAAATAGATTGAACAGACATCAACTTTCATGGCTTCGGCGACTTGATTCACCATAATGTCCAAAGATTCATGCAAACTCACCGACGCATTGATCTCCTGAACAATCCGTCTTAAGGTGTCGAGTTGCATGTTTGACATGAATATATGCTCCAAAAAATGAATCGCGCTTAGTGATGTTATAACAGCACTTAGTCAAAAAATCACTTGCTAAAGAAGTGATTTTTCAGCCGATTGTTGTTGCGGCAATAACATACATAATTCCATCATGGCTCTGCGGTAAACATCACGTTTGAAGTTCACTACTTGACCCAGTGGATACCAATAGCTGACCCATTGCCATTCATCAAATTCGGCAGGGTCAGAGAGGTTTAACTGAATATTGCCCGCAGGAGCGGTGAGTTTCAGTAAAAACCATTTTTGTTTTTGTCCGATACATACGGGATCTGAGTCCGGTCGAATGTATCGGTGTGGCAAACGATAACGCAGCCAACCTTTGGTTTGCGCAATAATCTGGACATGTTCAGGCAAGAGGCCGACTTCTTCTCTCAGCTCACGGTAAAGTGCCTGTTCAGGGGTTTCTCCAAACTGGATTCCTCCTTGTGGAAATTGCCAAGCATTGTGACCAATGCGTTTTGCCCATAAAACCTGTCCGTTATCATTTGCCAAAATGATCCCGACGTTGGGTCGGAAACCTTCAGAGTCGATCATTTGGCTACCTAAATTTTATCAATATCGTTGACTTTGAAATCGGGGGCGGTCACTCTTGAAGCCCAGCTCGAAAAGATCAAAGTAAAATGCATTAAAATTGCTATGATCTTAACGAATTTCTATCGACTAGCGGAGATAGATTTACATTTTTTTTCTTAAATTTCAGTTTTAACGAGTATTTTCATGAAATTGGCTTTGTTTGATCTCGATCACACCTTACTTAATACAGATTCTGACCATTCTTGGGGAGAGTTTTTGGTCAATGAAGGTTTAGTCGATCCCGTACATCATCGTCAGATGAATGATCAATTTTATGAAGACTATAAAGCAGGGCAACTTGACCCGATTGCTTATAATGAGTTTGTTTTTCAGTTTTTGACTCGGCATGACAATGCCTATTTAACCGAATTGCATCAGTTATTTATGCAAAAGGTGATTCGCCCACAAATGCGTCCACAAGGTTTTGCAGCGATTGAACATCATAAAGCCTTGGGGCATGAGATTGTGGGGATTACTGCGACCAGTGATTTTATCACTGCGCCTATTTTTCGTGAGTTTGGGATTACAAACATTATTGCCACCAATGCCGAAGTGGTCGAAGGCGCTTATACAGGCAAGGTCGCAGGATTACCATGTTATCAACAAGGTAAATTGCTTCGTCTGGATCAATGGTTAGATGGTCGTCAAGTAAATGAATCTTGGGCGTATTCAGATTCAATCAATGATCGATTTTTACTTGAATATGCAACGCATGCGATTGCGGTAAATCCAGACGATCGTTTAGAGACATTGGCGCAAGAGAAAGGATGGGAAGTTCAGGATTGGTCGATTTAAGTTTTCAATCTAGAGATAGGTTTAGTTTGTACTTTGATTAAACAAAGAGTCTCTACATTTTTAGATTTGGGTCGAGGTTGTCTATTTTTATGTTTACCTTACTTTTCAAAGATGAAAAGTAACAAAAATCTTTTGCTGGATTGACGATGCATCCCTGCAACCGCAATCCAGCGTGGCGACATCCATGTCGCCTGTCACGATGACCCTTATGGGTTGAGCATTTTATTTCCTATTCCTTGATACGTTCCCAAAATGTCACGTCCGATAAAGTGTGTTGGAACTTATGTGCAGTTTCTCGAATTACAAAAGGCGTTTTTTGTGGTGGGGAAATCAAACGAAAATGTTGATCTAATAATTCATGTAAGCCATCCAGTGTGGTGAAATTCTCGCCGTCTTTTTTAAACCCGCCAATCCATTCTTCGCGTGGGGTATGCTCTTCTAGCCATGTGTAAGGTGAGGCAAGCATCAGCACACCGCCAATGTTTAAACGTTCATGAATCTGCTTTAAAAATTTACTTGGACTATATAAACGGTCAATGAGGTTGGACGCGAAGATAAAGTCATAAGCGGTAAAATGAGGTTTGAGATTACAGGCATCACCTTGATAAAACTCAACCCGATCTTGAATAGATTCAAGACCTAAATCACGTAAGGCACAGGACTTATAGTCGACTAATTCACCTTCAGTGGTCAGGGTGTAACGCAAAGTTTCTCCTTTGGCGAGTTGTACACCATGTTGGATAAAACGTGCTGAAAAATCAATGCCCGTTACATATTCAAAATGTTGAGCTAATTCAAAACTCGCGCGACCAAGCGCGCAGCCGATATCGAGTGCTTGTATTTTGGGTCGATCTCCCAAGGTTTGAATGGCTAAATCAACCAGTGCTTTGGAAAAGTTTTTGACACCAAAATATTCATCGCCATAATGAAATTCGGCATATTGCGACAGCAATTGATCAGTTTCATAGTGAGAGTCTGGATGTATAGCATTTTGTTCGGAAACCACGTAGCGAAATCCTGCATGTTGGAAAAAATGACGGCGAAATGCGTATCGGGAAGAAGACAAACTTTCATTCCCACAAGAAATCCACGAACCGCCTTTAATTAAGTTGTGCCGCCCATCGAAAGTGGGCGTAGTAAAATCGTCATAAATCGGATGAACATCAAAACCTTCAAATGGATAAATCGGGGTTTCTGTCCATTGCCAGACATTACCTCGCACATCAAAAAAATCGCCATGTTGAAATTGATCAATCGGACAGGAGGAGGCAGCATAGTCCAGATGTAAATTGGAGTCGGCAGGATGGTCATTGAGTTCTTTTAAACCTGCAATATCATACAAACGATACCATTCATCCTCTGTCGGTAAACGAACAGTTAAGCCACTCGTTGTTTTTTTCCAGAGACAAAATGCTTTAGCTTCATGGTAGTTGACTTCGACAGGCCAATCCCAGCGCATGGGCACCTCTTCGGTCATCAGACGCAGAAACCAACCCTGTTTTTTCTTGATCCAAAAAGTAGGATGACTCGCTTGGCTAAATTCTAGCCAAGATCGACCTTCTTCTAGCCAGTATTCAGGGGTTTGATAGCCGTGTGCCTCAACAAAATTTAAATATTCCTGATTACTGACCAGATATTTTGAGGCTTCAAATTCCTCAATCTCTGCTTCATGCTGACCGTATTCATTGTCCCAGCCATAGTACGCATCCTGTTTTTCTTTATTGAGTAAGACTTTTCCCGCAGATACTTTAAGCAGCATATTTTCGGGTGGATGACGACTTTGTGTATTGGCTTGCCAGCTTGGATGCGGTTTTACAAAACTTAGATCATGTTGGCGAATTAAAACCGAAGAGGTTTCCAGATGAATCCGCTCATGTTCAATCCCCATGATGATCGCCCACCACGGATGATTCCAGTCTATAGGCATAGTCAGTGGTGCATGTTCGATTAAATCTAATATGAGGTGACGGACTTTATCGCGATAGGCTTTGACTTGTTGGGGCGTTGGCCATTCATAATGGGTATCATCCAGATCATCCCAACTCATTTCATCGACGCCGACCGCAAACATCGATTCCATTTTCTGATCAACCCGCTGTTCAATCATGCGGGTCAATAACAGTTTATTCACAAAAAAAGTCGCAGTATGCCCGTAATAAAAAATCAGGGGATGGCGTAAGGAAATTGGTTTTTTATAAAATGCCTCATCACTCGCCAGACATTCAAATAGGCATTCATAAGTATCAAAAGTATTTAAGAAATAATCTCGTAAAATCACGCGCATGCTGGCACTGTCATGATCACGTAAATTGGGTGTCCGTAGCAATTTCGGACGAGTACTGTTTGCAGACGTATTTTGACTTAAAACTTCAGATGTTTTGATCGCACAAGTGGCTGGGGTTGGATCATCAGTATTTTGTTCGCTGGCTAATTTTGAAGTTTCGGTCAACATGCTGAGGCTCCATCTTGGCAGGCTATCATTCGATTTTTATTTAGCTTCACCATGCTTTGATATTTCAGTACTTCGATATTTCAATCATATTGATTTGTTATTCTTGAATAGGAATAAGGCATGGCTTAAGCACCAACTTACTCCTATTTGGCTTTAGGTTTTTTATAGTTCAGTAAACAGCGGTAAATCTGGGTTACATAGGTCTCAAAGATTTATTGTGTAAATGACATTGTACTAAATGAATAAGCGCTTGAGCTGCTTTGGATTGACTACGTGATGGATGCCAGACCATGCCTAATTGTCGGTGTAGTTCCATATTTAGATCGAGTTGCTGCAAGTCCTGATTCACCAGCGTTTTAGGTAAAACAGACCAACCTAAACCAATCGAAACCAGCATTCGAATGGATTCAAGTGGATTATTACTCATGGTGATTTTGGGTTTGAGGCCATGTTTTTCAAACTCAGCTAAAGTGATTTGACTGGTATAGGTTTGTGCAGAGGGCAACAGACTTGGATAATTTAGTAAATCTTCAAGGGTTAGATTTTTTTGCTGTGCCAATGGATGAAATGGGGCGGCTACAAAGACAAGTGGATCTGTCCAGACATTCATATAGCTTAAACGTTCATCGCCTTGGGGGGGGAGTGTTAAAAAAGCGAGTTCCAGATCACCTGCCAAGACTTGTTCATGTGCCTGTTCAGAATCTACAAAATGCACATCCAGTTTTACATTTGGAAACTCTTGTACATATTGTTTTAAATAATAGGGCAGATGATGCAAGCCAATATGATGGCTCGTCCCTATTTTTAAGCGACCTTGCACCTGATCATGTTCATGGCTGAGTGTGTAATGAATATCGCCGAGTTCATTCAGCCAGTTTTTGACTCGCGGTAACAAGGAGTGCGCTGCATGAGTGGGTTGTACGCCACGACCTGCGGACTCAAATAATTTGACTCCAAAATATTCTTCCAGACTATGGATTCGTTTGGTGACAGCAGGTTGGGTAATAAACAACTGTTCGGCAGCCAGCGAAATTGAACCTGTTTCCATCACTTTTACAAAGGCTTCAAAGGCGGCGAGATTCATGGGGCAGTATTAAGTTCTTTGATTGACATCATCTTAACTTTAGTCAGCTAACAACAGCAAATGATTTTCACCCCCACCTTTCCAACACAAAGCGATCTGTTTGGTGAGTTTTAAGGCAAGTTTTTCTTCAGTGATTATTTTCTCTATTGCTTTAAAAGATAGTAATAAAACAGTTTTTAGATAATTAATAAAAAAAGCGATCTCTTAAAATTATTATTTTGAGGGGAACCTAATGAATAAACTGATCACTGTACTTATGTGCTGTACTGCTGTGTCATTGAGTGCATGTAGTAAACAAGCCAATCAATCAGAAGGCGAACAACAACCGCAGAGTCAGCAGGTTGCTGCAAACAAATTTAGTACGAATAATCTGGCAGATATCAAGACTGATACACAATTGATCGATCAAATTTCAACAAAAAATGTAGCAAAAGCATCTGAATTTCAAAATGAAATGATGAAAGCTATGCAAAGTGGTCAAGCCGATAAAGTTAAACAAACTTTAACATCCATGTTGCCTTTTATTGATAGCTTTAATAATGAATTGGCACAAGCTCAATTAAAAAGTGTTGAAGTCAGTAGCTTGAGAGACAAGTTGATTCAAATGAACAATTTATCTTTAAAAATGGTTGAACAAACAACAGCTACTCCACCTAATCCTGTTGAAGTTAAACAAACTCAAGAGGAAATGGCCACACTTCAAAAGCAATTGCTTGAACAACAAAAACGAATACAACAGAAATTATCTTAATCTGCACAGGGTATATTTATGAAAGATTTTCTTAAACTCGATACGATGATCACCCCGAAAATTATTACGATCATATATTGGTTAGGTCTAGTGGGTGTTTCGTTGACTTCTATGAGTATGCTATTTGGAATAGGTCGTTATGCCTATACTAATTTCGGCATGCGTTTTCTTATGGCTATTTTTGTCATTATTTTTGGCTTGGTGATAGTTCGGGTATATAGTGAATTACTCATTGTTATTTTCAAAATTCATGATAATTTGAAAAAAATCGCAGATAAAAGCTAAAAGTCCCCAGATCATCAAAAACATATTGCTAAGTACAAATAACCAGAGCGTTATATGCACTTAGCAATTTTTTTTGTAGAAATAAAAAGTAAAAATTTCATTCCAAAAAGTTTATTAATTTATAAAAATGATAAATTAGTTTTATGTAAAACATTCGCTATAATCAAGATAAGATTAGCATTACCCAGTCCAATGGCAAGCACGGTGGAGAGCGACGACATGGCAGGCAATACCCAAGGCGCAAAAACTTTATATGACAAATTATGGGATGACCATTTGGTCTCACAACGAGACGATGGTTCAAGCCTCATTTATATCGATCGTCATTTATTACATGAAGTGACCAGTCCGCAAGCTTTTGAAGGTTTACAACTTGCAGATCGTAAGCCTTGGCGTTTAAGTGCCAATATCGCAACGCCTGATCATAACGTTCCAACCTCCAAAAAAGAACGTGCGCAGGGGATTGCAGGGATTGAAGATGATACTTCACGCATTCAGGTACAAACCCTTGATGATAACTGCAAAACTTTCGATATCGTTGAATTTGGTATCAATGATATTCGTCAGGGTATTGCACATGTGGTGGGGCCTGAGCAAGGTTTAACTTTGCCAGGAATGACCGTGGTATGTGGTGACTCGCATACTGCTACACATGGTGCATTTGGTTGCTTGGCACATGGGATTGGAACATCAGAAGTTGAGCATGTCTTGGCAACCCAGTGCCTTGTTCAAAAGAAAATGAAAAACATGTTGGTTCGTGTCGATGGCACTTTAGGCAAAGGTGTCACCTCGAAAGATGTGGTCTTGGCGATTATTGGAAAAATCGGGACTGCGGGTGGAACAGGTCACGCGATTGAATTTGGTGGACAAGTCTTCCGTGATATGTCGATTGAAGGTCGTATGACGGTCTGTAATATGGCAATCGAAGCGGGCGCGCGCGTGGGCATGGTGGCAGTCGATGATAAAACCATTGAATATGTGAAAAATCGTCCGTATGCACCAAAAGATGAACAATGGGATCAAGCAGTCGCCTACTGGAATACTTTACATTCTGATCAAGATGCTCACTTTGATACAGTGGTTGTTTTGCAGGGTGAAGAGATTGAGCCACAAGTATCTTGGGGCACTTCACCTGAGATGGTCATTCCAGTATCGAAAGCTGTTCCGACATTGGAACAAGCCAAAGATGACGTACAACGCAATGACTGGACACGTGCTTATCAATATATGGGTTTAACTGCGGGTCAGGCATTGGAAGATATTCAGTTAGATCGCGTCTTTATTGGTTCATGTACCAACTCGCGTATAGAAGATATTCGTGCAGCCGCAGAAGTGGTGAAAGGTCGTAAGGTGGCTTCAAGCATTAAACAGGCGATGATCGTGCCGGGTTCTGGTTTGGTCAAACAACAGGCAGAGCAAGAAGGTTTAGACCAAATTTTCTTGGAAGCAGGTTTTGAATGGCGTGAACCGGGTTGTTCAATGTGTTTGGCCATGAATGCAGATAAGTTACAACCAGGCGAGCATTGCGCTTCAACGTCAAACCGTAACTTTGAAGGGCGTCAGGGCAATGGGGGAAGAACGCATTTGGTCAGTCCAGCAATGGCCGCAGCAGCCGCAATTGCGGGTCATTTTGTTGATGTTCGTTCATTCTAAGGAAGCAAACCATGAAAAAATATACAGTTGAACAGGGTATTGTTGCACCTTTGGATCGTGCCAATGTCGATACCGATTTAATTATTCCAAAACAGTTTTTAAAATCGATCAAACGTACAGGTTTTGGCGATAACTTATTTGATGAGCTACGCTATTTAGACGAAGGTTATTTGGGACAGGATATTAGCAAGCGCCCTAAAAATCCTGATTTTGTTTTAAATAAGCCACGCTATCAAGGTTCAAATATTTTATTGGCACGGACCAATTTTGGCTGTGGTTCAAGCCGTGAACATGCACCGTGGGCATTAAATGAATACGGTTTTCGTACCGTGATTGCACCAAGTTATGCGGATATTTTCTTTAATAACTCGTTTAAGAATGGGATGTTGCCTGTAATTTTGCCAGAAGATATTGTAGATCAGTTATTTAAAGAATGCGCTGCAAACGAAGGATATCAACTGACTGTTGATTTAGCGGCACAGGAAGTACGTACGCCATCGGGTCAGGCATTTACATTTGAAATTGATTCGTTCCGCAAGCATTGTTTGTTGAATGGTTTGGATGATATTGGCTTGACCTTGCAAAATGCCGATGCAATTCGTGCATTTGAAGCGCAGGCCAAACAGTCACGTCCTTGGGTATTTCAGGAGTTGCAGCAGTAAATAGGAGAGCGGTACTTTTTAAAGATAGCAATAGCATAGAAGCTCAACTCTTGTTACCATGCAGGCTAAAAGATGTTGAAAAACTTTACTCTGAATAAGGTTGGGCTCTGACAATGAAGAGGACATTTCTCCATAGTGTGATGCTTGGAATATGCTCAGTTGCACTGAGTGCATGTCAAAGCACAAACACAGTTGTTGATACATTACGTATTAAACAAGCGGGGATAGGAAATACTCGGGCCAATGCTTCTATCTATTGTGCTGGTGTCAAACATTGTGAGTTTGAGCGTCTAAATACAACGCCCATTATGGATGCAAATAGTCATCGGGTAAGTTCGGAAAGTCTTGAGCAGGGCATTGTCCGCTTACAGGGTTCTGTTTTTAGCTCACATAATGTCATGTATTTGTCTGTACCCGCAGATCAATATGAATTAGTGATTCGTTTCTATCCTATTTCACCTGATCGTGCTGAAACTTTTCATGTGATTCATCAGTTTAAATCGAATCAGCACTATACCTTTAAAATGTACCGTGATCGCTCCAAACATACAGGCGGAAGCTTACTCAATGTGTCTGCACCAGAGCCGTTATGTGTCGCAATGGAAGAGGGTCAGCGTACCATTCGCCGTTTTTGTCGTCCTTTTAACGCTGTGACAGGTTTGGGTGAGTTTGTAGAGCAAAAGGTTTAATGACCCATCAGCAAATTGGCTGATACAGTGAAAAAATGGAAAGAAGAAATGTCGAAACAAATTTTAATTTTAGCGGGTGACGGTATTGGCCCAGAAATTATGGCTGCCGCTGAAAAAGTATTAACTTCAGTTAATCAAAAATTTAATTTAGGTTTGAGTTGGGAACATGGACTGTTAGGTGGTTCTGCGATTGATGCACATGGTGAACCATATCCTGCGGTCACTTCGCAACAAGCCAAAAAAGCCGATGCAATTTTACTTGGTGCAGTCGGTGGGCCTAAGTGGGATACGATTGAGCGCTCGATCCGTCCAGAACGTGGCTTATTAAAAATTCGTAGTGAATTAAACTTATTTGCAAATTTACGCCCAGCGATTCTTTATCCGCAATTGGCAGATGCTTCAAGCTTAAAACCAGAGATCGTTGCTGGTCTGGATATTCTGATTGTTCGTGAACTGACAGGTGGTATTTACTTTGGTCAGCCACGTGGTATTCGTGAACTGGAAAATGGCGAAAAACAAGGCTACAACACCGATGTTTATAGCGAATCTGAAATTAAACGTATCGCCAAAGTTGCTTTTGAGATGGCAGGGTTACGTGGTGGTAAGGTTTGTTCAGTCGATAAAGCCAATGTGTTAGAAGTGACTGAGCTGTGGAAGCAAACTGTAACTGATTTGCAACAGGCTCATTATTCAGACATTCAGCTTTCGCATATGTACGTGGATAACGCAGCTATGCAATTGGTGCGTGCGCCAAAGCAATTTGATGTGATCGTCACAGGTAACTTGTTTGGTGATATTCTGTCTGATGAAGCAGCGATGTTGACAGGTTCCATTGGTATGTTGCCATCTGCGTCGCTAGATGAAAATGGCAAAGGCATGTACGAACCTTGTCATGGTTCGGCACCAGATATCGCTGGACAAAATATTGCAAACCCACTGGCCACAATTTTATCGGTTGCCATGATGTTGCGTTACACCTTCCGTGAAGAAGCAGCAGCAAAAGCGATTGAAGATGCTGTAGGTAACGTATTGGATCAGGGCTTGCGTACGGGTGATATTATGTCTGAAGGCATGACGAAGGTTGGTACTTCAGAAATGGGTGATGCTGTGGTTCAAGCACTGGCTTAATTTTGAATCATCAAGATTGGTAACAATAAAAATGCAGCTTCGGCTGCATTTTTATTAAATCCACATAATCATATATTTTTAACAAGCTCGACCCTGATATTGATAAGATTGAACAACGTTATTTTTGAGTAAAAATACAATATCGCATTTTATATTTAAATTATAACTATTTGCTCCGCTTGCACCTGTTTGAATGGTCATCCCGTCAAAACTTCTAGCCGCTGGAGTGGGGATGTTTAAAGAACGTATCACGGTATATGTGAGCTGATCTGATGTGAGAATAGGCTTTTGTGTTGTTTGATATCCCATGGATTTTAAGTTAATGGTTTGTTGCACTTGTTGAGTTGATTGCCCAACAAATTGTTGCAAATATGCATTAAGATCTTTAGATTTCCACCCTGTTGTGGTGCAGGCAGAAAATAAGCTAAAACAAATGCAAAGTGTTGAAAGTGCCATCCAAGATTTTTTCATTTTAAATATTCCATTTTCTTTTAAGGATAGGCTTTAAAAGCCTTAGTGTATGGGTTCGTAATTATATAAAAAAAACAGGTTATAAGTTGAAAATTCATCTAATTTTTTTAAAAACTCAATATTAATTTGAGTTATGTGAGTTCATGTATATAAAAAAAGCCACAGATAAACAGTGGCTTCTTTGCATTCACTAAACGGAATTAGCGCGCACGATAAGTAATACGACCTTTGGTCAAATCGTATGGGGTCATTTCAACTTTAACATTGTCGCCCGTTAAAATACGAATATAGTGTTTACGCATTTTACCAGAAATGTGTGCAATTACTTCGTGACCGTTTTCTAAACGTACACGGAACATCGTATTAGGAAGCGTTTCGGTGACAACGCCTTCGAACTCGATGAGTTCCTCTTTATTGGCCATAGCCTACCTGATGATCAAATTGGAAAGGCGCAAATTGTAGTCAATTTTTTATCAAAAAACAAGACCAGTGCCCCAATTTATGGTGCTTGTCAAAGTGGCAAATGGGTCAAATTCATTAAAAAAAATGTGTAAAAATGACCTGAATTGAGTTGTCAGTTTGGTCAATCAGCGGTAATCTAAATTACGTTTTTAAGTATAAATGAAGAACATACAAGGAAGGATGTCACGTGGGTCAGCTAACAGATGCGTCGGTTGTATTACGATTTGGCTATCAGGCGATTCGTCGTGCGGGATTGCCAACCGAAGAAATTTTAACAAAAGCGGGTGTTGCCTTAAATCAGGTGGATACCAATACCCGTACTCCTTTAAATGCGCAATATGCCTTTTGGATTGCGGCAGAAGAAGTGAGTAAAGACCCCGATATTGGTTTGCATTTGGGTGAGCATTTACCTTTATATCGTGGTCAGGTGATTGAGCATTTATTTATTAGTAGTGCAACATTTGGTGAAGGACTCAAACGAGCATTAGCCTATCAACGTTTAATTAGTGATGCTTTACAAGCGCGCTTAGTGGTCGATGAAAATGGATGTTACTTGACCAATGGCGAACAGTCATTCTCTGACAATATTGTCAATCGACATTTTTCAGAATGCGCTTTATCAGGCATCTTACGATTTTTTAAATTTATTACCGAAGGTGCGTTTAAGCCTATTTTTATTGATTTTGACTTTAATCAAGGCGCAGCAGAAGATGAATATATACGTGTGTATGGCTGCCCAGTCAGTCTAGGTCAAAAAGAAACACGGTTATATTTTGATGCCGATATTCTGGATTATCCACTGTGGCAAGCGGAACCAGAGCTATTGCAGTTACATGAACAACTTGCGATTGAAAAGCTTCAGGAGCTGGCACGCTATGATTTAGTCGGTGAAGTCCGCCGTGCGATTGGTTCAACCTTAGAAAGCGGTGAAACCACACTGGAAACAGTTGCAGCGCAGTTACACATTACACCGCGTCGCCTAAGAACTCAATTGAGCGAAGCCAATACCAGTTTTCAGCAGATTTTGTCAGATTACCGTTGCCGTTTAGCCAAGAAACTACTGGCTAATACCAATGAAAGTGTTGAACGTATTGTTTATCTAACGGGTTTTTCTGAACCAAGTACTTTTTATCGAGCATTTAAACGCTGGACCAATGAAACGCCAGTAGAATATAGAAAGCGTAAGCAGCGTTCTTCTTAAGACAAAGCATCCTCAATGGATGCTTTTTTTTGAGTCAACCCCGCACTACGGAAATACCGCCGTCAACGTAAAGGGTTGAGCCTGTCATAAAACTAGATTCATCACTCACCGCAAATAAAGCAGCTTGTGCAATTTCTTGAGGCTGTGCCATTCGTTTTAAAGCATGTAAATTCTGAATATGTTGACGTGCTGGTTCGTTATCTACAGCAGCACGTCCCATTTCTGTATCTGTACCTCCAGGGATGATACAGTTACAACGAATACCGAAGGTGCCATACTCTGCGGCAATCACCTGAGTTAAGCCAATTAAACCTGCTTTACTGGCAGCATAAGCCGCCATATTTGGAAAACCTATGCGATGCCCAACAAACGTCGAGGTAAATAAGATACAACCATTTTTTTGTTGAAGCATGGCGTTTAATTGCATTTGTGCAGCATAGAAATTTGCAGAAAGATTGGTGTTTAAAGTGTTTTCCCATTCAGTTTGACTGATTTGATGCGTAGGTTTTAATGCACCTAATATACCGGCATTGTTAAAGGCAATATCAATGCGACCAAAATGTTGTAAAGCTAAGTCTAAAGCACGTTGCATGGTCGATGGATCACAAAGATCACCAACCACAGAGAAACACATATTGCCTTCTGCTTTAATGCGTTGCTCAAGCTCTTGAAGACGTTCAGCACGTCGAGCCACATTGATCACGATTGCACCTTGCTGCGCAAACAGCAAAGCACTTTCTCGGCCTATGCCTGAGCTTGCGCCTGTAATAATGACGATTTTATTTTCAAGACGTTTCATTATGAGTCTCAATGATATTGAAAGACTCATTTTGAAAATTTTCTGGGCATGTGACGACCCGATTCTTGCGTTAATACAAAAAATTAGGCAAATGCATCAGGCAGGTTCAGCCAATGTGGTCCAAGTGGTGGTTGAGGAAGCTCAAATTGTTCTGGATAATAAGCCTGAATAAAATATAAGCCATGTGCTGGGGCTGTGACGCCTGCGGCTTTACGATCCTGCGCTGCAAACATGGTATCAATATGATCTACGCCGTACAGTCCTTGCCCAATTTCAAGTAGACATCCCATGATATTACGTACCATATGATGTAAAAAGCCATCAGCTTGAATATCGAGTACCAAATAACGACCATGTTCAATGAGTTGACAATGACTGACATGACGCACGGGTTGGTTGGATTGACATGCCGCTGCCCGAAAGCTTTCAAAATTATGTGTACCTTCAAATTTAGCTGCGGCTAACTTCATTTTTTCCACATCTAGCGGCTGATAAATATGTGTAACTTGTTTATAAAGTAAGGCGGGACGATAGTTTGTGTTATACACCACATAACGATAGCGACGCGCTATGGCTTTAAAGCGCGCATGAAAATCAGGGGACATTTCCTTGATCCACTGGATCGAAATGTCTTTAGGCAATTGGCTATTGGTACCCATCATCCAGCCACGTTCAGGGCGTATGGCATGGGTATCAAAATGCGCCACCATATTGGTGGCATGCACACCCGCATCGGTACGACCTGCACCATGCAAAATAATCGGTTCATCTGCGATGGTACTTAATACACGCTCCAACGCTTCCTGCACACTTGGAACGCCCGCTTGTTGCGTTTGCCAGCCCCGATAACGAATACCGCAAAATTCAATACCGATTGCAAAGCGCTGCATATTTAGACCTCAAAGATTAAGACAGTGCCCAGTGTTGCTCACGCAGTTCTGGGGAGTCAAATTGTAAATAAAGTTGCAATGCTTTGGCATATAAATCGGCATGGCTAAGGGTATTATTGATCAATATTTTGGCGCTATGGATCCATTCACTGACTGCATAACGCTGATCCATCTGACCAAAACAGACTTGAGTAGTTAAGATACTCAGGCAGCCTTGTTGTCGAAGCTGTTGCAAAAGTGAAATGAGTTCTTCATCAACCGCCAAGTTACCTGTGCCAAAACCTTGCAGAATTAAAAAATGCGGTGGATATGAAACTAGGTTTTGTAATTGTTGCTTAAAAGCGTGTAGACCAATCGGCTGTGCCATTATATTTAAAAGCGATAAATTCTGGCTACGTAATATCGTTTCATCATTGACCAGATAGGATTGTTGCACAGTTTCGCAGTCTTTTTCGGCCAATGTCCCAGTAAAAGCATCTAGTTCAGTGGTTTGTATTTTTAACGCGGTTTGTGCATAGAAAACCTGATGATGAAATGCCAGATAACTTCCTGCGGGTAACTTAACGACTTGATCAAGTGCGTAATATAAATTATCCAGTGCATCAGTAAATTCACGGATATCTGTTCCAGCTTTGTTGAGTAGAGGGTACTGACTCCCTGTAATGATCAAATGACAGGATTGCCCTAAGAAACGTGCCAATGTGGCAGCGGCATAACTTAGGGTATCTGTGCCATGAATGACCACAAAATGAGCATAGCCCTGTAATTGTAACTGTTGTATTTGTTGAGCCAACATAAGCCAGTCTGGCGCAGTACAGGCGCTACTATCTTTGATGGCAGGTGCAGAAAAACAATCGACATGCAGCTCTATAGGAATGATGCGTTGTAGTTGGGGCATAAACTGAATATAAGGCATGGGTGCCAGAGGTTCTCCAACACAGCCAAAAGTTCCACCCATATAGATTAATGCAATTTTCTTCATAATAAAAAAAGCAGTCTGAACAGACTGCTTATGGTAGAACGATCTTTTTTAAGATGCTATGCGATTGAGTAAGTTTTTTGAAAGTTCTCGCTGATCAGCACTAAAAATTGTCTCATTTTTAGTTAATAAAATCCGTGCTGAATCATAGGCACCCAATTCAACATATTTTATTGCAAGATCAAGATCTAATTGAGTTTCATTAACCTGAGCAAGTTCTGGAAAAGATTGAACCAATGGATCATTTAAATCCAAGGCAGAAGATGTAGTAGAAACCTGAGACGGAGGCTGGGGAACGGGCTCCGCTACTTGATCAAAGGATAATACAGGTTCTGCAACTGGTTCTAACGGTGTTGCTGTTGGTTCAAGTTCTAACTGATCAAACTTAAATTCAGGTAATGTCTCTGCTAGCTGCTCTGGAGGGGCTTCCTGAGTGGTGTTTTCAGGACTTAATCCAGGTTGAGGAGCAAAATCTAAATTGGAAAAATCGAGATTGCTTGGTTCTGCTAATTTTGCATCTGTATTAGATTCTTGTGCAAAATCGACATTAATATTTTGCGCTGTTTCAATATGATGATTTGAAACTTCTCTAGGTTCTAAGGTTAATGAAAACTCAGTTAAATTCTCAGATGGCGCTTCAGGAGGTGTCGGTATTTGTTCGCTAGGTTTTACTGTTTGATCAAAAGAAAAATTAAATTCCAGTGCTTCTATTTCAGCAGAATCTTGCTTTTTGCTTTCAATATGATCAGTGGTAATTGCATTGTTTTGCTGCACTGGCTGAACCAAAGCATCAAAATCGGCATCACTGATGACAGGGGGCGCTGTTGCTTCTGCTTGTGGTGGTGCAGTTGAAGGAAAATCTAAACCGGTTGCAGAAAACTCGATTGAATCAGGTTGCTTTTGTTGATCATACTCACGTTTTTTAGCTTCTGCCTGCATCACAATATCTTGTAAATCAAGTGCACGCAGGTGAGTAATTAATTGATCAACAGAAAATTCATCTTTTTGTAGAATATGAATATCTAACAGGTGTAGATATAATCCGTGTTGTGAATTATCGCGGTTTAAAGCCTGATTAATTTGTGCTTCTGCAGTAGAATAATTTCCAGATTGGATCAGTGAAATAATCTTTTGATGTAATTCCTGAGAAACGGGTGTGGTCTTTTTTTGTTCAGCAATAATCGTAGGTGTAACTTCGCGAGACTCATTACGAGGACGAGTTACCGATTTTCCTGCAACTTTTTTTCCTTTTTTATTTGCATTGGTCTTGTTTTTAGGTTTTTGTTCTTCTTTGCTGGCTTCCCGTTTTTTTAAAACAACCGCAATGACCAATAAAATAATAAACGGAATCACATACAACATGCTTATACCCCTTCAAGCATGAGCCATTTTCTTTGACTCATTTAAATATCTATGCGTTTGACTTTAACGAACTGACTTTTTTGCATTTTCTCGCTCTTTTAGCTGTTGCTGTAATTGTGCCAGACGTGCATTTAAAAGCTGGATTCTTTGATCCTTTTGTCTCAGAGCCAGTTCCATTTCAGTGACGCTTTGCTGTAATTTAACGGTTTTTTCTCGTGCTGTCATAACTTTTAATGACAACACGGCAGTGCTTTTATCTTGTTTTGTGCTGTGTTTTGCACTTACTTGTGTAGAATCTTGTTCATTGTCTGCAACTAAGTTCATTTCAGCCTGATTGAGGCGATATTTTGCTCGTCCTGATGCTTGAGTCGAACTCGGCGCAGTTTTGACGGTAGCGGTTTTTTGTGGGCTCTGATCGACTGCCGCAGATAAGTTAAGTGCAACCCCCTGTCTTAAACGGTTGACATCACCCTGAATAAACGCGTGACTATTTTGTGCTTTGATTTGTTGCATGACCTGTGCAATAGGTTGATTGGTTTGAGTCGCAATTCGATTTGCAATACTCCATAACGATTCATTACGTTGTACAACATGTTGATTTTCACCAGATGTACGAGTTTCAGATGCTGTTTTTTCCTTCACTTTTGCAGTCTGATTTTTGGTCTTTATTTTTTCTATATTAGGCTCAGGTACTTTCGTTGGCGAGGCAGATTTTACCTGTTCTTTCGCGGTTTTTTCAGGGCTTTGTTTAGCGACTTGAGCAGAAGAGACTACAGTTTGTGCATGATTAGAAGGAGCGATTGCTGCTAACTCATCAGAGGGTTTGACTGTTTCTTTCATATTGGAATGAGAGGGCGGTGTTGCACGGTCTGTAGACTGCTGTATGTTTGTCTCCGTGGCTGCTGTAGTTGTCGTATTTGTTTGTAGGGTGGGTGGAGGAGTCGTGTTGATAGCCAAGACTTGTGAGCGATTTAAACTAGGCTCTGTTGTTGAGTTTGACGTACTTTGTATCGTATTGACGCTTTGCGAAGTACTGGCAACGTTGTATTGCGTACTTTCAGGTAAATTCAACGCAATATCCTTTTCACTCACAATAAATTTGGGTGTAAGTGGTTTTTCATTGGCTGTTTGAAGTGCTGGTACAGCTTTTCGATTAATCGACTGTTTGATGTGCTGTAATCGCGTACCATGACCTTCCTGAATTTTAAGTACAATATCCAGTTCGGGTTGGGTAAATGGGCGTGAAGATGTAATCACAATGACGCCCGTACCTTGCCCATTACGTCTTGCAAAAAAATTCAGTTGTGCAGACGGTTGAGATGCAATCCCCAAATCCATTAAGTCTTCTGGCGTTGCAAGACTGACCTGTAAATTGGACGATATATCGGCCTGACTGAAATTCATTTCAGCATAAAGCAAATCCCCAGGAGCAGACATAACTTGTAAAGGTTCAAGCGTGATCGCATGTATGGTCTGTGTCGCCAAAATAGTTAGAATCGCAATTTTTAATTTGTTATAGACAGTCATCTTGTTCCATGAAGCAGGAGTAAAGCGGTCACGTTATACAATACCGAGATGTTAACCGAATGTAAAACTTTTACAGAAGAAGTACATAAAAAAAGCCGATCAATCGATCGGCTCATGGGCTTAAATCGTGTATTTAAGCATTTTTATATTCAATCAGGATACGTAACATACGGCGTAAAGGTTCAGCGGCACCCCAAAGAAGTTGGTCACCGACAGTAAATGCGCCTAAATATTCTTTGCCCATATTTAGTTTGCGTAAACGACCCACTGGAACTGAAAGTGTTCCTGTTACAGCAACTGGGGTCAAATCAGTCATTGAAGCTTCACGTGTATTCGGCACGACTTTTGCCCATTCATTGGACTGACGAATCATAGCTTCGATTTCGTCCAGAGGAACGTCTTTGCGAAGCTTAATCGTGAGAGCCTGTGAATGACAACGCATTGCACCAATACGCACACAATGACCATCAATTGGAATAATTTGCGAATTACCTAAAATTTTGTTGGTTTCCGCCTGACCTTTCCATTCTTCTTTGGATTGACCATTTTCAAGCTGTTTGTCGATATAAGGAATCAATGAACCTGCCAATGGCACGCCAAAGTTGGCTTTAGGGAAGCCTTCGCCACGTTGCAATTCTGCTACATGGCTATCGATATCCAAAATGGCTGATTTAGGATCGTCCAGTAACTCTTTGGTATTGTTATATAAATAACCCATACCCGTGAGTAATTCGCGCATGTTTTGTGCACCTGCACCCGATGCTGCCTGATAAGTCATCGCACTCATCCATTCCACCAAATTGTTTTGGAAGAGTGAACCCAAGCCCATCAGCATAAGAGAAACCGTACAGTTCCCACCGACAAATGTTTTAGTGCCTTTGGCTAAACCATCTTTGATAACTTGCGCATTCACTGGATCAAGTACGATGATGGCATCATCTGCCATACGTAATGTTGATGCGGCATCAATCCAATAGCCATTCCAGCCTTCAGCTTTGAGTTTTGGAAAAACTTCAGAAGTATAGTCACCACCTTGACAGGTAATAATGACATCCATTTGTTTCAGACTCTTAATGTCTGAAGCATCCATAAGTGCTGGGGCAGTTTTACCACCAAATGAAGGGGCTTCACCACCTGCATTACTGGTAGAAAAGTAAAATGGCTCAAAATGAGCAAAATCATTTTCTTCAACCATACGTTGCATAAGGACGGAACCAACCATCCCGCGCCAACCGACCAGACCTACTTTCATGTCACTTTGCCTCGGTGCGTTAAAAAATGTAAAAGGGGCTTGAGTGTATCAAAAGCGACCACAACTGCAAGTATTATCCAATGAAAACATGCTCTTTATTGTGAGTAAATTTATGAATATGCTACACAGGAATCTTGAAGAATGAAAAATCAATAAAATCTAGGGTGGATCAGGCATTGTTACTATTTATTGAAGTGTGTGCTGTAGTGGTGATTTGGCTGACATTCTGGTCACTTATTCCACGCGACGAATGGTGGATTCGAGGAGCCGATTTCCCCAGACTGCAAATTTTAGCTGTCGGTGTAGTGACCTTATTGTTTGTATTGTTTTGCGACGCGCCGTGGAATCTGCCTCGAGAATTGATCGTAATCGGTTTAATCGCAGCAATCGCGTATCAGCTAAAAATGGTATTGCCTTATACCTTTATCTGGAAGAAACAGGTCAAACAAGTGAAAGCCGAACAGTTCAATCCAGATCAGCAAATCTCGTTGTTAGTGTCCAATGTCTTAACACCGAATGATCGATATCATTTATTGATTGAGCAGATTCAAAAGTTAAAACCAGATCTGGTTCTGACTTTAGAGACTGATCAAACATGGCAAAATGAATTGAGTGTGATTGAAGCAGATTATCCGTATCGGGTTCCTGTGCCACTAGATAATTTATACGGTATGCATTTGTACAGCCGATTGCAACTCCAAGATACCGAAGTGAAGTTTATCTTGAGTGATGAAATTCCATCGATTCATACCACGGTGATTTTACCCAGCGGCTTGGCCGTGCAACTTTATTGTCTGCATCCCAAACCACCAAGTCCAACCGAAGCAAAAGATTCAACTTTGCGCGATGCTGAGTTGCTAATGGTGGGTGATCAAATCAAGGATCTGGATGAAAGCTGTATTGTGATGGGCGATCTCAACGATGTAGCATGGTCACGAACCACACGTCTGTTTCAGCGAATTAGTGGTTTGCTTGATCCGCGAGTTGGGCGGCATTTCATTAATACCTTTCATGCCAACTATCCTTTGTTGCGCTGGTCTCTGGATCATATTTTCCATAGTACCGATTTTGCCTTAGTTAAAATGAATCGATTACCGAATATTGGCTCAGATCACTTTCCTGTGTATGTCGTGTTACAAACGGGACGGATTTTTGAGCAAATCCAAGAAGAATTGCCAGAAACGCAAGATGATCATGAGGCCGCTCAGGACGCGATTCAGGAAGGGATTAGTAAAGCAGAGAAAGAGGAAAAAATTGTGACGGCTGACATCGCACAGGCTTATAAAAGTTAAGCTGCCACCACAATATCGGTGTAAGCAATTACTTACACTAAATGCGGTCTTGAGCGAATAGGCAGTCAAGTTCCCAGAAGGTATTCTATATCTATCAGCACAGGAATAGGGAATGGAATATCCCGACTATGGAAGACTAAGCTGAAGGATGAGCATCAAGGATTTGATGACGCTAGGGAAGCAACTCTTACAATAACAAAAAAGACTGAAAGCACAACCTCATTTGCCCGAGTTTTGCAGGATGCAGAACTCGGGTTATGATTTTTTTGATGTATCATTTCAATTGCTCAAATCTTTTCTAGACGTATGTATCACTCAAAATTTCAAGAATTTAAAATCTATATCGTCAATTTGACTGATTTGACACGCGATGCTTTGCATATTTATGCAGGTTTGTTGGTTTTTTTCTGCGTGGCTTTTTTAGATAAACGCCAATTAAAATCCATTTGGGCTTTATTTGCAGTGGTTTTGATTGCAATTAGCGCAGAATTGCTTGATGCCAGAGACGATTTGATTAACTATGGATATTGGCGGTTTGATGCAAGTTTGCACGATATTCTGAATACGATATTTTGGCCTTTGGTATTATGGCTTATCGCAAAATTTAAACTTTTGAAATAGAAAAAATTTAGATCCTTTACGAGGGTATTTGCCTGTTCTTTGTTCACTCATTTATTTTGTTATCGCAGTATTGGTTTTTAAATAAACAAGTTTTGATTAATAAAACTACAAAATGAGCCTGATTTTTGATTTTTTATTTGATTTTTGATCTATTTTTAAACGGTTAATTTTTGTTAACTATATAAAAGTTATAAATATATTTTTTATTAAGAGAGGGTTGGCTGATTTTCTGCTGGTTTAGTATTGTTAAATAATAAAATCTCTCTAGAATGTGCCGCTTATTTATCGCTCGTTGTCCGTAGAAACCCAAATCTTGAGCTGATGGGTCAAGGGCTAGACCTCATCTCGGATCGAAAAGGAATTTTACGAACGTATTGTTTGTTATAGAGCGCATCTACTCTCCTGTTCTTATATCGTGCTTTTTGAGCATAAAGGATTGTCTTATGAAGAACTTTAAAATTAGCCTTGCATGGCAAATTTTAATTGCTTTGATCCTTGGTGTGGTTGTCGGGGCTATTTTGCACAACCAACCTGAAATAAAAGACGCCGCGGTTAATAATGTGTTGAAACCTTTAGGTCAGATTTTTATTAGCTTGATTAAAATGATTGTGATTCCAATCGTTTTTTCTACGCTCATTTTGGGTATTGCAGGTGTTGGTTCCACAAAAAGTCTGGGAAGACTTGGCTTTAAAACAATTTTGTATTTTGAAATCATTACCACGATTGCGATTATTGTCGGTTTAGTTGCCGCCAATATCTTCCAGCCAGGTGCTGGTGTGGATATGTCAGTGTTGGTGAAAACAGATATTTCTCAATATCAACATACTACGCAAGAAGTTGAATCGCATTCTCATGGGATTATCCAGACGATTTTATCGTTAATTCCAACGAATATTATTAGTTCTATGGCACATGGTGAAATGCTGCCTGTGATTTTCTTTGCAGTATTGTTCGGTATTGGTTTGTCATCATTACCAACCACTACCAAAGAGCCTTTGTTGCATGTATTTCATGCGGTCTCTGAAACCATGTTCCGTGTGACGCATATTATTATGAAATATGCACCAATCGGGGTGTTTGGTCTCATTGCTGTCACGGTAGCGAATTTCGGTTTTACCTCTCTGATTCCTTTGGCTAAGTTGGTTGTTTTGGTATATGCCACTATTTTCTTTTTTGCTTTTGTCGTGTTAGGTATTACTGCAAAATTATGCGGTATTAATATCTTAACCTTGATGAGAATTCTCAAAGATGAATTGATTTTGGCGTATTCCACTGCCAGTTCCGAAACCGTTTTGCCACGTATTATGCAAAAGATGGAAGCTTATGGTGCTCCGAAAGCGATTACCAGTTTCGTGATTCCGACAGGTTATTCATTTAATCTGGATGGTTCAACGCTGTATCAGAGTATTGCCGCCATCTTTATTGCACAGCTCTATGGGATTGATCTGTCTTTATATCAACAGGTGATTTTAGTGATTACCCTAATGATTACCTCTAAGGGAATCGCGGGGGTACCTGGTGTTTCTTTTGTCGTGTTATTGGCAACGCTAGGTAGTGTCGGCATTCCACTTGAAGGTTTGGCATTTATTGCGGGTGTTGACCGTATTTTAGATATGGCACGTACTGCTCTGAATGTCGTAGGTAATGCGCTGGCGATACTGGTGATTAGTAAGTGGGAAAAAGTCTACGATGTAGATAAAGCCAAAGCGTATGAAGCCAGTTTAAATCAGTCAGAAGCCAGTTAAGCATCTGTCGGCTGATACACCAAAGAAGGAAGCGCGAATGCTTCCTTTTTATTTGCCTGTAGTTTGATTCAACATGTATTGATACAGTTGGATGGTTTGATTACACATCTCATCCAGACTAAATTGAGTGACGGGTTCAACCTGTTGGCGATGATCAATATGATGCTTCACACAATTAAGTAGTGCTTCGCGATCATCGACCTCAATCAGACCTTGTGGATAAAGCCGAGATAAGATTTCAGCCACACCGCCGCGATTCCAGCCAATGACAGGTGTTCCAACGGATAGTGCTTCCAGTGCAGTTCGTCCAAAAGTTTCAGCCTGATTGGATAAAGAGAGCACAATATCACTTAATGCCAGCCATTCCCGAATTTCTGAAGTATGTCCGACAAAGGTGATCTGATCACGCAATCCACGATTTTGAATGGTCGCTTCGAGTTCATCCAGATAAGCTGCTTTTTTGGGATCTGCACCGCCCACGACAATCGCATGAATATTGGGATGCTCTGTCTGTAGTCGCTCTATCAATTCTATCAATGTTTCATGTCCTTTAAGACGAGTGATGCGACCTGGCAAACACAGCAAAAACTTATTTTCCAGTTGTGGAAATAAGGTGTATTGATGATTAATCCATTGCCCAGATGGTTGATAGCCATGCGGAAATGCTTTAGGATCAATACCACGATAAATCCGAACAATATCCTCAGGAGGACAGTTTTTATAATGATCGCTAATGTATTTGACCACACTATCTGAAACTGCAATGACTTTTTCAGCTTGCGTCATAATCGCGCTATAACGATTCACTGAATAAAAACCGTGTACGGTACTGATCAGATGTGGACGTTGCTGAGCAGGAATACCACGTAAGGCAAAATGTGTTAACCATGCAGGCACACGTGAACGGACATGCACAATATCAGGTTGATGTGTCCTGATTAGTTGACGTAATGGACGAATCTGCCAAAGACTAGACAAAGATTTCTTATGAATCGGCAGTTGCAGATGTGTAGAACCATCAGCTTCAAGTTGAGGAACCAAACGTCCACCATTGGACACAACAAGGGATTGATGACCTTGGCTCACCAAAGCACGTGCGATTTCCAGCGTGCCACGTTCAACGCCACCACTGTTCAGTTCGGGAAGCAACTGCATCACTTTCATGCTCAGGTCTCAACTTTTTTCATTTTTAAATATTAGTAAATTTTCTCGTATCCATCTGGACGAGTTTTAAAGCGGCGATGAAACCACATATATTGCGTTGGTGCAATACGAAGCTGATTTTCAATGATTTTATTGATACGGGTGGCATCATCAATTTCATTATCACTTGGCATATTTTCAACGGCTGCTTCAATTAAAACATGATATTTGGGATCACGAATATCGCCGTGACGATAAAAATACAAAGGCACGGCGGCGGCTTTGGAAATTTTTAATAAGCGACGATGTGCAGTGACCGTTGCGGCGGGTACGCCAAAAAAAGGTGCCATAACGCCTTGTTTAAGGCCAAAATCCTGATCGGGACTATACCAGATGGCATCGGTATCTTTGAGTTTGCGAATCAGGCCACGCATATCATCATGATCAATCTGATGTTTATAAATCGTGGCGCGACAACGATAAATCAACATATCCAGTAGGGGATTGTTTTGTGGTCGATAGACCACATCAGGCTCAAAATATTGCGAGCAAATATAGCCGCCAGCATCCAGCAAGGTGCTATGCGTTCCAAGTAATAACACACCCTGACCTTGAGCTTGTGCATGGGTGATATGTTCAAGACCTTCAATACTCGAGCGACCTTTAAACCATTGCGGTGAATACCATGCGTTGAGCGTTTCAAACACGCCGAGCATCATATCGACAAAAACTTGTCGGCCTTGGCATTCAACTTCTTGTTGAGACCATTCAGGAAAACAGACTTCGAGATTACGAATCGTGGTTTTGCGTCGTGACTTTAAATATTTCCAAGCTAAATGACCCATAGCTTGCGCCAAACGCCATTGAATGGCCCACGGCAAAATCGCAAGCAGCATTAAAAAAACGATCGCAATCCAAATGCCCCAATATTTTGGTAGCAAAAAAGACCATTGAAACTCGCCCGGTGTGTAGGGATGTTGTTGGCTCATCTTGTTCTGGATAAAGTCAAATATCAAAAAGTTTGGGGCAGTGTAACATGAACTGATTTTTAACTTGGAGCTTAGTTCCAAAGATCAATAGATCTGTAAGCGTTAGTCAGCACAGTTATTAAAAAGCAAAAAATTTAAACATAAAAATTTAGATTTTCTAAATGAGCCTCAAGGAATATTTCATCACCAATCATTATAAAATTTGAATACACATCGTAGAATTTAAAAATACTATACTGGTTATTATTTGATGTGTGAGAGCCTAAGTTGTGAAAAATATATTATTTATAAGTTCGATAGTTTTACTTTCATCTGCTGTATATGCACAAGATCCACTCAATGGTACTTCATGGAAAACCATTGATGATCAGACACATGAAGCCAGAAGTATTGTCAAATTTAGGGAAGATAAATCGGGATATTTAACAGCAACGGTACAGAAGGTTTTGGTTGTAGATCAGGCTGAAAAGTGTACAAAATGTACCGGAACGTTTAAAAATAAGCCTCTTGTCGGAGTGACAGTGATTCGTAACCTAAAAAACACGGGTGGAAATGAATATGAGGGCGGAACCATTATTGACCCTCAAACAGGAAAAAGTTATTCGCTGAAAGGCAAATTAACCAATAATGGAACCCGCCTAGATTTACGTGGTTATATGGGAATTTCAGCACTGGGTCGTAATCAAACTTGGTACAAAGTCAGTTAAGTAGATGAGTTCCAATCGTTGAATTTTAGATTGTTTAAAGTTTCTCCCCATTTCAAAATGAAAAGGGGAGTCTCAGTATTATGTATTCCCTTTACTTAAATTTTCCAGTTCATCCCAACGTTCCAGTTTTTCAAGCAATTGCTCTTCAATTTCAGCTAAACGCTGACTCGCCTGAGTGGCTGCTGCGGCATCTTGAACAAACCATGAACCGTCGGCAAGTTGATCAGATAAGGTGCTTTGCTCAGCTTCCAGTTTCTCAATCTCAGCAGGGAGTTGTTCCAATTCACGTTGATCTTTAAAACTCAATTTTACTTTCTTGGCAGGAGCAGCAACTTTGTTGGCTTCTGCTTTGGCCTGCGCTTTTTTAACATCTGACTTTTGATCAACTACGGTTTGATTCGGGCGTTGCAACAGATAGTCCTGATAACCGCCAACATATTCTTCGATACCGCCTTTACCATCAAATACCCATGTGGAGGTCACAACATTATCCATAAAGGCACGGTCATGGCTAATCAACAGCAATGTGCCTTTATAATCTGCCAACATTTCCTCAAGAAGCTCTAAAGTCACCATATCCAGATCATTAGTTGGTTCGTCCATCACGATCAGATTTGATGGTTTAAGCAATAGTTTCGCCAATAGCACACGATTCCGCTCACCGCCCGACAGCGCTTTGACAGGGGTACGTGCACGCTCAGGTGAAAACAGAAAGTCTTGTAAATAGCTATAAATATGACGGCGTTGACCGTTTACATCGACAAAGTCCGAACCTTCCGAGACATTCGCCATCACCGATTTTTCGAGCTCAAGCTGATTGCGCAATTGGTCAAAATAAGCGACTTCAAGCTGGGTGCCTGTTTTCACTGTACCTGTGTGCTCAATTTCACCCAAAATCGCTTTGATCAGGGTAGTTTTGCCGACACCATTATCACCGACCAGACCAATACGATCACCGCGTAACACCACCGCAGAGAAGTCGCGAATCAAGAGGTTGTTATCGTAGCTGACACTTAAATGTTCAATATCAAACACCAGTTTGCCAGAACGCTGAGCATCCTGAACGCCCATATTGACTTTGCCTTGCTGGAAGCGACGGGCTTTGGATTCTTCACGCAAAGCTTTTAGGGCACGAACGCGGCCTTCATTACGGGTACGACGTGCTTTAATGCCTTGACGGATCCATGCTTCTTCTTCTGCCAGTTTCTTCTCAAACAAGGCATTTTGTTTTTCTTCAGCTTCGAGTTGCTGTGCTTTTAAATCTAAATAACGTGAATAGTTACCTTCGTAGCTACGCAAGATCCCTCGATCCAGTTCCACAATACGGGTTGCCAAACGATCTACAAACGAACGGTCATGCGAAATAAACAATAAGGTTAAATTATTTTGTTCGAGTAAGAATTTTTCTAGCCATTCGATACTTTCAACATCTAAGTGGTTAGTCGGCTCATCAAGTAATAAAATATCAGGTTGGGTCAGGAGTGCGCGTGCAAGTAATACGCGACGTTTACGGCCACCTGATAGGTCAGCAAGATCTGCATCTGGATCAAGCCCCATTTTCCCTAAAATAGTATTAACCTTGTTTTCGAGTGCCCAACCATCTACTTGATCCAGTTTATGCTGTAAATGCCCCATTCGGTCACAAGCGTCCATATCGCCCAATACACAGGCATCACTGGCTTCATGATATGCTTTGAGTACAATGGCCGCTTCACCCGCGCCATCTGCGACAATATCGGCAACTTTGCCTGAATCCATGGGTACGTCTTGTGCCAACATCGAAACGGTGAGGCCATTTTGAATAGAAACTTCGCCGCGATCAGGTAATAAACTTCCCTCAATCAGCTTAAGTAAAGTAGACTTGCCTTCGCCATTACGACCGATCAAACACACTCGTTCGCCGCGCTCCAATACAAAGTTCGCGCCGTCGAGGAGGGCGGGTCCACCAAATGCCAGTTGGACATCCCTTAAAGTAATATAGGCCATAATGTTTTCCAAAATCCCAAATGAGGAGAGTTAAATGACTAAACCAACAGATTATGATGATCATGCGTCATTTTCCGCACCCATTGAAGATTTGCAAGTCCGAATTGCATTTTTAGACGATTTAGTTGATCAGCTCAATACGCAATTGGCAGTTCAGTCTAAAGAAATTGCTGATTTAAAAAAACAAATGCAGCTTTTGTATCAACGTGTTGAATCGGCAGATTTATCAGAAGGCATTGCACCATTTGACCCTTTAAGTAATAAACCACCGCATTACTAATGTGTATATCGTTTTTATTAAATATTGAAGCAAAGTGATTTGTACCATGAAAAATGTTGTTCTCATTGATCTTGAAAAAAATCCACTCCAAGCCAAAACGCTACGTGCTTACATTGAACATGATCAATTGGTTTATCTATTTAATTTAACGGGTCAATTTGACTATACTTTGGAAGATATGACCGAGCTTGCAGGTTGGGTGACTTCTGGCATGGTCATGATGTTGGATGTGCCTCCTATTTCCAAAAAAGAATTGGCTTATGCCATGCTCGCTGGACAATTACTGGCTTTAACCGAAGAACATATTGAAATTGAACTGATTTCGACTATGAGAGAGATTCATTTATTGATTGAAATTTTGCAAAATTCAGGGCGAAAGGTGGTATTACAAACAGCGTATAAAAACAATGATAAAACCGAATATCAGTTACCGACAGCGGCTAGTTTTCAGGCACAGCCGATGTTGCTGCAAGTCAAAAAATATTGCGATGCGCTGACCAATACGAAAGGTTTACCAGCAACTCTTGAAGGATTACACAATTCAATTGGCAATATTTTGCAGGTTTCAGACGAGCAAGTTTCACAGATGGTTGCCATGTTAATTAACTTAAAAATTATTCGACGTGACACTTCTCAATTGAGTTTCCGTAAGAAAATTTTAAAACAATGGATTAGTCTTGATTTAAATCAGCATGAAAACCGTAAAGCGAAACTTCCAACTCAAATGACTGAATCCGTCACAAAAGAAAAAAATTCAGTGCTAGCAATGCCACAAGTGGTGGTAGGTGATGTAGACACTATTATGCAATTTTTACAACAACAGCAACCTGTCGTAGAAGGCCCATTTCCCCCAGAGCTGGATGAGTTGCAATGGCAAGTATTACAAAAACTGGATGAGCTTCAGCATGATCGTCCCAAAGATATTTTTAGTTTAAGAG
The DNA here is from genome assembly GCF_000368825.1 of Acinetobacter ursingii DSM 16037 = CIP 107286. Classification (GTDB taxonomy): domain Bacteria; phylum Pseudomonadota; class Gammaproteobacteria; order Pseudomonadales; family Moraxellaceae; genus Acinetobacter; species Acinetobacter ursingii. The sequence goes on along the minus strand of NZ_KB849717.1, from coordinate 1,174,582 downwards.
ATCGATTACAGGGCTGGTTTCCCAAAGCCGATATTCAAATGCTAATGAAATCTTTGCTGGATAAAGGCTATATTCAACTTGATGATGACCAGTTACATTATACTGCGCAAATGGTGATCCATTGATTTTGCATGATAAAAGTAGCATGAAGCATGAAAAACTTGCGTTTTATATTGAGCTTATGCAAATCTAATAATAGAACACGATAGGGTTAGGTATGGAACATTTAGGTTTATGGGTGACGATCATTATCGTCGTTTTTGTTTTAGGCTCAATTTTTGGCTTGCGTGTCAGTCCACGTGAAAAAGCTTTAGGATTGATGCGAGACAAAGCACGTAAGATGGGGTTACACCCGCGCTTGGTTGCGGCACCTGAATGGACAAAAATCCCGAAAGCCACTGAGAACCGTGCCAGTATGGTCGCTTATTATAGTGTTCTTATTCCAGAGGCTCGATTACCATTAATGCGCGCTCGTGTCGTGGATGGTCATCTCAATGTGATTGAAGGAGATCAGAAATTTAATGATTCTCCCATTGCATTAAAAGGGATTTATGCTATTGATATGCAGGCAAACTGTGTGGGCTTGTATTGGGATGAAGAAACGGATCTTAAAGCCACACAACTTGAAGACATGAAAGCGTATTTATTACAACTCGCTACGGTCTAACTCTTTATTTACCAACAGGAATAACAGTTTATTATGGCGAATGCCCCTCGATCCACAAGCAAAAAAAGCACGGCAGCATCTTCTGAGTCTGCTGCAAACAAACGTGCCTTAGTGATTGTGGAGTCGCCTGCAAAAGCGAAAACCATCAACAAATATTTAGGTTCACAATACATTGTGAAGTCTTCGGTGGGTCACGTGCGTGATTTACCGACAGGTGGTTCAGCCAAATCCAGTGAAAAAAAACCAGCAACACGTGCCAAACTGACTGCCGAAGAAAAAGAGCAAAAAGCACAAACGGCACTGATTAATCGTATGGGCGTAGATCCTGAACATGACTGGAAAGCACATTATGAAGTGCTACCAGGCAAGGAACACGTAGTTGCAGAGCTTAAAAAACTGGCTTCTCAGGTCGATGAAGTTTATCTCGCAACGGACTTGGACCGTGAAGGAGAAGCCATTGCTTGGCATTTAAAAGAGGTGATTGGCGGTGATGACAGTCGTTATCAACGTGTGGTGTTTAATGAAATCACTAAAAATGCCATTCAGGAAGCTTTTAAGCATCCTTCACGTCTCGATACCAATAAAGTCAATGCACAACAGGCACGTCGTTTTCTAGATCGTGTCGTAGGCTTTATGATTTCTCCACTCCTTTGGGAAAAAATCGCCCGTGGTTTATCAGCAGGACGTGTTCAATCGGTAGCCGTTAAATTGGTGGTTGAGCGTGAACGTGAAATTCGTGCTTTTATACCTGAAGAATACTGGCAGATTTTTGCGGACACCACTTCGAAAAAAGATGACATTCGTCTGGAAGCCTTTAAGCAAGCGGGAAAAACCTTAAAGCTACGCAATAAAGCTGAAACAGATGCAGTTCTTCATCTTCTGAAAGATGCAGAATATAAAGTCGCGCAGCGTGAAGATAAGCCAACCAAGGTTAATCCAAGTGCGCCGTATATTACGTCGACCTTGCAACAAGCAGCGAGTACTCGTCTTGGCTTTTCAGTGAAAAAGACCATGATGTTGGCACAACGTCTGTATGAAGGCGGCTTTATCACGTATATGCGTACCGACTCCACTTTTTTAAGTGATGATGCGGTGAATATGGTACGCGATCATATTCAGCAAAATTTTGGCGATAAATATGTTCCTGCCAAGCCAAACCGTTATGGGAATAAAGCGGGTGCGCAAGAGGCGCATGAGGCGATTCGACCTTCAAGTGTCGCGCTAACAGGAGATCAACTTGCAGGAATGGAGCGAGATGCACAGCGGTTATATGATTTGATTTGGCGACAATTTGTTGCTTGTCAAATGACACCTGCTGAATATTTATCTTCAACCCTGACGGTAGAAGCCAACAATGTCGAGTTACGTGCCAAAGGACGTACTTTGGTATTTGATGGTTTCACCAGAGTTCGTGGTGCCAATAAATCGGATGATGATGTATTACTCCCAGCAGTAAAAGTGGGTGAAATTCTTAAGCTTGAAAAGCTTGATCCAAGTCAGCATTTTACCAAACCCCCTGCACGATTTACCGAAGCCTCACTGGTCAAAGAACTTGAAAAACGCGGAATTGGTCGTCCATCGACTTATGCTGCGATTATTTCAACCATTCAAGATCGTGGTTATGTGAAACTGGAAAATCGTCGCCTATTTGCTGAAAAAATGGGTGAAATTGTCACCGATCGTCTGGATGAAAGCTTTAATAATCTGATGAATTATGCTTTTACCGCAGATCTGGAAGGTCAACTTGACCGTGTGGCAACAGGAGATCGTAATTGGAAAGAGTTGCTCGATAGTTTTTACGGTGACTTTAAAAATCGTTTAAATACCGCGGCTAGTGCAGAAGGTATGCGCCGTAATCAACCTGTTGAAGTTCCTAGTGTTGCCTGTCAGTTATGTGGACGACCCATGCAGATTCGTACAGGTACTACAGGCGTATTTTTAGGTTGTTCTGGCTATAATCTTCCACCAAAAGAACGTTGTAAAGGCACCCTGAATCTGACACCAGTCGAATCATTAGCTGCCTTTTCCGATGATGATTCGGCGGAAACTGCTGATCTGATGTCTAAGCATCGCTGTGCAAAATGTGGTACCGCGATGGATAGTTATGTGATTGATGGCGGTCGCAAATTACATGTTTGTGGTAATAATCCAGACTGTGATGGCTATGAAGTCGAAGAAGGCGAATTCAAAATCAAGGGCTATGATGGTCCAACCATTCCATGTGACAAATGTGATGGTGAAATGCAATTAAAGACAGGCCGCTTTGGCCCATACTTTGCCTGTACCAGTTGTGACAATACACGTAAAGTTTTGAAAAATGGACAACCTGCACCACCGCGTGTTGATCCGATTAAAATGGAACACTTGCGTTCGACTAAACATGATGATTATTTTGTGTTGCGTGATGGAGCAGCAGGTTTGTTTCTAGCAGCCAGCAAGTTCCCGAAAATTCGTGAAACTCGTGCGCCGAAAGTTGCAGAACTACGTACTGTTGCAGATCAACTTGATCCAAAGTATCAATATTTGCTTCAAGCTCCTGATGTTGATCCAGAAGGTAATCCGACGTTGATCAAGTTTAGCCGTAAAAATCAGGCACAATACATTGGTTCTGAGACGCCAGAAGGTAAACAGACTAAATGGAGTCTGCTGTATCAAGATGGGAAATGGGCTGAGGCTTAAATAGTCAATAAATGAGTGATAAAGGCGAATAAAATTCGCCTTTATCATATCTAAAGTAAAATATTCTGAGATAGAAATGGACATTAAAATAAAAAAATTAGCGGTTCTAATTGATGCTGATAATTCTTCAGTGAATTCTATAGAGTCGATTCTTGAGGAAGTTGCCAAATATGGTATTGCGAGCGTAAAGCGGGTATATGGAGATTGGAGTAGTGAGTCTTTAAAAAAATGGCGCGATGTTTTGCTTCCGCATGCCATTACACCTGTCCAGCAGTTTGCCTATACATCTGGCAAAGATGCTACAGACATGATTTTAATTATTGATGCAATGGATTTGCTCTATGGGGGGGCTTTAGATGGATTCTGTATCGTATCAAGTGACAGTGACTTTACTCCACTGGCTTCCAGAATCAGAGAAAGCGGCCTAACCGTTTATGGTTTTGGTCGTAACAAAACACCCGAAGCATTTCGTAAAGCCTGTGATAAGTTTATCTATGTCGAAAATCTTATTTTGAATGACGCTAAGCAAGAGGACAATTTAGTAAAAAAAGAGGATATTAAAGATATTAAACAAGGAACTGATGAAAAAGTAGTAATTAAACATCAAATTGACGTAGCGACATTAAATCTTATTTATAAAGCAGTAAAAGATAATTCTGATGATAGTGGTTGGGCATATTTAGGAACAGTAGGAACTTATATTTCAACTGTTAAGCCAGATTTTGATACTCGGAATTATGGATATGCAAAACTATCCGGTTTAATACAAGCTTTGGATTTATTTGAAACTAAGATGCAAGGCAGCCAAATGTATTTAAGAAAACGTAGTTTTAGCACTTTTGTGAAATTCGTACAGAAAGCCATTGCTCAACATGCAGATATTCATGGGTGGGCTAAGATTTCTAGTCTTGTAAAAATTCTTGAAACTTCTGACTTTAATATTAGAAATTATGAAGAAGCTATAAAGTCCATTCATAGTGGATGGATCGTATTCTCTGAAAAAAATGATAAAGTAAAAGTCGCTAGGCTAATGCCATAGTTTCAAGGATATGTATGGCATCACCCAAAAAAGCTTCATTTTGGAAAAATATTCGTATCGCCATCTTACTCTTGATTTTATTGGTGGTGCTAATCAATAACTGGCGTGACCAGAATCAAAACTGGAATCGGCCAATTGTGGTGTTATTGCACCCAGTGAATGCAGATGGTCACGCCTCTACATCACAATATATCCAACAACTCCAGTTGAGCCAGTTTGTCGAAGTAAAAAGCTATTTAGAACAACAGTCTGCCAATTATCGACAGCCTATTTTCGTGATCATGAAAATAGGGCGAACCTTAACTGCCAAACCACCACGAGTTCCCGAAGAATCATCCATTTTAAACGTCATGTGGTGGAGTCTTAAATTTAGGTTTTATGCGTGGCAACAACGAAAATCTGAAGATCAGCATGCATCTGTGACCTTATATCTGAACTATTATGATCCTCAATACATCAATCAGCTTAAGCATTCGACTGCTTTGGAAAAAGGACGAATTGGATCAGTTAATTTATTTGCATCAAAAAAACAAGATTCACAAAATAATATTGTCCTGACACATGAATTACTACATGCATTTGGAGCAACAGATAAGTACGATTTACAAACAGGGCAACCGATTTATCCAATCGGTTATGCTAAGCCTGAACAGCAACCTCACTATCCGCAAAAACAGGCTGAACTGATGGCGGGGAAAATTCCTGTTTCAGATCATGAAAATAAAATGCCTGAACACTTAAACCAAACCATATTGAATCATTTAACTGCTCAAGAAGTGGGTTGGTTAAAATAGATGAAACTTTTTGTCTAATTAAAAGATTAAAAATATTATTTTTCATTTTATTTTTACATAAATTGATGTTTTTAAATAGATATTGACATTTATGCTGAAAGGCTGATAATTTGAATAAATAAATAACTTGTGATCTAAGTCACATTTAAAACAAAATTAATATCCATATATTTAACCAAGAATCATCCATTTTCAAAACAGACATCGGGGGCAGATATGATCGATTGTCAAGACTATCAATTTTATAAAACCTTATTGGAATCCACCCGTGCTATCCCGTGGAAAATTGATTGGCGAACCAAAGAGTTCAGCTATATTGGGCCACAAATTGAAAGCGTTTTGGGATGGCCTCAAGATAGTTGGAAAACTGCACAGGACTGGATAGATCGCATTCATGAAGAAGACCGTGAAAAAACGGTATCTTATTGTGTCAATCTCTCCAATCAGGGGACAGATCATGAAGCAGATTATCGCGCGTTAACGCCAAGTGGTGACTACATCTGGATTCGGGATGTGGTTTATGCCGAGATAGAGGAAGGGGAAACTGTCGCGATTATTGGTTTTATGTTCGATATTTCTGAACGTAAAAAATTGGAGCTGGAACTAGAATCACTGAATCAAAAAAATCAGCAGTTGCTATTACTAGATGCATTGACAGGTGTTGCTAATCGCAAAGCCTTAAGTGAACAAATTGAATATGAATTTAGCCGCTCACTCCGTTACCAGCGTCCTTTGTCAGTCTTATTTATCGATGTCGATTTTTTTAAAGATTATAATGATCGTTATGGCCATCTTCAGGGCGATGTGTGCCTCATCACGATTGCAGGTCAGTTGAGGAATATGTTTAGTCGTGCTTCTGATTTTGTAGCGCGCTTTGGTGGGGAAGAATTTGTGATTCTTCTACCTGAAACCTGCCTACAAGATGCGATTCAAATGGCTGAAAAATGTCGTTGTCAGATTTTTGAACTGAATATTCCGAGTAAAGCAGAAAATATTTTTTCCAAAGTTACGGTGAGTATTGGTGTAAATACACTGGATACAGAAAAAAATTATTTAGATGCGACGACTTTTTTAAAGTCGGCAGACGAACTGTTGTATTTGGCGAAATCTCAAGGACGTAATCAGGTGCAATATATTCAGTAATATGTGAACCGATTTGCAGAGAAAATTTTCATGTGTAAGAATAATATAAAATATCAAAGTAGATGCATATTTTATACAGAATTCTGACTAATAATCATACAATATAATACGATACATTCATGATAAATAAGAGAGTAAAAATATGAAAACTGTTGGTAACGATATAATTACAGAAGAATTACAGCAACAAAGAAAATGGTATATAGCATGCGGTATCATGCTGATTATATTTGGTATTATTCTATTTGGATCATTGGCATTAGCAACGCTTTCAGTGGTTTATTTATTTGGCGTACTCATCATGATCGGTGGTGTGATTCATATCGTTGCAGGATTTAAATTATTTAAAGGGATTGGCAGTTGGCTATGGGCATTATTTGGGATACTTTATTTTGTTGCTGGCTATTATATTTTTAAAGCGCCCATCACAACAGCTGTCATCCTGACTAATTTATTGGCTTTCGCTTTAATTGTCGCTGGTATTTTTCGTTTTATTAATGCCTTTGTCATCAAACCTGTAGCAGGGTGGGGATGGACGCTGATTTCAGGCATTTTAACATTTATTACTGGGGTTATTATTTTGACTTCGCCTGATGCGCCATTTTGGGTGCTTGGTCTGTTTTTGGCAGTGGATATTCTATTTCAAGGGATTAATTATTTGAGTTTAGCTTCTGCGATAAAACATTTACCGCATAGCTCAACCACGATCTCTTAAGTTTGATCAAAGCCTAAAAAACAGGTTTCACCGCAAAAGAATAGACTCTGATACACTAGGGTCTATTCTTTTTTATATTTGGTCTTATGAGTTTTGAGCAGTTAATTGGTGAGTTAAATCCTCAACAGTATCGTGCAGCTACGACGGATGCACAGCATTGTCTGATATTGGCAGGTGCTGGCTGTGGTAAAACCAAAACCATTGTAGCGCGGGCTGCTCATTTAATTCATACAGGTACAACGGCCGATCAAATGCAGATTTTGACCTTTACCCGACGTGCTGCCAGTGAAATTGTGACTCGTGTCGAGCAGCATTTGGGGACACCTGCAAAAGGGCTGCGTGCTTCGACCTTTCATACTTTTTGCATGTACTTATTGCGCCGTAATCCGCAAGCTTTTGGACTTGGACATTTCACGATTATTGATCGCGATGATCAAATGCTGATGTTTCGGTTACTGCGTGGTAAAGATAAAGACAATGTCTTACCAAAAGCGGCGCAGCTTTGTGATGTGTATTCTTATGCGCGTAATACCCAATCAAAACTATCTGATGTCTTAATCAAACAATTGCCCGAAGCAATGGAGCACAAAGCTCAGATTGCAGAGTTGATGCAGGCCTATGAAGCGCGTAAACAAGAACGTCATTTTCTGGATTATGACGATATTTTGGCGATTGTGGCGGTGAATTTGCAAAACTCATCTGAACTGGTGCAGTGGGTTGCTAAATTTTGCAAAGTGCTTCTGGTTGATGAGATGCAGGATACCAATCCGCTACAATGGGCCATTTTGCAACCTTTGATTGAGCATGTCAGCTTATTCTGTGTAGGCGATGATGCGCAGTCAATTTATGGATTTCGCGGTGCAGATTTTGAAAATATTCATCACTTTAAAGAGCGAATTCCAGAGGCAGAAATTTTAACCTTAGAAGAAAACTATCGTTCAACTCAGGAAATTCTGGATCTTTCTAACTGGCTTTTGGCAGATAGTCCGATTCATTATGATAAACAACTCAAAGCGCATCGTGGTCATGGTTTAAAGCCACAGTTGCATATTTTCAATAATGAATTTGAAGAAGCCAACTGGATTGCTCAGGACTTGATGGCACGTCAACAGCAGGGCGCAAACTGGAATGAGCACATGCTGCTAGTTCGCTCTGGCTTTTCAGCGCGTTATCTCGAAGGTGCATTCATTTCAAGCAATATTCCCTATCGTTTTATTGGTGGCGTAAAACTGCTTGAATCGGCGCATGTCAAAGACGTTTTGAGTATGTTGCGTGTGGTGATTAATCCACAAGATGATATTGCTTGGATGCGATTTCTAACGCTTTGGAACGGTGTCGGTGATGTAGGAGCCAGCAAACTGGCGCATGAACTTATTGCCTTGCCAGATATTGAAGCCCGCTGTCAACGCTTGGAGCGTCACGGCAAAGTAGCAACATCGGCAATTTTAATTTTAAAACAACTGGATGTACTGCAACAACATGTTGAAGCCTCAATTGCGTTAGCATTGGAGGCTTTATCTGAGCAGTTAGAGCAAAACTATAAAACACAGGATTGGTCGCGTCGCGTTAAAGATTTTGATCTGGTTAAGCAACTTGGGCGTAAGCACGGTGCATTGTCCGAATTTTTGGAAGAATATGTGTTAGAACCAATTTCTGTGTCTGAAATTGAACGCGCAGGTGATCAGGACTTGGTGACAATCATTACCATTCATTCAGCCAAAGGCGCTGAACAGAAAGTTTGTTATGTACCGCATGTTTCTCCCAACTCTTATCCGCATGCGCGGGCGCAGGGCGACTTTGACGAAGTAGAAGAAGAACGCCGTGTCCTTTATGTTGCTCTAACCCGTGCTGAAAATGAGTTGATTATCACCAAGCAAAACTATAATACGTGGGCACAAGATCAATACGATGAACAAGGTCGTAAAATTGAGAGTTATTTTCTGAATGACTTACCGCAAACACTGGTAGAGGCAGAAATTCATCAAATCGTCCCTAGATTTCCACAAAAAACGCAAGTTCGGCAAAAACGATTTAGTTTTGGGATCGATCTCGATTAAACTGTTTCATATATTCAAAGTTTCAATGCGTATCACGCTGTCTAAAAGGTTAAATCATGAAAATCCTCGTCCGTAATCTCGAACGTTCCATTACTGAACAGGAACTGCTCGAGTTGTTTCAACCTTTTGGGCAAGTAGAGTCCTGTGTATTAGTCCTAGATCCAGCCTCAGGCAAATCCAAAGGCTTTGGTTTCGTGGAAATGCCGCATGCGCGTGAAGCCATAAAAGCAATTAAAGGTTTGAATACCTTTAAAGTTAAGGGTGCTGGGATTCGAGTCAAAGCAGCAGAGACCTGATAATTTTTTTCAAAATTTTTGTTGTTTGGCGTATGTCTTTTCGATTTGAAAAAGTTGTCGAATTGCCCCATATCCAGTTAAGCTAATGTATAGCATTCGTTGAGTTCAGTTAAGGAAAAATCATGTCTCGTGTTGCTCGTTATCATGCCGATCGTACCAATCAAAAGTTGTATTTTGCACGTCTGGCGTGTCAACAAGCCGAGCAAATTGAACACGTACAACAGGCACAAGCGTATCGAGAAACCGCAGTGTTTCATTTACACGGTGCAGTGCTGGCTTTTTTACAGGAGCTAGTACGTTACTATCGCTTAACAGATATGCAACCGACCCTAAAGTCAATTGAAGATAAAATGGCTGAGAAAGGACAGGTTTCGCCTGAAGTGCTGGTGCTTCAGCAACTCGCGAAAGATGGCTTTATTGCTGAACTTAAACGCGCTTATCGGATGTGCCAATACGCACCTGAACCCACTGAACCAACGCCTGAAGAAGAAACGTCTTCACACTTGATCATCAAAGTCACGCAAGGCCCGCAATCATGGTTGCCTGATGTCAAAATTCTACGTGAATGGCATCGTGAGTTAAGTCATCTGATTGATGGCTTTCGCAATGAAATGGTCGAGTTTTAAACTCAATTCCTATAGAGAACTTGAAATCTGCTACAAGAGTTCCTATATATAAATCTCATACAGTGCAAAGTGCAGTTGCCCTTTGCCACCATGTTGAACATGGAGGATTTATGTCTATTCAACAGTTGAAAGAATTATTTGGTAGCCAGGAAGCCATTCTGGAACTGGTTCAACTTGAAGGTGGTGAATTGGCACTGCGAAATGCTGATTCAGAACAGGAACCTTTGGTTAAGATTCAGTTTAATGATGAAGTCAAAGCACTTCTTGGAGACCAAACTCCTATGGTTGCCCAGCATATGATTCAGGCTGCGTTATTTGGTTTGTTGGAAAAACAAATGAATCAATGGCAGGCTGAGGTGGTGGATGAACAACCCCAACATTTAAGCTAAAAAAGCGTACCCAGAGTACGCTTTTTTTATGGTTGTTTTGATCAGCTTTAATGATTGCTGGTAGTTGTATGATGTGCCAACTCAATCTGATGCAAAATATGCTGACTCATATTCTTCGCCATTTCCTCTTTAGCATAGAACACTAACCCGACATTATCCTGCCGAATGACCTCAGCTTCTTCATGGCTTTCTGCACAGCAAAGCACTTCAATTCGAGGATTCAGCTGTTTGGCAATATCGACAATACGATGAATATCGATAATATCCATGGGTGATAATACCAATAACCGCGCATGCATGATATGAGCCTGAATCAGCACACTTGGCTCCGTGGCTTCACCACTTACCGCTGGAATGCCTTTCTTACGCAGATTTTCGACTATTTCACGATTTTCTTCTGCGATCACCACACGAATATCCTGTTCCATCAAAGTTTTGGTGATTCGTCGCCCAACTTCACCATAACCCACCATGACCACCTGATCACGTAAATAGTCTTGATCGACTTCATCTGGCAACATGGCCAATGGATCGCCGCTACGTTCCAGTAACCGTGCTAAATGTGAACGTTCACGGATCCAGCGCTGAATGGGTTCAATGGCTGAGAAAACAAATGAATTCAGTGTAATGGAAAATAGAGCGCCTGCTAAAATCAGGTTTTGTGCATCTAGCGTCAGTAACCCTAATGAGACGCCGAGGGTAGCCAAAATAAAAGAAAACTCACCAATTTGAGCCAAACTCGCGCCAACAGTCAGAGCTGTATTAATCGGATAACGGAAGAATAACACCAGTGCCATAGCCGCCAATGTTTTCCCGACCATAATAATCGCGATCACCGCCAAAATATGTAAGGGTTGTTCGACCAAAATCTGTGGATCAAAGAGCATGCCGACAGAGACGAAAAACAGAATTGAAAAAATTTCACGTAAAGGTAGCGTTTCTTCTTCGGCTCGATGACTAAAATCAGACTCTTTAACCACCATGCCTGCAAAGAAGGCTCCCAATGCCATGGAAACTCCAAAAATGGCATAAGAGCCATAGGCGATGGATACTGCTGCGGCAACAACGGTAAGCGTGAATAACTCACGTGAACCTAAGCGCGCCACGAATTGCATAATCATCGGTACGAGACGTTTACCAATAATCAGCATAAAGGCAATAAAGCCAGCCACTTTAAGTAAGGTAATGCCTAATGTGATCCATATACTCTGATCCGTTGCGGCATGTGCCAATGGCTTGCCACCCAGTAAGACGGCTGTGGCAGGTAATAACACCAACACGAGCACCATCACCAAGTCTTCGACCAGCAGCCAGCCGACGGCAATTTTGCCATTGACTGAGTCTAATAAACCGCGATCGCCTAAAGCCTTGAGTAATACCACGGTACTTGCACAAGAAAGACTCAAACCAAACACGAGGGCTGAGCCAAAACTCCAGTCCCACCACATGGAAACCCCCACACCAAGCAAAGTCGCTACAGCGATCTGCAAAATCGCACCTGGTAGGGCAATACGACGTACCTGAAGTAAGTCACTCAGGGAGAAATGCATTCCCACACCAAACATGAGGAACATTACACCAAGTTCAGCAAGCTGATTGGCGAGCGCCATATCTGCCACGATACCAGGTGTATTGGGACTGATGATAATGCCCGCGATGAGATAACCAATCAATGGAGGAAGGCGTAGACGTGCGGCGATATAACCAAAAATCAGGGCAATACCAAATCCGACAGCGAGTAATATAATTAGATCTACGTCATGTGGCACTCGGTACTCCTTAATCTTGAAGTAAAGTAAATAAGCATAATTAATGCCAATCTTAAAATGATGAAAAGTTTAACAAGCTGCATAAAAAGAATGCAAAAAAAAACGACTTCATTTGAAGTCGTTTTTTAAAGAATCTAAAATTATTTGATTTTAGCTTCTTTGAAGATGACGTGTTGACGGATTTTCGGATCAAATTTTTTGATTTCCATTTTTTCCGGCATAGTACGTTTGTTCTTAGTGGTAGTGTAGAAATAACCTGTACCAGCTGAAGAAACTAGGCGAATCTTGTCACGCATTGCAAGGACTCCTTAGATCTTTTGGCCTTGAGCACGAAGATCAGCAACAACCTTTTCAATGCCCAATTTGTCGATAATACGCATACCTTTAGTGGTTAAACGAAGACGTACAAAACGTTTTTCGCTTTCTAACCAGAAACGGTGGTGGTGCAGGTTCGGCTCGAACCGGCGCTTGGTTTTGTTGTTGGCGTGTGAGACGTTGTTACCAACGACTGGACGCTTGCCGGTAACTTGGCAAACCTTAGACATGGTGGAACTCCATTGATTTAGCCAACAGCAAATCTGTGGCCAGTCATACAAATAAACAGATTGAATTTATTCAAGGGGCGTTTTATACCAAAAATACGATTAAAAGACAAGCGAATTTGGTAAAAACGCAGCATGATCTGGTGTGATAGATCATGCCTTGATCATCCTAACGTAGAAGCGTTTTGTAAAGTAATCTGTGAATCGGCTTATTAAATGGTGGCAGAATATATTTTAAGCTATAGAGCTTAGGATTCGACATCATTGACCGTCCATGAGACAGATTGAAAAAACCTTCTGGACCGTGATATTTACCCATTCCAGATGCACCGACACCACCAAAAGGAAGGTCGTCCTGTGCAACGTGAGTTAACACGGTATTTTGACCAAAATGTCCCGAATGTGTACGTTCGGCGACATAATCGGCACGTGATTGATCAAAGTCGAAATAGTATAGCGCAAGTGGGCGAGGACGGAGATTAATAAACTCAATCACATCCTCGATATGATCATATTCAAAGATCGGTAAAATTGGACCAAAGATCTCATTTTTCATGATGTCCATTTCTGTGGTTACACCTGTTAATAAGGTAGGTGCAATTTTACGAACATCTTCTAGCTGTTCTTGTTCTGGATTAATTTCAATGATTCGTGCACCTTGAGTGCGGGCATCTTCCAGATAGTTTTGTAAACGATTATACTGTTTATCATTGATAATCGACGTATAGTCTTGATTATCATGATAATAAGGGTACATCCCTTTCACAATGGTTTTAAAGTTTTCAATAAACTCGGCTGCACGGCCTTTGGGTAAAAATAAATAGTCTGGTGCAACACAGGTTTGACCTGCATTCCAGAGTTTTCCAACCGCTAAACGTTGTGCTGCATCTTTCATGTCCATGGATGGATGGATAATGGCAGGAGATTTTCCACCGAGCTCTAAGATCACTGGAACTAGATTTTCAGCCGCCGCCGCCATCACAGTTTTACCCACACTGGTTGAGCCAGTGAAAATAATTTTGTCGAAAGGCAAATGGCTAAAAGCATCAGAAATTGCACCCCCCCCATTAATCACTGTTACAAGCTCTTGCGGAAAGGCTTCAGAAAGCGCGTTTTCCAAGACATGTCCAAAGTGCGCCGAGGCACTTGAAATTTTGATCATGGCATGATTACCCGCTGCCAGTGCACAGATGAGTGGCCCGATAGAAAGGAGTAAAGGGTAGTTCCAAGGTGCAATAATACCGACAACACCGAGCGGTTGATATTGAACCCAAGCTTTGGCGGGTTGGTGAATCAGACTGACATGACGTTTGGATGGCTTCATCCATTCGGTCAAATGCTTGCTATAATAGCCTACCTGTTCAATACAAGTGAGTAACTCGCCAATTTTGGTTTCACCTACAGAACGATTACCATAATCGGCATTGATGGCTTCAACCATCTGATCCTGATATTTGACTAAAACCTGTTTGAGTCGGGCTAATCTATCAATACGATCTTTTGCTGTTGGAACAGGATAACGCTGGTATGCTAGCTTTTGATGTTCCAGAATCTCTTTGAGATGTTGGACATTAAATGAATGAGGAGTCATCGACATTGTTTTTGTTTGACTGTTCATGACACGCTTCCATAACTAAAATTTGCGATATATATAGTAATTTTTAGAGTAAATACTCTAAATAGTCAAGCTGGTTTATGTGTCCGCGTTTTAACTTTTTGAATTTAGGTACGGTTATTAAATAATGTCTCTCAGTAAAACAGTCAAAACCAAAGATCGTATTTTGCAAATCAGTTTGCAATTATTCAATGAGCGCGGTGAACGCTCAGTGACCACCAATCATATTGCTGCCGAGCTTGGGATCAGTCCTGGCAATCTGTATTATCACTTCCGCAATAAACAGGAAATCATTAAAGAACTGGCAGAACAGTACCAGCATGAAACATTAAAGATGCTGGCATTGCCAGATGACCGTCTGGTCAATGCCAATGATAAAATCCGTTATTTTCAGGTCTTGAGTAATCAGCTTTGGGCTTATCGTTTTTTGCATCGCGATGTTTATCATTTAGTTGAAAGTAATGATGACTTCAAAAAGATTTATCCGCGATTTGCAGGCAAGGTGATGCAGCAGGGACAAAAAATCTATCAGGCATTTGTGGATGCGGGTCTGATGAAAATGACCCATTCAGAAATTGAAGCATTGGTCATTAATCTGTGGATCGTGTTAACCAACTGGACCAATTTCCTTTATATGTCAGGGCATATCAGTGACAGTAGTCACCTAGAAGAAAAATGGATTTGGCAAGCCTTGCGTCAGATGGTGTTTTTAGAAGGACCATATTTGATGGGGGAAAGCCGTCAAACCTATGAAAGCTTACTTGAAAGTTTTGGTAGTTCAGAGCTGTTTGCAAGTTTATCTGCAAAAACCCAGTAATTTAGGGCGTTGCAAGCGGCAGGTTCAATCATGTCAATTGAAACTGTTTCAGTCTCTTGCAAAAAAGCGCTAGAATACTCGGCTTATTTTTTAAAATTGACTTATAAGTGATATTAATCAAATGAACACGACCACCGCCAATACAGCACGTTTACTTATCACCTGTGAAGACAAACCGGGCATCGTGCAAGCTGTATCGAGCTTTTTGTATCATCAGGGAGCAAATATTACCGCACTTGATCAATACGCCACAGAAGCTCAGGGCGGACGTTATTTTATGCGTGTGGAATTTGAGCTAGAGCATTTACAAAGCCGTAAAGATACATTGATTCAGACTTTTGCGGCAAACGTTGCTGAGCGCTACAACATGCAATGGCGTTTGGCCTTTGTCAATGAACTGAAAAAAGTCGGGATTTTAGTTTCTAAAGTGGATCATGCCCTACTTGAGCTCTTATGGCGACATGCCCGCGGTGGTCTGGCTTGTGAAATTACTAAAGTGGTGTCAAATCACGAAGATTTACGTGAAGCGGTGGAAAACTTTGGTATTCCATTTGAAGTTGTGCCCGTGAATAAAGAAAATAAACGCGAAGCGTATGCGCAAATTGATGAACTCATGCAAGGTAATGATTTATTAGTGTTAGCGCGTTATATGCAAATTCTGGATGAAGAGTTTGTAAGACATTGGGAAATGAAAGTGATTAATATCCATCATTCATTCCTGCCAGCATTTGTGGGTGCAAATCCATATAAACAAGCCTATGAAAAAGGCGTTAAATTGATCGGTGCAACGGCGCATTATGTGACGGCTGATTTGGATCAAGGCCCGATCATTGAACAAGACGTAGAACGCGTGAGCCATGATTTTACTGTAGAACAGTTGCGCGAACTTGGACAGGATGTGGAACGTAATGTCTTGGCAAGAGCAGTTAAATGGCATCTGGAAGACCGTATTATTGTCGATGGAAATAAGACGGTAGTGTTTCAATAATTAAGTTGTAGATTTAAGCATGCCAAAGCGCATGCTTTTTTATTTACAGTAAGTGTTATGATATATCATAATAATTATTTCCGATCACGATTTAAATTTATGAAGAAATTTTCTATACTTAAATTTATAATTTATCTATATGAAATATAAATAATTTTATTGTGGAAGTTACAGTTCTATAAAATAACGGTTGCAAATGAAAACACTTCTCATTTATTATTGCGTTACTTTAATTGTTTGAACCGATGAGCTAAATCGTTCCAACATATTGTTACGGACATTTGGTTTTCAACAAGGTAATTAGATTCACATGAGTCAATCTCCTGCAATAACTTTGAATTCTACTCCTCCGAATTCTCCTCATCCGATGAAAAAAAAGGTCATCGCTGCACTGGTTGCGGTCGTGATTGGACATGCGGGAGTGTTATGGGCGGTGAGTCATCTTAAAACTCCTGAGCTCAAACCGATTGAGAAACAACCGTTAAACGTTCGGTTTGTTAAAATTCAGGCGCCACCTCCATTACCTCCTAAGCCAAAGGCTGAACCGAAGAAAGAACAGCCAAAACCGAAAAAAGAGGTGAAAGAGGTCAAGGTGGTAGAAAAAGTTGCACCACCACCAAAAAAAGTGGAAAAAGTGCAGCAGGTAAAAAAAGCGGAAACCCCTAAAGAAGTCGTTAAAGCTGAACCTAAGGTTGACATGAAACCATTAACGACCACCACGACAGTGACTGAAAAAGTGGTTGAAAAGGCAAAACCTGCTCCTCAGCCTGCGGCAGAACCGCAGCGCGATCCATCGCCAAAAAGCGTATCGATTGGGGGTTCAGGTGTACAGTGGAGTCGTTCTCCACGTCCTTCATATACTAATCGTGATCTACAAGGCGAAACCCGTACTGTAGTGGTCATGATTGAAGCAGATGAAAGTGGCAAAATCACCAATGCGCGTGTGACGCGTAGTAGTGGTGTTGCGTCACTCGATGACAAGATTTTACGCGCAGTGCGCAGTGCAAAATTCAAACCGTATAAAGAAAATGGTGTGGCTTACCCAATTCGGGCAGAACAACCATTTGAATTAACATTGAATCCTAACGGCTAACATTTTCAGGAGTTCGAGTATGAACTTTTCAGTTTATTGGCAACATGCAGATGCAGTCAGCAAAACACTGTATTTTGTGCTTTTGGCAATGTCGATTGCAACCTGGACGATTTTCATCTTGCGTTTGATGGGAACCCGCCAATTAAAACAACAAGCTTATGCTCAACTGTCTAAAGCATTATCTAGCTTAAAAGCAAAATTTATACATTTGCCATTTGATCAGCGTAAGGCGGTAGCGGAACAAGCGTTGCTACGTCAAATTTCTGCTGAAAAATCTAATGCAGAAAAAGGTGTGGCAGTTTTGGGTACTATTGCTTCGATTGCACCTTTCGTCGGCTTATTTGGTACAGTATGGGGTATTTTCCATGCTTTGGTTGCCGTCGGTAAAAGTGGTCAGGCAGGTTTGGCTCAGGTTGCCACCCCAGTCGGTGAAGCACTGATCATGACTGGTTTGGGTTTGGCTGTTGCGATCCCAGCGGTACTGGCTTACAACATTTGTGTGCGTTTTAATCGTGGTTTAGCGCATGATTTACAGGATCAGGCACATAGCTTATTGATCGACACCATGTTATTACAAGACTCTACAGAAGCAAAAGCAGACGTGAAAGCAACTTCACAAAGCTATGTTGGAGGTCAGGCTTAATGGCTTTTCAATTGGGTGAAGACCACGACAGTGGCATGAATGAGATGAACCTCATTCCGTTAATTGACATTATGTTGGTATTGATGATCATTTTCCTTGTCACCGCGACGGTCGCCAACCCATCAGTGCCATTAACGTTACCAAAAACAACGGCTGAAATTCAGCCACCTCCCGATAAACCGATTACGATTAGCATCAATGCTGATGGTGGTATTGCATGGGGACAAGAAAGCATTACGCTGGATGAACTACAAAAACGTTTTAATGAAGCAGGTCAATCCGCTCAAAAGCCAACTGTTCAATTACGTGCAGATAAAGAATCACGTTATGATACGGTGGCGCAAGTTATGTCACGTGCGAGTGAAGCCGGACTCAGTGATATTGCCTTTGTGAGCGAAAACTGATTTTTAGTCATGCTGTAAAAAAAGCAACTCAGGTGAGTTGCTTTTTTTATCTCAAAATTTTATTCACTCAGTTTTTAGTAAATCTTGAAACTTTCCTCTAAGCTTTGACAGCTTAGGCGTGATTGCAAAGTTACAATAGCCCTGTGACGGATTTTTGGCATAAAAGTTTTGATGATAATCTTCTGCTGGATAGAAAGTTGGCACAGGACTGAGTTCGGTGACGATATCGATACCTTCCTGTTTTAACTCTACAATGAGTTGCTCAGCTTGCTGTTTCTGGGTTTCATCAAAATAATAAATAACAGAGCGATATTGAGTGCCGACATCATTCCCTTGACGATTCAGTGTAGTTGGATCATGTGTGGCAAAAAACACATGAAGCAATTGTGTATAGCTAACCCGTTGTTCATCGAAGTCAATTAAAATCACTTCTGCATGCTGGGTTTGCCCCGTACACACAGCTTCGTAGTTAGGGTTAGGAATGTCTCCACCTGCATAACCGCTAACGACTTTAATGACACCCTGAATTTGCAAGAATACCGCTTCGGTACACCAAAAGCATCCTCCACCAAATAAAGCTTGCTGCATATCCTGATCCCTTTCTTTATTGCTCATCACTTAATACTATAGTGTTAGCACAATTTATTCATAAAATTAAATGTATTGGTCTGAATCATGCGTTTATGTATCTGCCTTTTTAAAGGCAATGAGGGTTTGTCCATTTTGATCAAATAAGACCAGTAGTTGTGAACTGGCACGATAACTCGTAACTTTTGCCAATGCTTGTTGATATTGAGTGGCGGTAAGACTATTTGCATCTGGACACATCATTTTGGTACTTGCGATTTGACCAAAGCTTAAATGGTCATCTGTCGTGTTAAAACTGCCCATAATCTGGTTGCAGCCATCTGAACCGCTAAAACGTTTAGAGCTTGAATCAAACTGGATTTGGGGCGTTTTTTCAGAAGATTCCACCTGAAAACCATTAATTTCGGTAGCGACCCAGTGTTGCTGATATAACAGCGTAGGTTGCTAAGATTGAGATGAGGCGCTGGATGTTACTTTGGCTACAGATGCAGTGGGCGCTGAAGTGGTAGCGGCACAACCTGTGATGGTCAGGCAAGAAATAAGACCAGTTGAAATTATCCAATGCTTGAGCATGAAAATAACCCTTAATATACGGACGCAATTGCTAGATATAAGAGCAAAAAAACACTCAAAACGCAGTGAAAAAACGTGAAATTGTGTAGTTAATTTTTAGTGTGCTCTCACATTATCTTCACAATTTAGTGAGCCTGTTGATTGGGCTGTGGCAAGCCTTCACGGATGGCCGCGGAAAAGTTGGCACTGCTTTTATATTTAAATGTTTCGTACTCGGCTGAACGTGCATTGATATATGCCATTTGATACCACTCAGGTACCGTATAGCGATGACTGAGCACGTTCAAATCATAAAGATAATTAGGTAAATAACCAGACACGATTAGACGATAATCTTTCGGCAATTCATTTGGATTGATGGCTTGCACCATATCAAACACCAGTGTGGTGCAATTACTGGTCAGCGTATTATACCAGCGTGCTTCTTTTTGAAGTTCATCGACTGTTTTTAAATATTCATTAAACAGCGCTTTAGCCTGTGTATTGGTCATCTTGATTGGAAATAAATAGACTTGCTCTTTACGCACATTACTACGTGTATAAATAATATCTTTTTCATCCGCTGCAACCAGACTCAGTTCAAACTGTCTAAAAAAACCGCCGACTGCTGAAAAGTTCTCATTCTTTTCCTTACGAATTTCAATAGAAAAAACTAGAGGGGCTTGATCACTAAAATTAAAACTGACCAAGGTATGGGCAATTTGTGGACCCATCCAGTAAGAAGTTACGATATTAACCCCACTAATTTTATCCAGATTGAGATGTCGGGTTTCCCAGCGTTCGGTATAACTTCCATCAGGTTTCCAGTCAAAGTTGCGAATATTGTGCAAGGTGACCAAATTCCCTGTACGTTCATAGGATAAAATTTTAGCGACTTCAGGATTCCAGTCACGATTTTGTAAGGCTGGGATTGAAAAGTACCAGATCAGTACTGCAATAAAAGCCACCAAATAAATCGCCAAATCGACCCGTCGGCTAATCAAATGTTGAGTGACATAAATCCCTAAAATACTTAAGGCAAAAACGATCCAGACGCCAATCAGCACACGACTGAAAAGCCAGCCTAAGGGTTGTTGAATCCAGATAGCCATGCATACCCATATACTGGAAAAAATAATAAACAAGCCAAAGGCTGCCAGAATCAGTCCTTTGCCTAGAGCAGTTAAAAATTCTTTTTTTCCAATGTGCTGCATAAGTTTGCGCTAATTCTATTGTTATGTACTATTTATGATAAGTTGCGAATTCAAAAGCAATACCAGTTTTGTCATCAGTATGTTGTTCACTGGCTATCTTGTTAAAACTGACTGGAATGGCAGGGTAATGCGCATCTCCCTGTACATCGAGTTCAACATGAGTAAGTTCCAGACGATCAGCAATCTCAAGAGTCTGACTAAAAATTTCACCGCCACCTATAATAAATAGCGCGGTTTGATTGGATTGTTTTGCATCTTGTGCTGCACCGATTAAAGCCGCTTCGATACTATGAGCTACTTTAGTTCCATCAAAGTGCCAACTAGGATCACGAGTAATTACCCAATTGACACGGTTGGGCAAGGTGCGCCCCATCGATTCAAGGGTTTTACGACCCATGATCACGATACCGCCTTGTGTAATTTCCTTAAAATGTTTCAAGTCAGCGGAGATATGCCACGGCAAAGCATTGCCTTTACCAATGCATTGTTGCTGATCCATAGCGACCACATGGACCACTTCTAGGTCTTGAAAAGCCATTGTGAAATTCCTTAACCTTATACTGCGACAGGGGCTTTA
Organism: Acinetobacter ursingii DSM 16037 = CIP 107286; assembly: GCF_000368825.1. Taxonomy (GTDB): domain Bacteria; phylum Pseudomonadota; class Gammaproteobacteria; order Pseudomonadales; family Moraxellaceae; genus Acinetobacter; species Acinetobacter ursingii. The sequence goes on along the minus strand of NZ_KB849717.1, from coordinate 1,153,375 downwards.
ATTGCAGGATGCGATTGATAATCTACAATCTCGATATCTTCAAATTTAAAATCAAAAAGATCATGAATGTCTGGATTTAATCTTAATTGACATAACGCCAGTGGTTCACGAGTAAGTTGCAACTGTGCTTGTTCAAAATGATTGGCATAGAGATGAGTATCACCACCTGTCCAGACAAAATCACCAACGCCTAATTCACAAACTTGCGCAATCATATGGGTGAGCAAAGCATAACTGGCAATGTTAAACGGCACACCTAAAAATACATCGGCGCTACGTTGGTAAAGCTGACAGGAAAGTTTGCCATCTTGAACAAAAAACTGGAACAAAGTATGGCAGGGTGGTAATGCAACCTGTCCCGCTTCATTGGGGTTCCAACCAGATACAATCAGACGACGAGAATTTGGATTGGTTTTAATTTCATTGATGAGCCATTTGATTTGATCAAAGCCATCAGAGTTGTAACTACCATCTGCTTTTTTAGTTGCGCCAAAGTTACGCCATTGATGACCATACACTGGACCAAGCTCACCTTCAGGGCGACCGAAACGAGCCGTTTGTTCAGCGGTCGACCACTCATCCCAAATGCTGACTTTATTGTCTTTGAGATATTGGACGTTGGTATCGCCTTTTAAAAACCATAAGAGTTCAATCACAATGGAACGGAAATGGACTTTCTTGGTGGTGAGTAAAGGGAAACCTTTAGATAAATCAAAACGCATTTGATGACCAAATACTGAACGTGTTCCTGTTCCTGTACGGTCACCTTTGTCACCGCCATTGTCGAGGATATGTTGTAAAAGATCTAAATACGCGCGCATGATGCTCTCTAATCTGGATGGATATTGGTCGGTTCATTGACCGATCAAATATTAAAAAATCGATGCTAAATCTTAACTGCTTTTACGCAGAATGAACAGCACAGCAGATCTCATCACGTTTTAACGTGGTGCGCGATTTTGATAAATCGAAACAATAAATAAACTTAAAGCACTTAAGCCGATGACCTGTATGGCTAAGATCCATTGATGTGACTGAGGCAAAAAAGAAAAGAGGGTAATAAGCACAATAATGGGAAGTACAAAACCAATGATTGAAAACCCTTCTGCATAGGGGTTATCGGATGGAAGACATCTTATTTTTTGCTGTAAAAAATGATGGATCATTCCAAGTAACAGACTCATGACAACAAAAAGAGTTGGTAATTTCTCAATGTTTGAACTGAGGTAAATGATGACACATGTGGCAATGCAAATCCCCAGTTTGATACCACGGGTACAACGATCAGAATACCAAAAATCTAGCATGTTAATGATCTTTCGATGAATGGATCGGTGGCGCTTTAAGTAAAAACTGAGGAGAAAAGACAAAGACTGCAAGTGCCATAAAAGCAATGCCCTGAATACCCCACCACATCAAATTATTCATGGTTTTCATAAAAAGCAGAGTCAATAACAGGGCGATTGGAATCCATGTCAATAAACGATAAAGCAAGCCAGTTGGATTGTTTTGAGCAAAATGTTGTTTTAAATAGCGACAGATTAAAAAAATGATGCCTGTGCCAGCAAACATTAAAATCACGTCTAAAGGCAATGGATGATAACGATATAAGCCAAGTGCAATCAGTAGCGTAATGATCAAAATCAAAAATTTTTTCGAACGCGAAATATCAGAACTAAACCAGAATTCAAGCATATTGATTGGATCAGAATGGAAACCCTGAAAATGTAACATACAAATCTATCGCTGGAAGGTCGAATCAATAAAAAGAGAGGGTTTTGATTGGTGGGATTGATGATATTTTTATTCTATATATTTGAAAATTAAAATTATTTTATAAGTAAGAGTGATCGGCTTAGATTTAAAATTGTTTAAATAATTTTGTATCGTTTCGCTGTCTTGATGAAAATTTTTTGAATTTTCGGTTTGATGAGCAACCAAACCGAAAATAAAGATGTCTTTAAAAATCAGCTTGAACGATTTTTTAAAGGGCCCCAATCATAAATTTTACGTTGATAAGCGTACCAAAGCATCCAGAGGCCAATCAAAATCATCGGGACAGTTAAAATCTGACCTTTGGTCATCCACCCCAATAAAATGAAGCCTTGATCAGCATCGGGCTCACGGAAGAACTCCATGCTAAAACGAGCGATGCCATAGCCAATCAGGAATAACGCAGAAACAGCCATGCGTGGACGCGGTTTACTGCTAAACCACCACAGCACTAAAAATAGAATCAGACCTTCACAGATGGCTTGATAAATTTGCGATGGATGACGAACCAGATGCAAGGGATCTGTTGGGAAAATCATGCCAAATGGATAATTCGGATCCTGAACGGCACGACCATATAATTCTCCACCGATAAAATTACCAATACGACCGAACATCAAGCCTGTCGGAACACAGGGCGCAATAAAGTCCAGTGTTTCAAACCATGTTTTTTGGTATTTGCGGCACCAGAGAATCATGGCCAGCATGACTCCGATAAACCCCCCGTGAAAACTCATGCCGCCCGTCCAGACCTGAAATAGCCAGATTGGGTTCGCCAGGAACTTGTCAAACTCATAAAACAGGACATAGCCAATACGCCCACCCAGTACCACACCAAGCGCTCCGTAGAACACAAGGTCGGAAACCATGTCGGCTGTCCAACCATCACGTTGTTTAGCACGATAAGAAGCAAGTCCCCAAGCGCATAAAAAAGCCAAGAGATACATCAGCCCATACCAATGGACTTTTAATGGCCCGAGCGACAGTGCAACAGGGTCAATATTCGGGTAGGTCAGCATTCCTATTCCTTGATTTTTTATCTTCGTGAGATTCTAACGGAATAAAAGAAAAATGTTGTACATTCAATGTGTAAAAGATGACGAGAAAAAAATCATGTGTATTGTCGCATTGGCTTGGCAAGTTTTAGAACAGACACCGATCTGCTTATTATCAAATCGGGATGAGTTTTATGCACGCCCCACCACACAGCTTTACCAATGGTCAAATCTTCCGATTGTAGCGGGTCAGGACTTACAGTCAGGTGGCACGTGGATGGGCGTGACTGCTTCAGGGCGTTGGGCGATTGTCACAAATTTTCGTGATGGTCAGGATAAAAAAACGTATGACACATCGAGAGGTGCATTGGTTGAAGATTTCTTATTGTCAGATTTAACGCCGATTCGTTTTGCCCAACAGCTTGAGCAAAAACAGCAACAATATGCAGGTTTTAATTTATTTATGGGAGTTCAAACTCAGGCGGTTTATATGAGTAATCGTGGGGAAGCCCCACAAGTATTAGCCAAAGGTGTGTATGTAGTTTCTAATGGTTTAATGTCAGAGCATTGGGAAAAAACAGCGCATCTGCGTAAACGGTTTACGCAAGAGTTTTTACCGATGTTGCAAGACAATGCGAATCAAGATGATATTGAAAATGCAGCGTGGGATATTTTAGAGGATGAACGAAAGGTGATTTCAGAGCTTTTACCCGCAACTGGGATAAGCGCTGAAATGGAACAACTTTTATCATCTACATTTATTCAAAGCCCTGTATACGGCACACGTTGTTCTAATTTTTTAAACATGAGAAATCAACAATGGAATTGGCTAGAAAAAACACAATGGGGTGATTTCAAAGATCAAATCATAGATTTGAATATTCCCTTAAACAAACAAAGCTGACCGAAGTCAGCTTTGTTTGAAATCACTGAAATTATTTTTTAACAACAGAAGGTGCGATTGGATCTGCGGTAATGTAACCCACTGATGCAGCAAAGCCATTGTTATAGTTTTTATTGATGGCATCAGTCAGCACTTTTTGGTCATTTTCACTTAAACCAGTACGTACACCCGTTTTGCTATCTACTTTATAGAAACGATCCCATTCATCGCCCGCATGCTGGAAGTTACTCATGATATATGTCCAGCCATTGACGTTATCAACTGCATGTAAACCTGTTGATTCTGCGCCAGCAGGTGCTGAAAGTAATCGAATCAACTGAGTAGTATCGACATTATATGCCCATAAGAAGTTATTGAGGTGATTACCACTGTCTTCACCAATAAATAACGTACGCAATGTTTCTGAATATTTGAGGTTATCTGGGCTTGCGATTTTGTTTGGATCGGCTGTATTGCCTAGATTATCCATGCTGGTATCAACACCCATAATTAGCATATGGCTTTGTTTTGCTGCCCAGCTACTATTGATGACTGCGCCAGTACTATCCACTTGACCAGATGCGAGATCATGCGCCAATACACCGCCCGCTTTGATGGTTTTGCTAAAGGATACGTTATTGCTTTCAACCCATCCAGAAGCTCCTTTCACCATAGAGTCTTGAATGTTGGCCAGTGCGGAATAGCCAACTTTGTCTTTGATGTTGACTGTGGTGCCTTCCATTTTAGTAAAGGCCATACTTGCGCCTTTGAGTGCAGCATAACGATGTGTTTCAAGAAAAGCGGCAGCAAGTTGAATTTCTGCATCCGTAAAGCCGTTGTTGGCAGCTTTGAGTTTGACCCAAAGTTTTTTCTTGGCAAGAACAATCGGGGTATAACTTGCATCATTTGGATCAGTGGTTAAACTTTCCATAATGTTTTCAGGTTTAATACCACGAACGTTGACCAAATCTTCAATGGTTTTACTGTTGGTTGATCCTAGTTTAATCCATTGAATACGCGCTGTTGTCGATTCGGTTAATACATCCAGATATTTGGCAACATAGAGTGTTCCCGCAGATAAATCTTTTTCTTTATCTGCCACGAACATAAAGAAACCGCCATTGGTATAGTCATCGCCCATAATCGCAGTACGATTATCTGGCATCACCTGAATCAATTCATGTGAAATACGGCCTAAACAGAAATGTTTTTTTGCTGTACCTGAACCGTCTTTATTCACCACAATTTCTGGTAAATGCCCATAGTTATAAGGATTTGCTTTTGAGGCATCGCCAAAATAGTATGTCCCAATACCATCCGCACTTGGGCCACCAATCCCTTGTTTAAATGCATCTGGTTCATATTCTTCGCTAGAAAGGTGGGTATTCCACGGAGAAAGACTCGCACCACAGGTAATCCACAAGCCATGAACTTTGGACATATCCACGTTAAAATATTTTTTAAGCGTTAAATGGCCTGTTTTTTGATCTTGATCAAGCGTCAAAATAGCGATAGGCGATGGCAGTTGACCATACATGCTGGTTCCTGCCAAATTTTTAGTCGTGTATTCAAATTGAACCACATGGAACACAGGATTGGTTACACCTGCAACAGAAGCCCCTTCAATTTGGATCAAAGATGAACCATCTGGACAGTCAGAGAAAAATTGGCGCTCTGAACCTGCAACAGACGTATCTTTGATTGGGTTACCATTGACATCAAAATAACCACCAGCAACGATCGTACCGCCATTTAACGCAGGAACGCTTTCACCTGTTTTAAAGAATGAACTGTATCCAAGTTGATAGTCTGTTTTTGAGCCATCATCCCAAGAGATACTCAATTTTGAACCGACAGACGTGGTTGCCATTGCTGCTGGATCAGCCAATGTTGGTGCTGTCATTGGGGTAAACGTTGCATTTTTAAAATTAGCAGGTTTAACTGGTGTTGTAGAGCTGTCATTATCACTGTCATTGCAGCCAGCTAATGTTGCCGCAGTTGCCATTGCCCCCAATGGTAAAAAAGGAATTCCGCTGAACCATTTTAGTAAATCACGACGGGTAGGATGATTGCTTGCCGATGTCATAATAAATCCATAACGTTTGTGGGTATATTTGTGGCATTGATTCTAGGCAACTTAGATGACATTTTTTTTACGGTTTTAAGTCAATTTAAAGACAATATATTTTGTAAAATCAAATAATTAATTTTATAAAAATAAAGCCTGAATATATTGAATATTCAAGCTTTTAAAGATGTTATTGTTTTTAATTTTAAAGTTTTAATGTGCTGGTTTTTCTAGTAGTTTTCCAAAAAACAATCCCATCTCAAATAATAGCCACATCGGGACAGCGAGCATCACCATCGAAATAGCATCTGGTGGAGTAATAAACATGGAAATGAAGAAACAGCCGACAATTATAAAACGTCGTTTTTCAGCGAGGCTTTGAGTACTCACCACGCCAATCAAAATGAGGAGTAAAGTCACAATAGGAATTTCAAAAGTAAAACCAAATACCAGAAATAATTTAAGACAGAACTCAAGATAACTATTGATATCGGTCATTGGTGCGACTGTTTCAGGTGAAACGCTAATGAAAAAATGTAAAATAGCAGGCAGGGTGATGAAATAAGCAAAGGCAATGCCTGCAAAAAACAAAACGATGCTGCCTACAAGTAAAGGCAATGCCAAATATCGCTCTCTGGCGTACAGTGCAGGTTTAATGAATAACCAGAGTTGATACAAAATAAACGGCATGGCGAGAACTATCGCCACAAATAAATTCAACTTAAATGGAGCCATAAATGTGGCAGTAACATCCGTTGCAATCATAGAGGATGATGCAGGCAACTGCATGCGCAAAGGTTCAGATAGCCATTGATAGGTATAATTACGAAACGGAAGTAAGCAAAAAAATAAAAACAGCGTTACTCCCACGATTCTAAATAAATGTTTGCGTAATACCACCAAATGATTGGTCAATGGCATTTGTTCAAGTGTTTCGGCTGCTGTATTGAGCGTATTTGAGGGTAGCTGGTTCATACGGCAATCTTCAGTTCAATAGTGGCGGTCGGTTGCAATGTGGTGGGTAGACCATCAACAGTCTTTTCTTTTTGCTGCCAGTTTTTAAAGGGAATATAGCTTGCGGTTGAAATAAATGAATACACTCGAACAATTTTTTGTTGTTCCTGATGATTTTGAGGCGTTTGTTCTAATTCGGAAAGTTTTCTCTTTTCTATTTCTTCCAGTTGAGATTGTACTTTGCGTTCGAGTGCTTCAATTCGATTTAACTCATCCTGCATTTCTTTACGGAATTCAGAAATTTTGAGTTCACGGTCAATTTCATTTTGAATATTGCTGATATGACGTTTAATTCTGGCATACCAGCGTCCTGCAAAACGTGCCGCTTCAGGCAGCTTGTCAGGGCCCAAAACCAGTATGGCGATGACTGCAAAACACAGAATTTCGGTCATTCCAATATTCAACATGAGGGACGTTCCTTAGCCTTTTACAGATGATACAGGTTCAGAATTTTTCACATCTGCATCGATCGTTTTAGGTTGATTAAGCGCAGACTTTTCTTCGTCTTCACGAATTGACTTTTTAAAGTCTTTGACTGCACCACCCACATCTTTACCCAAATTTTTAAGTTTTGAGGTACCAAATAAAAGCACCACGACAATCAAGAAAATCACTACATGCCAAATCGATAAGCCTGCCATTTTTGTATCCTCCAAAAGTTTGTGGATATTTCAACAGTCTGTAGTGACAGTGCAGTGACAGAAATATTTCATTTTTAAGACAATTCAATTTTAGCTTTAGAAAAATGCTAGTATTCCACGTGATGATTGAAACCTTATTTTAGAGCATGTTGTGAATCTTATTCTCCCACTGATCGCCTTTGTTGTTGGATGGATACTGGCTCAAACGCGATTCGCTGTTGGTCTCAAACCTGCATTTGCGACTTTATTGGCCCGTGTCTTTATTCCGATTGTGATTATTTACAATATGGTGTTTTATCAGACGGGTAGTTTAAGTCTGATGCTCTTTAGTTTCGTCTCCGCAGTTTTGTTATATGCGTTGTTTATGCAATGCTTTAAAGATCGTTTAGGCGCATTATGCTTTAGCTATGTCAATATGGCGTGGCTGGGTTTTCCATTCGCGATTGCTTTATTTGGTACTCAAATCAGTTCTGCGATGGTGGCTTTATATATTGGCGGGTCTATTTTTGGCAATATTTGGGCTGTCACTGCGGTGTCTTCGGAGCCGCAAGAAAAATCGGTCATTGTAAAAAAAGTGATGCAATCTCCACCTTTTGTGGCTTTGGTTTTAGCTGGATTATTTAGGTTGATGGAGCTGCAAAATATCCAAGAAACCTATTGGGTTGATCACGTTTATAGTGCCAGTAAGATCGGAATGACCTTTGCAGGAATGTGTGTATTGGGCATGTGGTTACGACGAACCAAAGTCAATGTAGATGATTTAAAACGAAGTAGCATGATTTTAGCGCTTAAAATCATTTGTGGTATAGCATTGTGTAGTATTGCTTATTTTTATCTACCGATTCCACATGTTCAGCAATATATCGGTGTCATGTTTTTATTGTTCTGTTTACCGCCTGCGGCAAATATTGTGGCGCTTGAAACGCATTATCAGGGGACTGGAGTTTCAGCGAAGTATATTGCGTCGGGTACGATTGTGAGTTGTGTGGTGATTGCAGTTTATGGAATGTTGCTGCATTTTTATTTTTAAATCTATAAATATCCAGAATAAATATTCTACGTGTAAACGTCGTTCGCAATGTTTTAAATCAAAATATATTTACAATATAAATTATTGTAAGTATATGTTTTTCAATGTATTTTAATAGGAAATAAGTGATGTGTAGTTTTCTCATTCTTTACTTTTCAAGGATGAAAAGTAACAAAAATCCTTTGTTTGGCTGATGGTACGTCCTTGATACCACAGCCAAACGGGCGGCATCCATGCCGCCGTCACGGTCGTGCATCTCTATTTTATATTCAAATCTATGTGTATGTTTCTTGTTGAGAGGGTTCTTTATACGTGAGCCAAACTCTCACGAAAACGTTGCATTGCCTGCCCACGATGGCTGATTTTATTTTTTTCTTCCTTACTCATTTCCGCACTGCTGATGCCAAGTTCTGGCAACCAAAATAATGGGTCGTAACCGAAGCCATGTTCACCACGCGCTGCTTCTAAAATTTCGCCATGCCAGAAACCCTGAAAGATTTGTGGAAGTGGATCTTCTGCATGTTCAACCAAAGCCAATACACAGACAAACATTCCTTCAATCACTTGCCCATTTTGACGAAATGGTTTTAAGTCATTTAAAAGTTTTTCATTATTGGCGCTATCATTGCCATGATTACCCGCATAACGTGCTGAATAGATACCCGGTGCGCCGTCTAATACAGGAACACAGATGCCAGAATCATCTGCAATGGCAGGTTTTCCTGAAATTTTAGACGCATGTCGTGCTTTAATAATGGCATTTTCAATGAAGCTCAGTCCATCTTCAATCGCATCTGGAATGTCCAGTTGCCCTTGAGGAATAACATCCACGGGAAGTTTTAACTCTGCAAAGAGTTTTTCAAACTCGGTAATTTTACCTTTGTTGTTACTGGCTAAAACTAAAGTACCTTGAGAGAGCCAATGTGGTGCAGACATAATCAAAACCCGAATAAAAAGAGAAAATTAAAAAACAAAAAGCACCCGAAGGTGCTTTAAAATTTGAAGAACTTACTGCGCCTGAATCCACTTATCCGCACGATCAACCGCTTGACGAATCTGATCTTGGGTTAAATTGGCAGCCAACGCCGTTTTTTTGCTTTGTGACATGTTAATCACTTTATTATCCAACATGCCATCACGAGTTGATAACTCATACCATTGATACGCGCCCTGATAGTTTTTCTTTTGCTCTTCCATCATCGCGAGATTATAACTAGCACGGTTGTCACCATTACTGGCTGCTTTTTCAAAGTATTTACGCGCCATCGCTTCATTTTTAGCAACGCCAACGCCATCTGCATACATACGGCCGACATTGAGCTGAGCAGGGGATAATCCCTGATCTGCTGCGGCTTTAAACCATGTAAAAGCTTGTTTATCATCTTTGGCCACATCTTTACCGTATTGGTAATGCGAACCTAAATAAAATTGTGCACCCGCCTGACCCGCTTTAGCAGCTTTCATCAGATCGGTAATCCCCATTGTAGAATAATGTGCAGCTTGTGCTGCAATAGATTGTGGTTGGGCAACGTAATCAGCATGTGCGTGAATACTTAAAAGTCCAACTACTAGTGTGCTGAATAATGTTTTTTTCATAGAGCGCTCACTCGATATATTGCGACTTCACCAAACAAATTAGGGACATGCTTACTTAAAAAGCTCCCTTGCTGATTCCCATTGACGGCAAGTCGATTAATAATCCGAATCTGATTTTCTGCACACAGTGCTTCAAAATCTCGGAAAGTACATAAATGAATATTGGGCGTGTTATACCACATATAAGGTAATGCATCTGAAACAGGCATCATTCCTTTCAAAGCCAAAAACGAGCGCGTCTTCCAGTGCGCAAAGTTTGGAAAAGTAATGATGGCTTGTTTGCCCACTCGCACCATGTCACGTAATAAAACGTCTGGTGCATCTACAGCCTGCAAAGCCTGCGCCATGACGACATTGTCAAAAGACTGGTCGGCAAAACGGCTCAAGCCAAGATTCAAGTCTTGCTGAATAATATTTAACCCGCGACTGACCGCAATTGCAATCTTTTCTTGATCAATTTCTAGCCCATAAGCATGAATTTGGTGTTTTTTGCTCATATGAGCCAATAATTCACCATCGCCACAGCCTAAATCCAGCACACTGGAACCCGGTTTAATCCACTTTTCCGCAAGTTGTTGGTCGATACGCATCAGATCGCCTCCACATGTGGGGTAGATTTTAAAAGCGCTTCACCGCCTAAAAAAGCCCGTAGCGTTTTTACATAGAGTGGAATAGGAAATAAAAATGAATCATGCCCTTGTTCAGCATCGATATCCAGATAAGTCACAGGTTTATGATTGCTAATAAGTGCATCGACAATTTCCTGAGAACGTTCTGGGGCAAAACGCCAGTCTGTAGTGAAGGAAATCACGAGGAAACGACATTGGGTTTGCGCCATTGCTTTAGTCAATGACTGCTCATACTCACGTGATGGGTCAAAATAGTCCAGTGCCTTGGTCATAATCAAATAGGTATTGGCATCAAAATTTCGGCTAAATTGTTCACCCTGATAGCGCAGATAGCTTTCCACCTGAAATTCGACATCAAAGCCATACATAAATTTGCCTGATTTTAAATCACGACCAAATTTTTGTTTCATCGCTTCTTCAGATAAATAGGTGATGTGACCCACCATCCGCGCCAAAATCAATCCGCGTTTTGGATAGCTATCATTTTCCAGATAACGACCATGATAAAAATCAGGGTCGGACAGGATGGATTGGCGCGCGACTTCGTTAAACGCGATATTCTGTGCTGAAAGTTTAGGTGCACTGGCAATAATCACACAATTTTTTAAACGATCAGGATAGTCCACTGACCATTGTAAGGCCTGCATGCCGCCCAATGACCCACCAATCACCGCATACCAAACATCAATGCCCAATCGATCTGAAAGCATAGTTTGGGTTTTGACCCAGTCACGCACGGTGACCAAAGGAAAATCTGGGCCGTAAGGACGGTTTTCATTTTCAGGATTGGGCGAAGTTGGGCCAGTCGAGCCATTACATCCGCCAATATTATTCAGTGCAACCACAAAAAAATGATTGGTATCAATCGCTTTGCCTGGGCCAATACAGGCATCCCACCATCCTGATTTTTTGTCATCTTCGTGATGATAACCCGCCGCATGATGATGCCCAGAAAGCGCATGACAAATCAAAATCGCGTTAGATTGATCTGCATTTAAAGTACCATAGGTTTCAACCATCAGTTCGAAACGCGGTAAGCTGCGGCCACATTCTAAATGTAGAGGGTGTTCAAATTGAAACTTTTGTGGAGTGACCAAACCCACGGAGTCAGATGCAAAAGACACGGGAGCGATTCGCCTTCTATCTTTAAACCAATAATAAAGAAAGGATACCATAGGTATCCTTTCAAAAAGAGTGTTTTACGTAGTTTATACAGCGGCAGCGGCCACTTGATCTGTGCTCAAGACACCTTGTTCAATTAAACGATTGGTTGAGGCCAAAATCGCTTCAATGGATGAGGTCACGGTGTTGTCATGGATTCCTGCTCCAAACGCACTCTTACCTGTTCCTTTGACTTGAATTTCAATCAAGGTCAAGGCCTTGGCGTTGGCACCAGAGCTAATGCTACGTTCTTCATAGTTCAATACATCAATCGGCAATTGAAGCGCATTTAAGAAAGCCGAAATTGGACCATTGCCTTCGCCACGTAATTGTTGGATTTCACCATCAATATCCACTTCGAGTTCAATTGCCTGCGTGCCATTTACGTCAGAAAGGCGATAGTTTTTTGCGGTATAGTGCTGCTGTTTAGCATTTACGTAAGTGTCTTGGAACAAATTCCAGATTTCAGTTGCACTAATTTCCGTACCGTTGCTGTCGGTATGTTGTTGCACAATTTGTGAAAATTCAATCTGTAAACGACGCGGCAATACCACGTTGTAGTGAGATTCTAACAAGTAAGCAATGCCGCCTTTACCCGACTGGCTATTGACACGAATCACTGCATCGTAGTCACGACCCAAGTCTTTTGGATCGATTGGCAAGTAAGGCATATCCCAGATTTCTTCGTTTTTCTGGAATTCAAAGCCTTTTTTGATGGCATCCTGATGTGACCCTGAGAATGCCGTGAAGACCAAATCACCCGCATAAGGATGGCGTGGATGCACCGGTAAGCCCGTACATTCTTCAATGATGGCAATCACTTCATTGATGTTGGAGAAATCTAACTCGGGTGCAACACCCTGCGTGTACATATTTAAAGCAATCGCCGCGACATCAACATTACCTGTGCGTTCACCATTACCAAATACGCAACCTTCAACACGGTCTGCTCCAGCCATAATCGCAAGTTCAGACGCTGCAATCCCACAGCCACGGTCATTATGACAGTGAACAGAAATGATCACTCCATCACGACGGGCAAGATTACGGTGCATCCATTCGATTTGGTCTGCATAAACATTTGGTGTTGAAACTTCGACTGTTGCAGGCAAGTTTAAAATCACTTTATTGTCTGCTGATGCTTCCCAGATTTCAGTCACCGCATCGCAGACGTCTTTAGCGACTTCTAATTCTGTAGCAGAAAAACATTCTGGGCTGTACTGAAATACCCATTCAGTTTCAGGATATTGCGCTGCAATTTCTTTAATTTTTTTAGCAGCATTAACCGCTAAAGCTTTAGAGCCATTGGCATCAACATTCAATACTTTTTGACGGAAGGTCGGTGAATTAGCATTATAGATATGCACAATCGCGCGTTTTGCACCGACCAAAGACTCAAAGGTACGCTCAATTAAATGATCACGTGCTTGTACCAACACTTCAATATAGACATCATCTGGAATGTGGTTTTCTTCAATCAATTTACGAGTGAAGTCAAAATCTACTTGAGACGCCGATGGAAAACCAATTTCAATGTGTTTGAAACCAATTTTGACCAACATCTGGAACATTTTAAACTTTTGATCGATGTCCATCGGTTCAAAAATGGCTTGGTTACCGTCACGCAAGTCGGTACTCATCCAGATCGGCGCTTTGGTAATTTCGTTATTCGGCCATTGGCGGTCAGGTAAATCGACGCGCTGGTACATACGGCGATATTTTTTGCTTGGATCTGCCAACATCATGAGATAACTCCTTGTTGTAGTGCGCTTGCTCTATATTTTCAGGCAACTCACTACTTTATATATGGTGTTTAAATAAAACGATTAAAAGAAAATAACGAAAAATTTTGAGGCCAATTTTACAGGCAAAAAGAGAGTATGCGCGCTTGGCGCAGCATCAGGAGTGTATTCAAATCAGATGTAGACTTGGAAAAAGCAAAAATGTATTTCATTTCCGTATACCATTAAATAAGCTTAGTGGTTTCACCTGCGTAAAAAGATTTTACGACTCATTTGAGTGTAGGTGAAAAACGCCGCATATGCAAAATCATATCTTAAATTTTAATTTGAATAAATGGAAAATATTTCCCTGTTTTTTGCATAATTTGCAATTTATGAGGAAATATTTTCCTAATAATGATTCTATGTTGGTGATATTTTTTATTTATGGATTTGCGGAGCAGGTTTTATAACTCAGACCACATTCGCATCAGATTATGATAAATGTTAGTGAGCTTCATTACTTCTGGATAATGGTCGCCATGTTGCATACGTAAATTGCGAACGGACTCATCCAAAGTAAATAATAAATGCCGTTTGTTATCATCGCGAATTAAACTTTGTACCCAGAAAAAAGAAGCGAAACGTGTACCACGAGTAATACTACTGACCTCATGTAAACTGGTTGCAGGATAAAGTACGACATCGCCTGCGGGAAGTTTAACTTCGTGGTAGCCATAAGTATCTTCAATGACAAGTTCACCACCGTCATATTCATCTGGTTCACTTAAAAATAAGGTGCAGGATAAATCGGTGCGGATTTGTTCAGTTGTACCACGGATTAGACGAATCGAATTATCGACATGAAATCCAAAACTTTCATGTTCATTGTAACGATTAAACAAAGGTGGAATAATTTGATGGGGAAGGGCTGCGGTTTGGAATGTGGGATGATTCCAGATAGCCTTAATCACCAGATCGCTTAAATGCTGGGTCAAGGGATCTTGTTCAGATAATTGCTGATTGTGCTTAACTGAGGCAGACAAAGTTCCCGCAGTCACTTTACCTCCAACCCAAGTGGCTGATTCCATCAATGTTCTAAATTCCGCGACCTGTTGTTTGCTCAGTACTTGAGGAATATGATGGATCATATGAAATACCTTTGATCAGAAAGTGGCAATTAGAAAAATAGCCTCATGAGGAGGCTATTTTTCTAAATTTTAATTAAAGCCATAAATAGATTATGGTTTTAAGGATTAATATTTAAAATTAATGGCTAATACTGCATTACGACCATCACCTTCAAAAGCATAGTGTGCAGCATGCGCACTGGTGAAATAACGTTTATCCGAAATGTTATTTACATTTAACTGTAAATTCACATTTGGATTAATTTCATATTTCGCCATGGCATTATAAATGGTGTAAGCAGGCATATATTTTTCGGCAGTGGTACTCGAGTTAACATAGACATTGTCTTTATATTGAGCACCCGCACCTACAGTCAACTGTGGTAAGACTTTATAAGTCGACCATAATGTTGCACTGTTTTTTGCAACATATGGGATTGGGCCACCTGCTGGAACTGCTGTTCCACGTGAAAAGCCACCATCGGTGAGTTCACTGTCTAAATAACTATAACCTGCTGAAACTTCCCATTTATTGGTGATATGACCGTTTAAGCCAAGCTCAAAACCATCAACCTTACTTTCACCCACATTTGAGTAAAAACCTGCTGCATCCTGAATACGAGTATTTTGCTTTTCAGTACGGAAGATTGCAGCAGTGACATTGGCACGTTTATTGAAGATATCCCATTTAGTACCGACTTCATAAGTGCGGGCTTTTTCAGGTTTCAGGTCATTAATGGTAATGGCAACTGCCGATTCACTACTATCACCTTGTCCAACACCCACTGGATTGGCAGAAGTCGCATAGCTCGCATAGATACTGCCATTTTCAGTTGGTTTGAAGATCAGACCCGCTTGATAACTAAAGAAATCGCTATCGCTTTCAATACTTGTTCCCGCAGGAGTGGTTCCAGATGCCTTATTATATTTAGCTTCTGTATCGAACTTATCCCAACGTAAACCCAGATTCATTAACCATTGTGGTGTAAATTCGATGCTATCAAGCGCATATAAACCCACGGTACGGCTACGGGTGGTTGTGACCGCAGGATTTGCATCACGTGTACCAATCATGGCTGGATTATCTGGACTGGTGATACTGGTACACCAATAAGTCACAGCATTACACTGAGCATCTGCGGCTGTTGCAGATTGATTAAACGTGTATGACCCCATATCAGTGTCTTGTAAACTCCATTCAACGCCTGTATTAAACGAGTGTTTAATGGCGCCTGTATTGAATTTTCCAGTTAGAGCAAGTTGGTCTGAATAAGCGTCGGTGTCAGAAATTCGACTCAGCGCATGACCACGATAAACATAACCATTTAAAACATTGTTTAGCCCATTTGTACCCGTTTTAGAGTCATTTGAGTTGGTGTACACATAATCTGTTTTTGATTTTGTATAGTTCACCACATTAGATAAGGTTAAGTTGTCGTTAAAATCATGTTCTAACTTAAAGGTGCCAATATGGTTCTCACGTTTATCAAAGTCGCGATTTTTCCATCCATAGTAAATACCTTGTTTGGCTTGATAGGGTTTTCCGCCAGTCGATAAAAATGGAATACCTGCATCAGGTTCGTCATAACTTTGTAAATAGTAATAGCTTAATGATCCGCGAGTGGCTGTACCCAAGCCCCATGCGATGCTTGGTGCAATACCAACGCGATTGTATTCTGCACCATTACTTTGACCAGGCTTTTCGTTTTGATGTCCCATGACCACGACACGGCCAGCAACACCATTTCCAAAATCTTTATTGGCATCAAGTTGTATCTGACGATAGTCGTCTGTACCTGCTGCGACAGTGCCTTGATAAACATCACCTTGATGCGCTTGTTTGGTAATGAGGTTGATACTACCGCCAACACCACCGCCACCAGATAAAGTAGAACTCGAACCTTTGGTGACTTCTACCTGTTCAATTGCAAACATATCGCGGTTTTGCAGGGTGGCATTGCGGACACCATCTACATAGATTGAAGACTGGGAGCTATAACCACGAATATAAGGTGTATCACCAAATGGTGTACCACCTTCGCCTGCTGCGAAGGTAATTCCTGGTACATTTTGTAATGCTTGAGTTAACGAATTTGCACCGGTGTCTTGTAGCAATTTTTGAGAAACGACAGCAACAGATTTTGGCGTGTCTAAAAGGGGTGCAACATATTTTTTATTAGCCGAGTTATCTACTTTCAGACTGTCAGTACTCGCTTCAGCGTGAATAGTAGGTAAATGGGAAACGTCATCTTGAGCGATTGCTGGAACAGCAACAACAGATAAAGAAGAGGCGATTGCGGATGAAACAATCTTCTTACGCGTTTTAATAAAAGACATAGTCACAGATATCAATAATAAAAAGTATGTGAATAATAATGATTATTATTTTTATAAGTAGTTTTTTTCCATTGAAATTCTTGTTCAAAAAAGGAGATATTATGGATTTTAAGAAACATTATTTTACATGTGTATATTTAACTTTATGAAAACTAAATAAATTATTGATATAGATGAAAATATGTTCTTTTAAAAAAATTATTTTTTAAGTTTTTTTTAAGTTTTTTGTTTTTTTGGGGAAATGGTTTTTTCCATTAAAAACTTCCTTTTTCATCATCTGTTTTGTATATCGGGAAAGTTGTCATATAATGTGGCACTTTTAAAAATTGTTACTCTAACTAATTATCGAGGAAGCCATGCAAGTAACGACTGAAGCGGTTTCGGGCGTTGCCCGTCGTTTAAATGTTTCTGTACCGACGAGCCGTATTAATGAGCAATTTGAAGCTCGTTTAAAACGCACTGCCAAAACTGTGAAGATCAACGGCTTCCGTCCAGGCAAAGTGCCTATGTCACGTGTACGTTCAGACTTCGGTCCTGGTATTTATCAGGAAGTAGTGAACGATATTATTCGTGATAGCGTTTTTGAAGCAATTCAACAAGAAAAAATCAATGCTGTAGGCATGCCGAACATTGAAAAAGTGGAACATAAAGATGACGCTTTAGTGTATGAAGCGACTGTTGAAGTGTATCCAGAAGTTGAAGTTAAAGCATTCAATGATTTGGAAGTTGAACGCAAATCAACTGAAATCAACGACAAAGACGTTGATCAAATGATCGAAAACTTGCAAAAACAACGTCAAACTTGGGCTGTTACCAAAGGTATGGCGAAAAAAGACATGCAAGTGACTTTCGACTTTGAAGGTTCGATTGATGGTGAAAAGTTTGAAGGCGGTTCTGCTGAAGACTTTAAACTGGTATTGGGTTCTGGCCGTATGATTCCTGGTTTTGAAGATGGGATCGTGGGCATGAAAGCAGGTGAAGAGAAAGTCATCGACGTCACTTTCCCTGAAGATTACCAAGCTGAAAACCTTGCAGGTAAACAAGCGCAATTCAAAATCACTGTGAAGCAAGTTGAAAAATCAAAACTTCCAGAGATTGATGCAGAATTCCTTAAAATCTTTGGTTTGACTGAAGAAGAAGGCGTTGAAAAACTTAAAGCTGATGTTCGTAAGAACATGGAGCGTGAAGTTCGTAACGGTTTACGTAACCAAGTAAAACAAGCGGCGTTTGATGCACTTGTTGCTGCAAACGAAATCGAAGTTCCTGCTGCGATGGTTGCTCAGGAAATCGATCGTCAACGCGAACAAATGATTCAACAGTTTACTCAACAGTTTGGTGGTGCTGGTGCTCAAGCATTTGACAAGAGCATGCTTCCAGATGAATTGTTCAAAGAACAAGCTGAAAAATCAGTAAAATTGGGTGTATTGGTAAGTAAAGTACTTGCTGATGCGAAACTTGAAGTGGATCAAAGCCGTGTAGATGCTTATATCGAAGATATGGCATCTTCTTATGAAGATCCAACTGAAGTGATTGAATACTTCAAAAATGACAAACAGCAACGTGCTCAAATCGAAGCGGTTGTGTTAGAAGATCAAGTGGTTGATCACATTTTGGCTGCTGCAAAAGTAACCAATACTGATGTGAGTTATGAAGACTTATTGAAAGAACAACAAGCGCGCCAAGCTCGTTAATCTTTCATATAGATTGAGAAAAGGCGCGAAAGCGCCTTTTTTTATGAATCTGTTCTTTTCTGATATTCCGACAGAAATGCGCGTTTTATACAGAAATAAAACGATATTTTGAAAGGAATGCTTTTGCAATTTTAGTGATTATCCCTCATATTGTGGGAATGAGTTAAGTTACAAAAATTTAGGAATAAATAATCGTATGTATGTTCCAACAATTGAAAATGCTTTAGTTCCTGTTGTCGTTGAACAGTCTTCACGTGGTGAACGTTCTTTTGATATTTTTTCACGTCTGCTACGCGAACGTGTAATTTTTCTAACGGGTGAAGTTGAAGACAACATGGCGAATTTAATTGTCGCTCAGATGTTGTTTTTAGAAGCAGAGAACCCAGATAAAGATATACACCTCTATATTAATTCACCAGGTGGTTCAGTGACCGCAGGTATGGCAATTTACGATACCATGCAGTTTATTAAGCCAGATGTAGTGACTTATTGTATGGGTCAGGCGGCATCTATGGGTGCATTTTTACTCAATGCTGGTGCTAAGGGTAAACGTTACTGTCTTGAAAATGCCCGTGTCATGATCCACCAGCCACTCGGTGGTTTCCGTGGTCAGGCTTCTGATATTGAGATTCATGCGCGTGAAATCTTATTTATCAAAGAGCGTTTGAATCGTTTAATGGCAGAACATAGTGGTCAAGACTACGAAACCGTTGCCCGTGATACGGATCGTGATAATTTCATGACTGCGCAAGCAGCCAAAGAATATGGTTTAGTGGATCAGGTTTTATCTAAACGTCCCTAAAAGTTAAGATTTAAGTTGGAGTAATTATGTCCGAACATCCTCAAGGACAAAAACATTGTTCATTTTGCGGTAAAACGCAGTCTGAAGTCGGGAAACTGATTGCAGGTGAGGACGCATATATCTGTAATGAATGTGTGGACGTGTGTCTTGATCTTGTGCAAACCAGTCAACAAGTTGAAGCTGGAGATTGGGCAAGTCGTGAGCTACCTAAACCGCAAGAAATTCGTAAAGCTTTGGACCAATATGTGATTGGTCAGGATATTGCGAAAAAAACCTTATCTGTAGCGGTTTATAACCATTACAAACGTTTGAAAGTCGGTCAATCTGGACATAAAGCCAATCAGGATATTGAAATTGCCAAAAGTAATATCTTGCTAATTGGGCCAACAGGTTCAGGTAAAACCTTGCTTGCACAGACTTTAGCGCGGTTATTGGATGTTCCATTTGCTATGGCAGATGCGACGACCTTAACCGAAGCTGGATATGTGGGTGAAGATGTCGAAAACATCGTGCAAAAGCTGTTACAAAAAGCCGATTATGATGTAGAGAAAGCACAAAAGGGCATTATCTATATCGATGAGATTGATAAAATTACCCGTAAGTCTGAAAATCCATCGATTACCCGTGATGTATCGGGTGAAGGGGTACAGCAAGCCTTACTGAAAATGATTGAAGGCACAGTGGCTTCGATTCCGCCGCAAGGTGGACGTAAGCATCCACAGCAGGAATTTATTCAGATTGATACTGCGAATATCCTGTTTATCTGTGGTGGTGCGTTTTCTGGACTTGAAAAAATTGTGCAGCAACGTCAGGAAAAAGGTGGCATTGGTTTTACTGCGGAAGTCAAAAATAAAGATGAAAGCAAAAAACTGGCTGAATTGTTCCGTCAGGTTGAACCGACTGATTTGGTGAAATTTGGTTTAATTCCAGAGTTTATTGGTCGTTTGCCTGTGATTGCAACGCTTGAAGAACTGGATGAAGCAGCGCTCATGCAGATTTTGACTGAGCCGAAAAATGCGTTGACTCGTCAGTATCAATATCTATTTAATATGGAAGATGTTGATTTGGTATTTGAAGATGCAGCATTGCGTGCAGTTGCTAAAAAGGCTTTAGAGCGTAATACAGGTGCGCGTGGTTTGCGTTCGATACTGGAAAATGTATTGCTTGAAACCATGTATGAGCTGCCAAGTCGTGATGATGTTGGCACTGTCATCATCAATGAAGCGGTGATTACAGAAGGAGCGCAACCCGTTTTCCAAAAGGAGCGCTTACCGTACAAAAATCATGATACGGTTGAACAAGTTGATTTGAAAGTGGTTGATTCTAAATCTGCATAAGTTTTACATAGGTTCAGTCATCTGATACTTATCTGAAAAGCATGATCTGCTCAGGCATTTCATGCTTTTTTATTTGCAAATAAAAAATGAGGTGTTAATCTTGAGGCGAAATACGCATAGTTTTGCGCCGTAAAATAAATGAAATAAAACGCCTTGAGGGATATCATGCGTTATTTATTATTATCACTGTGTTGCGTTGGGGTGTTGACAGCTTGTCATAGTACTTCCCAGTTAAAATCTGAGCCTGAAACCTTAACCTCAACTTTGCCAAAAGTCGATGTCAATCAAGAGCCTGGAATATTAGATCAATATCATGTGGGCGGCTTTTCTGTTGGTGGTTGGGTTAACCAAAAACTAGGACAATATTTTCAGCCGATTCAACCACAAAACTCGCAAGCAGCAGTGGTATATTTGTATCGTCCTGACTCGCGTTGGAATCAGCAGGAGATCGCCGCTGCCAACATCTTTATTAATGGAAAGCGGATTCCGAGTTTATTAAATAATCATTATTATTGGGTGGAATTGCCTGCGGGAACCTATCGGATTTCGACCAGTCGTCCTTTAACAGTTTTTCATTTTCAAGAACCTAAATATATTGATATGACGGTAGATGCAGGACAAAGCTATTATCTGAAATATGATGAAGAAAATCCTGCACGTAAAGAACGCACAGGGCCATTTTTGATTATGCAGGAAAAAATAGGGCGTAATGAAATTGCATTTACTCGTTTGAAATCATCGAGCTATAACTTTGTAGCACAAGATACTTCAGGCAAAATTCGACATAAACCGCAAGAATTAAAACCTGCAAAATACGATGAAAAGTCAGATGTGTTATTGGTTAAGCCATTTAAAATCTGGAATCCAATGACGTGGTAAGCTTAATTCGGCTGAGGGGGTATCCCGCTACAGCCGAATTTACATTTATACCGCTTAAAAAACTTTAAAAAATGATGATAAATTACGGTTTTTCTTGATTTTTGTTTTTTTCGACAATAAGAGGAGCAATAATAGCCATCATTTTTTCCTGAAAATTTTCGCGTGTTTTATCATCATTAAATATTTCTTGGCCTAGCTGCATCATATAGGTAGACAATTCACCCATCATTTTGGCATTTTTTCGAGTAATGGATTGACCTTCAGGCGTTTTGAGAAATTTAATACTGGCTTGTAACTCTTCTTCGCTGTAAGTTTTCAAGTAAATATCTTGAATCACCTGCTGAGTTTTAGGATTAGCAATGATTTGATTGCTTGATTCTTTTAAAAGTTGGCTCAACTGGGTGGCTGCTTGTTTCTCTTTAATATTCAGTGTTTGCGAACCAGTTGTATTTAAAATAATTTGCTCTGCCTGTTTATTATAATAAGGCTCTAACTCTGTGAGTGATTGACGCAATAAATAGTCAATTTGACTCACTTGCATGAGTTCTTTCACTGTACTGAGTTTTGCAGGCGAAGCCAATAAACCTGTGCTAATGCAGGTCAGGCACAAACTGATAGAAAGGCGCTTAATAAGTTGTTGAACAGCCATGAGGATGCCTTTGGTCTAAATTATAAAATTAATTTGAAAGTAAGGTATAAAAGTGAATCTAGTTTAATCTATATGTTGGTTTTTTTAATATTATTTTGTAGTTCTTTTTAAACCCTGATGAAAGATTAGCTTTTAAATGAAAAAGCGACCATTTAGGTCGCTCTTCTTGCTCTTATAATTTTAGGCAGTTGCCTCTGGAGCATTGCGCCATAAGCTTTCAAGATCGTAAAACTTACGAGCGGTTGGTAACATCACATGGACAACAACAAAGCCCAGATCGATTAAGATCCATTCGGCATCACGTTCACCTTCAACCCCAATCGGGCGAAAACCTGCTTTACGTGCTTCATCAGCAACATTATCAGCAAGGGCTTTAACATGGCGGGTAGATGTACCGCTCGCAATAACAATCGCGTCGGCGACATTGCTAATGCTGCTTACATCAAGTTCTAAAATATCTTTTGCTTTTACATCGGTAAGTGCATCATGTACAACTTTTAGACAAGCTTCTACATTATGCGGCGTTGAATTCATTGCGAGATCGTGAGAATTAGAAGCGCTGGGCGATGGTTCTAAATTCATAAAGGGTATAATTTCCTGACAATTACTCAGGATCTAATATAGCGAAGTTTTGACTAAATTTCAAACCCTCGCTGTAACACATTATGTATTTACGTCATTAGAAAAATATTTGTTTTTCCATTCGAATGACTGTGCAGATGTGTATTGAGGTTTGTATTCTGCTGCAATGTATCCTTGGTACTGACTGTGCTGTAACCACTGAAAAATCTGTGCAAAGTTCAGTTCGGCTGTATCAGGTTCATGACGACCTGGGCAGTCTGCAAACTGGATGTGTCCAATCTGGTTGATATTTTCTTTTAAACCTTCGAGTACATCTTCACCCATCATTGCCAGGTGATAGCAATCATATTGCATTTTTAAAGCAGGATGTTGTACCGCTTCAAGCATTTCCTGAGCCTGAGCAATATTTTGCACTAAAAAGCGTGGCATATCAGTGCCATTAATCATTTCAAATACAGGCTCAATCCCATGTTCAGTCATCAGGTGACACGCCAGTTTAAGGTTGCTGGCCAGTGTATTTAGGCAGGGCAGTAAATCTGCATCCAGCGGTTGTTTACCAGCTAAGATATTGATTCGAGGCACATCTAGCGCACTCGCGTACTGAATCGCTTGTTCCAGCGCCTGATGAAATTCAATTTCTTTGCCAGGAATGCCTGCCAGACCATTGCCACCTTGCATCAGATCACCCGTAGGAACATTAATCAGACACAGACTTAAGTGATGTTGTTCGAGTTGTTCACGAATCTGGTGAATGCTGAGTTCGTAAGGAAATTGAATCTCTACATGTTGAAAGCCATATTGACGTGCCAGTGCAAAGCGTTCAATTAAAGGAACTTCAGTAAAAATAAGGGAAAGATTCACTGCTAACTGACTCATGATCTTCATCCTTTAAGATTTATTTTCTATCTGTTTGATCATAGTCGCTAAATCTTGCTCGGCAAAGCCTTTTTGTTGGTGCGCTTGTAACTGAGTTAAAGCTTGGTTAGCCACAGGAATATTGAGATTAAAATTTTTCGCCAATTGTACTGCGTTGTTTAAATCTTTCGACAAGGTTTGTACTTTCCATTGCACAGGTTCAAAGTTATGTGTCGCCATGCGTGGTGCTAAGATCTGAAACGGTTTTGAGTCTGCAAAGCCGCCTGCTAGTGCGGGTGCGAGCAAAGTGGTATCTACACCAGCTAAATTCGCCAATGCGATAGCTTCTGCAATTAAGGCGCTATTGGCTGCTACAATTAATTGATTACAAATTTTGGTCGCTTGCCCTGTGCCATTTTCTCCCATACGTGTCACACGTTGGGATAGAACTTGATAAATAGGAGCTAGTTCATCAATGATTTTTGCATCGCCGCCTGCAAAGATCACCAGCGTACCTTGTTCTGCACCCGCTGTGCCGCCAGAAACAGGGGAGTCAATCCAGTCGACTTGCTGTTGTGCGCTTTGCTTGGCAAGGTCTAAGGTCGTTTCTACAGACAAACTGGAAAAATCGACAATAACTTGTTTAGCTCTTAAGTATGGTTTAATTTGTTCAAATACATGGCTCACCGCATGATCATCCGCCAGACAAGTCAAAATGACAGGATAATCGCCAATATTTTTAAGTTGTAAAGATGTAGCGCCCATTGTAATTAATGGTTCACATGCGGCTTCAGTTCTATTCCAGACTGAAACTTTAAACCCTGCTTTTATTAAACGGCTTGCCATCCGACTGCCCATTAAACCCATACCTAAAAATGCAATTGGCGTATTTACATCAACTCTCATATTGGCTTCCTTATCGACATGTATATCTATCTATTTGTATTGGCGCGGCAAAAATTCAGTTTCAGGATGTTTGTCCTTTTGACGTGCCAAACGACTATTTTTACCGAGAATCAATTTAAGCTGCCAAAGTTTTTCCAAACGTAATGCTTTTTTCGGTTCGTGTTCCATCGCATCTAAAACCCGTTTTGCTGCTGTTAATGCGTCAGGAGAACGCTGTATGAGTTCAAGTGCCAACTGATTCGCACGTTCCAGTGGATTTTCAGAAAGATGGGTGACCAGACCAATTTCTTTGGCATAATCTGCATCAAAAATACGCGCAGTTAGCGTTAATTCTTTCGCTAAATCTACACCGACCAATCCTTTAATCGTGCGAGTCAGTCCCATATCTGGAACAAGTCCCCAACGACTTTCCATAATCGACATTTTGGTTTCTGGCTGTGCAATACGAATATCTGCGGCAAGCGCCAGTTGCATACCTGCCCCAAAGCAATAACCTTCAATTGCCGCAATCACAGGAACAGGCAGGTTCTGCCATACCAAAAAGGCTTTTTGAAAAAGGCTTTGTCCGGGTTTTATTAGCTCCCATGCAGCATACAGGCTGTTTTTAGGTGCGTTTAAGTCAGCCAGATCAATGCCTGCGCTAAAGACTTGTGCCTCACCTGTTAGAATGACACAACGTACACGACGGTCTTTTTCAATTTTTTTTGCAGTGCTGACCAGTTCACGCAGTAAAGCAAAGCTCATGGCATTGCGTTTTTCTGGTCGATTCAGGCGAACTGTGACGATACCATTTTGATTGCTGACATTGAGAAGCGCCATGTGTATTCCTTTGATTTTATTTATGTACGCAGCATAACATGAGCCAATCATGGAAAAATGACAGCTCAGTCACATTGAAAACCGCTGTGCTAAGACGTGGTATTTAAAATTTGTTGTGCTGCACTCTCAACTTCACGAATACTGAGTTGAAGTTCCTCAAAACGATTTAATACCTCTTGAATGAAAGCGTCATCGGCACGACGGCGTTCTTTTCTCAAGGTTGAAACGAATTGTTCAAAGTTGCCAGTGACATGTTGTAATTTTGGTGTCCCGACATAGCGAGTTGCACCATAAAGACGATGCAACACATGTTCCAGTTGCGGGAAGTCTTCCAGTTCGATCAACTGTT
Source organism: Acinetobacter ursingii DSM 16037 = CIP 107286 (assembly GCF_000368825.1). GTDB lineage: Bacteria > Pseudomonadota > Gammaproteobacteria > Pseudomonadales > Moraxellaceae > Acinetobacter > Acinetobacter ursingii. Next base: position 1,127,528 of record NZ_KB849717.1, on the reverse strand, counting down.
GCATTTCATTAAGTTCAGTATCAAAGCTATCTACGAGCATTCTAAGTAAATCTTGCGCCAGATCTTCTTTGTTGGCTGCAAGTTGTAAGCTTTGCTGCCAATCTAAAATTGTGGGATCAAGCGCATCCATCAAAATGGTGTTTTCAGGTCTGGTATTGCTGGCAAAATTATTTTTAGTCCATTCATTCAGGATTTGAATAATTTGTTCAATCTGAATCGGTTTAGTGACGTAATCATCCATCCCGACTTTCAGTAATTTTTGTTTTTCATCCGATAGTGCGTGTGCAGTTAAAGCAATAATCGGTAAGCGCATTTTGCCATCTAATGTCGATTCCAATGAACGAATCGCGCGAGTGGTATCAATCCCTGACATGACAGGCATTTGAATATCCATAAACACAATATCAAATGGTTTTTCATCACGCTCAAGACGATTTTCAATAATACTCAAGGCTTCCTGACCACTGAGGGCTTTGGTGGTTTTCACGTTGAGTTCACCCAGTAATGCTTCGAGTACAATCAAATTGGGTAAATGATCATCTACCGCCAGTACGTGTAAGCCCTGACCATTGAATTGCTCATGCTCAGGTTCAAAAATAGGCTGATTGCTCAACAGTTGAATCAAGGCAGCACGACTCAGCGGCTGATACAGTGGTCTAGCTCGATATTCATGCAGCATATTTGGCTCAAGCGCCATTTGATAACCATAGACTGCGAGATTACCTGTATAGCGACTGCGAATTTCTTTGAGCAAGGCTTCTGTATCGCCACTATGATCGACAATTAACCAGGTATTATCTGCGGATTTTAGGCTATTCAAGCGGCTGAACAGATCCAGAATAGATTGTGCTTCGGTATGTTGTACCTGATAGTTTTCAAGATAATGGCGTAGGATATTTGCAGTGGCAGGATGCGCCAGAAAAGACACCACATGTAAGTGTGAAAATTGTGGATGCACGATCTGATAATCCTCCTCCACTTGGAACAAGGCGGTAAACCAGAATGTTGAACCTTTTTCAGTGGGCGCGCGTTCCTGATTATCTTCAAACCCAATTTGGCCGTGCATGAGATGGACAAGTTGTTTAGAAATTGCCAGCCCAAGTCCAGTGCCACCAAACTGGCGGGTGACGGAAGCATCACCTTGAGAGAAAGACTCAAACAGTTTTTTACGATCGGTTCCGCTTAAACCAATCCCGCTGTCTTGCACGCTAAAGTGAATTAGACATTGTCCAATATCATCATGTTCGAGTCTTACCCGAACAATAATTTCACCATCAGGGGTAAATTTAATTGCGTTAGAAATCAGGTTGGTCAGGATCTGTTTAAAACGTAAAACATCCCCAATCACATGGGGTGGAATCTGGTCATCAAAATAAAATGCCATATCGATATGCTTTTGCGCCGCCAAAGGCGACAACATATCCATGACATCAAAAATCGCTTCTTCCAGATCAAACGACGCGGTTTCAAGCTCAAGCTTGCCGGCATCGATTTTGGAAAAATCCAATACATCATTAATCAAGGCCAATAAATGTGCAGACGATTTACGAATGGTTTGTAAATACAGGCTTTGCTCATTATTTAGATTTTGTTGACGCAACATTAGATGAATAAAACCATCAATACTGTTTAATGGCGTACGTAGTTCATGGCTGATATTGGCAAGAAAAACCGATTTGGCCTGATTGGCTGAAATCGCCTGATCACGTGCTTGTCGATAGGTAATATTTTGAACTTCAAGCGTATCCAGTGTGCGTCTTAAATCATCTTCAGTTTGTTCAGTATGTTCTTTAAGTTCTAAAAAGCTGAAATGCAGGCGTTTCACCATATTGGCAATATCACGCTGTAACAGTCGTAATTCGCCGGTACTATTGATCACCATGTGTTGATCAAGTGTATCGGCATTCAGACGTTGTAGTTGCATCCGAATTTCATACATCGGCGCGATCCAGCGTCGCGAGTAAAAATTGAGACATAACAACAGCAATAGCAGAGTAATCAGCCCTGTAATCACTAAAACCGTAAACACTCGATAACGTGCCAGTTGCAAAGGTTGATTGTCCATTTCAACCACAAGCCAAGTGGGTTGTTGTGCACTCTGAAGTTTAAGCCCATAAATACTATTATGATTATGTTTGATGGGGCCAAAAAAAACCAAGTCTGGAATGCTTGGCCAAAAACGAGTATCACGATAACCGATGCTGAGTTGCACTTGTCCTTGAGCATCAATAATAGCTGCGCGTTGTAAATTCCGTTCAGCAAACATGCTTTGCATGATGGACTGGGCATGATCGTATTGATCTGGACGCAATGTGACCAGTTTCAATAAATCTTCGGATGTACGCTGATAACGGGTTAATAATGCGGCTGCGGCATGACGTTGCTGTAATTTGGCTGAATTACTGGTTTCATTTAACACCAGTACAGTGCCAACGCCTGTCAATACCATGATCGGGACAAAAATCAAGGCAATGAGTTGACCATAAGCATGATTCAGATGTAAGCGTTTGGATAACTTTTTATTGAAATTTGACATAGCCCGATCAGATCTATCTCTTTGATCGGCATATTAACACGGCTTTGTCATAAACTGGCGAGGCTTTCAGCATTTTCAAGAAAAAGCCTGCGAAATGGGTGCAGTAAAGGTCATTTTTTCATACAATAGCCGCACCTCGATTTAGGTGTAGATCATGAGTAATACAGAACCTAATTTTTTTGCCGATGAATTTTTACTGGATCACTATGTAGGTAAAACGCCTCTGGTTCGTTTACAGCGTTTAGCCAAAAATAGCCGAACGACAGTATTGGCAAAACTCGAGGGTAATAATCCCGCTGGTTCTGTGAAAGACCGACCTGCTTATAATATGATTATGCAGGCTGAAAAACGCGGTCAGATTAAACCTGGCGACACTTTAATTGAAGCCACCAGTGGCAATACTGGAATTGCACTGGCGATGGTTGCCGCGATGCGCGGCTATAAAATGAAATTGATCATGCCCAATAACATGAGTCAGGAACGTAAAGATGCGATGCTGGCTTATGGTGCGGAGTTAATTGAAGTGACTCAGCAACAAGGCATGGAAGGCGCACGTGATTTAGCTTTGCAAATGCAGACCGAAGGTCAGGGTTTAGTCTTAAATCAATTTGGTAATCCTGATAATGTCGAAGCACATTACTTAACCACTGGCCCTGAAATCTGGGAACAAACAGGTGGTAAAATTACCCATTTTGTCAGCTCGATGGGAACCACGGGTACCATCATGGGCGTATCCAAGTACTTAAAAGAGCAAAATCCAGAGATTCAAATCGTGGGTTTACAGCCTTCTGAAGGGTCTAGTATTGCGGGAATCCGCCGTTGGCCAAAAGAATATTTGCCGACAATTTTTGATGCATCTCGCGTAGATCGTATTATCGATATTCCACAGATTGAAGCTGAAAAAACCATGCGTCGTCTAGCGCGTGAAGAAGGCATTAGTGCAGGAACATCATCGGGTGGTGCGGTTTGGGCATCGCTCAAAATTGCAGAAGAACAGCCTGATGCTGTGATTGTCTGCATTATCTGTGACCGTGGCGATCGTTATTTATCAACAGGTCTGTTCTCTGTGCAAGATCCTGAATAAACATTTTAACGAGTACTATTTAGAGATTATTATGCGCTTTCCGACACTGGTTTTTGATATTGAAACCTTGACCGATTTAAAGGCGGGGGCGCATTTATATCATTTGGATCTGCCTGATGATGATCTGGAACAGGCGCTGAGCAAAATTCGCCGTCAGGAATCTGGCATGGATTTTCAGCGTTTGCCCTTACATGAAATTGTCTGTATTTCTGGTTTATGGGTGGATGAGCATGGTTTAAGGCTGTTTTCCTTTAGTCAGGAACATTATTCTGAAGCTGAGATTTTAGCCAAATTTCTCTCTATTTTTGATAAACGTCATCCGAACTTAGTCAGTTGGAATGGTTCGCAATTTGACTTGCCTGTGATTCTGTTTCGCGCCATGTATCATGGTTTGTCTGCACCCAGTTTATTTGATCAGGGTGAGTTAGATACGCAAAAGCGTTATAATAACTACCAGAATCGTTATCATCATCGGCATATCGATGTGATGGATGTCATGGCAATGTTTAATGGTCGCAATTTTCAGAAATTGGACGATATCGCATGTTTGCTTGGCTTTCCCGGAAAACGTGGAGAATCGGGTTATCATGTACCAAGTTATGTTCAACATGAACAATGGCTGAAACTGACCAGTTACTGTGAAGGTGATGTACTCAATACCTGGCTGATTTATCTACGTTGGTTGTTACTCAAGGGTCAATTGTTGCCACAGGATCATGAACAGTGGATTCAGGCGACCATTCATTACTTACAGCAACAATCGCAACACCATGAATTTTTACAGGTTTGGCAACAGGCTAGTCATCATACTCCATTCACGCAACATTATTTTTCTTCAAACTCTCACGACTCATCACCCAACTCATCAAATCATTAGGTCTTCTCTTGAAACACGCCACTAAACCTTCTGCTCAATCTCCTGTGTACACTTTTCAGGTCGAGTCCTTATCGCATGAGGGGCGTGGTATTGCGCATTTTGGAACAGATGTAGAACATCCTGAAGCCAAAACAGGTAAAAAAGTTTTTATCCGCTATGCGCTGCCGAGTGAAATCGTTCGCGCCAAAATCACGCATGAAACCAAACGTCTGGAAGAAGGGGAAATGCTCGAATTGTTGAGTGAACCTTCTTCATTGCGTGTAGCCCCGATTTGTCCTCATTATGGCATTTGTGGCGGTTGTAGCATGCAGCATATAGATCCGAATGAACAGATTCAGTTAAAACAGAATGTATTGAAGTCACATTTGCAACATTTTGGTGGATTGCAAGCGACGCAGTGGTTGCCTCCTTTGCGTTCAGCGCAGCAGGATTACCGACATCGGGCGCGTATCGGTGTGCGTTATTTGCCTGCCAAAAAGCAGTTAATAATGGGCTTTCGGGAGCATCAAAGTAATCGTTTAATCTCGATTGGTACTTGTCCAATTCTGCAAGTATGGTTGTCAGAGGCTTTACCTGAATTAAAACAATTACTGCAAAGTCTAAAAGGCAAAGGCAGTATTGGTCATATAGAGTTGGCGATGGGAGATTCAGAGATTGCACTCTTGGTTCGCCATGTCGAGCCGCTCGCTCATAACGATATAGATCAACTACTGGGTTTTGTAAAACAAAAAGGTTGGCAGCTTTATCTGCAATCTAAAAGCTTTGCGAGCAGTTTAAAACGCGTGGATGAACAAGCAGAGATGCGTCTGCATTACAGCTTGCCTGAATTTGACTTAAATTTTGCGTTTTCGCCGCTTGATTTTACGCAAGTTAACCCAAGTGTAAACCAACAGATGGTACAATTGGCATGTGAATTGCTACAGCTACGACAGGGTGAGCGCGTGCTCGATTTATTCTGTGGTTTGGGTAACTTTACTTTACCGCTGGCACGTTGTGTTGGAACAACTGGGCGAGTGGTGGGAGTAGAAGGTAGTGAGGACATGGTACAACGTGGAACAGAAAATGCGAAACGTAATGAAATTTCACAAGTTGAGTTCTATTCACAAGATTTAACAAAAGATTTTTCGCATCATTCTTGGGCAAAACAGGGATTTGATGCATTATTGATAGACCCTCCACGTGCGGGTGCATATGAAGTTATGCAGTACATTCCGAACTTTGGAGCAAAAAGAATCGTTTATGTATCGTGTAATCCAGCAACACTGGCAAGGGATGCAAGTGTACTGGCTGAGCATGGTTACCAATTAAAAAAAGCAGGGGTGATGGACATGTTTACTCATACGGGTCATGTTGAATCTATTGCTTTATTTGAAAAAATGAAAGAGCTAAACGATTAAAAATGAGTATCACCATAGGAGAATGGTATGGTCACAGTACGTGAACAGCTACCTGAACGACTAATTGAGTTGTCAGATGAAACGACTGTAGAACATGCCGAAGAAGCACAACGTGAACTGGCAGCATGGCTGGATCGCGTTCGTGATATTTTAGACGGGGCAGAGCTAACCAAGCTTGAAGAGATTGCTTATCTTATTTTACAAAAAGAGTTGACCCTAAATACGCACCATTCATCCAATACCTTTTCAACAGGCATTGGAATGGCTGATATTTTGGCACATTTACATGTCGACGAAGATACTCTGTGTGCAGCGATGCTGTACCGTTGTGTCCGTGAAAATGTCATTATACTGGAAGAAATTCAGAAAAAATTTGGAGAGCAGGTTTATAACCTCGTCAAAGGCACTTTGGCGATGGGTAAACTGTCTGAATTAATTGAAAAAAACAAACGTCTTGAAGATCACTTTAATAACAATCAGCGCGAACATTTAAGTGGCATTTATAAGATGCTGATTTCAGTGACTGAAGATGTCCGTGTTGTATTGATTAAATTGGCGGAACGTACACTGGCATTACGTGAGCTGGCGACGTCATCTCGTGAACGTCAGGAACGTGTAGCACGTGAAATTTTAACCATTTATTCTCCTTTGGCACATCGTCTGGGAATTGCCCAACTGAAATGGGAACTGGAAGATTTAGCATTTCGCTATTTAGCGCCAGATCGTTATAAAGAAATTGCATCTTTACTTAATGAAAAACGTCTTGAGCGTGAGCATTACATTCAGTTTGTGATTGATAAGCTCAAGACTGAGCTTGCGGAACATGGGATTGAGTCTGAGATTACAGGGCGGGTTAAACATATTTATTCAATTTATCGGAAAATGAAGAGTAAAAACTTAAGTTTCGATCAATTGTATGATATTCGCGCGTTACGTGTTTTAGTCAAGAGCATTCCAGAATGCTATCACTCATTAGGGATTGTTCATCAAATTTGGCGGCATATTCCGCATCAATTTGATGACTATATTACCAACCCGAAAGCCAATGGTTATCGTTCTTTGCATACCGCGGTGATTGCCGAAAATAAATCACTGGAAGTGCAAATTCGTACCTATGAAATGCATGAAGAAGCTGAGCTAGGGGTATGTTCGCACTTTAATTACAAAGAAGGCTCTAAAACCACAGATCATTCTTTTAATCATCGATTACATTCTCTTAGAGCGGTGTTGGAGCATTATCAGGAACGTAATGAAAGTAATGTCCATAAGCATGACGATGAATCAGAAAATTTAGAAGATCTTCAAAATTTTGAAGACTTTGAAAAGATTTATGTGTTTAGTCGTGATGGGGATATTAAGGAATTACCGCGTGGTTCTACCGTTTTAGACTTTGCCTATCATGTACATACCGAAGTGGGTAACAAGTGTTATGCCGCGCGGGTGAATCAGCGTTACGTGCCCCTCACATATGCCTTAAAAACAGGTGAGCAGGTTGAGATTTTAACCAAAAAAGATCGTGAACCGAATCGTGACTGGTTGGTGAACTCTCTGGGTTATATTAAAACTGCTCGTGCGCGTGATAAGTTACGCCATTGGTTTAGACAGCAGGATCGTAGTAAAAATCTGGAAGTCGGTCGTGAAATTCTGAATAAAGAATTGGCACGTTTGGCGATTCATCCAAAAAGTATTGATCTCAACGATTATTCATCACACTTTAACCTGAAAACAGGTGATGACATATTGGTTGCATTGGTCAGCGGTGACATTAGTCTGCATGCCTTGATTAATCAGGTCAATCGTCAAATGCATCTGGACAATGACGAACCTGAACTGGTACTTAAACCGACACTGAATCCGCGTGCTAGTCATACTCTGTCTGCACATGGTATTTTGATTGATGGTCTGGATAATGTCGAACTTCACATTGCCCAGTGCTGTCAGCCTGTGCATGGCGAATCCATCGGTGGTTATATTACGTTGAATCGTGGCGTGAGCATTCATAAAGTAGCTTGCCCAGATTATTTGCGCATGATTAAGAATGAGCCTGAACGTGCAGTTGAAGCAGACTGGGAAATGCAGCCGACTCGTGGTCAAAGTGTGCAGATTGTGATTGATGCCTATGATCGTCGTGGCTTGCTCAAAGATCTGACACAAGTGATTTTTTCAGATCAAATCAATATTCGTCAGGTCAATACCATCTCTGAAGCCGATGGGATTGCCAATATGAAGCTGTTGATTGAAGTTAAAGGCTTGGCACAGTTATCTCGCTTGCTGGCACGTTTAGAGCAACAACCTGGAATTATTAGCGCCCGTCGCTTGGTACAGGGCAATTAAAATTCATATCTGAAACCATGAAAAACAAAGAAGCCCATCTATTTAAGATGGGCTTCTTTATGAATAAGGAGAAGATGCTGAAGAATTAGATCAGCATCTGATGATGATCATTATTCAGAAACTGCATTGCGTTTTTTGACATTACGCATCAAAGTTTCCAGACATTCGCGATGGTGACTTAAACGATGTTCGAGTAATTGAAAATCGACTTTAAGTTTATGATCCATTTGATGAATCTTTTCTGCCATTGCGGCTTTTTTAGCATGCAACTCTTGTTCTTTCAACTTCGCCCAGTCATTAAGTGTCAGAGTAAATGCCTCATACTCTTGAGCAATACGCTGCTTCATTTGAGCAAGGTCAGTGTTGACATCATGACCATAGATAGCCAAATCTTGCTCTGCATATTTAAAACGCATCGCTAACTCAGCTTTTTGAATGTTAAAACTTGGAATACGGCGCAAGTTTTTCGCTAAGCCCAGTTTTGAACATGACCAGATTAGCCATTTGGTTGGGTCATATTGCCACCATTTCACCCCATTACGGTAGTCGTATTGGAAGATATGATGGTAGTTATGATAACCCTCACCCCAAGTTGCAATCGCGAGCCAGAAATTATCACGTGCCGTGTTTTCATCAGTATAAGGACGTTTGCCCCACATATGACACAGTGAGTTAATAAAGAACGTCACATGATGGCTCAAAATTAAACGAACCAGACCACCTAACAGCATGACGCCCCAAACATCACCGACAGCCCAACCCACAGCACCCAGAATGACGACATGAACCGCAATGACCAGTGGAATGTAATATTTGTGTTGGAACATCACCAGTTTGTCATTGAGTAGATCTGGTGCATTTTTGAAATTTGGTTCTGCTGCTGGGTAGTCACGTAACATCCAGCCAAGATGTGCGTACCAGAAGCCTTTTTTGATGGAATATGGATCTTTTTCAATATCGTCTACATGGCGATGATGGGTACGGTGTCCTGAAGCCCAGAAAAGGATACTGTTTTGAACCGCAAAGGTTCCCATAATCATCAGGATGATTTTTAACGGTAAAGTCGCTTCATAGGCGCGATGTGCCCACAGGCGATGATAACCAGCCGTAATACCTAGACTGCTCATACCTAAAAGTACAAACATACTCACCCATGATGCCAAGCTAAAATCATGGTGATAAGCGTAAAGTGGGATCGCAATAACCGCGACAATCGGTAAAAAAACTAAAGCAAAAATTGCAATCCAGTTGATTGGGGCTTGAGTTACGGGAGTATTCATCTCCATCAGCGCTCCTGGAAACCTTTTTGTGAAAGGTTAAAATAGTACTATCTGGCCCTGAAATTATAACGAACATGACGGGCTACGAATTCATCATATTAACATGAGCGAACACATGTTCACTAGCAATATTGTACAAGTGTATTGATCAAAACAGTAACAGAATTCAACAATGTGCTTATTGATTTTATCGCAAGATCCATCATGTTTATGAAAGATAAACGATGCAATCAAATAGGGTAGGCATTTTGTGAGACATTCTTTACGCAACTTACTGTTTTTAAGTGTGGTTTTCGCTTTGGTAGGCTGTCAAAGTACAACAGCACCCATACAAAAAAATAACGGCAAACCAGCGTTAAACGCCCACCATCTCAAACAGTCATCTGTTCAGCCTTCGCGTAAAAGTATCGATGGTGTACAAGATGTGACTTGGCAGATTACATCTGTCCTGCAAAAACGCGCTAAATTTTTTAATCAAATGCCTTTTCTGACATTGAACTCAGCTGTGCAAACCGTTCAAGGCAATACGGGCTGTAATATGATTTATGGTCGTTATACCTATAACTTTGCCTTACAGCAACTTGATCTAGATGTTCGGGCAGGCCACCAAAGTTGCGATGGTGCATTGGCACAAGAAGCTGAGTTGATGGATGTCTTGCAACGTGTGAAACGATTTAAGTTGCAAGGTAATCAGATATTGTTGTTGGATCAAAGTGGGCAAATTTTGGTTCAAGCCCAGAAGAAATAAACCAGTTTGGATCAGTGAAGATTTAATGATCCTAAAGTGCTGCCAACATTTGCTTTGGATAATCCGTGATCAGACCCTGAATGCCTTCATCCTTGAGTTGTTTGGCACGGTCGATATCATTGACTGTCCAAACACTAATGTTTAACTGTGCTTGCTGGGAAAGTTGTAGCATGTCGTGGGTGGCCAGTTGATCCATCCAGCCAATATGACAGCATCCTAGCTTTTGAGCTATTTCAATGGCTTGAGCTTTTATATCTTCTTCAATTAAAAAGCCGCGCTTAAAGTTGCTGTTTTGTTGTTGTAGAGAATGCAGAATTTTTTCATCAAAACTGGTGATGGTGACTTGTTGCTCAAAGCCTTGTAAATATTGAGTTAAGCTTTGGGTAAGTTGTTCAGCATCAGCTTGAGTGTTGACTGCTTTCACTTCAACTTCGATATGATCAAAATCATGTAGTAGATTTAAAACCTGTGTAAGTGAAGGTGTGTATTCAGCTTGAGGCCAATTTTTCCAGTTGTGACGATGGTCAAATTGTTGTAGATCAATATCCTGATCATATACCGAGCCAGCAATACCTGTAGTCCGCAAAAAATTATCATCGTGAATAATCATAAGTTGATCATTGCTGAGTTGACGAATATCAAACTCAACAGCGCGAATGCCTAAGTCTCTTAAATACTGAAAACCACCCAGTGTATTTTCAGGTGCTTCGCCCCGTGCGCCACGATGACCAATGATTTGCATAGTTGAGTTACCCAGAATATGACCTTGTGATTTTAAAATTTAAATCGTGTCATTAATATTACGTTGCCATAACACTTCTGAGCCACCACTTTCACGCTGTAAGGTCCGAGATGCCACAAATAACCAATCTGACAAACGATTCAATAATTGTAATGAGGTGGTTTGAATATTTTGATCGCGTTGCTGGACCGTAATCAAACTGCGTTCTGCACGGCGACATACCGCACGAGCTTGATGTGCATAACTACAGGCCAAGCTACCAGAAGGCAGAATAAACTCTTTAAGCATTGGAAGCTGCTCATTCATCTGGTCAATACTTTGTTCTAAGTACTCAATGCTGGCATCTTGCAATAAGGTATAGTTGGGGATACAGACTTCACCGCCTAAATCAAACAGCCAGTGTTGAATCAGACTTAAATGTTTTTCCCATTTTTCTTTTTGGGTCGAATCTGAATGGGCAATTTGAGCACGTAATACCCCTAAAATTGCGTTCAACTCGTCCACTTCACCCAATGCTGCAATGCGTAAATCATCTTTAGAAACGCGAGAGCCATCGCCCAAACCTGTGGTGCCTGCATCGCCAGTGCGTGTATATATTTTACTTAAACGGTGTCCCATAAATTTTCCTTCAAAAAAAGGATAATGTTGGTCATTACATTATCCTTAAACTGCGCTGTTTAAAATATTTTTATCTATTTTTGTTTAATACGAAAGCGTTACTCCTGCTGAAGCAAGACGACCGCCGTTGATGTAGTAACTACCGCTACCATAGGCTGTGCGATAGTTTGTATCTCCGATATTTTGAATATTGGCGAATACTTGAACATTCTGGTTAATATTGTAATGACCATGCATATCAATGCGTAAGTGACCTGGAACTTTTACATCATCATAGGCGCTATTGTCATAAGAACCATTTGCCATCAGCGTGGTTGAGAAACCATAATGTTCATCTTGCCAGCCAGTAGTTAGACTCACATTCTGACGTGGACGACGGCTCAAGTCTTCATGAGTGTTATCATCTTTGGCGCGAACATAGTTATAACCTAGATTTGCATAAAGATGTTCGCCTTGCCATTTGATATAGACTTCGCCACCTTCCATTTTAGCTTTGTCTACGTTCTCCATTCGACTGCCACTATAGTTAATTAAGTCATCGACTTGAGTAGTATAGAGTGATAGGCCTGTAGAAATGTTGTAGGCTAGTTTTTGGTCAACCCCAATTTCATAAGAAATACTTTCCTCTGGTTTTAACTCAGGATTACCACCGTAGGCATACATGTCATTTAAAGTCGGTGCTTTAAAGGCTGAACCAATATTTGCATACACGCTAGTAAGCGGAAGTAGTTGGTAGCGAATTGCACCTTGAGCAACGGTATGGGTTCCAAATTTTTCATTATCTTCAACCCGTAGACCCAGTTGAGTATTTAAGCCTGCCTGATTATATTGATGTTGGATATAATAACCTGTTGAATCAATATCTTCGCTGTATGGTGTGCCGTAAGAGATTACATCACCATCAATATTGCGATGCGTTACACCTAACAGAATATTTTGATGTGCAGTAAAATTCCATTTCCCATAGAGTTCCGCTTCTTGAGTTTTACTATGAACAAAATCATAACTGTTGAGATAATTAGGATCTTTTTGGTTAATATCATCCTTAAACTGAGATAAACGAGCATTTAACTCGATATCCTCGAGCAATTTTACTTTACCTTTTAAATTAATGACTTCATTTTTAAAATCTTGATTGACCAAGCTGCCATAGTTGTCATAAGCACTATTCCCTTCATTTTGGCTATAATCAACGGAAGCAGCGTAGTTCTCTTTGTCTACACCAATTTTGGTACTAAAACCTTTTTGATCATAAGAAGCATCCGCTGCATTGGCACTGTCTTTAACAGGTGTTCCATCAGTTTCAAGACGCTGACCGCGTACTTGCGCATAAAAACCATTTTCTGCTAAATCTGCACCAACGACAGATTTATAGGTTTTATTTTCGCCGACTTCGCCTGTCACAAAGGCTGAGTTCTTTTCTGGTGTTTTTGAAATCAGTTGAACCACACCAGAAATTGCATCAGAACCATAAAGTACAGAAGCAGGCCCTTTCAAGACTTCAATTTGTTTAATATCTGTTGTATCAATAAAAGGCAAAGATGCCGTTCCCGAAGTAGCTGAGTTTAAGCGAACACCATCCCGTAAAATCAGAGTTTGGTTTGAATTACCGCCACGTAAAAAAATCGATGCAGTTTGTCCATAACCACCACTTTGCACCATATTAATGGCAGCTTCGCTCATTAATAGATCTGGTAAAGATGCAATTGGAGATTGTTCGAGTATTTGAGGTTCAATGATAGAAATCCGCGCAGGGACTTCACTCACTTTCTCCGCACTTTTAGAAGCTGTAACGACAATAGGATCAAGTTTGGTGGCATTCGTTGATTCATCTGCAAATGCAACAGATGAAAACCCCATCGCAATAGCGATAGCACCCACTAAACGAGTAGGTTGTAAAGAAATAGACATGATGTGCTCCATACATTCACCCCACGTGAATGATTGAGTTGACGGATGCAACAAGCAGGTCTCCGGACTTCAATATTATACCTATCAGGGTATTCACATATTCACCTTCCCACATTTGATCATGCAGTGGTGTTAAGCCTAAATTAGCCTAAAAAATATGCTTTACATTGTTACCGTTGCGGGGGCAGTGCTGGAGTTTCACCAGCTTCCCTATGGCGATTGCTTTGACTTGTTGCCATTTGGGCGAAGTATAAAGTCTGGCTGTGAATTAAACAATCTGAATACGATCTATTCACACTAAGTTTTTCCGCAACAGAGAGAAATTGCATTACAATAGCTTTCTTTTTATGATTTATAGATGGCTATAGATCAGGCAACCAAGAGCCATGTCCTTATGCGAACGCGCGCAAAAATTTGCGGTATTACCCGTTCTCAAGATATTTTATCTGTGGTTCAAGCGGGTGCTGATGCCATAGGCTTTGTGTTTTTTCCACCAAGTCCACGTCATGTAAGCCCAACGCTGGCACAGCAACTCATCGAAAATATTCCACCGTATGTTCAAGTGGTGGGTTTATTTGTCAATGCCAGTGCAGCGGAAATACAGACCACACTTGATCGGGTCGCATTGGATGTCATACAACTGCATGGCGATGAAACCCCAGAACAGTGTCAAGAAATTGCGAGAGTATGCAAACGCCGTTGGTATAAGGCCATTCAGGTTAAACCTGATCTGGATGTGATCGCAGAAATTCAGCGTTATCAGGCTGCGGGGGCCAGTGCAATTTTACTCGATGCATGGCATCCTGAACTCAAAGGTGGAACGGGTCATCAATTTGACTGGTCGAAGTTTCCTCAAATAGATATTCCTCTGATTTTGGCAGGAGGCCTAACGCCTGAGAATGTCGAAGATGCGATTGAAATAACACATGCTTACGCGGTAGATGTGAGTGGCGGTGTAGAATCTGCCAAAGGTATCAAAGACCAACAACTTATAGAAAGATTTATGCAAGGAGTCCAACGTGGATCAGCAAAACGCTAGTCAAAACGGTCAGATGGTTGACTATACGCAATATCCAGATGCTCGTGGGCATTTTGGTATTCATGGCGGACGTTTTGTGTCAGAAACGCTCATGGCGGCTTTGGAAGATTTAGAAAGTCTTTATAACCGTATGAAAAATGACGAGCAATTTTTGGCAGAATTCGACCGTGATCTGGCTTTTTATGTCGGACGTCCGAGTCCGCTATATCATGCAGAGCGATGGTCGAAACACTTGGGCGGTGCACAGATTTATTTAAAACGTGAAGACTTGAACCATACAGGTTCACACAAAGTGAACAACACCATTGGTCAGGCATTATTGGCAAAACTTTCAGGTAAAAAGCGGATTATTGCTGAAACAGGTGCAGGTCAGCATGGTGTTGCTACTGCAACGATTGCCGCGCGTTTAGGCATGGAATGTGTGGTTTACATGGGTGCTGAAGATGTCAAACGTCAGGCCATGAATGTCTATCGTATGCGTTTACTCGGTGCAACTGTTGTGCCTGTGCAAAGTGGTTCAAAAACCCTTAAAGATGCCATGAATGAAGCCATGCGTGACTGGGTCACCAATGTTGACAGCACCTATTATGTGATTGGAACCGTGGCAGGGCCGCATCCGTATCCGCAATTGGTACGTGATTTCCAATCGATTATTGGTCGTGAAGCACGTCAGCAAATTCAGCAGCAGGCCGGTCGTTTACCCGATGCTCTGGTGGCTTGTGTAGGTGGTGGTTCGAATGCAATGGGCTTATTCTATCCATTTTTGAATGACTATGATGTCAAAATGTATGGTGTCGAAGCGGCAGGTTATGGGGTCGAAACAGGTAAACACTCTGCGCCACTCAATGCAGGGCATATTGGCGTACTGCATGGTAATCGGACTTACTTGATGAGTGATGCACAAGGTCAAATTATAGAAACGCATAGTATTTCAGCAGGTCTAGATTATCCAGGTGTAGGCCCAGAACATAGTTTCTTAAAAGATATGCAACGTGTGCAATATGTGCCAATCAACGATGACGAAGCCTTACAGGGCTTCCGTGATTTGACCCAGATTGAAGGAATTATTCCTGCACTCGAAAGCTCTCACGCAATGGCTTATGTCACTAAATTGGCACCAACCATGTCGAAAGATCAAATTATTATTGCGACCGTTTCAGGTCGTGGTGATAAAGACTTGATGACGGTTGCCCGTGTCGATGGCGTGGAAATGGTTGAAATGTAATCTTCAACTTATTTGTTTTTAGGATTTAGGCTGCCGATCAGGTGGCCTTTTTCTTCAACAAAAGAGAATAAAAATGTCAAATCTATTTGTGGTTATGCTCGGTGGTCGTCATGCCCGTGCCAATACCGAAGTGCATGATGTGGTCTTTGCCATCGGATCTTCGCTAGAAGACATCACGCCGCAACTGAAACAAGCATGGTTTGGTGAATTAAAAGGCCTACACATCGATGCTTGGATGAAAGTGAATGGTGTAGAGTCAGAAGGTCTATCTTATCAGCTCCATTTCTCTCATGCTGCACCTGCTGCAAAGGATCAAAAACTATATTTGATTAATCTAGGTGGCTACGATGCACGTGAATTTGGCGAATTACATCGTTATGTTTTGGTGGTTGCAACCGATGCAACCATAGCTAAACAACGCGGTAAAGCTTATATCAATCAAAAATGGCAAAAAGCCCATACCGATCGGGTGCTTGAGGTGGATGATTGTTTAGCGATTGATTGTGTGCATGGATGTTATATTCATTTAGTTCAAGGCTCATTTGCTCCAAATCATTGGGAAAATACCTATCTCACTTTGGCTTAAATGTTCGGATCTCAAAATAATCGTGTAGAAAAACAATATGTTTTTCATCTATAAGTGAAAATTGTGTAAAATTTGCACGTGTGTCCTGATTTTTAAATGGATCATTTAAACGGATAACTGAAAATGGATTTAATACAAGAAAGTGGCCAACCACGTTATGGTCGTTTTAAGGAAATTCCGAGTGCGATTAGCCTCAGTCGATATGTCTATCAATCGCCTTTTGGCAAAATAGAAAAGGGTTGGCGACGTAAACTGAAATATAAGAAATTTAAATTTTGTAGTATTCAGCACGAACATTATTCAATTGGGCTTGCCATCGCCGATATTGCGTGGGCAGGGCATGGTTTTTTTTATATTTATGATCATGCAACCCAACAAGTGCTAGAGTGGAATGCCATTCAGCCTTTGGCGCGTAAAACCCATGTCGATGAGCAACCACAATTTAATCAAAGTTATTTTTACAAAGCACCTTTTGAAATTGAAATGCAACATGCCAATGGTGTGCGCTATGTACGTGTGACCAAATATGGTGAAATTAAACTCAGCGCGCGAATTTTCTGTGCGGGAACGTAACCTTTAAGTTTATGTTCCCCCAATGGTATTAATGGCTGGACCTATACTCAAAAGAAAACCACACTGGCGGTTGAAGGCTATTTTATCAATAAACAAAATCAACTGATTGAGTTTAATGATAAAACCTTTGCGGCTTTGGATGATACCTGCGGATTTTTACGACCAGAGACCGCGTGGTTCTGGCTCTCCTGTAATTTTTGGGATATGCAGGGACAGCGTATTGGTATTAATCTGGCCTCTGGGGTGAATGAAAGTTTTGGGAATGAAAACTGTCTGTGGGTGAATGGTCGTCTTTATCCGCTGAGCGATGTCTTGTTTGAGCGCGTACAAGAAAATCGCTGGCGTATACGTTCTCTGGATGAAAAGTTGCAACTTGAAGTTGAAACGGGTTGGCGACGTTATGAAAATATTAATCTCAGAATGGTGGGCAGTCAGTTTAGTCAGTGGCAAGCTAAAGTGACTGGGCAGATTCAACTCGAACAAGGAAATGTGATTCAGCTCAATACTGAATATGCCTTGCTCGAACAGCATTATGCCAAATGGTAATATTTCGAGTTAACAGCAGGCGTTAATAGCCTGCTTCCCAAAACGCTTGACCTGCTAAAATAGGATCACCAGTTTCTTCGTAGGTTTTGACCCAGACATCGTATTGATGAATCACTGGATGCTGGCTGGGATGAAAGTCAGATTTATACCAGTCCAGATATTCCTTTTTCATCGCCGTTAATATTCCCTTACGACCTAAAAACCACGGTAAGCCTTTACGAAACAATTGCAAACGCTGCCGACCATTAAAGCCGTCACAGTGTAACATCACATTGGCACGATATAACGTAAAGCCGAGCATCAAAGCGGTGGTGATCGCCAGCGCAAATTTACGTGTGACTTCGGGAACTTCTCCGACCTGTTGCATCACGTCAAAAGCCACATCACGATGTTCCATTTCCTCAATCGAATGCCATGCCAACAAAGCCCGAACATAAGGGTGAACCTCTTGCAGCGTTGCTTTTTTGCTATAAAAGGTTTCTGCCATCAATGCAGTCAAATGTTCTGCCGCCGCAGTCATGGCAATATTGTATTGTGGTGAACGTTTGATGAGCTCAAAGCGGAAAATCTTTTTGAGCGTGGTCGTAAATTGCTCAACGGGCATACCTTGCTCTTTCATGAGTTGATTCATTTTGTCATGGGCAATGCCATGCTGAGCTTCTTGTTTGATAAAGTCAGCCACTCTTGCCTGTAAGTCAGGATCCTGAATCTTGTCACGAAATAATCGGACGCACTCGATAAAATAACGTTCGCCATCTGGAAAAGTCAGACTCAGTGCATCAAACACACGGGTTCGAAATGGATCACCTGCAAACCAAAAACGAGGAACATCTTCAAGTTTAAAGTCTAGTTTGCTGCGCACCACGGGATCGACCTGATATTGTACATGGGCATTCATTTGTTTTAATTCTCGGTTGAAACAATGATTTTAGTATGGCGACAATCATCCGTTTTGTTTTGACAGTTGTTGCCATATTTTATACAAATAGCGACATGAGACAAAAAGGATGTCGCAATGTCAGTAAAAATAATAGTGGGATATGTACGCCTTCTGCATCGCGTCTTGCAGCATTATCAACTGGAATCTCTGCTGAGTGGTTCAGAACAACAGTCGCAATGGCAACAATTGACTGATGCATTGAATAACGATGCTGAACAGGGTTTCGATTTAACAGTTTATCTACAGTTGATGAAGCAACTCCAGCGGTATTTTAAACGTCCGATTAGTTTGGTTATGGCTGAACAAGCCAGTTTGCAGGACGCGGGGATGATGGGCTATCTGGCATCCACCAGTTTAAACTTACAACAGGCGATGTATTTGCTTGAACAATATTATCCCTTACTGTTTCAACAAACCAATCTGGAGCAGCTCAAAATTGTGGAGCAGGATCAACAGATTCAGATCATGTGGAGCGCAAATTATCAGGATTATCGTGAAATTTATGAATTGAATTTGTCATTAATCTTTAGAATTTCGAAACTGATTGCGCAGGAACAATTGATCCCGCCTCGTTTGATTCAGTTAGGACTGCCCCCGCATTTCTCATTAAGCCATTATGAGCAGTTTTTTGGCTGTAAAATTCAGCTGTATGTGGGTCAATATAAAATCTGTTTTGATCAACAGGTATTACAAGCACGAAGTTTTGCTGCCGATCAACAACTTAATCAGGTGTTATCCACTCAAGCTAAACAGTCCTTACAACAAACGGATACGTTTGAGCACCGACAGCAGTTATTAAAACAAAAAGTCTGGGGTTTTATTGAACAGGCATTAAAGCAACAAAATGAAGTCATTCAGGATTATGTCGCCAGACAAATGCATTATTCTGAACGAACTTTACAACGGCAGCTCAAATCTTATCAGCTTAATTTTCAGGATATTCTGGACGAATATCGTCTAAATTTAAGTCAAACTTATTTAAAACAAGGACGTTCACTGGTCGAAATTGCGACATTGTTGGGTTATGCCGATCAAAGTGCTTTTGGTCGAGCGTTTAAACGATGGACAGGACAAACACCAAAACAGTTTTTAAAACAACTGTAAGGTAATGAATAAGTCGCGCTGAATCAAATAAACACCCTGAGAATGGACTGAATTTTTTACGTAGACAACTGCAAAAGTACTTGATTCGATCATCCGTTTTTATACCAGATATATCAAACTGCCATGTTTTTTATAAAGCCAGAAATCGCTGCAATGGTCTGCTGATGTTGTTTATATTTTTGTTTTTTAGATCATTTTTAGAATAAATTTTAATTTAATTTCATATTTTATTGCTTGAAAGAACATTAAAAAATAGGAAGCTTTGATCATTGAGAAAAATAGCAAAATATTGATAAATGTACGCTCTGGGTTGTAGGGAATCACAACAACAGCGTACATAGCAACGTGAAGACTGTTCAATGGACAAAAAATAGCGTTACAATGCGGTGTTCTGTATTTCTACAAACAACTCCTCAGTTTATAAAATCAAGGAAAGCACAACCCTATGTCACGTCTCGCCACTCGTTTCGAACAGCTTAAATCCCAACAACGTAAAGCGTTGGTTTCTTATGTGATGGCGGGCGATCCTGAGCCACAGGTCACAGTATCACTATTACATAAAATGGTCGATGCAGGTGTGGATGTGATTGAACTGGGCTTACCCTTTTCCGACCCAATGGCAGATGGGCCAGTGATTGCACTTGCGGCTGAACGCGCGTTAGCGGGTGGAACCAATACGCTTGATGCACTGAATATGGTCAAGGAATTTCGTCAAAAAGATACAGAAACACCTGTGGTATTGATGGGATATTTAAATCCTGTTGAAGTCATTGGTTATGAAAAGTTTGTATCGACAGCGAAAGCGTGCGGTGTAGATGGCATTCTTTTGGTGGATATGCCACCTGAAGAAGCTCAAGATCTGGATGTTGTGCTGAAACAGCATGATATGGACCAAATCTTTTTGCTTGCACCAACCTCAACCGATGAGCGTATTCAACATGTCGTAAAACAAGCCAGTGGCTTTATTTACTATGTATCACTTAAAGGCGTAACAGGTGCAGCAACCCTAGACACGGCTGAAGCTGCGGCACGGATTGCCAAGATCAAAACACATACCAATGTACCAGTAGGTGTGGGCTTTGGAATTAGTGATGCAGCATCTGCAAAGGCTATGGGACAGGTTGCCGATGCGGTAATTGTGGGAAGTGCTTTAGTTAAACCTTTTGCTACATTGGCAATCGACCAAGCGGTTGAACAAACGGTCAATAAAATCAAGGAGCTTCGAGCTGCGCTCGACGAGTTAGTATGAATCAAGAAGTGAAATCAGGGAAAATTCTTAGCCCATCGACGCCGTGGACTGAACGTCATGTTCCTGGCATCCACACGCCTGATGAGCAACAAGTGCTTAAGGCAACATTTACTGAGCCAACGATTGAATGCCCTGAATGTCATGCATTGGTGACACGTACTGCAATCGCATTCAATGCCTATGTTTGTCCACAATGTGATGAACATTTGCGTATGAAAGCACGTGATCGTTTAACATGGTTTTTTGATCAGATCCAAACCGAACTGGGTCAGGAATTTGTAGCCAAAGATCCACTTAAATTTGTCGATAGTAAGCCTTATCCTGAGCGTATGCGTGAAGCACAAAGCAAAACGGGTGAAACAGAAGCTTTGGTTGTGATGCAGGGGAGTCTTAATCATATCCCAATGGTCGCCTGTGCCTTTGAATTTGACTTTATGGGCGGTTCAATGGGGACAGTTGTAGGTGATCGCTTTGTTCAAGCGGCTGAACGTGCAATTGAACTTAAACAACCTTTAATCTGTTTTGCTGCTTCTGGCGGTGCACGTATGCAGGAAGGCATGTTGTCGCTGATGCAAATGGCACGTACTTCTGCTGCAATTCAGAAAATGAAAGATGCTCATTTACCCTACATTGTAGTTTTGACTCATCCTGTTTATGGCGGTGTCACAGCATCTTTGGCAATGCTAGGTGATGTACATATTGCTGAACCGAAAGCTATGATTGGTTTTGCGGGTAAGCGCGTCATCGAACAAACCGTTCGTGAAAAACTGGATGAACCGTTTCAGCGCGCCGAATATTTGCTTGATCATGGGGTAATCGATCAAATTGTTCATCGACATGCATTACGTGATACTGTATCCCGTATCGTGGCGAAATTGATGAACTTACCTTGAAACCTGATGCTCCAAAAATAACAGATGATTTAGATACATGGCTCGATTATTGGGGCCATGTTCACGTTACAGGGATTGATTTAGGTCTGGAACGTGTGATTCCAGTGGCTGAGGCTCTGGGTGTCATGCAACCACAAGCCAAAGTATTTACCGTGGCTGGAACCAATGGTAAAGGATCAACGACGACCGCGTTAGCTTCCATTTTAAATGAACAGGGTTATCAGGTTGGCCTTTATCAATCGCCCCATATTTATCGTTTTAACGAGCGGGTTAAATTAAAGGGTCAGGAAGTTGATGACCAAACTTTAATTCATGCTTTTGTAGAAGTTGATCAAGCGCGCCGTCAGTGTGAATTAAGCCTCTCCTTTTTTGAAGCCACGACTTTAGCGGCTTTTGTTATTTTTAAACAAAAACAATGTGATGTCTGGGTACTTGAAGTCGGCTTGGGCGGTCGGCTTGATGTCGTGAATGTGATTGATCCCGATATTGCCGTGATTACCAATATTGGTCTAGATCATACCGATTGGCTGGGCGATAGCATTGAAAAAATTGCGTTTGAAAAAGCAGGGATTATGCGTCCCGATATTCCTGTCATTTTTGCTGGTCTACAAGATTTACCACACGCGATTCAAACTCAGGCCGATCAAGTCAACGCCAAATTATATGTGGCACAACAAGATTATTTTTATCAAGCTGCGGGTGATGGTCAGAGTTGGAATTTTGCATCATCAGGAACCACATTAAAACTTCCACTGAGTTCCCTGGCACTGGAAAATATTTCGACTGCGGTTGCGGCTGTACTGTTAAGTGGCTTAGATATTTCTCAGGCAGCATTGAGCAGCGGAATCAAAAAAGCCCAATTGGCGGGTCGTTTTGAACAGCGAGTCATCGCAAATAAAACCGTTATTTTTGATGCTGGGCATAATGCGCATGGTGTAGAATTTTTGTTAAAGCAATTGCGAAATTTCTTGGAATACAATAAACAGTACACAGAAGTTGTTGCTGTATTTTCAATGTTGGCCGATAAAGATATAAAATCAGTGGTAGAGCGATTAAAACTCACTGTTTTGAATTGGAAAATTGCGCCGTTAAATATTCCTCGTGCTGCACCGTTATCTCAATTGATGGATGCATTACAAGGTGAGACAGTAGACAGCTTTGAAAGTATCCAAGAGGCGTTTAAATTAGCACTTGAGCAAACCAACAATAATCAGCTAATTTTAGTCTGTGGTTCGTTTCATACATTAGAAGCGGTGTGGGAGTATTTGGAACAATGTCAATGAATAACAAACAGCGCTGGATGGGCGGTGTTGTTTTATTAGGTGGTGGTGTTTTATTGGCAGCATTACTCCTGAAAGGAAAAGAAGAAATACACCAAACGCAAGTTCAAACTCAACCAAAAGTCGAACAACCTGCAAAGGACAATAATCGTTCAAATCAGGCGGGCGAAATGGTTCAGTTACAACCGCTTGCAGTTGATGTTGAAACGGAAAAGCGTTTACTTGAAGAACAGCGCCGTGCGCGTGAAAAAGCGGTGGCAGAACAAGAAGCTCGTGCCGCAGACTTTCTAGCGCAACAACAACAGGCCGAGGCCGCAGCCGCGCGTAAAGCCGCAGAAGAATATGCAGCGATCAATGCGCGTCGTAATGCTGCTCAGGAAAGTTCAGACAATATTCCGCCAGAAATCACGGATCAAACAAAAAATACAGCGCAAAATACTGCACAAAAAGCCACAGACCAAAAAAAGTCTGAACAGCAAAAACTTGATGCAGAGAAAAGATTGGCTGAGCAGAAAAAACAAGCTGATGCTCAAAAGCTGGCTGAACAGCAGAAAGCCGATCAATTGAAAAAGCAGAAAGAAGCCGAAGCCAAACGTAAAGCTGAGCAAGAGCGCGTTGCCGCAGAGAAAAAGGCAACTGAAGAAAAACAGCGACAGTTAGACGCGGAAAAAGCAGCGAAGAAAGCGGCTGAAGATAAACGTAAAGCTGAAGCTGAGAAAAAAGCAGCGGATGAGAAAAAGCATAAAGCCGAAGAAGACGCCAAGAAAAAAGCAGAAGCTGATAAAGCACGTGATTTGTTGGAAAATGGCGATAAAAACTGGATGGTACAAGTGGCATTAGCTGCCAACCAAGCCAATGCAGATGCAGTGGTTTCCAAACTTCGTGCTAAAGGCTATAAAGTCACCACCAGCCCTACTTCTAAAGGCATTCGAATTATGGTGGGGCCATCTAAAAGCCGCGAAACTGCCGATGCTGCACGGAAGAAAATTGTGTCAGATAGCAGTTTGAATATGAAATCTGCTTGGGTGATCGACTGGATTCCACTCGATCAGCGTTAAGTGTTTTTGGCAGTGTTATTCTTGCTGATGATTTAAGATGGATTCGCGAGTTGCTCCCGAATCCATTTTATATTTTCAGGCGTAAATATTTTTTCAATATTTACCCAGATGGGGTGATAGCCGTAACTTCCGTATTTCATTTCTTGTACAGCATTTTCTATCGACCAATTTTCAAAAATAATTCGATACATTGCCACACTGGCACCTGTTCGATCTGACCCATGATAGCAATGCAATAAAACCTTTTGATGATTTTGTTTTACGATTTGAATCTGTTGCATCACTTCTAGTAAATCTTTTCGATTAATGGCCCATGTATGAATCGGGATATGAACTAAATTAAATTCGTGTGGATCAAGCACTTTGAGATCATCACTACGATTGCGTAAATTTATGATGGTCTGAATCTGCTGTTGTCGTAATTCAGGTATTAGTGCTTGTGAAGGTTGCTCGCTGCGATACAGATCATGGCTAATTTTATAAAAATTATGCTCTGCATGAAGCAAATTCCCCCAATGTGGTGGTCGTTGCTCAGTGGAAAGCGAAGGATGGGTAATACAGCCTGATAGATTTAAAGTGAGTATGATCAATAGGGGAGAAAATAAGGTTTTTTTCATGATAATGGTCGATAGCGTAAAAATTCTTGAATATCATGCGCACAAATCAATTCAATGTGTGGTTCATGTTGAGCTAAATATTGGAGTTGTTTGAGATTGGCTAAACGCATTTTATTGTCATACGCGAGCATACTCTCAAATACATGTAGTCCTTTCAGTTTCTGTTTGGAGTCTAATTCCTGATGTGAAAAATAGGCATCCCCACAAAATAACATCCAGCCCTCTGCTTGTTTAATCGCAATGCCACAGTGTCCAGCCGAATGCCCTAATAAAGGAATCATTAAAATTTCATCCTGAAATAATGGCAACCCCATCACTTTTTCCAGATTGAACCAGCTTTCTCCTTGAGTATGCTCAATGAAATTCCAAAGACGATGCTGCTTAAATTGGTTGTTCTTATAACGAATACGATTTTTAAAAGACAATGATTGTGTGGCATTAAATTCGGATGCCAGCACATGTACCGTGGCTTGGGGAAAATCAGAAATACCACCCGCATGGTCAAAATCCAGATGACTCACAAAAATATGCTGCACATCTTTAGGATTAAGTCCGAGTTGTTGAATTTGCTGAACAGCGCTGAGTTGCACATTGATTTCAATTTTTCCAAATTGATGGATGAGTCTGCCCAGTCGTTGCTGAGTGTGTAAATAATCTTGTAAACCTAAACCCGTATCAATCAACACCAACCCACGATCAGTTTCAAGCAATAAACAATGACAAATAATATGTGCCTGTAAGCCTGTTTGACTGACTAGAGGTGCGCATGCAGGGCACATCGTACCGCAATGCAAATGATGAATGTTATGAATCATAAATTTATTGTTTTTAGGATATTATCTTCTTTATAACCTAGTCTGTGAGTTTTACCAAATCTGTTCATTATAAAAAGTACCCATCATGACGATGGGTACTGGGTGGAGAAACGGTGATATGAGTTATTGTTTTGAGATTTATTTTTATTATTTAATGCAATCTTCATGCTTGTAAAACATGGAAGACTTACTATCTTAAATGATGCGCTGCGCTTGTTTTGATAAAAATTGAAGTATCACATTCAAACACTACGCGCTTCGCTGGTCTTGCACAAAATTAAAGCGTTGCTTTAACCTCTTCACTCACAGCATAGCTGTTCATCTCCTTTTGAAGACTTTAAGAGTTTTGTTCTTAGACTACGCGCTTTGCTTGTCTTGCGAAGAATTGAAACGATGTTTCAATTCTTCTCAGGCTGTGGTGTCAATCTTAGATAAGGTTTGACGGCCTTATAGCCTTTCGGAAAGCGTTCTTTGATTTCTTCTTCATCTTTGAGTGAAGGCACAATCACCACATCTTCACCTTGTTGCCAGTTTGCTGGAGTTGCGACTTTATGATGGTCTGTCAGTTGTAATGAATCTACGACCCGTAATATTTCATTAAAATTACGACCTGTTGACGCAGGATAAGTAATAATCAAGCGAACTTTTTTATTGGGGTCGATAATCACAAGCGAGCGTACTGTAGTGGTTTCACTGGCATTAGGATGAATAAATCCATACAACTCTGAAACCTTACGATCTTTATCGGCGATGATCGGGAAGTTGACTGTGGTGTTTTGAGTTTCATTAATATCTTTAATCCAGCCCTGATGGGATTCAACATCATCCACTGAAAGTGCAATCGCTTTGACTCCACGTTTTTCAAATTCATCTTTAAGTTTTGCGGTATAGCCAAGTTCAGTGGTACATACAGGCGTGTAGTCCGCAGGATGTGAAAATAAGATTGCCCAATCGTCACCTAAAAACTCATAAAAATTAATCTCTCCTTCACTGGATTGTTGTTCAAAATTAGGGGCGGTATCACCTAAACGTAAGCTCATTGCAAAAACCTCATAATATTGTGATGTGTTGTATGACCTTAAATATGCAGTTTTTTTATTGCGTTTAAAATTATTGTTTTCGCATGTTGTTATGAATTTTTAAGATATAGAATAGGGGCTTGATTCAAAAATAGATCAGAAAATCGCATGCAAATCGGTGTAAGTTAAATGCAAATTTGCTACATTAACGCTCTTTGGTTAAGCAATGTTAGAGTCATCTAGCAGATTTTTTCGCTGTTTGGGCGTAAAACCCTTGTAGTTCTTATTTGTGACTCCATAATAACAGCTAAGAAAAAATTAACCGACCTAGGGTTTGTTGCTATTAACAGACCTTATAACAAACAGGATTAGAGAGTTTATTCATGTTGGCAAGTCTGATCGGAGGTATCTTCGGTACAAAAAATGAGCGCGAACTTAAACGCATGCGTAAAATTGTTGATCAAATCAATGCGCTCGAGCCGACGATATCAGCACTAAGCGATGCAGACTTATCTGCAAAAACTCCAGAATTTAAAGAACGTTATAACAATGGTGAAAGTCTGGATAAATTATTGCCAGAAGCTTTTGCCGTATGTCGCGAAGCGGCAAAACGTGTCATGGGTATGCGCCATTATGATGTGCAATTAATCGGTGGTATTACCTTACACGAAGGTAAAATCGCAGAAATGCGTACAGGTGAAGGTAAAACCCTGATGGGTACGTTGGCCTGTTATTTAAATGCCTTAAGTGGACAAGGCGTCCATGTTATTACGGTCAATGACTATTTGGCGCAGCGTGATGCTGAACTCAACCGCCCATTGTTTGAGTTTTTGGGATTGAGCATTGGTACGATTTACTCTATGCAGTCTCCTGTTGAGAAAGCTGAAGCTTATCAAGCGGATATCACATATGGTACCAACAATGAATTTGGTTTTGACTATCTGCGTGACAACATGGTGTTTTCACTGCCAGAGAAAAAACAGCGTGGTTTGAATTATGCGATTATCGATGAGGTCGATTCGATCTTGATTGATGAAGCGCGTACACCGTTGATTATTTCGGGGCAAAGCGAAGATTCTTCTCAACTTTATGCTGCGATCAATAACATTCCACCTAAACTTCGTGCGCAAAAAGAAGAAAAAGTGGCCGATGGCGGACATTTCTGGATTGATGAAAAACAGCGTTCAGTTGAAATGACCGAAGTGGGTTTTGAAACTGTCGAGCAAGAACTGATTGCCATGGGTTTATTGGCTGAAGGTGAAAGCCTATATTCTGCAAGTAATTTAAGTCTGGTGCATCATGTGACTGCCGCAATTCGTGCGCATTTCTTATATCACCGCGATGTTCATTATATTATTCATGATGGTGAAGTGATCATCGTCGATGAACATACTGGGCGTACCATGCCAGGTCGTCGTTGGTCAGAAGGTTTGCATCAAGCAGTCGAAGCCAAAGAAGGTTTGGAAATTCAGCCAGAAAACCAAACACTTGCAACAACCACTTTTCAGAACTATTTCCGCCTATACAAAAAGCTTTCAGGTATGACAGGTACTGCTGATACTGAAGCAGCGGAAATGAAAGAAATTTATGGACTAGATGTGGTGATTATCCCAACCCATCGTCCAATGGTTCGTTTAGATCAAAATGATTTAATTTACCTGAATCGTAACGGTAAATACGATGCGATTGTGCAGGAAATTAAACGTATTCAGGAAACCCGTGCACCAATTTTGGTGGGTACGGCAACCATTGAAGCCAGTGAGGTGTTATCGCATAAGTTGACTCAGGCAGGCATTAAGCATGAAGTCCTTAACGCGAAACAACATGAACGTGAAGCGGATATTATTGCGCAGGCAGGTAGTCCAGATTCAGTCACGATTGCAACGAATATGGCTGGTCGTGGTACGGATATTATTTTGGGTGGTAACTGGAAAGCCAAGCTAGCTAAAATTGAAAATCCAACGCCTGAAGATGAAGCGCGCTTAAAAGCAGAATGGGAACATGATCATGAAACCGTGCTGAATGCAGGCGGTTTACATATCGTGGGTTCTGAGCGTCACGAATCACGCCGTATTGATAACCAGTTACGAGGTCGTGCTGGCCGTCAGGGTGACCCTGGGGTATCGCGCTTTTACTTATCACTTGAAGATGATTTGATGCGTATCTTCGCAGGTGACCGTGTGGTTGGTATGATGCGTGCCATGGGTCTCAAAGAAGATGAAGCCATTGAACATAAAATGGTGAGCCGTTCGATTGAAAATGCACAGCGCAAAGTCGAAGCACGTAACTTTGATATTCGTAAAAACTTATTGAAGTATGACGATGTCAATAACGAACAACGTAAGATCATCTATTCACAACGTGATGAAGTTTTAGCTGAAAGCACGCTGCAAGATTATATCGAAGAAATGCATCGTGATGTCATGAAAGGCATGATTGCGAATTTTATTCCACCTGAATCGATCCATGACCAATGGGATGTAGAGGGTTTGGAAAATGCCTTGCGCGTTGACCTCAGTATTGAGTTGCCAATTCAACAATGGCTCAATGATGATCGCCGTCTAGATGAAGAAGGGTTGGTAGAACGAATTACTGATGAAGTAATTAATCGCTATCGAGCGCGTCGCACCCAAATGGGAACAGATACCGCCGTTACGCTTGAACGTCACTTTATGTTGAATTCACTGGATCGCCACTGGAAAGACCATTTGGCGGCGATGGATTATCTGCGTCAGGGGATTCATTTACGTGGTTATGCTCAGAAAAATCCTGAACAGGAATATAAAAAAGAAGCCTTTAACTTGTTCATTAATATGTTAGGCATTATTAAATCTGACGTCGTAACTGATTTGTCTCGCGTTCACATTCCTACACCAGAAGAACTGGCAGAACTTGAAGCTCAACAGCAGCAACAAGCAGAAGCGATGCGCTTATCTTTTGAACATGATGAAGTTGACGGCTTAACTGGAACAGTGACTCATCACGAGATTGAAGAACAAGCACCACAGCAGCAAATTACGCCACCTGCGAGCCGTAATGCGCCATGCCCATGTGGATCTGGACTCAAATATAAACAATGTCATGGTCGTATTTAATCGTGAGATAAAGATCTTGCCATAAAAGAGAGTGATTTCAAAAAAGCAGAACATTTATGTTCTGCTTTTTTTACGAGATGTTGCAAGCTGTGAATAGTATTTGCAGTTTGTTCGATTAAATGGTATTTACTTGCACATCTTGAAGTGAAAACTGGTAAAGACAATGAAAAAAGTATTAAAAACATTAGTAATGACGGCCTTAACGATCCCAGCATTTACATTTGCTGCAACAGAAAATGCACAGCCAATCCAAACCACGACTGTTGACAAGGTAATGGCTGCACAAGGTAATACTACAGCTCAAGCAACTGTTCAGAATCAAACGACGACTTTAGTCAGTCCAAGAACAGGAATTCGCTATACGCTGGGTAATACGGGAACTCGCCCTATTATTTTTAAAACAGCGGCGATTAGTGCTGCTAACTCCGCAAATGTAAGTCGCATTGTTGCGACTAACCCTGCGCTCTCTGCGGCGAGTCAGGAAAAAGCCAAGCAGGCTTTATTGGGGACATCTGCTCAACTTGCGGCCAATTAAAAAGTCAAAATTTAAAAACCAGCAAGATTGCTGGTTTTTTTATTGCTGTAAAGTGAGTTTGAACGCTCGATTTTTATGTTATTTTGAACTAAGCTTTTCTTTTTCTATAACGAATTCATCGGATATTCAAAATGGCTGTTGGTGACGTAACAATGCCGCATATGCATGTGGTAAAGGGTGTAAAAATTGGTTCAACCCAAGCGTATGTGCGTTATCCCAATCGACGAGATTTAGTGGTATTCGAGTTTGCTGAAGGTTCGCAGGTTGCGGGTGTTTTTACCCAAAGTGCTTTTGCTGCTGCGCCCGTTTTACTCAGCAAAAAACATTTAAATGAAAGCTCATCCGCACAACAGCCGCGTTATCTCATTATTAATACTGGTAATGCCAATGCTGCAACAGGAAAACTCGGTTTAGAAAATGCGACTAAAACCTGTGCCAAACTGGCTGAACTGGCTCATGTACAACCTCATCAGGTTTTACCTTTTTCAACAGGCGTGATTGGTGAACAGCTTCCGATTGAGCGTTTATTAAATGGCATTCAACCTGCGTTGGACACATTAGATGAAGCAAGTTGGACAGATGCTGCTTTTGGCATTATGACCACGGATACCGTGCCTAAAGGGGCGTCTGAACAGTTTGAACTCGATGGTATCACTTATACCATGACTGGTATTAGTAAAGGTGCTGGGATGATTCGTCCCAATATGGCAACCATGCTGAGTTTTGTTGCAACCGATGCGCCGATCAGCCAAGCAATGGTTCAACAGTTATTGCAGACCACAGTCGAGCATTCATTTAACCGCATTACCATTGATGGTGATACTTCTACCAATGACTCTTGCATTTTTGTTGCCACAGCACAGGCGGGTGGAAATGTAATAGAGTCTAGCGATGATGCTCGTTATACCGTGGTGCTTGATGTACTCACCCGTATCATGAATCGTTTGGCACAATTGATTGTGCGCGATGGCGAGGGTGCTACTAAATTCATCACTGTGACTGTCGAGGGTGGAGCCAATACCCAAGAATGTTGTGACGTCGCGTATAGCATTTCAGACTCACCGCTGATCAAAACCGCTTTATTTGCTTCCGATCCAAACTGGGGACGGATTGTCATGGCGATTGGTAAAGCGGGCATTCAAAACTTGGATAGCAGCAAAGTTCAGGTCTGGTTGGGTGATGTGCAAATCTGTCTCGATGGTGGTGCAAATCCTGATTACACCGAAGAAATGGGTGCTGCGGTGATGGCAGAGAAAGAAATTACCATACGCGTTGATTTAGGGCGTGGTCAGGCGAAGGACACTGTGTATACCTGCGATCTGTCTTATGATTATGTCAAAATCAATGCAGATTACCGATCTTAAATATTTCGCTATAATTTAAGCTATAATCAGGCCTCCTCTGGGAGGCTTTTTTAACTGCCCGCTTTTGGTTCTCAAGTTATCAAATCATAGCCAGTAACTTGTGATGTAACGTTACAAGCATGCCAGCCCGTATGCAAAAGGATGAGAAGACGTTTATGAGTAGTGCGAATTTAATTGCGAACGACGCAAAAAACATTGTGCAGGCGCATTTAGATCGTTTAGGTGAGCCGAAAGATCAACACTTAAGTCCAGATGTTAAACAGGCAAAATTTGCGGAAATTGCAGCAGAACTCAAAAAACGTAATGCGGTACTTGTCGCACATTATTATTGTGACCCCGATGTACAGGAACTAGCAGAGCTGACTGGTGGATGTGTTTCTGACTCACTGGAAATGGCACGTTTCGGACGAGACCATGCTGCAAGCACATTGGTGGTTGCAGGTGTCAAATTTATGGGTGAGACGGCTAAAATCTTGTCTCCAGAAAAAACCATTTTAATGCCCACTTTGGAAGCCACTTGCTCACTGGATCTAGGCTGTCCTGTGGATGAATTTACTGCATTTTGTGATCAGCATCCTGATCATACTGTTGTGGTATATGCCAATACTTCTGCCGCAGTGAAAGCACGTGCTGATTGGGTGGTAACATCGAGTTGTGCCGTAGAAATTATTGAGCATTTAGACAGTTTGGGTGAAAAAATTATCTGGGCGCCAGATCAACATTTGGGGCGATATATCCAAAAGAAAACAGGTGCTGATATGTTGCTTTGGGATGGGGCCTGTATTGTACATGAAGAATTCCGCGCTCGTGGTATCGCCAATATGAAAGCGCTGTATCCAGATGCAGCTGTGTTGGTTCATCCTGAATCTCCAGAATCGGTAGTGGATATTGCAGATGCTGTGGGTAGTACTTCGCAACTGATCAAAGCCGCACAAACATTGCCACATCAGCGTTTAATTGTCGCTACGGATCGTGGTATTTTTTATAAGATGCAACAAGCGGTTCCAGATAAAATTTTAGTTGAAGCACCAACTGCGGGTGAGGGCGCGACTTGTCGTTCTTGTGCGCATTGCCCTTGGATGGCGATGAATGAGCTGGATGGAATTCTGCATGTATTACAACATGCCGATCAGGAAATACACGTCGACGCTGCTTTGGCACAACGGGCTAAACTTCCTCTGGATCGGATGTTGGCGTTTAGTGCTTCACTAAAACGCTAAAATGCTGCTTAAATATACATTCGATAAGGATTTTTAATTTTTTTTAATTCTAGGTGTTGACGTAATCACACGCCGCGCCTAGAATGCACACCGTACCGCACGATGTGCGATATAGCAAAAGCTGAGATAGATCGGAGCATAGCACAGCCTGGTAGTGCACCTGGTTTGGGACCAGGGGGTCGTAGGTTCGAATCCTACTGCTCCGACCATTTAAAATATTGTGATGTATTTGATATTTTAAATTCGGCGAAATATCGCATGATAGACATATCATCGGTTACGCGCCTGTAGCTCAGTTGGATAGAGCATCCGCCTTCTAAGCGGATGGTCACAGGTTCGAATCCTGTCAGGCGCGCCATTCGGTAGCTTGGTACTAAGAATCAAATTTTATGGTGGATGTAGCTCAGTTGGTAGAGCCCTGGATTGTGATTCCAGTTGTCGCGGGTTCGAATCCCGTCATTCACCCCACTCTTTTAAAGAGAGTATCGGAGCATAGCACAGCCTGGTAGTGCACCTGGTTTGGGACCAGGGGGTCGTAGGTTCGAATCCTACTGCTCCGACCATTTAAAACTTAAGTTTTAAAATAGATAAAATATCCGCTTAAATGCGGTTTTTTTATGTCAGAAATTTCTTCCTTTCAAAATATCTCCACCACATGATTGTCATGGAGATTTGAAAATTTTAAGTTTAAGGAATAATAATTACAGCAACACGACGATTTGCAGCACGATTTTCTTCAGTCGTATTGGGTACTAAAGGTTGTTCAGCACCGCGACCAACAATCTGTATATTTTGTACTTTAAAACCATGCGCTATGAAAATATTAGCAACGCTCTGTGCACGTTCTTGGGATAACTTCAAATTATATTGAGGAGCTCCAATATTGTCGGTATGTCCAACGATTTTCACTTTTTGCAAATCATATTTTTGCAACTGACGACTTAAACGTGAAATTTCCTGCTCATGTGCAGGTTGAATATCTGTTTTATCGAAATCAAATAACAATCGTTCTGGTAAACCGAGTGTCCAGCCTTCATCGGTCAGTACGAATCCTTCCTTTTTTAACATACGGACTTGTTTATATTTTAATGGGCCAAAACTTAAGCAACCAGAAAGAGCAATACAAATCATTGCTAAAAATGAAATTTTCAGGGAGTGGTTAAGCATATGGAATTCCAAAATTAAGGTTTATAAATAAACCAGTGGTGAGTTAAATGTTTTGCTTTATACATCGATTGATCGGCTTGCATGATCAAATCTTCTGGCGTAGTAGCGAATCTTGAAAATGCGATGCCTAAACTAAAGCTGAATTCAATAGATTGCCCTTCAAATAAAATCGGTGCTTTGCTACTGGCAATTAAATTTTCAGCAATCGTAATCAGGTGTTCAACTTGGTGAATGGATTGCAGAATGACGGCAAATTCATCTCCACCCAAACGTGCAATAAAATCTTGATGTCTCAGCTTTGATTTTAAACGCTTCGCCATTTCTTCTAGCACGGCATCACCTGCTAGATGTCCAAATTGATCATTGATTTGTTTGAAATTATTATTATCAATAAACATCAAAGCGGAATTCTGCCGTTTCTGGTGATCTTCAAATAAATCAACCAGTTCTTGATAAAAGTAGCTTCGATTTGGGAGCTGGGTTAAATGGTCATGATGTGCTTTAAATGATAATTGATGATTTTCATTTTGTAGATGTGTATGCCACGTTTGAATTTCTTCCAATAATTGATTAAATACATCATTTAAATCTTGAAACTCTTTAATATTATTATTTGGAAAGCGTAGGTTATATGCTTTTTGATCGCTGACGACCTGGGCAATCTGAGTCAATGGGCGCATGGATTGCATAATATAACGATAGGTCATATTGGTTGACCACCATAGCGCAATGACAATAAAAATCATGGCAATCGCAAGGCCAATTAGAATGGTAATAATAAACTGAATAATTTTTTCTGAACTTCCAAAAAGAACCAACTCACCAATTTTGTTGTTGTGATGATAAACTGTTAATTTAATAGGATCTTTTAGAAAAACATAATCTAAAAAGCTTTGGAGCTGACTATAATAAACAGGGGGTTTTGAACTCGATGCCAATTCTAAATGATTTTTGTCATAAATATGAATCGTACGAATCGAATGCTGCTCCGTATATTCATTTAAAATTTGTTGTAATGTGAGTTGATCTTTAAAAACCAGTGCAGGCTGAATCCGTTCACTCACGGTCAACCCTAAAATATTCAAATTTTGTTTGGCATAAGTTTCAATGGTAAATATTGAAATAAGAACAAACGTGAATGTACAGATAAAAAAAGTAATGGCAAAAATCGTTGCCTGAGATTTGCGGAATAAAGAATGTAAAGACTTAGATTTATACAGATTTGAAATCATTTCTCCTTACTCCGCATTGCGAGCTAAAAGTAGTACTCGAGGATCAATATGAACCTGAGAATAACTTAAAGCATCGAGATTAACTTTGAAGGTGGTTAATCCGCGCTGCGTGTATAAACAAAAAATGCTTCCGGTTTCACAATCAGGATTATTATTGCTAAAAGATAATAGGTTTCTTTGAGGATAAGCATTCACTAAATTTTGCTGTTGTTGGGGCGTGAGATTAGAAAAATAAACCGCCTGACATTGAGATTTCGAAAAATTGACCGCGCTCAGCCCTTGAATATGATATTCATAAGCAGATTGTTTGACTTGGCTTTGAAACGCTGCCGTTGCAACAGGATTATCAATGACACATAAGGTTGGTGTAATATTATTTGGCCATTTACTATAACTTAAAATGGCTAAAGTCAGGCTATAAGCATTATGGACAGAAACAGCGGGCACAGTTTCACAGGCCATTAGGATGACCATAGCAACAGCTAAACTTCTTCTTATACTGTAAAACATGTCAATAAAACTTATAAATATGCAACCGTCGTCTAATTCTACTTAAATTAGCTGTTTAAAAAAAGTTCTAAATATTTTTAACGAAAATAATAAAAAATGCTGAATTGTTTTCTAAATTAAGCTGATTGGTGCAAATAACAATCAAACCCGTCAAATATGATCAAAACATAGACGAAGGAGTGAAATCTTTAAAAAAAGGGGTTGCGTTGGTTGTAGAATGCTGTAGAATGCGCACTCATCGGCGGTGAAGCGGATAAAAACTTGTTGAAAAACAGGGTGTTGGTTGGGTCTTGAGGGATTTGATTGATATTTTGGTTGAGTAAAATGAGTTTTA
>NZ_KB849717.1:728791-1088420 GCF_000368825.1 Acinetobacter ursingii DSM 16037 = CIP 107286 | reverse complement strand
ATGCTTCGCGCAGTATCTGATCGAACACGAAAGTGAAAGAAAAGATGGTTATAGAGATTAATAAATAAGAAGATTGCAGGATCTTGGTTTATTAACCTCTGTGATTAATCACAGTTTAATGTAGCTGACGAGGTTACATTAATTCATTAACAGATTGAGAATTGAGTCTGAAATAAATTGTTCACTCAATAACAAAGAGAGAAGAAGTCATTCTGATCTTAGAGTTAATTGAGAACTAGCAAATTAACTGAATCAAGCGTTTTGGTATATGAATTTAGATTGAAGCTGTACGGTGCTTAAGTGCACAGTACTTCAAACTGTAATGTTGGTAATACTACTTGTAGGTATTAACGACTGTTTGGGGTTGTATAGTCAAGTAATTAAGTGCATGTGGTGGATGCCTTGGCAGTCAGAGGCGAAGAAAGACGTGATAGCCTGCGAAAAGCTCCGGGGAGGCGGCAAATATCCATTGATCCGGAGATGTCTGAATGGGGGAACCCACCTACTATAAGGTAGGTATCAATAACTGAATACATAGGTTATTGAAGCGAACGAGGGGAAGTGAAACATCTCAGTACCCTTAGGAAAAGAAATCAATTGAGATTCCCTTAGTAGCGGCGAGCGAACGGGGATCAGCCCATTAAGTGATGTGTGTTTTAGCGGAACGCTCTGGGAAGTGCGACCGTAGAGGGTGATAGTCCCGTACACGAAAGGGCACACATCATGATGACGAGTAGGGCGAGGCACGTGAAACCTTGTCTGAATATGGGGGGACCATCCTCCAAGGCTAAATACTCCTGACTGACCGATAGTGAACCAGTACCGTGAGGGAAAGGCGAAAAGAACCCCTGTGAGGGGAGTGAAATAGATCCTGAAACCGCATGCATACAAGCAGTGGGAGCCGACTTGTTCGGTGACTGCGTACCTTTTGTATAATGGGTCAGCGACTTATATTCAGTAGCAAGGTTAACCGCATAGGGGAGCCGTAGAGAAATCGAGTCTTAATAGGGCGTTTAGTTGCTGGGTATAGACCCGAAACCAGGCGATCTATCCATGAGCAGGTTGAAGGTTGGGT
Source organism: Acinetobacter ursingii DSM 16037 = CIP 107286 (assembly GCF_000368825.1). Lineage (GTDB taxonomy): Bacteria > Pseudomonadota > Gammaproteobacteria > Pseudomonadales > Moraxellaceae > Acinetobacter > Acinetobacter ursingii. The sequence continues at coordinate 1,087,345 of NZ_KB849717.1, read as the reverse complement.
AACACTAACTGGAGGACCGAACCCACTGTCGTTGAAAAGCCAGGGGATGACTTGTGGATAGGGGTGAAAGGCTAATCAAGCCTGGTGATAGCTGGTTCTCCCCGAAAGCTATTTAGGTAGCGCCTCGGACGAATACCATAGGGGGTAGAGCACTGTTTCGGCTAGGGGGTCATCCCGACTTACCAAACCGATGCAAACTCCGAATACCTATGAGTACTATCCGGGAGACAGACTGCGGGTGCTAACGTCCGTAGTCAAGAGGAAAACAATCCAGACCGCCAGCTAAGGCCCCAAAATCATAGTTAAGTGGGAAACGATGTGGGAAGGCATAGACAGCTAGGAGGTTGGCTTAGAAGCAGCCACCCTTTAAAGAAAGCGTAATAGCTCACTAGTCGAGTCGGCCTGCGCGGAAGATGTAACGGGGCTAAAACTATGTGCCGAAGCTGCGGATGTAACTTTAGAGTTACGTGGTAGGGGAGCGTTCTGTAAGCCGATGAAGGTGTGTTGAGAAGCATGCTGGAGGTATCAGAAGTGCGAATGCTGACGTGAGTAACGACAAAACGGGTGAAAAACCCGTTCGCCGAAAGACCAAGGGTTCCAGTCCAACGTTAATCGGGGCTGGGTGAGTCGACCCCTAAGGCGAGGCCGAAAGGCGTAGTCGATGGGAAATTGGTTAATATTCCAATACTTCTGTGTAATGCGATGAGAGGACGGAGAAGGTTAAGTCAGCCTGGCGTTGGTTGTCCAGGTGGAAGACAGTAGGCATGCATCTTAGGCAAATCCGGGGTGCTCTATGCTGAGAGTCGATATCAAGCTGTACTTGTACAGTGAAGTGGCTGATACCATACTTCCAAGAAAAGTCTCTAAGCTTCAGTTACACAGGAATCGTACCCGAAACCGACACAGGTGGTCAGGTCGAGTAGACCAAGGCGCTTGAGAGAACTCTGCTGAAGGAACTAGGCAAAATGGTACCGTAACTTCGGGAGAAGGTACGCTGCTGAGGGTGATGGGACTTGCTCCCTGAGCGCTTGGCAGCCGCAGAAACCAGGCCGCTGCAACTGTTTATTAAAAACATAGCACTCTGCAAACACGAAAGTGGACGTATAGGGTGTGATGCCTGCCCGGTGCTGGAAGGTTAATTGATGGGGTTAGCGTAAGCGAAGCTCTTGATCGAAGCCCCAGTAAACGGCGGCCGTAACTATAACGGTCCTAAGGTAGCGAAATTCCTTGTCGGGTAAGTTCCGACCTGCACGAATGGCATAATGATGGCGGCGCTGTCTCCAGCAGAGGCTCAGTGAAATCGAAATCGCTGTGAAGATGCAGTGTACCCGCGGCTAGACGGAAAGACCCCGTGAACCTTTACTGCAGCTTGACATTGAACTTTGACCTTACTTGTGTAGGATAGGTGGGAGGCTATGAAGATGTGACGCCAGTTACATTGGAGCCATCCTTGAAATACCACCCTGGTAATGTTGAGGTTCTAACTCTGCCCCGTAATCCGGGGCGAGGACCATGTCTGGTGGGTAGTTTGACTGGGGCGGTCTCCTCCTAAAGAGTAACGGAGGAGTACGAAGGTGCGCTCAGCGTGGTCGGAAATCACGCGTAGAGTATAAAGGCAAAAGCGCGCTTAACTGCGAGACCCACAAGTCGAGCAGGTACGAAAGTAGGTCTTAGTGATCCGGTGGTTCTGTATGGAAGGGCCATCGCTCAACGGATAAAAGGTACTCTGGGGATAACAGGCTGATACCGCCCAAGAGTTCATATCGACGGCGGTGTTTGGCACCTCGATGTCGGCTCATCTCATCCTGGGGCTGAAGCAGGTCCCAAGGGTATGGCTGTTCGCCATTTAAAGAGGTACGCGAGCTGGGTTTAGAACGTCGTGAGACAGTTCGGTCCCTATCTACCGTGGGCGCTGGAAATTTGAGAGGATCTGCTCCTAGTACGAGAGGACCAGAGTGGACGAACCTCTGGTGTACCGGTTGTGACGCCAGTCGCATCGCCGGGTAGCTATGTTCGGAAGGGATAACCGCTGAAAGCATCTAAGCGGGAAGCCTACCTCAAGATAAGATTTCCCTGTGACTATATGTCACCTAAAGAGCCGTTCAAGACTAGGACGTTGATAGGTTGGATGTGGAAGCATAGTGATATGTGAAGCTGACCAATACTAATTGCTCGTGAGGCTTGACTATACAACACCCAAACAGTTGTTGTATTCAAGATAAATTCGATACGAAAACTTGATTTAGTCAATAAACTAGTTACAATACCGACTCAATTTCCAATCCGTTAATAACTCTTTGGTTCGTAAGTAAGGCATACATTATTAAGTAATGTGAATAAGACCCCAAAGCACCACAACAGTTTGCTGGCGACAATAGCAAGAGTGAACCACCTGATCCCTTCCCGAACTCAGAAGTGAAACCTCTTCGCGCTGATGGTAGTGTGGCGTTAGCCATGTGAGAGTAAGTCATCGCCAGCTTTTAAATCTAAGGCACCCCCTGATCAAAAGATCAGGGGGTGCTTTTTATAAATAAAATAGATGCAATAAATAGAAAATCAAAGAAACTAACTGGTTGTTAATTCCTGAACGATAGCTTGGTTAAAGTATGGAATATCATCGGGATTACGTGAGCTAATCAATACCCAGCCTCCCGTGTTACATCGATGTACAGTTTCATCTACCCAGTTCGCACCTGCATTTTCAGGCTAGAGATCATACTTTAAATTGATTCAGCTTGATTTAATTTGCCGACGAGCATGTTTAAATGCGGTACGTAAGCCTTCTTCTAGCGTTGGATGATAATAAGGTTGTTCTAAGATCTCATCTAATGTGATTTCCTGTTGAATCATCCAGCAAAGTAAATGAGCCAAATGTTCTGCTGAATGTACAAATAATTCTGCCCCAAGTAGTTTTTGTGTTTTTTTATCTAAATAGACTTCGGCACCACCTCTATTTTTCCCTAATACTAATGCACGGCCTTGTTTCTCATAAGAAACGTAACCTGTCACAAAATCAATATTTTTATCTTGTAACTGACGATAGCTTTGCCCAGCAATAGCCATTTCAGGAGAGCAGAAAACTATACCTAAGGGCGTTAAATTTTTGATATTTTTGGTTTTGGGATAGTGTAGACAGTTATGTACTAATTTCCGCCCTTCATGCGCTGCCTCATGTTGAAGAGGGGTATCTGTATAAGCATCACCAGCAATAAATATGGGTAATTTACCTAATTGCTTTGTTTCTGGATGAATAGGAAGTTTTTTCACATCAGAAAATTGTGGATCAATTTTATTCAAATTTAGTGAATCTAATAAACTGGAACGCCCCGTGGCGTTAAGTAAATAATCAAACTTTTCTGTTTGTTCTGTTCCATTGTATTTGAAATTTAACTCAACTTGATGATCAGTTAACTTTACAGAATTAGGCAATGTTTCAAAGTAAATATTTAACTCTGTAGAAAGTTGTTGTTGTGCCAATTGTTGTAAATTTGGACTAGTTAGAATACCAACGCGTTTGCTACGCGCAAAAATAGCCGTTTTAGCACCGAGTCTTGAAAAGGCTTGGGCTAACTCGATCGCAATGACGCCACTACCGATGACTGCTAAAGAGCATGGAAGTTTTTTAAGCTCAAATATTTCATCTGATGTTATAAATTTTTCTTTTAAAAGATCTTTCCATTCCTGACTAGTGGCTGGTCTTGAGCCTACAGCAAGTATGAAAGATTTTGCCTGATAGTGTTTTCCATTGACTTCGATAGTGTATGAATTCATAAAAGTTGCTTTACCTGATAGCCGATGGTTTTTTGGCCAACTTTGTACATCTTTTATAGTCGCAGTAGTAAAACGATCTCTTAATGCGCGAACATGGGACATGACATGGGAAGTGTCAAATGAGGATTCAACTGAAATACCAACCTGATTAATGTGTTGACTATCATACATTCGATTGGCTGATGAAATGAGTACTTTACTTGGCATACAACCAACGCGGGCACAGGTCGTATCCCATGGGCCATCGTTAACGATTAAAATATTCTGGGTATATTTAACTGCTTCTTTATATGCACTGATACCTGCTGTACCTGCACCGATAATGATGAGATCGTACATATTCAATCCGTTTGAGTATTGTCTTATATTAAAATATTTCAGTTGCAATAATATATTAAGAAAATTACATGTTTTTTTAATTTTCTTAATAAAAAGATTTATTAAATTATGTCAGGATTAGATTGATAAATTATGTTAATTTGAGTAAATTTTCGTATAAAAGGTCATCCATGTTTTTTGGTGGCAAAATATATTATATAAAATGGAAAATACTATGACTTATTTAGCTAATTTGAGAAAATTAGGGGTTAAATCGACAGTTTTAGGATCATCTTTAGCATTAGTTGCTTGTGGTGGTGGCGGTAGTGATGGTTATTATGGTGGAAGCAGCAATTCAAGCAATAATAATTCAAGTAACAACAATAGTAATAATTCCTCAACTGATAGCTCTACTGTAGCTGAAAGTATTGATATTAAGTTAAAAGATACTAGTGGTGCTACTATACAACAGGCAAATGATAATTCCGTTGTACAAATTGCGGTGCAGGTTCTGAATGCCGATAAAGGTGGAATCGCTAATAAGCAGGTAAGATTAGCAATTTCAGATAGTGATAATCTAGGTGTTACCAGTAAGACTTCTTTAGTTACGACAGGTGACAACGGTTTTGCGATATTTGAAGTCAGTATTCCGACTCTCATTGCGTCGTCTGGTAAGGTGCAATTAACGGCTGTCGTGGATGGTACTACTATCAAGCAAAGCTATACCTTAAATATTAAGAAAACCAGTACTATTGTTAGTGATTATAATCTTAATATTCAACAAGGCGTAGTATTAAATTTACCTAAAGGTTCAGCAGATATTACTGCAATAGTGACAGATAAAAATGGCGGTGTAAAAGCAGGTGAGTCGATCACTTTAACACTTCCACAAGAAATGCAAGGGAAATTTTCTATCTCAACTGGCTCTAATATCAGTACAGATAGTCAAGGAAAGGCAAAATTTACCATTGTTGCAAATTCTGACTTGAGTTCTGATGATATTCAAAAATTTGTATCTACATCACAATCTTTAAGCTTTAAACTGATTGATGAAAATAAAGCAGAAAAAACAGTCTCTGGATCTATTACTTTTAAGGATACTTCCCAAGTTGTCCAAAAACTTGAGTTAATTAAAGCAGATGCTCCAATTGTTGCACAAAATGGAACAACGACTGTTAAAGTACGTGCCAAAAACAGTAATGATGTAGCTCTTGCGAATAAAAAAGTTAAACTTGTATTCACGGATAAAAGTGATGCGTATGGGGTGACTATTGATCAAACTGAAGCAGTCACTGATGCAAATGGCTATGCTGTATTTACATTAAAAGCAAATTCAAGTTATCCAGTTGCTTTAACTCAACAGGGCATTAATTTAAAAGCAATATATTCAGATAACTCTGAAATCTTTGCCCAAGATACGATCAGCGTTATTACGGCAGATACCAGTGCAACTGATCAATTGGCTTTGCAACGTTTAGAAATTGCATCTTCATATACGGTTAATGCACAAAATGATACCGTTACAATTCGAGTTAAAGGTATTAATAACAAGGGTGAGGCGGCAACTAAAGGAAAACTAACTTTAAATTTAAATAACGAAGCAAATGCAAACGGGGTTGGTTTTGATGGTAGTTCTGAAAGAGATTTTAGTGCTTCGGTCGAAGGATATATTACTTACACTTTACATACTAATGCTAAGACAGATGCAGCCGTAGCAGCATTAGTTGCAGCTGGCATTACTGCAACATTCAAAACCGATAACGATATTAGTCAAAGTATTAAGATTGAAGTTAAAGCGAAAGCACAGGCTGATGATGAGGTTAGGTACTTATCATTTGATCCTGTAAAAGCATTTGATTATTCACAAAATCAAAATATTACGATTACAGTCCAAGCTAATGGAACCAAGGATGATGGTGGTCTATCTGGGCAAACTATTTCTTTAAAACGTATGGGCTTATCTGATCAACAACTAGATGCTTTAGGATTAAAAGCGGATGGTTCACTAATACAGACAACAAATGCTGAAGGTTATGCAACCTTTAAATTTAAATATACCTATGCTGGTACAGATGAACAAAAGCAATTAGCATTAGCAGGTGTAAAACTGTTGGCTACAGCTGCAAATGGGAAAACACAAACGCTATCTTTAAACTTTAAAGAGCCAACAGCATCATCAGAAATTGCACTTGAATCCTTAAATATTGATACTGATGGCATTAAAACATTAGAAGTTAATAAAACAACAACATTAATAGTGAAAGTAAATGCTATTGGAACTGATGGTAAAGCATTTGCAAATAAAGGTATTGGTTTGGGCATAAATACTGCACCTTTGCAAAATGGTGCTGTTATTGCAAATGCAACTCAAGTTACCGATACAAATGGACAAGCAATTTTTACAATTAATGTAACACCTAAAAATACTAAAGAAATAGAGAATCTGATTGCAAATGGTTTAACGATTGTTGCTCAGGCTTCTGGTTCAACAATTTCGGGACTGTTCTAAATTTTGTGTAAGTACTTAATTTTCATTTATCCTTCAGAGGATAATTACAAAAGGTACTTCACATGGATGAAGCAACAATCAAAAGTATGGCTGCTGAATTGGCTAAGGGTCTAAAAACACCAGAAGACTTAAACCAAATGACCGCCATATTTAAAAAGTTCATGATCGAAACTGCACTCAATACAGAGCTTTCAGATCATCTTGGTTATGAAAAGCATCAGCCGAAAAAAGGCTCAAATAGCCGAAATGGTTTTAGCTCAAAAACTGTTTCAACTCAAGATGGGCAATTGGCTTTAGATATTCCACGTGATCGGGAAGGTTCATTTGAGCCACAAATTATCAAAAAACATCAAACACGCATTACCAGTATGGATGACCAAATTCTTTCCCTGTATGCCAAAGGAATGACCAATAGAGAAATTGTCGCATTTTTCAAAGAAATGTACGATGCAGATGTCTCAGCATCACTTATAAGCAAAGTGACCGATGCTGTGATTGAGCAAGTGACTGAGTGGCAAAATAGAGCATTAGATAGTCTGTATCCAGTCGTCTATCTCGACTGTATTGTTGTAAAAGTCCGTCAACACTCCAATGTGATTAACAAGTCTGTATACCTTGCTTTGGGCATCAATATGGATGGGCAAAAAGAATTACTCGGTATGTGGATTGCTCAGACAGAGGGTGCCAAATTCTGGCTATCCGTCATGACAGAACTCAAAAATCGAGGGGTACAGGACATCTTGTTGCCTGTGTAGATGGGTTAAAAGGCTTTCCTGATGCCATTGCCTCTGTTTATCCTCATACGGACATTCAGCTGTGTATCGTGCATGTTGTACGCAATAGCCTGAGATTTGTAAGCTGGAAAGACTACAAGGCTGTTACAGCTGGTCTAAAAGCGATCTATCAAGCAAGTACAGAAGAAAATGCCTTAAAATCTCTAGATATCTTCTGTGATCAATGGAATCATCAATATCCGAAAATTGGAGAATCCTGGAGAGCCAATTGGGAAAATATCCGTACAATATTTAGCTATCCAGCTGAAATACGTCATGCGATTTATACAACCAATGCGATTGAATCGTTGAATAGCGTAATTCGCCATTCAACCAAGAAGCGAAAGATCTTCTCGTCAGATGATTCAGTCAAAAAAGTCATTTACTTAGCAACAACCAATGCTGCTAAGAAATGGACAATGCCAATTCAAAATTGGCGTTTAGCAATGAATTGGTTTACGATTCAGTTCGATGATCGATTAAAAGATCATTTATAAAAAATAGAACTTACACAAAATAATTTACAGGCTCACAATTTCTGCGACACGTTCTGTTCAATTAATCACTCCTCCAATCATTATTCCTGATCTGGTTAACCTTAGCTTTACTTATGAACCAACAGTTTCTGTATTAGGTGGCGAAGTTCAAGTTAAGGTAGTTGCTACAGATGCTAGTGGCAAAACCATTGCAAATACAGCACTAGCAATTGCACTATCAAATTTAGCTGGTTCTCGTGTTTCTTTGTCTGATACGACACTCACGACCAATAGTAAAGGTGAGGCTGTTTTCACGGTAAAAGTTGCTGAAGGTCAATATGATGCTAACCTAATTAAAAATGGAATTGGATTTGCAGTTGTTGGAACAAACCAAAATAATGGTGATCGTGTTCAACAGACTGGAATTATTCAAGTTACAATTCCTAAAGATTCAGTAAATTTACGTTTAACTGCTGACAAAAATGAATTGGAATTAGGTAAAACTTATCAAATCAATGTTGCAGTTAAAGACGAATTAGGTGCAAACACAGGTTATCCAGTGAATTTATCTTTAAATACTGAAGCAATTGTTGCGGGAGTGAAACTCAGTGCCGATTCAGTGGTAACTTCTGCAAATGGCGAGGTTCCTATTTCAATTATCATTCCTAAAGATATTTCTGATTCAGCAAAATCTGCATTATTGTCTTCTGGTATTCAGGTTAAAGGAGCTATAACGAATCCTAAAGGGGAAAAATTAGAGACCACGATTAATTTTGAAGTTGCTGAAGTTCTTAATCAGAATCATTTAGTAATTTCAAGTTCAAAAAGTAACCTGAACGTTAGTGGTGATAGATCAATTATTACGGTCACGTTATTAGATAAAAATAATCTTCCAGTACAGAACCAAGATATTACATTAGCAGTTAATAATTCAGCAGGAATTATTATTGGTAATCCTGGAAGTAGCGCTCCATCAAATACAAGTGGTACACCGCAAACATTAAAAACAGATTCTCAAGGGAATGCTTTTTTTTCAGTTGCAGTTGATGGGCAAACTGTTGATGGAGATTTACTTATTGCTAGTGGTATAGAATTAACTGCGAGTAATCAGGATGCTAATGGTGCAATTGCAAAACAGATTGCTCGTTTAGATGCATTTAAACAGCCAACACAACCTGCCGTTGATTTACCTGCACGATATTCATTGCGTATCTCATCAGCGAAACCGACACTTAATGTTCGTAATGATACTTCAGATGTTACTGTAACTTTGGTTGATCAAAATGGTGGTGGTGTTGCGAATCAATATGTAATGCTCGGAATTGATAACTTTGTAGTTAATGGTGCAATTATAGTGGGTCCATCTGGGCTTACTACAGATGCGAATGGACAAGCTGTCTTTAAAATAAAAGTTGATGAAAGTGCTCGTAATACAGGCTACAGTGCAACTAATTTTGCAACAGATGATTTACGTTTAAGTGCGAGTTTTAAAGAAACAGGCTATACCAATGCAACACAAGTTTCTCTTATAGATATTGTACAAGCGGTTGTTCAAAACCCTGTGGCATCGATTGTAATTGGTGTAAATCCAACTGAAGTTGGGACTTCAAGCGATGGTATATACTACACTCGGAATATGTCAGTAAGTGTGGTTGATAAGGATGGAAAACCATTGAATAATCAATCTGTTACGATGGATATAACTCCAACCTTTTATTCTAAAGGGCAATATGTCTGGAGAAATGCACTTCTACAAGGTACAACAGATGGTAAGCCTCAATGGATAACAGCGGGACAGAATTATTATGATTTAAGTAGCGCAAATGTATATGTCAAAAATGGCGTTGCTTTGAATAATAACAGTACACCAGATGATACTTCTGACGACTTTGTTATTAATTTAAGTACAACATCAGTCAGAGATTGTGCAATAGGATCTTTAAATGCGATTACTAATAATGAGGTCAATAGTATACCCGTACAAGTTCCAACATTTGTTGGAGGTAACGGGGCTACTGCTACTTATACAACAGATGCCCAAGGTAAATTTGACTTTGTAATTCGATATCCAAAGATCTATGCACGATGGTTAAATGTACAAATTGGAGCATCAACTACGGTTGCATCTTTGCCAAATCGGACTACTTATAATTTAGGGCTACCTTCAGTGAATTCCGATTATAGTACTGATGGTAGTTATGGGCCTAATTTGAAGAGTCCGTATGGGATTAACACAGGGTCTTGCCCATAAATTTCATAAAACAGCGCTTCGGCGCTGTTTTTTATATCCCAGTTCCTACCATCACACTGGCTGTGGGGCGTACATTTACAGTACTGCAAGCAGTGAATGTTATACAGCAGAATATTAGGCTAAGACACAAAACTTTAGTCATCCAGTAAGTCCATTTGTTTAGCCAACTGATATAAATTATTCGAACGATTACCTGTACGACAGAACATTAAAATCGGTTTTGGTAATTCATGATAATGATTGGCAAAATTGCGCACATCCAACTCTGTAATTTGACCCGCAATGACAGGCTGATACACATAGTCAAGTCCTACATTACGCGCAGCTTCTTCGATTTGAGCACTGGTCGGTTGTTCTGGACCACCTTCCATATCAGGTCGGTTATTAATGATGGATTTAAAGCCTTTTTCGACCACTTGCTCGACATGTTCTGGGCCAATTTGACCTGCAAAACCAACATTATCCGTCATTTCGTCACTCCAAAATTTAAAAAAACGTTTATGCTGTATCATAGCACTAAGCACCCTGTCACTTTAAACAGTGCTTTTAAAATATATAACGACCGATAACCAAAATATAACGCATTGGAGCGCGTATGCCTGCTTATACAGTTGAGCCGCTGTATGTACCCATTGGTCAAGAGACCATAGCTGCTGACTTCTATCGTCCCAAAGCAGATCGGAAACCTGCTGTGATCATCATGGCACATGAATTTGCCGCATTACGCCAGTTTAAATTGATTCAGTACGCACAAAAATTTGCTCAGGCGGGCTATGCGGTGGTGCTATTTGATTATCGCTATTGGGGCGGAAGCACAGGAAAGCCCAGAGAACTTATTTCACTCAAAGATCAGATCGAAGACTGGAAAACAGTTATTCAATATATAAGTAGTTGTAAGTGGGTAGATCAGCGACGTATTGTACTTTGGGGAACTGGGCTCAGTGGTGGTTATGTCCTCAATCTAGCCAGTGAATTAAAAAATATTTCTTCCATTATGGTACAGGTGCCTTTTGTGGATGGTGCCGAAACTGCCAAAATTTATCCGATCCAGCAATTACCCAAAGCTCTTAAATTATCTAGTCAGGATTATATGGGGGCAAAGGTTGGATTAAACCCACGAACCTTGCCCGTCGTGGCACAACAACAGCTTTCCTTTTTTCCAACCAGTGATAGCTATCAGGGCTACTTATCGATTGTAAATCCTGATTACTATTGGAGTGGTGAAGTTCCTGCCCGCGCATTATTTCAACTGATTCGTTATCGGCCGATTCAATCTGTACGCGATATTAGTATTCCAGTCTTATTCATTGTCGCGAAACTGGATAGTCTGGTTCCTATAGATTCGAGTCGTGAAGCTGCGACCAATATTGCACCATTTGTGACTTATCATGAATGGGATATGTATCATTTTGATATTTATCATGGCAAATGGTTTGAAAAAGCACTGGCAACCCAATTAGAATTTTTACATCAACATACTGGAGTGGCGTAATATGATTATTGTTTGTCCAAGCTGCGGTGCTAAAAATCGGGTCGCCGAAGAAAAATTAAATGCAGATCCTAAATGTGGCCAATGCCATACCGCACTGATTCCACTTGCACCGATTGAGCTGAATGAGCAAAACTTCAGTCATTATGTAAGCAATAGTGATTTACCCATTCTGATCGATTTATGGGCAGATTGGTGTGGGCCATGCAAGATGATGGCACCTCATTTTGCTCAGGTTGCAGCGCAGAATCCACATGTTATTTTCGCCAAAATTGATACTGAAGCTTCACCGCGTTTAAGTCAGGCTTTTCATGTCCGTAGTATTCCGACACTGGTTTTGATGAATAAAACCGACGAAATTGGTAGAATAAGCGGCGCGCTTCGATCCAGTGAGTTACAGCAGTGGCTGGATCAGCAATTACAAGCCCAAGTTCGGAGTTAATGTGTCAGAGTCTCTCAAAAAGCCTGAAGGAACTTTATCCCTTCAAACCATTGCAATGCCTGCCGATACCAACTGGAGTGGTGATGTTTTTGGCGGTTGGATTGTCTCACAAATGGATTTGGCAGGCGCAATTCATGCAGAACGTTTTAGTAAAGGACGTTGTGCAACCATTTCAATTAATCAGATGACTTTCCTTGTTCCTGTTAAAGTTGGTGATGTGATTAGTTGTTACACCAAACTTCTAAAAGTGGGAAATACTTCAATTCAGATCCAGATTGAAGTTTGGGATAGTCACGATGAATCTCGTCAACCTAAACAAGTGACGGAGGGAATTTTTACCTTTGTGGCGGTGGATGTAAAAGGTAATAAACGACAGATTCCTGAAGAAGTTAAGCAGAAATTTTTAGCAGTTTAATTTACAAACTAAAGTTTCCAAAAAGTTCAGTATGATGCTGAGCTTTTTTATGAGTTTTATTTACACTTAGAAATATTCAACTATGTACTTTTCACATAAATAGATAAAGCTCGGAAGGTTTCATCCGATACAATACTTTGATTTGGATCAATCATATGGCAGAAGAATTATCGCTACAACAGGGCAATAAAGCTGAACAATACCAAAGCCTGATTCCACAAATTCAGGCCATTGTTGCAGATGAAAGTGATGTGATCGCTAATCTTGCCAATATTTGTGCGGCATTAAAGCAACAATTTAACTGGTTTTGGATTGGATTTTATCTGGTTAAGGATAATGAATTAGTCTTGGGGCCATTTCAGGGGCCAATCGCCTGTACACGGATCGGCAAAGGGCGGGGCGTTTGCGGGACAGCATGGCAGCAACAGAAGGTTATGATCGTGCCAGATGTGGAGCAATTTCCAGGGCATATCGCTTGTAACTCTGATTCAAAATCTGAAATTGTTTTACCTGTGATGAAGCAGAATAAATGTGTTGCAGTATTGGATATTGATAGCGATGCATTGGATAGCTTTGATGAAGTAGATGCTGAATATTTAAAACAAATCGTTGCAATCGTAGAGCATTTTATTTAGTGATCAAAAATAAAGATCAAAAAACTAAAGCCCAAATATAGATTTGGGCTTTAGTTATTACATATAAATTATTTTGGACGTTTAGGTAACCATGCCCATAACATTTCACAATGAATCGGTTCATTTGAACCGTCGTCAATGACCGTCACAGGAATCAATAATTCACCTTTTTCATTATCCGCAATAAATTTTTGCTGTTCAGGCGATAAAGTTGCTGTTGCCGTTAATCCACCTTGTACCACTTTTAAATAATCGACATGCAGTGATTTAATGAGCAAAATTCGATTATCCGGGACATGCAGCCCTGTTAAAAAGCCTGTCGCAGTTTCAGCGAGTAATGCCATCGCAGCAGCATGTACACCTTTAATGTGGTTTTGCATATTGCGCTGATTTTCCAGACGCACCACGACATGGTCTTGATCAACTTCTAGATAACGAATATTGGCGGTTCCGACCATGGGTACAATCCGACCAAAGGCTTTACTCCAGAGTGTACTACGAATACTTTTCGGAAATTTTGACGTGGTTTTCACCAGTTTTGATAAACGATTGGCCTGTGACATAGTGCATCCTGTGTAAAAAGAACAGAGCTGAAGTTAATCTTTAAAGTTATTAAACTGCAAGGGAAGACCAAACTGTTGTTCCTTTAGAAAAGCCATGACCTGTTGTAAAGTGTCACGTTTTTTATCGGTCACGCGAATTTTGTCTCCCTGTATAGAAGATTGCACTTTGATACCACTTTCTTTAATGGCTTTATTAATTTTTTTTGCGGTATCTGAGTCAAGTCCATCTTTGAGTTTGATTACTTGTACTACATTTTTTCCAGAAGCTGTGGCTTTTTGCGGATCAAGTGCTTGAACATCAATTTTACGTTTATAGAAATGATTTTCCAGCATGTTATAGACTTGTTCGCACTGAAAATCACTTTCTGTACTGATTTTAATTTCTTTGGATTTTTCATTCAGTTCAATAGAAACATCTTGTCCACGGAAATCGAAACGTGTTGCGATTTCTTTTTGAGTATTTTGAACCGCGTGATTAACTTCAAATAACTCTAATTCAGAAACAATATCGAAAGAAGGCATAGCTTAGACCTTTGCAAAGTGAAAGAATATCTGAGATGCTAGGGATGTTTTCTTCATTTGCCAAGTGTTGTTTACATCAAAGGAGTGCGCAATGATCCGTAAACAAGAAATTACGACATTTGAGTTCCCAGAAAATGCCATTATCTGGGATGTCCGTGACGCAAAATCATATGCTGAAGGGCATGTTAAAGGCGCAATAAATCAACCTATTAATGATTTAAAGTCCGATAGTCTGACTCAGGTGGCTGCGGATCAGCCGATTTATATTTTATGCGGTGGCGGTAGTAAAGCACCACGTGCGGCGGAATTACTTGATGGTTTTGATGCTGCACGCGAATATGTCATTCTGATGGGAGGAACCCGCGCTGCCAAAGATGCAGGTTTACCTTTAGAGCAGGGCAATTCATAAAAAAAGCACCCTCGGGTGCTTTTTTTATTATATTTTAAATCAAGTTTTAGAAGCGGTAACCAATTTTTAAACCATAAGCGATGGCATGATTATCGGTAAAATCAGCGACATACTCAGAAGTACCAAATTGTGCTCCAGATTGTGCTTTGGCATCACCCAACCAAAAATATTTTACACCACCTGCAATAAAATAGTTTGGCGCTGGACTAAATTGCGCTCCTAGACCAACATTCCAATAACCTTCTGTTGGGCCAAGTGTTGTCACTGGATTACCTGCGCCAGAGTCCCAGCCTACTGAAATATTGCCCGCCCATTGCTCTGTTAGTTTACGGCCAACCCCTACATTTGCAGACCATTGATCATCTGTATAAGCGACCAGATCAAAACCATTTGGTTTATTAACTGTCGGACTTTGACCAGCAATCAGGCTTGCTTTACCAAATTTATCTGGAGGGATTGAAAAATCTTTCCAGTTCACCCAGCGCACATTTGCAAAAGCAACCGTGTCAGCCATGATTCCTGTCTGGAAGTCTAAGTTTGCTGATTGAGGTGTGGTAATGTCGGTTTTATTTGGTGTTAAGAAGTTTAATGCACCAAAGCTTCCCGCAGAATTGAAAGTCTCTCTGGCATTGACTGAGTGTTCGATTTCAGAACGATAAGTCAAAGACGTTTTTAACGCAATCTCAGGCAGCTGGAATGCAACACCTGCTAGCCAGCCCACATCACCCGTTTCTTTAATGTTGGCATTGTAACCACCAAATGTTGCATTTCCACCATAAGCTGTACCTCGTAATTGGACGCTACCTTTAACGGTTTGATAGGCAGCACCACCATAAATATTCCAGTTTACAGTAGGTTGAAAACCTAGAATAAACGACAAATTTTGAGTAGTTACATCAACTTCAGTCCCTTCGCTACCATTATGGAATGCTCCATGACCAGCTAAAGCAGCCGCGGCTCCAGGCAGTACCGTAGGTAGTGCTGCGGTTGTAGTTGAATAAGTGGCTTTAGCTCCAAATGGCTGATCATAAAGTAAGCCAAAAGAAAAGTTTGGATGAAGCTGTAATTTTAATGCTGCATTATAAAATTGATAGTCATCTGCCATTTCACCAGTACTCGTGTTTGAGAGTAATGGCAGTGCTGCATTAGGATAATTGTCTTTGGTTTTGCCAGAAACATCAGGATCTAGAATTGAGATACCAGCTTCAAAATAGTTACCAGGTTGTAGAAATGCCGATATGGATTGACCTGAACGATCCAAAGCTGCTGCAAAAACCCCTGTTGCAGGCAGCGATGCCATGATAATGGCTGTGGTTAAATGTTTTAATTTCATTCTAATCTTTCCTTGAACAACAAAAGTAATTTATTGCTTATTTCCAAGCAATTACAGTTCTAATTTTTGGAGAAGTAAGTTCCATACAGGGAATTAATCTTCACTCCATGCAACAAAAATAACACAATTAAAATAATAGTAAATGCTCTATGTTGCATAGTCAGTAAAAAAACTGTTTTAGCAATAATTTGATACAGAATTTTATTGAGTTTTAAAAAAGAGCTTAAAAATAATAATGATATAATTCAATAAATTAATTTATTTGTCTTAAATGTTTAATTGTCTCTAATTAACAAATAACTAGACGCTACAGTCAAAGATTTATTTTGATGATTATGAGTGATTTGATCGAAATCGGATTTGTTCATCCAGATTTATCAATGAAGAATTGGTTTTTGATGGTTTTATTAAGTATTTTTTAAGATTTATGTTGATTTTTTATTTTTATCTAAAATATATTCATAACAAAGCTCTAATCTTTATTTTAAAAGGAACTTTTATAACTTGCGCTTTAGGTCAGGTGAGACGCATATGATTTCATTCATCCAGAAGCTGGCAGTTAACCATCCATTTAATTCCAAATTGGTCGCTAAAAGCGCCATACAGTACGCCCCAAAAGGTTTTTTGTAACGGCATTTCAATAACTCCACCTATGGAAAGTAGATTGAATAGGCGGCGGGCTTCGTTATCATTATTTTCGAGATTAATGGAAATGTAGTGATTATTGCCTTTATTTAAGATGGCATTTGCTGGACTACAAAATTGCTCATTGACATCAGAGCCCATGAGTACTGTAAATTCGTTGATAGGCAGCGAAACATGCAATATTAGACTTTTCTGTGAATCTGACAATACAATTCCTTCCTGAGGTGGAAGGTCATCATATCGAGTCAATACTGAAAACTCTCCACCGAAAATCGATTGGTAGAAGGTAAATGCTGCTTCGGCTTTACCGTTGAAATTAAGATAATGATTGAACTGCATAAGATTTAACCCTGTTATTTTTATTTATTGTGACTTGAGTGACTATAATTTTAAAACTGAATAAAAAACAGTCTTATTTTGTATATTTATAAAAATCCCGCCTTAGCGGGATTGGTGACATCATACAATAACAATAGATTATAGTAACTCAATAGCAACTGCTGTTGCTTCACCACCACCGATACATAGTGCGGCAACACCCTTTTTTCCGCCTGTACGTTTTAGTGCATGAATCAACGTCAAAATAATCCGTGAACCTGTTGAGCCGACAGGGTGTCCTAAAGCACACGCGCCTCCATGAATATTGACCTTTTCAGGATCAAGTTTGAAATCATCAATAGCGCACATGGTGACCATTGCAAAAGCTTCATTGATTTCCCAGAGATCTACATCCTGAGCATCCCAACCTGCTTTTTTAAGAACTTTGGCGATTGCGCCTACAGGAGCAATGGTAAACTCTGATGGATGTTGAGAGTTTGATGCGGTGGCTACAATTTTAGCTAATGGTTGTAAACCACGCTGTTTGGCAATTTCACTATAAGTAAGCACAAGTGCAGAAGCACCATCAGAAATTGAACTTGCATTGGCAGCAGTAATGGTTCCGTCTTTGGCAAATGCGGGTTTTAAGGAAGGAATTTTGTCAATTTTGGCCTTTAAAGGCTGTTCATCTTGATCAATCTTAACGTCACCTTTACGTGACGAAATCGTCACAGGCACAATTTCATCTTTAAAATAACCTTCAGTAATGGCAGTTTGGGCACGTTTGAGTGAGCGAATAGCAAATTCATCCATTTGTTCGCGCGTGTATCCACGTGTATTGGCCATATCCTGAGCAAAAGACCCCATTAAGCGACCAGTTTCTGCATCTTCAAGACCATCAAAAAACATATGATCTTTAATTTCACCATGCCCCATACGATAACCTGCTCGAGCTTTAGGTAAAATATAAGGTGCATTGGTCATGGATTCCATACCGCCCGCCACTACGATTTCGGCACTACCTGCTTTAATCATATCAGTAGCTTGCATTACTGCTTTCATACCAGAGCCACATAACTTATTGATCGTTACGGCACCCGTTGAGTCAGGTAAACCTGCTTGACGCATCGCTTGGCGTGCAGGGCCTTGCTTCAAACCTGCGGGTAATACACACCCCATGATGACTTCTTGAATATCTGTAGGCTGTAGGCCTGCGCGTTGAACAGCTTCACGGATGGTGACTGCGCCTAGTTCTGGTGCTGTCGAAGGAGATAAATCTCCCTGAAATCCACCCATTGCGGTACGAGCGCCATTTACAATTACGATATCAGTCACAATGATTTCTCCCTCAATGATTTAAAGCTTACATTTTCTTCTAAGAAGTATATTAAAAAAGCAGACCTAGAAAATTGACTTAAAAGACCAGAACCTAGACTGAACAGTTTTCTTAACAATTTGCTAAAGGTTCATCTCGAGGATGTCCCATTCGACTCAATGTTAATTTACGATGATTATGATATTGATCAGAACAATACTGAAAAGTACCATTTGAAGATAAAGGAAGTCCTGAGTTTCCTTCAAAAATGATTCTTCTATTACCAAACCCCCGCCATGACAGAGTGCCGTATCTCAATTGCATGTTCTCAAAGGCTAATATAGGTTCATCTAAGTCATAGTCTCGATTTTTATTCTTATCGATAAAAACCATATAACCATTATTCCAATCGTTATTACACTCTTTAAAGCTAGTGCTGGCACACAAAATAATGTTTTGTCTAAATAACAAAGACTCATGTTTGGCTTTTTGTATGTAAAGTGTGAGTGTTTTGGGGACTTTTTTTGCTTCTTGTGCAGCCATATATTGATGATAAGAGGGTATGGCAAAAGAGGCAATTACAGCAATTACAATGATTACCACGCTAATTTCAATTAACGAGAATCCACAATTTTTATTTTTCATGTTAAGAATACGTCCGTCTTATGTAATTTTTTTTGTTTTTTAACAGTAGATTAAGTACAAAACATTGAAAAAAAGATCGAATTGAAATATTTATTACTTAAGCGTTTGAATACTGTTAAAATAAAGAAAGCGTGAAGATAAGCTATTCACAACAATAAATTGAGTAAATAGTTACCGAATTACAACGGAAATTGTAAGTAATTTTGTCAATAATTTACTTGATTAAAGTTATCAAGCACTTGGAAATCAGTTTAAGTGTTTGTATGATTCAACGTGAGTAGCTTAAAAATAATACTGGGGTATATAAAAAGTTATCTCAGGGCCATAAAAATTTTAGGCTGAGCTTGAACAACAAACAATTTGTTTATCTCTGGAGGATATCCATGAAATTGAGTCGTATTGCACTTGCTACTATGCTTGTTGCTGCACCATTCGCTGCTGCAAATGCTGGCGTAACCGTTACTCCGTTATTGTTAGGTTATACTTGGCAGGATTCACAGCACAATAACGGTGGTTCTGATGGTGAATTAACCAATGGTCCAGAACTACAAGACGATTTATTCGTCGGTGCGGCATTAGGTGTTGAATTAACTCCTTGGTTAGGTTTTGAAGCTGAATATAATCAAGTAAAAGGTGATTTGGATGGCACTGGCGTTAGTGGTTCTGAATACAAACAAGAACAAATCAATGGTAACTTCTATGTAACTTCTGATTTGATCACAAAAAATTATGACAGCAAAATTAAGCCATATGTATTATTAGGTGCAGGTCACTATAAATACAAACTTGACGATATGTCTTATCATAACGATGAAGAAGGTACTTTAGGTAATGCTGGTATTGGTGCATTCTGGCGTTTAAACGATGCATTGTCACTTCGTACTGAAGCTCGTGGTACTTATAACTTTGACGAAAAATTCTGGAACTATACTGCGCTTGCAGGCTTAAACGTAGTTCTTGGTGGTCATTTGAAACCAGCTGCTCCAGTTGTAGAAGTTGCTCCAGTTGAGCCAACTCCAGTTCAACCTCAACCACAAGAGTTGACTGAAGATCTTAACATGGAACTTCGTGTGTTCTTTGATACTAATAAATCAAACATCAAAGATCAATATAAACCTGAAATCGCGAAAGTTGCTGAGAAGTTAGTTGAATATCCTAATGCAACTGCACGTATCGATGGTCACACAGATAACACTGGTCCACGTAAGTTGAACGAACGTTTATCATTGGCTCGTGCTAACTCTGTTAAATCAGCTCTTGTAAACGAATACAACATCGATGCATCACGTTTATCTACACAAGGTTTCGCGTGGGATCAACCGATTGCTGACAACAGCACTAAAGAAGGTCGTGCGATGAACCGTCGTGTATTCGCTACAATTACTGGTAGCCGTACTGTCGTAGTTCAACCTGGTCAACAAGCTCAATAATCTGAGTTTTTGATTGCAAAAGAGCAGCTTTAGAGCTGCTCTTTTTTATTGCTATTCTAAATATAAAAAATGCACTCAAAAGTGCATTTATGAGATCAATTTTAGCTTAGGTAAGAAGCTTCGTTAGCATTTCCTCATAGATTTCAGCTAAAGGTTCTAGATCGGCAACATTCACATGCTCATTAATTTGATGGATAGATGCATTTAGTACGCCCAATTCTAAAACTTGTGCGCCAGTAGGGGCGATAAAGCGTCCATCTGAAGTGCCGCCAGTTGTCGATAATTGACTTTTAGTGCCTGTAACTTTTTGAATCGCATGTTTGGCTGCATTGACGAGTTCGCCAACAGGAGTTAAAAAAGGTAATCCTGAAAGAGTCCAGTCAATATGATACTCAAGCCCATGTCGATTAAGTAAATCTATAACACGCTGTTTTAAAATCTCGGCTGTAACTTCTGTTGAGTATCTAAAATTAAAGGTTACTTCTAGTGTTCCCGGAACAACATTAGTTGCTCCTGTTCCAGAATGAATGTTGGAGATTTGAAAGGTGGTTGCTGGAAAATATTGATTACCTTCATCCCAAATAGTTTGACATAGTTCATCAATAGCAGCGGCAGCCAAATGAATTGGATTACGTGCCAGATGTGGATAAGCCACATGACCTTGCTTGCCCTGAACGGTCAAAACACCGTTGAGTGAACCGCGACGTCCATTTTTAATAATATCGCCTAATTGTGCTGTACTTGATGGCTCACCCACCAGACACCATGTGATTTTCTCTTGACGCGCTTCAAGCGTCTCAATGACTTTAACCGTGCCATTTATTGATGGACCTTCTTCATCTGAGGTAATGAGATACGCAATTGAGCCTTTATGGTCTGGATGTTTTTTTACAAAACGCTCAGTGGCGACAACCATCGCTGCCAAGGCTGTTTTCATATCTGCTGCGCCACGACCATATAGTTTTCCATCTCTAATTTCGGGTTGAAATGGGTCTGTTTCCCAAGCCTGTAAGCTACCCGTTGGTACAACGTCAGTATGCCCTGCAAAACAAAAAACGGGAGATTGTGTACCTCGACGCGCCCATAAATTATCGACATCCTCAAAACGCATATGCTCGATTTGAAAACCTGCCTGAATCAGACGCTCGGCCATAATATTTTGACAATTATGATCCATTGGAGTAACAGAAGGTTGACGTAAAAGCTCTAAACTAAGATCTAAGGTGGCTGATGAGGTCATAGGAAACAATATTGGCAATGAAAAACTGGTGGTTATAATAGGCGAAACTGCCAGCTATGAATATGCATAAATGAAAAAACCTTATCAAACGATAAGGTTTTTAAAACGAATTGTAAGATATTAAGCTTACATTTTGTTTTGTGTTTTTTCAGCAGTATTGGTCACGGCATCGCCTGCTTTAGACACGTCTTGTCCCATACCTTTAAATGTAT
The DNA here is from genome assembly GCF_000368825.1 of Acinetobacter ursingii DSM 16037 = CIP 107286. Classification (GTDB taxonomy): domain Bacteria; phylum Pseudomonadota; class Gammaproteobacteria; order Pseudomonadales; family Moraxellaceae; genus Acinetobacter; species Acinetobacter ursingii. Next base: position 1,065,634 of record NZ_KB849717.1, on the reverse strand, counting down.
TACAACCCGTTAAAACAAACGCAACCATGATTGATGCAGCTAAGATTTTTTTCATCATCTATCTCCACTTTAGATTTAATTCTGATGTACTTAAGAGATTAAAAACTAATCATAAAAATAAACATGAGTGTTTGATAGTAAATGTGTTAAAAAGTGTTTCAAAAGAGAATTGTTCTTGTAAATAAACTATTTATAGGTCAGTAAGTGTTGTCGATACATATAGTTTTGGATATCAGACTTGGGGTTAAAATATAGGCCATTGGTCCACCAAATAGCTTCATTTGAGGATTGATTAAGGTTGGGACATAACCATTCATGACGTGTTAATCGATAATAACTTTTTTTGGTTTGATTTCCCCATTGACCTAATCGTCTCTGTGGTTGAATCCAATCTAAAGATCCTGTGTTATCAAACGAAGCTTCGGGCAAATAAAGCTGTCCTTTGAGCACAGCATAACGTTTTTGGATAAGATGCTCCTCAACTTGTACAAATTGAAATTGTCGTTGAGTAAAATGATTCATTTTCTTGGATAATGTGTCGTCACGGTTGAGTCCAAACCAACACCCTAAGGAAAGATCTGCTTCACCCAAGTAATATTTTAAAGCAACTTCCCAATGCTCAATGTCGTTCGTATCCTGGTTTAAAACTAAAAAATCCAGTTCGCCTAAAGTTCTTGCCCCTTGTATTTGTTGAATGCTATGACCTAAAAGCTGGTACGGATGATAATCAGCATCTCGTAGCCAGAACCAGAGTAGGTATTCAAAGCGTAAACCTAAACGGGTACTTTTTAGTTGATTTAAAAAATCTAGTAGGGGGGCAGGGGATTGATCAAGTTTATCTAAGCGTGGTTGATACGTTTTAAATTGTTGTTGCCAGAAATTCGCAGTGTGTAGATCAAAATGATAATGAATACTTAGTTCATCTGGAATGCTTTTAATAATATTCGGACTCGCCAAACAAAAAGCCAACTGACGTACACTTGGTTGTTTGAATTGTAGCCATGGTTCAAAATATTCAGATTTGAAAAGAGATGAGGGCATAATCACCTGATGCAATAATTTAAACTCGGAATAAGCAAATACGTGATAAAACTTTTATACTAGGCGCGCGTAAGCAATTTTAGGATTCGGTATGAAAACGTTGTTTTGGCGAAGCCTTGTGCTGATATTTATCACACTTGGGATTATTGGTGCAATTTTGCCTGGTATGCCAACAACGGTCTTTTTAATCCTGGCAGCGTGGGCTGCTTCAAAAGGCTGGCCGCAGATGGATGCATGGTTACTCAACCATCCTAAATATGGCTCGACCTTACGTAATTGGCGTGAACATGGTACGGTTCCACGTAGAGCGAAATGGATTGCCAGCATTATGATGCTCATCAGTGGCATCATAATGTTGTTTACCAATGCACCATTTTGGGTAAAGGTTTTTACTGATAGCATAATGTTGATTGTCGCAGTATGGTTATGGCTCCGTCCTGAGCACCGTTAAAAAAACTTAAAGCACCGCTTTAAGGATTTCTTAGGTGCGCAAGGTGAGGGCTATGCCCGAGTGAAACCGTTAAAAAACTTAAAGCATCGCTTTAAGGCTTTTTAGGTCCGCAAGAAGAGAACTACCTTTGAGTGAAACTGTTAAAAAAACTTAAAGCCTTATTTTGAATTTTTTACTCTATGGGAATTTGCGAAATTTTCTTTTATTTTTAATATTAAATCAGAGAAATACCATGTCTTATACGCTAGAACAAGCCGATATCTTGATTGATTTAGAACAACAGCTTTTATATTTACCTCAACATAATAAGTTATATTTGATTTCCTCTGGTAAAAATGGAATTGGCGAACAGGAAAATTCGGGCAAAACACCTCGTGGCTGGCACCGAATTGCTGAAAAGTTTGGTGAACATTTGCCTATCAATACTGTTTTTATCGCGCGGCAGCCGACAGGTGAAATTTATTCCCCATCATTGGCAGTACAGAATCCGCAACGAGACTGGATTTTATCTAGAATCCTTTGGTTAGATGGTCTTGAACTAGGCTTCAATCAGGGGCAAGGTTGCGATAGTAAACAACGCTATATTTATATTCATGGAACACCTGACACTGAACCAATGGGAATACCTGTTTCACATGGTTGTATTCGGATGCGTAATCAAGATGTGGTTGAGGTATTCGATTTGGTCCAACAAGGTGCATTGGTTTATTTATCTGAAACAAAAATTGAATCATTTAATCCTGTACAGGCAAATTTGAGCTCCGAAAAAACATTTTCAATTTAAGATTGAATGATTTCTAAAGTTAAAAAAGAAAGTTGATGTTTAAATAAGACACAGAATTTTCAGGTTTTTCTATCGAATGACTTATTTTTTAATCATTCACACTGGATTTTAAGAAAAGAAAAGCAAAAGCGTTTGACACGCTGCTTAGATTCTCTATAATGCACCTCACAAACGATAAAGACGTTAAGGGCGCTTAGCTCAGTTGGTAGAGCGTCTGCCTTACAAGCAGAATGTCGGCGGTTCGATCCCGTCAGCGCCCACCAAGCCTTTACGTTAAGACTTCAGTGCAGCGGTAGTTCAGTTGGTTAGAATACCGGCCTGTCACGCCGGGGGTCGCGGGTTCGAGCCCCGTCCGCTGCGCCACTTAAGTTTTAATATCGTTTGCCACAATAGTGACTTTGTGAAAGTGCAGCGGTAGTTCAGTTGGTTAGAATACCGGCCTGTCACGCCGGGGGTCGCGGGTTCGAGCCCCGTCCGCTGCGCCACTTTTTACAAACACTTTTGAGGGCGCTTAGCTCAGTTGGTAGAGCGTCTGCCTTACAAGCAGAATGTCGGCGGTTCGATCCCGTCAGCGCCCACCATATATGTGACTTATACTTTTTTTTAAAAAGTATTATGTGCAGCGGTAGTTCAGTTGGTTAGAATACCGGCCTGTCACGCCGGGGGTCGCGGGTTCGAGCCCCGTCCGCTGCGCCACTTTATATAAAGTATGTAAATACTTACCTCTCTGATACAAGATGCTTTTAGAAAAATCATAGATTTTTCTCTTAGGCTCAGACAAAGCTTCGCTTTGTTTGTCTTCGCTCAGGGCGCTTAGCTCAGTTGGTAGAGCGTCTGCCTTACAAGCAGAATGTCGGCGGTTCGATCCCGTCAGCGCCCACCATATCTCCTTTATCTTGCTTTTTTTCTACGTTTTTCCTAAGCTTTAGCTTTATTCTGCTTCATTATTATTACAATATGCGAAATCCCTATCAACGTCATTCATTGGGTCAGTCTCATTCTTCATTAAGTCCCAAAGATTTATATAAACAATTCATTGAAACAATGCTGATGCAGAAGCATGTCATCGGTTTATATGATGAGGGTTGGGCATTATGTTCTACTCCAACAGGTCAGCAGGCATTTGCAATGTGGCAAAGTAAAAATTTAGCCCAGTTATTACAAAAAGGAAGTTGGCAAAATTACCAGATTCAAGAAATTTCGCTTTCAACTTTAGTGCAAAAACTGATTCCCTATTTACGTGAGCAACGTACTTTATTTTCTTTAAATTTGACACCAGAAGGGCAGAATTTACTGGTCAATCCTGAAAATCTGCTCGCGGATATTAGGCGCTGTCTTTATCAGCTTTATATGCAAAAGCCAGAGGCCTTTGCTGATTTACAATTAGCTTTACCCCGTTCCATTCGGTTGAATTAGTTTAGTATTCATGGAGTATCCACCCGCTCAGATAAGCAAAATATTCTCTTAACCATGCGTTATAGCGAATGAGTAGCGGAGTTGGCGCAGCAACCATATATACATCTGAGTAACCCTGTTTTTGAGCGATGGCTTTGGCGCGAACGGTATGAAAGTCGCTGGTCACAATGGCGATAGGATCATTCAACTGAATCTGGTGTTGTTTTAAAATTAGCTGACTATTTTTTAAATTGAGTTCGGTGCTGGTACTTTGAGTTTCAAGCGCCATTTGCTGGGATGGCAGGGCATAATGTTGCTGTAAATACTTTGCCATAATGGCTGCTTCGGTTTGAGTTTCTCCAAAATCTAATCCTCCAGTTAGGATCACCAGCGCGTGTGGTTGGCTCTGGGCAATTGGAGCAGCGATGTCTAATCGTTTGGCTAAGGCTGCTGAAGGTTGTCCATTTTCGATACCACTACCCAGTACAATAATGGATTTTACCGCGGGAATAGAGGGGCTATGTTGAATTTGTACCGTCAAGAAAATAAAGAATGCAAACAGTGTCATTAACCAGACAATGAAGATTCCCCAGCCAAATCGCCAAAGTTTTTTAAATTTCAGATGTCGATTTAGCCATGTTTGGATTTGAACGTTGAAGACCGCATATATGCAGAAAATGAGTCCAATGAATAGAGGTAATATCACCCCCAAATGGATTTTTCGATAAGATAAAAGCAATATCGCATCTATACATAAAATTAAACCGACAATGAATAAGCTGAGACGCATTAAAAAAGGAGCAGACATATCAAATGTTCTTATCAAAGGTAAGTTATACAATAAAAACCAACTGTAGCAATTTCATTGAGTCGAGTCGAATAAAAAGGGATATTCCTATATTTTGGAATATCCCTTGTTCATTGATTTTAAGGATTTGCAAAATTGCTTAGTAAACGTCTCTACGATAACGTCCATTTAAACGTAATTCATCGACTTGAGCCTCACCCAGAATATCGTTGAGTGCTTGATCTACACCGCTCGCCATTCCCTCAATGCTACCGCAAACATAAATTACAGCATCACGCTCAATCCATGCTTTAAGTTCATCGGCTTGTTGTCTTAAGATGTCCTGCACATAGACGCGTTGTTCCTGATCACGTGAAAAGGCTAAATCCAGTCGTTTGAGCATGCCCATGTTGTGCCATGCTTCAATGGTTGTTTGATAGAAAAAATCGCAACGACGTTGTCTTTCACCAAAGATTAACCAGTTTTCTGAATAATCCTGACGGGTACGTGCATGTAATAAACTCATTAACCCTGCGATACCTGTGCCGTTTCCAATACAAATCATTGGGCGATTATCATCAATTAAATGGAAAGATTCGTTGGTACGAATACGAAGGGCGATTGTATCATTCACTTGAGTATGCTCGGTCAGCCAACCGGAACCCAGTCCAAGTTGACCGTTTTGATCAAGCTGTTGACGAACCGTAAGCCTTAAAAATAACTGGGTCGGAATACTGGCAATCGAATATTCACGTGTTGGCAATGTGGGAAGTTGTTCGAGTAAATGTTCCATATTGGCAAAAGGTTCAACTTCTACCGTCAGGTCTTTATCCCAAAGTGCTTGTTGAATAGAAATAGATAAAGAATCGACCAATGTATCAGGATGGACTTGATGCTTTTGTAAGAACTGTTCAATACGAGTGGCACTGTTGCCGGGTTGAATCTCGGCAATATCACCCGCTTGCCAATGCACTTCATGTTTGGGCGTAAGCTCAAGGTTATAGGCAGGTGCACCCAGACTGTCCGGGTTAAGTTGAGTGCGTTTATCCAGTACCCATGTGTCAAATGTCTTTTCAATACTCATCGATTGAAGTTCTAATTGACTTGCTTTGGCTAAAGCTTGGTTCCAGCGTTGTACATCTTCATTGTTGGCATTGTTGACTTCAATCAAATCAAATAATGCATGTGCACCACACTGTTTTAACCAGTCATTGACGCGATGCCCGAAGCTACAATAAGTGTCTGGATATTCATCTGAACCCAAAGCCAATACGGCATAATGCATAAGAGTTAAGTCTAGATTTGAGCTTAAAAACTTTTTCTCAAAACTACTTGCCAAATCAGGGGCTTCACCTGTGCCGTAGGTGCTGACCACAAATAAAATTTGTGGTGCAGTTTTAAGTTCATTTTCGGTCAATTGCTGTATGGGTTTCACCGTCACAGGCTGATGTGCTTCTTGCAGGCTGGTGGCTGTGCGCCATGCGAGTTGCTCGGATACACCTGTCTGAGAGGCATAGGTAATGAGCCATGGTGTTGCATTTGGATCAATATAATGATCTGCGAGTTGATGACGTGCGGCTTGAGTCAATCGTTTCTGTTTGCGACGTTTCAGATAAAGCATCCAACCGGTCACGAAAAATAAAGGCATTGCCAATGAAGCCAATAGGGCAAAAAATTGATAAATAGGTCCAAAGAAACTACCACGATGCACAGGTAACATGCTGCTCATGATTTTTTCATTTAGCTTTTTATCTTCATAAAGTTCAAGTTTTTCAATTTTGTGGGTTTGATAATTATAAGTTGCACTATTACGGGCGCGTTCATGTTGTGCAACTGGATCGACAAAACTCAGTTCAATTGAACCATCTGCTTTCTTCGGTAAGTTAATGGTTAAGGTTGAATAATCACGACCAATTTTTTGGTTAAACTCAGTCCACGTCTGGTTCAAAGCTTGCTGGATTTGAACAGGGGATAACGCTGATTGCTCTCGATCTGTTGATCTATCGCCAGTTCTTGGGTGATTCATTTGACGATGATTTTGTTGCATTGTCTGAGCTTTGTCATTTGCAGACTGTGGTCGACCATTTTGTTCTGGATCGCGTGGACTGCCCGTACGTTCTCGACCACCTTGCTGCATTTGTGGTTTAGGCTGTTCGACCCCCATGACTTTAAACATGCCACTGCGCCACCAGTCATATGACCAATATAGCCCGGTACATGCCAAAATCAGATAAAACACCACCACCCACGTTCCGACGACTGCGTGTAAATCCCAAATAAAATTGCGGCCTTTGAGTTTTGGTTTTACAAAGAGCCATTGGCGCAGAGAATGCTTTTTTGGCCAACGCAGATACAAACCACTCAAGACAAAGAAAATGAGCATCAGGGTACATGCACCAGTAATCTGTTTACCTACAGGACCAAAGGTGAGCGTACGATGGAGCTGTTGTACAAACTGAAAAAAGCCGCGACCTTTAATTTCAGGGAGCACTTGAGCGGTATAAGGATTGACCATCATGTTATAACCACGACGTTCACCTTCTTTGGCGATATTCACTGTCGATGATGCCGTTGGATCTTTAGCGATGGTAATGCTATTGATTTTTATGTCGGGATCTTGCGTTGAAAAATGCTGATAAAGCTGAACAGGTGTAAGCTTAGGTTGCGCTTGTGCTTGCACCACGTAGCTGTCTTGATTGATCCATTCTAAAATTTGTTGCTCGTAGGAGTAGATTGCTCCTGTGACTCCCATTAAAGAAAGAATCAGTCCTGCTGTAATCCCTAAAAACCAGTGAATCTGGAAAAACGTTTTTTTAAACATGATGATAGAAGATGTTTTAAGCAAAGAAATTTGATTAATTATAACCAAACATTGAGAAGATAATATGGATTTTGTAGGTAATATTAATTTTCATTATCATTTATAAATAAAATGTAAAAAAACCTCCATCAAGGAGGTTTTAATGAAGACTAGACTTTAAATGGTTTTGGGTTCACCGACAGCTTCAGTTAAATGCTTACGAATCGTATTAAACGAAAAGTTTTTTGAATCCATCCGTTTCGGTAAAATATACGCCCCTTGTTGGCCTTTGACCTTGAAATTCATCAAGATAAAATCAGGTGTATTGTACCACTCATAAATGTCTTTCCAGCCAATGGTACCTACGCCTTCCTGAGCACCCATTTGCTGACGCATGACAATCCCATGCGGTTGTACACCTAAACGGATTCCTTTAATTTCTTGAACAGGAAACTCGTTCATCTTACGTTTTACATACCATTCAAGACCGTATTTACGGATTAAAAAGTAGAGTACCACGCAGACAATGGCGACCCAGCAAAAAATCGTGGAATAGTTTTTGAGTAATACAATACCAGCAAGTGATAATGCAACCACCACAGCCATAATGATCCATGCTTTGGTGCTAATTTTATTAGTACTACGCCACATCATCAGTTGAACATTGCGTTGTTCTGCTTCAGAAACTTCGTAGATAACAGGCTGTAATGTATAAGCGTATAAAGATTTCGCGGTCATAGTGCAAATTGTGAATTTCAAACTGATTGGAGTTTAGCATTAATTTAGCCAATCTCGTGAATATATTCTGCCATTTTAAGGGGAATTATAATGACCCCAATTCGGTTGCATCATTATCCCGATCATGACTCAGACTTTGTTTAAGCCGACTGAGCTGATTCAAAATACTGAGCATCAGTGACAACTGTTGCAAAATAATTAAAGAAGTTTGATCTTCCTGACTATTTTGTTTGAGGCGCTGGCGAATGGTTTGCAACATATTTTGTGAGCTTAAATCTGGAACTTCATCGCGTAAAAGGGCGCCCTGAATATCATCTAGTGCTTGATCGAGTAATTTTAAAATATCTTGATCCTGACTTTGTTCACGATGCGCACCTAACGCAGCAATATAGCTCAGGAAAGTATGATTCAAACATAAAAACTCAAAAGCCAGTGTTTTTTGATAAGGATCAAAATCAGGTTCAGTGGCCAGAGTAGAAATGAGAGAGGCAACTTCTGCATCGGTATTATGTGCTGCACGACGTGCCACTCGATAATTCAAACCATGATCACGTCCTTCATGATACTGACGCACCACATCTTTTAAATAATTACACTGGGCCTGTAAAGAGCGCTGAATGGTACGAGGCAAGCGTCGAAACTTCCAGTCTGGCCAGATAAAGCTCACTCCAAACCATGCCAAAGCACAGCCAATTAAAGTATCGATTAGTCGAGGGATACCCGCAGAAAAACCTGAACTATCCAGATTAAAATTGATCAACGCCAAAATCGTAATAAATGCAGTCGCCTGTGCGTATTGTTTACTACGTAGTTCAAAGAATAAGACGCCACTTATCACCAGTAACAGCAACTGTCCTTCGAGTGACGGTACAAAATATAAAATAGCAAGACCGCAAATAATACCGACTAATGTTCCGATTATGCGCAATCTTAATCGTCGTTTAGTCGCATTGAAATTTGGTTGGCTGACAAATAAAGCGGTAAGCAAAATCCAGTAACCATACTTAATCTCCGTAATCTGAACGAAGATATAGGCAATGAGCAGCACAATCGAGAGTCGAATTGCATGTCGAAATAACACCGACTCAGGCGTTAGATTTTGTTTAATGCGGGTAACGATATCACTCCAGCCTTTTAAATCATCATCTTTTAACTGATGTTCAAACTGTTTGCTTTTTTCAAGGCTGATATTGCGTTCTGTTTCTAGGTTACGCAGTTGTGCATCAATCGATTTTAGATTTTGATATAAGGCATACAAAGCGTTGACCCAGACCTGATCATAGATCTGTTCTTGCTGTAATTTTTCCAGAGAAAGTTTCAGGTTTTCAAAAGCATGTTTAAAGCGTTTGTTATGGATATACGCTTGTCGCTTTAAAATGCTTTGACTTAAATCCTGACAAGCTTTGCCCTGTATTGATAAAATACGCTGGAAACGGAATAAAATATCACTGTGCTGAAATACTTTAGACAATTCCTGATAACTGATATGTGCTGAGTCGGCACGTTCATGAATATCCTGAACCACAAAATAATAATGCAGACTGCGGCGGGTGTCTTTTTGTCCACGGTCACCCTTTAGACGGGTCAGCAAGGCAGTTTTGGTGTCGTTGAATACACCGATCAATTTGCCATTTTCCAGTGAAAGATCAATCATACTTTGTTGATAGCTTTCCGCTGTCATATCGACATCAAACAAATTTGACTTGGCAAACAGAAAATTTCCAAGCGCCTCATAACATGCACTGAGTTTATCCTGTAAAGGACGTACAGGAAAAAGTAGAAAGCTAATGGTTGAAATCAGACCATACCAAGCTGCCCCAATGACCAGTAACACGGGTTGCATATACCATTCATCAAAAAGATGTACACCAAGCATGGAATAAACAGAAACAACCAGACATCCATAGGCGATGGTGCCGTAACGCCGTCCCAACGAACCGAGTAAAATCCAGCCGATACATGAAGCGATTAGCCCAATGGCAAACAAAAATGGATAGGGAAAAAGTAATTGAACCGAAGCCGACGTAATAAAAAATCCAACCGCGGTATAGACCAAATTCATGATGCGCACAGAAAAGCGGTCATCAATATCACTTAAACCAGCGGCGACCACGCCTAAAGTTAAAGGAATGGTGGCAAGCTGAAAATTTAGGAAGTAGGGAACAAATGCTGTACCTGTAAATGCAATTAACATGCGCAGGTTGTACATTAATGTCGTATTATAAGTGGCTCTTCTGACATGCGCGAATAAGGGTTTCAACCTGAATCCTTTGTGACAAATGTAACATGAGCTTAACCTTAGCCAAGCCTCACAAATTACGTTTGGAAAATACTCGTTCTATAGTCTGAATCATACTATGGACAGTGTTCCTTGTCTTTAAACCCACTATTTAAAATTGAAATGTAGATATGTCTGAAAATAGATCACGACAGCAATATTCATCTGCCTGGATCATGCTACTGGCCTTATTGACCGCATTGGGACCGTTATCGATTGACATGTATTTGCCTGCTTTGCCACAAATGGCAAAGGATTTTGGGGTCAGTACCCAAATGATGGCGAATACATTGCCTGCGTATTTTTTTGGTTTAGCAATTGGTCAGTTACTTTATGGCCCGATTAGTGATCGGATTGGGCGTAAAAAACCGCTTTATGTGGGATTGAGTTTATATGCCATCGCGAGTCTGCTATGTATCTTTGCCAGTAGCGAATGGAGTTTAATTGCTTTGCGCGTGGTTCAGGCATTGGGTGGTTGCGTTGGTGTGGTGATTGCTCGTGCCGCAATCCGAGATCGATTGGATGTACAAGGTTCTGCTCAGGCATTTTCCAGTATGATGATTGTGATGGGGATTGCACCGATTGCAGCACCGACACTTGGCGCATGGATCTTATATTTCTTTAACTGGCATGCGGTATTTATTTCTCTTTCAATAGTGGGATGTATCTGTTTGTTCTGTGTACATTTCTTTTTTAAAGAAACATTGCAACCTGCGCGTCGTCTCAAGCTAAGTTTCAATCAAATATTGACTTTGTATGCGGCTATTTTCAAAGATAAAAGTTTTCGCTTACCGATGTTGGCCGGCTGCTTAACAGGCGGTGCATTATTTAGTTATATCAGTTCAGCCTCACCTGTTTTTATGGATATGTATGGTTTGAACCAGCAACAATTTGCTTATGCTTTTGGCTTTAATGCGATGGGAATTATTATCCTCTCATCAATCAATAAACGGTTAGTCACTAGACTGAGTACGATTCAGCGACTCAAACTGGGCGGAACAATTCAGTTTACAGGGGCAGTGATCGTGCTGCTAAGTGGTTTGTTGCCACATGCATCATTAGCAATAATAATGGTTGGCTTATTTTTTACAGTATCTGGTTTGGGTTTTACTGGACCCAATGCGATGGCCTTGGCCATGTCAGAACAGGGTGCTCGCGCAGGAACAGCCAGTGCCATTATGGGCAGTATGCAGTTTGCAGTGGGGTTGTTTGGTGGATTAATGTTGAATTTACTGATTTGGAATCCTCTGCTTAATATGGGTGTGATGATGGTCATCTTTACGGGGGCGGGCGTCTGGGCGATTATCAAGATTGCAGCCGAGATGCGTCACCAGCAAATTCGATCATCCTGAGATTAAAAAAAATAGACCTGTGATCAGGTCTATTTTTGATTCAAAATGCTTTATTCGCTCAGAAATACTGTAAAGTTTTCAACAGGTTCACGTGGGGTAATAAACGTATTCACAATCTCATCAGGATTAGCATAGCCGAGTGCAACGGTACAAACTAATTCTTCATCGTCAGATGCTCCGAGTACCTCTAATACGATCGGATGGAAATGATTCCATGCTGCTTGTGGACAGGTATCAAGTCCACGAGCTTTGGCTGCGACCATGACATTTTGAATCATCATCGAAATGTCCATTTTTGACCCGATGCCCATCGCTTTGTTTACAGCAAAATATAATCCAACAGGCGCATCAAATAACTGGTAATTACGTAATTGTTGTGCTGCCATTTTTTCCTTTTCGCCTTTTTGGATATTTAATAATCCGTAAAGCCCCCAACCATTTTCACGACGACGGTCAATAAATGGCGAAATCCATTTTTCTGGATAGTAGGGAAAGGTTTCCTGATATTCTGCGGCTTTTTCAGGATGGTTATAAATCTCAAGTTGGGCTTTACAGACCCGATCGACCATTTCGTCACGTTTTTTATCTGTAACGACATAGACTTTCCATGGCTGAGTATTGGTTCCTGAAGGCGCACGGCAAGCGACTTCTAAAATATCTTTGATGATTTGAGCGTCAACAGGTGTTGATAGAAAAGCGCGAACAGAATGTCTTGAACGAATGGCATCGTCTACGAGTTGAACTTGCTCAGGATTCATAGGAGTTCCTTTCTCATTAAGTCATAAAACAGATGTAGACTATAAAGCATATGCACTCAATCTTTAATCTATTTTCTAGTAATTTGATTATTTGAGAAAAACTTAAATGATGAGGCTGTCTATTGAACCAGCGAGTTGAGTGCGTAGCTCAAATCAAATGACTTTGATCAAAAAATATGATGGTATTTAGCAAAAGAATAAATATGACGTCGTGTATTTTCAAAAAAAATTAATCAATTAGTCTAATATCTTCTACGCTTGTTTATAGACTTGAGGTCGGGATGGTTGTAGCTTATCTCATTGATTATTTTTAAATAAAATTATTTATCAGATTATTTTTAAAACAAATAATACAGTTTGTTAGTAGAAAATAAACAAAAAATATCATTTATTTGCATAATCTGACCCCTTTTTAAATTATGACAAAATCTCCATACTCTGGATGGGAAAAAGGGATGAACAAGATCTCATGGCCCAAGGGATGACAAAGCGGTTCATGATTAACCAATCAATAACAATGAAGGAGCTTCATACATGAGTTTACCCCTCATCAAAAAGCAATTTATTAAGCATGGTCTTGCAGTAGCAACAGCTTCAATTATGGCGTCTACAGCTTATGCGGGGACAAATGAGCAGCAAGAGATTCAACAATTACGTGCAGAAGTCGCAGAACTTCGCGCATTAATTCAACAACAGGCGGCAACTCAGAAACAAATCGTGGCAGAGCAAAAAGCACGTCCAGTGGTTGTGGCTTCTGCACCTGCGGTGGTCGTGGCACAAGCTCCTGCCGCACCTGCGCCTGCTAATGCAAAACCAGGTTGGTTAACTTTGCCAGATGGACAAACGCAAGTGAAGTTGTATGGAAACGTACGTGTTGATGCAGCCTATGACTTTAAAGGTACAACTGGTGGTATCAATAACAAAACAGGGCAGGTTCCTTTAAACAAAGATAATCCAACTGAGGATTCTTTGAATGTTTCTGCTGCTCCTACACGCATTGGACTTGATATTGCACGTCAAACTGATTTAGGTGAGTTAACAGGTAAAATTGAAGCAGATTTTTGGGGTGATGGCACATCAAACGGTGATGGAAAACTTCGTATCCGTCATGCTTACGCGTCGTTAGGAAAATGGTTGGCAGGTCAGACGACCTCTCCATTTGTTAATACAGATACATCACCTGATCTTATTGACTTCACAGGCCCAATGGGTGGCGGTACTCAACGTAATGTTCAAGTTCGTTATACTCAGCCGATTGATGCAAATCAGAAAGTATTGGTCGCCCTTGAGGGTGGCGATGTAGAAAATGGTAAAACTGCTGGTGGTAGCCGTTTCCCTGCTTTGACCGCACGATATGACATTAAAACCAGTGACTCTAAAGGTCTATTACAAGTTCATGGTTTAGCACATGAAAATCGTGTATCAACCAATGATTCTAATGACGAAGAAAAATGGGGTTGGGGTCTTGGTGTAGGTGGTAAGTATCAATTCACGCCAAAAGATGCCATCATGGCAAACTATTACCATGTCAAAGGCGACTCACGTTATATCCTTTATAGTGGTCAAACTAATACTGCTTATACGACTACTGGAGATGGTAAGACGACTGATTATGATATTCACAATAATGAGTTTGATACGGCTCAAATCGGATATCAACGTAATTGGTCTCCAAAACTACGTTCTGCATTTTCTTTAGCAGGCATGTGGTTTAAAGATGACAATACTTATGCTGAAAATAATCAAAGTTATAACAAGACACTTTACAATGCGATTGCCAACATCATCTACACACCAGTTAAAAACGTAGATCTTGGGGCAGAGTACACTTATGGTCAACGTGAAACATTTGCGGGTGACAAAGGTGATCTTTCTCGTATTAACTTCTTGACCCGTTATAGTTTCTAATGCATTGATCATTCATATTTGATGCTTAGATGAGCATTTAAAAAACCACAGATATACTCTGTGGTTTTTTTATATGTAGAAAATTACATAAAATCATTTCATTAAACACTGTTTCGTTACAAATTCTAAATGTTGATTTAAGCTAAAGTCGGGCAAGCTCTAGCAGATTTAATTTAAATTTCTACATGTCATTTCGTGGTAGAGAACTTTTCAAAGGGCAACATTATCTTCGATATGATCCTTAAAACAGTTAAGTGAGAGGCTTGAGATCCTTACTTAACGGAATATGAACTGGGAAAAATATGGAATTTACGTTCAATGCATTTTATACGCTTATTGCAGCAGTGATTGTGCTGTTATTAGGGCGGTTTTTGGTTAACCATATTGATTTTTTAAAACGCTACAATATTCCTGAACCTGTGGCTGGTGGTTTGGTTGCTGCTATTATTTCTTTAATTGTTCACTCCATCTGGGGATATAGCATTATCTTTAGTAGCGAGTTGCAAACCAGTTTTATGTTGATCTTCTTTGCCTCTATTGGTTTAAGTGCGCATTTTGCCAAGCTTAAAGAGGGCGGGATTGGTCTCATTATATTTTTGATCTGTGTGGCTTCTTTTATTATCGTGCAAGATGTTGTAGGCATGAGTCTGGCAAAATTACTTGGGTTGGATCCCTTAATTGGTCTAATCGCAGGTTCGATCACGTTAACTGGCGGACATGGTACGGCAGGTGCGTGGGGAGAAATTTTAGAAACGCAGCATGGGATTCAAGGAGCTTTAGCACTCGGTATGGCAAGTGCTACATTTGGACTGATTATTGGTGGGGTCATTGGTGGGCCATTAGCAAAGCTATTAATTAACCGTTATCAGCTTTCTTATGCCAAAACAGATGCTGAAATCAAGGATCGTGATACCCATTTAGATGCGCACCCAGAAGATTTAGCACCATTTGAAAATCCGCATCAGGTTCGTCTAATTACCGCAGATAACGCCATTACTACTTTAGGGATGTTTGCTGCCTGTTTAGCTTTTGCTGAGTTTATGACAGGTTATAGCAAAGGGACATGGTTTGAGTTACCGACCTTTGTTTGGGCATTAGGCGGTGGTGTGATCCTCAGAAATGTATTGGAAAGTGCATTTCGAGTCGATATTTTTGACCGCGCCATTGATGTGTTTGGAAACTCATCGTTATCGCTTTATCTGGCGATGGCATTGTTATCTTTAAAGTTGTGGCAATTGGCAGATTTGGCTGGTCCACTGGTGATTATCCTTGCCGCGCAAACACTCACCATGGCTTTATATGCAGCGTTTGTGACCTTTAGAGTGATGGGTAAAAATTATGATGCAGCAGTACTTGCTGCGGGTCATTGTGGTTTTGGTATGGGTGCAACACCAACAGCCGTTGCCAACATGCAAGCCATTACCAATATGTATGGTCCATCGCATAAAGCCTTTTTAATTGTGCCTTTGTGTGGTGCCTTTTTTGTCGATTTGATTAATGCGACTGTCATTCAAGTAATTCTTAAGTTTTTTGTGTAAAACTTAAAATTGATTTAAGATTTGTTTAATTTGCAAATTTTTAACAACAAAGTCTCTATGCTTAGAGGCTTTTTTATTTGTTAAGTATTATTTAGGATAGATGTCATAGCAATATGACAACAATAAGTGCTTCGAGTATGAATGAACAATTAACAGCAACCCTGATGGCTTGGGTGAGTTTCTTTAATGATCCTTTATGGGATTTCCTCGTTATTTTTTTACTTGCTGCGGGTACGTTTTACACCATTGCGACGAAAGCGGTGCAAATTCGTATGTTTTGGCAAAGTGTCAGGGTAATGAAAGGAAGCCGAAAAGAAGGTGAAGATACACATGGAATCACGCCATTTCAGGCATTTGTAACAGGCTTGGCAAGTCGGGTTGGGGTAGGAAATATTGCGGGCGTAGCCATTGCCATCGCAATTGGCGGGCCAGGCGCTGTATTTTGGATGTGGGTTACAGCTCTGTTAGGCATGAGTTCTGCCTTTATTGAATCCAGTCTAGCGCAATTATTTAAAGTACGTGACAGTGAAACCAAGCAATTCCGTGGTGGGCCTGCATACTATATTACTCAGGGATTAAAGAGTAAGCCTTTTGGGATCGTCTTTGCTATTTCACTGATTTTTACCTATGGTTTTGTTTTTAATTCTGTCCAGATCAATGCCATTACCAATGCCACATCTCATTCATGGGGATGGGACAAAGCCAATCAGACCTTGAGTCTAGGTGGACTAGATCTTGTCGTTTCGTGGGTTGGATTGGTTTTAGTGGTATTGGTGGCCATTGCAATTTTTGGTGGTATTAAGCGAATTGCAAAGTTTGCTGAAATGTTTGTTCCCATTAAAGCTGGTCTTTATTTGGCGGCGGCATTTTATATTGCCTTTAGTAATTATGAAGTTGTCCCTGAAGTATTCAAATTAATCTTCACTGAAGCATTTCAGTTTAATGCCGCAGCGGGTGGTTTTTTTGGCGGTATGATTTCGATGGCGATGATGCAGGGCATCAAACGTGGTCTATTTTCAAACGAAGCAGGGATGGGTTCAGCACCCAATGCTGCTGCTGCCTCCGATGTAAAACATCCCGTTGATCAGGGACTTGTACAAATGTTAGGGGTCTTTGTTGATACTTTTATCGTATGTACTTCTACCGCAATGATTATCCTGATTTCTGGGGTGTATCATGATACAAGTGTCATGGGTGTTGAAATGACACAACGAGCCTTGGAGATGGAGCTAGGCGGATGGGGCGGAGACTTCCTTGCGGTTTTATTATTTTTGTTCTGTTATTCTGCCGTGCTGGGCAACTATGCCTATGCAGAAGGTAATATGCAGTTTATCAATAACAGTCCTAAAGTGATGTTTGCATTTCGGATATTGGTGTTGATCATGGTCTACTTTGGTGCGATTAGCGGTGTGCCCTTAGTATGGTCCATGGCTGATCTGTTCATGGGAATCATGGCAACCATTAACTTGACTGCAATCTTATTACTTACGCCGTATGCGCGAACCTTGTTAAAGGATTATACCGCGCAACTTAGAGGTGGTAAAAAAGATCCAGAGTTTAAAATTGATCAATATCCTGAGATGAAAAAACGAGTAGATTCTGATATTTGGTAATCCATATTGGTTTCAATTCACCGTCAGTTTGGTTTAATTCAGACTGGCGGTTTTTGTTTTTAACAGTCTTTGAATTAGTAGAAAATTATTTATCAGAGATGAGAAATAAATGCTGAGAAAAATCGAATCGAAGCATCGATTAAAAAATAAAATATCTCATGATTAACAGAGAAGTATGACGTTTTAAATAATTTGATACAGCATTTTAAAAAAGATCGGCATAAAATCTATGCTGAAAAATTTTGGTCTTAGTGCGAAATGAACTATCTCAAAGCTTTGATTTTGGGTGGAGGGCTGGTATTGGGCGGCTGTCAGCAATTGCCGACGTCCTCACAAACCACGACTTCCAGCGTATCTTCTTTGCCTCATGCTCAGGAATCGGCTTTATTTATGCCTCCTCTACAAACTGAGCAGAAGCAACATCCTAAAGTTGCATTGGTTTTAGGCAGTGGTGGCGCGCGAGGTTATGCACATATTGGGGTGATAGAAGTCTTGGAGCAACATGGGATTCGACCGGATTTTATTGTGGGAACCAGTGCTGGAAGTATTGTCGGGGCGATTTATGCCAGTGGTAAAAATGCCCAGCAATTGAAACAGATTGCCCTGAACATGAAAGTGGGCGATGTTCGAGAAATTACCTTTGATCGTAAAGGTTTTTTTGATGGTCAAAAAGTAGAAGATTTTGTTAATCAGCAAGTCGATGATACGCCATTGGAAAAACTAAAAATCCCAATGTATGTGGTTGCAACAGAATTAAAAAATGGCAAAAAAACAGTTTTTAATTATGGGAATACGGGGCAGGCAGTACGGGCTTCGATTTCGATTCCGAGTATGTTTGTGCCGACTGAAATCGATCACAAAGAATATGTTGATGGTGGTTTGGTCAGCCCCGTACCTGTCGATGTTGCACGTCAATTAGGGGCAGATATTGTCATTGCGGTCGATATCTTGGCGCAGCCTGCTTATACGCCGACCACCAATATTTGGGGGTTATTTAACCAAAATATTAATATCATGCAAAATCGCTTGGCAACCGAAGAGCTCAAACATGCAGATATCGTGATCCAGCCTGAGTTGCATGAAAAAGCGCATATTTTTGATGTGAAAGAACGTGAAAACACAATTTATTCAGGTGAAGCTGCTGCCATGAAAAAGATCGGGGATATTGAAACCGCTTTTGCAATGCGCCAGCAGAAGTCTCAATTACAATAACAATGATTTGATTTGTTATATACAAGCTGCTTGAGGGCGGCTTTTTTATTTGTTTTGTTTATGAAGTCAGCAAGATTGACAGGTTGTGGAAGCATTGTTATCTTGCGCGAAATTTTCATTACTGCGATTTGTATGTCTTCAGCACATTTCATTTATCAACCGCCGCTTGATCCTTTAGAGACGGTGTATGAAGATGCAGATTTGATTGTTATCGATAAACCTGCGGGTTTATTGTCAGTGATGGGGCGCTTACCCCAACATCAGGACAGCGCCTATTTACGTGTTTTAAAGCAGTATCCACATGCTAAAGTGACGCATCGTTTAGATATGGCAACTTCTGGTTTGTTGTTATTTGCCAAGCATCGCCAAGCTGAAATCGCAATGGGTAAAATCTTTCAGACGCGAAAAATTAAAAAACATTATGTGGCATTGGTACAGGGGAAAATTGCTGATTCAGGTTGTGTCGAGGTTCCTCTTATCACGGACTGGCCCAATCGCCCCAAGCAAAAAGTAGATTTTGAACAAGGCAAGCAAGCCAAAACGTTATATCAATTATTGGATGATCACCCTGAACATCCCTATAGTCGTGTTTTATTGGAACCAGTAACGGGACGGTCGCATCAACTGCGGGTGCATATGCAACATCTTGGGCATCCGATTATGGGAGATAAGTTATATCATCCTGATCCATTTGCATTTTCTTTAGCGAGAATGGCGTTACATGCGCATGCTTTAACATTTACCCAACCTTTTACTGGTGTTGACGTTCATCTTGAAACTGAGGTGCCATTTTGATCTTGAAGATTGAACAGTACTTTCAATTCAAACAAAAAAATGCGCATAAATTAACTCCAAACTGACATAAAACTGGGTTAAGCTATTTAAGTATCAAAATCATAACAACGGATAACGACAATGAGCCGTAACTACGAACTTTTTCCAGATGATGATAATGGCAATGTACTTTGGCAAATGATTGAAGATGGCAATGACCTGACTGAGCCACATGAGTTTGAATTTACAATCGTATTTAAAACTCAGGAACAGCTTGAAAAATGCGCCTTGCATTTACTGCATCAGGAACAAAAAGTTTCATTTTTTCAAGAAGATCAACACACAGATGGTTCAGACCTTTGGGTTTTAAATATTCATGTGACCATGATTCCTGAATATGAAGATATACAGGATTTGGAAGAATGGTTTAGCCGCATCGCGCAGGATTTTAATGGTGAGTACGATGGTTGGGGCTGTATGAGCTATTTATATGAATATGAAGATGACGAACACTTAGAAAGTTAAAACTGCCTAGCTGAACTGGATATATTCATTTTAAGTGATTGAGAAATGGATATATCCTGATAAAAAGAGTGACTTGTAGATAATTTTTAAAAAATAAATCCATACGAGTGTTAAGGTTTTTGATATTTGATTGAAATCCAGTCATAATAATGCTTTTAGGGTTTTTTATGTCTTTGCCAAATTGTCCTAAATGCCAATCAGAATATACCTATCAAGATGGCGATTTACTGATTTGTCCTGAATGTGCCAATGAATGGAAAGAATGGGAAGTGAGTCAGGCTGATGCCGAGCAACTGATTAAAGATGCGCATGGAACTGTTTTAACAGATGGCGATAGTGTGACTGTGATTAAAGATTTGAAAGTGAAAGGTTCGTCTTCTGTGATTAAAGTCGGCACTAAAGTTAAAACAATTCGTCTGGTGCCAGATGCCAGTGATGGACATAACATAGACTGTAAAATTGATGGGTTTGGTCAAATGAAACTCAAATCTGAATTTGTCAAAAAAGCATAATCACGATAAAAAGGGAGAAACCTCCCTTTTTTTGATTTTCAGATTTGACGTGAGGACAAGGAACTTAGAATGGCGTTTTCTGATCATTATCGGGTTGGCGCACATGCAGTGATTATCAATAGTGATGAAAAAGTTCTGTTGCTCAAAGCGACTTATGCAAACTTTTCTTGGGGACTACCAGGTGGCGGGATTGATCCAGAAGAAACCATATTGCAGGGCTTGCAACGTGAATGTGAAGAAGAGCTAGGGGTAATGGTTCAGGTTGAATATTTGTCAGGAATTTATCTACATACCGATATTAATGCTCACGTCAGTATTTTTCGTTGTCAGTTGCCTGATCACACCGAGATTCAGTTAAGCCATGAACATTCAGAATATACTTTTTTTGCATTAGATGAACTTAGTCCTATTCAAAGAGTACGTGTTCAGGACTGTCTAAATTTTACTGGAGAGGTGATATTTCGAAAGTTTTAATCAAGCTATGGCTTTTTATAAATTGGCATGATTAAGCTATAAAAAAGTATAAAAAATAAGCTGATTCCAAGTCTGAAATCATTTATATTGCATAAATAGGGTTTAAAAACAACGTTTAGAACAAAACACAACAAGAGGTGGATCATGGCTGGATGGTATGAGTTGAGCAAGGCAAAAGACGGTCAATATCGTTTTGTATTGAAGGCAGGCAATGGCGAAGTGATTTTAACCAGTGAGCTGTATAAGGCTAAAGCCTCTGCCGAAAATGGTATTGCTTCGGTACAAAATAATAGTCCTGATGAGGCTTGCTATGAAAAATTAACGGCAAAAAATGAAAAGCCGTATTTTAATCTGAAAGCTGCAAATCACCAGATTATTGGAACAAGCCAGTTTTATGCCTCAGAACAATCACGAGACAAAGGCATTGAGTCAGTTAAAACCAATGGTTCGAGTACGACCATCAAAGATTTGACTATAGCTGATTCATAAGCTATTTGGCATATCCAAAACTAAAACCACTCTTGCAGTGGTTTTTTTATTGATTACGCATACAAAGATCAGTATGCAACCAGATTATTTACCTGAATTGCACAAATTCAAGCTAGCGCAGACTCTGCTTTTTTGCCAAGCTGATTGAGTCATAACAACAATAAAAGGTCTGCAAGTGGAAATCGAAATTATTGGTCATCAACAAAGTGCTGTTGAGGTTTTAGCCTTAACTCAAATATGGGATCAGGCTTTAAATCAGTATGATCTGGATGAAATGACACAAGATTATGCTGAAAATGTGTGTGTCTTTGATGTTGCATTACAAATAGACGATAAGAATGCATATCGCAACTTATGGCAACATTGTTTTCCCTACTTTGGCGACAATATTCAGGTGCATCGACGAAAATTAACCATTTATGCCGCTGATCAAGTGGTGTTTTTGCATTGTTATTCTAAAGTATTGGGCGATGCTCAGACCTCGGCAGAAGATATACCATGGTGTCGTACTACTGTTGGATTTTACAAAGAATCAGGCAAATGGAAAGTGGTACATGAACATATGTCAATGCCTTTTGACTGTGAGAAACAACAACCGCTGTATATTTTTGCAGAACCGTAATATCGAAATCACATTTGTTGGCTTGCGTAAGCTGAATGAGCTAAACCTTCTGTGCCATTTGGCTTAGAATAATGGCTGATATCACAAAAAATAGAAAGAAATCTAAACCATGGGCTTATTGAAAACTTCAAAACATTTAGCACTGCGTCCTGTGGCTGCACGTGATCCCAAAGAAAATCATCGAGTCGCGACGCCTCTTGAGCTGTTATTTGATCTGATTTTTGTCGTTGCCATTGCTGAGGCGGGTCAGCAGTTACATCATGCGATCATTGAAAATCATCTAGGAAGCGCATTGCCATATTACTTTATGGTTTTTTTCGCTCTGTGGTGGGCATGGATGAATTTTACTTGGTTCGCTTCTGCTTATGACAATGATGATGTGTTTTATCGGCTGATGACCTTTGTACAGATTACAGGCTCATTAATCATGGCGGCAGGTATTCCTGATGTTTTTCATCATCAGGATTTTGATATTATTATTATTGGTTATGTCATTATGCGTTTGGCTTTGGTCAGTCAATGGTTTCGGGCAGCGAAGCATGATCCTGCGCATCGCACGGTGGCACTGCGTTATGCATTTGGCATTATCTTTGTGCAAATGGGATGGCTACTTTTTCATTTTTCGCCCATCAATTTTACCCTTGAGCTGTTTATATTGTTGCTGGTGCTTGAGTTAGCTGTGCCAATCTTCGCAGAATGGGGCAATCCAACCTCGTGGCATCCCCATCATATTGCAGAGCGTTATTCATTATTGACGATTATTGTATTGGGTGAATCTGTTGTGGCTTGCTATAAAGCTATTCAAGATGATTTAGCCACACATATTGTTCATACCGACATCATGTTGTTAATGGTTGGTGGTTTGATGATGATGTTCACCATGTGGTGGGCATATTTTGATCGAGATGCGCATCATTTACTCAAAAGTAGCAAACATGCATTTTTATGGGGTTATGGTCATTATTTTATTTTTATCAGTGTTGCGGCAGTGGGTGCAGCATTGGCCGCCGCGGTAGATGTGGCCTTAGGTCGTGCAGAAGTTAGCGCTCAATTTATGCAATATATCGTGGCTGCGACTTTACTCGGTTATACCACCAGTCTTTGGCTGTTAAATGAATTACCTTATTTATCAGGCGTTAGACGCTGGTTATATCCGATTACCGCGCTGATCATTTTTTGTATTCCTGCCATTTCCCCGCATATTGGTTTAGGGGTTTTTCTGATGGCGATCGTCTATGCCTTAAGATTGATTTTCTCAAAATGCTATCTGGCCGATCGTGAAACTAAACCTCAGCCACATTAAGATGGATTTAGATAGTTAGCCTTATCAAACACTTGAGAGATTATGGATGAGATTGTAATTTTCCCACAATCTCGTCTAGCGTTTTCAGCCGTTTGATCTCATTCCAGAGCGCTTTGGCTTCAGGATAAGCTTTGCTCATCATGCCAAGCCATTGCTTATAACGTCCGACCATGCCAATTTCAGTCTTAAATGCACCGTTGACAAAACGCAGTTGTAATTCGACTAAATCTTGCCAAGAAAGCAATGCTTCATCTCTATTTTGGCGAATACATAAGGTTAAATCTGGTGTTGTTACTGCACCACGTCCAATCATCAAATCCTGACAGGCTGATTGCTGCCGGCAAGCTTTGGCATCGGCATTATTCCAAATCTCACCATTGGCAATCACATTGATGTTTAAAGCATCTTGAATCGGCTGAATTTTTTCCCAATAAGCAGGTGGGGTATAACCATCAGCTTTGGTACGGGCATGAACGGTAAGCCAACTGGCACCTGCATCTTCAATCGCATGGGCATTGTCTAGCGTATGGTGTTCATCCAGATAACCCAGACGCATTTTGGCAGAAACAGGAATATGTGCAGGGACGGCATCCCGAACGGCTTTGACCAGTAGGTGCACCACATCGGGTTCATCTAATAAAATCGAACCACCCCGATGCCGATTCACGGTTTTGGCAGGACAGCCAAAATTTAGGTCGATCGCAGGTGCGCCTAGCTCTACGACTTTGGCTGCATTGGCCGCCAGCATTTCAGGATGATTTCCTAAAAATTGCACATGGACAGGTGTACCTGCGGCCGTTTTGCCATCGGTGAGCAGTTCAGGACAATAATTATAATAGACATGATCGGGTAAAATGCTTTCTGTGACGCGAATAAATTCAGTTACGCACCAGTCAAAACTGCCTGTATGCGTCAGCACATCTCGCATAATTGGATCGGTTAATCCTTCCATTGGTGCAAGAACTAGCTTCACGTCAACATTACCTGAAAATAAAAACAGCGTTTATACGGCATCTGTATAACGCTGTCTAGTCTGCGCTGCAAATTTAAAAATTAACGATGCAAAATCATTTCCAGTACAAATTTACTGCCAATAAATCCAATCGCTAACAGGATAAATCCGATTAAGGTAAAACGAATGGCCTTTTCTCCACGCCAGCCAAATTTGGCATGACCCAACAACAGCGCGCCGTAAATAAACCATGAAATGATACTAAACGCGGTTTTATGCGCCAGATGTTGTCCGAAAAAGTCATCAATGGTAAAGAAGCCAAACAATAACGCAACGGTAAGTAATACAAAGCCAGTTCGTAGTAAATCAAATAATAAGGATTCCATCGCCTGAAAAGAAGGCAATAAATTGACCCAGAAACGGCTTTTTTGTTTCTTTTTCAGTTCCTGATTTTGAAACCACATCAAAATAGAGTGAATGGTGGCCATCAGCAAAACTGCATAAGCCGATAAAGATAAAATAATATGTAAATCTAGCCCGAGCGAATGCTGCTCCATAAATTGATTGGGTTGGCTAAAGACAAATCCAAGAATCAAACCCATCGCTGCGACAGGAATCCCGATCAAATTAAGTGCAAGCGTGGGACGAAAAGTACTAAAAATCAGACTTAAGACCAACATCAAACCTGATGTAAACGACATCAGATTAAACACATCATAATTAATTCCCATTGGTGTGAGCATATCCTGAGACAGCACACCTGCATGCAAGATGAGACCTAAAGCCAATATCAAGCCTAGAAACCAATGATTTGGTTCACGTTTTGACATCAGACTCATAAACAAATACCAAAATGCGGTGGTATATGCGATGAGTGCCAAAATGGTGTAAACCAATGGAAGACTAATCATGTCAAACCTTTATTCGGGAGTTGGAGCTTCATTCGATCATTCAGTGTTAATTATAAATGAATATCATCAGACCCTAAAATTCATCTACATAAGATATAAATTCGCGGCGAACTACAGTATCCTATAGCATCTATGCATAAATTTTCTATTTTGAGAAAGATTTTTTTGCAACTGGCCATTTTTAGCGGATTTTGCAATGTTTGATACCTTAACAGAACGACTCACGCAGAGTTTAAGAAATGTTACTGGCTCAGGGCAGCTGACCGAAGACAATATTAAAGATACTTTACGCGAAGTGCGTATGGCGCTTCTTGAAGCTGATGTTGCGTTACCTGTAACTCGTGAATTTATCGCGAAAGTTAAGGAACAGGCATTGGGTCAGGAAGTCATGACTCAGCTTTCCCCAGGTCAGGCTTTTGTCAAAATCGTTTATGACGAATTGACCAAAATGATGGGTGAGGCCAATGAAAGCCTTGATCTATCTGCCAAACCTCCTGTGGTTGTACTTCTGGCAGGTTTGCAGGGTGCGGGTAAAACCACCACTGCGGCAAAACTGGCGCGATTCTTAAAAGAACGTCAAAAGAAAAAAGTCATGACTGTTTCTGCGGACGTCTATCGTCCAGCAGCAATTAAACAGTTACAAACGGTATCCGCTGAAGTCGGTGCTGATTTTATTCCATCCGATGCTTCAGAAAAGCCGATTGATATTGTCAATCGTGCAATTGAGCAGGCAAAGATTAAATTTGCTGATGTATTGATTGTCGATACCGCAGGTCGTTTACATGTCGATGAAGACATGATGGGCGAAATCAAAGAATTACATGCAGCGGTCAAGCCAACTGAAACCCTGTTCGTGGTCGATGCCATGACAGGTCAGGATGCGGCAAATACCGCCAAAGCCTTTAATGATGCTTTGCCTTTGACGGGCGTCATTCTGACCAAAACCGATGGTGATGCGCGTGGTGGTGCAGCACTTTCAGTTCGTGCGATTACGGGTAAGCCGATCAAGTTCTTGGGTATGGGTGAAAAGCTCGATGCACTTGAGCCATTCCATCCAGAACGTGTCGCGCAGCGTATTCTCGGCATGGGCGATGTGCTTTCACTAGTCGAAGAAGTCGAACGCAAAATCGACAAAGAAAAAGCCGAGAAAATGGCGAAAAAATTGCAAAAAGGCGGGTCTTTCAATTTGGAAGACATGTTAATGCAATTTGAGCAAATGAAAAAAATGGGCGGCATGATGGGCTTTCTGGATAAACTTCCAGGCATGAGTAATTCAGGTATTCAGCAGGCGATTGAGCAGGCTAATCCTGAAAAGCAAGTCAAGAAAATGGAAGCCATTATTCAGTCAATGACACCCAAAGAACGTAAGCATCCAGATATTATTAACCCAAGCCGTAAAAAACGTATTGCGGCAGGTTGTGGTATGGATGTTTCCGAGATTAATAAACTGCTGAAACAGCACAGCCAAATGGCCAAAATGATGAAGAAATTTGCCAATCCATCAGGCATGAGCAAAATGTTACGTTCATTAGGTGGTATGCAGAAACAATTTGGCGGCGGCGGTGGTATGGGACCATTGTTCGGCGGCAATGACGATAAAAAATAATGGATTCTTTCCATACCACTAAAGGCGCTTGATGCGCCTTTTTTTATCACAACAAAATCACTACTTTTTTCAGGTGATGTGTCCTTTAAACTGAATCAATTAAATAAAAAATATTGGGTATTGGGGAACAATAAAAATGAAAAATGTTTATATTATTCACGGTTATCGAGCCGTGCCTGAAGATCACTGGTTTATTTGGCTCGAACAACATATCCAGCAAGCAGGCGCTACAGCCGAACGGATTTTTTTAGCCGATTCGGCACATCCCGATCCAGAAGTTTGGCAGGAATGTTTAAATGCACAGTGTAGCGTACTTGATGAAAATACCATTATTGTGGCACATAGTTTAGGCTGTCTATCGAGTTTAAATTTTTTGAGTAAATCCCTTCAACATTCATCAATCGCAGCAGGCATCTTTGTCTCAGGCTTTACTGAAAAACTCAAAGCAATCCCTGAGCTCGATACTTTTATCGAGTCACAACGATTGGACGATAAATTACTACGCCAAAAGATTCTACGCCGTTATGTTTTTTTATCGAGTAATGATCCTTTTGTCCCGCCGCCGTTGAGCATTCGTTTGGGACAACGCCTGAATGCACAACTATTAGAAATCAAACAGGCAGGACATTTTATGCAGGAAGATGGTTATACAGCCTTTCCTCAACTTTGGGATGTATTACGTCCTTTGCTCAGCGAATCATAAGCGACATAACGTTGTAAGCCTTTGAGCAACAAGTCTTCCTCAACACGAGGCTGATATTTGTGCAAAAACTTGGCAAACAGAGGGGCATCACCGCCAGTCAGTACCAATTGTCTTGGTGATTGTTTTAAAATATGTTCAATAGCACTTAATAGCCCCAATAAAATACCATGATGTACTGCATCCACCGTATTTGTACCTGGTTCAAGATTATCAAATGCTGAGTCAGGGATTTTAATACCTTTGGTATTTTGAATGAGGGCGTCACGTTGCAAATATAAATTTGGCAGAATATAACCGCCCAAATGTTGCAAACCTTTATTCAAATCAATCGTTAAAGCGGTTCCACAACCAATAATACAAAAATGTTGATCGGGTTCTGCCAGTGCCAAAACCTGTAACCAGCGATCAATCCCCAGTTGTTCTGGATGATCATAACCACAGCGTAAGCCTGCGTATTCCTCATGCACCCGTGCAAAGATCACGGGAATACCCAATTGACTCAGAATGGTCTGAATACGCAGATTATTGACTTGATCTTGTACCGAAGATATTCCTACTTGCTGCAATTTTTGGGTTTTAAAATGTTGAATTAAACCGAGTAATAAATCGGCAGGGGACTGTAAATGTAATTCGGCAGCATGTTCAATGATCTGATCTGAATCCGTAATCCAGTATTTAAGGCGAGTATTTCCTACATCTAACCAAAGTTGTTTCATATTTGGTTATCCTGAACTGCAATGCGACGCATCCGACCCTGATAGAATGCCTGTTGTTGTCCATCCGTTGAAATAAGAACAGCGCCTTCCTGATTAATGCCCTCAAAATGACCTGTCACTTGTCCTTGATGATGTTCAAAATGAACCAATTCCTGCATAAATGCGGCATGATGATTGAACCGTTCTGCAAGATTGTAACAGCCATGCTCAAACCATTGCGCGGCTTGCTGAATGGCCAGATAAAGCTGTGCAATGACTTCCATACGATCAAGATCGTTTAGACCAAAATCAGTGAGTGAGCTGATGGGTTGTAATGGATCTTGTGATTCAGGGGTAAACAAATTGATACCCACTCCAACGATGGCCTGATGTGTTGATAATGGTTCAACTAAAATTCCGCCCCATTTGCCTTGTTGGCTATATAAATCATTCGGCCATTTGACTTGCAGATTTAGACCCTGTAGCTTTGGCATTTGCAAAATATTCAATGCAACTTCAAGCGCTAAACGACCGTCTAAAGGTGTCTGTGAGTTGATGAGTGTGCTGAGATAAATATTGCCTTTTGGGGAAATCCATACTCGTTGATGTTGCCCACGCCCTTGCGTCTGGGTTTCGCTACAGATCAAAATGGACGAAATATTTTTTTGAGCCAATTCACGGACATCGTCATTGGTCGATGTGGTCGTTTGTTTCAAAATAACAATGTCAGGCACTTGTCCAGCATCGCTTAAGCGTTGTCGTAGTTGACGAGTTTCTGCATCCATGTTCAGTTTTATAAAGTTGGAAAATCAGGTATGGAGTTAATCATATATTTAGCCATTGGTGCAATCGCTGGATTTGCTGCGGGCTTGTTTGGTGTGGGCGGTGGATTAATTATTGTCCCGATTCTTTATATTGTATTTACCCAGCTTCATTATGATCCCGCGGTCATTATGCATATGGCGCTAGGAACTTCTCTGGCGACCATTATTGTGACCTCAATCAGTTCGGTGATGGCTCATCATAAACGCGGTGCGGTGTTATGGCAGGTATTTCGCAATCTGGCACCGGGTCTGATGATTGGTTCTTTTTTAGGAGCGGGCATTGCCGATCTTTTGTCTGGACAAAATCTGCAAATCATCATTGGAATTTTTGCGATTTGGGTGGCGTATCGAATGTTTAAAGGTGCCCACGTGATCGTGGATGAAACACGACACTTGCCTTCAGCGCCGATGCAAATGCTTGCAGGTGGCGGCATTGGGATTGCCTCGGCGATTTTTGGGATTGGAGGTGGAAGTCTGACTGTACCTTACTTAAATCGTAATGGCGTGGTCATGCAAAAAGCAGTCGCCACCTCTGCTGCATGTGGTTTACCGATTGCGGTTGCGGGTGCAGTCGGCTTTATGTGGTTTGGTATAAAGCAGCATATTCATATTCCCAATGCCATTGGTTATATCCATATTTATGCATTTTTAGGCATTAGTATTATGAGTTTTATCACCGCAAAACTGGGTGCAAAAGTCGCGCATATGTTGTCACCTGCCATGCTGAAAAAATGTTTTGCTTGCTTACTCACCGTCGTTGGAACTTATTTTATTTATCAGGGATTCATTCAATAAAAGCACATAAGATCATCCATTCCAAGTCACTAAAATCCAGCTTTAAATGATGATTTTAAATGATGAATTTAGTGGCTGAGGAATTGATAAATCGCATGATATTTCCGATGATTTGAATATCGAATTGGCTCAAAATGCAATAAAATTGTTAGACAATGACATAGTCAGCAATCCCTAGAATCAGTTAAAACAATCACAATAAATGGCAGCGGAACGCCAACGTAAAAATCAGAAACAGGTGATTCATGAAACTTGAAGAGACAGAGAGCCTGTCGGAGCAAATTGCAAAACATATTAGCGATCAGATTATTACGGGTGAACTGGTTGAAGGTGAGCGCATTCAAGAGTTGCGTATCGCCAAAGAATTGGACGTGAGTCGAGGGTCTGTCCGTGAAGCGTTATTGCTACTGGAACGCACTCACTTGATTCATATCTATCCACGTCGTGGCGCGATTGTTTCTGAAATGTCTTCTCAACAAGTCAAAGCTTTGTTCGATACCAATGTGTTGGTGTTGGGTCATATTGTGCAACGCATTAGTGAAACGTGGCGTGTACATGAGGCTGAGCAACTGCAACAGCTTATGGAACATTTAGCTGAGCAGGTCAAGGCAGGCGACACTGAAAAATTTTATGATGGTATTTTTCAATATCTGGCGGTGCAGCATGATATGGTGGCAAATCCTTATTTGATGAAATTTTATAAGGAGTTATTGCCTTCATTACGCCGTAGCTACTTTTTGACGTTGAATACGTCACGTCGTGAATTACAAGAATCTTTAGCATTGTTTAAATTGGTCGCAGATGCAATTTTGATCCGAAAATCACATCAGGCAACGCTATTCATGGAAGATTTTTGTCGTCATTTACGAAATTTGGTACTGGATTCCCTGACTCGAATGAAACAAATTGAGTTGGCTTGGGCGCGTCGTTCTCGTCGTTAATGTGATTGAATCGGTTACACAAATAGAATGCCGATCTTAAATGATCTAAAAATTTGACGATATTTTAGCTTATCGTCCTATTTCTGGATAAAATTGTTCAACTTCAGCCTAAAAAAAATCCCTATTCAACCGCATTCATTTTAAAATAGCCTGTTATCGAGATTCGACTGTGTCCAAAACATTGAAATCAGATGATAGAAACTAGATGATTGAAATATCTTGGGCAAATAAAAAAAACTTTTGATCAGGACATTATGCGTTTAAGCAGTTTAAAACTTGCAGGCTTTAAGTCATTTGCGGACTCATCCACTTTACAATTTAAGGCCAACCGTACCGCAGTGGTTGGTCCGAATGGCTGTGGCAAATCCAATGTGATTGATGCGATTCGCTGGGTGATGGGCGAATCTAGCGCCCGTCAATTACGTGGCGGCAGCATGCAGGACGTGATTTTTACTGGAACTGCAAAACGTAAACCCGTCAGTGTGGCCAGTGTTGAGCTGCGTTTTGACAATACCTATGGTAAATTGGGCGGTGCTTATAATGCCTATCATGAACTGGCGGTACGACGTCAGGTCAATCGTGATGGAAAATCTGAATATTTCCTAAATGGAACACGCTGCCGACGTCGTGATATTACCGATATTTTTTTAGGAACAGGTTTAGGGCCACGCTCTTATGCCATTATTGAGCAGGGCATGATTAACCGTTTGGTCGATGCCAAACCTGAAGAAATGCGGGTGTTTATCGAGGAAGCCGCAGGAGTTTCACGTTATCAGGCACGTCGTCGTGAAACTTTACAGCACTTAGAGCATACCGAACAAAATCTGTCGCGTTTGGAAGATATTGCCTTAGAACTCAAATCACAACTCAAAACACTCAAACGCCAGTCTGAGGCAGCGGTTCTTTACAAACAGCTTGAACAGCAAATTAGAACTTTAAAAATCGAAATCTTGTCGTTTCAATCTGCACAGTCAAGTCAGCTCCAGCAAGAATATACGCTGCAAATGACCGCTTTGGGAGAAGAGTTTAAACTGGTTCGCTCTGAATTAAATACCATTGAACACGATCTTGAAGCCAGTAGTGCCTTATTTCAAAAGCTGATTCAACAATCGACTCCGCTCCAACATGAATGGCAACAGGCTGAGAAAAAACTGGCTGAATTGAAAATGACGCTGGAGCAGAAACAAAGTTTGTATCAACAAAATAGTACGACTTTAACTCAGCTAGAACAACAAAAATCTCAAACCAAAGAACGCCTACAACTGAACGAGCTACAGCTTGAAAACTTATTGACGCAATTGGATGAGCACACAGAACATTTAAATACTTTTGAGGCCAATAGCCAACACAGTGAAAATCATTATCAGGATTTAAAATCTCAACACCAACAGGCGCAAGAGCAGTTCAATCATATTCGGCAGCAAGTCGACAAGCAACAACAACAGAAAAACCAGATGTCGTTGCAACTTGAGCAACTGAGCAAAAGTATAGAACGCCTCACACAACAGAAGCACACACTGGACACTCAAAGCTTGCAAATCGCGGCGCAAGTACAGGATGATGAGTTGCAACATCTCGAACAACAATTGCTTGAGTTAACGCAACAAATGGTGATGCTTGAACAGCAGATTGAACAGGCCGAACAGCAATTACAGTTGCAGCAACAACAGCACAATCAACTCAAGAGTGAAATTCAACAACACAACAATCAAATACAAGTGTTGCAGGCGGAACAAAAAAATCTCAATCAATTGGTGGCAAAACAAAGTCCGAAACAATCGGATACTCTACGTTTGATGTCGGTGTTGCAGTTAACGGAAACAGGCAAAGCGCATGCCAGTCTGATTGAAAAATTACTCAGCCAATGGATGAACGCCCGTTATCTGGAACAGAATGCCACTTTTGAACCGCAACTTGCACGGCAAATTAAAGCCTCAGCGCTTTCTAAAAAATCATCCCAATTGACATTAATGCCATTTTCGAACTGGATTAAAACCCCGCAGTTATCGCTATGGCAAAATATCTGGTTGGCAGATGATTTGAATCAGGCTTTAGCGTTGCAGACGCAGCTTGAATCTGGACAGAGCATCGTGACGTTGGATGCTTATCATGTCGGGCAGGATTGGGTGATTGCACTGGATTATGATGAAGACAGCCAAAGCAGTGGGGTGTTGAGTCATCGGATTCGACTAGATGAAATTGTACAGCTTCTTGCAAGCTTGGAACCAGAACTTGAGCAACTTGAACTAAGAAATTCTGCGCAACAACAGCAACTCAATATACAGCTTGAGCAAATTCAACAATACAAACATCTGTCGAAACAACAGCAACAGCGACAGCAACAACTTGAACTCAGTATCACCAAATACCAAAGTGCGGCGCAGGCTTTTGTGTTGCAAAAGCAACAACTACATGAACAATTAAAACAACTGGAAGTTCAGCTTGAAGATGATGCTATGCAGCGTGATGATCTGGATATTGATTTACACGCCTTAAATTTAAAACTTGAAGCCAGTTTGCCAGCATATAAAACCCAACAATTTCAGCTCGAAACTTTAGCGGAACAATTGGATGATCAGCAGCAGCAACTGCAACAGCAGCAACAAGAGCGTGAAAATGCACGTCGTGGCGTTGCACAAACGCAACAGCAGATCGAACTACTTGAGAAAGATCTCAGTTTTTTAAAAACGCAATATCGCCAGATAATTGGACAAATAGAACAGGCAAAGAAATTTGTCGATCCGATTCAGTTAGAGTTGCCTATACTTGAGTCCGAGTTTTCTGAACAATTTCAACAAACCGAAAAGCTTAAAAAAAGTTGGACTGAATGGCAGATTGAACTGAATAGCCTACAGGAAAAACAGCAGCATTTGACCGAGCAGCGTCATCAAACCCAACAACGTGATGAACAACTGCGCGATCAACTGGAACAAAAACGTTTGAGTTGGCAAGCGGCGAAATCTGATCTGGAACATTTTCAGGAACAGCTTAAGGGTTTGGGTAGTGAACCTATTCTTGGCTTAAAACTTCATTTAACAGAACATCAACAAAGTCTGGAAAAAGCACAACGGCAATTTGAAAAATTGGGTGCAGTCAATCTTGCTGCATCTGAAGAATATCAAGAAGTATCGCAACGTTTTGAAGAGCTTAGCCACCAGATTCAAGACTTGGAAAATACGGTATCGCAGCTCAAAGATGCCATGAAAAGTATTGATCAGGAAACCAGAAAGTTATTTATGACGACTTTTGATCAGGTCAATACCGAGCTTCAGGAATTATTTCCTAAAGTATTTAGTGGGGGAGAAGCGAGTTTAAGTCTTGAAGATGACTGGCAATCAGGTGTAAAACTAATGGCACGCCCACCTGGAAAACGTAACAGTTCATTGGCGTTATTGTCAGGTGGTGAAAAAGCATTAACGGCGCTGGCTTTAGTGTTTGCAATTTTTCGGCTGAATCCCGCACCTTTTTGTGTCTTGGATGAAGTTGATGCGCCGTTAGACGATGCCAATGTGCAACGGTTTTGTAATTTGGTAAAAGAGCTTTCTGAACAGGTGCAATTCATTTACATTACACATAATAAACTTGCAATGACAATGGCGACCGATTTACTAGGGGTAACCATGCCTGAACCTGGTACCTCAAAACTGGTTACTGTTAATTTGGAACAAGCAAAAGAATATGGGTTAGTTACGGAGTCATAGTATGGAAGTTACCACTATTGTGGGCATAGTCGCCGCCATTATTATCATGATTGTCGGTTTAAGAATGGTTCTTAGAAAACCTGCTCCAACCGAACCCTCATTAGAAAGTGCATTACATATTGATCCTGAGAGTAATCAGCCGATCATTCCACGACATGTGCGTGATCAATTGCCTGCTGAAACACCTGTAGAAATAACAGCTCAAGAATCAGAGCGTAAAGAGCCAGCTTTGCAGGATATCCCAGAAACTCTCGAAGATCAGGCGGCGAAAACATTGACTTCGCCTGAACTGAGTGAGGATAAGCTGGATAAAGAAATGGCATCTGTTGACTTCAAGACGGAAGAGACCACCCTCAAGATTGAAAAACCGTTAGAACAGCAAGTGACTGTAGTCGATGTTGTTGAAGCCGTTCCTGCTCCTGATCAAGAGCTTGACCAAGCTAATATTGCTGTGCAAGCTGATGAGGCGCAAGTTCAACATGCCAAAAAAATCGATGAATTTCAGCTTAATCCAGAAATAGAAGCAGCAACGATTGCTGAGTTTGATGGCGAAAGTAACTTACTGGATGTGCATTTACACGAACAGCAGCTTTTCGATGATGAAAGTGCTCTGGCCACAGCGCAAGAAATTGTGGCACTGAATGTATATCCGAACCCTCGTCGTGCATTGTCAGGTGATAAGACCTTAAAAGTATTGCTCAAATACGGTTTGCGTTTTGGGGAAATGGCATGTTTCCATCGTTACGATAAAACAGATGAACCAAGTCCACTGATGTTTTCAGTATTACGCATGACTGATAATGGGCCTGCTGGGTTTGATCTTGAAACTTTATCAAGCGAACAGGTACAAGGGTTGGCATTTTTCCTTGCATTGCCACATCAGGATGCTTTAAAAGGCTTCGATATGATGACCAGTATTGCAGGATTAATCGCACG
Source organism: Acinetobacter ursingii DSM 16037 = CIP 107286 (assembly GCF_000368825.1). Taxonomy (GTDB): domain Bacteria; phylum Pseudomonadota; class Gammaproteobacteria; order Pseudomonadales; family Moraxellaceae; genus Acinetobacter; species Acinetobacter ursingii. Next base: position 1,030,216 of record NZ_KB849717.1, on the reverse strand, counting down.
GGAAGTGGACGGCAAAGTCTTTGATGAAAATAATCTGGAATTTACCCCACAACTGAAAGAACATTGGCGTCATCATGTGATTGACTATCGTTCAACGCAGGAAACTGCTTAACGGTTCCAATTGAACCCCTTTTATAGTGCTTTTATTGCAACGCATAGTCGTTGCAACTCTGGGCGGATTTTCCGCCCTTTTATATGGTGAGTTTTTATGCTGAAGAATAGCGATGTCATTGCGCAAATGCGTCAATTAATTCAACTGATTGCAAAACATAATCATGCTTATTATGTGATGGATCAACCGAGTATTAGTGACAATGAATATGATCAGCTATTTCATCAGTTAAAAGCTTTAGAGCAGCAATATCCTGAGCTATTACAACCCGACACTCCCACCAATAAAGTCGGTGGTCAGGCATTGAGTAAATTTGAAACGGTGACCCATGCCGTACCGATGCTGTCTTTAGGCAATGTGTTTAATCAGGAAGAACTGTTTGCCTTTGCCCGTCGAATTGAGGAACGCTTACCCAATCAACAGGTTCAATACGATGTTGAGCTGAAACTGGATGGTCTGGCGATTTCCCTGTGGTATGAAAATGGCGTTTTGATCCGAGGGGTGACTCGGGGGGATGGTGAAACTGGCGAAGACATCAGCCAAAATGTTAAAACCATTCGTAATTTACCGAAGTTTCTAAGTCATAATCCTGTTGAAATCCCGCGCTTACTGGAAGTTCGCGGCGAAGTGCTCATGCCCAAACAGGGTTTTGAGCGCTTAAATGCCGCCAATGAAGCCAAAGGTGAAAAAACTTTTGCCAATCCACGTAATGCAGCAGCGGGAAGCTTAAGACAGCTTGACCCGAATATTGCAGCATCACGCCCCTTGGCTTTTTATGCCTATGGGATTGCGCAATGTGAGCCGCATCATGGATTGGCGAGCATGCATGAAAGTCTGCATTGGTTAACACAGTTGGGTTTTGAAATCGCTGAACGCCAATTTTTATGTTCATCGATTGAAGAAGTGCAGCAGCGTTATGAGCAAATTCAACAGGAACGCCCAAATTTAACCGTTGAAATTGATGGTATGGTCATCAAGGTCGATGATCTGAAACAACAACAGCAACTTGGGTTTTTAAGTCGTGAACCACGTTGGGCGACAGCTTATAAATTTCCTGCCGAAATTGCCCGTACGACAGTTGAAAATATTGATTGGCAAGTTGGTCGAACGGGAACATTGACCCCCGTGGCGCGTTTGCAGCCTGTGTTAGTGGGTGGTGTAACGGTATCCAATGTGACCTTGCATAATATTGGAGAAATTCATCGTCTGGATGTGCGTGTAGGTGATCAGGTCAGTGTGTATCGTAGTGGCGATGTGATTCCTAAAGTTGAACGAGTCTGGCCAGAGTTTCGTCCGAGCGATGCACAAATCGTTCAATTACCAGAAAACTGTCCAGTCTGTTCCTCTCCTGTGGTAATGCCAGAAGGTGAGGCTTTGGCACGTTGTTCTGGTGGATTATATTGTGCTGCACAACGGATTGAAGCGATTCGGCATTTTGTATCTCGTAAGGCGATGGATATTGAAGGCTTGGGCGACCGCTGGGTTGAGTCTTTATTGCATTTGAATCTCTTAAAAGATGTCGCAGATATTTATCATTTGCACGAACATCGCGAGACTTTACTCAGTATTGAAAAAATGGGAGAAAAGTCCGTTCAGAACTTGATGGATGCGATTGAAGCCAGTAAAAAAACCACGCTGGCGCGGTTTATCTACGCACTTGGAATTCGTGGTGTTGGGGAAACCACTGCGCGAATGCTGGCCAATACTTTTCAAACTTTTGATGCATTAAAAAATGCCGATATTGAAGCCTTGAAAAAAACACCAGATGTGGGTGAGATTACTGCCGAATGGATTTTTGATTTCTTTTTGGCTCCGCATAACATTGAAGTACTTGATCGTTTATTGGCTGCTGGTATTCATTGGGATGCACCGACTGCTCCAACGCGTCAGCCATTAAATGGTGAAAGTTGGGTAGTGACCGGCACATTGTCTAGTATGGGGCGTGATGAAGCGACACAGCGCTTACAAGCTCTGGGGGCGCGTGTCAGTGGCAGTGTTTCCAGTAAAACCAAATGTGTGGTTGCTGGCGAAAAAGCAGGGAGTAAGCTTGATAAAGCCGAAAAACTTGACATTCGTGTCATGAACGAACAGGAGTTTTTAGAGTTTTTGGCGCAATACAACAATTAATATGCTGTGACTCATTATGCCAGGATGCGTTCATCTGGATTAAGGTGAACGTTCAGGCTGGTGGGTATCTGTTGTCTTATTTATCTTGATGGTGATGTCGCGTGCTCTCTATTCACATTGGCATTATCCCCGTTTTTTAATCAGACCATCATCCAGCAATTGCTGAAAATGTTCACAAAGACTTTGCTGAATATCTAAATATTCGATACCAAGTTCTTCCTGACTGCGTTTTGAACTGAAATAAACAGGATAGCCAACATTACGCTGTACAAATTTACGAGATTGACCAAACAGCGGTGCGAATAAAGAGAAAACTGCTTTAGGAACCGTGAAGTGCGGGAATGGATAACGATAACCGAAACGCTGAGTCAATATTTTTCCCATTTCGAGAAAGCTTAAAGTTCCTCCTGAGATAATATAACGTCCATTTGCCGTTGAAGAAAATGCAGCTGCAACATGGGCATCTGCAACATTACGGACATCAACAATTCCCATCCAGATTTCAGGGGCACCAAATAAAAGTGTTCCATCACCAAACTTTTCCAATAGCTCAACACTGCCAGATTGTGTAGCAGGTGTAAGAGAAGGTCCCATGACCAAAGCGGGATTGATACAAACTAGCGACCAGCGATCCTGCTGCTCTGCCATTTCCCATGCTTTACGTTCTGCTGCGACTTTGGAATAAGAATAAGGTTGATGTGTCTCACTACTACTGTTATTCCAATGACTTTCATCAAATTCATGGTTGGCTGTGTCTTCAATTTCGATGGCATCTCCACAGATTGCGGCAATACTTGATGTCACCACAACACGTTTGACTGTTGTCGTTCGATTGGCTGTTTCAAGGACATTGATGGTACCGTTGACCGCAGGTTCAATAATATCTTTCACCGCATCTTTATAGTTGCTGATCACAAAAGGAGATGCAGTATGAATCACAATTTCACAAGCCTTCATGGCCTCGTCAAAAGCACGGGGGGTCAATAAATCGGCTTTAAAAAAATAAATTTGCCCGGATGATTTTTTTGCAATTTCGGTGAGATGCTGTAGTTTTTCTTTTTTAGACGGGTCACGCACAGTTGCATGTACGATATAACCTTGCATGAGTAAACGTTCAATAATCCAACCAGCTACATAGCCTGTAGCACCCGTCACTAAAATCGGTGTGTTCTTATTCATTTTGCGGCCTATTAGGGTTTTTGCTCTATTTTATTTAACGAAATTTTCAGAAATATACAATCAGGTGCAACATATATTTTCATGAAAACAGATGAAATAAGAAGCATTGTCTTTAGTTACAAAATAAAAAAACAAGAAACGAATGCAATTTTGAAGAAATTTTTCTCTTAAAACGGTGCAAACATTTATTTTTTCACAATAATTTTTCCAATTAAAACTGTAAATGCGTATGTTTCTCATTTTAATTTTATAAAAATCATAAACTTACATCATTTTTACTTTGCAATCATTTTTAAACTTGACCATAATATTCATATTCGAGAGGAGAATTACAAATGCGCGGCAATCCAGAAGTCATAGACTATTTAAATATGTTGATCGGTGGCGAACTGGCTGCCCGTGATCAATACCTGATCCATTCACGTATGTATGAGGATTGGGGTTTAAGCAAAATTTATGAACGTATCGATCATGAAATGCAAGAAGAAGCTGCACATGCGGATTCGATTATTCGCCGTGTATTATTCCTCGAAGGCAAGCCCAACATGAACCGTGATGATATTGTCACTGGTGAAGATGTTGTATCTTGCCTCAAAGCAGATTTGGCGCTTGAATATCATGTTCGTCAGAAATTGGCAGATGGCGTGAAATTGTGTGAGGAAAAAGGGGACTATGTCAGCCGTGATATGCTCCGTTCACAAATGTCAGATACTGAAGAAGATCATACTTACTGGTTAGAAAAACAGTTACGTTTGATTGAATTGATGGGCTTACAAAATTATATTCAATCACAGATGTAAGATTAAAAAACTCAGCTTCGGCTGAGTTTTTCATTTTGACATTATGGTTTTTGCTGTAAACGTTTTACATCTTTAAGCACTTCATCAGCATGCGTTTGAGTGTTGACGCTGGTGTAGTGATAGACCACAGTACCTTTCGGGTCAATTAAAAAACTTTCTCTTTTGGCGATTTTCATAATCCCCATATTTCGCACAATGCCAAATTTTTCGGCTAACTGATGATCACTATCTGCCAGAATGGGAAACGTGAGTCCTAATTTGTCTGAAAATTTCTTATGTGAGGCAACATCATCCAGACTTACGCCCATGACCACGGCATTCGATTGTGTAAATTGCGAAGAAAGCGCTTTAAAGCGATTGGCTTCCTGGGTACAACCAGGAGAGTCATCTTTGGGGTAAAAATACAAAACCAGCCACTTGCCTCGAAAATCTTTTAATTCGTGCCAGATTCCATTTTGATCCTGTAATCGAAACTCAGGTGCAGGCTGACCCACCCATTGTTTTTGATCTGTACTGGATTTTGAAAATACCTCATTGGCAGCATGTGTGAAATTGATCAGTCCTGTGGTTAAACAGAGACTGATTAAGCCTGTTCTCAATATTGTTATTGTGCGCGTCATTTTCATGTTTATTCAAAAGCCCATTGGAAAAGCCTAAATCCCAGTTTAACAAAATCAACTTTGAAATGTACTAAGAAATTTTTGCTTTTGTGATTCCGTCTATGCATATTAGATCAATCAAAATAAATAAAGTGAAAGAAGATCAATGGACGTTGGCGCAGCACTGATTAAATTAAAACCCAATACATGGTCAAAGGTTAAAACATGGCAACAACAGTTTGAGCAGCGCAAAGTTGAAGCGATTGAAACGCTTCAAGCCGAAGGTGTTACAGTTGAATCATGGTTTCATGTTCAGATCGAAGGGCAGGATTATTTAATTGCTTATATGCGAGCCGTCGATTTAGTTAAAGCGCAACAAATGGCTAAAACCAGTCCTTTTGAGATTGATCAAGTTCATCAACAATTTAAACGAGACTGTTGGGAAAAAGTGATTCCTGCAAATTTGTTACTTGATCTGGACAATAATGAGCAACCCCGCAATCAAATCACCGAATAAAAATGGTTATACTTTTTCAAATGAAAGGCACAGAGTAAGACATTGAAACAACGTATTCTTCTCATTACAGGATGGGGTGGCGGTGAAAAGCTATTAAACCCCTTAAAACAGTTACTTGAACAACAAGACTATACCGTTGAACTCAGTAATATTTTTAATGCGCTAGATGAGCAGGTTTTAGCGCAACAGGTAGAACAAGCTATCAAATTTGATGTAATTGCAGGATGGTCATTGGGGGGCGAGTTAGCCATGCGCTTGGTGCATGACGTTGCTCTTAAGACAGGTCAAAACAAGACTTTAATTACGATGGCCTCTAATCCAAGTTTTGTAGCACATGAAAATTGGCGACATGCGATGTCGGTAGATGATTTTCATCAGTTTAAGCAGTCTTTTGAGCATGATCCGATTACGATTCTAAAGCGTTTTGGTTTGTTGGTGACCAAAGGTGTTGAAACAGCTAAATCTGATTTTAATACGATGCAAACCATGTTGCATGCGCAGCCCATGTCGCTATTAAAACAAGGTTTAGCGATACTAGAACAATTTAATCTGGTTGAAATCTTAAAAAATTATACAGGTCGGCAGCTTCATCTCTTTGCAGATTATGATGCGCTAGTTCCTCGCGAAATTGTGCAAGATATGCAGAAGATTAATGCAAAATCAATTCAGATTGTAACACTTAAAAATGCTGCACATAGTTTTCCATTTATTCAGGTCGAAAAAACTTGCGATGAAATTACGAAATTTATTGAATCATCAGTTTAAGCTTTAAACGAAATGGTGTTTATCGCAATATATTTTCAAAGTCTGCACGTTTAATATGTAGTTTCATATTGAAAAGGTACATCAATGGAGTCAATGGATGAGTGATCAGTTTGATTTGGAGCATATCTGGCATCCTTATACCTCCATGCTTCATCCATTGCCTACCTTTAAAGTCAAACGTGCCTATGGCGTAACCATTGAACTTGAAGATGGTCGTCAGTTGATTGATGGCATGTCTTCATGGTGGTGTGCAATTCATGGTTATCATCATCCTGAACTCGATCTTGCTGTGACGCGTCAACTCGACCATATGGCACATATCATGTTTGGTGGTCTCACCCATGAGCCTGCAATTGAACTGGGAAAATTACTACTCAAAATCACGCCGCCCAGTCTGGATAAAATTTTTTATGCCGACTCAGGTTCAGTTGCGGTGGAAGTCGCCATGAAAATGGCGGTTCAGTATTGGTCATCAAAAGCAGGGTCATCAAAAGTCGAATCGGACACAACCCTCAAACAAAAGACTAATTTTATTACGACACGTTCTGGCTATCATGGCGATACATGGAATGCCATGTCGGTTTGTGATCCTGTCACGGGCATGCATCAGATTTTTGGAAATAGTTTATCGCAACGTATTTTTGTGTCTGAGCCGCAAAGTCGTTTTGATGGTGAATGGAATCCGCATGAACTTGATGAAGTGGAGCAAATCTTAAAACTGCATCATCATGAGTTAGCTGCATTTATTATTGAACCGATTGTACAGGGCGCGGGTGGTATGCGCTTTTATCATCCAGAATATTTAAAACAGCTCCGCAAGTTGTGCGACCAATATCAGTTACTGCTGATTTTTGATGAAATTGCCACAGGCTTTGGTCGTACTGGAAAACTGTTTGCGTGGGAACATGCACAGGTTGAGCCCGATATTATGTGTATTGGTAAAGGACTGACAGGTGGCTATATGACTTTATCAGCCACGCTTACGACTAGGCAGATTGCTGAAACCATTAGTGCTGGTGAAGCTGGTGTTTTTATGCATGGCCCCACTTTTATGGCGAATCCTTTGGCCTGTGCCGTTGCCTTGAGAAGTACTCAGTTATTGCTCGAACAGGATTGGCAAACCAATATTCAACGGATATCTGAACAATTACAATCATTACAGATTTTGTCTGCATTGGAATACGTGGCAGATGTACGTATTTTAGGGGCGATTGGGGTGGTGGAGCTCAAGTTCAATGTCGATATGAAAACCTTGCAACAGCAGTTTGTTGAGCGTGGGATCTGGGTGAGGCCTTTTGGTAAATTGGTGTATGTGATGCCACCGTATGTCATTTCTCACGATGAACTCGATTTCTTGCTAAGGCAACTGATTGAAGTGGTACAACAGATGCAAGTTGAGGTGAAACATGGCATTGCTTGATCATTATCAACAGCAGCTTGATCAGCTTAAACAGACTGGAAATTTACGCCAGTTTACCGCCAATAAGCAACACGGCGCTTATATTGAGATTACAGGAAGAAAGATGCTCAATCTTTCCTCCAATGATTATTTGGGCTTAGCTGCCAACACTCAGCTTCGCGAAGAGTTTTTAGATCAGCAACCCATTCAGCGCCGTTATTTTAGTTCGTCTTCTTCACGCTTGTTGACAGGTAATTTTGAGGAATATGAACAGTTTGAAGCGAATTTAAGTCAGGCATTTTTAGGTCGTGCAGCGCTATTGTTTAATAGCGGCTATCATATGAATATCGGGATTTTACCCGCTTTAAGTGATGATAAAACGCTGATTTTAGCGGATAAACTAGTACATGCCAGTATGATTGATGGCATTCGCTTATCCTCTGCCAAATATGTACGTTATCGGCATAATGATCTACAGCATTTAACTCAGCTCATTGAAAAATATCATGATGATGCCGACATTGAACGCATTATTGTGGTGACTGAAAGTATTTTTAGTATGGATGGTGATGAAACGGATTTGGCTGCATTGGTTCAAATCAAGCATGGTTTTGATAAGGTCATGTTGTATGTGGATGAAGCACATGCGATCGGTGTTCGCGGTGAGCAGGGTTTGGGCTGTGCTGAGCAATATAACGTGATGGCTGATATTGATTTACTGGTCGGTACCTTTGGAAAAGCCTGTGCATCAGTGGGCGGCTATCTGATTTGTGATCCAATAATTCGCAGCTATTTGATCAACACTATGCGTCCATTGATTTTTAGTACCGCTTTGCCGCCGATCAATATCGCATGGTCGGATTTTATCTTTAAAAAAGTCATGGCAGCCAAAAGCGAACGCTTACATTTGCACAAGATCAGTCAGGATTTACAATCGGCAATTGTCGCAAAAGGTTATCATAGTCCATCGACCAGCCATATCGTGCCGATTATTGTCGGAGCAAGCCAAACAGCGGTAGAAAAATCTCAAAGCGTACAGCAACATGGTTTTTATGCGATGCCTGTTCGTCCTCCCACTGTGCCGCAGCATAGCGCGCGGCTCAGAATTTCATTAACATCACTGATTCAGTCTGATGATCTACAACGATTGGTAGCATGTTTGTGAATCTCAATAAATCCCTGATTGCCCAGCGTTTTGCCAAAGCGGGACAAAGCTATACTGAACAAGCGGTTATCCAAAAACAAATCAGTCAGCATTTAAGTCAATTGATGCAAAACCATTGTCCTGAAAATTTAGCGCATGTTTTGGAAATTGGCTGTGGATCGGGCAATTTAACCCATCAATTGGTTAAAAATTTTCAAATTGAACAGTGGTATCTGAATGATTTGTATCCACAAGTGCAGCGACATTTTCAGGATCATTTACCGATCCAATGGATGATTGGGGATATTGAAACACTGGATTTACCAGGAGATTCAGATGCAATCGTGTCGAGTTCAGCCCTTCAGTGGATTAATGATTTACCTAAACTTTTGGCGCGTTGTCATGATGTATTGAAAGCGCAAGGCTGGTTATGTTTTTCGACCTTTGGTCCTGATAATTTTACTGAGATTAAACAGCTTACTGGGCAGGGTTTAGAATACTGGTCGATTGATGACTGGCGACAACAACTTGAAAAAGTAAACTTTGAGATTGTTGAGCTAAGCCAACAATCTTTATATATGCAGTTTGCAACCCCGAAAGCGGTACTTAAACATCTTAAAGCGACGGGTGTGACTGGAGCATCTGTACAGCAACAACGCTGGACAAAACAATCACTTACTGAATTTTATCAACGCTATCAACAGTTTCAGCTAGAAAATCAGCAGTATTTTTTGACCTATCATCCCATTTATTGTATCGCACGGAGAAAAGCATGAGTGCTTTAGTTTATTTTGTCAGTGGGATTGATACGGGAATTGGAAAAACCTATGCCACAGGTTATCTGGCGAAACTCTGGAACACACAAGGGCAGTCGACCATTACTCAAAAATTGATTCAGACTGGAAATGTGGATGTTTCTGAAGATATCGAAAAACATCGTGACATTATGGGGACAGGCTGGTTGCCAGAAGATCATGAAAAACTGACCATGCCTGAGATATTTAGTTATCCTGCTTCGCCGCATTTGGCGACACAACTTGATGGTCGAGACATTGATTTTGATAAGATTGAAAAAGCGACTCAAATCTTACAACAGCGTTTTGATGTGGTGTTATTGGAAGGAGCAGGTGGGCTGATGGTTCCCTTAACGACAGAACTGCTGACGATAGATTATATTGTTCAAAAACAGTTGCCTGTAATTTTGGTTAGTTCTGGGCGTTTGGGTAGTATTAATCATACTTTACTCAGTTTGGAAGCCTTAAAACAACGTGGTTTATCGCTTTATGCGCTTGCCTATAATCTGAATGATGAATCTCAGGGTGAAATCATTTCAAAAGATACCGCACAATATTTAAAGAACTATTTAAAACAAAATTTTCCAGAAGCAAAATGGATTAATATTCCAAAATTATAATAATCGCTTATATAGCAAAAAGGCTTTATCAGAAAGATAAAGCCTTTATTGATAAATAATTTAGATCACATTATTTATAATAGGTTTGGATTTGTGCAGAGATAAACTCGTAGGCAGCTTTATTAAAGAAAGAGTGTTGCCCTGAAACATCATTATATGGAAATCCATCATTCGTTGGTCCGCCATAATTTGTTGAAAGAATATTCCCTTTGATATTCCACTCTCCGTCGTAAATTTTTCCATTCATTTCAATTGCTGGATCTGCTCCACTATATGCAGGATTTCCATTTGAATCGACATGGTAAATGACATTTAGACCCGCGATTTTATCGTACTTGTATGATGGAGGTGATGGAATTTTTTCATAATACGCTTTAAACCATGCATCGAGGGTTGGGTAGGTTGTTGCATCACTTTCTGAAAAACTAAATTCCTTATCATCATATATAGCAGATTTAGGAATGTAGATAATAGAACCAGATGGGAAAGTTGTATTACTATTTAGAAGTTTAGCTAAGGCTTGCGAATTTTTCTTTAAAATTTGACCGATATAAGGATTTATATAGGTATAATTATTTTTTTTAGGATATTGCGTTAAAATATTGTTAGGTAATATATCTGATATTTTTTTTCCAGATAAATCAATACTCTCAAAGGTATATTCTAATTTATTTACAGAAAAATTACATTTATCGTTGAATGTTGCTAATGATAATATCAAGTTGTTTGATGTTGTAAGATAACCAATTGGCCAACCATTATTTTGTTTTTGGTATGTTTTTGTTGTGTAAAGACCTGATGAGTTTAATTCATAATCAACAGGCATGAGTTGTTTATTAGTTTTAATTTCTGTAAGGCCAAGATTATAAATCTGAAGATATTCTGAATATAACATTTGTCCATTAATAGAAATTTTTTTAGCATAAATTCCATCTTTTTCGAGCTGAATACGTCCAGATGAATCTACACCCATTATATCTAAATAATTTATGCTATATAGCGTTTCATCAAAAATAGATTTAGCTGTTAAATTGGAGTTAAGTAAAATACCACGATCACATTTTAATTTAGTATCTCCTGATCCATTGCCTGTATTATTCCCACCAGCAGTCATCCCAGAATCACCTGATCCGCCACCCCACAGCCAGCTAAAGTCACTAAAGAAACTGCGATTGCCAAGTAAGATATTTTTTTCATCATCATGAACCTATTGTTGTTGAATTGTTTTATTTCGTGAGAATTATATACAAAACTGTCTACCTATAAAATAGTAAAATTCACAAAAAAAATTAGCATAAAATGAAAAAGAGCCCAATCTTGGGCTCTTTCATTTCATTGAGATTTTGGATTAAAACTTTTTAAAAGTTTTGTTTTGACCTAAGCTTTTACGTTGAGTAAATGGTTTGGATTGGCTTTCAGTTTGATCGTCAGTATCACGTTTTTGTTGACGTAAGTAACCACCACGACGTGCAGCAAGCGGTTTTTCCACCATACGTTCAGTACGACGTTTGGCCATACCATACAGACCAGTACCTTGGCGTGGCTTGAGTTCAACCAGTTTAGTTAGGTTATCAATATCTGCTTTATCTAGTTCCATCCAGCGGCCAGTGCGCAGTTCACGTGGCAAAATTACAGTGCCATAACGGGTACGCAACAAACGGCTGACTTTTAAACCTTGTGATTCAAATAAACGACGGACTTCGCGGTTACGTCCTTCTTTAACCACAACCTGATACCAACGGTTGATCCCATCACCACCAAGCTCTGAAAATGACTCGAATTTGGCAGGGCCATCATCCAATACTACACCATTTAAAAGGGTTTGACGGATTTGCGGAGTAACTTCACCCATGACGCGAACTGCATATTCACGTTCAACTTCATTGGAAGGATGCATTAAACGATTGGCAAGTTCACCATCATTTGTAAAAAGCAATAAACCTGTACTGTTAATGTCCAGACGGCCTACCATAACCCAACGATCATTGGCAATTTGAGGGAGATGCTCAAACACAGTTGGACGCTGTTCAGGGTCGTTGCGGGAACAGATTTCACCTTCAGGTTTGTAATAAATCAGGACACGACGACGAATTTCATCTTCGACTTGAAACTGAACTTTACGACCATCAATACGTAATTCATCACCTGGTTCGATTCGTTCGCCTACCTGCGCAATCTGACCATTTACACTGACGCGACCTGCGGCAATAACCTCTTCCATATATCGACGTGAACCGAGACCGATTCGCGCTAATACTTTTTGCAACTTTTCACTCATGACAGCACAACCTTAGAATTAATTGTCAACAGTTCACCTATTCAAGACTTGACTGCATTTGCATCCAGTGTCATGAAAGCTTCCTTGGCATCCTGTAGGGGAGGCAATTGACCTAAAGATGCTAGGCCAAAAGCGTTCAAAAATTGGGGCGTTGTAATCAACAACGCAGGTCTTCCGGGTAAGTCTCTAAAGCCCGATTCTTTAATCCAGTTCCAGTCAAATAATGTGCGCAAAAACTGACTATTGTTGGTAACACCACGAATCTGTTCAATATCCGCGCGCGTGACTGGCTGATGATAGGCGATCACGGCAATGGTTTCGAGCAATGACGGTGAGAGCTTGGTTGGGCGTTCGGGCCAAACTTGTGTGATTATATTACGATATTTTGATCGAACCTGAAACCGAAAGCCTTGAGCAGTTTCAATCAGTTCAATAGATCGCCCATGTTGTAAGACAGCAAGCTGTTGTAAAAACTGACGTAATTGCGGTTTATTATATTGATCCTGAAAGGCTTGTTTTAATCGTGCAAGTGACACTGGTGCATCACTGGCAAATAAAATCGCTTCAATTTGCAATAACACATCATGATGCATGTCTTCAGGTGACATCGCCAGTTGTTGATCGAGAGTCATAACTGTGCTCCCTGAATCGCAAGTGGCGCATCAATACCTGCGCTAACAATTCTGATTATTTGTTGGCGCGTCAGTTCCAATACGGCCATAAAGGTCACGACCATGCCCATCCGACCCTGTACTGGATTTAATAATTCCTCAAATACTAAAACAGACCCAGAGCTAACTTTTTCCTGAATAAACGCAATACGTTCTTCAAGTAAAACAGGTTCTTGTTCAACCGTATGCATGACAGGTTCAGGTCGATTAAACACACAAAACAGTGCATCGCGTAAGCTTTCGACATCATATCCTTCATACACAGGTGCTGTATGACCTAACCCGACATTCGGGCTAAAAGTATCCCGATCTAGTACTGTAAACTGTCCTAAACGTTCGGCAGCTTGCTTAATACGCAAATAGGTTTCTAAACGATCAATGAGTTCCTGTTTAGGATCTTTTTCTAAAGTGATTGATGTGGGTTTAGGAAGGAGTAATCGTGATTTAAGATCAGCCAACAACGCTGCCATGACCATATAGTCTGCGGTCAATTCAATATTGAGAGACTTCATTGCATCCATATAAGAAAGGTACTGAGTCGCAATAGGGGCAATATCGAGTTGTAATAAATCAAAACCATTTTTTTGAATTAGGTGAATCAGGAAGTCGAGGGGTCCCTCGAAATGTTCGAGTAAAATTTCAAAAGCAGCAGGCGGAATATATAAATCTTCAGGAATAACATCTTGCCATTCGTCCAATACGCGAATCTGCGGCAAGGCTTCCGATGAATGATTCAAAGCTTGGTTCATTACAGTTATAGGCCACGCGAATTTTCAAAAGCATGAGTCACTTTAGACATATTGAGCATAAATGCCATAAAGAGAAGGAGATTAGAATGGCTTTTATTCTAATGGAAATTCAGACTTTAATAAATTGTTAAAAGCATTAAAACCATAAATAAATAAACACTATTTTATACCTAAATACGCTCAAGGTTTTGTGATAGTGTTATTTTGTTTAGAAATGTGGTCGGATCAATAGACTAGACTTAGGGCATAATTAAAATGAAAAATTATTTTAAATCAAACTTAAATTTGTACCAACAACCTGTTGGATTTCAGGTTCAACAATTATTACCTGTAAGTTATCAATATGAGAAATTAACAGGACAATTTGTGGAATTACTTCCTCTTTCTGATACCTGTCCAAATGATTTGGAGCTAGAGCAACTTTGGCAAACGATTAGCACTGAACCAGATGCACGGTGTTGGACATATTTACCCTATGAGGGTTTTCAAAGTCGCGATGAGTTGAAGCATGCCCTGCAAAATGTATTTGGGTTTCATCCTTCGTATCATTATCTAATTAAGATGAATGATGAAGTCGTGGGTTGGATCGCATTGCTCAATCCACGTTTAGCGCATGCTGCCATTGAAATTGGCAACGTGTATTTTTCACATCGCTTAAAACATACAACCGCTGCTACAGAAGCTGTCTTTTTATTGCTTAAACAGTGTTTTGATTACAATTTTAGACGAATCGAATGGAAGTGTGATGACTTGAATGAGCCTTCAAAACGTGCGGCATTACGCTTTGGATTTTATTTTGAAGGACTATTTCGCCAAGATCGAGTAACAAAAGGACGTAACCGCAATACAGCATGGTTTTCAATCATTGACGAGGAGTGGTTTGAATTGAAATCTGCCTATGATGTCTGGCTAAGCCCTGATAACTTTGATGAACATGCCAAGCAAAAACAACGTTTAAATGATGTGATTGAACAATTTCGTCCTTTGTAAGGTGGCTATGAATGCTTACTCAAACGCACTCACATCACCTGCGCCTTGACGAACAACCTCAGGATGGTCTCCAGACAAATCTACAATACTGGTGGTGGTCAATGTGCCAAATCCTCCATCGATAAACACATCAATCCGCTTAGATAATTGATTTTCAATATCATAAGGATCATCCAATGGATCTTCCTGACCCGGTAAGATCAGGGTACTGGTCAAAATGGGTTCACCTAATTCTTGTAACAATGCCTGACAGATAGGATTAGTCGGAATACGTAGCCCGATAGTTTTCTTTTTGGGGTGCATTAACCGCTTTGGAACTTCGCTGGTGGCTGGCAAGATAAAAGTGGTGATTGCTGGTGTATTATTTTTCAATAAACGATACATGGCATTATCGACTTTGGCATAAGTGGCAATATCTGATAAATCGCAACACATAATCGCATATTGATGTTTTGGGCCAAGTCCACGAATTTGCGCAATACGCTCCATTGCGCTTTTATTGCCAATCTGACAACCAATCGCATAGGCGGCATCGGTTGGATAGACCACTACTTCGCCTGCACGGATACGTTCAACGGCCTGAGTAATCAATCGGGCTTGTGGATTTTCTGGATGAATATGCAAATGCAACATATCTGGATCCTCCTGAGTCAAATGTTATTGTTGTAAAGTGTCACTTCTATCCAATAGATTTCTGTCATCAGTCCTTTTATTTCTCCCTTGAAAAGAAAAATGAACAGGGATTAAACAAAGACAAAAAGAATCTGATGACCGCTTTTATTTAATCACATTGAATAGATTCAGTACGTGATGAGAAGTTGCGGTTGTGTAATTAAAAGCAGATTTAATCAAGCAATTCACGTTTAAATTCATCAGATTGTAAAATTTTACCGTCACGAGTACAGCTGCAAATACATTGAATAAAATACGCTGCATCAGATGGTAGTTTTGCTTCACCTGAAAAATAAGCCTGTACCTGAGTAAAAACACGATCTTTAAACGATGTTCCGTCGCCACCTTCACCTGTTAAATTGTCTAAAGATACTCGAAATTTGCGACCAAAAGCTTGAGCAAAGAACCACTCAATTGCTTGCGGTTTAATTTCGACTTGTTCAAAAAGCTGTTGTTGTTCAAGCGTTCGACCATCTGGCGCATACCAATAGCCCAAATCAGGCAATAAACGTCGTTTTGCCCCTGCAATCGTCCAGTGACTAATTTCATGTAAGGCGCTATTAAAAAAACCATGAGCAAACTGAATTCTAGCGGGTGCTTGATTTTGCGCAGGAAAATATTCGGGTTCAAAATCTCCTTTGACCAACGTCACATTTTGATGGGAAAACCAGTGATTAAAGTGTAAAATAAGCCAATCAACCTGATCGTGTTCTGTTTGTAGGCTTTGCCACGGTGAAAGTTGCACTGTATTAGACGACAGGGCAGACTGATGGGTTGAATGGGTGCTAACAAGTGATGAAGTTGTTACTTCAGGTTGCGGCTGCAACAGGTGCATTGCTGTGTTACCATGAGTTCTGTCTAAATTAGTACAAAATTGTATCTTAATCTTTGACAGAGTACCGATGAATTTGTAGAATTGCCGCCCACAGGGTCTGCTGACAGTTCAAATGTAACTTGCGTTGCAAAGTAAAATTGTCATAGACGAGGAATGAAACGTAGTTAATGGCGATTCCCTTAACAAGTTTCATGACGATGGATAGGGCAATTTTACTAGCAACCCGTAGGGACAGGAACATTTTTTGACGCTACTGCGTTACGTATTGCTTATTTAGAAGGCTAAATTGCGCAATTCGTGCCTTGTATCCTCTAAAAAATGTCCACTGTCGCAACTATATTTGAACTGTCAACAGACCCTCTTATGTCAGCAAATACCTTTCCGGCACAGATTGAGCCGTTTAAATGGGCTGAACAGGGCTTTACATGGTCAGGAACACTGCCATTGTCTCGCTTTGCTCGTATTGCTCGTGAAGCTGTTGGATCAATTAATGATCAATTGATCTCTATAGACTGTAAGCTATCAATGGATGCGTATCATCGCGTTGTGTGGTTTGATGGTCATGTTGAAACAAAAGTTCCACTGGAATGTCAGCGTTGTCTGGAGCCTGTGGAAATTCCTCTTGTTTCAGACTTCCGTCTCGCACTGGTTGATGATGAGTCACTGATAGAGCGCTTGGATGAGGATGCTGATTTCATCGTCTTGGGCGAAAGTGAATCTTCAACAAAGGGTGATTTTTCCACTCCTGCCACTGTTGATTTGCTGTCACTCATAGAAGATGAACTGTTATTGTTGATGCCTTTATCTCCTAAGCATGTGTCTTGTGAGCATAAACATCAACCAGCCGTTGAGAATGTTGTCGAAGAAAAACGTGATAATCCGTTTGATGTTTTGGCAGGTTTGAAAGGCAAACTTAATTCATAACACAATTTGTGTTATTATGTTGAGTTAAGACAACTGAATTTGTTCTGATCCATTTTTTCGATCTTTGTAAGGAGCCATCATGGCCGTTCAGCAAAACCGTAAAAGTCGCTCTCGCCGTGACATGCGCCGTTCACATGACGCTTTAACCGAGAATGCATTAACTGTAGACCAAACTACAGGTGAAACTCATCGTCGTCACCACGTGACTAAAGATGGTTTTTACCGTGGTCGTCAATTATTCGCTAAAGCAGCTGATGCTGAATAATTGAGCCAATTTGCATAAAAGCGTGATGCTTAAGTGTAGAAAAAATGGGAGCGAAAGCTCCCTTTTTTTGTTGCTTTTCGCAATTATCAATTGATTCAATAAGTGTTAAATTTCCGCCTCGGAAACGAGCTAAGACGAAGTAAAGGATTTTTATATGTCTGCTAAACGACTCGAGCAAGTGGCTCAAGCAACCAAAACTGCATTTTTGTTCCCAGGTCAGGGATCACAAAAAGTCGGCATGCTCGCTGAACTTGCTGAACAGTTTAGTGGTGTGCAAGAGACTTTTGCTGAAGCTTCAGAAGCAATTGGTTTTGATTTATGGCAGATTGCGCAAAGTGGTGAAGGTCTTGATCAGACTGAAAATACTCAGCCTGTATTGCTCACTGCGAGTATTGCTTTATGGCGTGTATGGCTAGATTTGAGTGGTATTGCACCTAAATATTTGGCAGGACATTCACTGGGTGAATACAGTGCATTGGTTGCAGCACAAGCATTAAGCCTTGCGGATGCAGTGAAATTGGTCAATTTACGCGGTAAATTGATGCAAAGTGCTGTACCTCAAGGACAAGGCGCCATGGCTGCAATTTTAGGATTGCCTGACGAGAAAGTGCTAGAGCTCTGCCAAAGCGTATCTGCATCTGGACAGGGTTCGGTTGAAGCCGCAAATTACAATGCACAAGGGCAAGTGGTGATCGCGGGTTCGACTGCATTGGTGAATGATGTCATGGCGCTTGCCAAAGAGCAATCAGGTAAAGCCATTGCTTTACCTGTGTCTGTACCGTCACATTGTTCATTGATGAAGCCTGCGGCTGAACAATTCGCAGCAGCATTGGAACAAACTGCCATTGAGCTACCTCATATACCTGTAATACAAAATGTCAACGCGGCAATCGCCACCGATGTTGCTCAATTGCGTCAGGCGCTCACGGCTCAATTGTATCAGTCAGTACAATGGACACGCACCATGCAATACCTGCAAGATCAAGGGATTCAGTATGTGGTGGAATGTGGTCCGGGTACAGTGCTGAGTAACCTTGCGAAACGTTTGCCAAATATTGAAAAAGCATTTGCGATCGATACCAAAGGTCGTATGGAAGATGCCCTAAACGCAGTTTTAGTGGCGGAAGGAAAAATTGCATGACACAACAACGTAAAGTTGCTTTGGTGACAGGTGCTAGCCGAGGTATTGGCGCGGCAATTGCACAGCAACTTCTTCAAGACGGTTTTTTTGTTGTAGGTACAGCGACGAGTGAATCAGGTGCTCAAAAGTTAACAGAGCAGTTTGGTGAGCAGGGTGTAGGTTTGGCATTGGATGTTCGTCATCTGGATCAGATTGAAGCCGTTGTTTCAAACATCGAACAAAACTATGGCCCAGTGTTGGTATTGGTCAATAATGCAGGGATTACACGCGATAATTTATTATTGCGTATGTCAGAAGATGACTGGGACGACATTTTAAATATTCATTTAAAAGCGGTATATCGTTTATCGAAACGTGTGCTAAAAGGCATGACCAAAGCCCGTTTTGGACGTATTATCAATGTCAGTTCAGTGGTTGCACACTTTGCGAATCCAGGTCAAGCCAACTACTCAGCAGCCAAAGCAGGTATTGAGGCATTTAGCCGCAGTCTTGCCAAGGAAATGGGTAGTCGCCAGATTACGGTAAACAGTGTTGCACCCGGTTTTATTGCAACTGAAATGACAGATAGCTTAAGCGAAGATCTTCGTAAAAAAATGAGTGATCAGGTTGCGCTGGGTCGTCTTGGCGAACCACAAGATATCGCAAATGCAGTAAGTTTCCTCGCTTCAGATAAAGCAAGTTACATTACTGGTACGGTATTACATGTAAATGGTGGTTTATACATGGCCTAAGGCTGATGGATAAACTTTTAAAATATTCAATATTCAATTAAACTAACGGCAATTAAAAACGCCACAAGCAATGAGGAGAATTCCTGTGAGCGATATCGAACAACGTGTTAAGCAAGCAGTTGCAGAACAACTTGGTATGAAAGTTGAAGAGATCAAAAACGAAGCATCTTTCATGGATGATTTGGGCGCTGACTCTCTTGATCTAGTTGAACTTGTTATGTCTTTCGAAAATGACTTCGACATCACCATTCCTGATGAAGATTCTAACGAAATCACAACTGTTCAATCAGCAATTGATTATGTAACCAAGAAATTAGGTTAATGAATCAGTGTTGATAAAAGCCACCGCAAGGTGGTTTTTTTATGGCTGAGCTAAAATTTAAATTGTTCAATAACAACTGATCCTAAAAAATTTGGTCAAATAAATTACATACTGTTACTTGATTGAAGTGAACATATACCAAAATCGAGATATTTTTTGAGTATAACTATAAGGGCTTTAAATTTATTTCATGATGACAATAATCATTACAGGAGACAATCATGGGTCTTTTTGATTTCGTAAAAGGTATCGGTAAGAAAAATCAGGCAAAAACTGAACAACCCGCTGCAACGCCTGCTGAACCGACAGCACAAGAGATTGCAAATCAGCTTTTGGCGCATATTAAGAGTTTAGGTTTGCCTGTAGAAGGTTTGGTGGTGAACTATAACAGCACCACAGATTTGGCGACGATTCAGGGTAAGGTCAAGAGCCAAGCAGACAAGGAAAAAATTGTATTGGCTGTGGGAAATATTGATCATGTTGCCAAAGTGGATGATCAGATGACGGTTGAAACGCCAGAACCTGAAAGTAAATTTTATACGGTGAAATCTGGCGATAATTTATCGAAAATTTCAAAAGAATATTATGGTGATCCAAACCAGTACAATAAAATATTTGAAGCCAATAAGCCTCTTTTAAAGGATGCTGATGATATTTATCCAGGTCAGGTATTGCGTATTCCGCAATAAACAAGCCATCTAAATAAAAAGCAGCGCATAGGGATCATATTGCGCTGCTTTTTATTTTATACAGTAATATTTTGAATAAACTGAATAAGTTTCTGTCCATGTGCTTGAGCCCTGAAATGTATCGTTTCTGGCGTAAATCCAGATACAGTCGAAACCTCATATAAAATATGCGGCTCATGATATTTCATTTGTGTATATTGGGCCGAATGTTTCAGGGCTTGTAAAAAGTCAGCAATTAAATGGTCTCCATTTTCCTGAATAAAATTTTTCTCAGGTTGCCCGACTGTTAAGCTAATCAATAGCTGCTTACTTTTGAGTTTATCTCCCTCAGATCCATAAGCAAATTGGTAACTAAAAACATTATCGAGCCAAATTTTAAGAATAGCTGGCATATTAAACCAATACATCGGGTATTGAAGGATAATCAGATCATGACGTAATAACGCGGCCTGTTCTGCTGCAATATCAATTTTATAATCTGGATAAAGTTGATGAATATTTCTAATTTCTAGATTAGGGTGATTTCGACTGAGCTGTTCAATAATCGTTTTGTTTGCGATAGATTGATCGAAATTTGGATGAGCGAGGATTACAAGAGTCATATAAATTGCCTTTAATTTAACTATAAAAATGATAGTAACTAAAATTATTTTAGTGATATATTTTTACAGTACAATAACTATCAGGATAGATAGGAGAGCGTTTCTATGGTGAAGCCCATCGAAAATTGTGAAGTCAGCTTTAAAGGAAAAAATTATCCCTGTCCTATTAGCATGGTGATGGATTTGATTGGTGGTCGATGGAAAGGCGTGATTCTTTACTATCTACAAAATGGAGCGAAGCGTTTTGGTGAGCTTAAACAATTAATGCCAACCATAACTGAAATGACTCTAAGTCTTCAATTAAAACAATTGGAAAAAGATGGCTTTATTTCCAGAACGGTTTATGGCGATAAACCGCCTGTAAAAGTGGTATATGAATTGACTGATTTTGGCAATTCTTTTCAGCCTGTGTTGGATGCACTTTCTGCATGGTCACATCATGTGGTTGGACAAGAGCCGTAATACAAGAAAGCACCCAGCTTTCTTGTGATTGAGCATTAATTTAAAATCGTTTTGGAATCTTTTGCCCATTTGGAACAGGCGTTTCAGCATTTTTTAACACGCCAAATAGCCAAACTTCGGCATGTTGTACTGCAATTTTCAAATCATCACCCAATGCTAGACGACCTGCAATATAACTTGCCAGAGAACAACCTGAACCATGATATTCACCGTCCAAACGTGGACAAGTACTTTCAGCTATACGTTCACCATTCATATATAAAATATTGCGAATATAGTCAGGTGTGTCTTCATGACCGCCTTTAACCAAAACTGCTTTAGCACCCATTTCAAATAATTTCTGGGTCGCTGCTTCTAAGTCATCCAGTCCTGTTAACGCACGTAGTTCCACTGTATTTGGTGTCAAAATTGTGGCAAGTGAAATCAGTTCAACAAAAGCTTGAACCAAAGTAGCCTGATCTCCTAAAGAACCACCACTGTTAGCAACTAAAACAGGATCTAGTACATAAAGATAATCTGGATGCTCACGTAAAAATTGCGCAAGTGCCGCGATATTATCTGTTGTGCCTAACATGCCAGATTTGACGCATTTAATGGGTAAGTCTTCAACCACAGCATTGGCTTGGGCGAGTAACAATTCTTTAGATGTGGCTTCAAAGCCAAAAACCTGTTGTGAGTTTTGGATGGTCAGTGCTGTACAGGCAATGGCAGCATGTGCACCACTTTGTCCGATGGCTTCAATATCGGCTTGTAATCCTGCACCGCCAGAAGGATCGAGACCAGAGAAACAAAGTACGGTTGGGCGCACAGTTATTATCCTTAAACGATTTGATTTGCGTTAGTATAGGCAAGTTTGAGTAAAGTCTCGACCCTATTTTTAATCGGATTCTGATGGGAATTCGCCTGTAGCTGATTTGAGTATCATTTGTGAACGCAGTAAAAAATATTTTGATTGATTTAGATGGAACATTGACCGACCCAAGAGTCGGAATTACCACTTCAGCACGTTATGGTTTAAATAAAGTGGGCTTTCCAATTGCCGATCATGAAAATATTGACTGGATCATTGGGCCGCCTCTGAAAGCTTCACTCGCCAAACTGATCAATGTTGATGTAACTCATGATTTGGCTGAACAGGCTTTATTAGGGTATCGCGAGCGTTTTGCAGTGACAGGGTTATTTGAAAACGAACTCTATCCCGATGTCATTGAGACTTTGAAGACACTTAAAAATCAAGGTTATCAATTGTATTTAGCCACTGCAAAACCGCATGTCTATGCGGTGCGTATTTTAGAGCATTTTGAATTATTACAATATTTCACCCATCCTTATGGGAGTGAGCTGACAGGTGAACGAACCAATAAAGGCGATTTGATCGCCTACATACTCGAAAAAGAACAATTAAATCCCGCTGAATGTTTAATGGTCGGGGATCGTGAACATGATATTTTGGGGGCACGTCGTCATGGCATTGAAACTGTTGCAGTAGAATATGGTTATGGTTCCGAACAAGAACTTAATTTGGCGGCGCCCAAATATAAAATCAAAAGTTTTAAGCAATTACTTGATCTATTGACCTGAATAGACAAATACCAAATCTGAACAGCATCTGGTTAGACTTTATTTTATGATGATGTCCCAATAATAAGTTATAAGTATCAGGGAGTACTCATGTTGAAAAATTTAGTCCTAAGCACTGTGTTAATATCGGGTTTGGCCGCTTGCCATGCATTTCCAAACGCTGATTCTGGCAAGCGGGTACAGGTGACCAAATCACTTCAAGGGAAACAGTGTGAACAGCAAGGTTTGGCTATTTCAGTATTGAAACAACAATTGCAGACAAAACATATCCACGTCTATGCCGAATCTGTTGGACATGATGGCATGATGCGACCTCAGATGTGTGGTGCGTCAGATGGTAAAGTTGCAATATTTAGTATCGATCAGAAACAATTGGCTCAGGCGCAAGCACTTGGCTTCTTAGTCTATCCAACCCAATAAAAAAAGAATCCGTTGATCTATTTTTTGCTAGACCCAATGGATGATTCCGTTGGCTGAACCAATTTGAAACTTATGCGAAATTATAAAATTGACATCTTAAGAGGTGTTTCTATTCTTTTGGTGTTACTGCATCATTTTAATATTCCTTATAAGTTACATGATACATGGCTAGGCGTTTCAGTGTTTGGAGAGCCTTTAAGTACTTTGATTGCCCGAAATGGTAATTATGGTGTGACGATGTTTTTTGTGATTTCGGGGTTTTTAATTACCCAACATACCTTACAAAGAAACGGTAGCCTGGCGCAGATACAACTTAAAAATTTCTATATTCGCCGTGTGGCACGGATTATTCCTTGTCTGGTGCTGCTCGTTGTGATGATGACCATTTTGGGATGTCTAGGACTCCAGCCATTTTTAAACCAAACACCGAATGGTATTGAAGTTCCTTATGGCTTGACGGTTTTTGCAGCCTTTACCTTCTGGATGAATATCCTGATTATTGAATATGGCTGGGTGAACTATGCGTTAGGTGTGTTGTGGTCATTGTCGGTTGAAGAGGTTTTTTATCTCGCATTTCCATTGTTATGTTTAACATTGGCTAGAGGCAAAGCCTTTGTTTTATTTCTTGTATTGATTGTTGCCTATGCACCATATTTCCGTTCACTGCATTATGGTGAAGAAAGTGGGGCATATCTTTATCATTATTTCTCCAGTTTTGATGGCATTGCGATTGGCTGTTTGACGGCTTTGTTTGCCCAGAAATTTTCGATCCAAGCTGTCCAGATGAAATGGATAATTCCTGTGTCGATTTTTTTGATGAGCATGTTATATCTCTATGCTCCCATCAAAGAAGTGAGTACATGGAGTGTGACTGTATTTGCGTTATTAACAGCAATCTTGATTTTCTGTTTTGCTCAACAATCACAAGCTCATCATCTTTCTATTCTTTCAAAAGTTATGGTGTGGATTGGACAGCGAAGTTATGAAATGTATTTATTTCATCTGATTATTTTGGGATTGATCAAAGTTTTGTATTTTCCTAAAACCACTTTGCCCGATCAGAAAATCATGTTGCTGCTAATCTTTTTAGTGACCACATTTGCACTCAGTTGGTTAATTGAAAAATATTATTCTACGCCTTTAAATCATAAGATTAGACAGAAATGGATTAGAAAAAAGCCTCAGGCCAACTGAGGCTTTTGATGCGTATGGTCTATTTTAAAATTGCGGTTTAACCACCACTAAAATCACCACGGCAAATAAAATCAGAGTTGGCATTTCATTAAAAAACCGCCAGAACTTATGTGATTTATAATGCGCATTGCCAATCAGTTTTTTGCGATAATAACCACAGACAAAGTGGTAAATCACTAAAAGCGCAACTAAAGCAACCTTGAGATAAAACCATACCGCCTGATGATAATGCTGTGTGGCATCACCCCAATCCACCAAAAAGTGAGCAGTAATTAAAGTGGCAATCATGGATGGCCACATAATTCCCCGATATAGTTTGCGCTCCATCACTTCAAAGCGTTGATGACTAATCGTATCTTCGCTCATGGCGTGATAGACATAGAGACGCGGCAAATAAAACAATGCCGCGAACCAGCATACTACAGCTATGATATGTAATGCTTTTACCCAAAGGAAAGCATCAGTCGGTGCATCCATCGATTATCCCTAGTGGGATATTAGGCATCCCACTTCTTGAAAATGAGGCAGGCGTTGACGCCGCCAAAACCAAAACTGTTACTCATGACAGTATTCAGTTTTGCATCACGTTTTTCAAGTACGATATCAAAACCTTTAGCACCTTCATCCAATTCAGTCACGTTAATGTTCGGTGCGATAAAGTCATTTTGCATCATTAGGACAGAATAAATCGCTTCCTGTACACCTGCTGCGCCCAAGCTATGACCTGTCATCGATTTGGTTGAGCTGATCGCTGGAACTTGACCTTCACCAAACGCGCGTTCCATGGCTTTAAGCTCGGTCACATCACCCGCTGGTGTCGAAGTGCCGTGTGTATTGACATAATCAATCTTCTCTACACCATGTTGTTTGGCTTCATCCAGTGCCATCAGGATACAACGGGTTGCGCCTTCACCACTTGGGGCAACCATGTCTGCTCCGTCAGAGTTTGCCGCATAAGCTACAACTTCAGCAAGGATGTTTGCACCGCGTGCCTGTGCATGTTCAAGTGATTCAAGCACTACGAAACCGCCACCACCCGCAATCACAAAACCATCACGGTCTGCTGAATAGGGACGAGAAGCCGTTTCAGGCGTATCATTGTATTTTGAACATAATGCGCCCATGGCATCAAACAATAGGCTTTGTGACCAGTGGTCTTCTTCACCACCACCTGCCAGCATTAAATCTTGTTTGCCGAGCTGAATCAGGTTAAACGCATAACCAATTGCATCGGCAGAAGTTGCACATGCACTGGTAATAGAGTGAGCCACGCCTTGAAGTTTAAATGCAACGCCTACGTTTGCAGTGATGGTGTTACTCATATTACGCGGTACGAAGAAAGGCCCGACTTTACGTGCACCTTTTTCTTCAAGCAGTTCGACCATTTCAACCACAGAATGTGTTGAGTTACCACCACTACCACCCGCGATACCATAACGCGGATTACCTGCTAAATCTTCGACTTTTAAGCCAGCATGTTGAACAGCATCGACCGCTGCATTGTATGCGTACATCGCACACACGCCCATAAACCGTTTAATTTTACGATCAATATGATCAAAGTTTTGTTCCGCTGCCGCACTAACATGACTCTTAAAGTTGAGTTCAGCATAAGATGGGTTAAAACGTGTCCCAGAGATTCCATTTTGAAGTGAATGAGTGACCTCTTCCAAGGAGTTACCGATGCATGAGTTAATCCCCATGCCAGTGATTACAACACGTTTCATCTACAGATCCCTTATATGGTGATGGTTTTGAGTGCGACGAAATTCGACATTATTGATAGAGGGAGATTAAAGCCCGAAGAATTGCGTCACTCATGTTTGAGATTGATGTCATGATAACAGAAAGAATTTTCAATTCTTATGGCAAATTTTATGCGCATTGCACAAAGACAAAAATCATGTGGTATCTAGGTTATTTGAGACAATGCTTTACCAAAAGAAACAGATTAAAGTTGAGATAAGTCCACACTACACCTAGTATTTATCACTAAATGCAAGAATCAAAACATAGAGGTACTTGATGACAAATTCTAATAATAATCAATCGCAAAGTTTGCTTGGCACGGCGTTTGGAGTGGCTAAAAAGCTCAGTTCCAGTGGTTTAAATGCTTTAGGTCATGTTGCACCTGGCACAGTTTCAAAAATAAACACGGCTGTTGATCAGGCACGTACAGTGGATGGAAGCGCGCGTGTAAAAAATCCATTGGAAGTTGAACAATACGAAAATCCACAGCAAATGTTGCGTCAGCATTTACCTAAAGTCTCACAGCAATTATTAGGTCGTCATTACAATCGCATTTACAGTGTGGCCAGTTTTTTATCGCCAGAAATTAATGAAAAAATTTCAGATTATCTATTTGATCGATTAAATGATTTTACCGAACAAACCAGCTCTGCCACTAAGGTTTTGGAAGAGGCAGGTGCGAAGTCACTACAAGAACTTCAAAATAACCCTGATCGTTCACAACGGATCAGTCAGGCATTGATTGAACAAAATAAAATTTTAGCTGTTGCTCAAGGTGCGGTCAGTGGTGCAACAGGTATAGTCGGTGCTGCGGTTGATGTGCCTTTTTCACTGGCATTGGCGTTAAGAACGATCTATCAGACAGGTCGCGCGCATGGTTTTGAACTGAACCAACAACAAGAGCAAGATATTGTTGAATTTGTTTTTAAAGAAATTGATTTGGGATTGGTTGCAGAAAAGCAAACATTGCTCATGGCGATCAAGACTTTAAAAAATATGCTCCAAACTCATGATTTATCGCAGTTTCAGCAACTTTTAGGTTCAACTAATGATACTGAGTTTTTGAAAAAATGGTTGGTTGATGATCAGGGACAGTTTAAGTATAAATGGTTAAATGGTTTTTCTAAGTTTTCTGCGATTGGAAAATTAAGTCCACTTGCAGGAGCAACGGTGAGTGCGATTTATAGCTGGCGTTTAATTGAAGATGCTGGGCAAAAATCTCAGGCAATTTTTGGTGGTGCACGTCATTATTTATTACAACATCCTGATGCACAGATTTCGCCACTTAAGGCATATTTAGCCTTGGAACAACAGGTTGGAAAAGCCAAGCATTCATTGATCAGTCCCAATACTCAAGCCATTTCTCAGCAACTAGAGCAACCTAGTACTCAGGAAATTAAACAAGGCGTTGATGTACCGACAACTTCAGCAAGCATAAAGAAAGTCACAGTTAAAGCGCGTAAGCCTCGGACTGCACCAACACAGCAGGATTCAGCGCAAAAGGTTGAAGAGGGTATTCATTCATTGGCTGAACAATACGTTGAGCCGCACGAGCAAACTGAGCAACAGCCTGCCTTGACTGAAAAAACTGCACCAGTGCCTGAATTAGAAGCGATAGAGGCTAATGTTGAAGCTGAGGTTGCTAAACCGAAGCGCAAGCGTAGCGTTAAACCTAAAACTGAATAGAGTTTTTTGTCATCAAAACTTAAACAAAGCCTGTTAGGGTGCTGAACAATAAAAAGCGCAGCAATGCCAGAAATGGTCAACATTTGCGAACCATGCCAATGTTGACCATTTTTATATCTTGGCTTACAATTGTATGCCCTCAAAAAGAGGTGTTTTCTTTTTGAGGTTTTTTATTAACGGGAGAATTGCCATATGGCAACAACAAATCAGTTGATCCGTAAGGGTCGCACAACTTTGGTTGAAAAATCCAAAGTTCCTGCGTTGAAGGCTTGTCCACAACGTCGTGGTGTATGTACACGTGTTTATACCACTACCCCTAAAAAACCTAACTCAGCAATGCGTAAGGTTTGCCGTGTTCGCTTAACTTCTGGTTTTGAAGTTTCTAGCTACATCGGTGGTGAAGGTCATAACCTACAAGAGCACAGTGTTGTTCTTATCCGTGGTGGTCGTGTTAAAGACTTACCAGGTGTACGTTACCATACCGTTCGCGGTTCTTTAGACTGTGCTGGTGTGAAAGATCGTAACCAGTCTCGTTCTAAATACGGTGCGAAACGTCCTAAGAAGTAATTCTTAAGTCGTTCCAAGCTGCAATCCTTTAGCGTTTCGCTTGTCCAGATTTCAAATTGAAATTCAAGCGACGTATAGTAAGGCCAGCGTAGCGTGCATGACACTTGCACAATCTGCTGGATCACCCTGAAGTGTCATATTTATAGGTAGTTTTAAAATGCCAAGACGTCGCGTAGTCGCTGCTCGTGAGATCCTTCCAGATCCAAAATTCAGCAGCCAAACAATCGCTAAATTTATGAACCACGTTATGCAAGACGGTAAAAAATCGATTGCAGAAAGTATCGTTTACGGTGCTTTAGACCGCGTTCAAGAAAAAAATAAAGTAGACCCAGTTGAATTTTTTGAAGCTACGCTTGAAAAAGTTCGCCCTATGGTCGAAGTAAAAGCACGCCGTGTTGGTGGTGCTACTTATCAAGTTCCTATGGAAGTGCGCCCATCCCGTCGTACTGCCCTAGCGATGCGTTGGTTAGTAGATGCTGCTGCAAAGCGTTCTGAAAAAACTATGGCTTTACGTCTTGCTGGCGAGTTGCTTGATGCAGCTGAAGGCAAAGGTGCTGCAATCAAAAAACGTGAAGACGTGCACCGTATGGCTGAAGCGAACAAAGCCTTCTCTCATTACCGTTTCTAAGCGGATAAAACAGTCCCTTATCAGGAGAATACTCATGCGTACCGCATCTCGATTTAACATCGCACTTTACCCTAGCGGGGGATTTGCGGGTATTTAAGTTGCCCCCACTGTGAGTATTCGCGCGCATCAATCCTGTATTGGTGCGTCCTGTTTTAAACATCATATTTAGGAATGTAAGTCATCATGGCTCGTCAAACCCCGATTACCCGTTACCGTAACATCGGTATTTCTGCTCACATCGATGCAGGTAAAACTACAACAACTGAACGTATTTTGTTCTACACAGGTGTATCTCACAAAATTGGTGAAGTACACGACGGTGCAGCAACAATGGACTGGATGGAACAAGAGCAAGAACGTGGTATTACCATTACTTCTGCTGCTACGACTTGTTTCTGGTCTGGTATGGCGAATCAGTTCGAACAACACCGTATCAACGTCATTGACACCCCGGGACACGTAGACTTCACGATCGAAGTTGAACGTTCTATGCGTGTTCTTGATGGTGCGTGCATGGTTTACTGTGCAGTGGGTGGTGTACAACCTCAGTCTGAAACAGTATGGCGTCAAGCGAACAAATATAAAGTGCCTCGTTTGGCGTTTGTAAACAAGATGGACCGTACTGGTGCTAACTTCTTCCGTGCAGTGGAACAAGTTAAAACTCGTTTAGGCGGTAATCCTGTGCCTATCGTTGTGCCAATTGGTGCAGAAGATACGTTCCAAGGTGTTGTTGACCTGATCGAAATGAAAGCGATCATTTGGGATGAAGCTTCTCAAGGTATGAAGTTTGAATACGGCGAGATTCCTGCTGATCTTGTTGATACTGCTAACGAATGGCGTACCAACATGGTTGAAGCAGCTGCTGAAGCTTCTGAAGAGTTAATGGACAAATACCTAGAAGAAGGCGATCTTTCTAAAGAAGACATCATCGCTGGTCTTCGTGCGCGTACATTGGCATCTGAAATTCAGGTGATGCTATGTGGTTCTGCGTTCAAGAACAAAGGTGTTCAACGTATGTTGGATGCTGTGATTCAATTCTTACCTTCTCCAACAGAAGTAAAAGCGATTGAAGGTATTCTTGACGACAAAGCTGAAACTAAAGCATCTCGTGAAGCATCTGACGAAGCTCCGTTCTCTGCACTTGCATTCAAAATCATGAATGACAAATTCGTAGGTAACTTGACTTTCGTACGTGTTTATTCTGGTGTCCTTAAACAAGGTGACCCAGTATATAACCCTGTGAAGTCTAAGCGTGAACGTATTGGTCGTATCGTGCAAATGCATGCGAACGAACGTCAAGATCTTGATGAAATCCGTGCAGGTGATATCGCAGCGTGTGTAGGTCTTAAAGACGTAACCACAGGTGATACACTGTGTGATGAGAAAAACATCATTACGCTTGAGCGTATGGAATTCCCAGAGCCAGTAATTTCTTTGGCTGTTGAACCAAAAACTAAAGCTGACCAAGAAAAAATGTCAATCGCTTTAGGTCGTTTGGCGAAAGAAGATCCATCATTCCGCGTTCGTACAGATGAAGAATCTGGTCAAACGATTATTGCGGGTATGGGGGAGCTTCACCTTGACATCATCGTTGACCGTATGAAGCGTGAATTCGGTGTTGAAGCGAACATTGGTAAACCAATGGTTGCTTACCGTGAAACGATCAAAAAGTCAGTTGAACAAGAAGGTAAATTCGTACGTCAAACGGGTGGTAAAGGTAAGTTCGGTCACGTATATGTCCGTCTTGAGCCGCTTGATGTTGAAGAAGCTGGTAAAGAGTACGAATTCGCTGAAGAAGTTGTTGGTGGTGTAGTTCCTAAAGAATTCTTTGGTGCGGTTGACAAAGGTATTCAAGAACGTATGAAGAATGGTGTCTTGGCTGGTTATCCCGTTGTGGGTATCAAAGCGACATTATTTGATGGTTCTTACCATGATGTCGACTCTGATGAATTGTCGTTCAAAATGGCAGGTTCTTATGCCTTCCGTGATGGTTTCATGAAAGCAGATCCTATTTTGCTTGAACCAATCATGAAAGTTGAAGTAGAAACTCCAGAAGACTACATGGGCGATATCATGGGTGACTTAAACCGTCGTCGTGGTATGGTTCAGGGTATGGACGATCTTCCTGGTGGAACAAAAGCCATTAAAGCAGAAGTTCCACTTGCTGAGATGTTTGGTTACGCAACTCAAATGCGTTCTATGTCTCAAGGTCGTGCGACATACTCAATGGAATTTGCTAAATATGCTGAGACTCCACGTAATGTGGCGGAAGGCATTATCGCGAAATTCCAGTCAGGCGGTAAAAAAGGTGACGACGAGTAATCTTTCGATTACTATAAGCCCAAACTAATTTTTAGTTAAAAAACCAAGCGCTCATGAGCGACCCTCATGAGCAGTTTATAAAGGAAAAACTCATGGCTAAGGCTAAGTTTGAACGTAATAAACCACACGTAAACGTGGGCACAATTGGTCACGTTGACCATGGTAAAACAACTCTTACTGCTGCAATCGCAACAATCTGTGCGAAAACTTACGGCGGTGAAGCGAAAGATTACTCACAAATCGACTCAGCTCCTGAAGAAAAAGCACGTGGTATTACCATTAATACTTCACACGTAGAATACGATTCTCCAATTCGTCACTACGCGCACGTAGACTGCCCAGGCCACGCCGATTATGTTAAAAACATGATCACTGGTGCTGCTCAAATGGATGGTGCAATCCTTGTATGTGCTGCGACTGATGGTCCAATGCCACAAACTCGTGAACACATCCTTCTTTCACGTCAGGTGGGTGTACCTTACATCATCGTATTCTTAAACAAATGCGACCTAGTAGACGACGAAGAGCTTCTTGAGCTAGTAGAAATGGAAGTTCGTGAACTTCTTTCTACTTATGACTTCCCAGGTGATGACACTCCAGTAATCCGTGGTTCTGCGCTTAAAGCGTTGGAAGGCGATGCTGGCGAATACGGCGAGAAATCAGTTCTTGACCTCGTTGCTGCACTTGACTCTTATATCCCAGAGCCAGAGCGTGCAATCGACAAAGCATTCTTGATGCCAATCGAAGACGTATTCTCTATTTCTGGTCGTGGTACAGTAGTAACTGGCCGTGTAGAATCGGGTATCGTTAAAGTTGGTGAATCAGTTGAAATCGTGGGTATCCGTGATACTCAAACTACGACAGTGACTGGCGTTGAAATGTTCCGTAAACTGCTTGACGAAGGTCGTGCAGGCGAGAACTGTGGTGTGTTGTTACGTGGTACTAAGCGTGAAGACGTACAACGTGGTCAAGTATTGACTAAGCCAGGTGCGATCAAGCCACACACTAAATTTGACGCAGAAGTATACGTACTATCTAAAGAAGAAGGTGGTCGTCATACTCCATTCCTAAATGGTTACCGTCCACAGTTCT
Source organism: Acinetobacter ursingii DSM 16037 = CIP 107286 (assembly GCF_000368825.1). Classification (GTDB taxonomy): domain Bacteria; phylum Pseudomonadota; class Gammaproteobacteria; order Pseudomonadales; family Moraxellaceae; genus Acinetobacter; species Acinetobacter ursingii. The sequence goes on along the minus strand of NZ_KB849717.1, from coordinate 997,590 downwards.
ATTTCCGTACCACTGACGTAACTGGTGCAATCCAGTTAAAAGAAGGCGTGGAAATGGTAATGCCAGGTGACAACGTAGAAATGTCAGTAGAATTGATCCACCCGATCGCAATGGACCCAGGTCTACGTTTTGCGATTCGTGAAGGTGGTCGTACTGTAGGTGCTGGTGTTGTTGCGAAAGTAACTGCATAATCACTTTATAGTAAAAGAACGCTCCGTTTGGGGCGTTTTTTTATGCCTGAATTTAAATAATGCTTTAGTGACATGCTTTTGTGATAGTTTTTGGCTATTTAGCTTTTAAGGTTCGTTAGAAAAGATCATTCTCCATATTTTTTGTCATCATGACCTAAACTGATAATTCTGTGTCCTTAACTGCACTTAAGGCTTTTGATCAATACCGTATGATAACAACGAAGAAAACAAACAATAAATAGCAATGGCGTCAGCGTCATTGAGGAGTAATGAGCATGAATGCTAAGGTAAATATTTCAAATCGTGCGGGTGCAAGTTTTCCAGTCCGTCGTATGAATTTTGATTTTGACCATGTACCTGAATATTGGATGAATGGTTCGGCAGGATTGACCCATTTTATGACCGCATTGTCTGCTTTATTTCCAGATGGCGAAAAACTCTTTATCGATTCTGTCCGTGCAGTTCGTTATCATCCTGCGATTAAAGACAATGAAGCGCTACAAAAAGAGATCAGTGCTTTCATTGGTCAGGAAGCTATGCATACTCAAGAGCATGTAGGTTTTAATGCATCAGCACAAAAGTATGGACATGATGTTAATAAATTAGAAAAACAGACTAATGTGGTCATTCAGACAGGTCGTAAAGTCTTTGCCAAAGTAGTGAAACCTTTTGGCATGACACAGGAAATGGTGGATTTAACCGCAACCACAGCTCTTGAACATTTTACCGCAACGATTGCTTCAGAACTATTACGTAATCCTCATATTCAGGAACTTATGACCGATGACACCATGAAATATATGTGGCTCTGGCATGCGGTTGAAGAAAATGAACATAAAGCCGTGGCTTACGATGTGTATGAGGGTATTTTTGGTCGTGGTTTAAAAGCTTATGCTTTGCGTAATACCGCATTACTGGTGGCAATGGGGCTGATCTTTGTTACGCAGTCTTCTTTTGTTGTTCGTCTTTTACGTGAAGACAAAAAACTCAATTTAAAAGAGTTAACGATGATTTATAAATATGCCTATAGCCCGTCAAAAGGGATTATTACGGGTATGACGGGTGAGATGTTGGCTTATTTTAAACCTGGATTTCATCCCAATGATTTAGATACTGTTGAGTTGTTAAAAAATTGGAAAGCCAAACTGGGTTTATAAAGTTAAATGCTCATGCAAAGGGCAATGCATGAATTGCCCTTTTTTTATGGTGTAGGATTCTATAAGATCAGATATCTTTTCATTCGCTTAAATTGCTGACATGCAAAATATATTGATTCGTTCCATGCAAACCAACGATGTTCAGGCTGTTACCCAAATTGAACAGCAGGTACAAACGCATCCGTGGACAGCACAGCAGTTTTTGGAGTCGGTTGAATCCTACCAGAGTACCGTGATCGAACAGCAAAATCAGATTCTAGGCTTTTGTATTTTGCAGCCTGTGTTGGATGAAGCGAATTTATTATTAATGGCGATTCATCCTGAATTTCAGGGGCAGGGCTTAGGTTATCAACTTTTAGAAAAGTCGATTGAATTACTCAAAAACCATCCTGTGCAGATTTTTTTAGAAGTGCGTGAAAGTAATTTAGGGGCGATCAAGCTATATGAAAAATCTGGTTTTCATCAGATTGATCTAAGACGCAATTATTATCCAAAACCTGATGGCACACGTGAGCATGCGATTATTATGGTGAAAAGTTGTAGTGATGATTTTGCGGCTTTATTTAAATAATTGATTTAAATAAAGCGCATTATTTAATGGAATGGATAATATTTACTCGACGATCAAATTATTCCATTCGGAAGGCAGTGTCGTCATCAATGAATTACCCAAACGTTGTATTTCTTCTGCGCTAAGTGCCCGATTGAGTCTACGCCATTGACCATCAAGTAAAAGTTCAAGTGGAATATACTGAGATTTATAATTCATTTTTTGTGAATGCGGTACCCAGTAACCTAAATACAAATAATCCAGATTCAACGTTTTAACGTATTCCAGTTGTTTTAAAATGGCAAAAACACCTAAAGAGCGTCGACTTTCATTAGGGTCAAAAAAAGTATAAACCGCAGATAAACCATCATCCATTTTGTCGCTGGTTGAAACACAAATTAGTTGATCATCTTTCCAGAGTTCAATAAAAAAACTTTCAGTACAGCTATGCACTAAAAATTTTTCAAATTGATCCAGACTTGGCGGGTACATATCACCATCTGCATGCCGCTCATTGATATAACGTTCATACAGTTCGTAGTGTATTTGGCTTGCTTGATGGGTTGGCATAATTTGCATGCGCAAATCTTGATTACGCTTCCATGCTTTTTTCTGCACGCTATTCATTTGAAAATCATGAGCAGGAACACGACAGGATAGACACTGGCGACATAAATGACATTCTGGACGATAAACAAAATCGCCACTGCGGCGAAACCCAACTCGTGAAAGTTCAGATAAGGTCACTACATCGATACGGTGAATCGGGTCTAAAAATACCATTCGCGCAGATTTATTTTCAAGATAACTACAGTCGTGCGGAGGCGTGATGTAATACTGCAAATCATTGAGCAGGGACTTGGGATGATAAGATTTCATATTATTGGTCCCTCGTTATTATCATTCAATTAACTTTGCATTTTCGGCAACCGTTTTACTTGAAAATACACGCTCTTGATAATTTTTCCAATCGATAGGGGGGCGAATAATTACATCTTGTAACGATTTTAAATATTCTTGCCGAGAAAGTGTACAGGCACCCAAGCTAAGTAAGTGATCATTGACTAACTGACAATCAATCCATGCCAATTGATTTTCCTGTCCGAGAAGCATCAAAGCGTAAAATGCCATTTTTGAAGCATCGGTACGGACGCTAAACATGGATTCACCAAAACAGCCTCGACCAATACTCACGCCATACAAACCGCCAATGAGTTCCTGATCATCCCAAACTTCAACACTGTAGCCATAACCTTCACGAAACAGCTCAACATAGCCTTGTACAATGTCCTCAGATATCCATGTTTCGCTGGTGTAATTACGCGGCAATGCACATGAACGCATGACTCGTTCAAATGCTTGATTGATGGTAATCCGATAATCCATCTTTTTCATGTTGCGTAATAGGGTTTTGCTGGGTTTGTATTGATCAGGATAGATCACACAGCGTGGCTCTGGACACCACCAACAAATGGGATCGCCTTCATTGAACCACGGAAAAAGCCCATGTGTGTAAGCTTCATATAAGGTGGATGGTTCTAGATCTGCTCCAATACAAATCAGACCCTGACCTTGTGGATCAGACTCAATAGGATCTGGAAAAAGATACATGGATGGAAGCAGCATGATGGGAAGACGATAAAAAAGATCGGCCTTATTTTAGCCGATCCACACAGATAAAACAGGTCATTTACGCAAATAGCCTGAGTTGTCGGGCAATCGTTAATTTATCTGCGGCCAGAAACTCCGCTGCTTTCTTCTCAATAATCGCTAAACTTTGTGCTTGATCGCTAATGGTATTTTTATCTGCATCCAAGACATACCAGTTTAATTGATTGAGAACCTGTTGCACGTACTGAGCAAATTCATGCGCAGTCGTTAATCCATCGATAAAATGAGCACGATAAAATAGCTGATGAAAATGCTCAGTTGGAATACCAATTCCAGTCAAGGGACTAATGAGTGCCTGATAATTTTGATGGAAATTGGCTTGTTGAATTAAATAGTGATTAAGTTGTTGGCACTGTACCGTAACTTTTTCACTTGGGGTTATGCTCTGGCAAGGTTGAGCAAAACCTAAATGAGATAGAATGACCAGCGCATTTAAAATCTGCGCATAATTTAGCTGCGGCAGTGCTAACTCAAGTTCCCGAATGGTTTGTGGCTGATATTCATGTTTTAGAAAATGCTGACCTATGGGGTGATAGATTTCTTCGATCAGATTAAATGTACCCAGATAACCAGTAATATCATGAGGCAGAAATTCAGGTGAGCTGAGTAAAATAAATGCGGTATTTCTTAAACGTTCTTGAGTTTGTAAAGCGGTAAGTGAATTTTTACCTCGTATAAACAAATCACGACGAAACTGCGTACTGGCAAAATAGTCACGGCATTGTTCCTTAAAAATAGGATGCTCAATCGCATTTAAGAAATCCTGATGCTCCTGAGAAAAATTAATATTATCCAGATGCGTATTTAAGTCACTGGAACCAGCATAAGTAAGTTTAATTTCTTCCAGTAAACGCACGACTTGCTGAAATGAGAAACATTGCCAATCCTGATTTAAGTACTCATGAATCAGATAATTTGGATTTTGATTTTTTAGTTCGCCCACTTTTGACAGCGCATGGGGATGGCGTTTCACAAATAATGGATTTTGAGCGAGCAAAGATTCACTAAAATCTAACGCATCTTTAACTTTCTGGATTGGGTTGGTACTTTTGCTATTAAATTTGAAATGACTATGGAATAACTCACGGATCGGCATATTCGCGGCCCAACCTGTGACACAGTTATAACTGATATACACAATGCCACTCGGTTTTAGGTATTTTCGTATAAATTTTAAAATAATCAGTTGGTTTTCATAGCTAATCCAGCTCCAGATCCCATGTAAGCTAATAGAGTCAAACATAGGTAAATCAGGTTTGTTGAGCAGTTCTTCAAAACTATCATCATAAAAATAATGTTCGGTCTGACTATGTTCAGCAACTTGGTTGGCATGTGCTGCATGTGCAGGATTGAAATCTGTTCCCCAAAAAGTTCCTTCATTGGACGCTGCATGAATATTAATACTGACCCCTTGTCCAAAACCCAGTTCACAATGCTGATGGGTTTCACTAGAGCTTGGGCAATCAACGCCATTGAGCAATAAACAAAAACGCTGATAGTTAGGACTCAAGTCTCGATAATAACCATAGGTATAATTTACTTCTGTTTGATAGCCGTTGGTCCAAGTTATAGTCATAAAGCTTCCTATTTAATGTGGTAATTTAATTAAAATATTCTTATAAAAAATAGTTAGATAATAGTTATAGCGTGTCCTTAAACAAAAAGAACCACCTTTATTGGTGGTTTTTTGTAGCTTACTTAATTTTTGCAGGGTCTAAATCATCCACTTAGATACTGTCTAAATAGAAATCTGCATCTAGCGCGGCCATACAGCCTGAACCCGCAGAGGTAATGGCTTGACGATAGATATTATCAGCCACATCACCTGCAGCAAAAACACCCGCTACAGATGTTGCAGTCGCATTGCCTTTGGTTCCGCTTTGTACTTGGATATAACCATCACGGAGTTCTAGCTGGCCTTCAAACATGCCAGTATTGGGTTTGTGGCCGATGGCAACAAATAGTCCTTGTACATCGATGGTTTGAGTTGAATCATCTTGAGTCGATTTTAAGCGAACAGAAGTTACGCCTGTATTATCGCCCAACACTTCATCGACTTGATGATTCCAGATAATGCTGATTTTGCCTTCTTTTTCTTTGGCAAATAGATGATCTTGTAAAATTTTCTCAGAACGCAAACTGTCACGACGATGCACCAGTGTCACATGTGAAGCAATATTGGAGAGATATAACGCCTCTTCAACTGCTGTATTACCGCCACCGACAACCATGACTTTTTGGTTTTTGTAAAAGAAACCATCACAAGTTGCACAGGCACTTACACCCTGACCCATAAATGCAGCTTCTGACTCTAGCCCTAAGTATTGAGCAGTTGCACCTGTCGCAATGATTAGTGCGTCACAGGTATATTCACCCATATCACCTTTTAACACGAATGGACGAGTTTTTAGATCAACTTCATTGATATGGTCATACAGGATTTCTGTACCAAAGCGTTCTGCATGCGTTTGCATACGCTCCATAAGCGCAGGCCCTGTCAATCCTTCAGGATCACCCGGCCAGTTATCGACTTCAGTTGTGGTGGTGAGTTGACCACCGAGCTGTAAACCTGCAATTAAAACAGGTTTTAAATTGGCACGTGCAGCATATACCGCAGCGCTATAGCCCGCAGGACCTGAACCCAAAATAATTAACCGCGAGTGACGAGCGCTCATCTAAGCTTCCTTATTTATACTAAAATTGAGAAAATTATACGTGAAAGTCGATCATAAAGGGGCTGATTTGATGTCGATAATATTGATCATCTAAATCGAATTGAGCTATATAGATAAAAGTCTCAATTGTAGACAATTTAAAAAATCCTTTAATGTTGTGTCATCAGGTGAATTGCCCCTGACAACAAGATTAACAACAAGCGTAAACAATCATGCATCTTTTTTGTAAGAACAGGTGCATAATATAACCTTTATTCGTAGCGACCTTTTGACGTTACGACATAACAAGATCAATCTATAACTGGGTTACAGGACAGTATATGACTGCGGTGTCAAGTGTTTATGCACAGCGCTTATTAATCACATTATTTCTGGTTTCTTTTGGGATCTATATGTTTCTGGCAACAGTGACCTATACACCGTTTGATCCCGGCTGGATGCATATTTCAAGTGACACCCAACAAGTGTCTAACGCAAGTGGTGTGGCAGGGGCGTGGATTGCTGATTTGCTCTTTGGCTTTTTAGGCTGGGCAAGTTTACTGATTCCACTGTTTTTGTTTATTGAAGCAATACAGGTTTGGTGGCCACGCAGTTTTTTAAACCGTCCATTTCGTTATGCCGCACAGTTTTTTATTATTTTGGCGACATCTACCTTATTGTATTTACACTGGAATCTGCCTGCCGATACACTGGATAATGCCTCTGGGGGGATTATTGGTTATGAGATCGGAGAAAGCCTGAGTCATTTATTAACCATCTATGGCGCAACTTTATTCTTATTGGTGTTTTGGGTGGTTTTAATCACATTTGCCTTTGGGATTCAGTGGAATAAAACGTGGGTGACATTAAAAGCGACACCTGCTTATTTACAGGATTTGTTCTATAAAAATGTATCTCCTCATGAGTCTGATTTTGATCTGACGGATCCTCCTAAAAAGACAATTGCTTCGCCTGTAACCACGGCCGTATCAAGTTCAAAAGTTGAAACTTCTGTAGCTGGTTCTGAGTCTGATATTCAGCCACAATTGCATTCTTCTCCAACAATCAAAGCAAATGGTTATGTAAGTGATGCCACCGCAGAACGATTATTTGATGATGTTTTAGCCAAAGAGCAGGCTGCAAACCAACAAATTTTAGATGATGAAGATCCTGAGGAATTTGAAAAAACTATTCAAAAGGCGCACCAACTCCAAAAAGATAGTCAGCGTTTAGTCGCAACTGGAGAAGTCTGGCGTGCCTTACAATCCGATGATCTGAATCATAAACAGGAAATTGATGCCTTACTTCGTGCGGCTGATGATGCGCAAGAAGCACCGCGTTCGCCGTATGATCATTTACAGCAAGTGGCCCAGACTGACGCTGAAATGACCGATTATTCTGCTCAAGCTCAAAAAAAATCGTCTCTGGATTGGAATGACGATGAAATTTTTGATGAGTTATTGGCGGCTGTACCTAATAATAAAGCAGCTGATATTCATACGCCATTTGTCGAAAATACCTCAGCGCATGTGCATGTTGAACATGATGCAGATGGATTGATTGAGCAGGTGGAACAAACCATTCAGCAAGCAGCAATTGCCCCATCAACACCTAAAAATATGCATTATGCTGAGGAACTTGATGATCTGACTGATTTATTGGTCGATGATGAAGAACCTAAAGCTCAAGCTACAATTCAAACCACAAGCAGTTATGCGCAATCCACCCCATTTGTTCAAGCTTCGATCCAGACCGATTTAAATCATAAGTTATCTAAAGAAGAATTTATTGAGGCTTGGCAGGAAACCGCAGGTAAACCTGATGATGAGCTCGATGAATTTGACTTTGATGCACCATTAACAGATATTTCAGGTCGACCGATGTCACGTGCTATGCAAGTGGCACAAAAACGTCGTGATTTGCCGACCTTACCGGGTTTTGAGTTGCTCGATAAAGTGGATCCAAATAAAAAAGTCAACTTTACCGCAGAGCAATTGGAACGTTTGTCGGAATTACTGGAAATTAAGCTTCAGGAATTTAATGTCAAAGCCAAAGTGATCGAAGCGCAACCTGGACCTGTAGTGACCCGTTTTGAGCTGGATTTGGCACCCGGTGTTAAAGCTTCTAAAGTCACCAATATTTCACGAGATTTAGCCCGTTCTATGTCAATGGCATCGGTTCGTGTAGTGGAGGTGATTCCGGGGAAACCTTATATCGGGATTGAAGTTCCGAACAGTACTCGTGAAATGGTACGTTTGATTGAATTGCTAGAAACGCCTTCTTTTAAAGATCCTGAGGGTTTACTCTCCATGGCCATGGGGAAAGACATTTCAGGTAATCCTGTCATTACTGATTTGGGTAAAGCACCCCACATGTTGGTCGCAGGAACCACAGGTTCTGGTAAATCTGTGGCGGTAAACTCGATGATTTTATCGATGTTATTAAAATATACGCCAGATCAGTTACGTCTGATTTTGATCGATCCTAAACAGCTAGAACTTGCCAACTACAACGATATTCCGCATTTGCTGACGCCTGTTGTGACTGACATGAAAGATGCGGTCAGTGCTTTAAACTGGTGTGTCAATGAAATGGAGCGTCGCTATAAACTGATGTCGTTCTTAAAAATTCGTAAACTTGCGGATTACAATCGTAAGGTTGAAGAAGCGATTGCGAATGGTGAAGACTTAATTGACCCGACGTGGAAGCCAAGTGATTCGGCAACGCAGGAGCGTGCACCACGTTTACAACCCTTACCTTCTATTGTCATTGTGGCAGATGAATTTGCCGATATGATTATGCAGGTCGGTAAAAAAGCCGAAGAAATGATTACCCGTTTGGCACAAAAATCACGTGCTGCGGGCATTCATCTATTGCTTGCCACACAGCGGCCTTCGGTTGACGTGATTACAGGGTTGATCAAAGCCAATATTCCGACACGTGTGGCCTTACGTGTGAACTCAAAAATTGACTCACGTACTATTTTAGATGCGGGTGGGGCAGAAGACTTATTGGGTCATGGTGATATGCTATTTCTTGGGCCGGGTAAAATTGAGCCTGAGCGTGTACATGGCGCATTTATCAGTGATGATGAAGTTAACCGAATCTGTGATGCATGGCGTGAGCGTGGTGATCCAGACTATGTTGATGAAATCCTGACGCCTTATGATGAAGAACCTACTTCACGTGGTTTTGAAGACAGCGGAGAAGGTGGTTCAGATCGTGACATGTTATATGACCAATGTGTCGCCTTTGTTTTGGAAACCCGTAAAGCGTCGACTTCTTCGTTGCAGCGCAAATTTAGTTTGGGTTATAACCGTGCTGCAAGAATCATTGATCAGATGGAAGAAAACGGAATAGTGAGCGCGATGGGTGCAAACGGTAAACGTGAAATTTTAGTTTAGTATTTGTTTAAAAACACCATAGTCTTCACTATGGTGTTTTTTTGATTGGAATTTAACGGATTAATTTTAAGTGATGATCAGTCAGAATCCGTATCCATCACTTGTTTAAATTGTGGATTGGGAATCAGAACAATTTTGTCATCCACACGATTCGTCACTTTAAGATCCTTATTTGGATAATCTAATTGAGATAAGAAATGGCGAATACAATTTAAACGTGCACGTTTTTTATCATCAGATTTAATAATCGTCCACGGCGCGTCGCCTGTATGTGTGTGGAAAAACATTTGATTCTTGGCTTCAGTATAATCATCCCAGCGATCAAGAGACTGAATATCAATCGGTGAGAGCTTCCAATGCTTTAAAGGATCATCACGGCGCGAGATAAAGCGACGTAATTGTTCTTCACGACTGACCGAAAACCAAAATTTAAATAAATGAATGCCGCTATTGACCAGCATGCGTTCAAGCTCAGGTGTCTGGCGCATAAACTGCAAATATTCTTGTGGCTCACAAAAGCCCATGACCCGTTCCACACCTGCACGGTTGTACCATGACCGATCAAAAAATACCATTTCACCTTTAGTGGGTAAACGCTCAATATAGCGCTGGAAATACCATTGACCACTTTCCTGAGGGTTTGGTTTTTCAAGAGCGACTACACGCGCGCCACGTGGATTTAAATGCTCCATAAAACGTTTAATCGTGCCGCCTTTACCTGCTGCATCACGCCCTTCAAATAAACACACAATACGTTGTCCCGTATCCTTCACCCAAGATTGAACTTTGAGTAATTCAATTTGAAGGAGTTTCTTTTCGGCTTCATACGTCTTGCGTGACATACGTGTACGATAAGGATAACTTTCCGGTAAAGCGGCGGAGCTAGATTCTTCTGCTGTCACCAATCCTTTATATTCAAGCACCGATTTTTTAAAGACAGGCAAGTTCTTGAGTTGCTCTTGATCAATCACTTCAATGTCTTCATTAGGATTAGGTTGGTGATCTTTATCCATTTTTTTCTCGCTATAACAATGAACTGAAACAAAAAAATATTAACGCTAAAATCAATGATCTGACTTTTTATCAGACATCATTAATTTATCTAATTTAACAATATCATTGAGTCAATCAAAAAATAATAAACTTTTATTAGCTGTTCAGACATAAAAATGGCTGGGGAATTATGCAAAAAAATGTTAAATTTAAACTCTAGATGCGCTTTATTTGGGGGATGAATGTTTATTGCCTTGATCACACTGATGTTCATTCAGTTTTGCGCTCTGATTACCCCAGGTCCAGATTTTTTTCTAGTTTCTCAAACGGCAATTAGCCGTTCGCGTCGTGAGGCCGTATTTGTCGTTCTAGGAATTACAGTCGGGGTCATGTTTTGGGCAATCTTAGCCTTGATGGGCTTAAATATCATTTTTGAAAAAATGGCATGGTTAAAGCAGATTCTACTGGTGATTGGTGGGATTTATTTGTGTTGGCTCGGCTTTCAAATGCTACGTTCTGCTTTTTCCAAACAGAAAGTTCAAAATACTAATACGCCAATTGATTTACCTAAAACTGAGACCAAGTTTTTCCTAAAAGGCTTGTTGACCAATTTATCCAATCCTAAAGCCGTGATTTATTTTGGTAGTGTATTTTCTTTGTTCTTGGCAAATCCTGCATTAGATCATGTGCATTCATTGCTGTTTATTATTATTGCGGTAGAAACTCTGGTCTGGTTTTTATTTGTGGTATTTGTATTTTCTTTACCAAGTTTTAAATCTGCTTATCAAAATGTTGCAAAATGGATCGATGGTGTTTCTGGTGGTATCTTTACGGCGTTTGGCATTTATTTGATTAGCCATCGCTAAAATAAGGATAAATAAAAAAACCTGCATCAGCAGGTTTTTTATTAGATTTATTTCATTAGTCCTTTTTACTACTTCTTTTTTGGAAAAAAAGAGCATCTAAACTGCAATGAAAGAAATCTATTATTAATTTGAATTAGGCAAATTTTGCCAAAACTTCTAAGAATGGTTCACGCTGACGCGGAAATTCAGCAATCACATCATGAATACGTTGGCCTTGAGGATTAGTGGCATTGACATCACGACCACCTGCAACAAATTGAGTCAATAAACGTTCATAATCGTTTGGACGCATGTGTTTGAAGGCATGGTATAACACGTGAAAGTCAGCGTTTACACCTTCGGGTGGAAGTTGATTAAGATAGGCAAAAACACGCTCGTCTGACCATTCTTCATTGAAAGTTGCTGGCTGTGATAATGCCATTACACGTTCCTCAGTCTTAAAATAATTAAGGGCAAAATGTTTTGACTCGAAGCATAGCTTCGCGCCTTGCGAGCCTCACATTTTGCCCTTATTTGCCGAAAAGCGCTAATAAGAATTTTATAATTTAAATATCAATAAAACCGCTTATCGCTCTTCGGGTAAGTTGATATTCATTTCCAGCATTTCAATATTGGCCTCAGAACGTACCTGCATCTGAATATGGCCTTCATCGACACCGCGTACATAACGATTTACAACTTGCATGATTTCCTTTTTCATCTGGTCAATTTTATCTTGACTCAAACGACGACCTAAACCCTGCTCGGAAGCGACAATGACTTTTAAACGATCTTTGGCTGTTTGTGCACTTGATGGTTTGTCCTCACCGCTAAAAATTTTACTCCAAAATCCCGCCATAGTTATGCTCCAAATAACCGCGCCAACCAGCTCTTCGGCTGTACTGTAATGTAACGATATGGACGTTCTTCTCCTAGAAAACGTGCCACCAGATCATCGTAAGCCTGACCTGATTTAGAGTCGCTATACAAAATCACAGGCTTACCTTCATTGGATGCCTGTAAAACGATTGGACATTCTGGAATTACGCCTAAAGTTGGAATTCGTAAAATGTCTTTGGATATATCGTCAATCGTCAACATTTCCTGACGATCGGCACGTTCTGGATTAAAACGGGTAATACATAAGTGTTTACGTATCCGTCCTTCGTTTTGTTCTACTTTCTTGGTTTTACTATCGAGCATTCCAATAATACGATCTGAATCACGAACAGATGAAATCTCAGGATTGGTGACAATAATAGCCTCATCTGCATGATACATCGCTAAAATCGCGCCGCGTTCAATTCCAGCAGGTGAGTCACAAATAATGTAATCAAATTCCTGTGATAATTCATCAATAACACGCGCAACACCTTCGTCACTTAAAGCGTCTTTATCACGTGTTTGTGAAGCAGGCAGAATATACAAATTTTCAATATCTTTATCGCGAATAAGGGCCTGTTGTAAACGGGCTTCATTGTTAATGACATTGACAAAGTCATATACCACGCGACGTTCACATCCCATGATCAAATCGAGGTTACGTAAGCCCACGTCAAAATCAATCACAACAGTTTTATGACCACGTTGGGCTAAACCTGTTGCAAAAGATGCACTCGTTGTAGTTTTACCTACACCACCTTTGCCTGATGTTACGACAACAATTTTGGCCACCGAATCCACTCCTGTTATGGTCATAGCCCTTTAGAAAAGGGCTTTTATTGGTGTTTAATTTATACCTTAAAATTCCAGAGCCTGAAATACAAGTTCTTGCTTGTCATTTAAATAAATATGTACCGCTTTTTTGAGCACATCTTTGGGAATATCATCCGCTACACAGTAAGTTCCTGCAATAGAGACCAATTCAGCTTCTAATGAATGACAAAAAATACGTGCTGCGGAATTTCCACCTGCACCTGCGATGACTCTACCACGAACATTGCCATAAATATGAATATTTCCCGATGCAATGACTTCGGAGCCGCTATTCATACTGGCATTTAAAATAATGTCACCATGATCCTGTACCAGACTTTGTCCTGTTCGCAAAATTTCATCATGGTAAGAGGTCTTGTGCGCAATCGCTGTTTTTGTTGGTGTTGTTTTTGTTTCGGAGTTTAATGTATCGGCTTTAACTTCTTCAACCAATACCACTTCTTCACGTGAGGGTTTAATTCGTTGTAAAGGCTGATCAGCAGGAAGCACTGGAAATTGAATGGCGCGCGCTTCATCACCCAAAATCCCATCAATCACAGCCATAGGTTGTAAGCCCAGACTGATCAAAAGCTGAATTAACGCAATGAGTTCCTGTTCAACCGTACTGTCAATAATCACCAAAGTGCCTTGATAAGCACCTTCACTCAGTGTATTTGCTAATTGCTGGCGGATGGCATCATGATCATTTGTATCTAAGGTCAACCGGGTAAAGTTGACCATTCTGCCTGTAATCCGTATATCAGCCATAATTATTCCTTAAGAACCTCTGACGAGCTGTTACGCCGAGGTAATGTTGTAAATAGTCCAAATCCTAGATCAAATTTAATGATTTCTCTAGCTATTGGTCAAAAAAAATTGTTGAAGTGACTAATCTTTAACTCGATTCTTCAACACGATCATGATCGTTTAAAATTTGCTGCCATTGTTTGACTTTGACTTGCTGGCGAATGGCTTCCAGACTTTCAAATACCACAGATTCGACCAATTCTTCCAAGTGTTTGTTATCAATATTGATTTCGCTCATGCGTTGTGCAATTAGCTCATAGTTGGGATTGATTGCACGTTCTGAACCAGTTGCAAAGGGTTGAATCAGGCCTGAGGTGATATTTTCACCCAAACGTTGCCCGATACTTTGAATCTGCTGTTCAATGCGACCGCCAACAATTGGAATCAAACGTAATAACTGAGTTAATTCTGGCGTATCCTCAATGGCTTGATTGACAATTTGCCCAACTCCTTTGGAAATTTGATCCTGCTGTGCCCGAAGTTCTGTGGCCAGACTTTCTTGCAATAATTCAGCGATCGTGAGTGCAAATAGTTGACGATGGTGATCCACCAATTCATGAATAATCCGTTTATGCGTAGAACTGGTTTCAAGTTCACGTTTAATACCATGAATCACCGTTAAAACCACACGATCAGAAAGTTCTTCCATGACCACGTGATAATAAAACAGCCCTTGATTGGACCAGTTCTCAGGGATGATCTTATAGCCCAGTTCATGCAGTCGATAGGCAATAATCCCTGCACGAAATAATCTTAAAAAACGTAAATGTGGAATAATGGCTAAAATTTCGTACCAATGAATAAATGGAAAAAAGAACCAGCGAGAATGATGTTTATTGATAATTGCAATTGCCCAACGGACCAGTAATTCAATAATTAGAAACCCAATAAACCATGCTTCTGTGGTAATCACCCATGGATGCAAATGTGTCCGATAAAACTCAAGCACTAGCGGTAGATGGATATGATCGAAAAACCAAGTGCCAATACTGCTCATTAAAAAGAAATTGGCACATAGGCAGAACAAATTAAAAATAATAATAAACACCATAAAGATGTCATACACCAGAAATACCTTGAACGATAAACTGGTCGGATCGACAAGATGATATTTAGATTTTTCTCTGGAATTGTTCTGCATAATGCCTGTCAATTTTAATGATTTTAAATGATTAAGATGCCTGATTAGCGTATTGGGCTTTCATTTGATCAATCAACTGATCTTTTTCAGTCCAAAGCTGATCAACCCAATCCTGAAAGCGTTTGCGATAATCCTCATCTTCCTCATAATTCCCCCCCAACACCCAATCTGGAATCTCGATTTTACGCAAATTCACTGCAATACGAGATACATCGCCAAGCCAGAAATCACTATATTCGGGTGGTCCATCTGGATAAACAATAGTCATGTCGACTAATGCATCAATTTGATCGCCCAAAATATTTAAGGCAAGAGCCAAGCCGCCAGCTTTGGGTTTCAGCAAATTTTGATAAGGTGAGTTTTGCTGATCATGTTTGGCTTGTGTAAAGCGAGTGCCTTCCAAATAATTCAGTAAGGTAAAGGGTTGAGACAAAAGTTGCTCACACGCTTTACGAGCCTCTAGCATATCGCGAGTTTTGAGTTCTGGATTTTTGGCAATTTGCTCTTTGCTATGACGCTTCATCATCGGAAAGCCTAAAATCTTAAAGGCTTGACCGACAAAAGGAATAAAAATCAGTTCCCATTTGGTGAAAAATCGGGTCAAAGGCATACGACTAACGCCAAAGTATTGATTGACTGTAGTATCCACCCAACTTTGATGGTTACACATCATGAGATAACGACCCTGCATACTCACTTCAAGCTGTGGATCAATCGTGATATCCCATTGTAAATGTGGCAATACCTGATCGATCAACCAATTATTGATTCCCAGCCAGTTATTGGTAATCTGGATGGTGGTTTCATCGACTTTGCGAGATTGTTTGAATAATTTGGTTAAACCCAGTGCCAATACTGGAGGGCCATGCAAAAAAGTACTGCCTGTAATGACACTGCCCACGGTCATGCCTCGGGTAATTTTTTTAAGCATCGACTGTTTTTTGGGTTGTTTTGACATAATCTAAATCCTGATGATGAATCACGTCCAACTTGTAAAAATCTGAGCACAATATAGACGTTGTACACCGATTTAAAAAGTTAAACAGTGCAACAATGGATAAATGTAGTGAAGATTTAAACGAAAGATACTTAAAGTATTACAAAATGTAAAAAAACAGCGTATTGTTAACAAAAAATCAATGGTCTAAGTGGCTTTTTTCTATCATTATTTTTACAGACAACAAAGACACAAACGAGGAGGCATGCAATGCGTGCACTATTAATTACGACAGTGGTTGGGGCAGCAGTGGCACTTTCTGGTTGCCAATCAACAGGACAAAATCTCGGTGGCGTTGAATATGACAAAGCTGCTTCAGGTACATTGATTGGTGCAGCAGCGGGCTACGGTATTTCTAAATCAAATGCGAACTCTAGCCGTCAAAATAACCGTGCAGCCGCGATTGGTGCCGTGTTAGGTGGTGCAAGTGGTTTGTATCTTGACCAAAAAGAGAAAAAATTACGTCAACAAATGGCGGGTACTGGTGTAGAAGTTAATCGTAATCCAGATGGTTCGGTTGGCTTAGTGATGCCAGGTAACATTACTTTTGATACCAACAAATCAAACATCAAACCAAATTTCTATTCTACTTTGAACAAAGTAGCACAAACACTTGCTGAAGATAATAAGAGTGCGATCCTCGTGACAGGCTATACAGATAGCACAGGTAATGATTCGATCAATATTCCATTGTCTCAGGCTCGTGCTCAATCAGTTGCGAACTATTTAAGTGGTCAAGGCGTTTCATCTGCTCGTATTAATGCACAAGGTTATGGTTCAGCGAATCCGATTGCATCAAATGCGACTGCGGATGGTCGTGAACAAAACCGTCGTGTTGAAATTAGCATCTATGAGCGTCAGTCTTAGTCGCTTAGTTTCTAAAAACCACCTTCGGGTGGTTTTTTTATGAGTAAAATCCATCTTAATCGATTAGGCATCTGCTGATTAGATGTCTATAATCATGCTCGGATTCTTAAGAGGAAAACCTATGTCAGCAGCAAGTCATCTCAATGACAAGCAACTTGAAGCCATGAAATATACTCAAGGACCCTTGTTAGTGCTTGCAGGGGCTGGTTCAGGTAAAACCTCGGTAATTACCCAGAAAATTGCTTATCTGGTGAAAAATTGTCGTATTCCTGCACATCGCATTACTGCAATGACCTTTACCAATAAAGCTGCGCGTGAAATGAAAGAACGCGTCGGGAAGTTGCTTTCTCGTGAGGAAGGAAAAGGTCTTTCAGTTTCAACCTTTCATACCTTTGGTTTGAATTTATTGCGTCTTGAACTGAAACATACGCCACTTAAAAATAATTTTTCGATTTTGGATGCTGATGACTGTAAACGCATCCTGATGGATTTAATGCAGCGTGACAATCTATCTGGAGCTGAAAGCAAAGAACTGATTGCCAAAGCGATGAAAAAAATCTCAGACTGGAAAAATGATCTGATTGTTCCTGAACAAGCTCATTCGACTTGTGAAACGGTAGAAGATGTCCAGTTTGCTCATCTGTATCAGCTTTATGAGCGTAATTTACGGGCTTATAACGCAGTTGATTTTGATGATCTGATTGTATTACCCACACGTCTTTTGCAGGAAAATGCTGAAGTCCGTGATAAATGGCAAAACCGTACCCGTTATCTTTTGGTCGATGAATATCAGGACACTAACACCGCCCAGTATATTTTGGTGAAATTACTGGTTGGGGTCATGGGACAGTTCACTGCGGTAGGTGATGATGACCAATCCATCTATGCATGGCGCGGCGCAAAACCTGAAAATATGGCATTGCTCAAAGAAGATTTCCCCAATCTAAAAGTCATCAAGCTAGAACAAAATTATCGTTCGACCAGTCGGATTTTAAAAGCCGCCAATGCCGTGATTGAAAATAACCCACATATTTTTGATAAAAAATTGTGGAGCGATAAAGGGCATGGCGAAGTGATTCGGATTATTACTTGCCGTAATGACGATGATGAAGCTGAGCGTGTGGTCAAAGATTTAATGACCCATAAACTGATGAATGGCAAAAACTGGAAAGATTATGCGGTGTTGTATCGCGGTAATTTTCAGGCACGTGTCTTAGAAACGCAACTGCGTCAAATGCAGATTCCGTATAAGCTCTCGGGTGGACAGTCGTTCTTTGCTCGGGCAGAAATTAAGGATGTGATGAGCTATTTGCGTCTGATTATTAACCCAGAAGATGATAGCGCATTTTTACGCATTATTAATACTCCAAAACGTGCCATAGGACCTGTCACACTAGAAAAGTTGGGTCTTTTTTCACAGGAAAACCATTTGTCTTTGTTGGGTGCGGCATCCGATCAGCGCCTCAGCGTGGTCATTCCGAAAAAAGCCGCGACGCAATTACATGAGTTTGCCGATTTTATCAGCACCTTTACCCGTGAACTGATGGATGATGATGAACCTGTGCCGAAAGTTCGCCAGATGATGAATGAAGCAGGCTATATCGATTATATTCGTGAAACTGCGGCCACTCCTGCGCAGGAAAAAACCAAGCTCGATAATATTGAAAACTTATTTAGCAGTATTCAAGGCTTACTGAATCGCACTGAAGATGTGGATGAAAAGAACATTGAAAGTGTGATTCGTAAACTGGTTTTACTCGATATGTTGGAGCAGCAACAGGAAGAAGAAGATACTGATAAAGTTAATCTTCTGACCTTGCATGCGGCTAAAGGTCTTGAGTTTCCATTTGTTTATATTATGGGACTTGAAGAAGAATTATTGCCGCATAAAAACTCAATTGCGGCTGAAACCATCGAAGAAGAACGCCGTTTAATGTATGTAGGGATCACCCGTGCGCGTCAGGGCTTAACCTTGACCTTGGCAGAACAGCGTAAAAATGGCGGACAAATGAAACAGATGACACCAAGCCGCTTTTTGGATGAATTGCCACAAGACGAACTAGAGTGGTTAGGACGCAAAAAGAAATTGGCGGGTAATGTGGATCCGAAAGAGCAGGCACAGCAATATCTAGCGAATTTAAAAGCCTTATTAAAGAAATAATTGATTGAACGATTAGGAAATATAATGAAAGTCCAAGTAAAAATTTTAGATCAGCGTCTGGGCAATGAATGGCCGCTTCCTTCGTATGCAACCACAGGTTCAGCAGGTCTGGACTTACGTGCTTGCGTTGATGAAGCGATTCAAATTGAACCCGGTCAAACTGTTTTAGTTAAAACAGGCATGGCGATTTATATTCACGATAGCGCTTTTGCAGGTCTTATTTTGCCACGTTCAGGCTTGGGTCATAAGCATGGTATTGTCTTGGGGAATCTGGTGGGATTAATTGACTCAGATTATCAAGGCGAACTGATGGTTTCAGTCTGGAATCGTGGTCAGCAGAGCTTTACTTTGGAGCCAGGTGAACGTTTGGCACAATATGTTTTAGTGCCTGTGATTCAGGCTGAATTTGAACAAGTAGATGAGTTTGTTGCTACCGATCGTGGTGCGGGTGGCTTTGGTCATACCGGTAAGCAATAATTCAAGCGCCTGTTTAAACAGGCGTTTCTTTTTTTGTATTGAATGTTTCAAAAAATTAGATTAAAACATCACTCTTAATCTGTCTGAATGACTGACAAGAATGCTGCCTACTTCCTTTAGCATAAGCAATACTATTTTTACTTTTAAAAAGTAGGCGTTGAATTAAAAGAAGATGCCTATGGATGCGATGTTTAATTTTCCCCTACATATTTTTCGTGCTTACGATATTCGTGGCAAGCTAACGGTGTTTACACCTCAAGTTGTTGCAGCCATTGCTTATGCTTTGGCAGAGCAGTACAGCTTGGCAGGTCAAAGCAAAGTCGTGATTGGTTATGATGCACGGCTGAGTAGTCCACAATATGCTGCAATATTAGCAACCATCTTTGAAAAACAGGGTTTAGACGTTACCGATATAGGCTGTTGTTCAAGCCCGATGATGTATTTCATGGCGCGTCAGACCCATGGCAATGGGGTGATGGTGACGGCAAGCCATAATCCAAAGTCTGACAATGGAATTAAATGGATTTTAAACGGTGAACCTCCAACACCGGCACAGATTGAAGCGGTTGGCAATGCAGCCGCCCATTATCATATTCAAGCATTAGATGTTCCTCGTATTCGAGGATTAAGCCATCAAATCAAAACCGAATACTGGTTAATGTATCAGCAGGGTTTACTTGAAGATATTCATCTAAAACGACCTTTCAAGGTGATTTTAGATGGTTTGCATGGTTCAGCAGGACGCTGTGCTGAAATGGTGTTGAATAGATTGGGTTGTGATGTGATTGCTTTGCGTTGTGAAGCCAATGGTGAATTTCCAGATCACGCGCCTGATCCTTCTCAGGCGATTCATTTGGAAAAATTACAACACGCAGTGCTTAATCATCAAGCGGATATTGGGATTGCGCTAGATGGGGATGGTGATCGCTTAGTCATTATGGATGAACAGGCACATATTATTACCGCGGATCGTTTGATTTCTCTATTCGCACAAATGTGCCTAGAGCAGCATCCGCAAGCTGAAATTGTTTTTGATGTTAAATGCTCAAGTATGGTGACACAAACTGTTAATGACTTAGGCGGCATTGCAACCATGATCCGCACAGGCAGTAGTTTTCTGCGACGTTATTTATCCCAATCTCAGGGAAAAGCGGTTTTTGGTGGAGAATACGCAGGGCATTATGTGTTCAATGATAGTCGTGGGTTTGGTTATGATGACGGTGTATATGCTGCACTGCGGGTACTGGAATATTTAAGTCAGTTCCCTAAGCAAACACTGTCTCAGCTGTTGTCTGCTTTCCCAGAGCGTTATTGTACTGAAGATACTTACATTAGCACTCATCGTTCGGAACCCAAAATTGTGTTGCAGGATATTGAAAGTTGTAGTTATCAATCTAAAGCACAACTCAGCAAAATAGATGGGATACGACTTGATTTTGACGATGGTTTTGGCATTATTCGAGCATCCAACACGGGCGAATACTTTACTGTCAGGTTTGATGCGGGCAGTCCATTGCAATTGGCACAGATTCGACATCAGTTTGTTCGCATGTTGCAGGATAAATATCCTAAAATAGCGCAAGATATTTCAAACATCCATTAAGGAGAGGCGAATGCCACATCAGCATACTGGCATCGACAAAGCGAAAATATTGACCGAAGCTTTGCCGTACATTCAACGTTTTTCGGGTAAAACGCTAGTTGTGAAATATGGTGGCAATGCAATGACCGATCCTGAACTGGAAAGCTCATTTGCACGCGATATTGTGTTATTAAAAACTGTGGGTTTAAACCCGATTGTGGTACATGGTGGTGGTCCACAAGTTGATTCGCTCCTCAAACGATTAGGACAAGAATCTGACCGTATTGATGGAATGCGTGTCACCGATGAAGCGACCATGGAAGTTGTGGAAATGGTGCTTGGTGGGAGTGTCAACAAATCCATTGTCAACCTGATCAACAAACACGGTGGCCGTGCCATTGGTTTAACAGGTAAGGATGGCAACTTGTTGCGTGCACGTAAATTGCTCATGGAAAAACAAGATGAGCAAGGTCAGGTGCAGCATATTGATTTGGGCATGGTCGGTGAAGTGGTTGGGGTAAAAACCGACGTGTTGGAAATGTTTACCCAGAGTGATTTTATTCCTGTGATCGCACCTTTAGGTGTCGATGAAGAGGGGAATACTTACAATATCAATGCAGATTTGGTCGCAGGTAAAGTCGCTGAAGCCTTAGGCGCTGAAAAACTGATTTTACTCACCAATATCACGGGTGTATTGGATGAGAATAAAAATCTGCTGACTGGCTTAAGCACACAGGAAGTCGATCGTTTAATCGAAACAGGTGTGATTTATGGCGGTATGATTCCTAAGGTCGGCTGTGCCCTTGATGCGGTGAAAGGCGGCGTGGTGAGTGCGCATATTGTCGATGGTCGTGTACCGCATGCAACATTACTGGAAATCTTTACAGATCATGGTGTCGGGACATTGATTACCAATCGACTTGCACATAAAGTTACGCATTAAATTTTTGTATTGTGTTTTATAAAGTCATCTTCGGATGACTTTTTTATTGGGCATAAAACGTCATTTTCCTGTCATGATCTTATCCTAGTGTAAGCATAATGATAAAAACAGGGTGACATTATGCTAGAAAAACTCAATCACTATCGCCAAAATTTTAGTCTGCCTTTAACTCGTCAAAAAACCAATCAAACTCAGTTTCGCTTTGACTGGGTGGATAACCTCAAAGAATTACAAGAAGTACAACGATTTCGTGCAGTTCAATTTAGTCAACAATTTGGTGTAAGCTTTGAAGATGGACTGGATCAGGATATTTATGATTTTGGCTGCGAACATGCGGTATTAAGAGAAAAATGGACAGGCGAGATCGTGGCATATACCCGCCTTAAGCTTTTTCAGGGGCATGAAATATCACAAAGTTATAGTGCGAGTGAGTTTGAAATTGTTCCACAACTTTCACATTTACCCAATGTACTTGAAATAGGTCGTACCTGTGTACATCCACGGTTTCGTTCAGGTAAAGCGTTATCGATACTCTGGCTGAATTTGGTGCCTAAGGTGCTTTGGTCGATGCGTGCCAAATATTTGATGGGCTGTGTCAGTATTCATTTGCAAGATAATTTGGCGCGTGCTTATCACACACATCAGCAAATTCAGCGTTTAGATTCAAAGCAGACCATCAGCATTGCCTCAAAAAATCATTTTGAGATCCCGCGCCCTGAATTTAGTTTTCCACAAGATGAGCGTATGCCCAAATTATTTAAAATGTATTTGGACATGCAATCTAAATTATCGCGTCAAGCGTTCTACGATGAAACTTTTAATTGTCTGGATTACTTTGTTTTCTTGGAAGTCAATCAGGTTGCAAAGTCTTTTGTCTTAAGTAAACGTGTCCATAAATAGAATTTATCGTTAATTTTGTATTAGGCTCTATATATTCAGATTTGCAAGCCTTTTGCCACTGATGCACAATACAGCTAAGCCTCTTGCTTTGATTTGACATGCTATGTGCCAACTACTTGGAATGAATTGTGCCACTCCGACCGATATTACCTTTTCTTTTAAAGGTTTTTCGCAACGCGCGGGGATTACCTCTGATCATTCCGATGGTTTCGGGATTGCATTTTTTGAAGATAAAGCTTGCCGTTTATTTGTCGATAATCAATCTGCGGTTGAATCGCCCATTGCAGAACTGGTGCGTAACTATCCAATCAAATCACGTAATGTCATCGCACACATTCGTAAAGCAACACAAGGCAAGATTACCCTAGAAAACTCACATCCGTTTATCCGTGAACTGTGGGGCAGACAGTGGATTTTTGCACATAATGGAGATTTACATCATTTTGATCCACCGTTAACAGGGCGTTTTACGCCCATTGGCAACACTGATAGTGAGCGCGCATTTTGCTATTTGCTAGACCAGTTGGTTGAACATTTTGGTTATACCGAACCGAGTGTGCTACAAGTCTTTGCTGTTCTTGAAAAAATTTCACCCAAAGTTGCTGAGTTTGGAACCTTCAATTATTGCTTGTCCAATGGTCAGGCATTGTTTAGCTATGCGACAACCAAGTTGCATTGGCTGGTTCGTGAGTATCCTTTTAAAGCTGCACGGCTGATTGATCTGGATGTGGAAGTGGATTTCAGTCAAGTCACTACCTCCCATGATCGTGTTGCCGTGATCACCACTGAGCCGCTCACTCAAAATGAACAGTGGACATCTTATCAAGCTGGAGAAATGATTTTATTTCAGGATGGAAAACCACTAAAACATGCTCAAACACATGTTGAACGTTTAGAGCGTGAACTAAAAAATCCTGAACTTAAACGAATTACTCGTGCAGACCAATATTAGATTTCATTTAAATTTAAGGATTGATAATTATCTTAAAAATAATGTAACCATATATTTAAAATAATTTGATATTTTTGTCTATAAAGACAAATTTTATGTATATTCTGCATTTTTTATTTATTTTTCTTTTTTTGTTAATAATAAACCTAAAAATTGGTTAAAAAATATCTTACTTTTTTGCTTTGTTTTTAGGTTGAAATTTTATGAAAATCAGACAATTAAACCTATTTTTTGATGCTTATTATAATCCCGACCAATTTGCTTCATTTTTATTTAAAAAAATAACAGATATTATATTGATATCTAATAAATGTTTTAGACAGCAGAGGTGTGATATGAGATGGCTTTCTGAATATAATACTGGCATTGAAGTCATTGATGATCAGCATCAACGTATTCTTGAATATATTAATGAGCTAGAAGAAGTCAGAAAAACACATGACAGAGCTCAAGTCAAAGATGTGCTATTAAACTTGATTGATTATACTCAATCGCATTTTGCCTTTGAAGAAAGTTTACAGGAAGAGGCAAATTATAAATATCGAGTTCCTCATAAACGTGTGCATGATTTATTTATTAAAAAAATTGAGCACTATCGTGAACGTTTTGAAATGGGTCATGATGTTGAGGAAGAACTTTATGAAGTGCTATCAAAATGGTTGATTAATCATATCCAACACGATGATGCTGATTATGTCGGTGCAGTGAAAGAAAACATGATGGGTATTATTAAGGAAAAAGAACAGAAAAAAGGCAAGGGGTGGTTTGCACGTTTCTTTTCATAAATAAAAGTCACGAATCGGCAAGCTTCAATAAAAGAAAATAACAACAAGACTCAGCGCTGCAAATCATCTAGAAATGGATGGTTTGCATTTTTTATTTGCAAACTTTGATTTTCATACTCGACAAAGGCAAAATATCTCCAGACTTCATATTAGGAATGAATGATGCAGGATTCAGCTTTCGCGCGGTGGTTATCACCACTTATGGCGTTTTGCTTTACTTTTATTATGATTGCAGCATTAGCATCGGCTGTGGGGATTCAGATCGACCGTCAACTGGATTTCTGGTTGCTTTGGTTAGGGACTATGGTAATTTTGGCACTTCCTCTTTGCTATCTGGAAATTGCACTGGCGAAGCGCTCAAAAACAACCGCCTTGAATGCATTATCCAGTTTAACCCGTGATGCGGATGCTTCACAAAAATGGCGAATTGTGGGATGGCTCGCCGTTGTATTTATTCCTTTTTTGGCAGGCGCAATTTTAGCCCATTTGGGAATGGCTGCATCTGTGGCTGTGGGACTTGGTTTTAGCTCGCAGATTCTATTTGTTGGTTTAGCGATTATTGCATTTGCTTTGTCGTTTATTCCACGCCAGATTTTACTGATTCTGATGGTCTTAGGGGTCGTCATTTCATTGATCAGCTCACTATTTTTGGCTCAGCCAACCACTAGTTGGCACTGGACACCCATTGAGTTTAAAGAATGGGGTAGTGCCACAGTTTTGGCGTTGGTGGCCACAGGTTTAGGCATGGGGCTGTACTGGCAAAATAGCTTGATTCAGATTCAAAATACAGCAGAAGCGAGTAAAACTGCTTTTCCGATCTGGATCGCTCAGTTTGTTGCCGTGATTGCCTTTGGTTTTTACTCAGCACAACAAAATTTTTCTGATACAACACTGGCTATTGCAGGCGTTATTGCCGCCGCTTTGTTATTTCAACTGGCCATAGAGCAACTACAACAGCGTCAGTTATCAGTGTTGATGCAATGGGTGATCTTGCTGATCGCTACATTGATCTGGCTGATCCCTAATATGCAGTTCGAGTTTAATATCTTGCTTATGCTGTGGGGATTATTGATTTGTTTGATTTATTCAATCTTTGCAGGTTGGATTATGAAAATTAGCCATTTGCGCAAATCGATGAACTTTAGTAATGAACTTTTTTATAATCTATGGCGGATCGCAATCCGCATTGTTCTACCTTTATCGATTATTCTGGCAATGCTGGCGATCATTGGGGCATTGTTCTCATGAGCCATGCTCAGATCTGGGTGGCGTATGCGGCGGTCAATCAGCAGTTTTTAATTGCTGTCCCATTCACTCAGGGGATGACTGCAATTCAAGCGATTGAGCTCAGTCAGATTAGGCAACAAATTGAGATTGCAGAACCTCTAAAGTTGGGCCTTTTTGGTGTGAAAATTACGTTGGATACGCCGTTAAAAGCTGGTGACCGTGTGGAGATTTATCGACCTCTGATGATTCATCCTCAAGATATTCGGCGTAATCGTGCTCAGAAAAATCCAGTGGGACGTTTTCAGCGTGGTAATCGTTTTAAACAATCTGACTCATAGAAAGAACCCCTCAAGCGAGGGGTATCTTTTTATTGAAAAATCATTATAGTGGTGGGGCTGTTAGGATGGCTTCCTTAGAAGCTGGTAAACCAGGCTGTGTTTCTGGAATAGTATCCAAGCCTTCGATACTTTTGACGATCCCTGATTCGTCAAAGTAAATTTTTAAATGCTGACCATGTGCAGCAGGAATTTTTGCTTTTTTAGCATAAGTACCTGGAATATAGTTGTAGATATAGTCCCAGCGTAGTGGATTTAGAGGATCTGTAACGGTTGGACTACCGAGCAAAAAGCGAACTTGTTGAAAATTCATACCCACTTGAACTTTTGATGCTTGGGCTTTAGTTAATGGAGTTCCCTGAGGGATGTCAACTTTGTAGACACCTAAAGTTGAACAACCAGCAAGCAGTGAAGTGACGAATAACGCCAACATAAGTTTTTGCATTTTGCTACACTATCCCGATAAATTATGATGCATTTGACTTAGGGATAGATCATACTGCATCTAACTACGATTGCCTATTCCAACTTTAAATTTGTTGAGAGACCTTTTTTTATGCCGATTTCCAATCAAGATTTACGTAAAGCTGGACTCAAAGTCACCCTGCCACGAATTAAGATTTTGGAATTATTAGAAAATTCAAAACAGCACCATTTGAGCGCAGAAGATATTTATAAGACTTTGCTTGAGCAAGGTGAAGATGTCGGTTTAGCTACAGTTTACCGTGTATTAACACAATTTGAAGCCGCAGGTATTATTCAGCGTCATCATTTTGAAAACAATCATTCTGTTTTTGAGATTATGCAAGAAGATCACCATGATCATCTGGTATGTTTAAATTGCGGTAAAGTCGTTGAATTTACAAATGAAATCATTGAACATGAGCAACATACCGTTGCTGAAAAGCATGGTTTTACCTTAACAGGCCATTCTTTAAATTTATATGGTTATTGTGATGCACCTGAATGTCAGGAAGCTTATCGTAAAAAGCAATAAAATCACATAAATACAACAAATTAAAAAAGGAAGCTTGCGCTTCCTTTTTTATTTCAGCGTGAGCTCAATCGCTTTACTGACCATCGAACGTAATATTACGGCTGGCGTTCAGCAGTTGTTCTGCACCTTCCTCTGAAAGTTTGATACTGAGGCGTAGATCGTTTGGCGAGTCGGCATGTTTCAAGGCATCTTTATAGGTAATTTGACCTGCTTTATATAAATCAAATAAAGCCTGATCAAAGGTTTGCATGCCGAGTTCACGTGAACGTTTCATTAAATCTTTGATTTCATGAATTTCACCTTTACGAATATAGTCAGCAAGTAATGGTGTATTGATCAGAATTTCAATCGCAGCACGACGTGAATTGCCATCTGGTGTTGGGATCAATTGCTGTGCCACCATCGCTTTTAGATTGAGCGAGAGATCCATATAGAGCTGATTATGGCGATCACTTTCAAAGAAATGAATAATACGATCCAATGCTTGATTGGCGTTGTTGGCGTGTAATGTCGCTAAGACCAAATGTCCCGTTTCAGCAAAGGCAATGGCATAGTCCATGACTTCACGTGAACGAATCTCACCAATCAAAATCACATCAGGGGCTTGTCGTAGTGTGTTTTTCAGAGCTACATCGAAAGAGTCTGTATCAATACCGACTTCACGTTGAGTCACAATACAACCAGCGTGTTCATGAATGAACTCGATTGGATCTTCAACCGTGATGATATGACCTTTGGAGTTCTGATTTCGATAACCAATCATGGATGCCAATGAAGTGGATTTACCCGTACCTGTTGCCCCAACAAAGATAATAATGCCACGTTTGGTCATGGCCAGATCTTTAAGAATGGGCGGTAAGCGTAATTCATCCATTGTAGGAATAATCGTTTCGATACGACGTAATACCATGCCTGGCATATCACGCTGCTGAAATGCACTGACACGAAAACGTGCGGTTTTTTCCCGATTTACAATCGCAAAGTTACACTCTCTGCTCTCGTCAAATTCCTTGCGTTGCTTATCAGACATAATGGACTGAATCAGTTGTCCAACGACCTCAGCATTCAGCTTAGTCTTAGACACTGGGACAATCTGACCATTAATTTTCATCGAAGGTTCCACACCTGCGGTGACAAACAGGTCTGATGCTTGTTGTTCAATCATCAGATTGAGAAGATCATTAAAATCCATGTCTTATCATCCTTTATTTTTATGGTTTATAGGAAGGATTCTGGCGATTTGGCAGCTGTTCGCGCAGTTTGTGGACTGATCACGCCTTTTGAAACCAATGTTTTGAGGCTTTGATCTAGCGTGGTCATGCCATAGTTAGCACCTGTCTGAATAGCAGAGTACATTTGCGCGACTTTATTTTCACGGATTAAGTTACGGATCGCAGGTATCCCGATCATGATCTCATGCGCTGCGACACGGCCACCGCCATTTTTCTTCAATAATGTTTGAGAAATAACGGCTTGTAAAGATTCAGATAGCATGGCACGAACCATATCTTTTTCTTCAGCAGGGAATACGTCAATTACACGGTCAATGGTTTTTGCAGCAGATGTAGTATGCAATGTACCAAATACCAAGTGACCCGTTTCTGCGGCGGTCAAAGCCAAACGAATGGTTTCAAGGTCGCGCATCTCACCGACAAGAATAATATCAGGGTCTTCACGTAGTGCTGAACGTAGTGCTTCATTAAAGCCATGAGTATCACGATGTACTTCACGTTGGTTAATCAAGCACTTTTTGGATTGGTGTACAAATTCGATCGGATCTTCAACGGTTAAAATATGGTCATAACGATTGTCATTGATATAATCTAGCATAGCGGCAAGCGTGGTTGATTTACCCGAACCCGTTGGGCCTGTTACTAGAACAATACCACGTGGATAATCACAAATATCCTTAAAGATTTGTCCTAAACCCAAATCATCCATGGTGAGAACTTTAGACGGAATGGTACGGAACACAGCACCTGCACCACGATTTTGGTTAAAGGCATTGACACGAAAACGCGCAATGTTTGGAACTTCAAAGGAAAAGTCAGTTTCAAGTTGTTCTTCAAAGTCACGACGTTGTTTATCATTCATAATGTCATAAACAAGACGGTGAACTTCTTTGTGTTCCAGTGCTGGTAAATTAATACGACGAACCTCACCATCGACACGAATCATCGGTGGCATTCCTGCGGAAAGATGTAAATCTGATGCACCGTTTTTAACCGAAAAGGCGAGTAATTCTGTGATATCCATGATTTCCCCTAATATAATGAGTAAGTATCGTTATTTTGTAGAATAATAAGCGTTTCCGAATCGCTTACCAACACTTCAAAGTAAGGTTAAGCAAAAAAAATAACTGAAATGAGAACCCTGTCAATGAATCAGTTTCAACAAGCACGAAATCAGGTCCTGAATCAAATCAAAAATGCCTGTGATTGTGTTCGGCGTGACCCTGCTACGGTACGTTTATTGGCGGTATCTAAAACTCATCCAAGTCAGGCTTTACGTGAAATGTATCAGTTAGGTCAGCAGTGTTTCGGAGAAAATTATTTACAGGAAGCGCTGGATAAAATTGAAGAATTAAAAGATCTCGATATTGAATGGCATTTTATTGGACATGTGCAGCGTAATAAAACTAAGCAACTGGCGGAAAAGTTTGATTGGGTACATGGCGTAGACCGTTTAATTATTGCTGAGCGTTTATCCAGCCAGCGTTTAGATACGCAGTCGCCGTTAAATTTATGCATTCAAGTCAATATTGATGCACAAGACTCAAAAGATGGTTGCCAGCCAGATGAAGTGGCTGAACTGGTCGCACAAATTAGTCAATTGCCCCATATTCGTCTACGCGGAATTATGGTGATTCCTGCGCCAGATCATTCTCAGGCTTTCATCGATGCCAAAGAATTATTTGATCAAGTAAGACTACAGCATGCTCAACCGCAGGATTGGGATACTTTAAGTATGGGAATGTCTGGTGATCTGGATGCTGCAATTGCGGCAGGAGCGACCATCGTTCGTATTGGTACGGCTCTTTTTGGCGCACGGGATTATTCAAAATAAAATTTAAAAATGAAGTAAGACAACTTTTAAAGGAATAAATTCATTTATTCGGATGATGAGCGTGGTGTTTGTTTAATTCGATTGAGCTTTTTAATCTAGTTTTAATGGCTCGAACGTATATAAGCATCACGGGCTTTTACGAGAATATAAATGAACCTTTTCCATGTATTTATTTTGGCAGTGATTCAGGGCTTAGCTGAACTTTTGCCTGTTTCCAGTTCTGCCCATGTGATTTTGGCAGAAAAAATGATGGGTTTTGACCCTTCTGCACCACAGATGACTTTTTTATTGGTGATGCTACATACAGGAACAATGTTTGCCGTAATCGTGTATTTTTGGCGGTCATGGAAAAGAACTTATTTCTCAAACTGGGATGATTTCAAACAGCGTTTCTTCTATGTTTTAATCGCAACCGCAATTACAGGTGTGTTAGGGCTGTTATTGCAAGCTTTAATTAAACATGTATTTTTTGGCGGAGCCAGTAACTTTGAGATTGAACATTTATTTAGTAACTCCAAATTGATGGCAGCAGCTTTAGCTGCGGCAGGGGTTTTAATTATTCTATCTTCACGTTTTGATCGTGGACAACAAGGTGATATCGGTTTATCCAGTGCTATTGTGATTGGGGCAGTTCAAGCTTTATGTTTACCGTTTCGAGGTTTTTCTCGCTCAGGTGCAACGATTTCCACAGCGTTATTTTTAGGTATATCTCGTCAAAAAGCCGAAGAGTTTAGTTTTGCCTTGGCTGTGGTATTAACGCCTGCTGTGATCGCAAAAGAATTATTGCGTTTGGTTCATGCGCAACAGGCAAGTGTGGGAGCCTCTCATTTGGCAATAGGGAGTTTGTTATTGCCAAGCTTGTTTGGCATGGTCTTTAGCTTTCTAACAGGGTTACTGGCGCTTAAATGGCTCTCTGCATGGCTAGAGCATGGTCGCTGGTATTTGTTTGGGATTTATTGTCTGGTGTTTTCAGGTGTGGTGTTGATGCTGAGCTGATTTAAAACCATGACCATATCTTGATAGTCATGGAGATTTGCATCGGAAATTTTTGAATTAATCTGAGGGTCTGGATGAAAATAGATGGTTTTCATCCCTACATTTTTCGCTCCTTGAATGTCTGCTAATTCATTATCGCCAATAAAAACGCATTGTTCTGGAAATACGTCTAATTGTTTACAAGCTAAATTAAAAATTTCAGGATCTGGTTTACGTAGCCCCACCGCTTCCGATACTAAAATATTTGAGAAATATTCGCTTAGACCTAATGCATAAAAATTATGCTCTTGAAATGGACTACGTCCATTTGAAATTAAGCCAATAAGATATCCTTGTTGTTTTAGGTTTCTAATCGTATTTTCGATATGAGGAAATCCAGTCGAAAATTTATTAAAGTCAGAAATATAACTTTTTAGTAGATCGTGATATTCAATAGATTCAATCTTAAACTCATCAATTAACTTTTTATAAACGGTATCTTTCCAGACGGCACCATTTTGATCAAGCTCAACAAATCTCTGAATAAATCTTGCCTTTTCTCTCTGGGGGATCAATTGAAAAAATTAATCTGCCAATTTAAAAAATGATCGAGAGAAGTAGTACGATCCAATAAAGTTTGATCAAGATCAAAGAAAATGGCCTGAATCATAGAGGTTTCTCTAAATGGTGGAATGATGAAAAGTTCTGATAAAAAAGCCATTTTTATGGTCAAAATGCCTCATTGATGGTTTAAACACGCTCAATCAAGGGACTCATAGAAATGAGTTCAATTTCTCCATAAACCGTTGCAAATGGAACATCTTTGGCATCGAGCCCAGTACCTATGCGAACAAACTGATCAATCGGCCCCATACGTGTGGCATCAAAAAGCACCCACTGATTTTCAAGATAAACCTCAAAAATTGCATGGAAATCAGGTTGAGCTTCATAAAAAGGCATATAACCAAATACAAATCGTGCAGGAATATTCAGCGCACGGCAAATCGCAATGCCTAGATGAGCAAAATCACGACATACCCCAGCACGATTAACTAAAATATCACGGGCTGTGGTCGTGCTGTCTGATGAACCTGCTTGGTATAGAATATTATTATAAATCCAGTCACAAATTGCTTGTACACGTGTATAGCCTTTTGGCAAATCAGCAAAAGTATGGTTCACCATTATACCGATCAAATCGGACTCACAAAAACGGCTTGGCGCAAGATAAAATAATGTATCCGAAGGTAAATCTTGAATTTCACATTCTTTTAAAGTCGTGTCACGTTCAGGAATATAAGTTTGAACTTCTGCATTATATTGAACCATTAAATCGCCTTGTGGCGCGTACACACGAATAAGTCGATTTAAACCATTATCACGATGATATTGTTCAAAAGTCAGGTCGGGCTTTAGCTGAAATGATTCATCGACGATCGTCTGCCAGGGATGTTCTGCGATCTGCAATTGAAAAATAAATTGGGTTGCATTTATGACGCGATAATGAAGCTGACAGTTTATTGATAATGTATGCATTTTTTAGCCCAAATTAAATTTTTTATCTCCGCCTAAAAACAAATATTTTCTTGCTTTGATCATTTTTGTTTTTAATCAGAATCATTTTTAAGTTACCAAATTCTTTCTCTTTCACAATGAATGATTCACAAGCAAATAGTAGGGGATATGTAAAGTTTGGACGATGCTTAGCCAATGGAAAGATCATCCCACCACTTCAATTCGACTCGAACCAGAACCGATTGGCTGAACCTGTATTTGTACAGGAATGCGTTCATGCATTTCTTGAATATGCGAGATTAAAACCACTTTACGCCCCTGACTTTGTAATTGATCAAGCGCATTCATGACCATATGCAAAGAAGATGCATCCAGTGTGCCAAAGCCTTCATCAATAAATAAAGATTCGATTTTCATTGAACCAGAAGCCATATTGGCAATGGCAAGTGAAATTGCAAGTGCAGTCAGAAATGATTCACCGCCAGAAAGCGACGCGACAGAACGGATTTCACCATCCATATCATGATCGATAATGGCAAGGCTGAGTGAGTTCTGCAAACGTTTTAAGGTATAGCGCTGTGATAGCATGGCGAGTTGTTGATTGGCATATTCCAGTAAAATATCCAGATTGTACTGCTGTGCCAAATCACGAAACTTTTTACCGTCTCTATCACCCATTAAGCTCGAAATTTTATTCCAGCGATGTTCTTGATGTTGGATCAGTTGAATCTGATCGGCATATTGTTGCTGCTTGGCTAGATTCTGCTGATGTAACTCTAATTTAACTTTATATTGATCACGTTGCTCACCGGTGCTTTGTAACTGACTCAGAGTATCCTGAAGCTGTGTTTTAAGCTGTTCGAGAGCTATTTCGGGTTGCGATTGCAGATGTTCTGCAAGTTGTTCCTGTATCGTTTTCAGTGCTGAATGTGCTTCATTGAGTTGACGTTCAGCCTGCTGCAAGACGATGCGAAGTTGCTGTTCTTCCGAGGTTGAAATGGCCAGCAACTCTACAAATTGTTGTTGTTTAAATGCGGTATGAAGATTTAACCATTGTTCAATTTGACTCTGACATTGCGTTAAATCTTTTTGATTTTGCTCCAAATGTGCATTGAGGCGATCTAATTCACTTTTTTGCTGATCAAAAGTCACTCGTAATTGCTCAAAGCCCTGTTTGAGTTGTTGATAATTTTTTTGTAAATCGTGACGTTGCTGCTCATGTTGTGTGAGCCATTCATTGGCTTTTACACCGGTCTTACCTGTCATCTGTTCAACGAGATGAGTCGCATTTTCACTATTTTGTAGACCTTGTTGTCTCACATGTTCTAGTTGTTGCTTTAACTCAGCCAACTGTTTGTTGTTATATCCAATCTCAGCAATCAATTGTTTAAGTTGTTGCTGTAGTTGATCAGACTGTTGTTGCAATTCTTCACTTGTTTTAAGTTGTTGGACACGCTCCTGCAAGCGATGCAGGATTTTTTCGGCAAGCGTTAAGCTATGCTTTAACCAGTGTTGCTGCTCCTGATCAGTTAAACATTGCACAATATGCTGAACTTGTTGTTGTAATTGTTGAATGGTTTGGAGTTGGTATTGGGTATTCTGGATTCTCTGTTGCAAGGTCTGCTGTTGTTTTTGTGCCTGTTTTAATTGCTGAAGGTCTTGTTCAATCTTTTGTTTGTTGACTAAATTTTTTTCAATAACCAATTGCAATTGGGCTGTTAATTCAGAAGGCGCTTCCGTTAAATTTAAAGATATATCAAGCTGTTGATTTTCTTGAATTAATACGTGTTGTTGTTCGTTAAATTTTTCCTGATTACGAACACAACTATTATTTAATTCCTTAAACCGTGCTTGTATTTGGTTGAGTCGTTGCTGTGTGGTTTGCCATTCATTGAAATGCTGTTGTTCTTTTTGGCTAGCTTGTTGTTCTTGTTGTTGATGTAATTCATATAAGGCTTTAGAGACCAAACTTTCATCATCGCGATAAGGATGATCAATGCTTCCACAGACAACACAAGCTTCGCCTGATTTTAACTGAGTGCGCAAATGTTCGATATTTTCGGTATGCAATAAACGCTGCTGTTGTAACACCTGTTGCAGTTGTTCACGTTCAGTTTTCGCATGTTGATAACGTTGTTGCGTCGCTTCAGTTTGTGTTTCAAGCTTTTTCTGGGTTTGACTGGTGTTTTCTAATTCTGCTTGAAGCTGAACAAGTTCTTGTTTGAGCTGAATAAATAATTGGAGTTTATGTTGAACACTTTCAAGTTGATTCAATCGTTCTAACTGCTGGTCTTTGAGTAATTCCTGCTGTTGCAGTTGATCTTCAATCTGCTGAGCATCGCCAAAGCGTTCAATTAAATCCTTAACGGTCTTTTCGTCTAGCTGTAATTGCTGCCGAGCCGCTGCAATATCGCCAATACTATGTTCAATTTTTTGATAATGTTGAATAAATTGACTAAGTTGCTGAATATGAGCCTTTAAACCTTGATCAAGCGGTATAAACTGTTTGCTTTGATCCAATTGAAGCGTCGTTTGGTGCAGTCGATCATTAAGCTGTTGCTGTTGTTGTTCAAATTGCTGTTGTTTACTAAATAAAGGCTGTTGCGTATGTTCAAGTTGCTTTAAACGACTTTGGATTTCTTTATATTTTTCTGCAATCGAGTCGCGTTCCAACACATATTTACGCACCTGATTTAATTCAGCTTGGTGCTTTTGCTCAAAACTTTGAAACTGTTGTAAGGTTTTTTCAGCCTGATGATAGCGCGCTTGTTCCTGTTCATATTGCACAGTCAAGTTTGAAAAATGTTGTTGCTGCTTTGAAATTTGTGGCTCAAGTTGCTGCTGATGTTTGAGTAACTGCTGTTGTTGAAACACATGTGGTCGTATTTCAGAAAAAATGCTCAACTGTTTTAAACGCTGACGGTCTGCTTCTAAATCCTGATTCACTTTGATGTGTTGATCATAGTGTTGTTGTTTGAGCGTGACGTCATGTTCAAGTTTCTGTCGGCGTTCAAACCATTGTTGCAACTGTTCTAGTTTTGCTTTTTCTGTTTCAAGTTTCTGCTGTTGCTGTTTCGCGCTGTCAAACTGAGTGCGTAGTTCAGCCCATTCTTCATCGGAAAGTAATTCAATATGACCTAAAACATTTTCCAGTTGTTTGCGCTGTTGAGTAATTTCTTTGGTTTTTTCAAAAGCAAGTTGACCAATCTTGGCAAAAATACTGGAATTAGTCAGATATTCGAGCAATTCACCGCGTTCATTATCGCGTGCCTTTAAGAAAGCCGTCACTTCAGATTGTGCTAAGAGCACCGCACGAGTGAATTGTTCAAAACTGAGTTGAGTAATCTGTTGAATGTGAGTCGCCACAGCAGAGGTTTTATCGGCAATTACCACACCATCGGTTAGGCAGATTAAGGCACGTTGTACACTTTGTAATTTGCCATTGGCATTTTCGCGGGCGCGTTTAATCTCCCAACGGGCTAGATAATGCTTTTGATCCTGTGCAACAAAACAGAGTTCAGCAAAGCCGTGTGCTGTCCCACGTCGTAATACCGTAAGTGGGGAGTTGGTTAAAAGTTCTGAACCATCCACATCTAAAAGCTTGCCATCACTGTCTTTGAGCCGAGGAATTTTATTAAACAAAGCCAGACACATGGCATCTAAAATCGTGGATTTGCCCGCACCTGTTTTACCAACAATGGCAATCAGTCCTGCACTGGCTAAGGGATCACTTTCAAAATCAATAAAATGTTCGCCTGCCAATGATGCTAGATTTTTGAGTCGAATGGATAATATTTTCACGTGAATCCTTTAACTCTGGTGTGAATCTTCAAGTTGCTGCTGGGCTTGAGCGACTAAACTCATAAAGTCTTTTTGAACTTCATCATCTGCGTGATATCCCTTTTTTTCCCAAATTTGTTGAAATAATTTTTCAGGTGTTGGCGGTTCAAGATGAATCTGTTGCTGCTGCTCGGCACTATTTTGGGTGGATAAATATTGGCGCGAAATCCGAACCAGACGATAGCGATCTGGCGGAAGGGCATCCTCAAATTGTTGTCTTAAATTTGGCTGAGGTGGCGTGAGGGTATGATATTCAATGTCGACATATTCACGTTGGTCAATGCTTTCAATGACTTCACTGGGTAGTGATTTTAACTGTTGCATGACTTCAGTCAGTTCACCAC
The DNA here is from genome assembly GCF_000368825.1 of Acinetobacter ursingii DSM 16037 = CIP 107286. GTDB lineage: Bacteria > Pseudomonadota > Gammaproteobacteria > Pseudomonadales > Moraxellaceae > Acinetobacter > Acinetobacter ursingii. The sequence continues at coordinate 960,519 of NZ_KB849717.1, read as the reverse complement.
GAATTTTATGCAATTGAACGCTACGCGGAATTTCCAAAGCCTCAAACTGAAAATATGGATCATCTTTTTGCTCTGGATGGATAGTAACTTCAACCACTTGATGTTTGTAGTTGATTTCACTAAAGGAAAGCGGAATAGGTGAGCCACTATAACGAATATGTGTTTGTCCAACTTTTTGCGGTTTGTGTAAATGTCCCAGCGCCACATAATCAATGCCATCTTCAAACAAAGTGGTAGATAACGCTTCTTCATTGCCAATGATAATCGGGCGTTCTGAATCCGAAGTTTCACCGCCTTGCATGTGGGCATGTGACATCAAAATAATCGCTTGATCGTGCGTTTTACGTCGTTTGGCTTCTTCAATCAGTTGCTCGTGCAAATAGGCAATGGCATTTTGGCTGTTGGTTGTTTGATCATTGAAACCCGTAATTTCAGCAGAACGTAAAAATGGCAGGGCAATACACCATGCTACGATCTGCTTTTGCTCATCGTAAATGGGCAAAATTAAACGATCCAAATTTAAAGTTTTGTCTTCATTCCAACGAATTACACCGACGGTTTTGGCATTATATTTTTCTAAAAGTGGCTCGACTTGCTCAATCCGATAGCCTGAATCATGATTACCGGCAATAATCAAAGTTTGCATATGCGGTGCAAGTTGATGTGCATCGGCTAAAAATTGATAAAGTTGTTTTTGTGCCTGTGAGCTAGGATTGATCACATCGAAAATATCACCAGCAATCAGTAAGGCATGTGGTTGTTTTTGTTTGATTTGCTCAAGTAACCATGTCAGAAATTGTTCATGCTCGTAATGGCGGGAATGGTTATAAAAAAATTGTCCCAAATGCCAGTCGGAAGTATGAAAAAAGCGCACGGTCATCAGTGATGATATTCCTATTTTTGATTAGAGGATAAGGTAACATAAATCGAACTGCAATTCAGAACGCATCAAAAATCAATCGCATCATGATATTTTTAGACTAAGTTTGATGAAAGAGTAAAAAAAGACAATTCATCCATAATGATGTCAAATTTGATATTTTAGCTTTCATTCACTTGATTTAAAGCTTGATGTAATTGATCCAAAAAATATTGTTGTTTCGGATTATTTTTAAAATATCTTTGATAATTAACACTGCAACTTTCAATATCTGCAATATTTTCTTTATTAAAAGACCAATCATCTGTATTTTTTACAGTAATTCCTAAGCTATCGTTACATGACTGCCAAAGTTGATTAAATCTATTTTTTTGCGTGTTACGCAATCGTTTAAAATCGGCATAAACAGTATAACCATGCATTTCAGAGTTAAAAAACTTATTGATAGAGGTAATAGGAACACCTCCCCAAAGTATGGTTTGGTCATGTGGGAATTCAATCGCAGTCAGCTTTGTCTCAGACATTAGCCGATCTTGTTTGCCCTGTTTAAAAGGTTGTTCCTGATAAACTAACTTTGTCCCTATTGGAACAGCAATGTTTTTTACAATTTGGGCTTGAGTTGTAATAAAAAAGGGATAGTCTGGAGATGAGTTATCACCAGTAGGATTCATATTTCCTACGCAAGCGGTGAGTAAAGGTAAAAATAGAACTGATAAAAATTTAATTTTTACAGACACTTAAAGATCCTTTTAATCATCACTATATTGAGTTTGGTTGTTATAAAATAGAGCCAAATAATTGAAATAGGGTAAGCATAAAACAAAAGCTTAAAAAATAAAGACCGACGATTCGAGTGATGATAAATCGTCGGTCAAAAACTTTAAAATATGTCTGGCTGCTAACAAAACATACTCTAAAGGAGATGTCATAATGAAAGGTCACCGAAAATTTGCGGATGCCGTGCAAATACTATTCGGTTGCTGCTGACCTTGTACTCTATATAACGAAGCTCCAACCAAAAAGGTTGACAACAAAATGCAAAAAACTTGAAAAAAACTTAAAATAATTTTTTAAATGTTCAATTTGTGATGAAAATGACCAACTTACGCCGTTACTACTTATGGTTTTTTCTTATATGTTTCATAATGACGCTGATCATGGGCGTGATTGCGGCGCTATTACCTCAAGGTGTAGGTGGAATCGTAACGGCTGTGCCTTATCTGGTGGCGGTTATCGCCGTACTTTTTCGATTTTTAAAACAGGAAAAACGCGCACCAAGCCAACAGGAGCGTAAAAAACTAACTTTGGGGTTTACCCTTATTTTCTGGGGCTATAATTTATTAGGTGTTTTACTGGGGCTAACTATATTTTCGATACGTGATCCAGAAGTTTTTCAAAACTTTGTACTTTATTTACAACAACCGCAATTTATCAGCATCATTTTAATCATGTTTTTGGTGCTGGCGATTCCTTTGTATCTGATTACCTATTGGTTTTATGGCAAACAAGCCCAGCGTATGGCAGCCAAAATGTTTGAATCTAAATAAATCTTGAAGCTTGCCTTTTTGTCGTTTAGCCCATGACCAACTGTTCTGTCTTTAGGCGTTCAGGGGAGTATGGTGCTGGGTCGGTTAATGTGGGTTGCTCTAGCATTAACTGAGCTAACAACTGTGCAGAAGCAGGTCCCATACATAAACCATTACGGAAATGACCAACATTCATCCATAGATTGTCTACATCAGGAACAGCACCAATATAGGGAACACCTGTTGGAGAACTTGGTCGTAGTCCCGCCCATTGTTTGACGATGGGAAATTGAGCCAGTTCAGGCACCATTTCCAGACAGGCATCGATAATATTCTGTTGAGTTTTGGCATCGGGCGTCGTGTCAAAACCACAATTCGCCATACTAGAACCGCAAACAATATGACCATCCTGACGTGGAATCAAATACATGACCTTATTCATACACATGGTAGGAAGCCATTGAGCTGGGGTTTTAAATAGCACCATTTGCCCTTGTACGGGCTGTACAGGAATTTTTAGCTCAAGCTGTTGTTGCCAATGTTGACTCCATGCCCCTGTTGCAATGACAAATTGATCCGCTTGTATTTTGTTGCCGTGCTGATCTATCGCAGACAGCACTTGTTGGTTTTGAATCTGAAATTTAAAGATTTGAGTCTGTTCAAAAAACTGCACCAGAGGATGCTGCTTTAAATAGCAGATGATAGACTGTAAAAGTCGTGGATTACGCACGTTGGATAATTGCGAAAAATAAATCGCGTGTTGAAATTTTGGATTAATCCACGGATTCACTTGTTCTAACGCGTCATATTCTAGATAGTCAGCCTCTTGCATGGGGTCTTGATAATGCGCTGCATAATTCAGACCAATATCAAAATCATCTTCATCAAAAATCAGCATACCAGTGTCATGGATTTCAAAATCAATACCTGTCATCGGCAGTAATTTTTCATTCCATGTTTGATACATGCTTTTGCCATATTGCGCCAGTGTATTAACGGCTTGAGGATAACGCCACGGATACATCGGGGACAGGATTCCACCTCCTGCCCATGAGGCCGCCTGACCTGATTGTTGCTGATCAAAAATAGAAATCTGACAACCTTGTTCGACCAGTTCCAGTGCGGTGAGTAAACCACTAATTCCTGCACCAATAATGGCAATATGCATGATAACGTTAAACCATTTTAAAAATTCCCCTCTTTATCAAAGAGGGGTTAGGGGAGATTTTATTTCATCTCTTTCAATTTAAGCGCTGCTTCTTCGGCAAAATATGTCCAGATTCCATCTGCACCTGCACGACGACAACACAGTAAAGATTCTAAAATTACGCTATCAGATAACCAGCCATTTTGAATGGCGCCTGCCAACATGGCATATTCGCCACTGACCTGATACAAAAAGGTCGGGACGCCAAAGGTATCTTTTACTTCACGAACAATATCTAGATACGGCATGCCCGGTTTGACAATCACCATATCTGCGCCTTCTTGTAAGTCTAGCGCAATTTCATGCAAAGCTTCTGCACGGTTACCAATATCCATCTGGTAGTTGTATTTATTGCCACCTTTTAAATTGCTGGCAGAACCGACCGCATCTCGAAAAGGCCCGTAAAAACTAGAGGCATATTTGGCTGAATAAGCCATGATGTTGGTATAAATAAAGCCATTTTGTTCAAAGGCCTGACGAATCGCAGCAATGCGACCATCCATCATGTCACTTGGCGCCACGACGTCTGCGCCCGCAGCCGCATGACTCAAAGCTTGTTTGACTAGACATTCTACGGTTTCATCATTGAGTACATAACCCGTATCATCGATAATGCCATCCTGACCATGTGTGGTATATGGATCTAAAGCACCATCGGTGATAAGCACCATTTCAGGTAATTCTTTTTTGAGTAATCGACATGTTTCCTGTACCAGACCGTCTTCACGCCATGCTGCTTCGGCGGTCAAACTTTTGTCCTCTTGTGGTGTGACAGGAAATAAGGCAAGCTTGGATACGCCTAATTCTAAAAGGCGTTCTGCTTTTTTGACGAGTAAATCTGCCGATAAACGCTGAATATTTGGCATACTCGGAATATCTTGACGTTGATTTTGTCCAGGAAGTACAAATACTGGATAAATGAGATGATGCGGCGTCAGTTGAGTTTCGCTGACCATCGCCCGCAGTTGATCATTTTTACGGATTCGACGCATGCGAGTCGCTGGAAATGCAGGACGATTGAACGTATAAGTCATAACAATCTCAAGCCTCAGTATTAACTTGTGGCGTATTGTAGACCCATAATAGGGCATTTGTACAAGCAGAATTGGCTTTAATTTAGATTTGTGAAGATTAGGGAACGTATGACTGAAGCGAAAAAAACATGGACTGGACATATTCAATTAGGCTCAAAAATCGATATTAGCGTGATTCTGAATCAGTTATGTCAGGCATTTAATAGTTCTCCTTTTTTTAAACATAATGCGATGACCATGCGCGTTGTAAATGAAGAGATAGAAGCGCATATTGAAATGTTGCCAAATTTGATCGGGAATGTTGCCTTTCAAATTTTACATGGCGGCGTGGCTGCAACAATGTTGGACAGCATCGGCGGAATTGTGGCGATGGGAGAGTTGTATAAACAGACTGAAGCTGAAAATATGGCGGAAACCATCAAGAAAGTTTCACGTTTGGCAACGGTTGATATGCGGGTGGATTATCTAGCCCCTGGACGTGGAGAATACTTTATTGCTAAAGCTGAAGTCCTGCGATTGGGGCGTAAAGGTTGTACCATGCGAATGACGATGAAAAATAATGAAGACAAAATAATTGCAGTTGGCACAGCATCTTATGCCTATTAAGTAAGTTGATCGATGAGAACATAGCATCTTTAGAGATGCTTTTTTTATGTGATTTCTTTTGGAAAGTTAGTAAAACTCAGCTTAAGCAAAAATGAACTGATAAGTTATGTTTTTATGATCAGCCTATGATTTTTTTGGTTATTCTTGCTTCATTTGAAAATTAACATTGTCAAAACTATTCTCATTTAAGATTAAGTTCAGATTCAGAACTTAGACTGGTCGATCGAACTGGAAAATTGTGAAATTTCAACCTACAGAATTAGGAATATCCGATGACAAATGCTCAAGATGATGTGCAGGCAACAGAGCAGACAGCATCAACTTCTGATGACGCAATGAAGTCTAAACGCAAAAAACTACTCGGTTATTTTGCCTTGATTGTGATTATTGCCGCCATTTTATATGCGATTTGGGCTGTATTTTTTAATCATTCGATCAGCACCGACAATGCCTATGTCGGTGCTGAAAATGCTCAAATCACCTCTATGGTGAGCGGTCAGGTTGCCAAAGTCTTGGTCACTGACACAGCACAAGTCAAACAAGGTGATATTCTGGTTGAAATTGACAATCGAGATGCAACGATTGCTTTGGCGCAGGCAAAAGCTGAATTGGCAAAAGCAAAACGTCAATATCAACAAAGTTCAGCCAATAGTAGTTCATTAAGTTCACAAGTTATCGTGCGTGACGATGAAATCAATAGTGCCAAAGCACAGGTTGCCAAAGCACAGACGGATGTAGACAAAGCCAAACAGGATTATGATCGCCGTGCATCACTGGCAGCGACAGGCGCGATTTCCAAAGAAGAACTGACTTCTGCACAAAGCGCATTACATACGGCGCAAGCCAATTTGAATGTGGCTCAGGCAGGACTATCTCAGGCTGAATCTAATCGTAAAGCGGCCATGAGTAACTTGGCTGCCAATGATGCCTTAATTAAAGGTACCGATGAAGACACACTTCCTGATGTGTTGGTCGCTCAGGCGAAAGTTGAACAAGCACAGCTTGATCTGGATCGTACCGTGATTCGTGCGCCAGTCGATGGTGTGGTCGCACGTCGTAATATTCAGATTGGTCAGCGTGTCGCTCCCGGTACAGTGATGATGAGTGTTGTTCCGATTTCTCAACTGTATGTCGATGCTAACTTTAAAGAAAGTCAGTTGGCTAAAGTTCGCGTGGGACAAATAGCAACCCTGACTTCAGATTTGTATGGTGATGATGTTGAATATCATGGCAAGGTGATCGGCTTCTCGGGCGGAACGGGTGCTGCTTTTGCCTTAATTCCTGCACAAAATGCGACAGGTAACTGGATTAAAGTGGTTCAGCGTTTACCTGTACGGATTGCACTTGATCCTAAAGAGTTGGCAGATCATCCACTACGTGTGGGTCTGTCAATGGAAGCCAAAGTCGATCTTTCTTCGAAGAAGTAATCTATGAGTGCTCAAAATCAGGCGGCATCACGGACACCTTTTGCCGAGTTAAGTGGTGGTCGTTTGCTGCTTGCAGCATTTGTCATCGCGTTATCTAATTTTATGGTGGTACTCGATACCACTATTGCCAATGTTTCTGTACCGCATATTACAGGAAATCTGGCAGTTTCTTCTTCGCAAGGCACATGGGTGGTGACCTCCTATGCAGTTGCCGAAGCGATTTGTGTTCCATTGACAGGTTGGCTGGCAAGCCGATTTGGTACAGTTCGTGTCTTTGTGATGGGGCTGATTGGTTTTACTGTATTCTCATTTCTATGCGGACTCTCGACCAGCCTTGAAATGCTGGTATTGTGTCGTATCGGGCAGGGCTTATCTGGTGGGCCATTGATGCCGCTCAGTCAAACTTTGCTGATGCGTATTTTCCCACAGGAAAAACATTCTCAAGCGATGGGACTTTGGGCAATGACTACTGTATTAGGCCCGATTCTGGGTCCGATTTTAGGTGGTTTAATCAGTGATAATTTGTCTTGGCACTGGATTTTCTTTATCAATATTCCTGTTGGGATTATTTGTGTGATGGCAGCCATCCGACTGCTATCTGTCGCAGAAACAGATACCGTTCGCTTAAGAATCGATAGTGTTGGCTTATTTCTATTAGTACTGTGGATTGGTGCATTACAGCTCATGCTAGATTTGGGGCATGAACGTGACTGGTTTAATAATACCAGTATTGTCATGCTTGCGTTGACGGCCATTATTGGTTTCATTGTTTTTCTGATCTGGGAAATGACCGATAAACAGCCCGTGGTCAATCTCTGGATCTTTCGTCATCGAGGTTTTACAGTTTCGGTTCTTGCGCTGTCCTTTGGTTTTGGCGCGTTTTTTGGCAGTATTGTCCTGATTCCTCAGTGGTTACAAATGAACCTCGGTTATACCGCAACTTGGGCGGGCTATTTAACGGCAACCATGGGTTTTGGTAGCTTAACCATGTCGCCTATTGTGGCTAAATTGGCAACAAAACATGATCCACGCGCTTTGGCCAGTTTTGGTCTGTTACTGCTGGGTGTTGTGACCTTTATGCGAGCCTTTTGGATTACCGATTCAGACTTTATGACTTTGGCTTGGCCACAGATATTACAAGGCTTTGCTGTGCCATTTTTCTTTATTCCTCTGTCCAATATTGCACTTGCTTCGGTTCTCCCACAAGAGATCGCATCCGCTGCGGGATTGATGAACTTCCTAAGAACCATGGCTGGGGCAATTGGTGCTTCTATTGCGGTCACCATTTGGGATGACCATGCCAAAGTTGCCCGTAGTGAAATGGTCTCGAGCTTACATGTTGAAGAAACCCAAAACACGCTGATTCAGAGTGGTTTTAGTCCAGACAGTACATTGGGTATTATTTCTAGTCTAGTGGATAAAGAAGCGATTACCATGTCGGCAAATCATGTGTTTTTGTTATTTGCTTTGGCTTTCATTTTTGCCGGATTAATCATCTGGTTAAGTCCAAAACCGCAGCGCAGTTTACAAGGGCCTGCACCTCATTAAGTGAAGATAGGGAACTTAAGTTCCCTATTTTTATTCGGCTGAATAAATTCTGATTCTGGTCAGTTTCAACTATTTAAAAGATCAAGATTGGATTTGAATATTTAAAATAGAGTCAATAAGCGTATCTAATCCAGTTTGTATGGATGGACTCCATTCAAATGAGCAATTTAAACGAATAGCATGTTGGTTATTTTCTAAAACATTAAAAAGAGCGCTAGGAGCAACCCCAATCTGTTGGGTGATGAGCTGATGGTAAAGCTCCAGACTATTAAGATATAAGGGAAGCTTGATCCAAATAAAGTAACCGCCCGAAAAACTATAAATTTCGCAGCATTGTCCCAAATGTTGTTTTAAATATTGAGTAAAGCGTTTTTTGTTCTTTTCCAGACGTCGACGTAACAGGCGTAAATGCTTTTCATAATGATGACTCGATACAAATTCAACCAAAGCATTTTGAATCAAGGTATTGGCTGAAATGGTGCTCATCAGTTGCAAATGCTGAATTTGCTCTGAATATTTTCCTGCATAGACCCAGCCTACGCGAAAACCAGCACCTAAGGTTTTTGAAAAAGACGAGCAATGCAAAACCAGATTATTGCTGTCAAAATATTTCATAGGAAGCGGCTTATTTAAACCAGAATAAAGTTCCTCATAGACATCATCTTCAATTAAATGGATGTGATATTGATGTAAAAGTTTGGCAATTTTATATTTGAGATCATCACTCACAGTAAATCCAATCGGATTCTGGGCATTTAACATAAACCAGCATACTTTAATTGGATAATATTGAATGATTTGTTCAAAGGCTTGCAGGTCAAAACCATGTGTCGGATGTTCTGGCAGCGCAATCACTTTTAAGCCTAAACGTTCTGCGGCTTGCCATGCTCCATAAAAGGTGGTTTGTTGTAATAATATATAGTCGCCCGGTTGGGTCAGCGCCTGTAATGATAAATTCAATGCATCCAGACCACCCGACGTAATCACAATATCATCTGCATCGGTGGCTATTCCTTGCATGGCATAACGCTGGGCAATCATTTTGCGCAAGGCCAGATTTCCTGGTGGAAGATTACTGGTTTGATCATAACTGTTTCGATCTCGTGCCATCTGACTTAAGGTTTGCAGCAGCTTTGCTGGCGTCAACAGATGATGATCTGGAAAAGCGGAACCAAATGGCACAATATCTTTGGATTGAATCGATTTTAAATACTTAAAGACAAGAGAGTTGATTTCTATTTTAGGATTTAGTGAAACGAGGGTTGTTGCTTGAGGAACTCGGTTTTTTGACTGTTCAGCAACAAAATAACCTGATTTTTCTCGCGAATAAATAAAACCCTGCGCTTCTAAATCCTGATACGCATTCATCACGGTCATCAAACTAAACCCAGAAATTTCAGCTTGTTCACGTAAAGAGGGCAATTTGCTTTGCGCAGACCATGTCCCATTTTCAATCGATAGTTTTAAATGCTGCGCCAACTGTTCAGATTTATACATTGCAATGAAAAACACAATCGAAAGAAAGATATAACACTTTAGCGTAGATTCAATCAGAAATGGACTAAAATCGGTGTAAAAATAGAACAGATTTAGAAAAAAGACGCTATCTGTTATATTTTTTATAGCTCAATCTGTATCTAACAATCCACCTATTTTCCAAAGACAATAGATTAAAACTCAAGCAGATATACATTTTTAGATTTGATTTACTGTTGAGATGAAATAAAGAGGTGAGATGTGTTCAAAACTGAAGAATTAAATCAACTGTTGAAGATTTTTTCTGCACAGGCACCTTCTCAGAAGGTACAACAACAGATTTTAAATCAATATGTTAATCTCGAAGCAACCATCCTGCGTGCCAAACTATTAAGAAGTATGGCGCCTGTAGATTTGACTTATATGATCCAGTCTGCGATTAAACAGGATGATATGAACGTGGCTTATGTTTTTTCGCCCTTCATCTTGGCGAATTTAAATAAAAAAACTATTTATTCAACGCCTTTTACTGCCATGATTCGCGATCTGCTGTCACCATTTTATCAAGTTCATCATCACACTCAAATTCATATTGATCGGACATTGGAGTCCTTAAATCTGTATCTGGATATTTTTGAATATGATGATGATTTAGATTTTGTATTTTTAAAATTGATTCAGGCAATATGTCGTTCAGATACTTCAAAAATATTTATTTTGACGTACTTAAAAATTGATTTAGAGATATTAAATCAAATGAGTCACTTTTTAAAAGTCAAAATATTTGTCATTAAACAACAGGCTGGAGATGTAGCCTTTAGATCGAATCAAATCGATCAGAAAAAATTACTGTTTAAAAGAAAAGATGCTTTGCATCAAAAGCTTTGCCATGATTTCTCTGAAATAAATGTACCATTAATCATGTTGACGCATGGTTTTAGCGCAAAACAGGCACATCATTTGATAGAAGATATGTTTTATTCAGAGCATATTTTTGAAAAAATTTCAGTCTATGCTGAATATATTCAAACGCAAATTCAAAATGTAAATATGCTGAAGCGTTTAGAAAGTTCTTCGATTTAATTTTATTTTTTAAATATTGAGGAGTCTGATCTTATGTCAAAGGATCAATCAAAATTTCCATTTGTGGTCGTAGGAATTAGTATTTTTCTAGGTTGTATGTTCTTAGTATTATTTTATTTTGCTGTGAGCCATGAACCTGAATATATGCCATCCCAGCAACAAAAGCAGGCAGTGGTTGAACATCAGTAATTATTTATTAAGTGTTTTATTTTTAATGTTTTATTTTGATTTGTTGTTGTGAGTTTAAGTCAGGTCGATCATCATTGAGGTTAATGATATGCAATTTTTAAAGCAAAAAAATAAGGCAAGTTTTGTCTTCTTTATCATTACGTTATATGCCTTTTTAGGTTTTGCTATTGGCTATGTCATTTGGGAATATCTGTTATAAATTTCAAGATAGTACTATTATTTATTTGGTATAAATTATATCGCGACGAATTGATTCATTAAAATGTTAATATTTAATTTTTTTGATCAGAACGTTTTTAATAATGCTAACAGGCTGGTTTAGATTAAAGCCTGTTAGCATTATTCATATAGGCAAAATAGACTTCTTTCATTATTTTTTAAAGCCACTTTATTTTTCTTTCATAGGAAGAAATAAAGGGGATTTATGAAATAAGTCTAATAGATAATACTAAATATATTTATTTACACCACGATTATTCATACCGACTCGTTGCTTAATTTGGGCTTGATCAGCATCATAAAGATGATTTAAAAAAACAGGAAGTGTTTTGTCATCAAGTGCAGATGGAGAAAACATTTTAAAGTTCATTTTCTTAAAAAATTTATTAATCTCTGAATTACGTTGTACATATTTCATTGACCAATCTTTAAACTTGGTTTCCTCAATCTCCATAATTTCAAATGAAATAATTTCACAATGGCGTTCATCTTTACAGATGTTAGCAAATAATGCTTCGACGACCTCTTTTTCACCTTGCAAGCATTGAAAAAAAGAGCCATCAGCATAGTAAAGCACGCCGCAAATATCATGACGACTATTAAAATCACGAGCTATGGTCAAAATATCATTCAGATCTTGTAATAGATCTTCTGATTGTAGATTGCGAGTACTCGCATAACATAACTGAATTTTCATAATTGCACATTCCTTAAATAACTTACGTCACATTTCAACTAAAAATGAGCAATAAAGAGTCAATAAAATTTATATCTTATTAATAAATAGAGATTAAATTTAGAGGAGTGGGAGTGACGTATCTCATAATAGTCTGTTTTTCAAAAATTGGCGAATTCTTAAAATTAATTATAATTTAATAAATTGATTTAATTGATTAGATTAACTAAATATTTTTTTTGAGTAATTTGTTATAATTCAAATAATTAATGAGATATATCAATTAAATTAAAATAAATGATAGAAATGAAATTCTTTAAAATATTAATTCATATCCTATTGATAAATATATTAAAAATTAAAATGACTGATCAGTAAATGAACATTTGTAAGCTGTGGATTACACTGCTGTAAGCTATGGATTAAAAAAAGATTCAGGATTAACGATCTAAATCTATAGAAAAATGTCGGTGAACTGATTTGTTGTTTTCTTTGACTAAGAGAACTTTGGCTTTTTAGTTTTTAAGATTTTGATGACTTTGAATCGTTTTCCCTGAAGAGAAATCGTTTCACTCACTTTAGCGTGATTAAGCTGTTCCCATGATTCAAATGGAAAAAATTCATAGCTTTCAGCATAAACCCATAACCAATGATGAGTATTCATAAGGGTTTGAGTATTGAAAGTGACATCTTTCACACGAATGATTTGATGTTGATTTTTATCTTCATCTTGAAGAATGATGCGATGATTCTCCATAGATGATGCTCCCTAGAGAATTATTTAGATGATTTGTAGCTGGTATTAATTAATATTAACAAATCTGGGGCTATAAAAATGGATGCTCTGTATAGTTATAGTTTTAAAATTTGTGGAAATTTTACAAAGCTGATGCATATCATCATGCACAGATTGAATGAACATTATTATAATATTGTGATCTAATTCATTTTTAGTTCGGAGTGTTCTTGGTTTTTTAATAAGGAATGGAATTTTTTTATAATTGTTTAAACCCTATTTTTTCTTCCTTAGAAAGAAATAAAAAGGATGAATGAAAGAGTTTAATGTAAGACTAAAGAAAAACTACTAGATATTAGAAAATACATAGGATGAGTATTATAATAGGAATTGGTTGAATTTAAATTTTTTATTAAGATAAGATGTTTGAATTTAAAATAAAAATTATAATAATTTATTTTGAGTTATACATGAAGCAAGAATGCTCCATATATAACTCAAGCAGTTCATTGAATCATGATTCCCATCTTTGATGGATGATCTGGATGTTCATCATGACGACTATTTGCTTGAGATGTATCAATACCATTAATAATGATAGTCATACAGAAATTGCAATACGTTGTTTTAAAGTCTCACAGTATCGCTTGTTCCTAATTCTTGCTTTTCTCCTGAAATCGCAGCTTTAGTTAATTTATATAAAGTTGCAATCGTTCCTGCACTTTCCCAATACTGAGCTCCATGCGCATTCACCTGAATTAATTGTACGTCGGGATCCTGTTTTCCATTTTCAAAGAAAGCCTCATAAGCAGGAGACCAGAGTTCATCTAAAATGCTTTGATCATCAACAAGGTTTGCTGTGCCATGAATAGAAACATAATGGTTTGAAGAGGTGACATAGGCAAGGTTTACTTGAGAATCTGTCTGAATGCTTTGACATAATTCAGATTTCTTGGAACCAATGAACCATACTTGACCATTAAATTCGCGATTTTGGGTGGTCATAGGTGCCGCGTGTAAATGTCCTTCAGTATTGCTAAAGGTGAAGATGACCGTTCTTATATTTTTAATGAGATCATTAATTTTTTCGTAGTCCGTCATTTTAAAATTCTCTTTATCAAATAAGTGAGTGGTTAGCATGCCTATATTGGGGGTCGTATAAAAACATCACTCTTGTTTCAAATGTTTAGTTTTTATGATCAGACTATGTGGATCATGTAAGCTAAGTAGGATTGTGTATCTAGTTCTTAAGATAAATACACTTTAACATATTGATTTATTTTTTGAGTTTATAGACTTTATGACATATTTAAATCTTTTCACCTTTGTAAAATAATGAAAATAAAAAAATTATTCGGCTTGTTTTTTTAATAAGAGATTTATTCAGTCTATGTAACAAATCATGAGTTTGTATCATTCAAATCAACTTAAGTAAATCCTAAGCGGATTGTTGAGGTGTTTAAGTAATTTTGCTTTATTTTTGATCGTTTTTAACTCAATCTAATTAAAAGCATTTATATTATAACGATGAACACATGAACATAAATATTCAAAATGAAAATAGCATATTAGCTTCTTCACATTATGATAGCTGTGAGGATGTGGTAAATGATATTTTTTCTCAAAATAAATCAATGGCATTATTTTTAGATATTGATGGAACTTTAGCAGAGTTTCAAATTGATCCATCAAGTTGTTTTATTTCAAAAGACATACTGGATTTAATCCAACATATTCAACAACATCTTACTGTGGCTGCGGTCACAGGGCGAGATTTGTCATCTGCCAAGAACATGTTTGGAGCAATCGATCTACCTATTGCAGCCTTGCATGGTTTATTGATTTATCTCAATGATCAAAATCAATTTTCTAAGCATTCTCAAAGTGAATTATTTCAAGCGCTTGAGATTATTTTAAATAAGGACACTCAACGTTATCCAGAATTTACTATTGAAAATAAACAACATGCGATCGCGCTACATTATCGAAAATGCCCTGAACTGCAACAGATTGCTAGTCTGATCATGCAGCGCCTACAACATCAACATGACCAGCTTCGATTGATCAAAGGCAAATATGTCTATGAATTAGTTTGGAATGATATTGATAAAGGTCAAGCCATCGCAGAAATCTCGCACTTACTCAATCTGCAAAATCATTTAGCTATTTTCATTGGCGATGATCGAACTGATGAAGATGGTTTTAGCTACGTCAATCAAATGAAAGGCGTAACCATCAAGGTGAGTGAGGGTGCAACAAATGCGACATATCGATTTAGAAATATTGATCAGGTCAATTTCTTTTTAAGGGTTTTTTTAGAACGACTGCGTGATACCGCCATTCCTGAACATTTAGAAAAATATGGAGAAGAACATGTCTAGACTTATTATATTATCGAATCGTGTCAGTTTACCTCAATCTGAAAAATGTGTAGCAGGCGGCTTAGCCGTTGCTATGCAGGATGCTTTGAGTAAAGTCGGCGGTATATGGGTAGGCTGGAATGGCGAGAAAGTTGAACAACAGACCAATCAACGCTTTGATATTTTATACAAATCAAAAATTACCTATATCACCTGTCCGCTAACCCAGAAACAATATCAGGATTATTACTGTGGTTTTGCCAATAATAGCTTATGGCCTATGATGCATGACCGCGCTGATCTGATTGATTATCAACATGATGAGTATCAAACCTATCAACAAGTGAATGCTTTATTTGCCAAAAAAATAAGTGAATTTGCTGCGCCAGATGACTTGATTTGGGTGCAAGACTATCATTTCTTAAGTGTTGCACGTCATTGTCGTGAATTGGGCATGCAAAATAAAATTGGTTTCTTTTTACATATTCCATTTCCAGCGCTTGAACTGTGGAAAAAGTTACCCGTTGCCAATGCGCTACTTCAGGATATATGCCATTATAATTTAGTTGGATTACAGACCCAGCAAGATCAAAAGAATTGTCTACAAGTATGTACGCAATTATTGCAAGCACAAAAAATTCAAAAAAATAGTTTAAGTCTGAATCAGCGCTTGGTTTCGATTCAACATTATCCGATTGGGGTCGATGTTAAAGGGATCCAAAAATCGGTTGCAGATTTAGCAAATGCTCGCTCAGAGCCACACACTACACACTCGGCGATGAAAACCATTATTGGTGTAGATCGTATTGACTACTCTAAAGGCTTATTCGAGAGGTTTAATAGTTTTGCTCACTACTTAGAGCAACATCCTGAACGGCGTGGGCAGATTCAACATTTACAAATCGCGTGTCCTTGTCGCCTTGATGTCGCCACATATAAACGTCTATTTGAACGATTTAAATTAAAAATGGATATTATCAACAACGAATTTAAGCGAGAAGACTGGTATCCGATTGTATGTAGTTATGAATCAAAAGCACACAATCAACTGATGCAGTTTTATCGTGATGCAGATATCTGCTGGATTAGTTCACTTAAAGATGGAATGAATTTGGTCGCAAAAGAATATATTGCTGCACAAGATCCACAAAATCCGGGCGTGTTGATTTTAACAAAATTTGCTGGTGCGGCAGAACAAATGACCGATGCTCTGGTTGTTGACCCAACAGACCGTGAGGCCATGTCGACCGCACTGGAAACAGCACTGAATATGCCATTGGCAGAGCGAAAAAGTCGCTACCAGAAACTAATTCATGGACTCAGCATTTATGATATTAATGATTGGTGTCAAGATTTTCTAAATGACCTTGAATGTACTCAATACTTACACAATTTTGAGTATGAAAATATTCTTTCTTCGGTTTTGTTTTATCCTGACGCATCATCGTCATACCGGATCTAAACCATAAACAATATCAACATTTGAACTGACATTCATCACAATGCTTAGAGTAAAAATAAAGTCTTTGTGGTAATAACCAAAGACTTTATTATTGATACAAACTATTTTTGAGCCTTGATTTGACTAAAGTGATTCAGTGCCAAAATTGAAAGAATTAAACCAGCCAGACATGCAAAGACTAATTGAAGACCTATATATTCTCCAATAATGCCAATCAGGGCAGGTCCAGTTAATGATCCTGTATAGGCAATGGTCGATACACATGATAAAGCAGCCGCTTTTTGCATGCTATTTTGTCGTCCAACGCGTGAAAACATCACAGGTACAATATTGGCCGAACCTAAGCCGAGTAAAGCATAGCCGATCAGAACAAATAGCCATTGCGGTGCCAGTATGATACTCATCAATCCAACAAATGCGCAAATCACACTATACTGAATCAGCTTGGATTCACCCAATAACTGAAGTGCTTGTTGACCCATTAAACGACCCGCAGTCATGGCGATAGCAAAACAGGTATAACCCAGTCCTGCATAAGCAGCATTCAGACCAAAATTATGCGTCAGATAAATGCCACTCCAGTCCATTGCTGAACCTTCAGATAAAAAGCTAATAAAGCAAATCACCCCGATAATCAGGATTAAAAGGCTCGGGCGCTTTTTTGTGTTGCTGACTGATAAATCTTCGTTAGACTTTTCATTTAGTGGAGCCTCTTTGGGCATAACTGCTAATGCATAAGGAACACTTACGAAGCTCATTGCGACCAGAACCAGACCAATCATAAAAACACTGATCACAGGTGAAACGCCGATTGCCAATAAAACTGCCATGCTCATGACGCCAAGCAAGCCGCCTAAACTGCACATGCCATGAAAACCTGACATCATGGGTTTATCCGAATTCTTTTCTACAAAAACCGCTTGGAAATTGACCGTCACACCCAAGCTACCTGCCGCAGTTCCGAAAAAGAATAAAATTACCGCCATACTCAGCGCGGTACTACCCAGTGCTAAAGCAGGTAATGATAGTAAGAGCATCAGCAGGGCAGCACTGATCAGCACTTTACAGCCTATACGATAAATTAATAGGCCAGTGATGGGCATGGCCAAAATCGCGCCTAAACCACTACATAGCAGTAATAGACCAAAGTCTGCGTGATTTAAATGCAAACGCTGTTGTGCAAATGGAATCAAAGGAGCCCAAGCTGCTGTTGCAAAACCGAGTGAAAAGAAAGCAAGACGTGTTGAAAGACGTTGAGCTACAAGTTGAGTTTGAGCATCAGCGCGCGCTGCTCTGGAAAAAAAGATCATGCTAAAGCCGCCAATCTAAGACCCGATATTATCCCTTCCAGATAAGCCATCCATGTAAAAACCCTCACTTAAGTCATAGAAAATTTCTACAACCAAGCGAGGGTTTATTTGGCGAAATTATACACAATTTTATATAAATAGCATTAGTTTTTTAAAAATTAATATTTATAAAAATCAGTAATTTAAATTTTATTTTGTTAAGTTTTTGAAAATATTTAAGAAACTTTTTTGAGTCATCCTGAAATCAACAAAATGATCTTAAAATCCTTTTGGTTGCTTATGTGAAAAGTGACTTTAAATCAAATAGATAAAAAATTAAACAGCTTGTGTATAGACTTGAGCAGAGCATTGCATAATACAGTATCGAGAGCGGACTCAAAGCTGGGGAGTTAGATTCGTGCTAAAACCCAGTCAATGAAACGCTGCTTATCATTATAATCGGGTGCATCGTGAATCGAGACGATCAGAGGAAAACCAAAGTTTCCAATAATTCGATGTGGTTTTTCATATTCAAACGCAACATCATTTTCTTCATGTATTTCTCTAAAAAAATCGATAATTTTTTCACATTGGGCTTTTTTAGAAAAATTTGGTCGTTCTTTTATAAAATCATAAATTTGATTTAGAACCTCATCTGTATTTCTATTGCGAAACATAGTCTATCTCCCAGCATGATATTTTCTCATGTTTATGTGTGATAAAACATTGAGATGAACAACGATAACAAGAAGTTTAAAATGAATAAGCTGACAAAAAAATAAGATATTTCTTACAGCAAATGTAGGAAAACTCTTACATTTGATTAAAAAATAGTCACATCCAATGATGCTTAAAATTTTTAGAAATAGTTTAATTTAGCGCTAGATGCTTAAGCCTCTTTTAGACCACTTAAATAAGTAGCCACTATCATCTAGGTCATGCTGCCAAAGGATAAGATGGCATTGACCGTTTTATTTCATAATTTTATCTAGCCGTTATTTAGATCAGTGCAGATAGGGAGATGAGTTGAGTCCTAATCTTTGCGCAATCAAAATAATCAAAGAAAGCCGAATAGACTTTAGCTATAACTCGGACTTTATTTTTATTTAAATGTTATTGTATTTATTAGATATTTCATTAAAAGATCAGTTCTTAGATCATCTCGATAAGATTGAAGGAAGCATCTTTAATATCTATAGAGATGCTTCCAAGCTTTAAAATGGTCTACAAATTGCCTAGATAATTAAACCCCGATCACGACGCGCCAGTAAAATTCGTTCACAGGCAACGATATACGCGGCTGTTCGAAGTGAACAATTGGCATGTTGTGCACGATCCCAGACATCATGAATGGCTTTACGCATAATTACGTCCATACGATGATTAATTTCATCTTCCGTCCAGAAGTAACTGGCTAAATCCTGAACCCATTCAAAATAACTGACGGTCACACCACCCGCATTACAAATGACATCTGGAACAATCACAATGCCACGTTCATTTAATACATCATCTGCGGCTGGATCGGTGGGGCCATTGGCGCCTTCCAGAATCAGCTTGGTTTGAAGTTTCTGTGCGATTTCTTTGCTAATGACACCTTCGAGTGCAGCAGGAATAAAGATATCGGCTTCAATATTCCAGAGTTCATTTTTGTCGATATCATGAACCATATCAAAGCCTTTAATGGCACCTTGTTGTCTCTGATAAGCCAATAAGTCTGGAATGTTAATGCCTTCAGGATGATATAGTGTTGCGGTGTGATCTTGTACCGCAATCACTTTGGCACCAGACTCATGGAACAGTAAGGCTGCTTCAGCGCCAACATTACCAAAGCCTTGTACGCAGACCGTTGCATGCGCAATGTCTAAACCAATTTTTTGTGCGGCTTCCAGTCCTGTGACAAATACACCACGCCCAGTGGCTTTGGAACGACCAAGTGAACCACCCAAATGTACTGGTTTACCTGTCACCACCCCAGTCACAGTAGAACCTGCATTCATGGAATAAGTATCCATCATCCATGCCATCACTTGGGGTGTCGTACTCACATCTGGTGCAGGAATATCTTTTTGCGGTCCAATAATCAAATTGATTTCCGTAGTATAGCGACGGGTTAAACGCTCCAGCTCGTTTTTAGACAACGTCGTCGGATCAACCCGAACGCCACCTTTAGCACCGCCAAAGGGTAAATTTAACGCTGCACATTTAATAGTCATCCAGCCTGCCAGTGCCATCACTTCGTTCAGATTCACATCAGGATGAAAACGGACCCCGCCTTTACCCGGACCACGAGTAATACTGTGTTGAACACGGAAACCTTCAAAATGACGAACCGTGCCATCATCCATTTTGACTGGAATATTCACGATCAATGAACGCTTTGGACGACGTAAATGATCCAGATTTTCTTTGAGATCGCCCAGATATGGCTCTACACGATCCAGTTGTTCCAGAAAGTTGAGCCAAGCTTGACCTTCGTTTTCATCGACATAAGATAAATTTTGCATGGGGATTACCTCAAGATTCCGAAGAAGGCTGAGCAACAGAAGGATTTGAATGTTTCATGCTGAGTAACGCTTGCTGATGACGCTCTTCGCTGAATTTACCTTCCCATTTAGAAATTACTAACGGTGCGAGCGTATTACCTAAAACATTCAATGCTGTATTAGGCATATCCATCAGACGATAAATCCCTGCGATAAAGGCAATACCTTCGAGTGGAATTCCTGCACTGGATAACGTTGCCGATAAAATCACAAACATAAAACCCGGTACGCCTGCTGCACCTTTAGAGGTAATGACCATCGTCACCACCAGCATGATCTGATCTGCAAGCGACAAATGGATGCCATAAATCTGGGCAATAAACAGCGTTCCCAAACCAAGGAAGAGTGATGCACCGTCGAGATTAAATGAATAACCCGTTGGAACCACAAAGCTTGAAATACCGCGGTCAGAACCAAAACGTTCAGTCTTTTGGATCACTTGCGGCAATACCGTGGTCGAACTTGCACTTGAAAAGGCCAGCACCAGTTCCGCTTTCATAAAGCGAATCAGCTGGAAAATATTGATTCCGATGAATCGAGCAATCAGACCAAAGACAATGACAACAAATAAAATTGCAGTGACATAAGTTGTGCCAATCAATTTAAGCAGAGGCAACATGGATTCCATGCCGAAATTGGTCACGGTGACTGCGATCATCCCAAAAATACCAATTGGAGAATACGCCATAATCATATGTGTAACTTTGAACATGGCTTCTGATACAGACGAGAAGAAAGAAACCACAATGTCTTTTTTCTCGTGGGGTAAAGACGCGACGCCTAAACCAAACATCACAGCAAAGAAAATTACAGGAAGCAAGCTACCTTTTGCCATGGCATCGACAATATTGTCTGGAATGATATTTAAAATAACATGACCTAGACCATGATTGGTTTCGGTGGTCGGTAAGGTATTCACATGCGCTGCAACCATCGATGAAAGGTCAGCCCCTGCACCAGGTTTCACGACATTTCCAACCACTAGACCAATGATAATGGCTGTCGTGGTCACACACAGGAAATAAAAAATGGTTTTAGCTCCCATGCGTCCCATGGATTTGCCATCGGAATGCCCAGCAATACCCACGACCAGACATGAAAAGACAATCGGGATCACGATCATTTTCATTAGTTTAATGAAAATGTCACCCATCGGTTGGAAGACTTGTTCGATTAACCATTTATTATCGGAAGGATGAGTATTGAGGTAAAAACCCACTAAAATACCCAAGACCAAACCGATCATGATTTGCCAGACTAATGAAATTTTTGGTTTCTTGTTCATCATTCACCCCAAAAGGAGTAGGGGTGAGAGCATAAAGTGTTGCGCTGTCATCCGTGACGGCCTCTCCATACCTGCATCGGCTCGATTAGTTTGACATCGTGGTTATGCTCTCAACATCGTTAATAATAAAGAATACGATTAAGCGAGTTTTGCAACCGCATTCTTGATCCGTTGACATCCTTCTTCAATCACTTCGATTGAGCTTGCAAAAGAAAGACGAATAAATGGGGACATGCCATAAGCCTGACCACTGACCGTTGCGACACCGCCTTCGCGCAGTAAATATTCAACGACATCGGCATCAGACTGGATCACTTGCCCTTGAGGTGTGGCTTTACCAATCAGACCTGCAACATGGGCAAAGACATAAAAAGCGCCTTGTGGTGGTTCAAAATCAAAACCAGAAATTTGTTGAAGCAACTCGACCACACGCTGACGACGTGTTTTATAGATTTCCAACATGTCATAAATGGGCTGTTGATCACCTGCAAATGCAGCCACCGCAGCCGCTTGGCTGACCGAGCTTGGGCAAGTCGTAGTTTGTGAGATCAGTTTGGTCATGGCTTTGATTAACCATTCTGGCCCAGCGGCGTAACCTATACGCCAGCCTGTCATGGCATAACCTTTTGAAGCGCCATTAATAATTAAAATACGATCTTTTAAATCAGGTGCAATTTGAGCAAGCGAAATATGCTGATGGTCGTCATAAACAAAAAATTCATAAATTTCATCTAGCATAATCAGGACATGAGGATGCTGTCTCAGCAGTTCTGCTAAAGCCTCAAGTTCCTGTTTTGAATAAACAGCACCTGTTGGGTTGTTTGGATAATTCAACACCACCCAACGGGTTTTTTCGGTAATGGCTGGTGCAAGATCTTCGGCTGTAAGCTTAAAACCATTGTCCTGACGTCCTTCAATCACCACGGGCGTCGCATCATTCAAGGTAGCCAAATCAGGATAAGATACCCAGTAAGGTGCATGAATAATCACTTCATCCTGTACATCTAGGGTTGCTGCAAAAGCATGAAAAATAAGCGGCTTACCACCACTGCCACATACGATCTCATTTATGCTGTAATCAAGCTGGTTATCGCGTTTCAGTTTTTCACTAATTGCCTGACGTACTGCGACTGTACCTGCTGCATTGGTATAATGAGTATCGCCTTTGTGCATCGCTTCAATCGCTGCTTGCATAATATGTTCAGGCGTATCGAAATCAGGCTCACCAATGGTGAAGTTAATAATATCTTTACCTTCAGCACGTAATTTATTGACCAGATCATTGGCAGCAATACTTGGTGATGGCTTGATCATCTGTAAGCGCTGGGAGATAAAATTCATGGCATTCATTAGAGATATCCCTTTTCACGAAGCAGATCCATGTACCACGACTGATTCTCAACGCCCGATGCGATCATTTCTTTGACTTTATTTTCCTTGTCTGCATGTTTGGCGGCTAAGGCAAGTAATTCATCTTTGTGTGCATAAGGGAAAGACACCACACCATCTTCATCACCGACGATGATGTCACCGGGATTAACAATTTGACCACCGACAATAACAGGTACATTAATTTCGCCCGGACCGGTTTTAAAAGGGCCGCGATGAGTAATTGAACGGGCATAACATGGTGTATTTTCAAAACTGGCAACATCACGAATTGCGCCGTCAATCACAAAACCAACACAGCCGCGACGGATGCAGTCTAATTTGATCAGCTCGCCAATAATCGCGTTATTTTCATCGCCTTGAGCGTCAATCACCAGAACATGACCGTCTTGCAACATGGTCATGGCTTTATATACCAATAGGTTATCTCCGCCACGGACTTTTACGGTGAGCGCAGTTCCGATCAGTTTTCCTGTTTTATTAAAGCGTTGTAGACCATGAATACCGACATTTCGGTTCATGTTGTCGCTGAGATGAGGCGTCACGACATCAACAAATTGTTGACGTTCTTGCTGAGTCAGTGGCGTTGCTGCGGGGTGAATCATACTGCCGGGTAATGACATGGTGGTATCCTCTAATTCTCAAAATCCATTGAAGATGATTTTTCCTCTTGAGCTGATACTAGCAATGCTTAAACAATATTTTTAGCGATATTTATCTATATTTTTAAAACACTTTTTTTCATGTTTAATTTTTTTAAATATTTTTTTATAAATAAAAACAGTACGTTATGAATATTAAAACTTGTTCATTAAGTTCTGGCTATTTGCTATCCGTGATTAAAGGATTTATGTTGATCTCATCCAGAAGGAAATCAATATGATCACGTTTAAACAAATGGAAGCACTGACTTGGATTTGTAAGTTAGGTGGTTTTGAAGCGGCAGCAGATAAATTGCACATGTCACAGTCGGCGATTTCAAAACGTATCCATGAGCTTGAAAGCTCATTTGATATCGAAATTTTTGACCGAAGTAATCGTAATGCCAAACTCACTGAACAGGGCAGGGAGCTTCTGATTTATTGTCAGGAAATTTTGGAACGCCGCGATGTCATGCTCGAAAAAGTCAGCGATAAAAAAGTGTTGATCAGTCGTTTGCGTTTAGGGGTGACTGAATTAACCGCCATGACATGGCTCCCAGATTTTATTGAAAAGATCCGACAAATTTATCCGCGAGTACATATTGAGCCGACCGTTGAAGTCAGTCGGGTCTTATTTGAAAATATTATTAATGACCAGCTCGATATTATTATTGCGCCTGATATGTATGATGATGTTCGATTAAAATCACTTCCTCTCAAAAGTGTGGAAAATGTCTGGATGTGTTCACCAAAACTCATTCCAAAAAATAAGAATATTGATTTTGAACAAGCCAGCCGTGAGAAATTTTCATTTTTTGTTCAAGGCGCAACTTCAGGTACAGGCTTGATTTATGAGCGTTATTTTTTATCGCAAAAAATTACTTTAAATAAAAATATTATTTGTAATAGTTTAATGGCGCAATTAGGTCTGACCATTTCAGGAATGGGCATTACTTATTTGCCATTAAAGCCGTTAGAACATTTAATTAATAGCGACAAATTAAGAATCTTAAATTTCACGCCAAGATTACCCCTCATTAAATACAGTGCAATTTATCGTTCTGACCGTGATTCAGGAATTGTTCCAGAGATTGCAGAAATTGCGGTAAAGACCTGTCATTTTGACAAGTTTTTAATTGGATAGTTTTCATGATTCATTATGAATGTTCTAAAACTTGACTAACCCATAGGCTTAAATTGAATGATCGGATGAGCAATTGGTGCAGAAAAACTGTAATTCTTTGCCGTGATCGATCGGTGTATGCTGAATATGTCTAGCCAAGAGTAGAACTGATTATGGTTTTTATATTTTTATAGGTTTTTATAGGCTTCGAATCTAAGCTATCAATAAATACCAACCACTCATATTCACTCATAACCCGTACATGTAATGAATTTTATGGAAATATATGAAGAACTTAATCATGCTTCTAATTTTTTCAAAAAATTTAATCCCTTGTTTTTGTATGGAATTTTAATCAAGAATCCCAATCCCGAGTCAAAATTTAATAGTTTTATATCATGAGAAATGTCAAATAATTGGTTACTCATAAAATTCATAATAGATAAAAATATCAAATGCTTATGTGAAATTTACCAAATTATAATAAAAATTCAATAAATTGCAAATGTAAATGTTAATTATTATCATTATTTTGTTTTTACTGCCTTTAAGCAGTGTGTTGTTTAAGAAAAATCAAAAGCTATTGTAAGTGATTCGTCAAAAATCACTTACTTTACTCTATCTTAGAGGATCTTCCGATGAAAGAGCTTGCCAATCGTTTGGCGATGCAACATCTCGTCAATGCTTATACGCAGGAAACTGGTAAAGGGCATTTACTCGAAAACTTTCAACAAAACTCTCCCCAACAAGCGTTTAGCCAAGGCTTGACCTTACTTGTTATTCCAGTTGAAAGCTTAAATGCTCAAATACTGGTCGCTTTATCTTATGTTAGTCGAGTGGGTCGACATCGTCTGGCCGCACTGCCAAAGTTATGGATCAATCATCAATTTCGTGATTTAAGTATGGTGGCGATTGCCACCATTTTATTGGAAGAATTAATTTGCAATGAAACCAATAAATTAGATGCGGCATCACTCATTGAGCGATGGATACAAAGTCGTGATGCCTTGCAGCAGTTTTTAAACCATCGATCACAGAACTTAGATGCTTTAATTGATGCAGAACAAAACTTTATTGAATCTGAACAAGCTTTGTTGTTGGGACACAATATGCATCCAGCACCGAAAAGCCGTACAGGTTTTATTCATGAAGATTGGCATAAATTTTCGCCTGAATATCAAGGGAAAACGCCACTTCATTTCTGGTTGGTTCATCCAGATTCGATTGCCGAAGGGAGTGCTGAAGGGCAACTCATTTCTAATCAGCTTAAAGATTATTTGAAATGGCACATGTCTGAAGCGGATGGACGTCTTTTAGAAAACTACCCGCATTATAAATTATTGCCTTTACATCCATGGCAAGCCCGTTATTTGCAAAGTAAGAAATGGTATGGTCAGCTGAAGCAAAAAACGAGATTGATTGATCTTGGCTTACAAGGGGTCGATTTTTATCCAACCACTTCTGTGCGAACACTGGCCAGTTTTTCATCGCCGTGGATGCTTAAACCCTCATTGTCAGTGATGATTACCAATTCAATTCGGGTCAATCTGGCTAAAGAATGTCATCGGGGGGAATTGACACATCGTTTATGGCATAGCGTTTTAGGCAAACAAATACTGAAACATTGTCCCACCCTTAAAGCGGTCAATGATCCTGCATGGATTGCGCTACGACTGGATGATGAAATCATTAATGAAAGTATTTGTATTTTTAGAGAGCAGCCTTTTAACCGCAATGATCAGATTACCTGTATCGCGTCGTTGTGTCAGGATCATCCCACTAAACCGCTGAATCGTTTTAATGCTTTATTTGACAAAATTAGTCAGCAGCATCCGTCATTTACCCATCAACAAATTGCAATGAACTGGTTTCATGACTTTCTAGAAATTAGCCTAAAACCATTAATGTATCTCTACCATGAATATGGCATGGCCTTTGAGTCACATCAGCAAAATGTTTTGGTGGAACTTGAAAACTTTAAGCCCAAAAATATCTGGTTACGTGATAATCAGGGTTTTTATTATATCGAGGAATTGGCCGAGAAAGTACTTCACCAGTTTCCCGAACTCAATGAAAAAGCGCATGCAGTTGGACCACAAAGCTTTGTGGATGAGCGTTTCAGTTATTATTTCTTTGGCAATACCTTGTTTGGGTTGATGAATGCGATTGCTGCGACGGGCTATGTGTCTGAAGATGATTTACTCGAATATCTGCAAAAAACCTTAATCGCATTATTAGCGCAATATCCACAAAGTTCACTGTTAAAAGGTTTGTTGTACAAAGACAGTCTGCCTTATAAGGGCAATTTGCTGACTCGGTTGCATGAATTGGATGAGTTGATTGCACCTGTTGAGCATCAATCTGTGTATGTTGAACTACCGAATCCACTGATGATCAAACAAGAGGATTTACTCTATGCTTGATTTTATTGGTATTGGTTTAGGCCCTTTTAATTTAAGTTTAGCCAGTTTGCTGCAAGACAAAACCAAACTGAACTATTTATTTTTTGAGCAAAAAGATCGTTTTGACTGGCATGCAGGTATGCAACTACCCAACACCATGTTGCAAGTGCCTTTCATGGCAGATTTGGTGTCGATGGTTGATCCTACCAGTCCTTATAGCTTTTTAAATTATTTAAAACATCAGCAACGGCTATATAAATTTTATTTTCTTGAACAGTCGCATATTCCAAGACGAGAATATAATCAGTATTGTCAGTGGGTTGCGGCGCAACTCGATCACATTCAATATCAGTCTAAAGTCGTGGGCATTGAAGCCTTAGCTTCTGGTTTTCAGGTCACTGTTGAGCAACATAGTGTTAAGCAGCATTATCGCTGTAAACAACTGGTGATTGGCACGGGTCATGTTCCTCATTTACCGGCTTGCTTATCAGCTATTGCAGAAATTCGTCCTGAACAATGCTTACACTCGGCGCATTATCTATTTAAAAACAAAGCTGATTTAAATGGAAATGTCGTCGTTTTAGGATCTGGACAGTCTGCGGCTGAAGTATTTCTGGATTTATTTGAGCTGCAAAATAATCGGCCAGATCAAAATATTGAATTGCATTGGTTTACCCGTTCCAGTGGTTTTTTCCCGATGGAATATGCACCGCTCGGTCTGGAGCATTTTAGTCCAGATTATCTGCAACATTTTTATCAACTTGATGAAAAAGTGAAGAGCAGTCAATTGGCTCAACAAGCTCTGCTTTATAAAGGCATTAGTGCCAAAACCATTCGTGAGATTTATCACAAACTCTATCAGCGCAGCATTTCTGCACAGCCTTTTGCGACTCATTTGCATAATAGTTGCGAGTTAATCGATGCGACATCTTTAACAAATGGACAAATCCGTTTGCATTTTGTGCATAAGACCACGCAACAGGCGTTTTATTTAGATGCTGATCATGTGATTGCAGCTACAGGTTATCGCACACCCCAGTTAAGTTTTATGGAAAAAATCTCGCCGCTGATTGAACGAGATTCGAAACATCGCTGGAAGATTACTCAGGATTATCAGCTTGTACATTCAGCCTGCGGAAATATTTTTGTGCAAAATCAGGAAATGCATAGTCATGGTGTGGGTACGCCAGACTTGGGCTTGGGCGCTTATCGTTCGGCAGTGATTGCCAATCAACTGGTTCAGCAGACTCTGTATGAGTTAGGTGATCAGCCGCAAACGTTCCAACATTTCGATTTGAGTCAAAATCCAAATATTCAATTTACCCATTCTGTCACAAACATGGTTGAGACTTGTCAGGACAAATCAGATCACAGAGGAGTGGAGGTGAGTCAATATCGTCGTCCCACAAACCATCTGCTGCATCTTCAAAGAAATAAATCCAAGCTGAAACAAGTCTTGTCCCATGTTTTTCAGTACGAGAAATCCCTATGAGTTTTGCACAGTTACAAATTAACCAGCAGCAATGGAGAGCGGCTGGACAGCGTTTAATTGAAATGGCGATTGCTGAATTTTTATATGAAGAAATTATCGACGTTGAATCATTAGGCAATGGATTGTATCAATTACAGTTGGCAGACCGAACTTATCAATTTAATGGTTATCGCTATTTATTAGGTCACTGGAATATTCAGTCAGGATCTGTTCGTGATTTAACTCAGCTCAATCATCAAGCAGCATGGAATTTACATGAGTTTATCGTTGCAGCAGCGCAAGCGACTCAGGTTAAACCATTTACCCAAGCTTATCTGATCAAGGAAATGAATAATACTTGGTTGGCAGAAGCACATCTTTTCGATGAAAAACGCTTAAATAGCGAAGCTATTTTAACGGAATCGCATCATCGAATTGAAGGAATGTTACGTGGACATCCGTGGCTCATCATGAGTAAAGGCCGTATGGGCTTTGGCTATGATGACTATCTCAATGCTGCACCTGAATTGTCGCCTGAAGTGAAAGTGTTGTGGCTGGCAGTGCATCGTGATCTGGCCAATTATCGTTTTAGCTCAAACTGGAGTGCAGCAGAACTCTATCAGCATGAATTTGATGCCAAAGAGCTACAACACTTCGCGCAAAAACTATCTGAAAAGGGTTTGAGTGTCGAAGATTATTACCTCATTCCTGTACATGCATGGCAATGGCATCAATGGTTAGTGGCAACTTATGCCAATGAAATTGTCGATCAAAAAATCGTTGAACTGGATATCAGCTCAGACAGTTTTGTACCGATGCAATCGATTAGAACTCTATGTAATATTTCTAACCCGAAACGGCATTATATTAAGCTTCCCGTCAGTATTTTTAATACGGCAGTTTATCGAGGCTTACCTTCAAAACGAAATTTGGCTGCACCTGCTGTGACAGGTTGGCTTAAAAGTATTTTAGCGAATGATTCAGACTTGCAAGCAAGTGGAGTGGTGTTTTTGGGAGAAGTTGCGACTTTAACCATTCATCAGCCATGTTTCGATCGTATAGATGGCGTGCCATATCAGTTTAAAGAATTGTTTGGCTGTTTATGGCGAGAAAGTATTGATCCGTATATTTCTTCCGATCAGCAAGTATTGTCACAAGCCGCATTATTGCACCGCGATTTATCTGGCCGTTCCGTCCTTCAGACTTTAATCGAAGCATCTCAGTTAAAGCCGCTAGACTGGTTGGCGCAGTTCGCAAAGGTGTGTTTGACGCCGCTTCTGATCTGTCTTTATCGTTATGGATTGGCATTTTCACCACATGGCGAAAATACCATGTTGGTACATGAAAATGGTGTGCCCAAAGCTTTAGTTCTTAAAGATTTTATTGATGATGTGAATTTGGTTGATGAAGATTTCCCTGAGCTTAATGCTTTACCTGAAGAAGGGAATATTTTATTACGTCACAGTGCATTAGAGCTGAGCCATTTTATCTTTACTGGCTTATTCATGGTGCATTACCGCTATATCTGTAATGTGTTTTTAGAGGATTTTTCAGAATATAGCGAGCTGGATTTCTGGCAAACCATCCAAAACAGTATTCTGGATTTGCATCAATCACATCCAGAATTATCAGAAAGAATTGAAAAGTTCGCCATGCTGCGTCCTGAGTTCGAAAAAATTTGTCTTAATCGGGTGCGCTTATTTACCACAAGTTATAACGATGAAGCAGAACGTCCTGTTCCTGTTTTTCTTGATCCTATTCCAAATCCTGTCAGTGAAAAAACATTAGCAGACTGGAAGCGTCAGCTCCAAACCGAATCTAAAGACATTCAAATTGCCTAGTGATGAGATAAAAATGAATACGATTTCAAGTCAGCTTCCTGATTATTATGAATATTTTGAAGAAGGCACTCAATATTATTTGCGTCAGGTGCAATATCCACAGGATATAGCCCTACTACATAAATGGATGCATGAACCGCATGTGATTCCACAATGGCAACTCAACAAAACTGAATTAGAGCTACAGGTTTATTTTGACAAAATGCTGGCTGATGATCATCAACGCTTATTAATTGTTGGCATTGATGGGCAAGATGTCGGTTATACCGAAATTTATGAAGGCAAGCGTGATCGTTTGGGGCGCTATTATGATGGTCACGAGCATGATTTGGGTTGGCATTTGCTGTTTGGTGAAAAATCAGCTTTTGGTAAAGGATATTTACGTCCGACCATTCGATTATTAAGTTTTTATATTTTTGAACATGCTCAATCGATCAAGATCGTGGGTGAACCTGATCATACCGTTAAACCCTATGCGGCGGTTGTAGAAGAACTATGCTATGAAGCGCAGCGCTTGATTCCAATGGCTGAAAAAACAGCAATGCTGTATTACTGCTATCGCGATAAATTTTATAACAAATTTGAAGATGATCTGATTCGCTCGCAATCAGTTAAGAAACAAAATCTAGCGGCAGAATATAGCTCATGAGCTTAAGTAGTCATTATATCCAGATTCTTGATATGCAGTTTTCAGGTCAGGTGTCGAGTCAGGAATTTGAAGATTGGCTGTCGCAGATACAGGTTTTTCTGGATCAGGGACGTGCTTTTGTCCTCATTATGCAAACCTTACCACAGACTGAATTTCCCGAGGATTATCGGGAAATTCAGTCACGTTGGTACAAAAGCTATAAGTCACTTTTTTTCCAATATTGTTTGGGATTGGCTCGTATTGCACAGGATGAAGATGATCGTATTCGTCTGGATACACCAGCTTTACAGCAGGCTTGGCAAGTGCCTTATTTTGTAAGTTTATCTAAAACAGATGCACTGGATTGGGCCGTGCAGAGGTCATTATGCAAGACGCAAATCACATAACAAACCAAAAACAAATCACAGCAGTCTCGGCATTGGGACTGGGCGTAATTGTCATTTTATATCTAGCGCATGCTTTACCATTGTATTTTTACAATGTGGCATTGCCTGCCATTTTGCGACATCAAGGGGTTGATCTACGTTGGATTGGCATGTTGTCACTGCTCTATATTCCGTGGGCTTTTAAATTTTTCTGGGCACCCGTACTGGATCGTTTTTATCTGAAAAAACTGGGCAAACGTAAAACATGGCTGTTGTTTACGCAACTGGCATTAGTTGCAGGAGTGATCATGCTCGCGATGACTCAGTTTAATTATGGGATCTGGATCTTTGTAATTATAGGTTTGTGGATTTCTACTTTTGCTGCCACTCAGGACATTGCGATTGATGGTTATACCGTCGAGACATTAGCTGAGTCTGAATATCGTTTGGGCAGTATGGCACAAAGTATCGGCGTGGCTTTAGGCAGTATGATTGGTGGTGCTGCAACCTTATGGCTCTATCAACATTATGGCTGGCAAGCTGCCTTGCTGACTTTGGCGGTATTAACCGCGCTCACGATGTTGGCCATATCGCAAATTAAAGAACGTCCACAGCAGACGACATTCAAACAACCGCCAAGTTTAAAAAATGCCTTTAAACGCCCAGAAATTCGTTGGGCCTTGCTACTAATCCTATGTTATCGCTTTGTTGAAGCACCTGCCATGGCCATGCTCAATCCTATGCTGATAGATCAGCAATGGTCTTTGACTGAAATCGGGGTGTTGATGTCGGTATTTGGCGCATTAGTCGGATTATTGGCTGCGGTAACGGCGGCATTTTTACTCAAAAAATTGGCAGCAACCCAACTTTTGATCTGGGCGGGTTGGTTAAGAACTTTTGTCTATGCCGTCATTGGCATCGCTATTTTACTCAGTTGGTTTGACGTCTGGCACGGCTTATTGGGTTTATTTGTGATTGTCATTTTGGCGATTCGTTATATCGCCATGACGGCTCTCTATGCGTATTTCATGCAGAACAGTTCAAAACAACAGGCGGGTACTGACTTTACTATTCTGGTGTGTTTTGAGTTGTTGGTTTATTTCTTAGGAGGTGCTTTTTCTGGCTTTTTAGCCAAAGGATTGGGGTATGGCAATTTTTATATCGTGCTTGCCATTGCTTCAGTTTTAAGTGTCATTTTGTCTCAGATGATTGTTAGAAAATCAAAAACGAACCCCACTCTTATTTAGGGATTATCATGAAACATCGTTCATTTGCTACATCTATTACTGTATTAAGTCTTGCTGTAAGCGGTCAGCTTTATGCTGATACACAAGTATCGGGGGATACACAGCAGTCTGTACAGACCACCAAACAGTTAGCACCAATCGTCACCACTGCGACACGTTCAGCACAAAGTATTGCTGAAATCGCGGGGACAGTGCAATCGATTGATCAGGCTCAAATTCAGCAACAAGCCGCCGCGGGTCGGAAAATTGCCGATATTTTGGCTCAATTGATTCCTTCACTTAGCCCAAGTAGTGGCACGACCAGTAACTATGGTCAAACCATGCGTGGACGCCAAGTATTAGTCATGGTAGATGGCGTAGCTTTAACCGGCTCAAGAGATGTATCGCGTCAGCTAAATAGCATTAGCCCAAGTTCCATCGAAAAGATTGAGGTTGTTTCTGGAGCTTCGAGTATTTATGGTTCTGGAGCGACAGGCGGTATTATTAATATTATTACTAAACAGGCTGCAAAAGATGGGCTAAATTTTGAAACAAAGCTGGGTGTGACTTCAGGCAATAATTTTAATCACGATGCATTGGCATATGAAGCATACCAATCTGTCGCTTTTAAACAGGATGATCTGAGTGGATTTTTAGGTGCTGGCTATACGCAACGCGGTGAGATTCAGGACAGTCATGGTGACAGAATTGGGCCTGAAATTGCACAGACTGATCGACAAGATACCAAAACTGTTGATGTAAATGGACGATTAAGTTGGCAAATGACCAATAATCAGAAGTTAAGTTTTGGTACACAGTATTATGAAGATAAGCAAGACTCTGATTATGGTCCAGATTATGGTCCAAATTATGCTGTATTGAGAGGGGCGCAACCGAGCTTAAAAGCAATCAAAGGTCTTGAATTAGATGATCAACCATTCACAAAGCGTTATTCGGTCAATGCGCAATATCAAAATACAGACTTTCTAGGTCAAGAACTGAATATTGAAACGTACTATCGTAATGAAAAAGCACGATTTTTCCCTGCATTATTAACTAACTTTATTCCGTATAACTATTATTTGGCATATCAGTCTGAATCAGATATTGATGTTGCAGGTATTCGAGTGGCAGTAACCTCAAAGTTCAATGTTGCGAATCGTAATCTAGGTTTAACTTATGGTATAGATTATGACCATGAAAAGGATAAGCAAACTGCTGATCTTTATAGTTTTAGTAATAACGGTTTAAAATATACTAGTACTGGGCGCAGTTATGATTTTGGTCCAGAGGCTACTATTAAAAATCTTGGTGCATTTATTCAAAGTAATTATGAAGTAAGCAATGCTTTGAATCTTCAAGCAGGGATTCGTTATCAACGTATTGATAGTGATACTGAATCATTTAAACCTACAGTTGTTGCGATTCAAGGTGATTTACTTGGTCAACCAGTTGCTTCTGTAGCAGCGGGTTCTGTTGATCATGATAAGACCCTGTTTAATTTGGGAGCAGTATATAAATTCAATGATCAACAACAAGTTTTTGCTAACTTCTCACAAGGTTTTAGTTTGCCAGATATTCAACGTGTTTTACGTGATGTCTCAGCAAGTTATGTTGTTCGTTCAGGGAATGTTGATCCAATTACCGTTAATAGCTATGAGTTAGGTTGGCGTTTACAAGGAGAGGATGGCCTAAATCTGGGTCTAACTGGTTTTTATAATACTTCAGATAAAGTTGTTCAATTTAATACTGATCGTACTGTAACGGTTGCAGACACTGACCAACGCATTTATGGTGCTGAAGCAAATATTACTGTTCCAGTGGTTGAACAATTTACTGTAGGTGGAACATTGAGCTATACCCGTGGTCAATATAAAGACTCAAGTAATGAATGGCGTGAGTTAAATGCATTACAGATTTCACCAGTTAAGGGAACAGTCTTTGGTGAATGGAATGATGGTAATGGTAATAGTCTTCGCGTACAGACTCTCGCAATCAAGGGATCTAATAAAGCCTATAACGATTCACTAGAAGCAACTTATAATGCAAATGTTCGCCCAAATACAGCAACTAAAATTAAAGGTTATGCTGTTATGGATGTGATCGCAAATGCTAAAGTTGGACCTAGTACTTTGGGCTTTGGTGTCTATAATGTCTGGAATACAGATTACAAAACGGTGTATAGCCAAGCCGTTGTACCTGTTTATGGGGCGATTTCAAGTCTACCTGCTCAAGGTCGTACTTACGGTCTGAGTTATAGCGTTAAATATTAAAAGATTTTAAGACATTAAAATTTAATGTCTAAAGTTTTAATGAAAAATCGAGTTGAGTCATTCACTCGATTTTTTGTATGTATAAGGTGCTGATCATAACAAGGATCGCAAATTGATTGAGGTGATCTATTTTAATTTCCAAAAATCTGATGATATTTTTGGTGAATTATCTGAGTAAATATTTGAAAAATGAGGTTTTGAATATTCAAAAGAACAGGATTTTTTATAATGAATTTTTAACGGATGAAGCTGTTTAGATGAGTGCAATGAAATATCCTAATAAGCTAAAAGATCAAGATTCCTATCCAGAAGATTAATTGATCAGAAAAAACAAGCCACCGAAGTGGCTTTTTACTTCAAGGTAATTGTGATATCGGCGAACCACCCAATGCTTGCATCAAAGTGACATAAGCATTGTATTGATTCTGTTTGGTATTGACTAAACTTAATCTTGCTGCACGTGTCGTTTCTTGTTGATCCAGTAAGTTTTTCAACGCTACAGCACCATTGCGATAACGGACGTCAGTTAAACGCTCGGCTTTTTCAGCCAGTTCCAGATTACGTTGTTGTAATTGGACTTGTTGATTTAACTCAGTACGTGCCGAAAGAGAATTTTCAACATCGGCAAATGCCTGATACAAAGTCTGACGATATTGAATAATGGCTTTTTCATAATCCAACTGACTAATTGCAATATTCTTTTTCATATCATTATATTGCAAAAAAGGTAAGCTCAAACTAGCACCTAAAGTCAGGGCAGGGTTTTTGATTAACTCAGTCAAAGAGGTGCTACTCGAACCCAGATTTCCAGTTAAATTGATAGAGGGATAATAACTCGCAGTGGTGGCATCTTTGTTTGCTAAACTTTCGCGTAGGCGTAGTTCTGATGCTCTTAAATCAGGACGGCGCGATAATATATCCGCGGGTAATCCTGCTGCAATCTGCGGTAAGCTGACTTGAGGCAGACGTTGTGGTTCTTGTAAATTTAACTGTTGTACAGGAATATGAAGTAACACGGCGATGGCAGTACGGGTTTCGACCAGACTTTGCTGGATTTGACTTAAATTGGCTTTTTGACTTTGTACCGATTGCTCGGCTTGAGTCAGATCTAAACCTGAAACAGCGCCAGCTTTATATTGGCTATTCACTAAACTATACAGTTTCTCAGAAGTTGCCAGACTTTGTTTCGCCGTTGCTAGGCTTTCATTCAGATAAGCCAGTTGCCAGTAGAGTTTTGCAGTTGTTCCAATCAAAGTTTGCGCGGTCGCCTGTAAATCTTGTTCAGTGGCTAAAGCTTCCCATTTTGAGGCTTCCGTCTGACGTGCCAATTTACCAAATAGATCTAGTTCATAGCTGACACCTGCACTTAAAGATAAACCTTGTGAGCTGTCATCACCTGAGTTGAGATCAATTCGATGTCCGGCAGAAACCCCTGAACTGACGCGTGGGCCTTGTTGATCGGCTGCTAAACCGGCTTTTAAACGGGCCTGTTGGATTGCAATTCCAGCAACAGCCAAGTCCGTGTTTTTGGCAATGACTTGATCGATCAGTTGATTCAATTGTGGATCACCAAACAACGTCCACCAATGATCTGCATAACGGTCAAAAGTTGTATTTTTAGCAGTTTGATCATATTGAAACTGTTGTGGCGTTTGCACGGTCGGTGTCTGATAGGGCGTTTTAACAACAGCAGCACAACCAACGAGGGTAGATGAAGCAATGATGAGAGCACATAACGGGGTTAATTTAGATAATGACATAATGCTTCCTATTATTCTCGTGCCAACGCTGCAACAGGGTCGAGTTTTGCGGCATTCTTTGCCGGTAAAAATCCAAAAACCACACCAATGAGGGTAGAACATACAAATGCTGCAATAATCGAGGTGGTCGAATAGGCAACAGCAAAGTTTCCTGCGGCGACTTTATTAATCAGTTGTCCTAAACCCAGTGACAACAGCACACCGAGTACACCGCCAATTAAACACACCAAAATTGCTTCAATTAAAAACTGTTGCAAAATATCACTTTGTCGCGCACCAACTGCCATACGAACCCCGATTTCCTGAGTACGCTCTGTCACGGATACCAGCATAATATTCATCACGCCGATTCCTCCGACCACCAGTGAAATCACGGCAATCGCAGACACAAGCAAGGTCATGGTGCTGGTAGTTTTTTCAATGGTTTGGCGGATACTGTCACTGTTCATGGTGAAAATATCTTGTTGACCATGTCTTAAGGTCAATAAGTTCACAATGGCATTTTCCGCTGCATTGGTGGAATACTGATCATTAATCCGCACAATGATATTACGCACATTGGCTTGACCTAACATACGACTCATGACTGTGGTGTAGGGCATATACACGTTTAGCGTATCATCTGAGCCCATTGCACTGGTTTGCGGTTCTACAATTCCAATAATACGTGCAGGTACACTTCCAAGTAACACCACTTGCCCAATCGGATTGCTGCCATCGGCAAAAAATTGTTTTTGGGTATTGGTATCAATCACGACATCTTGCGTACGATCACGCACACTACGCCCATCAAAGCTTTGCCCATCTTTAAAAGTTAAGCCTTTTACATCAAAATAGTCATTGCCCACACCATTAATGGTCGCATTGGCTTCATTTTCCTGATAACGAATGGTCTTTGAGGTGCTGACCATCGGCGTGACCGCACTCACATAAGGCTGTGTCGCCAAGGCCTCTGCATCGGCGGGAACCAGTGTTTTAAAATTAGCTGTTTTAGAGTTATCACCAAAACCGCGCCCCTGAAACACAGTAATGGTATTGGTGCCCAAACTACTAATATTTTCCAGAATTTGCTTTTGCGAACCGTTGCCCAGAGCAACCACTGTGACCACGGATGCGATCCCGATGATAATGCCGAGCATGGTCAAAAAAGTACGCATACGATGTGCATTCATGGACAATAATGCCATTTGGAATGCTTCTGAAAGTCGATCCAGTGCAGAACGTAAGGCTGAAACACTTTTGCCTTTAGCTTGTTTATTGGCAAGCGCAGGTGCTGCATCTGGATCAGAATTTAATTCAGTTTCATACTCCGGTACGTTGGCTCGATCCGTAACAATTTCACCATCACTGATTTCAATAATTCGTGTGGCATTTTTGGCGATTTGCATGTCATGGGTGACAATAATGACAGTATGACCCGCCGCATTGAGTTCGCGTAAAATCCGCATCACTTCAACACCGCTATGTGAATCAAGCGCACCAGTGGGTTCATCGGCAAGGATGACATCACCACCATTCATCAAGGCGCGAGCAATAGAAACCCGTTGCTGTTGACCACCAGATAATTGACTTGGACGATTTTGGGTTTTACTGCCTAAGCCCAGTTCTGTGAGTAAAGCGGTGGCACGTTGTTTTCGTTCTGTAGGATTGACACCTGCGTACACGGCAGGCACTTCGACATTATCCTCAGCCGTTAAATCGCCCAGTAGATGGTAACGCTGGAAAATAAAACCAAAATATTCACGGCGTAACTTTGCCAGATCATCAGGTTCGAGTTTCCCTGTTTCCTGTCCACTGACTTTATAGCTACCACTGGTTGGTCGATCCAGACAACCTAAAATATTCATTAAGGTTGATTTGCCAGAGCCTGATTGACCGACAATGGCAACTAATTCACCTTCATAAATCGTAAGGTTGATGTCTTTTAAAATTTGAACGGTGCTATCGCCAGCAGGGAACTCTCGTACCAGATTGCTGACTTCAAGCAAAGCTTGTTGAGTCATGCTTACATTCCCATAGGTCCACGACGACGATTACCACTATTGGCTGAAGCGGCTGAAGTATCAGCGCTATCGGCAATAATGACCTGATCACCTTGTTTTAAGCCTGCAAGGACTTGAGCATTGACACGGTTATTAATACCAATCAGCACTTGTTTCGGTTGAGCAGAGCCATCTGCTTGTAAAATACGAACCACACTTAAGCTGGCTTTACCCTCTGTAACTGCCTGTTTCTGTTCAGCGTTTAAATTCAAGCGTTCAAAACTTGGAGTGTTTTTGTCTTTATCACGTT
Organism: Acinetobacter ursingii DSM 16037 = CIP 107286; assembly: GCF_000368825.1. Classification (GTDB taxonomy): domain Bacteria; phylum Pseudomonadota; class Gammaproteobacteria; order Pseudomonadales; family Moraxellaceae; genus Acinetobacter; species Acinetobacter ursingii. Next base: position 921,538 of record NZ_KB849717.1, on the reverse strand, counting down.
GTTTATGTTCTGCATTTGGTGTTGAAGCTCCCGCAGTTTGAGTGCGGGCTGTACGATTCTGTGCGCCTGTTGGTCGACTGGATAGTGCAGAAGAAGGCACCAATAAAGCATTTTTCACCGAATCCAGTACGATATAAACCTGAGCCGTCATATCAATACGCAATTTACCATCTTCATTGGGTACATCAAATAAAGCATTATAGTAAATGGCACTGCTACTGGTTGAGCTTGAGGAACTCGATGAATTGCTCGATTCACTCGAAATAGAGTCTGGCGCGGGTTCAATCTGACGTAAGGTTGCATAACGTTTTTTATCATCACCCAATGTCGTGAAATAAACCTGCTGACCTTTTTCCACTTTCATAATGTCTGCTTCACTGACTTGTGCCTTGATGGTCATATTTTGCAGTTTGGCAATTTTAACAATGGTTGGTGCAGACTGATTGGCGTTTACGGTTTGACCTTCTTCGGTCACGATCGCAACCACTGTACCATCTGTTGGCGCAACAATTCGGGTATAACCAATATTGGTCTGAGCTGTGGAACGAGTTACTTTAGCCGATTCAATCTGGGCATCGAATGCTTTAATTTGTGCCTGTGCTGTTTTATAAGCAGCTTCTGCTGACTCTAACTCGGCTTTCGAGGTGGCATCCTGTGCATACATTTGTTGTTGTCGACGATATTCCAGTTGCTTTTCATTCAGGTTCGCTTGTTGTTGTAAGCGCTGCGCTTCTAAATTTTTGATATTGGCATCGGCGGTTTTTAAACTATTTTCCTGAGTAGTCGAGTCAATTTGTGCAATAAGTTGCCCTTGTTTGACTTCATCTCCCAATTGCACATACATTTTTTTGACCTGACCAGACACCTGCGCACCGACACTAATCAGGCGCGTGGCATCCAGTGTACCTGTCGCCAGTACAGTATTTTCCAGATCACCGCGTGAAACCGTTTCAGTAATATACTGCGGCTGTTGTTGTTTGGGTTTGAGAAAAGTCCATGCGAGTGCAGCAATAATCGCGACACACACCACCGCAATGATCATTTTAGAGGCTTTTATTTTTGGCATAGCAATATCTGGAGTTCGACGTAATTTGGCACTAGTATAAAAGTGAATTAAGGATAAAACGTGAATATTTTTATTGATTTAATGCAATAGTACGGAATAGTCTTAAACGAGAAACAAGGTTTTTCCACAGAGCTCCGCAATCCCTTGCTGAATCAAATGTTCGGGATTTTCTTTAGACATGCCTTTGATAGACGCATCGACTTTTAATAACAAGCTAGGCCAGTTTAAAAACTGTTGTGGATGTAAACGGGGTAGTGCTTGTTGATAGAGAGAAACTTTGGTTTTCCAAATTCCCAATTGTAAGGCATTTTGCGGCTGTTCAAATAACTGCATTAAGAGCCGCATTTCTTTACTGAGTGTCCACAAGATCAAACTATGTGGTTCGCCAGAAGCAACTAGATATTGAAAAATTTTAATGGATTGTGGCAGATTGCCTTCAAGTAAAGCATCACTTAAATCATAAGTAGTATAGCGAGATTGATCTTGTAAACAGGCATAAAGCTGTTCAATTTGAATCAGAGAATGCTCAGGAAATGTATCATTTACCCGCATCAAACTATTTTTTGCAGCTAATAAATTATGCTCATGATGCTGCATGAGCCATGCCCATGCATCTGAATCCAGTTGAATTCCCAATTTCTCAGCTTCAATTGTTAAAATACGCTGACGATCTTGAGGGTAGGAGGCTGTTAAAGCAACCACCACACCATTGGCTTCAACCGTTTGAAAAAATGCCGACTTTAAGCTTGAACTATCTTGTTTCGGTAAAACAATCAGTAAGAGATTGGACTCATTATGTTGTAAATAACTTTTGAGCTGTTTGAGTCCATTGGCATCAGGTTTGATGTTGCCATGTACTTCAATGGCAAGTTGCTGTGAAAATAAAGAAAGACTATTTAATGCATTAAAAACGTTTTTCCAGTCATTGACACTGCTGATGTCATAACGCTGGCGTTCAATGTTTTGTTGCTGCCAGCTTTTACGAAAATGATCCAGTAAATTTTGCTCAAGCAAAGGTTCTTGGCCGTGCAAAATCCATGCGCCACGCGCTTCTGGGGCACGTTTTAACGCTTGTAAATAGTCCAGTTTCATAATCGATCAACACAAAAATACATTTAGTTAGATGTACTTTGTGGCGTAACTTTCGGTAAACGGTTGGCAGAAATCTGACGCGCAATCTGCTGAGCAATATCATCAATCACAATACGATCCAGATAAGTCTCTTCCTGATTTTCGGTGTTAACCGTCGCTAAATCATATTGATAACTACGCGCTGCGGTTAAAGTGCGTGGCGCAGTAATCGGATTGCCTTGATGATCTTCGATCTGAAAAGTGACAGTTAAGCGTAATAAAACTTCGGTGAGTTTTCCATTAAGGAGTTGACGACGCGGTGTATAATCAAGCACACGCAGCGTATAGGCATCGTTGGCATTACTCAGTTGAACACCACTGGCAGCCAAATAAACACTCAGCTGTTTTTCCAATTCGTCGGTATTTTTAGGCAAAGCAAGATTGAGCCTTTGATAAGCCAATGGTGCGGCAGTTGGATTAGTTCCTTTTAAATGAAAACCACCACAGCCCGCCAAGCCTGCACTTAGACCTAAAGTTAATACAACTGCTGCAACACGTTGAACTAAATGCATGCTTTGTCCTCATGGGATTCCAAAATACTTGGAATCATTAATTTTTTAAAATTCACAACATTTTAGATTCAAAGCCCATTGAATGACAACGGGCTTTGTTTGGGTTTTGTTTATTCTACTCAAGTTCCTTCTCCCTTAGAGAGAAGGTTAAGATGAGGGGGAATGACCTCTCCCTAACCCTCTCTTAAAAGCAAAGGGGATTTAAGCAGGAAATTAAACCACTAAATTGACCAATTTATTCGGTACAACAATTTCTTTCTTGGTTGGACCCGTTAAGAATTGTTGAACCTCAGGCAATGCTTTAGCCAATGCCAATAATTCATCTTTCGATGCATCAATAGAGACTTCTAACTTGCCACGAAGCTTACCATTGACCTGTACCACAATAGTTTGAGTATTGCGGGTCAATGCAGACTCATCAACCACAGGGAATGTGACCTGAACTAAATCAACACCAAACTGGCTCAATAAAGTCTGACTTAAATGCGGTGCAAATGGAGCAAGCAAGGTTAGGAGTGTCGTGATCGCTTCACGTAATACAGCGATATCATTGTCATCTTTTGCTTCAAACTTATTGCTGGCATTAAGTAATTCCATCAATGCGGCAATAGCGGTATTGAAGGCATGACGACGTTCAATGTCATCACCTACTTTTTGAATGGTTTCATGGGTTTTACGACGTAAATCCTGAGCATATTGAGATAGATTAGCAGTATCAATCGTCGTTGCTGGGTTGCCTTGTTCTAGGAAGCCAGCAGCCAAACGCCATACACGTTTCAAGAAACGGTTTGCGCCTTCCACACCTGCATCTGACCATTCTAGAGATTGATCAGGTGGCGCGGCAAACATCATAAACACGCGCGCGGTATCTGCGCCGTATTGATCAATGATCGCTTGTGGGTCAATGCCGTTGTTTTTCGATTTGGACATTTTTTCTTGTCCACCGATCACGACATCCTGACCATCACCTGAATATTTCGCAGACAGGATACGACCTTTTTCATCTTTTTCTAAAAGGATATCGGCAGGGTTAAACCAAGTTTTCTTGCCGTTTTCTGCTTCACGATAGAAGGTATCTGCTAACACCATGCCTTGAGTCAGCAAGTTGGTAAATGGTTCGTTACCTTGTACTACACCTTCATCACGCATCAATTTATGGAAGAAACGTGCATAAAGCAAATGCAAAATCGCGTGTTCCACACCACCGATATATTGATTGACAGGTAGCCAGCTTTGCGCAGCTTCCGGTTTGACCATACCACCAGTGAAGTCTGGAGATGCATAACGTGCGTAATACCAAGATGACTCAACAAAAGTATCTAAAGTGTCTGTTTCACGACGAGCTTCGCCACCACAGCTTGGGCAAGTGGTTTGATAAAACTCAGGCATTTTATTGAGTGGATTACCCGAGCCATCTGGAACCACATCGGTTGGCAATACCACGGGCAATTGATCTTCTGGAACAGGTACTTGACCGCATTTTTCGCAGTTGATCATTGGAATTGGGCAACCCCAATAACGCTGACGAGAAACACCCCAGTCACGTAAACGGAATTGAACTTTGGCATTGGCAAGTCCTTGTGGCTCTAATTTTGCAAGGAAAGCATCAAATGCCGCTTGAAAATCTAGACCATCAAACTCACCTGAATTCACCAGTTTGCCATCTTTAGAGCCGTACCATTCTTGCCATTCAGTTGCAGAATATTCTGCATCGTCAGCACCTTTGGCATCAATCACTTGGGTGATAGGCAAGTTAAATTTATTGGCAAATTCGAAATCACGTTCGTCATGTGCAGGAACTGCCATGACCGCGCCTGAGCCATAAGACATCAACACATAGTTGGCAATCCAGACAGGTAAATCTTCACCCGTTACTGGGTGCTTAACAGATAAACCTGTTGCCATACCTTTCTTTTCAGCCGTGGCTAAATCCGCTTCTGCGACTGAACCCATACGACATTCTTCAATAAATGCAGCAAGTGTAGAATCGCCTGCTTCTGCTTGGAGCGCCGCTGCTTTTAGTGCCATTGGATGTTCTGCTGCAACCGCAACATAAGTCACACCCATTAAGGTATCTGCACGGGTGGTGTAAACGGTTATGCCATCGGCGTAGACTTCGGTGTTTGCAGATGGAAAAGTAATGTCCATCCCAGTAGAACGACCAATCCAGTTGCGCTGCATGGTCAAGACTTGTTGTGGCCAACCGTCTTTTAATGTATCTAAATCGTCTAATAACTCTTGCGCATAGTCAGTGATGCGGAAGTAATACATTGGAATATCACGCTTTTCGACCAATGCACCTGAACGCCAGCCACGACCATTTTCAACTTGCTCATTGGCAAGTACAGTCTGGTCAACGGGATCCCAGTTTACGGTTGAAAGCTTACGATAGATCAAGCCTTTCTTATAAAGTTGGACAAATAACCATTGTTCCCAGTGATAATATTCAGGGGTACAGGTCGCAAATTCACGATCCCAATCCACAGATAAGCCCAATTTTTTTAATTGGTCACGCATATAGGCGATGTTTTCAAAGGTCCATTTGGCAGGGGCAACCTGATGCGCAATCGCTGCATTTTCAGCAGGTAAGCCAAAAGCATCCCAACCCATCGGTTGTAATACGGTTTCACCTTTTAAACGATGAAAACGACTGATCACATCACCTATCGTATAATTACGTACATGCCCCATATGCAGTTTGCCACTTGGGTAGGGGAACATCGACAGGATGTAGCGATGTTTACCTTCAACAGTGTCTGCAACTTTAAATGCCTTGCGAGCTTCCCAGTCTTGTTGAACTTGAGCTTCGATAGCACTTGCTTGATATTCGGGGTCAATGTGAGTAGTCATAAACGTATTAAGGACAACAATGTAAAGTTAAAAAATATTGCTGCACAGCATAGCGCAAAATCAAAAAAAAAGCGCATGTTGTACAAGGGATTTTATACACAATATAAAAAACAGATCTGGAATCTATCCAGATCTGAGATTTATGTTTGATTTGAGTGAGGTCATTTAAACTGCACGATTTGTCGCTGGAGCAGCGCTTGGTGCGGTTTGTTCAGATTTTGGCATTACCTGAGGTGGGTTAGGCGCAGGTGTTGATGACTGATTTTTATTGCCATTTTCTGTATTTGGCTGAGTTTGCTCTGGATGAGCTGGATTATTTTGTGTAGGGCGTGAAGTATGCCCATAAGTATTAACTTGTCCTTGTTTTTTTGAACCTTTGGGTGGTGGTGTAGTGGTGTAGTGCGTCGAACCTTTGCTATCCACCCATTTGTAATATTGTTCAGCATGATTCTGAGTGGCAAATAGCATCAGACTAGCCATTAGCGCGCTTTGTGCTAAAAAAAATACCTTAGAACGATACACTATATATTTGCTCATAGCCTGAATGTCCATTAATAACAATCTGATTTTATAACGAAAAAAACGTCAATAAAGTTGAGTAATGCTGATTGTAAATCATACGCTTTAAATTGCGGTAAATGAACAAAAATGAAAAGAGGAATTGCGATAAATGGTGTAAATAAATCGATTAAGCTTCAAGTAATCTGGTTTAAAAATATACACACAAAAAATAAACGGCAAAAAGCGAGCATTTCGCCTTGACTTTAATAGTTGAAACATAAAAAATGTTCGCTTTAGTTTTATATGCCTTTATTCGATCACCCTTCGAATAATGTCATGGTATGTAATGGACATTCTCTCTAGCCGAGAGGGTGATTTTGCTCAAGACCTGTTTATCCCAACAGTTCTTTAATGAAGCTGAGACAACTTATACGGTGATCAGTTTAGAAATTTTTCCTATTACAGCAAAAACTTGGAAGTATGTGTGCTATAACAGTGCAGAAAGTAAATGAATGACACACTATTTATGTCTCCCATAAATGGTGCAAAAGACTAGGGTGAATCACGTTGGAACTTTTATCTGGTGGTGAAATGCTCGTTCGCGCACTTGCGGATGAGGGCGTTGAACACGTTTTTGGATATCCAGGCGGCGCAGTTTTACATATTTATGACGCGCTTTTTCAACAAGACAAAATTAATCATTACCTTGTACGCCATGAACAAGCCGCAGGTCATATGGCCGATGCTTATTCTCGCGTAACTGGTAAGACGGGTGTGGTGCTGGTCACTTCAGGTCCAGGCGCAACCAATACTGTCACTCCAATTGCTACAGCTTACATGGACTCAATCCCAATGGTGATTTTGTCTGGTCAGGTTGCCAGCCATTTAATTGGAGAAGATGCATTTCAGGAAACAGATATGGTCGGTATTTCCCGTCCAATCGTAAAGCACAGTTTCCAAGTGCGTCATGCCAGTGAAATTCCTGCCATTATTAAAAAAGCATTTTATATTGCTTCAAGTGGTCGTCCGGGGCCAGTTGTGGTCGACATTCCAAAGGATGCGACCAATCCTGCTGAAAAATTTGCCTATGAATATCCTGAAAAAGTGAAGATGCGTTCGTATCAGCCGCCTTCACGTGGACATTCAGGACAAATTCGTAAAGCCATTGATGAGTTGCTTTCTGCAAAGCGCCCTATGATTTATACGGGTGGTGGTGTGGTTCAGGGCAATGCATCTGCATTATTGACTGAGCTTGCGCATTTGCTCGGTTATCCAGTGACCAATACCCTAATGGGTTTGGGGGCGTTTCCAGGCGATGATCCACAATTTGTGGGCATGTTAGGGATGCACGGAACTTATGAAGCCAACATGGCGATGCATAATGCCGATGTGATTTTGGCGATTGGCGCGCGTTTTGATGACCGTGTCACCAATAATCCTGCCAAATTCTGTCAAAATGCCAAAGTCATTCATATTGATATTGACCCAGCAACCATTTCCAAGACCATTATGGCGCACATTCCTATCGTAGGTGCTGTTGAGCCCGTGCTTCAGGAAATGCTGGCACAACTCAAGCAAATGAATGTGTCGAAGCCAAATCCAGAAGATATTGCTGCTTGGTGGTCACAAATTAATGAATGGCGTAAAGTTCATGGCTTACGCTATGAAACGGGTCAAAATGGTGTGATGAAACCACAACAAGTGGTTGAAGCATTGGATCGTGTTACCAATAGTGAAGCGATTATTACTTCTGACGTTGGTCAGCATCAGATGTTTGGTGCGTTGTATTATAAATACAAGCGTCCACGTCAATGGATCAACTCAGGCGGTTTGGGCACCATGGGTGTTGGTTTACCTTACGCAATGGCTGCAAAACTTGCCTTCCCAGATCAGCAAGTAGTGTGTATTACGGGTGAGGCATCGATTCAAATGTGTATTCAGGAATTATCAACCTGTAAGCAATATGGATTAAATGTCAAAATCCTATGCCTGAATAACCGCGCCTTAGGGATGGTTAAACAATGGCAGGATATGAATTACGAAGGTCGTCATTCAAGTTCTTATGTTGAATCATTGCCTGATTTTGCCAAGTTGATGGAAGCGTATGGTCATGTTGGCATTACCATTGAGCATGCTGATGAGCTTGAGTCCAAGTTGGCTGAAGCGATGGCCATTAATGATAAATGTGTGTTCATTAATGTCATGGTTGATCGTACTGAGCATGTTTATCCAATGTTAATCGCAGGTCAGTCTATGCAAGACATGTGGTTAGGAAAAGGGGAGCGTACCTAATGAGACATATTATTTCTGTACTCGTTGAAAACGAAGCTGGTGCGCTTTCTCGTCTAGTTGGTTTGTTTAGTCAACGCGGTTATAACATTGAAACATTGAATGTTGCGCCAACTGAAGATGAAACTTTATCTCGTTTGACCTTGACCACGTATGGTGATGATCACAAGATTGAGCAAATTACCAAACAACTGAATAAACTGGTTGAAGTGGTGAAAGTCGTTGATCTTTCAGAAGGTGCTCATATCGAGCGTGAATTGATGTTGATCAAGGTGAAAGCCTTAGGTGCAGCTCGTGCTGAGATTAAACGCACTGCGGACATTTTTCGTGCACAAATCGTCGATGTAACGCCAACGACTTATACCATTCAGATTGCAGGGACTACCGATAAACTTGATGGCTTTATCGATGCACTTGCAGAAAATACGATCTTGGAAGTGGTTCGTTCAGGTGTATCTGGTATCGCACGTGGCGAAAAGGTTTTAACAATTTAATTTTTTAAAAAACCTCATCCCAACCTTCTCCCAGAGGGAGAAGACGTCCCCTCTCCTTGAGAGGGTTAGGGTGAGGGGGAAATACTCAACATATTTTAAAGTTTTCATGGAGACAAAAGATGCAAATTTTTTACGATAAAGACTGTGATTTATCTATCATCCAAGGCAAAAAAGTAGCCATTATTGGTTATGGTTCACAAGGTCATGCACACGCGCTTAACCTTAAAGATTCTGGTGTTGACGTCACCGTGGGTTTACGTGCAGGTTCTACTTCTTGGAAAAAAGCTGAAAATGCAGGCTTGAAAGTTTCTGAAGTTCCAGCAGCAGTTGCTCAAGCTGACTTAGTCATGATCTTGACCCCAGATGAATTCCAGTCACAACTTTATCGTGATGTAATTGAGCCGAACATCAAAGAGGGTGCGACTTTAGCATTTGCTCATGGTTTCTCTGTTCTTTATAACCAAGTTGTTCCACGTAAAGACTTAGACGTCATCATGGTTGCGCCTAAAGCACCAGGTCACACTGTACGTTCAGAATTCCAACGTGGTTCTGGTGTACCTGATCTAATTGCAATCCATCAAGATGCTTCTGGTAATGCACGTAATGTGGCGCTTTCTTACGCTTCAGGCGTAGGTGGTGGTCGTACGGGTATCATCGAAACTTCTTTCCGTGAAGAAACTGAAACTGACTTGTTCGGTGAACAAGCGGTTCTTTGTGGTGGTGCGGTTGAATTGGTGAAAATGGGCTTCGAAACTTTGGTCGAAGCAGGTTATTCTCCAGAAATGGCTTACTTCGAATGCTTACACGAACTTAAATTGATCGTGGATTTGATGTTCGAAGGTGGTATCGCAGATATGAACTACTCAGTGTCTAACAACGCTGAATATGGCGAATATGTCACGGGTGTTGAAGTCATCAATGATCAATCGCGTGAAGCAATGCGTAATGCGCTTAAACGTATCCAGTCTGGTGAATATGCGAAAATGTTCATTCAAGAAGGTGCGTTGAACTATCCTTCTATGACTGCACGTCGTCGTCAAAACGCTGCTCATGGTATCGAAGTAACGGGTAACAAGCTACGTGCGATGATGCCTTGGATCCAAGCAAACAAAATTGTTGATAAAGAGAAGAACTAATTTCTCGAATCAATTAATTTGAATGCCAAGACCCACTCTATTTGAGTGGGTCTTTTATGTTTATTGTTACGTGCCTCAAAAAGATGAAAGCGGTGTTTCCATCTTTTTTCGTACCTTGGATTCAAGCGAATAAAATCGTAGACAAAAAAAGAACTAATTTGAGTTGAGTTTCTGAAAAACCCTGCAAATTGCAGGGTTTTTATTTATCACAGCTTTGTTGGAAACCCGTGATTTAATTCATAAAACCCATCAAATTTGTGTTTTTATTCTGTTGATTTTTAAGGTAAAAAAAACTTGACCTTCACAGCGATAGTGGTATTGTTTAATGACATCAAAAACTTGATGTTAAGAAGGTAAAAGTGAGCAGAGAGAGGGCTGTTTATTTAGCTTTCAAAATAAAAACAAGTATCTAATAACCATGGAAATTTTGTATGGTACATGTTGATTATGACTATACCTTTGTACTCGGTTCAGTTCTAGTCGCTGTCATCGTGTGCTATGTAGCCATTTCTACAGAACAATTAATTTTTAAAGACACCTACAAGCATTTTGAAAAATGGATTCTAATTTCCAGTAGTCTTATTTTAGGCTTTGCTATTTGGTCGATGCATTTTGTTGGGATGTTTGCCTGCCATTTACCTGAAGGCTATTCTTTCGATCTAGGCTTAACCATATTGTCCTACCTGATTGCAGCAGTAGCTTCACTGTTCGCACTTTGGTTAACATCCCGTCCAACTTTACCTTTGCCTCGTCTTGTGATTGGCTCTGTTCTCATGGGTTTGGGAATTTCAGGGATGCATTATACGGGTATGATGGGCTTAGTGATCGAAAATCATCATCTGGTCTATGATCCTTTGATTGTCGTATTTTCAGTGCTCATTGCGATTAGTGGTTCGGGTTTGGCTTTTTTTCTCATTTTCAAATATAAAAGTGCAATTGGACGAAAATCTGGGTTAAAACTAGCAATAGCGGTGACGATGGCGCTCAGTATTGTGGGGATGCACTATACAGGTATGGTTGCGACTACATTCATTTCGACTCATAATAATCATGTCATGATGGGTTATGAAGCAGGTCAGGGACTGCTCTTATTTACTATCCTGTTTGTGACTAGCCTGATTTTGGTTGCTGGTTTTTGTGTTGCTGTTCTAGAGCTCAGGCTGGAGGAGCGTAATCATGCACTTTCACAATTAAATAAAGAACTTGCAGGTCTAGCGACCAAAGATAATCTAACCAAATTACCTAATCGTTTATTTTTAGTTGATTATGCGCAAGTCATTTTTGCAGAACACCGTTTACGTGAGCAGAATATTGCTTTTTTATATTTAGATTTGGATCGCTTTAAGTCAGTCAATGATGCTTTTGGTCATCATGTAGGAGACCAGTTATTGATTCAGATGGCGAATCGTGTTTACCGCCATTTAAATGAACGAAGTAAGTTTTTGAGAATAGGGGGTGATGAGTTTTTACTGATCATTGAAAACTCGACTATTGCAGAAGCAATTGAAAAAGCTGAAGATGTTTTGCAGCAGGTTCAGGAAACCTATCTCATTATTGGCAAAGAAATTAATGTATCGGCCAGTGTGGGGATCGCGATGTATCCTGAACATGGCGCGAATTTACAAGATTTATTAATTAATGCTGATGCGGCCATGTTGAGTTCTAAAGAGCAGGGACGTAATACCAGTACATTGTTTAGTTATTCCAGCGTACAGGATGAGGCAAAAAGTCAGTCCAAATTGATCAATGATTTGTATAAGGCTGTAGATGAGCAACAATTTGTATTATTTTACCAGCCCAAATTCACCATTCATCAAAAAATTTGTGGGGTGGAAGCTTTAATTCGCTGGCAACATCCAACATTGGGATTACTCACTCCCCATATGTTTATTGATGGCGCGGAAAAAACGGGTTTGATTGTTCCAATGGGCTATTGGGCACTTGAAGAGGCCTGTAAGCAGATTCAGGAATGGGTTCATAATAATATTCCTTTTTATCCGATTGCCGTTAATCTTTCTGCAATTCAATTTGAAAACAAAAAATTATTTTCAACTCTTGAAAGTTTAATAGAAAAATATAATATTCAACCTAATCATTTAATTATCGAAATTACTGAATCAACTGCGATGCGTCATATTGATATGAGTATTCGCACTTTTGAACGTTTACGTGATTTGGGTATTCGTATCGCCATTGATGACTTTGGTACAGGTCATTCTAGTTTTCTTTATTTAAAAGATTTACCTGTAGATGAGCTTAAGATTGATCGTGGTTTTATTGTGAACCTTGAATCAGGTTCGAAAGAAAAAATTATTCTGGAAAGTATTATTCAGCTAGCAACAAAATTAGGATTATGTGTCACAGCCGAAGGCGTGGAAACTCCTCAACAAGCCGAAATTTTAAGTCGTTTAGGTTGCCATCAGCTACAAGGTTATCTATTGGGTACGCCTGTTTCAGTAGATCGTCTTGCTATATATAAAGAAAATCACCAATTTGCTTAAAATTTTTATAAATTATTGATATTTTAATAATTTAAATAGTTCGGTAATTTTTTATATATTAAGTTCTTTTTTGGAACTTGATTGTGTATAGTATTGTTATCTGCTGATGTTAAGGACGAATGCTCATTTTAATACAGCAAGATTTATACGATTTTAATTATCTAAGTATTCAAAAAACATAGCACAGGAGAAATGAATCATGGATTTAAAAAAAATGACAGGATTGGAAATAATGCAGGCCTTTGCTCAAGGCTTATTTCCCGCACCTGGTATTGCGAAAACCATGCCGATGCAACCACTTGAAGTTGAACATGGGCGAATTGTATTTGAAGCGATTGCGGATGAACGACATACCAATCCTTTAGGTGGTGTGCATGGTGGGTTTGCTGCCACAGTACTTGATTCGGTCACTGGTTGCGCTACACATACTGTTTTGGCGGCAGGAGAGGCCTATGGCACGACAGATTTAGCCATTAAAATGTGTCGTCCGATGCCATTTAATCAAAAGCTGATCGCTGAAGGCAAGGTGATTAATATGGGCAAAAATCTGGTGATTTCAGAAGGCTATTTACGTGACGAAAACGGTAAATTATATGCGCATGCTACAGCGACCAACATGATTATTCGTGCTAAATCTTAGCGGAATCATTGATTCGAAAATAGACGAAATAATTCATTTTTTCTTCAAAAAAAGTAAGCAAGGTCGAGAACAGATTTTCAACTTTGCTAAATACCAGATATCATCATTGAAATTTGTATTGGATACATCCGATGTAAGAAAGCAATAAACAATAAACAGTTTTGGTATTTAGGCGCTGACTGCCGAAGATAGCATGTGGATAAAACAGATTTCATCCACAGAAACGGATGTGGCGATTTATCCTTTTGCTATTTCTGCTACAATTGCGCCAATTTTAGTTTTCTTACATCTAGGTAACAAATCGTGTTTACCGCAACGATGTTCAATATGAAGATTTATACATGTTTAAAGATCAGTTAGCGCAAGAAGTGAGTGCGCGTAGAACCTTTGCCATCATTTCGCATCCTGATGCGGGTAAAACGACCATGACAGAAAAATTACTGTTATGGGGTAAAGCCATTCAGGTTGCAGGTATGGTAAAAAGCCGTAAATCTGACCGTGCAGCGACATCTGACTGGATGGAAATGGAAAAAGAACGCGGGATTTCGATTACCACGTCGGTGATGCAGTTCCCCTATAAAAAACATACCATTAACCTACTCGATACGCCGGGACATGAAGACTTTTCCGAAGATACCTACCGTACTCTAACCGCAGTAGACTCGGCATTGATGGTGATTGATGGTGCAAAAGGGGTCGAGGAGCGAACCATTAAATTGATGGAAGTGTGTCGTATGCGTGATACGCCGATCATTTCTTTCGTCAACAAAATGGACCGAGAAATTCGAGAGCCTTTAGAACTTCTGGATGAAATCGAAAATGTTTTGAATATTCGCTGCGTTCCTATTACATGGCCTTTAGGCATGGGACGCGACTTTGCGGGTGTTTATAATATTCTTGAAGATAAATTATATGTCTATAAGGCAGGTTTTGGTTCAACCATTACCGATATCGAAGTGCGTGATGGTTATGATCATGCTGATATTCGTGAAAAAGTCGGTGAATTGGCTTGGGCTTCATTTGAAGAGTCCTTAGAACTGGTGCAAATGGCCAATGAACCTTTAGATCGTGATTTGTTCCTGCAAGGTAAACAAACGCCTGTACTTTTTGGTACAGCTTTGGGTAACTTTGCCGTTGATCATGTACTTGATGCCTTTATTCAATGGGCGCCAGAGCCGAAAGCACATCCCACGCAGGAACGTACCGTTGAAGCTACGGAAGAAGGCTTTAGTGGTTTTGTTTTTAAAATTCAAGCTAATATGGATCCGAAACATCGTGACCGTATTGCCTTTATGCGTATTTGCTCAGGCAAATATGAAAAAGGTTTAAAGATGAATCACGTGCGTATTGGAAAAGATGTGCGTATTTCAGATGCATTGACCTTCCTTGCAGGTGAGCGTGAGCATCTGGAAGAAGCTTGGCCGGGTGATATTATTGGTTTACATAATCACGGCACGATTCAGATTGGGGATACCTTTACCAGTGGTGAAAAGCTACATTTTACTGGTATTCCACACTTTGCCCCAGAAATGTTCCGTCGTGTCCGTTTGCGTGATCCTCTCAAATCCAAACAACTACAAAAAGGTTTAAAAGAGTTGTCGGAAGAAGGGGCAACCCAAGTCTTTATGCCACAAAATAGCAATGATTTGATCGTCGGTGCGGTGGGGGTACTTCAGTTTGATGTCGTCGCATATCGCTTAAAAGAAGAATACAAAGTCGATTGTATTTATGAGCCAGTCAACATTAATACCGTGCGCTGGATCTACTGTGATGATGATAAAAAAATGAATGACTTCAAGAAAAAAGCCCATGATCAATTGTCGCTAGATGGTGGTGGTCATTTGACTTATCTGGCACCGAGTCGTGTTAATTTGCAAATTATGCAGGAACGCTGGCCTGATATTGAGTTCCGCAATACACGCGAACACTAAATTGCATGCAGCAGCTTCTTTCGGGAAGCTGTTTTTTATTTTAAAGTAGACGCTTTGATCAATGTGGGAAAGCATCATGCAGATGACAAAACAGTTCTTGATGGTGGGTTTAATCGGGATATTGTCCATGCTGGCTGCTTGCACAAAAAGCGATCATGATCAGAAAGCTGAGCAGGAAAAGTCGGCTACTTCACACGATAAAGCAGAGATTTTACCTTATTTGGATATTCAGGAAAGCAAAGCCAAATATGCGTTGCCTTTTTGTGAAAAGAAAAACTGTATTGATATTGATATACAAAGTATTCAGACTAAAGACAGTTGGCTTAATAGCTGGGTTGAGCAAAAACTGGCGTATGTGGTGCAGGCGCAAATCGGTCAAAATCAGAAAATCAATTTGCAAAAAGCTATTAATGCCTATGTTGCCAAATCTGATACATGGCAGGATCAGTATTCTAAAAATCAGGCTTATGAGCTCCATATCACCACGCGAGTCGCTTCGCAGCGTAATGAATATGTATTATTGCAAGTTGGCCTAAACTCAAAACAAGAAGAAGTCACCGTAAAAGATCGTTATTATTTTTTTGTGGCCAATCGCAAACTGCAAAAAGAAGTCAACATTCTGGATATTTTACAGAAGAATCAACAAAGTAACATGAATCAAATTGTTCAGGATCATTATCAAAAATGGTTGAAGCAACAATCGGCTGAAGTACAGGCCGAAGCGCCGAAAAAATTATATTGGGGACAGGCGGACTGGTTTTTTGATAGTGAAGGGATTGGACTGCACTATCGTGCCAATCAAATTAGCAAACGAGCGGGTCAATTTGATATTTATTTATCAACAGCGCAAACTAAAGCATTGTTACAGCCTGAGATTTATCACAAAATGTTTTAATCTGTATTGAAATTTACACAATACTGGTCAAGCATGATCAAGTTACATTAGCATGAATTGAAAATTATTTTTTGTTAGGCAATCACGATGTTGCAATCTAAATATTCGCTGTTTCCAGCTCCACAAAGAAAACAATCTACTGCAAAACTTAGTTTGACAGTTGCGGTCTGTGCTTTATTGCTCACTGCTTGTCAGCCGAAGTCTAAACCTGAAGATACTGACCAGAAGCAAAATGCGGCTTCTGAAGTGCAACCACAAGTGTTGGCACTTGAAGGGTCATCTGTACGATTAGCTGTGAATTTGCCAGATTGTTCAGGCAAGAACTGCCCTCAATTTGTGGTTGAACGTTTACAGAGTAATTTCCCTTTTATTGATCAAATCATGGATCGGGAAATTTTAAAGAACTTAAAACAAATTTTGGATATTTCAGAGATTAATCAAAAAGAGCAGGCGGCTTCAACACCTGAAACGAATCCATCAAAATCGGATGATGTTGCTGCGAGTTCAGAACCTGTATCTGAGCAGCAAAAAATGCAGCAACAAGTTGAGCCCTATGTTCAATCTTTTGTCGAGATGGATAAAGAATTAAAAGCGTTGAGTGCCAATCATCAGATTAATATCATGATTAAACCCTCGATTTTAAAATCTCAAGAACCGATCGCGACTGTGGTTTTAAACACCAGTAGCTATTTAGGTGGTGCGCATGGTTCTTCGGCACAGCAGTATTACAACTTTGATTTGAAGCAACAAAAGCAAATTCAGCTGAATGATTTGCTCTTGCCCAATCAGAGAAAGGCACTGGAAGCTAAAGCACATGACGCTTTTAAAGCATGGGTGATGGACTCTAAGCTTGCGGATAATGTTAACGATTATGAACAAGCTTGGAAGTTTAAGCTTTCAGATAATTTCTTATTAGGCGAGCAAGGTTTAATTTTGCAATATGGCGAATATGAAATTGGGCCTTATTCAGCAGGTTTACCTCGTTTGGTAATTCCTTATGATCAACTCAATGGTATTTTAAAAGCTGAATATTTACCACATACTCAGGCAACTTCTGAGCCTGTGGCGAATGCGCAGCATCATAAGCCACAGAGTTAAGGGATGCATTTTTCACTGTTTGATACGCATACGCATTTTGATGTGCCAGATTTTGATCCTGATCGGAAGGTACTGGCACAACAAGCCAAAGCTGTTGGTGTAGAAAGACTGATTTTAATTGGCTTTAGCGAGTTCAGATTTGCAGATTTGATTCGTATTCAACATGAATTAAATCAGTTACAGCATGCTCCTATCAGCT
This sequence comes from Acinetobacter ursingii DSM 16037 = CIP 107286, assembly GCF_000368825.1. Taxonomy (GTDB): domain Bacteria; phylum Pseudomonadota; class Gammaproteobacteria; order Pseudomonadales; family Moraxellaceae; genus Acinetobacter; species Acinetobacter ursingii. Next base: position 904,295 of record NZ_KB849717.1, on the reverse strand, counting down.
ATTTGGCTCCAGGGCTGCATCCTTTTTATATTGAGCAGCATGCGCCAGATCATTTGGAGCGCTTGGAACAAATTTTAAAACAAGAGTCCTGTATTGCTGTCGGGGAAATCGGACTTGATACTTTTTTGCCACAGCATAAACAGCCAGAACTTTATCTGAAACAAAAACAATATTTCACGGATCAACTGAATTTAGCAACGCAGTATAACAAACCTGTGTTATTGCATATTCGAAAAGCACATGCAGATGTGTTACAGATTTTAAAACAGCAACACTTTAAGTTGGGCGGTATCGCACATGCTTTTAGTGGTGGTGTTGAAGAAGCCAAAGCTTTTATTCAACTTGGATTTAAGTTGGGTATCACTGGGCAAATTACCAATCCAAATGCGAAAAAACTGCATCGTGTCGTTGCAGAAGTTGGACTTGAACATTTAGTAATAGAAACAGACTGTCCCGATATGACGCCATTGTGTTGCCAACAATCGACCGAACATCGAACCCGAAACACGCCTGTGAATTTGCCTTATGTATTACAGGGTCTAGCGGCAAGTTTAGCCATCGATGAGTCAACTGTTGCCCAAAAAGTATGGGAAAATTCATTGAATGTACTTCAACTAACGCAATAAAAAACAAGTACATTCAAAAGTATAACCAAAAGAAAACATTCTAATTTTAAAAGTGGCATACATTAAAAGAAGCCAATGAAACTTTAAAAGAACATAGCCAAACCGGAGGATAGCCGCATGGCCAGCTATAGCAAAATCAATAGTTTTAATGCTTTAAAAACACTCAATGTCGGTTCAGCTCAATATCAAATTTTTAGTTTGCAACAAGCAGCCCCGAAGCTCGGTGATATTCACAAGCTTCCCAAATCCTTAAAAGTATTATTAGAAAATTTGTTACGCTTTGAAGATGATCAGACGGTAAGCGCTGCGCATATCCATGCCTTAGTCGATTGGCAAAAAACCAAAACATCGGATCAGGAAATTCAATATCGTCCTGCACGTGTGCTAATGCAGGATTTTACAGGCGTGCCTGCGGTGGTCGATTTGGCTGCAATGCGTGCTGCTATGGCCAAAGCGGGTGGAGATCCTGAAAAAATTAATCCACTTTCTCCTGTTGATCTGGTGATTGACCATTCGGTGATGGTCGATCATTTTGCTGATGATCATGCTTTTGAAGAAAATGTCGAAATTGAAATGCAGCGTAATGGTGAGCGTTATCAGTTTTTACGTTGGGGACAGTCTGCATTTAACAACTTTAGTGTAGTGCCACCCGGAACAGGGATTTGCCATCAGGTCAATCTGGAATATCTGGCTCAGGCGGTTTGGACAGGTGAAGAACATGACCAAACCTTTGCTTTTCCCGACACTTTGGTCGGAACAGATTCGCATACCACCATGATCAATGGCTTGGGCGTATTGGGTTGGGGCGTCGGCGGGATCGAGGCTGAAGCTGCGATGTTAGGTCAACCGATTTCCATGCTGATTCCAGAAGTGATCGGATTTAAACTGACAGGAAAATTAAAAGAAGGGATTACCGCGACAGATCTTGTCCTCACTATTACCCAAATGCTTCGTCAAAAAGGCGTCGTGGGTAAATTTGTTGAATTTTATGGTGATGGTCTAGCGGACTTACCCTTGGCAGATCGGGCAACGATTGCCAACATGGCACCTGAATATGGTGCGACATGTGGTTTTTTCCCGATTGATGATATTACCCTTGAATATATGCGTTTAACAGGACGTAAAGCTGATCGTATTGCGTTGGTCGAAGCCTATAGCAAAGAACAGGGTTTATGGCGTAATGTAGGTGATGAGCCAGTCTTTACCGATACTTTAACGCTGGATATGGCAACGGTCGAAGCCAGTTTGGCAGGACCAAAACGTCCACAGGATCGCGTGGTATTGGCTAAAGTACCTGAAACTTTTCAGTCAGTGATGGATTTGACTTTAAAAGCAGCCAAACCTGAAAAAGAACGTCTGGAAAATGAAGGCGGTGGCGGTACTGCTGTTGATGCACAGCAATCAAATTTTGAGCATGAATCAGCACATTGTGTGATTGATGGCGAACGTTATGAGCTGCATCATGGTGATGTGGTGATTTCAGCGATTACATCGTGTACCAATACATCGAATCCAAGTGTGATGTTGGCCGCAGGTTTACTCGCCAAAAAAGCCATTGAAAAAGGTTTACAACGTAAACCGTGGGTAAAAAGCTCTCTGGCTCCGGGTTCTAAGGTCGTTACGGATTATTTGGCTGCTGCGGGTGTGACCCCATATCTGGATGAATTAGGTTATAACCTTGTGGGTTATGGGTGTACTACGTGTATTGGTAACTCTGGTCCATTACCAGATCCGATTGAGGCCGCGATTCAGAAATATGACTTAAATGTCGCATCTGTCTTGTCTGGCAACCGTAACTTTGAAGGTCGTGTACATCCTTTGGTGAAAACCAATTGGTTAGCTTCTCCTCCCTTAGTTGTGGCTTATGGATTGGCGGGAACCATTCGTAAAGATTTAACTTCTGAACCGATTGGGCAGGGCAAAAATGGCGAGGATATTTATTTAAAAGATATCTGGCCGAGCAGTGCTGAAATTGCAGAAGTTTTGCAGAAAGTGAATACGGATATGTTCCATAAGGAATACGCGGCTGTATTTGAGGGCGATGAGAGTTGGAAATCGATTCAAATTCCACAAAGTAAAACTTATGAGTGGGAAGATGATTCGACGTATATCCGTCATCCACCGTTCTTTGAGGGTATCGATCAGCCGCCAGAATCCATCACCAATATTGATTCAGCACGAATTTTAGCGGTATTGGGCGATTCAGTTACCACGGATCATATTTCTCCTGCGGGAAATATCAAAAAGGACAGCCCAGCGGGACGTTACTTACAGGAACATGGAATTGAGCCTAAAGACTTTAACTCTTATGGTTCGCGCCGTGGTAACCATGAAGTGATGATGCGCGGTACCTTTGCCAATATCCGTATTAAAAATGAAATGCTTGGTGGTGAAGAAGGTGGTAATACCATTTATATTCCAACAGGTGAAAAATTGGCGATTTATGATGCAGCCATGCGATATAAAGAAGATCAAACGCCATTGGTCATTGTTGCAGGTAAAGAATACGGTACAGGCTCATCACGTGACTGGGCGGCAAAAGGAACCAATCTTTTAGGTGTAAAAGCAGTCATTGCAGAAAGTTTTGAGCGTATTCACCGTTCAAATCTGGTGGGTATGGGCGTGCTGCCACTTCAGTTTGTGGATGGACAAAATCGTCAATCGCTGAGCCTGACAGGTAAAGAACAGTTGTCGATTTCTGGGCTTTCGGATGATATTCAACCCCATCAAACACTGGATATCACGGTGAAACGTGAGGATGGCTCAACCGATCAGTTTAAAGTGTTATGCCGTATTGATACTCTAAATGAAGTTGAATACTTTAAGGCAGGCGGAATTTTGCATTATGTATTGCGCAATTTGATTGCGGCATAAAAATAACTCAGTTCCTTTAACCGCCTTCTTCACGGCAAGAAGGCGGTTGTTAAATTCAGGCACTAACATTCTCAAATTAAACCCAGTAAAATAGCATGCTGAAAAATTCCTGAAAGAAGATGTAATGACTGAACTCCAAGCCGATGAATATGACCGCCGTTTCGCAGGCGTTGCCAAGATATATGGTGATGATGCGTTTACTCATTATGAAAAAAGTCATGTTATGGTGATTGGAATTGGCGGTGTTGGAAGTTGGGCTGTGGAAGCACTTGCACGTACAGGGATTGGCGAATTGACACTGGTGGATATGGATGTATTGGCCGCTTCCAATATTAATCGTCAGTTACCTGCGCTATCTTCAACCTTGGGGCAGGAAAAAGCAGAAGTCATGGCGGAACGCTGTCATCAGATTAACCCCCGGATCAAGGTCAATGTGATCGATGATTTTCTTACATCTGAGAATGTCGCAGACCTATTGATGTCTAAACCTGATGTGGTTTTGGACTGTATTGATGATGTCAAAGCCAAACTGGCTTTAATGCTGCATTGTCGTTTTAATAAAATCCCTTTAATTGTCTCGGGCGGCGCAGGTGGAAAAATTGATCCGCTTAAAATTCGAGTGGCTGATCTATCTAAAACTGAACAAGACCCGATGTTGGCAAAATTACGCAGTCAATTACGTGCTAAAGGAATTTGTAAAAAGCCAAAAGAAAAATTCGGGATGACCTGTATTTATTCGCTCGAACAACCTACCTTACAAAACAATCTATGCGCGAGTGCGGGTTTACGCTGTGGCGGCTATGGTTCATCGGTAATGGTGACTTCCAGCTTTGGCATGATTGCAGCGGCTGAAGTTTTGAAAAAATTAGACATGAAAAAAACGAAGCCTAAATAAGCTTCGTTCATTGTCAATATACTATTTTAAGCTTACAACGGGCGATAATAGGTATATGTGACATTATTATCTTTATATACATCGTAGCTTTGTTGTTTAAAATCAGAAATCCATTGACTACCGCTGTAACCCGCAATATGTCCATACACATGATTTGGGGTGCGTTTAATAATATAAATGTCACCCTTTTGTGGATGATCAAACTCAGGTTGAATTTGTCGATAACCAATTTTGGTTAAAGTATCGCCCCAGTCAGAAGCAGCAATAGGGTGACTGACGATCTTGGCACCCGCAGATTGCAAAGCGATACGAACACTTTTGGCACATTTTGCTGTGCTGTAGTTACCACTGATACTTTTTAATTTAGCAACGAATTTGTGGATATCGATCTGGCTACGTGAACCATCCGATCCAAAAGAAAACGGTGCTGATCTTTCCCTGTTTTCAATCACAGTCATTTGCGGTGCATTCTGTGTTTGATAACTATCTGCTACTTGTCCGTCATAAATCATCGTTCAAACTCGTTCTTACATTATTTACACATATCAATAACAATGTATTTGCTTGGCGGAATGATGCTATCGCCTGAACCTTAAAAAGTGTTTTAAGGAATGTAATAATATTTCACAAGTCTGAAACATTTATAAAAAAAAATAAATTTATCATGGTATTACTTTAGTGTCATTTGGCTAAAATTTGGTAAAAAAGAATTTAAATAAATCAATTTTTACTGGATTTAGTTCTGAATTAAAAAGTAATAATGAAAGCTCACACATAAATATATTGAAAGCGACACTAATTTGATAAATAGAAATAATCGATAAAAATTTACGATCAATATAAATCTGATTTGGCACGTTTTAACGCATGATGCCATCGTTCAAGATGATGAGAACGTTCATCTTCGTTCATTTGTGGTTCAAAGGCACGATCAAGTTGCCAAGACTCAGCGATTTCGTTGAGATTTGAAAAAATGCCAGACTTTAGACCTGCCATCGCGGCTGCCCCCCAAGCCGTTGATTCAAGCATTTTAGGACGTAATACAGGGACGTTGAGAATATCTGCCTGAAATTGCATCAGCATATCATTCTGACTCGCCCCACCATCGACTCGTAATTCTTTTAAAGGTTGGGATAAATCCGACTGCATGGCACAAAGCACATCCGACACTTGAAAAGCAATCGATTCAAGCGCCGCCCGCGCTATGTGGGCTTTATTGGTTCCACGTGACATCCCGCACAATAACGCACGTGCTTCACTGTCCCAGTGCGGTGCACCCAAGCACGTGAAAGCGGGAACTAATACTACGCCCTCACTGCTTTTGACCTGATTGGCCAATTGTTCAACCTGAACACTGCTCTGAATAATGCCCAAACCATCACGTAACCACTGTACAATTGCGCCAGCCATAAATACACTCCCTTCAAGCGCATAGCGGGTTTGATTCTGACATTGCCATGCCAGTGTGGTCAGCAGTTGATTTTGACTAAATTGTAATTCCTCGCCAGTATTAAACAGCATGAAGCATCCTGTTCCATAGGTATTTTTTGCTGTACCTATTTCAAAGCATGACTGTCCAAATAGGGCGGCTTGCTGATCACCTAAAACACCCGCGATCGGAATGGTGCTACCCAGTAACCCCGGTGCTGTATCAGCTATATAAGCATCAGATGAAATAATGGTTGGAAGAACCGAAGCCGGGATATGAAACAATTCGAGCAACTCTTCATCCCAGCTTTGAGTCTGAAGATTCATGAGCATGGTTCTTGAAGCATTACTGACTTCAATGACATGTTCTGCACCTTGAGTTAGATTCCAGATCAACCAACTATCGATCGTTCCAAAAGCAACACGCCCTTGCTCCGCGAGTGTTCTTAGTCCGTCTACATTTTCAAGCAGCCAGACCAATTTGCCTGCGCTAAAGTAGGGGTCGATTCTCAGTCCTGTTTTATGATGGACTTTATCCTGCAATTTTTGCTGGATTAGGCCACTGCACCAGTCTGCCGCACGACGATCCTGCCAAATAATTGCAGGTGCTAGTGCTTTGCCAGTACATTTATCCCATACCACCGTCGTTTCACGCTGATTGGTCAGTCCTAGCGCTTTAATATCCTTTGCCAAGACATGTGCAGAGGCTAAAGCCTGCTGTACCACTGCTATCTGACTTGACCAGATTTCATCGGCATCTTGTTCGACCCAACCTGAATGCGGGGTTCTTATTTTTGTTTCGCGTTGAGCGGTTGCATGAACATGTCCCTGTTCATCAAAAATAATCGCGCGGCTAGAAGTCGTTCCCTGATCGAGTGCAAGTAAATAGCTCATATTTGTTATAGATAGACTTGAAAAATAAAATATTATCTCAATTATCATGTTAAATACATCAGTAGAATCTAGTTGGTTATAAATTGCATAGCAATTTTTGCCGCCTGTGTTATGATGTATGAACTCATCTGGGGGTGTTATTGGCTTCGACGCTGGTGATGAAGCTCATAGATGCATGCCGAGAGCGCATTTTCTCTCGTAAATAAAATTTGCATTTTAATAGTCGCAAACGACGAAACTTACGCTCTAGCTGCCTAAGGGCAGCTTGTCCGCTTCCTAGAATACTTGTGGTTTAGGAACCCGACTGTAGCGCACGCACACAAGTCCGTATAGAGTCAAGCCTCGGGACTTTATACCAAACTTAGAGGATCGCAACTTGTACCCTGTTCGTCGGGTCACTTGGTGTTAAAACAATAGACGATATCTAAGCATGTAGTATTCTCGAGTGTAGTGCTGGCGGACGCGGGTTCAACTCCCGCCACCTCCACCAAATCCTTAAATTTATATGCCCGAATATGGGGATATATAAGACCAAAAGGCTTGAACTGTAAGGGTTTAAGCCTTTTTTTTTGCCTATATATAACTAATCTTAACTTTATATAGTATTGCTCACCGTGTATCCCTACGTGTATCCTAGAGAAAAAATTGAAACCGCGGGGATACAAGAAAATGAAGCGAGCCGAGATTAAACGCCGTCCATTGTCTGATACCGTTCTAGCTAATCTTGAGCCAGAAGCAAAAGAGTATCGGGAACTAGATGGCAATGGCTTATATTTTCGGGTCAAACCTGATGGTAATAAATCATGGCAATTGCGCTATAAAAAACCTGATGGTAAATGGTCATGGCTTGGTATTGGCGGGTATCCAGAAATAAGCGGACAGTTAGCACGTAAAAAAGCGCAAGAGCTAATTACGGACATTGGTAAAGGTGAAAACCCAATCATCACCAAACAAGAACGCAAAATAAAAGAATTAGAGGCAAATAACGCCACTTTTGAAGCATTGGCTAGAGAGTGGTTAGATACAAAACAAAATAGATGGGTAGCCGACACCATGACTAGAAATAAAGGCGCACTCGAAAAACATATCTACCCTGTTTTTGGTAAACGTCTTTATACCTCTATTCGCCCTATTGAGTGGATGAACCATTTAAAAGGGGTGCAGCAAGAGCATAAGATTTATGAACAAGTGAACCGTATCCGTGCTATGTGTCGTGATATATACGATTACGCTAAAGTCACTGGGCGTATTGACTACAATCCACTGGAGGGACTGCATAAGTTTTTAGAGCAGGGCGACAAAAAGAATATGGCGCATGTAGATGAAAAAGAGCTGCCACAACTATTAAGGGCTATTGATAACTATCCTACACCTGATATCCGTATAGGATTAAAACTTTTAGTTATGCTATTTTGCCGTCCCAGTGAATTAAGGGAGGCACAATGGGATGAGTTTGATCTTGATGAGGCAGTATGGAACATTCCAGAACAGCGCATGAAGAAACGCCGTGAGCATATCATTCCCTTGCCTAGACAAGCGGTAGCACTACTTAAAGAATTGAAAGAACTAAGCGGACATTCTGATTATTTATTTCCTAGCCGATCTAATCAACACAAGCCTAAATCCGACACGGTTTTTATTATGGCATTACGGCGTTTAGGTTATGAGGGACGACAGACACCCCACGGATTTAGACATATTGCTAGTACCTTACTTAACAACAAGGGCTTTGATGAGAGGCATATTGAAGCAGCCTTAGCGCACGTTAAGGATGGTGTAGCAGGCGTGTATAACAAAGCCCAATATCTAAATGACCGTAAATATATGATGCAATGGTACGCCGATCATTTAGAGCAATTGGCGGATGATAGCGTTATCCAATTTAAGAAAGCGTAATTGATGATACAGCGCGACAACATTTAACGTACTTCATTCTTTCACATGCTGAAATATGCCTGAATATCCATTATTATAAAGTTGCTAAGCCTAGGAGGCATCCGAAAGCATATACCCAATATGTTGACTTAGCATTTTTTGGGGATGCTGTGGGAGGCGATTTTGATTGGTGCAAATGAAGATGTAGACAGTATTCCAAAACAATTTATTTCGGTCATTGAATTGTTAGAGATTTTTGCCACTTGCGAAAATATGACTCATGAAAGAGCAGCTCAGTGGTTTATAAATAATATTCAAATATTAAATAGAACAAAAAAACTCATTCTAAAAAATGAATACACGCTTGTTGAATATGAGCAAAATGATAATGATTTTTATGGCTGTCCGATTGATACAATCAGGCTTATCGCAGATGGTGGGGATTACGACCCTTTTAGTGACTGTGTAGGATTTGCACGATATACGATATTAAAAGACTTAAAAAATGAGAGGTTAGATATTGATGATAGTTTAATTAACAATAGCTGTGCGTATCACTCAAAAAACTGTTATGAACACGATGATAATTTTTATAAAAATCAATCAAGTCACTTAAAAGAAGAGTTAGATTCCTTAACACCGAATGACAGTAAAAGATCCAACAAGAACAATGGAAATATCCCATTTATTCATTTTTTAGACCTTGACAGCCAGTCTTATGTCCCAAAATTTGCACTACTTTTAAGACTTCATCATGATTTAGTTTATGTAGGTCGTTATGATGATGAAACAAAAACTAGAAGAGTTGAAATGCTCTTAGAAGAATATGGAAGAGAATATAATGTACAACCCTCAACAGCTCAATATTATTCCAATCTGCTAACCACTAGAGATAAATCTAAAAAGTCAGCTAGTGAAGCCATAAAAAAAGCACTTTCAGACCAATCATAAATAAATTTGTATTTTGGCGATGAAAATTTATAGTTTTTATTTCCAAATTTATAATTATCTAATGAGAATTTATATTTTGATCTTCATAAGTATTATTTATCTACTAACTAATCATAATTCCATGCTGTAAATTCATATTTTTTACACTTAAATTTATATTTTTTTCCATTAAAAACATAAACATACTTATTCCATAAAGCGCCGTTATATGGAGTTAAGTAAATGCAACCTATCCGAATTACCTACAACCAAGCCTGTGAACTTTTAAGCATTTCACGCGATACCTTGCGTAATCTGACCTTAAAAGATTCAACATTCCCGAAGCCGTACAAATACGGCAGCAATCGCCAGTCACCAGTCTATTTCGATTATGCCGATCTGGTGGAATGGCACAAACAACAAAAAAGCCAACATTCGACTATGGAGGCTTGATCATGATCAATCATCAAACCGCCGTACTCAATCACCTCAAGCAAGGCAGAACCATTAGCCAAGCCGAAGCCATAGAGCTATGTGACTGTTATCGCCTTTCGGCTGTAATTGACCGCCTACGCAAGCAAGGTTATGACATCGTGACCCATAACGAGCCGAACCTGAACCATAGAGGCACACATGCACGATATGAGCTAAAAGCAGAGGTGACAGTATGAGCCAAGTTACCCATTTCGATTTTAAATCCAGTTCGGTTCGAGTTGTTCTGGATGACAATCAAGAACCGTGGTTTTGTTTGACAGATGTATGCAGGGTTTTGAATATTTCAAGATCATCCGATCTATTACAGATTCAAAGGGAGTACGTTAAAAACGAACCCCCTAAGCGACATGGTGCATTAGATCCAAAGGGGGTGGCGGATTATCACACCCCTACAAATGGCGGTATTCAAAAACTAAAGTTTATCAATGAGCCGAACCTTTACCGCATTATTTTCCGATCTAATAAACCCGAAGCAATCCATTTTCAAAACTGGGTGTTTGCAGAAGTGTTGCCGACCATTCGCAAGACTGGCTCATATTCAGCAAGACAAACCGCTTTTGATGAATTAAACCGCCTATGTATGCAAGAAAAACTATCCAAAGAAAAAGGCACATTTCATAGTCATGGGATGCACCGCCGTAAGCATGAAAAACACTTAAATGCTTTAAGAATTGACACTTGTAAGACAAATATTCAAATGACGTTTGAGGGTTACACAAATGAATAACTATGTAGACCCTGAATTTTTCAAAGCCTTTGACCACTATAAAAACATGGTGGCTCAATACGGCGATGACCACCCCATCACGGAGCAAGCATTTCTCTTAACGCTGCATCACACACCCGAACATATCAAAGAAGAAATGAACAAAAAGGCAAAGGAACTTAATTTACTGCCTAAACCAAGCGGGTACACCGATGACGGAGAACCGATGTTTAGCTTAGACGACATTGCCAAGCATCTTGGTATTTCAGTTGAGGAAGCCGAGCAAAGCCTTTTAAGGATGCTAGATAACCGCCAACAAGTCGGGCTATCCAATGACGGCGTTTATGTCAATTCTGACCTAAAGATCAATCGGATTCAGTGAGGTGATGCCATGCAAGTATTAAAGAACTTTATGCTACTGGTGTTTGTCTGGGCGGTTGCTGTTTTAATCGTTGCAAGCTGTAGCCATTCCGCTTATGCTGTAGACCTCTCGAAAAATACAAGCGTCACCCCACAGCGTCATTGTGGTTTTATTGTGCCTAAATTCTGCAAAGGCTCTCAATCTTTGCATAAACAGGGCGCAAGCATGACAGCCATGCACACAAGGCTGCAATCCCTCTATGAGGGGATGACACGACAAAATAAGTCATTCGTGGCGAATATGTCGGGCGGTACTTGTATACCGAGAGTGAATCCCCTCACCCTAATTTCTCAGATTAGCGTGAATCTCAACTCAAAAATACAAGGAGGCAATCATGCCTAATCAAATCAATTCTAAAAATACACCTAAAACCTATGATTCAGGTGATATGTACGACATTCAATCATTAGCTCAATATGATATGAATTGGATGCAAACTGCTTTAGAACGTGTACGCCGTGATTTCGTAAGACTGAGTGAACAACTACAAAAAAATAATGGTGTAGATTCAATCTATTTTGATGAGCTTAAAACGGCTTTAGATATGTACTCATACCTTGCCGAAGAACGTCATGCTTATCATGCAGAAACAGCAAAACAATACGAAATAGAATGGAAAGGACAAGGGGGTGACCAATGAACATCAAACCTTCATGGGATACCACTGGCGATTTACTGCAAGCCGTAGACCCAACAGCAGAGCAAATTATATCGGCTTGTCTGAAACTATCACCAGAGGATGCCAAGCATTTACAGCATGACATTATTCAGCGTTTCGGCAGTCCATTGCAGCCGATCTATGTCGATGAATCGAGTGTCGAAGTAAACGGCGTAAACTATGAAAATCCGTTAATTCTGCCGATCTATGATGAGCATTTAACGCTTGTTCAATGTGCCGTATTACAAGATGGTCAATCTATTTCTGTTATTCCCGATGGATTAGCAAAAGGCTTTGCCTATTATGGCGAACTAGATAAAGACAAACCGATTATCATCACCTACACCCTTGAGGCATTTTTTAAAGTTGCTCAAACAGGTTATGCGGTTGTGTTGGTTATCTTGCCAAGCCTATGTCATGCCAAACAAACTGAACTTAAAGCCTTTGACTTTGAGCAAATCCAATTTGTGATAAATCAGCTTTCAAAGTCAGGTTTTGTCAGGTTGTTTATGCCTGTCAGACCTGAATATATACAGCTTGAACCATTCCAACAGCTCCAACATAACACTAAAGTCCGTTTATTGAACCAGTATCTCAAGATAGACCAAAACGAGTATTTCATTGAGCTATGCAAAGATGAGCCAGTGCAAGAAGTCACCGCGTTTTTTGATGAAGCCTTTGAGCAATTACCTAAACTTGATCCACTCCCCAAAGGACATTTAGCCAAGCCCTACCGTTATGCTGATGGTTACTTTCATATCTTAGAGACTGGCGTATTTTTTGTTGAAAAAGATAAAAGTGGCAATGAATACAAGCGATATGTGTGTAGTCCAATTTTGGTAAAAGCCAAGACCAGTGACAGAACCTCAAATGACTGGGGGCGTTTACTGGTATGGACAGATGATGCAGGCATCGAGCATCGTTGGGCGGTATCTATGGAGCTATTTCAAGGCGATGGCGTAGACTTGAGAAAAGCCCTAGCCCATCAAGGCGTAACCATTGCACCAGATCGAAAAGCGCGAGAGCTATTCCAATGTTATCTGATGACTTATCCAGTGACTACAAAAGCCTTATGTGTAGATAGTGTCGGATGGCATGGTGATGTGTATGTATTGCCCCATCAAAATATAGGCGCACAGGATGCCGATAGTGTGGTTTATCAGGCTTCACATGGACTGGATAACCGCTATCAGCAAGTGGGAACATTAAGTCAGTGGCGTGATGATATAGCCAAGCCAGTACAAGCCCATAGTAAGCTTGTGTTTTCCCTATCGACTGCCTTTGCAGGGCAATTGCTCAAACCACTGGGACAACAAGGTAAAGGCTTTCACCTGAAAGGCACATCATCAAAGGGTAAAAGCACTGCCCTTTATCTGGCATGTTCAGTCTGGGGCAATCCCAAGACCTTTTTTAGAACATGGAAAGCCACAGGCAACGCCTTAGAGCATACAGCACACCTACACAATGATGGCTTTCTGGCACTGGATGAAATTGGAGAGATTGCCAATCCCAGAGAACTAGGCAATACCGTGTATATGCTTGCCAATGGACTTGGCAAAGGACGCATGAGCCGACAGCTTGCCATGCGAGAGCTGAAACGATGGGATTTAAATTTCCTTTCTAATGGTGAATGCAGCCTCAAAGACATCATGCAAGAGAACGGACAAAAGACCAAACTAGGGCAAGAAATCCGTTTGATTGAGATTGATGTCGATCAAGCCCAGTATGGTGTATTTGATTGTATCGACTTTGCCGAGGATGGAGCAAAACAATCCAACCTTTTAAATGAGCGTGTACAAGAGGTTTATGGCGTTGCAGGTGTGGCATGGCTCAAATACCTGACCACCAACAAAACCGAGCGCATACAGCAAGCCAAAGCCCTTTTTGAGCAGTATCAAACAAAGCTTACATCTAATCATACACAAGGGCATATCAACCGTGTAGCAAGTTCCTTTGCACTGGTCGCCGTTGCAGGTGAACTAGCAACACAAGCAGGCATTACAGAATGGAAAGCAGGCACGGCGTTTAGATCGGCGCAACAGGTATTTGATGTGTGGCTACATAACTTTGAATATCAAGGCGACTATGCAGAGCGTGAAATACTCTCTCAAGTGAAAGCCTTTTTTGAGGCGCATGGCTCAAGTCGTTTTGAAAACTTAATTACCTCAAGACATCCTGATGGTGAAATTATCCGTCCGCGTATTCTCAACCGTGTTGGCTACTATGACCAAGACAATAAACAATATCTTGTGTCGTCCACGATGTTTAAGAGTGAGATATGTACAGGCATGAATGAGAATACCGTTAAGCAAACTTTAAAAAAATATGGTTGGCTTGATTGTGAAGATGGGCGGTACACCAAGCGAGTGAGCAGCAATTTACCTGATGGAACACGCCCGACCATGATGCACTTCTCAAGTGTGGCAATGAGTATATTTAACTGATTTTTTTCAGGAATAGCCTATTTGTGAGTGTGACAACTGTGACAGGTGTGACATGGTTTAATAAGATATTGTTTTATATGTTTATTTAATCCCTGATTCTTGTCACAGTATTCATTTTTTTGGTGTGTCATGGGTGTGACAAGTGTGACAGATGATCTTGATCTATGGAGTTTGTCACAGTTGTCACAGTTATAAAAATCAAGTGTGACATGGATTTTTAAGCCCATGAGCCAATAAAAACAATTACTTATCTTGTTTGTCACAGTTGTCACACCTGTCACAGTACAAGAAGTATATAGCCGTATAATTTTAAGAGATAGAAGAATGCCAAACGTCAACAAAGTGATTTTAATGGGTGTTCTAGGTCGTGACCCTGAAACAAAACAATTTCCCAATGGTGGAAGCGTTACCACATTCAGCCTAGCCACATCCGAGCATTGGAAAGACAAAACCACCAATGAGCGCAAAGAGGTCACAGAATGGCATAGAATCGTCACCAGTAACCGATTGGCTGAGATTGCCAGTAAGTATCTCAAGAAAGGAAGTAAGGCGTATATTGAGGGTTCATTGCGTACACGGAAATGGAAAGATCAAAACGGCATAGATCGAGAGGTAACAGAGATTAGGGCAGATGTATTGCAGTTGCTTTAAAAATGAAGCTCCCCATTTTTGAGGAGCTTTTTTACTGTCAAATTGACCGATAAAAACGCCGTAAACTTTGCTATACAAGCATTTTTATATTTAGGTTGACGACACGTACTAAAATTAAGCATTAAATCCCATTCAAACCCATGTACAGAAAGGCTTTAGCCCTTTTTAGTAAATCCCCATTCTGTCCACCTACGTCAACCTAAAAAAGTGCATTTCGTATCACTACGTATCACAAAATGAATAGGAGTGTATTTTTACTTACCCTTACATCACACCTCTTTCAATAGCTTTAAAATAGGCTTAAATGTACAGGGCGCAAGCTTTTCGTTTAATTTGACGATAAGCCATTTCGTAAGACTACGTAAGACAAAAAAAACTCTTTACAAGGATATAAAAGTTACCTTGACAAGTCACCAGTAGAAAATCCTTTAAAATAACTTCAAAGCTATATGTGACATGGTATATCGCTATTTAATAGTTGTTTGATTCCGTCAAGGTACGTCAAGGTAAATCCGTATAACAAGGTATAACAAATTTAGGGTTTAAAATCCCTCAATAAACCGTTACAGCAAAATAGTAAAATCAAAAAAAACATGCGGGCGCGTAGTAGTTCTAAATTGCATAGAATCTCAAGTTTTATCAAGTTTAGTTTGCACTATTAAGCCTTTGATCAATCCATTGACTTACGCGGTTTAAATCTCTTTTTATAGGAGTGCAAGTGTTGTATCTATCTGGCTAATCATGGCTTGCCAGTCTTTATCCAATTGCTTTGACCATTGCACTAGATCAGCCTCGAATTGCTCAGTATCAAAGGGTTCAAGTTTTATTTCCTCAAATGGCTGTAGCTCAAAACTTAATATACCCATGTATTCACCTCTTTTTATAGGACGGGAAATTGAATCTTAATACTAACTTTTACTAAGCAGCAATGCAGTATTTTGTAGTCGTCCAGTTTTGGATTAACCTTTGAAAACAAAGCAAAACGCAAAAATCCGCATTCTAAATGCTGAAATCAAATAACAGGTTTTGACAGGTTGTGATTTACCCCCTTACAGATTCCAATAAAATCTTGCCGTACTGATACCTAGAAAATCTTAATTCAATTGGTTGATTAAGGTCAGCATTTTAAATGCGACCCTACATAGGGTTATTTTGAGATTCAACTTTTTTCAGCTTTTGAGCCTTAACATTTCTTAGCAACTGGCATTAACACACTTAACATCAAACTTTAGATTTTAAGTTTCCAACATCTGCCGATAAGCCTTTAGAAATAAGGTGTTATAAGGTTCATGGCTTTAACTTCATTTTAACTTTTAACAAAATGGGAAATTTTTTTATACGTGGGGTGATGGGTGGTGTCCATTGCATGATTGAACCTAAGAATTTCATCCCCCCACTGGGTTAGACTTCAAAATGCCTTTAAGGGGTAAAGCTTGTTCTTGTTTACAACATGGCATAAGGTTTCATTAAGTTGCAAAAGGTTTCATATGGAAATATAATTTAAACCTAATATGAGGGCAGCATGATGACTTACACAGCAGTAAAGATCGACAGCGACATCGTAGAATCAGCAAAAGTCTATGGTATGGCTGAAAGCCGAAGCGCAACTAAGCAAGTTGAATACTGGGCGAGAATTGGAAAGATTGCACAAGATAACCCAGATTTAACTTTTGAGGATATTACAGACTTATTGTTAAGCATGGCACAAGTCAAAGCAGGAAATACGACACCATATAATTTTGGGTGACTAAATGGATATTCAGCAATCCCCATTATTTGAGCGTGTTGTTAAAAAGCTTACTCGTCAGCAAAAGAAAGACGTAGATCAGGCTGTAATGGCTATTTGTGAAAATCCAAATATAGGCGAGGCAAAAGTAGGCGACCTAGCAGGTGTATCAGTTTATAAGTTCAAAATGGATAAACAGCTTGTATTACTAGCTTATTCGGTGAATGATGAAACTGTAACTTTGTACTTGCTGAAATTGGGAAGTCATGAGAATTTTTATCGAGATTTAAAACGATAATTCAAAGGTAGCAGCAAGTAATCTGTATCCCTATTTGTATCCCTTGTTTTTTAACCTTAGTACATATTATTTATATTCAATAACTTAACTTTCGAGTTCAATTGTCGCCACCCCAAAATTCGATTCGGAGCAATCCGATGAAATATAAAAAAGTCTTTAAGTTCAATACTTAAAGGCTTTTTTATTTGGTTGTTTGTCCGATGCAATTCGACATAGTTTGACTACATTTTTGCTTTCTGTGGGTTAAAAATGGGTTAATTTATCCATCTTATCCCCATCGAATTTGGTTGACTCAAATAAAATTTCTGGATTTTATCAATTTCTACTTCATGCTTATCGATTTAAAAGCCAGTCAAACGCTTGGTAAAAAATGTCTGACTTTCTTTAAATACAGGAAATCCTTTTTATTAATTCTGATCTCCACACGATAACGGATTGTTCCATGCTTAAGTTTTCATTGTGGTATAGTACCCGCAAAATTTACACCATAAAATTTGCGCCTTTATGGCTCAAAGGTGGTATAGATTCTAATTGAAACGGTGCAAATTAGGCCTGAATGGTTGCAAATAATTTAGTATCAACATCAACATATATGGATGATTTTTAATGATTAAATCAGACAAAATTGAAAATACTAAAAATTTCAGAATTAGTGTTGCGCCGATGATGGATTGGACAACCCGAGACTATCGTTTTTTTGCACGACTATTTAATCCCAATATTGTGCTGTATACCGAAATGGTAACGACAGGCGCGATTATTCATGGCGATGCTAAACGCCACTTAGATTTTAATTCACAAGAGCATCCATTGGTCTTACAACTCGGTGGTTCAAACCCTCAAGATTTAGCAACCTGCACAAAAATGGCCGAAGATTGGGGCTATAACGAAGTCAATCTAAATATTGGCTGTCCAAGCGATCGTGTCCAAAATAATAAAATTGGCGCATGTCTAATGGCTGAACCTAACCTTGTTGCTGAATGTATTGATCAAATGCAAAAAACTGTCAGTATTCCCGTGACAGTCAAACATCGGATTGGGATAGATGATATGCAGTCTTATGACGAAATGCTGCATTTTGTAGATACTATTGCTGCAACTGGTTGTACGCATTTTGTAGTACATGCTCGCATTGCGATTTTGCAGGGTTTATCACCTAAGGAAAATCGTGAAGTTCCTCCATTACGCTATGAAGATGTCTATCGTTTAAAACGTGAACGTCCAAATTTGACCATTGAAATTAACGGTGGCATCAAGACTTTTGAAGAAACACAACAACACCTGCAATATGTAGATGGCGTCATGATTGGTCGTGAAGCCTATCATAATCCTTATTTACTTGCGGAATTTGGACAATTCTGGAACTTAGACTTGCCAGATCGATTTAACATCATGCAACAGATGATGCCTTATATCGAAAAACGTTTAGCCGAAGGTGCGCCTCTTTCGATTATTACTCGACATATTTTAGGTTTATTTCAAAATCTTCCAGGTGCACGTAAATGGCGACAAGCCCTGAGTGGTGGTAATGCCAAGTCGCTCACCGATATTGAAAATGCTCTACTTAAGATTCAAGAAACTATTCAACGATCAGAAGAATCTCAGCAAGAACAGCATATATAAGTGTTTTAAAAGCCTTTGTCATGTAATGCTGAGGGTAGAATATTAATTTTCTAAGGGCTGTACTAGATTCGCGATGTGCTAATCTAGGAAAATGAAGCTAACCAATTGTAAATTAAATAAGAAAATTCAATTAAAAGGCTATTTGCATTACTTGGTTGAATTTAACTTGTTAAGTGCTAAGTTTCTAATATCTTCGCTTTCATCATTTAAGAAGTATTCAGCCATTTCAGGTAGTTCAACCAACACGTTTTTGCGAATTTTAGAGTCTAGGTCAGTTTTTAGTTTTGATGCAAAAGATTTGTCTATATCAAAACACAATAATTTAATATCAGCCGATTCATCGTTGATAAAGAGTTCAGCTAGATTTTTATGCTGATACAGCGCATTCCATCTAACTTTTAAACTTTTGTCATTTACATACTGTCTAGCACACACCTCCCATTTTGCACACCACTCTCGTACAAAGTCAGAAGAATCATTCATTAATTTCAAACCATATTCTTCACTTTTCACAGCAACTACAGCACGAACATAGTGATGTGTATCGTTTAAAAGTACATCTGAAATCTTTGTTGAAGCATATATACAGGAAGCCCGAACATCAGGACTTTTATCATTCATTAACTCATGTGCAATTAACTTGTTATTTTTAGCCGCTCTCATTCGCACATCATCACATTGACTATGAGCCATAACAACCAAACTACTAGCCCACTTCGCGCAACCGACATCAAAAAATTCCCAAAAATCTTCATTGTTTTTTAATACTTCAATGAATTTTTGGTGTGAGTTTGTAATTGTGGAAAATTTTTTAGATATTTCTTCATCATTACAGATGCCTTCAAATAACCCTTGATGGTATTCCATAAAGTCATCATAACTAAGGTCTTGGCAAATCATATCAATATAAAATGGCACATCTGCAAGTTTCATTTTCAAAGGCTTGTGGAGTATATTATCTACATAATACCTACAATCATGGCATGAAAAAATAAGCATATAAGTAAAAAATCAAATTAACAACTCTCAACCTTGAATTGCAAATAGCCAATTAAAATTGCTAAAGTTTTTCATGCTTGGTGTAACTGCAAGAGCTGCTGCTGATAAAATGATTGTTTTGGGATTATTAAAGCATAATGGAAAGCTCTATACCGCTGTTGTTTCAGACACTTAATCCAGTACTAAATGCCTGATTTTCGTTTTGAAATATGACAAAATATTCAACGATGTCCTTCTCTTGATGGAAGAGGGCTTAAATGCAACTTTAAAAAAGAGCTTACTGTCTAATCTTAAAACTTTTGCTCAATCGTCAATATAACATTGGGAATTAATCTATTGATTCTGGCTTGATACAAGCTGTCATCAGGTTGATTACCTAAATATTGCTTATAGTCTATGCCTAGAATATTTCTTAAGCTGAAGATAGCATCCTAATTATGACTAAAGTTTTTAGAAAAAATAATATTCTTATTCTATGTGTAATAAATTTTGCTCAGCATAAAATGTAATTTAGAAGGAATTCCAAACAGCAACAACGAGTTGTCTATAGATGTAAAATGTATTTATCATCACTTACATTGATTTTAAGAAACTAAAAGTTAAGATTTTTATTAGCTAAATTATCCATAATAGTGCATTAATTGCACTAAAGTGAGGCGCCTCTGAGTGATCTATTTTTTGAAAAAGTGCTCAATAACGGAGTATCAAATATTCTAAGGACTTGGAAAAGTAGAAAATTTAAAAATAATTTCTAGTCTGGCATAATCATTGCTTAAGTTTGATTAGAGTATAAGCTGTCAACATATTGATTTATTCATTATGTGGGTCATTGCTCTAAGCGACATGTATTTTCCTTGCGAAAATAATGATGTTGTTTAGCGTGGCTCAATTGAATGTTCGACCCATTTTCATGACATTGAGTCACATCATTAAAGTTCCTTTTTTAATGTGAGTGACAAGCATGAACAGTTTAAATACCAATACCGAATTTTCTCTAGAAGAATTAAAAAAAGAATCCGTGATGGGCGTGATGGGAACTGAAACCCAACGTGAAGTACGGATTATCGACCTCAGTGATTTTGAAAATCGCAAATATGAAATTGCCGATCAACTCTGGAATGCAGCGGTTGAGATTGGTTTTTTTCAAGTTGCCAATCACGGCATTCCGCAAAAAGAGATTCAGCACGCATTTGGTTTGGCAGAACAATTTTTTGCTTTGCCACGCGAAGTTAAAGCGCAATATCCTCTCAATCGTAATGCAGGTTGGGAAAGCAAGGCACAAATTCGTCCATCTACTAAAACGCCAGATCAAAAAGAATCTTATCAAATCACGCGTCCCCGCATGAGCAACTTATGGCCAACACAACAAGAACTGCCAGATTTTAAAGCGCAAGTATTGAATTTTGAAAGCCAATGTTGGTCGGTAGGCATGAAAATTCTGTCTTGTTTTGCTTATAAAATGGGTTTTTCTGAAGATTTCTTTACTTTGGCGCATGATCCATCTAAAGAAACCTATCAAAGTACCTTACGCATGCTGCATTATTTTACTGTCGATCCTGCGCTTAAAGATGAACTCGGTTTGTGGCGTGCAGGTGCACATACCGATTTTGACTGCCTAACTTTATTATTCCAACAAAAAGGACAAGGGGGTTTACAGGTTTGCCCAGGCAAGGAAATGGAAAATCGTGCATGGACTTCGATCGAGCCACGTGAAGATTTAATCACGTGTAATATTGGTGATATGTTGATGCGTTGGAGTGATGACGTTTTACCATCCAATTTCCATCGTGTAAAAAATCCAGCGGATCATGAATATCAAGGTGCACGTTATAGTTTGGCTTTTTTCTGTCAAGCTAATGAGGATGTATTGATTCAAAGTCCTCAAGGCAAATATCCTGACATTACTGCAAAGGATTATCTGGCGCAGCGGATCAGTGCCAATTTCTCTGGCAAATATTGATTGATCGTAGCGAATGAAAAAAAGTAGCCCATTAAGCTGCTTTTTTCATTTGTTTTTTTGAGGCTAAACAATAAGAAAAGCATTGTCATCAACATATCGATCTTGTTAGCATCGATTGAGATTTTCCATTACAAGTGTCTGTTATGTCTTCGGGGCAACAAGTTTTAATTAAACTCAGAAAAATGATTATTGCAGGTGAACTCGAAGGTGGCAGCCGTATTGCGGAAATTCCAACGGCTGAAATGCTTGGGGTCTCTCGGCAGCCTGTGAGAATGGCTTTTCGCTTGCTTGAGCAGGAAGGACTGCTGATTAAGAATCCAACCCGTGGTTATATCGTGCGTGAAATTTCGGATGACCTTATACAGGATGCTTTGCAAGTTCGTGGGGTGCTTGAAGGTTTGGCTGCAAAAACATTGGCAGAAAAGGGAATAACCGAGGAGCAGAAAAAAACCTTAAGTCATTGTATTGAACAAACTGAAAAATTATTTGAGGGCAAAACTGAATTTGGTGACGAAGAACTGGAAAGCTATCATCACTGGAATGTTATTTTTCACGATACGGTTATTCAGGGGGCAGGCAATATCGCTTTAACACAGGCTTTGGCGAAAAATAATCAATTACCAATGGCCTCTGCACAAGCATTGACCTATGACCAATCTCGTGCATTATCTGAATATCGCCGTCTACATTATGCTCATTTACAGCATTGTTCTATCTATGATGCTTTAGTTCAACGTCAGGCAGGACGTGCTGAAAGTTTGATGCGAGAACATAGTGCTGTCGTGATGTTAGGCGAAACAGTCAAACATATCTTATCGACATGACTTTGAAAAAACTCCTACACATGGGCTTGATGAAATGTATAGGAGAAAAACAGCAAAGTTTTAAGCCAGATCAATCACCAGTGTTTTTGATTTGGCGCGTGAACAGCAGGGGGTAAATTGGTTATTGAGAGAATGCTCATCATCAGTCATAAATACATCACGATGATCAGGTGTGCCTGCTATTACACGGGTGATACAGGTTCCACAAACGCCCTGTTCGCACGATATTGGCACTTCAAAACCATTTTCCAGTAAAGCCTGAGTGGCAGTTTGATGTGGATGAACTTCGATTTTACGAACTGAGCCAAGCACTTCAATAGTAAATGCCTCATTTTCACTTTGATCTAACTGTTGTGCGACAAAATGTTCCTGATGCAATTGCTCACTTGACCAACCTGCCTGCTCGGCTGAATCCATCACAAACTGCATAAAACCCGTTGGACCACAGACATATAAATGTCGTTGTGTTGAAACCTCTTTTAGAACATCTTGCATATTACACTGAGTTTCTGGCTGATCCTGAATATGAAAATGGATTTGATTTGGGAAATGCTCAGTCAAATTGCCAAAAAAGGCGATCATTTCATGGCGACGTACAAAATAATGTAATTCAAAAGGAATGTGTTGTTGTCTCAGACGATAGGCCATGGAAATAATAGGCGTAATTCCAATGCCACCTGCAAATAAAACAGCTTGCTGAGTTTCAGGATGGATTTTAAATAAATTGCGCGGTTTACCAATGCTCAGTCGATCACCTTCTCGATATTCGGTATGGATGCAACGTGACCCACCACGTGAATTTACATCATGTAAAACGCCAATCACGTAACGATGGGTTTCACTACAACAATTGGAAAGTGAATATTGTCGTATTAGTCCATTTTTTAAGTGAACGTCAATATGCGAACCTGCCTCGAAAATGGGCAAAGCGGTATGATTAGCTGAAATTAACTCAAATGCACGAATGTTTGAGGTGAGTTGATGAATTTTATTGATGATCACATCCATGTGCTGTACTCCTTAAATCACGCGAATATTGGGAAATTTTCGGTTTTGGCTATCAGGAGATGGTGGATTTTCTTTGGCAAGCAAGCGATCAATAATTTTACGTGACTGTACCCCGCCTGCATCTATATTCAGCATCAGCAACTGACGTTGAGGATTGCGTAAAATATTTTGTTGCTGTTGTTCCAGCATTTCCAGATCTTCAGTAAAAATCTTACCTTGTCCTTCGCGGATCTGCTCGGTCAGCTCGACATTCTCTGGTTGGAAGTTACGAGCCATTCCCCAGAAATACCAATGCGATGTTTCGGTTTCAGGCGTAATAAAATCCACCACAATCGATGATACTTTTTTGTCTTTGGCTGCATGATAGCCACCGTGACCTGCATGTGCGACGCCTACTTCGATATGAACATTACTTGGCGCAAAAAAATGACAGCGCTGCCAACGGTCTACTGCTACATCATCTGCTAGCTGGTTGCCACGCAGTGCCATTTGCCAAAATGGAGGGGCAGATACATTCTCCATATAACGTTCGGTAATGACATGATCACCATCGACTTTAGTAACGGGCAACGCTTCGTCAATTTCTTTTTGACCAATACTGCTCGAATGTACATAGGTTTCATGGGTAAGATCCATGAGATTATCAATCATGAGGCGGTAGTCACATTGAATATGAAATAAGCCACCGCCATAGCTCCACTCTGGATGATCTGCCCATTCTAATACAGGCAAATCAGCTTCATTCGCTAAAGTTTTTTCACCTGGCCAAACCCAGATAAATCCCATTTTTTCTACGACAGCGTAAGATTTATTGCATGGAAAACCTGTTACACGCTGTGCGGGCATGGATATGGTTTTACCTTCGCAGCCCATGACCAGACCATGATAGCCGCAAACCAGATTGCCATCTTCGACATAACCTAAAGATAAGGGCGCACCCCGATGTGGACAGAAATCCTCAACCGCAGCGACTTTATTTTCTTTGCCTCGATAGAAAACAATTTTTTCTCCACAAATGGTACGACCAAGAGGCTTATCCTGAATATCCTCAGGACGGCAGGCAACATACCAAGCATTTTTTATAAACATGTGTGACGACTCCTTATCACTTATTGGATCCAATTTATTGGGTTTGAAAATTGCCGTCAAGTGCTTAAATACAGACTTATTCAATTTTTATTATTTATATTATTGTAATTAAATAAAATTTATTTTTTATTGAAAATGATTTTAAAACTGTTTTTTCTCCACTTTGTGCTTTTTTTAGAATTTAAATAAAATAAAATTTTTAAACTTTATTTTTATATATTTAACAATATATTATCATAATTTTTCGTTTGTAAGAGATTAGATTGTTACGATGATCGCACAAAAAATATCTTAAAAAATTGATTTTATGGATCCAGTAATGTATCAGTATGCATATTGAGCAGGATGCTCCAAAAATAGATGAATTCTATTTTTGTAATCAAATTATTCCTTCTAGGCAATTATGGATACGGATATGCATAATCACCCAGCATCTCATTACAGAATGTCGCGTGTATATCTTGTCCATATTGGGAGATATGCAAATGGAAAGAGATGTTCTAGGTGAAATTAATCAAAATCAAATGAGCCGCTATCAGTGGTTTGTTATTACGATTTGTCTTTGTCTTAATATTATCGATGGTTTTGATGTCATGGTTATGGCATTTACTGCGCCATCAGTTGCCGCTGAGTGGTCACTTTCAGGTGCGCAAATTGGATTGTTGTTGAGCTCTGGCTTGTTTGGTATGGCAGCAGGCTCCATCTTTTTAGCTCCACTTGCCGATAGAATTGGCCGTCGATTATTGATTTTAATCTGTTTGGTGATTGCGGGATTAAGCATGATCGCGTGTGCATTTGTACATAGTCATAGCTTGCTGGCAGCGCTTCGTTTCATTACAGGTATTGGCGTAGGGGGGATTCTGGCAAGCAGTAATGTATTGGCCAGTGAATATGCGAATACACGTTGGAGAAGTCTAGCCGTCAGTTTGATGTCAACGGGCTATGGAATAGGCGCAACATTGGGTGGAATTTTATCACTTGTTTTAATTGAGCATTTGGGTTGGCGTTCAATTTTTATGGCAGGTGGTTTGACCACGATTTTTATGCTGTTGGTGAGCCTATGGCTATTACCTGAATCAATTGATTATTTATTTGCAAAAAAACCAAAACAGGCATTAGAAAAGGTAAATGCGGTCATGCAGCGGATGGGTTTATCGACGTTGTTGGTTTTACCACACTATGAAAAAAGTCATAAAAATAAAGGCGGAGAAATTGCCAAGCTATTTCAGGGTCAACTTGGGTTTCAAACTTTTTGTTTATGGGGCGCTTTTTTTATGGTGATGTTTGGTTTTTATTTTGTGATGAGCTGGACACCTAAAATCCTAATTTCAATGGGGATGTCGCCAGATCAAAGTGTGAGTACGGGTATTTTAATTAGTATTGGTGGAATTTTTGGTGCAGCGATTATTGGTTTGCTCGCATCGCGTATGAAAATTTTCTATGCCTTAAGCTTATTTTTAGGATTGACTGCTGCCTGTATTTTCTTATTTGTCGCAGTCTCTTCTCAAGTGGGAATTGCGCTCATCGTTGGCTTATTACTTGGCACACTGATTAATGGTTGTGTCGCTGGTTTATATTCAATTTCTCCAACCATTTATAGCGCCGATATTCGTAGTCGCGGAGTGGGTTATGCGATTGGTTTTGGTCGTATTGGGGCGATTTTATCTCCAACCATTGCGGGGATTTTTCTGGATCAGGGCGTAGCTCCTGCAACTTTATATGCGTATTACGGCATTGTTTTTATTCTGGCAATCTTTCTGATTCTAAGTTTGGGTAAGGCATTTTATCGCCAGCAAAAAGCTCAATCTTATTCCATAAAAACATTAGCTTAACCTCATAAGAAATTAAATTGTAGAGATTAAAAATGACAAAGACATCCTTATGGGTGGGGATTTGCTTGTGCCCATTATTTGCCCCATGTACTCATGCTGAATTCATTGCAGATAGCAAAGCTGAGATCACACTTCGAAACTTTTATTTCGATCGGGATTATAAAAAAGACCCGTATCCCTATACTGCTGCCCGTGACTGGGCACAAGGCCTGATTTTTAAAGGGCAATCGGGCTATACCGAAGGCACCGTTGGCTTGGGGGTTGATGTACTGGCAATGGCAGGTTTTAACCTGCTTGGTCATCATGCTGATGATTACGCACGAAGTGGTTTGTTACAGGTAAATTCCGATAATACACGTGATGATTATTATGGAAAAATAGGGGTTACTGCAAAAGCAAAATATCGCCAAAATGAATTGTTTGTGGGGGATGTGGTTCCTTTACTGCCCACTATTTTTTCGTCCCCTGCAAGGCTTTTTCCACAAACGTATCGTGGTGTTCGTTTCCTATCGGCTGAAATTCCAAATTTACAGTTGGAAGGCTTTTATGTGGATGAGGTACGCCAGCGTGATTCAACACGTTATACCGATGTGGGTATTGATAATATTAATCATCGTTTTGACAAGGCTGCAACGACAGATCATTTCTATAGCATCGGCGGAGCCTATCAGTTTAAGAATTATCGGGTTCGTGCTTATCAGGCAGAACTTCAAAATATTTATCAGCAGCAGTTTTTCGGATTTAATGGCAAACAAGCGCTGAATGATCAATTAAATTTTCTAAGTGATGTGCGTTTTTTTAACAGTGAAGATACGGGGTCACGTAAAGTTGGTAATGTCGACAATCAACATTTGAGCGGTTTGTTTGGTTTGAACTATCAAAATCACACTGTTTCTTTAGGTTATATGCAGGCTTTTGGTTCAACAGGACTACCATTTTTATCAGGCACAGAAAGTCCCGTCGTTCTGGATTTTATGAGTTCAGATTATTCCAATAAAGATGAAAAAGTCTATTCGATTCGTTATGAATATGATTTTAAAGATGCACGGATAGGAGATGTTTCTTTAAATGGTCTACGCTTTATGACGCGTTATGCCAAAGGCGAGGATATTGATTTACTGAGTTATGGGGATCAGCGTTTTAAGGAGGACTCACTCGAATTCGATTTAGGCTATCGCATTCCAGAAGGAAAGTTAAAAGGACTTGGGCTGCGAGCTCGTTTTTCTCATTATCGTAATGATATGCCTACGAATATGGTATTTCATTCAACCAATGAAACTCGTTTGAATGTGGATTATACATTTAAGTTTTAATTGATTTACATTAGTTTTTTAATTGAATGAAAAAATAAGCTCATCTAAAAGTGAGCTTGTTTTTTTAAGTATGTATTATACACGGTTTGCAATGGAGGGATTCCATGCAACGTAATTATAGATCCAGTCGGCATTTCTCTGTTGTTTCATCCATTGTTTACCATGCGAAACCAGTTAAATTTGTGTGGTTCATTGTTGAGGTGGTTTTTTCAAAAATTTTTAAAGTTGTTTGTTCTTTACATCTAGCAAATTGGATTAAGAAGCACTGCATCTTCAATCGCTATACCTGAACGCACTACTTTGTCCGATGAAATACTTAGATTGAAATAAGTGTTTATATTTAAAGTGCAGTTTCTTATATGAAACGAAATTTATAATGATGCTGATTTGGATGAAAGTCAACTTTATAAAAACTCTTACAATGGAAGGGTTTAGGCAGTGTTTTAAAATATTTTTAAGCAATAACAGAATATTTTTATAAATGGCAATCCTTTGCCTATTATTTTAATAAATAAATTTAGAGATTTTATTTGCAGTATCAATGACTTGATTTGCAATGACGTGTTTAAAGGTCTGTTCATCATAGGTGGTGATCGGACAACTGACCGATAGTACAGCGACCATATCTTTGGAGGATTGACGATAAATGGGTGCTGCACAGGCTGCCATATCGTTATTGTAATGTCCCCAACTCACCATGGATGATTGTGTTTTGACATAGTTTAAACGTAATAGCAATTCTTTTAGATTTTTGGGAGTAAGGTCGGAGAAAGTATCCCATTCATTAAATTTACGATAACGCTGACGAATTTCGGTCTCAGGTAAATTGGATAAAAGTAACTGACCAATCACAGTCGCATGCGCAGGCCAACGTGTACCTAAATTAATCGTACTGGTAAAAGGCCCACTCGATTGAATGTTATTTACAAATACAATATGAGTCCCTTCCAAGATTGAAAGATGAACTGCGATTTTGGTTTGATCACGTAGTTCTTTCATTAGTGGCGTTGATAAATCCAGTAACGAAAGTTTAGATAAACTGTTAAAACCAAGCTCCATGACTTTTGAATCTAAAGCATAAGTTTTCTGTGAAGCTTTACGTAAATATCCGCAGGATTCTAGGGTATAAATCAGGCGAAATGCACTAGAACGGTTCACATCCAGAATTTCAGCAATTTCAGAAATGGTCATTTCCTGAGCTTCCTGATTAAACGCCTGTAAGATTGCTAAACCTCTGACAAGGCCTGGAACCAAATAACGGTCATCGTTTTTTGTGATTTCAGCTTCTTGTACATCTTCTTCAATGACTAAGCTCATTCGATAAAAATTCCTAAAAAAGAAAAGGGTAATATTTGGTGCACACTGCTTTATTTTAGAACTATTGTAATGATATCGGATGCATAAAACAATGTTTATATATAAAACCAAATTTCCCCAATAAAACGTAATAAAATATTAGTAATTTATTAAGTATTTGAAATATATTAATTTTAATTTATTGACACAAAAAGCAAATGAGGATTATTCTTTGTTAGTGTTTTGAAAATCAAATAAAGTTTTATATATAAAACAGTATCGAGGGCTCAAACGATGAGTTGGATTTCAGTTTGTGGCATTGATGATGTCTCGGAAGACGAACCAAAGGCAGTAGAAGTCAATGACAAAAAAATAGGTGTATTTGTCATCGATGAAAATTATTTTGCGATCGAAAATGTCTGTCCACATGCTTTTGCATTATTGACAGAAGGATTTATCGAGGATCAGACCGTTGAATGTCCATTGCATGAAGCTATTTTTGATATCCAGACGGGTTCGCTCATGAGTGGTCCAGGATGTCGTGACCTATGTACTTATCCAGTACGTGTAGAAGGTCAAGACATACAGATTCAACTGTAATGGATAGAAGGAATTCACCATGAAACAATTTAATGAAAAACTGGAAAACTGGATCAATGCGACACCTTCTAGGGATGCTGGCATTAATAATATTCAGATTCCTGGACAAGTTGAACATTTGGTCTGGCAGACTCGCTACAAAGTGCCGACCGTTTACGAACAGGACTTTGTTCAGCATCTAATAAGAGCTTTTGGAGAAGGGATGACTGAATTGAATGATTTGGTCAACGCATTAAACCAACAGGGTTTTCGTCGTGAGTCAGGTGAAGTCTGGACCATGCAGAGCTTTACAGAAGAAATGCAGCGTTTGGGTTACTAAGTTCAGGGAAGACAATAATGAATGCAATTTATCAACAAGCTCCAAGTACTGAAGAATATCTTGATTTAGGTTTACGTGATCAATGGTATCCAGTTCTCGCCAGTTGGGAAGTCAATGCAAATCCCGTCGGGATTACTCGTTTAGGCGAAAATATTGTGGTTTGGCGCGATCAGGATGGTCAACTACATGCGCTTGAAGATCGCTGTCCGCATCGTGGGGCACGCTTATCATTAGGCTGGAACTTGGGCAATCGCGTGGCATGCTGGTATCACGGTGTTGAAGTCGGCGGTGATGGTGTAGTGGTCGATGTACCTGCTGTACATGACTGTCCAATGAAAGGCAGTGAGTGTGTAAAAAGCTACCCAATCATTGAAAAGCATGATGCCATTTTTATTTGGTTTGGTATTGATGCAAATGAACCACCTACTGAACTTGAATTTCCTGAGCAGTTAGCCAGTACAGAATGGAGTTCATTTTTATGTCAGGCCGACTGGAAAGTCAATCATCAATACGCCATCGATAACGTGATGGATCCGATGCATGGCACCTATTTACACTGTACTTCGCACTCCATGGCAGAGGGTGAGCGTACTGCGGAAATGAAACACCGTAGTACTGAAAACGGATTTATTTTTGAAAAAGAAGGTCAAACGGGTGTCAATTTTGACTGGGTAGAATATGGCAATACTGGAGCAAGTTGGTTACGTCTTTCTATTCCGTATCGTAAAGAATTTGGTCCAGGTGGGGTGTTTTGGATTGTCGGTTTTGTGACACCAATTGACGCCAACAATACCCGCGTATTCTTCTGGCGTTGCCGTAAAGTCAGTGGTTGGCAACGTAATGTTTGGCGTTTCCTATACCGCAATCATTTAGAAAAATTGCACTGGGATGTGTTGGAGCAGGATCGCATTATTTTGGAAAATTTGGCACCAAATGCGCGTTCTAAAGAGTTTCTTTATCAACATGATGTTGGTCTATCTCGTCTGCGTCGTTTAATGAAAAAAGAAGCAGAGAAGCAATTGAAAAAAATTGCAGTGCTAGATACTTCATCTTTGACTGAAACACCATAAGGATTGTGGCTATGACCATTCATACATTACTGCAAGGTAAAAAAATCATGGTAACAGGAGCTGCGCGTGGCTTAGGTTTGGGCTTTGCTCAGGCGATTGCCAAAGCGGGTGCAACCGTTGTCATGGCGGACATTCTGACCGAACTGGTTGAGCAAGAGGCAAAGCAGTTACAACAACAGGGCTTGGGTGTTCACGCTGTTGGGCTGGATTTGTCTCAACCTGAATCGATTCGGTCAGCTGTTCAATTTGCAGCAGATAAACTGAATGGTCTGGATGGTCTAGTGAATTGCGCAGCACTCGCATCTGGTGTGGGTGGCAAGGATTTAATGCAATACGATCCTGATCTGTGGGATCGAGTCATGACCGTCAATGTCAAAGGCACGTGGTTGATGGTTCAAGCCTGTGTTCCGTATTTGAAACAGTCAGGTGCGGCCAAAATTATCAATGTCGCTTCAGATACTGCGCTTTGGGGCGCACCTAAACTCATGGCTTATGTCGCAAGTAAAGGGGCGATTATTTCCATGACGCGTTCTATGGCACGTGAACTCGGTGAGTTTAACATTTGTGTCAATACTATTTCTCCAGGATTGACCTTAGTTGAAGCAACAGAGTATGTCCCACAAGAACGTCATGACCTTTATGTTACAGGTCGAGCGATTCAGCGTCAGCAACATCCACAAGATTTAAATGGCACAGCTTTGTATCTACTTTCTGAACTGGCATCTTTTGTCACAGGGCAGAATATCCCAGTCAACGGTGGTTTTGTCTTTAACTAGGAGCACATAACATGATTACAGGAATCGAAGTTTTAAAGTTTGGGGTTGAAGACAAAGCTGAAGCAATCAAGTTTTTATCTGATTTTGGTTTGTCAAAACAAACAACAGATATTGAAGATACTGAACTGTTTCAAACCCAAAATGGCAGCAAGATTTATTTATTTGATATCGCAGATTCACGGTTACCTGCTGCGATTGAAAATGGTTCAACCCTTCGTGAAGTGACGTGGGGTGTAGACAATGATCAGGATTTAATCCAATTTGCTGAAAATTTAAAAGATGTAGAAGGCTTTGTACAAAGTGCAACACAGGTGCAGTGTCGAGATCCAAATGGCATGACGATTGTTTTTCAACATTCGATTACCAAAGATGTACCTGAACAAAAAACTGAAGGTATTAATCAGTACGGCAATATCCAACGTGTTAATGCAGCTAGCCCTGTTTATGAAAAAGGTGAACCAATAGCAATTGGTCATGTGGTGTTCTTCACGCCAGATTTAGCTGCAACAGAAAATTTTTATAAAGAAAAATTAGGCTTTCATTTATCAGATGCCTATTTAAATCGTGGTGCTTTCCTGCGTTGCCGCGCAGAGGGTTTCCATCATGATTTATTCTTGCTTTCTATCCCGAATAAACCAGCAGGTCTGAATCATGTTGCTTTTGTGGTACGTGATATTCATGAAGTGATTGGCGGTGGTTTGAATATGAATCGTTCCGACTGGTCAACTTTTATTGGGCCAGGTCGTCATCCTATTTCCTCTGCTTATTTCTGGTATGTCAACTCACCTCTAGGTGGTGCATTTGAATATTACACCAATGATGACTATTTGACTGAAGAGTGGCAGCCGCGCGTTGAAGAGCATCGTTTGGAACTGTTTACCGAATGGGCGATTGAGGGTGGTCTAGATCATGATACTCGTCGTCAGATTAAACCCATTCAAGGCTAAGGTTTAGGTAGAAGGAGATAGGCTCATGGAAAAAATCGTCGTGGTTGGAGCAGGTCAGGCAGCAGGTTGGGCGGTCAGTACTTTGCGTCAGGAAGGGTATCGTGGTGAAATTCATGTGGTGTCCAATGAACATCAGATTTTCTATGAACGCCCACCGCTTTCTAAACAAGTGCTTTCCAAAGAAGCCAGTTATGACAGCCTAAATCTGTTTTCTCCTGAACAAATTGATGCTTTTTCAGTGCAATGGCACAAGCCTGATCTAGCCACACAAATTGATCGCAATCACAAACTGGTCATTTTGGAAAGCGGCAAGATTTTACCTTATGACAAATTATTAATTGCAACAGGTAGTCGGGCACGTGTACCTGTGAATACGTGGAAAGAAATTTCGAATGTCGTAACTTTGCGTGACGTTCAAGACTGCGAACGTTTGGCAGATTTACTGGAACATGCAAATTCTATTGCAATTATTGGTGGCGGTTGGATCGGCCTTGAAATTGCTGCAACAGCGCGTAAGCAAGGCAAGGCAGTACATGTTTTTGAATATGCTGATCGCTTATGTGGTCGTAGTGTGAGTCCTGAAGTTTCAGCTTTCTTAAAAGATATCCATGAACAACAAGGTACGCAAATTCATCTGGACAGTAAAAATTTGCACCTGATTGAAAGTTCAGATCAAACCATTCAAGTACTGAATCATCCGCAGACTGCACAGGTTTTTGATTGTGTAGTGGTGGGCGCAGGTGCCGAGATTGCCAAAGAATTGGGTGTAGATGCAGGTCTTGATGTGAAAGATGGCATCGTGGTCAATTGTTATGGTCAAACGTCTGATGCTGATATCTATGCAGCAGGTGATGTTGCCATTCACCCTGTTTTAGGTTACTGCATCCAATCTTGGGCAAATGCACAAAATCAAGCGATTGCTGCGGCAAAATCAATGTTGGGTGTCGCCACTGAATATGTCGATATTCCGTGGTTATGGTCAGATCAGTATCACTTTAATATCCAGATTTTAGGGACTTATCAACCACAGTTAAACCCGAAATTGGTCATCCGTCAAAGCAGTCCTACACAAGTTAGCTATTTATATTTGGATGAACAAAGCCGTCTGATCAATATGATCGCGGTCAACGATTCCAAGCTCGTCAAACTGGCCAAACGCTGGATTCAAAGCGGTACAGTGTTGAACCCAGAACAATTAACCGATCCTGAATTTAATGTCATGAAGCTAAAACCCTAATAACGCTTTCAGACCTCTAGCCAGAACAATCATTTTAGATCTTTAGCCAGATCGAAGGAACGCTTGCATGTTAAATGATGTAGATGAAAAAAAAGGATTCAAACACTGGATACCCGCATTTGTCCTAATGGCCTGTGTCGTACTGGCATTTTTTGACAAGATTAGTATTGCAGTTTTGTTCTCAGATCCACATTTTCAGGATGCGATGGGAATTGCACAGGATAAAGCCAAGTTGGGCTGGTTAATGACCAGTTTTCTACTGGCATATGGTTTTTCATCTATATTCCTGAGTTTTCTAGGGGATATTTTCAATCCCAAGAAAATGTTGTTCTGGAGCGTGGCCTCATGGGGCGTTCTAATGTTGATCATGGGCTTTACTACGCATTATGGCAGTATGCTGTTCTTACGTGTTTTATTGGGCATAGCTGAAGGGCCATTATTTGCATTGGCTTATGCGATTGTGAAACAAACCTACACAGATCGTCAGCAAGCACGTGCCTCTACCATGTTTTTACTGGGTACACCCATTGGTGCCTTTTTAGGATTTCCGATCACTGCGGCTGTCTTGGCTAAACACGACTGGCATACCACTTTCTTTGTAATGGCTGCAATGACTTTATTGGTCTTGGTCTTTGTGGTGGTTGGACTGCGTAACTTAGAACTACGCAAAACTATTGAGATCGAAGATTCAAGCAAACGTATCAATTTTAAGGGTCATCTTCGTAATACTAAATTGTTATTACAAAACAGCGCGTTCTGGCTGGTCTGTATCTTCAATATCGCTTTAATGACTTATCTCTGGGGCCTAAACAGCTGGGTGCCATCTTATCTGATTCAGGACAAAGGCTTTAATTTAAAAGAGTTTGGTTTTTATTCAAGCCTACCGTTTATTGCCATGCTCGTGGGTGAGGTGATTGGGGCTGTATTCTCCGACAAGCTTGGTAAACGCGCAGTACAGGTGTTTGGTGGCTTACTGGTCGCAGGTATCTCATTGTACGTCATGGTGTTAATGACCAATCCGCTTCTTATTATTTTGGCCATGTCGATCAGCTCAATGGCATGGGGTTTCGGTGTAGCTGCGGTATTTGCTTTGTTGGCGCGTGTCACTACAGCAGATGTCGGGGCGACAGCAGGCGGTATTTTTAATGGTTTAGCAAACTTTGCCAGTGCGATTGCGCCAGTATTGATTGGCATGATTGTGATGCAAACGGGCAGCTTTAATTTGGGAATCACGTTCTTGGCAGTGGTGGCTATCGTGGGTTCCTTTTTCCTTACACCATTACTCAAACGTTACTAATTATAGTTTTCATTTTAATCAGGAGTAAGACATGAGCACTCAACAATTTGAATCATGGACGCAACCCGAAGGTGCGAGCTTAGAAGAATGGTTAAACACCCGTATTGCACGTTTTGAAACTCGCAAATATGACTTTAACGCACTGAAATTTCAGGCAGATTATGATCCGAAATATCGCCGTGCCCAAATGCGCTACATGGGCACAGGTGCAACAGGTGTTTCCAATGATAACAACACTGTTCCTGCTGAAAACTTTACGTTTTCTACGATGGTTTTACCGCCACAGTGTGAAGGGCCTTTGCATATTCACCATGATGTTGAAGAAGTGTTCTTTATGTTGCGTGGTGAAATTGATTTGTTCATTGAGCATAACGGTGAAAAGTTCAGTACGCGTTTAAAAGAACGTGATCTGATTTCAATTCCACCTGGAATCTATCGTGGATTATTTAATCCTGGTCAAGAAGATGCCTTGATGTGTGTGATGTTAGGAACAGGTAAACCAACCATTCCAAACTATCCACCTGAGCATCCACTTTCTCAAATTAAACGTAACTAAATGGATTGAATCTGAGTTGCAAAAAGAGGTTTGAACTCTGATTGTGGCCTTAAAGGAAAATGATGATGACACTTGTTGAAACTCTACAACAATTTCCAGTGAAATCTGTCGAGATCGATGGACACAAGCAAAGCTATCGTGAAGCAGGCACTGGAGAGCATTATCTGGTGTTATTACATGGCATTAGCTCTGGATCAGGGTCGTGGGTTAAACAACTGCAAGATTTAAGTCATCATTTTCATATTATTGCATGGGACGCACCCGGTTATGGTTCGTCCGATGCTTTAACCACTTTGCAGCCGAATGCTGAAGATTATGCACAGCGTTTGGCAGGCTTATTTGAACATTTAAAGATTAAAAAGGCGATTGTGGTTGGACATTCACTGGGTGCATTACAAGCAAGTGCTTTTGCGCGACGTTATCCAGATGATGTCGAAACACTCATTCTTGCCAATGTCGCACAGGGTTATCAGCGTTATCCCGTTGAACAACAAGCCGAAGTTTATAACAAAAGACCAAAAATGCTGGCAGAACTTGGAAATCAGGGTTTAGCGCAAAGTCGTGGACCACATTTAACTTATTTGAAGAAACCTCAAACGCTTGAACTGATTGGACAGGTCATGCAAAACCTGAATTTGGGAGGTTTTACCCAAGCTTCTTATTTGTTGGCTCACGATGAAATTCGTAATTATTTAACAGATTTGGCGGTGCCATGCGTGATGGTTTCAGGACTGAACGACAGTATTACACCGCCGCAAGCCATTGCAGCTTTGGCAAAGGAAATCCAGTGCCAAAACTATATTGAAATTGGTGAAGCAGGACATTTGAGCTATGTCGATCAACCTACAATTTTTAACGACATTATTGTGTCTGCACAGCAGCATTGAAACGAGAGAGAATATATGAGCTTCCAAGTAGAAGGAAAAGTAGCGGTTGTCACAGGTGGCTCTTCTGGCATCGGATTGGCTGCGGTTGAGATTTTAGTCGCAGAAGGCGCGAAAGTGGCGTGGTGCGGGAGAGATGAACAGCGTCTTGTAGAATCAAAGCTTTATATTTTAGAAAAATATCCACATGCCCATGTTTTTACACAGGTTTGCAACGTATTGGATAAAGAAGATGTCAAAAACTTTGCTCATACAGTGAAACAGCATTTGGGCAATGTCGATATGTTGATTAACAACGCAGGTCAAGGACGAGTTTCTACTTTTGAAAATACGCAAGATGAAGACTGGATGAAAGAAATTGAACTGAAATATTTTAGTGTCTTACATCCCATTCGTGCCTTTTTGGTTGATTTAAAAAACTCAGCAATTGGCTCTGTAACCAATGTCAATTCATTACTGGCTTTGCAACCTGAACCGCACATGATCGCGACTTCATCGGCACGTGCGGCTTTGCTGAATCTGACTCATTCACTGGCACATGAATTTATTCAATACAACGTTCGTGTTAATTCAATTTTATTAGGCATGGTCGAATCGGCACAGTGGAAACGCCGCTATGAAACACGTTCAGATCCAAATCAATCATGGCAAGACTGGACAGCCAATATCGCAAAAAAACGTGGCATTCCAATGGCGCGTTTAGGCAAACCCGAAGAACCAGCTCGTGCATTAGTGTTTTTAGCCTCACCGCTTGCTTCTTATACCACAGGCTCGACCATTGATGTGTCTGGTGGTTTTAACAAACATTTATAAGGTGAATGCAATGAAACAATTGATGATGATTGGTTTTGGCGCAATGGCCTCGGAAGTATATGCACATTTGCCACATGATCTTGAATTGAAATGGATTGTGGTACCTGAACGTAGTGTTGAAAACGTCAAGCAAAAAGTAAATTCAAACATTCAGGTGATTTCTGATGTCAATCAATGTGATGGCACACCAGATTATGTGATTGAAGTGGCGGGTCAGGCCGCAGTAAAAGAACATGCCAAAAAAGTACTGGAAAATGGTTGGACCATTGGTTTGATCTCTGTGGGTACTTTGGCAGATAGCGAAATTTTTACCGAACTTCAGCAAACGGCGGAACAAAATGGCGCGCACTTACACCTATTGGCAGGTGCAATTGCAGGCATAGATGGTATTGCCGCTGCAAAAGAAGGTGGACTTGAAAAAGTCACTTATAAAGGTTGTAAAAGCCCCAACAGTTGGCGTGGTAGTTATGCCGAGCAATTGATTGATTTGGATCAAGTACAAAAAGCCACCGTATTTTATCGTGGGACAGCACGTGAAGCTGCATTGAATTTTCCTGCCAATGCCAATGTAGCTGCAACTATCGCGCTGGCGGGTGTAGGCATGGATAACACCATCGTAGAACTAACTGTAGATCCAGAAACGACCCAGAACAAACATATCATTGTTGCCGAAGGCCGTTTTGGGCAAATGACGATTGAAATGGTCGGTGTTCCGCTTGCATCTAACCCTAAAACATCAACATTGGCAGCACTTAGCGTGATTCGTGCTTGTCGCAATAGTGTTGAAGCCATTCAGATTTAACAAGGATTACTATCATGGTTAAGGAACTTTATATTGCGGGTGAATGGCGTTTGGGTCGCGGTCATGTGATTCAAAGTACATTTCCAGCAGACAATTCAGTAAATGCCGAAATTTCTACAGCAAGTCCTGAAGATATTGAAGAAGCGATTGCCAAAGCAGATCAGGCTTGGCGCGCACCTGAATGGCGTAATCGTATGCCCCATGAACGTGCCAAAATTTTATATAAAGTCGCGGATATTATTGAAGCACGAGTGAATGAGTTATCTCAATTACAAACCCGTGATAATGGTAAGCCTTTGGCAGAAACCCGTGGTTTAGTCTTAAGCGCAGCTGCGACAGCCCGTTATGTGGCGGCTGCCTGTGAAACTCTCAATGATGAATTGACCACTCAACGTGCGCCAGATTTTATGACCTTCAGTGTGCATGAACCTGTCGGTGTCGTGGCTGCGATTACTCCATGGAATTCACCCATTGCCAGTGAAGTACAAAAACTGGCTCCTGCTTTGGCAGGTGGAAATGCGGTGATTTTAAAACCTGCTGAAGCCACTTCACTGATCGCACTGGAATTAGCAAAGATTTTTGAAGAAGCGGGTTTACCTAAAGGCCTATTGAGCGTCTTAGTGGGGAAAGGTTCGGTCGTCGGTGATGCCATTGTGAAGCATCCATTAGTTCGAAAGATCTCTTTTACAGGTGGAACCACAACAGGACGCCATTTGGCACACATTGCAGCAGATAAACTGATTACCACATCTTTAGAGTTAGGTGGTAAGTCGCCAACGATTGTGCTCCCAGATGCGGATATAGAGCTTGCTGCAAAAGGGATTGCATACGGCATTTTTAGTTCTGCGGGACAAGCGTGTATTGCAGGTTCTCGTTTGTTTATTCATAGCAGTATTTACGATCAGTTCCTCACACGTCTGGTGGAAATTACCAAAGGCTTACGGGTTGGGCATCCTGAACAAAAAGATGTGCATATGGGGTCTCTGATCAATCAGGCGCATTTACAGTCTGTCGATCGTTATGTACAACTCGCCAAGCAAGAAGGTGGTGAAGTTTTGACAGGTGGCGAAGCATTGACAACAGGTGAATTTGCCAAAGGTAGTTTTTATTTGCCGACCATTATTACTGGATTGAAAAATCAGGCAAAAGTATGCCAAGAAGAAATTTTTGGCCCTGTGTTAGTGGTCATGAAATATGACAATGAGCAAGATTTAATTCAGCAAGCCAATGACAGTTGTTTTGGTTTGGCGGCAGGTATTTGGACTGAAAGTTATCGTAAGGCGTGGCGGATTTCTCGTGCGCTTGAAGTGGGTACAGTATGGATTAATACCTACAAGAAATTTTCAATTTCAGCGCCATTCGGTGGTTTTAAAGATAGTGGTATTGGACGTGAAAAAGGACGTTTGGGAATTTTGTCTTATATGCAGCAAAAAAGCATTTATATGGGATTAAGTGACCAGCCAAATGCATGGTGTGACTGATCATTAAAGCCCAAGATGTTTTAAACGATTTAACCATTTCAATGGATATTAAACAGAATTTAGAGGAAGATTTTCATGACTGAACGTGTCAATGTGGGTGAAGCAATTGCTCGCTTATTAGAAGAACATGATGTAAATAGCATTTATGGCGTGATCTCCATTCATAACTTGCCGATTGCTGATGCTGTGGGTCGCCGTGAAAAAATCCGCTTTGTGGCGGCGCGAGGTGAAGCGGGTGCAGTCACTATGGCCGATGCACATGCGCGATTTAAAGGTTTGGGTGTTGCTTTAACCAGTACGGGTGCAGGTGCAGGCAATGCCGTGGGTTCCTTGATTGAAGCCATGAATGCAGCCAGTCCTGTGTTGCATTTAACAGGTCAAGTGGAACGGGAATATTTGGATCGTGATGCCAGTTTTATTCATGAAACCAAAGATCAGCTCACTTTCTTACGTGCTTCGAGCAAAGCTGCATTTCGCATTACCAGTCCAGATAACGCGATTGGGGTCATTCGTGAAGCGATTCGTGTCGCTACAACTGTCCCAATGGGACCTGTCAGTGTTGAATTACCAATCGATGTGCAAGCAGCAGAAATTGATTTACCGTTGGATTTAAGTCCAGTGAAAGCGATGCAACTGCCTGTGGTAGATGAAACTCAGGTTCAGTTATTGGTTGATCAAATCAAGCAAGCTAAACGTCCAGTATTTTGGATTGGTGGCGGTGCATTAAATAGTGTGGATGAAATCAAGGCGATTGCAGATTTGGGTATTCCTGTGGTGTCCTCCACCCATGGTCGCGGTATTTTACCCGATGCACACCCACGTAGCTTAGGTGCATTTCATAACTCGGCTAAAGTCGAAGAACTATTAAAAAATGCTGACTTATTAGTCGTGGTGGGTTCTCGTCTACGCAGTAACGAAACCAAAACTTATTCGGTTCAGTTCCCCGAAAATATCGTTCAGATTGATGCCAATCCTGTCGCACAACAACGTAATTACAAAATTCGTCATTTCATTTGTTCGGATGCTAAAGATATTTTGTCGCGTAGTTTGATTCAACTTAATGGTGTTTCGAAAGTTGATGCTGACTATGATCAAGCCATTGTTGATGCTAAAAATGCTGCGGTCGATGCACTACGTAAACAGCTTGATCAATACGCATTGATTTGTGATCACTTACGTGCGGCTTTACCTGAAGATGGTATTTTTGTCCGCGATATTACGATGTCGGGAAGTACATGGGGCAGCCGCTTATTTCCTGTACAAGCACCAAATCGAAATATTCACTCATTGGCAGGGGCAATCGGTTTAGGTTTAGCGCATGCGATTGGTTCAAGTATCGCTAATCCAGACAAAAAAGTAGTCGGTCTGGTCGGTGATGGTGGTTTGATGCTAGGTATCGGTGAAATCGCAACGATGGCGCAGGAAAATACCGATATGGTACTCATGATCATGAACGACGGTGGTTATGGTGTAATGCGCGGTATTCAAAATAACTACTTTGGTGGTCGCCAGTATTTTAATGAGTTACATACCCCAGATTATCAAAAACTGGGGGAGTCGATGGGCGTTAAAAGCTGGAAAGTGGGCAGTGCAGATGAGTTTAAAGTCGCGATCCAAGAAGCCATCGATTTTAACGGCCCTGCGGTCATCGAACTCGATATGCATTCTATTGGTCCGTTAAACTTTGCGGGTCCACCACAGAAAAAACTCTATTAAGTTTAAGAGATATTGAATTTCAAAACCTTATAGCAGCATTATTGTGATCTGGCGTTACTTAGGTGCTAAGGCACCTAAGTAAACAACTAAAAATGGTGATGAATAATATGCCATGAGCTAAGGATTGCTCTCGCTTCAAATAGGATCACCAAATTTTTTTAGGTAAAAATCAAAATAAACAAAGTTTTATATATAAAACATGAGTTGTTATTTTTCACTATCAGCTCGTGGCTAAATATTGGGAAGCGATGATGAAAAAAAGTGTAGTTTCAACAATAAGTGTTTCAATTTTCTGCGTAGGTGTTTCGACTGGCTCTTGGGCAGAGGCATCACCACTGGAGTGGAAAAATGAAGATGGTACAGCTTCATTTAAAGTGGGTGGGGTGATTCGCGTGCAGGATCGCTATGAAAGCTGGCCACAAAGTTTCAATCGTGGAATGGGCAAGTTGGACTTTGATGTCCTACGACTTGATCTTAAGGGAACGTATGATGATTTTTATTTAAATTCAAGTTTTTTATTGCAGGATCAAGAATTTACCTCTATAGAAAAAGCCTATGTAGGATATAAGCTCAATCCTCACAATAGTTTGGAGGCAGGTTTCGTCTACAAACCATTTACTATTTATCCTTATCCGCAAAATGGCTGGACATATCATTTGCCGTTCTTTTTAGGCTATGGCAACAACATTGCCCCTGGCTTGAACTGGAATTATGATGACAAAAATTGGGATATTAAACTGGGTTATTATCCAAGCATGCTTGAAACCAATATGCGTTATTCCCCAGAAAGCGGCTCTTATGATGATCTGAAAAATACTTTTCCAAATCAGAAAGGCTATCAAAATGAAAAACAAAATCAGGTCAATGCCCGTGTGGTTAAAAAGTTTGATACGACGCTAGGCAAGCAAGAAGTTGGATTATCAGGGGCTATTTCACAACTGCATAATAAAATCACAGATGATGATGGAAAATATTATGCTTTAGGTCTTCATGCCAATAGCAATCTTAATCGCTGGAACATTCAGGGCTCCATCATTCACTATCAATACGATGCCAAAAATCCAGAAGGTGTTGACGATCGTATGACTTTAATGGGAACCAATGGTTTAACACCTTCTTATTTAATTGCTTCTGAAGGGACTGTTTCGAGTCTCAATGTCTCTTATACCTTGCCAATCAAGGATATGTGGAAACTTAAAGCGATTAAATTCTATAACGACTTTAGTTATCTGGATAAAACACATACAGATTGGTCAGCGTCACAGATGAATACCACAGGCATGATGTTTATTGCATCTCCGTTTATGGTCTGGGCAGATTATACTTGGGGAAAAAATGCCAATATTATTGGAGGTTCGACCAATAGTACGGGTTATACCACAGCAACTTCCTTGAATAGTGATAAATGGCTGTATCGGGTTAATTTAAACTTTGGCTTTAGTTTTTAATTCTTTTATTTCGTTTGTCGCCATAAAATCCAAGAGCGGTTTTATGGCTTTTTAAATACTGGATGATCTCAAATTCATCATACAACATTAAATTGATTGACTGGTTTTTAACATATGAACCGTATCGTAATGCGCCAACCATTCACGATGAATGAC
This sequence comes from Acinetobacter ursingii DSM 16037 = CIP 107286, assembly GCF_000368825.1. Classification (GTDB taxonomy): domain Bacteria; phylum Pseudomonadota; class Gammaproteobacteria; order Pseudomonadales; family Moraxellaceae; genus Acinetobacter; species Acinetobacter ursingii. The sequence continues at coordinate 861,328 of NZ_KB849717.1, read as the reverse complement.
CTGAAATTCCTGTTTTTGCCAGAAATATTCAGCCGCAGGTAAAAAGGGGTGAGTATGCAAATAAAAATGTCGAATATTTTGTCGTTGCGCATATTCAAATAAAGCATGGCAAAGTTGCGATGCTAAACCTTGTCGGCGATATTCGGGCTGTATAAATAGTTTAACCACCTCGACAACTTTCAACGGTAAGTCCAAATTAAAACGATGGTTATAAGCTCGATAAGCCACCATGCCAATAATTGTGTGCTTATCTTTGACCACGAAGCAAGCGCCTTGCGGGTGTTCAAGATAAGTTTGGCTGAAATGAGTCAGATCATGAGGCAGTTCAGATTGATAAACTTCTGGAAAAAGAAGTTGGCGTGTATAAATCGCAAATTGAGTGGCTTGAGGCACATCTGCTGGTTGTAAAAGTTCGATGTCTAAAGCCATGAATAGTCTGGCACTACAATGGTTTTGTCCTGAATCATGGCCTCATGAAATTCAACATCATAGACACTTTTTAAAAAGACAGGATCCGTCAGGCGTTGCCGAGATTCAGGTCGAATAATTTCATGTTGACGCATAAAAAACAGTTCGTCTGCAAATAAAAATGCCAGATTAGGATCATGCATGATGGCAATCACGGTATAGTTTTGACGAGAAAGTTGACGTAATTTTTTCATCAAATAAGACTGATAATAGACATCGAGATGATTCGTTGGCTCATCCAGTAAAATCACTTTGGGTGCTTGTACTAATATTCGAGCGATCATCACCAATTGTCGTTCACCGCCCGAAAGCTCAGTATACGCCTGATGTTTTAAATGGCCGATATCTAGCTCTTCCAATGCCTGATCGACCAGATATTCATCCTGTTTGGTGGGGTAAAAATGACTAAACGCAGCACGGCCTGTCAAAACGACATCTTTGACTTTAAAGGGAAAAACGGTTTTGTGAAATTGTGGTAAAAAGCCTAAAAGTTCGGCACGACGTTTGCCTTTATACTGATCTAAACGTTTGCTTTTATATAAAATACTGCCACATTGTAAAGGTTCCAGACCTGCCATGAGTCTAAACAAGGTCGATTTACCACAGCCATTACGCCCCAAGATCACTGAAAACTGATGTTCAGCAAATGAGAGATCGATATTTTTAAGCACCTGTTTTTGCCCATAAGCAAAGTTAAGCTGATGAATATGGATCATGACCAGTTCATCCGTTGGCTTTTCATGAGCAGCAAAAAGAAAGGTGCGCCAAGCAGCATGGTAAAAATTCCAATTGGGATTTCAAAGCTCAATAAAACACGTGAGAAATTATCAATCAATAATAAAAAACAGCCGCCCAATATCATATTACAGGGAATGGTTGCACGATGATCAGGCCCGACTAGTATTCTCACAATGTGGGGCATAAATAAACCATATAAACTAATAATCCCTGCGGCAGCCACAGAAGCAGAGGTGCATAAGGTGACCAATCCAATCAGCAAGATTTGTTCCCATTTTGGATCGATGCCCACCGCTTGGGCTTCTTCTGTACCGAGTGCGAGCAAATTGAGTCGCCAACGCATTAAAAATAAGCCCAGAAGTCCGATACAAATAGGCAATACTGCATATTGTACTTTATTCCAATTGGCTTGATGCAAATTACCCATCGTCCATTGCACAATGGCCTGTAATTTAAATGGATCACTAATATATTGAATGATGGTTAATCCTGCCAAAAACAGCCCTGAAACAATCATGCCTGCCAAAATAATCATGACCAAAGAGGTTTGTTGTTCCTGTTTTTGATAGGCAAATAAATAAGTCAGAAGTACCGCAGCAATACCAAAAATAAACGCCAATAAATTAGGTGAATTTAAGTTAAAAGACAACGCCAGTGCCGCACCAAATGCTGCTCCAGAAGAAATACCGAGTACATAAGAATCCACCAGTGGATTTCGAAATAAAGCCTGTAAACCATTGCCTGCGGTCGCCAGTGCGGCACCGACCATAAAGGTGAGTAAAATTCTGGGTAGGCGCACATTCCAAAGAATATTCTGCATCAGAGCATATTGTTCAGGAGCAATATAGCTTCCACCAAACAAACTTTGCCAGAACCAGAGCAGATAATCCTGATAACCTAAAATATGACTAGGCCCAATTAATAAGGAACAAAACAGACAAAGCACAGGTAAAACAATAAAGCCAGTATATCGAATGACAGGATTTAATTGGGTGATGGATTCAAGACGCATCATCTTCATGGGAGTGATCAATTTCATGGGGCATTCAGGGCTTGTGCTGCTTTTGAACCATACAACATACTCAGTACTTGATATTGGGTTTCTTTCATGTTGTCAGATGATTGCACGTCAGTATAAATGTGGTGATGTAAATAAAGTGCAGTCAACACGATTTTGATGGTATGAGGATTATAGATAAAAGCAGGGCTTAAATTAAAAACTCTACGCCGTTGAACAGACTTCAGCGTTTGTAATTCAGGGCGTTGATAAATCAACTGCGGATCGGTATTCCAAAGCACGATATTATCAGGATTCCATTCAATCAAGGTTTCTGGGTTGACGTTGGGTTGATTGGTTTTCGTCGACACAATATTTTTCGCACCAGCCAATTCGATAAAATCATTGGTAATCGATTGAGTTCCTGATGTCGAAAAAATACGACCGCCCGACCATGCATAATAAATAGTTTGCTGATGGGGTTGTTTTGCAGTATTACGCTGAATCTCCGTTATTTTTTGATCTGAATATTGCAGTATCGTTTTTGCACGGACTGTTGCATCGGTTAAAATCGCAATGTTTGATAATTCTTCTTTGACCTGAGCATAAGTCGAAGATTCCATAATATAAACTGCAATGCCTAACTTGCGCAGAAGGGCAATGGTCTGTTTTTCTCCTCCACCCATAATGACTAAATCAGGTTGTAGCATTAATAGACTTTCGATATTGGTCGCATTATTGCCTTGAGAGGGGCTCTGAATCTGTTTGGCCTGAATGCGTCGGTCTAAAACAGAATATGCGTGATATAACATTGGCTGTTGATAAATTTCCGCAGGAATTCCGACAATTTTATTGCCCTGATTGAGCATATATAAACCATCACAACTCGACTCAAATAAACACACCACACGTTGGGCAGGATGCTCCAACGTAACACGATAACCCGAAGAATCAACAACACTAAGACGAGAATGTGATGGTGTGGTTTGAACTGATTGAGTCTCTAATTGTGGTTTTTGCTCTGTAATGTCTCGGGGCTGACAGGCTGTCAATGTGATTCCCAAAAGTACACAAATGCTGAACATGACAACTTTTGGGAATGAAAAATGTGACAAAATCAAATCAGAACGTCCATTGTACCGAGAGTGACGCATTTAACGGATCACCTGGCTGGATCCACAGATCACTATAACTTTCAACATAGTAGGTTTTATCAAACACGTTGTTAATATTGAATTGATAACGTAACTGGCTATTCGGTTCATAATACGCATTTAAATTGACCAAGGTGTAATCGGGTAATTCAAAGCCTGTGCTTTGTGTCCCATTACGTTTCCCAACATACTGTACATTTGCCCCAACACCTGCTTTTTTTATAGCCTGTTGTAAAAGCACATAATCTAATGCCAGATTACCACTATGGCGAGGAATATTATTGAGCGGAGTTCCTTTGGCAATGGTTGTATCTTTATGAATCTGTGCATCGGTATAAGCATAGTTTGCCATTAAATGCAGTTGATCTGTGAGTTGACTTTGCAGATCTACCTCAATGCCCCGACTTAATGCTTCACCTGCGGCATACTGATAATTTGCATCGCTTGGATTGGTGGTGAGCACATTTCGTTTTTTCATGTGAAATAATGCCAGACTCAATAAGGATGTGTCATTAAACTGATATTTACTTCCGATTTCATAACTTTCACCTTTTTCAGGTGCAAACACTTGTCCATTGGCATCTGTACCACTGTTCATGGCGAAAGAGTGTCCATAATTCGTATAGAACGACAACTGCTCATTCCATTTATAATTTATACCCGCACGAGGCGAGGCCTGATGAAAGGTTTTATCGGTAGAAGTATTGGCTTTGTAATTATCTAAAGACTGTTTGACTTGGTCGAAACGTGTACCAACTAAAAGACTCCATTGATCATCGAAGAACATTTGATCCTGAAGATTTAAAGCAAAATAGTCCTGTTGTTCACGGGTATTGGTTTGCAGCCCCATATTGGGTAAATACACGCCATATTGAGGATGATAGACATTGATCTGATTGACACAGTATCTTGCGCCTGAATATTTATAATCACAACGTAGCTGATATTGGTCAGAAGTCAATTGACCTGCTTCAGTACTGATCAGGATCTCATGACGCGCCCAGTCTGTATTCAACTTACCTAAAAGCTCAGCCTGTGCGAGGAGATCTTTGGTGAAATAATCACGGTAACGACGTTGACGATTTAAAGTTTCACCATCTGGTTCAAAAGATTTAGGTTCAGTGGAAAAGCCTTTCATCAATCCTTGTTTATAACTGACGGCACTATTGAGTTTCCATTCATCATTTAATTCATGCGCCAAACGCAGTTGATAAAACTGATCATTCAATTTCATATCGCCATCGTCTGGTTCACCTGTAAAGGTTTTGGGATTCATCAGAATCTGACCTTGATAGGCACTGATCCCGCGATCAAAAGTGCCTTTTTGCTGAGTGATTTCGCTGTCAAAATCCAGTTGAGTCTGATCAGAGATTTTCCAACTTAACTGTGGTGAAAAAAACCAGCGTTCACTATTCACCTCATCACGAAAGCTTTGATTGTCTTCATGGGCAATGGCCAAACGATAAGCAAGTTGATCATTCAGTGGCGCAGTATATTCAAAACTACCACGATATTGTTGTTCGGTATTGGCACGTAAGTTGAGTTGTCCTTGCGGCTGCCATTGTGGCTTTTTTGTGGTGATATTGAGTAGACCGCCCATTTCACCACGACCGTATAGCGCGGCGGCGGGGCCTTTTAAGAAGTCCAGAGATTCAATATTGAGCATATCGCGTGGCGCACTGAGTCCACGATTTACGCTTAAGCCATTTCGGATACTGGCTGCGCCAAGATTAGGATCCGTTGCAAAACCACGAAAAGAGTAATTATCCCAAAAGCCACCGCCATAATTATTTTGTGCAAAGACACCACTGACCAGATGAATTGCATCTTCAATACGTTGACTATCTTGTTGTTTTAAAATGTCCTGTGAAAGATAGCTACGACTAAAAGGAATATCTAAAACATCATGTGAAAATTTACTTGCGGCAGAGGTGGTTTTTTCATTTTCCTGATTTTGATCAGCCTGTAGGGTGATGGTAGAAAGAACATTATTTGGAGAATCGGCCCAACTGAGACCAGAAAGAAAAGAAAAGCCAATAAATGACGACAGCAGACGATATTTATGCTGCATAAACCCCTCGATAAACATGACAAAAAACAACTTTTGAAATAATATAACATTTCAAAAATTGAAGCTATAACGTTTATGCCACAAGCAAAAAATATTCCACGTCTCCAATCTATCGATGCATTACGCGGTTTAGTGATTATGATCATGTTACTGGATCATGTTCGTGAAACATTTTATTTAGATAAACAGGTCAGTGATCCAATAAATGTCACTGAAACAGAGCCTGCACTTTTTTGGAGCAGGTTTTTGGCACATTTATGTGCACCTGTATTCGTTTTGCTTACGGGAATGTCGGCTTTTTTATTTCAGATGAAAACTCAGAGCATTGAACAAACCCGTCATTTTTTATTGAAACGTGGTTTGTTTTTAATTTTGCTGGAATTCACCTTGGTTAATTTTGCATGGACAGCTACTTTTCCTCCAGAGGTGATTTATTTACAAGTGATCTGGGCAATTGGTCTGAGTATGGTGATCTTGTCAATGTGTATCGGGCAACCTAAAAAGATTTTACTCAGTGTCGGGTTGTTGATCATTTTTGGTCATAATTTGCTAGATCAAATAAGCTTTAAAGATATTCCAATACTTGAACCTCTCTGGTTGATTCTGCACGAGCGGGGCTGGATTGAATTTGAAGGGTTGCGAGTCAGAACGTCATACCCCGTATTACCGTGGGTGGGTGTGATTTTATTTGGGTACTGTTTAGGGCAGTTTTTTCAGCCCAAATTTAATGCGCAGCAACGTGATTATTATTTGATCTTGATTGCGATGTTGAGCATTGTATTGCTTCGTTTGCTAAATGTCTATGGGGATGAAGCTTGGCAAAGTTATGATTCATTGACATTGAGTCTAATGAGCTTTTTTAACTTGACCAAATATCCACCTTCTTTATTGTTCATTTTGTGGAATGTCGGGATTGGATTGATCGTTCTGATTGCCTTTGAGCGATGGATTCAAACGCCTTTTTTGAAAGTGCTGGTGGTGTTTGGTTCAGTACCAATGTTTTTTTATCTACTACATTTATATGTGCTCAAACTGCTATATGTGATCTCTGAACTATGGTGGGGAGCAAATGAATCAGGCTATTTTTCAGTTTCTGGGGTAGCTCAATTATGGATCATCACATTATTTTTGATCTGTCTGCTTTATCCAGCGGTTAAGGCATTTTCAAGCTATAAGCATGCGAATAAGCATATTACATGGCTTAAATATTTTTAGTCGATCAATACAATGAGGTATGTTATGACAGGACGGAAAATGACCTGTCATAAGGCACCATAATGTTGCCAGCTACCGTTATAAGGAAGTGAATCATAATAGCCTTTGAGCAAGCTAAGTTCATAATATTGAACCGCTGCCAAAGCAATTAGTGAGCATAACAGTATGGCTTTGAGTAAATGAAGTTTTTGCGGATGTTGGGCAATAGAAGGAATGCCGAACAATGTCAAACAAACTGATGGCAATAATGCAATTGCTTTAAGATGGGTTAAAAACATAAATCCATAACTATAAATCAGCCCGATGACCAATAGAATCAAGCCTAAACCAGCTAGATTACGACTTCTTTCAGATTCACGCAGTGCAAAAATACTCTGAAGTGCAAGCACCACAATAGCAAAAAAATAAAACGGAGTGCCTCCAATCATGACATCGTAAGTTGCGTTTAAAGCACAAACGACCCCGATAATGGTGATGATTAACAGATAGATTACAGAATAAAACTTATGCGAAATGCTGTTTATTCTCGCCATATTCATTTTATTCCTCTACGTTTTATGACATGTGTTTAGCATATTCTTTTCAAAATAATCGTTCTATTTTACGCATGTAAATTATGTATAAAGCATGTTTGATTTTTAGCCATAAATGCTATTCAGATCGGGATCATACTGTCGATTTGTGAAGAAAGTGTCTTAAATTTGCTGGTCAGTTTGCGCTTTGAAAGGATGAGTAGCTATTTAACATTCAGGATGCTTTCGCTAATGAACGCTCTAATACGACTATCAACAAAATTTTAATAGGACAGATGATGCGCTTTAATAGGCTTGAGTAATAGCTTAGCTTTTTTTGAAAGGTATAAAAATGGAATGTAACGGCATCTAAAGTTTAGAGGGAGGGAAATTAATCTATTTATTTAAAATACATTAATTTTTTAGATAACCGCTACATTCCAATAGAGGCGTATTCTAGATGAGATGAATATCAATAATCGAATTTTAATTTGAAATGATTAAATTTTTACAATAAATACAAATTATATCAGAAAAATCCTTATTTTATTCATAATATTGTGAAAATTGAAAAGTGTAGTTTCTTGAGGTTTAGTCTAAAAAATAATAAAAATGCACATCAGCTGAGGTATTGACGCGTTGAAATTGTACGAGGTGTACGATAGATGATGCAAAATTTCAATCATCGAACATGGGGGTAAATTAGTCCGATGATTGATCAGGATGAATTAGGCGCGATAAAAAGGTGCTTCGGAACGTGGTAATGGCGCATGCCCACGAATTTGATCTGCAATTTTCTCCGCCATCATAATGGTGGTGGCATTCAAATTGCCCGTAATGATTAATGGCATAATGGAGGCATCGACTACACGTAAGCCTTGCATACCATGAACTCGACCCTGATGGTCGACCACTGCCATCTCATCTTCACCCATTTTGCAGCTACATGATGGATGGTAGGCGGTTTCAGCATGATTGCGTACAAAGTCATCCAGCTCAGCATCACTCGAAAGTTGTTTGCCTGGACTGATTTCTTCACCGCGATATGGATCAAGCGCGGGCTGATGCATAATTTCACGAGTAATACGGATCGCCGCACGAAATTCCTGCCAGTCCTGTTCAGTGGACATGTAGTTAAACAAAATACTTGGATGTTCAAATGGATCTTTGGATTTTAGTTTGATACGACCACGTGATGGAGAACGCATGGAGCCCACATGGGCTTGAAAGCCATGTTCTTTAACGGCATTACTGCCATTGTAGTTGATCGCAACTGGTAAAAAGTGATATTGAATATTTGGCCATGCAAACTCATCTGAAGAACGGATAAACCCACCTGCCTCAAACTGGTTGCTTGCTCCAATGCCTTTACCTAAAAACAGCCATTCTGCGCCAATGGCAGGTTGGTTATACCATTTGAGCGCAGGGTAGAGCGATACAGGTTGTTTACACTTATATTGCAAATACATTTCCAGATGGTCTTGTAGGTTTTCACCCACCCCCGGCAAATCATGGATGACTTCAATATCCATCGATTTTAAAAAGGTACTTTGTCCCACACCAGAGCGCTGTAAGATTTGTGGAGAGGCAATTGCGCCCGCACACAACAGCACTTCTTTATTGGCATAGACTTTTTTTAAATCATGTTGATGGGCACCTTGAATATATTCAACACCAATCGCTTGTTTGCCATTAAATAAAATTTTGTTGGTCGTCGCATGGGTCGCAATTGTTAAATTCGGACGATCTTTTGCCAGATCCAGATAACCACGCGCAGTACTGGAGCGGCGACCATTTTTGGTCACAGTGCGATCCATCGGACCAAAACCTTCTTGCTGATAACCATTTAAATCATCGGTTCGAGGATAACCTGCCTGTACACCTGCTTCGACCATGGCATGAAATAAGACGTTATTATCCTGTTTAGGCGTTGCGACACTGACAGGGCCATTTTCACCATGATAATCATTGCCACCAATATCGCGGGTTTCTGCTTTTTTATAATAAGGCAGACAGTCGGCATAGCTCCAATTTTCCAGACCTTTGAGTTTTGACCAACCTTCAAGATCCATGGCATTACCACGGATATAGCACATACCATTGATCAGCGATGACCCGCCTAAGCCTTTACCCCGACCACATTCCATACGGCGGTTATTCATGTACGGTTCAGGATCGGTCAAATACGCCCAGTTGTATCTGCGACCTTGTAATGGATAAGCCAATGCTGCGGGCATCTGAGTACGGAAGTCCAGACGATAGTCAGGCCCTCCTGCCTCTAAAAGCAAGACCGAAACATGGGCATCTTCAGTTAAACGTGCAGCCAGTACATTGCCTGCTGAACCAGCTCCAATAATAATATAATCGTAAGATTGAGTTGTCATTACTATTCCTTAATATTGTAGGCGTCAAGCTGCCTGAGCAGCATTGACAGCAGATGTTTTGAGGAAAATAAAAGAAAAATACAAAGAGTATAAAATGGGTTAAAACACGCTTTGATAATCACCCAGTTCAACTTGAATCGACTTGGTGCGGGTATAATGATTGAGCGTTGAAATCCCGTTTTCACGACCGACGCCTGACTGTTTATAACCGCCTACAGGCATTTCGGCAGGGGATTCACCCCATGTGTTGATCCAGCAAATGCCTGCTTCAAGCTGATGAATCAGGCGATGCGCCTGAGAAATATCTTGAGTCACGACACCCGCAGCCAAACCAAAATTAGTATTGTTAGCGCGTTGAATGGCTTCTTCAATCGTGTCATAAGCCAAAATGCTCATGACGGGACCAAAGATTTCTTCCTGTACAATCTTCATGTCATCAGTACAGTTTGCAAATACAGTGGGTAAAACATACGCACCTTGTGCTAATGAACCCGTTGTTGCACGTTCACCGCCAATCAGTAATGTCGCCCCTTGTTGTTTGCCTGATTCAATATAAGACAAGACTTTTTCCATATGTGGAAAACTGGTCAACGGGCCAAAATTGGTGTCCGCATTTATTGGATCACCGATGCGAATCCGTTGAACCCGTTCAATTATTGCTTGTTCAAAATCAGACTTTAGCGATTGTGGAATAAAGACGCGTGTACCATTGGTACAGACTTGACCTGAACTAAAGAAGTTAGCCATCACAGCAATATCAGCAGCACGATCAAGATTCGCATCTTCACAGATGATGAGTGGTGATTTTCCACCCAACTCCATGGTGACTTCTTTTAGCGTGGAACCCGCAGCACTCGCCATGACTTTTTTGCCTGTTTCTACACCACCTGTAAACGAAATTTTTTCAATCACAGGATGCTCAGTCAGCCATTGCCCAATTTCACCGCCAGCGCCTTGCACTACATTAAACACGCCATTAGGCAGTCCAGCTTCTGTATAAATTTCAGCAAGTTTAAATGCCGTGAGCGGTGTTACTTCACTCGGTTTAAAAATCATGGCATTGCCCGCAGCAAGGGCAGGGGCAGATTTCCAAAGTGCAATCTGGATGGGGTAGTTCCATGCGCCAATACCAGCAACCACACCTAAAGGTTCACGGCGAGTATAAAAAAAACTGCTTTCACGTAGTGGAACCTGTTCGCCCTGAATTGCAGTCACCAGTCCTGCATAATATTCAAGTACATCTGCACCAGTGACAATATCCACTGTAGAGGTTTCGCTAAAAGCCTTGCCAGTATCCAGTGTTTCTAAATGAGCCAGTTCATCATTACGTTCACGTAAAATATCGACTGCACGGCGCAGAATGCGTGAGCGTTCAATCGCAGTTTTACTTGCCCAGATTTTTTGACCTTCAGTTGCACTTTTTACCGCAGCTTCAATATCTGCTTGAGAGGCTTGTTGAATGGTGGCAATGACTTTACCTGTTGCAGGGTTGATGCTATCAAATGTTTTGCCACTGCTTGCATCTGCATATTGTCCATGGATATATAAACGATGAAGTTTTACATCACTCATTTTGTCTCTCCTGCCTTGTGTGTTTCATCAGCTTGAGCTGTGTATCGACATAGTTATAAGCAATCGAACGTGCCATTGTCGCATCAAATTCCGCATCGCCATTTAAACTTCCACGTAACCATAAACCATCAATCAAAGCGGCAAGACCACGAGCCGCGATACTGGCCTGATCCTCGGGAAGTAATTTCAGAAAATGAAATTTCAGATTGGAATACAAGCGTTGATCATTAATGCGTTGTAATCGTCCCAATTCGGGCATATGCATACTGGCCGACCAAAAATCTAGCCAGATGCGCATCGCTCTTTGATTGATCTGACTAATGTCAAAGTTTGAATCAATAATTGCTTTAATCATGTTCTGAGGGTCAGAGTCGCTGAGTTCTGCTTTGTATTGAGCGGTTTTACCTCGTAATACATTCAGCATTTCCAACATACAGGCATTAATTAAACCCTGTTTATCACCAAAATAATGACTCACAATCCCCACTGAAAGTTGGGCTTTTTTTGCAATTTGAGCAATGGTGGTATTGGATAATCCCACTTCATAAATCACGTCATAGGCGGCGTTGATAATTTCTTCACGGCGCACATGCTCAGGTTTAACTTGGCGTTTGTTCATGTATGTCCTTAAAAATATAAGGTTTTGCTTCAATCAGTTGGTTATAGAACATGATCGCATTTTTTTATCATAACGCTTATTGATTGAACGTTCAATCAATAAGCGTTATGATTGTATCGTAAAATTGTTGCAACAAGGTGTGGAAGAGGCAAAGAGTTATTTTTAAATATGTGGCAGTCGATGATGTTGCTTTAACGCGATGTTCGATTGCGCATCTCGGAAAAATCCTTTGCATTTTCTATACATAGAATATCTGGATTTGTAAATGCAGATATCCAATCATGGAGTCAATCGGTGGCGATATCGTAATTGAAGAATCTATTACAAGCCTACATCCTGCTGTGGTCTAAGCTTGAATGGATTAAGTCTATTCACTGATATTGAGCATTTAACTTTTTTTTAATTTTCTAAAATTTACTTGAGGATTGTATGGCAACAGATAATCCAAGAGCAGTCGATGATCAAGAGACTCATCCAAAAGATCGTTTAAATCGTGTGGTCTTTTATGTTTCTGCCCTTATTATTTTAATATTTTCACTGACCACGATTTTATTTAATGACTTTGCCAATCATGCATTAAACGCAGTTTTAGGTTGGGTCAGTTCAACCTTTAGCTGGTACTATCTGCTGGCTGCCACCTTATATATGGTGTTTGTGATTTTTATCGCCTGCTCACGTTATGGCAATATTAAATTGGGTCCAAAACATTCCAAGCCTGAGTTTAGCTTATTAAGCTGGTCAGCCATGCTATTCTCTGCGGGCATTGGTATCGATTTGATGTTTTTCTCAGTGGCTGAACCATTATCGCACTATATGCATCCGCCAGTGGGAGAGGGGCAAACCTATGAAGCTGCACGTCAAGGTATGGTCTGGACACTCTTTCATTATGGCTTAACAGGCTGGTGTATGTATGCCCTCATTGGGATGGCACTGGGCTATTTCAGTTATCGCTATAACTTGCCACTCACCATTCGTTCTGCCTTATATCCAATTTTTGGTAAAAAAATTAATGGGCCGATTGGTCATAGTGTGGATACCGCTGCGGTGATTGGAACGATATTTGGTATCGCAACGACTTGTGGTATTGGTGTGGTTCAGCTGAATTATGGCTTACACGTATTATTCGATTTACCTGAAAATTTATGGATTCAAACTGCGCTCATTTTAGTGGCAGTCATTATCACCATTATTTCGGTCACGTCTGGTGTCAATAAAGGCTTAAGAATTTTATCTGAGATCAATATTTATGTCTCGATTGGGCTGATGTTGTTTATTTTGTTTTTAGGCAATACTGAATTTTTACTCAATGCGCTTGTTCAAAATGTGGGGGATTATCTCAGCCGGTTCCCAAGTCTGGCGCTGGAAAGCTTTGCATTTAATCAACCCAAAGAATGGATGAATAGCTGGACGCTGTTTTTCTGGGCATGGTGGGTGGCGTGGTCGCCATTTGTAGGGCTATTCCTAGCACGTATTTCACGTGGTCGTACCATCCGTGAGTTTGTGTCAGGAACCTTAATTATTCCACTTTTATTTACTCTCACTTGGTTATCTATTTTTGGGAATAGTGCATTACACAACGTTATTTTCGACGGCAATATTGCACTGGCTGAAACGGTACTATCTAATCCAGCACATGGTTTTTATGATTTATTGGCTCAATATCCGTGGTTTCCGTTTATTGCAGGTGTTGCAACCATTACAGGCTTACTATTTTATGTGACATCCGCGGATTCGGGTGCGCTAGTATTGGGTAACTTTACCACGCAATTTACCAATATTGATCATGATGCGCCGCGCTGGCTCAGTGTGTTTTGGGCTGTTGCAATCGGTTTACTCACCTTAGCGATGCTGATGACCAACGGCATTACCGCACTACAAAATGCCACCATTATTATGGGACTGCCGTTTAGTTTTGTAATATTTTTGGTGATGGCGGGTCTTTATAAATCTTTAAGACTTGAAGATTATCGGCAAGCCAGTGCCAGTTTAAATGCTGCCCCTGTCGTCGGAAACGTAGATATTTTAAATTGGAAAAAGCGTTTGTCCCGAGTTATGCATCATCCAGGAACATTTGAAACCAAAAAAATGCTGAATGAAATCTGTCGTCCAGCCGTTGTGGCGGTGACTGAAGAGTTGCAGAAACGGGCTATTCAAGTTGATGTTACCGAAGTTCCACTTGAAGAAGATGCAGAGTTGTATCATCTGGATATCACCATTCATCTGGAAGAAGAGCAGAACTTTATCTACCAGATCTGGCCTGTACGCTATATCGCGCCAAACTTTAGTGAGCGTGGCAAGCGCGGAAAACAGTTTTATTATCGTTTGGAAACTTATTTATATGAAGGTTCACAGGGTAATGATCTTGTAGGTTATACCAGAGAACAGGTCATTAATGACATTCTGGATCGTTATGAACGACACATGACTTTCTTACATATTAATCGGATTAGTCCCGGTAATCGTCCGCTTTTTCCAGATCCTAAAGCTTAGGAGAGCCCTTGAATGTTAAAGCCGTATATTCATTCCTTTGCCTTGTTTTTTTCTTTGCTCAATCCCTTTTTGATGAGCATTTATATGGTGGGCATGATCCGAAATTCGGAAGCCAAAGTGTTTAACAGGGCACTGATTCAAGGATGCGTGATCGCTTTCGTGGTATTTATGCTATTTGCATGGGGAGGCGAAACCATCTTTAGTAAATATCTCAATGTACGTTTTGAGGCTTTCCAGATTTTTGGTGGACTCATCTTTTTGGTGATTGGCTATCGCTATGTGTTTCAGGGTGCGGATACTATCGGCGAGATGCGCGGCGCGCCTGAACATTTGGCAGGCACCATTGCTATGCCGTTTATGATCGGGCCAGGAACCATTAGTGCGGCTGTTGTGACTGGCATCGGTTTACCGATTGGTGGAGCAGCACTGATTATCGCATTCACTCTTGCCATTACCTGTAGTCTATTAATTCTGATGAAATTTGCGCACGATCATTTACGCTATAAACATGCTAAATATATCGATCGTTATGTGGATATTGTCGGGCGGTTGTCTGCCTTACTCATTGGAACCATTGCAATTGATATGATTATTACAGGCATTGTTGGAGTGATCAGAGATATTCCTGTTACGGGTTAAAATATAAAACTCAGGTTGTTATATTTTCATACTGACCTGAGTTTTATTTTAAAACAGCGTTGGTATTAATAGCACTATTTAGGCTTTGTTTAGAATTAAAAAGTTTTGATCATGGATCAATCGATTATAAGATTTTAAAGTCACTTTAATGATTAGACTTGTTTCATAATGATTTAAACCCTCTTTATTTTGGGACTGTAGGGAGAAATAAAAGAAACGTATGAAAGGAAGTCGGTTATAAATAATACTCATTTTCAGTTATATTAAATAATCCGTTGATTTGCCGATCTAGACATTTTTTTCTTAGCAAAAAGGGATCATAATAAGACGCTTATGTTATTGTTTCATAGAGTCCGTTAAATGTCTCCATTAGATCAAATTACTCAGGCTTCGGATGAGCAAGCCGAGTTGGCAATGTCAGTGCTAATGACTCCTGATATGGCAAATTTTTCAGGGAATGTTCATGGTGGAACAATTTTAAAACTACTTGACCAAGTCGCTTATGCTTGTGCAAGTCGTTATTCAGGCAGCTACGTGGTGACTCTATCAGTAGATAAAGTTACGTTCAAAGAGCCAATTTATGTGGGCGAGTTGGTCACTTTTATGGCGTGTGTGAATCATGTGGGTCGAACCTCAATGGAAATAGGGATTCGTGTTGAAGCACAAGACATTCGAAAAAGAACGATTCGTCATACCAACAGTTGCTACTTTACTATGGTAGCCGTTGACGAAAACGGTAAACCTCAACAAGTCCCTTGCTTAAAACTGGATAATGATTTGAAGCGCTGTCGTTTTGAAGCAGCAGAACAAAGAAAGATTCACCGTTTGCAGCAAAACACCCAGCCTTCTTGCAGTATGTATCGTAATACCTGATTGTTTCTAATCAGTTAAAATTTAATAACTAAGTTTTGAACAATAAAAAAGACCGCAAAAGCGGTCTTTTTTTGACGTTGAATTTTCGCTTGAAAATTAACGTTTGATGTCGCGCTGAGTTTCGCCAGTATAAAGCTGACGAGGGCGACCGATTTTGTAAGCTGCGCTGTGCATTTCTAACCAGTGGCTGATCCAGCCTACAGTACGAGCAAGAGCAAAAATAACCGTAAACATGGTTGTTGGGATACCAATCGCTTTAAGAATGATACCTGAATAGAAGTCTACGTTTGGATACAAGTTACGCTCAATGAAGTATGGATCAGAAAGTGCAATACGTTCAAGTTCCATGGCAAGTGCAAGTTGTGGATCGTTAATACCCAATGCAGCAAGCACTTCGTCACAAGTTTGTTTCATGACTTTAGCACGTGGATCGAAGTTTTTATAAACACGATGACCGAAGCCCATGAGTTTCACTTCTTTACGTTTTACTTTTTCCATGAACTCAGCAACGTTTTCTACGCTACCAATTTCATCAAGCATTTTCAGTACTGCTTCGTTCGCACCACCATGCGCAGGACCCCAAAGTGCAGAGATACCGGCAGAAATACATGCGTATGGATTTGCGCCAGTTGAACCCGCTAAACGTACAGTAGATGTAGATGCATTTTGTTCGTGGTCAGCATGCAAAGTAAAGATACGATCCATAGCTTTAGCAAGCACTGGATTAACTTTGTAATCTTTATCAGCAGGAGTAGCAAACATCATGTATAGGAAGTTTTCAGCGTAACTTAAATCGTTACGTGGATACATAAATGGTTGACCTACAGTGTACTTGTAGCTCCATGCTGCAAGAGTAGGAATTTTAGCAATTAAGCGAACTGCTGTAATTTCGCGATGATTAACATCTTCGATATCAAGCTGATTGTGATAGAACGCAGATAAAGCACCTACGACACCAACCATGATTGCCATTGGGTGTGCATCACGGCGGAAACCATTGTAGAAGCGACTAACTTGATCGTGAACCATCGTATGGGCACGAACTTTTTTGTCAAAATCTTCTTTTTGCTCTTGGTTTGGTAGCTCACCATTGAGAAGAAGGTAGCAAGTTTCCAAATAATCTGTTTGCGTTGCAAGTTGATCAATTGGGTAACCACGGTGTAACAAAATACCTTTGTTACCATCAATGAATGTGATCTTTGATTCACAAGAGGCAGTCGCCATAAAACCAGGATCAAAAGTAAAGTGACCTGAGGCCAATACAT
Source organism: Acinetobacter ursingii DSM 16037 = CIP 107286 (assembly GCF_000368825.1). GTDB lineage: Bacteria > Pseudomonadota > Gammaproteobacteria > Pseudomonadales > Moraxellaceae > Acinetobacter > Acinetobacter ursingii. The sequence continues at coordinate 844,331 of NZ_KB849717.1, read as the reverse complement.
CTTTAACGTCGATTACATCTGGGCCCAATGTGCCGCTGTAAATTGGTAATTCAATTTCTTTGCCATCAAGCTGTAATACGGCTTTTTTGCCAGTTGCTTCAGACATTCAATAGATCTCCTGTCCTGGTGAATGTTAATCTGACTCGAAGTACTAATCTTTTCATTCGCGAATCAGACGGGGTCAAAAATTGCTATAAGATTAGAGGCTACTGTGATTTTGTCAATCATACTTATGGATGAAAAACACTTGATCCATAGGGAGATATTCCATGTGCATTACTCAGAAAAAACTGAATAAAATCACAGTCTCGACGGGCTATAATAAGTCAAATTTATGACGAGGTGCAGAAAAAAATCAGTCCTCAGGAGTAAATTGTAAGCAAATTTATTATGTGCTAGGCAGTTTTTTAATCTGAAACAAAATGCCAATTTTTACTTAAAATGAATGAAATCCGATAACTTAGCTTTGCATTGAGTGGACTTTTATCAGTGTAAATTCCACCACTAAAAAAAAGTGGATATTAAAAAATAGAAGTTTAATTGATTAAAAAATAGCTTGTTGAGTGGCCACTTTTGCCAAGAAATGCGTCCTAATACGAGACGACAAGCAGTTTTTCTGAGATGTTTTACTGATTCGATTGTATTTAGTGACAGTTTGTTTTCAGAGTTATACACAGAATAAGTCGCTCTTTCTCATACGATTGTGGTGTCAAAAGTATGAAAAAGAAGTTTTGTATTTTTAAATGAAATATGGCGAGGTTAAGCAAAAAGTGTGTTGCATGTTTTAAAATGAATAAAAAATCATATAGTGAGATTTCGATTAAAAAATAAATTTCATCTTTAGTCTAACTCGCTTATAGACCACTGAAAAGTAGCTCCGAAATTAAAATATTATGGTTAATTTATAAAAAATAAGGACATAGCTGAAAGAGGTGGTAAGTTGATGTTGCTAAATCTCACGCCATATCTGTGAATGATTCTTATTTAATGATTTTTTTAGAAAAAAGCCAAATGTGATCGTTTGTATTTTGATATATGACGATTTATAATTCGGTGTCGTTTATTAAGTTTAGGCATTTGCTTGCCTGACAATGCCAGCTTTCCTTCGAATTAATTCCAACAAACTCCGGCTGGAGTTTTTACCTACAGGATGCCCGCTGTGAAAAGCAACAGACCTGTCAATTTGTCCATGGGTCAGGTGTTAGCGGTAAACTTACGCTCACCCGTGGCTATTGCATCAATCTTACACCGTCTCTCTGGTGTGATCGTATTCTTATTAATTCCCGTTCTATTATGGATCCTAGATAAATCTTTATCTTCACCAGAAGGATTTGAATACGTTAAAAATGTCGTTTTCGGAAACTTTTTCGTACGTTTCATCGTATGGGTATTTGTAGCGGGTTTGATTTTCCACTTTATTAATGGGATCAAACATTTACTTGCTGACCTTGGTTTTGCTGAAGAACTACAAAGCGGTCGTACTGCTGCTACAATTTCATTGATCTTGTCTGTGATTGGTATTCTCGCAGCATTCGTATGGATTATGTTCTAATGAAAAGTGCTACAGGTTTAACAGGTTCAGGTTCTCGCGATTGGTTTATCCAGCGTGTGAGTGCAGTCGTGTTAGCGGTTTATACCGTGGTGATTTTGGGCTGGATTTTACTTCATAGTGGTTTTAACTATGAACAGTGGTCTGGCTTTATGATGACCTTGCCAATGAAGATTTTATCTTTACTTGCAATTTTATCATTGGCTGCACATGCGTGGATTGGGATGTGGCAAGTATTTACTGACTATGTAACTACTCGTCAAATGGGTCCTTCAGCTTCAGGTTTACGTCTGGTACTTACATCAGCTGTGATTATTGCAGTGTTTGTATTTGTGATCTGGGGAATCCAGATTTTCTGGGCGAATTGATAGGAAGACATCATGGGCGCGATTACCCCTAAAGAAGATTATTCAAATATCCAAAACCTCACGTTCGATGCTGTCATCGTAGGTGGTGGTGGTTCAGGTATGCGTGCAGCTTATCAGCTTGCTCAAGCTGGTTTAAAAGTTGCCGTATTGACCAAAGTATTCCCGACACGTTCGCATACCGTTGCTGCTCAGGGCGGTATTGGCGCATCGTTAGGTAATATGCAAGAAGATAACTGGCATTTCCACTTTTATGACACCGTAAAAGGTTCTGACTGGTTAGGCGACCAAGACGCGATTGAATTTATGACGCGTGAAGCACCAAAAGTGGTTTATGAACTTGAACACTTGGGTATGCCTTTTGACCGTAATGCCGATGGTACAATTTACCAACGTCCGTTTGGTGGTCACTCTGCAAACTATGGTGACAAGCCAGTTCCACGTGCTTGTGCTGCTGCTGACCGTACAGGTCATGCGCTGTTACATACGCTTTATCAAAGCAACGTCAAAATGGGCACTCAATTCTTCGTAGAATGGATCGCTTTAGATCTTATTCGTAATGAAGAAGGTGATGTACTTGGTGTAACTGCTTATGATCAGGAAACTGGTAATGTTGCAGTATTCCAAGCCAAAGCAACTCTGTTTGCTACAGGTGGTGCTGGTCGTGTTTATCGTGCATCAACCAATGCTTACATCAACACAGGTGATGGCTTGGGTATGGCGGCACGTGCAGGTATTCCATTGCAAGATATGGAATTCTGGCAGTTCCACCCAACAGGTGTGGCAGGTGCAGGCGTACTGTTAACTGAAGGTTGTCGTGGTGAAGGTGCAATCCTTCGTAACAAAGACGGCGAACCGTTCATGGAACGCTATGCTCCGACCCTGAAAGATTTGGCTCCACGTGACTTCGTTTCACGCTCTATGGACCAGGAAATTAAAGAAGGTCGTGGTTGTGGCCCTAAAGCAGATTATATCTTACTCGATATGACTCACTTGGGTGTGGAAACTATCATGAAGCGTTTACCATCTGTATTTGAGATTGGTAAAAAATTCGCGAATGTGGACATCACCAAAGAGCCAATTCCAGTTGTACCTACGATCCATTATCAAATGGGTGGTATCCCGACCAATATTCATGGTCAGGTTGTGGTTCCAGTTGCAACAGAAAATCTGCATTTGGAAACCAACTATAACAACGACACTAAAGAATATACTTTTGAGACTAACTGTCCTGATTTCGTAAAACCTGTTAAGGGCTTTTATGCAATTGGTGAATGTTCTTGTGTATCAGTTCATGGTGCTAACCGTTTAGGTACCAACTCATTGCTTGACCTTGTGGTATTTGGTAAAGCTGCGGGTGAACATATCATTGACTATGTGACTAAACATCACGGTGATGATTACTCACCACTTCCTACCAATGTGCTGGAAAATACGCTGAAACGTATCCGTCATTTAGATGACTCAACTTCTGGTGAAAATGCACAAGAAGTTGCCGATGAGATTCGTGAAATTGTTCAAAACCATGCAGCAGTATTCCGTACTCAAGAGTTACTGGATGAAGGTGTAAAACAAATTCTTGCGATTGCTCCACGTGTTCGCAATATTCATCTCAAAGACAAATCTAAAGTATTTAACACTGCTCGTGTTGAAGCTTTGGAAGTTGAAAACTTGTATGAAGTTGCGAAAGCGACTTTGATTTCGGCTGCTGCACGTAAAGAGTGTCGTGGTGCGCATACAGTTGTAGACTATGAGTTACCACCTGATCATCCAAACTACCCATATGGTCGTCGTGATGATGAGTGGATGAAGCATACACTTTGGTATTCGGCAGATAACCGTCTTGAGTATAAACCAGTGCGCTATAGCCCGCTGACTGTTGACGCGATTCCACCTGCACCACGTACATTCTAATCAGGAGAATAAAAGATGAGTAGAGGTACTCGTACATTCGAAATCTACCGCTATGATCCTGATAAGGATAAAGCGCCGTACATGCAAACTTATAAGCTTGAGCTGACTGACAAGCATCGTATGTTGCTTGATGCCTTGCTTGCGCTCAAAGTGCAGGATGAAACACTAACTTTCCGTCGTTCTTGTCGTGAAGGGATTTGTGGTTCTGATGGTGTCAATATCAATGGTAAGAATGGTTTGGCATGTTTGTGGAACTTGAACGATTTGCCAGAAAAAATCGTGATTCGTCCATTACCAGGTTTGCCTGTGATTAAAGATTTGGTGGTTGATATGAACCAATTCTATGATCAATATGACAAAATTCAGCCGTTCTTGATTAATAATCAGCCTGCGCCACCCAAAGAGCGTTTACAGTCTCCTGAAGAGCGTGAACATTTGGATGGTTTGTATGAATGTATTCTTTGTGCATGTTGTTCAACATCATGTCCATCGTTCTGGTGGAACCCGGATAAATTCTTGGGGCCATCTGCATTGCTAAATGCTTACCGTTTCATTATCGACTCGCGTGACACAGCAACTCAAGATCGTTTGGCTCGTCTTGACGATCCGTTCAGTTTGTTCCGTTGTAAAGGGATTATGAACTGTGTATCTGTTTGTCCTAAAGGGTTGAACCCAACCAAGGCGATTGGTCACATCCGTAATATGTTGCTTGATCAAGCGGGTTAATTCGTTTGATGCGGCAGAAAAAGCGTACATGCATCATGTGCGCTTTTTTTTATTTAGAAAGTTTCATTGCTGTTGTAAGTTTGGAATCTTAATCGACATTTGCTGCTGTTCTTTTTTTCTTGAAAATAGTACGTATCATGCCTATGTAAACAGGGGTGATTAAGGCCATAAATGCTGAGGCAAAGTAGGTTGTTTTCAGTGCATCGATGGGGATTGGTTAAAATATTAACAGCCAAGATTTATTTTATAAAAAATGAATCGACTTTAGTCTAAAGGGTTGTATTTTTGAATAGAAGGCACCATATATTAGTTGAGAAATTGGCCTGTGTATTTCGCTGATTTATAGATGGTATGTGTCAAAAAAATCAATTGAATGTTGAGAACATGATACGATTTGACACAAATCTTTATATGAAAAAAGAGCATAATAATAGCAGTGCTCTTGCAGGCACGATCTGAGTATTGTGCTTAATTTTTATGTAAAAAAGTCATTTTAGAAAAGCTAAATCATGATTTATTTTTTCCAAGATGATTTGCAAAAATTGCTCGGCTTTGTCGAGTATAAACTTGAGTGATGATGCCAAAAAGGGCGTTATGATTCATTGATTACATTGGGTTAAATCTAATGTAGTAATAACGTACCGACTGGACAAAGTGCCAATTGGGTGTTTAATGCCATTTTACAATTTTGGTGTTATCAATCATGGGTGTGCTTAAAAGGCAACCCGTAATGTTTTTGCAATAGGAAATGGGTCCACAAATGCAAGAAGTTGCTGACGCATTGCGTCTTGACACTGAACTTTCCGCTGATAGTGCAGCGTATATTGAAGAGCTTTACGAGCAGTACCTATCCTCCCCAACCTCCGTCGATGAGGATTGGCGCCAGTATTTCGATAAATTCCCTAAAGGTGACCAACCTCATGGTTCAGTGCGTGAGCAGTTCCTTTTACTTGGTCGTAATTCTAGTCGCGTTCAACCAGTGGTTCAAAGTACAGTAAGTACTGAACATGAACGTCGTCAAATTGGTGTGTTACAACTGATTGCTGCGTATCGTAACCGTGGTCACCAAAAAGCTAAACTAGATCCACTTGGTCTTGCAAAACGCGAAGACGTACCAGACCTTGACTTGGCTGCCCATGGTTTAACCAAATCTGATCTTGATACCGTGTTTAATACGGGTAACTTGGCGATTGGTAAGACAGAAGCCACGCTTGGTGAAATGGTTAATGCCATGGAAGCTGCTTACTGTGGTTCTATTGGTGCAGAATATATGCACATTGTGGATACCAAAGAAAAGCGCTGGATTCAACAACGCCTTGAAGGGGCGCGTGGTCAGTTTAATTTTAACAAAGACCAGAAAAAAGGCTTTTTAGAACGCTTAACTGCTGCGGAAGGTCTGGAAAAATACCTCGGCAATAAATACGTGGGTGCAAAACGTTTTGGTTTGGAAGGTGGTGAATCTTTCATTCCTATGATGAACGAAATCATCCAGCGTGCAGGTTCAGTCAGTTGTAAAGAAGTTGTGATTGGTATGCCACACCGTGGTCGTCTCAATCTACTGGTGAATATCTTGGGTAAAAACCCAGCTGAACTTTTCGGTGAGTTTGAAGGTAAAGCGCTGCATAAAAAAGGCTCGGGTGACGTGAAGTATCACCAAGGTTTTTCATCAAATGTCATGACACCAGGTGGTGAAGTGCATTTGGCTTTGGCATTTAACCCGTCTCATTTGGAAATTGTTGGACCTGTGGTTGAAGGTTCGGTTCGCGCACGTCAAGTTCGTCGCCGTGACATCGGTGGTGATGATGTACTTCCGATCATTGTTCATGGTGATGCTGCCTTTGCAGGTCAGGGTGTGAATCAGGAAACTTTCCAGATGTCACAAACCCGTGGTTATACAGTGGGTGGTACAGTTCATATCATCATCAATAACCAAGTCGGTTTCACCACTTCTGATCCACGTGATGCACGTTCTACTGAATACTGTACCGATGTGGCGAAAATGGTTCAATCTCCAATTTTTCATGTCAATGGGGATGATCCTGAAGCAGTTGCATTTATTGCACAGCTGGCACATGACTTCCGTCATACTTTCCGTAAAGATGTCGTGATTGATCTATTCTGTTATCGTCGTCGTGGTCACAACGAAGCAGATGAGCCATCTGCAACTCAGCCATTGATGTATCAAGTCATTAATAAGAAAGCAACAACACGTACTTTGTATGCAGATCAGTTAGTTCAGGAAAAAATTCTTGATCGTGCTGAAGCAGACAAAATGGTTGAAGATTATCGTTCAGATCTTGAAGCAGGTAATCATGTTGCCAATGCATTGGTACTCGAGCCGAACACTAAAATGTTTGTGGACTGGAAACCTTACTTAGGTCATGACTATACCGATGTTTGGGATACCACATTCGATATCAATCGCTTGAAAGAATTAGGCGAAGGCATGCGTAAATTGCCTGAAGGCTTTGTGATGCAACGTCAAGTGTCTAAAGTGATTGATGACCGTCTGAAAATGCAAACAGGTGAGATGCCACTGAACTGGGGTGCTGCTGAAACTTTAGCTTATGCAACGCTGGTAGATGAAGGCTATCTGGTTCGTATTACAGGTGAAGACGTTGGTCGTGGTACGTTCTCGCATCGTCATGCCAAATTACATAATCAGGCAGATGGTTCGACATATATTCCATTATGTCATGTCAAAGAAAATCAGCCACGTTTTGCCATTTATGATTCGCTTCTTTCAGAAGAAGCAGTTCTTGCATTTGAATATGGTTATGCAACCACAATTCCACATGGTTTGATCATCTGGGAAGCGCAATTTGGTGACTTTGCTAACTGTGCGCAGGTCGTGATTGACCAGTTTATCGCATCTGGTGAAACCAAATGGGAACGTGTGTGTGGTTTAACCATGCTACTTCCACATGGTTATGAAGGTCAGGGTCCTGAACATTCTTCTGCACGTTTAGAGCGTTTCTTGCAGTTATGTGCTGAAGAAAATATGCAGGTATTAACCCCTACAACACCAGCACAAATTTTCCATGCATTACGTCGTCAGGCTGTTCGTCCAATTCGTAAGCCAATGATCGTCATGTCACCAAAATCATTACTTCGTCATAAATTGGCAACTTCAACTTTAGATGAGCTCGCCACTGGGACATTCCAGACTGTGATTGATGAAGTCGATCAAGTGAATAAATCTGACGTTACCCGCATCGTGTTATGTGGTGGTAAAGTTTATTATGACTTGCTTGAAAAACGTCGTGAAGCAGAATTGAACAATGTTGCAATTGTACGTATTGAACAATTGTATCCATATCCAGAACAACGTTTGGCGGAAATTCTGGCAGCATATCCAAACGTGAAAGAGTTGGTTTGGTGTCAAGAAGAGCCGAAGAACCAAGGCGCATGGTTATTCATCGCACCTCGTTTATATGATGATGTATTAAAATCTGGTAAACAAATCCGTATTAGCTACGCAGGTCGTGAAGCTTCTGCTGCACCGGCTTGTGGTTCAGCTTACTTGCATGCAAAACAACAGGCTCAGCTCATCAATGATGCACTTGCAATTCAGGCTGACCAATCAGGAGAGACTAAATAATGGCAACCGAAATCAAAGCACCGGTATTCCCAGAGTCAGTTGCGGACGGGACAATTGCGACATGGCATAAAAAAGTAGGGGAAGCGGTATCACGTGACGAAGTGATCTGTGATATTGAAACTGACAAAGTTGTCTTAGAAGTTGTTGCTCCTGCCGATGGTCAAATTACTTCGATTGTTAAAAATGAAGGCGACACGGTTCTTTCTGATGAAGTGATTGCACAGTTTGAAGAAGGTGCAGTTTCAGGTGCATCATCGACTCAAGCAGTTCAAAGCGAAGAGAAAGTAGAACAAGCTGCGGCTAAAACTGAAGCAGGTGCGGCGCCAGTGGTTGAGCGTTCACAACCTGTTGCAGATCAAGCTCCAGCAGTTCGTAAGGCATTGACTGAATCAGGTGTAAATCCTGCTGATGTACAAGGTACAGGTCGTGGCGGTCGTATCACCAAGGAAGATGTAGCTAATCATCAAACTAAACCTGCTGCACAACCATTAAGTGTTGCGGTTGGTGAGCGTATTGAAAAACGTGTTCCAATGACGCGTCTTCGTAAGCGTGTGGCTGAGCGTTTATTGTCTGCAACTCAAGAAACTGCAATGTTAACAACGTTTAACGAAGTGAACATGAAACCAGTGATGGAGATGCGTAAGCAATATAAAGACGCATTTGAAAAACGTCATGGTGCGCGTCTTGGCTTTATGTCATTCTTCGTAAAAGCAGCAACTGAAGCGCTTAAACGCTATCCAGCAGTCAATGCATCAATTGACGGTGATGATATTATTTATCATGGTTACTACGATATCGGTGTTGCGGTTTCTTCTGATCGTGGTCTTGTAGTGCCAGTGTTACGTGATACTGACCGTATGAACTATGCAGAAGTTGAAAATGGCATTGGTGCTTTTGCTGCAAAAGCACGTGATGGCAAACTGTCGATTGAAGATATGACAGGTGGTACGTTCACGATTACCAATGGTGGTACTTTCGGTTCATTACTGTCTACGCCAATTATCAACCCGCCACAAACTGCAATTTTGGGTATGCACAAGATCCAAGAACGTCCAATGGCAGTCAATGGTCAAGTTCAAATCCTGCCAATGATGTATCTTGCTTTGTCTTATGACCACCGTTTAATCGATGGTAAAGAAGCAGTTGGTTTCTTGGTAACGATCAAAGAATTGTTGGAAGAACCAGCAAAACTTATTCTTGACCTTTAATTTCTTGCGAATCATAAAACTCAGATAGAGTGATCCTCTATCTGGGACTTGGAGATAACAATGTCTCAACAGTTTGATCTTGTTGTAATTGGTGGTGGCCCGGGTGGCTATGAAGCAGCAATTCGTGCTGCGCAACTTGGTTTTAAAGTTGCTTGTATTGAAAAACGTATTCATAAAGGTAAGCCTTCTTTGGGCGGTACTTGCTTAAACGTAGGTTGTATTCCGTCTAAAGCATTACTTGATTCTTCTCATCATTATGAAGATACATTGCATCATTTGGGTGATCACGGGATCACCACAGGTGAAGTGAATATCGACATCGCGAAAATGCTAACTCGTAAAGACAAAGTTGTTGATAACTTGACGGGTGGTGTTGCTCAATTACTCAAAGGTAATGGCATCGAGTGGTTACAAGGTTCTGGTAAATTACTTGCAGGTAAAAAAGTAGAGTTCACACCATTTGAAGGTGAAGCTCAAATTTTAGAACCAAAATATGTCATTCTTGCATCTGGTTCTGTGCCTGTGAATATTCCAGTGGCACTTGTTGATGAAGACTTGATTGTTGACTCAACGGGCGCGCTTGAATTTGCAGAAGTTCCTAAACGTCTGGGTGTGATTGGTGCAGGTGTTATTGGTCTTGAGCTAGGTTCAGTGTGGCGTCGTTTAGGTTCAGAAGTTGTCGTGTTTGAAGCACTGGATAGTTTCTTGCCAATGGCCGACAAAGCGCTGTCTAAAGAATTCCAAAAAATCCTGACTAAACAAGGTCTGGACATTCGCATTGGTGCCAAAGTGTCTGGTACTGAAGTGAATGGTCGTGAAGTGACTGTTAAATACTCACAAGGTGGCGAAGACAAACAACAAGCGTTTGATAAATTAATCGTTTGTGTGGGTCGTAAGCCATATGCTGAAGGTTTATTGGCAGAAGATTCTGGCATTAAACTGACTGATCGTGGTTTTGTTGAAGTGAATGATCAATGCTTAACATCTGTTGAAGGTGTTTATGCGATTGGTGACTTGGTTCGCGGTCCAATGCTTGCGCATAAAGCAATGGAAGAAGGCGTCATGGCTGTGGAGCGTATTCATGGTCATGCAGCACAAGTGAACTATGACACGATTATTAGCGTAATCTACACGCATCCAGAAGCCGCTTGGGTTGGTTTAACTGAAGAAGCCGCTAAAGAAAAAGGCCATGAAGTTAAAACAGGTCAGTTCCCATTTGCAGTCAATGGTCGTGCTTTAGCAGCTGGCGAAGCTTCTGGTTTTGTCAAGTTTGTTGCTGATGCAAAAACAGATCGTTTACTGGGTATGCATGTTATTGGCCCAAGTGCTTCTGATATTGTTCACCAAGGGATGATTGCACTTGAGTTTGTATCTTCTGTTGAAGATCTTCAGTTAATGACTTTTGGTCATCCAACATATTCTGAAGTGGTGCATGAAGCTGCACTTGCAGTCGATGGGCGTGCCATTCACGCGATTCAACGTAAACGTAAGTAATTTTTAAAAGAGCGGTTAGTCCGCTCTTTTCGCATTATTCACAGTCATGATCGCTGTGAATAAGAAGAAAAAGAACATAACAATCAATATTACTGTGAAGGATGTTTAATTATTGGTTGTTATTAATAAGGGCAGAAGTAAAATAGGTAAATAAATGAACTTACATGAGTATCAAGCAAAAGCGTTATTGAAAAAATACGGAGTACCAGTCCAGGAAGGGATTCTTGCAACGAACGCTGCGGAAGCAGTTGCGGCATTTGAACAGCTTGGTGGTAAATTTGCCGTCATTAAAGCGCAAGTGCATGCTGGTGGTCGTGGCAAAGCTGGCGGCGTAAAAGTCGTTAAGTCCAAAGAAGAAGCGGCTGATGTTGCAAATGAATTGATTGGTAAGAACCTTGTTACTTATCAAACCGATGCAAATGGTCAGCCTGTAAACAGCGTGTTGGTTTGTGAAGATGTCTACCCTGTTGAGCGTGAGTTATATTTGGGTGCGGTTGTCGACCGTTCTACCCGTCGTGTAACGTTTATGTCTTCAACTGAAGGTGGTGTAGAAATTGAGAAAGTTGCTGAAGAAACGCCAGAAAAAATCATTAAAACAACGGTTGATCCTCTTGTTGGATTACAACCATTTCAAGCGCGTGAAGTTGCGTTTGCCTTAGGTCTAAAAGATAAACAAGTTAATCAATTTGTAAAATTAATGACAGGTGCTTATCAAGCATTTGTTGAAAATGATTTTGCATTATTTGAAATCAATCCACTTTCTGTGCGTGAAAATGGTGATATTTTGGCGGTTGATGCCAAAATTGGCATTGATTCAAATGCATTATATCGTCTGCCTGAAATCGCGGCATCTCGTGATAAGTCACAAGAAAATGAGCGTGAACTCAAAGCTTCTGAGTTTGAGCTTAACTATGTTGCGCTTGAAGGTAATATTGGTTGTATGGTAAATGGTGCTGGTCTTGCGATGGCAACTATGGACATCATCAAATTATATGGTGGTCAACCTGCAAACTTCCTAGATGTAGGTGGTGGTGCAACCAAAGAACGCGTAATCGAAGCATTTAAATTGATTCTTGCGGATACTTCTGTGCAAGGTGTTTTAATTAACATCTTCGGTGGTATTGTACGTTGTGACATGATTGCTGAAGCAATTATTGCAGCCGTTCAAGAGGTCAATGTAACAGTTCCAGTGGTTGTTCGTTTAGAAGGGAACAATGCTGAACTCGGTGCAAAAATCCTTGATGAATCTGGTTTGAAATTAACTTCTGCTAACGGTTTATCTGATGCGGCAGAAAAAATTGTTGCTGCGGTAAAAGGTTAAGGGAGTATCAATCATGAGCGTATTAATTAATAAAGACACTAAAGTATTGGTACAAGGTTTTACAGGTAAAAACGGTACTTTCCACTCAGCTCAGGCGCTTGAGTACGGCACAAAAGTGGTCGGTGGTGTAACTCCGGGTAAAGGTGGTACAACTCATCTTGATCTCCCTGTTTTTAATACCATGAAAGATGCAGTACGTGAAACAGGCGCAGATGCTTCGGTGATTTATGTGCCAGCACCTTTCGTTTTAGATTCGATTGTTGAAGCAGTTGATTCTGGTGTTGGTCTGATTGTAGTGATCACTGAAGGTGTTCCAACTCTAGATATGTTAAAAGCGAAACGTTACCTTGAAACCAATGGTAATGGCACGCGTTTAGTTGGTCCTAACTGTCCAGGTGTGATTACACCGGGCGAATGTAAAATCGGGATTATGCCTGGTCATATTCATCAGCCAGGTCGTATCGGCATCATCTCGCGTTCTGGTACATTGACCTATGAAGCTGTTGCTCAAACCACGAAGCTTGGCTTAGGTCAGTCGACCTGTATCGGTATTGGGGGTGATCCAATTCCAGGGATGAACCAGATTGATGCACTTAAATTGTTCCAAGACGATCCAGATACTGATGCAATCATCATGATTGGTGAGATTGGTGGTACAGCCGAAGAAGAAGCTGCTGAATATATCCAGTCAAATGTAACCAAGCCTGTTGTTGGCTATATCGCAGGTGTAACCGCGCCTAAAGGTAAGCGTATGGGTCATGCTGGTGCAATTATTTCTGGTGGTAAAGGTACTGCTGAAGAGAAATTTGCAGCATTTGAAAAAGCAGGCATGGCGTATACTCGTAGTCCTGCTGAACTTGGTTCGACTATGTTACAAGTGTTGAAAGAGAAAGGTTTAGCTTAAGCTTAGCTTAAATTTTAAATACCCAAAAACCTCCTGAGTCATCAGGAGGTTTTTTTATTGTTAAGTTAATCTAAAATTAAAATAAGATTATCGGGGTGGTTAACATAAAAGAACATAAATAACGAGGTAAAAAACCACAATAACTCCTAAAAAAACATATTATGTGACGAATTTCACATATTTTTGTTTAGTAGGTTTAAAAGCTGTTCTCATGAGAAAAAAAATAAGTTTCCGTTATATCGGGATCATAAGTTTATATTCAATAACCACGATCAGTTTTGCCGTAACGCCTCAGGATCAACAACGCGAAGCGATTATTGCCGAAATTAAACAAGGCAAACTTGAGACGGGTATTGCAAAGTTAGAAAGCTTAAGAGCACGTTATCCTAATGATCAAAGGATTCTGGCAGATGACATCATTGTCCTTTATCAAAATAATGCTTTTGGGTTAGAACAGATCAGCTTAGTTAAAAATTTGAATTTACAAACTTATCCTGAGTATGGTCAGTTAGTCTTGATCAAAGCTTTACGTGATTTAAAGCAACTTGATCTTGCACAATATTATGCACAACAATTTAATCAACGGCATTTTTCTAATGACATACAGCTGCTATTGGGAATTATCCAAGCTGAATCGAAAAAAAATGCGCAAGCACAGGCTAGTTTAAAATCGATCGATTCGAAGTATTTGAGTGCAGAACAGCTTGCTCAGTTAGCTTATGCGTATCGTTTATTGAATATGCCTGTAGAGGCGTTACAGGCAGCAAATTTAGCAATTGCAGCTCCTCAACCTAGTCGTAATATTCAAGAACAGTATATATACGCCTTAATACTAAATAGTGATTTTCGTAGTGCTGAACAATATATTCAGCAATATCAGCTTGAACAAAAAATTCCTAATATTCGTTATACGGTCAAAACACAAGAGTTTTCCCAGAAAATTAAAAACGCAATTCAATATTATAAGGTGAAGAATTATCAGGGCGAGGTCACTGAGTCATATCTTATATTGGATCAGGTACTTGCTCAAATGCAAGCTTATGAATCAGAGTTACCTAATGATCCGACATTGCGGCGTTTATTTTATTACGATTATATTTATGCGCTTAATTTTCGTGATCGCTACCACGAAGCTATTCAAACCCTCAGCAAGCTGGATCAACCCTATGAGCAGATGCCACCTTATGTGCGTCAGGCGGCTGCCGATTCATTTTTAAAAGTCAGGCAGCCTGCGCAGGCAGAGTATCTATATAAAAGTTTATTAAAAGAAAAAAATTATCCTGATTATAGTGTCTATTCAGGTTTGTATTATGCACTGATTGAGCAGGAAAAATTTGATGAAGCCAATAAGCTAATACAGGAGATGGATCATCTTTTGCCTACATTTCGTTATAGTGCAGCAAAAGGGGTGGATAAAACTACCCACGAAGATCGTGCTGAGTATTTAGCTCTAAAAGGTTTAAATTATGCCTATCGAAATGAACAAGCCAAAGCAGAGCGCTATTTTCAAGATTTAGTCGCAAAGGCACCCAATAATATCGGTTATCAAAATAATTTAGCAACGGTGCAGCGTTGGCGTGAAAAACCACTGACCTCATCTGCGACTTTGTCTCAATTTAATGGGATAGAGCCTGTTTCCATCAGCACTTTGGTTAATCAAATGCAAAATAGTCAGGCGCTCAGCCGTGTAGCTGACTGGCGTGAACAAAATCAATTATTAACTCTGACTGCGCCAGACGATACTGGCGTACAACAAAGTAAAAAGGAACTCGAAGATCGTAATCATGCTTCAATTCAACATCAAAGTACATTTTCCAGAAGCCGTGCTGATCAACCAGAAGTTCTACAAAATTTAACGGGTTCGTCTGAGAGAGAACATCAAACACGGATCAATTCGCCGTGGTTTGCCGATGATTATCGTGCCTATGTTGATCTTGTACAGCGTAAAGCAGAATTTAAAGGCGAAGACTTAACAGATGAACGCTATGGTGTGGGGTTGGAGTGGGCAAATAATCGACGCTGGGCAAATCTACAATTAAGCCAGCGTTCACATTCCAATGATGTCGGGATTCAACTCGACTGGTCACAATGGTTGAATGATCATTGGCAATATGTTTTGGGTTTTGACAGTCAAGCAGATATTCCGCTACAGGCGCTTAAACAAGGCGATGATGGTAAAGCTTATAAAGCTCAGTTGCTCTGGCAAGCCAATGAATCTAGAAAGGCGGGTCTGGCTTATCAATTTACCGATATTGACGATGGCAATCATCGACATGAAATTGTGGGCTATTTTAGTCAGCAAATTTATCAAGCACCACATCATATCACCCGAATGACGTTGAGAAATGAATACGATAAAAATTCAGATGTTCAGGTGAATTATTTTAATCCACGTTATAGCAATAGTGCAGAAGTGATTTTAACTCATGACTGGATGACTTGGCGCAATTACGAACGTCATTTTAGCCAGCATTTTGAAGTGGGTACTGGCGCATTTTCACAAGCGGATTATTCAACCAAAGCTTTATTTAATGTTTTATATCGACACGATTGGCAATTATCCAGAACGTGGTCGATGAATTATGGCATCGGTTGGTCAAATCATCCTTACGATGAAGAAAATGAACATAAAACATATGCCCAATTCGGTTTTGAAGGACGATTCTGATGCTCAAAAAATTAAAAATAATGATGGTTTTGCTATTGCTGAGTCCTTCGGTGGGGCTATATGCACAAGAGATCCAAGAGGATGCCGAACTGCATACACAAGGTCAGTTTGTCACCTTGACCTTTCATGATGTGCGTGATGATGTTGCTGTGAATGGCGATCGAGATAGTTATGCAATTAGTAGTAAAAATTTAGCTCAATTTTTGGCATGGCTGAAACAATCCGACTGGACTGTAATTCGACTTGAAGATGTCTGGCAGGCACGTGAACACAACGTCGCCTTACCTGACAAAGCAGTGCTGTTGACTTTTGACGATGGTGCATTGAGTAGCTATAGCCGTGTTTATCCTCTACTTAAACAGTATCAGATTCCCGCTGTTTTTGCGATCGTGACAAGCTGGATCAATGGCAATAATCACGATGCATATGAGGCTTATGGTCAAGGCAATTTGATGAATTGGCAACAGATGCGTGAGATGGAAAACTCACATTTAGTCGAATTTGTTTCACATTCAGACAACTTACATAAAGGGATTTTGGCAAATCCACAACAGAATATGGAACCCGCTGCAATCACCCGCCAATATTTACCTGCACAACAAAGCTATGAAACGGATGAAGTGTATCATCAGAGAATATTAAATGATTTAAAAAAATCAAAGACTATTTTAGATCAAAAACTAGGCATTAATACCAAAGCAATCTTTTGGCCGTATGGCGCAGTGACTAGAGAAACCGAACAGTTGGCTAAACAAGCGGGCTTACCGATTTCCTTTAGTTTAGGAGATGTTTCGGTTCATGAAAGTTCGATACAGACGTATCAGCGTGCAATTGCGATGGGAAATCCAGTACCTGAAGAATTACATGCACAAATGCTGAGATTTCTTGAAGATATTCGACGACCTTCTAAAAATAGAAGAAGTCTCATTGCCATCGATCCAACTGATTTTGTGAATGCTGATGGTACTTTAGATGATAAAAAATTGGGTCAAATGCTAGAGCAGTTGGCAAGTTTAAAGACCAACGCGATCATCTTTAAAGTAGTTGTCGATCAGGATCAGGATGGAAAAATAGATGGTGCATTTTTTCCAACGCAGTTATTACCCTATCATCAGGATGTACTTAACCGAATGATCTGGCAAGCGAGGACAAGGATTGGGCAACAGGCTTTTGTAGAATTACCGCTTGATTTAGAAACAAAACAACAGATTCCGCTTGCGAATTTGACTGAGGACTTATTCAAGAACAATAGTTCATTGGACGGTCTGATTCTCAATGTACAAAACCATCTGGATTGTGCGTTGCAAACTCAATCTTGGAATCAACAATGCCAGCAAAATATTCAACAGATTTTCAAAATCAAAGAGCAAGTGAAAGCCAAAGCCAATGGTCTGATCAATATCAGCACCAATTTTCGTACCGTGCTTAAAGTAAAACCTGAGATTTCACAATTTAATGGATTAAAACCATTGCTTGAACAAGGTCTAATGTATAGCGATTTAATTTATGTTGAGCTTGATCCATTGCATGCCCCGAATACATTTAAGGCTTTTGTGAAAGCCAGTCAACCATTAAGCAGCCTAGAAAAGCAACGCTTAATGGTGGGCTTTGATATTTCGCCACAACAGAAAAAAGATTGGATGGTTTATAAAAAAGCCTATCAACAGCTTAAGAGCTTAGGGATACAAAAACTGGGTGTTGAAGATTATCAATTGAATCAGGGGCAGGCAATTCAGAAAAATTTATATGTTGATTTAAGCTTAAATGATTCTGCATTGAATTATAAAGATCCTTATATTCTTGATTCTAAAGCGGAGCACAAATAATGTTTGAATTGAGTCAGCTCCGTATCAGTGATGTTGTGTTTGGTTTTGCCTTTTTATATCCGTTATTTATGGCTTGGGCGTGGATTGCAGGGGGGCTATGGTTTTATTTTAAACGTGAATTTAATCAGCCAGATCATCCGAGTCCAAGTCAGGAAGGCTGTAGTATTCTTATTCCTTGTTTTAATGAGGAAAAGCAAGTTCGACAAACCATTCGATACGCCCTACAAAGTCAGTATCCAACTTTCGAAGTGATTGCGATTAATGACGGTAGTTCTGATCGCACGGGTGAAATATTAAATGAACTGGAAAAAAAGCATCCGCAATTACGTGTTGTGCATCTGGCAGAAAATCAGGGTAAGGCGCATGCTTTAAGAGCAGGCGCGATGGTGAGTCAGTATGAATATTTGGTATGTATCGATGGAGATGCTTTGCTACATCCTTATACTGTACTCTGGATGATGCATCATTTAACGACTTATCCACGGGTCGGTGCAGTGACAGGCAATCCACGAATTATTAATCGTTCTAGTGTTTTAGCTAAAATACAAGTCGGTGAGTTTTCTTCTATTATTGGGCTGATCAAACGGGCGCAGCGAACTTACGGTCGTTTATTCACGGTGTCGGGTGCCATTGTGGGATTTCGTAAAATGGCTCTGGATCGCATCGGTTATTGGCGCGACGACATGATCACTGAAGATATTGATGTTTCTTGGCGCTTACAGTTCGATCATTGGGACTTACATTATGTCCCGCAGGCACTCTGTTATATCTATATGCCTGAAACTTTTAAGGGACTATGGAAGCAACGTCTACGTTGGGCACAAGGGGGAATTGAAGTTATTTTTGCTTATGTGCCTAAAATATTCAAATGGCGACTACGCCGTATGTGGCCGATTGCGTTTGAGGCACTAATCAGCGTCGTCTGGGCATATGTGATGTTTAGTATTTTTGTATTGTATTTCTACGGTTTATTTTTTAGCTTACCCGGAGAATGGGCGATTCAGTCTCTTTGGCCACAATGGTATGGCGTAATTTTAGGATTGACCTGTTTAATCCAGTTTTTAGTAAGTTTGTTGATTGATCGTCAGTATGATCGTCGACATTTCCGCAATTATTTTTGGGTGATCTGGTATCCACTTTTTTTCTGGATACTGGCCATGCTATCGACTGTCGTTGCATTGCCTAAAACGATTTTTAAAACTCAGAAGCGAGCACGTTGGGTGAGTCCAGATCGTGGTTTTGGAGCAGAGAAAGAATATGAAAAATGATCAAATTCATTCGCATAGTCATGTCGATCAGAACCCACTGGATATTCCACAATATATTGATCGACCTGAATATGTGAAAAATAAATGGGCTGGATTTTCACTGCAAATTTTAGGGTGGAGTTTGTGGATGTGGCTGATTATGCCACTTTTTACTGTTTTTCTTTGGTGGTTTGAAGGGCAAAATATTTACAAACAGTTGTTTTTATCATTAAACAACAATGGTCGATATAGCTTGTATATGCTCGCGATCTGTATTGCGATTTTAATTCTAATTTTATTTATCTGGGCATCTTATAACTGGATACGTTTTTATAATGTTCAAAGACGTAGTGCACCAGAACCCGCAACCGAAGCTCAGATTGCACAAAGTTTTAATTTAAATGTACGGGATATTCATACGATGAAAAGTTCCAAGAATATGATTCTACATTTTGATGAACATGGAAATCTGATTAAATATGACACAGATTTATAAAATACTTAAATATTTCCAATTATAAAAAGGTATTCTGATCGCTTGAATGCCTTTTGAAACTTATTTTTTCATAGTTAACGATTGAAATTCAATCGAATAAACTTCTTTCATAACACCTTTTTTATTTCTTTCTATGGTAGGAAAATAAAGAGGTTTCAAACAAAGATGAAAGAAGTCTAATAATTAAATCAAGAGCTGCATCTTTTCAATATATAGATGTGATTCAGTTAAACTTAGCATGTTTTCATTAATTGAAAATTTAAGATAAATAAATTTCGATTAATTATTTCTATCAAAAATCTAATCTGATTAAAGTGTTTAGACCAAATAATAGAATATGTCACTTAGAATGATTGAATTAAAGAAAAATAAATCTTAGAGATCATTTATTTTTAGACTGATATGTATTTGGCAAGACTTATAAATCAGCATTTAAAAAGATAGAGGTAAGCTAAATATGCTTATAGATTTAAAACGATATAAAGGGTTACTCGTAACTGTGATGGTTCTAGGCACTATGCCTCTGACTCATGCCGAAAACTGGCAAGTCAAACTAGGAGGAAGCTTTCTCGCGCCTGCACATGATAATGGTGTCTTGGCTGGTGCCAAAGCTAATGTTAGTAATGAATTTAATGCGACGCCATCAGTTGAATATTTTTTTGGAAATTCTCCCTTTTCCGCAGAATTATTACTTGCTTTAGCACCGTTTCAGCATGATATTCAGTTAAATGGAGTGGATGCCGCTAAATTTAAACATTTACCGCCAACCCTGACTGCAAAATATCATTTTAGAAACTCCACACGTTTTACGCCTTATATTGGAGCAGGGCTTACCGTCGCGATTCCGTGGGATGAAAAATTAATCGGAAGTGATGCCAAGCTGAAAGCAGATGTCACTTATGGTTATGCGGGTCAGATTGGGTTTAATTTTCAACCAGCAGATGCTAAAAACTGGGGCGTGTTTGCTGACGTACGTTATGCACAGGTTGAAAGTGATGTCAAACTGGATGGGCAAAAGATTGGGCGACTGGATGTGAATCCTGTGGTCTACACCATCGGTTATAGTTATCGTTTTTGATATCAATTTAACTTGATGAAAATGCGAAGCTAAATCGCATTTTCATCGAGATTGATCTCTGCACGTTTTATTCTTGTTTATGTGTATTGGACTTTAAATTTTGAGTAAAACCATTCATATCACCGCCTTGTAAGCCTAACTCATTCATCAAGCTATCAATTAAAGGCGCCTGAGAACGATAACGCAGCGCACTGTTCACCACTTGATCAGACAAAGACGTTTGCATATTTTCCTGACCTTCGCCTAAATTTGCGCCAGTTGCGAAACCATTTAAACCATTCACTTGCAAAATTTTGATGTCATCAATATTTTCCATCGGTTTAACACTTTCACGAATAATTTCAGGTAAATATTTCATCAACGCAAGGCGAATTTGCATTTCGACCTGTTCAGTCGATAGAACATTGGATGCTTCATTGACCGCACGAGTACCTTCGGCATCTACTTGATATTGTTTTTCCTGAGCCTGCGCGAGTAGCATTTTGGCATCAGATTCACCTTTTGCTTTCAAGCGCAATTTTTCCGCTTCAGCCTCTGCTGCAATACGTACCGCTTCAGCATCATCAACAGCAGCTTGTTTAGAAGCTTCTGCTGCTACTGTAATAGCAATTGCATCTTTTTCAGCCGCTTGCTTTGCTGCGACTAATTCGACCGCTTTTTCACGCTCTGCACGTTGGGTTTCACGAACAGTTAATACTTCTTCTTCGGCTTTTACTGCGGCTGCGCGAGCCTGATCTGCCAGTGCCTTGGCTTCAGATTCAGCACGGGACTTTTCAGCAATGGCAATCGCGCGATCTTGTTCGGCCAATTCAATGGTTTTCTTTTGCTCAACCTGCGCTTTTTGAATCAATTGGGCTTTTAAAATATTTTCATTTTCGACATCACGAGCAGAAGCAATGCGTTTGATTTCAACTTCCCGTTCAGCCGCAATTCGTGCTTCTTCTGCTTCGCGTTTTTTTGCTGCTTCTTGAGATGCAATTTCTGCAAGTTGTTCAGCACGGCGAATCGAAATCTCGCGTTCTTGTTGCAATTTTGCATATTCTTCTTCACGCAAAATCTGCAATCGCGCCTGTTCAGTTTCAAGATTTTTGGCTTTAATTGCTAAATCTGCGTCCTGTTCAATGTCATTGCGCTTTTTACGACGGTCTTCAATGGTTTCAGTCAGTTTGGTCAAGCCTTCTGCATCGAATGCATTTTGCGGATTGAAAAACTTAAAGCTGGTCTGATCCAGTCCAGTCAAAGACACCGTTTCCAGTTCCAGACCATTTTTAAATAGATCTTCGGATACAACTTGCTGAACTTTTTGTACAAAATCCACGCGTTTCTCATGCAATTCTTCCATCGCCATTTCAGCGGCAACGGCACGTAAAGAATCAACAAATTTACCTTCCACCAGATCTTTGAGTTCCTGAGGAGACATGGTTTTTTTACCCAGCGTTTGGGCCGCTGTGGCAATGGATTCGGCAGTCGGCTTAACCCGTACATAAAACTCAGCCATGACATCGACACGCATACGATCACGCGTAATTAGTGCCTGATCAGCCGCACGTTTTACTTCAAGGCGCAAGGTGTTCATATTCACTGGAATAATTTCATGTAAAACAGGAAGTACGATTGCACCACCATTTAAAATGACTTTTTCACCCCCAAAGCCTGTACGCACAAAAGAAACTTCTTTGCTTGAACGTCGATAAAGACGGGCGATAATGATGCCAATAATCACAAGGGCAACAAGAATGATGCCAGCAAAAATGAGAATCTCAAAAAGAGCAGAATTAAACATATTATTGTCTCTTAATCATTTGTAAGTTGAGAAATCGCTTGAAAACCGAGTTTGGTTTTTCGAGTTAAAATAACGATTTGTCCCTGTTGAAAGCTTTCATCTTGTTCTGGTTCAACCAAGACATAATGTGTTTGTCCGAATTGATCTTTTACTTTAGCTTGAGCGGGCGAATTGGCTTGAGCAATCCCTAAAATAATTTTTGCTGGTTGCCCAATCAAATCTTCACTATAAATTGCTGTGGTTTCATCTTTTGGTATGATTTTGCTGACTAAAGCAGAAGCCCAGCGTACAAAAGGCATTGACAAAAAAAGTACCGCAGGGGCAATCAGCCATACTGAAAAATAATGTTCAGTAAAGGTATAAAATGTTCCCTGTATGATAAAACCGGTCAGGGCATAAGTGGTAAGAAAAACAATTAACCAGATTAATAAAGGGATTCTGCCTAGGTATAGCCAGTCAAAAAATTGCCAGAGCATGCCTTGATCGGCATCTAAATCGACATCAGGTTGGTAATCACTTAACTGCTCTGGAAGAAATTGATCTAAAACTTGAGATGAACCTCCAATCATAAGCAAGATAAGTTCAAGTATTCCAATGGCAAAACATAAAACTAAACTAATGCTGAAAATATAATTTGAAGGATGAGTAAACAAGTCCCACAACATAAAGCGGCTCTTTATCTTATTGAAATTAAATTATTGTTATTACTGTCTTTTCACAAGTAATTTAAAAACGATAACATTTATCATTTATAAAGTCTATTCTAAGTCTATCAATTTTATTCAATTTATTTTTTAAAGGCAATTTAAATAACAAAAGCCCTCAAATAAATAATTCTAATTTTTTTTAATAATTAGCAGACAATGCGTGAAATATATGATTTACTACTAGAGTAAATTTTAAACAAAAAAAAGCGCAATGATTGGGGTGATCATTACGCAGAACAACGAATCTGTTATAAACAGCTTCGGTTAAGGAGAAATGTCATGAAATTGGGGAAATTCATAACTTCCATGACTTATAGTAATTTTATAACTGACCAAATTCATTGGTATTCACGTTAAGTAGTGTTAAATCACGTTAATAAAGCGATTATTTTGTGAGCTGTATATCATTTAAATAATGTATTGCTATTTCTTTAAAGAATATCATTCATAAAAAAGGCTCTTAATGATAAGAGCCTTTAAATAAAACAATGATTTAATTTAGAATTTAAATAAACCTAAACCATCTTTGACTTCATCTAATGTATTTTGAGTAATGATCCGGCATTTTTCAGTACCATCGCGTAATACATCCATAATGTAATCTGGATCTTTAGCTAATTCTTCACGACGTTCACGAATTGGGCTTATTAAATCTTTTAAAATTCCTTCAAGGCGCTTTTTCACCGTACCATCACCTAAACCACCGCGACGATAATGTGCTTTTAATTCTTCAACTTCTTCTGAGTTTGAATCAAAAGCATCTAGATAAGTAAATACAATATTGCCTTCAACCTGACCTGGATCTTCAATACGCAAATGGTTCGGGTCGGTATACATGGCATTGACGGCTTTTTTAATATCTTTATCAGAGGCATTTAAGACAATGGTATTGCCCAATGATTTTGACATTTTGGCTTTGCCATCAAAACCTGGTAAACGTGCCATGTTCGAAAGCAGGGCTTTACATTCAGGCAATAAGTCTTGACCGATTTGACGATTGACGCGACGAACAATTTCATTGGTCTGTTCAATCATCGGGATCTGGTCTTCACCCACAGGCACTACAGTCGCTTTAAATGCGGTAATATCAGCCGCTTGTGCCACTGGATAGCATAAGAAACCAGCGGGAATATCGCGCTCAAAGCCACGCATCTGAATTTCAGATTTGATCGTTGGATTGCGCTCCAGACGTGCGACGGTTACAAAGTTCAGATAAAGCATGGTCAATTCATTCAGTGCCGGTAAGCAAGACTGAACGCAAATTGTGGTTTTAGCAGGATCGATCCCTACTGCTAAGTAGTCCAGTGCAACTTCTAGGATATTACGGCGCACTTTATCTGGATTATCTGCATTATCTGTTAAGGCTTGAGCATCTGCCAATAATAAATGTTGATGATGGCTGTCCTGTAAACCTACACGTGAGCGTAGTGAACCTACAAAATGGCCTAAATGAAGCTGTCCAGTGGGACGGTCGCCAGTCAAAATAATTGGACGATGATCAAGATTACTCATTCTCTATTCCAAAGTAGTATGAATCTACATATCATTAAACGATTGAATAGGCGACATTGTACGGCATAATTTTTTTTAATGTCAGTCACAATAAAAAAGAAGCCTAAAAAACCTAAGGAAAATTAAATGGCGAGTAGCTTACTTTTATTATTAGATGATATTGCCACTGTGCTGGATGACGTTGCCGTCATGAGTAAAATGGCAGCAAAAAAAACAGCAGGCGTACTGGGCGATGATTTGGCTTTAAATGCTCAACAGGTCAGTGGAGTACGCGCTGATCGTGAGCTTCCTGTGGTTTGGGGCGTGGCTAAAGGCTCTTTTATTAATAAACTGATCTTAGTGCCTTTGGCCTTGCTCATTAGTGTGGTTGCGCCATGGTTGATTAATCCTTTGTTGATGATTGGTGGTTTATTCTTATGTTATGAAGGTGTTGAAAAAGTTCTTCATTCTTTACATCATAAAAAAGCAGCGACAGCGGAAGAAGCCGTAGAAAAATTGGTGAAAGATGAAACTGATTTAGTCACCTATGAAAAAGAAAAAATCAAAGGTGCTATTCGTACCGACTTTATCTTATCAGCTGAAATTGTGGTGATTTCTCTGGGGACGGTGGCGGCCGCATCTTTTATCTCTAAAGTGACGGTATTGAGTATCATCGCCATTATTATGACAGTGGGTGTATATGGTTTCGTTGCCATGATTGTCAAAATTGATGATTTAGGACTTTATTTGACGCAACAAACATCAAATGTAAAACAAAGTATTGGACGTGGTTTATTGGCATTTGCGCCGAAGTTGATGAAAACACTGACAATCGTAGGCACGATTGCAATGTTTCTTGTTGGAGGCGGTATTATTGCGCATACCATTCCATTGTTACATCACTTTACTGAAGATACCACAGACCATCTGGAGCTGATTCCAAACGTTGGTAATATTATTGGTGCAATCACCCCGACGTTGATCAATTTTGCAGTGGGGATGATTGCTGGTGTCATCGTATTATTGGTTGTAAGCTTAATTCAAAAGCTGTGGCCTAAAAAAGTAACTTCATAGAGTTGAATGAAGTCATCATTATAATAAAAGATAAGAGGTGAATTATGCGCTGGAAAGGTCGTCGTATCAGTACCAATGTGGAGGATCGTCGTGGTGGCGGCGCTGCCAAAGCAGGTGGTATTAGTATTTTGGGTTTAATTGTTGCTTTTGTGGCATGGAAGTTTTTTGGTGTCGATCCACAAATGGCTTATCAGGCGACTAAAAGCGTTACTCAACAACAGCAGGTCAGTGATCAGGCTCCTCAACAACTGACACCTGAACAGGAGGAGGCTTCTGAATTTGTCGGCACAGTGTTGGCTGATACAGAAGATACATGGTCGCCGATTTTTAAACAGTTAGGCGGAACTTATACTCCACCAAAATTGGTCATGTTTTCTGGCGCGATTCGTTCAGGCTGTGGTACAGCTCAAGCTGCAATGGGGCCTTTTTACTGCCCAGCAGATCAAAAAGTCTATATTGATACCACTTTCTTTAAAGAGATGCGTCAGCAAATGGGAATATCGGGTGAGCAAAATCAAACTGAACTTTCCCGTCAAGATCAAGCAGGCGATTTTGCACAGGCTTATGTGATAGCACATGAAGTCGGTCATCATGTGCAAAATCTGCTTGGAATCTCTTCTCAGGTACAACAAGCACAGGCGCAAGGTAGTCGTACCCAAGGCAATCAGCTTTCGGTTAGATTAGAATTACAAGCCGATTGTTTTGCAGGTATCTGGGCAAATCATAATGAGCAGAGAACCCAATTTTTAGAGCAAGGTGATATTGAAGAGGCGATGGATGCCGCACAAAAAATTGGTGATGACTATTTGCAAAAACAGGCAACAGGTCAGGTGGTACCAGACAGCTTTACCCATGGTACCAGTCAGCAACGTATGCATTGGTTTCAGGTCGGACTTAAAACGGGTGATTTAAACCAGTGTAATACTTTTGAATCCAATCTCTAATAAAAAATAAAGGGCTTATCTAAGCCCTTTATTTTTAAGATTTATTCATGTTCATTGTGCTGCGGAGGTGGATAACGGAATCCACGTGTTTTGTAAGCTAAATAGCCGACTCCAATCGCAGCCCAAATCAAACCAATTTTCAGTGCAAGTTGATCGATTTCAAGCCACATCATAAATACACTGGCAAAACCAAGTACAGGAATAACGATATAATTAAAAATATCTTTGATATTTTTGGTACGTCCATCACGCAATGCATAGCGTGAAATCACTGAGAAGTTGACAAAACTAAACGCAGTTAACGCACCAAAACTAATTAGATTGGCGATATGTTCAAAATCAAGGAAACCTGCTGCAAGCGCCACCACCCCTACAATGATGATGTTATAGGTAGGTGTATAAAGCTTAGGGCTAATATGTCCAAAGATTTTCTTGTTAATGACCCCATCACGACCCATCACATACATTAAACGTGAAACACCAGCATGGGCTGAAATCCCTGATGCCATCACCGTGACAATGGCAAAATAAAGAATCACCGTTTGGAAAGTGATCCCGCCAATTGCCAATAAAATTTCAGGCTGGGTTTCATCAATTTTCTTGAAGTAATTTGCAGGGTCACTCGGAAAGTAAATCTGCATAAAATAGGTGCTAATAATAAAGATCACCCCTGCAATTAATGCAGTCAGGAAAATGGCTTTAGGCAATACTTTTTCAGTGTCCTTGGTTTCTTCCGCCAAAGATGACAATGCATCAAAGCCCGTAAATGAGAAACACAGAATGGTTGCACCTGTGATCAGCGCACCAATAGATGTCATCTCATTCCAGAAAGGTGCGATGCTCCAGAGTTGGTATTGTGATTGATCCAGACTACCATCGGCATTCATGCCCTGAGTGAGCAGCAAATAGACTTTATACGTAAAGTAGAAAATGACACCAATCTGGATAAAAACAATCGTACTGTTAAAACGAGCCACAAAACGAGCACCAAACAAATTGACCACAGTCATAATGATGGTTAAGCCAATGACCCAAATCCAGTTATTGACATCTGGAAACAGCGCACGCAGATAAATATCGGCCAAAATAATATTGACCAACGGAGAGAGTAAATAATCGAGCCATGATGACCAGCCCACCATAAACCCGACATTGGGATGAATGGATTTTTGTGCATAAGTATATGCTGAGCCAGCAGAAGGATACCGCCTAATCATATGTCCATAGCTGATGGACGTAAGTAGGATTGCAATTAAAGCAAAAATATATGACGTTGGTACATGTCCATGGCTATCTTGTGATACGAGACCAAACGTATCAAATACAGTCATGGGCTGAATGTATGCCAAACCGATGATAATGATGTGCCATAGCACAAGATTTTTTTGCAGTTTAGCCGCAGGTTGAGTCCCAGTGTGAGTTGTCAACGGCGTATCCTCATAATCGTTGATCAAGGATCAGTCATGTCTGTTAAGGATCGTTTGAGACGAACGATCCCCCCTATATGAAAAAGTAAAGTGCGCCAATCTATCCTAAATCGATGCCTTTTGTCAGTAACTTTGTGGATTTTTTAGCAAATTTTTTGCCAATTTGCTAAAAACTATGATGAATGAAAATCATAAAAAAAGAAAAGAGTCTGAATGACTTGAGAATTCAGACTCTTACTTAGAGTAACAACAGCGAATGCGTTTTAAATTACCATGCTTTTTGTAAAATGGCTTTTAAATCGTCAAAGTTCGCTTCTTTGGGATTATAGATAATTGAACCATCATTGAGCGCTTTTTCTGCAATCTCATCAAGCTGTGCTTCTGTCACTTTACCTGTTTCACGTAAATTACGTGGCAATTTGGTCATCATGAATAAACGGTCACGCATGGCTAAAATAGTCGAAATGGCTTTTTCAGCACGAAGATGAGCAGGGGTTTGTGCATAAATATCTGCGCCCGCCAATGGCAGTAACAATTCGCCGATTTTGTTGCCATTTACTTCCTTGTTGTACTCAAGCACATACGGTAAGAATAAGTTCATGCAAAGACCATGTGGTAAGTGTGCAACTGCGCCTAATGCATGCCCAAGCGAATGTACCAAACCGACCATAGAATTAGAGAATGCAATTCCGCCCATGGTTGAAGCTTGTGCCAACTCTAAACGACCTTGTGCATCTGATGGGTTTTCGATGACATTAAACAAGTTTTCACTAATTTTTTTAATGCCCGCACTTGCATAGGCATCGCTTAACGGATTTGCGGCTAGACAAGTATAAGCTTCCACACAATGCGTCAGTGCATCCATACCTGTCATGGCAGTTAAATGTGCAGGTAAAGTTTGGGTCATACGTGGATCAAGAATCGCAGCATGCGGCATGAGATAATAAGATGCAAATGCCAGTTTTACATTCTTTTGCGTATCTGAAACCACCGCAACCATGGTGACTTCCGAACCTGTTCCTGATGTGGTTGGAATCACAAAAAATGGTTTGAGTGGTTTAGGTAAGTTATGTGCACCAGAATACTTGAGTAGATCGTTACCACCCTCAGACACTAAAATATTGGTTGCCTTTGAGGTATCAATCACTGAACCACCACCGACTGCAATAATTGCATCGCAGTTGTTGTCACGATAAAACTGGGCAGCATTACGGACGGTTTCCAGACTTGAATCTGGTGGCACATCATCAAAAATATAGCCAATTTCAGCATCAGTAGATGCAAAAGCCGTTTCAATCGGCTCAAGTAATTTATTTGCTCTTACGCCTTTATCTGTAATGATCATCGGACGTTTTGAACCTAAAGTCGCAAGTTCAAATGGAATGTGTTCTAAAGCAGCACTGCCTGCAATGACTTTAACTGGACAAAAAAATTCATAATACGGTTTAGCCATTTTATACACTCCGTTTTAAGTATGACTGTGCGACTTTCAGATAAATATTGGCTGCTTCGCTGAGTTTATCTTTCAAACTAAGCTCGGTTGGATATTGTTTTACGGCGAGCGATGCCACGACTTTTGGTAAAATTAGAGATTCCATTTTATTGAGGCAGCGTACCAGTCGAATTGCACTGGAGACATCGCCATCAGCAATCATACGGTCATTTGCAAATGCCTGTGCCGTACTTTCCTGAAATGAAAATACCATAAAAGCATGGGTTAAATGCTTGAAAGTAATGGTCAAATCAGGTTTTTCCTGTTCAAGCGAAATCAGTTGCAATTTTTTATCTTCAGTCACTTTCGCGACAAATGCAGGCCCATTAGGGAATACATTCATGGATAAAACAAAGCCTACTGGAAATTTCGCCACTTCATTTTGTATTTCTTGATCGACCTGATTTGCCATCACGAGACCACGTCCAATCACATCCATCATGAGTTTGACGTAGCCCATTTGCAATGCGGGTTTTACGGTTTTACTTGAAATCACACGTTTATCCCTTTTAACATTCTAATTTTGAGTTTTAGAGTAATTACTCTAAATAGTTTTTTGGAAAAAATAAAGTAAATTATGCAGAGGTGACTTCTACGTCACTAAAGTAATCGGTGTTGTTAAAATATTCAACTACATCTGAAGCAAGCTGTTCAAACGTTGGATAATCTTGAACAAGGTCAGATAAGCGAACCATCTCCAGCCCCGCATAACCACAAGGGTTAATGGTTTGAAAGCCAGTTAAATCACAATCAATATTTAACGCTAACCCATGATAGCTGCGTCCACGTCGGATTTTAAACCCGAGTGATCCTATTTTACGTTCGTCCACATAAACGCCCGGTGCATCAGGTTTGGCATAGGCCTTGATTGCATATTTGTTTAACAGATCGATCATCAGCTTTTCAGCAAAAGAGACCAATGTTCGTACATTCCATTTCAAGCGATTTAGATCAAACATAAAATAAATGACCATTTGACCTGGGCCATGCCAAGTGACTTGCCCACCGCGATCGGACTGTACCACAGGGATATCAGTTGGAATTAAAATATGTTCGGGCTTACCTGCTTGTCCCTGCGTGAGCACATCTGGATGTTGCAAAATCCAGAGTTGATCGGGTGTATTTTCATCCCGTTGTTCAGTCAGATTTTTCATTTCTTGAAAACGATCAGCATAAGGGGTCAAGTTTTGATATTGACGTATAGTCAAAGTTGGTTTGATTATGACGTTATTCACAAATGTCAGCCCTATGTTCAATCAAAATACTTGTTCATTATAAAGAAGTTAGTTATGAATAAAATCATGGATCACACTGATTTATATGTGATGTGTGTAAATCACGAATAAAAAGCGCTATAAAATCATTCATAAATTGGTTGAGATGGTTGAAGAAGCAACTTTTTATTTGATTAAAGACCCGATCATTGATTTTAGATTCTGTTCAGCCATAAAAAACACGCCTACAGGCGTGTTTTTTATTTGTCGCTTTGTTTTAGAGTGCAGTACGAATGTGTTCACATGCAGCCAAGTCAGCATATAAGGCATGTACTTGCTCAAGCTCATCAAAACGCAATTGCGCAGTAATCGAGTGATATTTTCCAGTGCGAGATGGTTGCACTTTGAGTGAATCGCCATCAAATTCTGGAAAATGTTTTTGCAAGATATCAATCACAGCAGTACGAAGCTCATCTCCCGCATTACCAATCAATTTGATTGGATAATCCATTGGAAAAACCCAAAGATGTTCTTGTAATTCGCGAGAAGGAGTACGGTCTAACATAACATTCTCCATATGAAATGCCTGCGAAAATGCAGGCATTGTATGTATTTGAATATTAAATGGGGACAGTCACTCAAATTTCAAGTGACTGCTCATTGATTCAAATTAGTCATTTTCAAGGAACGAACGCAAGTGTTCAGAACGTGAAGGATGACGTAATTTACGCAGTGCTTTTGCCTCAATCTGACGAATACGTTCACGGGTAACGTCAAATTGTTTACCTACTTCTTCCAAAGTATGATCGGTTGGCATATCAATACCAAAACGCATTTTTAAGACTTTGGCTTCACGTTCAGTCAGATTTTCCAGCACTTCACGAGTGGCTTCTTTCAAGCCTTCTGAAGTCGCTGCATCCACTGGTGAAGTGATGTTTGAGTCTTCAATGAAATCACCCAAATGCGAATCTTCATCATCACCAATTGGTGTTTCCATCGAAATTGGCTCTTTGGCAATTTTCAACACTTTACGAACTTTGACTTCGTCCATTTCCAGACGTTCGCCTAATTCTTCTGGTGTCGGTTCACGACCCATTTCTTGTAATAACTGACGTGATACACGATTGATTTTGTTAATGGTTTCAATCATGTGGACAGGAATACGAATGGTACGCGCCTGATCCGCAATCGAACGGGTAATCGCCTGACGAATCCACCATGTTGCATAGGTCGAAAACTTATAACCACGACGGTATTCAAACTTATCCACTGCTTTCATCAAGCCGATGTTACCTTCCTGAATCAAATCAAGGAACTGTAAACCACGGTTGGTATATTTCTTGGCAATCGAAATCACCAGACGCAAATTAGCTTCCACCATTTCTTTTTTGGCACGACGAGCTTTCGCTTCACCAACTGCCATGCGTTTAGAAATATCTTTGATTTCGCGAACATGAAGATCGAGATCTTTTTCGATATCGGCAATTTTTTGCTGGAATGCCAAGACATCAGGACGAACTTTTTCTAAGTACGAACGCATTTCAGCAGGGGCTTTTGCAATCTGTTCATCGAACCATGCTGGATTAGATTCCTGACCAGGAAAGCTGGTACGGAACTGATTACGATCCATACGACCACGACGCACTGCATAACGCATGATTTCACGTTCATTAGCACGGATTTGTTCGTGTGTACCACGGATCATTTCTGAAATAATATCAAATAGACGTGGTGTAAATTTGAACATCATAAACACAGATGCAAGTGATTCTAAAGCTTCATTGGCTTGTTCACTGCTACGACCATGTTGTTCAATCACCGCTTTGGTATTATTCCACGCAGCTTCTAATTCTTCAAAACGAACTTTCGCAACTTCTGGGTCTGGACCAGATTCACCTTCAGAATCATCATCACCTTCAGATTCTTCTTCTTCGTCATCATCATCCAGTTTCACCTCTTTAGTGGTCTTAGATGAAGATTCTTCGTCTTCCTCCAGTTCAGCTTCTTCTTCAAGCACTTCTGGAATGTCTTCATCGGTTTCAGGATCAAGATAACCTGAAAGAATATCGGCAAGACGACGTTCACCAGTTAAAAAGTCATTATATTCTTGTAATACAACTTCAACAGCATTTGGCCAGTAAGCGATTGAGTGCAAGACATCACGGATACCTTCCTCGATACGTTTTGCAATGCTGATTTCACCTTCACGAGTCAGGAGCTCAACTGTTCCCATCTCACGCATGTACATACGCACTGGGTCAGTCGTACGCCCAGGCTCACTTTCAACCGATGCCAATACCGCAGCCGCTTCTTCTTCTGCAACTTCATCGGCAGCTTCGGTGGATTCGCCAAACATTGCATCATCAGATTCAGGCGCACGTTCATGCACAGGAATACCAACGTCCTGAAGCATCTGAATGATGTCTTCAATCTGTTCGCTTTCGGTAATTGAGTCTGGGAGATGATCGTTGACCTCAGCGTAGGTTAAGTAACCTTGTTCTTTGCCTCGGCTAATCAGAGCCGCTACTTGGGAAGTAGGGGAATGCATATCGCTCATCTTTGCTTACTCTTCGTTGAATCTGTGGCAGTAAAAAACCGTGCATGATAGCACAATTCGCTCTAAATGTTTTCGATTTGATCGCTTACATCTGAATTAAAAAATATATTTGATTTCACAGCTATTTTTTGAATATTGGGTTGGAATTGTTTTTTTCAAGTTATGTCATCCTAAATTTTTCATCAAGAATTATCGATAGACGTTAGCAAGAGTTTTATCAATATACAAATTTTTTGATGAAAAAAGATACAAATAATCCGCTAAAGTCGAAAAAAATAAAAAAAACTTGACATGCCCGATTAGGCAAGATAAATAGCGCCTAGACCTATTCACATTTTTTCACTACGAGGTAGTTTTAGTGTCTTCTACAGATTTTGAATTAGATGATAGCTACGGTGATGATGATGATGTTAGTTTTGATGAAGCATCAGGCAAAATCAGTGCAAAAGAGTCATTGGAAAAGCGACGTTTAATTGATGATCTTTTGGCACAACGCCGTTTAGAGCGTGAGTTAAAAGACTTTGATTATGACTTTGATGACGATGATCTGGATGACGAAGACTAATACAATCAGACACCGCATAGCGAACTGAAAATGTTATGCTATATGCTATTTATTGATAACACTGGATAAACAATGAGTACCTTGGATTTAGATCAATTAAGTGATTATCTTGATGGTGACCAAAATGAACATGGTCTGGATTTTGCGGCCACTCATGGTTTTCTGTGTGCGATTGCAGTTGGCCCGCAGTTTGATCGCTGGTTAGATGAGTTATTTGAAAGCAATCAGAAAAAAGTTCCTGCTGCGATTATTGAACAAATTAAACTTTGGCTAGATTCGATTCGTCAAAACTTGGCCAATGAAGAAGGGATTGAATTTCCTTTTGAAATTGAAGAAGCAGACGTGGATTCAAGTTTAGGCGACTGGAGCGTCGGTTTTGTCGATGCAATGTTCCTAAATGAAGAAGCATGGTTTGCACCAGAATATGAAGAACAATTAGTTGATTTGACTTTGCCAATCATGGTGTTTAGTGGCATTGATGAAGAAGATCCTCAAATGGAATCTTTCCGTCGTAATGGTCAGTTGATGGACGAATTGGCGGAAGAAATCCCAGATAATTTAAATGAATTGTATCTGATGTATCACACGCCTAATTAAATGTTCACTTTACGAAGTGAAGCAAAGCAATAATAAAAACACCTCAAACTGAGGTGTTTTTTATGCTTATATTTTCGTGCGAAGTAACCAGACTTTACTGCGAGGATGATCTCCTTTATTTTTTTGCGCATCCACATATTGTTCTGTTAAACATTTGATGTCATAAACATGATGATAAAGCTGATGAATCTCGTCAGATTCAACGGAAAACGGAGGCCCTTCAAAGCTGCCCTGATCATATTCATAGCTAATCAGAAATTGAGGTGCCGCCTGACTGATCTGAATCAGGTGTTGTGCATATTGTTGTCTCATTTCATAAGGCAAGGCAATCAGCGCAGCACGATCATAAATCGCATCGACTTGTCCCAATTGTTTTTGAGTCAGATCAAAAAAGTCACCGACGAAAATATCGATTTGTGGATGTGAGTAATGAATCAGATTATTTTGTTCTGACATTTCAAAATCAAATCCAAAATCTGTGCTGAGTTGTTCAATTAAAGCAACCACTGCAATTTGGCTGAGTTCAATTGCAATCACACGAAACCCTTGTTGGAGCAACCAACGAATATCGAGTGTTTTACCACTTAAAGGCACAAAAACACGTGAATTAGGCTTTAAATTTAATCCATTAAAATATGAAACCATGAGCGGACTTGGCACAAATTGGTGAAATCCGATTCGATTTTCCTGCCAGCGCTGGTGCCAAAATTCGTGTTGCATAGTTACCTCGGTTTAATTTTATAAAATTTACGATAGAGCCACCATGCACAAAAGCATAAGGTAATCGCTAAAATGATATATCCCACCCGATGCATAATCGTAAACATCAGTTCTTGATTTTCACCAAAATAAAAACCGATGCAGGCTAAAAATGTGGTCCAGATAATGGTACCTAAACTGCTATACAGCATGAACTTGCTAAAAGGCATTTGACTCATGCCAGCAGGAATACTAATTAAAGAGCGAACCGCAGGAATCATTCGCCCCCAAAACACGATGCGATGTCCATATCGTTCAAACCAATTCAGCGCTTTCTCTAAATCTTTGGAGTGAATAAATAAGTATCGCCCGTAACGATCGACCCATCTAAACAGTGCTTTTTGGGGGATTTTACGGCCAATGGCATACAAAACGGCAGCAGCCAATATCGACCCTATACTGCCTGCAATAATCACCCCTACAATCTGAAGCTGCCCACGAGAAGCAGTATAGCCCGCGCTCGGCATAATCACTTCTGAGGGGATGGGAGGAAAAACATTATCCAGAAACATCAAAAAAGCGATGCCGAAATAGCCCAGACTCTCAATGATCTGGATGATCCAATTGTCCATAAATATGTATTGGTAAATACATTGATATTAAAGATTAAGTCTCTGTTTTTAAATCTTTCTTATGTAAATAAGCGTATGTAATTTTTTCTATACATTTCCCTACATAATCAGGCATGTAACTTAAAGCAGCATCGCTTAGGATGGAATGATGATAATAAAAGGATCAGGCTATGCAACTTGGCATTACCATGTTCGGAGATTCGCGTTTTGATTTGGCGACAAATCAAATTCAGTCTCCTGAAATTCGGATGAAAGAAATTATTGAAGAAATTAAATTGATGGATGAGGTGGGGCTCGATTATTTTGGCATTGGTGAACATCATCGGGCGGATTATGTGGTTGCAGCGCCCGAAATTATTTTGGCGGCAGCAGCGACTCAAACCCAACATATTATTTTGGCAAGTTCAGTTTCGGTGATCAGTTCTGCTGATCCTGTCAAGCTCTTTCAGGATTTTGCCATGATTGATCTGTTATCTGATGGACGTGCCGAAATTATGGCAGGACGTGGCTCATTTACTGAATCATTTCCCTTGTTCGGTTATGACCTCGATCAATACAATGAAATTTTTGAAGAAAAACTCGATTTATTATTAAAAATTAATGCAAATGATCCGATCACTTGGAAAGGTAAATTTCGTCCAGAACTCAACAATCAGGAGATTTATCCACGGCCTAAACATGGAAAATTACCGATTTGGATCGCTGTCGGAGGTACCCCGCAGTCTGTCGAACGTGCTGCACGTTTAGGTTTACCTGTCATGTTTGCGATTATTGGTGGTCATTATCATAACTTCAAAGCTTTATTTGATTATTACCGACAAGCGTATCAGGCCTATGGTCACGATATGCAGAATTTTCAGGTCGGCGTACACATGCATGCTTTTTTTGTCGATGATAGCCAGCAACTCATGAATATTCATTATCCCACTTACGCCGCACAAATGAATCGTGTAGGCGCGACACGCGGTTGGCCCAGTTATAAACCCAAACAATACGAGCAGGGACGTAGTCAGGCAGGTCACCTGATCGTAGGTGATGCAGCCTATGCCGCGGATAAGATTATTGAAGTCATTGAGACTTTTGGGCTGACTCGATTTGCGGCTCATCTAGATACTGGAGCGATGGAGCATCAGCATATGATGCGCGCTATTGAAATTTATGGAACAAAAATAGCACCAGAAGTGAGAAAAGCGGTAAGTAAATCCGTTTGAAAAAGGATGCATCATCAACAAAAAAGTGAGGCAGGGATATGACACCGATCAAAATCAGGCAAGTGACTCAGCAAGACAAAGACTGGATGATTGAGCTATACCACCATAATTTAAAACAACAGATGAATCAAACTGGACGAAATCTGGACGCGGGTTTTGTACAGGACAATCCACATTTTGATCAACTGGTGCAACACTGGATTGAACTATCGGCTATTTCTGTGGCTGAGATAGAAGAGCAAGCTGCTGGTTTTTTGGTGATACAACGTGAAATTGAGTCTGAAGGCCCAGAGATTTTGGCGTATATCCAAGAACATGCCAATATTTTAATCTTACAGGAAACCCCTTTGGCAGATTTACGCTATGCAGCTTATGGTCCGATTTTGGTCGATGATCAGTTTCGTGGCAAAGGCGTTGCCAAAACCTTACATGATCAAGCCTTAAAAGAACTAAAAGCTGAAGGATTCGATGCCATTGTGGCTTTTATCGATGCGGATAATCCTATTTCGCTTAAAATTCATGATGCTTTGGGCATGCAAGTTTTAGATAAAGTGGTTTTGGCCTCGGGACAATTTTTTATCTTAGGGCAAATGGCGTAAAAACCATAAAAAAGCCGAAATACGAATTTCGGCTTAAATCTATTCATGAATGCATAGAAATCTTAAAGGCGTTTACGTTTTGCGGCGGCAATTTGTGACTGACGCATACGGAAACCTTCTTTTTGTTTCTCAGAAGTTTTGTCGATACAGTACACGCATGACACGCCATGTTCATAACTTGGTAAAGCTGATTCTTCAGGAGTTAAAGGCCAGCCACAGGCATGACATTTGATATTCTGACCTTCTTCCACGCCATGTGTTACCGCAGTACGACCATCAAATACAAAACATTCACCTTCCCACAAGCTTTCTTCGGCAGGCGTTTCTTCCAGATATTTTAAAATACCGCCTTTGAGATGATAAACCTCGTTAAAACCTTCTTGCAAAAGTAAAGAAGTTGATTTTTCACAGCGAATCCCGCCCGTACAAAACATGGCAATTTTTTTGTCTTTGTGCTGTTCCAGATTTTGTTTGACATATTCTGGGAATTCACGAAAAGTTTCAGTTTTTGGATCAATCGCGCCCTTAAATGTTCCCGCTTTATATTCATAATCATTACGGGTATCGACTAAGATCACATCGTCACGGCTAATCAGTTCGTTCCATTCTTTGGGATCAAGATAATGGCCGACTAAATCACGTGGTTTGACCTCAACACCCAAGGTCACAATTTCTTGTTTAAGTTTGATCTTCATTTTACGAAACGGTTTTTCAGAGCTTAGTGACTCTTTGTATTCCATCGCTTGAAAACCTTCATTCAATAAAAACTGACGAATCGTATCGATGGCCTGACGATCACCCGCAACCGTACCGTTAATTCCCTCACTTGCAACGATCAGAGTTCCACACAGATTAATGGTTTTGACTAGATCCAGAAGACGTTGCTGTAAATCGGCAGCATTGCTAACTTCTTTAAATTGATATAGCGCGGCAACAACCCAATCAGTGGTCGCTTGCTGTTCTACAGGTGCAAGCTGTTCTACAGTAGCGTTCATGGAAAACTCCAAAAGATGAGAGAAAAATTCTGGCGCGTATTTTAGCGCGAAATATAGAATTAGGCGAGAAAGTAATACATTTCATAGGGATTATTTCAAAATCTAAAAAAGTATTTAGCTCAAAATAAAATCTTTCTGATTACAGTGAGATATCCGCGGTGTGAAGATATACATCAAATAACTGTCGTATTTCTATTCAAAATACCAAGTATTGTGGTTAAAATTTCATTGCATACAAGATATAGTATAAGCAGATGACCTAGAATAAACGAAGCTCCATTTGATTGGGGCTTTACGCAGAGAGACAAATTTTGAGTAATGATCGCCGCATCCCTACGATAACCCCATGTGCAGGACGTTGTTCAACGACGTTCGGGGATAATGTTTGTCGTGGATGTCGCCGTTTCAATCATGAAATTATACGCTGGAATACATTTACGCTTGAACAGCAGCTCAGTATATGGAAGCGTTTGGATTCACAATTAGATCAGATTTTAATTCCCATGCTGCCCAATGCCAATTTAATTGTGGTGATGCAATTTCTAGAGTTAAAGCGTGTTCGTGTGCTTGAACATGCGACGAAAGGACGAAAGTTATATCATGCGCTGAAACTTTGTGAAAAAAATAAGCATCTGGCTGAGGAGAGTGGTCTATCAATTCGCGGGGATCAGGTTAAAGCTATTTGGCAGGAATTTGAAAGACGTATCTTATCATTGGCACAAGCCAGTTATGACTTTGCGTGGTTACGCGCAGACGGGATGCGGACTCATTTGCTACCGATAGTCGAAGAATCTTAAAAAAGCCCCGTGGAGGGGCTCTCTCGATTTTAAATATTATGTTTGATTCGATATTGAACTAACTCTTCAATAGTGATCACAGTAAGGTGATGGGTCTGAGCATAAGCTAAGACTTGAATGCCCGATGCCATTGTTCCATCGGGATTTGTTAACTCACATAGCACTCCAGATGGTTTTAATCCTGCAAGTCGAGCAAGGTCAATCGTGGCTTCTGTATGACCACGTCGGCTTAAAATGCCACCATTACGCGCACGTAAAGGAAATACATGGCCAGGACGATTGAGGTCACTGGCAACAGCGCCATCTTTAATCGCGGTATGAATTGTAGTGACGCGATCCTGTGCAGATACACCCGTAGTTACGCCTTGAGCTGCTTCGATCGTCACAGTAAATGCAGTATGAAACTGACTTGAGTTATTTTGTACCATTGGCGGTAAGTCTAAATGATCGGCAAGCTGTTCCGTTAAGCAAAAACAGACAATTCCAGAACCATCACGGATCATGCGTGCCATGGTGTCTACATTTAATGTTTCTGCGGCAACGATCAGATCCGCTTCATTTTCGCGGTCAAAATCGTCCATCACTAGAACAGGTTTGCCTTGACGTATATCTTCTAAGGCTTGTTGAATTCTTTGTTCGGCAGGGGATAGAGCTGAAAAGAAAATTTCAGGTTGAATTAAACTAGACATGTGAAATGCTCTCGTAAAGTTACGGTTAAACATTTCAGGACTGATGCAGAAATAGGGTCGTGACAATAGAACAGAAATGTTCTACTGTGAAACGTCGTCTTCTTTCATCCGGACTATACCGTCGGCTTTGGATTTGCACCAAATCTGCAATTGACCAGATACAGTCAAGCGCTCGCGGGCTTACTCATGTTGAGTTTACCGCCGGTGGGGAATTACGCCCCGCCCTGAAGCGATGTTCAATAATTATAGTCGTTTTCAACTAAAAAACGAGTACTTTTTTAGAACAATAGGTTCAAAGCTTATTTCAAATAGGCATAAAAAAGCCCGCAAATGCGAGCTTTTTATTCATTTCTAATTTTTAAGCCACTTGCACTGGGATACAGTTTGCAGTGTGATTCACGGTGTTATCTGGATTCGCATAAACTAAACGCGGTTTATGGGCATTTGCTTCGGCTTCAGTAAAGTCCCCAAATGTTGCAATAATCACAAGATCACCCACATCAGCCTGATGTGCTGCGCCACCATTGACTGAAATAATACCCGAATTGTCTTCACCACGAATCGCATAAGTCGCAAAACGTTTACCATTGGTGACGTTCCAGACATGAATTTCTTCGTATTCGCGAATTCCTGCTAAATCCATTAATACGCCGTCAATTGCACAAGAACCTTCGTAGTGAAGTTCGGCATGCGTAACCACTGCACGGTGAATTTTGCATTTTAATAAACGAGATAGCATGGCTAGCGTCTCCTGAGTTGACCTAAGCGTATGATCTTATGGTTGAAACGTAATCTGACTTTTTGAGTCGGCATTTGCATGCGCATTTTGCTCTTAAAAGATGCGTATGGCAAGCAGCAATATTCGACAAATCATATTAATTGGGTTTATAGGCGTTGATTTGATTCATTGCCTGTGAAATTTGTCCATCGACCATCAATTTCACTTTGCTTAATGCATGATGAATTGCATCATCCATCAATTGTTGTTCATCTTTAGGGGCTT
Organism: Acinetobacter ursingii DSM 16037 = CIP 107286; assembly: GCF_000368825.1. Taxonomy (GTDB): domain Bacteria; phylum Pseudomonadota; class Gammaproteobacteria; order Pseudomonadales; family Moraxellaceae; genus Acinetobacter; species Acinetobacter ursingii. Next base: position 803,458 of record NZ_KB849717.1, on the reverse strand, counting down.
TACCCAGTACATGTCCTGAAACACGTTCTTTCGAACCAGGATGACCAATACCAATGCGTAAGCGATGGAAATTTGCACCAATATGCGGAACAATGTCACGCAGACCATTGTGACCACCATGACCACCACCACTTTTTAGGCGAATGACACCAGGATTCATATCCAGTTCGTCATGAGCAATTAAAATGGATTCTGGGGCAATTTGATAGAATTTGGCAAAGGGAACAACACTTTGACCAGAGCGGTTCATGAATGTGGTTGGAATCAATAGACGGACATCATGTCCTTGTATTGTACCACGCCCAGTATAACCGTTAAATTTTGGATCTTTTTTGAGTGTAATACCATACTGATCTGCAAGTTGTTCAACAAACCAGAAACCTGCATTATGGCGGGTTTGAGCATATTCCGCGCCGGGATTGCCCAAACCAACAATTAGTGAAATATTTGACACTAATTTACGCTCAACACAACTTACGCGCGTTTAAAGTCTGCGTGCATTGGTGTGTTTTTAGCAGGATGACGTTGCAACGCTTGGATTTTAACGTTTTCAACTTTGTCACCAATTTTGATTTCAACAACTTCTTCAAAGAATGAATTGTTTTCTAACGCTTTAACAAGTTCACGAAGTTCTAAAGTGACTGTTACAGGCTCTGCATTACCACCATAGATGATAGCAGGAATTAATGCTTCACGACGAAGGCGGCGGCTCGCACCTTTCCCTTGTTTGTCGTCAGCACGCGCTTGAGCGTTTAATACGAAATTTGCCATGAGTAAATCCTCATTAAGGTTTAAATAAACTAAACTTGCGACCAGTTTAGTGATAGAAAACCCCAGCCAAAGCTAGGGTTTAGAAAAAAAGCTGCGCTATTATAGATAACTATCGAACATTGCGCTAATAGATTCTTCGTTATTAATACGACGAATTGTTTCAGCAACCATGCCCGCAACTGAGACTTGACGAATCTTGCCTAAGTTCTGCGCTTCCACAGAAAGAGGAATGGTATCTGTCACAACCAATTCATCAATCACAGAATTAGTCAGGTTTTCAATCGCTTTACCTGAAAGAACAGGGTGAGTTGCATATGCAATCACACGGCGCGCACCAAATTGTTTAAGTGCATCGGCTGCTTTACACAATGTACCTGCTGTATCGACCATGTCATCAACAATGACACAATCACGGTCTTTTACATCACCAATCAAATGCATCACTTGCGATTCATTGGCTTTTTGACGACGTTTATCGATAATCGCTAAATCAATATCACCCATTTGCTTGGCCACTGCGCGCGCACGAACAACACCACCAACATCTGGCGAAACGACCATTAAGTTGTGATGCTGTTGTTGACGTAAGTCAGCAAGCAATGCAGGAGTACCATAAATGTTATCGACAGGAATATCAAAGAAGCCCTGAATTTGGTCAGCATGTAAGTCAATCATCACCACACGGTCAATACCAACTGTAGTCAGCATATCTGCAACGACTTTTGCAGTAATAGGTACACGCGTTGAACGTGGACGACGGTCTTGACGAGCATAACCAAAATATGGAATCACAGCCGTAATACGTCCCGCACTGGCACGACGCAAGGCATCTGCCATCACCAGAATTTCCATCAGGTTATCGTTGGTGGGTGCACAGGTAGGCTGAACAATGAAAACGTCTTTGCCACGCACATTTTCAGTAATTTCGACAGTGATTTCACCATCAGAAAATTTACCTACAGCAGCGGCTCCCAGAGGGATGTGCAAATGACTAACGACTTTTTGAGCAAATTGTGGATGAGCAGTTCCACTAAAAACGACAAGATTGGGCATGAAGCACCTGAGCGAGGATTACGTGAAGCAACGCTTCACCCGAGCGCAAGGGAAAAAAGCATTATTTTCCAAAGGGGTAAAGCAATGCTTTGCCCGAGCGCAAAAGAAAAATATTTCATTTTTCTAACGGGTAGTTTAAGGAACAATCTGTTATATGGCAGGGGCGGCTGGATTCGAACCAACGGATGCCGAGATCAAAACCCGGTGCCTTACCACTTGGCGACGCCCCTAATGCGGCAGAACTTTAATATTTTTACCTGTTTATGTCAAGAAAATTCAACAAAAAACAAAGTAAAAACCAGTCTGACTTTCATGATGTAAATGGCAGGGGCGGCTGGATTCGAACCAACGGATGCCGAGATCAAAACCCGGTGCCTTACCACTTGGCGACGCCCCTAATGTGAAATCTGTAATGGCAGGGGCGGCTGGATTCGAACCAACGGATGCCGAGATCAAAACCCGGTGCCTTACCACTTGGCGACGCCCCTAATACAGAAATCTCAGATGTGATTGGCAGGGGCGGCTGGATTCGAACCAACGGATGCCGAGATCAAAACCCGGTGCCTTACCACTTGGCGACGCCCCTATCTTCAAAGTCGAAAATCATAGAGTGGAGATTGTTTTAAACTATTCACCACATAAGCTTTACATGGCGCATTTTCAACAATTTCAGCAATATTCATTTCAGCATTGATCTCAGTAAAAACACAAGCACCTGTTCCTGTAAGCTTTGCCTGACCAAATTGATCTAAATAATGCATCGCTTCATCAACCTGTGGATATAGACTTCTAGCAATAGGCTCAAAGTTATTTCCAAAGCTGGATGGCTTTAACTGATAGGCGCAAAATGTAGTAGGCTTGGAATCTCTTGTCAATGTTTTTTGCGAAAAAAGTAATTGAGTGCTGATAAAACAGTCAGGTTTTAAAATGATGTATTGTTTTTGAGCTAAGTCTATGAATGATAAATGTTCACCGACACCTTCTGCCCATGCATTTTGCCCATGCACAAACACAGGAACGTCAGCGCCCAACTGTAATCCAAGCTCTGCCAGTTGCTGAATATTGAGACCACATTGCCAGAGTTGATTGAGCACAATAAGGGTAGTGGCAGCATTGGATGAACCTCCGCCTAGCCCTGCACCCATCGGGATATTTTTCTCGATTTCAATCTTTAGGCCGCATAATTTTTGAGCATAAGGTTTTAATATTTCTGCGGCACGATAAATTAAATTATTTTTCAGATCGACTTGTTCAAGCCCTACGATTTCTATGGCTGAATCATCATTTGGATAAAAGTTCATCCAGTCATATAAATCAATCAACTCAAAAATGCTTTGCAATTCGTGATAGCCATCTGCGCGACGACCTGTGATATGCAGAAACAAATTAAGTTTGGCAGGAGAGGGAACCCGAATCATTATCTTCACTTGATTTAACGATTTTGAATGACCATTGTAATACGGTTTTCTTTATTATCTTCAAGTGTCTGCTTTAAAATAAGTTTATTCGGTAATTTTTGCTCTGCATCATAGCTGAGATCAACATTCCAATCATCTTCTTGGATATGGTTTATTCGACCATTGGCATCTTGAGTGGTTTGAGCCTGTGTAGTTGCAGGTCTGGCTTGTACCCAACTAATAATGTGGGTAATCGGAGCTTGCCATCCTGTTGCACGTTCAAGTAACTCTTCTGGAGAGGATGCTGTAATAAGTCCCGTTTTTGCACTATTCAGAGTAACTTTGCCATTTTTTCCCTGAATTTGAGTTTTACCCATCCCCAAAATGCCAGTTAATTCGATATCAAAGTTTTGCTGTTGTTGTGCCCACGTAAAAAAAGCGCTGCCTGTTTGTTGTGGGGTTCGTACGCCAATTTTACCTTGTAGGTTAAATTGATTTTCGCTTTCTTGAGTGCTCTTTGGTAGTTGTGGTTGGGTAAAATGCTGACAACCTGTTAAAAACAACGCGCTGGAACAACAAAGTGCAATACAGGTTTGAGAAAGCGTATTCATAAATTAACTCTTTTTGGTACTTAACGGTAAGATTAATCCATCAAGCTGTTGTAATTGTGGATCATTTGCATGCTTTTGTTTCAGCTGTTGTAACACTTGAGTGTATTTGTCCAGATCACCTTGCATGTACAAGGCTTTGGCAAATCGAACTCCGATATTGACGTTCTGACTTAAGTTATATGCTTTCCCCAATGAATCAGCCGCGGCAGGAAAATCATTTTGTAAAAAGGCAATATAGCCCAGCGTATCCAATATTGAAGCTTGTTCAGGTGCATATTCCAGTGCAAGTTCAGCGTATTCTCTGGCTTCGTTCAGTCGGCGATTTTGCAAGGCAAGGGTATAGGCATAGGCATTTAAATAGGTCGGGCTATTGGGTTCAATCTGTAATAATTGCTTTAATGCCCGATCAAGTTTATCCCGATCCATATTCGGATCGAGCATCAGCACTTCGGCGTAGATCAGTTCAGGGTCATCTGTAATGCTTTTGATCGCTTCATCTAATAGGCGAATGGCTGCTTTTTTATTGCCCATTTTTCTGAGAATTTCAGCCTGAGCCTGATATAAAAAACTGGCATGTTGTGGGTAATTGACGCGTTCTTGAGTGAGAAAGCGTAAACCATCATTTAGGTTATTTTGTTTTTCAAAAATGGCAATCATATTGCGACGTGAAACGACATAGAGGCTACCATCGACCAGCCGATAATAGGCTTTTGCTGTTTCAAAATGCTGTTTGCGTTCAGCATTCACAGCCAGATAATAATAGGCTTCATTTTGATATTTGGCTGAATAGCGTAAATCGACCAGATATTGCTCGGCTTTTTCGTATTGTTTTAAATCAATGCTGGTTAAGCCTGCAATAAATTTGGCTTCTTCTGCATCTGGCCAGTCTTTAATAATGCTTTGTAGTTTTTCCAGTGCCAGTTCTGGTTCATTGTTTTTGACTAAAAAACGTGCTTCAGCCAAACGAACCTCCAGATTATCCTTGTGACGTCTGCTTGATTTTGCATACCACTGTTGAGCGCCTTCCAGATCATTTAAGCCAATCAATAAATTGGCTTTCATTAAAATAAAACCTGTGACTTTGGGGCGTTTTCGCAATGCTCGATTAATGGTCGTAAGCGCCTGATCGAGTTCGCCATTTTGTGCTTGTAATCCTGCGATCAAAGCCAACACCGAAGGGTTATTTTTCTCTTTACTAAAATTCAGAATATTGAGTAAGTCAGCACGATCGGCAGCTGACTCGGGTGAAATGCCCGCGACAATTTGTTCCAAATCCGCATTAGGATCGATATTTAAAATTTTATCCAGTGTATCTGCTGCAAGCTTGTATTCATGTGCTTTTAAGGCAATATGGGCCAGATAAAACAGTGCGGGAACATCTTCTGGCTCTTGTACCACCCAATGCGTGGCAATATCCAGTGCCGCTTTCATGTCATTATATTCGAGTGCAATATCCAAAGCCCGTTGTTTAATGGCGGGTGAATTGCTCTTAATGGCTAAAACGGTGTAGTTATGGATTGCGGTTGGAATGTCGTCATAAGCCAGTGCAAACTCAGCAATCATACTTTGCTTAAGTGCTTCTGTATTGGGTTGAATTGGATAAAAATCAGTCACAGCACGTACATGCGCTGATGATGCCATGCTTCCTAACAGTAAGAATGTGGTAGAATATTGTCTAATCGACGTACCATTAATTCGGCAATTCATTTGACGCAATTTTAGTAATCCATTTTTCCGTAATCTAAGTATGCTTTTTATGACACCGTTATTGCACAATAGCATAAATTTAGCGAAATGATGATCTGATATGTCCTTCTTTGCATTGGGTGTCAATCATCAAACAGCTTCCGTAGAGTTGAGAGAACAAATCGCTTTTAATGCAGAGCGATTGAGTGCTTTGCTTGCCGAGCAGCGAGATCATCACCATTTAAATGATATGGTGGTGGTCTCGACCTGTAATCGTACTGAAGTGTACGCCATCGCAGATAATGCGGACATGGTACTAGACTGGCTTGCCCAATCAAATGATATTGAAGTAAAACAATTACTTCATCATGTTTATCGTTACGAAAATGCGCAAGCGGTTACACATCTGATGCGGGTGGCCAGTGGGCTTGATTCACTCATGCTCGGTGAGCCACAAATCTTAGGACAAGTCAAAAGTGCGCTGAATTTGTCTAAAGAAGCGCACACCATTTCACCTAGTCTAAATCGAATTTTTGAATATGCGTTTTATGCTGCCAAGCGGGTGCGTACAGAGACCGCGGTGGGTAGTCATGCGGTGTCGATGGGCTATGCCGTTGCCCAATTGGCTTTGCAAGTATTTAGTCATCCTGAACAGTTGACCGTGATGGTGGTTGCTGCTGGTGAAATGAATAGTCTGGTGGCTAAGCATTTGGCAGAAATGGGAGTTGCGAAAATTATTATTTGTAATCGGAGTCGTGAACGTGCTGAAAACCTATCACAGGAAATTGCTCAGCAGGTTGATGTCGAGATTATAGAATTTAATCAGTTAGCAGATCATTTGCATCGCGCAGATGTCGTGTCGAGTTGTACGGGTAGTTTGCATCAAGTCATTCATTATAAAGATGTCCGTGCTGCGCTGAAAAAACGTCGTTACAAACAGATGCTCATGGTGGACTTGGCTGTACCACGTGATATCGATCCGAAAGTTGAAAGTCTGGATGGCGTTTATCTGTATGGTGTCGATGACCTGCAAAGTGTGATTGATGAAAATCTGGCACAACGTCGTCAGGCAGCAGTTGAAGCTGAAGTGATGGTCAATCAGTTGGCGACTCAACTGGTCACACAGCAAAAAATTCAGCAGGCAGGGAGCACCATACAAGCGTATCGTGAGCATGGCGAGGCACAACGTCGGTCAGAGCTTGCACTTGCGCTTGAAGCCTTAAAAACAGGGCAAAATCCAGAAGATGTGTTAAAAAACTTTGCACATCGTTTAACGCAAAAAATGCTGCATCCGACTTCAATTTTATTGCGTGAAGCGGCGCAAAATGAAAGTCCTGATTATTTTGAATGGATACAGAATGAATTGGCTGACGTGTTTGCCAAAGAACGAAAGCCTAAAAAATAATCTATTAATATCGCTAAGATAATAATCTTAAACCAATCTGCTTGGTGAGTTCATTGAGCTGTTGACGTAAGTTACGCGATTCCAATAGAGAGATCGGTGCTTTTAATTTTTGCCGCAAGTATTTCTCTTGTAATCCTAAAGAATATTCTTTGGCAAGTTTATCCGCAATTTCGGGAGCTTGTGTCAGGCTTTCGATATTGGTTCTTTGCATGATGTCTGCAATTTCATGACAATAGGCACTGCATGCGCCCAGCACATAATAAGTTGCCAATTCTTGATCATCGGGTAATTCATCAAAAATACGATCGAAAATAGCCAAAGTTTTGCCAAGCAACTCATTGGAATCGATGACTGCGCGGAGGGCCTCAAAGTGAATATATAAATAAGGATGGTGCATCAAAATCGCCAGTGCAAAATCTTCATCTTTGGTTTGAATATTAAAAGACAAAGATGCATCATGGCTGATTTGTGGCGTCCATTTGCGCCCTAAACCTAACTTTTCTCTAAATGACTGGGTAAGCAAATAGCGAAACGAGCCATGTTTAGGTAATAACTCAGTCAGTGCTTTCAGTTCGCCCATCACCAGACTTTTACCTTCTGGACTGGAAATGTCGTGCTGTCCTGTTAAATGCGCAAAGACAAAGTCAGACAATAACGGAGCCTGATCCAGTAGACGATTAAAACTTTCTAAGCCTTCACGACGAATCAATGAGTCTGGATCGTGTTCATGGGGCAATACAAAAAATTTAAGTTCACGTCCATCATTTAATAAAGGAAGTGCAATTTCCAGCGTGCGTCGAGCGGCTTTTTGACCTGCGGCATCTCCATCAAAGGCAATGGTAATCCGCGGATTTTGCTTAAATAAGGTCGTGAGATGATCTGCATTACTGGCAGTTCCAAGTGTCGCAACAGCACCATAAACGCCATATTGTTGTAAGGCGATGACATCCATATAACCTTCAACCATCAACCAGTCATGGGCTTTGAGTTTTCGTCCTTCATAGAGTCCATAGAGCAATTGATTTTTATGAAAAATATCGGAGTCTGGTGAATTGATATATTTGGGTTTGATTTCATCATTCAGCGCACGGCCGCCAAAACCCACTACACGACCCTTTTGATCACGAATCGGGAAAATCACCCGTTCACGCAATAAATCAAAATCCCGTCCGTTATCACTGGAACGAATTAAGCCGACTTTTTTTAGACCGTCAATATCCTGTGGAAATGCTTTTTCCAGATGTTGCCAATCTTCAGGTGCATAACCTAACCGCCAGAACTGAATGGTTTCAGTTGTTAATCCACGTTGCTTAAAATAGCTCTGTGCTTTTTTACTGTGAGGAAGTTGTCGTTCATAAAACTGCGCTACATTTTCAAGTAAGTCGTATAAATTTCCTTCTTGCGGGATATCCTCAAAAGGAGAAAGGGTGCTATCAAACTGTGCAAAAGGATCATCTAAATAGACAGGCATTGCCAGATTTGCCGCGTCGGCAAAAGCCTGATTGGGATCTTGGTCTTGCTGTGTAATTGCTGGTGATGTGACTTCTGGTGCAGCAATCGCTTTGGGCTCAAGTTTTTGTGGTGTGCGTTTATAAGACAGTTTTTTATTATCAAAATTATCTTTGGGTAATTCGATTCCTGCTTTGCTAGAAAGCTCCTGCATAACATCGATAAAATTACGGCTATCAATATCCATTAAAAAGCGAATCGCATTGCCATTGGCCTGACAGCCAAAGCAGTGGTAATAGCCTTTGTCACGATAGACGTGGAAAGAAGGGGTTTTTTCCTGATGAAATGGGCAACAGCCCGAATAGCTTCGTCCAGTTTTCTTAAGCTTTACCCGCTGACCAATCAGTTCGACCAGATCTGTACGATCCAGAATTTGATCAATCGTATGTTGTGGAATCGCCATAATAAAATTACCGTGTCTGGACGAAAAATATTGCTGTCATTGAGACCACTTTACATGATGCAGTCTAATGGTGATGATTTCAATGCGCTCAAAATGAAAAAAGGCAAGTCAGATGAACTTGCCTTGCTGTGTAACGAAACCAGTTTAGTTGGCAGCATCATCATCATTGGTTTGTGGCGCGACCGTATCTGGTACAACACTCATACTCGGAACAGTTTGTTGTACTGGTGGTGCGGAAATAGGCGCAACTTCATGTTGTTCAGGTTTATCCAGTAAACCAAAACTCAAACGATTGGTCAGGCTGCGTTTTTCAGTTGGATGATCCGATGTTGCTTCTTCAACACCTGAGGTTTTCGATCCACGACCTAAAATACCCAGTGTTGCACGATTCCACCAGCTTCCCTCATGACGCGCTGCGCGCAAATCAACTTTACCATTAGATTTCACTAAATCTGGGTAGTTTAGTTTTAATACATTGGTGTATTGTTGACTAAGCTCTTGATCACCTAATTTGTCATAGGCATACGCTAAAGTTGCGAGTGCTTCAGGAGTTTGCGGTGTTTGTGGATAATGTTCAACAACCCATTGTGCGCGTTCAGCCGCCGCAAGCCAAGCCTGACGTTTTAAATTAAAACGTGCTACATTAATTTCATTTTCAGCAAGTTCTTGCTGAATATATTTCATGCGCTGTGCTGCATCGACCGCATATTCACTACTTGGGAAACGACGAATAAAGTCAACAAAATTTTGATAAGCCAGTTTTAAATAACTCACATCGCGATGTGACTGTTGTAATGAGGTATAGCGCAACAAGCTATCGTAATTGAGTTCCATGTTGGACACGCCACGTACATAGTAGGCATAATCGACATTAGGATGTTGTGGATTCAAGCGAATAAAACGCTCTGCAAGTGCAATCGCACCTTCATAATCTTTTTGTTGAAATTTGACGTACAGCAGATCAAGTTGCGCTTGTTGGGCGTATTGACCTGTAGGATAATAGGTATCGATTGCTTCTAAGGACTTTGCTGCGTCTGAATATTGTTTGCGACTCAGTGATTTTTCGGCTTTTTCAAAATAAACCAGTTCACTTGACTTAGGCCCAGTATCGACTACTTCTTTTTTTGGATTACTGCTACAACCCACCATTGCAGTCGCTACACCAAGAGAAAGGGCAAGCATGGTAATCTTATAATTTGGTAGCGACATAAAAACTCCTCTGTTATATACGGGCAATGAGCTACAATTGCGCTATTAAACCACTTTTATCAATTTGAGCAAATGACTTCAGCACAATCTTCTCATTCAAATCTCTCAGAAACAGACTTCTTACTTGAAGATTCTGAGGATGCAGATAATCATAATTCTGACACAACTGCAACACGTTTATCGTTGCAACAGCAGCTTGATGAAACTTATCTGGGACAACGCATTGATCAGGTCGCAGCCAGTGTGTGGAGCGACTTTTCCAGAGAACGCCTCAAACAGTGGATGAAAGATGGCCATTTGTTGGTAAATGGTAACATCGTAAAGCCCAAATATCGCTGTGAAGGTAATGAGTTATTGACCTTAAATGTCGAGCTTGAGGCTCAGACTACTAATCAGCCTGAAAATATTGCACTGGACATTGTCTATGAAGACGATGATATTTTAGTGATTAATAAACCTGTGGGCATGGTGGTGCATCCCGGCGCAGGCAATAGTTCAGGGACACTGGTTAACGCCTTGCTATATCACTATCCAAAATCGGCTGAATTAGCGCGAGCGGGACTTGTGCATCGTATTGATAAAGATACGAGCGGTTTATTGGTAGTGGCCAAAAATCTCGAAGCACAGTTTTCCTTAAGTAAACAACTGGCAGATAAATCGGTTTACCGCATTTACGATTTAATTGTTTATGGCAATATTGTGGCGGGAGGTACTATTGATGAACCGATTAAACGTCATCCAGTTGACCGTATTAAAATGGCTATTCTTCCGGGCGGGCGTGATGCGGTAACGCATTATAATGTCAAAGAGCGTTTCCAAAACTTTACGCGTGTACAGGCACAACTTGAAACGGGGCGGACGCATCAGATTCGGGTGCATTTTAGTTATATCGGCCATGGTTTGGTGGGCGATTCTGTCTATATGAATCGAGTTCGTGTTCCTGCGGGAGCAAGTGAACGTTTAAATATTACCTTACGTGCTTTCAAGCGTCAGGCTTTACATGCTTCCAAACTGGGTCTGGTTCATCCGCGTACTCGCGAAAATATGATGTTTGAAGCACCGTGGCCAGAAGATTTTAGTTATTTGGTTGAGGTCTTGCGTCAGGACAATGCGGCTTATTAGGTTTCTTTCGTAACTATTTAAGCCCTCTTTATTTTTTTCTAAGGAGGAAATAAAAGGGGCTTATGAAAAACTCCATTCAAGATTAAAGGAATCAGTTCATGAATTTTGTGCAGGGTTTACCACAAGGTGTTTATGTGGGACAGACCACCATTCAACATGCTGGAGCGCTGCCAAGTATTCATGCTGATTTAGCTGGATTTAATCTGGCTTTACATGTCAATGACGATCCTGAGCGTGTTCAGCAGCATCGCATGATATTGCTGAATGAGTTTGCCGAATATGGGGTTAATAAAATCACATGGATGACCCAAACCCATAGCACTATTTGCCATACTGTTAATGAACAAATAACATTTGATGCACTGGTTGGAGATGGATTAGTTACTCAAACCAAAGGTCATGCGCTGATGATGATGACGGCTGATTGTCTGCCTGTGGTTTTGGGCAATCGGGATGGTACAGAAGTTGCGAATTTACATGCAGGTTGGCGTGGTCTTGCGGGTGGAATAATTGAAAATACCATCGAAGCCATGCAAAGTGGCGCGACATGGGCTTGGCTGGGTGCTGCGATTAGTCAGCCCTGTTTTGAGGTAGGGATTGAGGTCAAGAAAACGTTCTGTGAAAAATACCCAGAACTGGATATAGCTTTTGAACAAGGCAAACAGGATGATAAGTTTTATGCGGATCTTTATGCCATTGCGCGTTATATCTTGGAGCAACATGGAATAGAGTTAATACTTGGCGGTGATCAATGTTCTTATCGTCAACAAGATGAATACTATTCTTATCGGCGTAATGCCAAAACAGGACGCATGGCGACATTCGTTTTTATCCGATAAAAGTGGTAAACTTTCAAAGTACTATCAGTTTGATTGATTTATGTCACTGCTCAAAAAATCACTTTGTATTGTTTATCATAGCCCTTATGGACATACTGCCAAAGTTGCGTCGTATATTGCACAAGGTGCAAAAACCTTAGCTATTGATGTGCATTTAATGTCGATTGAACATATTGACTGGGATGCTCTGGATGCGGCACACGGGATTATTTTCGGGTCCCCCACTTATATGGGAAGTGTTTCGGCTGATTTTAAAAAGTTTATGGATAGTACATCTAAGCGTTGGAAAAATCGTCTCTGGCAAGGCAAACTTGCCGCTGGCTTTGCAAATTCTGGTGGTCTAAGCGGTGATAAACTCGCAGTCCTTCAACAACTTAATATTTTCGCGATGCAGCACGGTATGCTTTGGTCTGGATTGCCATTAATGGCAACGGGTTCTACAGAAACAGATTTAAATCGACTTTCGAGTTGTTTAGGCTTGATGACTCAATCCGATAATGCTCCTGTTGAGATTACCCCGCCTAAAGGTGATCTTGATACTGCAATATGGTTTGGGGAGTATATTGCGGGTGTGCTCTATCGTTTAAATTGTGCAGAGAAAGAAAAAGCCTCCAAAAAGTAAATTCAGAGGCTTTTGTATTCATTTAATTGTTAATGCATCAAATTATTTATGCATTAACCTTGCCTTATCACGCTGCCAGTCACGGTCTTTTTCAGTCGCACGCTTATCGTGTTGCTGCTTACCTTTTACCAATGCAATTTCCAGTTTGACCAGATGACCTTTCCAGTAACAGGCTAAAGGTACACACGAATAACCTTTCTGATTGACTGCACCCATCAATTGTTCAATTTGTCTACGAGACAATAACAATTTACGGGTACGCGTTGCTTCGGGAACGATATGTGTGGATGCAGAAAGTAAAGGTTGAATCTGTGCACCAAACAAATAGGCTTCACTATTTTTAAAAATAATATAACTTTCGGTCAGGCTCATGCGGCCTGCGCGTAAAGATTTTACTTCCCAACCTAGCAGCGCAATGCCTGCTTCAAATTTTTCTTCAATAAAATAATCGTGGCGCGCGCGTTTATTCTGCGCAATGGTGCCGCCGTTATTTTTCTTCACTACTACTGCTTTCGCCATAATCTTAAAAATTCCAAAGTTAAGCTATTGTGCCTGAAACAGTGACAGAGGTGAAGTTTTTTCATTTTAATCAGGTGGCTTATTGATACGATGTCTTCGCTAAGAAATCAAGATTTGCTAGAATACAACTCTCAGAAAATAAACTAGAGTAAAAATGGATGACTAAAGCACGTGTTATCTATCCAGGTACATTTGACCCAATCACCAATGGACATATTGATTTGGTCACTCGCGCCTCACGAATGTTTGATGAAGTTGTGGTCGCCATTGCGATTGGACATCATAAGAACCCAGTCTTTAGTTTAGAAGAGCGTGTCGCGTTGGCCAAAGCCTCTTTAAGCCATTTACCCAATGTTGAGTTTGTTGGATTTGACGGCTTATTGGTCAATTTTTTTCGCGAACAAAATGCAACAGCAGTATTACGAGGTTTACGCGCTGTATCTGATTTTGAATACGAATTTCAATTGGCAAATATGAATCGTCAATTAGATTCACATTTTGAAGCCGTGTTTTTAACCCCGTCTGAACAATATTCCTTTATTTCATCGACTTTAGTTCGTGAAATTGCGCGTTTAAGAGGAGATGTCGCCAAGTTTGTCCCGCAAGCTGTGGTGGAAGCCTTCGAACGCAAACATCAACAAGGTTGGTAGAGTGTCACTCATTATTACTGATGAATGCATCAATTGCGATGTCTGTGAACCCGTATGTCCAAATGAGGCCATTTTTATGGGCGACGTGATTTACGAGATTCATCCAGACTTATGTACTGAATGTGTGGGACATTTTGATGAACCGCAATGTCAGTTATTTTGCCCTGTTGATTGCATTCCTAAAGATCCTGACCATGTTGAAACACATGGGGAGCTTTTGCAAAAGTATCAAAAACTAATTGATCAAAAAAGCACAAGCAATTAATCCAAATCTTTGCTACTATGCGCTCCTGAAGTGGACTGGACGGTCGCTGCTGTGGAGGTCTTCGTGACTGAAGCAGGGGAGGAAAGTCCGGGCTTCATAGGGCAGGGTGCCAGGTAACGCCTGGGCGGCGAAAGTCGACGGAAAGTGCAGCAGAGAGTAGACCGCCTCATTCGTGAGGTAAGGGTGAAAGGGTGCGGTAAGAGCGCACCGCGTGTCTGGTAACAGTTCACGGCATGGTAAACCCCACCAGAAGCAAGACCAAATAGGAATCCTGAGGTACGGCCCGTACTGGATTCGGGTAGGTCGCTTGAGCGTATGAGTGATTGTACGCCTAGAGGAATGATCGTCCTCGACAGAACCCGGCTTACAGGTCCACTTCACCAATTTTATGAAAAATTTGCTTGACGTATCTCAGATAACTTTGGATAATGCGCGCACAGTTTTCGGCTATGTAGCTCAGTTGGTTAGAGCACAGCACTCATAATGCTGGGGTCACAGGTTCAAGTCCCGTCATAGCCACCATTTAACAGACCATGCTCCTGCATGGTCTTTTTTTATGTCAATTTTCTTGGTTTATGTGAAAATTATTCAAATAATATTTATGGCGATCTTTTAAGTTATTGAATCTATAAATGCTTGTAAATTAATCAGGATGTCAATTTTCTGTGATTTTTTGTAGCAAATATTATTACTTTTGATTATCATTCTCATTTAAGTCTATTCATTCTTTATTTCTCCTGCAATTTATCAGGCCTAAAACTGCATAAATTAATTTATTGAATAGTAATTATTATCTTTAGTTTTATCATTTATTGGTGGGTTATGTATCGTCCTCAGAATCAGTTCACGTCCATAAATAAGGTCAATCCGCAAATTCGATTGAAACCGCACTATTTAGCGGTATGTCTTGGCATGTTGATGGTACCAGTCTCCACGAGTCTCTTGGCGGCAGAAGAAAGTAAAACGGCTGATTCAAATCACTATACTAAGCTTTCTGTTATTACGGTGTACGCTGAAAAGGAAGACAAAGTTCCCTCTTCTGTGACGAGCATTAGTCGAGATAATTTAGATCGCACAGGTGCAACAGATATGGCCAGTATTGTGAAATATTTGCCTTTGGTGAGTGCGCCATTTGCAGCCAACGGGGCGAGTGCTTTTTATGCAGGCTCAGGTACCAGTAGTTATAACATTCGTGGGATTGATGGTAATCGGGTAGGGCTAGATGTTGATGGTATTGATATCGCAGATGCAACTGTTGCGACTTGGACAGGTGCAAGTATGCGTAATAGTGCCGCAGGCCGTGATTATATTGAACCTGAAATGTTTCAAACAGTGAATATCCAATCAGGTACAACGGGTGCTTCAACAGATGGGATTGGTGGACGTGTTTCATTCAAGACTAAATCACCTGAAGATTATCTGATAGATGGGAAAAATGTAGCCGCTACTGCGAAGGCGGGTTATAGCTCGGCAGATGAAGCGTGGTTAAGTTCGGTTACAGGTGCTGTTGGGAATGATACGCTTAAAGCATTGATTGCTTATGCGCATCGTGATGGTAAAGAAATTCAGGGTAATTCGGATACCAAACAATTTCCTGCTGACTGGAAATCTGATGCCATTTTAGGTCGTATCATCTGGGACATTAATCAACAACATCAACTGGGTTTTACCGCGGATTATTATAAAAAGAAAAATGATATTAGTAAGATGGATGGTTCTACCTATACAGGGATCACGTATGGAGATGGTACACAAAACCAAAATATTGAACGCGAACAATACAGTCTGGATTATCGGTTTAAGCCAAGTAACTTTAGTTTATTCGATCAGTTGAAAGCCAAAGCTTGGTATCAGGAATCACATAATGATACCCGTACGGGTTATAAAGCCGCGACTTATTATCGTGATGTCAATAATACCTTTAAAGAAGAAAATACGGGCATCAAACTCGATGCCGAAAAATATCTTGATGTGCATCATTTTGAATATGGTCTGTTAGTAGATCAAAAGAAATATTCAAGTGATCGTAAAGAATTGCGTAATGGTGCTCCAACTTCATCAACTTTATATCAGGGAAGTTATTTGTCTGATTCTAAAGTCAATCGTTACGCTGCCTATGTGTCAGATAGCATGACTTTTGATGTGTTCGATCGTGCTTTAAGATTGACCCCGTCTTTACGTGCAGAACGCCAAGAAATTAAACCAGAGAATTCAAATTATTCAGGTTTTTCTGATAAAGATTTCAATTATTTATCGCCGGGATTGTCACTGAGTTATCAGTTAACGCCTTACAATTATACTTATGCGAAATACACTCGTGGTACACGTGTTCCAAGTGCAACAGAGTTAGGCAGTTATTTCCAGACCACGTCTACCAATTCATATTATTTGGCTGGTAATTCTGATTTAAAAGAGGAAACCAGTGATGCATTTGAGATAGGGCTAAGAAATGATTCGATTGAAGGGATAAAACTGGATTTAACTGGGTTTTATACCAAATACGATAATTTCATTGATTATAAATCTTTACCAGCATCTGAATGTACCGTTTCAGGCGTGTTTTTATGTTATGAAGCAGAAAATCTGGCACAAGCTGCAATTTGGGGCGGGGAGCTTTCTACACGTGTAGATCTTGGACATTTTATTCATGATGCAGATGGTTTTAGTGTAGCCTTGGTTGCAGGTAAAACCAGAGGCCGCGCCAAAGATAACGATGGCAAAAAGAGTGGGGTAAACTCTGTTACTCCTGCGAAAGCCAGTCTAACACTTGCTTATGATGATCCTGAGCATGTCTATGGTCTTGGGTTTACAACGACTGCTGTGGATAGTAAAACCGCATCGCAGGATGTGAGTACCTATTCAACCAACTCAAACTATATTCCTGTGAAAGGCTATACCGTATTTGATTTGTCCGCTTATTGGAACGTCAATAAAAATATGAAATTCAATGTCTCTTTAAATAACATTTTTGACAAAACCTATTGGAATTATTCAAGTGTAGGCACATTAAATACCGCGACTAGTACCAGTGGAAGCATTAATACGTTGCGTGATCGTTCTGCTGAGGTAGGCCGTAATGTGGTCGCAAGTGTTGAATTTAAATATTAATTATTATCAGAAATCGTTTAGGACATCATCATGAAACACATTAAATTTACCCTCTTGGCTTGCAGCATTTTTAGCTCATTTGTAATGGCTGCTCCAGATCATCAGATTGAAGCACAGGCTTATGGCCTTTATGCCTTGTACCATCCACAAGATAAAAATCCAGACAATGTAACCTTTGTTAAAAACTACGCGGCTGATTATGCAGATTTATTTAAAACCCAAAAGCAAGTGAATCAACAACAATACGTGCAGTATGAACAAGCCAGACTGGAGCCTGTATTAAAGCAGCGCCGTGAGATGTCGTTGAAACAGGCACATGTTCGTTTTGGTGTATTAAATACCAATAAAGACGACAAAATTACCTTAAAGGAATATCAGGAAATTGGCCATAAAACCTTTAATCAATTTGATAAAAATCAGGATGGTATTATTACTGCCGAAGATGCCAAGAACGAGGCCACCGCAACAGGGACACATGATGGCTTTAAAGTAAAATCTCCATTGTCGATGCCAATGGCAGCGAATGTGAATGAATTTATTCAAATGTATGCCAATAACAATAAAAACTATGTGACCTTAGGCGACTATTTGACCCATCGTGATCAACAATTTTTCTTAACAGATACCAATAAAGATCTCAGCCTATCTGAAGATGAATATGTGGGTGAATTTACTCAGCGTTATGACGAGCATTTGGCTCAGGCACGTAAACAATATAACGAGTTTTTTAATCAGCAATTCCAAAATATCAGTCATGGCAAAACCACAATTCAGGACAAAGATATTAAAACTTTTGCAGCTCGTGTATTGAAAGGAATTTAACTGAAAATATCATTTTGTGATGTTTTGAGAATCAATACTTGGCCGTTTTTGTAGATTAGTTTAAGCAAAAACGGTCAAAAAATTGTGCTGTAGATAAAATTAAGCTGAACCAAAAATAAAAAAAGATAAATAGACGAACTGGAACATAAGAATCGAATTACTCTTGAATCGCATCTAAGATTAAATTGACGTTTAAACGATCACGGCATTGTCCGACAAAATCTTCAATTTTCTCAGTTTTATATTGTTGAAAATCAAAACCCTGATAATCATTACAAATTGAATGTAAGTATTGCGTACGAAACGTATTGTGATCAAAGATTTGATGAATAAACGTGCCCTGAATATATTTATCTTGAAAATACAGTGGATATTTGTGGCTTACCCCATGATGCATTTCAAATCCTTCAATCTGCATACCAAAAATTGGATAGGACTGTTTGCTTAGAATTTTATCTTGAGTGAAGTGAATATCATCATTTATCAAGCTTAGACCTGTCGCGATGGTTGGCTGTGGGTTTTCAATCTGATGAGGATCATATAGCTGTTGAAATAGCATTTCATAACCACCGCAAATGGCAAAAATCGCTTTTTTACGTTGTTGCAGTTGTTCAAATAAGCCATTTTGTTTTAACCAGTTTAAATCCTGAATTACTAATTTTGAGCCGGGAAGTATCACCACATCAAAACGTTCTAAAGAAATCGGGCTATGAATAAATTCCAGTAAAACCTCATCATCGGCAATCAAGGGTTCAAAGTCGTTATAATTACTCATATAAGGATAGGCAATGACGCCAATCGAGATTTTCTGCTGACCAGATTGCTGTACAAAATTTTGCAGACTGGCATTGTCTTCAAAACCCAGATTAAACGGCATATAGGGCAAAACGCCTAAAACTGGAATTTTAAATTGTTCCTGAATAATATCGATGCCCGCATCAAATAAAGACAAATCACCACAAAATTTATTGACGATCACACCAATGACGTTGTTACGTAGGTGAGCGGGGAGTAAGTTATAAGTCCCCCAGATTGAAGCAAATACGCCACCTTTTTCGATGTCAGCGATTAAAATAATTTTGGTTTGATAGGTTTCAGCAATAAAAATATTAGAAAGATCTTTGTCCATTAAGTTAAGTTCGACTGGACTGCCTGCACCTTCTGCGACCACGCAATCATAACGGTCGGCCAGATAATCAAAACAGCGTTGTACCGCAGGTTTGAGTTGATCCAGATCGCGGTAATAGTCGAGTACATGCTGCTGTGAAATAACTTTGCCTTCCACGATGACCGAAGCACGACCATTTGAGCCAGATTTGAGTAATACAGGATTAAGGTGATGCGATGTTGCAATACCCAGAACTTCAGCCTGAAACGACTGGGCAATCGCAATTTCACTGCCATCATCACAGACTCTGGCATTATTCGAGACATTTTGTGCTTTAAAGGGCGCAACCCGTAAACCTGTATCTTGTAAGATTTTGGCAATCACAAAGGTCATGGTGGATTTTCCAGCATCGCTAGAAGTTCCAAAAATTGAAATATGTCTCATGCTGATATGCTTATCAATAAAATCGGGTAGGCAGAAAGGGGTAGCCTACGGCATAATACGTTATTTTTACGATCAACGTAGTGGTCAAATGCAGGCTACACTGTATGTTTTGTATATGATTAAATCAGATATACATATGAAAAAACATGCAAAGTAAGTATTGTTTAAATCACTATAATGAATATCTATTTCCAGATCTAGCATAAGGCCAATCTGGAGAGCTATGTCGAATTTTCAATTTGGAGTTGTTATGGCACTCGTTCCTCCATATGGTGGCGCAAGTTGTGACGAAAAACTACTTGGCGGCTTAATGATTAAAACGGACTGGAAAGGAGATGCACATGACTGAAGATAGATTAACCCATCTCAAGCAGCTTGAAGCTGAAAGTATTCACATTATTCGTGAAGTTGCAGCCGAATTTGAAAACCCAGTGATGCTTTACTCGATTGGTAAAGATTCTGCGGTGATGCTGCATCTAGCACTGAAAGCCTTCTATCCTGCAAAACTTCCATTCCCTTTATTACACGTCGATACAGGCTGGAAATTTAAGGACATGATTGCCTTTCGTGACAATATGGCTAAAACCCATGGCTTTGATTTGATCGTGCATCAGAACAAAGAAGGTCGTGATGCGGGCATCAATCCATTCGATCATGGTAGCTCGAAATATACCGACATCATGAAAACACAAGGCTTAAAACAGGCTTTGGACAAGTATCAGTTTGATGCGGCTTTCGGTGGTGCGCGTCGTGATGAAGAAAAATCACGTGCCAAAGAACGTGTTTATTCATTCCGTGATAGTAAGCACCGTTGGGATCCTAAAAATCAGCGTCCAGAGCTTTGGAATCTTTACAATGGTAAAGTAAACAAGGGCGAAAGTATTCGTGTATTCCCATTGTCAAACTGGACTGAACTGGATATCTGGCAGTATATCTATTTAGAAAATATTCAAATCGTTCCTCTTTATTTCTCTGCGGTTCGTCCTGTGGTTGAGCGTAGTGGTACGCTGATCATGGTCGATGACGAGCGCATGCGTTTAAAAGAAGGCGAAGTTCCACAAATGAAATCGGTACGTTTCCGTACGCTCGGCTGTTACCCATTAACGGGTGCGGTGGAATCTGAGGCAGATACCTTGCCTGAGATTATTCAGGAAATGCTTTTGGCCACAAGTTCTGAACGTCAAGGTCGTATGATTGACCATGATGAAGCGGGCTCAATGGAAAAGAAAAAGCAGGAAGGTTATTTCTAATAAATCTCCCCCAACCCCTCTTAAAAAGAGGGGAGCTTAGGAAAAGATTTCAGAATTTGTGGAGTTAGAGCATGTCTCATCAGTCAGATCTTATTAGTCAGGACATTCTGGCGTACTTAAAACAACATGAGCAAAAAGACTTATTACGCTTTTTGACTTGTGGTAATGTCGATGATGGTAAAAGTACCCTTATTGGGCGTTTGCTTTACGATTCAAAATTGATTTATGAAGATCAATTGCAGGCGGTGACCCGCGACAGTAAGAAAGTCGGTACGACAGGTGAAGCACCTGATTTAGCGTTACTTGTCGATGGTTTACAAGCTGAACGTGAGCAGGGCATTACTATTGATGTCGCGTATCGTTATTTCTCGACCGAGAAACGCAAATTCATCATTGCTGATACCCCGGGACATGAGCAATATACCCGTAACATGGCCACTGGTGCTTCAACAGCAGACCTCGCGATTATCCTGATTGATGCCCGTTATGGTGTTCAAACTCAAACCCGTCGTCATACTTTTATTGCCAGCTTATTGGGTATTAAAAATATCGTTGTTGCCATTAACAAGATGGATTTGGTTGAGTTTTCAGAGTCACGTTTCAACGAAATTCAGGTTGAATACGATGCTTTTGTCAGCCAACTGGGTGATCGCCGTCCAGAGAATATTTTATTTGTCCCAATTTCAGCTTTGAATGGCGATAATGTCGTTAACCCATCGGAAAGTACGCCGTGGTACAAGGGTCAAACCTTGATGAACATTTTGGAATCTGTGGAAATTAAACGTGAATCGAATAAACACGAATTCCGTTTCCCTGTTCAATATGTAAATCGTCCAAATCTGGATTTCCGTGGCTTTGCGGGAACAATTGCACTGGGTGAGATCAATGTTGGCGATGAGATTGTTGCATTGCCATCGGGTAAAAAATCGACGGTCAAAGAGATTGTGACTTTTGATGGCAATCTTGAACAGGCGATTGCAGGTCAAGCCGTTACCTTGACGTTAAACGATGAAATTGATATTTCTCGTGGGAACATTTTAGTACGTGCTGGTGAACAGCCATTGATTTCACGTAGTGTACGTGCTTCAGTGGTGTGGATGACTGAGCATCCTTTAGTCAAAGGTAAGCTGTACAATGTCAAAATTGGTACACAGACTGTTCCTGCCAAAGTGACTGAAATTCATTATCGTGTCAATGTAAATACCCTTGAGCATACGCAGGTAGAAGAGCTTGAGCTGAATGCAATTGCAGATGTGACAGTCGAGTTCGATGCACCTGTCGTCTTTGATCGTTATCAGGACTCTCGTTATACAGGCTCATTTATTTTCATCGACCGTTTAAGTAACGTTACAGTCGGCGCAGGCATGGTTGAAGCGGCGGTGGAATGGACTGCGAGCAACAATCCTGTGACTGCCGAAGACCGTGCAGCGCGTTTGGGTCAAAAACCTGCGGTGATTGGTGTTTCAGCGAAAATCCTTGAAAAAGCACAAGCACTTGAAAGCTTGCTGATTCAGCAGGGCGTTGTGGCGATTTCCAAATCAGATTTGACTGCTGATCAAATCAACTTACTTCGTGAAACGGGTATTGTGGTAATTACAACCGTTACAGAAGCATCAGATGCAGATGTTACGGCTGAGACTGTAGAAGAAGTAGTCGATCAGGTAGTGGAATTGGTTCGTTTGTAATCGACCTGATAAAAAAAACCTCCTAAATTTAGGAGGTTTTTTTATGGCCTAAGCTTTTACTTAAATCATACTGACCAATGGAAAAACACCAAAAACTAAGGCACTTCCCATCAGAACACAACAGGTCATAAATGCCCATTTCAATGTGAATTTTTGATGGTCTGCAAACTCAACAGCTGCTAAACCGCAAAGTAAATAGGTGGATGGCACCAATGGAGAAAGTAAATGAATCGGTTGACCAATAATCGACGCACGTGCGATTTCCACAGGCTCAATGCCATATTGGGTCGCTGCTTCAGCCAAAATAGGTAAAACTCCAAAATAAAAAGCATCATTCGACATAAAGAAAGTTAAAGGCATGCTGAGGGCGCCTGTAATGGGTGCCATATATGGCCCCATACTTGCTGGAATAAGTGCCACAAACTGTTTTGACATGGATTCGACCATACCCGTTCCAGTTAAAATTCCTGTGAAAACCCCAGCCGCAAAAATAACACCGACCACTGCAAGTACACTATCTGCATGAGTTGCAATTCGCTTTTTCTGCATTTGTAGGCATGGGTAGTTGACTACCAGCGCAATACAAAAGCCGAGCATAAACAGAATTGGCATTGGTAAGATTCCTTTGACTAAGGTAGCCATGAGTACCAGTGTCAAAGTGCCGTTAAACCAACGCAAATGCGGACGCTGTGCATCAGGATCCTTTGAAATGGTCAAGTTGTCTGCATGACTAATATTATCAATGCTAATCACACCTAAGCGTTTGCGTTCGTACTTTCCATATAGATAAGCAAGGAAAAATAACCAAATAATTGCTACAAGCATCGAAGGAATCATGGGAATAAATACGTGACTGGCATCAACTTGTAATGCACTTGCTGCACGTGCAGTGGGGCCGCCCCAAGGGGTAAGATTCATCACACCGCTCGATAGAAGCATTAAACAAGTCATGACCAGTGGGTTCATGCCAATTCGTTTATAAAGTGGCATCATCGCTGCGACACAGATCATATAAGTGGTAGAACCGTCACCATCTAAAGAAACAGTTAACGTTAAAAAAACAGTACCTAATGTAATTTTAAGCGGGTCGCCTTTGACCATTTTCAAAATCCACTTGATGGATGGGTCAAATAAACCCGAATCGATCATTAAGGCAAAATACATAATGGCAAAAAGTAGCATGACGCTTGTTGGTGCGAGTTTTTTGATGCCTTCCAGCATATTCTCGCCTAACATTGTCACTTCGATATGACTTAAGCTCTCAATATGAAAACCAAGTCCCCAGCCGATCAGAGCAAAAATAACAGGAATGAGAATAAGTGCTACCAAAGCACTGAGACGTTTAGTCATGATCAAATACATAAAACACATGATCATGCTAATACCTAAAAAAGTAAGCATGTACGCAATCCTTAGCCCAAGAAATTATTATTTATGAAAGTGTTCATATAGTTTGAACACAGGATATATTTATTGATTTTTCTAAAAAATGCAATTACATAATCTATCGTTAAGATTAAAGTTAAGAAATAATTTTATATTTTTTAAAACTATATTTTTTAAAGCTATTTCTGCACTTTTGTAGTGCATTTCGGTTTTTATAACGTCATACTTTTTGGCTCTGAATGATGAACATCAGCATTTAACGTATGCAAATACGACGTAAAAAAGCGTGCATTAATTGGATAATTTTCATTGAGTTTTAATTCTGCTTTGACATCGCTTTTATGCGACAATAGTTCTTTCATTTTTGCAGAGACTTCCATGACCGACCAATCTCCTGAATCTTTAACGGATATCGAAATTTTAGATATTTTACAGTCAATGAAAAAAGATGAGCTTGATGTTGAAGCGAAAGAGATTATCCGTAATGGGGGCAAAGCGGGTCGACAAGAAGCACATAAACAAGCACTTGTAGCTTTAAACCATAGTTTTGAAGAAAAATTTGTAGAGGCTGTGACGCTGGCATTGGGATTGAACCCTGCACAAGCAAAGAAAATTCGTTATAAAAAAGACCGTATTCGTATTTTGAAAGCACGTGGTATAGATTATATGGCGATTGATGGTGCTGAAACTGCGCAGGTGTTAGCACAAATCGCACAAGCTATTACTCGTGAAGATGCGATTGTCACCAAAGACTTGCATAATATTTTCCCGTTCTGGAAAGAAGGCTGGCCGATGGTGCAATTTGATAGTGCTTACAAAATTTTGTCAGAAGATATTCAGTTGCATTATCAAGCTTTGCTTGATGCGTTACTTAAATGATTCAGATCATACTGTAATCTAAAAGTTTGTTCATTTGATCATAATGATGCCTCTTCATGAGGCATTTTTTCTATCTGTTTTATTTTCCATGCCACCGTGAGTTCGTTGCTGTTTAAATCTGAATCATAGTCTAGAGCTATATTTTTATAGAAAAATTTTAATTTAATTAGGGTCTGTTGACATTTGATGTATAAAAAATAGCGAGTAAGTAAAATTCAATCGCCAAACCAAATTTACTACTCGCTATGCCTCGTACAATGCTGAATGATCAACACTGGTCAAAGTTAGAAACTATTCTGCGTAATTTTGATATTTATCTCAAACGAAATCTTCGAAATTTTATTGAAGCTATTCTTTATCGAATTAGAACAGGTTGCCCATGGCGAGATTTACCACCAGATTTTGGTAATCCAAATTCAATATTTAAAAAATATAGTCGTTGGTCTAAACATAATAAGCTGCTGAAAATATTTAAATTAATCAGTAGACATACAGATAAAGAATGGATTTTTATTGATGGTTCTCATATTAGGGCGCATCAACACTCTGCTGGGTTAAAAGATCAAGCTATATCAAAAAGCATTGGTGGGAATAGTTCAAAAATACACTTGGCCGTTGATTCTTATGGTAATCCAATTGAAATTATGATCACGAATGGAACAACACATGATGTTAAGGTTGCACCTGAGCTAGTTGAAAAATTAGATTTGGAAAAAACTGAGGTCTTATGTGCAGATAAGGGTTATGATTCTGAACCATTACGAGAGCAAATCAGAGCAACAGATACTGAAGCTAATATTCCACGGAAGTCAAATACTCAGTCCAACAATAATCATATGGATTGGAATTTATATAAAATTAGGCACTTAGTGGAAAATACTTTTGCAAGATTGAAGCAATTTAGAGGAATAGCAACTCGATATGACAAGCTAAAACGTAATTATGAAAATGCGGTTGCTTTAGCTTGCATATACATTTGGTTGCCATTATGAAATGTCAACAGACCCTAATTGTTTTATCATAGGAATATAAATTTTTAAAATATTAGTATTACAAAATTATAAAAAAGTATTACTCATTTGGCATGTGCTTTGCTTCTGATTTATCAATACATCAAAGTGATCTAGGGTTCCGATGTTGAAGATTGAACAATTCAACATGACTGGTCCGAGAGATGACGGTTCGTAAGAACTACACGGAGGGACAAAAGCCCGGGAGATTGGTTGAATTAATCCGATCAGGAGTTGTTATGAACATTGTACATTATCATGATAATCAAATGCTCTGGGATGAGCGATTACCAGCGGGTCATCATTGGTCAGGTCGTCTGCAAAAAGACACCGTTTTACAAGTCACTTCGCTGGGGGCCAATGCAAATTTATCATTATATCTGGTAAATGCACTGGAAAAAGTGGAACGCTTTAACATGCCAGACAGTTTGAAAGCACAGCACAGCGCATTTTTGAGTCAGGGACATGTCTTGTATTCCGACTTAGGGCGAGTCATGGCTTCGATTGTTCGAGATGATCATGGCTGGAATGATGTGCTTTGTGGTCCAAGTACAGCCGAACAGATTGAGCAGCATTATGGTATTCAGACTTTTCAGGATGCAAGTAATCAGATGTATCAAAATGGTCTGGACAGTTTATTGGTTGAAATGACCAAGTTCGGTCTGGCTCAACAAGATTTAACCGCCACTCTGAATTTATTTGCCAAAGTGACTCCAAATCAGGCTGGGGAATTGTCCTATGTAAAAACTGACAATCATCAACAGGTCATTGAATTACGTTTTGAGATGGATTGTCTGGTTTTTCTTTCAAATACACCGCATGGTTTGGATGCGTCACACATTTATCAACCTGCCGATCTTGAACTCAAATTGTTTAAAGCGCGACCTCTGGCTGAACAAGACATTTGCCGCGATTCCTGCCCGCAAAATCAACGCGGATTTCAAAACAATGCACGCTATTTTGCAGCTTCAGTATAAGGGAGAATTTGACATGACAGCTTTGGCAAAATTAGAAAATACCGTGTTAAGTGAGATTTGCCCAGCGGGTGAAGCATGGATGGGTGAAGTTAAAAAAGGGCAGTATTTTCGTATTGTGGACTTGGAAGGCAATCAAGCGGTGGATACCCTGTTCATTAGCGCAGAAAATCCTGATGAGCGTTATAGTGCTACCGATACGCTTGCTAAAAATAAGCAGATTTATCTGGAAAAAGGCTCGATTCTATATACCAATCATGGACGTCCAATCGCCACAATTTATGATGATAATTGTGGTCGTCACGATACTTTAGGCGGCGCATGTTCTTGTGAAAGTAATACGGTGCGTTATGCACATGATAAATATCCAATGCATAGCTGTCGTAATAATTTCATGTATGCACTGGCCAAGCATCCGATTGCCCAGAAACACGCGCTCAATGTGCGTCATATTGGCCCCAATATTAATTTCTTTATGAATGTACCGGTGACCCCAGAAGGCCATTTGATGTTTGATGATGGAATTTCGGCGCCAGGTAAATATGTGGAAATTAAAGCAGAAATGGATTTGATTGTTCTGATTTCAAATTGTCCGCAACTCAATAATCCATGCAATGCTTATAACCCGACTCAAATTCAGTTGCTTGTACGCGAAGAAGCGGGAGAGGTCTGATATGTTTAATAAAGTCCTGATTGCCAATCGTGGTGCAATTGCCTGTCGCGTGATTCGTAGCTTAAAAAAAATGGGGATTCAATCAGTTGCGGTTTATTCGGAAGCGGATCGGGATTCCTTGCATGTGACTTTGGCAGATGAAGCGGTCTGTATTGGCCCTGCACCAGCCAGTCAAAGCTATTTAAATATCGAAAAAATACTGGAAGTCGCGCAGGCGACAGGCGCACAAGCGATCCATCCGGGTTATGGTTTTTTATCGGAAAATGCTCAATTTTGTGATTTATGTGAACAACAGGGCATCGCGTTTATTGGGCCAACCTCACAGCAAATGCGCGAATTTGGTCTGAAACATACCGCACGTGAACTGGCCATACAGAGCAATGTCCCTCTATTGCCGGGTAGTCAGCTTTTGGCTGATGAAGCTGAAGCACTCAGTGAGGCTGCGTGCATCGGCTATCCCGTGATGCTAAAAAGTACCGCAGGGGGAGGCGGCATCGGCATGCGTCTGGTGTGGAGCGAGGCAGAACTTAAAGAGGCTTACACCACGGTATCTTATCTGGCACAGGCCAACTTCAAAGATGCAGGATTGTATCTGGAAAAATTTGTAGAAAATGCACGGCATATTGAGGTTCAAATTTTTGGAGATGGAAAAGGGCAAGTTCTGGCATTGGGAGAGCGTGATTGCTCGGTACAACGCCGCAATCAAAAAGTCATTGAGGAAACGCCTGCACCGCATTTAAGTGACGAACAGCGTCAATACATTCAGAGCGTTGCGATTCAACTCATGCAATCGATTCAATATCGTTCAGCGGGAACAGTTGAGTTTGTCATGGACACCGATACTCAGGAATTTTATTTTTTAGAAGTCAATACACGTTTACAGGTTGAACATGGCGTGACTGAACAGGTCTATGGCGTCGATCTGGTTGAATGGATGGTGATGCTGGCCAGTGGGGACTGGACTGCACCTCAAAAAACTTTGCAATCGACAGGTCATTCGATACAAGTCCGTTTATATGCAGAAGATCCAATCAAAAACTTTCAACCCAGTGCGGGTTTACTCACCTCAGTCGGATTTGATCCGACTTCCCGAGTAGAAACTTGGGTTGAAACAGGTTCAAATGTATCGTCATTTTATGACCCGATGATTGCCAAAATTATTGTGACCGCAGCGGATCGTGAGCAGGCCATTACGGCGATGCAAAGCAGTCTGGCGCATACTGAAGTGGCTGGGATTGAAACCAACTTAGAGTATTTACAAAATATTATTGCCAGTGAGGTATTTAAAGCAGGTACGCAAACTACACGCTTTTTAAATACGTTTAGCTGGAACACGCAAAAAATAGAAGTTTTACAAGCTGGTATTCAAACTGCCATACAGGATGTGACTGGACGTTTGGGCTATTGGGATGTCGGTGTACCGCCATCAGGTGCGATTGATCCTTTAAGTTTAAATGTAGCCAATCAATTATTGAATAATCCATTCAATACCGCAGGTTTGGAATGTACTTTGCAAGGGCCTACGCTCAAATTTCATTGTGATAGCCAGATTGCTATTACTGGTGGTGACATGGCGGTCACACTGGATGGTCAATCGATTGCGATGTGGCAAACTGTTCAGGTAAAAAAAGGTCAGATTCTCAAATGCGGCAAAATTAATACAGGTTGTCGTAGCTATATTGGGGTGAAAGGTGGTTTTGCTGTACCAGAATATCTGGGCAGTCAGGCAACTTTTACGCTTGGTCAGTTTGGTGGTCATGCAGGACGTAACTTATTGATTGGTGATATGTTACCCATCCATGCGTTTAGCTCAGATCAATCATCTGCATTGACCATTGAGCAGATTCCAGCGTTTCAATCCAGTTGGGAAATTGCAGTGATGTATGGGCCACATGGCGCACCAGATTTCTTTACCTGCAAAGATATTGATACTTTTTTTCAGCATGAGTTTGAAATTCATTATAACTCAAGTCGGACAGGGATTCGTCTGATTGGCCCTCAGCCAGAATGGGCACGTGAAGACGGAGGTGAGGCAGGCTTACATCCATCCAATATTCACGATAACGCCTATGCCATTGGAGCGATCGATTTTACCGGTGACATGCCGATCATTTTGGGTCCGGATGGCCCAAGTCTGGGTGGTTTTGTTTGTCCAGCCGTCGTGATCCATTCTGAACTATGGAAATTAGGCCAACTCAGAGCAGGAGATAAAGTTAAGTTTGTTCCAGTAAGTTATGCGCAGGCGCAAAGACTGAATCAAACTTATGAGGCAATGCTTAAAGCGACGGATATCACAAAAATCGATTATCAGGCTGATTTTGCAGCAGAAATGACGACACTCAAAGATGCAGTATTGGCGCGTTTGGACGGAGATGAAAAACGACCAGAAGTTACTTATCGACCAGCAGGTAATCATTATTTATTGATTGAATATGGTGAATTAGTCCTCGATTTGAATTTGCGTTTCCGTATTCATGCTTTAATGCAATGGGTCAAAGATCAAAATATTCAAGGCATCATTGATCTCACCCCAGGGATTCGTTCTTTGCAAATTCACTTTGATTCTGCGGTTTTAGATCAACTTGATTTACTCCATCAATTGCAGCAAGCGGAAACACAACTCCCTGACATTGAAAATATGCAAGTGCCGTCACGTACCGTGTATTTACCTTTGGCATGGGAGGATTCACAAACTCAATTAGCCACTGAAAAGTATACCCAACTGGTCCGTCCTGATGCGCCGTGGTGTCCTGATAATATCGAGTTTATTCGACGCATTAATGGCTTAGCCTCCAAACAAGCGGTTAAAGATGTGGTGTATAACGCCCGCTATCTGGTGATGGGACTGGGGGATGTCTATCTGGGGGCGCCTGTCGCGACGCCGCTTGATCCGAGACAACGTCTGGTGACCACCAAATATAACCCTGCACGGACATGGACGCCTGAAAATGCAGTCGGGATCGGTGGAGCTTATATGTGTGTCTATGGCATGGAAGGGCCAGGAGGCTATCAGTTTGTCGGACGTACCACGCAAATGTGGAGCCGCTATCGTCAAAATGCCAATTTTGAACAAGGAAAGCCGTGGCTGCTGCGTTTTTTTGATCAGATTCGCTTTTACGAAGTTTCCGAAACTGAATTGATGCAAATGCGTGAAGATTTTAAAGCAGGTCGCTTACAATTGCGCATTGAAGAGGGTGTACTTAATTTAAAGGAATACAATGCATTTTTAACAGAACATGCAAGTAGTATTCAGGATTTTAAATCAGTCCAACAAGCGAACTTTGAAGCGGAACGTCGTCGCTGGCATGAAGCAGGACTGGCAGAATATGTGTCTGAAAGTCTGGAAAGTGTTGATGATGGCGATGCTGTCGAGATTCCTGAAGGCGGCTGTGTGGTGGAATCACATATGCCAGGTTCGATCTGGAAAATTGAATGTGAAATGGGAGATGTGGTTGAAGAGGGTGCAATCCTTGCAGTGATTGAAGCCATGAAAATTGAGATTCCCATTTTGGCACCAGAACGCATGAAAGTGGAGTCAATTATTATTGAAAAGGGTCAAACGGTAAAAACAGGTCAGGCTTTATTTACTTTAGCACCTGTAGTCTAAATTCATTGTTTTACTTTTGCCTTGATTCGAAATCAGGGCTTTTTTTTGCCCAATTTTTAAGCATTTTGATTTTACAGCCTTTGCTTTGCACCATGATATGACTTTTATAACACAGTAAATCGGTGGCCTAAATTTTGCTGAAAAGCACCTTCTTTAGGATCAAAGATAAATTTATTAACTATTTGATTTTTATATTTAATTATATTGATAAAAACAATGCTTAGTTAAATTTCAAATTGGCATAGTTCATGCATTATTTTAGTAATACAAAATACTAATTTGGTAATACTAAAAGGAGTCATATCATGTCAGTAAAACATTCAGTTGTAAAAGTACGACCTGCATGGAAAACCTTTTTAGTTGAGCTATTAAGCGTTCGAGCGGGTTTTTACATTACTCAGAAACCAGAAGTTCATTCGAACAAAAGAGGCCATCTTGACTAAACCAAAATTAACCCGAATCAGTATTACCGTTCCTGAAAATACAGTCGAAGCATTGGATCAAAAGATCGTAGAAGAGCACTATGAAAGTCGTTCACAAGCGATCGTCGATATGATTAATCGGCACCTGATTCATCAATATACCACTGAAAACTCAGTGATGGTCGGTACTTTAACCCTGCTATATCGTCGCGATGCAGGCAATATTCGGGTTCAGCTCAGTGATTTACAACAACAATTTTTAGAGCAAGTGATTAGTTCACTACATATTCAATTAGATGATCAGAAAATTCTGGAAGTGATTTTGTTACAGGGCAAGAGCAACACCCTGAAACAGATCAGTCAGCAGTTTATTGCCTTAAAAGGGGTGATCAAGGGGCATCTGGAACTGATGGATGCGGTCATGCCGCCTTTACAGCAGAACGAATAGGAGAAAAAAAGTGTCACAACTATCGACCCTACAGGATTGGCAAAGTGCGTATGCACAAGGGCAATTTAAACTTGATGATTTATATGATTATGTCGGGTCGATCAGCAATGATGATTACGCATGGATCGAAATCGCCTCACAACAGCAACTTGAAGTACAAATCGAATTACTCCTCAATCAAGATCCAGCGCAATTCCCTTTGTACGGTATCCCTTTTGCTGTAAAGGATAATATTGATGTTGAGGGCTTTCATACCACGGCAGCCTGTAAAGAAGCTGCCTATCTGGCCCATTCAGATGCAACAGTCGTGGCTAAGTTGAAAGCAGCAGGCGCGATTGTGATTGGAAAGACCAATCTTGATCAGTTTGCGACGGGTCTGGTCGGTGTGCGTTCACCTTATGGCGCGGTTAAAAACAGTTTTAATCCTGAGTATATCAGTGGTGGTTCAAGTTCTGGCTCATCGGTGGTGGTTGCCAAAGGGATGGTTCCATTTTCTTTAGGAACAGATACAGCAGGTTCTGGTCGAGTCCCTGCCGGACATAACAATATTGTCGGGCTTAAACCCACCAAAGGCTGGTTTTCAACCACAGGTTTGATCCCTGCTTGTCGTACACTGGATGTCATTTCGATTTTTGCACTCACGGTAGATGATGCATGGACAGTTGCCCAGACTATGCAGGGCTTTGACGAAACCGATGCTTATTCACGGTGCCATCCTGAAAATGTACCGGTTGCATTTTCACTGGGGAAAATTGCCATTCCAGCACAGCTTGAGTTTTATGCTGATGAACTCAGTCGTCATGCTTTTGACATCGCGATTGAACGCATCAAGGCATTGGGTTATCAAGTTGAGAGCATTGATTTTACAGTGTTCAATCAACTCGCCAGTGCTTTGTATAATCGTTCGTGGGTGGCAGAACGCACCGTGGCAGTAGAACAGAAAATAAATCGCGATCAAGCACATCCAGTGATCCAAAAGATCATTGCACAGGCAGATCAGTTCTCTGCAACAGACGTCATGCAGGATGAATATGATCGAGCTGAGATGACACGTCATATTCAGCAAATCTTAGCCAATTTTGATGCACTCATGGTACCGACAGCGCCTACGATTTATACCATCTCGGATGTTGAAGCCGATCCGATCTTGAAAAATAGTCACATGGGGGCGTATACCAATTTTGTTAATTTTGCTGATCTGAGTGCTTTGGCATTGCCCAATGTCATTCGTGCAGACGGTTTGCCTTCAGGGATCACCTTGATTGCAAGCGCTTGGCATGATCAGGCTTTAGCGCGTTTTGGGCAAATCTGGCAGCAACAGAACCATCTAAAGTTGGGTACTACAGATCGTTGCTATCAAGCTGACTCACAAATTGAATCCTCAAATTCGGTGAAATTGGCTGTGGTCGGTGCGCATTTAACAGGGATGCCACTCAATTTTCAGCTTACGACACGTGACGCTGTATTACTCACAAAAACTCAAACGGCACATCATTACAAACTGTTTGCACTCAGTCATACCACGCCTCCAAAGCCAGGGTTGCAATATTGCGAACAAGGACAGTCCATTGAGGTTGAAGTCTGGGAAGTTCCGATGGCTTTATTTGGAAAAATTGTGGCAGAAGTTCCTGCACCGCTTGGAATTGGCAATGTACAACTGGCTGATGGAACTTGGGTCAAAGGCTTTATCTGTGAGGGCTATGCGCTTGCTTCTGCAAAAGACATTAGTCACTTAGGTGGATGGCGAGCTTATATTCAATCACTTCAAAATCATTCTACATCAACGTGTTAAGCTTATTTTCAAAGGGGATAGATCATGATTCGTATACTAAGCTCTCTTTCTTTTTCTGTCATGCTGGCTTTGGCTTTAACAGGCTGTGACAACAAGGCAAAAGTACCACAGGCACAAAGCGAAAATGACAAAACTACGACTACTTCAACAGCGCCTACTTTAACGATTGGCTATAGTGACTGGCCTGGGTTTGTGGCATGGCAAGTTGCCATTGAAAAAGGCTGGCTGAAAGAAGCAGGCCTTAATGTTGAATTTAAATGGTTTGATTATTCTGCCTCTCTTTCCGCATTTGCGGCCAATCAGTTAGATGCGGTGCTCGTCACCAATGGCGATAACTTGGTGACCGCTTCAGGCGGTACCAAAGGTATCATGATTATGGCAACAGATTATTCTGCTGGTAATGATGTGATTATTGCTAAATCTGGCATTAACAGCATTCAGGATTTAAAAGGTAAATCGGTTGCCACTGAAAAAGGTCTGGTAGATCACCTGTTATTATCGACGGCCTTAACTGATGCCAAAGTCCCACTCACCGAGATTAAACTGGTCAATTCTGTGACCAATGAATTGCCACAAGTCTTTGCCAGTCCTGATATTTCTGCAATTGCCGTCTGGCAACCTGTTGCCAATCAGGCCTTGAAATCAGTCGCAGGCTCTAAAGTTATTTATACTTCCAAAGATAAGCCTGGTCTGATTTACGATACGCTTTCGGTCAATATGAGCCATTTGTCTACGCATAAAGAACAATGGAAAAAAATGATTCAGGTCTGGGACAAAACGGTGAAATACATCAATGACCCAGCTACACATGCCGATGCAGTGAAAATCATGGCAAATCGTGTTGGCGTCGATCCAGCGCAATATGAGCAATTTGTCGGGGGAACACATTTACTGGATATTGAAGCCAATAAAAAAGTATTTGCCAAAGGACAGGGCTTCGATTCCATTTATGGTTCAACCTACCATGTCAATAAATTTAACGTGACTAATGGTGTATATAAAACTGAAATGGATGCCGATGGGCTGATTTATCCTGATCTATTACAAAGTTTGAAATAACATAAAAGGCGCTTCGAATCTTGAAGCGCCTTTTAAATTTTTAAATCGTTTGTTTTATAAGACTTCTTTCATCACTTCCTTTTATTTCTCCCAAGGGCAGGAAAATAAAAGAAGATCTAAATAATGATGAAAGAAGTCTATAGTTCAGTGCTTTTAGAAAAGACATTAATAATGATAATACCTGCAATGACCATACTCAAACCGATAAAAGCAGCCAAATCCAGATGTTGTTTAAATATAACCCAGCCAATCGTTGAAATTAAAACGATTCCTGCACCAGACCAGATAGCATAAGCAATCCCGACTGGAATAAATTTTAAGGTTAAAGATAAAAAATATAATGCAATGCAATACCCCGCAACGGTAACGAATGAGGGTAAAGGAACAGTAAATCCTTGAGATGATTTTAATGCAGAGGTCGCAATGACCTCAGCCACAATCGCAATACATAAATATAAATACGGCAAACGAGTCTCCTATTATTTGATGATCGTGGCATTTTTTAGCAAATGAGTGCTTTCTTTTTGCAACCATTGTTGCGCACATGCTGTAGTTGCAGTCTGTCGATCAAACTGAAAATCAGGGTGATAGATGTCGAGGGAAAAATACAATCGATAGGTTTCACCCTCAATCTCTGTTAGTTGCGTAATATTACCAACAGAATCGATCTCGAAATTATCGAGTTGCAACACTTTATTCACCAAATGACTTTGAGTAGAAAACTGGATGGTTGGTCCATTCAGTGCAATAGACACTTGGTAGCTCTCAACAAATGAAGCCCTTATTTTTTTATTTTCAATTGCGTCGTTTAAATCTGAGATATTTTCAAACTGTTTCTGTATTAGTGGTAAACGTGATTGTGCATAAGCCAAATGTTCACCTGCAATAATAAGACCGCCGTCCATTGCAAATTTCTGCTGTGTTGCAATATGTTCTGCCTGTAATAGTCTTAAACCACAGAATAGACCTGAGCTGGATTGTTGTCGCCAATCTTCAACATAGGCGCCTGAAGGTGCAAATTCTAAAATACAATTCCCTATTGGAAGTAGCTTGGCGGGTTCAGGCCATTGAATACAGGGTTGATAGCTTTCGTGAATGTTCCATGACAGTAATTCATTTTTATCATCCCATAATGTGTCTCCAACCCAGCCTTGCCGCTCACTTACAGGCGTTTGAGTCGGGTCACTCAAGCGTAGATCGATGCTAAAAGATTTGGATTGAAACCAATAAACAATGGTTTTTTCATCACTTAGACCATTATAAAAACTAATATTTTTACGCCTAAAACTACCCATCAAATAACGGGGAAGTGGCATATTTTCAATAGGAGTGACAGGACATTTTTTTAACAGTTCATACAGATTCATGCATCAGTCTCCGTTTCATTTAAGCCAAAAGAATAAAGCGGACGGGCATTGCTCAATACCAAATCACCTTGTTCAATACGTTTTTTTAAGTATTGAAATGTTTGCGCAGTCTGGTTAAATAAATGTTCACCGCCTTTTAACGGTGCATATTTAGGTTGATCGGTTTCGACCACAGGCTGAATCAGGTAATCATAATCACATGAAAAAAATAAAGGAAAAGAATAGCGTTCTTCTTTCACTTTTTTGACTCGATGCTTTGTCGCTAAATAACGTCCATTGGAGAGTATCTCCATCATGTCGCCAATATTCATAATTAAAGTATTTTCAATTAAGGGAATATCCATCCATTCGGCGTCTTTATTGAGTACCTGTAAGCCTTCTGCGGTCGGAAAAAGTAAAGTAAAACATTCATAATCGGTATGGGCGCCAATTCCAGCGCTATCTGATGCATCAGGATTATAAGGATAATGAATGAGACGTAATTGACTTGGCGCGTGTTTTAAATGGGCATCAAAATAATCTTCTTCAAGATTGAGTGCCAAAGCAAATGCATGGAAAAGTTGATGTCCAATATCCTTGATATGTTGATAGTAGTTCTGAACATGGGTTTTAAACTGTGGGTCGTTGGGCCATTGATTTGGGCCAACCAGTGGTCTCAGTTCGGTGAAGCCTAAATAATCATAATTGATGTCATAGGCTTCTTTCAGATCATAAGTATTGGCAGTAAATTGTTCTTCGCCAATGGGTACATAGCCACTATGATTCTGGGAATTTCCAATATAATTTTGCATTTTGATATTTTCATCTTGTGCAAAATAAGCTTGTGCGGTATTCACCAGTTGTTGAAATAATTCTGGTTTAAGTTGCGTTCCATGAATGTATAAAAAACCGACGTCTTTACAGGCTTGATCGAGCGCTTTGGCTACTTCCAAACGGTCTGGAGCTTTGTAACTTGTTAATTTTGAAATATCAACCATAGGTAAAACGTAACTTTCGTTCATGATCATCACCATTGGCTGGTCGTCCAGCACGTATTATTCCACCTTGGGTCGTCCCAAAGAGTGTAAAAATTATTTGTGTTGACTGACCTGAGTCATACGTGGAATCTCAGGTAAATGTTGCAGGGCAGGATCAACTTGTTCTTCTTCCTGTGCATGGACCAATTCATCTACATGGGCACGTAATTGCCTAAACTCTGATGTGTTCATGAGCTCGGGTGTACGCGGACGGGGTAAACGCACCTCGATGATTTCTTTGACTTCACCTGGGTTGGCTTTCAATACCACAATTCGATCTGCCAATAAAATCGCTTCATCCATATCATGCGTAACAAATAAAATCGTAATATCGATGTTTTGCCATAAATCCATTAAATGACGTTGCATTTTCTGGCGTGTATATGGGTCAAGTGCTCCAAACGGTTCATCCATTAACAGTATTTTGGGTTCATTGACTAAGGCACGGGCAATCGCAACACGTTGTTTCATTCCACCAGAAAGTTGATGTGGACATTGATTTTCATATTTTTCCAGACCAATAATATTGATCCACTCCCGTGCTACAGATTCTGCCGCAGCCTGACTTGCACCACGCATCAAAGGTCCGAACATGACATTTTCTTTTACGGTTTTCCATGGAAATAAGGTATATCCCTGAAATACCATCCCACGTTCAGGGCAAGGACCATCGACACGCTCACCATCGACCAATACCTCACCACTACTATAATCATCCAGTCCTGCAACAATACGGCTCAAGGTTGATTTACCACAGCCAGAAGGTCCAATCACACAGACAAATTCACGTTTATGAATTTTTAAATTAATTTGATTAAGTACGGTTCTCTCAGTTTTTCCATGCTGAAAACGCTGACCAAGATTTTGCATTTCCAAAATGATGGGGCGTTGGTACAGCTCTTTAAAATAACGATTGGCATCGAAGCTTTCAGTTGTATTCATGCTTATGCTCCTGTTTTCCATTTAAATAAATGTTGACCCATTTTCATTAAAATGACATCAGTTAATAATCCAATCACCCCAATAATCAGAATGGCTGCATACACATTGTCAAAGTTTTGATAGCGTGCCTGTTGGGTAATAAACCAAGTAATACCAGACGTTGTTCCGATTAATTCTGAAACAATCAAATAGGTCCACGCCCATCCCAGTAACACCCTTAAATCACGATAAATATCGGGCAATGCCGCAGGAATGACCACATGCATTAGGCTTTTAAATTTATTGGTTCCTAAGGTATAACCCGCTTCGATTAAGCCTCTATCTACCATGCGGGTGGTATTGGCAATAATCAGAATTTGCTGAAAGAGTGTCCCAATCACAATAATGGCTATTTTAGGTGCGTCATTAATGCCCAAAATAGCAACCGCCAGAGCACCAAAAGCAGGTGCAGGTAAATACCGAAAAAATTCGACAAAGGGTTCAGTCAATCTGGAAATAGACGGTGAGAAACCGCACAAAATACCAAGCGGAATACCAATCAGTGAGGAGATAAAAAAAGCGGTAAACACAATTTTAATACTGTGCCACAAACTTTGATGCAACCAC
Source organism: Acinetobacter ursingii DSM 16037 = CIP 107286 (assembly GCF_000368825.1). GTDB lineage: Bacteria > Pseudomonadota > Gammaproteobacteria > Pseudomonadales > Moraxellaceae > Acinetobacter > Acinetobacter ursingii. The sequence goes on along the minus strand of NZ_KB849717.1, from coordinate 764,799 downwards.
GGACTATCAGGCTGGGTAGGGGGCGTGGTAAAAGAGGTCACTAAGGCTTTGGCAACTTCATGTGGTGCAGGCAGATAGATGGGATTGACCAGTTTACCTTGAGGCGGTTGTTGATGCTGATTAACTGCATTTTGAGCCTCTTGATAAAAAAACTGTTTATCTACCCGACTCCCGACTTGTAAATAGGGAACACTTCCTGAGTCAGTGATTTGGACTTGTGGATGCCAGATAAAAGGCAAATAGCTGACACAGCACCAGATCAGGATGGGGAGAATAAATGAGCTCAAACCCAAGAGTAATTTTTTTCTTCTGGAAAGTGGTGCATTCATATCATTTTGCCTTAGTATTACAAAAAACAAAAAAAGTAATACTTATATTTAAGCAATATAAATGCCAAATCTTGAAATAAGAATCTAATTGAGAGGATGTGATGTTTATGTATTTGTTTTTAAATTATTAATTGAAAATATAGCTGATATATCAAGTCGTTTTATCTGATTAAGCCATTCAAAAAATAAGCAGGACGATGAGATCCTGCTAAATTTTAGCGCAAAGAATATACGATGCACTTCGTTAAAGCGAAAAAGTGATTCAGTTCAAAACGCCCGTTTGCTTCGAGATCATTAATTTTCAATTAAACTCTGATCTTCCAGTTTTTCCAAAATCCGCGTAACCAGTAATTGATCAATTTTGTAATGATCGACATCGACCACTTCAAATTTGAAACCACTAAACTCGACACTATCGGCAGGGCGCGGAATTTTACGTAGTTGATACATCATAAAACCTGCCAGCGTTTCATAGTTTTCTTCATCTGGCATTTCATCAATTTCGAGTGCATGTTTCAGGTCTTCAATTGGTGTACTGCCATCAATCAGCCATGAATTATTATCACGTTTAATGATCTGCTGATCTGCTTCAATCGGGGTAACCCAATCGCCCATCACCGTAATCATAATATCGCTTAAAGTAATCACCCCGACGACTAAGGCATATTCATTAATGACCACTGCAAATTTTTCTTTGGTTGAACGAAATCTGTCTAAAACCTCAGAAAGCGTTAGCGTATCTGGAATAGTCAATACAGTACGGATGGTATTTTCTTTGAGCTGAATCAAGGACTGGCTATTGAGAATACGCACCAAAATATCTTTAGCATCGACATACCCAATCACCTGATCAATATTATCATTACACACCAAAAACTTGGAATAAGGATATTCTGCCAGTTTTTGACGAATACTTTCATCGGACTCATCAAGCGCAAAATACACGATATTTTCACGTGTCGTCATACTTGAAGGAACGGTGCGCTCTTCAAGTTCAAATACATTTTCGATAAAATGATGTTCTTGTTTTTGTAAGACACCCGCTTGAGCACCTGCTTCCATTACCGCAGATATATCATCAAAGGTAATATTATCATCACGCGTGGTATTCACTTTAAATAAACGAAATAGCAAATTGGCAATCGCATTGATAAACCATGCTAAAGGTTTACAAATTTTGATAAATACCTGAATCGGATTGATGACCGAGACTGCAATTTTTTCGGGTGCAATCATCGCCAGACGTTTTGGCATCAGATCGGCAAATAAAATAAATAGAGAAGTGACAAAGGTAAAGGAAAGTACAAAGCCAATCGTTTCTGTCCACGGCCCATCATAGAAACGATCGACCAGATGGACAAAAAATGGACGAAAAGCTGCTTCTCCCAAAATACCGCCAAGAATAGCGACGGCGTTGAGACCGATTTGAGAAGCGGCAAAGAAATCAGCCGATTGATGCTGAAGATCAAGGACTTTTTGCGCGCGTTCATCGCCCGATTCCGCAAGAATTTTTAATTTTACTTTACGAGCACCCGCCAGCGCGATTTCAGTTAAAGATAAAAAACCCGCCGCGATAATCAGTATGGCAATGATAACGACGTTTTGAAAGAGGCTCACAGTTCACCTGTAGTCATTCGTTATTATGAGAAAGTTTTAACACAACAAGAAAAAGCGAGGTAGTCGAAACTACCTCCTTACGAAATTAAGTATAAGCTTGAAAATAGAAGAAATTAACAAAAATTTATTTTAATAATGCGAAAACTGCGAATTATTTGTTAAAAACTCCCGATTTTCTTCTTCAATCATCTGACGCGCTACAAATAAAATCAATTGGCGCAACCAGCGATGCGCAGGATGATGATGCAATAGAGGACACCATGCCATTTTAAGTTCAAACTCAGGAATATAAAACGGAGGGTCTTTGATGAGTAATTTTGGATTATTGGCTTGTAGGCGCGCCATACGAGTAGGTAAGGTAGCAACTAAATCTACATTTTGAGCTAATAAAGCTGGCATTTGATAATGTCGGGTAAACACTGAAATTTTGCGTTTTTGTCCAATTCGTTCTAATGCCTGATCAATCCAGCCCAGACCTGCCTGTTTATCAGGATTAATCCCAAAGCCAACGCCCATGCCTGTTTTAGAAACCCAGATATGTTGGGCATCCAAATAATTTTTGAGGTTGAGGTGCTGTGCTGCTGGATGTTTATCATTGAGTAAACAACTGAAGCTATCTCGCCAAACTAAGACCTGATGGAAACTTTGTGGAATTTCATTAAATCTATTAATCGCAAGATCAACTTTACCCTGTTCCATATCGCGATAAGACACATCGCTTGGGGTTAGAAAATCCAAAACAACATTGGGTGCTTCTGAACGCAGAGCTTTGACCAGACGAGGAACCAGTGTTGCCTCGGCATAATCGGAAGTCATAATCCGAAACACACGATTACTGGTATAAGGACGAAATTCGGTACGAGGCTCCAAAATCATAGAGAGATCCGAAAGCGCATCGCGAATACGTGGTTGTAATTCCAGCGCACGTTCGGTTGGAGTCATGCCTTCTGAGGAGCGGATCAAGAGGGGATCATTAAATAAATTGCGAAGTCTACGCAAAATATTACTCATCGCGGGTTGGGTAACGCCCAATTGTTCGGCTGCACGAGTGACATTTTTTTCGCGAAGAAGCACGTCAAGATAAATTAATAGATTAAGATCTACCCGCTCCAGATTCATAAAAAAAATACCGAAAATAAAATTATGAAATTACGAATGATTATGCCATAGATGAAACTATTTGTGTAAAAAAACGCTGCAAAAAACAGCACCTCATCTCGCTCAGCCTAAACAATAGTGAGGCTTTAAAAAATTCAAGCAAGAGATGAAAAACATTGCATGGCCTTTTCATTCAAATTAGAAAATCCGAATGAATATCTGATTTTCATTCTTTAGCTTTCGACTGTAACAAGCCTGATTGACCTTCACATTGGCAAATTTTTACTATTTTTTACATTTATCGATGCTTCAAATGAGTAGCAAGATCTCAGTTGAAGACATTAAAAAACGCTTAAATTATTTAGTTTAAACAGTTTTATGAATCTTTGATTTTTATTTATTCTAATAAAATCAAAATCTTAATATTTTGAAATATAATTATAATACGACTTTAATCTATATATTTTTTTAAAAAATACTGAAGATTAATGGAGGATATTGGATTAATTTTTTTGCTCAGACTAAGCTGTGAGCATATTGATGAAGTGACTGAATTATAGTCGAGTCAAATAAACATGACTGTTCAGCATGACATCTTTTCGATGAAATCCTAAAAAGGAATATATCATGACATATCAATCAGCTCTTGAGCACGTACGTGCCGTAAAAAATAAATTAGGTGGCACTTGGGACGCGATTCGTCCTGAAGACGCTGCTCGCATGATCGTTCAAAACCGTTTCCATACTGGTTTGGACATCGCTAAATATACAGCTGCTATCATGCGTAAAGATATGGCTGAATATGATGCTGACAACAGCAGCTATACTCAATCTTTGGGTTGCTGGCATGGTTTCATCGCGCAACAAAAAATGATTGCGAACAAAAAATATTTCGGTACAACCAACAAACGTTATATCTACCTTTCTGGTTGGATGGTTGCTGCACTTCGTTCTGAATTTGGTCCACTTCCTGACCAATCTATGCACGAAAAAACTGCTGTGCCTAAGTTGATCGCAGAAATCTATACATTCTTGCGTCAAGCGGATGCAAAAGAACTCAACGATTTGTTCCGTGCTTTACAAAAAGCTGAAGCGGCTGGTGATTCTGCAAAAGTGAAAGAAATCGAAGCGTCTATCGACAACTTCGAAACTCACGTTGTGCCAATCATTGCCGATATCGATGCTGGTTTTGGTAACGAAGAAGCAACTTATTTGTTGACTAAACAAATGATCGAAGCGGGTGCTTGTGCAATCCAAATCGAAAACCAAGTTTCTGATGCGAAACAATGTGGTCACCAAGCTGGTAAAGTCACTGTTCCACACGAAGACTTCCTTGCAAAAATCAATGCTGTACGTTATGCATTCCTTGAGCTTGGTGTTGACGAAGGTGTAATCGTTGCACGTACTGACTCTGAAGGCGCTGACTTGACTCAAAAGATCCCTGTATCTAAAGAGAAAGGTGACTTGGCTTCTCAATACATCAGCTACTTAGACACTCAAGAAATTGATATCGCTGATGCTCAAGAAGACGAAATCCTGATCAAACGTGATGGTAAATTACACCGTCCAACTCGTTTAGCTTCTGGCTTGTATCAGTTCCGTGAAGGCACTCAACATGACCGCGTTGTACTTGACTGTGTAACGAGCTTACAAAACGGTGCAGACATGATCTGGATCGAAACACCAACTCCAGACGTTGCTGGTATTGCTGGTTTCGTAAATGACATCAAAAAACAAGTTCCAAATGCAAAACTTGTTTATAACAACTCTCCGTCATTCAACTGGACGTTAAACTTCCGTCAACAATCTTATGATCGTTGGGTTGCTGAAGGTAAAGATGTTTCTGGTTATGACCGTGCGAAGTTGATGAGCGCTGAGTACGATAACTCTGAATTAGCTGCTGATGCTGACGAAAAAATCCGTACTTTCCAAGCTGATGCTGCACGTGAAGCTGGCGTGTTCCATCACTTGATCACTCTACCGACTTACCACACTGCTGCTCTTTCTACGCATGAGCTTGCTAAAGGTTACTTCGGTGAAGAAGGTATGTTGGCTTATGTTGCTGGCGTACAACGTAAAGAAATCCGCGGTGGTATCGCATGTGTTAAACACCAAGCAATGGCTGGTTCTGACATCGGTGATGACCATAAAGAAATCTTTGCTGGCGAACAAGCGCTTAAAGCGGGTGATGCGAGCAAAAACACCATGAACCAATTCGCTCACTAAGTCGAATGGTTTAAAAAAAACCCTGCATTAGCAGGGTTTTTTTATGATATGAGAAATGAACTAAATTATTAAAAAATAAATAATAATCAATCTATTAAACGATTTAAGCGTTGCTGAATAATTTCTTGTGCTTCAGTCATAATGCCTTGAATGAGATCGTGGCAGCTTGGAATATCATGAATTAGACCTAACACCTGTCCTGCGGAAAGTAAGCCTGCATCGACATCACCCGTTTCTAAAGCCATACGACCTTTTGCACCAGACACATAAGGACGAATGTCTTCAAATTGAATATCAGGTTTTTGACTCAGTTCAACCACCAAGTCTGAGATACTGTTTTTAGCCACTCGAGTGGTATTACGGAACTTTCTAAAAATCAGGTTGGTGGAACGTTCGTCCTGATTTAAATAGTACTGCTTAATTTTTTCATGAATGGGTGCTTCTTGCGTCATACAAAAACGCGTTCCCATATTGATGCCTTCTGCACCCAATGCCAATGCAGCCACCAAACCACGGCCATCGGCAAACCCGCCACTGGCGATGAGTGGAATTTTGACTTGATCGGCAGCGGCTGGGATTAAGATTAGTCCAGGAATATCATCTTCACCTGGATGCCCAGCACATTCAAAACCATCAATTGAAATGATATCTGCCCCCATACGCTGGGCAGAAAGCGCATGCCGTACCGACGTACATTTATGCAGCACCGTAATATGATGCTTTTTAAAATCTTCAATGTGTTCTTGGGGTTTATTGCCTGCGGTTTCTACAATCTTGACGCCACTTTCGATAATGGCTTGACGATATTCGGCATAAGGTGGCGGATTAATCGCGGGTAAAAAAGTCAAATTCACTGCAAAAGGTTTATCCGTCATGTCGCGGCAACGCTGAATTTCTTTGAGTAGGTCTTCAGGGCTTGGTTGAGTCAGGGCTGTCAATGTGCCAAGCCCTCCTGCATTTGAAACAGCACTTGCTAATTCAGCTCGTCCGACCCACATCATCCCGCCCTGAACGATAGGATATTCAATACCAAGTAATTCGGTTACACGCGTTTTCATTGAAGAGAATCCTTGTCTTTACTTCGATTTGATTGATAGTTTGATCTTACTATAGTGTTTTGTTTTTTATAATTGAATATATTTTTTTAGAAACTTTATTTCATTATGCGGTATCTGTAAAAATACCAATCACTTAGGATTGGTATTCAATATTTTATAAATCAGGACGTGTTAATGGCTTTCTTTTTTAAGAACATAAAGATCAGCCATCGCACCTTCGATTTTATTACCTTCCATATCTAAAGCAGTCGCGGTGTTTTCACCAATAAAGAATTGACGCTGATCGGGTTGAGTATCCAAAACAATTACTGAAGGTTTTTGTTCATCAAATTTAAATGTGCCTTTAGTTTCGATTGGCTTACCATCGCTTTTGCCACCTAGATAAGTTTCTTTTAATTCAAAAGTTTTATCCGCTTTTAATTCGAGCTCTGTTTGGATGCCTTCACAATCCGCACAAGGTAATTTGCCTTTATAATCACCCGCCCAATCTAGAGAGTTTTCAGCTGTATGGGCTGTATCAACAGCCGTTGCTGTTTCAGCAGGAGCGGAGGCAACAGGAGTTTGGTCAGCAGCAGAGGTCGTTGTTTCAGTCTGATTTTCTTTTTTTGAACATGCCACTAATAAAGTACTGGCAATTGCAATCGCAATAAGTGATTTTTTCATATCGATTTATCCAAGTTTTTTTGAATCAGAGATTAGCCTACAAAATTACACGTTCTGTAAATAGTAGCGATATGTAAGCAATTTGAACAAAATCATTGTTTTAGTATCAATTTAGTTGTGTTGTGTAGGCTTTCATCAATTGATGAGGCATCAGTCAGATGTGACACCACCCAAAGATTGGCATGCAGATTTATACAGCTGATATTGCTGTTCAACAACCTCATCAAGCGGCATATCAAACAGGCTTTCCCCTTGCTTATATTGTTCAATATAGTGACTGGCTTTTTGTTTGCTTACTGCTAAAGATTGCTGATGAAAAGTGTTGATATTACTTTGAGGCATCTCATGAACTTCAATATTTTTGCACTGAAAATGTTCAAGCATTTTTTCAGCACGTTTAATTTCACTCGAACTTCCAAGTACGCAGCCGAATAATAAGCTACACGTAGCGATCACCAAGAAAAGTTTCATAAAAATTGAGTGAAAATAAAAGAAGCAAATAGTTTATAAGGATTTTAAAGTAAAAAAGTTGGCATATTTAAAAAAACTGCTTAATTTTTGGCTAATTAAGCAATTTTATCTGGATCGGGAAAAATTAGTTTTTTACCAGACCGCCATCTACCATTAAATTTTGGCCTGTAATAGCACGTGACCACGGCGATAAGAACAGTAAAACAGCATCGGCAAATTCTTGTGGTGTGGTGGTACGTCTGAGCGGAGTCGATGCCGCAATTAAATCAAATACCGCATCAGGTGTTGCTTTACTGGCATCGGTGGTTTGTAGTAAACCACCTGAAAGCATGTTGATATTGATTCCATATTGACCGAGTTCATGCGCACTGGTACGTGTGAAGGCCAATAAAGCTGCTTTGGCAGCAGTATAGTCATGATAGGGCACTACAGGATTTTGTACCAGATTGGTTCCAATATTTACCACGCGGCCGAACTGCGCTGCTTTCATATCCTCAAGTCCAGCTTGTAGGGTATTTATTGCGGCTTTTACAGCGCCTTCAAATTGTTGCTGCATATCGTCCCAATTTAAGTTTTCAATATGCGGACGCGCTTCCCCATTAAATTCAAATTTGATTAATGCATTATTGACTACAGATGTAATTCCATTACCAAAATGATGTTTCGCGGCTTTAAACATTGCTAAAACTTGATCAGCTTGAGTGATATCTGCCTGATAGATCAAAACCTGATTTGGAAATTGTTGTTGCAAATCTTGTGCGGCGTTATGGCTATTGAGATAGTTGACTACAACACGAGCACCTTGTTTGAGTAAAGCTTGAGAAATTGCTAGGCCTAGACCACGCGCTCCCCCTGTCACCAGCACAACTTGTTCTTGAATTTCCATGTCAAATCACTTTTTAGAGAGTACCAAGATGACTTAAGATTAGGAAAAACCCAGTCTGAAATCAAACCTATATTGTTTTAGGATTGATGATAAATAGAGCATATAGTTTGCAAAAGCATCATTTGCAAGTTATTGGTGCAATTTTTGCATTATAAAAATACCCTTCATATTTCGTTATAAAAGGATTGCAATGAATCAACCACAGGACTTTACAGCCCAAAGGTCTAAAGCTTTGTGGTATGCCGAGTTGGAATTAGGATTTAAATATGATGGTCAACGCACCATTATGAGTCATCGTAAACATTATGGTCCTGTTCGGGTGCAAAAAATGCTGTGGCCTGAAAAGACAGGGGTGTGCCATGCCATTATTGTGCATCCACCTGCTGGAATTGCAGGGGGTGATCATTTAACGTTTCAAATTTCTACTCAAGAAAATGCCCATGCGGTGGTGACGACACCTGGCGCAGGGAAATGGTATAAAACCAACGGTAAACAGGCATTTCAACATCTTCATTTACAGGTAAAAGATCATTCGATTTTGGAATGGCTTCCTCAGGAAACCATGCTATTTGATGGTGCCAATGCCCATTCAGAAACCAGTATTCATCTGGATCAAACTGCGAGTTTTATTGGTTGGGATATGTTGGTATTGGGACGACAAGCACGTGCTGAAACTTTTCAAAGTGGGGCGTATGCCAATCAGTTTAAATTGTATCGTGAGCAGAAACTTTTAGTGGCAGATACATTGCGTTTTAAAGGTCAGGATCGTTGGTTATCTTCCTGTTTAGGCATGAATGGCTGTGCGGTCATGGGAAGTTTATGGGCGGTGGCTCCTGAACAATATCGTGCAAGTTTTTATCTAGAACAACACATTGAATTAATCCGTGAATTGATGGTACGTATGAAAGTGCCTGTTAGATTAACGTTATTGGACGATGTGATCTGTGCGCGTTTTTTGGGAGATGACGTGCGTGCGTGTCACGATGCATTTGCAGCTATTCGAGCCAGACTGCGCCGCTACTGGTTTAATCTGGATGAGGAATTTCCGCGTATTTGGCGGACTTGATATATGCTGGATTTAATAAAGTATTTTAGTCATAACACATATAAACAGCTAGATCGCAAATTGTGCATATATTTTGCTTAAATTAAACCATCAAGATTAGGAAGAATTCATGGAACTTAATCCGACCGAAAAAGACAAAATGCTGATTTTTACTGCGGGACTGGTGGCAGAGCGCCGCAAAGCCCGTGGGTTGAAATTGAATTATCCTGAAGCAGTGGCTTTTATTTCAGCAGCTTTGCTTGAAGGCGCACGTGATGGAATGAGCGTGGCTGAATTGATGCATTATGGTACAACGCTTCTCAGTAAAGATGAGGTGATGGAAGGTGTGCCTGAGATGATTGCCGAAGTACAGGTCGAAGCGACTTTTCCTGATGGTTCAAAACTGGTCACTGTTCATCAACCGATCGTATAACAATAAATAAGGAGCACAACATGATTCCCGGTGAAGTGATTACCCCCGATCAAGATATTGAACTCAATGTCGGGCGACAGATGCTAAAAATCAGTGTCGCCAATACAGGTGACCGTCCGATACAGGTGGGTTCGCATTTTCATTTTGCTGAGGCCAATGATGCCTTGCAGTTTGATCGTGAGCAAACTAGGGGCTATCGATTGAATATCGCCGCAGGTACAGCAGTACGTTTTGAGCCGGGGCAAAGCCGTGATGTGGAACTGGTGGCATTGGCAGGTAAACGTGAAGTGTATGGTTTTGCAGGGCGTGTGATGGGCGCATTGGATTAAAAAGATAAAATATTACAGAGAAACTTATTATGAAAATGTCACGACGTGCATACGCTGAAATGTTTGGGCCAACGGTGGGTGATCGAGTTCGTTTGGCGGATACCGAACTATTTATTGAGGTTGAACAAGACTTAACCACCTATGGCGAAGAAGTCAAGTTTGGTGGTGGTAAAGTCATTCGTGATGGGATGGGACAATCGCAACTCTTGGCAGATGAAGTTGCCGATACGGTGATTACCAATGCCTTGATTGTGGATTGGTGGGGTATTGTCAAAGCCGATGTTGGTCTTAAAAATGGCCGAATCTGGAAAATTGGTAAAGCTGGTAATCCTGACATTCAGCCAGATATTACCATTCCACTAGGCGCCGCAACCGAAGTAATTGCAGGGGAAGGGCAGATTCTCACTGCGGGAGGTATCGACACCCACATCCACTGGATTTGCCCGCAACAAGTCGAAACAGCGTTGATGTCTGGTGTGACCACGATGGTCGGTGGCGGCACTGGCCCAGCAGCGGGAACATCGGCAACCACGGTCACACCAGGGCCGTGGCATATTGCAACCATGTTACAGGGTATTGATGATTTACCGATGAATATTGGATTGTTAGGTAAAGGTAACTTAAGTTTGCCCGATCCGATTCGTGAACAGATTAAAGCAGGTGTGGTAGGACTCAAACTGCATGAAGACTGGGGTTCAACGCCAGCAGCTATTGATAACTGTTTAAGCGTAGCAGATGAGTTCGATGTTCAAGTAGCGATTCATACGGATACTTTAAATGAAAGTGGTTTTCTGGAAGAAACGTTGGCGGCATTTAAAAATCGAACCATCCATACTTACCATACTGAAGGTGCGGGTGGTGGACATGCGCCAGACATTTTAAAAGCGATTGGTCAGGCCAATGTTTTGCCATCTTCAACCAATCCGACTCGTCCCTATACCATCAATACCATCGATGAGCATCTGGATATGCTGATGGTGTGTCACCATCTTGATCCAGCAATTGCCGAAGACGTAGCATTTGCAGAAAGTCGTATCCGACGAGAAACCATTGCTGCGGAAGATATTTTGCAGGATTTGGGTGCAATTGCGATGATGTCTTCTGATTCGCAAGCGATGGGGCGTGTCGGTGAGGTGATTATTCGGACTTGGCAAACTGCGCATAAGATGAAAATTCAACGCGGTGCTTTAGAGGGCGATAATGCCACGCATGATAACAATCGGGTGAAACGCTATATTGCCAAATATACGATTAATCCTGCGATTACGCATGGCTTAAGTCATGAAATCGGTTCGGTGGAAGAAGGGAAACTGGCAGATTTAGTGTTGTGGAAACCCGCTTTCTTTGGGGTAAAACCGTCCATGATTATTAAAGGTGGCATGATTGCAGCAGCACCGATGGGCGACATCAATGCCTCGATTCCAACGCCGCAGCCTGTGCATTATCGTCCGATGTTTGGTGCTTATCCGCGTGGCGTGCATAACACCTGTATTACTTTTTTATCACAAGTTGCTATTGAAAATGGTGTGGCTGAAAAGTTAAAACTGAAGAAATTGATTAGCCCCTGTAAAAATACTCGTAATATCACCAAAGCGGATATGAAGCATAATACGTATTGCCCCGTGATGGATGTACATCCTGAAACCTATGAGGTACGTGCCGATGGTGAACTATTGACCTGTGAACCTGCGGATGTATTGCCAATGGCACAACGTTATTTCTTGTTTTGATGATTAAAAATAAGTACGAGGAATTGTATGAAAATCTACACCCAGCGTCTTGATGAAATTGCATCAGATCAAGCCTTTGAAACGGTTGAACTGAGCTTTGATACACGTCAAAAATCACGCTTTCGTGCCACTTTAAGCAACGGCACTGATATTGGTGCGGATTTGCCACGTACTGGCATTTTACGTAGTGGCTCTTTTATTGCCACCAATGAGGGTGAGGTGTTGCGTGTTGATGCTAAACCTGAACAACTGATGCAAGTGACTGCCAAGACTGATTTTGAATTGCTTAAAGCGGCTTATCATTTGGGTAACCGCCATGTGCCATTAATGCTTACTCCTTATGCGCTGTATTTTGAACCTGATCATGTACTGGCAGAAATGGTCGAAGGCTTAGGCTTGCATGTAAAACTGGTCGAACATGCGTTTGAACCTGAAAGTGGTGCATATGCACAACATGCCCATGATCATCGTTTAAGCCCAATTAAGTCCTTGCATCATGTCCATTAATGCAGCGCAATTACTCAAACTGTTGACTTTATCCTCAACGGCTTTACCTGTGGGTGCCTATTGTTATTCTCAGGGAGTAGAAACAGCGATTGAAACTGGGCTGATCCAGAATGAAGCAAGCTGTATGGCTTATTTTGAAGAAGTGCTGGAAATGCTGCTAGTTAGATTTGAACTGCCTGTACTTAAGCGACTGGTGCAATCTTATGCAGATGATGCGCAATTTTTACACTGGGCAAATTTATATAAAGCCAGTCGTGAAAGCAAAGAGCTTTTAGCCGAATCACAGCAGTTGGCATTCTCCTTAAATGCATGGATTAAAGATGTCCTGAAAATGCCCGTTGAGGTGAAAAAGCAATTCGGTTTTGTTCCTGTGTATGCACAACTCTGTGGTCGGTTAGGTTTAAATAAAGCGGATGTTTTGACTGCATATAGCTTTAGTGTACTGGAAAATCAGGTGTTGGCAGCGGTAAAAACTGTGCCTTTGGGGCAGATGAGTGGACAGCGCATTTTATGGCATTTGCATAGCCTTGTACCACAGGCAGTTGAGCAGGCTTTGGCATTACAGGATGATGAACTCAGCAGTGCTTTACCACGTTATGCCATGTTGAGTATGCAACATGAAACGCAGTATTCCAGATTATTTAGATCATAAATGTGGGGGATCTTAGATAGGTTTTTCATCATTATTTGGACTTTCTTTATTTTCTTCCTCAATGAGAATTAAGAAGGCCCAATGAAAGAAATCTAAGATGTTCTCCCAAAAAATTTAACCCAGTTATAGCAATAGGAAATAATTATGACAGAACGTAGTCCTTTACGTGTCGGTATCGGTGGGCCAGTCGGATCAGGTAAAACCGCATTGACCCTTAATTTGTGCCGCGCATTACGTGATAAATACAATATGGCCGTAGTGACCAATGACATTTATACCAAGGAAGACTCAAACTTTTTAACCCGCAATGAGGCGATGTCTCCAGACCGTATTGTGGGTGTAGAAACAGGTGGCTGTCCGCATACTGCAATTCGTGAAGATGCTTCGATTAATCTGGCTGCAATAGATGATTTATGTGAAAAGTTTGATGGTTTGGAATTGATCATCATTGAAAGTGGTGGCGATAATCTGGCGGCGACCTTTAGCCCAGAACTCTCTGATTTGACTTTATACGTGATTGATGTTGGTGGTGGTGAAAAGATTCCACGTAAAGGCGGACCTGGCATTACCAAGTCTGATTTGCTGATTATTAACAAGACCGATCTTGCACCTATGGTCGGGGCAAATCTGGATGTGATGGAGCAGGATGCCAAACGTATGCGTGGTGAAAAACCATTTTTATTTTCAAATATGAAAACTGAAGATGGACTTAATCAGATCATCGAATTTATTGAAAAACAGGGCTTATTTAAAGCTTAAGGAGGCGCTATGCGCGCATTCAACAAACACGTGTTAGCTATGGTTTTTGGCTTTTTACCAATGATGGTGATGGCACATCCTGGGCATGATCAGATGCATGTGGGTTTTTGGGAAGGTCTGATTCATCCATTTACGGGACTTGACCATCTGGTGATGGCGATTGGTTTTGGTGTTTTGCTCTGGACAGTTGCTAAACAATGGCGAGTCTTGGGGATATTGGGTTTAAGCCTAAGCTTGGTAGTTGGTTTTGTTTTAGGCGCTAATCAGATTGTACCTGCCAATATGACTGAATATGGCATTGTTGCTTCGCTGATAGTGTTAGCCGTGTCGTTATGGAGCAAATCCTATCGTGTTTTACCCCTAGCTGCGGCATTAATGGCGAGTTTTCATGGCATGGCGCATGGTGTTGAGCTTGCGCCACAAGGTCATGTGGTCGGATTGGTATTAGGCATGATTTCTGGTATGGCAATCCTCTATGCGCTAGGACTTGGCTTGGGTGAATTGATCAATCGTTATGTCCCTTATGGACGTAAGATCATGGCAGGATTGGCTGCGATTGTTGCTGTGATCGGCTTAACTTAGTCGTTTGTATTTATTCAAGTTTAAAGGTAGCGTATGCTACCTTTTTTATTGGTTGTTTTCATCAGATCATGGGTTTTCAGTACATCATTTTGGGGTTGTTGGTCGTCGGTGGAATCACATGCTTATCCAATGTTTATGCCTATGATTTTTTTGCAAAAAATAACCCAGAACAGATTGTTGATGAGCAGCATCATCCTGAAAATACCGATCTGAATCAAATCCAAAAACATCTAGCTGAGCAGCACGATCAAGAAGAAAATGATTATGAAATCCTGAAAAACCCTTTTTATTCGAATGAACGGATCAACATTTATAATTACACCGCCTATAATACCGATGCCTTAAAAAATAAAATGATCAATGCTGGCTCAGAGCATATCAGTGCCCATGATTTATCCATTTCATTTGGTTATGGGATGACTTATAAAATTAATGCTGATCATAAAATCGGTTATGAATATATTTCGAGTTTTCCTTATGATCGTGGTCAATTGATTCGTATTTTCTGGATTTGGTCTTTTTAAGATTGTAGTTAAATTTATTTACCGTTTTAACAGAAGAGATAACGAACAAGCATACATTGCTTGTCTTTTCTTCAAATTCATTGATGTGGTTTCAGGCAGACTGATTGGAGTTTGAGAGGCAATGCGGTGACTGAGAATGAAAAAATTTCGTTCCATACTCTTGGTTATACTGAGTCTATTGGGATGTATGTTGAGTGTTCCGATTCAGGCACAAATCAGTTTGCCTAGTGCTAATTTATCGCCGATTTATCATATACAACATTGGAGCTTACAACCTCAACAGCAAAATGACGATGATGATGTACGTGAGCGCCGTGAGGAAGAAATAGTGCGCGATATACGCGCCGTTCGTTTAGATCGTCCACAATAAATTAAATGTTAAATCACAGTTGAAATCACTAAAAATGTACCTGAGGCAAATAATAAAGACAGCACGATATGCTTAAATTGTTTTTCTGAAACTTTATAAAATAGCTGTGAACCCAAGATTGCAGGAATGGTGACGCTGATCATTAATACCATAATATACGGCCATTGATTGAGCTGTACCGTTCCCTGAAATATATAAACTGCAAAAGTAAAAAGCTGAATCGCAAAATTAAAATGCCTGAGAATGTATCGTTGTTCAATTTTATTTAAACCCTTGAGCATCACCCATGCAGAGGGTAAAGATCCACAAAAACCACCGAGTCCACCTAATACACCACCCAAAAAGCCAATCACTGCATCAATTTTTTTGCCTAAGCGTTTTAATGACTTAAATTCTGGAGCTAAGTACATGACAGGGCACCAGATCAGCAAAAAAACACCTAAAATCAGTTTAAATGTTTCCGCATTGATCTGATGTAAAAGATAACTTCCTAAAGGAACGCCAATTAAACCTGCGAGGATATAAGGAATAACCAGAGAGATACCAAGCTGATGTGGACGTTCCTTACTTAGCGCAATGATATGACACCAAAGGGAAGCAAACACCACCAATGGAGCAGCAAGTTGAGGTGGCAAAGCCCACACCCAAAAAGACATGGCGACCAGTGCAAAGGCAAAACCTGTCAGGCCCTGAATAAAACCTGCAATACACGCACCGACTAAAAACAATGACCATGATTGCATAGCTGTTTTATCTCATTTTCTATAAGAATAAATTATGTTTTTTGGAAAAGTCCTGCGCGAACGGTGCCTGCTTTAGTGGATTTGACTAATTGCCATGAAGCGGGAAGTTGTAGCTGACGAAGATCACGATCCGCTTCGACATAAATATAGGCCTGATCTTTTAATAGCGGATCTATCAAAATAGAAAGTTCTTGCCAGAGTTCCAGCGCATAGGGTGGATCAAGAAAGACCACATCAAACTGTTGATTAAGTTTGGGTAAGATGTGCTGTGCAGTCGCCACTTTTAATTCACAATGCTGTGCATTGAGAAGCTGAATATTTTGTTTGAGTATTTTAGCCTGAGTTGAATCAGGTTCAATCATCAAAACAGAACTCGCGCCGCGCGACAAAGCCTCAAATGCTAATGCACCTGAACCTGTGCAGACATCTAAAACCGTAGCATTTGGAATATCCCACATTAACCAGTTAAAGAGCGTTTCACGGACACGATCAGGTGTAGGGCGTAATCCATTTATACTCGCAAAAGGTAATACACGACGTTTCCATTCACCGCCAATAATTCTGAGCTGATTTTTCATTATTCAGTCACCTCAGCGTTATTGGCAACAGGGGTTACAGACGATGCGGGCGTATTTTGTAGTGTTTGCTCAGGTTTTTTCTTATTTGGATTAGCATTAGGATCCGCTTCAAGTAAAGCACCACTTGGAAGCTCGCCCGGCTTAATGCCAGCGGTCATTAAACCGCCACTGATTTGATGATTTGCGGGACGAATCTGTTCTTTTTTACGATTGACCAACCAATAATCAAACACAGGCTTGGCAAGTTGAGCGGCTGAACCACCGTGACGACCATTTTCCCACACCACAGCAATGGCAATTTCAGGATTCTCAGCAGGGGCAAACCCAACAAATAAACCATGATCCAGTTGGCGCTGTGTCAGTATCGATTCGTTATAACTTTTACCCTGTGCAATACTCTTAACCTGAGCTGTACCTGTTTTTCCTGCAATTTGATAAAGCGGTGTACGAATCCCACGACCTGTACCTGATTGCACGACATCAATCATGGCATCGCGCATGTTAAGCCAGTCTTGTTCGGTACCATTAAAATTAATCTTTCCATCAGGCGCATTATGAACTTCATATTTTTTTGCACCACGTGTGGCACGTAATACATGCGGCGTGACATGTGCACCATGATTGGCGGTAATTGCAGTTGCCATCGCTAACTGAAGTGGGGTCGCTGTAAACGCCCCCTGACCAATACTGACGGAAATGGTTTCGCCTTTTAGCCACTTACTTTTGCGGGTACGCATCTTCCATTCAGGGCTTGGGTATAAACCAGTACTTTCACTGGGTAGATCAACCCCAGTTTTTTCACCGAAACCAAATTGGCGCATCCAGTCATTCATACGCTCGATGCCCATTTGGTAGGACAGTACATAAAAATAGGTATCGCACGATTGAATAATGGCTTTGTGCATATTGACTACACCATGACCTGTTTTTTTCCAGTCACGGAATTTATGCGAATCGCCAGGAAGATGGAAATAACCCGGATCATTAATGGTGGTTGCCCAATCGACTAAACCATAGTGAATGCCACCCATCGCTTCCATGGGCTTAATGGTGGATCCCGGTGGATAAGCACCTTGAACTGCACGGTTATAGAGGGGCTGATCCAGATTATCACGTAGAGCACTATAATCTGTACTGCTAATGCCTGTAACAAAGAGGTTAGGATTGAAACTTGGACTTGACACCAGTGCCAGAATTTCACCAGTACGCGGATCGATTGCCACAATTGCACCACGTTTATCTGCCAGTTGTTCGGCAGCAACCACTTGTAAACCATAATCTATAGATAAATATAAATCATTGCCACGAGTCGATTCTTTGCGACCTAAATGTCTGAGTACATTACCATGAGCATCGGCTTCGATCGATTCATAACCGGGAGTTCCATGTAGCAAATCTTCGTAGGTTTTTTCTACCCCGATTTTTCCAATCAGGTTGGTTCCTGCGTAAATATCACTATTAATTGATTTTAATTCTTTGTCATTAATTCGTCCGACATAACCAATCACGTGCGCAAATAAATCGCCATGTGGATAATAGCGCGTCATTTGCGTTTCAATGCGCACCCCGGGGAATTTGTATTTCACTTCACTGAATTTGGCGATATCAGTTTCAGTCAGATTCAGCTTAATTGAAACCCGTTCAGTTTTACGTGCAGTTTTGATACGCGACTTAAAGCGGTCTACATCTTCTTGGGAAAGATTTAAAATGGGGATCAGTTGTGCAACTGTACCATCCATATCTTCAATATCTGCTTTACTTAGCGTTGCCGTAAATACAGGGTAATTATCTGCAAGCAAAACGCCATTGCGGTCATAGATATATCCCCGCGCGGGTGCAAGAGGCTGTAAGCGGATACGGTTTTTATCAGAAGCCGTTGAAAACTCATCGTAATGTACAATTTGCAAATAAGCATAACGACTTAAGAGCAATAACAAACAGCAGCAAACCAGTCCAATGGCAAAAAAGATTCGCCCTCGATAAATGCGCTTTTCTTGCTGATTATCTTTTAAAGGAAAGTGCTGTTTCATACCTAACTGACTTGACAAAGCAGACCACAAAAATAGCCGACAAGTTTAACCCATTCGTCGTCAGAATTTTGGATATTTTTAAATTATTCACGAAATAAATTTAGTGACGTTTTTTGACCTTGTAGACATTAAAATTGTAATGTGCTGTATATAAGAACGAAAATAATTCTGTTAAAGTCACCAAACGGATGAGCGGAATCCCCTAAATCAGATAATTAGGGACACATGGAGAAAATAATGAAAAAAATATATCCCTTGGTCATGCTTCTTGCACTTAGTCAGTTTACCTATGCCGATGACAGTCGTTTTAAACCTGAAGCAAAACTTACCGAGGGAAGTGCATCAACATGGAATGCAGGTGCTGGCTTTACACAAAAGCTAGTCCATCTAAATGGTGAATGGGTCAATCCTTATGGCATTGCCTATGCAAAACTGGGTGCTTATCTCAATAATGACCATAATGTGGGTGGACAGATTGGATTTAGATATCCTTACTATCTGACTGGCGTAAACAAAAATGGTTATTATTTTGGCGTTTATGCAGGGTCAATCGAAAGCAAAGAAATTGATGGTGATGATAAAACCCGTTTAGGTGGCGGTGTGGATCTTGCTTACGTCTGGTTGGATAAAGAACGAATTAGTACCTTTAGTGTCGGTATTGGCACTGGAGAGAAGTTAAAGAATGCCAATGGTGATGTGGTGGCTGATATCGAACCTAAATTACAAGTTTCCTATACCTTAAGTATTGGTTTGTAGTGTTTAATCATAGCTTTAAAAAATGTAAAAGCCCATAAAGTAGAACGAAATATGAGAGTAATGGATGTTAGATTACGTCAGTGAATTATGGCAAACCTTTTTGAACCGACCTGATCATCTGGCGGTCTTGAGTATTATCCCTGTAACTGCATTTGTGACGTGGGCGCACGTGTGGATGGCTTTAAAAATGGTATTTTACCCAATTACTTTTTGGGGCTTTCATCTAGGGCCGATACCCGTAGGTTGGCAAGGCATTGTTCCACGCAAAGCGGGTCGTATTTCTGGCATTATTACCGATAATACTTTATCCAAATTAGGTTCGTTACGTGAATTTCTGGAAGCAATGGATCCAGAAGATATGGCAAGAATCATTGGTGAACAGGTGGGATTTGAACTTGAGCATCTGATTGATGAAGTCATGATTGATCGTAATGCTGTACTTTGGGAAAACCTGCCTTATTCCATTAAACGTCGTATCTATGCTCAAGCACATAAACAATTACCAGGTGTATTAAAAGAATTAGTGACTGAGCTGACCATGAACGTCGAGTCACTTGTGAATATGCGGGAAATGGTGGTCAGCCAGATGGAAGGTGACCGTCGTTTAATGGTACGTATGTTCCTAAAAGTCGGTCAAAAAGAAATCAATTTTATCTGGCATATTAGTGCATTGATTGGGATGTTTTTTGGTGTGTTCCAAATGCTGGTCTGGTTTCTGGTACCGTGGCACTGGACGGTACCTTTCTGGGCTGCAATCTGGGGCTTTTTAACCAACTGGATCGCGATCTGGATGGTGTTTAACCCAATAGAACCGCACTATGTACGCTATCCACAGTTTTTCCGTTTAACCCAAGATCGTAAGTTTCCATGGATTGTTCCCATCCTGCCGCGCATTGGCACCTACAATGTTCAGGGTGCTTTCATGAAGCGTCAGGAAGAAGTCTCGGATGTCTTTGCCAGTGTCGTGACAGAAGATTTGATTACACTCAAATCCATCATGACTGAAATGATGTATGGCCCTAAGAAAGACAAAACCCGTCGAATTGTCAAGCGGCATATTAATGAAATTATGGAAACTCCATTGGTAAGAACTTCATTACAACTTTCCTTGGGGCCGCGTGAATATGCTAAACTTAAGACAGACTTGATTGATCGATCAATTGAAATTACGATGGTGCCTGTATGCGACCCTGCGTTTAATGCAAGCCGCGCACAGAAAATATTTCAAATGTTTCGAGATCGTATTCGTGAACTAACACCGAAAGAGTTTCAAAATCTATTGCGCCCTGCCTTTCAGGAAGATGAATGGATTTTGATTGTGTTAGGTGGGGTCACAGGTTTTGTTGCTGGTACGATCCACTTATTTGTTGCTTTCTTATAATTTAATTAGATGTTGGTAGGTATGGTCTATACAACCATAGTCCAAGACATTCTGAAAATTGTTCTTAATGAGGATTTTTTGTTATGCGCATTATTTTACTCGGACCACCTGGAGCAGGTAAAGGTACTCAGGCTCAGTTGATCTGTAAGCGCTACGATATCCCACAAATTTCAACCGGTGATATGCTCCGTGCTGCAATTCGTGAAGGTACTGAACTCGGCCTTAAAGCTAAAAGTGTAATGGAATCTGGTGGTTTAGTATCAGATGAATTAATTATTGGCTTAGTAAAAGAGCGCATTGCACAACCTGATTGTGCGAATGGCTGTATCTTTGATGGTTTCCCGCGCACTATTCCACAGGCAGAAGCTTTGGAAAGTGCAGGCATTACCATTGATCATGTGATTGAAATTGCGGTACCTGATGAAGAGATTGTAAAACGTTTATCTGGACGTCGTCAGCATCCTGCATCTGGTCGTGTTTATCATATTGAATATAATCCACCAAAAGTGGACGGTAAAGATGACGTGACAGGTGAAGATTTAGTTCAACGTGCGGATGATCAGGAAGAAACCATTCGTAAACGTTTGGCTGATTATCATACTTTGACTGAGCTGTTGGTTGGTTTTTACGAAGAGCGTGCAGCTTCAGGCGAAAATGCACCGACTTATGACAAGCTCGATGGTTTACGTAAAATCGAAGACGTACAACAAGATTTGTTTGCAATTTTAGACCAAACAAAATAAGTCTGATTATTCGTTTTGAAAGAGCTCTGTTATGATAGGGCTCTTTTTGTTTTTTAGGTCGATAATTTTGAAAATCGCTTTAGCACTTTTGGTGATTTTAAGCTTAATTGGACTCAGTTATTTAGTCTATATCAGCTATAAAATGCTGCGTCGTGTCCAACAGCAGGAAGCACAGGAAAAATTACCAAGTCAGTCTGTGCAAAAAGATCATTTGCGATCCCCTCAAAACAAACAAACCAAATAAGTCTTATGACTTCATAGCACTGTTTTTAGCGGCACCAAATTCAAACCGCTCAGGCCAGTTGCAGACATCTGACACCACACACTCATTACATTTAGGCTTACGAGCTATACAGCAATAACGACCGTGTAAGATTAACCAATGATGCGCATCGACTATAAATTCTTTAGGAATCACCTTAATCAATCGATGCTCTACTTCAAGTACATTTTTTCCAATGGCCAAACCAGTGCGATTGCCAACGCGAAAGATGTGGGTATCAACTGCCATTGTAGGCTGACCAAAAGCTGTATTTAAGACGACATTTGCGGTTTTACGTCCAACACCAGGTAGTGCTTCTAATTCAGCTCGTGTTTGAGGAACTTCGCCTTGATGTTTTTCTAGTAAAATTTGACAGGTCTTAATCACATTTTCAGCTTTGGCATTATATAAACCAATGGTTTTAATATAGTGCTTCAGCCCATCAATCCCTAATGCATAAATTTGTGCAGGGGTATTGGCAACAGGATAGAGTTTATCGGTGGCTTTATTAACACTAACATCTGTCGCTTGCGCCGAGAGCATCACTGCGATGAGCAATTCAAAAGGGGAAGAATAGTTTAGCTCCGTTTGCGGATGTGGTCGTTGCTCACGTAGACGCTCAAAAAAAGTTTGAATCTGCTTTTTTGTCATGTTCTTCACTGGCATTTAAAGCTCCTGAATTTCATCTAAGCGTTGTTGCAATTGATCCAATTGCTGCTGTTTTACTGGATCTGGGCGGACACTGAGTTGTTTTTCCAGCTTTTTGATTTGAGTGCGTAGTTTTGCCAGTTCGATCGTGGTTTTGGCATCTAATGTAGTGGGTATTTTTGCCTGATCTTCAATTAATTTAATCACAGGTACTTCTTCAACAGCACTGGAAAACTGAGCAAAAAGTTCAGTATCAATTTCAGCACGAACAATAGGTCCTTTACGGGTTAAACGTTGGTGCTCTTCGCGTTGAATATGTGCATAGTATCGTTGTCGTAGATCGTTTTGCTCTTGTTGTCTCTGGATATCTGTTAATAAGGGCTGAGTATCTTCAACCAGATCGATACAATCAACTGGGCACGGTGGAATACAGAGTTCGCAACCTGTACATAAGTCACTGAGGACACTATGCATGAGTTTTCCACTGCCAATGATCGCATCTACAGGGCAGGCATTAATACATTTGGTGCAGCCGATACATTCATCTTCACGAATAATCGCTTTCATGCGTTGCGGACGTCCGTCTGCCTGAATGGGCCAGACACTGGCTTCTGCTTGCAATCGAGGGCGTTTTAGTCGCATCGCAAGCGCATCTGCGACAGGCTGTCCGCCTGGAATACATTTATTGGCATCTTCACCTTCTACAATGGACTTTGCATAAGGTAAACATCCATCACGATGTCCGCATAAACCACACTGGGTTTGGGGCAAAAGGGCATCGACTTCGCGGATTAGCGTAATAGCAGCATTCATGGATTTGGCAAACTAAAGAAAAAGATAAAATAGACGCAGTAAATGTGGCGTACAAACCAGCGCAATATTTTAGCATGAAATATGGGTGAGTATATTGATCTATTTTAGTGCCATAAATGCACTAAAATAATTCAAATTTATTTTGGATTGATCTGGCTTAAAGTTTAATTCCAACCATAATGCTTTGAATTAAAATATTTTAATAATTTATAAAATAAAGATTGAGATTATTTTATAAACATTATTTAATCAGTTGCTCTAAAATTTATCATCTTTTGAGAAATTTGCACAATATTGAATCATTTATTACTGAGGATGAAGCGTTGAAATATACTAGCCTTAACGACTTCCTGAACGCCGTAAAAGTACGGGATCCACACCAACCAGAATTCTTGCAAGCTGTAGAAGAAGTCATGATGAGTGTGTGGCCATTTATTGAAAAAAATCCAGAATATGCAAATTATGCTTTGTTAGAACGTTTAATTGAGCCTGAACGTGCCATCCAGTTTCGTGTAGCTTGGATGGATGATCAGGGACAAACGCAAGTTAACCGTGCTTTTCGTGTGCAATATAATTCTGCGATTGGGCCTTTTAAAGGCGGTATGCGTTTTCATCCTTCGGTGAATTTATCTATCTTAAAATTTTTGGGTTTTGAGCAGACATTCAAAAATGCATTAACCACACTTCCAATGGGAGGCGGCAAAGGCGGTTCAGATTTTGATCCTAAAGGAAAATCTGAAGGTGAAATTATGCGTTTTTGTCAGGCACTCATGATTGAGCTTTATCGTCATTTGGGGTCAGATACCGATATCCCTGCGGGTGATATTGGGGTAGGTGGCCGTGAAGTCGGCTATATGGCAGGCATGATGAAAAAGCTGAGTAATAACACCTCATCTGTATTTACAGGCAAAGGTGTTTCTTTTGGCGGAAGTTTGATGCGTCCTGAAGCAACAGGTTATGGCACGGTCTATTTTGCAGAAGAAATGTTAAAAACTCAGGGCACACATTTTCAGGGTAAAACGGTTGCGATTTCAGGATCTGGTAATGTTGCGCAGTTCGCTGCCGAAAAAGCCATGTTCTTAGGGGCAAAAGTAGTGACGTTGTCTGATTCTAACGGCACAGTTTATCTAAAAAATGGCTTTAATGATGAGTTACTTGCTGAAGTCATGCAACTCAAAAATATAAAGCGTGGTCGTATTTCTGAGTTCGCGTCTAAACATGGTTTTGAATATTTTGAAGGAAAAACACCGTGGCATATTCCAGTCGATATTGCTTTGCCATGTGCCACTCAAAATGAATTAAATGCTGAGGATGCCGTGACTCTCATTCAAAATGGGGTTATCTGTGTGGCAGAAGGCGCAAATATGCCTTCAACACTGGGAGCTGTGGAAAAATTTATCCAAGCTAAAATTTTATATGCCCCGGGTAAGGCCTCAAATGCGGGTGGCGTTGCAACCTCAGGCTTAGAGATGTCGCAAAATGCGATTCGTTTATCGTGGTCACATGCTGAAGTTGATGAGCGTTTACATCTGATCATGAAAGATATTCATGCCAACTGTGTCAAGTATGGAACCAGAGAAGATGGTTCAGTGAATTATGTGGATGGCGCCAACATTGCAGGTTTTGTAAAAGTGGCGGATGCCATGCTGGCACAAGGTGTCTTTTAAAATGATCCATATATTTTAAATGAAAAATCCGATGCAAAGTGAAGTGCATCGGATTTTTTGAATCCGTTAAGGATTTATGGTTTCTTTACGATTTCTTGTTCCACTGTCATATCATGCACATAAGCATATTTTGACTGATCAGCCGCAGGGTTTTTGCGTTCGTAACGTTTAACACGAATAATCACACGTTGATCATCACGGTGCTGGTAGCCTTCGATCTGATCATAAAATAAAGTCCAGTCTTTATCGACTTGAGTTTTAATGCCTTTATTGTCGTATTTAATTTCACGAACCTGTAAGCAGGTTTGTGGGCCTACGCCAGTACATTGTTTGGTTTCTGGAGAAATTTCCAAGAAAATAATTTCACCTTGAGATTGATATTTAGTCTCAGGCGTCATGCTGCCTTCAAACTCATATTTCTGACCATTCGATGCAATAATGGTTAAGCGTGGCTGTTCAACCGATGCAGTATTGAGTTCAAATTTATTCTGTTGATCGTTAAATAAGTTGCTTGAGAATTGCTCATTCTTCATCAGTGCAGGTTCACAGGCTTTCATGGTTGAAACAAGCGAGGACGTGATCAATTGGTGATTTTCGACTTTCCAAGAGCCACCTTGATTATTACAGCCTGTAATAATATTCAGACGATTTTCTGAGAAATTTAACTGAATTGGGCGAGGCGTATCTTCAGGCTGATAGCTCCAAGTATAAGCACTCAAAATTTTATTTGCGTTCATTTGTTTTTCTGCATTCACAGTGACAGGAGCAGAGTTCTGATGTACAGATTGGCATGCCACAATTGAAAAAGGTAAAAGAGCAAGGATTAAGTATTTGATTTTCATGCAAGTGTACAATATTTACTTTAACAGATTGTATGTTAATGGATTATTGGGGAAATAAAATAAGGACAATGAAGGCTTTCAGTTTCAGATTGTATCTATTTTGCAACAATGACTACACCAAGTATCCTGTCAAATTCATCAAGATTTAAGAAAGAGGACTGAGTTCTATTCGTCAAAGTTAGTCAAACCGATAAATATCCATGCCTAGCGCACCCATAGAAAAACTACTATGAACGATTGAAAAACGATTGCCTGTTCCCATCGCAAAAAATAATGGAGCAAAATGTTCCAGAGTGGGATGGTTACGTTCAACATATGGAATATCTGGCCAATTCAGCACAGCATCATAATCTTGATGAGTCAGTTTATTGACCACATAATTACGAAAAGAGGAAGCCCATTCGGGAACATGTTGAGCATTTCCATCCCATGATAATTCTGCCAAATTATGGGTGATGCTGCCTGAACCAATTAAGAGAATTTGGCGTTCGCGTAACGGAGCAAGGACTTTGCCAATTTGATAAATTTCATCTGCATTCATGTTCATCGGCAATGAAATTTCAATCACAGCAATATCTGCATCTGGATACATATGCAATAACGGCATCCAGACTCCATGATCACGTGGTCGAGTACTATTGGCATGAGCAGGAATATGCTGTTCTGCCAGTAATTTCAAGATTTCTTCAGCCAGTTCTGGTTGACCTGGCGCGGGATAGTGAATTTGATAGAGTTCTTTGGGAAAGCCACGAAAATCATGCCATGTTTGTGGACGCGTTGAAGTACTGATTTCCAGAGACTGACTTTCCCAGTGTGCAGACATGATGATAATCGCCTGAGGTTTAGGTAAATTAAAACTCAAACGGTGTAAAGCTGGCCCGACTTGTTCAGGATCCAGTGCAAGCATAGGTGAACCATGAGAGATAAATAGCCCGGGGAGTGTTTGTAAATTCATGCTGTTTACCTCATACAAATATCAATTTATCTTGCCAAACATATAACGTTTTAGTTTGATAATTTTGTCTCAAACGATGCATCAAGCGCGATGATAAGGATGATTGTGGTTGATGCTCATGGCTCGATACAATTGCTCAATCAATAAAATCCGAACCAAAGGGTGTGGCATGGTGAGTTTAGATAAAGACCAATGCCAAGCAGCAGCTTGACGGACTTGATCAGATAATCCATCTGGACCACCAATGGCTAAAGCTACATCATTGCCTTCCAGCATCCATGACTTCATCGTCTCTGCAAGTTTTTCTGTGCTTAGCTCCCGTCCGCCAACTTCCAGTGCAATTAGAGTTTCATTCGGTTTGAGTGAATTCAGAATACTTTCACCTTCAATTTGGCAATATTTTAAAATATCGGCTTCTGAATCATTTTTTCCACGTTTCGCCATTGGGAGCTCAATCACTTGAGTCTGCACAAAAGGTTGGATACGTTTGAAATAATCTTCAAAACCCGTGAGTACCCAAGCTGGCATTTTCTGACCAATCGTGAGGATGCGAATTTTCATAATATGGCTCGATGCACAATGCGAACAAATCTAAGTATAACGAGGATCTTAGCGGGCTTCATGTCGATTGTGATTGTATCTATTTGAATGATTAAGCCTTAGACAAAAAAACTAAGTACATTAAAAAAACGCAGCCCACAAAAAGCGTGAAGGGGCTGCGGTTAAAAGGTCATCTGTCTGGAGAATCAGATGACCAGACTAAATTCAACAAGTGAAAATGATGAATTGTTACTTTTATTATGGGGTTAATTGATCAATTTTCAACCTAATAAATGTAAAAAAGAGAGCCTGAGCTCTCTTTTTGATTGACATAGTATGAGATTAATGACGTGCAGCTTTTGACTCTTCAACTGGTTTTACGATCGGCGTTTTTGCCAATGGTTTAGGTTGTTCAGTTAAAGCCAGCGGCAAAATCTCATCGATGCTTTTCACGGCTTTAATTTCCAGACCTTCTTTGACATTATCTGGAATTTCAGCCAGATCACGGACATTATCTTGCGGGATAAACACCAGTTTGATACCACCACGGTGTGCTGCCAAAAGTTTTTCTTTCAAGCCACCAATACGCAGTGCATTACCACGTAAAGAGGTTTCACCTGTCATAGCAATATCAGCGCGGATTGGAATTCCCGTAAATGCTGAAACCAGTGCAGTCGTTAGGGCTAAACCAGCAGATGGACCATCTTTTGGTGTTGCTCCTTCTGGTAAGTGAACATGAACATCAGTTTCTTCAAAGCGTGAAGCTTCGATTCCCAGTTCATCTGCACGGGTACGAACCACGGTCATCGCAGCGGTAATCGATTCTTTCATTACATCACCAAGCGAACCTGTAGTAATGAATTTACCTTTACCTTTAACTGCTGCCACTTCAATGGTCAATAACTCGCCACCGACCGAAGTCCATGCCAAACCATTGACGCGACCGACTTGAGCTTCATCTTCAGCCATGCCGTAGTCAAATTTATGCGCACCTAAGTAATCTGGCAGATTTTCACCAGTGACATCGATGTGCAAGTTTTTCGACTTCTTGCTCACCGCTTCTTTCACCACTTTACGTGCAATTTTAGAAACTTCACGCTCTAAACTACGCACACCCGCTTCACGTGTGTAGCGACGAACGATGTCTCGAATTGCTTCTTCATGAACGGTCAATTCGCTGCTACGTAAGCCATTGTCTTTAATTGCTTTTGGAACGAGGTAACGTTCAGCAATATTGACTTTCTCTTCTTCGGTATAACCCGGTAAGCGAATGACTTCCATACGATCCAGCAGCGCTTCTGGAATATTCATGCTGTTAGCTGTACAGATAAACATCACTTCTGATAAGTCCAAATCAAGATCAAGATAGTGATCGTTAAACTTGCTGTTTTGTGATGGATCCAGAACTTCGAGCAGGGCAGAAGCAGGATCACCACGATAATCCTGTGCCATCTTATCAATTTCGTCGAGCAAGAATAATGGATTCTTCACGCCGACTTTAGTCAATGACTGCACAATTTTACCCGGCATCGCACCAATATAAGTACGACGGTGACCACGAATCTCAGCTTCGTCACGCACACCACCCAAGGCCATACGCACAAACTCGCGACCTGTAGCTTTTGCGATAGACTCGCCCAGTGAGGTTTTACCTACACCTGGAGGACCAACTAAACACAAAATTGGACCACGAAGTTTTTTCACACGCGATTGCACAGCAAGATATTCCACAATACGATCTTTGACATCATCTAAACCATAATGATCTGTATCCAGTATTTCCTGTGCTTTTTTCAGGTTAATACTGACTTTGCTAGCAGTATTCCATGGGGTATCCAGAATCACTTCAAGATAATTACGCACCACAGCCGCTTCGCTCGAAGCAGGTTGCATTGCTTTTAACTTGCGAAACTCCGCTTCGGCTTTTTTACGAACATGCTCAGGTAAATCTGCTTCAACCAGACGTTTTTCAATTTCAGCAACGTCATCTTCAGCACCGCCATTCATATCGGAAAGCTCACGCTGAATCACTTTCATTTTTTCATTGAGAAAGTATTCGCGCTGATTTTTTTCCATTTGGCGTTTTACATTGTCATGTAAGGTTTGCTCGATTTGTTGTTCAGCAGATTGTTGAGTTAAATAGGTTGTTAGCTCTTGCAAATGTGCTTCAAACTCATCATGTTCCAGAAATTTCTGTTTTACATCGATATTTAAAGGCACACGAGTCGCGACAAAAAACATGAGTTGTAATAAGTCGTCGATTTTATTTGCAGCCGTCACCAGTTCACGGGCATTACGTAATTTTGCTTCTGCGTATTGAGCAAATAAAGTACGTAACTCCTGCAAACGAGTTTCCTGATCTTGTTTGTCCATATTAACCGTCATCGGACTTAATTGATGTTCGGCCGTTAGATGGCTATCTTCATCAATAATTTTGGTTAATTTTGAACGGTAAAGACCTTCGATTAAGACCTTAATACAGTTTTCATCATTTTCGTGATTCACAACTTGCACAATCTTCGCGACAGTACCGTATTGATAAAGGTTGTCGTGATCAATTTCTTCAGTAAGAGAATCTTTTTGTGCAACTACAAATACTAAATTGTCACTGTTACGAGCCACATCCACTGCATTGATCGATTTTTCACGACCCACGAATAGCGCAATTTGCATGTGTGGATAAACCACAACATCACGCAACGCTAAAAGCGGTAATACACTTGGAACCTGAGGCTCTAAGGTTTCTACATTCATAATATTTTCAGACATGGGCACTCCTAATGAGTGACAACGATGTTGCCATGTTTTTTATAGTGATGTGTATTTTAAAAATTACAAGGGCATTCATATAGAAAATGCAAAAAAATAAGCAAATCAGTCGGAATTAGTATACTGAAAGGTTTAACGCTTAAAACGATAGATACCATGAGGTGTGAGGAGTGCATCCAACGGCTGATCCCATGCTTGACGGGGCAAGGTTTGATCAAGCAATTGGAACGTGTGAGCCAAACCTAAACGGAATGGTTGATGTGGGGCTATTGCCAATGTGCGGTCATAAAAACCACCGCCCATTCCCATTCGGGTTCCATGATGATCACAGGCCACTAAAGGCATCACCAATAAATCAAGATGAGACACAGAATAACCACGACTTGCCATGGGTTCTTTCATGCCTAAAGGATGATGAGAAAAACGCTGATTATGATATTGATTGCGACTCACTTTTACCCAGACCAATTTATTATTCATATTACAGATCATGGGTAAATAAACTTGTTTTTTTAATTTATAACACTCTTCAATTAAAAGTTGGGTGTGAACTTCGCCAAAAGCATGTAGGTAAAGACCGATTTTTTGATGACGAGTCATTATTAAAAATTTTCTAAAAAAGAATAATGCCGCCGAAGCTGAGTTCTTTTGTTGAAATTTGTTTAGCTGTTTGCGCTTCCGAGCTAAAGTTTTACGAAGATTTTTCATATTTTTTACAAAATGCCAACTCTCTAACAAATAAACACACAAAATTAAAAGAATATCTCACATGAATTTTATCAAAAAAATAATTTAATTAACCTAATAAATTAAGTCTAAATACAAAATTTAATAGAAAATCCACACTTCCTATTAATTATATTAAATTATATATAGGGATTAAAAATAAAAACTTAACAATATATTTGATTTGAATCAAGTTTATTATTTTTAGTGTGATGTACTTATCATTATTTTAGTTGTAGACTTTAGCCAAAATCAAAAAATCCTATAACTTACTTTACTGGCGGTAACAAATAATGAACAAAGCATACAGAGTCATATGGAACGCTTCTTTGGGAGCTTGGGTTGCGGTTTCTGAGTTAGCTAAATCCAAAGGCAAATCGAAAACTGTAAAAAAAATAGCAGGAAGTGTAGCGGTTGCAACTGCTGCGATTATTACAGTTTCAGCTCATTCACAGGATATCAATGAAGATTTAAATGTCGCAGGTAAAATAACAGCTACCGGCACGATTACTGGTTCGGATGTGACTACCGATAGTGGCGCCTCTCTCAATGATTTGAATAGTAAAGTTAATAATACAACTACAGGTTTGGCCAGCAAAGCTTCGCAAACTGATTTAGATAATCTGACAACAACAGTAAATGGAAAAGCCTCTCAAAATGATTTTAATAACTTGAATAATCAAGTAAATAACGCAACTACAGGATTAGCTACTAAAGCCTCCAAGGCAGAAGTAACAGCTGCAAAGACGGAAGTTGTGCAAGGCAAAAATATTAATGTAACTTCAACTACTGGAAGTAATGGACAAACCGTTTATACCGTTAAAACTGCGGATGATGTGAATTTCAATACGCTCACCACCACAGGTAATACAAGCATTGGTGGAGCACTGACGGTAACAGGCAATGCCAACTTAAATAATGGTGCCAATTTAAATAATAAGAAAATCACTGGACTTGCCAATGGTACTGCTGATAGTGATGCGGTCAACTATGGTCAGATTAAAAATCTGGTGATTGGGAATAATTATGATGGTATTCAGTATTTTAGAACAAAATCAACCAAAGCTGATGCGAGTGCTTTAGGTGAGGACTCTACCGCAATTGGACCTTTAGCAACTGCAAATGGTCATAATTCAATAGCGGTTGGCAATACATCGCAAGCCAATGGTCTTGGTAGTATTAGCGTTGGTCAAAAATCGATTGCCTATCAGGAAAATAACGTCGCGATTGGTAAAGAATCTGCTGCCTTAGGAAAATACAGTACCGCCATTGGTGCAAGTACTGGTCAGCCTAGAACGCCAGTGTTAACTAACGATAGTAATAATAATAATCAACTCACTGCTATTGATGGTATTCCTGTGACTGCGACGGGTTCAACGCCAGATACCATTACCGAAATTAATGGTACTGCTGTAACACCTGATCAAAGAAATGCTTTTATTGCACTACTGAGTAGTGGTGCCAATCTGGCAGGTGGAGAAGCCAGTCTTGCACTCGGAACCTCGAATCTTGCAACTGGAAATTCCAGTGTCGCTCTGGGTTCAATGAATAGTTCAAGTGCGACTTCGAGTGTCGCTTTAGGTTCTAATAATAATGCAAATGGTAGTTCCAGTATCGCAATTGGGGATCGTAATAGTGCGTCAGCGAGTAATGCGGTAGCCATCGGCACTCAGGCTTCTTCCTCTCGCTCCAATACGATTGCAATTGGTAAAGGTGCAATTGCAGACACCAGTTCTGGGATTGCCATTGGTGAAAATGCAGGCGTAGGATCATCACAAGGTTCAACCACTGACCGTGTAGAACATATCGCGATTGGTAAAAATTCAGGACAAAATGTCGTTGGTAATCAAAACATTGCCATTGGCAGTGGCGCAGGTTCTAATTTATCTCCAGATAACAATTCTAGTTCGGATAGTAATATTGCCATAGGGATTGCAGCGGGAAGTGGCATTAATGGCGATGATAATATTTCCATTGGACGCAATAGTAATACAAATGGAGGAGCCATTACACGTTCAGTGACACTAGGCTCAGAAACCAAAAGCTCTAGCCAGTCTGTTGTAGTTGGAAACTCGTCTAAAGTCACTTCGGGAACCGATGCAACCATTGTGGGATACAATGCTCAAGTCACGGGCACAGGGTATTGCACTCGGTGCCAATACCCAAGCAGCTGCCAATAACATTGCGTTGGGTATAAATAGTGATGCTAGTACTAATTCGACGACGAAAGCCTATTTAGTCTCTGATACGATTCCAGATGTTGCGACGGTTGGTTACAGTGTTGTTTCGGTTGGGAACGGAACAACGACTCGAAGAATTACCAATGTTGCGCCAGGGGGAAATCCAACAGACGCTGTGAATGTGAGCCAATTGACTCAATTACATAATGACGTTTCTTCTATATTGGGTTTGACAGGTTCCACCGATGGGAAATTTGGTGAAATTGATATTAATGGTAAAACTTACGGAAGTATTGTCGCGGCAATTGCTGCTAGTGGTGGCGGTGGCGGACCTTTACCTACTGATTATTATGTCACTTACACGAACTCAAGTCAGAATGAAATTAATCTAGGTCCGAATGGCGGAAAAGGAACAACCATCAACAATGTTGCGACAGCGACCAATGATGATCAAGCCGTTAATTTAGGACAGGTCAAAGCGCTTGCGAAAGATGCCACAGTCAAATATGTGTCCATCAATAGCACTGATGGAGCGAATAAGTTAAGTGACCAAGCGATTGCAAATAATTCAGTGGCTATTGGTCCAAGTACTGGGACTACGGCTGTTGCAGAAAATAGTATTGCCTTAGGTTCAAACGTTCGTACTGAGGCTTTAAATGGTATTGCAATTGGTAATAGTGGAACTCGAGCGAAAGGTGAAAGTTCGATTGCTATCGGTAAAGAAAATACTACGGCAGATATTAACAATATCGCTTTAGGAACTTTAGTCAGTACCAAAGGTATCGATAGTATTGGGATCGGTAAAAATGTTCAGACTGATGCGACGAGCAGTACAACAAATTACGCTATTGCCATTGGTAGTGATGCAGAAGTACAAAATTCAGACCAAGCGATCGTAATTGGTCGAAAGGCGATTGTAAGTCAGGACAATGGCGTTGCAATTGGTAATGAAGCATTGACTCAGGGTGAACAAGGTATTTCTATCGGAAGACAAGCCACCTCATCCGCTGAAAATACCACAGCGATCGGGAATAAAGCATCATCATCGGGACAAAGTGCAAATGCAATAGGTGACAATGCAAAAGCTCAGGCAAAAGATGCAAATGCAATGGGTACAGCGGCAAATGCCTCTGCGCTCAATGCTCTGGCTTTAGGCACTGGAGCTTCTGCTTCATCAGAAAATAGTACCGCAATTGGTAATCAGGCTCGGGCTTCTGCAAGTGATGCAGTGGCACTGGGTAATGGTGCTGTTTCTCAAGCTCAACAGGCAATTGCCATTGGAAAAACAGCAACCGCATATGCAAAAAATGCAATTGCTACAGGTACAAATGCAAATGCTTATGCAGAAAATTCAATTGCATTAGGTAGTAATACAACGGTTAATAATAATCATACCAATGCTGTAGCCTTAGGAAGTAATTCGGTATCAGGTGATTATAACCAAACGACGAAAAGCACCATTAATGGTCGGGATTATAACTATGCAGGTTCTGGTGCAGGTTTATCTACTGTCAGTGTTGGAACAAAGGATAATGAAAGACAAATTATCAATGTTGCTGCTGGTCGTGTGACTGCTACAAGTACTGATGCTGTTAACGGTAGTCAACTCTTTGCAGTACAGGAAGAGGTACAAAAACCACTTAGCTTTGCTGGTGATAGTGGTACAAAAGTTGATCGTAAGTTGGGTGATCAGCTTAAAGTTACGGGTGGTGCAAGTGGTACATTAACCGAGGGTAATATTGGTGTGGTCGCCAATGGCTCCGATACTTTGCAGTTAAAACTGGCGAAAGATGTGAATTTAACCAATGCGGGTAGTTTAACGGTTGGAACTACTAAATTAACAGATGGAAAAGTGGAAATAAAAGATGCTTCCAATAATAGCAATGTGAGTACATCGACCAATACTGTAATGACAGCAGGTGCGAGCAGTAATACGATCGATGCAAATAGCATTACATTAAAGAATGCTGCCAATAATGTCGTGCTTAGTGGGTCAACAGGAACTTTAACTGGGTTAACCAATAAAACTTTAACTGTATCTGGATTTGCAACGCAAGGACGAGCAGCGACAGAAGAGCAGTTAAAGCTGGTGAATGATACAGCCAATAAAGGTTGGAACATCACGACCAATAAAGATACAGCCAACAAGTCTAATGTAGCGCCAGACGCAACAGTAGATTTCTCCAATAGTGATAAAAATATTACAGTCAGCCATTCAGGTACAAATGTTGATCTAAAACTGGCCGAAGTGGTGAATATTGGGGGGCAGTCTGGAGGCGCCACTATTAGTGTCAATGGTAAAAATGGAACCATTACTGGTTTAACCAATAAAACCTTTGATCCAAATAATTACACAACTGGACGGGCAGCTACGGAAGATCAACTTGCGACACCACTTACCTTCACAGGGGATAACGCGGGTGTAAATGTTCAACGTAAATTGGGTCAGCAGCTCAGTATTGTTGGTGGTGAATCTGTCGCAACAAATTTAACCGATAATAATATTGGTGTCGTTGCAGATAGCACCAACAACAAACTGACGGTCAAACTTTCTAAAGACATCAAACTTAATAGTGTAAATGCCGCGGGTACAGTGATTGATAGCAAGGGATTAACGTTTGTTAATTCAAGTGGTGGGGCTATTCCAAATTCACCAAGTATCAGCGCGACAGGTATCAATGCGGGAACCAATAAGATTACCAATGTTGGCGCTGGAGCAATCACTGATACTTCAATGGATGCTGTAAATGGTAGTCAGATCAAAGGAATTATAGATAAAGGCTTTACCGTCAGTTCAAATGGAAATACAGCCGCTAAGGATACGATTGCCTTAGGTGAAAATGTTGATTTCAGTGCAACTGATACTAATATTAAAGTGACCAATACTGGAAATAATCAAATTACGTTTGGTCTGGAGCCTGTGGTTAAAGTCGGGCCTGCGACTGGAGGAAGTCCTGTTACGATTAATGGCAACACCGGTCAAATTACAGGCTTAACCAATAAAACCACGACAAGTTCGGACTTTGCAACCGTAGGTCGTGCAGCGACAGAAGAACAATTAAAGACGATCCAGACAGGTTTAACTGATTCAGGTTT
>NZ_KB849717.1:520062-728781 GCF_000368825.1 Acinetobacter ursingii DSM 16037 = CIP 107286 | reverse complement strand
AAAACCACGACAAGTTCGGACTTTGCAACCGTAGGTCGTGCAGCGACAGAAGAACAATTAAAGACGATCCAGACAGGTTTAACTGATTCAGGTTTTGGTCTTAAGGCGGCGGATAGTAATACGGTTAATAAAAAGTTAGGCGAAACCATTGATATTGTAGGCGCCGATAGCAATATCACCACCAAAGTCGTGAATGGTCAGGTTGCCGTTGAGCTTTCCAAAAATATAGATTTGAGCAAAGCGGGTAGTTTAACGGTTGGTAACACTAAAGTGACTGACGGCAAGGTTGAACTAAAAGATGGTGCAAAATCAAATAGCAGTACGGTAGATGGTACCGTGGTGTCTGATGGCACAAATACGACCACCGTAGGTGCATCTCAAATTACGGTTGGGGCTGGATCAAACCCAATTATTATTAATGGAGCCACAGGTCGTGTTAGTGGCTTAACCAATACCACATGGGATCCGAATGCAACCTATAACCAGAAGCAAGCGGCCACAGAAGAGCAGCTTAAATCGGTTAGTGACGTTGCTCAAAATGCCAATAAAGGCTGGAAATTCACTTCAACAAACAAAGGCGGAGTCGCATCAGCTGCGCAGAAGATTGCACCAGATGAAACCTTGGATTTTAATAACACAGACGGTAACATTAAATTAGCTGCTACAGCGAATAATCTGACCGTAAATCTAAATCCTGATGTGAATTTGACTTCAGCCGGAAGTTTAACAGTTGGATCTTCTAGCATAAAAAATAATGAAGTCAAAGTGGGCTCTAATACCTTGACTGACAATGGATTGACAGTGGGTTCGACCAATGTGACCTCTGGTAATGTTACAGGCCTAACCAACAAAACCACGACAAGTTCGGACTTTGCAACCGTAGGTCGTGCAGCGACAGAAG
This sequence comes from Acinetobacter ursingii DSM 16037 = CIP 107286, assembly GCF_000368825.1. Classification (GTDB taxonomy): domain Bacteria; phylum Pseudomonadota; class Gammaproteobacteria; order Pseudomonadales; family Moraxellaceae; genus Acinetobacter; species Acinetobacter ursingii. Next base: position 727,880 of record NZ_KB849717.1, on the reverse strand, counting down.
AACAATTAAAGACGATCCAGACAGGTTTAACTGATTCAGGTTTTGGCCTTAAAGCAGCGGATAGTAATACAGTTAATAAGAAGTTAGGTGAAACCATTGATATTGTAGGTGCCGATAGCAATATCACCACCAAAGTCGTGAATGGTCAGGTTGCCGTTGAGCTTTCCAAAAATATAGATTTGAGCAAAGCGGGTAGTTTAACGGTTGGTAACACTAAAGTGACTGACGGCAAGATTGAACTAAAAGATGGTGCAAAATCAAATAGCAGTACGGTAGATGGTACGACTGTAACTGATGGCACTAATAGCAGTACAATCGGAGCAGGTTCAATTAGCGTTAGTAATGGAACTAATCAGACATTGATAGGGGCAACACAGGTCGTAGTGGGTGGAGCATCTCCGGTGACACTAAATGGAGCTACAGGTCGTGTTAGTGGATTAACCAATACCGCATGGGATCCGAATGCAACCTATAACCAAAAGCAAGCGGCTACAGAAGAGCAGCTTAAATCGGTCAGTGATGTTGCTCAAAATGCCAATAAAGGCTGGAATGTTAAATCGGATTCAACTTTAGCATCTACTCAAGTTAAACCAGAAGATACTGTTGATATAGGTCTGGCGAATGACGAAAAGAATCTTAAGGTTGCAGCGATTAATAGTAATGGAACCACGACCATTGACTTTAGTCTGAGTAAAGATTTGCTGCTAGATAGTGTGAATGCAGGTGGAACAGTTATTGATAAGGGCGGCCTAAGATTTGTTGACCCTATTACAGGTTTACCTTTGTCTAATACTCCATCGATCTCTTTAGGTGGAATTAATGCGGGTAACCAAATTATTAGCAATGTGGCCCCAGGTAAAAATGGAACAGATGCAGTCAATGTGAATCAGTTAAATGATGTAAAAGCGATTGCAGAAGAAGGATGGGTGTTTACTACAGCTACATCAGGTAAGGGGCAAACTGTAAATTCATCACTTCAAACGATTAAGCCGAATCAAAGATTTACCATGATTTCTGGTGATAACGTGGAGCTTATTCAAAATGGCGACAAGGTGACTATTACCACCACACCAGAAGTGAATTTTGATAAAGTAACGGTCGGCAATGTGGTCATTGATAAAACCACCAATAAAATTACGGGTGTAGAAGCGGGAACCGTCGCAGCAAATTCAAAAGATGTGGTAAATGGCAGTCAGCTTCACGATCTGGGTAGTGGTGTTCAAAATATTATTGGTGGCAATACCACTTATGATCCTAATACTGGGACATATACCAATAATAATATTGGGGATACTGGACAAAATAACATCAATGATGCGATCAAATCGATCAATGACACCGCCCAAAATGCCAATAAAGGTTGGACAGTTTCCACCAATGGTCAAAATGCAAGTCAGGTAAAACCAACGGATACTGTGGATTTTGCTAATAAAGACGGCAATATCAAAGTCAATAACACAGGCAATAACATTACGGTTGACTTGGCGAAAGATATTCAAGTTGATAGTGTTACGGCTGGTGATACAACGGTGAATAACAATGGTTTAACCATCAATGGCGGGCCAAGTGTAACCAAAAATGGTATCGATGCAGCTGGTAATAAAGTCACTGGTGTTGCAGAAGGCAGCATTGCTCAAGGCAGTAAAGATGCAGTCAATGGTAGCCAGATTCATGACATTATCGGTGATGGTGCATTTCAGGGAGGCGATGGCAATACCATTACCAATATTGGAGGCACGGGTGCAACCAACATTAATGATGCGATTGGATCAATCAATCAAAAAGCAGGTCAACATAGCACTGTTGAAGCAGGTCAAAATATTACGGTTAAAGAAAGTACCAATAGTAATGGCGGTAAAGAATACACCGTTGCGACCGCAGATGATGTGAAATTTAACTCGGTCACCTCAAATACAGTGACTGCAAATAATGTGAAAGTCGGCGATGTAAATATTGACCAAAATGGTATTAATGCAGGCAATCATAAAATCACAAATGTGGCACCGGGTGAAATTTCCAGCACATCCAAAGATGCTGTCAATGGTTCGCAATTAAATACCTCGAATCAATATATCGTGAACTCGCTGGGTGGTGGTGCCAAGTATGAAAATGGTCAATTTACTGGCCCTACCTACAATGTGAATAACGGAAGTTATAACAATGTCGGAGATGCTTTGGGTGCATTAAATCAGGCAGATATCAATCTTGGAAATCGAATTACCAATCTTGGAGATCGTTTGGAACAAGTGTTCTATAACGTAAATGGCCGTATTGATGATGTTGAGAAAAAAGCCAATGCAGGTATTGCTTCTGCGATGGCACTGGAAGGAGCGCCTTTTGTTGCGGGTAAATTTACCTATGCTGTAGGCGCTGCTTATCATGGTGGAGAAAATGCAGTCGGTGCAACCTTGCGTAAAACTGCGGATAATGGTCGCTGGTCAATTACAGGCGGTGTTGCAGCAGCGTCGCAGGGAGATCCAAGTGTCCGTGTGGGTATCAGTGGTGTGATTGATTAATTTCATGAATGCTCAACAGGAGATGGATGGGCCATCTCCTTTCACAAAAATATTAAAGAGAACAAAAGCTATGCAAATCAAAAAAACTTTTATGTTCGCTGCAATGTTGGGCTTTATGATGTCTGCAACAGCAGCTGAACCGACGGCAACGACAGAACAAATTACTTTCCCTGACATCAGTAAAAGCTATCTTAAACAGGTATTACGTTATGAAGTGGCTGATGTAGTTCGTTTAGATACTGGATTGAATAAAGACCAGATCAGGCACCTATTAGGTAATCCACAATTTAATGAAGGAATTTTTGGTGCAAAAGTCTGGAATTATGTGTTGGATATTCGTGTACCGAACAGTAATGATTATAAACGTTGCCAGCTTCGTATTGATTTTGACAAGAACAATAAGGCTGAGCGATTATCTTGGAAAGGTCAGGATTGTGAAGCTTTAATACATCCTAGCAATCCAGCACCAACTTTAACCCCAACTCCAGTACCTGTTGCTCCAGCACCCGTTCGATCAAAAGATATCCTATTCGCTTTTGATCGCTCAGATGTTGCAGGAATTACAACTGGAGTAGATTCGGTCAAAGAAATTGCAGAACAGATTAATCATTCACAAGATCATCGTCCTGTGATTGTTGCGGGTTATACTGATCGATTAGGGTCTTATGCATATAACCAAAAACTTTCTGCAAAACGCGCACAAACGGTAGCAACATTGTTGACGCAATATGGCATTGATTCAAATCGTATAAAGATAGAAGCGAAAAATCAGACCACTGCCTATCAACAATGTGGGACAAACTCAGATAAGTCTCAACTGGTTGAATGTCTAGAACCCAATCGCCGTGTCAATGTAAATTGGTAAGTCAAGCAAATTGATAAAGAAGTACGCTTGAGGCGTACTTTTTTACGGCTTATTTGATAACACTTTTGGATGCATCACTAAACGATAATAAGCAATGAATAAGAAAATCCCTGCGGCACAGCTCAAAAAGATCAGTTTAGGTAATACAAAATAAGTTTGGGTACCCATCTGATTGAGTTGTATAAATAATTGCACAGCATGGGTCGAAGGTAATAGCCAAGTAAAACCCTGTATCCATAACGGCATTGCTTGAATAGGCCAGGCAATGCCTGTTAATAAAAATAAGGGAATAGAGGTCGAAACCAGAAAAAGTCCAGCTCGTTCAGACATATCCAAGAGCGAACCAAAAAGTAGACCTAATCCAGTGACACAACTGACGAAAATGGGTACAGCCAACAGCATTCCCCAGAAGTTTCCGCCACGTGGATAGTCATTAACCCAAAAAATGAAGCCAAATAAATAAAAACAACCTAAGCAGCCAATGGTAAAAAAGCAGGCAAAAATTCCCCAAAATTCACTTGCTTTCGGACGCCAGTTTTTTTCTCGAAAACCGCCAATCAACATGCCCAAACCTAAAACAATGGTTTGATGAATAATCACAGGTGCGACCGCAGGAAAAATATAACTTCCATAACCTGATAAGGTATTAAATAAAGGGATTTGGTGGATTGAAAGTTCGGGTTTGAAATGTGAAATTTTTCCAAAGCGTTCGGCTTGTTCACGAATTGCATTTTCAATCGCAGTGGCTAAGCCTAATCCAATATCTTTGGTTTTTAAAAAGTAGGCAGTACTGATATAAAGTCCGATCCCTCCAACTTCGCCGCGTTGAATACTATTAGACAGATTGTTGGGTAAATACAAGATGCCATCCGCTTTTTGGTTACGCACCATTTGTTCGGCTTCAAGAAAATTACCAGTAACTGCTTTAATCTTCACATCAGGACTATTGGCAACTTGAGTAATGATCGTTGAAGTAACGACGCTCTGTTCTTCATCTACAATGACGATAGGAAGGGATTCAGCGTGTTCTGCCTTATAAGCCGTTGGATAAAAGATACTATAAAAGAAAACAGATAAAATGACGGTGGTCAAAATAGATGAGTTTTTAAAAATATTTTTAAATGTTTCAAGATAGTAGTGAAAGAAATTATGCATTGCTTTGCTCCTTCACTAACTTTTTCATGAGTAACACACTCAGCGCAAAATAAAATAGACAATAGCCCAGTAAAATAAGAAAAGGCCAGACTGAAATTAAGATATCACTCCCTACGACCCATTGCTCTGTTTGTAAACGTGCATAAGGGGTATAAGGAATGATCATTGACCAAAACTGAGTAAAAATGGGAGCATTATTTAATGGTAATGTGACACCCGCAAAGCTTAACGATGAGCCTCCATAAACTGCAATAAACCCAAAAGTTCGTCCTAAATTTTTACTGGCAAGCACTACCGTTGAACTAATAAAGGCATAGGCAAAATACAGTAAAATTTGTCCTGCCAGTATCATCACTAAGCTTCCTGCAACAAACCAACCTCTAATCTCGATTAACCAAAACATCCACGCCCAAGTCCAGAAAGTATAAATCACCACATAGACCAATATTTTTGCAAAAAGTGCTTGGATATAATCATCTTGGTTTGCCCAGTCAGGTACAGTTTCTCTTTTTAATTCCTGTCCAATCGCAAATGCCACACAGCAACATAGTAATAAATGTAAAATAGCAGGAATAACAAAAGGTTCTAAGTAAAATTCATAACTTAAATTTGGATTATATAAAGTTGAAATTTTAACGTTGGGTGTTGGCATACTGAGGTAAGGCAGCACATTTCCCAGATAACTTTCTCCAGCAAAATCTGCCATGCCATTCAAAACAGACAAAAGCATGGCCGATGAAACCGTATTTCCCACACTAAAAAATGACTGATTAAACACTATACTAATTTGGGCATCCTGCGCATTGACCAAACGTTGTTCTGCGCCCGCAGGGATATGGACATAACCCCAGATTTTGGTTTGGTTGAGTAAATTCTCAACTTCAGTCTGGTTTTGAGTTTGGTATTTTACATCGAGGGTATGATTGAGGGATAAATCACGACCAATGTTACGACTAAGTTCACTCTGATCCTGATCAATGACGGCAATTGGCAAATGATCTGGTTTGCCCGTATAAAACATGCTACCAAATAACAAAATGATAAATAGTGGGGCAATCACCACCATGGCCAGATCCCACTTATTGTGGAGGAGATAGCGTAGCTCTCGTAACATACTGGCAAGCATGTTTATTTTGCCTCAGTCACTTTAAAGACCACACTCATTCCTACCTTCAAATCTGATATGGCATGTTCTGGGACTAAATGTAGTTTAAAACTACGAATGTCATACCCACCTGTTTGGCGCGTGGTTTTAATCGTGGCGAATTCACCTTCCGCATCAATATTTTTAATTTTAAACTCGACTTTTTGATTGAGTGCAGGAATATAACCTTCTAGAGTTTTGGCTTTATAAACCGAGCGATATTGATCTTCACGCACATTTAAACTCACCCAAAGTTCATCATCTTCCAAAATACTAACCACGGGTACAGCGGTCGCGACCAGCTCGGATGGTTTGCCGTAAGTTTTAGAAATGGTTCCATTGACAGGGGAATACAGTTTGGTTTCGCCTTCTAGTGCGTTAGCTTCCGCTAATGCAGCCTGAGCAATTTCAACCTGCGCATCCGCCATTGATTTTTGTTCAGGGGTGCTGCCGCGTTTGGCTCGGGCATATTGTTGATAAGTTGCTTCGCTGAGTGCTTTGGCAGATTGTTGGGCGGCATACATTTCATCACGACGTTGCCGTGAAATTACACCTTCTTGATAGAGCACGGCCCCACGTTGATAAGTTTTAGTGGCCAGTTCTGCCTGTGCCTGTACACTTTTCCAATTGGCATACAACGTCTCAATGTTTTCCTGCTGTGAACCACGTTCAGCCGTGGATTGCAGCGCTTGTGCAGATTGTAAAGCAGCCAGAGCCTGCTGTTTCTTTGCCTGAATTTCAGGGCTAGTTAACAACACCAGTTCCTGTCCTTTTTTTACTTTTTGCCCTTCAGAGACATAAACTTGTTCGATCCTACTAGGCACTTTGGTACTGATATGTAAGGTTTCGGCTTCTACTCGACCCTGCACTTGTACTTGTTTGGGTTGGTAGGCTTTCCATAATCCATAAGCAATCAGTCCCAGTAGTAATAACACCACAATTGCAACGATGACTTTCAAGAGTCCTTTGTTTTTAGGTTTTTCAGGCTTACTTTGCTGTTGTTCCGTTTGATTTTGCTCGATCTGATCAGGTTTTGCTTCTGTATTCTCTGGATTAGAAGAGGAATCTGGATGTTGAGCGTCAGATGGTGGTTGATCTTGATTCATCATGTCCTCTCCTTTAACGAATGAAATCGGTATTTGGTTGGTTTACATAGGCTTTAAAGTTTGAAATCGATCCGTGACTTTGTAATAAAGTCGCCAATGATAAAATATATTTATAGGCATTGAGCGCCATTTCGCTATCTAAAGCATTTAAGGCATTTTGAGCATCAATCACTTGTGTTGCAGTACCCATATCTTCTTTAAAGGACAGCTCTTGAATGCGTAAATTTTCCTGTGCCGCTTTTTGGTTTTGTAAAAGTAAGCTATGGGTCTGTTGTGCTGAATGAAGTTCGCTATAAGATTTATTCAGCACATTTTCAATTTCTTGTTTGGTACGTGCCGTAAGTAATTCTGTGGCATAGCGTTTAAGTTCGGCAGAATGGATACTTTTACTTTTATCAATGCCTGAAAATAAGTTATAGCGAGCTGCAATTCCTACGATCCAGTTTTCTTTATCATCGAGGCTATATTCACCAAAAGCAAATAAATTTGGTTTTTTGGCAGCTTGCTGGGCTCGAACATTTTCATTGGCAATTTGAGTATCCATTTGCATTTTGCGCACCAGACTGGACTGTTCTGGATAGGTGGCCATCAAATTGTCTAATGACTGAGTTTGGGCCTTGTTAACAAATAACGGTGTAGTAAGTTGATTCACTTGATTGGTTCTGAGCAGATTATTGAGTTGAAACTGACTACTTTGTAAATTTGCCTGTGCATTTTGCAATAAACGCTGCGCATTGTTCCTCGCCACTTCAAACTGCATGCGCTGTCCTTTACTTAAAAATCCCTGTTTTTCAAGTTTGAGAGCATTATCCAAATGGCGTTGCATAGCGTTAAAATTAAATTGACTAGATTTCAGCAATTGCTGTTGTAATTGCACATTGAAGTAAGCCTGAATCATTTCAAAGCGTTGTACGTCTTGTTGTTGCTCGGTATTAAGTTCAGAACGTTGTGATTGGATCGCTGCAATTTGTTTGGTTGATTTGAGTAAACCGCCTGTATAAAGCGGCATGACCATTGAGATAGATGATCTGATTTGTTCATCTTGTAAGGTTAAATTGGCGTAATTAGGAACCATGTTGACGCCATCATGAATAACACCACTGACCCCATTTTCAATATCACCAATGATATTAGGAGGAATCACATTTTCCCATTCATTCAACTGGTTATCGAGTTTCTCATTCAGCGCATTTTCAATGCCCTGTTTAAATGAATTTAATGGCACATCTACTTCGCTGTGAAATTTATAGGCGCGAACATTCAAATCAATCCGTGGTAGCCCCAAACCTTTTACAGCTTCGGCATCCAATTTTGCAGAACTTTGCAGGGCTTGATTGGCCTGAGAGGTGTACGAGTTTTCAAGCACTTGCTGTTCAGCTTGTACATAGCTATAACTTTGGGCTTGTACTTGAGCGCACAAGCCTGTAAAACCTAATCCAACCGCCATGATCTTGAATAAAGTCTGCGTCAAGAAGGTTGGTTTTGTTGTATAAACCTGACGTCTAAATTTCATAGAAAACAACTTTTAATATTTTCAGCTAGTGTAATCGATTATTTATAAAAGTAAGTTATTGAATTGTTTACAATACATTTGTATAACAGGCTTAAACCGCTGATCAAGTCCAAATCAAACCCTAATCTTGATCAAGCAGGAGACTGTCAGTTTGATATTAGCCTAAATTAAGATTTTGAATAGACTAAATCAAGAGACTTAGCAGTTCATATTGAAATATTTATGGGTTCAATTACTGCACGAAACTTCAAGATATGGTTAAATGCCACATTCAGTTTTGTTTCACTCTAACAAAGGAAAAATCATGCGCGCGTACAATTTCTGTGCTGGTCCTGCTGCATTACCCACTGCCGTTTTAGAAAAAGCTCAAGCTGAGTTATTGGACTGGCACGGTAAGGGCCTTTCCATCATGGAAATGAGTCATCGCAGTAAAGATTATGTCGCGGTTGCGGAAAAAGCTGAAGCGGACTTGCGTAAATTGATGAATATTCCTGAAAATTATCAGGTTTTATTTTTACAGGGCGGGGCATCACTTCAATTTTCAGCGATTCCACTCAATCTTTTGGGTAAAAACCCTAAAGCGGACTATATTCATACTGGGATTTGGTCAGAAAAAGCCTTAAAAGAAGCACAGCGTTATGGCGAGATCAATATCGTAGAAGCGGGTACAACGCTCAATGGCAAACTGGCGATTAAAGACCAAAGCGAATGGAGTTTATCTCAAGATGCTGCCTATGTACATTATGCTGATAATGAAACCATTGGCGGTTTACAGTTCGCGGGTGTTCCAGAGGTGAATGCACCTTTGGTATCTGATTTGTCTTCAAGTATTTTGTCTGCGCCAATTGATGTATCCAAGTTCGGTTTGATTTACGCGGGTGCGCAAAAAAATATTGGTCCAGCGGGTTTAACGATTGTCATTGTTCGTGATGATTTACTGGATCAATCTCGTTCAGAGATTCCTAGTATTTTGAAATATTCTGCACAAGCAAAAAATGATTCAATGGTGAATACGCCTGCGACTTATTCATGGTATTTGTCTGGTTTGGTCTTTGAATGGTTACTCGAACAGGGTGGGGTAGAGGCTATTCATCAGGTGAATCTGGAAAAAGCCAAATTGCTTTATGGTTATATCGATGCCAGTGACTTTTATAATAACCCGATTGCTGAAGCGAATCGTTCAATTATGAATGTGCCATTTACTTTGGCAGACGAAGCTTTGGAAAAACTGTTTTTGAAAGAAGCTGAAGAAAATCATTTGTTAAATCTGGCGGGACATCGCTCAGTTGGTGGGATGCGTGCAAGTATTTATAACGCTGTCCCGCTTGAAGGTGTACAAGCTTTGGTGAACTTTATGGATGACTTTGCTCGACGCAATGGTTAATTAAGCGAAAAAAATAAAGCCCTCAAAAATGTGAGGGCTTTATTTTGCATATTTGATATATCAAAAAGCCAATAAACTAGGCAGCTAATAAGCCAAAATGGTAAAAAATCATGGCTGCGAGAAACATTCCAAGAACAAAAAAGCAAAAGGCACCTTTGTCCAACTTAATTCGTTGACCACTAAATTGGATGAGACTATAGCTTTGTTGTTCTCGAATAATTTTCATTAATGAGCCTAATAATTAAATTATTGTGAAAATATATTAATTATTCGTAGTTTTAGCATAAATATTCGCCTGAATCCAGAGGTTGCCACGAATATACTGCCCAATTTCAAAGTTTTTATACAAATGTTGTTTTGTTGCAATACGAATTAATGTTGCAGGCAGATTATCTTCTAAAACTAAAGTGACATCATAAAGGGTATATTCCTCATTCATAAACGTCATGGAAGTTTTACCTACAATATTACCCTGAAACCACGCTTCATCTTCCTGACCCATAGTTTCGCCATATAGATAGGCCACCATTTTAGAAAAATCAACAGTGACAGGTTCTTTATCTTCAGGGGTTTTCGGCTCCCATGCATTAATCAGTTCCTGTAAATTTTCAGGTGCCACGCCATTATGTTCAGCTAAAATATCATTTAATGCACGATGGTGTTTAATTGAGGCTGGATCATCCACAATAATCGTTTCATTATCCGCTACCTGTTCTAACTCATAGGCCCAAGCATTGAGTTGAACCTGATAATTTTGATCCTTTTGATAATGACCATGATTGACAGCATATAAATTATCAAAGGCATAAATAATCGTGTTTGCATTTACTTTTAGTCGTAATACTGCTTGAGTCGCAGAATCCGAAGTAATAATTCGATCAATGGTCGCATTAAATTTATACGGACTTTCAAATGTAGGAAATGCAGTTTTTAATGCTTTCGGTTTATTATTTTCAACTGCAATAATCTGATTCAGTTGAATAGAGGACTTTGCAGGGCCTTGAATGAGCCAAAAAGCCTGATCCATTTCTTCTTCACATTCACAAATCCCCATCGGCATGACTGGGCTATCTAAAGCCAAGCCCAACCATTTTGGGACATCTTGCTCAGGTTGGGTAGATAAAAGTGTCCAATGCTGCGCATGACTGCCAAAATTATTTTCTTCAATGTGAATGATTTCAGGGCTGTTTTGATTTTTCATATTGGCTGTGAATCGAAAATGGATAACTTGATATATTAAATCGAGCATATCTTGGTTTTTTCAAGTCTAGCACTGTAATTATGTAAAAAAATCATCAGGATTTTTCACCCGAATAAATATCCATGCGTAAAACTGAATCTGTTAAAATATTGCTTATTTTCGTCCAAGAGACATGCAGTTGTTAGCATTCAAGTTATGGGTAGATGCAGATGCATTGCCTAAAATTCTGCGTGAAGTGATTTTACGGGCATCTGATCGTTATCAACTCGAAGTGACCTTCGTCGCCAATCAAAATGTCGGGATTACACCATCAGTTCGAATTAAATCCATTCAAGTCATGAGTGGTGCAGATCAGGCAGATCAAGAAATTGTGGAGCGGATGCAGGAAAATGACATTGTCATTACGCAAGATATTCCGCTTGCAGCGCAAGTGATTGAAAAAGGCGGTGTTGCAATTCATCCGCGTGGTGAGGTTTATACCACGGCAAATGTTAAGGCGCGTCTACATCTTCGTGATTTTATGGACACCTTACGTGGCGCAGGTGTACAAACAGGTGGGCCACCGCCGATATCAGAACGAGATAAACGAGAGTTTTCGAGTGCTTTGGATCAAACCATTTTGAAACAAAAGCGTAAAACAGCATGAGAATCCAGAATGCTATCTAAACGTAACATTGTCATAACCTATGTTGTGTTGGTGTTTATCTGGGCCACTACGCCTCTTGCGATTGTGTGGAGCGTGTCTGATCTCTATATTTTGTGGGCAATGGCGTTACGTTTTTTTATTGCTTTACCCATTGCTGCGATTTTATTGTTTTTTCTCAAAGTTAAATTTCCTACCGACAAAGTTGCACTACAGAGTTATGTGGCGGGTTCTTTTAGTCTGATTGGTTCGCAGATTTTTACCTATATCGCAACACAATATTTAAGTTCGGGAATTATCGCGTTAATGTTTGGTCTAGCGCCGATTATTGCAGGACTAATGGCACATTTTGCTTTGAATCAACATCTGAATCGATTGCAATGGCTAGGAATGTTTGTGGCGATTTCTGGGCTTGCACTGATTTGTTTTGCTGGATCTGAGCAGAATATTCAGCCCATTGGAATTGGTTTAATGCTAATCAGTGTATTTATGTATTGTCTATCCATTTTTTGGGTCAAGAAAGTCAATGCCAATGTACAACCGATGGCACAGGCAACAGGGTCGATTTTAGTCTCAGCTTTAGGAGCAATTTGTTTGATGCCGTGGATTTGGCAATATGCACCCACACATCTACCTGAAGCTAAATCGTTATTGGCCTTAATTTATACCGTGATTATGGCATCGTTGATCGCGATGTTTTGTTATTTTAAATTGGTACGCAATATCAAAGCGACGACTTTATCGCTGACCAATGTCATGACACCACTTTTAGCCATGTTGGTTGGTGTATTGGTCAATCACGAAAAACTATCCATGTTTGGAGTGATAGGCGCAGCGATTATTTTAATTGGGTTATTTCTATATTTTTATAAAGATTTACAAGCCAGTCGTAGATTACAAATGCATTTAAAACAGCAAAATTCCAAGCAATCATTTGAAAACGAATAACCTTCATAAAGATTTAGTTAGTCGTTTAATATTTGTTCCGCAATACATTCTGCTAGCTTCACTCGATCGTGTGGATGCAAGGTAATAAAATAAACCCCTGTTTTAAATTTATGATCATCTTCAGGAATGCTATATACCACTTGAGCTGTCACCGCGATATGAAAATAGTTGTCAGGATGACTAAGGGTGATATGAATATAAGTGCCTTCATTTAATGACTCAGATGCATAAAAACTGAGTCCAGTTTCAGAGACATTGACTTGTTCAGTACTCGGTAAGATGGATTGAACGATAGAGTCGTACAGAGAACCCGTAATTAAATTCAATTTTTGATTAAATAAAGATAAGATACGAGCAATTTGTTGATCTTTTTGATTTAATTGTTCTAATTCGTAGCTAAACGCATGATCAATTTGATCTAATTCTGCAAGTAGTAGAAAATAGCGCGGCAAAACAAAACTTGGATCGTAAGGATCGTTAAGCGCAACTGCATCAGAAATAATCTGATAGTTGATTCTTAACGCAGCATCTATACGAGACATGACACGGCGTTCAGTTATACCACTCGAATGCTGTGAATTTTCCATAATGAAATTACCTCGGATTAGATGGTATGTTTAAACCAATCTCGTTATATATCGGGTTGAGATATACTCGCGCACGGCGTAGTAATCACTTTATTTCTTTTATTGCATTGGTTTCCATGATTGGTCTCACCTTGGGTGTTGCCGTACTCATCACCGTGCTATCGGTCATGAATGGTTTTGACCGTGAGTTGAAAAACCGTGTCTTAGGCATGATACCTCAAGCTACTGTTTCTTCAACACAAATTTTAACAGATTGGCCAGAACTTGCAAAAAAAATTGAAAGTCATCCACATGTCACGGGTGTTGCCCCTTTTACTCAGTTACAAGGCATGTTGACTGCACATGGTCAGGTGGCAGGCATTATGGTGACTGGGATCGAACCCAAATACGAAACCAAGGTTTCTATTATCCAAAATCATATGGTTGCAGGGAATATTAATAGCCTGCAAAAAGGTGAGTTTGGCATAGTATTGGGTAAACAAATGGCAGATGCATTGGGGCTGGGTCTTCATGATAACGTGACCTTAGTGCTTCCCGAAGCAACGCCATCGCCAGCAGGTGTTGTTCCGCGCTTTAAGCGTTTTAAAGTGGTGGGAATTTTTAGCATTGGCGCAGAAGTCGATTCGATGATTGGCTATATCGCCCTAAATGATGCTTCAACGCTGTTACGTTTGCCCGATGGTGCACAAGGTATTCGACTAAAATTAGACAATATCTTTCAGGCACCTCAAGTCGCAAATGACATTGTGAAAACCCTGCCACCGAACTTTTATGCATCTGACTGGACCTATACCCACGGTAACTTATTCAGTGCGATTCAGATGGAAAAGGCGATGGTGAGTTTGCTACTGTTCTTAATTGTGTTGGTAGCGGCATTTAATATCGTATCTTCTTTAGTGATGGTCGTGACCGACAAAAAATCAGATATTGCCATTTTGCGAACCTTGGGTGCTTCTCCAGCGACCATTACCAAAATTTTTATGGTACAAGGCACGGTGATTGGTGTGATTGGGACCGTTGCAGGGGCGATTTTGGGCATCATACTGGCGACCAGTATCAGTAATGTGATCGACTGGCTCAATACTGCTTTTGGCTGGCATTTGTTTGACGCTTACTTTATTAACTATTTACCGTCGTATTTAAGATGGCAAGATGTGGTGCTGATTGTTTCTGTGTCTTTAATCTTAAGCTTTTTAGCGACCATTTATCCAGCTTTGCGTGCTGCAAAAATTCAGCCTGCGGAGGCTTTACGTTATGAGTAAAATCGTTCTGGAAGCCAAAGATATTTATAAAAGTTTTACCGATGGTAAATCCAAGGTCGACGTGATTAAAGGTCTATCTTTACAGGTGAACGCGGGTGATTTTGTTTCAATCGTGGGAGCAAGTGGCTCGGGTAAAAGTACTTTACTGCATGTATTGGGCGGACTGGATCAGCCAACGCAAGGTCAAGTATTTTTAAATGGTCAGCGCTTTGACACTTTAGGTGAAGCGGAACGCGGTTTTAAGCGTAATGAATATTTAGGCTTCGTTTATCAGTTTCATCATTTGTTACCTGAGTTTACGGCACTCGAAAATGTAGCAATGCCGCTGATGCTGCGTAGTAATAGCAACTTTAAAAAGGTGAAACAACGTGCAGAGTATTTGCTAGAACGAGTTGGATTATCACATCGTTTGGAACATAAACCTGGTGAGTTATCGGGGGGTGAAAGACAACGTGTGGCTTTAGCTCGTGCCTTAGTGACTAAACCTGCTTTAATGTTAGCCGATGAACCTACAGGTAATCTGGATCGTAAAACAGCGATGACGATTTTTCAGTTGTTGATGGATCTGAAAAAAGAGCTGAATATGGCCATGCTCATAGTCACACACGATGAGCAGCTTGCTCAATCCGCAGATTCAATTTTGCATATGCAAGATGGTTTATGGGTTGATCAAATTAGCTAAGATGAAATGATTTACCGACCAATAACCTTTTAAAGCTCATGAAAATGGGCTTTAATTTTGCCCAAAAAGAATGCCTATAAAATTACATGTTAAAAATTATATTGTTGGGATGGATTGCAGGCATCAGTTTGATGGGATATTCATTGCCTTACCTGAAATCGATCAGCGTTTATGTTATTGTATTTGTTTTGATTTTATGGATGATTTATTTTGTAAAAATAAAAACATGCAGCGAAAATATATCCTTTAAAGCAGTTCTAATCGCAAGTTCAACATTTGTTATGTTGATACTTGGTGATCTATACACAGATCATGCCTTGACTGAACATCTTAAATATAAAGAAATGACGTCAAGAAGGGCATCTGAAGTCATCTATATTCGAAAAATCGGAGAAAGTACAGAACACGGAATTAAGCAGCCAATAGAAATTTTATCTCAAAATAAACCTACTGTTATATGGCTAGCTTATATTGATGATCAGCTTTTGGAAAATATGCAGATTAACAATAATAGCTTAGCGCTAGGACAATATTATCAGGTACAGGGAATCGTGAAGCCTGTGCATGGTTATGCGAATGCAGGAGGATTCGATCAGGAAAAGTGGTTTGTTCAGCAAAACTGGATGTCAGGCTTTCAAGTCCAACAGATTCAGCCCTTATCGATGCAACAAGTTTATGGTTTGGGTTTTCAGCAACATCTCAAACAGCAAAACAATCTCTGGCACAAATTTGGTCTAAATATTGAGCAATTGCGACTGGATTTTCGTATTCAATTACTACAGCAACCCCTGAAATATGAAGCATTAATGCTGGCGCTGTTGACAGGTGATCGTAGTTTATTGGATAAAAATACGGAACAAATGTTTCAGCGCTTTGGTATTTCACATTTATTGGCGATCTCTGGTCCACATGTACTCATCTTGGCGGCATTATTTACATGGCTACTAAGCTCCATAATCCATAAATACCAGCCCACACTTTATTTAAGATTTCCCAGAAAAATTTTGATGATTGTGCCATTTTGTAGTTGTGTTTTTATTTATACCGCATTTGTGGGCTTTGAAATTCCAGCATTACGCACCTTACTATTCACCCTGATTGCCAGTTTATTCTTAATCTTTAAACATGAAATTCGACCGTTTAATTTGCTGTTATATACCGCAAGTCTGAGTGTATGGATTGATCCATTGAGTATTTTATCGGCTGCTTTTTGGTTATCTTATGGTGCTTGTTTTATTTTATTAAATATTTATCAATCCATGCAGCATCAGTCAGATTCAGTACCTAATCTAAGGCAAAAAATCTGGAAAAACAGCAAAATATTGGTTCAATCGCAATGGAAAATTTTTATTGCTTTATGTCCACTGGTGCTTATATTTTTTAAACAGCTGTCTTGGATCGCGCCGATTACCAATCTGATTGTGATCCCATTTTTAGGTGGTATGATCGTGCCACTGGGCATTATTGCAGCTTGTATCTGTTTGCTCATTCCGTCTTTGGGACAGCTACTTTTCCATATCAACGACTTATTAATAGGTCTTTTATTTTTTATTTTAAACGGTCTGGATCATCTTTTTCAGCCTGAGCTGTACGCATTTGCTTTAACTCCCATGCTTTTGCTCAGTTTTAGTCTCGGTATTGTGTTGTTATTTTTACCTAGAGGTAGTATTCCAAAGTCATGGGCAGTGTTATGTATTTGTCCCATATTTTTATTGGCATGGATTAAACGGGATACACAGATATCGGTGATTGATGTAGGGCAAGGGCAGTCTGTTTTTGTACAAGATGCATCTCTGCGTATGCTGATTGATACGGGCGGTTATTATGATGAAAGCAAATTTAGTATTGGTCAAAATGTTGTGGTTCCTTATTTAAAATCTCAAGGGGTTGCACAACTTGATCGTATTTTACTTTCTCACTTGGATCAGGATCATAGTGGAGCGCTTGCTGCTGTTTTGCAGCAAACCAGAGTCAAGCATTTAATGGCCAATGAAACCCTACCACAGCCCACATTATCGTTACAAACAGATGCTTCTTTTTCCAGATGTCATACGGGTCAAACATGGCAGACTTCAGAGATACGCTTACAAATACTTTCTCCTGAACCTGTTGATGATCAAACAATTCAATACAACCGAAATGAATATTCCTGCGTGGTCTATCTGGAGCTGTTGAAGGCGAATGGTTTACGTCGATTTTTAATTATGGGCGATGCTGGCTGGGAGACCGAATATCAAATTTTGCATAAGTATCCCGACTTAAAAGTTGATGTTTTGGTGTTGGGACATCATGGTAGCAAGCACAGCTCATCTTATGATTTTTTAAAACATTATCAGCCTAAAATCGCGGTTGCATCCGTTGGATATACCAATCGTTATGGACATCCGAGTTTAGAAACCTTATCTAGATTAGATGCTTTACATATTCCGCTTTATACCACGATCCAGTCAGGAACGATCACGTTTAAGGTGGAAGATCATGAAGTAAAACTGGAACAATATCGAAATACAGTTAAGTGGCTGAATCTGTACGAGTCATATTAAGTTTTTTGGCTTGTTCACGGACTTGTTCTACTTTTTCCAAAGCATCTTCATCCTCTAGCGTATAAACATTGTCGAGTTCAGGATTCGCTTTAAAGCGCTTATAACTCCAATGATAATGTTGAGGATATCGACGAATTAGATTTTCAATGGCGTGATGAATGACCAAGGTGCCATGTGCATCTGATCCTTCATAGATCGCAGGATCAATCGGTTCGATAAACATGTCAAAACCATCACTTTCATTTCGAATCGCGTACAGAAGAAGTGCCTTGGCTTTGGTTTTTTGAATGAGTTTTGAACTTAGGTTACTTGATGCAAGTGGAATACCAAAATAATCGACCATTTCTCCACCTACGTGTGGGGAGTGATCGGGTAAAATCACTGTCGTTCCACCTTTCTTCAAGGCTTTAAAAATCTGACGAACACCACTTTCATCAGTGGGAACCAGATTTGCCTGTTCTCGGCTTCTTGCTTCACGGACAAATACATCTGCATCTGCATTTTTAACAGGTTTATATAAAATGGTCATGGCTGTAAATTGTGCACACCATGCATTCATCACTTCCCATGTACCAAAATGTGGAACAATTAAAACCAAGCCTTTATTTTCGGCTAAGGCTTCGTGGAAATAATGCTCACCTGTAATATTTTGAATACGAGAAATATTTTTCTGATTAGACGAACCCCAAACACTAAAGAACTCAAAATATGAAGTGAGTTCATTACGAATGGCTTGTTGTGTAATCTGATCACGTTCATCTTCAGTCAAATAAGGTAAAGCGATTTGTAGGTTTAGCTGAATGGTTCTAGACGTTTTGGTAATTTTTAAAGTGTTGACTAATCCTGCGAGCATACGCGCAATAAAACGTGAAAATTGAATAGGCTGTCGGCTAACGAACCTTAAAAGACGGTAATTGAAGCTATGAGTATCAGGTGTCGTCATTATCAAAAAAGTGTTGAATAAAGTAAGGAAAAAATCATCGGACAAAAATATTATAAGTGAAATCCTATCGATTAAATAGTTTTTACCGATTCAGTGTATATAATGGCAGAGATTTTAACTTTTTGGGTTGTTTTTTATGTCCGATTGGCCACCAAAACCACAAAATGAACCATCGAATAGCAATAATAAGGCTGGACAGGAATGGCAAATTTTGGAAAAAGCGGTTCTTGCCTCTGTAGAAGAACAACGTCGAGCCAGACGTTGGGGAATATTTTTCAAACTTCTCACCTTTCTTTACTTAATTTTCATTATCGTTGTTTTGGGTCGTGGGTGTTCTAGTGTAGAAAGTAGTACAACGACTTCAAGTTCAAGTCCGCATCTGGCGGTCGTGAATATTATTGGTACGATTGATTCAGGTAACCAGTCCGTCAACAGCGAAGATACCAATAAAGCACTGAAACGAGCATTTGAGTCAAAATCAAGTCAAGCTGTAGTGTTAAATATCAACTCTCCAGGTGGATCACCTGTGCAGTCTGATGAAATTTGGCAACAAATTCGATATTTAAAACAACAGCATACCGACAAGAAAGTCTATGCAGTGATTGGTGATATGGGAGCTTCTGGTGCTTACTATATCGCGTCGGCGGCAGATGAAATTATTGTCAACCCTTCAAGTCTGGTCGGGTCGATCGGGGTAATTATGCCGAATTACGGCATAAGTGGGCTTGCTCAAAAGTTAGGTATTGAAGACCGCACCATGACTTCAGGTTCAAATAAAGACATTCTGAGCATGACCAAACCGATTAATCCGCAGCAGCGTGAACATATTCAGGCATTATTGGATAATGTGCATCAACACTTTATCGATGCAGTGAAACAAGGTCGCGGTAAACGCCTGAAAACAGATGATCCTGCGATCTTCTCAGGTTTATTCTGGACAGGTGAACAAGCGATTAAACTCGGTATTGCTGACCGTACAGGTAACATAGATAGTTTGATGCGTGAGCTAAAACTTGATACTAAAGTAAACTATACCATTGAACGTAGTCCATTTGAGTCTTTGCTTGGACGTATGGGATCACAAATAGGTCAGGGAATTAGCCAGTCGATTTCTCAGCAATTGCAGACGGAACAGCAGGCGCAATTCAAGTAATTGAGTTCGTAAATATGATATCTGATAAACCAATAATTCACTTTGCGCACGCCAATGGCGTGCCGTCCAAAGTCTATCAAAAACTTTTTGATGCACTTAAAGATGACTATGACATCATTTATGTGCCTTTGATCGGGCCAGATAAGCGTTATCCGATTACCAATCATTGGCCGCATCTGGTTGAGCAAATTGTTGATAGTATTGTGCAACAGGCGCAAGGTCGCAAAGTGATTGGTCTAGGACATTCTCTGGGTTCAGTGTTAACCTTGATGGCTTGCTATCAACGTCCAGAATTGTTTTCTCAAGTGATCATGCTAGATCCGCCGTTGATTTTGGGTAAATACTCCTTTGCTTTTCATATGGCAAAGCTGATCAGTCCAAAGCAAGTGGATAAAATGACACCTGCTGGTTTGTCTTCACGACGTCGGGATCATTGGGCATCGAAAGAGCAAGCCGCTGAATTATTGCGTCCTAAGGGTTTTTATCAGCATTTTGATCCAGAATGTTTCGAGGCTTATATTCAGTATGGCTTAAGTCCAGATCCTGCGCGCGGTGGTGTGACGCTGACCATTCCTAAGGCAGATGAAGTTGAGATCTTCCGACAGAATCCATCTTGGTGGTGGTTAACACCGCGTCATTCTCCACATGTCCCTGTACATTTGGTGGTTGGAGAAAGAAGTGATTTTCTAAAACGAGGTTTTCCTCAAAAAGCCAAAAAAACATTAAGTATTCCGTATACGGTGGTCAAAGGTGGGCATATGTTCCCATTGGAATATCCATTGGCGACATCTGATCAGATTAGACAATTAATCAATGAGCAGAGCCAACAAAAAAGCGCGTAATTAACGCGCTTTTTTATGAGCTAAAGTTCTGGCTTCCTGCTCAGTTCTAAAGTCATTTGAAAACATGGAACAGGTGTCTTAGCACCTGCCTCAATACAAGTGTTATGAATGCAAATAGGTTTGAATTATCTTCAAAATACCGCGATTGACTAAAATCGAATAGAAATTTCTTACTATAAACTGGCGAAATATTTGTAAATAAGATGTATTGATCCTAAATGGATAGAGCTCAATAATAATCAGAGACCACACCCCAAGTGCGGGAATGTTGGCTCCAAATTAGAAATTAGAATAGACTTCTTTCATCAGTTCCTTTTACTCCTTCCTCTGCGAGAAAAATAGAGAAGCTTTGAACAATAAAGAATTTTAGACAATGATGAAAGAAGTCTAATAAAGCAAAAAGCCAGTTACTTGCGTAACTGGCTTTCATCAAAAAAAGTCAAACTTTTTTAACATGCAATATCGTGATTTTAGTCAGAAGCAGAGGGCTTTGAATTTAATAACTTATATAAAACATACATCAGCACAATCCAGATCGGAATCATAATCACGGATTCCTTAAATCCTTGTGTCCACATGATATAGAGTACAACCGCAATAAACAGAAGAACGATATAGTTACTCACAGGAGACCAAAGCGCAGGGAAGGATACTTTGTGATGCAATGTTTTCATTGCAGATCTGAATTTTAAATGGGTTAGACTGATCATCGCCCAATTTAGAACCAAAGCACCCACAACGACATACATCAAGTGACCAAGCGCATCTTCTGGAACAAAATAGTTCAATAATACACAACCGAAAATCAATACCGCAGACAATAAAACGGCTGGAATAGGAACACCTTCTTTATTCACCTTTTTAAACACGGCTGGTGCATTGCCTTGCTGCGCTAGACCATAGAGCATCCGACTATTGGCATACATTCCACTGTTATAAACCGATAAAGCCGCAGTCAAAATAATGAAATTCAGTAGATGAGCTGCCCAGCCAATTCCCAATTGACTAAAGATCATCACAAATGGGCTTTTATCCAGACCGCCTAAATCCAACTGATTCCAAGGCACCAGCGACAGCAAAATAGTCAATGAACCCACATAGAAAATTAGGATACGAATCACGACTTGATTGATCGCTTTAGGAATAGTTTTCTTAGGATCATCTGCCTCTGCTGCTGCCATTCCGATCAATTCAATGCCGCCAAAGGCGAACATGAGAAATGCCAACATATAAAATAAGCCATCAAACCCATTTGGAAAAAATCCACCATGTGTCCATAGATTACTAAATGATGCAGTTGAATCTGGACCTGCTGTAAACAACAGATACAGACCAAAAATGATCATTGAAATCACTGCAACGACTTTAATGATGGCGAGCCAAAACTCGGATTCACCATAAAATTTAACATTGGTTAAGTTGATTGCCGTGATCACCACAAAGAAAAACAATACAGAAACCCATGACGGAATATGAGGCCACCAGTAATTAATATACTTAGCGACTGCTGTTAGTTCAGTCATAGCCACCAGAACATAAAGAATCCAGTAGTTCCAGCCTGCTAAAAAGCCAGGAAACTTGCCCCAATATTTATTAGCAAAATGGCTAAATGAACCCGCAACAGGTTCTTCTACAATCATTTCACCAAGTTGGCGCATGATGAGAAAAGCAATCAAACCACCAATGGCATAACCTAGGATAATAGAGGGACCAGCAGATTGAATAACTTGTGCGGAACCAAGAAATAAACCTGTACCAATTGCGCCTCCCATGGCAATCAATTGGATATGACGGTTTTTTAACCCCCGCTGAAGTTTTGAAGAATCGTTGTTCAAAGGACTTCGCTCGACCGTGAATAAGTGGGACATTCTAATAGATCAAGTGATTTTAGCCTAGCCTGACTATAAAAAAAGCGATCAACTTTAGTTGAACTTAATAGTCGAATTTATCTTGATTTCGATCAATGCATGGACATTTTAAATCGTTTCGTCAGGATTTGGGTCATTGAGAAAACATACCCTGCTGTAAGAAAATAAATTTCTAGACTTAAGTCTAGAGATTCATATATTGGCTTTTTTTACTTATATGATGTATGAAATTAGTCATGTTACATTTTGTCTTAAGCAAAAAATAAATGAAAAGGATAACGGATCATGAGTTCGCAACCACAAATTAAAATTCCAGCAACTTATATGCGTGGTGGAACCAGTAAAGGCGTTTTCTTTAAACTGGATGACTTACCTGAATCTGCACAAGTGGCTGGACAGGCGCGTGATCAATTGTTGCTCCGAGTGATTGGAAGTCCAGATCCTTATGGAAAACAAATTGATGGCATGGGAGGTGCAACATCCAGTACCAGTAAAACCGTCATTTTGAGCAAAAGTACGCAGCCAGAGCATGATGTTGATTATTTATTTGGACAAGTATCCATTGACCAGCCTTTTGTGGATTGGAGTGGAAATTGTGGCAATTTAACTGCTGCGGTCGGTTCTTTTGCGATTAGTCATGGCTTGGTCGATCCGAGCCGTATTCCTGAAAATGGTATCTGTACAGTGAGAATCTGGCAAAAAAATATTGAAAAAACTATCATTGCACATGTTCCTATCACCAATAGTCAGGTTCAGGAAACAGGTGATTTTGAATTAGATGGAGTGACTTTCCCCGCAGCAGAAGTACAAATTGAATTTCTTGATCCTGCTGATGATGGCGAAGAGGGCGGCGACATGTTTCCGACAGGAAATGTCGTAGATACGCTTGATGTACCAGAAGTTGGAAGTTTTCAAGCCACTTTTATCAATGCAGGTATTCCTACAATTTTCTTAAATGCTCACGATTTGGGTTATACCGGCACGGAATTGCAGGATGCGATTAATAGTGATGCTCAAGCCTTGACACGTTTTGAAAAAATTCGTGCCTATGGTGCAGTTCAAATGGGTTTGATTTCAGATGTGAGTCAAGCCGCAGCGCGCCAACATACGCCAAAAATTGCATTTGTCGCTCCTGCAAGTACTTATCAATCTTCAAGCGGTAAAACGGTTCAAGCACAAGATGTTGATTTATTGGTACGTGCATTATCTATGGGTAAATTACATCACGCCATGATGGGCACGGCAGCTGTTGCCATAGGAACTGCTGCTGCTATTCCTGGAACTTTGGTCAATCTTGCGGCAGGGGGCGGTGCACGAGAAGCTGTACGTTTTGGGCATCCATCAGGCAGCTTAAGAGTAGGAGCGCAAGCCGAACAACAGGGTGAAAAATGGGTAGTGAAAAAGGCCATCATGAGTCGCAGTGCGCGTGTATTAATGGAAGGCTGGGTACGCGTTCCATCAGATAGTTTCTAATAAAAACATGCTTTTAAAAGCAGCTCATCTGCTGCAATAAGCAGTATGAGTTAATTTCGACATAAAGTCCCGATATAGATTAAATAAGCTATACAGGACTTTATCGTTGAGTAAAGAGAATTGATATTAAGTTTGAATTTAGCGCGTTAAAATGAGGCTTTTGAATTCTATGTAACGCAAAAGGCGATTTATTTTAAGATTATCTTAAATACACTTCTTTAATCCTTGTTTAAACTCTCGTGATTTTTCTTGCATAGGCAGAAGTAAAAGGGACTTATGAAAGAAGTCTAATTTATTTGTGAGAATTAGATCATTAAAATAATTAAATGAGTGGATTTTATTGCATATTTTGAAGAAATTTTGAGTACAATGTCCTTCTGGTGGGAAAATATAATTGCAAATATGCTTAATGATAATGATTTAGAAACGGTGTTTATTTTGGGGCAGCAACAATTACGTACGTTGACACCTCTAATCTCCAAGGAATCTATACAAAGTTCAGTACCCACTCTGTCTTTATTGGATAAATTACCTGTTCCTGCATTTATTTTAAGTAGTGATGGCATTTTTCTAAAGGTCAATCAGTTATTTGCCGATATCTATGCTAGTGATGCTTTATATATGCAAGGCAAGTCGATCAATAGCTTTATTGACAATATTGAATCTGAAATATCCGCTATACTTGAACAATTTGAGCATAATGACGGACATTATGAAAAAGAACTCTATGTAAAGGGTCATTTTTATAATACGTATTGCCGAGCCTTAAAAAACGATAATGAGCAAATTATCGCGTTGATGACGGTTTGGGCGGAAGTGACTAAATTAAAACGCCGAGAGCGAGTACTCGAACTTAATAATCTACGTTTACAGGAATATCTGTATGTTGATGCGATTACTGGTGCTGCCAATCGCTTGGCACTGGAACAATGGTTAAGTGAAACTCAATCCGAGCAAAAAAAGACCCCTTTTTATGCCTTGATGTTTGATCTGGATGATTTTAAAAAATTCAATCAGACGTATAGCTATAGTCAGGGAGACATTGTTTTAAAAGAAATTGCAGAACTTTTACAAAGTTATTTAAATCCCAAAGAAAGTATGCTGTATCGACTAAATTCTGCTCAATTTGTCATTGTTATGCCTAACGCCTCAGAACTTACGGCTTATACATTGGCAGAGCGTTTGCGCATTGCAATTTATGATGCTGCATATTTTTTTGAAGAAGGTGTTCATGATCGCCTTACTGCAACGGTTGCGATTTACAAACCTTCATTTCAAGAATCGACGTCATTTTCTGAAATTGAATCGCGTTTATGTTTTGCGATCAAGAATGTCAAAGTCCGAGAAAAGAATAAAAGCATTTCATTAGAATGATCCATTGCATAAAATTTTGATTAAGGTTTTATCAAGTTTAAATTTTATGTAAAACAGATACATCTGTCACATTTTAGTTGATGAAAAAAGTTTAAGCCTGATATGAATATGTTATCTTTGTGGGCAACTCATCAGATCGCGCTTGGGCGTGTAAAGATCTCTTATTTTTTGTTTCATCAGAGGCTGTCGTGACATCGATTTCACCAGTAAATGCCAATGCATTATTTGCGGCACAAGAGCGTATTCAGCAAGATTTAAAATTGGCCTTAGATGCTTTTTCTTTGGCTGAACCTTTGAAGTCAGCCGTTTATCACGCTGTAATGTTAGGTGGAAAACGTGTGCGTCCAGCATTGTGTTATGCAGCAGCATCACTCAGTGAACATTCAAATTTTGCTGCGGCACGTCGTGCTGCGGTTGCGGTGGAATTTATTCATTGTTACTCATTGGTTCATGATGATCTGCCATGTATGGACAATGATTTATTACGCCGTGGGCAGCCGACTTGTCATGTGGCCTTTGGTGAAGACACCGCCTTACTCGCGGGAGATATTTTACAGTCGATGGCATTTGAAGTTTTGACCAGTCGCTTATTTGACCAACAGGCAAGTGTTGATAGTACAGTTGTACTAAAACAAGTTCAAATCTTGGCAACTGCTAGTTCTAAAATGGTCAGTGGTCAAGTCATGGACTTACAGGCAGAAGGCAAAGCAATCGATCAAGATCAACTTGAGACCATCCATCGCAATAAAACTGGGGCATTGATTCAGGCTGCGATTATGATGGGTGCCGTCACCGCATTTTCAGGCACAGATCAAGCCATTCCTCAATTGCGTCAATTTGGGCAAAACATTGGGCTGGCTTTTCAGGTGCATGATGATGTACTAGATATTATTTCCACTACCGAAACATTAGGTAAAACCGCAGGTAAAGATGAACAGGTAGAAAAGTCAACTTATCCAGCATTGATGGGTTTAGAACAAGCACAACAATATGCCCAATCTTTACAGCAACAAGCGCTTGCAGCTTTGGATTATTTTGGTGAATCTGCCAAAGATTTGCTGGAAATTGCACAGTTTGTATTATCGAGAAAAAACTAATTTTCAGGATTTTAACGTGCAATTCTTTTTCAAAAAAATTGCACGTGTTGAGGTATTATTTGGGGATTATGACGGATTTCGTCCCATCACACCACGAATAGTATTGAGAATATCGGCAGGGAGTACCACGGTTTTGGCATTATTGGATTTCGCCAAATCCTGCATGGCCTTGATATATTGTTCCCCCAACAAATAAGCCACAGGAATTTCCTGTTCACCGACTGCCGAAGTCACCATTTCAATGGCTTTTTGCGAAGCCTCAGCCAAGACCACCTGAGCTTCAGCATCACGACGCGAAGCTTCCAGACGACCATCGGCTTCTAAAATCGCCGCTTGTTTTTCACCATCTGCACGAGTGACGGTTGCACGACGTTGACGTTCTGCTGCGGCTTGCGCTTCCATCGCCGCCTGCATTGTTGTTGACGGTTGAATATCCTGAATTTCGACGGTTTTTAAGGTAATGCCCCAGTCTGAAATATCATCTGAAATGGCAGCTTTAAGCTTAGCTTTAATATGATCACGCGAGGATAATGCATCATCCAGATCCATTTCGCCGACGATAGAACGTAGCGAGGTTTGAACCAGATTTTGAATTGCCCATGTATAGTTCTCAATACCATACACCGCCTTTTCAGGCGTGGTTAAATTAATATAAGCCACGGCATTCATGACCAAAACCGCGTTATCGCGAGTAATGACTTCCTGCGAAGGAATATCTAAGACAATGTCTTTGGTCGTGACTTTATAAGCGACTTCATCGACATAGGGAATCACAAAATTTAGTCCAGGACTGAGTGTTGCATGATATTTTCCTAGACGCTGAACAATCCATTTATAGCCCTGAGGAACAATACGCACCCCTTTAAAAATGGTCACTCCCACAAAAATGAGAAAGGCTAAACCAATAATCGTACCGACTGGCATAAAAAATCCTCTTATGTTTCTTGAGATTTATGTAATTGAACAACCAGATCATTGCCCATAATATCGACTACACGTACACGATCACCCACCTCTACAGGTGAGAGGCTACGGCAATTCCATTCATCAGCACCCAATACGGGCAAGGCAAAACGCACCACGACCTGATCATGAGTTAAACCGACCTGAATTACCATGCCAATTTGACCAATGGTGGCTTCGCGGGATAATCCCGCTTTGGTTTTATCAATTGAAAGTGGCTTAATAAATTTAAACCATAGAATCGTGCAAAGAATAGACAAAATGATCCACATCACAATTTGTATGTTTAAACTCATGATGGGGAAAAGCCACAATAAAACACCCACCATAATGGCGGCAATACCAAACCAAAGGGCGGCAAAGGCAGGTAAAATCAACTCAGAAAGCATGAGAATGATACCTAAAACAAACCAATGCCAGGGTTCTAAAACTAATTCCATAGCGTTGCTCATATTACTTATGTGAAAGATGAAAAAATCATCAGTTATCAATGTAACAGAACTGGGCAAGGATGAATATTAAAATAGCGAAATGAATATAAAAATCAAAAAAATGCTTTCTAGTTGATGGGGTGTAGGGTATTTAAATCAGAGTCAAATACCCTTGAGAATGGCTTTTTTTTATCACTCTTTAGACTTTCTTTATTTTTCTCTCTTAGCGAGAAATCAAAGGGATTGATGAAAGAAGTCTAAGATGAACAAGCTTTAAAATTTTGGACGTGGTGCAGGTTTGAGTGCGGCAGGAGATTGTTTAAAGGCATTAATGACGCCTTGAATCTGTTTAATTTTGAGCTGTGCCGCTTTTTCACCTTCCAAAATGGCCTGATTGCTCGATTTCAAATCCAGTACGCCTAAATTGCCAACTTTAGGCTGAATGACGACATTGGCCTGATTGAGCTCAGTGCTAATACTTTGCTGACCCATAATATTAATGGTCTGATCCAAAAGCCCCAGCATATTGCCAGCGCCCGCACCTGTTGGACGTGCAGAAATATCGACAGCAATGACAATATCTGCACCCATATCTTTGGCCGTTTTAACTGGAATTGGGCTGACTAGACCACCATCGACATATTTTACATTCCCAATCGTTGCAGGTACAAAGACATTGGGAATACTACACGATGCGCGAACGGCCTGACCTGCATTACCTTTAATAAAATCGGCTTTTTGACCATTGTCCAGACGAGTAGCAACAGCGGCAAAACGAATCGGAAACTTTTCAATCGGTTTATTTCCGACTTGGGTATTCACATAATCTTGTAATTTTTGACCTAAAATAATGCCCTGACGATTGAGGGTAAGATCGCGCAGATCAGATTCCTGTAACTTCAGCGCAAGACTCTGCATTTGGTAAGGCGTTTGACCACTCGCATAAATACTGCCAACAAAACTTCCAGCACTGGTTCCTGTCACGATTTTAGGCTTGATCCCATGAGATTCTAAAACTTTAATCACCCCAATATGCGCAAATCCTTTCGCACCGCCACCGCCAAGAGCCAATGCAATCACAGGTTCGCGGGCTTTGAGAGGAGTGGTTTGAGTCGAAGTTTTAACGGTTTTATCACAGCCAAATAGCGCAAGGCTCAGGGTGCCAATCAAGGCAAAATGTGCAACTTTCATTTTCAGTTAAAATAGCAAAAAAATGGTCAAAAAGATGCGCACATCTCAACAGATTTGAGACCTGAATACTAGCGTTTTTTGACTAGATTTTGTAAAGGTAATGAGAGCCAGTCTGGGGTATGTGGTGAGAATTTTCCTGCAAATCGCTGCATCATCTGATCCAAATCTTGTTCATAGTGACCTGTTGGATCAAACACGCCCAAGCTATGAATAATTTTATGGTCGAAATCAAATGCAAAAATGACAATTGGGATTTGTGCTTTTAAAGCGATTTGATAAAAACCACTTTTAATTTTTTCTGCTTTTTTTCGAGTGCCTTCAGGCGCCATACCGACCCAAATTTGATCTTGCTGTTGAATAAACTCCACCACTTGTGCAGTTAATCCATTGATGCGATCACGTTTCACAGGAATCAAGCCAGCCCATTTTAAAAAAGGCTGAAAAGGCGGTTTAAAGAGGCTATCTTTACCCAAGACAGTAATCTTAATGCCTAGTCCACCAATCGCCAGAAAACCATACCATGCATCAATATTTGAGGTATGTGGCGCAATAATCGCAACAGCCTTACTTAAATTTGGAAATTCACCTTCAATGCTCCAGCCTTGCGCTAAAAAAAGGGTTTTAAATAATGCTCGGCTCAAAGGTGTACCCCGATGCGGGACTTGATCAGGTAATTCTGGAAAATGTGGCATATATTTATCACTATAAAAATCCTTTTTTATGATCATAGGCTTTTGAAATTGAACTGACATTGGCAAAATGTAGACTTTACTGCTCAACTTTTTTGCAAAGGGAAAAGGATGCTCAATCCTGTGCGCTTATATGTCTTATTATTTTCATTGTATTGGGCGCAGGGATTACCTGTTGGTTTCATGACCCATGCTTTGCCTGTGATTTTAAGATCGCAGGGAGTTTCTTTGGCACATATTGGTGGGTTTGGTTTACTGATGTTGCCGTGGTCAATCAAGATTCTTTGGGCACCCTTAGTCGATCGGTTTGGTAGCGCTAAAATAGGACATTATCGAAGCTGGATTTTACCGACTCAGATTTTTAGTGTGCTTATTTTAGTGACGTTATCTTTTTATCCGATTGAGTCACTCAGCCAAACAGATTCCCTATTTTTATTTTTTGTACTGCTGCTTTGCTTGAATTTAACTGGAGCGACACAGGATATTGCCACTGATGCATTGGCAGTGAATCTGCTGAAAACAGATCAACAACATTGGGGCAATACCTTTCAGGTGATTGGTTCACGTCTTGGGTTTATTGTGGGTGGAGGCGTTTTGCTTTGGGCTCTGGATTGGTTTAGTTGGCAAATGACTTTTCTCGGTCTGGCTTTGCTGGTACTCGTCAATACCATTCCTGTCTGGTCTTATAACAATGAACAAACCCGAATAAATCATGCATCGCAACCAACCCCAACGCAATTTGCATTGAAAGACTATATTAAGCATTTTACGCAGTCGCCTGAGTTACGTTGCTGGTTGTGGGTACTGATCAGTTTTAAAATTGCGGATGGTTTGAGTGGTCCTTTATTAAAACCCCTTATGGTCGATATAGGACTGAACTTTACTCAGATTGGTGTCTATATCACCATGTTCGGTGCATTTGCGGCATTGTGTGGAGCAGTTATCGCAGGTTATTTACTTAAGCGATATACACGATCAACCTTGCTGTTGGTGTTTTCTTATTGCAAAATTTTAACGCTCTTCGCATATGCAGGTTTAGCCTTCGCTTTTGAGCGGAATGTCCAGATTCCTAATCTTATTGTGTATTTGATTAATGCACTGGAAGATGCGGTATCAGCGATGCTTTTGGTGGTTATGCTGACTTTGGTGATGCAATATAGTCGAAAAGCGTTTGCAGGAACAGATTTCACTTTTCAGGTTGCCATTATGGCAACAGTAAGCGGTGGTTTATATATCTTAAGTGGAATTATGGGGGATTGGTTGGGTTATGCCCTGTATTTGGCACTAATTGTATTGATTGCGATCGTTTGCTTGGTTCCTATCTATCGCTGGAGAAAAATGCTTTAACTAGCTTATAAGTATTAAATAAAATCAATTCATCCAATATCGACCAACTCAAAAATGACTTGGCGATATGTCACTACAAAATCCACTTTAAAACTGATGGATGAGCCTTTACAGATAAATTCACTATAACAGATGGTAGTTGCACCTTTTGCAAAGCTTATAGAATGCACCGTTACTCAAGTGATTTCATCCTGAAAAGTGGCTGAACAAAGATGAACAGCAGCCAGAGAAACTAGGCTGTCGCTTAAATTCCAATAAATCAATAGGCTAATTAAAGTAGAGTATTACGCTTGCCTTTATGTATTTAAGAGAGTTTTAAGCTTAAATTCTTAGATTAGTGAATGTAATCTGAATATGATGTTGATGCCCAATTCCATTTTTTAAGCTTATATGAGACTTTAGTAGATTTGACAAATCAAGATGATTTATTCAAATCATTCAATTAGGTCAAAATAAAATTTCATCAAGCCGAAAATGATTGACGTTATTTATTCAATATAAAATTGTGTGCAGGATTTATATTGGTCTAGTCATTTTAAACATAACCTGTTTAAATACAGATGAAAATAAACATTTTAATGTTCAGATACACCGTCATTGTACTTCAGATATTTCACATCTTATGAAGATCTGAGCCAGATGACATACTGATATAAATCCTGATAATAAACTGATTAGCTGTGAGCCAATACCATGCCTAAAATCCTGATTATTGAAGATGACTTCATGATTGCAGAGTCTACGCTCACTTTGCTTAAGTATCATCAATTTGATGTGGAATGGGTAAATAACGGAATTGATGGTTTATCGCAACTTTCAAAACAAAGTTTTGATCTGGTATTGCTTGATCTCGGTTTGCCGATGATGGATGGTATGCAAGTGCTTAAACAGATTCGTCAAAAAACGGCTGTTCCTGTACTTATTATTTCAGCGCGGGATCAACTGGAAAATCGTGTTGATGGTTTAAATCAAGGGGCTGATGATTATTTGATTAAGCCTTATGAGTTTGATGAGCTGTTGGCCCGTATTCATGCCTTATTACGTCGAAGTGGAAAAGAAGCTCAGGCCACAAGTCAGGATCAAATTCTTAAAAGTGGTGATGTGACTTTAAATATCGAAAAGCATGTTGCAACAGTCAAAGGTCAGGAAGTTGAACTTTCTAATCGTGAATGGGCAATTTTAATTCCACTGATGACGCATCCAAACAAGATTTTCTCCAAAGCAAATCTCGAAGATAAACTGTATGACTTTGATAGCGAAGTCACCAGTAATACCATTGAAGTCTATGTGCATCATTTACGTTCTAAACTGGGTAAAGATTTCATCCGTACTATTCGTGGTTTAGGTTATCGTCTGGGTCACAGTTAAGGAATTTTATCCATTATGGCCCTGCATTATTCTTTAAAGCGACGCTTAATCTGGTACACGTCTATTTTTAGTATATTGCTCGGCTGTGTTCTGATATTTTCAGCTTATAAAATTGCATTGCAGGAAAGTAATCAAATTCTCGATGCACAAATGCAATATTTGGCCAAACGTGCTGCGACTCAACCTTATGGAGCAGTTGTCAGTCATTTTGAAAAAGATCGTGTTTATCGTGAGGAAGATTTATTTGTTGATATTTGGGCTTATAAAGATCAAAGTCATTTAAGTCATGCAGACCGTTTATTGGTTCCTCCGGTGAAGTATGCTGGATTTTATACCCAGCAAACCGACCATGGCATCTGGCGTACTTATGTGATGCCGACCAAAGATTTTCAAATCCAGATCAGTCAGCAAGAAAAAGTCAGACAAGTGATGGCGTTGGAACTCGCGGGTAGTATGTTCCTCCCTTATGTCATTATTTTGCCTTTTGCCTTAATTGGTTTGGCAGGTATTATTCGACGTAGTTTAAAACCCTTGGATGACTTCAAATCTGAATTGATACAGCGTGATTCTAATGATCTAGCGCCTATTCATGAAAAAGATTATCCAGAAGAGCTTTCTCCAACCATTCATGAAATGAATCGGTTGTTTGAACGAATTTCGACGGCTCAACAAGAGCAGAAACAATTTGTCGCTGATGCCGCCCACGAGTTACGGACACCCATTACTGCTTTAAATTTGCAAACCAAGATTCTACTCAGTCAGTTTCCTGATCATGCTGCCTTTCAAAATCTGAGTAAAGGACTCGCGCGAATTCAGCATTTGGTCAGTCAACTGTTGGCTCTGGCTAAACAGGATGCCTCAATGAGTAGCCTGGAGCGATTCAGTACTTTTCAGCTTAATAATGTTGCCTTAAATTGCGTTGAGCAATTGATGAATTTAGCAATGGAAAAGGAAATTGATCTGGGTTTTGAGCGCAATGAAGACATTGAAATGGTGAGTATTGAACCCACAGTACATTCGATTATTTTTAACCTGATTGATAATGCGATTAAGTACACTCCCGTGGCAGGAGTGATTAATATTTCCGTCTATGAAGATGAGAATAGCTGTGCCTGTGTGCAAATTGAAGACAGTGGTGCGGGGATTGATCCTCAATATTATGATCAGGTGTTAAAACGTTTTTATCGAGTACATCATCATCTGGAAGTGGGCAGTGGTTTGGGGTTATCCATTGTGGATAAAGCAACACAGCGCTTAGGTGGTCAACTGATTCTTTCCCAAAGTACAGAATTGGGTGGACTCAGTGTTTTAGTCTGCTTACCCAAGATCTTAAAAAGTTAAGATATTTAAGAGCTAGCCTATTAAAAGTCCAAATATTAAAAAGATTTTAAAAATGCCAAGAGACTAAAGCATTGATCAGAGCCAAAGCAAATGGATCAACTGTGTTTTAAATCATCGGTAATGGGTCTTGGCGTTCTAGTTTCTTTAAAAACAACATACTTTTTGGATACGTTTGCCGTCGTTGCCTAATTTTTCAGGTTTAAAACTCAAGATCCACTGCAATTTATGACCAACATTGCAAATGTCACGATAGACCTTTTTATTGTTATTTAAAGCATGATAAAAAATAGCACTTGCTTGATCAAGTTCCGTGAGTTCAAGTCGATATGACGATGAAAAAATAAAGCATAACCAATCACGTACCTGACATTGATTTAAACTTAAAAGTTCTCCCGGATCTGTCTCAAAATCTATAAAGGTAAACTGATGATCCTCATCGACTAAAATATTACGGACAAATGCTTCACTCAAATAGCTGCCTTTTGCATGTATGGATTGAATTGCCAAAATTGCATCGGTATAGAGTTGGATGCGTTGTTCAGAGCTGATGGCTCTGGCTAAGGCATGATCTAGTTGTACGACTTCGTGCTCACTGGAGCCTGCATCCTCAATTAAAATACCTTCATGTGAAACAGCCAAAACCTGTGGCGTTTTGATACCTAACTTTTTCAGAGCAGTAAGGCGTTGATATTCACATTGGATGGCTTCTTTGCCACCACGATTAGGAACCGGAATCAGTGCATCTAGTTGAAGCAAGCGGGCAAACCATCTCAAAGGAGTGTATAACCAAAGTGCATGACGCTCAGATGCTTTCTTTAACCAAACTTTACGACCGTTGAACTCATAAGACTGTATCGATTCATTTTGTTGATCAATAGACGCGTTCAAGAAGTCTGCAAAATTCCCCATCAATATAATCCTGTCATCATCTGTCTTTTATTCTAGGCGGATTGATACGTGCTGTCACGATGGGATTTGTTGAGTAAATTTAAATGATTATGTATAAAAAAACGGCTCAGTGGAGCCGCTAGGGTAATATAAAAGTTAATCAAAAAATTGATCTAAAACATGCCTTCTTCTGAGTTCGCAGAAATTTTATGAATAGAAAGATCTGCGCCCTGAAATTCCTCTTCCTGTGACAATCGAATGCCCATCGTCATTTTCAAAACACCATAGACAATGAAGCCGCCCAGTAAAGCAATACTGACAGCCAAAGCACTTCCAATTAACTGAGATATAAAAGAAACATGACCTAATCCACCTAGCCATTGTTGTCCAAATATTCCTACAGCAAGACCACCAAAAACACCACAAACGCCATGCAAAGGCCAAACACCTAGAACGTCATCAATTTTCAGTTTGTTTTGGGTATAAGTAAATAATTTAACGAAAATCACACCTGCAATTAACCCAATCAGCAATGCCCCAAAAGGATGCACCACATCTGAGCCTGCACAAATTGCAACAAGTCCAGCCAAAGGCCCATTATGTAAAAATCCTGGATCATTCTTTCCGACTAAGTTTGCGCTCAATGTACCGCCGACCATTGCCATGAGTGAATTAATCGCAACAAGACCAGAGATTGCATCGACGCGCTGGGCACTCATAACATTAAAGCCGAACCAGCCAACAATTAAAATCCATGAACCTAAGGCCAGAAAAGGAATAGATGATGGCGGATGCGCACTGACACGACCATCATTTTTATAACGACCATGACGTGCACCCAATAAAATTACGGCGGCAAGTGCAATCCAGCCACCCATGGCATGTACCACAACTGAACCTGCAAAGTCATGAAATGGCGCACCAAAATGTGTTTGTAACCAATTCTGTAAACCAAGATTTCCATTCCATGCAATACCTTCAAAAAATGGATAAACCAGAGCAACCAATAAAAAGGTGGCAATCGCTTGTGGTCGCATTTTGGCTCGTTCGGCAATACCACCTGAAATAATGGCAGGAATGGCTGCGGCAAACGTCAGTAAGAAGAAACAACGCATTAGGTTATAACCATGTTCTGCCGAAAGCGTTGTGCCCATGTGAAAAAAATGCAGCCCATAAGAGATGTAATAGCCGATAAAAAAATAGGCAATTGCTGAAATAGAAAAATCGGTCAAAATTTTACTGAGGGCGTTGACCTGATTTTTATGGCGAACTGTTCCTAATTCCAAAAATGCAAAACCTGCATGCATGGCTAAGACGAGTACTGCTCCAAGCAATAAGAAAAAGAGATCTACATTTTGCATAGTTTGCTCAAAATAGGTGCTATAAACCAGTTTTAATACATAACTTTTAGAGTTAATGCACCAAAATGGTTTAGTAAATCTAAAAAATAGGAACCAAAGTCATCATGCTTTGATAATTTAAAACTTTAAGCAAAAAACGCACCAGTTTGGATGTGATTCATCATTTTTTCAATAATTGTGGTGCATATTGGGCAAATATGGTGCTTGTAGTGATGAGTAAACGAAGTGTCTGTGGCTTGAGTTATCGCATCTTGAAATTCAGATTGTGACGATCTTTTTTGCTTTAGCGACTGCATCGACCGCTTATATTTTAACTAAAGTTTTAAAAGCAGATAGCCAACTAATGGCTGCGGTGATTAGTTTACAGACTTTGTGTGCTGCAATGACGTTGTGTTTGGTGATTTGTTTGGGGATGATGTTGATAAGTATCTGTAATCAAATTTATTTAACGCTTTTACTTTGAAAAGACATAGTTTAAATATCCTGTTATTTCAGTTTTAAATATGCATGTAATTTAATTTGAAAAGCAGATAGAATTTTGATGCGTTCAAAGACTTAGTCTTTGTTAATGCTTATATTAATCTTTATGTGAAATTAAAATATGAAAAAATTTTTAATGGTGATTTTACCAGTAGTCTTGGGTATGGTTGGTTGTGCATCTAATCCACCTAATATTGATAAAAAATCACAAAATATTATTGCCTTCACCAATATGCACCCTAAACAATATAAATTGAATGACGTAAATATTCGGTTAGAGAGCAGTGTGCAAAAGGAAGGTTTTCTCACAAAAGACAACATTCAGCAAACATACGTAGATGAGCTAAATAAGCAACTAGAACGTCAGCATAAGAATATAACTAATGTATCGACAGGGTTTGCACTAGTAGATATAGGCTTAATTCATAAACGAGTATTTATGGGAGAAGGGTTAAAGTTTATAGGTGGAGATAAACTTGTTGGTGGCTATGCGGATACTGTTTTTACTTACAATGTGAAAGTTACTTATAACGGAGAAGTCGTTCAAACGTTTCAACGTAAACAACAAATAGCATCTAAAGGTGGAATGATAGGAAATTTTAAAAAAATAGCTCGTGATTTATCTAGTACTGGTACTCCACAGAATGAAATCGAGGATATCGAAAAAGCTGTAATGACGATTGTTAATGATTTACAACCATAAAATATGAAGATTATGCATGTTTTAATATTTTTAAGTGGACTTAGCCCAAATTAATTGAGAGCTAATGTAGAAAAGATAACGAACTTATGGATTGGTTATATGTAAATTGATACTTCATAAATTTATCTAGATGATATTTTAATTTGAGCTTGTTTATTGAATGACATAAAAATACCCATCTTAAATAAAATTAGGATGGGTATTTTTTATGTTGAGAATAAGTATTTTAAAGCGCAGCAATCTGCTCCATACTTGCTTTAATCTTACTTAACTGATCCGCACATTCAGCCAACTTGGCTTTTTCACCTTCAACTACCGCCACAGGTGCTTTTGCCACAAAACCTTCATTACCTAGTTTATTGGCAATCTGGTCATGTTGCTTTTGAACTTTATCCAAGTCTTTCTGTAAACGACCCAGTTCAGCTTTCGGATCAATCAAACCTTTCATTGGAACAAAGACAGACGCATGACCGACAACACTAGAAGACGATAATGGTGGTTCTTGATCTTTCGTCAAAAATTCAATACTTTCAACTTTAGCCAATGCTTTAAATAACAGTTCAATACGCTCGATTTGAGTACGTTCTGCATCAGAAATATTTTGCAGCAATACAGGCAATAAACGTGCATTGCCTAAGCCCATTTCACCACGAATATTACGTACCGCACCAATCAAGCCTTGTAACCACTGCATAT
Organism: Acinetobacter ursingii DSM 16037 = CIP 107286; assembly: GCF_000368825.1. Classification (GTDB taxonomy): domain Bacteria; phylum Pseudomonadota; class Gammaproteobacteria; order Pseudomonadales; family Moraxellaceae; genus Acinetobacter; species Acinetobacter ursingii. Next base: position 690,123 of record NZ_KB849717.1, on the reverse strand, counting down.
CTGCTTCGGCTTGTTCATTGATTTTTGCTGCTTCAGGAACAGGGTATTGCGCCGTCATGATCGTATCGCCACCTTTACCAATCATTGGTGCAAGGGTCTGCCAGATTTCTTCAGTCAGGTATGGCATGAGTGGATGTGCCAAACGTAAAGAAGCTTCCATCACTGTAAGCAACACACGGCGAACTTCTGCCTTACGTTCTTCTGACACATTGGCATCGTTAAGCACAGGCTTGGTCAGTTCGACATACCAGTCGCAGTATTCATTCCAGATAAAGTCATAAATGGTTTGCGCGGCAAGGTCTAAGCGATAGGTTGCAAATGCCTGATGAACGGCTTGTTCGGCTTTTTGCAAACGGCTGATGATCCATTGTTCTGGAAGCTCCCAAAGCTCAGGGCGAGCTTCTTGAGCAACAGTTTGACCTTCAACATTCATCAAGACAAAACGAGTGGCATTCCAGATTTTATTACAGAAATTACGATAGCCTTCGACACGTTTTAAATCAAACTTAATGTCACGGCCAGTATTGGCAAGTGCACAGAAAGTAAAACGTACCGCATCTGTACCGTAAGCATTAATCCCTTCGGGAAACTCTTTACGCGTTGATTTTTCAATCTTTTCAGCTTGTTTTGGATTCATTAAACCAAAAGTACGTTTCGCCACCAGACTTTCCAAGTCAATCCCGTCAATCAAATCTAAAGGATCAAGTACATTCCCTTTAGATTTTGACATTTTTTGACCTTCGCCATCACGAACCAAACCATGTACGTACACAGTTTTGAACGGTACTTGTGCAGTACCATCTTCATTCTTCATAAAGTGCATAGTCAGCATGATCATGCGTGCCACCCAGAAGAAGATAATGTCAAAACCAGTCACCAACACATCAGTTGGGTGGAAAGTGTTTAAGAAATAGTTTTCTTTATCTTTGGCAGCATCACCAGTCCAGCCTAAGGTGGAGAATGTCCAAAGACCCGATGAGAACCAAGTATCCAAAACATCTTCGTCCTGCTGTAAAGTCACATTGTCAGCAATATTATGTTTGGCACGGACTTCTTCTTCGTTACGACCGACATAGATGTTGCCATCAACGTCGTACCATGCAGGAATACGATGACCCCACCACAATTGACGTGAAATACACCAGTCCTGAATGTTGTTCATCCATGCCATATACATATTGGTATATTGCTCTGGAACAAACTTGATGCGTCCATCTTGAACCGCTTCAATCGCAGGTTTGGCAAGCGGTGCAATTTTCACATACCATTGATCAGTTAATAATGGCTCAACAATGACACCTGAACGGTCGCCACGAGGTGCTTTTAAGTCATACGGTTGAATTTGATCCAACCAGCCTTCTGCTTCTGCCTGTGCAACCAATTTTTTACGTGCAGCAAAACGCTCCAGACCGATATAGTCTGTCGGTGCCGCAATCGTCGCTGAAATCTGTTCGCCTGCTTTTGCAATAAATTCAAAATCAGCCAGAATTTCGGCATTTTTATTAAAAATATTGATAATTGGCAAGTCATGACGTTTGCCTAGGTCATAGTCATTAAAGTCATGCGCAGGGGTAATTTTGACGCAGCCTGTACCAAAGTCTTTTTCGACATACTCATCCGCAACAATCGGCACTAAACGGCCAGTAATCGGCAATACGATATTTTTGCCAATCAGATGTTGATAACGTTCATCTTCAGGATGTACCGCAACTGCACTATCACCTAATAAGGTTTCAGGACGTGTGGTTGCAACGACGAGATAGTTATTGCCATCTTGGGTTTTAAGAGATTTATCTTCAAAGAAATATTTGAAATGCCACAAAGAGCCTTTTTCTTCAACTGATTCAACTTCAAGGTCAGATAGGGCAGTTTGGAGTTTTGGATCCCAGTTGACCAAGCGTTTGCCACGATAGATCAGACCTTGTTCATGCAGTTGAACAAAGACTTCTTTAACGGCATTAGATAAACCTTCGTCCATGGTAAAACGTTCACGCGACCAGTCAACCGAAGAACCCAAACGACGAATTTGTTTGGTAATGGTGCCGCCAGATTGTTCTTTCCATTCCCAGACTTTGTCGATGAATTGCTCACGCCCCAAGTCATGACGACTGACATTCTGCGTGGCCAATTGACGCTCAACCACCATTTGCGTAGCGATACCTGCATGATCCGTTCCCGGTTGCCATAAGGTATTTTTTCCCATCATACGGTTATAACGGGTCAAAGCGTCCATAATGGTATTATTAAAACCATGTCCCATATGCAAGCTACCCGTGACATTCGGCGGTGGAATCATGATACAGAATGATTCACCATGACCAGATGGCTTAAAGTAACCTTGTTGTTCCCAAGTTTGATACCATTTTTTTTCAATCTCAGTCGGATCGTAAGTGGTCGCAATGTTTTGAGCAGATGGAGCGTTTGCGTCAGACATAATTTAAAAGTCAAAAGTGTATAAAAAATTGCATCTATTGTAGCAAAAAAACAATGAAAATGGCGTGTTACGATCAGATTGGATTGGGCTAAAAAATTGTTATCTATTTTGGTGCAAAAGTAATCTGTAGAGTCAGTAAAAAAGTTTATGTTTTAATCGAAACTTGTTAAATTTACATCAGATCAATGTTTCACTGGTCTATAAAAACAAACTACAGAAGATGTTAGGAATTTAGGGATGATGCAATGGGATATGCAGTTTTTTTAAAAATTAATGAAGCAACACATGGTCGTTTTGAAAATATTCGTACCCAATTAAATTTGGGCGCTGAACAAAGTCAGTCTAAGGCATTGGGGAATGTCTTATCTGAAATTGCCTGTGAAATTATTGAGCAGGTCTTTGCCGATTTGTTATATCAACAAAAGCAAAAGAATAGTGTAGATGCGCAAAAGCATGTCGCAGAATCAGAAAAAGTAGTTCAACAGGTTTTAGAGACTATGCGTAAATATATGCCGTGGTCTGTTTCTTTTTTTAGCAATGAACGATTAACACCGCTAGTCAACTATTTTTCAGATTTATTAAGTGAGCATAATCGACAAATTTATGTTCGTTATGAGTTAGATCCATCCTTGGTTCAAGAAGCTTTTGCACATATTGAAAAAGTGCGCGAAGGGCAGATGAGTTATGTGCCTAAGGCATTTCAGGTACTGACTCAGATTGTGGACGAGGGGGTTACCAGTCTTATTCGTAAGCCTAAGAAACTGCTCAAATTTAATTTGGTTGTCGATAAAACCCTTAATGGTGTGATTAAGATGACCACGCATCTAGGATACAAACGTCTTGAAAAATTAGGTGAAAAAATTGATTCAAGCACAGCAAATGAATATATTGAACACTTTCTGATTTTTATGCAAAAAGAAACATAGTTTCATTATTTATAAGGAAATAAACATGGCGAAGTTAACAACACTTGAAAATAAAGTCGTCTGGATTACTGGGGCATCATCGGGTTTAGGCAAAGCTTTGGCACGTGAATGTGCATTACAGGGAGCGCAGGTTATCTTAACCGCGCGCCGATACGATGAACTGGAAAATGTCAGAATCAGTTTATTTAAACCTGAACGACATCTTTCAATTGCTGCGGATATTACCGACGAAGTTCAAATTCGCCATGCCTATGTACAAGTTCTGGAAGAAAAAGGAAAAATTGACTGGCTCATTAACAATGCAGGATTGAGTCAACGCGCGCTCATTCAGGACACCACTATGCAAACTGAACGCGCGATTATGGAAATTGATTATTTTTCACAAGTTTATTTGACTAAAACCGTACTTCCGACATTTATTCAGCAAAAAACAGGTCGAATTGCCTTTGTGTCTAGTGTGGCGGGTTTGTTAGGCACTCAATATCGCGCTAGTTATTCGGCAGCTAAAGCAGCGATTCATATGTGGGCGAATAGCTTACGTGCTGAAATTGCACAGTTTGGCGTTGGAGTTTCGGTGATCTTTCCAGGCTTTGTTAAAACCAATGTGTCTTTTAATGCGCTTAATGGCGAAGGAAAGCCACAAGGTCATCAGGATGAAGCAATTGAAAATGGTCTTGAAGCCGATGAATTTGCGCAGGAAGTGGTGAAGGCGCTTATGCAGGAACAGGAATATATTGTAGTCGGGGGGACTAAAGAAAAACTAGGTGTTTTAATCTCTCGCTTAGCCCCTTCTTTACTTTATAAAATGATTCGTAAAATGAAAGTGAAATAATAGCTTTATTGGCTTTTATCAAGAAGTTGCTTTCAACTTCTTGATTGTTCTACTGTAGCTTTAGCAAAAATAGCTGTTCCATAAGCAAATACTTCAACCATACCGCCTTGCATCCCGAGTTCCGTGGTACTTAAACGTAGTCCCATGATTTTATCTGCACCGTGACGAACAGCTTCTTGTTTAAGTCGGACAATGGCTTCTCTTCGTGCACGATCGACTACGGTTTCATAACTGGTGAGCCGACCACCAAAAAAATTCTGGATATTGGCAATGATGTATTTAAAATAATCATGAGAAATCACAACATTACTTGAAATAAATTGACCTGATAATTCACTATAGACAAAGCGATTGCTATCAATGCGAATATGAGCAAGTTGCTGCTCTTTGTGCTCAAGTTCACGCCAGTGTTTTCGTTCAAAATACCGACCAAAACCCCATCCAATAGCACAAAGAATCAAAAAAAGAACAACCTGAAAAATAAGATTTTCCATCAGTTATGCCTTAAGAACTAAAAGGATCGGGGAGTTTGGGTGCATGAGGTTGCACAATCACGGCTGTACCATACACAAAAAGTTCGGATGCACCTTGTGCAATGTTCGATGTCGAGAAACGTATTCCTACAATTGCATTTGCACCTAATTGCTCAGCTTTAGCAATCATACGTTGCATAGCCTCCTGACGGGATTCTTCTAGAAGTTCTGTATATGCGGTGAGTTCACCGCCCACGATATTTTTTAAACCTGCAAGCAAATCGCGTCCCGCATGTTTACTACGAACAGTGCTTCCGTACACGACATCAAGTTGTTGTGTGATGAGGTAACCTGGCATACTTTCTAAATTACTTAATAACATATACTTATTTTTTAAAAATGGTGTTATGAAGATATAAAAAAAGTCATATAGATGCAATAAAAAAGCCCACCGAAGTGAGCTTAGTCAAACTATTGAGAATTACTGTTTTTTCAAGTCAGCACTTGATGGCTGATGAACAACAGTATCTGTAGTATTGGCTTTAACGCCACCACCCAGAGTCTTGTAAAGCTCAATTTGATTATTCAAATTGGCTTGTTCAAGTAACAATAAGCCTTGTTCTGCTGAGTAAGATGAGCGCTGAGCATCCAATACCGTTAAGTAGTTATCAATACCTGCGCGGAAGCGGGCATTAGATAAGTTGTAGGTTGTATTGGTTGCTTCCACCAGACGGCGTTGCGCAGAGATACGATCTCCGATATTGGCACGTGTGGCTAATGCATCGTTAACTTCGCGGAATGCTGACTGAATTGATTTTTCATAATCAGACAATGCAATTTTCTGATCAGTTTCAGAAATTTTGATGTTCGCGCGACGAGTGCCCCAATCAAAGATTGGCAGGTTAATACTTGGTCCAATTGACCACATACCTGAGCCAGATTTAAACAAATCGCTTAATTCAGCAGACGCATAACCTGCCGAACCTGTAAGGCTAATCGTCGGGAATAATGCTGCTTTTGCTGCGCCAATATTTGCGCCAGCGGCACTCAATTGATATTCCGCAGATTTCACATCAGGACGATTATTCAACAGGTCACTTGGTAAGCCCGTCGCAAATAAATTTTGACGTGTTACAGATTTAACAGGTTGATTTGGCAGTAAGTTCTGTGGAACAGGTTGCCCGACCAGTAAATTTAACAAGTTTTGTGCTTGCGCGATTTGGGTTTTATAGTTCGCTACATCATTACGTGCAGTTTCAACAGAAATCTGCGCCTGACGTAAAGGAACTTCACTATCGATCCCGACATCAAAGCGTTTTTTGTTCAAATTATATGAATCAAGTTGAGCTTTTAAGGTCTGATCAGCCAGTTTCAAATTCGCACTAGCAAAAGAATAACTTAACCAAGCTTGAGCCACCTGACTGACCAAACTAATTTGTGTCGCATCACGCGCACTTTGCGTCGCGAGATAATTATCGAGGGCAGCATCTTTTAGACTACGGACACGTCCCCAAAAATCCAACTCATAAGAGGTCACCCCTAAACCGACCTGAAAGGTGGAATAAGGATTATTTGGATCACGAGTCGGTGTGACTTGACGAACAGCACTACCACTTGCACCAATAGTTGGTAACTGATTGTTTTCAGTAATTTGATATTGCTGCTGCGCGCGTTGAATATTCAAAGTCGCCGTACGAAGATCACGGTTATTGTCTAGAGCCAACTCAATCACTTGCAATAAGCGAGGGTCAGAGAAAAAGTCTTTGTAGCCTTGTTCTGCAATAGATGTACCTGAAGCGCCATAACTATAGCTTCCAGGAATATCGGCCTTTGTCACTGGTTCTGGGCCACGCATGCTTTGACAAGCTGTCAAAGCAAGCGCAAGTGCAGATACCGCAATGCTACGACCCGAAATAGACCATACTTTTTGCATCACGATGTTTGCTCCTGATTATTTGGGGTTTTTGGTTTGTACTTAAAGATACTACGAATCCATACATAAAATACAGGGATAAAGAAAATACCTAAAAGTGTTGAACTGAGTACGCCACCGAGTACACCGAAACCAACAGAGTGCTGGCTTCCTGCACCCGCACCTGAAGAAATTGCAAGTGGGAGTACACCAAAGCCAAAGGCAAGTGTGGTCATAATGATGGGACGTAAACGCATTTTTGCAGCATGCATGGTCGCATCAAATAATTCTTCACCTTTTTCCTGTAACTCTTTGGCGAACTCAACGATCAAGATCGCATTCTTCGCGGATAGACCAATCACGGCAATGATCGCTACCCTAAAGTAGATGTTATTGGAAAGGTTTGGATTATGCAGAACATGGAAGCCAAAGTAGGTGAGGAGTACGGCACCTAATACACCTAATGGCACCACCAGCATCACTGAAAATGGAATTGACCAGCTTTCATATAACGCGGCAAGACACAAGAATACAATCAGCAAAGATAGAACATAAACCGCTGTTCCTGATTGACCAGAATCACGTTCTTCTAAAGAAAGTCCTGTCCATTCATGGTCAAATCCAGAAAGACCCATAGATGGAAGTTTTTGCATGATGTCTTCCATGGCTTGCATCGCTTCACCAGAACTTACGCCAGGGGCAGGTGAACCTTGAATGTTCATGGATGATACACCGTTATAGCGCTCTAGACGCGGTGAACCATAGCTCCAGTGGCCTGTGGTAAATGCTGAGAAAGGAACCATCGTACCCGCACTATTACGCACATACCATTTATCCAAATCTTCAGGCATCATTCGCGCAGTGGCTTCGCCTTGCATATAGACTTTCTTGATACGACCACGGTCGAGGAAGTCGTTTACATAGCTACTCCCCCAAGCAATACTCATAGTATTATTGATATCTGCCAGACTAACGCCCATGGCACCAGCTTTCGCCTGATCAATTTCAATTTGGTATTGTGGTGTATCTTCCATGCCGTTTGGACGTACTGCGGTCAAACGTGAATCTTTGGATGCAAGACCCAGTATGGTATTTCGAGCTTGTAATAGTTTTTGATGTCCTTGACCATCCACGTCTTTCAACATGAAGTCAAAGCCCTGACTCACACCCAATTCAGGCATGGCTGGCAATTGTAATGGGAAGATCATGGAGGCATCTTGAATCATGCCGTTCAAGCGCATGGCTCGACCAACAATCGCACCAATTTGAGTGTCATCTGATGTACGATCTGCCCAGTCTTTTAAGCGAACAAATGCCAAGCCTTGGTTTTGTCCCTGACCTGTAAATGAGAAGCCAGATACGGTAAAGATAGAAGCGACACTTTTCTTTTCCTGATCAATAAAATAATCAGTAATCGTATCAAGCGTTTTATCTGTTCTTTGTAATGAAGCATTCGGAGGTAACTGTACCAGTGTCATGATCACACCCTGATCTTCATCAGGTAGGAACGAGGTTGGTAAATTACGGAACACTAAGACAAAAATAGCAATAATGACAGCATAGAATATCCCTGAGAATATTTTATGATGTGTCATATGGTTGACACCATTTTGATACTTAGAAGAAAGCTTGTCGAAACTCTCGTTAAACCATCTAAAAAAGCGTGCAAAAATATTATTGCTTGGTTTTTTATCTGGATCGTGCTGCTTCAAGAATGTTGCACAAAGCGCAGGAGTAAAGGTCAGCGCGATGAACAAAGAGAAGATCATGGCTGTCACTAGCGTAATCGAGAATTGCCTGTAAATGACCCCTGTTGTTCCACCAAAGAAAGCCATCGGCACAAATACTGCTGTTAAAACGCTAGTAATACCCACAAGAGCGCCAGAGATCTGTTGCATTGATTTTTCGGTTGCAGGTACAGGTTCAAGATGTTCCTCCTGCATAATTCGTTCGACGTTTTCCACTACGACGATCGCATCATCGACCAATAAGCCGATCGCGAGAACCATGGCAAACATGGTAAGTGTGTTGATGGTAAACCCAAACAAATTAATGACTGCAAATGTACCCAATACAACAACAGGCACTGCAAGTGTTGGAATAATCGTCGCGCGCCAGTTCTGTAAGAACAAGAACATCACGATAAATACCAGTACGATTGCTTCAACCAATGTATGAACTACGTTTTCAATCGATAGCTTGACGAATGGAGTGGTATCAAACGCAATTTCATCTTTAAATCCAGCCGGATAGTTGGGACGAAGTTTGTCTAAAGCAGTCTGTACGTTGTTCGCAGTATCGAGTGCGTTTGCACCTGTTGAAAGACGAATCGCAATACCACCTGCTTCTTTACCATTATATTTTGAGTTGAACTGGTAGTTTTCCGAGCCTAATTCAACGCGAGCTACATCCCCTAAACGTACCTGAGCACCAGATGAAGTATTCTTCAGGAAAATATTACGGAACTGTTCTGGTGTCTGTAACAGACTTTGAGCGTTGATTGTGGCATTGATGGTTTGACCTTCTACAGCAGGTGCACCACCAACCTGACCAACTGCAACCTGAGCATTTTGTGCCTTAATTGCATTTGATACATCAATAGGAGTAAGTTGGTAGGTATTTAGTTTTGCAGGGTCGAGCCAGATACGCATTGAATACTGACCACCAAAGACCTGTACTTCACCGACACCTGGGACACGGCTCAGTGGGTCTTTGATGTTGGCGTTAATATAATCTTTAATATATGCACCAGATAGAGAATTATCGGGTGAATAAAATGCAACGACCTGTAAGAAACTAGCGCCCGATTTCTTAATGGTAATCCCTTGACGTTGTACCACTTCAGGTAAAGATGCTGTGGCAGTTTGCAGTTTGTTTTGAACCTGAACCTGCGCGATGTTGGCATCGACACCTTGATTGAAGTTAACATCAATGGCAACGCTACCATTAGATAAACTCTGAGAGCTGATATAACGTAAACCATCCAAACCATTTAACTGTTGCTCAATGACCTGTGTTACTGAGTTTTCAATGGTTTCAGCAGATGCACCTGGATACGTCGCCGAAATCGAGATTTTGGGCGGCGCAATCGTTGGATACTGTGAAATTGGCATTTTTGACAGCGAGATAATCCCTGCCAACATAATGACCAATGCAATCACCCACGCAAAGATGGGGCGATGAATAAAAAATTGAGCCATTCACTCTACCCCTTATGCATTTGAAGCAGCTTTCTGTTCAGGTTGAGCCTTATTTTGATCAGCTGACTTTTGTGTTTCTGCATTTGCTTTCGGATTTTGTGGTTGATCACCTGCTTGCGGCGCTGGTGCCTGATAAGGTTTTGCAGAAACCTGCTGACCTTCTTTCACTTTTGCGATACCGTCAACGATAATTTTATCGCCAGTTTTTAAGCCGTTGGTCACAATCCAGTTGGTACCATTAGTACCTGCTGTTTCAATTTGTCGCGGTTCCACTACGCCTTTTGCATTGACCAACATGGCAACTGCTTGACCTGTAGGTGTACGTGTAACGGCTTGTTGCGGAACTAGATAAGCATTAGGAATCACGGCTTGAGTGATCTGAGCAGTCGCATACATACCAGGAAGCAGTAAATGATTTGGATTTGAGAATACAGCACGTAAAGTCACCGTACCTGTATCTGGATCTACGCTGGCATCAGAAAAAGCGAGATGACCTTCAATTGGATAAGTTGAACCGTCTTCAAGGCGGATTTTAACTTTGGTGTTGTTGCTGTTATTCAGATTGCCTTTGCTTAATTGTTGGCGTAAACGTAACAATTCAGCGCTCGACTGGTTAATATCAACATAAATTGGATCTAGCTGTTGAATCTTCACCAGTGGATCTGTCTGATTCGCTGTGACTAATGCACCAGCCGTTACCGAAGAACGTCCTGATTGACCAGAAATAGGTGAACGAATGGTTGAATATCCAAAATTGACTTCAGCATTTTTAACTTGCGCTTTAGCCGCAGCAACTTGAGCTTCTGCAACGTTCACTTGTCCAACTAAATCATCATATTCTTGCTTAGAAACCGCATTACTCGAAACCAGTTGCTTGTAACGATTCATTTTGGTTCTTAGTGAGTTTAGATTCGCTTCCTGTTGTAACAATGCTGCCTTGGAGTTATCTAAAGTCGCACGATTTGTTCTTGAATCCAGCTCATACAATGACTGACCTTCACGAACATAACTTCCTTCTGTAAATAACCGCTTCAGAATTACACCGCTCGTTTGAGGACGCACTTCAGAAATTTGATAGGCTGTTGTACGCCCAGAAAGCTCAACCTTTTGCTCAACATTTTGTGGCTGTGCGACAAGCACACCCACTTCAGTCGGGGGCATTTGCTGAGCTGCACCAGCTTGCTGCGCATCTTTTGGATCTTTGCTACAGCCAACAAGTGCGATACTTGCTGCTAATGTGCAAGCAGTAAGGGCTGGAGCCCAAAGCTTTGCAGACATCATTGTTTCACCTCATTTAGAGCTTTATCTAAAAATAATTTGTTGTTGTTCAACTTGCTTTGTTTCCACAACCAAAGCAGTGAGATCCAAATAAAACCGATACTCCAACCCGCTAATACATCTGTAGGATAATGAACACCTGCATACACTCTTGAGAGCCCCATACTAAGCAGCCAAAAACAGGAAACCACTAGGAAATATGATCTTTTAGGATGATTTTGATAAATCAAGATGACTAAACTGGCAAGAGTAGCCGCGTAGGCACTATGAGCACTGGGAAATGATGCGCCATAGTTGACCACCAGCTGATAGACTTCTGGTGGTCTGGGCCGATTAAAACACCACTTTAATAACCATCCTAAAACAATACTTCCGCTCACACCTATTAAAATGAAGATGAGTGTTGAGTATTTTTTATACCATGCGCAGACTAAACACCAGACCATAGTAAAAAATAATACAAAAGGCATGCCACCTAAATAAGCTAAAGTAATTACAATTTGATTGAGCGTTTTATTTCGGTGTTCATTCAGGATTTGAATTGCATGTAGATCAAATCCTGAGATGACGGGAGAGTATAAACCAAACACACTCAACAAAAATAAAATGCAACCAATACAGAGTATTAGGTAGGGCATGCTTACAACCTTCAGTTTAACCAAGCTTATCGGTTGGAATATGGTTATGAAGTGTACTCGTCAGTACACTTTTTTTCAAGACTAGGTTATTTATACTAATTTCTTTTTTGAAAATATTTAACTATCAGCACACAAATATAACAATTTTAAGTGAATTTTGGCACATTTTCTTCATTATTTAGAACCGTCGCTAGTGTGATGCAGATCCTGACTTGGCTGTACCATCATCCACTTCAAGAGGCTGTTTGGGTGGCCAGAAAAAATCACTAGGACGAGTGAGAAAATGTGTGATTACCAGTTTGGCTAAAGGTTTCCATTGTTCAAAGCGTACACGACGCGCCCGCAAAGCCACAATAATAGTCAAACTAAAACTAACAAATAGGTTGGTCAAACCGATGAGTAACACCCCTAAAAAAGAAACAATAATGAGTCCAATATCTGGGGGACCATTAATACACATCAAACCTTGTATAAAGTTGGCAGAAGCAAACGCAATATGTCGGATATCTAGAGGTAAACCTAAAATAAAGCCTATGGTTCCCATACTCCCGAGCATAATCCCGAAAATAAAGTTACCCGAAAGCGCACCAAGATTACGTTGGATGTAGTCGGCAAATTTATTGAGGCGCTCTTGACCCATCCAGTTTGCCAACCGTTGGTGTGCTTTCAACCGTGGGCCGACTTTACGATAGATAGCCATATTGTCAAAATAACCCGCCAGCAAGCCTGATAAAAATAAACACACACCAGCAATAGCGGCATGGGGAATAGCCAGCGAGGTAAAAGGGTTCAAACTATGCAGTACGATATTGGCTTTTGCATGATTGAGTAATGGTTCATCCAAAAAGTATTGCCACAGATAAGTAATGATGGCGGCCGTAGGAATGGCGATAGAAATATTTCCTAAAATCGCAACAAACTGTGTCCTGATAATATTGATAATTAGGGCTGCCAGTTCTGCAATTTGAGCCGTTCTTGAACCTTTGCGTTGTTGTACAGTCGAAGCAAGCGCAGCCGCAGTCATGGCAGGCTGTTTTGTCGCAACCGTAAAATGCAAAACATGAATCAGAACAAAGCCCAATGAATAGTTCATACTATAAATAAAGGCATGCATCATGGGGGCGAGGGTGAGTCGTGCGGCCAATATTTTCAGTGTTGCCATGATGGCAATGATCACACCTGCACCTGCGGCGGCCCGATACATTTCAAAAAAACCTTTTTTATCGGTACTTACATAGTGTTCACCAGTACGGCTGGCGTTTTCTGTCACTTGTAAGGCGATTAACTCACTGTTTGTGGTCATCAGTGAGCGTACGCTTTTTTCACTATAATGTGCTTCTGTAATATTTTCTAGAAATTCGCCCAGCGAGAGATAACGAATTTGGGCATCACCCACCACAATATTTAAAAGTAACTCGATTCGATCCAGACATTGCTCAAGCAAGGACAATAAATAAGTCAGACTCAGACTGACACCGATCCGTTTGGTGGCTCGTCGTATTTTAAGTACAACTTCCCGACATTGCTCAAACATAACAAAGGCTTGAGAGGCATCAGGCGGTTCAAGCACTGCAACTTCGTGACCGGTATAATGCTGCTTTTTAAATTTTTCAATAAAATCGATCACTTCTCGATTTTGCACTAAAAAAGGCGATTCATATTCGGTCAGTTCAGGCTGCGCATTAATAAATTCTGGATATAAGCCAATACCACTGATACGGTAAGATAAAACCGTAATGGCTTTAATCATTTGATCCTGAATGGCACGTTTTTCATCGATATTGCTATTACTTTGCCCAATGATTTCAAAAAGAGCATACCAGTGCTTTTCATCAATCGCATTTAGCCAATATTTGTCACTACGTTGATGAAATACCTTTCCAATCAATGTACTCAGGTCATGGTCATCCTGAATTAAAGGGAGAAAATGTGCGCCAAGACGTTTGACTAGCTGGTTCCAAAAACCATCTAAAGACAATATGCCGCTGTCGGCATATAAGCTGGTTTGTTTGTATTGATTGATTAGGCGTAATAAAAAGCTTTGTAAGGTGTTGGCGGCGTTAGGTCCGATCAGTAAAGACTCGACAAATGCCTCAAACTTATCATTGATTTCATCTTGATCTTTGCTGTCGCTTGGACGAATACGATTGATCAGCTCAATAATAATATGTTCATCTAAAACAGCCTGAGTTTGATCAAGCTGTTGCTGCATTTGAATGTAAAGATCAGATAAATTTATATGCATAGGCAAAAGAGATTATTGAATCCGATGTAAAGCCATTAAAGTCAGATTGGTAAGTGCTTGACGCGCCTCACTATCTGGTAATTGATTTAAAGCATCAAGCGCAGCTTGTGTTTCTTGTTCAGCACGGGCGCGACAATACTCTAAAGCCCCCGAATTTTGCACAATCTGGATGACTTGCTCAAGTTGTGTGATGCCACCTGTGGAAATACTTTTACGAATAATGTCATGTTCTTCGCCAGTGGTTTTTTGTAACGCGGCAATCAATGGTAGCGTGGGTTTGCCTTCCATCAAGTCATCACCGATATTTTTACCTAAGGTGTCTGCATCAGAAGTGTAATCCAAAATATCATCAATAATCTGAAAAGCATTACCAAAATGACCGGCAAAATGACGTAATGGCTCACGATATTGGGGGGTATTGGCTAAAATCGCTGCGCCTTCGGTGGCCAGTTCAAATAGTCGGGAAGTTTTACCGTGAATAATATTTAAATAGGTTGTTTCTGTAGTTTCAGGGTCATGTTGCGACTGAAGTTGTAGCACTTCACCTTCAGCAATTTCACAGGTTCCTGTTGAAAAGTCCTTGAGTAAGACCATGTCGTTTAGATCGACCAATAAATCAAAAGCACGGGAGATTAAAAAATCACCTACCAAAACCGCCGTTTGATTGTTCCACGTTGCGTTGGCTGTTGGGCGGCCACGACGTAAGCCTGACTCATCCACAACATCGTCATGTACTAGCGTCGCGGTATGCAGCATTTCAATGATCGCAGCCAATTTACGATGATGTTCTAAGTCTTGAACGCCACATGCCTGACCTGCCAGCAAACACATGATGGGGCGCATACGCTTACCGCCAGCTTCGACTACATGTTTACTAACCGCCATGACTAAAGCGACTTTTGAGGTAATTCCTTCATTAATAAATGTGTCCATCACAGCAAAGTCATGAGCTACAGGCGCGAGTATATCTTGCTTAAAGTCGATGGCCATATGAAAGGAAACCTCATCAATATATTGGTAATTTGCTCAATGGATTTAAAGCTATAAAATCTTAAACTCAAATGAATGACAAAACACAAGTTTTCATACCGACCGATACAACGGTATGAACGTTTGATGTTAAATATTGTCTAGCCAGCGATAGGGAGAAGCTCCATGTTGAGTGGTTTTATAGTAGCAATTTGTTTTTAAACCTTATTTGCGATTTTACACATATTCAAACGAAATACTAGATTGATTCAGCCGATCATAAAGCTTAACTGTCTTTCTTCTTATTTTTTGTTTTAGCTTGCGTAATTTTGCATCAAAATACTTGTTGTTTGCCCAGTTATCCCTTAAAATCTTTCGCCTTATACATCCCAGTGGCGTTCGTTTTAAGATCGATATATCCCTTTATCGACACGACGACACGGGCTTGGTTGGAGTACGTTATGTACGCAGTAATCCAAAGCGGTGGTAAACAGCACCGTGTAGTTGAGGGTGAAACCCTTAAAGTTGAATTGTTGAAAGCTGAAACTGGCTCAACTATTACGTTTGATGACGTATTAATGGTTGTAAATGGTGATAGCATTCAAATCGGTGCTCCAGTTGTTGCTGGCGCAAAAGTAACTGCAGAAGTGGTTGGTCATGGTCGTCACGACAAAATCCGCATCATCAAAATGCGTCGTCGTAAACACTACCGTAAACAACAAGGTCACCGTCAATGGTTTACCGAGTTGAAAATTACGGGTATTGCAGGCTAATCACGAGGAGTAATAGACATGGCTTCTAAAAAAGCTGGTGGATCGACTAAAAACGGTCGTGATTCGAATCCTAAAATGTTAGGTGTTAAAATCTACGGTGGTCAATCAGTAACTGCTGGTAACATCATCGTTCGTCAACGTGGTACTGAATTCCACGCTGGTGCTAACGTAGGTATGGGTCGTGACCATACTTTATTTGCTACTGCTGATGGCGTAGTAAAGTTTGAAGTGAAAGGTCAATTTGGCCGTCGCTATGTAACTGTTGAATCTGTATAAGTTTTAATAGTTTAAAAAACCCGCATCTTGCGGGTTTTTTTATGTTTAAAGCCACTACTTGGTTTACGAACTTGACTCTTTAGCCTGATTTCGAATAAATCGATGATGTTTAATGTCATCGTAAGCTTGTAAAATTTCATCATAAGTATTCATGACAAAAGGACCTTGACCATTGATAGGTTCACCTAATGGTTTTCCTGAAAGCAAAAGTAATTTGCTGTGATGCAATGCCGTGATTTCAATATTGTCTCCATGACTCGACATCACAGCCAACGCTTGCTCTTCTAAAAGCTCATCTTGTTCGGTAAATTGTATCTGACCATGACGCAAATAAAGCAAAGTGCTGTCCCCATGTTGGGCAGGCAAGATCAGGTGCTGTCCTTGACGTAGATCAATATCTAAAACAGTCATTGGACTGTAGGTCAGTGCGGGACCCTGTACGTGTTGGTATTGTCCTGCAATGACCCGAACTGAACCCGCTTCTTGAGCCAATTCAACCTTTGGAATATCGGCATTTTTTAAACTTTGATAACGTGGCTCGGCCATTTTATCTTTAGCGGGTAAGTTGACCCAAAGTTGTACCATTTCAAAAGCTCCACCGCGCTCACGAAAAGCAGAACTAAATTGTTCGCGGTGCATCACGCCAGAGGCCGCAGTCATCCATTGTACATCGCCTTTTGCAATGATTCCGCCACTGCCAGTAGAATCACGATGTTCTAACTCACCTTCAAACATAAAGGTTATGGTTTCAAATCCGCGATGTGGATGTTCATTTACACCACGACGTTTATTTGACGGACTTAATACGCCAGGACCTAAATGATCCAACAATAAAAAAGGGGAAACGGTATTACCTAGTTCATGATAAGAAAACACGGAAAGTACAGGGTAGAAGTCACCGACTGAAAAACGGGTATCGTTGCGATGAATAAATGCAAGGCTTTTCATAGGTGAACTCCATTATTTTTAATCTATTGTCATCTGTTTTAGCATATGCCTTTTATCCAGATAAGATCAGTCTGTATAATAGGACACTGTATTTTAATTTCAGTATGTTCTCCTATTACCGCAAGCGTGTATTTGAATATCTTTATCTTGTTATTTTCTTCATAATGCTGTGATTTCTGTACATAAAATTGTTATTGGAGACATTAATTACACAAAATCAATGTGTTTCTCCACAGTTTTATTTTTCAAAAACAGTAAGATATCGATATAACAGTAAAAACTGATTAGAGGTTTTATTTTATGAATTCCGTAAAAAAAGTGGCATACGCATTAACTTTAACCGCAAGTGTAGTTGCACCTGTCATGAGCGCAACTGCTTTTGCAGCCACGGCAGCTTCGGAACAGCAAGCAACCTCAAACCTTGTGAAACAACTCAGCGGTATGCAAAGTTTATCTGCCAATTTTGAGCAAACGACAAAAGCCACCAATAATACCCGTGCGCCAAAAAATAAAGGTCTAACCGCACAACATATGAATCAAACCTTTAAAGGGGTGATGAAAGTAGAACGTCCGGGTAAATTCTTCTGGGAAACGACTTCACCCTCAAAACAAACGATTGCGACAACAGGTAAAACCGTCTGGATTTATGACCCTGATTTACAGCAAGCGGTACGCCAAAATCTGGATGATCAGGTTGCCAATACACCTGCGTTATTGTTGTCAGGCAATACCAATCAGATTATGCAATCTTATCGTGTGACTCAGCCCGATAGCAGTAAAACTTATTACACCTTATATCCTAAAGACAGTGAAGGTGCTTTTCAAAGTCTGACCATTAGTTTTGGTGCAAATAAAGCCCCAAGTTTGATGATTTTGCAGGACTCTTTGGGTCAAACGACTTATGTGCGTTTTAATAATGTGAAGCTAAATCCATCGATTCCCGCTTCGACTTTCAATTTCACCCCTCCTAAAGGTACAGATATTATTGATCAATAATATCTGGTTGATTTCCAAAACATCGTTTCAGTTAACCGCTCATTTTGGGCGGTTAATTTTTTGATGGATCATATAGATACATATTTTCAATGTTCAGTATAAATAGAGCTTTGTATAGTAGATCAAAATGAACATCGAAAACGATCAGAAGGGGCGGCAATGTCTGCACGACACTTTAAAACAACATTATTGATTCTGCCATTTTTAAGCGCTGTATTTCTCACTGTGGGCTGTCAGCCAAAAACGGAGAGTAAAAAGGACGACACTCCGACACAAAGCAAAGTTGAAAAAGTGAGCGTGCCTGTCATTCAGTCTAAGGTAGTTACAGTTAAATTACCCAAAAATAAACTGTGTTTGGAAGATGGCTGTACCACGTATCATTTTCAAACAGTCGAAACCAATCAACCGTGGATCAATGAATATTTTATGAATCGGATTAAAAAAGCCGATCCAAATGCGTTTGATAATATTCAGGATCAGCAAGTCAAATTACCAGAAGGCATGCCACAAGATGGTCAAAGCATCATGTTTGTGCGTTATTTAGGACAAAACTATAATGTGGCTTCATTTCAGTTATATAGCTACACCTATTCAGCAGGTGCTGCACATGGAATGCATCATGAAGAATATGTCATTTTTGACTTGAATAAGAAAAAACGCGTGAGTGTTGCAGACTTGCTGAAAGAAGGAAGCGATACAACTGTGCGTGATCGCTTATATAGCTTTAATCAAAGCTGGCTGGAAGAACACAATATTAGCAAAGATAAATTTCAACTGAGCGATAACTTCTACTATGGTAATGAAGGCATTGTCTTTGTGTATCCACTGTATGAACTGGCTTCTTATGCCGAAGGTTTAAGTGAATTGACATTACCTTATGATCAGGCCATAGATGTAGTCAAACCTGAATATTTACCAAGTCAGCCTGTGCTACCTAAAGAATAATCAATACCTGAAAGCTAAAATCATGATTTGTAAATATAGTCACTTCATAGTGACTATATTTTTTGCTGTGAAGCACTTACACTATAGGCAGTTTTTCTTTGCAACTTATGATTGGCTATGATCGACCCAAAATTACTCAGAAATAATATTGAAGCTGTAAATCAGGCTTTGGCAAAACGTGGTGTGCAACTTGATCCTGCTGAATGGGCATCTTTGGAAGCGCGCCGTAAAGAGTTTCAATCCAAAACTGAAAGTTTACAGGCAGAACGTAATTCTGGTGCTAAACAGGTAGGTCAGATTAAAAAAGCAGGCGGTGATGCCTCTGAGATCATGGCGCGTATGCAGGCCATTGGTGATGAAATTAAGGCAGCAGAAGTTGCTTTAGCAGAATTACAGGCTGAAATTGAAGACAAAGCACTGAGTATTCCAAACTTGCCAGATGATTCTGTGCCAGAAGGCAAAGATGAAAATGACAATGTGGAAATCTCAAAATGGGGAACACCACGCCAGTTCGATTTTGAAATAAAAGATCACACCGATTTGGGTGAGTGGATGGGCGGTCTTGAGTTTGAAACCGCAACCAAATTGACGGGATCACGTTTTAGCGTATTGAAAGGGCCTTTAGCTCGGTTACAACGTGCTTTAACGCAATTCATGCTAGATACTCATACCTTAAAAAATGGTTATACCGAAGCCTATGTACCGTATTTGGTCAATGCAGATTCATTACGTGGTACAGGTCAACTGCCTAAGTTTGAAGAAGATTTGTTCAAGCTACAAGGCGAAAAAGAATATTACTTGATCCCCACTGCTGAAGTTCCTGTGACCAACTTTGTGCGTGACGAAATCATTGATGCAGATCGTTTGCCGCTTAAATATGCGGCGCATACGCCTTGTTTCCGTAGTGAAGCTGGTTCTTATGGACGTGATACCCGTGGTTTGATTCGTCAACATCAGTTCGACAAGGTTGAAATGGTGCAAATCGTCAAGCCAGAAAATTCGATGCAGGCATTAGAAGAATTAACAGGTCATGCTGAGGGAATCTTGCAGGCACTTGGCTTACCTTATCGTAAAATTCTTCTTTGTGGCGGGGATATGGGTTTTGGTTCAACCAAAACTTATGATCTTGAAGTGTGGGTGCCAAGTCAAAATACCTATCGTGAAATTTCAAGCTGCTCAAATATGGGTGACTTTCAGGCACGTCGTATGATGGCACGTTACCGCGCGGATCAGAAAAAAACTGAATTGGTACATACCTTAAATGGTTCTGGTTTGGCGGTAGGTCGTACTTTATTGGCGGTGATGGAAAATTATCAACGTGCTGATGGCTCGATCGAAATTCCAGAAGCATTACGTCCTTACATGGGCGGTACAACTTATATCGATTAATCAGATCGATATCTATTGTGCATGATTTTTGCTTTAACCTACCCAAAATCAAGATGTAGAGGTCGGCTGTGGAAATTCTTCCAATTTCACTTAAGTTGCAACAGCAACGTTGTCTGATCGTGGGTGGGGGGCATATTGCCTATCGCAAAGCACTATTACTGGTCAAGGCGGGTGCAATTCTTGATGTAATTGCACCTGAAATTGATGAGCAGCTTCAAACCCTAGTTGAACAAAGCCAAGGGACACTGTATTTAAAAGTATTTGAAGACAGTGATTTAGATCAGGCTTATCGTTTAGTGATTGCTGCAACCAATGATGCTGCGGTTAATCAACGTGTGTTTAAGCAAGCCGAACTTCGAAATCTCTTGGTGAATAGTGTGGATGATATTCCCAACTGTCGTTTCATGATGCCTGCGATTATTGATCGTTCGCCATTAGTGATTTCTGTCGCCTCAAATGGCGCTTCACCTGTGCTATCACGTCAGTTGCGTACTCAGATTGAAACACTGGTTCCACATGGTATGGGGAAACTCGCTGAGTTCTCTGGACAATGGCGTACCCGCGTTAAGACCAAGATTACCAATCCAGATGAGCGCCGTATTTTTTGGGAAGAACTGTATGCCAGTCCGCTCAAAGAACAAGTGTTTCATGACAATCTGGAAACCGCCAATCAAATGATGGCACAGGCGCTTTCTGAATGGACTGCGCCTAAAGGTGAGGTCTATTTGGTGGGTGCTGGGCCGGGTGATCCAGAATTACTCACACTTAAAGCCTTGCGTCTGATGCAACAAGCAGATGTAGTCATTTATGATCGCTTGGTTTCTCCTCCGATTTTAGAGCTTTGCCGCCGTGATGCCGAAAAAGTCTATGTGGGTAAGGCACGATCCAATCACAGTGTACCGCAAGATGGCATTAATGCTTTACTTGTTCAATACGCACAATCAGGAAAACGTGTCTGCCGTTTAAAAGGTGGTGATCCCTTTATCTTCGGACGTGGTGGCGAAGAAATTCAGGAATTATTTGCAGCCGGTGTCCCGTTTCAGGTGGTGCCAGGTATTACCGCAGCATCAGGCTGTTCAGCTTATGCGGGTATTCCACTGACCCATCGTGATTATGCGCAAAGTGTACGTTTTCTGACCGGGCATCTAAAAGAAGGTTCGCCAGAACTACCGTGGAATGAACTGGTGTATGAAAATCAGACGCTTGTGCTGTATATGGGATTAGTCGGGCTTGAGCATATTTGCCAGCAACTCATTGCACATGGTCAACGTCCTGATATGCCTGTCGCTTTGATTTCTAAGGGTACGACTCCTGAACAAAAAGTAGTGGTCGGTACACTCTCTGATATTGCATCTAAAGTTGCCGAATACCATATCCATGCACCAACTTTGACCATTATTGGTGAAGTGGTCAGTTTGCGTGAACAATTGCAATGGTTATAGCCCGGATTGTTCCAATTATTTAGTAGAGAGACTTTGTGATCCACGTTGTATTGTTTGAGCCTGAAATTCCTGCCAACACGGGAAATATTATTCGTTTATGCGCTAATACAGGTGCGCAGCTACATTTGGTCAAACCTTTAGGCTTTGAGCTTGATGATAAAAAACTGAAACGTGCAGGATTGGATTATCACGAATATGCGCGGATGAAGATCTGGGACAATATTGAACAATGCCTTAAATATCTTAAAGCGCATGGAATTACTGAATCTGAAGTTTTTCCATTAACCACCAAAGGCAGTGCGACACCACATACAGTTGATTTAAATCGTTCGGTTGCATTATTGATGGGACCTGAAACGCGCGGTTTGCCTGAGCATATGCGTTTAATGTTTCCACAAAAAAACTGGATTCGTTTACCGATGGCAGAAAACTCACGTAGTCTGAATTTATCGAATGCAACGGCAGTGATTGTCTATGAAGCATGGCGGCAACAAGGTTTTCAACCTTTGTCATAAGAAGATTTAAATATCTCCATAATGACTTGCAACCACGATGAC
The DNA here is from genome assembly GCF_000368825.1 of Acinetobacter ursingii DSM 16037 = CIP 107286. Lineage (GTDB taxonomy): Bacteria > Pseudomonadota > Gammaproteobacteria > Pseudomonadales > Moraxellaceae > Acinetobacter > Acinetobacter ursingii. The sequence goes on along the minus strand of NZ_KB849717.1, from coordinate 667,890 downwards.
ATAACCGTCAGGGTCTTTAAACCAGACTTCGCGATGGTTGGCATTTAAATTGACTTTCGGTTGTTCCAGAATGTTGACTTGATGTATCTGTAAACGCTGTACCAAGTCATCAAAATCAGGGGTTTTAAACCAGAGCAGAACGCCATTGCCTTTGGCGGCATCAGGATTGCCCAAATAAGGGTGATGATGCGCTTGCCATTGGTGTAGCTGTAAAACCATTTCACCTTGTTTGTTCAGCAGTTGTTCGTATTCAGTGCCGCCATGACCACTTTTGAGGGCGAGAACCTGTTGATACCACAGACTACTCAGTTCGACATTATGAACTGCAATTAAAGGTTGAGGTGTCATTCTATCTCTCTTTTTTATGATGTCGCTGTGCTTTGAGATGAATCATAATTTTGTTGTGCTTTGAGTACAGCTTCAATATGTGTTTCTGCCCATCCTTTTAGTTGTAATGCAGTTTGGGATACATCGCGACCTAAATCGGTTAAACGATATTCGACTCGAATGGGCGCAGTATCTTGTACCTCGCGCAAAATAAAGCCATCCCTTTCTAATATTTTTAGTTTCTGCGATAAAACTTTTGGAGAAATCCCTTCAACTTTTTTCTTGAGCAAATTGAAATGAATCGGTTGTTCTTCCAAGACATTTAAAATCAAGAGTACCCATTTGTCTGCAATTTTTTCAAAAAAAAGACGTGCAGGACAATTTTGACTATAGACATTATATCCGCAGGCAGAATTCACGACTGTACTCCTAAATTGTGGCTTTTGTGTAAATATTTTACGAGAAAGCACTCGGTTACTTATTGGTAACTAATTGACACCTAGTTTCTAAAATATATCATTAAACCATCTTCATGCAAATAGGGCATTTCTAATGGCTAAGGTATCTCTGGTTTATTTTTCAGGCTATGGTCACACTAAGGTTTTGGCAGAAACTTTTGCCGCACAAATTGAAGCGAATTTGATTGAAATTAATCAGGATGGTGATATTCAGGATCAAGACTGGCAGACGCTAGATGATTCTGCTGCAATTGTATTTGCAGCACCAACCTATATGGCTGCGGCACCATGGCAATTTAAAAAATTCGCCGATGCAAGCTCTAAGAAATGGTTCACGCGCGCTTGGCAAGATAAAATTTTTGGTGGTTTTACCAATAGCGCCAGCTTAAACGGTGATAAACAAGTCACTCTAATTCAGTTCCAGACATTGGCATCACAACATGGTGGTATTTGGGTCAGTTTAGGTTTATTACCTGCCAATACTAAAACAGCAACGCGGCAGGATATCAATAATCTGGGTGGTTCAGTAGGTGCACTGATTCAAACTCCCGCTGATGCAAGTGTAGATGAAATTCCAGAAGGTGATATTGAAACAGTCAAAAGTTATGCAGAGCGTATTCAAACGATTACCGATCGGTTTAGCCTAACAAAATAATGATGTCCAATATTGGCTCAGATTTAACAGATCAATCCGACAACTTTTGGATCGCAAACTGATTAAATTTGAGCCAATTTCCATTGTCACTCTTTATTGAAAATCTAAGTTGAAAAATAAAAAATGGGATAAATTATTGAGGTTCAATTTATCTTTATCATCATGTGAACTAAGCAATGAATTTTCTAAAATCACGTATGATCCGATAACAAACGTACAATCCGCTCAATGAAAATAAAATCAATGCGCCTAAGATATATTTTAAATTGTCTATATCATTCTGATAAAGCTGTTGAATATCTTGCTGTGACCAAGTCAAAGCGGTGGGTTGATTGTTTTGAATATCTATCCATTGAATATTTTGAAAATAAAGATAATTTCCGATCGATTGAATGGTCGCTTTACGGATGTAACGTGTACTAAATAGGTTGTATTGATCCGTACAAACAGTTTTTAAATAATGTTCACAACTGAGCTTCATCACATAACCGTGATCTTTTAGCACGATCAGCGCAGATTGATCTGGTTTTTGATTATTCGACATCAAGATGTACTGATGATCTGCATCTGTATAAAAATGAACGACTTTTCGACTTTCATACAGCTCATTACTGTTTAAAATATCCTGTGCTTTGATAAGACATGTGATGACCAAAGCGGCAGTAATTACAAAAATACAGATCGCTAGACTCAAGCGGAATATTTTCTTGATCGTTTGATGCATACTCATCTACTAAAATTTTAAAATTAAGCCCAAGACTTTAACATTCGAACCTGTTCAAGCATGTTGATTGTAAAAACATCATACACTCTTTGAATGGGTAGATTTTATGTTAAAAAAGCTAATTATTTCACAGATTGAGAGAAACTTTTCGTTAAAATTATCATGACTTTGAAATGACATTTTGATGTGTATTTTTATTAGAAATAATTGAAAACGGTTTCGGTTATTCCTGTAATAAGTGAAGGACTTTTATGGGTAATTATTTTTTACTACAAGCACTGAGCGTTATATTTGCACTTTCAATTGCAACCACGATGTTCAATAAGCGAATTTTAGATTTTCCTCAAGCCATTGGTGTACCTATTGTTTCGGCGGTGTTGGTATTTATTTTGCAATGGGGGGCGAACTTACTTCAAGGCAATCAATTTATCACCATCAATATCCATAATATTGAAGAAGCGGTACGGGGGATTGATTTTTATGACTTTTTAATCAATGGTGTGATCTGCTTCATCTTAACCTCCTCAGCGCTCAAATTTAAAATATCTGATTTACGAAACCATTGGAAACCGATCGGGATACTGGCCACGATTGCACTATTGCTTTGTGCGATTCTTTTTGCAGGTTTAATGTATGGTTTTCAATTTTTGATTGGTCATCCAGTTCCTATACTTGTATTACTCCTTTTAGGGTCAGCTTTGGGTGCAACAGATCCGATCGGTATTAAGGGAGTGCTGAGTTCGGTTCGCGCTCCACATCATCTGATTGTTAAATTAGAAGGTGAATCTTTATTTAATGATGCGATGTGTATTGCGGTATTTATGACCTTACTCAATGTATTGCAAGGGGAGCATTTCTCTCTTATGCATACACTTGAAAATTTCGTTTATGAAATTGTCGTTGCTGCGATGATTGGCTGGGCGTTTGGACTAGGAATTCTGCGCTTACTTCGTGGGAAACATGAAATGGAATCCCTGATTTTAACAACAGCATTACTCGCTTGTGGTTCTTATTTGGTGGCATTATTTGCCCATGCATCTGCACCGATTGCTTGTGTGATTGGGGGATTAATCGTAGGTAATAAATGGAAAGAAATATTACAGGAACGAGAAATCCGTGAAGTTAATCATTTCTGGCATACCGTGGAAGGGATTATTAATTCTTTCCTTTTCACATTAATTGGGCTGGAACTTTTTATTCTGGATTTAAATGCAAGCATGATTTTTGGTGGGATTCTTGCATTTATTGCGCTACATATTTCTAGATTTGCAGCAAACTTTTTATCCTTCTCATTTTTTCCATCATTTAGATCAAAGAGTTATAATGGTAGTTTGACGATATTATCTTGGGGTGGCGTACGTGGTGGTATTTCATTAGCATTAATATTAGCAGTCGCAAACGTTCCTGAATTACGTGAATATAGTAGTATTTTAATTGGTTATACATTTATTAGCGTACTTCTTTCGGGTGTTGTTTGTGGTTTGGGTTTGCCTGCGGTGATGAATGCATTTTATTATAATCCGAATGAGGAAACTCAAGGGTTTAAAGGTTGGTATCAGCAGTTATGCCATAAAATGAATCGGCGTGGGTTTAAATACATTGTTGGTGAAGATGCCAACGGAATGGAGACTATTACGATTTACAACCCTGAAGTCATTATTGATAAAAAATCAGAAGATGGAATAGCCTCTGTGCATAATCCTAATAAAATTGAAGAGGTTAAGCGTTTAGAAAACCCAAATAATTTTTAAAAAATTTAAATTTAATATATAGACTTGTTAGTTAATATAATAAGTATTTCCATTATGTATATTTAAAATACATAACATGTATTTTAAATATACTATGAAAAAATTTTGTTGATACTTTGAAATAGACTCTAATAAAAATTTAATTCCATATTATATATATGGAATTTTTTTTAGTTTTTTTAAACTTTTAATAATTTTAATTAAAGATATGTTTAATAATTGGTTTATTATCATATCCAATTACTAATTTTATATTTTAAATTTTTATAATTAATAATATTTTTGAATCAATGGGTTACCTTATACTGCTGTATTTTTTGTGATGTTATTATCGTTTTGGTTGTAAAATGATATTTTAATGTATTTATTTTTGTAAAATATACGTGTTTAATAGTCTAAATAATGTGAATTAGATCAACAATTCCCTAGCATTTATATGTCTTTGGTGTAATGGGAAATTATTAGAAAAATTTTTTTTCATGAGGAGAATAATCATGCCTGAGATTCAAATTATTGCGAAAGCAAGCCATGCGAGATCTATATGAAAACGATATAAAATTAAAGAAAGGTATTTAGTGTGATTTTAACGTAAAAAGGAGATTTAAAAATATGACATCAATTTGTTTAAATATGATTGTAAAAAATGAAGGGGAAATTATCCAGCAAACATTAGAAAATATTTGTCATTTTATAAAAATAGATTCTTGGGTGATTTGTGATACAGGTTCTACAGATGACACAGTAGAAAAGATAGAAAATTTTTTTGAGAATAAAAATATTAAAGGTGAAATTTTTTATGAACCATGGAAGGATTTTAGTTATAACAGAAATATTGCATTAAAACATTGTGCTGGAAAAAGTGATTATATTTTAATTTTTGACGCAGATGATTTTTTTGAGGGGTCATTCACACTTCCAGCTAAGTTGGATAAAGATTGCTATCTTATGAATATTTCAAGTGAAAACAGATCTTTACATTATCAAAGAAAACTTTTACTTAAAAATAATCAAAAGTTTTATTGGCGTGGTGTTTTACATGAGTTTATAGATCAGCATGGAGAAATTTCAGTCGGTTCAATCAATGGTGAATATCAAATTATTTCGGGCAGAAAAGGAAATCGAAGTAAGCAGAATGATAAATATCTGCGTGATGCCGAAGTCTTAAGTAAAGCTTTTTATGAAGATAATGATGAGAATTTAAAACCACGTTATGCTTTTTATTGTGCCCAATCTCATCGTGATGCTGAACAATTGGATCATGCAATTCATTGGTATGCAAAAAGAGCTGAAATGAAAGAGGGCTGGAAAGATGAGATTTATACAAGTTATGAACAAATGGGACTTTTGTACGAACGTAAAAAAATGGATATGCAAGCTTTGTATGCTTGGCAATGTGGAGTTTCAACTGATCCAGAGCGAGCTGAATGTTGGTATCATTTGGCAAGACTAAATAACTGGCGAGGAAATTATCATTTGGCATATTGTTATGCTAAAGAGGCGGTAAAATTTAAAATCCCCTCGGGAAATCGATTATTTGTTAACTTGCCTGTTTATCAATATTGGTGCGATTACGAATTGTGTCTAAATGCCTATAAGTTAAAAGATTATATCAATAGTTATGCAGCATATAAAAAATTAATTGAAAACTGTCCAGATGATTTGATAAACCGCTTGTTACATCAGCTTGAACATTATAAAGATATGCTGAATATTGAAAGTTTAGAAAATATTTTTAAAATATACCAGCGACTAAAAAAAGTAAATGAAGAGAAAATATTAACCGATATTCTTAATGTTAAATTTGACTTTGAAACCTAATATTATGAGGCTCATAAAAATGAGCCTCATAGTTTAAATCAATTCAAATTCGCTGTAATCTTTTTCAAAATACCTAAAATCACATCAAACTCGCTTTGAAGTGGAGTACTTTTGCGCGTGATTAAGGCGAGGGTGCGACTTGGAGCATCCTGAAGTGGTTTGATTACTAACTCATCATTGCCTTTTAACATATGCGTTTCAATTGCAATGGCAGGTAACAAGGTAAAGCCTAAGTTTGAAGATACCATTTCAATCAGGGTAGGTAAGGAGCTGGCTTTCAGACGATTGTCATTTTTACGCTCGCCAATTGGGCAGGCACTTAAAGCATGATCACGTAAACAATGACCTTCTTCTAAAAGCATTAATCTGGATAAATCAAGATCATCCAAAGATTGAGCATTTAAAGAATGTTGATCATGTTTATTACAGACGAGGTATAAGTCTTCTTTGGCAACTTCTGAGACTTTTAAGCCGCGGGTATCAAATGGTAGAGCCAACAGCACCATGTCCAGATTGCCATGTTCAAGGCGCTCTACAATTTTTTCACTTTGTGCTTCGTGTAGATGAAGCTGAATCTTAGGAAGTTGCTTATGCACCTCTTCAAGAAGCGGTGTCAAAATAAAAGGCGCAATGGTCGGAATAATCCCCAAATGGAGATCTCCTGTGAGAGGTTCACTCATTTCCCGACTTAAACGCATCAAATCCTGAGCATCTGCCAGTAAAACACGAGCCCGCGCAACCACTTGTTCACCAAGCGGAGTTAAACGTACATTTTGGCGGTCACGTTCAACCAGAACGCCACCAAGCAAACGTTCAAGTTCCATAATCCCGCCCGACAAAGTCGACTGCGTGACGAAAGAACGACGTGCTGCTTCTGTAAAGTGCAACGTTTCTGACAGCGTCACTAAGTATGACAGCTGTCTCAATGATGGTAATGCAGCCATAGTGTCCTAATTTGATGTTCTAAAGTGGTTCGCAAATAAACCGCTAAGTTGTGGAATAAAATGTGCAGGGATATCATGCCCCATTCCATGAATTAATTCAAATTTGGCATTTGAAATTGCTTTGGCAACAGCTTTACCATGACTTGGCGGAAGTAACCGATCTTGTGATCCGTGCACAACAAGGGTGGGCTGTTGAATTTGCTTATCAAGTTGTAGTAATGAACCTGTACATAAAATGGCTAAAAATTGTTGTAACACGCCCGCAGGATGATAACTGCGTTGATAAAGTTTGCGTGCAGTTTGCATGGCTTCCATTTGATTGACATAACCCGGTGAGCCAATAATTTCATAAAGTTTTAGGCTATGATTAATAATACCATCTTCATCATTGGATTTAGGCTTACCAATCAGACTAAAAAGCTGTTTGGGAAATGGAGGCGGTAGCAAGGCCTGATTATTACTGGTAAATAATAAACCTAATTTCTCTACTTTTTCAGGATATTTCGCCGCAACAATCTGGGCAATCATCCCGCCCATTGATGCTCCGAGTACATAAACCTTACCCAATTGCATTTCATCAATCAACATGGATACATCTTCAGCCATATCATAAAGGGTATAAGGCGCACCTTGATTGCCTAAGCCTAATGCAAAACGTCCCATCAACTTAAGCGTATTTAAACGTTTTCCTTTATGTCGAATCTTGGAGGAAAGACCAATATCACGATTGTCGAAACGAACGACATGAAAGCCTTGATCGATCAATGATTTACAAAAGAAATCAGGCCAGAATAACATTTGGGCGCCCAAGCCCATCACCAATAAAATCGTTGGTTTTTCAGGATCGCCACCGACTTCGACATGAAGTTCAAGTCCATTGCTCAGTTTGACTTTTGTTTCATGCATAAATGAGGTGTAAGGTGAAACTTTGTATTCCAAGGCGCTATTCATTTTTCTTTTGATTCTCCAAAAAGGCATTTAACAAGATAAATGCCTTGGATTATTTAAACCTTAAATTTGAGCTGGAATCAAGTCTGGAACAAGTTTTGTTAAGGTCAAACGTTGTTTTGCTGCTGTTGGCCCAAGCAGTACAAAGCCACGTAAGGTCCCCTCAGCATCTGAAGCTTTTGCAAGCATGCCATCTTCAAGTTCTTCAGTTTCCCAATTGACGTCAACATCTAAAGGGGCGGGAAGTACAGTTAGAGGTGCCGCTGGTGTTTTAACAGCAACGGGCATGGCAGGATAATGTACAGACGTTGTTTGTCCAGTTAATGTTTTGGCGAGTGCACGAGCTTGCTGCATAATTGGCATAACATAAGGAAGCAATGTTCCATTGACTTCGGCACAGTCGCCAATTGCAAAAATATCAGTTTGATTGGTTTCGAGTAAACTGTTGGTAATGACACCGCGACTGGTTTGAATCTCAGCGGTTTTTGCCAACGAGATATTAGGCTGTAAACCAATGGCTGAAAGGACGATATCTGCAACGAGGGTCTGCCCGTTGGCAAGTGTAACCGCATAATCCTGTCCATCATTTATTTTTGTGACTTTTTCAACTGTGGTTGAAAGTACAAAACGAATGCCACTTTGTTCTAGACTTTGTTGGAATGCTTCGGCTACATGGGCTGGCAATAGACGACCTAAAGGACGAGGTGATAAATCAATGACAGTGACATCATGATCTGTATTTTGAAGATCATTTGCAAATTCGCAGCCAATAAGCCCAGCGCCCAAAATGACTACACGTTTGTCATTACATTTTGCAAGATTTTCGCGAAATGCTCGATAATCGATCAGTGAATTCACCACATGAATGTCATCACTTCCATCGCCTGCAATGGCGAGACGAATCGGATTTGCGCCCACAGCTAACACTAATTTTGAATAGGGCTGAATTTGTTGTTGTCCGTCTTTTTCAGTCACCAATTCATGGCGATCTGCATGAATTTCTTTAACCCATGTATGTGTCTGAATTTGCATATTGAGTTGTGTTGACATTTTTTCGGCATCACCCAACTGAATTTGTTCAGGTGCTTTATTGCCAACAAGTGCATTAGATAAAGTCGGTTTAGCATAATTTACTGCATCGTCAGCACAAATCATGAGAAGTTCATGGTCTGGGTTTAATTTCCTAAACTCGCGAGCCAACGTGTAACCTGCCATGCCTGATCCAATGATGACGATAGGATGCATTGCGTATTCTCCATTCACAGTAAATGATTAACTTTTAAGTAAAAAGACCATGAATTGTACATGGTCTTGATGAAACATATTAGATTTCGATCATTTCAAAATCAGCTTTTGAAACGCCGCAATCTGGGCAAGTCCAGTCATCTGGAATGTCATCCCATTTTGTCCCCGGTGCAATGCCGTCTTGTGGCCAGCCTTCTGACTCGTCATAAATCCATCCACATACGATGCATTGATATTTTTTCATTTGATTCTCCAACCCGATAAGTTCGCTTCAGCTGCCTGTCGTAAAACGAATCCATTCTCTAAATATAGACTCTAGCGATAAATGCAATCACATTTATACAACTTATGATTTTTGCGCAGATCATCAGCTAAGTAAAGCAATTAAAGGAGTTTAATCATTCAGAATAAAAGCGGAATGGCAGCTTGGGACAAAAGCGTGGTTTTTTGGGCAATGAAGCCAATCAAGTCATTTTAAATAAAAATAAATTGATGCTTTACAATTGGTTGTATCGAGTCTTTCTTGAAAAAGTGGCATGATAATTAATGAATAATCTTGTTGTTGGTTGGTCTCACTGGTCTAGTTAAATATGAAGGTGTAAAATTAAGACATTCATTTGCCATCTTAGATTGTATTTATGACCGCTCTTGCTCAGACTTTATGGTCGCATATTCGGACTGTGCCTGATTTTCCTAAAAAAGGCATTTGTTTTTATGATTTAACTCCTTTATTTGTCAAAGAACTAGACTTACTCACTGATGCATTAATTGCGGCTATTCCTGAGTCACAATTACAACAGGTCGAAAGTTTTGTTGCAGTGGAGGCAAGAGGATTTGTATTAGCTACGTTATTGGCACAACGATTACAAAAAGGTTTATTGTTGGTGCGTAAGGCGGGCAAGCTACCGCCACCAGTCGAATGTGTTGGTTATAGTCTGGAATACGGTTCAGATCAGTTAGAAATGTCAGCGCAAATCGAAGCGCAAAAAGTGATTTTGGTAGATGATGTGCTAGCGACAGGTGGAACCTTAAAAGCGGTTAATCAACTTTGTCAAAAATGTGGACATCAGGTCTTGGGTGCTGTCATTTTACTGGATTTGCCAGATCTTCATGCGGATTTAGGTTTATCAGTCTGGCATGTGCTGGATAATAAATCTGAGGGTTATTCTGAATAAATCATATCCATAAAAAGAGAATGAGACCTCATTCTCTATAGGCGCTATAGGATAATTTTCAGATTTATTTAAAATACTGTTTTTGAATATGTTCAATCAGATGATTAATCTTTTCGGGTTGTTCAAGACGATGATGACCACCTTCAACAGCATCGATTAGCATATAGTTTTCCAATTGTGATTGAACTTCACGCATATCGATCACCTCATCACCTAATTCAAGATAAGCCAGTCGTGGAAGATCATTATCCAGATCTTCAGCCGAAATAGGGGGATAATCATCACGAAAATGAGGGGTTAAACTTGGGTTAGCCACAATCGCAGCCAATTGATATTGACTGGAGAGTTTAAGCGCCCAATATCCGCCTAGACTATGTCCAATCAGGATATTGGGTCGAATGCTTTGAATAATATTTTGATAAAAATGTGCAACCGTTTCATAGTTTAAATTGCGATAATCGACATCAATACAAAACTTGTTTGTACTTTGAATAGCATGAAACTTGGTGGATTCACGCGAGGAGTCCAAGCCATGCAAAAATAATATTTTAAATTGATCTTGCAGCATTTTTATTTAAACCAGTAGGATGAATAAACTGGTCATTCCATGTCCACAGCTATTCGTTTTAAAAGCACCTCAATGTTTAAATATTTTACTGTGAAGTGTGGAGAATGAATCTTAGATTTTGGTCTAAGGAGATGGGGTGACGCATTCAAGAAAACAGGATTCACATGAATTTCAAAGATAGAGCCGAAGAAATCATACGAAAATCTGATGACATCTGCTAAACTCTACGACTTCATTTTTTTACTTAATCGAGGCAGAGATGACGCAACAAAACGCTCAATCGACTTCTGAACCCATTATTTCCGAAAACGATTTAATTGCACAGCGTCATGCCAAGTTAAAACAAATTCAGGACAATGCGAAGCAAAGTGGCCAAAGTCCGTGGCCAAACAGCTTTAAACGCGAACATTACGCTGCTGATTTACAAGAACAATTTAAAGATCAAGATAAAGCACAGATTGAAGCGGCTGAACATGTTTATGTGAAAGTTGCAGGGCGTGTCATGCTCAATCGTGGATCATTTATGGTGATTCAGGATATGACAGGTCGTATCCAGCTGTATGTGGACCGTAAAGGTTTGCCAGCAGAAACCTTGGAAACTATCAAGAGTCTGGATCTGGGCGATATTATCGCGGCTGAAGGTTATATTGGTCGTTCAGGCAAAGGCGATTTATATGTTCACCTTGAAGGCTTTGAATTACTAACCAAATCGTTGCGTCCATTACCAGACAAATTTCATGGTTTAACCGATACCGAAGCCAAATATCGCAAACGTTATTTGGATTTGATCGTCAATGAAGAAACGCGCAAGACTTTTGAAATTCGTGCCAAAGTGGTTGCAGGGATTCGTGCATTTTTGAACAATGAACGTTTTATGGAAGTTGAAACCCCAATGATGCATATCATTCCGGGTGGTGCTTCTGCGCGTCCATTTGAAACGCATCACAATGCATTGGATATGCCATTATTCTTGCGTATCGCGCCTGAGCTTTATTTAAAACGTCTGGTGGTAGGTGGTTTTGAACGTGTGTTTGAAATTAACCGTAACTTCCGTAATGAAGGGGTATCGACACGTCATAACCCTGAATTTACCATGATCGAATTTTATCAGGCTTATGCAGATTATAAAGATCTGATGCAATTGACTGAAAACATGCTAGAAAAATTGGCTCTGGATATTCTGGGTAGTACAGATGTGCCGTATCAAGGCGAAGTATTCAGCTTTAAAGGGCCGTTTAAAAAGATTTCCATGTTCGATGCGATTTTGGAAAATAATCCAGAATTTACGCCTGAAAATGTGAATGACCGTGAATTTTTGGCTAAATTTACTCAAGACGTATTAAAAGAACAGGTAAAACCTGGCTTTGGTTTAGGTAAATTACAAACGATTGTGTTTGAAGAAACCGTTGAAACCAAATTGCGTCAGCCTACATTTATTACTGAATATCCAGCGGAAACGTCACCACTAGCGCGTCGTAACGATGACAATCCACATATTACCGATCGTTTCGAATTCTTTATTGGTGGTCGTGAATTGGCGAATGGTTTCTCGGAGTTGAATGATCCGATTGATCAAGCGGAACGTTTTCAGGCGCAGGTTGCAGAAAAAGATGCAGGTGATGATGAAGCGATGCACTATGATGCTGACTTTGTGGAAGCACTTGAGTATGGTTTACCACCAACCGCAGGTGAAGGCATCGGAATTGATCGTTTGGTGATGTTATTTGCTGATGCACCAAGTATCCGTGATGTCATTTTATTCCCGCATATGCGCCGGAAAGAAGGTTAATATTTTAAAAGCAAAAACAAGCGCCTAAATGGCGCTTGTTTTTTATTGATGCAGATAAATTATTTTTTAATGGCTTGTGTATAACGTTCGTTGACTTTATTCCAGTTCACCACACTCCAAAATGCCTTGATATAGTCCGCACGACGATTTTGGTATTTTAAATAATATGCATGTTCCCAAACATCCAATCCGAGTAAAGGCGTACCTTTTGTTTCAGCAATATCCATGAGTGGATTATCCTGATTCGGTGTTGAGGTGATGGCAAGCTTTCCATCTGGCGTGGCAATCAGCCAAGCCCATCCTGAACCAAAACGACCAGAAGCTGCCTCGTTAAATTTCTGTTTAAAGGCATCCAGTGAACCAAAGTCCTGATTGATTTTTTTCAGCAGTGTTGCGCTTGGTTGCCCTGTTTTCGCTGTGGGTGCTAGGCTATCCCAAAAGAAAGTATGGTTAAAATGACCACCACCATTATTACGAACAGCTGTATTGTATTTTGAAATCTGTTTTTGTAGCTGAATAAGTTCGATTTTGTCGAGCTCTGGATAAGTCTTAATCTGTGCATTCAAGTTATCGACATAAGCTTTATGATGTTTGCCATAATGAATTTCCATGGTCTGTTGATCAATGGCGGGCTCTAAAGCATTGCTGGCATAGGGTAAAGGTGCTTGTTTAAAGTCAGCAAGTGCAGACATACTGATGACTGATGTAGTTAAAAGAAAAAGCGTAGTCTTAAATGCTCGTGTCATTGGATCGTCCTTATATGTCGAAAACCTTTTCAGATCACATAGTAACGGGTTTATTATAGAGAATGATTCTTGGTTACATATATATAATAAATTTTGTATTAAATTGATCAAAATTTAAATATTTTTTAAGTTTTATATGGATCATTTTTAGGCTTATTTCAGACATCCTTTTATTTCTCTTTGCGAAAAAAAATAAAAGAGCTTAAAACCATGACGACAGAAGTCTTTTGTCTAAACATACACAGCAATACTATTTTTAATTTATTTATCTCAAATAAACTGCTCAATAGAATTTGAGTCATGCATCACCCAATATTGTATTTTGTATGCTAAATGTTCTTAAATTTTAAATGTCACCCAGTATTTCAATGTATTTGAGTATTTGATGAACAGATGGTCGCTAAAGGTGTTGACGCTTATCCTGCTTCTATAGATAATGCGCACACAGTTTATGGCTATGTAGCTCAGTTGGTTAGAGCACCGCACTCATAATGCGGGGGTCACAGGTTCAAGTCCCGTCATAGCCACCATTTTTAAAGATCATGTACCTTACGTGATCTTTTTTTTTATTTACATTTTTCGTTCATCTACTTTTGTTAACATCAAGTTCAATGTTTTAGTTTTCTAATTAAAAACGAACTTATGCATTTTCATCACCTCACTTTCAGGAAGTTATGACATGAATAAGTCAGTATTACTACTTACAACAAGTATTATTTTTAGCTCAAGCAGTCTATGGGCATCCGATTTAAGTTGGGGTGATCCTCATGAAAATCTGGGGGAAATCAAACTTTCAGGTGCAATACGAACTCATTTTTATAGTAAGGATTATCAGGAAAAAGCCAATGAGGGTCAAAATAATCTCTGGCGTTTAGCAGATATTCGTCTGGTGCTGGATTATGAAAATCCAGATTGGCTGGCTTCGATAGATGGACGCTGCTATCGATATGATCAACTTTGTGATGCGGTTTTTTTACGTCACGCATGGATAGGCTACAAGTTGAATGATGAACAACGGATAAGTTTAGGTTTGCAGCCTATTAATTTTGGATTAGGTGAATTTTGGGGCAGTAGTTATTATGAAACGCTCATGAATACCGCTGGGTTTGAGGATGTTTCCAATCTTGGAATCCAATACCAACTTCATCATGATGACTATCACGCGAGCTTTGCATTCTATCCAAGTGATGGCGGAAATTATAAAGGCACATCAAAAGATGCCAGTCGTTATACTCCAAACTTTGTGGAATCAGATGATTTAACGACGGGAACACATTTAAGAGAAAAAAATATGTGGATCGCGAGATTAACCAAAAAAATTGAATTACATGAACGTCGTCAGCTAAGTACAGAGCTAGGGACATCTTTTTGGTATTCAGAGATTGAAAATAAACGTACTCATCGCGATGGACATCGTAACACATGGAATGTTTTTGCTACGACTCAATTCGGTCAGTGGCAATGGCTTAGTTTATATGGTCAGCAGAAGATCAATAATCACGACGATATGTTCCCAGACAGCTCAACCATGGGTGCTTTCGATAGCAATTACCAACTGGCAAACCATGGACGCTATTTGCTCAATGAAGTGAATTACACCTTTGAGCAACCCTATTTTCACTTAGAAAATATTAAGCCGTATTTATCGCATAGTCGTTTCTTTAAAGATGAATCAGGTTATAAAGATTCAGAACGTTTAATTGGTGGGATTGCATTTAATTATAAAGCCATTGGTGTTCAGGCTGAATATCTTATGAGTCGCAATGACCCGATGAACGGCGGAGACGCTGACAGTTTGGCGCAGGGAAATCAAACTCAGAATGGCTGGGATAAAATGTTTTATCTCGCGGTGGGCTATTATTTTTGATTATCACGTTTTAAGCTCAATACATACATAGAAAATGTATTGAGCTTAAAGATTAGTTCGATTTTAAATGTTTAGAAATCACATTAAGCGTATCTGAACGAAGGTAAAATGGTTTCAATAGATTAAAGATTAAAGGCTCTAATAAATCCTGTTCATCCAATGCCTGAATCGCCTTAGGATAAAAACGTAAAGCTTCTGTTTGTATATCTTGTTCTGTTAATCCAACTCCAAACAGTAAATCTTGCAGAGTTTCATCTTCATAAAAACGATAGAACACCTCAACTCCATGTAAAATCAGATTTTGCATTAAAGGCGATTGGCGCAACTCTTTCCAATACTCATAAATTAGAACAAAAAATTCTTCAATATCAATGGGTTTAAGTTGAGAGGCGTATTGATAGATGGTTTTCTCTTTGACATCATCCCAAATATCACGAATGAGAATTTCCAAATCCTCATTACTTAAAATGCTTAACCCAGCAAGTTGCTGCTGAATAAACTCAGCTAGATAATCTTCCAGTTTTTGCTCAAGGCGTTGTTGCTGAATGCTCGAAAACTGACGTAATTTACGTTTCCATTCAGACCCAGCGCGTTCTGGTAGCTGACTTTTGGAGTTTAGGGTAGTGAATAATACTGGAAGCTTATTTTGTAAAACCGTTGTAGCAATAAACTGACACAACTGCCGAATCGCAGGGCTACTTTTCAAAAATTGGTTCAAATAAACCCGCACATTATCGAGTTCTAGAAATTTGGATAACCAGATTTCAAATTGATAATCAGAAACCAAGTCATTGACGGTGGCCGTAGACTGAAGCGTATATAAATAAATTTTTTGCGCAATTTCACCAATAAACTCAAGCAAACCAGCGCCAAGCTGCATTTCTAAGGCATAGCGTTTGACTACATCTTGTAGTTGCTCAAGGCTCACCACTTGACCAAGTGTCAAATGTTGTGAGGTATTAAATATGAGATGGGTAATATGCTGTAGATATTCTGGTGAATGTTCACCAGTAAGCTGCTGTTTAAAATAACGCACTTGCTCAAGCAAAAGTGCTTGAGCAAGTTGTTCGCTAGGCGATAATGTCTGATCCGTGACAGTTTGATCCTTAGATGTCATCTGGTCTCCAACCATTTACGATAGGGTAGCGGCGTTCGCGACTAAAAGCACGTGAGCTGATACGCGGTCCAA
Organism: Acinetobacter ursingii DSM 16037 = CIP 107286; assembly: GCF_000368825.1. Lineage (GTDB taxonomy): Bacteria > Pseudomonadota > Gammaproteobacteria > Pseudomonadales > Moraxellaceae > Acinetobacter > Acinetobacter ursingii. Next base: position 651,686 of record NZ_KB849717.1, on the reverse strand, counting down.
TCGCACCCTGACGACGTTTATATTCATTGCGATCGACGAGACGAATGACTTTCTCAACGATAGCCTTGTCAAAACCTTTGGCAATAATCTCGGCCTGACTTTGATCTTCTTCAATATAGGCATACAGGATCGCATCCAGAATATCATAAGCAGGTAATGAGTCCTGATCTTTTTGGTCTGGACGTAATTCTGCTGATGGCGGTCGAGTAATCACACGTTCAGGAATGACAGGCGTATCACTTAAACTATTACGATACTTTGCCAATTCAAATACGATGGTTTTATAGACATCTTTGAGGACTGCAAAGCCACCGACCATATCACCGTAAAGTGTACAATAACCGACTGCCAGTTCAGATTTATTGCCCGTCGAGAGCACCAGATTACCAAATTTATTGGATAAACCCATCAATAGCGTACCACGTGCACGAGCTTGCAGATTTTCTTCGGTAGCATCGGCAGGACTGTTGCCAAAAAATGGATACAGGGTTTGCATAAAGCTATTCACAATATTGTGAATTTCAGCGATCCCAAAGGTTACGCCCATGCGTCGTGCTTGTTCAGAAGCATCTTCAACACTGATTTGCGCCGTATAAGTATAAGGCATCATGACGGCTTGTACTTTATCTGGACCAAGAGCATCCACTGCAATTGCAAGTGTTAGTGCCGAATCGATACCGCCAGACAAACCTAAGATTACACCTGGAAAACCTGAACGCTGAACATAGTCACGGGTTGCCATGACCAAACCTTGATAGATTTCAGCAATCGCATCCAAATTTGGCGATGGATCAGCCACATTAAACTTTTTATCTTCAGGATTAAAGTCTGTGAAATAAAGAGCTTCTTTAAAGCTAGGTGCTTTAAGTGCCAGACTACTGTCATGATTGATAATAAAACTACTACCATCAAAAATCAGATCATCTTGTCCACCGACTTGATTGACATAAATCAAATTCACATTAAATTGTTTAGACAATTCCGTCAGGGTTTGTACACGATGTTGTGGCTTACCGACTTCGTAAGGGGATGCATTTAAAATAACAATACTATCCACATTGAGCTGTGCGACTTGCTTAACCGTATTGATTGACCAGATGTCTTCACAAATCAAGACACCAAATTTATGACCTAAATATTCAAAAACAAGATGCTGATGACCCTCATTAAAATAACGTTTTTCATCAAACACACCGTAGTTAGGTAGATTGTGTTTGTTATAGATGCCGAGGACTTGACCGTCTTTCATCACCGCCGCTGAGTTATAACGTTGGCCTTCTTCGGTCAAATGTACAAAACCAAATACCATGACGATATCTTTGACTTCAGCAAGCTGTTTAAAGGCTTTATCGATACGTTTGGCAAGTGCTGGACGTAACAATAAGTCTTCAGAAGGGTAACCAATCACTGAAAGTTCTGGGAAAATAATTAAATCAGCATTTTGTTTTTTTGCTTCAAGCGCCTGCTCAATCATTTTTTGAGCATTTGCATCTATATTGCCAATATGCGGTGAAAATTGGGCAAGGGCAATTTTAAAACTTTTCATCCAAACCTAATCCTAGATTAAATATATAGATATACACAACATGTTGATTTATCATTTTTTTTGTTCAACTTTGCGTATGAGGTAACAAAGTAAATTAACGTATAACGTAAAAGCGCAAGGTGGATAATATATACCAATCCAATGTTTTTCGGCGTAAAAAATGACAAGTTTTTGCATATTATTATGGAATACTTACAAATTGACATTTTTTAAGCAACTCATCATAGCATTATATTAAGCAAATCATGATGTGTTTAGAAATAAGATGATATACGGTTTAAACAAGCACTTAATGGTTCAAAAACGCTTGCTGACCCATGCTGAAAAGCAATTGGCAATGAGTGTGTTTGGCACATCCATTAAACTTGAGCATATTCAAATTGTGGCGCATCGCTTGGTTTTAAAAAACTATGCGATTAGCCCTAATGGCAATATTTATTTTCATCCAGAAAATTGGTGTGAGGATTTTACTCAAGATACGATTTTAAAGCAGTCGTGGTTTATTCATGAACTGGTACATGTTTGGCAGTATCAACAAGGCGTTAAGCTGATTCGTACAGCTCTATTTGATCGTAAATATAATTATGTGTTACAGCAGGGCAAGCAGTTTTTTCAATATGGTATTGAACAGCAAGCACAGATGGTACAGGACTATTTTATTCGCTTGCATACAGGACAACCCTGCCAAGATCTTGCTACATGTATTCCATTTATTCCGAAATAAAACATAAGAGTATCGTTGACTTGAGTATGGATAAAAAGTTGATTTGTGTGTTGATCAAAACTGAAGATTAATCATTAGAAAAATAAACGATCTAAAAGCGTCAGAGGTCAAATCGCAGCAATGATTTAACCTCTGTCACTTGGTTTAAACTGGGAAATTTAAACCTAAATAAATGCTGTTATTGAGAGAGTATTAGATTATTGAGCTGGCTGTGTAGGTTGAGCTTGTCCTTGAGCTTCAGCAGCATTTTCAGAACCAGGTTGTGCTGAGGTAGGTTGACCAGCAGCTGACTCAGGCGTCGCAGTGTTTGGAGATTCTTGAGTGGATACTACCACTTTTTCTTGCTCTTGAGCATGATCTGCTTTTGCAGCAAAAGTAGTAGCAGCAGCTAAAGTAAGTGATGAAGCTAGTAGAATTTTAACGAGTTTCATTGGAGGCATCCTTTATTTAAATTAAAAAAAGCGATCAGTGAATGACTTTGAGTTGAGTAATCAAACGACTTCGCTTGAACATCATGCTAGAAGTTCTGTTGACAGGCAGCAATCAATGCAACAATGCTTAACGAGTAGATTTACACAAAAATTACAAATGGTGAGTGATTGTATTTTTATTGTAAAAATCATGCAATTTAATCCTGTAAAAAGTGTATGGATTTATTTCATGATGATTAAAAATAAACCAATATCATTACTCATATTTACACAAACACAGACAAACAGAGAATAGCTAAATTGGATATTTCACTAAATAAATGGATTTTAATTATTTTATTGAATATGTGGTGTGATTTTTATCACAAAATGACTTTAAGTGAATGTATCAAGAAAGAGCTAGGTATTTTTAAAAGATCCATAATAAGATAGATCAAGTCGCTATAAAGACGTCTGAAAAAGCCAAAATGCTCCCATGATTGATAAGTTGAGTTTAACGTGAAAATTATTAATTCAAGACCTGTTCCCACTCATATTCTTTCAGGATTTTTAGGTGCAGGTAAAACGACGTTGCTGCAACATTTATTACAACAAAAGCCTGAGCATGAAGTCTGGGCAGTCCTCATGAATGAGTTTGGTCAAATTGGCGTTGATCAACAGCTTTTGCCGCAGCAGCAAGGGTTTGAAATCAAAGAACTGCTTGGTGGTTGTATGTGTTGTAGTAGCCAATTGCCTTTACATATCGCGTTGGCGCGGTTGCTCTCCGAGTCAAAACCAGATCGTTTATTTATAGAACCCACCGGATTAGGGCATCCTGCACAATTGATGGAACAACTGACTGAGCCGCATTGGCAAAGTAGTCTGGATATGCGGGCATTGGTCACAGTGGTGGATGGCAGTCGATTACATGAAAGTAATTGGGTCAAACAAAATCTCTATGAAGATCAGATCAAGGCCGCTGAAATAGTCGTCATTTCGCATACAGATGTGATGACCTTTGACGATGATCAGGCATTGTTGCAACTTCAACAAGAATATGAGGTTTACCAACAACAATGGTTAAGTGCCGCGCATGGGGAGCTTCAGCTAAAACAGATTGATCTGGCACATGTTATCCGTGAACGTAAAATTCAGCCCTTACTGATCCAGCAAAGACAACAGTCGACTGCGGAACAAGCAATTGAAATCAAAGAATTACCTTACCATTATGTAGAACACGCGCAGGGTTATATGGTTGCTGGCTGGAAATTTCCGCGTCGTTGGATCTTTAATTTTGACCGATTATTGGATGTGTTATGCGAACAGCAGAATTGGTTGCGTATAAAAGCCATTTTTCATACCCATCAGGGCTGGATGTATTTTAATTGCAACCCGAAACAGTTTAATTATAAAACGGGTGAAGAAAATATTGATAACCGCATTGAAATGATTAGTCAGCATGAGCACAACTGGCTCAAACTGGAAACTGATTTATTGGCTGCGAGAATAGAAACCTGATCAGGTTTCTATTCTATGTTTAAGATTATTTGAGGTTTATAAGTCAATTTATTTTTGATCTAACACTGCTTTCGCCTGTGCATGGTCAATATCTTTTTCCCAGTGTGCGATGACAACAGTCGCAACACAGTTGCCGATGAGGTTGGTACAGGCCCGGACAATTCCAATAAACCAATCCACCGAAAGAAGAAGTACCAGACCAATGGCAGGTAAACTTGGAATTACCGATAAAGTCGCGGCTAAAATCACCAAGGCTGAACCTGGAATACCGTGCGCGCCTTTAGATGTCACCAGTGAAACCAATAAAATAGCCAGTAGGTCATGCATGGAAAGATCAATATTGCAGGCTTGTGCAATGAAAATAACGCCCAAAGTTAAGTAGATGGAGAATCCATCCAGATTAAAAGAATAACCCGTTGGAATGACCAAGCCGACCGTTGAATCTTTAATACCAAGCGCTCTGAGCTTTTTCATGATTTGTGGCAAAACAGAATCTGAAGACGCTGTACCTAAAACAATGGAAAGTTCATCTTTAAAGTAGTTTAAAAACTTGAAAATATTTAAACCTGCAAGTTTAAGGATGGAACCCAAAATCACTACCACAAAGACAATACAGGTCAAATAAAACAAAATCACCAGATAGCCCAGTTGCATGAGCGAGTCTAGTCCAAATTTTGCTGTGGTATAGGCCACCGAACCTAAAACGCCTAAAGGTGCGAGACGGATAATGAGTCCCATCATCTTGAATAAAACTTCAGAAAAAGCTTCGATGGATTGACAGACCAGTGATGAAAATTGTTTAGGAATCAGCAGCAGACTGACACCAAATAAGATGGCAATCAGTAAGACTTGAAGAATGTCGCCATCGGTAAAGGCACCGAATAAGGTTTTCGGAATGATATGCAAAATAAAATCTGAACCTGAACTAATCGCGTGTGCACGTTCGGTATAAGTACTTAAATCCTTACTGTCGAGCTTAGTAATATCAATATTCATTCCGACGCCAGGTTTGAAGATATAAGCGACGGCAATGCCCAGCATGAGGGCGATAGTCGTGACTACTTCAAAATAGAGAATGGTTTTTGCACCAACTTTTCCCATTTTTTTAATATCACTTGCACCATAAATACCCAATACCACAACACAAAACACGATAGGGGCGATCAGCATTTTGATCAAAGAAATGAAACCATCACCTAATGGCTTTAAATTTAAAGAAAAATCATGAAAACTCAGACCAATTACGATCCCCAAAATCAATGCAATAATGACTTGAAGAAAAAGACTGGATTTAATTTTTTGCCACATTGTACAGGTTCATCATCGAAAATTTCCCCAAACATTGCAAAAAGCTCGCCAGTTTTAGATTGGACCATCAAAAAAAGAAAATAACTAAAGATCGAACAATGCTGCAATGTCAGGAAATTTGAATAAATAGATGAAAACGATAACTTCAATCTGATTGCTAAAATCGGGTATGCTAGCGCCCATCAAAAATGGACAGTTTCATTATGGCGCTAAAAGCAACAATTTATAAAGCAGACTTAAATATTGCAGATATGGATCAGCATCAATATGGTGATTATCAACTCACATTAGCGCTGCATCCTTCTGAAACTTTAGAGCGTTTGATGGTTCGTATCGTGGCATTTGCACGTTATGCAGATGAACAACTCGAATTTACCAAGGATTTATTTGAAACCGATGAACCTGCTTTATGGAAAAAAGACTTAACAGGTTTACTTGAGCAGTGGATTGAAGTGGGTTTGCCGTCTGAAGATAAAGTCAAAAAAGCGGCTGCGCGTTGTAAACAGGTGGCTGTGATTGCTTATGGCTCACAAGTCGATGAATGGTGGAAAAGAAATCCTAAAATTAAAACCCTTGAAAATGTGGAAGTCTGGCAAATTTCAGCAGAGAGTTCAGCACAACTTGAGCAACTTAGTCAGCGTACCATGCAATTACAACTGAACGTGATGGATGGTGAGTGGACACTCATCGGTGATCAGGCACAAGTTGTGATTCAATGGACACAGTTACAAGGGTTATAATCTTGACAAGATAAGCCACGTTATTTGATCTGGAGAAATGTGTCATGACCGCAGAACTAGAAATTATCGATTTGAAAGTAGGAGAGGGTAAAGAAGCCGTTAAAGGAGCTTTAATTACCACACATTATACAGGCTGGCTTGAAGATGGAACACAGTTTGATTCTTCACTAGATCGTGGTCAATACTTTGAATGTGTCATTGGCACTGGTCGTGTGATTAAAGGTTGGGATCAGGGCATCATGGGAATGAAAGTTGGCGGCAAACGTAAGTTAATCGTTCCTTCGCACCTTGCGTATGGTGAGCGCAAGATGGGTAAAATTATTCCTGCAAACTCAAATCTTATCTTTGAAATTGAATTGTTCGATGTCAAAACGCGTGATGATTAAACTTTAAATCATCTCTCACATCGGATCTTTTATTCCGATATTGTAGGTTCGATGTGTATGAGCAATTTATGTTATGGCACATTTTAAAATGTGATGTTTAAATGAATAAAAATCAATAGGCTTCTTTCTACGTCCCTTTTATTTCTCCCTATGCAAGAAAAAATAAAAGAGTTTAAACAATGATGAAAGAAGTCTTATATATCTTAAATTTTTAACATCATAAAAAAGAATAGTCCGAGCTAAACCTAAGCAGAGTTAGAAGAGATTTGCTTGTTTAAATTGATGAAATGCAATGGGATGTTGAACGATTAAGTTAGGTTCATCTAATTCAAAAGGCATCATCAAATAGAGTTAACGCATACAGATAGAACGCATAAAAATACAATACCTTCATTCATAGAAGAAATTAACCTAATCTTGAACACATATTTTTCAGAATACTTTTAAGGGTTGAGGCGAAATTTAAATAAATTTACAACAATTTTATGTGATTTATTTGACTTTTATTTGTGTAAAATTAGATCAATAGGCAAAATACAACTGAATGCTATAAATGCAAAGCGAAGCTAAATATTTTCTAACAAACTTTGAAAATTTGGCTTCATATAAATTCTAAAATAAAAGTAACAATAAGAGAGACCACGACGATGAATGATTATTCTGATTTAACCGCGACAGAGCTTTTAAAAGAGCTACACCACTTCTTTATGATTGATACCACTGAGGATGAGTATCCTGGATTGTGGGTGCAAGAAAAAGTTAATTTTGATAAGCATTATTGGCTAGATGAAGACTATAAAGTTGAATTGATTAAAGAGACATTATCCATGCATCCGCATCAGTCCGCAAATTATCGTATCACTCTATTTCAAGAAGGAGAGCCGATCACTTTATTGGATTATGATGGGGTCAATAAAAAGATCAAAATTTTCCGCCGTGGACAGTGGATTAATCGTTTATATAAATATTTGTATCAAAAAGAACGTTATTATCTGGAGCAAATGGCTGAAAATCCGAATTTTGCAATCATTGAATATTAGACTTCTTTCATGATGGTTTGAACGCTCTTTATTTTTCTTCCCTAGGGATGAATAAAAGGGATTTATGAACAAAGTTTATTAAATGGTGATATGAACGTTTTGTCACATTTTTAAGAAAAACTAAGTGAAGTGATTATAATTTATTGTAATTTTCTTATAAGAAAGATGGTAATTTTGCCATCTTTTTTTATGCAAAAATAATCAATGGATTGTAATGGTTTTTGAGTGTTTTTTGTACAAAAACAAATGTTTGAATATTCATCTAAAAATTTTTTATAGCTTGCAATATGACTGTAAAGTTAAGAAAAACCTACAAAAATTTTTAAGTTTCTTTTCAGATTTGATTAGTATAACTGACACTGTTAAAAGCCTGATGGATTTCTGTCAAAAGCAATGGATTGTGGATAGAAAAATAGATATTTTCGATCAGACAAAGCCTTCAGAAAATAACCCGAATTGAAAGATGATATTTCTATGCCAACACGATTTCCCTTGCAATCTTTAACTCTGAGCATTTCATTATTGTTCGGTTCTATAGGAGTCAGTTCTGTTTATGCGGAAACGCCTGCAACAACAGATTTGCCTACAGCAGCGGAGATCCCAGCTGTGACTGATCCACATACAGGTGAAGCACCCGAAGAAGAACCACAAATCGATGTGTCGACTCTCACGATTATTGGTTATCATGAAATAACATCTAAGGATGAGGTTATTCCAGATTATGCTGTAACGCCACAGCGTTTTGAAATGCATCTGGATTGGCTGATTAAAAACGGTTATCACTTTATTAGTGTAGATCAATTGATTAAAGCCAATGAAGGTAAACTCAAACTTCCACCTAAACCTGTATTACTTACTGTGGATGATGGCTATCAATCATTTTATCAATATGCCTATCCGATTTTAAAAGCGCGTAAAATCCCAGCGGTATTAGCGGTCGTTGGAAAATGGCTGGAAGTTAAGCCGAATAAAATGGTGCAGTTTGGTGATGAAAAACTTGAACGCAGCAAATTATTAAGCTGGAAAGAAATTAAAGAAATGCAGGACAGTGGCTTAATCGAAATCGGTAGCCACAGTTATGATTTGCATCATGGTGTCATGGGAAATCCACAAGGCAACTCTGAACCTGCGGCAACCACACGTATTTATGATGCAAAAACCAAAACTTATGAGTCTGATCGTGCCTATGAAAAGCGCATTAGTGATGATTTAAAGAAAAATATCGATACGTTTAAAGCCAACGGTATTCGGGCACCACGAGTCATGGTCTGGCCTTATGGTCGCTATAACATGGAAACTGTGCGTATTGCTAAAAAACTCGGTATGCCAATTACCATTACACTTGATGATGGTCCAGATCATGTGACCAAATCTTTAGGGCACCTCAGTCGTATTTTGGTGATGAAAGGCGAAAGTACCGATGATTTGGCGCAAGACATTTTAACGCGTCAAATGAACCTGACCGATAATAATCGTCCGCAAAAAATCATGCATATCGATCTGGATTATATCTATGATCCTGATCCTGCACAGATTGAACGCAATTTGGGACATGTTTTAGATCGGATTCGTGCCTCTGGTGTCAATACAGTTTATCTTCAAGCTTTTTCTGATCCAGATGCCAATGGTTCTGCCGATATGGTGTATTTCCCAAATCGTTATGTTCCGATGCGCGCTGATTTGTTTAATCGTGTCGCATGGCAGATTTCAACACGGACAGGTGTCAATCGTGTTTATGCGTGGATGCCTTTGATGGCATGGGAATTGCCGAAAAATAATCCAGCCTCTAAAAAACTGGTGGTGACTCAACAGCCTAAAGACAGTGACCATTTGAATATGGGATATATTCGTTTAAGTCCGTATTCACCTGAAGCACGTAAAGTGATCGAAGGAATTTATACTGACTTGGCAAAATATTCCACATTTGATGGTATACTGTTTCATGACGATACCACGTTATCTGATTATGAAGATGCGAGTCCAGATGCATTGAAAGCCTATGCCAAAGCAGGCTTGCCAACTGATCTGGAAAAAATTCGGAATAATGATGCCTTGTTATCTAAATGGACTGATTTAAAAATCAAGACCATAGATAACTTTGCCATGAAGCTTGCTTCCGATGTGCGTTATTATCAGCCTTATTTGATGACCGCCCGTAATTTGTATGCGCAAGTCGCATTATCTCCTTATGCAGAAAACTGGTACTCCCAGTCTCTGGAGCAGTCACTAAAACGTTACGATTTTACTGCAATTATGGCCATGCCTTACATGGAACAAGCAGAAGATCCGACCAAGTTCTATCAGGATATTGTGAAACGTGTAAAACAATATCCAAACGGAATCAAAAAAACCGTATTTGAGTTACAGGCGACTAACTGGCGCACCAATCAACCTGTGCCATCGCAAGAACTCGTCGATACGATTCGTTCCCTGTACAGTCAGGGGGCTATGCACGTTGGATATTATCCAGATGATCCGTTTAAAGATCATCCAGATACCCAAATGTTGCATGATGTATTTGCGACTAAACCTTCAAAGTTAGTCCCGTAGCAGGAATTGACCATGTCAACAACCTTACAGCATTTATGGCATTCAGCACTGAACTTTGTGTTCTATTATCCGCTGTTTATGTCGTATTTGTGGATGATGGGTGCGCTGATCTTTTATTGGAAAGAGCGTAAAGAGCCCCCATATCAGCAACCAGCGGAATTAGATGTTTATCCAATGGTGGCGGTGCTTATTCCTTGCTTTAATGAAGGGGATAATGCAGAAGAAACGATTAGCCATGCGCTCAGTCTGGATTATCCTAACTTTGAAGTGATTGCGATCAATGATGGGAGCTCGGATAATACTGCCGAAGTGCTTGACCGTCTGGCTGAACGATTTGAAAAGTTACGTGTGGTTCATTTGGCGCAAAATCAAGGCAAGGCTGTGGCTTTACAAGCAGGTAGCTTATTGACTCAAGCTGAGTTTTTGATTGGAATTGACGGTGATGCCTTGCTCGATCCACATGCAGCCAAATGGATGATTCGTCATTTTCTGCAAGATCGAACTGTAGCTGCGGTCACAGGAAATCCTCGTATCCGAACTCGTTCTACTTTATTGGGACGGATTCAGGTCGGTGAGTTTTCTTCTATTGTTGGGATGATCAAACGTGCGCAGCGTAGTTTCGGACGATTATTCACGGTTTCGGGTGTGATTACAGCTTTTCGTAAGAGTGCAGTACATGAAGTCGGTTATTGGTCACCGAATATGTTGACTGAAGATATCGATATCACATGGAAACTGCAACGCGCTGGTTGGGATATTCGTTTTGAACCCAATGCATTGGTGTGGATTTTAATGCCTGAAACCTTAAATGGTTTATGGAAACAGCGTTTGCGCTGGGCTATGGGAGGCGCGCAGGTTTTAGTCAAAAATCTGGACGTGTTCTTTAAGCCAAAACTGAATTTTTTATGGCCGCTGATGTTTGAATTATGTCTAACACTGGTCTGGTCATATTTGATGCTTATTATGGCAATTCTCTGGTTATTACATTTTGTAGTACCGCTTGGAGAATTGTCTGGAATCAGCTCGCCATTTTTACCTTATGGCAGCGGAATATTATTAGGTGCGACCTGTTTACTTCAGTTTGCTTTAAGCAAATGGATGGACAGTCGTTATGAGCCTAATTTAGGTAAAAACTACTACTGGATGATTTGGTACCCGTTTGTGTTTTGGTTAATTACCATTACTGCTACAATCGTGGCGTTTCCAAAAGTCCTGCTTCGTGGTGATGAAAAACGCGCGCGCTGGGTCAGTCCTGACCGTGGCATGCGCATGTAGATATTAAGCATGTTTTCGAGAAAATTTCATGAAATCTAACAATTTGATTATCGACGTGCGCCATCAGTTGCCATGGCACAGACGCTATGTATCAAATACCTCTACGATGATGATGTGGGGTGCATGGTTACTCTTATGGCGTCCATTTCTTCTGGTTTGGGCGCTTGTCGAGCTAGAAAAAAGCCATCTCATCCATCAGATTTTCCATGCCCTTAGTCTGGGCTTGGAACACGGCATCACTTCATTGATTGCCTGTGCTGTTGCGTTGTTACTGTGGAGCAATTATGTCCCTGCGAAAAGTGTCAAGCGAACGCTTGAAAAGGATGTAACTGATTATGCACGATATTTTGAACTGGATGAAACCCAGATTCATCAGGGTCGTGCGCAAAAAATCAGTGTCGTGCATCATGACGAAATGGGTCGAATCACGCATATTGATTAAGTAGATTCGCACTTGTTGCTCATTGCAAAATGCCAGCTTGTTTCAAACAAGCTGGCATTTACATTAGGTATTTGGATTTACAAGGAAATAGTGTAATTCAAATGACAAAAAGACTTGCTGTAACTCATGGATTGATCGTAAGTCTAAGTTATAGACAGGAGATGAGTTACCACCTGTCAGAATAAAGGGAATGAATGAAGAGCGTGCAATTGAAAGATGAAGATGTCTCATAATGGATAAGTCCGTTAAACTTAATGCAGTTGAAAGTATTCGCGGGTTAGCCTGTCTGGCTGTGGTATTTTCACATCTGAGCTTAAGTTTCTACCCTTATTTACATCATTTTGATGAACATGAAATTGCCAGTAATGCATGGGTACATTTTATTCACCATTCGCCTTTTGCCTTTTGGTATTCAGGTACGGCTGCGGTCTATGTTTTTTTTGTGTTAAGCGGCTTTATTTTGTCTTATGTGATTTGTAATAGTCGTAATATGCAAGCAAAGCTAAAATCGATGATGGTGAAACGTTATCCGCGTTTAGCGATTCCTGCTTTAGGTTCATGCATCTTATTATGGGCAGCATTGCAGTTTAGTGATATTGACAGCTCTCATGTGCAGTATTGGCTAAAAGTTTTAGCGACCCAAGACATTGGTTTTTCCCAAGCGATTTATGAAGGGACGATTGGATCATTTCTATTTGCAGAATCCAGTCTCAACTGGGTACTTTGGACGATGCAGGTGGAGTTACTCGGTTCATTTTTGTTATTTGGATTGTTATATATTTACAGTCTGGATAAGCGACTATTTTTACCGCTGATTTTACTGTTTCCAACGACCTCAATTTTCTTTCAGAGCCAAGAGCTTTATTTGGGATTGTTGTGTTTTCTCATTGGTTCGCTGATATTTCTATATGGTCGTGTTATTCGTTCATCACTAGTTGCGCTATTGTTATTGCTATTCGGACTTTATTTGGCTGGAGCGCACAATACCAGTCTGGCGTATCACTGGATTTATGTTTTGGTGGGCGAGCGAACTTACGAGTATTGTAATTTTATTGCAGGGATTTTGATTGTGTATAGCATCCTGATGAATCCGATGCTATCGCAAAAGCTGGATAATCGCGTTTGTGTGTATTTAGGTAAATTGTCATTTTCAATTTATTTATTGCATTTACTACTCATGTACTGTGTATGTCTGCCCTTATTTAACTCTTTTATTGCGCTAGGTTGGGGCTATGACGCGGCTGCAATTTGGGCAATCTTACTTTTTTTTATTGCATTGATCATCTCTGCCGATCTTTATAGTCGTTATGTCGATACTTTGGCGATTAATTTGAGCAATCGTTTATCGGACTGGGTTTTAAAATAATTCACTTAGCGAATAGAAATCATTTGCGTATAGTCAGAAACATTTCATAATAGCGCTTTCCATTTTTTGATGCATAGAACATGTCTCCACTTGAGATTGTTGCCGTGATAATTAGCGTGATTGGCGTTGGTCTCACCATTAAACGCAATATGTGGTGCTGGTGGTTTAACTTTTTGGCTTTTGTTTTATATGCCTATTTATTTTTTACTTTTAAGCTATACGGCGAAACCATCCTACAATTTTTCTTTATGGTGGTGAACTTTTATGGTTTTTATCACTGGCTCAAAGGTAAACAGGTTGATCATGATATTCGGATAGAACCGATTAGTCCTAAGCTCGTCATTATACAAATGCTGATAACAGCAGTGGGCGGGGTGATTTTTGGTCTCAGCTTAAAACACTTTACCGATGCGGCTGTGCCGATGTTAGATTCTCAACTGGCAGCATTTAGTCTATTGGCAACGTATTGGACCAGTCGTAAGCACATTGCCACATGGATTTTGTGGGTATTTGTCGATATTGTTTATGTGGGCATGTTTATTTATAAAGACTTATATCTGACCGCAGGTTTATATGCTGCATTTGTCCTTATGGCTGCCTTCGGTTGGTGGCAATGGGAGCAGGTTAAGCGTAAGCAACAGACAAAATTAGTAATATGACAATATTTGATCTGGAACAGTATAAGCAGCAATGCTTTGATCAATTGGCTGAAAAAATTTGCCAAACACCAGAGAATTATCTGGATTTTGATTCTGTTTCAGATGTTTATAAAGCCAAATGGCTGCAAGATTTTCCTAAAGGTACCACTTGGGCCGTTTCTGGATTAGATGACGGTGCAGATGAATTTTATATTTTGATTCAATACCAAACGCGATACAAAATAAAAAAATTAAGCATCGAAATGAAGCAAGGGCATTACAAGATCGATATGAATGTATCAAGCATTGGTAACAAGAGCGAATTAAGATAGATGACATTGAATATTGGAGATGAGATCAGATGACGAATAAACTAGTAATCATGTTTCATGGGGTCGGTAGCAATGGGCGTGATCTATTGCCGATTGCACAATATTGGCAGCGTCAGATTGAAGATTTAAGTATTGCATCGCCAAATGCGCCTTTTCCTTTTATGCATAGCCATGAAGTGTTTGAATGGTTTAGTCTAACTGGAATTACCGAAGAAAATCGCTTTGAACGTATTCAGCAAGCACGAGAATATTTCGATCAAACAGTACAGCGGATACTGGAGGAGCAAGGTTTTGCTGATCGGCTTAATCAAGTGGTTTTTTGTGGATTTTCTCAAGGAACCATGATGTCGCTGGATGCCGTTGCTTCTGGTCGTTGGCCAATTGCAGCAGTCATTGACTTTTCTGGACGATTGGCTTCTCCGATTGAAGCCAATGCCAACAATACGGCAAAAGTGAGTCTAATGCATGGTGAAGCAGATGAAGTTATTCCTGTGTATGAAAGTCAGGATGCTTTTAAGGCGCTACGTGCAGCGGGTTTTAATGTCGAACTTGAAACTTATAAAGGTTTAGGACATTCAATCAACGAACTTGAGCTTAAGCGTGGTCTGGAATTTTTAAAAACACTTTAATGCGCATCAAAGCTCGTGATGATTGATCGTCATGAGCTTTAGCAATGGTTTAAATGACATGCTTAATGCTGTTTGATGATTCGAATTTCTTCTTAAAGACGACTGCTGTGAGACACGCCATTATGGCTAAAGCAACGATATAATACATTGCTCCAATATCACTGTACTGGCTTAAAATTTGAATTAGTGGCAAGGTTAAACCGCCCACAACCGCATAAGACACATTATACGAAAATGAAATCCCTGAAAAACGAATAGGGGCAGGGAACATTTTCACCATACTGCATGACACCATGCCCACAGTCCCTGAGCATAATCCCAGTAACATGTATAGCATGAAAATAATGATGTGACTGGCATGCCCCAAACTGTGATAAAAAAACGCAGCCACAACAGCTAGCGCTGTTGCACCCATCATCATCACTTTGGCACAGCCAAAACGATCAGCCAAGGTTCCTGCTAAAATACAGCCCAACATTTGCATGATAATTGCTGCACTTTGCATTTGAAATGCACTAGCCCGATCAAAGCCAAAAACGGTGGTAAGCAAATTAGGCATGGCTAAAATGATCACGACGACACAAGCCGTTAAAAACCAGGTAAACAACATGCCAATAATCACTGCTGCTTTATGATTTATCAAGACTTGTTTAATTGGTAAGTCTTTGGAGAGTTGTTTACGGGCTTGCATGGCTTTAAATACGGGGGTTTCTTTTAAGTAACTGCGTAAATATAGGGCAAATAACCCAAAAATTCCGCCTGCGATAAAGGCAATTCGCCATGCCCAGTCATGTATTACTGTTTCAGTAAACTGTAATGAAATCCACAAAGACATCAGTGAACCCAGTAAAATTCCTAAAGATAAACCTGCGGTTAATAAGCCGTTAGCAAGCCCAATGCGCCGTTCTGGGACATGTTCTGAAACGAATGTCCAAGCCGCGGGAATTTCTCCACCAATAGCGATGCCTTGTATCACGCGCATCAACAATAATAAAACTGGTGCAAAATAACCAATCGATTCAAAAGTGGGTAGTAGCCCAATCATTAGAGTAGGCAGTGACATCAATAAAATTGACAGTGAAAATAGTCGTTTACGCCCGACCAAATCACCAAAATGTGCCATCACCACACCACCTAAAGGCCGAAAAAAATAACCTGCTGCAAAAATGCCATAAGTATTCAGCATCGCCCAAAAAGGACTTAGAGTGCTTGGAAAAAATAAATCCGAAATGATCTTGGCGTAAAAGACATAGATGACAAAATCATAAAACTCTAATGCACCGCCGAGTGAGGAGAGCGCAAGAGTTCGTTTATCCTGAGTGGAAAGATGAGGAATAGCATCCATGCTGTCATGATTCAAAAGTAAAATGATGGGCCTGATATTACTTGAAATTTAAATTAAAAGTAAGGCAGTTCTACTCTACACAATTCGCTAGAATGGAGTAAATAAACAACCAACGCAATCTTATTGAAGTCAGCCTAATAGACTTTTTTCATCATTATTTAAACTCTCTTTATTTTTCTCTCATAGGGAAAATAAAAATGAAGTTATGAAAAAAGTGTATTGTTGAGAATCAATGGATTGACATTATAAACGTACAAAATAAGGAATAATCGAGAGTACAATTCCAATCACACTGAGTAAGGTGACATTTTCAATAAAGTAAGGAAAAATCATCAGTACCAGACCACATACCAAAGGCACAATCACTTTTTGCTTTTTGCCATACATAAAATAGCCTAAGCCAATACAGCTAAAGATTAATCCCAAGAAAAGCTGCGTAGTATTCATGATTTTAAAATTCGATTTGTTTTTGTGTAAATGAGCATAAAAACAAAAGCTGAAAATAAGATTAAAAGTAAACATATCCTGTATTTAAATAGGCTTGACCCAGCTTAAGAACTTGATCAGCCCATGTATTATCAGTTCATAAAACGGTGATCTCCTGATAGGATAATCATAATAGAGTTTTCATCATGCTTTGGATTTTTTTACTTTCTCCGATAGAGAGAAATAAAAAAGTGCGCAAAATAAGCCGATTGAAAGAAAGCTGATGCAAGATTAATGATTATCAAGATACGAGGTTTAAATGCCAGTCAAGCTTATTGCAGTTGATATGGATGGAACGTTTTTAAATTCAGAGAAGAAATACGACAAAGCCCGATTTTTGCAACACTATTCACAGCTTCAACAGCGTGGAATTCATTTCGTTGCGGCCAGTGGCAATCCGCTTTACACCCTAAAAGCCTATTTCCCAGAAATTGCCAATGACATGGCATTTGTGGCCGAAAATGGAGCTTATGTGGTCGATAGGACGCAAACTTTAAATTACGATCATTTTAGTCCAGAGATTTTGCAACAGATCCTACAAGATTTAATTCCTGATTATGCCCAAAATCTCATTTTATGTGCCAAAGACTGCGCTTATATTCAGCACAATGTCAGTGAAAAAACTCAGCAAAAACTCAACATTTATTTTAAGCAACTTCAGCAGGTTGACGATCTGTTACAGGTGCATGATCAGATTTGTAAAGTTACCCTAACGACAATCCAAGACAATAATCAACAAATTTTGGATGATCTGTCTGAAAAACCTTATATTCAACACACTGCTGCAAAAATGGTCTCCAGTGGTTTTGGTTTTATCGATCTTATTATTCCAAACCGGCATAAAGCCTACGGTTTACAGTTTTTACAACAAAAATGGGGTATTGATCATCAGGAGGTTTTGGCAATAGGGGATAATTACAATGATCAAGAAATGATTGAAATGGCGGGATATGGTTTTGCTATGGCGAATGCTGTACCAAAACTCAAACAAACCGCACAATATTTTGCCCCAACTAACGAGCAGCAAGGTGTATTAGAAGTGATTGATGCTGTACTACAAAACTCATCATTGCAGCGCTACAAAAAAACTGAACAATTTTTGCAAAAGAATGGCTCATCATTTTGAAATGATCCATTGGCTGAATTTAAATCTCAACTGATTTAAAGATGGATTGAAAAAACATGTCAGACAAAGCATGGACTGATTGAGGTGATCATTAGACTTGTCACAACGAAATTTCAAACGCAAAATAAACATGACATGATCATAGGTCTATTTAAATGGCTACCGTTTTACCTATTGCCCAGCGCGGTGAAGCAATCTTGAAACTTCAGGCTGCACCTGTGGCTCAATCCGAGTTTAATAGTGAGTGGCTATTACAATTAGCTGCTGCCATGCAGACGACCATGCTTGAGCGCCATGGTGTAGGTATTGCAGCACCACAGGTATATATTTCCAAACGAATTATTATTGTGGCTTCGCGTCCGAACCCACGTTATCCCGATGCACCAGAAATGGATGCTGTGGTCATGGTGAATCCTGAAATTTTGGAATTATCCCCAAATACGTGTTTAGGTGAAGAAGGCTGTTTAAGTGTGCCAAACGAACGAGGTGAGGTCGAAAGAGCTTATTCTATTCGAGTGCGTTATCAGTCGTTGTATGGTGAAGTCATCGAAACCGCTTTTGAAGGTTTTCCTGCTCGCATTGTGCAACACGAAGTAGATCATTTAAATGGAGTCTTATTTGTGGAACGCTTAAACTGATCTGGTGTGCGTATTGTTGATTTGATTCAATTTAAAATGTGACTGACATTGATCGTTGTGATGATATTTAGATGGTGGGATGATTTACCCCACATTACACAGTGAATCGAATAAATAGGATAGAACTAAAAATCATTACAAAAGATATAAATTTAAGATTATCAATACCCTGTACCATCAAAATTAAATGCAAAATAATGAATAGAATAGGTTGTTTGTATGAAAACTCCTTTACCAGATTATCTGGAACATGTGCTTGATGAATGTGATGGAGATGATAGCGGACATCTGGCTGATTATATTCCAGAGTTGGCGAATGCCAGTCCACATCGTTTGGCCTTAGCCATGTCGACCGTCGATGGTGAGATTTATTCAGTCGGTGATGATGACGTTGAGTTTACCATCCAGTCGATGTCTAAACCTTTTACTTATGCTTATGTATTACAACAACTGGGTATCGATGAGGTATTAGAAAAAGTCGGTGTTGAACCCTCTGGAGAGGCTTTTAATGAAATTTCACTGGGAAAAGATGGCCGTCCTAAAAATCCAATGATTAATTCGGGTGCAATCACCACGCACTCTCTGATTCCAGTTAAAGAAAATGTATCTAGTGCAGAAATTTTACGCCAGTTTATGAGCGAACTGGCAGGACGTGAATTATGTTTTGATGATTCCGTATATCATTCAGAAATTAAAACGGCTTATCGTAATCTTTCGATTGGTTATATGCTTTGAACCGTTGGAATTCTGGAAACGGATCCTGTGGATATTGTGAATGGTTATATTCGCCAATGTTCAATCTTAGTGACGGTAAAAGATTTGGTGCGTATGGGCAGCGTACTCGCCAATGGTGGCGTGGATGCTCAGACTGGAAAACGGTTATTGAACCGTTCAGTGGTGCGCCAAGTGCTTAGTGTGATGATGAGTTGTGGTATGTATGATGCCGCAGGTGACTGGCTGACAACAGTTGGTATTCCTGCTAAAAGTGGCGTGGCAGGTGGAATTTTAGGTGTATTGCCCGGTCAGGTGAGTATCGCAGCCTTTTCACCCAAACTGGATGAACATGGTAATAGTGTCCGTGGGATTGATATGATGGAACGGCTGAGCCGTGATATGGGGCTGCACCTGATGGAGGGGACACCTTCTGCACAAACCATTGTTCAGAGTCATTATCGGACTGGACAAGATGCATCACTGAGTGTTTATGTATTACGCGGAGTCTTGAAGTTTACTGAAGCTGAAATGTTATTGCGTATTTTTCAGCGTGAACCTGTTGATCAAAGTACGATTATTATCGATTTAACCCAGATTTCATTGATCCATGATGTCGGTAAACGTATGTTTTTAGAAGGCGTTGATCGTTTGATCGATGATGGTCATAGCTTGCTTTTGGTCGACCCTGAACAACGCTTGGATCATGCCCGCACACATAAGGATCGGGTATTACATGTGTATCAGGATTTAGATGATTTACTTGAACAAAAAAAAAGGTCTTCACAATTAAATCAATGAACTTGATATCGTTTCAGTTTTAAAGTGTTGCGGTGTTTTGCCTAAATGCCGCTTGAACATCGCGCTAAATGCACTGGCATTGGTATATCCCAAAGATTCTGAAATCTGACTTATGGATAAGCCATCTGCAATTTTACTTAAAGCTAAAGCAATGTGCATTTGTTGAATCCATGCTCGATATGAAAGTCCTGTTTCTTTTTGGAACATTCGCATGAGTGTGCGGGAACTGGTGCCAATTTCATCTGCCCAAGTATTTAAATCTTTTAATTGATCGGGCGATTGCAACAAACTTTCGCAAATCTTGATCAGGCGTTTGTCATTTGGCCACGGAATTTGCACTGCTAAAGAATGAGCTCTCTGGATTTCATCAAAAATAATCAGTTGTAAGGCTTGGGAAAGCGCTTGAAAGGGAGCGGAATCATTTTTTCTAAGCTGATCTAGTTCATTAAAACGAATGAGTAATTCATGTAATAAATTACTGACTCGAATCAAAAAACAAGTTTGACCCATTGCTTGAGCGGCATTTTGTTCCACCAACGCAGTGTTTAACTGTACATGGCTTAAAGAAATCACACTGTGTTCAACCCGCGGAGGAATCCATAATGCACACATGGGCGGCATAATCCAGACTTGATCATGGGTTAAAACCTGAATGGTTCCTTTAGATGCATACAGCAATTGTGCCTGCACGTGTGCATGGGCATAGGTCACTTCTCGATAACGATGCTCAGAGGAAAGACCGATCATTAATTCAGGTTGCGGATGAGATGGTGTCATGATGAGACTGAAATTGTCACTTATACAATGATTATTGGAAGATAGCTGTATAAACGACAGATTACAATAGCAAGCTCAGTTAAACAATGATTGGAGTTTCTTGGGATGACGTCTTCAATACCGTTGAAAGAAAATATCATGGAAAATACAAATATTAATGCACAGCCACAAGTGATGATTGTTAAAGTGGTCGGTGCTGTCGCGATTGCACATCTACTCAACGATTTGATTCAGGCGGTACTGCCTGCCATTTATCCCATGCTCAAAGCCAACTTTGCCTTAAGTTTTACGCAGGTCGGATTGATTTCACTGGTCTATCAGGTGACTGCATCCTTATTGCAACCGTGGATTGGACTGTATACCGATAAACACCCCAAACCATATTTATTGCCAATGGGCATGTGTGTGACGTTTCTGGGAATTTTGTTACTCGCATTTTCGCCTACCTTTACCGTGTTATTAATTGCTTCGGCTTTGATTGGAGTAGGTTCATCGACCTTCCACCCAGAGGCTTCACGTGTTGCACGTATGGCATCAGGCGGGCGGTTTGGTACAGCACAATCTACTTTTCAGGTGGGTGGGAATACGGGAACGGCAATTGGCCCTCTATTGGCGGCATTGATTATTGTGCCATTTGGACAACATGCAGTTGCTTGCTTAGTGGTTTTTGCATTATTAGCCATCTGGATATTAACTCGCGTCAGTCAATGGACGATTCGTCATGCCAAAACGCAGGCGGTTTCACGTATTGTCAATGCCAGTAGTAAATTGCATGGTCGCCAATTAACCTTGGCAATTGGCACGATTTGCGTGTTGATGTTTGCTAAATTTACTTATATCGCCAGTATTAGCAACTATTTTACTTTTTACTTGATACATAAATTTCATGTCAGTTTAGCCACTGCGCAACTGCATCTATTTGCTTTTTTGGCAGCGGTTGCAGTGGGAACCTTTGCAGGCGGCCCAATTGGCGACAAGATTGGACGTAAAGCGGTGATTTGGGTCTCTTTTGTCGGAATGGCACCGTTTGCCTTGTTGATGCCGTATGCAGATTTATTCTGGACAACGATTCTTTCCGTCATTGCGGGTTTGGTATTGTCTTCGGCTTTTGCTGCAATGGTGGTCTATGCACAAGAAGCTGTTCCTGGGCGAGTGGGTATGATTTCAGGGTTGATGTTTGGTTTAATGTTTGGTGTCAGTGGCATTGCCGCAGCAGGACTTGGGCATTTAGCGGATATCAATGGCATCGAGTGGGTATTTAAATTGTGTTCGTATTTACCATTACTGGGTTTAGCGACATTCTTTTTACCTAAGACGCATGTAAAGTAAAAGTCATCTTTCAAATTATCCTCTGCAACAGGGGATAATTTGTTCTCGTGATTTGATGTGTTGAAACGGCAAAATATTATTCTAGATAGGCTGAACCAGTCGATATCTTTTGCAACTCTGCTTCATTCATGCAGATTGATGTATAATTCGATCATTGTGTAAAACTATGGGCTTATATCATGAAATCTGAATTTTATCAGGGAAAAATCAAACAATACGATGCGAAAAAAGGATTCGGATTTATTGGCGGTTTAGAACAGGATATTTTCTTTCATATTTCGGATTTTCCACTTGAAGGTGGCGAGCCTAAACGCAATGAGCGAGTCAAATTCATGGTTGTTGAAAATAACGGTAAATATAAAGCTGTAAAAATTGAAAGAGTCATCGATCAATCTGCTAAAGCTAAAAAAACCAGAGCGGTGGAAGCGAATAAGTCGATTACCAATGCCTTGTTAGATGGTTTTAGGAAGTAGATGGACTAAATCTACAAAAAAGTGAGGTAACTTGATAATTTTGAAATTGTTTAGATATTGAGAAAAATATGGGCAAAGATATTTTGGATAAAATTGAATTAATGATTGAAACGATTAACAAAATTCATGCTGATTTTTCTCAGGATTATTTTGAAATTGGACACATTGAAAAGTTCAATCTGTCTAAAATGATTTCCCGTGTACCGTATTAACATATTGCAAAATATCGTCTAAATTTACACGAAAGTATTAATGACTAGGGTCTGTTGACATTTCATAATGGCAACCAAATGTATATGCAAGCTAAAGCAACCGCATTTTCATAATTACGTTTTAGCTTGTCATATCGAGTTGCTATTCCTCTAAATTGCTTCAATCTTGCAAAAGTATTTTCCACTAAGTGCCTAATTTTATATAAATTCCAATCCATATGATTATTGTTGGACTGAGTATTTGACTTCCGTGGAATATTAGCTTCAGTATCTGTTGCTCTGATTTGCTCTCGTAATGGTTCAGAATCATAACCCTTATCTGCACATAAGACCTCAGTTTTTTCCAAATCTAATTTTTCAACTAGCTCAGGTGCAACCTTAACATCATGTGTTGTTCCATTCGTGATCATAATTTCAATTGGATTACCATAAGAATCAACGGCCAAGTGTATTTTTGAACTATTCCCACCAATGCTTTTTGATATAGCTTGATCTTTTAACCCAGCAGAGTGTTGATGCGCCCTAATATGAGAACCATCAATAAAAATCCACTCTTTATCTGTATGTCTACTGATTAATTTAAATATTTTCAGCAGCTTATTATGTTTAGACCAACGACTATATTTTTTAAATATTGAATTTGGATTACCAAAATCTGGTGGTAAATCTCGCCATGGGCAACCTGTTCTAATTCGATAAAGAATAGCTTCAATAAAATTTCGAAGATTTCGTTTGAGATAAATATCAAAATTACGCAGAATAGTTTCTAACTTTGACCAGTGTTGATCATTCAGCATTGTACGAGGCATAGCGAGTAGTAAATTTGGTTTGGCGATTGAATTTTACTTACTCGCTATTTTTTATACATCAAATGTCAACAGACCCTATTTGATTAAAAATAAAAAAGGTTTTTTATTACAGTATTATTATCGTGTTAAAACGTTAGAAAGTATTGATGATAAGATTAATCGGTATTCACTCAATACAGATCAATATCCAGTAAATAACTGGTTAAATGATATTTTTGGCGCAAGAATTATTTTAAATACACAAGAAGTTGAAGAGCTAAGTGAATTATTAGATGGATGGCAGGAAAAATTTGGTTTAAAAAACTGGTATTTCCGAGAGGCTTTGTTGCACAAAGATTTAAAAGATAACACTCTGCTCATTTGAACAGAATTCAAGTGACAACTTGGGTATGAGGACGACCTAATTCTGTAAATTTGTTCAATACGGCTATGCGTGCATGAATCTCATTCACCTGACTAGAAAAACTCCTTGCTGTTAATTTATCACCTAATAGTTTGATGCAATGCATCTTGGTTTCAACTAAACTTCGACGATGATAACCAGACCATTTTTTCCAAAGCGTTCTTCCTAAACGTTTAACTGTTTTCAGTAACTCATTCCGCTCTAAAGATCTCAATTTCTGATCTTTCCATGGTTTTGCATTTTTTCTTGGCGGAATGAGCGCATGTGCATCTCGATCTAGAATGACTTGTCTGCAGTGCTTCGTGTCATAAGCACCATCGGTATAGACCGAATCAATTCGTTCATCTAAGGGAATTTGAGCAAGTAAATCACCGAGTACTTGCGAATCGCTCACATTATTTGTAGTAAGCTGTACTGCACGTATTTGCAAGGTTTCAGCATCGATGCCAATATGAAGCTTACGCCATTGGCGACGATATTCAGGTCCATGTTTCTTACGTTTCCACTCACCTTCACCTAGAAACTTTAAGCCAGTTGAGTCGACGAGTAGATGTAGCCCATCACTACTTTTTTGATAGCTAATCGCAATATCAATATGTTTTTGTCTTCGACAAAGCGTACTGTAATCTGGTGCGGTCCAATTTAATCCACAAAGTTTAATCAGACTTTGAACAAAACCTGTGACCATGCGTAAAGAGAGTCTAAATAAAGATTTGATCATTAAACAGCATTGAATAGCCGTATCGGAGTAAGTTTGATTTCGACCTTGCTTGTTTTGTGGTTGTGCATACCACTGAGTGTTTGGATCAAACCAAATGGAAATGTTGCCCCGATTAATGAGAGCGCGATTATAGGAAGACCAGTTGGTTGTACGATAAGTTTTAGGAGTAGGTTTATTCATTTTGAAATTATAGGACTGAATAAACCTTATAGGCTCTAGGTTTGTGCAACAAAGCCCATTCAACCAAGAAGCGAAAGATCTTCTCGTCAGATGATTCAGTCAAAAAAGTCATTTACTTAGCAACAACCAATGCTGCTAAGAAATGGACAATGCCAATTCAAAATTGGCGTTTAGCAATGAATTGGTTTACGATTCAGTTCGATGATCGATTAAAAGATCATTTATAAAAAATAGAACTTACACAAAATAATTTACAGGCTCAGTTAACCAATCGAATCATCCAAATTCGGTGCTAACCAACGCTTCGCTTCATCTAGTGTCCAACCTTTACGTTTGGCATAATCCTCAAGCTGATCTTGAGCAATTTTGCCCACATTAAAGTATTCACTTTGAGGATGCGAATAATAGAAACCACTGACACTGGATGGCGGCATCATTGCAAAATGCTCAGTTAACTTCGTTCCAATTTTCTCCTCAGAACCTAACCAATCGAACAACACTGCTTTTTCAGAATGTTCTGGGCAAGCAGGGTAGCCAGGCGCAGGACGAATGCCGACATACTTCTCTTTGATCAGCGCTTCATTATCCAAAGTTTCATCGGCTTTATAGCCCCAGAACTCTTTACGGATACGTTCATGCAAATGCTCTGCAAAGGCTTCGGCAAAACGGTCAGCCAATGACTGTACTAGGATGGCAGAATAATCATCACCTTTGGCTTTATATTCAATGGCGAGTTCTTCAGCACCAAAGATCGATACCGTGAAACCACCGAGATAATCGGTATTGTCTTTTGAGGTGCTAATAAAGTCGGCTAAAGATAAATTCGGTTTACCTGTGACTTTGTCAGATTGCTGACGGACATGCTCGAAAGTATGTGTAACCTTTTGACCTGCTTCATCAAACACACTCACCGTATCCGCAGCTGTACGTTGTGCAGGGTATAAACCAAACACCGCACGAGCATCAAAACGATGATTCTCGATAATATCTTTCAGCATCGCTTGCGCTTGGTTATACAAATCCGTTGCGGCTTCGCCGACCACTTCATCTTCTAAGATTTTCGGGAATTTACCTGCCAAACTCCATGAGATAAAGAACGGTGTCCAGTCAAAATAAGGAACTAGAGTTTCAAGTGGATAATTTTTAATAACTTGCGTACCTAAAGCGTTAGGCTCTGGTGGCACATAGTGTTCATCAATTTTAAAGCCATTCTCAACCGATTCGGCATAGCTAAGTTTTGCTGCTTTCGGTTGCTTGTTGGCTAAGCGTTCACGAATTTTGGCATATTCAGCACGATGTTCAGTAATAAAGTCGCCACGCATTTCTTTTGATAATAGGGTGGTTGCAACACCCACTGCACGTGATGCATCAGCCACATAAATCACGGCATCATTTGAATATTGTGGATCAATCTTCACTGCGGTATGCGCTTTAGATGTGGTTGCACCGCCAATCAATAATGGAATGGTAAAGCCTTTACGCTGCATTTCTTTAGCAACAAATACCATTTCATCCAGACTTGGCGTAATCAAACCTGACAAACCGATAATGTCACATTTTTCATCAATTGCAGTTTGCAAGATTTTTTCCGCAGGCACCATCACGCCCAAATCGACAATATCATAACCATTACAGCCTAAAACCACGCCTACGATATTCTTACCAATATCATGTACGTCGCCTTTTACCGTCGCCATCAAAACACGACCTTTAGACTGTGCGTTACCTTTTTCAGCTTCGATGTATGGGTTCAACCAAGCCACAGCTTGTTTCATGACACGTGCAGATTTGACTACTTGTGGCAGGAACATTTTTCCTGAACCAAACAAGTCACCAACCACATTCATGCCATCCATCAATGCACCTTCAATCACATCGAGTGGACGTTTAGCTTTCAAACGTGCTTCTTCAGTATCTTCATCAATATATGTGGTGATACCTTTGACCAACGCATATTCCAGACGCTTTTCTACCGACTCATTGCGCCATTCAAGGTTTTCAGCTTCGCGTTGTGCACCTGTATGACCACGGAATTTTTCCGCCACTTCAAGCAGTTTTTCCGTCGCATTTTGACCAGATTCACCTTGGTTTTGATTCAGAACAACATCTTCAACAGCTTCTTTGAGTTCTTTTGGAATATCGTGATAAATCGCCATTTGACCCGCATTGACGATCCCCATAGTCATGCCTTGTTTGATGGCATGGTAAAGGAAGACAGAGTGAATCGCTTCACGTACAGGTTCATTACCACGGAACGAGAATGAAACGTTGGAAACACCACCAGAAATCATAGCATGTGGTAAGTTCTGTTTGATCCAGCCCGTCGCCTCAATAAAGTCAACACCGTAGTTATTATGTTCTTCGATCCCTGTTGCAACCGCAAATACGTTTGGATCAAAAATAATATCTTCAGCGGGGTAGCCCACTTCATTGACCAAAATGTCATAAGAGCGTTTACAAATTTCACGTTTACGTGCAGCGGTATCGGCCTGACCTGTTTCATCAAAGGCCATGACGATAATCGCCGCGCCATATTGACGGCATAAACGCGCTTTTTCGACAAACTCGTCATAACCTTCTTTTAGGGAAATGGAGTTGACCACAGGTTTACCCTGTACGCATTTTAACCCCGCTTCAATGATTTCCCATTTAGATGAGTCAATCATGATCGGTACGCGAGAGATATCAGGTTCAGACGCCACCAGATTCAAAAAATGCACCATCGCATTTTGCGAATCAAGCATCCCTTCATCCATATTGATGTCAATGATCTGCGCGCCAGCTTCAACTTGTTGCTGAGCGACTTCTAATGCTTCGGCAAAATTTTCTTCACGAATTAAGCGCAGGAATTTTTTTGAGCCTGTGACGTTGGTACGTTCACCGACATTCACAAATAGTGAATCATCATAAATGTTAAATGGTTCTAAACCACTTAAACGGCAAGCAGGCTTGGTTTCAGGGATTTGACGCGGTGCAATGTCTTTAACCGCATTGGCAATCGCACGAATATGGTCAGGTGTAGTACCACAACAACCACCTGTAATATTGATCAGACCACTTTCAGCAAATTCTTTTAAAAATGCTGCGGTTTGCTCTGGCGTTTCATCATATTCACCAAAGGCATTGGGTAAGCCCGCATTTGGATGCGCTGAAACAAAAGTATCTGCCACATCACTAATGGTTTTGACGTGCGGACGCATCGCATCTGCACCCAAAGCACAGTTAAAACCAATCGAAAGTAGGTCGCCATGACGCACCGAGTTCCAAAAAGCTTCAGCAGTTTGACCTGTTAAAGTACGACCTGATGCATCGGTAATCGTGCCTGAAATCATCAAGGGTAATTCACGGCCAATCTGCTTAAACACTTCTTTGACCGCAAAAATCGCAGCTTTACAGTTTAAGGTATCGAATACAGTTTCAATCAAAAGAATATCTGCACCACCTTCGATGAGTGCATGTGTCGCTTCTATATAATTTTCTTTCAGTTCATCAAAAGTGATGTTACGAAATGCAGGATCGTTGACATTCGGCGAAATTGAACAGGTACGAGATGTTGGTCCAAGTACACCCGCCACAAAACGCGGTTTTTCTGGGGTGGAGTATTTGTCACAGGCTGCACGTGCCAAACGCGCTGCTTCACGGTTAATCTCTGGAACCAGATCTTCCATGTGATAATCCGACATGGAAACACGAGTGCCATTAAAGCTATTGGTTTCAATGATGTCCGCGCCTGCATCCAGATAGGCTTCATGAATCCCCTGAATAATCTGCGGTTGGGTTAAAACCAATAAATCGTTATTGCCTTTAAGGTCAGATGCCCAGTCTGCAAAACGTTCGCCACGATAATCTTCTTCTTCGAGTTTATGGCGTTGAATCATCGTTCCCATCGCACCATCAATGATCAGGATACGTTGGGCAAGAAGTGATTTCAGGGTGGCAAGCGTGGACATAAGAACCCCAGATAGATTTAAAAGGCGCGTTATTGTAACAGAATCCCTCACAATAAGTGGCTTTGATTGATCGCCGAGACGGTCAAACACAGATTCATACCATTCAGGATTGAGATGGTGACGATTTCATCAAAATGCAATATTCATGTTTCAAAATAGCTTTACATGAAATGTGACATCGGAAATGTGACCAGCTGTCATAATTTCATCATCATTGCTTCAAAATACAACAATTGAATGTCATGATGGTTTTTGTGTTTTAAGTTTTTGTATTTATTAGTTTTTATTGATTGTACTGGCATAAAATTAAACTAAAAAATGCCTTTTATGAGGTCAAGTGTTTAAAAAATGACTTCATTAGACCCCTATTTGTCATATAATTGTCATAATTTAATTTAAGAATATGGGGATTTTAACGATCCTCTTGAACCGTCTACATGAATTCAAATCTTCCTCCCGTTTCGGATTCAAATCATGTCGAAGCTGGACATGTTCAATCGACGAATGTACATGTACCCACACCGAAGTTTTTTATGCCAGTGTTTTTTACGGTTATTATTGCAACCCTGATTTACATCGCTGTACAGGTGAATGCTGATTTGGCGCATGTGCCTGCACTTAGTTTATATTCCGTGATCTTGCTGGCAACAGCACTTTTTATTGCTTTGGGATTTGAGTTTGTAAACGGTTTTCATGACACAGCCAATGCTGTGGCAACGGTCATTTACACTAACGCATTGCCTGCACCTGTCGCCGTAATGTGGGCAGGTTTTTGTAATTTTCTGGGTGTTATGGTCGCAAGCGGGGCAGTGGCCTACGGTATTATTGCATTATTACCTGTTGAATTAATTATGAATGTCAGCAGTGGTGCTGGCTTTGCCATGGTTTTTGCTTTGCTGATTGCTGCGATTATCTGGAATTTGGGAACCTGGTTTTTAGGGATTCCTGCATCAAGTTCACATACCTTGATCGGTTCGATTTTGGGTGTGGGCATTATGAACCATCTGATTAATGCTGCAACGGGTAGTACCAGTGGCATCGATATGGATCAGGTGATTAAAGTGGGTAAAGCTTTACTATTTTCGCCACTAATCGGTTTTGCTTTTGCTGCTATTTTATTCCTACTGGTGAAAAAAGTATTTAAACGCCAACTTGAACTGTTTCAGCCACCTGAAGGCAATAAGCCACCCCCACCTATCATTCGTGCCATTTTGATTTTTACCTGTACAGGCGTGAGCTTTGCGCATGGTTCTAATGATGGTCAAAAAGGAATGGGCTTAATCATGCTGGTGTTGATTGGCTTGGTGCCGATGGCTTATTCATTAAATAAGAGTCTGGATGCTCAGCAATTGCAAACCTTTGAACAATTATCTGGTCAGACTTCTTCTGTTCTTTATACTCAGCATACAGACATGCAAGATGAAAAAGCACGTGTCATTTTGACCAAGTATATTCAAACCAAACAGCAAACTCCTGAAGTGGTTCCTGCATTAGCCAGTTTGACCGATCATTTGGGTCAACGTGTCGGTAGTTATGGAAGTTTGAAAGATATTCCTGAAGATGCGATTGGTAATATCCGTAATGACATGTACTTAAGTACCACAACATTTAAGCGTCTGGATAAAGCTGAAGCACTCCCTGCAATGACAGCCGATCAGCAAAAAGTAGTGAAACAGTACCGCGATAGTCTGGACTCTTTCCTGCAATATATTCCAACTTGGGTCAAAGTCGCTGTGGCATTGGCACTGGGTCTGGGAACCATGGTGGGTTGGAAACGAATTGTGGTGACTGTTGGTGAACGTATTGGTAAACACCATATGACTTATGGTCAAGGCATGTCTGCTGAGTTGGTGGCGATGAGTACCATTGCAGCAGCGGATGGTCTTGGTATGCCTGTCTCCACTACGCATGTACTGAACAGTGCAGTGGCAGGGACAATGGTTGCCAATAAATCTGGCTTAAACTTTAATACGGTGAAAACCATTTTATCGGCTTGGGTCTTTACCTTACCTGCAACTATTTGTTTATCGGGTGGTCTGTACTGGTTGTTCCTTCAATTTGTTGGATAAATCCCGAGCTTGTACAATTGAATTTTTAGAGTTGAAAAGGTCACATCAGTGACCTTTTTTA
Source organism: Acinetobacter ursingii DSM 16037 = CIP 107286 (assembly GCF_000368825.1). Classification (GTDB taxonomy): domain Bacteria; phylum Pseudomonadota; class Gammaproteobacteria; order Pseudomonadales; family Moraxellaceae; genus Acinetobacter; species Acinetobacter ursingii. The sequence goes on along the minus strand of NZ_KB849717.1, from coordinate 620,691 downwards.
TTCTCTAAAATTTTTATGTGAAGATCGCTTTCTTTTTAGCGAATGTTTGCTACCTTGTGATAAAAACCCATGTTGAAACCCATCAAAATGACTGCTTTAAATTTAGATCAATTACAACAAGACCCATTGATTCAAACATTACAGCAATACCAATCTGTATTTTGGTTTCCACCTGAAAAGATGCCATTAAAACAAGCGCTACAGCATGTGGGTCTAACCCGAGCCGATATTGAGGATGCAGAAGCTCGCTTACAACGTTTTGCTCCATTTATTGCTCAAGTTTTTCCTGAAACTCAAAACCAGCAAGGTATCATTGAATCCGATTTGGTGCGCATTGCACAGATGCAACAGCTGCTTTCGGAACAATGGAAAATTCCATTACAGGGACAATGGTGGCTGAAACAAGATAGTCATTTACCTATATCTGGTTCGATTAAAGCGCGTGGAGGTATTTATGAAGTGCTTACCCATGCTGAAAAGTTAGCTTCGGCTGCTGGGCTAATCTCTTTAGAAGATGATTATCGAAAATTTGATTCGGATGAGTTTAGAACCTTTTTTCACAATTATCAGATCGCTGTTGGCTCGACAGGAAATCTGGGACTTTCAATTGGGATCATGAGTGCCAAACTGGGTTTTCGGGTTTCGGTGCATATGTCTGCTGATGCAAGACAATGGAAAAAAGATAAACTGCGCTCTTTAGGGGTTAATGTCGTTGAATATGCCAGTGATTATGGTGTCGCCGTTGAACAGGGGCGTAAAGCTGCTGAGGCTGATCCAAACTGCTTTTTTATCGATGATGAAAATTCCAAAACTTTATTTCTGGGTTATGCTGTAGCAGGGTTAAGACTCAAACAGCAATTATTTGAGCGTCATCAAGTGGTCGATGCCGCGCATCCATTATTTGTGTATTTGCCTTGTGGCGTGGGTGGCGGGCCTGGGGGAGTCAGCTTTGGGCTTAAACAGGCTTTTGGTGAGCACGTACATTGTATCTTTGCAGAACCCACCCATTCGCCATGCATGCTACTTGGTGTTTACACGGGGTTGCATGATCGAATTAGTGTCAATGATATTGGGCTGGATAATCAGACCGCCGCAGATGGTCTTGCCGTTGGACGCGCTTCTGGTTTTGTTGGCCGTGCCATGCAAGGACTGATAGATGGTTATTACACTCTTTCTGATCAAAGTTTATATGCGTTGATTGGGCAACTTAATCAATCAGAACAGATTCAACTTGAACCCTCTGCTGCGGCAGGATTCATGGGGGGCTATCACACAACTGCCCAAACATCTTATCAGCAATTACATCAGTTTACGCCATCTCAATTAGCCAATGCCACGCATATCATTTGGGCAACAGGAGGAGGGATGGTACCACCCGAAGAAATGCAAAGATATCTGCTTCAGAGTCAACATCTGCTAACTTAGTACCTACACTGATGTTTTCATTGACGAGATATTAAGCTCGCATTTATTCAAATCAAGCAGTCAAATCACCGTATTAACTGGTGGTTTGTATTTGCTCAAGTTCAAACAGCGCTTGATTTAACTCTTGTTGTTTCTTTAATGCTTTCTGGGTATCCTGATTTTGTTGGGCTTTATAAAGTTCGGCCTTTAGTTTTTCAATTTTATGCTCAGTTTGTAGCTGCATTTTAATTTGAGTAGGAGTGTCGTCTTGGCAATAACGATCAATATTTTGAATGGCTCGTTTTAAGCCTGCAACCCGATAGCTACTCGCATATTTTTCAGCATAACGAAGTTGATTGCTGAGTTCTTGTTTTTTAATTTCACAATTTTTTGCAGCATAGGTGGGGGAGATCCCGATCATAATTGTCGTCAAAATAACGACTACTTTTTGGACATGATTCATCAGACTAAAACCGTATAAATAAAATCAACTTTAAACATGGCAACTGATTAAACGTACGCTTAGGAATAATCATATTTGCCATGCTTAAAGCCTAATTTATCAAGTCTGATCCGATAAATATTGGCATTTAAAACAGTGTTGTTTATCTTTTTTTCAAAGGGATTTTATCACTGACAAAACCATAAATTGCAGCAAAAGGTAGAGCGGTTCTTGCCAGATAAGCCACGCGCCACAATCCACCATGATTAGCACCTTCCATCATCAACTCTAGAGGGTGTTCAAGTGGCATTTCTGGGTTGGCAAAAGCCTGATCATTTCTTAAGTCATGAACCCAAAGTGCAGCCATAATTGCGTTGGTGGTTTCTGGACTAAAGGCTTCGACATCAAACAAATCAGCGCCATTAAATGCTGCTTTTAACAACGGATTCTTGGTAACTGAATGGGTGGTAGTAGAGGGTGCAATATTGATGCTCACGCGTTGTCCTTGATGACGCGCCAATGTTGCTCGCCATTGCTGGATCCGCTTTGCCAAGGCATAGTTTGGTCCTTGTTCAAGCACTAAACAATCTGCAATTCCATATTTTTTCCCATTATCAGAAGCGATCAGACTTGAATCGTTGGTTTTAAAGAAATGTTTGAGTGAAAGTGTCGAAATCCCTTTGGTCAGTAACTTTTGCAGGCTAGAGCGATCCAGAGATTTTTGCTGTGCTGCCGCAACAACCTCTTTAGGTACCGCATAGACATCAGTCGGTGTGCACATAAACATCAGACTGGTGTTGGCTTTGCGTTCACTCACTAAGCTCATAATCGTATCCATTGCTATCGAAACACGGACATGTTTTTCACCATCCAGATAGGCAATGGCTGCTAAATCCAGACTTTGTTCAAATTTGATTAGCCATTCAGCAATTTCAGGTAATTGCGTCAGTAGGTTTGCACCCAGTTTGTCCTTAAGGTCATAAGACGGGGTTGTATCATGGATAGGGTTCAGACTTGGTGCAATGAGAGTGGCATTGTCTTTTTGGATGGTGGTTAATATTTTTTCCCAAACTTTGGCATTGGGTAAATCAACCGCGACAATATTCGCTTTCCATTTGGCAAGCCATGTTAGTGGGCCCGCTTCAGATGCCGCCCCAAAAAGTACCATAGTACGATCAGACAAATCGAACCATTCAGGATGTGCATGAACTTCTCTTAATGCTGTGGCATGACTCGGTTCAATGATTCCACGCTGTTCCCAATTTGAAATTTGATCAAGCAGTGCTTGTCCTTGTAGTTTTTGACCATGATAAGGCACATACCATTCAGGTTTTTCCTGACTTTCACCTTTAATGATCACTGTATTAAATTCTGCAATATCAGGTATCCGTGGTACATCTTTGAGTAAGTATTGCTCACCATTTCGATAAAATTCAAAACTATGATGTGCTTTATGCAAGCCTTGTTTTGCAATGGTAATCGGGTTGACTGTTTTTTCGATACCCAGTTCGACCAAAGCCTTAAAATAGGTCGGATAATTTTTACGCCAGTCTTTTTCTTTTGCAGCCTGTTGAGAAATTTTATGATCCACTAAAGACAATGCTTCCGAGACAATTGCTTTGCCTGTTTGTGAAGTACTTGGCTTCTGAGTTGCAGGATTGACTGGGAACTGCAAACCTTCAATTGGACTGGACATGCAAAAAAACTCACTTTAAATGGCATTAATATACAGATGTAAACATTATCTATGCCAACTTACTTTCAGGGTTGGCATTAACTACCAAAATTGCAAGAAAGCGTTAAATCTGGTGTCTACTCGTAAATTAAGATACTGAGGTTTTGTATTATGCTCTCATGATGGTACGAAATCCGACATGACTGGTGGCTAAATCAAACTCTTGCGGATGGCGACTACTGTTACGAAAACGTGCGCAATAGTTATCTGCACATAAATATGAGCCGCCTTTAATCACGAAGTTCTGGCTGGGTATATTGGTTTGGCGCAGATGTTGATAATCTCCCATGTGTTCATCATGCGCACCCTGATAAACAGAAGATGTCCATTCCCAGACATTGCCGATCGTGTCATAGAGTTGAAAATTATTTGCCGCAAAACACCCAACGGGTGCGACACCCTCAAATTGATCTTGCTTTGTATTGTGAAATGGGAACTCACCCTGCCAATAATTGGCTTGGGGATGTTGATGATGATCCATGGGGGCTTGGTGCAAGGGGGTATCTTGAGTTTGTCCTGCTTTGGCGGCATATTCCCACTCTATTTCAGAAGGTAAATCCCGACCTAGCCAGACAGCGTAATGTTCGGCATCATTTTTCGTGACAAAACGGACAGGCTCGTTGGGTAATGCTTTTTCTGCTTGTGGTCCATTTGGGCTTTGCCAAGTGTAGCCAGATTTAAGCTGCCACCATTGTTGTGGATGATTAGCATCGGGTAAAAATACCGCAGCCTGTTTTTGTCGTTCAGCATCAGTGATATAGCCTGTTGCTTGAACAAAGCTTGCAAACTGTGCCACTGTGACTTCAGTCTGATCGATCCAGAAGCCAGCTACCTGCCGCTTTTTTTCTCCAAAATTAATTTCATCGGGATAAGCCAGATTCGAACCCAGATTGACTGTACCCGAGTCGACCCAAACCATACCTGCATGATTATTCTTTCGCCATTGATTTGGCAATCCTGAATAATTTTTGCAGGTTGAAAGTGAGCCAAGTGCTAATAAGGCTGGTGTAGGATCCTCTTTTTTATTAGGGAATGCAGGTTGTGATGTTTGGCTACAGCCAGCCAGTAACAAGCTGTAGCCTAAAATTGAAAGGAATACCGCTTTCATTGAACAAGATATTCCTTTACACCATTTTGTTGCGTGTATTGTTGATAGACTTTAATCAATTCCTGAACTTTATCTGGATAGGTATTTGCCAGATTTTGATTCTCACCACGATCCTGTTTCAGGTTATATAGCTCCCATGTTCCAGTACCAAGATTGGCTTTGCCTTGTAATGCGATTTTCCAGTCTCCTTGTTTCGCATATTTATTACCATGTAGTTCATCTGCAAAGCTGAATCCGTCAGGGCGAATCGTTGTTGCTTTATTTTCCAGAACCGCTTTCCACGAACGTCCGCTTGGCGTATTGATATTGCGACCTTTATATTGACCTTGTGGAATATTGATATTGGCATAATCCAGAACGGTCGGGAATACATCCAAGACCGATGCAAAGCTGTTATGAATCGGTTGTATCTTATTTTGGTGAGGCAGTTTTACGATGGCTGGAGCGGTGGTAGCACCTTCACCTGCGGTATTTTTCCAAAGATGAAAGGGTGCAGCACTGACTTCAGCCCAGCGAGGACCAATAAAGGTATAAGAATTATCTGTACCCAAACCAGTCAATGAATTATCCACCTGAGCGCCTGCATTTGCGCTACCTGTTGAACCTTCTGCACCATTATCAGACACAAAGAAAATCAAGGTATTGTCATATAAACCATTGGCTTTTAAATATTGAATCAGGCGTCCAATGTTGGCATCCAGATTTTCGACCATACCTGCATAGATTTCCATATTACGCGCTTCAAGCGCCTTACGTTCTGGGCTGAGTTCATTCCATCGGCCAGACTGTGCAGGCGCATTTGCTGTTGCAATAGGTTCGGCGGGAACAAAATTGGCTGGAATGATGCCTAACTGTTTTTGTTTTGCGATACGTGCATTGCGAATGGCGTCATAACCTACATCATAGATTCCTTTATATTTATTACGGTATTCTTCTGGCGCTTGGATTGGCCAGTGTGGGGCTGTATATGCTGCATAGGCAAAAAATGGCTTACCAGTGTTCTTGCCTGAGTCTAAGTATTCAATGAGTTTGTCAGTGTAATAGTTGGTTGAAAAGAAATTATCTGGCAAAGAAGACAATGGTATGACTTGACCATCTTCGGTGTAGGTTGCATTGCGATTATAGCCTGTTGGGGTACGCTTAAAGTGCAAGTCAAAACCTTGTAACAAGGTAAATGAATGATCAAAACCGCGCGCTTGTGCATTGGTTTCAGGCGTTAACCCCAAATGCCACTTTCCACTGATATATGTTCGATAACCATTGTCTCGTAGTACTTCGGCAATCGATAGCGAACGTTCATTTAAGTAACCTTCATAACCTGGCTGCCCTTTAAGATGGCTGGGTGTAAGTTCAGCCATCGCTCCAATACCTGCCAAATGATGATCTGTGCCTGAAATCAGCTGTGATCGAGTTGGAGAGCAAGTTGGAGCAGTGTGATAATCACTCAATAAACGGCCTTCATTGGCTAAAGCATCCAGATTCGGAGTGTGAATTTCTCCACCAAAAGCCCCTATATCTGAATAACCCAGATCATCTGCCATAATGAATAAAACGTTTGGCTTTTTTGCTTCTACCACAGGCGTAGATGTAGCAGATGTGTCATTGTTATCGTGACACGCACTCAAAGATAAACTTAAAAGGATGAAACTTAAGCTTAATACAAGTGGTTGTTTTTTCATGATTAAAGTATTATTGTAAAATTCAACCCAGCTTAACCATACTGTTTTGAATTTTTAAATAATTAGTTTGGGAAACGTCTGCATAAATAATGCTGAACATTTTTTGATATAACTAAATTCCTGACTGTGAAAAAGCCCCGAAGGGCTTCAAAAAGATAGAAATCAAATTAAAAAAGAGAGCAAATCAAAAAGGCAATTGAGTCAGCTTATTTAAGAAATGCTGAATCAAACGAGGTTCTAAGATGATGGTCATCACTACACCATAAGCTGCTCCCCACAAATGCGCGCTGTGATTGATATTACTGTTGCCACGTTTACCTGACCAGACACTATATCCCACATATAAAACTGCAAAAATAATCGCAGGCACAGGAATAAAAAATACCAAAATCAATTTCCAGGGTTCAAACAAGATATAGGCGAAAAGTACTGCTGAAACCGCACCCGATGCCCCTAAACTTGCCCAATTGGTATCATTTTTATGTTTTAAATAACTTGGCAAAATTGCAAAAATCAGACCGCCTAGATAAAACAGCACAAAGCCAAGATCGTAAAAAAACTGACGATAAAAACTTTCAATCACACTGCCAAAGAAAAACAGGGTAATCATATTAAACAATAAATGAGTCCCATCGGCATGTACAAAGCCATGGGTAATAAAGCGGTCATATTGTCCACGTTGCATGGCTGGCGGCCAGAAAATCAGACGATTCATGATATTCTGGTTGGAAAAGGCCATGAGGGAGACAATCATGGTAATCGCGATAAGCGTAATCGTATGATTAAAAGGCAAATGAAACATAGTGAAATTTATAAATAATATTAACGTTAACTGCCATAATGCCATTAAAAAACAACAGAGCACATATTTTCCTATGAATAAATCCGACAATTTTGGTTGATTTTTTTTAATTCTCCCGCATCTTCAGTTAAAATAAGCGCTTCAGCTTGAGGATCATGATTATGTCGACTGAGAACACCAACACTGTGGTTGCAGAAGAAATTCCCAACCTTTTGATTACTCCAACTGCACAAGAGTATTTAAGTGACTTGTTGGACAAACAAAATACTCCAGGGATTGGCGTTCGTATTTTTGTTGAGCATCCAGGTACTCCACGTGCTGAATGTTGTATGGCATATAGTGCGCCTGATGAAGTCGTGCCGACTGACTATAAACAAGATTATGCTGCATTTCCTGCTTATATTGACCAGCCATCTATTCCTTATTTATTAGATGCCGTGATTGACTACAACAAAGACCGTTTTGGTGGTCAATTGACTTTCCGTGCGCCTAACTCAAAAGTGCCGCGTGTCGGGCCTGATGCATCGATTGAAGAGCGTATTACTTATATCCTTCAGTCAGAGATTAATCCTGGTTTGGAAGGACATGGGGGTAATTGTGCTTTAGTAGAAGTACAAAATGATTCTGAAAAAGGTTTAACTGCTGTACTTAAATTTGGTGGCGGTTGTCAGGGCTGTTCAGCAATTGATGTGACTCTTAAACAAGGTGTTGAAACTACTTTACGTCAACATATACCTGAGTTACAGCGTGTCGTAGACCAAACTGACCATTCACAGTCGGAAGGTGCATATTTCAAATAATTTTTTGAAATATGTAGAAAACCTCTAATTCGTTAGAGGTTTTTTTTTGGCCTAAAATCGGATTTATAAATAAAATAGATTAAAATAATGATAATTATTATCATTAGTATTGTTTTTTATATATGAATTGTTACAATGCAATCGTTTTTTTAAGCTTCTTTTAATATTTCTTAAAATAGGGGATGAAAATGTCTCAACCTATATTACGCACAGTTCTCTCAGCTGCAATTGCAGCGACACTTTTTTCAATGGTTCATGCAGCGGAAGATAGCACTGTAAATGCTGAACAAAGTACTACACAAACAGATTCAGCAAAATTAGAAAAAATTGTTTTAACTGCTAGTGGTCAGGCAGTCGATTTAAAAGAGGCTCCAGCTTCTATTTCTGTGATTACTGCTGAGGAAATAGAAAAACGTCCAGTATCAAGTCTGGCCGATTTATTAAAACGTGTGCCAGGCGTAACAGGTGGTTTAAGTACAAATGGCGACGGATCAAAAATAAAATTACGTGGTTTACCAGATAATTACACACTGATATTGATTGATGGTAAGCGGATTGGTTCATCACGTGATACCAATTATCGTCCAGATTTAGGAAGACAGGATCTAAACTGGATTACTCCAGATATGATTGAACGGATTGAAGTGGTACGGGGGCCAATGTCATCTCTTTATGGTTCAGATGCAATGGGAGGTGTAATCAATATCATTACGAAAAAAATTCAGGATCACTGGACAGGTAGTGCAACTTATAATTATACCCAGCCAACGACATCTGGAGATAAAGGACGTACTTTCCAAACGGGTGCTGTAGTGAGTGGGCCATTAGCTGATAATGTTGGATTGCGTTTAAATGCGAGTCAGATTCGTCGGGAATCTGATAAAGGTTACACAGTAACCAGCCCTCCTAGAGGTGGTGATGCAAATTTAAATAATGTTGAAGGTACAACAGGTTACGTTAATAATAACTTCGGTAGCCAATTAAACTTTCGATTAAATGAAAATCATGATTTATCGTTGGAAGCGACCTACGGTATCGAAAAGAATTTAAAAGCCAAAGGAGTGACTACCCAAAATGGAGCAACAGGAGCAATCACTGGTCAAAATACAAATCAGAGTTGGGGAGCTGATAAATTAGAAAAACAAGGTTATGTGGCATCTTGGGATGGCAAATGGGGACATGAAATTACCTCAAAATTATCTGCTTATTACAATGATTATGATCAATCTGGCGATGGCTTAACCGCAAAATCCAATGAATCAATTGTTGAAGGACAGGTCAATTTACCTTTTAATCTCATTGTACCGAATAAGTTGACTTTGGGCGGACAATGGCGTCGATCAGAGCTTAATAATACAGATACAATTGGTACACCGATTAAAGATGCCAATGGTAACGTAGTACCTAGCTATGATGGTGCGGATTATGCTGGTAATGCTAAGCTCGAAGGTAAAACATGGGCTGTATTTATTGAAGATACTTTAGATTTGAGTGATAAATTTAAATTAACCTTGGGTAATCGTTATGACCACGATGAAAAATTTGGGGATCATAATAGTCCAAGAGCTTATCTGGTCTTTTTACCAAGCGAAGATTGGGCGATTAAAGGTGGAGTAGCAAGTGGTTTTCGTGCACCTACCATTAAAGAAAGTACTGCTGGTGCTGCAACGCAGTCAGGAGGTAATGGTTGTACCTCTTTAGCTTCAATGGGATACATTTCTGGTGGTTGTTATATGGCGGGCAATGCTGATTTGCAACCAGAAAAAAGCACAAACTATGAAATTGGAGTGAATTACACAGGCTTTGGTACAGATATTAATCTGACTTATTTCTACACAGACTTTGAAAATAAAATTGAATATGCACCGCTAGGTCGAATTAATGGTGTTTGGTGGACTCAGCTCAGAAATATACAAAAAGCAAGAACAGAAGGTCTGGAGTTTAGTGCAGCAATCCCTGTGACTGATCAACTCAAATGGACCAATAGTGCAACGTACTTCTTTGAAGCAAAAAATCTGGATACAGGTGCAGCCTTAATTAATACTCCAGAATTAACAGCGACTTCTTCTTTAGACTATCTTATTAATGATGCTTGGGCGGTAAACCTGTTAGCAGAATATACTGGAAAACAATATTCAACCACAGTCACGAAAGATACAACGTTGCAAAAAGCCCATACAGTTTTGGGTTTAGCGACAAATTATGATGTCAATGACGATATTACTATCCGTGCAGGTATGAATAATTTGTTAAACAAAAAGTTAGCGCGAAGTACCTCTGGATACTATTTAGAAGGTCAATCAGCATTTGTGGGAATGACATATCGATTCTAAGAATTAATTTAATCTAAGAATCTTAAAAGACGCCTCGTGCGTCTTTTTTTACCTAAAATTTATTATTAAAATTTCCTAAATAATTTGATTGTTGGTTAAATCATTAATAATAATAATTCTCGTTTTTATTGAATTTTACAATTTGTTTGCTAAAATGCCTGCGAGTTTTAAGCTTATTTTAAGTTTTTAAGAAATCATAAGGGGTGGGAAATGATTCGGCGTTCACTTTTAGCGGCATCAGTTTTGTCAAGTATGTCTGCTATTGCAAATACTGAAATTAATCAAGATGGTGCGATCAGTAACAAACCGACGGAACAGGTAAAACTTGAGACCATCGTTGTTACTGCTACAGGTTACGAACAGGACGTCTCTAAAGCACCTGCATCTATGACCGTCATTAGCCGTGAAGAGCTGGATAAACGTGAATATAACGATATAACTGATGTGCTTAGAAATACGCCAGGGGTGGTCATTTCAGGTTCAGGTTCTGCTCAGACGGTCAGTATCCGTGGTATGTCATCAAACTACACGCTATTTTTGGTCGATGGTAAACGTCAATATTCTAAAGATGTAAACCCTAATGGGGATGATAACGGATTTGAAAAAAATATCTTGCCACCAATAGCGGCAATTGAACGTATCGAAATTATTCGGGGACCTGCGTCAACGTTATATGGTACGGATGCCATGGGTGGTGTCATCAATATCATTACTAAAAAAGTAAGTGATGAGTGGACAGGTACAGTTGAGTTAGGTACGGTCATTCAGGATCAAGGCGATGCTGGAGATATTAAAAATGGATCGGTTTATCTTGCAGGACCACTTATTCCAAATAAATTAGGTTTACAACTCAATGTTAATAAACAAGAGCGTGAAGAAGACCAATATGTCGGTGGTTTTCGTGGTAATGAACGAGAAAGTTTAAATACACGTTTAACCTATTTGATAAATGATCATCATGACCTTGCTTTAGATGCCAATTTTGTTAAACAAGAAAGTAAATCGACGGTCGGAAAAACAGTGGAAGCTGTAGCCAATGCAGCTGATTCATCTTCACGTAATTATCGCGATGTTTATTCGATTACACATAATGGGCGTTACACAGACAGCCTGAATAGCACAACGTATTTACAGTACGAAAATTCTAAAAATCCTGACCGTGAAAATACTACGTTAGACACTAAAGGTATAGAACTAGAGACTTGGACGTTCAATAACCAATGGAACTGGACTTTAGCCGATCATGTTTTATCTTTTGGTGCTTACTATAAAGATGAATCATTAAATGACAAAGCGACTAACCGTAATCCAAACATTCCAACTTTTAGTGAACTGACGCGCTGGTCTGCTGCTGTATTTTTGGAAGATACTTGGAGTATGACCGATCGTTTTAATCTCACAGGTGGTTTACGTTATGATTATGATGAAAACTACAAAGGAAATCTTTCACCGCGCCTATATGGTGTGTATAGCTTCAATGATAACTTAACATTAAAAGGTGGCGTTTCCACGGGATATAAACAACCTGACATTCGTTCAGCAACGGAAGGTTTCTATAGCGTCACAGGTGGTGGTGGTTCTCCAACACCTACAGGACGCGGTATCATTCGTGCCAATCCAGAGCTTGATCCAGAAAGCAGTGTATCTTCCGAACTTGGGATTAACTGGAAAAATGATTATCTTCGAGCATCACTAACAGGGTATATCACTCAGTTTAAAGATAAAATTACCGAAGTTCGTACCTGTGAAACAGATACAGATGGCTCTACAACCAACCGAAATAATGTTGCCGCATGGAAATGTGCCGAAGGTGCGATACCATTCTATTTTATTAGTGACCGTATCAATGTTGATAAAGCGGAACTTAAAGGGATCGAAGCAACTGTAGAATCAGATGTGAACGAGTATATGACTGTAAGTGCAAATTATACTTTCACAGATACAGAAATTAAATCGGGTGAATTTAAAGGTCGTCCTTTAAACGAAATGCCTGAACATATGTTTAACATTACAGTTGATTACGACATTAATGATGCTTTAAATATCTGGTCACGTTTGCATTATCGCGGCGAAACTTCTGCTTATTTAAGCCGTACATCAATGTCTAATCCAAATCCTGGCTATGAGTTTTTAGATGTTGGTTTTAACTATCAATTTACCTCAAATTTGAAAGGTAAATTTGGTGTATATAACCTGTTAAATGAAAAAGCAGAAAATGCTGATGGTGACCAGTTGCTTGATGGTCGTCGTTATGGCATTAGTTTCGTAGCCAACTTCTAATCATTGCATCCCAATCTTGTCATAACCACCTAAAAAGCCGCATCAGCGGCTTTTTAGATCAATCATTTAAGAATATTTTTAACCTGTTCAGAATAATAAAACTTTTCCAGATAATGTCGTGCACGTTCACGCAAATGTTTGGATTGAACCATTTCCTGAATAATGGGGGTTAATAATTCAGTCAGTTGGTTTTGAATTAACTCTTCATTGATATTTATATCGCGTAACAACAAATCAAAAGAACGTTCCTGATTACGTGCATACCATGCATAGACACCATCATGCACTTGTTGTTTTAAATAATCGGTCTGGCGGATGTGTTCCCAGATTTCATGACCCATTCCCACAGTTTTAGGCAAGTCATTGACTTCAATATAATTACGCACAACATTTACAGGTAATTTTTTGATCTTGTGCCATAAATTGGCCTGAAATTGATAAAGCTTTTCATCATTAAAATGCTGATTTAGTACAGTTTCACTCAGCTGACTTAACTTAATAATGTTCTTTTGTAAATAATTAGCGACTGTGTCATCCAGATTGGAGTCGGTTACAGATTCAAGTACAGATTTTCCCATTTTCATAAAACGTCCAACACCGGGAACTTTTTTATTCATGAGGGAATTATCCAGATAATCCTGAATGGAATGTTGGATGAGCTGCGTCACCATGGTTGAAAATGCAGGATTATTGGTAATGCGTTTAATCAGTGCTTTACGGTGTTCGCTTTTACTGGCTACATATTGGGCGATATGGTCAATCGTTACCACAGGGATAATATCTTCAATCGTTGTCTGATCATTGCTTGGATGAATCAAGGCAAAACGAATATGTTCGGTAATTTGCTCGATTAAAAAGGGACTTGCAGCAGTATCTAAAATTTGCGTTTGAATCAAATGATAAATTTGTTCAAATGACCATAAATCTTTTAATTGTTGCTTTCTAAACCAATGATAAAATTCAGAAAACTCAGACTGAATCGTCGTTTTTTGAGAAAACTCCTGATCCAGAAAATCAAGCTGTGCTTCTATCAATTGGTCAATGATCGGGTTGCTCATAATATCTCTAAATTGAATGTCTGAGTTTTAAACACTTTACTTTAAAAATCATCTCTGCATGTTTAACTTTTAATGTGTAGTAGACTTTTTTCATAACTCCCTTTTTTCTCCCCTAGTGAGAAAAATAAAGAGGGTTTAAACAATGATGAAACAAGTCTAGTGATTCATCTGTTGTTTTAATCGGAAACTGAATGTCTACCTAGGGACACCAAAGGGTCGGTTAGTGGATTTTTCTGTTTTTGGGTTTTTTCCAAAAAAGGCAAGTAGTATTGAATAACCAATTGATCCGCTTCCAGTATCGGCATATGTCCGACATGATTTAAAATAATCGGTGCTTCGGCACGTTTCAACATTTTCTTTAATTCACCCGCGGCTTCAACATTGACAATTTTATCGTCTGCACCCCATAAAATTAAGGTGGGCGCTTCAATCGAGCGAGCTAAAACTGAAAATGTATCTGGTGTATATAGACGTTTAAGTGCTACCAATTGATCGACAATTTTACTGGTTTCCTGCGCATGGGTGATTAAATTTTGTTCCATCGCATTTTTATAATCATTGGACAAAAATGGCTGATGATACATGACTTGATTCAGCACATAATTCAGATCGCCCTTCTTGGAAACAATCAATTGTTTGAGATAAGTTGGATCTTTCAAGTAAATGGTATTGGCGGAATGATAAACCCCCGCACTGCTGATGAGAAATAGACTTTGTGTGTCAAACGCATATTGTGATGCATAGAGCATCGCGATCGCTCCACCAACTGAATGCCCCACAATATTAATTTGATTAGACACATGTGCAGCTTCGGTAAAACGTCGAAGTTTTTCAGTGACATTGGGTACAGATAAATCAAAATCCTTTGGAACAATGGTATCGCCCGCCATAGGCAGATCAGGAATGATTACGTGATAATAAGGGGTTAATACTTTGGCAATTGAATTCCAGTTATCACGGCTGCCTGCTAAACCATGAATCAATAAAATCGTTGGTTTATTTGATGCACCACCTTCGCTATAGACCCATGTAATATCATCTACTTTGAGCGTTTTGGTTTTTAAGCCTGCCCAATTACGTTGCTGTTGTAGTTCATCGTGTAAATTAAAATGACAGTCTGCGGCATGAGCGATCTGTAAACTTCCCCCAAATAGTCCGATACATATACAAAAAGCACATGCCAATATGTACGAAAAGTTGATTTGAGGAACACGGAAAGTCATTAAACTTCATCCTTGAAAGTTGCTGACGCTATTTTTGAGTCTTTATATTATGAAATAAAGACAAAATCATCGTCATTTGCTGCTAAAAAAAATATAGAAGAATTATAGTCAATTTGGTCATCTGCTCAGACTCAAAAAGTGATAAATAGGTCGTATTATTGTAGGAATAAAATGTAAATAAATTTATAGACAACAAGTGATTATCAAAAATTGATTAAAAAAATATCAAAATGGAGAAAGATTGTCATAGTTTAGTTTTTGTCAGTGACTTTCACAGTCTAGCTTATTACACTATTTTGAACTCATTATTTGATGGCAAAACAAATGATCACTGCTCAGGAAGCGCTTGAACGTCTTAAAGCTGGTAATAAGAGATTTGCGACAGGTGAAGTGACTCACCGCAAATTATTATCGCATCAAGAACGTACCGATATGGCTCAAGACCAAAATCCGTTTGCCATTATTTTGGGATGTTCTGATTCGCGTGTGCCTGCTGAAATTGTATTTGATCAGGGGCTTGGCGATCTGTTTGTGATCCGTGTGGCAGGCAATATCGTTGCGCCTTCACAGGTTGGAAGTGTTGAGTTCGCAGCCGAGCGTTATGATTGTGCTGTGGTTGTGGTATTGGGACATAGTCATTGTGGCGCGATTCAAGCAACAGTTGATACTTTGATGAATCCAGATCATCCGCCGTCTGACAACTTAATGTCAATTGTCAATCGAGTTCGTCCTTCTGTGGAAATTTTGCTACAAACTGACTTGAAACATGATCATGCAAAATTATGTATGCATGCTGTCCGTTCAAATGTGTTTGCTTCTGTGAATCAGCTACGTCACGGTTCTGCGGTACTTGAACATTTGATTGAAAAGGGCAAAATGATTGTGGTCGGTGCAGAATATTCTTTAGAAACAGGCGAAGTGACTTTTTTTGATTTTTGATTCTTTGTGTAAACGAAAGATCTGATTAAAGGCGCGTTATAACGCGCCTTTAATATATGGATAGGCATTATTCAATAAAATACTTTGTGATTTGGCATTCGGGTGAATCTGGTCATTTTGCATCAGATCTTTATGTCCCGCGATGCCTTGCATAAAGAAAGGCAGTAGTTTGATTTTGTATTGTTGACTGATCACTTTATAGTTATTTTCAAAGGCTTGGCTATAAGCCGTGCCATAGTTAGGCGGAATTTTCATACCAAATAATAATACTTTCGCTTTGGCTTGCTGACTCTGTTGTACCAGTTGTCCCAAATTTTTTTGGATCATTTGAGGTGGTTGACCGCGTAATGCATCATTACCACCCAACTCGATGACGACCACATCAGGTTTATAGCTTTGTAGTAGTTTTGGCATTCGGGCCAGCGCACCGCTGGTGGTTTCACCACTTACACTTGCATTGACCACTTTATGCTGTTTCGGATACTGTTGGTCAAGACGTTTTTGCAATAATTGAACCCAGCCTTGTTCAGGATTGATTCCATAACCTGCACTGATGCTATCTCCCACAATCAGAATGGTTTTTGCATCTACGGCAAAAGGGATCAGACAGAGCGTAGCAACCATGTAGTATTTTACAGTTTTGGGTTTGAACAAGTGTTTTAAAATTTGCATATTAAAAAATGACCGATCATTGCATCAGACAGGATAATGACCATCATGCCACAACCGATTATTTCTGCCCACCAACTGACACAATCCATTCAATTTAATAACAAAATATTAACTATTTTAAATGATATCAATCTCGATATTTATGCAGGTGAGCAAGTTGCAATTACTGGGCGTTCGGGGTCAGGAAAATCCACTCTTTTAGGGATATTGGCAACATTGGATCAGCCGAGTTCAGGCGAGGTATGGGTTTGTGAGCAAGCCGTACATCAACTGAGTGAAGAAGCAAGAGCAAAAGTTCGTCTGGAAAATATCGGTTTTGTATTTCAGTCTTTTCAACTGTTACCACATTTGAGTGCGCTGGAAAATGTGATGCTGCCTTTACGTTTGCAGCCAAAGTTTGATTATCAGCAGGCTGAAGAAAAAGCCTTGTCTTGGTTAAAACGAGTAGGATTAGAGCGCCAAGCGCTACAAACCCCTAAAGTCTTATCAGGTGGTGAGCAGCAACGTGTAGCCATTGCACGTGCTTTGATTGCATCACCTAAAATTATTTTTGCCGATGAACCGACAGGAAATCTGGATGGTCAAACTGCACAAGACATTGAGAGCCTGTTATTTGAACTGAATCGTGAATTAGGCACGACACTGATTTTGGTCACGCATGATGCCAAGCTGGCAGCAATGTGTCAGCGTCGCTTACAACTGATCGATGGTAAATTATTTGAAGATCAAGTCTCTGCCCAAGAATCCTCTCATCCAGTTGATCAGATGGAGGATGGGACATGAGTGCATTGCTTAAACCCTTATTTATCCAAAGCTTTCGGACGGGCGGTATTTATTTACTCATCATTGCCTTGTCACTTGCCATCAGTGCAACCACTGCCCTTAAATTTAGTAATGATCAGATCCAAAATGCTGTGACTCTACAAGCTGCTGAAATGTTAGCAGCCGATTTAGTGCTTTCTGACAATGAACCTATTGCAGATACATGGAAGCAACAAGCAACTACTGAAAACTTTCAGCAATCTAATGTCACTGTTTTTAGCTCAATGGCACGAACGAATGATCAATTTGTCATGGTCAATGTTAAAGCAATTGATACACACTTTCCGTTACGTGGAAAATTACAGATTGAACCTCCAGCAACGCAGATCAACTCTGGTGAAATCTGGTTAAGTCCACGCGCGATGGATTTACTTAAGGTTAAGTTGGGTGAGCAGATCTTTATCGCAGATGGTGCATTTAAAGTTACGGGTGTGATTAAGCATGATTCCAATCAGGAATTGGGCTTTTCTGGATTTTCTCCCACTGTCATGATTAACCAATCAGATATTGCCAAAACCAATGCGATTCAAGTCGGTAGTCGGATTGAATATCGGTTATTGATGGCTGGAACGCCTGAACATATTCAAAATTTTGAGAAAAAGTTCAAAGCGCAACATCATGTTCAGGATGATACAGAGGCTGATCCAGAATCGAGCTTAAGGCTGCGTAATGCTGCGCAAGGCAATACACGTTTGATGAAACCAATTGAAAATCTGGATACGTTTTTACAGTTGGCCAATATTTTAACGATTTTGCTGTGTGGTATCGCCATTGCTTTAACCAGTCAGCGCTATGTCCAACAAAATCAGGATCACATTGCCTTGATGCGTTGTCTCGGGGCGACTCGTGTACAGATCGTCTGGGCATATCTTGGATTATTGGCTGTAGTCAGTCTCATATCAATCTTGATTGGCTCATTATTAGGCGTGGGACTTGGCTATGGCTTATTACAACTGATGTTGCAGTTGATTCCGCAACTCGAGTTAAGTTTCTCAGTGATTGCATTTTTGTTCGGCCCATTACCGATTGCGATATTCACCAGTATCGTAGTGATGGCAGGATTTATCTTGCCGAGTATCTGGGAGTTACTAAATACGCCTCCAATTCGGGTGATTCGTCAGGAAACACGTTCTAAACGATCATTTGCTTTTATGTTTTTAGCAGGTGTGTTGAGTTTAGCGGTGTTTAGTATGGCGCTGAGTGAAAATATTCAACTGAGTGGTCTGATGCTGGCGGCGATACTTTTACTGAGCGCGATTCTATATGGGGTTGTCTGGAGCCTATTAAAATTCTTTAAGCGCCTCAAAAATCAGTTTTCGGGATATATACGGACACCTGCACATACGGCTTTACAGATTACGGCGCTGGCTTTGGGCTTGAGTTTAATTACTGTATTAACTGTATTACGCACAGATCTATTGCAGCGTTGGCAACAACAATTACCAGAAGGAACGCCAAATCAATTTGTGTATGGGTTGCCGCCTTTTGATATGCCTGAGTTTAAGCAACAGCTTGAAAAAAATGGCTGGCATAGTACGCCTTTATATCCCAATATTCGAGGAAGGTTAGTTGCCAAAAATGATCAGCCCTTTGCAGCCGACTTGATTCAACACAATAATTCTTTACGTCGTGAGCTGAATCTGACTCAGGCAGAAACCTTGCCAAAGGACAATGTCATTACACAAGGTCAACCTTTATTTAATCAGGTCAATCAAGTCTCAGTTGAGGCTAAACTGGCTGAAGAATTAGGCATACAAGTCGGAGACAAGCTGACATTTAATTTGCCAGAAGGGACGTTATCTGCGCGGGTCATCAACTTACGAAGTGTAGAGTGGGAAAGCTTTAGTCCGAATTTCTTCTTTATTTTTTCACCGCACAGCATGGATGAAAATGCAGGAAGTTATTTAGGCAGTTTTTATGTTCCACCACAGGATAAGACGCAATTGATTCAGGTGATTCAACGTTTTTCTAACACTGTCTTTATTGATGTCAGTTTGATACTGGATGAAATTAAAAGACTGGTCAGCGTATTGGTTCAAGTGATTACGGTATTGGCAATATTGGTTGGGCTGTCTGGAATTTTAGTCTTAGTGGCGTGTTTGAATCTACTCATGGATGAACGCCGTCGAGAAGTGGCATTGATGCGTTCCTTTGGATTATCCAAGTCAAAACTTAAACATATGTTGAGTTTGGAAATTGGATTTATCGGTTTAATTGCAGGGGTAGTATCCTGTTTCTTCGCTGAAATTATCAGTGCCATTGCCAGCTATAAAATGAACATTGCTCTACAATGGCATCCTGAAATCTGGCTGATTTTACCTGTTGCCATGATGCTGATTTGTGCCTTGATTGGACGATATCGACTCAGTTATCTATGTGATATTCCACCTTTACAAAGTTTAAGAGAAATCAACCAATCTTAAGCTTTAAGTAAAATCAAACTATAAAAAGCCAGCTATATACCCAGCTGGCTTTTCATTTGCGCTAAAATTTCTTGCCAAAGTGGCTCAATCGGTGGAATCAGACTGACACAGTATTGATAAAATAAGGCACACAATACTGCCCCGATGATCAATCCAACTACTGCGCCTAGATTTGCTTGATGTATCTTTTGGCTGATATACCAAGTCATTGCCAATAAAGCGCCCATGATCATGCCACCGATATGCGCCGCATTATTAATGCCTGTTGCCATAAAACCAAAGGCAAGGTTAATTGCCATGACCATCACTAAAGATTTTTTATCTAAAATAAAACGCTGATCGGGTAAAGCAGGCAACAAGGCCAAAATGGTGAGTGCTGCACCAAGTCCCATCACCGCACCAGAGGCACCTGCGCCAACATGAGGAAGTAAAGTTGGATCAAAATGCTCAAGTAATGCATAGCTGTCACGAATAGTGACGTAACTGCTGAGCAAGCTACCCATCAGTCCTGCCAATAGATACAACCCGATAAAATAAAAACGCCCGAGCATTTGTTCTGCAATACTGCCAAAAATATACAGCGCCCACATATTCAGCATCAGATGTACCAGTCCAAAATGGAAGAACATACTGGTAAATAAACGTTGTGGTTGTTCCAGAAAAGTCAGGGGCGAGAAGTCTGCACCCCAACGGATGGCATCAGCTGTTGTCGGGCTGGTGGCATCGACACCTGATAGCACTTGCCAGCCATATAAACCCACATTCATGGCGATTAAAACTGCGGTGATCCACCACAGATTGACTTCAAGTTTACGATTTACTTGCGGAGGACTATATTCAGACATGATATGCTTTTGTTATATATCAATAATGCTTAGTTTAAGCTTAACATGAAATACGTGATTTTCTGGAGAACCCATCTGGCATGAAGAAATTTATTGTTCGCGCTGTTTTAATTCTTGTCAGTTTTATTCTTCTGGTGCAGTTATGGATTTTTTGTAGTTTGGCTTGGTGGCGAACGCATCCCGTTGAAACGACGATGTTTATGCGCATCGATTATTGGTCAGATCCTTCTGAGCCGTTGCATCATGAATGGCGTGACTATGACCATATCAGCGATACATTTAAACGCGCAGTTGTCGCGGCAGAAGATGGTAAGTTTTTACAACATCATGGCTTTGACTGGGATGGTATTCAGTATGCACTTGAGAAAAATGAAAAATCAGGCGAAGTCGTCAATGGTGGTTCCACTATTTCGCAACAATTAGCAAAAAATTTATTTTTATATAATAAACGCTCATTGATTCGCAAAGGTCAGGAAGCTGTTGCAACTTGGATGATGGAACGCATGTGGTCAAAGCAGCGTATTTTGGAAGTGTATATGAACTCGGTTGAACTCGGAGATAATATTTATGGCGTGGAAGCCGCCTCTCAATATTATTTTCATAAAAGCGCGAGAAGCTTAACCAATCAACAAGCTGCATTTTTGGCTTCATTATTGCCAAATCCAAAAGGTTATCAAGCCAACCGTAATGATCCAAAATTTAAGTTTAAGCAGCGTTTTACCTTAAAATATATGCGCTATAGCCAGATTCCGTAAATATCTGGTTTTAGAATGTGGTAATTTTTAAAAAAGCTTGTGAA
The DNA here is from genome assembly GCF_000368825.1 of Acinetobacter ursingii DSM 16037 = CIP 107286. GTDB lineage: Bacteria > Pseudomonadota > Gammaproteobacteria > Pseudomonadales > Moraxellaceae > Acinetobacter > Acinetobacter ursingii. The sequence continues at coordinate 599,327 of NZ_KB849717.1, read as the reverse complement.
TACGAGCTTTTTTTATGAAATTGTCATAATTTTGCAGCATACTATTTAAAAGCCTTGTTTAGGCATCAAAAATTTATAATGTCAGGTTGAATGCATGAATACCGCGATTACAACACCGTCTGAAACTATGCCGACAGAAGCAGAGTATACTTATAATGATCGCTATATTAACCGCGAGCTTTCAATTCTCGATTTTCATTTGCGAGTTTTGGAACAAGCGGTCGATCCATTACATCCTCTGTTAGAGCGGATGAACTTCCTGCTGATTTTTTCGCGTAATCTGGATGAGTTTTTTGAAATCCGCGTGGCTGGTGTCATGGAGCAAATGTATTTGGGCAATGAAAGTCGTAGCCCAGATGGTTTGACCCCACGACAGGTTCTAGATCAAATTTCTAAAACCGCACATGCCGCCATTGAACGCCAATATCGGATATTAAACGAAGAAATTTTGCCAAAGCTGCGTGAAGAAGATATTTGCTTTTTACGTCGCGGTGAGCTGACACCTGCCCAATCGTCATGGATTAAAAAATATTTTCAGGAACAAGTTGCACCTGTATTAACACCGATTAGTTTAGATCCTGCGCATCCATTTCCGCGTTTGGTCAATAAAAGCCTGAACTTCATTGTCACTTTAGAAGGCAAAGATGCTTTTGGTCGTCAGATTGATTTGGCTGTTGTACCTGCACCACGTTCGTTGCCACGTGTAGTACGTTTACCCAATGAATTAACTGGCGGTAAAGAACATCATGTGATGCTTTCTGCGATTATTCATGAACATATTTCTGACCTGTTCCCAGGAATGACTGCGACAGGTTGTTATCAGTTCCGTGTGACGCGTAATGCAGACTTGGCCTTAAATGAAGACGTTGAAGATTTGGCTAAAGCCTTAAAAGGTGAATTAAGTTCACGCCGTTTTGGTCGTGCAGTGCGTTTGGAAGTTACTGAAAACTGTCCAAAGCATATCTATGAATATTTACTAGATGAGTTCGATCTGGACGAAGAACAGCTTTATAAAGTCGATGGTCCCGTCAATCTTGCACGTTTATTATCCAATTTTAAACGTCCGCATTTGCGTTATGATTCGCATACGCCTGTCATTCCAAAAATACTCAAAAAATCAGAAAATATTTTTGCAGCGATGCAGAAGCAGGACATTTTACTGCATCATCCGTTTGAATCTTTTGCTCCTGTCATCAATTTACTGCGTGAAGCAGCACGTGATCCACAAGTTCTTGCAATCAAGCAAACCTTATACCGTAGTGGTGCGGATTCTGAGATTGTTCAGGTTTTAGCAGAAGCAGCGCGTAATGGTAAGGAAGTGACTGCTATTATTGAGTTACGTGCACGTTTTGATGAAGAATCCAATATCGAAGTGGCAAACCTGTTACAAGAAGCGGGAGCAGTCGTGGTCTATGGTATTGTGGGTTATAAAACTCACGCCAAAATGATCATGGTGGTGCGCCGTGAAAATAATAAATTGGTTCGATATGTACATTTGGGTACAGGGAATTACCATGCAGGTAATGCCCGTATTTATACCGATTACGGCTTGCTGACCACAGAGAAAGAATTATGCGATGACGTCCATCGTATTTTTCAGGAATTGACGGGAATGGGTAAAATGGCAAAGCTGAAAAAGCTGTTACATGCACCATTTACCTTACACGCTCAATTGATTAATTTTATTGATGATGAAATTGCCAATGCCAAAGCAGGCAAGCCCGCCCAGATTATTGTCAAGGTCAATGCATTGACTGAAATGCAGTTGATTAACAAACTATATGAGGCTTCGCAGGCAGGCGTTAAAATTGATTTGATCATTCGTTCGATTTGCTGTTTGCGTCCTGGTTTACCTGGACTATCTGAAAATATTCGTGTTCGATCCATTGTCGGCCGTTTTTTAGAACATACCCGCGTTTATTATTTTAGTAATAATGGCGATGCTCGGATTTATTGTTCGAGCGCAGACTGGATGGATCGTAATCTATTCAATCGTGTTGAGGCGTGTTTCCCGATCGAAGATCCAGTGTTGAAGAAACGAATTTATCAGCAAGGTTTGGTGAATTATTTAAAAGATAACCAGCAAGCGTGGTTGCTGCAAGGGGATGGAACATGGGTGCGTGCTCAACTCGCTGAAGGTGAGGAACCTCATAATGCACAGCAAACTCTATTGGAAATTTTTAAGTAAATTAAATCTGAACTCAAAGAGAATCGAATGATTCTCTTTTTTTATGTCTGAATATTTATGCTTAACTTCGAACAATCAATACTGGAATATAAATCTCTCCCAATACTTTTTGTGCCACACTACCCAGTACTAACTTTTTAAACCCTGTACGGCCATGTGAACCCATCACTAAAAGGTCAGCATTTACCTCTGTTGCAGCATTCACAATTTCTTTGTAAATTTCCTGACCTTCGACTATTTTAGTATTTGCTTCGACACCTTGTGATGAAAACACTTGTTTTGCTTCTTCCAAAATATCTTGGATCATGGCGCGTCCACGATTAATGGCATCTTCTTTTTGACTTTCAGCATTGACATATTCAACCCCAATAAAAGGATCAATCGTCACGACCAGTAAAATGGTCACCTGACTATTATAGGTTTTTGCTAATTGTGCCGCTTGATGAACCGCAGCAAGGGCAGTGGATGAACCATCAACAGGAACCAAAATATGTTGATATGACATCGGTAAACTCCTTTTCATTATAAAAAATTGTTTGTAAAAGTTATTGTGTATATATTTTCAACATTATCATCATATTGCCTGAAATATGTCGTTTGAGCTGAACGAGCATTTAAGGATTAATTTGAGTTAATCATGTGCAATATAGTGATAAAATAGCATAATTAATCGGCAACTTTGTCATGCTTACACTAAAGTCGAGCAGATTGAGAATCCTATTCAATAAAGACGATCATGATATGTGTGGCGTATAAATGACCAAAGAACTTCATATCCAGATACTCGAAGTAGTGGCCCTGATTCCTTATGGCAAAGTCGCCAGTTATGGACAAATTGCCCAATTGGCGGGACTCCCTAAACATGCGCGGTTAGTGGGATATGTTTTAAAACATCTTGACCGTGAAAGTGATTTGCCGTGGCATCGTGTGATTAATGCTCAAGGCAAAATCAGCACCAACCGATTAAATGCACATGGAGAAAATATCCAGCAAATAAAATTACTAGAGGAAGATGTTGTAGTAGTTGCAGGGAAAGTGAGTCTAAAAAAATACCAATGGAGTTGATCTCTTGAAAAATAGATTTATTTAGCAATAAGAACAGGTACTGGACTTTGAGCCAATACGGTTTGAGCGACACTACCCAATACAAGTTTCTTTAAACCTGTGCGTCCATGTGACCCCATCACCAGTAAATCAGCTTCAAGCTCTATAGCGGTCTGAATGATTGTTTCGGCAATTGAGAGGCCTTCACGATATTGAATGCTTAAGCTTAGTCCATCTTCTGAATATTGGGCTTTAATCTTTTCTAGCGAAGCCAAGATATAATCCTTTGCTCGATCGATCAATACGTTACTTTGCCCCTTATTTATATAGTCCTCAGCAATCATCGGGTCGAGTTCCAAGACCTCTAAGACCGCCACTTGACTACCTAAACTCTTGGCTAATTGTATGGCGTGTTCTAGTGCCTTGATAGAAGGTTCAGAATCATCTACACAAACCAGTATATGCTGATAGCTCATTTTATAGTCTCATATTAAGTTTAGGTATGCATTAGGTGGATAAAGAGAATAAACCTTAAATGATATTTTTAGCAGAAAGAACAGATGGCAACAATGTGATTTTGTTAAAAATGAATATGATATATTGATAAATATAATTAAAAATAATGTGCAAAACTTTATTGTTTGTATTGGGGACTGAATGAAAAAGTGTGCAGTTTTTACTTTGATGATGACATCATTTTTAATAGGCTGTTCTTCAGATGGTCTACTTGGTGTTGCTTACTGGGTGGGTTCTTTAGGCGATCCTAAAGATGATTTTAAATACAATTGCCAGATTAAGCTAATTAAGAAAGATGATCAGGATAATTTATTCATCCAGTATTACCATGAAAATAATCAAAAAAATTCGAGTGCGTTTTGGGTCAAAAGTTTAGATCCAAATTCGGGTCAACATTACGCTGAGTGTCTTAGATTTGATGTTGAAACGAATTTTGATTTTTTTGAAGATATCGTAAAAAATAACGATATCCAAGTTTGGGATTATGATGGACATAAAGTGGCTGAAGGTCATTATATTGGCAATAAAAAGCAAGGAACGTGGAAAAGTTGGTATCGCTCAGGTCAATTAAGATCTAACCATCACTATCAAAATGATCAATTATTGGGTTTGCAGCAATCTTGGTATCAAACTGGGCAACAGGAAATTCAGGCGATCTATGGAGAGGGGAATTATCAAGAAACTTACTGGTATGAAAAAGAAGATACGCGACGTGAAACTCAACAAAAAATAGTCAATGGCATTGAACATAAAACCATCACCGAGTTTGACGCTTCAAATAAAATCACAAGCATCATGCAATATGAAGGAAAAGAAATTGTTCGTTGGGATACATTTTAAGTGCAATAAAAATATCCAAATCTAAACCTTTGCAGGCGTAGCATTTGGATATTCATTTTTGAGTCTTGTGGGTTTTAAGTCATTAAACTAGATGTTTAGAGATACTCAACACTTACGACTTCATATTCGACTTCACCTTGTGGAGTGACAATTTTGGCTTCATCGCCTTCATTTTTGCCCAAAAGCCCACGTGCAATAGGGGAGTTCACAGAGATTTTATTGATTTTGAAATCAGCTTCATCATCACCTACAATTTTATAGGTCTTACGTTCTTCAGTGTCCAGATTTTCAATGGTCACCGTTACCCCAAAAACCACACGACCATTTTTTTCAAGTTCATGAATATCAATGACTTGAGCTGCACCTAATTTGCCTTCGATGTCCTGAATACGACCTTCACAAAAGCCTTGTTGTTCACGTGCAGCATGATATTCAGCATTTTCTTTCAAATCGCCATGTTCACGTGCCTCAGCAATCGCCTGAGTAATACGTGGACGTTCCACAGTCTTTAGCTGGTGTAATTCTTTCTCAAGAGCTTCTTTGCCCTCTGGAGTCATTGGATAACGTTGCATTTTAGTCCCTCTAAATGAAATGGGAGTTGACCTTTTTAAAAAAACAAAAAACCCGCCACCGATAAAGTGACGGGCTTATCGGTAACGAATTAACCTACAGTTTGTAAATCTTGCAAGCGATATACATCCATTGGTAATTGAATTGCAAAAGCTTGGCAAACTGCTTCAGCACCATTAATAGTCGTCGTATAATACACTTTGCCTTGTAGGGCTGCACGACGAATCATGGCTGAGTCATACTGAGCTTGTTTACCTTCAGTGGTATTGACAATAAGGTGTATTTCACCATTTTTCAAGCGGTCAACAACATGTGGACGGCCTTCAGTTACTTTATTTACACGTTCGCATGCCAAACCTGCATTTTTAAGTACCTGATAAGTTCCACCTGTAGCAAGCAGTTTAAAACCATAGTCCACGAGTTTTTTAGCAATATCAGCAATATATTTTTTATCTGACTCACGTACAGACAAGAAAGCATGCTTGATTTCACCTTCAGTCGGTAATCCAGGCAGGCGTTCATTTGAACCCAATACTGCTTTATAGAACGCTTCACCAAAGGTTTTACCGACACCCATCACTTCACCTGTCGATTTCATCTCAGGCCCAAGCATTGGATCAACGCCTTGGAATTTCGCGAATGGGAAAACTGCTTCTTTTACAGCAAAGCGAGTCGGAATGATTTCTTTAGTAAAACCCTGAGAAGCAAGCGTTTGACCTGCCATACAACGTGCAGCAACTTTAGCTAAAGATTCACCAATACATTTCGATACGAATGGAACCGTACGCGATGCACGTGGATTTACTTCAAGCACATAAACGTCATCACCTTTTACAGCAAACTGAACGTTCATTAAGCCCACTACACCCAGTTCTTTTGCCATCGCGATAGTTTGACGACGCATTTCATTCTGAATGGTGTCAGAAAGAGAATAAGGTGGGATTGAACATGCAGAGTCACCTGAGTGAATCCCTGCTTGTTCGATGTGTTGCATAATACCGCCAATCACCACATCTTTACCGTCAGATACGCAGTCGACATCAACTTCAGTCGCATCATCCAAGAAATGATCAAGCAAAACAGGTGCTTCATTGGATGCTTGAACTGCATCACGTAAGTAACGTTTCAGTTCTTCATCATTGTAGACGATTTCCATGGCACGACCACCCAATACATAAGATGGACGAACGACCAACGGATAACCTACTTTAGATGCTTCTGCCATACCTTCTTCAGCAGATTTGACGATGCTGTTGTTCGGTTGACGAAGCTGTAAGCGCTGAATCATTTGCTGGAAACGTTCACGGTCTTCTGCACGGTCAATGGCATCTGGAGATGTACCAATGATAGGCGTACCTGCTTCTTCTAAAGCACGAGCCAATTTCAAAGGTGTTTGACCACCGTACTGTACGATTACGCCTTTAGGCTTCTCGGTACGTACGATTTCAAGCACATCTTCAAGGGTAACAGGTTCAAAGTACAAACGATCAGAAGTATCGTAGTCGGTTGAAACTGTTTCAGGGTTACAGTTGACCATGATGGTTTCATAACCATCTTCACGCATTGCAAGTGCCGCATGTACACAGCAATAGTCAAACTCGATGCCTTGACCAATACGGTTTGGACCACCACCAATCACCATGATTTTGTCACGGTTTGATGGATTTGCTTCACATTCTTCATCGTAAGTTGAGTACATGTAAGCCGTTGAAGATTCAAATTCGGCTGCACACGTATCCACGCGCTTGTAAACAGGATAGACACCTAAATTCCAGCGTTGTTTACGGAATTGTTTTTGTGAAATACCCATGAGGTCAGCAATACGCAGGTCAGATAAACCTTTACGTTTAAATGCACGAATATTATCGGCATTCAAGTCACCAAAGCCCAAGGTTTTCACTTGTTCTTCAGTTTTGATGATGTCTTGAATCTGGATCAGGAACCAACGATCAATCTTGGTTGCATTGAATACGTCATCAAGGCTAAAACCGTGACGGAAAGCATCTGCAACATACCAGATACGCTCTGGTCCAGGAACATTCAGTTCATGCTGGATTTTCTCGCGTGCGCCTTCAGTCCCAATTTCAATTTTTTCATCAAAACCAGATACACCTACTTCCAAGCCACGAAGTGCTTTTTGTACAGATTCCTGGAAGTTACGACCAATCGCCATGACTTCACCGACCGATTTCATCTGCGTCGTCAGTACAGGTTCAGCTTGTGGGAATTTCTCAAAGTTAAAACGAGGAATCTTGGTTACGACATAGTCGATCGATGGTTCAAATGATGCAGGTGTGGTTCCACCTGTAATGTCATTTTTCAACTCATCAAGGGTATAACCCACTGCCAGTTTTGCCGCAATTTTAGCAATCGGGAAGCCTGTTGCTTTAGAGGCAAGTGCAGATGAACGAGAAACACGTGGGTTCATCTCGATCACGACCATACGGCCGTCTTGAGGATTGATACCAAACTGAACGTTAGAACCACCCGTTTCAACACCAATTTCACGAAGAACGGCAATCGATGCATTACGCATGATTTGATATTCTTTATCTGTCAGTGTTTGGGCTGGTGCAACTGTGATCGAGTCACCTGTATGAACACCCATTGGGTCAAAGTTTTCGATGGCACAGACAATGATACAGTTGTCGTTTTTATCACGAACAACTTCCATTTCGTACTCTTTCCAGCCTATCAATGATTCATCAATCAATAACTGATGCGTTGGAGAAAGATCGAAACCACGTTCACAGATTTCAAGGAATTCTTCGCGGTTATATGCAATACCGCCACCTGAACCACCCATGGTGAACGATGGACGAATAATGACAGGGAAGCCAAAGCGTGATTGAATTTCCAAAGCTTCCTGCATGTTTTCTGCAATGGCGGCTTTTGGACATTCCAACCCGATTTTACGCATTGCGATATCAAACAGTTTACGATCTTCTGCTTTTTCAATTGCGTCTTTGCTTGCACCGATTAATTCAACGTTGTATTTCTCTAAAACGCCGTTTTCATCCAGTGCCAATGCACAGTTCAATGCCGTTTGACCACCCATGGTTGGGAGAACCGCATCTGGACGTTCTTTTTCAATAATCTGTGCAACCGTTTGCCAAGTGATTGGCTCGATATAAGTTGCATCCGCCATAGAAGGGTCGGTCATAATCGTCGCAGGATTGGAGTTCACCAAAATCACGCGATAACCTTCTTCACGAAGCGCTTTACAGGCTTGTGCACCAGAATAGTCAAACTCACAGGCCTGACCAATCACAATAGGACCCGCACCAATAATCAGGATGCTTTTTATGTCCGTACGTTTAGGCATTATTCGCTCCTTAATTACTTCTTAGCGGCTTCAATAAGTTCGATGAAATGATCGAACAATGGGGCACAGTCATGTGGACCTGGGCTGGCTTCAGGATGACCCTGAAAACTAAATGCTGGTTTGTCAGTACGATGAATTCCTTGGTTTGTACCATCAAACAGTGAGCGATGTGTCACTTTTAAGTTTGTAGGTAAGGTACGTTCATCAACAGCAAAGCCGTGGTTTTGAGAAGTAATCATCACTGTACCTTGTTCAAGATTTTGTACAGGATGGTTGGCACCGTGGTGACCATGATTCATTTTCATGGTTTTGGCACCTGAAGCAAGTGCTAAAATTTGATGTCCCAAACAAATACCAAATACAGGTAACGTCGTGGTTTCAACAATCGTTTTTACCGCTTCAATGGCATAGTCACACGCGGCTGGATCGCCTGGACCATTAGATAAAAACACACCATCTGGATTTAACGCTAATACTTTTTCAGCAGGTGTTTGAGCCGGAACAACAGTCAATTTACAGCCGCGGTCTGCAAGCATACGCAAGATGTTGGTTTTGACACCGTAATCGTATGCAACCACATGATATTTTAATTCAGGTTGACTAAAGCCTGTACCCAGCTCCCATGAACCTTCAGTCCATTCAAAGCCATCTGGGTCACAGCATTCTTTCGCAAGGTCTAAACCATTTAAGCCGCCAAATGCTCGTGCTTTCGCAAGTGCTTCTTCTTCTGTAATATTTTCGCCCGCAAGGATACAGCCATTTTGGGCACCTTTATCACGCAAAATACGTGTCAATTTACGGGTGTCAATATCGGCAATCGCTACGACATTATTTTGTTCTAAGTAGTCGCCTAAGGATTGCTCTGCACGGAAATTACTATGCAGTAATGGAAGATCACGAATGATTAAGCCATTTGCCCAAACTTTGTGGATGCGACCCGATTCATTATCTTCGCTATTGCAACCAGTGTTACCAATATGAGGATAAGTTAACGTCACCAGTTGTTGTGCATAACTTGGATCGGTCAGAATTTCTTGATAGCCAGTCATGGCTGTGTTAAAAACGACTTCACCAGTCGTTGATCCCGTTGCACCAATAGACGTTCCTTTAAAGATCGTTCCATCAGCAAGGGCTAAAATGGCGGGGGTGCTCAAACCAAAGCTCCTGAATTAAAACCACAAAAATAGGGCTGTAAAAAAGCGAGTAGACATAAAAAAAGGCCGGCTGTCTTAAAAAAACACGCCCTCCTTCTTGGTCTGCTCGCTTATAACTTAACAGCGCATTATACGCATGAAGTCTGTGAAAGTCTACGCATTTTAAAGCAAATCCTGACTTATTTAGGTAATACAAATGATGTTGGCCTTTTATCGGGATCAGTTTGTAAAATAAGTATTGTCTAACAATTTTGTATGGTGGGTAAATGTTGATCGATTTAAAATAAAAACTGACATAATTCAAAAAAAGAGGATCATCACATGCCAGCAAAAAAACCATTGAAGGCCGTTGTTGAAGAACACCAACAACAAGTTGAACAGTTATATACTGAAACAAGTGCTCAGGTAAAAGATGTTCTAACTGAGACACAGGAAAAAATTGAAGCTGAAGCAAAAGAATTGAATCAAACCATTCAAACCCAACTTTCGCATCTTAAAGAAGATGTATTACAGCGCGTTGACATTATTAAGTCTCAATTTAATAACTCTCAAGGTGATTTAACCGAACTTGGTGATGTCATTAAAAAAGAGTTTGGAACTTTGGTAGAAGATCTTGGTAAAGTCGGTCGTGAAATTAAAGATGATTTAGGTCAAATTACTTTAAAACACAAGGATACTTTAACTGACGTACTCAAACGCTCAAAAGAACATGCTGTTGAAGCATGGAATAAAGTACGTGAGAACTAAAAAACAAAAAAACCAGTAAAAGTAACTACTTTTACTGGTTTAAATAGCTCAAAATAATTGTATTAAAACTCATGTAGCCAATCGCGTTTATTATGAAAATCAGCTGATGGGCTGCTGTGTTGCATGGCATAAAAATGCATACCTTGTGATGTGTTTAAAACGGCGCTTAAACCTACATAAAGATCAGACCATTTCAGTTGATGCTTTTGCATAAACACTGTTAAGTCCACACTTACATTCATCCCATAATGGGTTCGTTTCAATTGATTTAACTCAATGTCGTAAGCTGCGATTGGCGGTATATTTTCAGGATAACGATACTCTTCAAACTGATAGGCTTGCCATGCTTCAGAAGGGGATAAATTAATCTCGCGATAAAAATCCTGATTTTTCACCCCAATGAAAATTTCAAAACAGGTTTGCTCCCACAAAAAATCACGGCGTGGATGAGCTGCAACTTGCTCTGGCCAAAGCATTAAATGATTAGGATCACGTAGCCAATAACCAACATTGAGTGTAAATGGAGATTGTTGTTCGATCGCTCCAACCAATGAGATTGATTCAAAACGATCGAAAGACATCAATTCATAACTTGCCATAATTAAAATCGATTTATTTGGCTAAATGAGCGTGACGAACCAGATTGGATAAATTCGGATTTTGTTTCGGTGCTTTTTTGTAGAGTAATACGATTTTGCCAATTTTCTGAACTGCTTCTGCACCTGTGGCTTGAGCAAGCTCATCAATGACTTGTGCACGAACTTCGCGATCTTCACCTGCAACTTTTACTTTAATCAGTTCATGGTCGTTTAAAGCACGGTTGGTTTCTTCGATCACGTTTTCAGTTAAACCTTGCCCACCGATCATGACCACAGGATTTAGCGCATGTCCGATCTGACGTAAACGTTTGCGCTCTTGAATAGATAAAGCCGCCATGAAAACTACCTGAATGTAAAAACGACCTAGTATAACTTGCATCCCGTATCTAAGATAGATTCAGCATGCAGCCAATACGCATAAATATACGAAATATTCGATCATGATCATTGAAAAAAAGATCATGAAAGTGTTAATTCTAGATACATATGCATACTGCAAAATCAGTATTTTTCACGTACAATAACAGATCAGAAGTTTTTTATAATTTAGTGAGTTATGGCGACACGCATTACCAATCAGAAGTTATCGAAGAGTAGTCGTGCGTGGATGCGGGAACACCTTGATGATCCTTTTGTGAAAAGAGCACAAAAAGAAGGTTACCGTGCCCGTGCTGCATACAAACTTCTTGAAATTCAGGAAAAATACAAACTGATCAAACCGGGTATGACGGTGGTTGATCTAGGTGCAGCCCCAGGCAGTTGGTCGCAAATTGCAGGAAAACTGGTGGGAAGTAAAGGATTGGTCATCGCATCTGATATTTTAGCTATGGATGCACTTCCAGATGTTACCTTCCTACAAGGTGACTTTCGCGAAGAGGAAGTCTTCGAAAAATTGTTAAATATTTTAAATGGTCGTACTGTAGATATTGTAATTTCAGATATGGCCCCCAATACATCAGGTAATAGGGCTGTCGATCAACCTCGACAGATTTACTTATGTGAACTGGCTCTCGATTTTGCCCAGAAAGTACTCGGCCCCAATGGACAATTTGTGGTAAAAGTGTTTCAGGGCGCTGGTTTCGATGAGTTTCGAAAGCAAGTCGTCGATAGTTTTGATGTGTTGAAAACTGTAAAACCTGAAGCTTCCCGTGCGCGTTCAAAAGAAGTATTTTTGATCGGGCAGGGGCGTAAAAAGGCAATGCGATAAAGTTTACTTGCCAAGTCGAGAAAAATTGTGCATTTTGTACAATTTCAACTTGTAGCAAGCATTAGACTTGCTGTTTACTAGGGTCTACCCCGTAATGGGCATGATCAAATTAGATTGATAATGGGAATAAAGCTTTGAGCGATCTCTTCAAGAATGCCGTATTGTGGCTAATAATACTTGGTGTTCTGATTTTGATTTTCAGTAACATCAGTGACCGCAATAAGCCATCAGCAATGAATTATTCAGAATTCGTTACTGCGGTGAATGCTGGTCAAATTAAGCAAGTCACTATTGATGGTTTAAATATTAGTGGTGAAAAAACCAACGGCTCTCATTTTGAGACAGTACGTCCGCAGGTTGAAGACACCGGGCTTTTACCAAGCCTAAACAAAAATAACGTCGTGGTTGAAGGAACTGCACCACAACGTCAGGGCTTGTTGATGCAACTTCTCATTGCTAGTTTTCCTGTACTTCTCATCATTTTGTTATTCATGTTCTTTATGCGAAATATGGGTGGGGGAGCTGGTGGCAAAAACGGACCAATGAGTTTTGGTAAGTCTAAGGCCAAGATGCTTTCAGAAGACCAGATTAAAGTGACATTTAAAGATGTCGCTGGCTGTGATGAAGCGAAGCAGGAAGTCGTTGAAATCGTTGATTTCTTAAAAGATCCTGCAAAGTTTAAGCGTTTGGGTGCAACCATTCCACGTGGTGTGCTTATGGTGGGTCCACCGGGTACGGGTAAGACTTTATTAGCCAAAGCCATTGCGGGTGAAGCCAAAGTTCCGTTCTTTAGTATCTCTGGTTCTGACTTTGTTGAAATGTTTGTCGGTGTGGGTGCGTCCCGTGTCCGTGACATGTTTGAGCAAGCGAAACGCCATGCACCATGTATTATCTTCATTGATGAGATTGATGCGGTCGGTCGTCACCGTGGTTCAGGTACAGGTGGTGGGCATGATGAGCGCGAACAGACTTTGAACCAAATGTTGGTTGAAATGGACGGTTTTGAAGGTAATGAAGGGGTAATTGTCATTGCTGCAACTAACCGTGCAGATGTTCTGGATAAAGCTTTGTTGCGTCCAGGTCGTTTTGACCGCCAAGTGATGGTTGGTTTGCCTGATATTAATGGTCGTGAGCAAATCCTGAATGTTCATTTGAAGAAACTTCCTTCAGTTACTGGTGTAGATCTAAAAGTTTTGGCACGTGGTACACCGGGTTTTTCTGGTGCACAGTTGGCTAACCTTGTAAATGAAGCAGCTTTGTTTGCAGCTCGTCGTAATAAAAATACGGTGGATATGCATGATTTTGAAGATGCTAAAGACAAGATCTATATGGGACCTGAGCGTAAATCGATGATTCTTCGTGAAGAAGAGCGTCGTGCAACGGCTTACCATGAGTCTGGACATGCGATTGTTGCTGAGATGTTGCCGGGTACTGATCCTGTACATAAAGTGACGATTATGCCGCGTGGTTGGGCCTTGGGTGTCACTTGGCAATTGCCTGAACAAGACCAGATTAGTCATTATAAAGACAAAATGCTGAATGAAATTTCGATTTTATTTGGTGGCCGTATTGCCGAAGAGATTTTTATCAATCAGCAATCCACCGGTGCATCCAATGACTTTGAGCGTGCAACTAAAATGGCGCGTGCGATGGTGACCAAATATGGTATGTCCGATAAGTTAGGCGTGATGGTCTATGAAGATGAGAACCAGAATGGTTTCTTTGGAAATGTAGGCAGTCGTACCATTTCAGAAGCAACACAGCAGCAGGTCGATCAGGAAGTTCGTCGCATTCTGGATGAACAATATAAAGTTGCTTGGGATATTCTTGAAAATAACAAGGATAAAGCGCATGTGATGGTTAAGGCGCTTCTGGACTGGGAAACGATTGATCGTGAGCAGGTACGTGACATTATGGAAGGTCGTGAACCACGTCCACCAAAAGTCTATGTGGCTGAAAATCCTGTGGTAGATTTGGATCCGCCAAGTAGTGGTCCTTCTACACCACCACCGTTGCCTTCAATGGGTTAATGATTTAAGTGTTACAAGAGCTGCTTCGGCAGCTCTTTTTATTTGCATATTATTCAGCTTGATGTGAAATTAAATCAACTAGCATTAGAAAACATACTGTTAAAATACGCCTCAACAACAGGAGTCAATTCATGCGTTTAATGCCTTTACCTCAGCGACAACTCAAGTGTGGTCAGCACCTACTCGATTTATCTCAACCTCAGGTGATGGGTATTTTAAATGTAACGCCTGACTCATTCAGTGATGGCGGGCAATATCATCAAAAACAGCAGGCTTATGAGCATGCCATGCAAATGATTGCAGATGGCGCTTCCATTATTGATATTGGTGGGGAGTCTACACGACCGGGGGCATCACCTGTGGAGGTTGAGGAAGAAATTCGACGAGTAGTGCCCGTTGTTGAACTATTGGCAAAGCAAGACGTGATTTTATCAATTGATAGCAGTCAACCTCATGTGATTAGGGCTGCTGTCGAGGCTGGCGCACATATCTGGAATGATGTTCGAGCATTAACTCGCCCTCAAGCGCTAGAGACTGCTGCTGAGCTGAACGTTCCCGTGATTGTCATGCATATGCGCGGTGAGCCAACGACCATGAATCAGTTGGCTCAATATGGCGATGTAACACGAGACGTCATCGATGAGTTGAAGATTCGGATTGATGAAGCATTGGCTGCGGGTGTGAAAGCAGAAAATATTATGATTGATCCGGGATTTGGATTTGCTAAAAATGCGCAACAAAATTTAAAGCTCTTGCAAGAGTTTTGGAAGTTGAATGAATTGGGTTATCCGATTTTATCGGCATTATCACGTAAACGTTTTATCGGCGAGGCATTGGGCGGTGCTGATGCGCAACAACGTGCGGTGGGTAGTGTGGCAGCGCATTTGTTGAGTATCCAGCAGGGGGCTTCACTGGTGCGCGCACACGATGTTAAGGCAACTGTGGATGCAATTCGAATTTGGCAGGCAATGAATCAAGCTTAAAAGCGTCAATCTTATTTTGCCTAAAGATCCTTCAATTGCTGAATTGTTTGAGAAGATGAAGTTTTGGGTATGTGAAGATAAGGCTGAAAGTGAAGCGCATGTTAATTTATAAATTGGTTGTTATCGATGAGTAAAGTGATCATGCAGCTTCATCCATTCATTTTTGTGGTGTTTATTGCTTCTATCCTTTTAGACATCCTTTTTTTATTTGTTGCAATTTTTACTGCAAATACCTTATTTGCCTTTATGGCGATCTTATTGTTGCTTGCAGGTTGGTTGATTTTTGAAGAACATCGACTAAATTTTGAACTCTGGGATTAGTGACTAGTCGAATTTAATTTGAAGGTATGTTATAAGCATCACCGAATTTTTAATGTTGTTAAGCCTTTATCCATGTTAAATGATCTACTTCTCCCTATGTTTGATGATGGTTATTATCCTCAAATCTTGGTGGCTGAAATAAAGCAAGACCTAATTGATTTTTCAAGAAAAATTCAAGCTAATCCTAAAACTGAATCTGAAATTTATCAATTAGCAGATTCAACTTTACTGAAAATCAATGAAATGAAAGCTGATTTTGAAGATTTGGATTCAAGCCTTGATGATACTGCCACGGATTATATCGCTGAAGCTATGATGATGGTGGTGCAGGATGCGGGATACCTTGAGATTGATTTAGAGGAATTGGTCGCGAGTAGAGAGTGGTAATTTCTCTTGTAAGTCTGAGGTTATTTCTGTTGGCTTGTGTGGGAATCGGCTAAGAATAAATCTAGCAACATTTGGTTTATGTCGCAACTTTGATTCGGATGTACATCTGTAATGTCTTCAACGTTTAATTTTAATTGTGAATGATTATATTTAGCGGTTGCTAAAAGACGTAGCCAAAATTGAGAATAATTTTGCTTGAACTTTTCGAGTTATTTTATTACTTCAACTTTTTTACTTTGAATAAGATATTCATTTGCCGCCACTGCGCGATTTTTTAAATAGAGCTTCTGTTTTTTTTTATTTTTACTGGTTCGAAAAATATCTTGAGCATGACGGGGCGTCATGTTTAATGCTGATACTAAATATAATAGGTAACAGTTCAGTTTTTTTCATCAGATTATTATCTTACTAGATATAAAAAAACCAGCATTATGCTGGAAATTTTATTTTACACCATTTCAACAGTTTAAAATGGTGCCCGGGGCCGGACTCGAACCGGCACGCTTTGTGGGCGGGGGATTTTAAATCCCCTGTGTCTACCTATTTCACCACCCGGGCATGTCGGCAATGATAGATGAACTGCCCAATATTGGCAAGAATATCTGAAATTATTTGTAGTTTTTTCAATCAACTACTCGTTTTTAAATGTGCTTGCGTCAATGCTGCGAATTAATCTGGCAATATTTTCGCAGCATCGACTTAGATTTTTGGGGCCATTTTGCAGTGCTGTTTTGAGATCACTGCTTTGATCAAGTATTCCGAATATTGCAGTAATGCCTTCCTCATACAGACTTTCGATTCCTTCACCCATATAGCCTGCACAAACAAAAACGGGTTTATCATATGTGTGCGCAAGACGTGCTACTCCGATGGGCGTTTTTCCAAATTTGGTTTGAAAATCAATTCCTCCTTCGCCTGTAAACACATAATCGGCCTGTTGTATGGTGTGTTGCATATCTAACAGATTAATCACTGTTTCTACGCCAGACTGGATTTTGGCTTGTGTAAACACCAAAAGCCCAGCAGCTAATCCACCCGCTGCACCAGAACCTGCAATATCTTGAACTGTTATATTGAGCTGCTTTTCAATTAAATTGGCAAAGTGAGTGAGGTTTGATTCAAGTTGTATAACTATTTCAGGACTTGCACCTTTCTGTGGGCCGAATACATGACTTGCACCATTTGGTCCTAATAGAGGGTTATTCACGTCGCTAGCAATGATAATTTCAACGTTATTCAGGCGTTGATCTATTTCAGAAATATCTATGAACTGAATGTCATTGAGATAACCACCACCTAACCTAACGGGTTGTTTCTCTTGGTCTAGAAATTTAACTCCTAAAGCAGTCGCCATTCCCATGCCTGCGTCATTGGTCACACTTCCACCTAAACCTATAATGATTTGAGAAACACCGTGATCCAGTGCTAAGCGAATCATTTCACCCGTTCCATAAGTTGAGGTAAGTAAAGGGTCACGCTGTTCGGAAGAGAGAAGGTGAATACCGTTGGCTTTTGCCATCTCAATGATTGCTGTTTTGCCTTGATTGATTAAGCCAAAATAAGTTGAGATTCGCTGTGAAGGTAAAGGCCCCATCACTTCAATATCAATTTTTTGTCCATGCTGAGCATTAATTATGGTATCGACTGTACCTTCACCACCGTCTGCCATAGGGTACAAAATAAAATAAGCATCAGGAAATACCTTTTGCAGCCCACTTTGCATCGCTTGACAAGCTTCAAGTGCAGTCATACTTTCTTTAAACGAATCTGGGGCGAGTACAAAAGTTTTAGGCATAGATGACGGCAGCTTTTCTGGAGTAAATTGTTAATTTAAAATCAAATGCTATTTAAGATAACATCGCTTTAAAACAATACGAAATATTTTAATTGGGTGATAATAATGAAAAAAAGAATGGAGCAGTGGACTTTGACGGATCGATTTGTATTCGCAGGATGTTATGGATTATTAGGTTTGGTTTTCGGGTTTCTGATTGCACTATCTATGGCGAAATACTTAGATACAGGCTTTAGTTCTTCAACGATTATTTTAGTCATCAGTTTGACGTGTACATTGATGGGGTTTTTTGCACCTGATACTGCGAGTCGGTGTTTGAATAGATTATGGCTTTGGTTTAAATATTGGTAAAAAGGATCATTTAGACATAAAAAAACCAGCTTATGCTGGATTCTTTATTGGCACCATTTTAACTGATTTAAAATGGTGCCCGGGGCCGGACTCGAACCGGCACGCTTTGTGGGCGGGGGATTTTAAATCCCCTGTGTCTACCTATTTCACCACCCGGGCTTTTTACCAAATTTGGAGGCGGAGGTCGGAATCGAACCGGCGTACACGGAGTTGCAGTCCGCTGCATGACCACTCTGCCACCCCGCCATCATTTGGTGATGCACATATTAGCAAGCTTCAGAAAAAAAACAATAGTGATTTCAGCGAATATGCACAGAAAAACAACATCTAAAATAAAATTGACTCAATTATCATGTATCATTTGCAAAATCGAATTCATATCTACTTTGGAGATGTGCTGTGGCATTGGTTCTTGATGGTCGTGCATTGGCAAAACAAATTGAAGCTGACTTGCTTACACGTGTAGAAGCGTTAAAAGCAAAATCAGGTCGTACCCCAATTTTGGCTACCATTTTGGTCGGAGATGATGGTGCATCTGCAACCTATGTACGTATGAAAGGTAATGCCTGTAAACGTGTAGGCATGGATTCAGTTAAAATTGAATTGCCACAGGAAACCACCACTGAGCAACTTCTGGCTGAAATCGAAAAATTAAATGCCAATCCAGATGTACACGGGATTTTGTTACAACATCCAGTACCTGCTCAAATTGATGAGCGTGCCTGTTTTGATGCGATTTCTTTGAATAAAGATGTCGATGGCGTGACTTGTTTGGGTTATGGTCGTATGGCCATGGGCGAAGCGGCTTATGGTTCAGCTACACCTGCTGGGATCATGACGATTTTAAAAGAAAACAACATTGAAATTGCGGGTAAACATGCGGTTGTGGTTGGGCGCTCTGCGATTTTAGGCAAGCCAATGGCGGCGATGTTACTTGAAGCGAATGCGACTGTGACGATTTGCCATTCACGTACACAGAATTTAGCTGAATTCGTAAAACAAGCAGATATTATTGTGGGTGCTGTGGGTAAAGCAGAACTCATCCAAAAAGACTGGATTAAACAAGATGCAGTCGTGGTCGATGCGGGTTTTCATCCGCGTGATGGCGGCGGTGTAGGTGATATCCAATTACAAGGAATTGAAGATATTGCATCGGCTTATACGCCTGTACCAGGTGGTGTTGGGCCAATGACGATTACGACTTTGATTCGTCAAACTGTTGAAGCGGCTGAAAAAGCTTTAGTTTAATATGAACTCTACATTTCAGTGTTCAAAAGCGCCTCAACATTTGCTTGAGGCGCTTCATCACGTGATTCCTCAGTGTGAATTATCACCACAGCAATTACCAGAAACGCCAATTTCACTTTGGTTAATTCCACCTGTCTTTCCATCCGATCGTTTGGATGATGAAGTGATTCGACGGATTTGGAATGACACACCTTACTGGATTTTTTGTTGGGCTTCTGGATTGGCGATGGCGCAGTGGTTGCTGGCAGAGCCACAGCATGTCAAAGATAAAGTGGTTTTAGACTTTGGTGCAGGTTCTGGTGTTGTCGCTATTGCAGCGAAAATGGCAGGGGCTAAGCGAGTCATTTGTTGTGATATCGACCAAGTAAGTTTGGCTGCCTGTCGTGAGAATGCATTGCTTAATGATGTTGAGCTTGAATATCTGGATGATTTATACAAGGCAGAACAAGTGGATGTGTTACTTGCTGCCGATGTGCTATATGATCAATCTAATCGTTTCTTTTTAGATGAATTTTTAAAATTTGCCCCAGAAGTGTGGGTGGCAGACAGCCGGGTCAAAAATTTTAGTCATCCTCAATATATGAAGATTGATGAACGTAGTGCCACAACATGGCCTGATCTGGATGAAGCAAAAGAGTTTCGCAACGTGAGTTTTTATAAAACGCTGTAAGATTACAGCGTTTTTTTTATTTGGAGGCGATTAAGTAAAGCTTATGAGCAGGTATAGCGTACAACTTTAAGTGTGCTGGGTTTAGTGTCTAACGCTTGACGTGTCGCATAGCCTTCACTGTTGTTGAGACTAGGAGAGTCCATTAATCCCACAGACATACGTGAGTTGCCGACTTGTAATCCATCCTGACTTGATTGATTTGCCGCAGGATTGGCGATTTCATTAATACTTAAAATAGATAATTTATAAGTTTGTGTGGTGCCTAAAACTTGTTGGCAGGCGCGTTGTAATTTTCGTTCATCAAGTTGTTGGTTAGAGCGTCCAGCAAGTGTATAAGCCAGTGTTGCAGAAGATGCCGTTTTATTTTCAACCTGATAGCCTGTGTTGCCGTTGTATTGACGTGGGGTACTCTGACACGCAGTTAATACAATGACACTCCCTGTAATTAAAAATAATAAGCTTTTTTTCATGAGGTTGTTCCTTCTAATCGTATTTAAGTCAGTAGTTGAAAATATGCAGATGTATTTTTTATATTTTAAGCATTTACGGACCTAAACAAACCATAAAATTGTATTAACTTTAAAACCATTCAGCTTGGCAAATAAAATACGTACCGTATATGGCGGGTAAAGCTTTCACTTTGTGTTTAAATTTGCTAATTTCAAATGATCTTGATTAAAGATTGATAATAATAAAAAGGGGGAATCACACATGTTATCTCATTTTAATGATCTTCCTCTTTATGATATTGCGGTGATCGGTGGTGGTATTAATGGGGTAGGGATCGCCAATGATGCTGCTGGACGGGGACTCTCCGTTTTTCTTTGTGAAAAAGATGACTTTGCGAGTCATACCTCATCTGCCAGTAGTAAATTGATTCATGGTGGTTTGCGCTATTTAGAGCATTTTGAATTTCGTCTGGTGCGTGAAGCACTTGCTGAACGCGAAGTTCTTATGGCGAAAGCTCCGCATATTATCCGTCCTTTACGTTTTGTCTTGCCACATCGTCCACATTTACGATCAGCATGGTTGATCCGTTCTGGCTTATTTCTATATGATTATTTGGGAAAACGAGAAAAATTACCTGCATCTAAGCGTTTGGTCTTGGATCAACGAAGTCCTTTAAAACAGGATATTGTATTGGGCTTTGAATATTCAGATTGTGCAGTAGATGATGCGCGCTTAGTGATTTTAAATGCGATGCAAGCTAGAGAAAAAGGGGCAGAACTGGTAACTCGAACTGAGTGTGTTGCCGCAGAAGTAATTGATGGTACATGGTTATTAACTTTGAAGCAGCAACAAACACAGTATCAAATTCGTGCAAAAGCCTTGGTCAATGCAGCGGGGCCGTGGGTTGAACGTTTTCTAAAAGATACGCTTAAACTGGATTCTCCTTATAAAATTCGCCACATTCAGGGTAGTCATTTGATTATTCCCAAACTTTATGAGGGAGACTATGCCTATATTTTACAAAATGAAGATCGACGTATCGTATTTACCATTCCTTATTTAGATGAATATACATTGATCGGAACGACGGATCGGATTTATCAGGGAGACTTGCAGCAGGTCGCAATCACACAGGATGAAATTGAATATTTATTGACAGTGGTAAACTTGCACTTTGAACGCACGATTACTCAAGCAGATATTATCGAAACTTATTCTGGGGTTCGACCCTTATGTGATGATGAGTCAGATCAACCCTCAGCAGTGACCCGAGATTATACTTTGGCAATGACGATGCTGAATGAGACGGTGCCGTTGCTATCGGTATTTGGGGGTAAGTTAACCACCTATCGAAAACTTGCTGAATCTGCACTGGATGAATTAACCCCTTTTTTCCCTGAGTTACAGACTGCGTGGACTGAATATGAGCCATTACCAGGAGGGGAGTATTTTAAAAGTTTAGATGGGTTAATACGAGGGATTCAGCTCAGAATTAAACATATTCCAATCGAAATTGCGACACGTTGGGCGAGTAGTTATGGCACTCGTGTCTGGCAGTTGCTCAGAGAAGTCTATACTTTGGAGGACTTTGGCATATATTTTGGGCACGGGCTCTATCAACTTGAAGTCGATTACTTGACCAAAGTGGAATGGGCACAATCAGTAGATGATATTCTATGGCGGCGTAGTAAACTGGGATTAAAATTTGGTAAAGCTGATATGACATTATTGGATGATTATCTTCAAAGCGTTCTAGGTCATCAGCACAGCAAGATTGCTTAATATCAATAAAAGCTACATAAAGTCAATTTATGCAGCTATAAAACAATTGATCGACGTTTAGATTTCCTTACCGCCTAAACTTTGACAATCTACATTCGGTGCATTCCATCTGACTGCTGTTCCTGTTGCTACAGGACGAACGATACGCCATGGCCAAAAGCCAAAACGTTGACTCGCATTATAATCCACAATCGCATTGGCATTCAGTTTTTGCGCAGCATTGCCTAATTTTGGATAGAGTTCTTCAACACTTCCATAGGTGCCTTTTGCAACTTTTACACGTTTAACGACCACATATTGCTGCGATGGAACACCACTAATAAGACATACCCCGAAATGATTCTTCGCTTTTTCATTTGCTGTTACCTCATTTGCATGGGTGATGTTGCAAAGAACAAGTAAAGACAAAGTACAAAGAACAAGTTTTTTCATTGTTTGTTTCTCTTTGGTTGTAAAAAAATAAAATTTATCAGTATATTAAAGATTATTTGCCGATATTTCTTAGCATATTGCACATAATAAAACAGGCCATTTAAATGGCCTGTTTTATGATGCGATTAACTGATTTAGTGGTTTTTAACCGCATTTAATAACGCTTCTTGGCGTTCTTTTAATGCTTGTGGTAAACGATCACCAAGTTTGGTAAACAATTCTGTGTGACTTTCGATTTCAGTAATCCACTGATCTTTGTCTTGTGCAGTGATCAGATCAAATTCTTCTTTAGAAAAATCTGTACCTGCCCAGTTAAGATCGTCATAAGTTGGAACATAACCAATTGGTGTTTCAACTGCATTGGCACGACCTTCAACACGGTCAATCATCCACTCAAGCACACGCATATTTTGACCAAAACCAGGCCATACAAAGTTACCTTCAGCATCACGACGGAACCAGTTGACGTTGAAGATTTTTGGTAATTTATTGCCCGCAGCTTCAGCTTTTTCACCGACTTGCTGACCCACTTCTAACCAGTGTTGGAAGTAATCTGCCATGTTGTAACCAGTAAACGGCAACATAGCAAATGGGTCACGACGTACTACGCCTTGTTGACCAACAGCCGCCGCAGTAGTTTCAGAACCCATGGTTGCTGCTTTATAAACACCATCAACCCAGTCAAATGCTTCTGATACTAAAGGAACCGTATCGGCACGACGACCACCGAAGATAAATGCAGAAATTGGAACACCTGCTGGATTTTCCCAGTCAGCATCAATAGAAGGACATTGGCCTGCTGAAACAGTAAAACGTGCATTTGGATGTGCTGCTTTTTCACCATTTACATGAGGTTGACCTTTCCAGTTGGTCAAGTTTGCTGGAACTTCTTTAGATAGACCTTCCCACCATACTTCACCGTTATCAGTCACAGCAACGTTAGTATAAATTACGTCTTTGTGTAGGGTTGCCATACAGTTCGGGTTGGTTTTGGTGTTTGTACCAGGCGCAACACCGAAGAAACCAGCTTCAGGGTTGATTGCATACAGACGACCATCTTCACCTGGTTTGATCCAAGCGATATCATCACCAACAGTTTCAATTTTCCAGCCTTCATAGCCTACTGGTGGAATCAACATTGCAAAGTTGGTTTTACCACAAGCAGATGGGAATGCTGCTGCGATGTAGTGCTTTTCACCTTGTGGGTTAGTGACACCTAAAATCAGCATGTGTTCAGCGAGCCAGCCTTGTTCGCGACCCATTGCAGAAGCGATACGAAGGGCTAAACATTTTTTACCGAGTAATGCGTTGCCGCCGTAACCTGAACCGTAAGACCAGATTTCACGCGTTTCTGGGTAGTGAACAATATATTTTTCAGGATTGCATGGCCATGCAACATCTTTTTCGCCTTCAGCAAGAGGCGCACCAACTGTGTGAACACAGGGTACAAATTCGCCATCGGTGCCAAGAACGTCATAAACCGCTTTGCCCATGCGAGCCATTTTACGCATGCTGACAGCAACGTATGGAGAATCAGTTAATTCGATACCAATCTGTGCAATGTGGCTGCCCAAAGGACCCATTGAGAATGGAACCACATACATGGTACGACCTTGCATTGCGCCATCAAACAAACCGTTGAGTTTTGCGCGCATCGCTGCTGGCGCTTCCCAGTTGTTTGTCGCACCCGCATCTTCCTGTTTTTCAGAACAGATGAACGTACGGTCTTCAACACGCGCAACGTCAGAAGGGTCAGAGTTTGCAAGATAAGAACCTGGATGTTTTTCTTGGTTGAGTGTTTGCATTGTGCCGTTGGCGATCATCAAGTCAATCAGACGTTGATATTCTTCTTCGCTACCGTCACACCACTCGATTTTTGCAGGTTTGGTTAATTTTGCAATTTCTTCAACCCATGCAATAAGCTTAGGATGACGAACGAATTCTGGTGCGTTCACTTGGGTCATGGTGAGGCCTATTTAAAAAACGTACTAAAGTACAAATCTAAATGCTGAGATACAGCAAGTAGATGAAGTAAAAAAAAGTGGCGCTATTAAAGCATAAAATGACAAAAAAAATAAGACTAAAGACTAAATTAGAGTAGTAGGTCGAAAAATAGTTTAACTCTATATAAATCATTAATTTAATATAATTATGAGGCATTAAATATATGTATTAAGATATGTAATATATGTTATTTTTTAATTAAATGTTTATAAAAAACAAAGTCTTGATTCTAAAATAAATTTGAGAACAATTATCGATTAAATAAATGATCATCATTTAAATTTTACATAAAGCGTATTTTATTTGTCTAATTCTTGGACAAAAATAGGATAAATCATCAGCTTAGAACGATAAATATGCCAACACTTCGACCTTTATCCCTTATTTATAATGAAAAATCTGGATTCCATGCATCCAATAAAGAAGGCGTATATGAGCAAATCATGACGATTTTTACGCAGCATGATTTTGAGATTCAGGTCTTTGAATTGAGTGTTGAGGATAATTTCGACGATTTTATGCAGCAAGTTCTTGTGCGTCATCATGGCGATGATCATGGTGTGGTGGTTGCAGCAGGTGGGGATGGGACATTAAATGCAGTGGCTTCTAAGCTCAAATACACAGATATTCCGATGGGGATTTTGCCTTTAGGCACGTTTAACTATGTGGCGCGCGTTTTAAATATCCCCCAAGATTTGCTTCAAGCGGCTGAGGTGATTGCAACGGGAACACCTAAAAATGTTCACTTGGGAACGATCAACGACAGAATTTATTTAAATAATGCCAGCTTGGGTCTCTATCCTTTATTTATTCAAAAACGAGAGCAATATAATCAACGTTTGGGTCGACATACTTTAAATGCATATACATCGGGGCTTGATGTCTTAATTCGTGATCATAAAGAATTAAAACTTTCATTAACTGTTGATGGGCAAGTTTATCCTGTTAAAACATCGCTGGTCTTTTTTGGCAATAATAAATTGCAATTACAAGAAATGAATCTAAATATTGCTGAATGTGCTGAAGAAGGTCATGTGGCAGGTATTGTGGTCGCCAAAAGCGATAAATTGAGTTTATTTCGCATGTTATTTCAATTGATCAAAGGGGATCTCGAACATGCCAAAGATGTCTATAGTTTTGCTGCTGATCAGGTAGTGGTTGATTCAAAAAGTAAAACTTTAACGGTTGCTGTAGATGGCGAAATCGAAGAGTTGAAGACGCCTTTGACACTTGCTGTGGCAAAAAATGCATTAAGTATCATGGTGCCTGTCGATGCTACTTCATCTGTCTGATTTGCATTTTGGTACGGAAAAGCCAGAATGTCTGATTGCAATCGAAAAATTTTGTCAGGAACATCAACCTGAACTGATTGTGGTGAGTGGGGACTTAACCCAACGTGCAAAATTTATTCAGTTTTACAATTGTCGGCAGTTTTTGGATTCTCTTAAAATTCCCTATATTGTGGTGCCAGGGAATCATGATATTTCTTTGTATAATTTATGGAATCGTTTTTTTTCTCCATTTGCACGTTATCAGTTCTTTTTTGGTGAATTAGAGCCAACTTTGCAAACTGAACATTTTTTTATTGTTGGAGTGAATAGTATTCGTCGGCGTTACCATACGCGGGGATATATTTCACTGGAGCAAATTCAGAGAACCAATGAAACCTTAAAACACGCGCCTGATGATAAGTTGAAACTGGTGGTATTACATCAACCTTTTTATACTTCTCCAGATGATCCACATGGAATAAAAGATTGTCCAGTACTAGGAAGAATGGCACTTGAGAATTGGAGTCGAAGTGGTCTATTTGGGGTATTGCATGGGCATTTACATAAAACTGCGGTCTATAACTTAACTCAAATCTATAATTTGAAAATTGATCATCCTGTTTATGATATTCATGCGGGTACAGCGACCTCTTATCGTTTACATAAAGGCTTGCCGAATAGTTTTAATACAATTTCAAATGATGGACTGATTCAGCACTTTTGGTTCGATGAAAGGACAAAATCCTTTGTTTTGCACAATTAATCTGAAGCTAAAAACAAGCAAAGTGTTTGAGTGTTTAAAAAAGACACAAAAAATAGCATTTTTTTTGATTTTTCCCCTTGAAGCGTTTTTTTCCATCCCCACAAAAGTGTCATCAAATTCATTTTGGTGCTTGCTAAAGCAATAATCATGGTAAGCATCATTTATCAAATCATAGACTTAGTCTGATGGAGTTATTTATGAGCAACATTCGTCCATTACATGACCGTGTAGTAATTCGTCGTGTTGAAGAAGAAACAAAAACGGCTGGCGGAATTTTATTGCCAGGTTCTGCTGCTGAAAAGCCTGCTCAAGGTGAAGTAATTGCAGTTGGTAATGGTCAAATCACCGACAACGGCGTTCGTGCACTAGACGTTAAAGTGGGTGATAAAGTGTTATTTGGTACTTATGCAGGTACTACTGTCAAAGTAAATGGTGATGAATTCTTAATTATGAAAGAATCTGACATTTTAGCTGTACTTGAAGGCTAAATTTTTACTTAACTCATTGATAAATCAGATCAAGCATATATAAAATTTGGAGTAAATAATGTCAGCTAAAGACGTTAAATTCGGTGATTCAGCGCGTTCAAAAATGATCGCAGGTGTCAATGTTCTTGCAGATGCAGTGAAAGTGACTTTAGGCCCTAAAGGTCGTAATGTCGTGATTGATCGTTCTTTTGGTGCACCGCATATCACTAAAGATGGTGTGACGGTTGCCAAAGAAATCACGCTAAAAGATAAGTTTGAAAACATGGGTGCGCAGCTTGTACGTGAAGTATCAAGCAAGACCAATGATATTGCGGGTGATGGTACTACGACTGCGACTGTACTTGCTCAAGCTATTTTAAATGAAGGGATTAAATCAGTCACTGCTGGTATGAACCCAATGGATCTTAAACGTGGTATAGATATCGCGGTTAAAGCAGCTGTAGAAAACATTCGTGCAACAGCGAAACCTGCTGATGACTTTAAAGCGATTGAGCAAGTCGGTTCAATTTCTGCAAACTCTGACGAAACTGTGGGTAAATTGATCGCTCAAGCCATGGAACGCGTGGGTAAAGAAGGCGTGATTACCGTTGAAGAAGGTTCAGGCTTTGAAGATGCGCTTGATGTTGTAGAAGGTATGCAGTTTGACCGCGGTTATATCTCACCATATTTCGCAAACAAGCAAGATACTTTAACTGCTGAACTTGAAAATCCGTTCATTTTGTTGGTTGATAAAAAAATCAGCAATATTCGTGAATTGATTACAGTTTTAGAAGCGGTTGCAAAAACTGGTAAGCCACTTCTTATTATTGCTGAAGATGTTGAAGGCGAAGCGCTTGCTACACTTGTTGTGAACAACATGCGCGGTATCATCAAAGTATGTGCAGTTAAAGCACCTGGTTTTGGTGATCGTCGTAAAGCAATGCTTCAAGACATCGCGATCTTGACTGGCGCAACAGTGATTTCAGAAGAAGTAGGCATGTCACTTGAACAAGCTTCTCTTCAAGATTTAGGTACAGCGCATAAAATCACAGTTTCTAAAGAAAATACAGTGATTGTCGATGGTGCTGGTGATGCCAATGCGATTGCTGAGCGTGTTCAACAGATCCGTGCTCAAATCGAAGAGTCAACCTCTGAATACGACAAAGAAAAACTTCAAGAGCGCGTTGCTAAATTAGCAGGCGGTGTTGCAGTCATCAAAATTGGTGCAGCAACTGAAGTTGAAATGAAAGAGAAGAAAGACCGTGTTGACGATGCGCTTCATGCAACGCGTGCTGCGGTTGAAGAAGGTGTGGTTGCTGGTGGTGGTGTTGCACTGGTACGTGCTGTAAATGCACTCGACGGTTTAACAGGCGCCAATGATGACCAAACTGTGGGTATCAATATTTTACGCCGTGCAATCGAAGCACCACTTCGTCAAATCGTATCAAACGCGGGTGATGAACCTTCAGTCGTGATCAATGCTGTGAAAGCGGGCGAAGGTAACTATGGTTACAACGCTGCGACAGGTGTATATGGCGACATGCTTGAAATGGGTATTCTTGATCCAGCGAAAGTAACACGTTCTGCACTTGAGCATGCAGCTTCTGTTGCAGGTTTAATGTTGACTACTGAAGCGATGATTACTGATATCCCAGAAGACAAACCAGCTATGCCAGATATGGGCGGCATGGGTGGTATGGGCGGCATGATGTAAACCGCTCAACGATAACTTAAACTTACTCAAATTTGAGTTCGTTGAAAAAGGTCACAAATTTTATTTGTGACCTTTTTTATTGTGGCTGTTATTCTGGCGAAGATATTTATTATTGACTTTCCTAAAACACGTTATTGTCTATACAAATCCTGCGTAAATACACACTATTCGATGTTAGTCAGCTCTTGATAATTCACTCTTATCCATCATCTCTTGTAATTTGAATTACAGATAAAAAATTGATATGAAAAGGGCAAGAGCAATCAGTTGAGTGAGCCACAAAAACTGATGACGCTAAGCAGAATTCAGGTTAAGAAAAAAGCTGCAAAAGCAGCTTTTTTCTTATAACTCTTATAGATTTAGTAACCACGTTTATTTCGACTGAGCTGATGTAAAACCGAGATCATTAAGTCAATTTCTTCAGTGGTGTTATAAAAAGCCAGCGATGGACGTACCGTTTGTTCAACCCCAAAACGGCGTAGAATAGGCTGTGCACAGTGATGTCCAGAACGCACAGCGATGCCATGCTGATTCAGGGCTTTGCCCACTTGTTCCGTAGAATACCCATCCAGAACAAAGGACATCACGCTGGCCTTGTTTTTTGCTGTTCCAATAGGGCTTAAACCAGTTACGCTACTCAAGGCATGTTGACCATATTCAAGTAAATCATGCTCGTAACGGGCAATGTTCTGAATGCCAATGCGTTCTACATACTCAAGTGCAGCTCCAAGACCCACCGCATCTGCAATATTACCTGTACCCGCTTCAAACTTATTTGGCGCAGGTTGATAGATCACTTGTTCAAAAGTCACATCTTCAATCATATTGCCACCGCCTTCCCAGACGGGCATGCTCTCCAGAATTTCAGGCTTGGCATAAACAACGCCAATGCCTGTTGGTCCAAATACCTTATGACCTGAAAATACAAAGAAGTCAGCATCAATGGCTTGAACATTGGTTGGCATATGTGAAACGGACTGTGCGCCATCGACCAATACACGAACCCCTTTGCTGTGCGCAATTTTAATGACTTCAGCAACAGGTGTGACTGTTCCCAAGGCATTGGAAACTTGTGTGATGGAGATGATCTTGGTATGTTCATTGATGAGTTTAGGTAATTCCTCAAGCCGGATCTGACCGCTATCATCAACAGGAATCACCCGTAATTTGGCTCCAGTCTTTTTGGTGAGTTGATACCAGGGCACAATATTGGCATGGTGTTCCAGATGCGACACAATGATTTCATCACCTTCACCAATATTTTGTTCACCCCAGGTTTTGGCAATTAAATTAATGCCTTCCGTGGTTCCACGAACAAAAATGATTTCCTTGGAAGACGATGCGCCAATAAATCTGGCAACGACATTACGGGCATGTTCATAGGCATCTGTTGCACGTGCCGCAAGTTCATGCGCCGCGCGATGGATGTTAGAATTTTCATGCTGATAAAAATAAGCAATCCGATCAATCACTGCTTGTGGCTTTTGAGTCGTGGCTGCATTATCAAACCAGACCAGAGGCCGCCCATTCACCCGTTCCTGAAGAATCGGGAAATCTCGGCGTATCGCTTGTACATCGAGGGGTTGAGCACTGTTGGTCAGAAATGTGGATTGAGAGGGCACATAGTTTTGATAGGGCTGATCAACTTTGGGAATATCAAGAAAGTAAAATCCTGATGACGGCGTATGTGGTTGATTTGCCGCTGCAACCTTTGAATTGTCCTCTCGTAACAGCGCGTTGAGTGTTTCCCCTTGGGGTAACTGAAATGATTGTGGTGTGGTATGACTTGCCACATCAAAATCTGAACTCGAGGTGGTTGGGGCAGAAAAATCATTTAAAAAATAAAAAGGAGAGGATTCACTGTTGGATGGCACACTTGGGCTTAGCAAAGGGACATTTGGCTCCTGATGAATCACTTGTGGAAAATGAGGTTCAATCGGTGGACGTGGTAAATGAGCTCCTCCAATCACAGGAGAAGAGGCGATCGCACGCCGTTCAGGATAATCCGGATAATTAGGGATATGTTCAGGATATTCTGGATTCAGGCTTTTCTGGTAAGCAATATTAGGTGCACGTCCACTCAATGCTGCCACAGGTTCAATGGGCTGCGGCGCATGGGGTGGCGTACCGACATTGGGCAAGTCCAGATTAAGACCTGATGAGTGACCACCAGAACTTGGCAATGCGGCAAAAAATTCGCTTGCCAGACGTGAAAGGGTGGCTTCATCAGGAAAGTGGGCTGGAGGTGAGATTCCAGCCACTTCACTGTTTGGACTACCCGCAATATTATTTGTAGTTAACTGGGTAGTCATGATATTTATCGACCTCCACATCATCCAATACAGCCAAAGCATCTTCGGTTAATACTGCAAGTGAGCAGTACAGAGAAATCAGATAGGATGCAATCGCATTACGGTTAATTCCCATAAAGCGAACGGACAAGCCAGGGGATTGTTCGCCTGCAAGACCCGGCTGAAATAGTCCCACAATCCCTTGACGTTTTTCCCCCACCCTAAGCAGTAAAATTTTGGTTTTACCATCTTCAACTGGGATTTTATTTGAAGGAATCAGTGGAATCCCGCGCCATGTGATGAACTGTGAACCAAACAGGCTGACGGTTGGTGGTGGTACACCACGGCGGGTACATTCACGACCAAATGCTGCAATTGCATCTGGGTGCGCAAGGAAGAATCCAGGTTCTTTCCATACTTTACGCAGCAAATCATCCAGATCATCTGGTGTAGGGGGACCATTCAGTGTTGAAATACGTTGTTCATCTGAAACACTGGCCAATAAACCGTATTCAGGGTTATTGATCAATTCGCTTTCTTGACGTTCTTTAATGGTTTCAATCGTTAAACGCAGTTGTTCTTTAATCTGGTCATGCGGACTACTATAAAGATCAGCGACACGGGTATGAATATCCAGAACAGTAGAAACACCATTCAGAAAATATTCTCTTGGCTGAGGGTCATAATCGACAAAGGTCTGTGGGAGGGTGGCTTCATCGCGTTGTGTACAGGCAACCTGAATATCATCGGTGTTACTGACCCTGTTGACCCGATAGATACCTGCCTCAACAGGAATCCATTGTAGGAGATGAGTCAACCAGCGTGGTGTAATTGTTGAAAGTTGGGGAACAGTTTTAGTGGCATTTGCGAGCTGTCTAGCTGCATGATCCCCAAGTGCAAGTTGCGCTTTGTCGGTGTTTTTTGTCATGGATAAGGTTTCCTAATATGACAGTCATGTTATTAATAAGGTAAATCGTTAAATGTTGAGCTTTTATTTCTTTTCGCAGACTAAGTTGCTTTATAAGTTTTTAAAAATAATAAATTAATATAACCTCCTACTAATATTTCACTTATTCCTCATAAATATATATTTATGAGAAAATATTATAAAAAAGAGATTTAATTTTCTTTACAACCCATGTTATTAATTAAAAACTTCATATTTTAAAAATCAATTGGATGTTAAGCTGTTTTTTGCTGGTGATGTGATTCAGAAGGCGATTGTAAAATCTGACTACCAGCGGGTACGCTATGTGTCAGCCAGACATTTCCGCCAATAACCGATCCTCGACCAATCGTGATTCTGCCCAGTATCGTTGCACCTGCATAAATCACCACTTGATCTTCCACAATCGGATGACGTTGATAATCTTTTTTTAGCGTCCCATCTGCATCTGTTTCAAAACGTTTAGCGCCTAAAGTGACTGCTTGATAAATTCTGACATTCTGACCAATAACGCACGTTTCTCCAATGACAATACCAGTGCCATGATCAATGAAGAAACCTGAACCAATGCTTGCCCCCGGATGAATATCAATACCCGTAGCAGAGTGTGCCAGCTCGGAAATAATTCTTGATAACAGAGGAACATGCGGATAGAGCTGATGAGCCAGACGATGATGTATAATCGCCAATATACCCGGATAACACAGCAAGACTTCATCTACACTATGTGCAGCCGGATCGCCTTCATAGGCGGCGCAAACATCTGCATCCAGTAAGCGCCGTATTTGTGGCAAGGTATTGGCAAAATCCTGAACAATAATTTCTGCTTTTTGGCTGATTTCTACCTGATCATGCCCGTCACTGTGTCTGGATGAAGGTCTGGATTTGGTTTTTAACTCATAGTCCAAGGCCAGTTTTACTTGAGCATATAACCCATTCAAAACACGGTCTAAGGTATAAGAGATATAATAATCCTCAGTTTCCTGACGTAAATCTGCTGGCCCTAGACGCATTGGAAAAAGAATGCCACACAAATCCTCAAGAATTGATTTTAAAATCTCTTTGGATGGTAACTCACGCCCCCCGATTTCCTTGATCCGATTTTGACGTTCACGCCACTCATGACGCGCCTGTTGTAAACCTTGTACAACAGGAGAGATATCCCATTTGGCCACATTGATTCCTTGATTGAGTGATTGAGATGATTGGCTGTATAAATGCTGAGTTAATCCTGTTGCCATGGCAGTTGGTGCGTGCGCCAACCATTATGACTATTACGCTGTTGCTGTTCGTTCAGATCACCTTCAAACCCTTCTAAAATATTATAAATGTGCTGAAAACCTGCATGAAATGCTGCTTCTGCTGCAAGCGCCGAACGTTTGCCACTACGACAAAGTAATAGTATGGTTTTATCTTTACCGACCTTATTTTCAAGCTCTTTTAAGAAGCGCGGATTTCGGTTAAAAGCAGTACCCGTTGCCCAAGCGACATGCACACTTTCTGGAACATAGCCGACAAATTTACGTTCTTCATTGGTGCGAACGTCAACCAGAACGGCCTGTCCCTGTTGAATTAAATGCCATGCATCTACGGGAGAGACACTGCCGGTAAAGTTAAGCTCGTGTTGTTTTGCATATTGTTGCGCCTGTTGAAGGATATGCGCTGAAGATACTTTCTCAGAAGATGGTAAATGGTCTGGTGTGTTGATTTTGGCATTCATGAAACAAACATCCTTATCGCTAATCATCATAGGTATTAATGATATGCTATGCCTAATTCTTTATTCTTAAAAATAAGTAAATATAATTTCTATATATGAAATATGAAAAATAAAATGTTGATCCTTTTAAATGAATCAAGCTAATCCTATGCTCAGGTTTTTAATCTTTTTTGCTGATTGATGAGTAGATTTCTTTCATCAGTTCCTTTTATTTCTCCTTATAGGAAAAATAAAGAGGGTTTAAACCATGATGAAAGAAGTCTAATAAATTCTCAGATCCACTTAGAATATTTTAGATATTTTATTGAAATTAAACTAATACAAGTCGAGCTATTTAAAACTAGGATCCTCTTTATGTTTTATTTTGATATTGATTGCATTAAATCTGATAAAAATTTTAATAATCTATAAAAATCATATCATTAATTCTTATTTTTTTCTTAGTTAATATTTATTTTTACTTTTTAACTAAGTATATGAGGAATCCTTATTTTAAGCAGAAAAAAATTCAACTTATTATTTAACCAAGTTGTTATAACAAGTTGAGCAACATGATAGAACAAGTCGGCAAGCCCCATAGCCAGCGACCGTTGTATGAGCAAGTCAAAGAGCAGTTGTTGGCGCATATTCTGGATGGCACCTATCAGCCTTTGGCACAGCTCCCTTCCGAGCATGAGTTGTCGGAGCAGTTTGGTGTCAGTCGGATCACGGTCAGACAGGCATTGCACAAGCTGTCGCAAGAGAGCGTGATCTTTAAGGTTCATGGCAAGGGGACATTCGTTAGTAAACCCAAAGCCTATCAAAACATTAGCCAATTACAGGGCTTTGCCGAGGCAATGTCCCATTCGGGACATCATATTATCAATGAGGTGTTATCGGTAAAGTTTGTGTCGGCACCTTTAAAAGTTGCGGCAAAGCTTAAGTTGCCTGTCAGTAGTGAAGTCACTGAAATCAAACGAGTTCGTCTATTAAACAACGAACCAGTGTCTTATGAACTGACTTATTTACCCGAAGTCATCGGCAAAAAATTATTCGAGCAACAGGTAGATTTGCGCAGCACGGATATTTTCAAATCTCTGGAAGAGGATTTACAGATTCCACTGGGTTATGCCGATCTCAATATCGATGCGATTACTGCCGACGACGAGTTGGCTGAACTCCTGTCAATCGATGTGCATACACCAATCTTAAGGGTTGAACGCCTGACTCATGATGCCCAAAACCATCCGCTGGATTATGAGTTTTTGTATTTTTCAGGGGAAAGTTTTCAGTACCAGTTACGTATTTATCGTTAGGAAGAATGTCGGATCAATCCATTCCGAACTTTTATTTACAAACATATTTTAAGTGATGACAACGCTTTTGGAATGATCACAGGCTTTGTCATTTTGGAGAGAGATATGGAATCTCAAACGAATCATGTCCAGACCGACTATTCAAGTCTGGAAACTAAATATCTGGAATTTGACATCGTGGTGATTGGTGGAGGAACGGCTGGACCTATGGCGGCGATTAAAGCCAAAAAGGAAAATCCTGCTCTTAATGTCTTGCTGATTGAGAAGGCCAATGTAAAACGCAGTGGTGCAATCTCAATGGGCATGGATGGTCTGAATAATGCCATCATTCCCGGTTATGCCACGCCAGAACAATATACCAAGGAAATTACCATTGCCAATGATGGTGTCGTCAACCAGACCACGATTTATGCCTATGCTCAACATAGTTTTAAAACTATTCAGCAACTGAATGAATGGGGGATTAAGTTTGAGAAAGATGAAACTGGCGAGTTTGCAGTTAAAAAAGTCCACCACATGGGGGCATATGTATTACCGATGCCTGAAGGGCATGATGTAAAGAAAGTGTTGTATCGCCAGCTCAAGCGTGCGCAGGTAAAAATTAATAATCGTATTGTCACTACCAAGCTGTTGAAGAATGAACAGGGGGCGATTAATGGTGTACTCGGTTTTGACTGTCGTACTGGTGAGTTTTATGTGATCAAAACCAAAGCTGCCATTTTATGCTGCGGTGCCGCAGGTCGTCTGGGGTTACCAGCATCAGGCTATCTCATGGGTACCTATGAGAACCCGACCAATGCAGGTGATGGTTATGCCATGGCTTATCATGCTGGTGCGGAATTATCCAATCTGGAATGCTTTCAGATTAATCCACTGATTAAGGATTATAACGGTCCTGCCTGTGCTTATGTTACTGGACCACTAGGCGGTTACACCGCCAATAGTAAAGGTGAACGCTTTATTGAGTGTGATTACTGGAGCGGACAGATGATGTGGGAATTTTATCAGGAACTTGAAAGTGGTAATGGTCCTGTATTCCTTAAAGTTGATCATCTGGCCGAAGAGACTATCCAGACGATTGAGGAGATTTTACATAGCAATGAGCGTCCGAGCCGAGGGCGTTTTCATCAAGGGCGAGGCACAAATTATCGTCAAGATATGGTCGAGATGCATATTTCCGAGATTGGTTTTTGTAGTGGGCACAGTGCATCCGGCGTATGGGTGAACGAGAAAGCGGAAACTTCGGTCAAAGGCTTATATAGTGCGGGTGATATGGCCGCTGTACCGCATAATTATATGTTAGGTGCATTTACCTATGGTTGGTTTGCTGGAGTCAATGCCGCGCAATACGTGATGGATGTCGAAGACAGCAAGCTAAATCAGGCGGAGATTGAACAGGAAAAAGCCAGAATCTATGCGCCGTTATCTCGTCAGGAAGGGTTATCACCTGAACAGGTCGAGTATAAATTACGTCGCTTTGTGAATGATTATTTACAGCCGCCCAAAACACGACAAAAGATGGAAATCGGTTTGCGCCGTTTTGAAGAAATCAAGCAGGATATTTTGCAGATTGCGGTCCACAACCCACATGAGTTGATGCGCGCCGCAGAGGTATCTGTGATTCGGGACTGCGCTGAAATGGCAGCTAGAGCATCACTCTTTCGGACTGAAAGTCGTTGGGGGTTATACCACTACCGTGCAGATTTTCCCGAAAAAAACAACGAAAACTGGTTTTGTCATGCCCATTTGAAAAAAGATGAACAAGGCAATATGGTGAGTTTTAAAAAGGCCATTGAACCCTATGTGGTTCCGATTCATGAAAGTGAAGCACAGTCCTATGATCAGCTTCGTATCCAGAAAACGCATAAAGAAACTGTGACAGGTTAAACAGAAGGATCATGACAAATGGCACTTATTTTTAAAGAAATTAATCATCGTAGCGTCGCTCCAGTTTTGGTCGATGAAGATAAATGTATTGCTGACAAGGGATGTACGGTTTGTGTAGACGTCTGCCCGCTGGATTTACTGGCGATTGATCCGCATACCCAAAAAGCCTTTATGCAGTTTGATGAATGCTGGTACTGCATGCCGTGTGAAAAGGACTGCCCGACAGATGCGATTCAGGTCAATATTCCATATTTATTGAAATAATTTATTGGAAGAATGACCTAGAGGGTTAACAGCTGCATTCATAACATCGAAAAAGGATAATACATGTCTATTCAATATCCACAAGTGCTTGATCTTGATGAAGATGATCAAGAATTTTTTAGGCAGTTGAACACGAATGATGAAAAAATTCGTTTCATTACCCTGATGCACATTGCAGAAGAAGAACGCGAAGAACTTTTACCATGGTTACATTATGCACTACAGCATGATCCCGCAGTGATCGTTCGTCAGGAAGCGGCAAAACGACTAGAGGGTTGGGAGGATTCAGCATCCTTACAGGCATTGGCAAATGCCTTGAATGATGACTCAATGATGGTGGTCGATGCGGCGACACAAAGCCTGAGTGAAGTAAAAAATCCTGAATCTGCCGAGATCCTTACACCTTATCTGGACTCCAATAATAGCATGGTAAAAATTGCCATATTGCGTGCGCTTAAACCATTACGATCAATTGCTTCATATGACCGTATTTTGCAACATACCCAACATCGCGATATTCATGTACGTCGCGAGGCAGTCAGTGCTTTAAGCTGGTTGCAACAACAGCAGGCCGTAGACATTCTGGCTGATATTGCTCAGAACGATATTGATCAAGAAACACGTCGTATTGCGACTGGGGGGCTGAGCTATACTCAGCAGATATCGACGCAAGTCAGCACTGCATTAGAAAGTGCTTTACACGCTCCTGATTGGCAATTGCGGGTCGAAGCAACTTTGACTATCGGTAAACTTAGGGCGACTGCACTTGAGCAAGCCTTATTGCCATTATTGCTGGATCCATACTGGCAGGTCAGAATTGCGGTGACCAGAAGTCTGGGGTTGTTAAAATCCAGATTGGCACTGGACGGTCTGGCAGAAAATTTCAAGCATGAGATCAGTAATTTACGTAAGGAAGTTGCACTGGCACTGGGTGAGATTGGTGGCGAGCAATCTACGCAACTACTCCGCGATCATGAACAGGATCCTGATCCTGAAGTGCGTAAAGCAATTCGTATCGGTCTGGATCAGATTCGGGAATATGCGCATGCAACTTAAACCAAATATCCATGTCGATGTACAGCAACATACCGTTGCATTCAAATGGCCCGATAAGGATCTGCTCATCAGCCATCAACAGCTTCGTGAAATCTGCCCTTGCGGTTTCTGTAAGGCCAAACGTCTACGTCACCAAGCGGTTGTAGATGCACATACTGTGCAAGTTACCGCTATGTTTGATCAGGGATATGGCGCTCAAATCTGTTTTAGTGATGGACATGATCAAGGTATTTTTCCATGGGTATTTTTGAAAAATCTTGATCTATAACTCACTTTTTTTTGCCTAATGGCTAAAAGCTTAGGGTCTCCTTATTTACTTTTTTCCTTTCTAAAATATGGCTTTGATATTGGGATGTTTATATCTTACTTAAATAGGTATAAGCATCTTTGATTTTTCTTTTGCCTTGCCCATTATAAAATTAGAGATATTATTTTTATCCCCATAAAACAATCAACCAAGTGATTGCGATCAGGCTTAAGGCAACAAATTGAGCAGCGCTACCCATATCTTTGGCATTTTTAGACAGTTCATGTTTTTCAAGTGAAATTCGATCCACCACAGCTTCAATCGCAGAATTAAATAATTCAACAATAATGGCAATGAAACCAACGCCAATCAGTAAGATCCGTTCAACTGGGCTAAAATCCAGACTTAGATTCACCAGCAATAACACAATATTCAGCAAAATAATTTGTCTAAATGCGGCTTCGAGTTTAAATGCAGCTTTAAAACCCGAGATGGAATAGCTTGTCGCATTGAGAATGCGCTTGATGCCGTGTTGACCTTTGTATGGAGAAGGAGACGTGGTTTTCATGGACATTTACCGTTATCAAAAGATGCTTTGAAGTTTGAAGAATTTTACTTAAGACTATATGAGGAATGTAGAAATTTTTTGATGATTGTTATCGATCTTCAACAACCTGATTTAAAAAAAGGTTGATTGGGTAGCATGACGATATAATTTGACAAGGTGATGACGTTTTGATGTTTTTTTGATGAAGAAAAGCCCTTAAAATCGCAGTCTTTATACATAATCTCCATGATTTATCCGTTTTTTTTCTGCTCTGAAAATTTATATTAAAAATGCTTGTATTTAAATAAAGACTCATTGATTATCAATAGATTATTCAAGTTGATCATCGTTGCAACTGAACATTTTTATTTGACATTTCGCTCCCTTACATTGGAAGTAAAGCGCTCATGCTCTCCAGATTTTTTATTGATCGTCCCATTTTTGCTTGTGTACTTGCCATTATTATCATGGCAGTGGGTTTGTTTTCAGTTTTAAATTTGCCTGTTGAGCGTTATCCAGATATTGCGCCACCACGGATTACGGTTTCTGCAAGCTATAGCGGTGCCGATGCACAGGCTGTTGAAGATAGCGTGACTCAAGTCTTGGAGCAACAGATCAAGGGAATTGATCATTTACTGTATTTTAGTTCCAGTAGTGATGCCAATGGTAGCAGTCGCATCAGCCTGTATTTTGCGCAAGGGACAGATCCTGATGAAGCACAGGTTCAGGTGCAAAATGCCGTGAATGGTGCGATTAATCGTCTTCCAGATGATGTACAGCGTCAAGGGATTACGGTTCGTAAATCCTTAAGTGATTCATTTATGGTGATTGGATTGGGTGATCGCTCTGGTCGCTCAAGCAATA
Organism: Acinetobacter ursingii DSM 16037 = CIP 107286; assembly: GCF_000368825.1. Lineage (GTDB taxonomy): Bacteria > Pseudomonadota > Gammaproteobacteria > Pseudomonadales > Moraxellaceae > Acinetobacter > Acinetobacter ursingii. The sequence goes on along the minus strand of NZ_KB849717.1, from coordinate 559,352 downwards.
TTGATATTTCTGATTATTTAAGCAATAACTTTGAGCTGAATCTAAGCCGTATCGAAGGTGTCGGTGAGGTTAATGTTTTTGGTTCGCAATACGCGATGCGGATCTGGCTAGATCCGACCAAACTTAGACAATATCAACTTATGGTCAGTGATGTCCGTACTGCAATTGAAAATCAAAATACCCAAGTTGCGGCAGGGGCAATTGGTGAATTACCAGCCAGCCATGATCAATATTTGAATGCCAAAGTGACATCGGGTTCACTGCTGCAAACGCCAGAACAATTTGAAAATATTATTATCAAAGCCAATCAAAATGGCAGTTTTGTCTATCTTAAAGATGTAGCAAGGGTTGAGGTCGGTGCTGAAAACTATCAGGTGTTTAACCGACTTAATGGTTATCCAGGTTCAGGATTATCGATTTCCCTTGCAGTAGGTGCAAATCTGATGCAAACCGCAAAAGCGGTGTACGCCGAAGTCGAAACCCTCAAGAAAAATTTGCCAGACGGTTATTTTGTGATTTATCCACGTGATGACACGCCGTTTGTCAAAGAGTCAATCTCCCAAGTCGTGTCAACATTGATAGAAGCCATCGTGTTGGTGGTCTTGGTCATGTTTTTGTTTTTACAAAATTGGCGCGCCACCTTAATCCCCGCGATCACCGTCCCTGTGGTGATATTAGGGACATTTGCGATTTTGTCCGTTCTGGGGATGAGTATTAATACTTTGACCTTATTTGCCATGGTACTCGCAATAGGTTTATTGGTCGACGATGCCATCGTGGTGGTTGAAAATGTCGAGCGGATTATGCATGAGCAACAGGTCGATGCCAGACAAGCCAGTATTGAGTCCATGCAGGAAATTGGTGGCGCTTTGGTGGGGATTACTTTGGTGCTCACCGCGGTTTTTATTCCGATGTCATTTTTTAGTGGCGCAACGGGAATTATTTATCGACAATTTTCGATTACTCTTGTCGCAGCGATGGCACTGTCTTTAATGGTCGCTTTGATCTTAACGCCTGCTTTATGTGCTGTACTTCTCAAACCCCAAAACAAGCAGTACCGATGGGCACAGTGGTTTAATCGCAGTCTGGATAAACTTAAAAACCATTATTTAACACTTTCTAAAAAATCCATTGATTTTAAATATATTTCTGGTGCTGCTTTTATCCTCTTGATTGTCAGCTTTGTTTTGATTTATCGGGCATTGCCGACGAGTTTCCTGCCACAGGAAGATCAGGGCGCCTTAATGGTTCAATTCACTTTACCTGAAGGGACGCCATTGAGTAAAACTGAAGAAGTTGGTAAACAAATCTCTGATTATTTTCAGACCACTGAAAAGAACAACACCAATGGCATTATGGTGATTAATGGTCGTAATTTTTCAGGAACAGGGCAAAATCTAGGGCAAGCCTATGTATCATTAAAACATTGGGATGATCGTAAGGGTAATCAAAATAGCGCACAACAAATTCGTGCCAGAGCTTCGAAATATTTTTCAAAAAATAATCAGGCACGAATTAATGTCTTAATGCCGTCAGTGATTCGTGGTTTGGGGAATTCAGATAAAGTGGATTTCTGGATACAGGATGTCAAAGGTTTGGGGCGTGACAAACTGATTGCTAGTTTTCAAAATCTACAACAGCAAAGTGCAAAGAGTCAGCAAGTCAGCAATCTTGATAAAAAAGGTAATGATGATCAGGCGGTATTAAACATTAAAATCGATCATCGGATTGCGATGGCCAATGGTGTCAATGTCAATGATATCAATCGAACTTTATCAACCGCATGGAGCGGTACTTATATCAATGACTTTATTGATCGTGGTCGTATCAAACGGGTTTATTTGCAAGGTGATGCCCCTTATCGCTCTAAACCTGAAGACTTAAGTTACTGGTTTGTCAAAAATAGCCAAGGTCAAATGATCCCGTTTAATCAGTTTAGTGCTGTGCAATGGCAAGGTGCGCCGCCCTTGTTGGAGCGGTTTATGGGATATCCTGCGATTGAACTGGAAGCCGATGCTGCCAATGGTTCTAGTACAGGTCAGGCGATGCAGCAGATCAGCCAAATGGTTACTGATATGCCAGATATCGGTTTGGCATGGAGTGGGCTCTCATATCAAGAATTGCAATCGAGTCATCAGGCGATCTGGCTATATATTATTTCGATTGCATTTATCTTTTTATGCTTGGCTGCGCTCTATGAAAGTTGGTCGATTCCAACCGTGGTGATGCTGGCGATTCCATTAGGCATTGGTGGAACCATTCTGTTTAGTTATTGGTTTAACTTTGCCAATGATATTTATTTTCAAATTGCTTTACTGACCACGATTGGCTTGTCTTGTAAAAATGCGATTTTGATGGTGGAATTTGCCGCGAACTTGCAAGAGCAGGGTGCCAGTGCAATTGATGCTGCCTTAAAATCTGCGGGTTTGCGCTTACGTCCTATTCTCATGACTTCACTGGCTTTTGGTGCAGGTGTGGTACCGTTGATGTTTTCTACGGGCGCAGGTGCGCTCAGCCGTCAGGCCATTGGTTATAGTGTTTTTGGTGGGGTGTTATTCGGCACGATTCTGGTTCTTCTATTCATTCCATTGATGTATGTCGTGATTCGCTCTATGTTTAAATACCAGCCAGCTAAACGATGAAATCAAAAAGATTATCTGATGAAAAACAAAACCAAAAATTGAACGGCTGAATCTTGATTGAAAATTTGATAGCCGTTCAAGTCATCGTTACCTTTTTGATATGTATTCGATCGATTAATTCAGGTAAAAAATAAAATTAAGTCAGACAGAATAGTCTAATTTTTATTCGTGTCTAGGCATACTTTATAAGCATAAACAGATGAAGTTTGAAGCACTGCTTCAGTTTTTGAGGGTCGATCATGAATGCTGCGCTTTTGTCTCAAGTCTATGAAGCGATGACTCAATTTGATATTGAGCGAGCTATTACATTGGTTGCGGGCATGAAAAAGGCAGATATTGCCGAAGTGTTAGAACACATGCCAGCACAATTCAGTTGTCAGCTTTTGGAACACTTACCGCGCCGTGCGAAAATCTTTGCCAAAATTGATCCTGCTTATCAAGCCAAGTTGGTACATGAGTTTTCACGAGCGAGTTTAGCTGAAATCGTCTCTGAAATGCCCTCAGATAAGCGTACCGATTTATTCAAACGTCTGGATTCTCAAGAACAACAAGCTTTACTGCCCGCGTTGGCTCAAGCACAACGCGAAGATATACGCCGTCTTTCGACTTATCAGGAGGAAACCGCTGGCGCAATCATGACATCAGAATATGTCACGCTAAATCAGGACATGACTGTTGCAGAGGCGATGCAGACGATCAGGTTACAGGCACCTGATGCGGAAACCATTTATGAATCTTATATTATTGATGAAAAACGTCATCTGATCGGGGTAGTGTCATTGCATGAACTGGTTTTAGCGCCCTTACAACAGTTGATTCGAGAGTTAATGAATACTGATGTGGTTAGTGCCTATGTGGATGATGATCAAGATGAAGTTGCTAAGAAAATCGCGCATTATGACTTAATTGCACTTCCAGTGATTGACCATCAAGGGACTTTGTTGGGTATTGTAACTTATGACGATGCCATGGATGTCGCCAGTGAAGAAGCCAATGAGGACTTTTTAAAAGTGGGTGGGGTAGAGGCTTCAGCACCCAGTTTAAATATCAAGGAAGCATCGCTTTTCTTACTTTATCGTAAAAGAGTATTTTGGCTGGTGATTCTGGTCTTTGGCAGTTTGTTATCAGGCTTAGGGATTTCACATTTTGAATCGGTGATTCAATCTAATATTGTATTGGTTTTTTTCTTGCCATTATTGGTTGGAAGTGGAGGAAATGCAGGCTCGCAATCGGCCACTTTGATGGTTCGTGCTTTAGCCACGGGTGACGTGGTCATGAAAGACTGGTTTAAATTGCTTGGTCGAGAATGTCTGGTCGCCTTAGGGTTAGGAATTACCATGGCCATTGCAGTCGCAATATTAGGCTATATTCGTGGCGATGCGATGGTCGCATTAGTGCTCATTTTAAGCATGATCGGCATTGTCTTGATTGGTAGTATCATTGGAATGAGTTTGCCTTTTATTTTAGATAAACTCGGTTTAGACCCTGCTAGTGCATCAGCTCCATTAGTCACTTCGATTTGTGATGCAACAGGAGTGATCATTTATTTATTTATTGCTGCTCAGTTGTTGAATCAAGTGAACATCTAGAGAATTACGATCTACTGACATTTCATTCCTAGTTGTAATATCTGTGAAAGATCACCAGACCCTTGATGAAAGTCAGAACAAAAATACTGGAATGCATTAAACTACTTCAATCCATTTGATTTAGAGTTTTTATGACGGAACAAAAAAAATTAACAGAACACGAAGTCATTAAGCTAGAGCGCGATTTGGCCAAGTTCGCCAATATGATGGATAGCGTGGTGCGTATTCCTTTTACCAAGCAAGGCGTAGGAGCAGATGCCGCCTTAAGTACAATTCCTTTTGCTGGCGATGCAGCAGGATTTGCGTTGACTTGTTATGCCATTTACAAAGCCAGGCAAATTGGCGTACCGCAACATAAGTTGAATCCAGTAATAAAACTGGCTGCGATGGATGCGGTGGTAGGCTGTATTCCAGTTGCAGGAACATTATTTGATATTTTTATTCGCCCGAGTCGCAAGGCGCTGGATATCGTACATGAACATATTCGTGAAGAATATCAAATTCAAAGTCAATCACATCTGATACACCCGTATCTGCATGAAGCGCTGGAAAGAAAACAGCAACAGTCTGCATTTTGGCGAAATCCTGTGGTGAGCTGGATTTGGTTGCATTTACCAGATTTGATTGGATTGATTTTTCTAATATTCTTAGTCGCCGGTCTGTGGATGGGAACGCATTATCTTTGGTCACTGTATCAAAGTCGTCAGTGATTGTGATCCCATCAATAAAAAATGCCAGTCAATCAGGACTGGCATTTTTTTCATTGCTTCATTAACTTATGGACAATTTAACTGTTGCAACGCAGCAACACGTTGTTCAATGCTCGGATGAGTATGAAACAATGCGGCTAAACTAAAGCCTTGTTCTTTACCTTCAGCAATCGCAAATGCTTTCATTTCTTTTGGCATTTGATCAGGCAGTTCAGATTCAGCTTGTAGGCGTAACAATGCAGAGATCATGGCTTGTTTACCGGCTAAACGTGCACCTGCTTCATCGGCACGGTATTCGCGTTGGCGTGAAAACCATAGCACAATCGTTGAAGCCAAAATACCAAACACGATATCCAGTACAATGGTCACGACAAAATAACCCATGCCTGGCGCTTCGCCGTCTTGGCGACCAAATACGTTACGATCGATAAAATCACCAATCACGCGCGCAAAGAACATCACGAAGGCGTTGACGACACCTTGAATCAGAGCAAGCGTGACCATATCACCATTGGCAACGTGACCAATCTCATGTGCCAGTACTGCACGTAATTCGTCTTTATTCATCCGCTCAAGCAGACCACTTGACACAGATACAAGCGCATCGTTTTTGTTCCAGCCGGTTGCAAATGCATTGGACTGGTAAGAGGGGAAAATTCCCACTTCGGGCATTTGAATGCCTGCACGTTGCGAAAGTTCTGCAACAGTTTGCAATAACCATGCTTCCGCCTGATTACGTGGAGCATTCGGATCGATCAATTCTGTGCCTGTGGTTTTTTTCGCCATCCATTTAGACATGAACAGTGAAACGAGAGAGCCAACCATACCAAACACAAAACAGATGACCAAGAGGTTGCCTAGATTTAAGCCACCCGCGCCATGGTAACTACCGACACCGAAGAGTGACAAAATAATGCCAGCTACAACCAGTACCGCGAGGTTGGTTAGCAAAAACAAACCAATCCGCATCATTGAGTAAATCCTCTTTTAGGGTATTAAAATAAAATACAGCATGATCCTAAAATCATTAGGCTAAATATGAGGGGCTTTTCTTAAAAATTCAAGACCTATTATTTTATTTAAGGAGTTTTTAAGTTAACTATTGTATGTAGTCTAACTCTCTAATTTGAAATATGAATTCTGGCAGATGCTGTCGCATTATCAGTCACATAGGTACCTGGCGCATCGGTAAAACTGTTATTCGACACAGAAATAACCTGACGACTATATTTAGTTGGGTTATCGGTACGCGGATTAGCGGCTGTCGCCGAGCTATAATTGGCAGACTGGGCGATAATTTGAGGCGCTGGTGTGGTCGTCGAACTATTACTCACCCCTGAGGCGTAAAGATTGTTAAAGCGACTGGTCACACGGTGCACATAGTCTTGTGTTTCACGAAAAGGGGGAATGCCACCATATTTATCGACATTACCTTCGCCTGCATTATACGCAGCCAATGCGAGTTGAGTATTACCATTAAAGCGTTTCAGCAACCAGCTTAAATATTTGGCGCCGCCAAAAATATTTTCGTAGGGATCATAAACATTAGACACATTAAAACGCTTCGCTGTCGCAGGCATCAGTTGCATTAAACCTTGTGCACCTACAGGCGAGCGGGCATTGGTATTAAAACCCGACTCAGTATGCATGACGGCTTTAATCAAACCTTCAGAAATACCATGCTGTTGAGCCGCCTGACGAATAATTTGATCAAATGCATTCTTATTTTTACTATAGCTTGGTAAAACGGCGGCTTCAGAGTTGCCCCAGTTGCGATAAGAATGAATATTACTGTCTGGATAATACGTGGCTTTAATTTTTGTCAGTGAGCGATCCGAACTTTTTCGATTGGTCAGTAAGGTGCCGCCCTCTCGATCCTTATAAATGTAAATTTGTCCAGCATGCGTAGCTACAGTCATTATGGCTGTAACGACTGCCCCCAAAATAAAATGTAAAGAAAAATGCACACTCTTTTTCATTGTATATTATTCGCTGTATCAAAATGTGTAACGTCACGTAATCTAGTTTAACAAAAAAAAGTAAATTGGCTAGATTTGATGTTAGTTTTTTTTAAAGCTGTTTGACAAATAAAATCAAGTTTTTTTGTCTGAATCTTCATCAAAAAAAAATTAAAAAATATTTTAGAAAAGTCTGCTTGACATGATTAAATTGTTGAAAAATATAAATAAAAATAATTGATTAAAAAATGATCAATTTAAACAAAAGCCTTATTTTCACATCACAATACTTTGTCAAGCCTAAAGAAATCCACAATTTTATCCACAGGTTTTGTGGAAAACTGTGGAAAAGTCCAAAATATAAGCATCTTGACCAAATCTTACTCAATCAGGCTTAATTTTTTCTTTAAAGCTCACCAGTATAAATCTTAAAAATGACAAAGCAGAGAAATTAAAATTCTTTAGGTGCGCTTCATGGATGAATCGGATAAAATTATGCGGTATTTTTCTTATGGTAACGTGTGTCTATGTACTCGCCAGTTGAGTCCGATCAGGGATTTAATTTTAAACCTGAGCTGCCAACCAGTTCAGCATATTATCGTTTGCTCAAAAAGCTCCGCCGTCAGGTCGGTCATGCGATTCGTGACTTTAAGATGATTGAGGATGGCGATAAAGTCATGGTGTGTGTGTCTGGTGGCAAAGACAGCTACACTTTGCTGGATATTTTATTGCAGTTTAAACGTATCGCGCCGATTAATTTTGATATCGTTGCAGTAAATTTGGACCAGAAACAGCCGGGTTTTCCAGAAGATGTTTTGCCACGTTATATGGAAGAAAATCATATTCCCTATTACATTTTGGAAAAAGACACCTATACCATTACCAAGCGTTTAACCCCTGAGGGTAAAACCTATTGTGCCGTTTGCTCACGGTTACGTCGTGGTTCGCTTTATGGTTTTGCTCAGGAAATTGGGGCGACCAAAGTCGCGCTTGGACATCATCGTGATGATATTATTGCGACTTTCTTTTTAAACCTGTTTCATGGCGGTAGTCTGAAGGCGATGCCACCCAAACTTTTATCTTCAGATAAAAAGAATATTTTGATTCGTCCTTTGGCCTATGTTGAAGAAAAAGACATCATCAAATATGCCGAAATGCGTCAGTTCCCAATTATCCCATGTAATTTGTGTGGTTCTCAGGAAAACCTGCAACGTGCCATGTTGAACGACATGTTACGTGAATGGGACAAACAGTATCCAAAACGCCTACACAGTATCTTTGGTGCTTTGCAAAATGTCTCACCATCACAATTGGCAGATCGTGAATTGTTTGATTTTGAAGTACTTGATTCACAACGTGAATTGGATTTTAAAGACCCTGAAGAAATCAAGAAAAAACTGGATGTTGTTAATCTGAGTTTTGCTGCCGAATAAGCGATTTAAATGCTAACTTACTTATAAGTTAGCATTTTTTTTACACAATGAGTTTGAAAATAATCAGAAATGAATGGTGCGTACAAAAAAGGTTAGCTCAAAATAAAAAGAACGTGCTATAACAATGCACAAGCAAATTGCTTCAAAATGATGTTGTCTATGCTTGATTTAGTCAACACAAGGAATTGAACAAATATATTTGAGGAAAAAACATGCCTGCATTTTTAACTGATGACTGGTTTTCTACTGTCGACCAATTAACTGCTGAGGCAGGTGACTTAAATTTACCACCAGCATTGGCGAATTTGGCAATTAATCTTGTTGTTACCGATTCTACTGGCAACACCGAATTAGCTTTAGATGGCGGAAAAATTCAAAAGGGTTTGTCATCAAATGCAAAAACAACATTGAATATGGATGCTGAAACTCTTCGTAAAGTGTTTCTAGAGTTTGATATGGCTGCGGCTATGCAGGCATTTATGACGGGTAAAATTAAAGTACAGGGTGATATGTCTCAATTGATGGCATTGCAGACTGCTAAACCGAGTCAGGAACAAAAAACTTTGTTCAAAAAAGTGCTTGAACAAACAGCATAATCGTGCGGTATAAAAAAGCTTAGTCTGTTTGGACTAAGCTTTTTTTAACACCAACAGACTTTAAGATAAATCCAAATATTAAACATCAATCCAGCGTTCACTGGTTTTAATGTGCTCTACATAGGCTCGAATGCGAGTGACATACTGTACAGCCTGACGATAACGACCATTACTGGCTTTATTACGATTTAAATAATCATAAAAAACTACCCAGTTATTTGGGTTCTTACCTTGATTTTGTAAACGCTTCTGGATCTGACTAACGGCCCCTGGCCCCATGTTATAAGCCACTAAGGCATACCAGTTACGGTCTGGGTAGGGGATATCCTGATATTGACTGAGCATCAGATCATAATATTTTGCACCACCCTGAATACTTTGTGCTGGATCAACACGATCGGTTACACCCATGGCCCGTGCGGTATTGTTGGTGAGCATCATCAGCCCACGGACACCTGTAGGTGAAACTGAATTAGGTTTCAGATACGATTCCTGATAACCAATTGCAGCCAGTAGTTGCCAATCCAAATCATACTTTTCAGCAGTTTTCTTGAAACTTGCCTTATAGATCGGTAAGCGATTATCTAAATCACGTTTAATGGTGGGCCATGATTCAGGCGTGACCACGTTGCGATTATAAAATGACGCTAATTGGCCGGTAATACCGTTTTGTTTGCTTTGACAAATAAATCCACTGGCCGTTTGTGAAAGTGGATCGTCGGCATATTTAAATACCCAATTCAATTGAGTATTTAGACCATTTTTGGCCAAATTGGCGTCGTCACCGCAACTGGCTGAAAATGAAATCAAATGCTTATTTTCGACCGTTTTAAAAGTTGCAGTAGTCATGGCAAAGTTTGCTTTGCCTTGTGCAACCATATTTAAGGCGGTCGCATTGTCTTTCACAGTTTTAAAATTCAGCTTAACATTTAAACTTTTTGCATACTGTCTGGTAAGGTCATAACCAAAACCATGTAAAAACTGACCTTCTTTGAATACAGTCGTGGGAGATTCAACTGCGACAACGGTGAGTGTACTGCTATTTACGACATCATTATATTGATGTGTTTTACCCGCATTAATACTATGAAAAGGAATGAGGGCGGTGCTTAGCGCTAAGGCTCTAAATGGGATGGAAGGAAATAGTGAATTTAGGCCAAGCCTCGATCCAGTGGTTGAACTACTGTGCATGTTGTCTCCGCTACAGATAATTTACGCCCTAAAAATCCAGACAAAATGCTTCCAGATTTTCAACAAGTTGGTAAATCCAAGAGGGGTGGGCAGTCATGACGTCATTCAAAAAATGACTATGGAAAAACTGACACTATGTAGAAATACTACATAGTTTAAAAAATGACCAAATGTAAGTCAGGGCGAATAATAATCACCTTGAATCTAAATGTCAAATATTTTGCATAAAAAACATACCGAACAATTGCTAAGTTAATGATTTAAAAAAGAGATGTATTTATATAATTTCTACATGTTGAAATCACGGATAAAATGCTAATTCTTGTAAAGACAATGTTGTGTTTTAGTTGGTGGAGATCATGAAATTTCACTTAAAGAGCATCGTCGGCGCAAAACAAAACAAGTTGGCTTTTTTTAAAGGTTGGTATGAGATTCATGCAGATGGATTTGAGTAACTGATCCCAATGATATACCAGTTTTTCTTGCCAGAGGGGGTTAAGACCTGTACTTCATCATCGATGCTTTTCCCTAAACACGCTTTTGCCATAGGTGACTGGAGGGAAATGTAATCTTTGCGACCATAAATTTCTTCATCGCCGACAATACGAAACTGAATGGTTTCTCCGTCATCATTTTCTAACGCCACCCATGCACCAAAATATGCTTTACCGTCTTGTTCGGGACTATATTCAACTTTGTGTGCAATCTCAAAAAGTTTGGTCAAGTATCTGATTCGACGATCAATTTCTCTTAACTTTCTTTTATTATAGTGGTAGTCTGCGTTTTCAGACCGATCGCCGAGACTGGCTGCCCAAGACACAATACTAGTAATTTCAGGTCGTTCTTTACGTACCAGATGATTTAACTCATCTTGCAAACGTTGATAGCCTTCCGCTGTTAATAATTTTCGGTTCATCCAACCCTCCATATTTAAAAAAAGTAACTGATTGTACCAGTCCGCAAACTGGTGGTCATTTTTATCTCCAACAAGTTAAAACTGCATTGTAAAGTTTTGACAAGTTTTTTATGTTTTCAGCACTTTGAATAATGGAATGATCACAACCCGAGGTATCTTAAGCATAGGCTGTCGAGTTAAAGCCTGAGCTATACATCATACTGTATAGCGTTTACTCAAGCCTAAGTCCGCCAAGATACGACGATACATCGTTGAAGAGCGATCGGCTTCAAAATGTGCTTCCATCATCAAATCAAGCGGTAATTCTTCAGGCTTTTGTGCTTCCACCATGTCTTGATCCTCTGCAAAAATTTGTGCATTAAAGTCGTACACAGCTTGTAAATCACCTGTTGTATCAAAATTACGGGTGAGTGGTACAAATAAACGAGTTTTATTATGAGACATTGGACAACAAGCATTTAAAATCTTGAGGATCCCATCATGAGGAAAATGTACAGTTAATATGGCCGAAAATGGTGGATAAACATCAAACACACGTTTCCATAAAAAACCTTCAGGAGCTAAATGCTGCAAACCGTGCGGGTAGTTACTTACATCGCTGACATATTCTGTTTGGAGGCCATAATCTGTTTTGATAGTTGAATATTTAGGAACGACAGGATTTTCACGGCTCGCAAAAGCTTCATGATGTACCCATGCAAAATGTGCCACATCAATAAATCCTTCAAGCTGACGACCACTCGAACCTGCGATATCTACATAAGGTGGTAAAATGGCTTGATGGGTTGGATCTTCCCATGTATCAAGCACTGGGAAATGAGCAGATTCGACATCGTGGTTTTGGATGCTGGTCCAGATCAGACCATATTTTTGCACAACAGGAAATTTGCTTAGACGAAAGCGATCTGAAATCTTGGTGAGCTCTGGCTGTGCAGGTATTTTTGTACATTGGCCTGCTGCGTTATAGCGTAAACCATGATAAGGACACACAATTTCTTCACCTTCCACCCATCCTTTTGTTAAAGGAACACCACGATGTGGGCAAATATCCCGTACCAGATGGATGTCGCCAGATTCAGTTTTATACAATGCCATTTTGACATCTAACAATGTCACTTGTTGCGGTTGAGTTGAAACATCTTCAATGCGAGCCACTGGATACCAATGTTGAGAAAGAATTTCCCAATCCCGATCTTCGAATTGGCTATTGCACGGTTTATTGATTAAATTGATCACTGGGATGGCATTCATGGCTGCACCTTGTAGATAATTTTGCTGAGATTGGATGCAGTATTGAATAGATGCTGTATATTATCTATTAGAATGATTTGTATAAACTGTTCTAAAAAACAGAATGATCTTAAACGTGATGTATTTGCTAGGCCATGACATTGATGAACGTCCCATTTTCACGCTTTGCTGAGTACTTTTTGGTGGTGGCTGAAACCGAAAATTTACACAAAGCGGCAGAACAGCTTTTTATTTCTGTATCAGCTGTGCACCGCCAAATTGCGCTCGCTGAAGAACAATTAGATATTGCACTTTTTGAACGTTTGCCCAATGGTTTAAAACTAACGCTCGCAGGTGAATTACTTTATTCAGATTTGTTACGTTGGAAAAAAGAATTTCAGCAAACCCGTATTCGTTTTGATGAGATACAGGGGCTAAAGCGTGGTTCCATCGAATTAGGATTGATTTCTGCTTTGAGTGATGGCTTTGTGATTGAATCCTTAGCCGATTTACAGCAGCAATATCCGTGGATTAGCTTCAATATTCATACCCATGAAAGTAAAGTGATTATTCAAAAAATTATCAACACCGAAATCGATTTTGGTTTGATTTTAGATCCTATCATTCATACTCAACTTGAGGTTTTATCTTTCATTGAAATTCCAATCGGTTTTGTCATGAGTCCAGATCATGCTCTTGCTACCCAGTCCAAACTCACACTGGCGGATACCTTTGAAAGTCGTCATATCATGGCAGATGCTCCTTTAATTATTCATGAGCGAGTGATGGCTATGTATAAAAAGCAGCATATCGTGCCTATACATCAAACCCTGACCAATGATATTCGTCTTATGATTTCCATGTTAAAAAGAAATATGGGCATTGCAATTTTAAGTTATCTGGATGTTTACACAGCGGTTGCAAATAAAGAGTTAGTGTTTGTTCCGATTCATGAAAAGGGCATTCAACCTTTAACACTGGCGCTTTGTGCAGGGCAACGTCGTCAACTTTCCAGAATTTCTCAAATCTTGATACAACAATTGAGTCGAAAGATGGAAACATTAAAAGTCCATGTTAACGACCAAAAATAGTTTGTAAGCCTACTAAAGGCTTCACATGAATTAAAAATATCGGTTACTTATGGCTGATTTTGCTTAATGGCTTGCAAACCAGCTAGAGAGAACGTCATGAGATGTTGAAGTAATTGCTGTGAGTCCATCTGAGAAATATTTTGTAGCGGTGTTGGAACATTGTTGCTGGCAATAATCAGCATCATACATGGTGCAACGACACTTAGCACACAAGGCAAAATTGAGGGATGGTTTTCATCTAGTCCTGAGACCTGACTGATAATTTGGCGAATATAATGAAATTTTCTGGCACCATCATGTGCCATGAATTGTTCTAAATAAGGGGAAGGGGCAAATAACTCACGAATAAAAACTTTACTATGCCAAAGATCTTTTTCAACCAATTTCTGAATGAGTGTTTCAAAAAAAACTTCCAGTTTTCGAGTAGGAGAGAGTGAGCTTTGTACTAACTCCGCCAATTGCTGTTCGTCGATATAATGTCGATGGGCTTCTACCAAAACTGCTTTATATAAGCCATCTCGTCCTTCAAAATGATAATTAATTGCGGCAAGATCGACCTGAGCCAGTTGGGCAATTGCTTTATTGGTGGTTTGAGCTAAACCTTCTTGCGCAATTAAATGACCTGCTGCTTCAATAATTTTCGCTTTTGTTAAATCACCATCGCGGCGACGAGATCTGGACATAAGATAACCTAAATCAAATTTTGCTTTTTAAGTATATATTTTTTTGTCAAGTTGAGGTAATTTAAATTTAAATTGAATTTAAACTTTAATAATTTTATTCAAGGCGACTCACATGAAGAAAAGTGTCATTTTGACTATATTGGTCGTTCTGATCATTGCCCTAGCATTTGTAGCCTATTGGTATTGGAATAAAGATAAATCTTCAGAACAGGAGTTGACCTTGTATGGCAATGTTGATATTCGACAAGTGTCATTGGCGTTTGAACAGGCGGGGCGTATTCAGCGCTTAAATGTTCAGGAAGGTGATCAAGTTCATCAAGGGCAAATATTGGCAGAGCTTAATACCGATGCACTTGATATACAAAAACAACAAGCACAAGCGCAATTGAATGTACAAAAACAAGCCGTTATTGCACAGCAAGTAGGCACTCGACCTGAACAAATTACCCAAGCTCAAGCACAGTTGGCTTCTGCACAAGCACAGCTTGAAAAAGCCACTAAAGATGTTCAGCGTTTACAGTCATTGAGTAATAGTACCGCAGGGCAAGCCATGAGTCAGCAGGAACTCGATTTTGCTAGAGCCAGCCAGAAGACTGCTGCTGCCACGGTCAAAGAACAACAAGCCAATCTTGTTTTGTTAGAAAAAGGGGCAAGGGCTGAAGATCGGGCTGCCACCAAAGCACAATTTGACGTCAGTCAGGCGAATCTGAATTTGATTGAATATCAATTAAGCCAAAGTGTATTACGTTCACCAGTCAATGCTGTAGTACGCGCTAGATTACAAGAAGTAGGGGATATGACCACTGCTCAAAAAGTCGTTTATACACTGGCACTCACAGATCCTAAATGGGTACGTGTCTATGCCAATGAACAGCAATTGGGTTTAATTAAAATGGGAAATCAGGCGCAAATTTTTCGTGATTCACAACCAAACCAGCCGATTTCAGGCAAGATTGGTTACATCTCTTCTGTAGCAGAATTTACACCAAAAACAGTGCAAACCGAGGATATTCGAACCACTTTGGTTTATGAGGTTCGAGTTTATGTAAATGATCCTCACGACCAATTAAAAATGGGTCAACCTGTGACTGTTAAAATTGCCAAGACGCAGTGAGTAATTATTTATGAATGACTTGCTAAACCATACATCTGATGTGGTGATTACGCAAAATTTGCGACAGGTCTTTCGCGCAGAAAATAAAAAAATGCCTGATATTTGTGCTCTTCAGGATTTAAATATACAAATAAGATCAGGGCAACTGACTGCTTTGGTCGGACCAGATGGTGCAGGGAAAACCACATTTTTGCGTTTAATCGCGGGGTTGTATCAACCCACTTCAGGTTCTTTACAGGTACTAGGGATTGATATTTGCCAAAATCCGCAAGCCGTACAGAATCGTATTAGTTATATGCCACAACGATTTGGTTTATATGAAGATTTAACTGTTCAGGAAAATTTAGACCTCTACGCAGATTTGCATGGCGTTCCTCTTGAAATACGCAAACAACGTTTTGCTCGATTATTAGAGATTACAGATCTTAGTAAGTTTACCCAAAGACCCGCGGGCAATCTATCTGGTGGTATGAAACAAAAACTGGGTTTAGCTTGTACTTTGGTCCGATCACCCGAGTTATTACTTTTGGATGAACCCAGTGTAGGGGTTGATCCTTTGTCCAGACGTGATTTATGGCTGATTATTGAACAACTAGTGAAAGAAGAAAATTTAAGCGTAATTATCAGTACCGCATATATGGATGAAGCCGAACGCTGCGCTGAAGTTTATGTGATGTATGACGGGAAAATACTGCAACAAGGAACGCCACAGTATTTAAGCGAGCAGGTCCGAGGACTAACGTGGCAGGTCAAGCCGCCCGAGCAAATGAAAGCACGAGAACTACAAGCCCATTTATTGGATAATCATTCACATATTACGGACGCGGTACCTAAGGGAGATGAGGTTCGATTTATTACCCGTCCTGATCATCCTAAATTACCCGATGAACAATTACCAAAGGGCGCGGTAGTTTCAGCTCGAGAACCTGAACTTGAAGATGCTTTTATGTGGTTTTTACATCAGGCACAGCAACATGCTCCTACCACGCTTCAGTCCGCACATGATTTGGTTTCTACGGTGCAAATGACGGATGTTCAAGTGGCTAAGATACTAGTTGAGTCTGTAATTGTTGTTAAAGATTTAGTACGAAAGTTTGGGGATTTTACCGCTGTGGCTAGCACTTCTTTTGATGTCAAACGAGGAGAAATTTTTGGTTTGCTTGGCCCAAATGGTGCGGGTAAAACCACGACATTTAGAATGCTATGCGGGTTGTTACCTGCAACAAGCGGGACACTTGAAGTTGCTGGATTAAATTTGCGTCATGCTCGAGCAAAAGCACGGGCGCGTATTGGTTATGTTTCCCAAAAATTTGCACTCTATGGAAATTTAACAGTTCTGGAAAACTTAAAATTTTTTGGTGGAGCTTATGGTTTATCGGGCAATAAGCTCAAACAACAAATTGAAAAAGCCTTACAACAATTTGAACTTCAGCCACAAGCCAGAAGTGGTGATTTACCCAATGGATTTAAGCAGCGCTTGTCGATGGCAGCCGCTTTATTACATCAACCAGAAATTGTCTTTCTGGACGAACCGACAAGTGGCATTGATCCTTTAGCTAGACGAGCCTTTTGGTACACCATTGGGAAGCTAGCTGATCAGGGTATGACGATTATTATTACCACGCACTTTATGGAAGAAGCAGAATATTGTGACCGTATTGCGATACAGGATGCTGGCAAGATGCTGGCTTTGGGTTCTCCAAAACAAGTTCGTCAACAAGCAGGCACAGGCAGTAGTAGTGATATGAATCGCGCGTTTATTGCAATTGTAGAGCAATCTCGTGCCCATCAGCAGGAGCCGGTCTGATGAAATGGTCAGCTTCCATTTTACGTGTGGCTGCTTTAACGCGAAAGGAAATCCAGCAATTACTCAGAGATAAAAGTAGTTTAGCAATTGGTTTGATTTTACCGCTAATTTTGATTCTATTATTTGGTTATGGCTTATCTTTCGACTTAAATAACGGTCGGGTAGGCGTGGTCGCACAAAATATTACGCCTCAAAGTCAGCAATTACTTGCAGGTTTAAATGGAACGCCCTATATCACCGCAACGCCTTATAGCAGTTTTTATCAAGCTGAACAGGCGATGGGACGCGCTGAAATAGATGCTATTGTCAATTTACCTTCTGATTTTGCACAGCAAAGCGCACAAGATACTGTAACCATACAAGTCATTACTAATGGTCGATCAACCACCATTGCCTCTGCTTTACAGGGATATATTTCAGGTGCATTGCAAACAGCGCAAATCATTCAGTCTGATCGAAATAATATGGGCTCAATGCTGGGCCTGATCAGCGTCGAACAGCGTATGTGGTTTAATGAGTCAGCAAATAGTACTTGGTTTTTAGTTCCTGGATTAATGGTATTGGTATTGACCTTGATTGGTGCATTTCTCACTGGATTATTAATCGCGAGGGAGCGAGAGCGAGGAACGCTCGAAGCTTTATTTGTGACACCAGTTCGACCATTGGAAATTGTTTTATCCAAATTGATTCCTTATATCGTGATTGGCATGATCGATATTGTGATGTGTTTATTGGCTGCCAGTTTAATTTTTGATGTTCCCATTCGTGGCTCATTACTTTCGATTATGAGTGCTTCATTTTTATATTTATTGGTTTCATTGTTATTGGGATTGACGATTTCAGGTTTTTCTAGCAGCCAGTTTCAAGCTAGTCAAATCGCTTTATTGGTCAGTTTTATGCCAGCAATGATGTTATCGGGATTTGTTTTTGATACACGAAATTTACCTTGGTTGGTGCAAACGATTAGCCAAATTTTGCCTGCGACTCATTTTATGTCTTTAATTAAAACGCTATTTTTAGGCGGAGATGACTGGGGACTTTGGCTAAAAGAATGTGGCATTTTGATGGTGTATGTCGTGATTTTAATGACAGCATCCTGTCGATCACTCAAAAAACGTCTGGAGTAACAGCCATGATACATAATTTCGTGATGTGGTTGAATTACTTGATGGTGTTAGTCAAAAAGGAATTCCTGACCATTTTTAGTGATCCTGCCAATCGGGTCATTTTATTTGCACCTGCCTTGATTCAGGCTTTATTGTTTGGATATGCCGCAAATTATGATGTAAACCGAGTGGATTATGCGGTCTTAGATCAAAGTAAGACGCAAGCTTCTCAACAGTTATTATCACGTCTGGATGGCTCTGGTATTTTTCATCGAACAGCTACTCTTCAGAATCATTCACAGATTCAAGAAGTAATTGATCAGCGAACAGCTTTAGCTGTGATCAGTATCCCTTCTGATTTCGAAGATAAGCTCAATCGTGCTCAATCCTCGCCTATACAGGTAATTTTAGATGGACGTAATTCCTCGACCGCAGGAATGGCAGGCACTTATATCGCTAATGTTGTGAATTCTTTGAATCAGGAGCGTTTGGGGAATATAACACCTTTTCAACTGGAAATACGCACATGGTATAACCCAAATCAGGAGTCCAGATGGGGAATTATGCCTTCATTAATTGCTGCTTTGAGTATGATGCAAACTTTATTATTGTCCTCACTTTCAGTTGCGCGAGAACGCGAACAAGGGACATTTGACCAGCTTTTAGTGACTCCTTATACCCCGCTTCACATCATGATTGGTAAAGCATTACCCCCTATTTTTATTGGTTTAATACAATCGACTATTATTTTATTGATTATTATGTTCTGGTTCGATATTCCCATGAATGGTTCTTTGGGGCTTTTATATTTTGGTTTGTTGTGTTTTAACATTGCGGTAGTGGGTGTGGGTTTATCAATTTCTGCAATTTCACTCAATATGCAACAGGCGATGTTATTTACTTTCTTTTTGATCATGCCTTTAATGTTGTTATCCGGATTGCTAACTCCTATACAGAATATGCCACATGTTCTACAAATTGCGACGTATGCCAATCCTTTACGTTTTGGAATTGATTTGGTGCAAAGGGTTTATCTGGAAGGAGCAACTTTTAAACAGGTAAAAAATGATTTTGTACCTATGTTTGTCTTAGCAATTATTACTTTGCCATTGGCTGCGTGGCTATTTAGAAATCGTTTATCTTAAATAATGTTTGGATAGTTTTATTATTTTTCATATTGTATTTATTAGATACTGCATTTTGCTAGCTGAGAATAAGGATTAAACACGTTTTGTAAAAACCGACTTCATAGTTTAGCCATTGTTCATTGAGTTGAATTTCTTCATTTTTACATGAGTTTAAACAAGGATGTAAAACTATGAAGAGGACACTTCTTTTTTTAGGATCAATAGGGCTTTTTAGTAGTATGCCGATGTATGCCGCGGATTTAAGTATTGGCGATCCAAGCACAGATACAGGTCAATTGAAACTTTCTGGTGCAATTCGCACTCGATATATTCATAAGGATTATGTGGTTGAAGCAAATGAAGGCTCAAAAAATGATGACTGGCAACTTGCTGATATTAAAACAGTTTTAGTCTATGAAAATCCAGATTGGATTGCATCATTAGATTTGCGTTGCTATCAATATCATCGATTATGTGACGCATTATTTTTAAAAGATGCATGGGCAGGTTATAAAATTTCAAATCAGCAGCGCATCTCAGTTGGTTTTCAATCAGTCGATTTTGGATTTGGACGACTATGGGGCAATAGCTATTATGAAACTTTGCTCAATACTGTAGGGCTAGAAGATATTCAAAATTTAGGGATGAAGTATCAATTTAAGGATGATCAATACAATTTTATTTTAGGTTTTTATCCTACTGATGGTGGAAATTATAAAGGGACTTCTAAAGATTCCAGTCGTTATAGTGGTAACTTCGTTGAAGCTGATGATTTGACTCAAGGTACTGATATTAATGAGAAAAATATGTGGATCACACGTTTTTCACGGAAATTTGAATTGAATGCTACAGAAAACTTTTCGACTGAAATTGGAGGATCGTACTGGTATTCAGAACTGCAAAATCATCGCACTGATCAACATGGAAATCGTCGTACATGGAGCATTTTTAGCACCACTAATTATCAGGCGTGGCAATGGTTATTTTTATTTGGAGAGCAAAATATCAAAAATGGAGATGATTTGCTGCCAAACACTTCAACGATTGGGGCATTTGATTATCCTTATCAAGTCGCCAATAAAGGCCAATATATGGCTAATGAGATTAATTATACTTTTGCCAAGCCCTTCCATCAGTTAGAAAATATTAAGCCATATGTATCTTATAGTCGTTTCTATAAAGATGAATCTGGATATCAAGATTCTGATCGTTTAATTGCGGGTTTATATTTTAACTATAAAAAAGTGGGAATACAGGGAGAATATATCTTGAGTCGTAATGATCCCATGACAGGTAGTGGTGCAGATGGACTTGCTCAAGGTGATAGTAATCAATGGAATAAGTTATTTTATTTATCGATTGGCTATTATTTCTAAAGCCGTCAATCCCATGTATAAGGCCAGCCAAATTTAATCATGAGGCTGGCTTCTTTGCTACAAAAAGACTTTTTCTGTCTGTTGGGTGATTGGTTCAATCGGTTGGATCAACTGACCACGACTTAGATTCTGAATATGTTGTAAACGGTTGATCAGTTCATTTTGAATAAATAGGATACAGGTCTGTAGTTTAGATGAACTTTTTAAACGTGAAGGATACACCGCCCAAACATCAGCATCTTGCCAGTACTGAGGCAAGATATGCTGTAACTGACCGCTAATCAATTCATCAGCCACATCCCAGATTGAACGTAGGATAATACCATGCCCCTCGGTTGCTAATTGGTGAATAATTTCACCGTTATTAGATACGAAACGTGGAGTAACGTGTACTGACCGATCTTCTGACCAATGACGAAGTTTCCACAGCACTGAGGATTGGTCACGTTCACTAATAGTTAAACAATCATGAGTCCGCAGATCTTCTAGACTTTCAGGTATTCCATTTTTCATTAGATAGCTAGGTGATGCACAGAAAATCCGAAAATTAGATGCTAATTTTTTAGCGATCATATTGGGGGCAATATCATTGCCAATGCGAATATCCAGATCAATGCTGTGTTGAATCAGGTCTTTGGTGTTATCGATGGTATCAAACTGAATTTCGAGTTTGGGATACATGGTCATCAATTTAGATAAGATCGGCGCAATATGCTTTCTCCCAAAACCGAAGCTGCTGACAATGTCGAGATGACCTGTGGGCGTGCTTAAGGGGTTATTCACCAGTTCACTGATTTCATCAAATTCATCCAGAATATTTGATACACGATCCAAAATGAGTTTGCCATCTTCAGTTAAGCTCACGTGTCGAGTACTACGATGAAACAGTTTGCAGTTCAGGTTGGTTTCTAAAATATTGATGCGTTTACTGATAAATGCAGGTGAAGCACCCAGCTCCTCAGCTGAATCGACAAAACTCTTGCGTTTGGCGACTGTGCAAAAAACCTTTAAATCCGATAGGTTAGGTAGATTATTCACGATCCGTGTCCATTGGGGTGATAGTTTTCTTATTGATCATTTTTGCTGAAAACAGCATGTTTACAGCTAAGGATATTAACCAAAGGTGTAAGGGAGCGTTATGGCAAAAAAGTATAAAGTTGCCACGATTGCGGGTGATGGGATTGGTTTAGAAGTTCTACCAGAAGGCATCAAGGTTGTAAAGGCGGCAGTAGACAAATATGGCATTCAAGTTCAAATGGATAGCTTCGATTGGGCCAGCTGCGATTATTACCTTGAACACGGCAAAATGATGCCAGATAACTGGTTCGAAGTCTTACAGGAATATGATGCTATCTTCTTTGGTGCGGTGGGTTGGCCTGAAAAGGTGCCTGATCACATTTCACTATGGGGATCATTACTCCAGTTCCGTCGTCGTTTTGATCAGTATGTGAATTTACGTCCTGTTCGGTTAATGCCTGGGGTGAAATGTCCACTGGCTGGCAAGCAACCGGGCGATATCGATTTTTATGTGGTGCGTGAAAACAGCGAAGGTGAGTATTCTGCCATTGGTGGTAAAGCCTTTGAAGGTACTGATCGTGAGTTTGTCTTGCAGGAAGCGGTGTTTACCCGTCATGGTGTTGACCGTATTTTAAAATATGCATTTGAATTTGCTGATCAGCGTGAGGCTAAAAAAATCACGGCTGCGACCAAATCCAATGGCATTGCAGTCAGCATGCCGTACTGGGACGAACGTGTCGATGAAATGGCAAAACGCTATCCACAGATCAAGGCAGATAAACAGCATGTCGATATTTTAGCGGCACGTTTTGTTCTACAGCCTGAGCGTTTTGATGTGGTGGTGGCATCGAATTTATTTGGTGACATCTTGTCGGATTTAGGCCCTGCATGCACGGGTACCATTGGTTTGGCGGCTTCGGCAAACCTCAACCCTGAACGTAAATTCCCGTCATTGTTTGAGCCTGTACATGGTTCAGCACCTGATATTTACGGTCAGAAAATTGCCAATCCGATTGCGGCGATCTGGTCGGGTGCGATGATGTTGGATTTCTTGGCAGATGGAGATGAGCAGGTCATTCAGGCAGGACAGGAAATCATGCAGGCAATTGAGCATGTGTTGATGCATGGCCCGAAAACGCCTGATGTCGGTGGAACTGCCAAGACCTATGAAGTGGGTGATGCGATTGCATCCTGTTTGACTCAGCAAAAAATGGATTTATTCGCAATGGAGTAAGTACCCCTGAGGGAATAGTCACTATCCGAGATGGATTGAATAGATATGGATAATCAAATTACAAAACCTTATACAGATAAGACGCTTGCGATCACCAGTCTTGCCGTTGTATTTACATCGGTGGCTGGTTTGGCAATCTACTCATCTGAATCAATACAACTGGCTGCAAAATGGATGCAGTGGACCACGTCGGTGTTTACCACGCCAGTGCTTTTATTTACGTTTTTATCAATTATTTTTACCTTCGGTTTGGCCTTTAGCAAATACGGCAAAATCAAGCTTGGTGAAGGTAAGCCCCAATACAGCACCATGTCATGGATTTTCATGTTCATTTTGTCGGGGATTGGATCTTCTACCTTGTACTGGGGATTTCTAGACTGGGCCTATTACTACCAAACTCCGGGTTTGAATTTAGCCCCTGAATCGGCTGAAGCACTGAAATACAGTGTGGCTTATTCCTTCTTTCACTCCGGTTTGAGTGCATGGTCGATCTATGCTTTGGCATCGATTTCACTGTGTTACAGCTACCATGTCAGAAAGAATAAAGGCCTGAGCTTAGCGTCAATGGTGGAAGCGGTCACTGGCTTTAAAGCGACAGGACCTGTTGGACGTGTCGTTGATCTGATGTTCTTGCTGTGTATGTTTGGTGCCTTGACCATTTCACTGGTTTTGACTGCGGTCACTTTTACCAACATTCTGTCGCAACTCACGGGTATTCCCAATACCTTCATGACCAAAGTCATCATTATATTGGCGGTGTCGGTGTTATTTGCACTCAGCTCCTATGTCGGTATGGATAAAGGCATGCAGCGTTTGAGTCATATGGTGTGCTTGGGTGTGGTGCTGTTCGCGATCTACGTGCTCTGCTTTGGGCCAACCCAATTCATTATGAATAATTCATTGATGAGTTTTGGTTTGATGGCGACTAACTTTGTCGATATGAGTCTGTTTACCGACCCGATGGGCGATGGAAAATTCACCCGTGAATGGACGGTGTTCTATTGGTTATGGTGGATTTCTTATGCACCAGGTGTCGCGCTATTCGTAACACGTGTCTCAAAAGGCCGTACCATTAAAGAAGTGATTCTTGCCATGGTCATCGGCGGTAGCGTTGGTTTATGGTTCATCTTTGGCGTATTTGAAAATTACAGCGTTCATAGCTTTATTCACGGCATGGTCAATGTGCCGCAAATCTTGAGTCAGCAAGGCGGTGAAGTGGCAATTGGGCAGCTACTCGGTTTATTGCCAGCAGGCAAGCTGATGATGTGGTTGTTCCTTGGCATTATGGTGATTTTCCTTGCAGCACATATGGATGCGGTGGGCTATGCGGTTTCTGCAACCTGTACCCGCGGTTTAAGTGAAGGGCAAGATCCATCTCCGAATGCGCGTTTGTTTTGGTGTCTGATGTTAACCCTAGTGCCGATTGCGATGATCTTCTCTAAGGCGCCGTTAGACACCATGAAAACTGCGACGATTGTGACTGCCTTGCCGTTTATTGTGATTATTCTGGTGCAGACTTATGGTTTGGTGAAGTGGCTGATTGAGGATTATTCCAAGGTGCCATCACATTTGATCGAGCAGAGTAGCTTTAGTGAGCTGGAAGCCCTTGAGCATACTGATTCAAATCAACAGATGCAGATTGATATTGCTGCAACACCACTTGCACATAAAAGTAGTCAAAAGGAATTGTTATGACACAGCAACCGAACACGCGCTATGAGTTAAGCGAAGAAATGCAAAGTCTGGTGTATTGGAGCAGCATTTATTCAGCAGCGGATAACGATATTGATTCAATTCGTGCAGCCTACGATGCCATGTGCCTGCATTACACCTTGCCACGCGATGGTGCGGTCAATATTGAAGATAAAACCGTTGCGCATGCCACTCATCCCGTCAATGTTCGGTTGTATTCCCCACTGGGTGAGGCACCTGAAGCGGGTTGGCCTTGTATTCTGTTTATCCATGGTGGTGGCTGGATGGTGGGGAATCTAGATTCACATGAATTTATTACTCGCTATTTATGTCGTGATCTGAATGTTGCAGTACTGAGTGTGGATTATCGTTTGGTACCAGAACATCATTTTCCCGCTGCTTATGAAGACTGTGAAACGGTCTATCACTGGCTCCGCGCGCATGGCGCAGACTGGAACATTGATCCAACGCAGATTGTGTTAGCTGGCGACAGTGCAGGAGGCAATTTAGCTGCGGCATTGGCGGTTCAGTTACAACATACAGGTGTGCAGGCTTGTGGTTTGGCTTTGATCTATCCATGTTTGGGCAGCAGTTTTGATACTGCGTCTTGTCAGCAACATGCACGGGCGCCGTTACTGACACTCGAGGAAATGCATTATTACTTAAGTGAATATGCACTGAATGCAAGCGACTGGCAGGACACTCGTTTAACACCACTTTTGGCAGAAGATTTGAGTGACATGCCACGTAGCTTTGTTGCGGTGGCTGAATACGATCCACTGAGTGACGATGGGCGTATTTTTGTGGACAAGTTAAAACAAGCCAATATTGCCGCCGAGTTTTATCTCGGCAAAGGATTACTACATGGCAGTTTACGTTTAGTACGGGATTGTCCTGTGGTGCAGGATTTATATCAGCAGATGCTGAGTTCGTTAAAGCAAATGTTCAAGTGATTTGAACATCAGCCAATTTTGATAAAACGGTCTTTAGGACAAAACATTTTAATGGAGTAAAACCATGAATGCAGTTGAAAAATTACCAGAAGATTTCTGTTCAAACCCAGATGTGGCATGGACATTTCCAAAAGTGTTCTATACCTCATCTCAGGTGTTTGAGCGTGAAAAAGAAGAAATTTTTGCGAAAAGTTGGATTTGCGTGGCACATGGCAGTGAAGTCGCCCAAGCCAATGACTATATTACCCGTAAGGTAATTGGTGAAAATATTATCGTGATTCGCGGCAAAGACAGCGTATTACGTGCATTTTATAATGTCTGCCCGCATCGTGGCCATGAGTTGTTAAATGGCAGTGGCAAAGCCAAAAACGTGATTACCTGTCCCTACCATGCATGGACCTTTAAGTTAGATGGTAGCTTGGCATTGGCGCGTAACTGTGATCATGTTGAATCTTTTGATAAGCAAAACTCCAGCATGGTGCCATTAAAAGTTGAAGAATATGGCGGTTTTGTCTTTATCAATATGGATGAAAATGCCACTTGTGTTGAAGATCAGTTGCCTGAATTTGCACAAAAACTGAATGAAGCTTGTGCTGTAATTAAAGACTTGAAGCTGGCTGCACGGTTTGTGACGGAAACACCTGCGAACTGGAAAGTGATCGTGGATAACTATTTAGAATGTTATCACTGTGGTCCAGCGCATCCTGGTTTTGCAGACTCTGTACAGGTGGATAAATATTGGCATACCACGCATCAAAACTGGACACTGCAATATGGTTATGCACGTTCTTCAGAAAAGTCATTCAAGCTTGATCCATCAGTAAAAGATCCGACATTTAGTGGTTTCTGGACGTGGCCGTGCACCATGTTTAACGTACCGCCGGGTGCAAACTTTATGACCGTGATCTATGAGTTTCCGATGGATGCGGAAACCACTTTGCAGCACTACGATATTTTCTTCACCAATGAAGAGTTGACTCAAGATCAGAAAGATTTGATCGAATGGTATCGCAATGTCTTCCGTCCTGAAGATCTGGAACTGGTTGAAAGCGTACAACGTGGCTTGAAATCACGGGGTTATCGTGGTCAGGGCCGGATTATGACCGACAAGCAACGTTCAGGAATCAGTGAGCACGGTATTGCGTATTTCCAGAATCTTGTTGCGCAACACCATCAATAATTTTGTCTCAGGTATTAGATAAGGAAGGTGTGGCAAACGATAAAGCCACACCTTGCTTCAATCGATAGGAACATGACATGTCAAGTTTGCAAGCAAGTCCGTTATTTCAACAACACGGACTGATCAATGGTCAATGGGTGAGTGCACAATCTAATGCCACCATTGCTGTGACCAATCCTGCAACAGGAGAAGAAATTGGCGTCATTCCAAATATGGGTGCAGCAGAAGCTACCGAGGCAGTCGAAGTCGCGTATCAGGCTTTAGCTGCATGGAAAGGATTAACCGCACAAAAACGTGCAGACCTGTTATTGGCTTGGTATCAACTGGTTTTGAGTCATGCTGATGAACTGGCACGCATTATGACCATTGAGCAGGGTAAACCTTTAGCCGAAGCATTGGGTGAAGTGAAATATGCGGCTTCATTTATTCAATGGTTTGCTGAAGAAGGCAAACGCGTTTATGGCGATGTGATTCCGACCACCAACAGTCAGCAGCGTTTTATTGTGACCAAAGAGCCTGTCGGCGTGGTTGCAGCCATTACGCCGTGGAATTTCCCGATTGCGATGATTACCCGTAAAGCAGCACCTGCTTTGGCAGCGGGCTGTAGCATTGTGATCAAACCTGCCAATGAAACGCCGTATTGCGCATTTGCGCTTGCCAAGCTGGCAGAGATGGCAGGTATCCCAGCGGGTGTCATTAATGTGGTGACAGGCAAATCACAAGAGATTGGTTCGGTCTTTACTAGCCATGAAAAAGTCAAAAAACTGACCTTTACCGGTTCTACACCTGTGGGTCGTTTATTGATGCAGCAATGTTCAGGCACCATTAAAAAGTTAGCTTTGGAATTGGGCGGCAATGCACCATTAATCATCTTTGATGATGCCGATCTGGATAAAGCGGTACAAGGTGCAATCTTTGCCAAGTTCCGTAATGCAGGGCAAACCTGTGTTTGTGCCAATCGAATCTACGTACACGACAAGGTTTATCAGGCCTTTACCGAGAAATTTGTGCAAGAAGTACAAAAATTCAAAATCGGCAATGGTTTGGAAGCGAATGTGCAGATTGGGCCATTAATCAATGACAAAGCGGTGTTGAAAGCAAAACAGTTGATTGATGATGCCTGTGGCAAAGGTGCCCAAGTGGCGTGCGGTGGTCAACAACATGCACTTGGACAAACTTTCTTCGAACCAACGGTTCTAACCGATGTTTCGCGTGATATGGACATTGTTCAGGAAGAAATTTTTGGCCCTGTAGCCCCTTTAATTCGCTTTACAGATGAAGCGGATGTGGTGGCGCAAGCCAACGATACCATTTTTGGTTTAGCGGCTTATGTGTATAGCGAAAATATTTCACGGATTTGGCGTGTCGCTGAACAGCTGGAATATGGCATGGTTGGAATGAACTCAACGGCTATTTCCAATGAAGTTGTACCATTTGGTGGTGTCAAACAGTCAGGTGTGGGGCGTGAAGGTTCTAAATACGGTTTAGAAGAATTTATGACTATTAAATATATGTGTTTAGGATTGTAGAGACACAGTGGATTGGGCTGTTTTCGAGGACAGCCCAATCTACAATATGTGCTTAAAACTAGAGAATGCTTAGATGAGCAGAATGTGGTAAAGAGGATTTAGACATGGCTAGTCATTATGAAATGTTTGCATCAGTGGTCACACGGGTAGAGCAACTGACTCCACTAATCAAACGGTTTACATTTAAACGTCAGGACGGACAAAATTTCCCTCAATTCAATGGTGGTAGTCATATTATTGTGAAAATGAATGACCAGCTATCCAATGCCTATTCATTGATGAGCTGTGCTCAAGATCTATCGACTTACCAAGTCTGTGTCCGTAAAGATATTGAAGGTAAAGGTGGTTCAGTTTTTATGCATGATCAATGCAATGAAGGCTGTGAGATTCTTATTTCTGAACCGAAGAATTTGTTTCCATTGGCGGCAGATGGTGAGAAACATATTTTAATTGCGGGAGGTATCGGGATTACTCCGTTTGTACCGCAAATGGATGAGTTGGCTGTACGCGGTGCTGATTATGAATTGCATTATGCCTATCGTTCGTCAGAGCATGCTGCACTCTTAGAAGAGCTCAAACAAAAACATGCTGAACATATTTTCAGCTATATCGATTCGGATGGAAAATGTCTTGATCTGAATCAATTGATTGGGTCTCAACCCAAAGGTACGCATGTGTATGTGTGTGGGCCTAAGCCAATGATTGATGCGGTGATCGATCGTTGTAATTATCATCGTTACCGCGATGAATATATTCATTGGGAACAGTTTGCATCTACTGTACCAGAAGAAGGTGAAGCATTCACAGTGGTACTTGCGAAATCCAATCAACAAGTCGAAGTTCAAGCTAATCAAACCATTTTACAGGCAATTGAACTCCTCAACATTGATGTGGAGTGTTTATGTCGTGAAGGGGTGTGTGGGACTTGTGAAACCATGATTCTGGAAGGTGAGGCAGAGCATTTCGATCAGTATCTGAGTGATGATGAAAAAGCATCACAGCAGTCCATGATGATCTGCGTGTCACGTGCTAAAGGGAAAAAATTAGTATTGAATTTATAAGTTGTATGGATTAGAAAGATAGCTTGATCAAGAATGATTTCTTTTAAAAGTATAATTCAAAGTGAGAATACTTGGTCTAAAGTTGTTTTACTCAAAGACATTAGACTTCTTTCATAATTGTTTAGACCCTCTTTATTTTTCTCCTCTATGGGAGAATAATCAAGAGGATTTAAACAATGATCAAAGCGGTCTCCTGCATAATTAAAATAAAATATTTAGAGTTCATCTGCTTTCACTACTACATATGTAATCCTTTCAAGTAATGCTGTTAAATCTTGTGTGAAACACTATGCCTTTGTCCTGATTCATTCCATGATAAATGTGAATAAACGATTGAGTATTTATAATGAAATACTGTAAAGATAAGGCGTCAATTTTTTTTAAATTATCATTAATTGTATGTAGTGTTGTTGCAGGAATAACGCATGCAAGTTCAGATCAGGCATGGAAACAGCACGATCAGGCGATTAAAACTGCATGTGCGAAAGCCAGTACCTTAAAAAATGTAAAAGCAGTCAGCGATATTATGTTATTTGATGATCGTGTGGGTTATTCGGCTGTAGTCCTAGAAGGAAATTATCCGCAGAAACATATGAAGAATCAAAAAGGACGTGAACTTTGCTTGTATCAAAGACAACAGAAAAGAGCAGTCGTCACACCAGCTGATAGTCTTTTAACAATAAAAAAATAAAACCGAATCATGTCTAACTCGGTTTTATTCATATTTGCGGAAAAGAAGGATATAAAGATTCAGTTATTGTTTCATAGCCGACTTATCTGAATCATTTAAAATTTGACTGTGGGTTTTAGGTTTGATCAGTGGTGAAGTTGGACGAGGTTGATGTTCAGTGTTTGAAAATTGAAAACCTATACCTGCATCTATGTCATCCGCTGCAATTTCAGTTTCAAAACGCTCTTTATCCAATTCTCGTATTTCTTTGGTGATCGCGTGGATTTCACTACTCTCTACTCCCAAAGCATCAAGTGTGGCACCGCCAAACAGCAATGCTGATTCAAAGGTTTCACGAATTTGGTAATCGACATCTTTTTTGACCAATGATAATGAATGTTCACGGTCATAAGAGCGCACTAACAATTTGGCCAGTGGAAATTCATGTTTGACTAATTCAACGATACGGTTGGTCGTTTCTTTATCATCCACACATACCATAATTGCCTGAGCATTTGCGGCTCCAGATGCATGCAAAATATCTAAACGAGTCCCATCACCATAATAAATTTTGAAACCAAATTTTGTGGCATTTTGAATCATGTTGATATCAGTGTCGATCAATGTGACATCCACGCCACGCGCCAGTAAAAGCTGACTGGCAACTTGCCCAAAACGTCCAAATCCGATGAGTAGTACACGTCCATGTAAATTATTGGCGACTTCGATATGGTCAAGAGAGGCAGAACTCTTTGGACTGATGAAACGTTTGGCCAAAATACCAAGCAGGGGGGTAAAAATCATGGACAAAACCACAATCGCCGTGAGATTGGATTTGATCGTTTCATCAATCACTTGCGCACTTGCGGCGGCTGTAAAAAGCACAAATGCAAACTCACCCCCTTGTGCCATCAGTACCGCACGATCTAGAGCAACTGCATGACTACTTTTCGTGAGACGCGCGACAAAATAAATGAGGACAGCTTTGGTGAACATCAACGCAATGACGCTACTGAGAATAAGGAGCCAGTTATTTTGTACAACCGATAGATTAAGTGACATTCCTACACTAAGGAAAAATAGACCTAATAAAATACCGCGAAATGGTTCAATATCAGCTTCAATCTGATGACGAAAAGTCGATTGAGAGAGTAAAACACCTGCAAGGAATGCGCCCATTGCCATAGACAAACCACTAACTTGCATGAGTAATGCTGCGCCTAAAACGACCAACAATGCTGCGGCTGTCATGACTTCACGCGCTTTGGCAGCCGCCAGAACTTTAAATAATGGATTGAGCAGCCAACAGCCAGCCGCAATGAGACCTGCGATAGCTACCAGTGCAATCCCGATATCTTTTAAACGATCTGGTGTACTTTCAACCACTTGATTCGGAGACATAAAGGCAACAATGGCGAGCAATGGCACAATCAGTAGATCTTCAAACAATAAAATAGCGACAATTTTTTGGCCATTGGGCTGACTTAAATCACCACGATCTCCCAAAATTTGCATCACGATGGCCGTTGAAGTGAGAACAAAACCTGCCGCACCAATAAAGGCAATTTGCCATGCAAAACCATACAGTAAACCAATTGCAGTGAGTCCTATTGTACAAAACGTAATTTGTAGTGTGCCTAGACCAAAAATATCACGTCGCATATTCCATAAATGAGAAGGCTGCATCTCCATCCCAATGATAAAGAGATACATGACAATGCCGAGTTCAGCGATATGTAAAATAGAAGCGGGATCATGGATAAACGCAAAACCAAATGGACCAATAATTAAGCCTGCAATAAGATAACCAAGGACTGATCCAAGCCCTAAGCGTTTAAAAATTGGGACTGCGATCACAGCCGCAGCCAGTAAAATAACAGGGCTGAGTAGTCCTAGAGAATGTGCTTCTGCTGCCATGAAAATGTGTCCAAAGAACAAAATGGTGTTAAAAAAGAAATCATCATTGTTTATATGTCAGATAGATCATAACAATCTTTTACTGTTATATAGAGAAAACTTGAGTTTTTAACTCAAGTTTTTCTGAAAATTTGCTTAAATTTATTGATAAATTAGTGAAAATCATAAAAAGACTTTGAAAGATTTGAAATTAAAATGATTAAAAAATCATAAAACGTTCAAAATATTGTACTAATACAGCTTGATCTAATCATCTTACTTTATTCATTTATCATTATAAAAATTAGAGATTGATGGCGGTATTGCTTGATTGAATTACCCGTTAGATCGATCTGTAATAATAAAATTTATTCTAAACTGATATCTGTGGGACAAAGAGAATTTGATCAATATGAAAGTGATTTTATGATTGATTTAAAGCGAATAGTGATAATCGAAAATTAAAATAATTTTTGTCTTAAAGGATAAATATACACGACATTTTATGACGTTTAACAGAAAAAATGATGTAAAACAAAAACGGACGTATGTTAATTTAGTTAATAACATCAAAGCAATACGATGATAAAAATGGAACAACTTTCACCATCAGACTTAAAAGCGATATTACATTCTAAGCGAGCCAATCTTTATTATCTTGAACATTGCAGAGTCATGCAAAAAGATGGTCGCGTTTTATATTTAACTGAGGCCAAAAACGAAAACCAATACTGGAATATTCCGATTGCCAATACCACAGTAATTTTATTAGGAACGGGGACATCGATTACCCAAGCAGCCATGCGAATGCTTGCCAGTGCAGGGGTATTGGTGGGGTTTACAGGTGGAGGTGGGACGCCACTGTTTATGGGATCTGAAATTGAATGGATGATGCCACAAAGTGAATATCGACCCACGGAGTACATGCAAGGCTGGATGAGTTTTTGGTTTGACGATGCTAAACGTTTGGAAGTGGCAAAAGCTTTTCAAATAGCCCGTATCGAGTTTATCCGCAGAATCTGGGCAAAAGACAAAGACCTCAAAGATGAGGGCTTCTATCTTGATGATGCAGATATCGAACAAGCTTTAACTAGTTTTGAAAAGAAAATTCCACATCAAAGCAAAGTCGGTGATTTGTTGCTTGCTGAAGCGCAGACGACCAAGCAACTTTATAAAATCGCAGCGACGCGTTGCAAACTCAGTTTTGAACGAAATCCTGAACAAGGGGATTTAGCGAATGACTTTTTGAATCATGGCAATTATCTGGCTTATGGACTGGCAGCAACCACACTTTGGGTATTAGGTATTTCACACAGTTTTGCAGTCATGCATGGCAAAACCCGTCGTGGTGCATTAGTGTTTGATGTGGCTGATTTAATAAAGGATGCAGTGGTTTTACCGTGGGCTTTTATTTGTGCAAAAGAGGGGATGTCTGAGCAGGAGTTTCGTCAGCAGCTTTTGCAGAAATTTACAGAATATCGGTGTCTGGACTGGATGTTTGAACAGGTGAAATTACAGGCGTGTCGAAACTTTCCAAATTTGGAGAGCGAATTATGATTGTCACCTTTATTTCCCAATGCGAAAAGAAAGCGATTCCTCGAACTCGTCGTGTGTTAGATGCATTTGCTGATCGTATTGGGGATAACACATGGCAAACAGTCATTACGGAAGATGGTTTGATTGCTGTTAAAAAATTGTTGAGAAAGACTGTCACTAAAAGTACGGCAGTCAGTTGCCACTGGATTCGTGGTCGTCGTAGAAGTGAGTTGCTATGGGTCGTTGGAAATCGGAATAAGTTTAATATACAGGGGATTGTGCCTGTGAATAGTACACAAAAAGAAGTATTTATGGATGTAATGACAATGAAAGCGAAGAAAGATGAGTTTTATGCAAATACTCAATTACAACCTTTAGCAGAGCATTCATTTGCAATTGGTTATTTAGCACAGCAATTGTTTAAAAAAGTCGTCGATAATAATGAATATGAAAACCTCTCTAAAGTTGCATTTCTAGCAGGTTGTTTACATGACTTAGGTAAGTTAGATCCTCATTTTCAGGATTGGGTGAAAAAAGGTAAGCAAAAAGATCCTGAAGAAGATGGTCAGCATATTGATGTAAAATTCACCTTTGAAAAACATCCTCGTCATAATGAAATTTCATTGATATTGTTTAACTTTTTTGAAAAACAATGCAAAGGATTGAACAATAGGCAAAAAGAGTGTTTACAGCATGTGATCTATTGGCATCATGCGAAACCATATCGTTCTAATGATGAGTTTTCAGGTGTACATAAAGCATATGATTTTTTGGCTAAGAATATTTCGAATGAACAATTTGAAAATATCATTAAACAAACAACATCATTACTCAAGCGAATAAATTCAGTCGCTAAACATTATGAAGATATTGATGTTATTGAGAAAAATTTAAATTGGGAAATAGAATCTTTTGCGGATCAATTGGAAGACTTTAACTATATTTATAAAGGTAAGGAATTCCCTGAGTTTAAGCTATACAGCAATAACGATGAAACTTCTCAACTCAGAAATAAAATAGATAACAATGCACAGCATAATTTATTACGTGCTTGTGTGATTAGTGCAGACCGAATTGTATCAAAGCAGACAGCCCAAGATTTAATGGATTATATTGTTGAAAAACGCTTAGATGAATTGTTAGATGATCAAGAAATTTTATCTGATTTATCGGTTCACTTAAAAAATGCCTCAACAAAATTTCCTGATAGTGAACGTACACAAAAGCAAAATGAAGTTGCAAGGCAACTGGCAGATTTAAAAGATATTGCTGTGCTTGCAGGTCCTGCGGGATGTGGTAAAACTAAAATTGCTTTGGAATGGGCAAGACTTAAAGATGCTAAGAAAATTATTTGGGTTTGCCCACGTGTGCAAGTCTGCCAAGGAATTTTTGAGGAATTAACACAGGATTATTTACCTGATGCAAAAGTTGAAATTTTGACAGGCGAATTTAAATACATAAATGAAAATGGAAAAATTAAAAAAGAGCCAGAACCTTTTTCAGGTGATGTCGTTGTCACCACAATTGACCAAATTTTAGGTTCAATTGTCACGCATACCAATGTGAATAGTCTATTACCTTTTATGGATGCACATGTGGTATTTGATGAATACCATGAATATATTGGAATGGAGATTTTTAATCTACTATTTGCAGAGTTGATTGCCAATAAGAACATGCGTAAACAATATGAAAAAAATACCTTACTGGTATCTGCAACGCCACATTACTATTATTTGGAAAACATTTTAAATGTGCATGAAGATGATGTGGTTGAAATGTCATCCTTTAATCAAAGTCATTATAAAATTGATTTTATTGAATATGATGAATCTGTGATTGAGGGAAACCCATTTTATAAAACTTACTCAGATCAAACTTTTATTATTTCCAATACAGCACAAACAGCACAACTTGGCTTTGTTTATCAGAAAGATCATGAAAATAGTGTCTTATTCCACTCCAAATATAAGCGCAGTGATAAAAAGAGATGGTTTGATGAAGTCTTTGATTCATTTAAAAAGAAAGGTTCACAAAAATATGATGTTTTAAGGAGTGGACCTATTGTTCAAGCTTCATTAAATATTACAAGTAAACATATGTTAAGTGAAATGACTTCACCTGAAAATATGTTACAGCGTATGGGGCGCTTAGATCGTTTTGGTGAAAATCAAGCGGTTAATATCTTACAAGTTGCAATTACTGAAAATTTGAAAAATGGCAGTTGTAAAGGTTCATTGGCTTATTTTTTAAATCAATTAAATAGTTTACAAACAACCAAAGCATGGTATGACTTTTTACAAGATCGTTTAAATGAAAAGGTATTTAAGCTTGCTGAACTCTATAAGCTTTATCGTGAATTTTATAAAAAGCAAGTACAGTTAGATGATAGGTCTGCTGTTATCCAAGATATGGATAAAGCATTAAAGAAAAGCATTGATTTAATGAATAAAAAAGTGACTGAACCCACCAAAGTGATGAAATCTAAAATGGCTGAAAGAAAGTCGAAGATCAGTAAAAACTCATTACGGGGTGATAGTCGTTTTGTGCAATTGGCAGTTTTAAATTTGAATGATTTTAAACAGCCGATTTTTGAAAATAAATATGCTTATACACCACCTGTGGATGATACAACTGAATATGACAATCTGACAGAATCTTTAAATATTATCAAAGATTTAGGTTTGATCAATTTTATTGCACAAAAGCATGGCAATGTTGATTCAACCCATCCTGTCAAAGGGATTCCTGAGAAAAAACAGCAAGCTCGTTGTGCAGTCTTGGAAAACTATGCAAGAGATGCAGATTTTCCTTTGTATCTAAGCTATATCGAAGATGATCTCAATAAAGTGGGTGGAACAGGCGTTCGTCATCCTGAGGCAATTTATTACGCAATTACAGATAAACAGCCAATCGGTTCTATATCTTTGGATAAATTAAACTTTTTAACAACAGAACAAGAGGAAAAATAACATGGCTAAAGTAACTGGCATAAAAAGCGTTGACTTTAAAATCACGGCATATGGTTATGGTGTGGTGAATTGGAATGGTCCAACATCATTGACGGGAAATGATGGTAAGACTGTTGATAATCATACTTTACCTAAGTTGCGTGGATTTAGTAACTTATCAGGTAAGATCAAAGAAGAGACAGGATATAAATATCGAAAAGAAGCATCTGATATTAATTTTGATGAAACTCCATTGTACATTAGTCAAAACTGTATACGTCATCATCTATTCCGTGATCAGTCATTTGATTTACATTACGCCAAAGATAAAAATTTGATTGATGTTTTAGCATCAGTTACAGGTTTAATCCGTGGTTATGTTGTACCTTCAAGCCAATGTAAACGTACAAGTCCGCTATTGATTACAGATTTCGTTGATCAATTGGGTAATGGGAACTTTGAACAGCTTTCTAATGCGAGTTCAAGTGAAGAAATTATACAAGCAGATGGTACAAAAACGTATAAACGTGGTGAAAATTCAATTTTCTCTAAAACAACTTTTGGTGATACAGAGTATGAAGCTTATGGCTCAATCAGTATTGAACAGCTTCAATTTATTTCATTAGATAAAAAATTCGATCGTGCATCGATGCTGATTAAAGAAGGTGAAGGTGAGAAAATTGCTGAAACTGTACAAAACTTTATTAAAAGTTTAGATCCAACTAAAGAACCAAAAGCTGTTTTCCATAAAAATTATGTGCGTAAAGGTACGATTTTTAATGAGGGTGAAGTTGGAATTCTATTAGATAATATAGCGATTGATATACTCGTCAATGAAACTTTAAGCATGCTTCAAGAATTAGTGATCAAACAAGCCAAGGGTTATATGTGTGTTGATACTTTGGAGATAGATTATAACGATAGCAATAAAATGATGCGGATTAAACGTCATCCCGATCAAGTAAACTCTGAACCTCAATCGGATTATGCGGTTTATTTTGAAGCGCAATAATGAGGTGAGTGATGCAGATTATTATTGAATATGATTCCTCGTGGCGTAACTCGTTTTTAGATGGGGAAGATAATACAACTAAACGAAACTTTATTGGATCGATGACTGCATTGGGCGATAAAAAAGTAGACAATTATAAATATAGGGCTATTACGAAAAATACTGTAATGGGGGTTTTGAATAGACTTATTGGAGAACAAAGAAAACTCTATGATGTTAGAAATTCTTCAAATTATTATTTCAAGGAAATTGAAAAGGTTTTAAATGAAGAAGATATTATTGATAGGTCTATTCTCAGTCAGGAAACGGTTTATCTTAGAAATATCTCAGGTAGTACAGATCAGAATTCTTTTACAGGAATGATTAAGTTAAGTGATCCTTGGCTTACTGTAAGTTATGCAAAGGAATTCTGGGATGTGTTATGGATGAATTTAGATGAATTATGTCAATTTATTAAAGACAATAAAATTTCATCTGCAAAAGATTCTATTCTTGATCCACTCGGTATTTTAGACAGACTAGAAGAAGTTAAAAAGATTAAAGTTCCTGTAAGTGATGAAATTAATTATTTGGCAGAAACTTTATCGAGCCGTTATCCAAACTTCGCTCTGAAAGAATCTGCTAATAAAATCAGTGTTCTCCCACTTTACTGTTCAGCTTTATATTTAAAATTAGATAGATTGACTGAACAGTACGATACTACTGTTATTCGAGCGTCTAGAGGTGGATTAACAGGTATTTCACATAATGGTTTTACACCTAAAAATCTAATGGAAAGATTTACGACTGGGCAGCAGAAGATTGTTTGGGGAAACCCTTATATCAGTTCTAAGTTCTTAAAAGGTGAGGGTGAAGTAAAAAAACTACTTCATAAAGCTAGTGGTCAACTCATTATAAATCTTGATATTTCTAAAGATCAGGCTAGGGATTTGGAAGAAAAGATTGAAAATGCGGGTGTATCGGCTTTTTACCTTGGTAAAAAAGGTCTAGCTTATGTTAAAAACATACGACTTTAAAGGGATGATCATGACTTATTATATTGAATTAACACTGATTGATAATCCTGATTTTTCATCCTTTGAGCTTTGGTCAAAAGTTTATACTCAGCTCCATATTGCTTTTGCTGAACAAGCCGATGAACAAGGAAAGATTGCCTATGGTGTATCTTTTCCTAAATATCGCTTAATTCAGCAGAAAAAATTGGGTTATTTAGGCGATAAAATTCGTATTTTTGCGGATTCAGTCGAAGCATTAGAGCAACTGAATCTAACTCATTGGTTAGCAAGGCTGCAAGATTATGTACATATCTTATCTGCTCGTAAAGTTCCTGAGGATAAGATCAACGGCTATGCTACTTATTTTAAAGTTAATCCAAAATTGACGGTTGAGCAGCGTGTTGTTCATCAGGCAGAACGCCGTGGAATTTCAATTGAAGAAGCACAGGAACACTTTAAAGCATTGGATCTGATGGAGACCTTTGAACCTTATATCAATATGAAAAGTCAAACCAATGATATGAACTTCCGTTTGATTATTGGAAAAAAACGTGTTGATGAAGCAAATATTGGAAAATTTGGAAGCTATGGATTAAGTCGTACATCCACAGTACCTGAGTTTTAACCCAATATTTTTTACACTCTTTAACAGCTTAATAAAATCAATAAGTTATAACTTTGCTTTAAAACTTTGGGTATTTTATACTTTTTAGGGATAAAGCACTGTTATAACTTTATTTTTTGCTTTATTCTTACTGTTCATGGCGGCATACGCCATTTAGAAACACCATCCAGTGAGCGTTTGAGGGAAAGAAATAGTTCATGGCGGCATACGCCATTTAGAAAAACATTTGCAGCATTGGCAAACATAGGTGTATGTTCATGGCGGCATACGCCATTTAGAAAGAAGCTGAAAAAGCAAATGAAGCACAGGGTCAGTTCATGGCGGCATACGCCATTTAGAAATAAATCAGTCATCACATAAATTTTTGTGA
>NZ_KB849717.1:300725-510662 GCF_000368825.1 Acinetobacter ursingii DSM 16037 = CIP 107286 | reverse complement strand
GTTCATGGCGGCATACGCCATTTAGAAAAGCAAGCAATAGTGAGCCAACCTTATCTGTTAGTTCATGGCGGCATACGCCATTTAGAAATATCCCCAAACGAAAGCAAATTCATGCGTATGGTTCATGGCGGCATACGCCATTTAGAAATTTAAGCTGCTGAATCGCCCACATCTTATTGCGTTCATGGCGACATACGCTATTTAGAAAGATCCAGAAGGGGTACAACCGATTAAGCCTTTGTTCATGGCGACATACGCCATTTAGAAATGCAAACGATGTGTAAAAGTTTAAGCGGATTGATTCACGAGACTAGAGTATGGAATCTAGCCGATCATAAAAATGAGTTAAAAAGGAATGATATAAACAAAAACGCACTGCTTCTGGCGAAACAGTGCGTTAAGTTAATAAGATTATGCTGGTAAATCGAACCAGATCATTTCACTATCTTCAAGTGCATGAATCGTAGTTTTCTCATCAAACAATAAAGCATCACCTGCTTTAACAATTTGATTCTCAATCATAATTTGACCTTTAATCACATGCACATAATTGTGCTTTTGAGTTGCAGCAATCTCAAGTGTTTTACCAGCTTCTAACACAGCCGCTTTCACTTCTGCATTTTGGCGAATATGCATAGCAGCATTATCATTTGGTCCTGCAATCAAGTGCCATTGGTTTGGCTGTTCACTCGGATCAAGTTTGATTTGTTGATACGTTGGTTCAGCATCGCGTACATTTGGATGAATCCAGATTTGAAATAGATGCACTGGCTCATCGCTATTATTGAACTCACTATGTGCAACACCCGTACCCGCACTCATCAACTGCCATTCACCTGCGGTGATATGTTCTTCATTACCCATCGTATCACGGTGGCTCAGGCGGCCATCGGTGACATAAGTCAAGATTTCCATATTGTCATGTGGATGAGTACCAAAACCATTA
Organism: Acinetobacter ursingii DSM 16037 = CIP 107286; assembly: GCF_000368825.1. GTDB lineage: Bacteria > Pseudomonadota > Gammaproteobacteria > Pseudomonadales > Moraxellaceae > Acinetobacter > Acinetobacter ursingii. Next base: position 509,716 of record NZ_KB849717.1, on the reverse strand, counting down.
TGTGCAGCAATCGTATCGTCATTAATCACACGAAGTGGACCAAAACCCATATATTTTGGATCATACCAGCTTCCAAATGAAAAGCTATGATAGGTATTTAACCAACCTGCTTGGACATGACCACGGTTTTCACTACGATGTAGATATGCATTCATTCTGCACCTCCCAAATTCTTATGTATTACTTCATGAACACATCGTAGCAATCCCTCAGCAAAGTAAAAACACCAGTATTGGAACAAATTGTTCTATTTGTGAAATGATTTTAGGATATTTTTATAATTAGTAAAAATAATAGAACAATAAAAAGTATCAAAATAATTGATAACTAACCTGAGTTCGACAATGGATATGATACTCGTAAACGTCATCTGCAACCTGTATAGTGTAAACAAGATACTGTTTCTGCGATATATTTTAATAAATCCAAGAAGACAACAGGTTTTGCAGATGACAATGCTTTTGGTTACTTTGGGCGAAACCAAAGTAACTCTAGCTGAAAGCTAATCCTAAAATTAGATGAGAACTCAGTAAGACTCCGCCAAGATCATTGTTTTTCAATAAGTTAAAGAAATATTTTCATCGAACTTACGTTAACTATAAAAGTGGAATATAAAAAAGCCCGCATTAAGATGCAGGCTTTAAAAGGGCTAATTGATTTTATTCAAGGAATTTAACAGTTACACCACTGCTGACTTTATTGCCCAAATCATTGGCATCCCAGTTGGTTAGACGAATACAACCATGTGATGCTGTTTTGGAAATCGCAGAAGGGTTTGGTGTTCCATGAATACCAAAAGATTTTTTACTTAAACCAATCCAGATATTACCTACAGGGGCATTTGGACCAGGCGGTAATGAAAGTGGTTTTAAGTTATTACCTTGTACAAAGTTACTTGGTGAATAGCTATACCAAGGATTACGCGCAACACCCACTACCTTATAAGTACCTGTTGGAGATGGCGTATCACTACTGCCAATGGTTGCAGGAAATGAGGCAATCATTTGGTTGCGGCTGTTAAATAGATATAACTGACGTGCGCCTTTATGGGCAATGATCAGATGAATATCTTCTGGGAGATCATTACGCACATTGGCGACAATAATCTTTTCACCTTCTTTTTTAAAGTTTGCCTTAGGATTTAACTTTTTCAAAAAGTCTTCATCCATATGGAATTTTTCGCCCAACATTTCTGTAACACGAGTGTAGTACAAACCTTTCATTTTGGCCTGTAGTGCATAATCATGGGGAATAGATGCAGCATAAGGACCTTTTAAGTCTTCTGCTGTCAAGGTGTATTCTACAAAAGCGGGTTTGTTTTGCTTGGCGACCAAGGCATCCCACGTTTCTTTGGTCAGCTCACCTGTTGGTTTTAAACCATTCATTTGCTGAAAAGATGAGAGAGCTTTCAGCGTATTCATACCACTTGTGCCGTCGATTGCACCTGGAGACGCATGGGTATTATTCAGCATGACTTGCGCACGCGCATAGACTGGAAATTGACCACGTCCGATATTTTCATACCAGTCAGCATTATTTAGACCGTCAAGTGTCCAAGATGCTTTACCTGCCTGAGTTTTTGCAGCAGTTGTCGTGGCTGCTGCTTTTTGAGCAGAGGTTGGTGCAACGCCTGTATCCGCATTTTTCGTTTCGCTGCTTTCAAGGTTTTGCAATGTTGCAGAGGCCTGATTCAGATCATGTTCTTCTTGAGCACTGACTTGTGCCTGATCTGAACTTGCTGGGCTAGATGTAGCCGCAACATTTGCAGCAGGAGCTGAAGCCGAATTTGTCACAGGTGACGAAACAGGACTAGAGGCTGAAGATGTATTTTGAGAGAGAGGCTTACGTTCAATGGCAAGTGGATCAATCGGATCTTGAACAGATTGAGTGCGAATCACTTTTGGATTTAACGGTTGCTCAGCCGTAGGTGCAGCAAACGCTGTGCCAGTCATAATACAAGTTAGACTCAAAGCGAGCAAAGAGCGAACAAACATGTAATTCAACCTTAAGAATTATTCATATAGTTAGGACAGAAAACGGAGTAAGTATTACAGAAAATACATCACGATGCAGTAGTTCTTTTGTGTAGTTATCCAATTTTATCTTGCCTTATCTGGATTTTATCGCACAGAGAAGTTATTAAATCGCAAACCTTTTTGTTATGATGCATGCAATAAAAATTGAGATAGAGAAAGTAAATGACGACCTTAAAAAATGATCGTTTTCTACGTGCTTTATTGCGTGAACCTGTGGACACCACACCTGTATGGATGATGCGACAAGCAGGTCGTTATTTACCTGAGTACCGCGAAACGCGCGGTAAAGCAGGTGATTTTTTATCATTATGTAAAAATACTGATTTTGCCTGTGAAGTGACTTTGCAGCCTTTACGTCGTTATGATTTAGATGCGGCTATTTTATTTTCAGATATTCTAACCGTACCAGATGCATTGGGTTTGGGGCTTTATTTTGAAACGGGTGAAGGGCCAAAGTTTAAAAAGACCATTCGTACTGAACAAGATGTTTTAAATTTACCTAACTTCAATGCCAAGTCCGATCTGGATTACGTCATGAATGCAGTTTCGACTATTCGTTCTGCATTGGGCGGTCAGGTTCCTTTGATTGGTTTTTCAGGCAGTCCATGGACACTGGCTACGTATATGATTGAAGGTGGTTCGAGTAAAGATTTCCGTCATACCAAACATATGCTTTATTCACAGCCAGAAGTTTTGCATGCCTTGCTTGATCGTCTTGCTGTCGCTGTCATTGATTATTTAAATGCACAGATCGATGCGGGTGCTCAAGCGATTCAAATTTTTGATAGTTGGGGCGGTGCGTTGGCACACCGTGAATATATTGAATTTTCACTCAACTATATGCAAAAAATTGTCGCGGGTTTACAACGTGAAAAAGACGGTCGTCGTATTCCAGTGATTTTATTTACCAAAGGTGGTGGTCAATGGTTAGAACCCATGATTGCGACAGGTGCTGATGCGCTTGGACTGGATTGGACAACTCCCTTAAATGTTGCTCGTCAAAGTATTGCAGGTCGTGCTGCTGTACAGGGTAATCTGGATCCTGCGGTATTGTATGGCTCTAGAGCATCCATTGAAAAATCTGTCAAAGCGATGCTGGACGATGCTTATGCCAATGGTGAAACAAAAGGTTATGTAGCAAATCTTGGACATGGCATCACGCAATGGGTAGATCCTGTTCAACCGAAAATTTTTGTTGATACCGTACATGAATATAGCGCCAAATACTTGGGATAAGGTTTTTGTGAGCCTGTAAATTATTTTGTGTACGTTCTGAAACTCGTTTCTCAATTTTGTTTTAAGGCAGCTTCCGCTGCCTTGTTTGGTATTTTATTACTATTGGCATTTGTGGTTACTGCGCCGATGGGCAGTCATGATTATCTTGGCTTTTATCGTTATGACTATTTGCTTTTTTATGCCTTGGCGATTCAAGCTTGTTTACTTTACTTAAAACTTGAATCTTGGGCTGAGGCCAAAGTGATTGCTTTATTCCATATCATGGCGATGGTGATGGAGATTTTTCTGACGCATCCCGCAATCGCTTCATGGCAATATCCTCAGCCTGCTATATTTAAACTTTGGACAGTGCCACTTTTTGCTGGATTTATGTATTCAGCAGTCGGAAGTTTTTTTGCTCGTTCCTTACGTCTATATCATATCTCCTTTGAGGCTTTACCACGTTTTGGCAATATGCTGGCATTGGCGTTATGTTCATATATCAATTTTATGAGCAAATTTTTTATTCCAGATCTGCGTTATGCCTTATTCCTTTGGAGTGTCATCATTTTCTGGAAAACTCGATTAACTTTTTGTTTATCTACAAGCGCCTTTCAACTCCCCATGTTACCTGTACTTTTAGTCTTGGCATTTATCATCTGGATTGCTGAAAACATTAGTACTTTTTATAAAATCTGGCTCTACCCAAGTCAGGTGAATGCTTGGCATATGGTGGGTTGGGGTAAGCTTGGATCGTGGTATTTATTATTGTTGTTAAGTTTGGTTTTGGTGCTAAAAATACTGGGAAATCGAAGTCATAACGGCCGTTGGAAACTAAACGAATTTCAATAAAATACAAAATTATTCTGGGCTCTCCAAAGGCGTTTTTTAGCAATTTTGAAAATGATAGGGCACGTTAGTGCCCTAAATTTTATGGGTTGATTCGTGTTTGCAGCGCAAACTTTCGCGTATAAATATTAATGAGACAACCTAATAATGCGCAAAATGAAGCTGTGATAAAGACCGATGGATAGCCCAGATAAAGGGCAACTAGTCCAAATACAGGGGCATAAATGGCGTAGGCAATATCCTGACAGGCTGAAAACACGCCCATTGCCGTACCACGAATTTGAGCAGGAGCGCCTTTAATCAGTTCGACTCCTAAAGCTGGATAAATTAAAGAACATCCTGCACCAGTGACCACCGCACCTAGTAAGGCAATTTCCACACGCGGCGATATAAATAATAAAAATAGCCCAATCGCTTCAATGATTAATGAATATTTAACCAGTTTAAAGCCCGAAACTTTATCAGTTAAATGTCCGCAGAAAATCCGCACAGCCACAAAAGCTAACCCAAAAAAGGTCAGTGCATAACCAGCATAGGCCCACTGTTGCTCTTTAAAATAAAGGGCGACAAATGTGCCGATACAGGCAAAACCGACACCTTGCAAAGCTAATACCAGACCAAAACGCCAAACGTATTGAATGACCTGTTTGAGTGGTGGATAGGTACCCGTATGCGGTTGAGTCGCTCGGATAAAAATATCAATTAGCAAAGAGACAAGGGGTAAACTGATCAGAAGCAAAGCAACCGCGTAAAATCCAAAGCTTTCATATAACCAGAGTCCCAAGGGTGCGCCTGCGGCCAAAGCACCAAACATGGCCATGCCTGTAAAGGATAGTAATTTTCCCGCACGTGCTTGTCCGACTAAGCCAAGTCCCCAAGTTAAATGTCCGCTGACCAGTAAACTTTCTGCATAACCATGAACCAAACGGCCGAGCAGTAAGATCACAAACTTCAATATCATCGAAACAGGTGCAAAAAAAGCCAGAATATAAATACATCCTGCAATTAATAAAGATGCCATACCTTGCAAAGTCGCACGTTTTGCGCTGATTTGATCGGCAATACGACCTGCATAAGGGCGTGTCAAAACTGTGGCTACAAATTGTGTACCAACAGCGATACCCACCCAAAAATTATTGAATTTTAAACTGTCATGCACATACAGTGGAATCACTGCAAGAGGAGCGGAGATGGTGAGATAAGAAAGAAAAAGCGCGATCACTAAAGGGTAAAGCGTTTTAGTATCGTTATCTAACGAGGAGGGTGCTGTCATGGTCATATTTTGATTAGACTGTGTCATTTGGTACTCCATGGAAGGGATACCGTATAGACACGTGCATCCACTTCCATTATTAAAAAAATACTGGAACAGATGCGTTGGATAACGTGAACGCTTACGATTTTAGTCAGGCAATGAATGACCTGCTAACGCTTTGGCAGAATATCCCATGTTTTACAGCAATGATCAAGCTGATTTTTATAAATTAAATCATCGGTATTCAATAGCGATTAGATTTCTTTGATAACTTTTTAGAGCCTTTTAGTTTTCTCGCATCGGAAAAAATAAAACGGACTGATGATAGAAATCTATTCAATATCACCAATAAACATCACGGTATGACCAAGTAAATAACCTGCGGTTACCAACAAGGCAATCCAGATAAAAGCCCCGACAATGTTATACAGGGAGAACACACTATAATTCATGCCACTCGAACCAGCTGCAAAAGGGGCAAAAGAGCGTACAAATGGGATAAACCGAGCGACTAATATCGTCAAGGCACCATGTCGTTTAAAGTAATCATGGGTTTTTAATAAATGTTCGTGCTTAATCAAGCGTGATTTGATTTCAAAAATACGCACTCCCATACGACGACCAATATGATAATTCACCATATAACCAAGTGTGGCTGCGATAGAAAGCAAGATGATGATAAAACCAAGATTCATCATGGGGATGGTTGAACAAAGCGCACCAACCGCAAGAAGTAGACTATCACCAGGCAAAAAAAACATGAAAACGAAAGCCGTTTCACAAAAGATAATCAAAAAGAGCAGGGCATAAATCCATAACCCATATTGTTGAATCAAAATAGGCAGATAATGTTCAAAACTGAGTAAAAAATCGAAAAATTCCACTAACGATCTACCTTCATTATTACTTCGTTAATGTCAATAATCGCCAGACTTTATGTTATTGTCTGGCTGATAATTTAAAATTTTGGCAGAAAGTTAATAACTTTCAGGTACAGCACTTAAAAATTCACGACGAACTTCTTTATCGGTTTTAAAGTCACCTAAAAAAGACACAGTACGCGTCGTCGATTCCTGTTTACCTACGCCACGCATCATCATACACATATGTGCTGAATCAATCATGACAGCAACGCCACGTGCTTGTGTTACTTCTAATACAGCCTCTGCAATTTGCTGCGTCAGATTTTCCTGAATCTGTAAGCGACGCGCAAACATTTCAGTAATACGGGCAAATTTAGATAATCCTAAGACTTTACCCTCAGGTAAGTAGGCGATATGCACACGTCCGTAAAATGGCAAAAGATGGTGTTCGCATAAAGAATAAAATTCAATATTTTTAACCAACACCATTTCATGGTTATCTGATGGAAAAACCGCACTATTGGTGACTTCTTCCAGTGTTTTGCCATAACCAGAGGTCAAAAAAGAAAATGCCTTGGCAGCTCGAATAGGCGTATCTTTAAGCCCAGGACGATTTAAATCCTCACCCACTGCGGTCAGAATATTTGCATAGGATTGCTGCATTGACATAAGACGTATTGGCTTACTCTATTAAACAAGCTCGGCATTGTATCAGAAAACCGATCAAGTGGGTCATGTAACTTTGCAGGATATTTATTCAGATGGTGCTTAATATAGAAAAGCTGAATAAAATTCAGTTTTATTGTGGCTGATATTTCATCAAATGCTAATTTTCTCCTTATTTTGTGATAAAAATCTGCTAAAAAAGAATAATAGTTTGGCTGTTTATAGTTGATTTTAAAGATATATCTAAACTCTTATATCGGTTATTTACAACTGCAAAAACCAAGTCATCACATTTAATGTGGCATTTTATTTGCTCATCTTTGAGTATCTGGATGCAGAAGTAAAAAGGATAGAAAATGTCAGCACGTCCCATCACGTTTTATTTCCGAGGACAATGCCAGCAAATTGAAATGCTTGCACCAACCACGACCGTTTTACAATATTTACGTGAATATGTTTCGGCTGAGAAAACGCGCCAAACTGGAACCAAAGAAGGCTGTGCAGAGGGCGACTGTGGGGCATGTACGGTGGTCATTGGAGAGTTGGTGAATGATCAATTACAACTGCGTAGTGTCAATGCCTGTATTCAGTTTTTACCTACTTTAGATGGTAAAGCCCTTTTCACCGTAGAAGATCTTCAGCAACTCATTTCAGCTTCAACAGGTCAAATGCATCCTGTGCAGCAAGCAATGATTGAGCAGCATGGCTCACAATGTGGTTTTTGTACCCCAGGCTTTATTATGTCGTTGTGGTCAATGTACGAAAATGAACTACATGCTCCCAATAAAGAAAAAGTCAGTGATTATGTTTCAGGGAATTTATGCCGCTGTACAGGTTATCGTCCAATTTTAGATGCCGCACAACAAGCTTATAATTATCCACGTGTGCAATTAGAGCGTGAAAAAGTCATCAAAGTTTTGACTGAGATTCACGCTTTACCGTCTTTAGAATTAAATTATCAGGGGCAGCAATTCTTTGCGCCTAAAACCTTACAGGAGTTTGCAAGTTTACGTCAGCAATTTCCACAGGCACGCATTGTCGCAGGTAGCACCGATGTCGGATTGTGGGTGACGAAGCTTGGTCGAAACTTGGGCGATATGCTGTATATTGGTCAGGTTGAAGAGTTAAAGAAAATAACAGTAAACAATGATCAACTTGAGATTGGTGCCAATGTCAGTTTAAGCGATGCATTGGCTAAAATATCTGACATTTATCCAGATTTTTCTGAATTACAGCGCCGTTTTGCTTCCATGCCCATCAAAAATGCAGGGACTTTAGGCGGTAATATTGCCAATGGTTCTCCTATTGGCGATTCAATGCCTGCTTTAATCACACTGGATACCATGTTGCGCTTGCGCTGTGGCGAGCAAACTCGTGAAATCACTTTGGCTGATTTTTATCTGGATTATCAAAAGACAGCTTTGCAGGCGGGTGAATTTGTTGAAGCGATTTTAGTGCCAATTCGTGAACCATCTGAAACTTTTAAATTTGCCACTTATAAAATCTCAAAACGTTTTGAACAGGATATTTCGGCGGTGTGTGCTGCCTTGAGTTGTGAGTTAGATGAGAATAAAGTGGTTCAAACCATTAAGATTGCGTTTGGTGGTATGGCGGCGATTCCAAAACGGGCGTTTAATACCGAAAAAGTTTTGTTGCGACAGGTGATCACCCCTGAATTACTTGAACAGGCACAAATTGCATTAGCGCAGGATTATCAGCCGTTGAGCGATGGTCGAGCCAGTAGTGCTTATCGACTGCAAGTGGCACAGAACTGTTTACAGCGGTTTTATGTAGAAAAAATTCAGGCGCAAAATCTTACTCGAGTTGAAGATTTAATCGCATTGGTGGAGGTGTAACAATGAATCAGTCCATCGAATTAAAGAGTTTAAAAGCATCGGCCAAAGCAGGGCAATCGATTCCACATGAAAGTGCGCATTTACATGTAACAGGGCAAGCGACCTATATTGATGATTTGCCAGAGCTTGAAAATACCTTACATCTGGCAGTCGGTTTTTCCCAATGTGCCAAAGGTAAAATCACACAATTTGACTTAAACGCAGTTCGTCAGGCAGATGGTGTCTATGCAGTGTATACGGCTGATGATGTTACCATTGAAAATAATTGGGGCCCTATTGTCAAAGACGATCCGATTTTTGCCAAAGATCAGGTCGAATTTTATGGTCAGGCCTTATTTGTGGTGGCAGCTAAAACTTATCAACAGGCACGTAGAGCCGTGCGTTTAGCCCAGATTGAATATGCTCCTGAAACTCCGATTTTAAGTATTCAAGAGGCGATTGAACAGCAATCTTGGGTGTTGCCACCTGTCGATTTTAGTCATGGAGAGGTTGAGCAGGCTTTTCAAACTGCATCGCATCAACTTTCTGGTTCCATTGAACTCGGTGGACAAGAACATTTTTATCTAGAAGGGCAGATTTCGTATGCTGTTCCTCAAGAAGATCACACGCTCAAAGTCTATTGTTCGACTCAGCATCCTACCGAAATGCAATTATTGATTTGTCATGCATTAGGTTTCAATATGCATCAGGTCAGCGTTGAGGCACGTCGTATGGGTGGTGGCTTTGGCGGCAAGGAATCACAGTCGGCACAATGGGCGTGTATTGCCTCTCTTGCAGCACAGAAATCTGGTCGTCCATGCAAACTTCGTTTAGACCGTGATGACGATATGAGTTCGACGGGTAAACGTCATGGTTTTGCCTATGAGTGGTCGGTGGCTTTTGACGATTTAGGTGTCTTAGAGGGTTTAAAAGTTCAATTGGCATCGAATTGTGGTTTCTCTGCGGATTTATCAGGTCCAGTGAATGAACGTGCGATCTGTCATATTGGCAATGCGTATTATCTAAATACCGTGCAACTGCGTAATTTACGTTGTAAAACCAATACCGTATCCAATACAGCCTATCGTGGTTTTGGTGGACCACAGGGCATGTTTGTCATTGAAGTGATTATTGACGACATTGCCCGTTATCTAAAATGCGATCCAGTCTTGGTGCGTCAACGTAACTTTTTTGCAGAAAAGCCTGGCAATGGTCGTGATCATATGCATTATGGCGCAGAAGTTCGGGACAATGTTGCGCCGAAAATGGTCGAAGAGTTATTGGAAAGTAGTCAATATTTTAAACGTAAACAAAACATTGATGCATTTAACCAAAACAATGCAATTATTAAACGTGGAATTGCGCTGACACCACTTATGTTCGGTATTTCCTTTAATGCGGTGCATTATAACCAAGCAGGGGCGCTGGTTTATGTGTATATGGATGGCACGGTTGCCATCACCCATGGCGGCACAGAAATGGGGCAGGGTTTATATACCAAAGTGCGTCAGGTGGCTGCACATGAGCTTGGTTTAGCCATTGATCAGGTGCGTTTGGTTGCAACGGATACGTCACGTGTACCGAATACTTCCGCGACTGCGGCTTCGAGTGGTGCTGATTTAAATGGTAAAGCCGTACAAAATGCCTGTATCAAGATTCGTGAACGCCTTGCCAAACTTGCGGCTGAAATAAGTCAAAGTGATGTTGAAGGCATTCAGTTTGAAGATAATCAAGTCACTACAAGTAATGGTCAGTCATGGGCATTTCCTGATTTGGTGAATCGTGCCTATATGGCACGGGTGCAGCTTTGGGACAGTGGTTTTTATAAAACCCCAGAAATTCATTATGATCAGGTCAATCATTTAGGTCGTCCATTTTTCTACTATGCCTATGGTGCGGCGGTCAGTGAAGTGGCGATTGATACTTTGACTGGGGAAATGAAAGTATTACGAACTGATATTTTGCATGATGTCGGTCGTTCGATTAACCCAGCCATTGATATTGGTCAGATTGAAGGTGGTTTTATACAAGGCATGGGCTGGCTCACTACTGAAGAGCTGTATTGGCAACCGCAAGGGCCACATGCAGGACGCTTATTCACCCATGCGCCGTCGACATATAAAATCCCGACTAGCGTCGATATTCCGCATGTCTTTAATGTCAAATTGTTTGATAATCAAAATGCTGTCGATACCATTTATCGCTCTAAAGCTGTGGGCGAGCCGCCGTTTATGTTAGGACTTTCGGTATTCTCTGCGATTCGCCAAGCCGTACAAGCTGCGATTCCAGAGGATGCACCGCTTGAGTTAAATGCGCCCGCGACCGCAGAAGAAATTCTACGTGCGATTTCAATCGGTCGAGGTCATGCATTGCTGGATCGCCCAGAACCTAAATTGCGTTAACCATTGAACATGATGCAGCATTTACAATGGTGGCGAGACTTGGTCGAATGGCAGCAGCAAAATATTTCTGTCGTATTGGTCACTGTGCTTCGTGCAGATGGTTCGACCCCACGAGAAGTGGGGGCAACCATGCTGTTACGACTCGATCAGCAACAACAGATTCAGCAATCCGATACCATCGGTGGCGGTCATTTGGAGTTTCAGGCGATCGATATTGCCAAACAAATGCTATTGAGTTCTGAATCATGCCACCAACGGATTGAACGATTCAATCTCAGTGCACGTTTAGGACAATGTTGTGGCGGAGTGATGTGGCTGTTATTTGAAAAAATAGAAGCTATTAAGGATGAACTGATTGCTTGTCAGGCTGCATGGCAAAAACGTCAAAGTATCATCAGGACAGTGTCGGATGGTCAGGCATCCAGTTGGTCGATTGCAAATGATTCATCGGCTTCATCTAACAGTGAATTTCAGCAAGATGATTCCAGATGGCAATGGATTCAAAGTATTCAACCCTATGCCATGAAAGTCATGATTTTTGGTGCAGGTCATGTGGGTGAGGCGATTGTGCGCTGTTTATTGCCGATCGGGGTACAGATCACTTGGGTGGATAATCGGGACGACATTTTTCCACGTGATTTAATGGATCAAGTCAAGTGTATCAGTACTGATGTGCCAGAAGCGGAAATTACTCATTTTGATCGATCAGGGGCAATTTTGATTTTAACCCACGATCATCAGTTAGATTTGCAATTATGTTTTGAAGCGTTGAAACCTTCAGATCAAGCTTTTGCCTATGTCGGAATGATTGGCTCAAAAAGTAAACGGGCGATTTTTGAAAAACGCATGAGTGCACGGGGTTATCCACAAACTCAACTTGAATCTCTGGTTTGCCCGATTGGTATCGATGGGATTAGCTCCAAGCAACCTGCAATCATTGCAGTGTCAGTCGTGGCACAGTTGCTACAGGTGTTTAATATTCAGAAATGATGCAATGGAATCATTTCTGTGCATCATATTTCGGATTCTTCTCTGCACGTTTGAGTAAAACCAGAACAGCACCAGTACCTCCCTGATTTTCAGGCGCACTAACAAAAGCTAATACATCCCTATGTTGCCGTAGCCAACCATTTACATAAGTTTTTAAAATCGCTTCAGGGCCTTTGCCATGTACGATCTTAATCACATTCTGATTTTCTGCTTTCGCAATCTGAATGATCTGTAAAACGGCGGAACGTGCTTGCTCAACGTTACAGCCATGTAAATCTACGGCTTCAAACCAGCGTAACTTACCCGCTTTTAAGTCTTCAAAGACTTTATGCTGTAAGGTCGCAATGCGATAACTCAGGCTGGCTTGACTGGCAACAGGATTTAAAATGGCTTGGGTATCTGAAATTTCAGTCATTTCAGTGTCAGCACTGCCTTCTGCCGCTGCGCGTTTGGCTAGGGTTTGTGCATCGACTTTTTTGGCTCGACTCGGTTTAATATCTGCGATATTGCCATGATCAATCGGTTTTACACCTTGCAATGCTTTACTAAACAGTTGGCTGTCATCTTCTGGCTGAGTTTGCGGCCCATTGTAAATCGGCTGCTTGTTTGACGCTTGCTTATTGCTTGAAGTTTCCTGACCATTTGAGATTTGTTTTTTAAACTGTTTTAGCAAATCTTGTTGGGCTTTGGAAAGGGAAGTGTCGTGTTTGCTCATAATAGAATCATGGTGTAGCTTATGGCTGTATGTAAACATTATATTATGAAATACCAAATATATGAAAAAAAGGCACATAAAATGGATGATGCTGAAAAATTTTGCTTTAAATTAAAGCTTGAAATTGGATTGCTTACTACTAAAGAGATTCAAGATTGGGCGAATGAAGAAGTATTAAAAAATAATCAAGATGAATTCACTTTAGACATTTGCTTTATGAAATCGGAAGAAGATGTTCGAGAATACTTTAATCAATTAAGCTATGTTGATTTGAATCTGAATAGGCAAAAAATTGCTGTAACCATTTTAAAAGAATATCTGTTAGAAAAGTATCCTTTGAATTTAAATACAGATATAGAGCAGTATTTAAGTGATATTAACTTTATAACAAAGCACATTATTGATGATGAACTACTTTTATTACTAAATATTTATGAAGCTCAAATTGACTTGGCTTATACGAGAACTATACAAATGACGGTTAATGAAGCATTCGATATGTATTTATATTATTTAACTAAATTTTTAGAGAAGAAAGAACAATAGCAAATGTTCAATTTGCTATTGCTTTAACAAAATTAATTTAAACCAGCTTAGGCACACCAAATAACGCAGTAAATGCCTGATCTGGCCGTGGTTGTTTCATAAAACTTTCACCCACCAAAAATGCATGAATGTCATGATCCTGCATCATGGCGATATCAGCAGGGGTGGCAATACCACTTTCAGTGACCAATAAACGTGACGGATCAAGTAGTTTCTTCAAACGTAAACTGGTATTTAAATCGACATCAAATGTTTTAAGATTACGATTGTTCACCCCAAGCAAACACTTCTCAGAAAGTTTAAGTGCGCGTTCCAACTCTTCTTCGTCATGTACTTCGACCAGCACATCCAAATTGTATTCAAATGCAGTCTTAGACATTTCTTCAAGTTGCTGATCCGATAAACATGCCACAATCAACAAAATACAATCAGCTTGTAAGGCACGGGCTTCAATGACATTGTAAGGATCAACCAAAAAGTCTTTGCGTAATGCAGGCAGATTGCAATGCTCACGAGCAATCGCAATATTTTCATCTGCACCCTGAAAGAAATCAACATCGGTCAGTACAGATAAACATGCTGCACCTGCCTGTTCATATTGCGCCGCAATTTCCGCAGGATTAAAGTCAGCACGAATCACACCTTTAGAGGGCGATGCTTTTTTAATTTCAGCAATCACACCGGGACGTTTACGACGCAAAGACTGTGCAAAGCCACGAACAGGTGTGGCCTGTTTTGTCCATTCTTCAACATCTTTTAGGCTACGTTGTTTTAAACGATCAGCCAGTTCTTCATGTTTACGATCAACGATTTTACCCAGAATGGTATTTTGAATCTGAATCATTTGGATAACCTCAGTTGTTTGAGTATTGCTTTAATGCTTTGGTAAATTCAGACAGAATGCTCATTTTTTCTAAAGCCTGCCCGCCGTAAATAATATCATGCGCCAATGCCACACCTTGTTTATAACTGGTGCTGAGTCCTGATACATAAATACCAGCCCCTGCATTGAGGGCAATCATATTTGCAGCTTTTTCACCAATTTCGGATTTTTTACGTCCCAACGCGTCTTTAATCAATTTTAGACTGGCGCTAGAGTCTTCCACAATTAAACCACTCAAAGTTTGAGAAGTGATGCCTATATCTTCAGGGTTTAAAATCCATTCGATAATTTCACCATTTTTCAACTCTGCGACATAAGTGGGAGAGGCAAGGCTAATTTCATCAAGTCCATCTTTGGAATGAACCACCATGACATGCTCTGCACCAAGTTGCTTCATCACTTCTGCAATTGGGCGACACAGTTCATCTGAAAATACCCCAATCACAAAGCGTTTTACCCCAGCCGGATTCGTAAGCGGGCCGAGTAAATTGAAAATGCTTCGAATGCCCAGTTCTCGGCGTGGACCAACCGCATATTTCATGGCTTTATGATGATTTGGCGCAAATAAAAAACCAACGCCCATCTCACGGATACAACGTTCAGTCTGTTGCATATCAAGATCTAGGTTAATCCCAGCTTGTTCTAATAAGTCTGATGAACCCGATTTGCTAGATACACCACGATTGCCATGCTTGGCAATGGTGGCACCTGCCGCAGCAATCACAAAACTGGACGCAGTGGATACATTAAACAGATTTTGACCGTCACCGCCTGTACCTACAATATCAACCAAATAGTTGATATCACTCACGTCGATTTTAATTGCCAGATCACGCATGACACGCGCCGCAGCGGTAATTTCATCGATACTTTCACCTTTCATGCGCAAACCCATCATCAAGGCACCGATTTGTGCTTCGGTGGCTTCGCCCTGCATGATGCTACGCATCACGTCTTCCATTTGTGCTTGGGTCAGATGAATATTTTTGGTGATATGATTTAAAGCTTGTTGAATATTCATTTATGCATAAATCTCTAAAAAATTCTTGAAGATTTGGTGACCATGCTGGCTCAAAATCGATTCAGGGTGAAACTGCACACCTTCTACAGGCAATGTCTTATGTTTAACCCCCATGATTTCTTCCATAGAGCCATCAGCTTGGTTAGTCCAGCAGGTCACTTCCAGACACTCAGGTAACGTTTCCTGTTCAATCACTAAAGAGTGATAACGTGTTGCTGAAAATGGCGATGGCAAATCACTAAAAATGCCTTTATCAATGTGATGCATATCGGATAAACGACCATGCATCACCGTTTTGGCACGAATGATATTGCCACCGAAAGCCTGACCGATTGCCTGATGTCCTAAACAAACACCGAGCAGGGGAATTTTGCCTGCGAAGTGATGAATGGCAGGAATGGAAATCCCTGCTTCAGTCGGAGAACACGGGCCAGGACCGACCACCAAATACTTTGGTTGCCATCGTTCAATGTCCTCAAGAGTGACTTGGTCATTGCGAACTACTTTAACGTCTTGATTTAACTCGCCAAAATATTGGACGATGTTGTACGTAAAAGAGTCGTAATTGTCGATCATGAGAAGCATTTTAATTGCAACCTATTGATTTAATTGATTTATGCAATGTGGTTTAATTAATGTTACTCACAAAGTTACTCACAATTGTTAAAGTATTGAATTATGAGACATTAAAAAGCCGCTATGTGTAAGCGGCTACTTTATCAGAATTTGATGTCTTTGTGACTACCTTATTCACATACGAGTTAAGGTAGTAACTATATCGCCCATCTTTACGGGGCGGGTCAATTTCACCTTTCTTAATTCGATCATAAAAGGTTACTTCAGTCATTTTCATGCGTTGTGCAAATTCTTTTATAGAGACACGACGTTCGTCAGTAATGGTAACTTGTTTCTTCAACTGTTGAAGCTCGTCGTAAATCTTTTCAAGCATGTTTTGTTCTGGAATAGAGTTATTCACATCAACCTCCTTCAGCTTCTTCATCTGAGTTACGTTCCGTTAAGTGCTCTGCCAAATCTTCTTCAAAAGCCTTTCTTTCCTGCTCTAAATCAATCATCACGCCACCATTTGATAACTAAGTTTATTCATCAAAGCCATACCACGCATACGCAACTGGCTCACAAAATGCTTATCTCGATTCAACCAAGCTCGGCAGAATGAGCTAAATTTCTTCTGGCAGACTTCATTCATTGCAAAACCTTTATCTGTCTCAGTTGTAGAGATTTTTGCAACTTCATTGCCACGTTTGAGAACAGTAAAGCCTTTCTTGTAAGATGCTCCATATCCCGACTCATGCATAAACATGAGAAAGGGAAGAAGGAGATTATTTGGGATGTGGGTCATGGTTTAGCTCCTATGTTATTAAACCTAATTTCGGTTTCCAGTATTTCGCAAAGTCCGCAACCTCACGTACTAAATCAAGAACATCATTTATAAGCCCTTGATATGAATACATCTCAAGCTCGTGATAAGCTTTTATCTTCACATCAATAATTTCACCTTCTTTATGGTTTTCAGGTAGCCCAGAGTGCTCAAAAACTTGATATTTAAAGCGCTTCCCTTTCAGGCTCATAACTAAGTAAGCGCGCCATTGGTATGAATCCATATATCTGTCAGGATCAAATGAACCAGTGAGCTTGTGATCAATAATTTTGTTTGGAGTTTCTGCATCAATCTTAGCGACAAGATCAACATCCTCAAAAACACGAACCACATACTTCTTTTCGCGCACAGTTCCAAGCTCAATAGTGCCATCAAGGTCATCTTTAAGTAGAAAGTTAAAACCTTGCTCAAGCCCTTTGCTGTAATCAAAACCATGCTCAAGAACAGAATGAAATGCAGTGCCGCACCGCATTGCGAGGTTTTGCTTCTTGCCTAAAAAAAGCTCTTTAGCGACATCCTCTGATGTCATATCATCGTTAGACATACCCCAAAGATAACTATCGAGCATTGTCACTGATAACCGTGTAATCATGCTGTTTGCTCCCTTGGTTGAACACTTACAAATGAATTGGATTCTTTATTAAAATCGAATCCGTATTGACGAGCTTGCTGCAAAACCTCATTCCACATCTGACGAACAAAAACATGGTTTTTTGGAAGCTTTGCTTTTAATTGCTCAAAATCCTCAATTAATTCAGATGCAAGAACCTCTGATTGCCAGTTATCAAGTTCTTTTTGAGCCTCAGCCTGAGATTCACTTAAATTATTAATGTGGCTCTTTGCTTGATTTAGAATTGAATCAAGTTGATCTGGCTGGGTATCCAGATCATTCAAAATTAAATTACCTATTGCGCCTGAATCTTTTGCATGAAAAGCAATGTTGGGTGAAAAGTTAATTGCTTTTTGAGTGCCTTGTGCGCCCTGAACCGTGGTCATATAACCCATCATGTCTGCAACTTTATAGGCTTCTTTTTTACTTGCTCCAACCATGTCTGGACGAAAAATAATATCATCGCCTTTTTTATCTTCTGCGGTGTGTGCGAGCAAAACTACATCTTTGCCAAAACTACGAAGTAAATTAAACCAATGGGTGAACGTCTTGTTTAGTGTTCCATAGCCTTGAATTGACAATTCATTTGAGTTTCTGCGACAGTTCTTTTGATCCTTAACTAAATGAGCAATAATCACATCAAGCATACGACCCGCTGTATCAACAATTACAGTGTCATAGTCTTTTAAATCATCGGCAGTCAGGGCGGACACATCCGTCCATTTAGTTACCTGAACTGTATCTTTACGATATTTGCCTGCGCGATGCGCACCTTTATCAAAATCGAATAAGATTGGGTTTTTAGTAGAAAAGGCGAGTGAGGTTTTCCCAATGCCAGGATCGCCATAAATAAAAACAATTAAGTTCTCTACACGCATTGGCTCTTGAGCCGTTACAATATTTAGTGCCATCTTCTAATCCTCAATATTCGTAAGAACGTTCTTGGTCTTCTTTAATTTGTTTAATCTTATTTTCCCAAGCTAGCTCTTTTAACCACTCATTTAACCTTTGAGCCTGTGCTTCTGTAAGCTTGAATTTCATCCCATTACTAACTTCGTATTCCGAAAAATCTTCAACCAAAGCTAGTGATTGTGTATCAACCTCTAAATAATCAAAGTTAATATCAACTGCGTTTTGCGGATCAGATGAAGCGTTATATTCAAAGCAATCTTCTTTCTCAGATGCTTCAATCACCCCAGACACATAAACAGGGTAGCCATCGCCAGATACTTCAAGTGTGAAGTAGACAAAATTCGCTTGAGTTTTAAATTCATCAGCAAGTGCTAGTTCTGGAAATGAGGCAGCAAAAACTTCAGGCTTATAGTAAGTGTTCATCGAACAACCCCCAATGTATTGCCAGTATTAGATTGAAGTACAGCCAGATCACGGTTAGAGCCATTATTGAACTCCTGTTGATAAGCCTTAGCCTTCGCTTCTTGATAGTCCATCTCATCAGCAGTCTTATAAACAAAAACAGCAGATAAGAACGCGAAGAACAGAACGACAAAGCCGATTGAAAGCAAATTCATGAAAGATGGTGACGCAAGCTTTTCACGCTTCTCATTTTGATTCTTGATCAATTGATCGATTAATTCGTTTTGTGTCATTGATCAACCTCCTCATCTGAATGAACATGCGCTTCACAAGCAGCAAAAAGCATGACCTTGTATTGATTCCAAAATTTCAAAGCATCACTATCCATGCGACTAATTTCTTGATCTGTAAAAGCTTTCCATTGCTCTACTTTGTGGTTTTGACAGCCGATTCGCATGTAACCAAATCCATTAATGCAAACAAGCCATCGTAAGGTTGGGATAATAAGCGGAGCATTTTTCGCACCCCAAAGATTCGCGTCCCGAAGATTCGCGCCCCGAAGATTCGCGTCCCGAAGATTCGCGCCCCAAAGATTCGCGCCCCCAAGATTCGCGCCCCAAAGATTCGCGCCCCAAAGATTCGCGCCCCGAAGATTCGCGTCCCCAAGATTCGCGCCCCAAAGATTCGCGCCCCAAAGATTCGCGCCCCGAAGATTCGCGCCCCAAAGATTCGCGCCCCAAAGATTCGCGCCCCGAAGATTCGCGCCCCAAAGATTCGCGTCCCGAAGATTCGCGCCCTCAGCAATAGCAGTCTCAACCGCATGACGTGCAATCATTCCAGATTCCATACCGTCAGGGATTTCACAAGTGAAAAGGACCTCGCCAGTCCAGCGATTTTTAATTTCGTAATTCTGTGTCATAATGACCTCACTCTTTGAGTAAAGCCCTTTGATGTCGAGTCGGAAGGGCTTTTTGTTGTCTTGATGAGATAAAATATACCCACTAGGTAAATATAAGTAAATACCTTTGAGGTAAAATATTTAAAATAATTTTTACTTGTTTGGTAAATTATTATTTAATAGACAAAAGAAAACCCACCGATGGGGTGGGTTGTGTAATAAGAAAAATATCTAACTTGCTTTGAGCATTTCAAAAATTCTTGCTGCGCCTTCTTTTTCAGAATCACATGTATAGATATTGATGTGAGTTTTTGATGCCACTTCTTCCCTTAGGAGTTCAATATTTTCTTTCATTCTAGCCAAAGTTTTTAATGGTACTTGTAGATTGTCATCTGTTGGCATTTGTATAATCAAATCATAGTTGCTAGATACATTGTGCGAATCAAATATTTGCAAATCCATTAAGTTTGACTTCATTCTGGTAATAGTTTGTGATGTGCAAACATTAAATTTCGCAGAATAACGAGCAGTATGGAATCCACAAGAAATTTTTACGTCTTTTCTGATAGGGATTTTTATATCAAATGCATTTTCATAGGATGAATCAATTTCTAACACTGCATTTTTAACACGTTTAGACCAACGGTTGTCGACTTGCTCATTCTCAAATAAACTATCTTCTTGCTCAAATAATCCCTTTAGGGCAACAGAGCCAAGGCTTGCAGTTTTGTACAAAGCTTGCCGAACTATGCCTTTAATATTATCTGACTGAGAGGTATGCCAAGCACCTATAGTTACACCATCAAGAGTGGACTCCCCATTATTTTTCAAAATATTTGCTTTTATTAGTTTTATATATCCATTAAATGATGATGCTTTGGTTCCATATAAGCTATCAATAACTGTAGGATGAAGTGCATCAAAAACCTCAATTGTGCCACTTAAATCTTTGGTTGTTATTAGAATTGCAATAAGCTCCCCACTTTTTGGTATTGGCTCAAAATACACAGTTCTCCACTCGGCAAAAAAACTAGGTTCGGAAGGAAATGAAATTTTACCAAACATCTTAACCTCCGATTAAATCTAATTGTTGATGTGATTGTGGTGGCTTTATAGCATTTTCAATTAAAATTGCCAACACACCATTTCTGGCATTTAAGAAATTTCTTACTCTTTCAATGATTGTATTATATTCATTAAGCAGATAATGATTTTGTGCTTTTTTTGCAAGTGAGTCGCAATTTGTCCCCCACATTTCATCAGCAATACATTTTTTAATTTTTGACATTAACTTAAATGTATAGATTTCATTCTCACCTTTGTAATGTTGAATAATTTCAGAAATGTTACCAACTTTAGTTATCTCATTGATTGGTAGTCTTGGATCTTGTGATGAAAAGAAAGCTTTTTCATGATCGATAAATCTAAAAGAGTCACCATCATACAAAATATTTGAATTATTTCTGTCAGGATTGGCGATTAGTTCATCAAATGCCACAATAGAGTGTAACCCCGAGAAATCAAGCAAACACTCTTCACTTAATTCGTGATCCATTAAAAATCTCTCAAAGGATGGCATATCGTACATTTGAGAGCCAAATAATAATGTTGGTTTATCTACAGCGATTTGCGGGTGGTTCGGCTCAACCAAGACAAGCATCGGTTTGGGAATAGGGATATCAAGCATTAGCCCAATTAATGCGCTAATAATCTCTATACACAAACCCTCAGCGTTGCGGCATTTTTTAATATATGCAGGAAACTCCCCTTGGTTTGTAGCTACAAAGCCCGTCCATAATGGATTTGATCCCTTATTGCTGATCTCCAAGTCAACTAATGCTCTTCCATATAGCAGATTTTCATTTATGAAGTTTTCTAATTCCATGCATTAATCCTTATAATTTAACCTGACTTGATTTTGTCGAGTTCACAGTTTATTGTTCAGAATACTTTTCCAAAAACTCATCAATCCAGCCTTGCGCAGCGTCAATGTTTGTGATGTCAGCCAGTTTTAAATTTGTGTTTTCTGCTTCATTAACACCTTCAATGATTGCTTCAAAGATATTTACTTCACTAATGACTTCACGTGCTATTTCAGCGGGATCATAACTTTGCTTGGCTTTTTTAAGTCCTGCGATTTGCTTATCAATCGCTTCACCTATTTTTAATAATGCAGCTTTAAATTCTTGTTTATTGATAGATAAGGAGGTTTTAGATTTGTTTAGTGTTGCGATCATGATTTATTCCTATACGAATTACTTTAATCATTGGGATTCAAGTAAGAATTTGGATGATCTTGCTTATGTTGGCTCGGAGGGACAATGTCCGTGATAGCTATGATGCTTTCCACATCATCCATTTCAAAAGATAGACGCTCGCCACCATTGACAGCAAGTAGACTCAACACACCGCCATTTATTCCCACAAACTCTTTAATTGTGCAGCGCCCATCCTTTAAACAAACGTGAACAAATTCTGTTGGAACTGGTTCGGCATCTGGATCGCATACTACAAACCAACCATTACGAATTGCCGGAAACATTGAATCCCCGGTGCCACGAACTCCAAATGCTCTTGGCCCAGCACTGTGAGTAGGAATGTATCCATCACCACCGTTACCTTCGTAGCCCATATCTGTAAAATAGCCATCCATGCCCATTTTGGAATAAGCCTTAACTGGCACCCATCGCTTATTTAAAACAATCGGTTTTTCAATAATTTTAGAAAAAAGAACAGCATCTTCGTTGTCGGGTATGTTGTATCTCTTCTTAAATGCCTCGATATCCAAATTATTTAATAAAATTTTATCATCTTTAAAGTGTTGGTTTGACTGATCCAAGTAACCCTTTGGTTTATTGAATGCGGCTTCGATCTTCTCAGCAGTATCGTCACCAATATTCTTTGTAGGATTTTTTCCTAAATATTGGCTCAATAAGCTGTAAGACATATCGATTTTTTCAGCAAACTCTTTGCGCTTTAGCCCCGATTCATCCATTAACTTTTTAGCATTTAAAAATCTAATTTCATGGATCGTTTTTAAATCAGCCATTTTCAGAACACCTTTATCTCAGATTACAAAAATACCTGACAGGTAGAAAAAATAAATACCCTGATAGGTTGAATTAAATTTACCTTGAGGGTATATTTATTATTAATTTACCTTCAAGGTGTACTTATGGTTACCCTTTACGATTTTTGGCGAGGCCTAACAAAAGCTGAGCGAGTTAAGTTTTGTGAAGCTACTCAAATCTCATATCGCTACATGGAGAATCATTTAATCCATGGAAGAAAAAAACCAAGCATGGAAACAATCCAGAAAATTGTTGATGCAAGTGACCAAAAACTAACTCACAAAAGTATTTTTGAATTCTTTTTGAGGAAGTCTGTAGCTAGCTAAGGATTGTTTCTAAGTATTAGGGGTTTTCTAAAGAAAATAAATGTGAAAGAAAACAAGGATTTCACAATGAATGAATTGAGATTAAGTAAAGAAGCTCAGACAGCACTTTTCCAGATGATCAATAACTCTGAAAACTGCGGGCCGAAAGATATTGCGATGGCAATTGGCGATTCTCACAACATGGTTTGTAACTATGCAAATCAGAATATGCCGAATCATTTGCCGAATATTCGCAAGCTCGAAGCAATGATGATGTACACGCGCAATCCCGCCATTTTAAAAGTCTGGGCGCATCAACTGGGCTTTGCATTGGTACCAGTGGATTGTGACAACTCAAAACATCATGAGCTATCAATTTTTGAAGCAATGATGATGCACAACATCAAGTGTGGGAAAGCTAACAAGGTTGTATTTGATGCATATGAAGATGGTGTGGTCACAGCTCAGGAATATGAAGAAATCCATCAGATTGCAAACAACTTAATTGAATTAATTAAGGCAGTGGATAGCGCTGCATACAAGCACATGCAGAAATATTTATCGGCTTTAGACAAAGAAAAAGCCTGATTTCACGGATCAGGCTTAGGCATTCATCAACTTACAGGAAATGAACATGACAAATATATCAAAACACCCGTGCATTGACAACATTGAATCAAACGAGCCGTTTGTCATAGCAACACCAGAATTCCCAAATCTCGTTATTTGTGTGAGCACAGGAAATAGCAAGCCTTTCTCAGTTCTAATCACTGACTGTACACCTGATTTGCATCTAGTTAATAACAGTCAGTGCTTTCCGCTCTTTTTATACGAAAAGGTAAACCCATGAGAACGGACATTGAAAAAGCCAGAGAGCAGGAAGCGATCTCACTACAGTATCAAGAGAAAGCGAATTTAGATGCTAAACGACAAAAGCGCGATGGAGTTGTGGTGACGCCAACACAAGTAGTTGATTTTCAGATTCGTTCGACAATCAATCAGGTTTGGGAGCTTTACAGACGAAAGCCACATGAAGGGATTGAGTGGTTGGATCCATTTGGTGGGTCGGGAATATATACAGCTCGACTTTTGCAGATTGTGGATTTAAGTCCAGATCAAAAATACGAATTGTCACAAAATTGCATCGTTGCTGAGATCAATCCAATCGCTGCTCAAATTTGTTCAAATAATTTAGCAAGAGTGGTTCAAGAGGAAACAGGGGTTGATGGTTACGTGCACGTTGTTTGCGTTGACACATTTTCAATCCCGCCAGATGTGAATTTATTTGAATTCCCGTGTGTTACTCCCGAGGTAAAAGTTTATGAAATTTGATAATACAAAAAAACACCCGTGCGCTAACAAGTGTACAGATTTTAAAGATGAACAATGTAAGACGTGTTTAGTGAAAGAACAAGAAGGGCAGAGTGAAGCTGAGTTTTTGGTGGGGGATGTGGTGGTGTCTACCCTTGATACGGTAATTCCTGAACTTTTTGAAGTTCAAGAAGAGCCACATCATTCTTATGAGGAATATGTAATGTGCAAGCCCCTCAACCACGTTTATAAGTGCTGGCTTGCGCTTAATGAAATAAGACCCGCTACCGTGGCAGAACTCAACGCAAACCGCCGTTTGTCAGATGCCGAGCAAGCATTAGGGGAGGTTTCATGAATTCTAAATTTCAAAACCAACCTGATTTTAAGCAGATTCAACAGGTGCAGTCCTTTCATGAGCCTGCTTTGCGTTTGTTAAATCAATTGTATGCGCGTAATCAAGAAAACCTGCGTAGCAAAGGCTATGACGAAAACAATGCAGCGATAACTAAAAATGTATTGTCAGAAGTGATGGCTCGTCAATTTCGCATAACGCAATGGTTAGCAAGTCAGATCGTAAGCAGTTTGATTCATTCAGGCTTGGTGGATTCATTTGGTGGCTATGTGAAGCCTAAGGTGGGTGGGGTATGACAAAACAAGCGCCTCAATCCAAAGCACCAAAAGAATATCAAATCCCTTTGTTGGCACCTGTACGCATATACTCAGCCAAAGAACTGGCTGCTATGCCGCTTTCAGTGATGAACCAATGTCTTGAGGCACAGGAGAAGTTCGCCGTGTTAGAGCAATTAACTCAAATGGGGGGGGGCTGCAATAACAATACGCCGTTTAATGGAAGAGGGTTTTCCATTAATTCAGGTTATCGAAAAATCACGCACACGCTACAAGATTGCTGGCGAATTTTATCCACCAAGGATTATTCGTCAGTTGGAAAAGCGTGGTTTGGTGAAGTTGGGAGCCAATTCGCATGAGCAATAAGATCTCCACAGCAGTCAAATACATGCAAATGCCTAATGTGCCTAAGCAGGTTCTTCGTGAGCTTGCTGATTTTGCCGACGACAGTGGTCGGGCATTCCCAAGTATTACTACACTAGCAGCAGCATTGTGTCTAACTACACGATCAGTGATTAACGGGCTTTCTTACCTACGTGACAATGCAATTATTACTCAATCTACAGGTATAGGTGGAAACAATATTTACTATATTCACCCTGAAAATTTTAAGGGTGAATTCAAGTATCCACGTCGTGTGGCAAATGAAAGTAGTGAATCACATTCATCAGAGCTAGTGAATGACGTTCACCAGTGCAACACATTCACTAGTGAATCTGGTTCACCTACTAGTGAATGTCATTCGCAGGGTGGTGAATCTCGTTCACTTGAGGTAGTGAATGACGTTCACACTAACCATCATATTAACCATCAAGAACCACTAGATAACCATCAATATATATCTGCGGATGAAAAACACACTCTTGATCCAGTTACTGAAAAACATGAAGAGCCAAAATCAAAACCTAAGTCAGAGAAGATTAAAAAACCAAAAACAACCATGACCACACTTCCTGAAAACTTCGAAGTAAGCGAGCGGGTCAAGCTTTGGGCAGCTCAAAAGGGATTTGATCGCCTTGAAGAGCATCTTGAGTATTTCATTGGTTACGCCGTTGCCAGTGGCAAGAAGTATGCAGATTGGGATCAAGCTTTGATGAATGCAATACGTGGTAACTGGGCAAAGTTAAAACCTGAGGGCATTCGTAATCAGCATCAAGCAGCTCAACCACAAAGCCTGAACGCAAATTACTGGGCTAAATTCGCGCAGTATGAACAACCACGAGAACCTGACCACTGGTTTGACGAATCGATTGATGTCACACCAAAAAAGACGGATTGGATTGAGGGGGTAGGTCATGCGTGAGATTGCCCGGGTAGAGACCATGCCGTTTGAACAGCAATTGATTTTGACACTGCAAACCATGTACGCGCCGCAGTTTGCAAAACACTTTGATGGCAAATCAATGGATTTCGTTGAAAGTGTTGTGAAGGCAGTACTGTCGGGAGTGGATCAAGAGGGATTCAACAAGGGCATTGCTCGTTTGTTGTCTGGTCAGTCTAAGTTTATGCCGACGATTCAGGAATTTAAATCCTGGTGTGTCTCAGGTACATGGACCGCAGTTGAAGCTTGGTACCACGTTTGTGAATGGTCAAAACACAAGCCAAAAAAAGATAAATCCCAAGCATACAAAATCACTGTATTAGCTAAGCAGTGCTGGGATGAGATTTATCACATCGCACTTGATGGGAATATGCGAGAAGCCAAAAGCCAATTCATCAACCTGTACGAAGAAAGGCTCACCAGAGCGCAGTTACGCGGTTTAAAGCAGGAGTTTTATGAACCACCGACTGCACTCACATTTGAAACTACGGAGAAGCAATTTAAGGCTGATAACAAGAATCTGGATCAGGAAAAGCTTGCAACGATGAAGAGCCTTGCACAGCAATATCAATCCAAAGGCATGTCAGTAGTTGCGGCGTTCAATCAGGCATCAATTGATTTAACTGGTAAAAGCATGATGCAAGGCGGTGCGGCATGAAAAAAGTTATCAGTTTCTCGGGTGGAAGAACTTCAGCGTATCTAGTCTATTTGTTTAAAGACAATCCCGACGCACATTTTGTACTCATGGATACTGGGGCGGAGCATCCGGCAACTTATCAGTTTATTAAAGATATTGTGAAGCATTGGGCCATTGATCTTGTTTGCTTGCGCACAGTTGTTGATCCAGAAATGAATAAGGGTGTGAGCTATAAAATTATTCCACTGAATGATCTAAAACAAGATTTAGAACCATGGAAAGCAATGTTGAAGAAGTATGGAAGCCCATACTATGACATGCCTTTTTGCACTGCTCGAATGAAGACAGAGCCTTTTGAAAAGTATTGCAATGATGTGTTTGGAAAAAATAATTTCGAGCGCTGGATCGGTATTCGATTCGATGAGCCAAAACGCCTGCCGATTGAAGTGCTAGAAAATTTAAGTCTGCCAATTCACAAAAAAGCCTCGCATCAAAAAGCAGGCTTTAGATATTTAGCTGAAATCTGTGAGTTAGATAAGGATCAAATCTTAGATTGGTGGGAAGAGCAGCCATTCGACTTGGCCATTACCGAGCACTTAGGTAATTGCGTTTTCTGCATTAAAAAACATCTGCCTAAGGTTGCTCTTGCTGCAAAAGATGAGCCTGAACAAGCAGTGAAATGGATTGAGATAACTCAAGGTACAGAGGTTAGATCTGAGGGGCGTAAATACAATCACCATCGTATGTATCGAGAGCGCTTACACATGAGTGATGTGATTGAAGCATTCAAAGATCATGATCGTGACGAGCTTTATAAAGCGTTAAGAAGCAGCAAGCGATATGAGTCTGGATCATGTTCAGAATCATGTGAAGCGATAGTGTGAGGTTAAGCATGAAAAACAACAATCCAAGTCCAGTTTCTCAACGTTGCGAAGTATTTCAGAACGTGTTTGACATTCTGTTATTCGCCAGTCACGCGACAAAACCATTTACAAGCCATGACATTCAAGAGTGTGTGATGGAAGCGCCTATCAACACGATTCAGAACTATTTAGCTGATTTGAGAGAGCGCGGATATATCAAGAAAGACTCTAATTGCACTTATGTTGCGACGCAGTTCACTAAAGATTTACTGAATGTTGAAGGGAAAATTAAGCCATGACAGCAACAACAGTAGAAGAATGGTTAGCGCAGGGCAATCAAATCACAGTAATTCAAGGATTCGCTGGCATTGCCCCGAAGCAAAAATTTAACAATCGTGAAGTGAAGCTGCGTGGTCGAGCTAAAACACAAACGCAGATGCCAAGACTCAATGAAGAACAAGCGAAAGAATTAAGCGATTGGCTAGATGCGAAACTAGGTCGAACTTTGGCTTTAGCGAATTATATGAATTGTTCGGCTACAAAGATCGGACTGATCAAAAATCGTAAAACACCATGCTCTAAAACCCAATTTGAAATGATGAAAAAGGGGATGCGGGCAATTGAGGGCGTTAAGCATGAAAGCACATAAATTTGTAGCAGATTTCGGGATTGATGTAGCGAAAGAGGTATTAGATGGTGCGCCAGAGTGGGCTAATTTTTGGATAAGTAGAGATCAATATCATTGCTCTGTTATGAGCTTTAAAAGGAATTAAGAAATGAATAGTCGTGAAGCGTTTGAGAGAGTATTCAGTAATTCATGTGTTGATCTCAGTAAAGATGAAACAGGTGAATATTCATCTCAACCAACAAGAATGTGCTACTCGTTTTTTGTTGTTGGGTGGCAAGAACAGCAAAAGCGGATTGATGAACTAACAGTTGGTTGTGGTTTGCAGCGAGACCATATCAAAGGATTAGAAGCGGAACTCAAAAAGGCTTGGACTACCGTGGATCAAGAAGGCCACAAAAAACATGGATTGGTAATGTTGCTTAAGTTTATCAAAGAGCATTTTGAAATGAATGATCTTGATAAAGCAATGCCGCGTGTGTACGAGGAGTTAGAACAAGCACTCAAAGGGGGTGATGTATGAGTGATTACATGCAGATGACACTTGAGCAGCTTCAGCAAGAGCATGCAGAGCTGCTTTTATTTAATGAACAATTTTAGATCGAGAGTGTAAATCACACAAGGCTAAAGCTCAAAAATATCAAAGAAAGTGCTGGCAGATTCAAACACTTCTGATTAATCCAGTTGATCAGGATATGACTTTGAAAGCCATCAAGACAGTTATTGAAAGAGTGGGTGAAGCATGAAAGCAATCAAAATCCCATGCGAACATGATCTTTTAAGCAAAGACACAAATATATGGACTGACGCTGTAATGCGCTGCAAGCATGGCTTTGGTCACTGTGGTGGTGATGGGTATTGTCATGCGGGCGGGGCTTGTTTCGTAGATCAAGAATTAACAAGAGAACAGGCGATTTTAGAAGTAGATCGTCTAACTCAAGAATTACATAACGCAAAGTTAGAAAACGACAAGCTTAAAAACAGCTCAGATGGTGGGCGTGGTATTTGCTGAGGACCCAACATTCGAACCAGATGGAATGGATTTTCTTAAATACGATGCAGATGGTACAGGTAAGTCAATTTACCAAGTTGCACAATCTGCCTTGCAAGGTCAGCTTAAACATGCACGTGGTGGTTTATTTGTTGATTATCCAACTACTGACGGCAATGTGTCTGTGCAGCAGGCAGAGAGCTTAGGCATTCGACCAACAATCGTATTTTATGAGTCGTTGAGCATTATCAATTGGAGTCTAAAGCGAGTTGGTTCGGTCTATAAGCCTGAACTTATTGTCTTGCATGAGAAGACTACGGTAAAAGATCCAGAAGACGAGTTCTCTAAGAAAGAAATCAATATTTACCGCGTACTTCGACTTGATGAAAACAATGAATATAACGTTCAAGTTTATACAGATAAGTCAGGAGAACTACAGGGTGGGAATATCTTCTACCCAACGAATTCATTAGGCCAAAGATGGAATGAAATTCCTTTTATTCCTTTGGGGTCTTTGGCTAATGATTGGAATATTGATCCTATCCCGTTAGAGCCAATCGTCACGATGAACCTAGCCCATTATCAGAATAGCGCAAGCTATGAAGAGATGGTTTTCATTTGTGGTCAAGCCCAACCAGTTATTAATGAACTTGATGAAGGTTGGCGCGACTGGTTGCAGAAAAATGGTGTTCGCTTAGGTTCTAAGAATCCTTTAATGCTTCCGAAAGGCTCATCATTTGACTACAAGCAAGTCACTGAAAGCACCTTAGCAAAACAGGCTATGGATGCTAAAGAAAAGTACATGCAGGCGATGGGAGCAAAGATTCTTGAGACCGAGCAGGTCAACAAGACAGCTACCCAATCAAATAATGAAAAGCTTGCCCAGTACAGTGTCCTTTCTTTGTGTGTAGCAAATACCAATGAGGCGATGGAATATGCGCTTAAATGGTGTGCGGCATACTACGGAAGTGGATCTAAGGCGAAACTCACCATTAAGCAAGACTTCGCCAAAGGCAAGATTGACCTTGATACGCTTAAATTCTATTGGGAAATGGTACTTGCTAATCGAATGAGTATGGAAACATTCCATGAGTTGCTTACAACTGGGAAAGTACCAGAAATTAGCTATGAAGATGAGCAAACACGTATCGAAAGCGAGTCAATTAATAGACCTATGGTGGTTTAAATCGCAGGAGTGACAAATGAACGTCCAGTTGTCACAACAAGCTCTACTTGATGCCCTGGTATCACATCAGGCTTATCTCTACCGGTTGTCTTCAACTGAAATCAATAATCTCCTAACACAATTTGATTCACTCTCTAGTGAGATGCTTTCAAAGTTAAGAGATTTGTTAGATGACTTGAGTGACGCTGAAAAGACTGCATTGATGGCAGGACAATATACAACACCAGCATTAAAAGAAGTAAGGACATTAGTTCAGACTTGGCAGGCAAGTGTTGCATCAGGATTGCTTGAGGGCTTCACAGTAAGCGCTACTGCATTAGCGGTGTATGAAGCTTCATATCAAGCTAAAACTCTCGCTAATCGCAAAATAGAACCAAATGGAAAGACACTATTCAACAAGGCAAAGAAAACGCCTTTAAGCGGTGGTGTGCTACTTGATTACCTATTCGAGAAGATTGCAGACGATACAAAAGTACGAGTAGAGCAAACAATTCGAGATGGTCTATCTCGGGGTCAGACAAACCAGCAGATTGTTCAGCGAATTAAAGGCAAGAAGGCTCTTAATTACCAAGACGGTTTGCTTGATCAGAGTAGAAACCAGATTTCTACAATGGTACGAACTGCTCGAAGTCATGTGTCCAATGTTGCTCTGAATGAAACATATCAGATCATTGGTGTTGAATATGTAAAGTTCATCGCAACACTAGATAGCCGCACTTCTAAAATCTGTATGGGTTTCTCGGACAAGGTTTACAAGAAAGATGAGCCTCATCCTGTGCCCCCACTTCACCCAAACTGTAGATCGATCCTAATTCCTGTCTCTGATAATTCAGGTAAGACAATCGGCATGCGACCATTCAACAATAAAGTGAATGGTGAAGGTGATATAGGTGTTGTGGATTCAAATACAACTTTCAAAGGCTGGTTTGATAAACAAGATGCATCTTTTCAAAAGTCTTGGCTTGGTCCATCACGATACAAACTATTCAAAGAGGGGAAATACTCATTGGATAAGTTTGTAGATCCTTTAACAGGTCAGCCATTCACACTTGCTGAACTCAAAAAGCTTGATGAAGAAATGTTTAAGAGGTTGGGATTATGATTGGTCAAGCATATGTTTTGTATTTCATTATCTTGCCTGCAATTTTTGGCTTGCTTGGGTTTATGTGGCTTTTATGGCAAGTCTATGTGAATGTTTTTAGTTGTCAGTGTTATGACTGCAAAATGCATCGTATTTATGGTGGCGACTTTAAGAAGTGTAAAGATGGTGGATTTAAGGGCGGTTGTTGTGAACACGCCAGAACAACAAATCATTTATGACTTAATCCTAAAAGCATGGACTAAGTAATCAAATTAATACCAATAGCGCTCCAATCGGGGTGCTTTTTTATTGCCCGCAGTTTGTGACTGCAAAACCGCTCAGGGAGCAAAACATGAAATACAAACTCGATAGCCTAGAGGGCTTATCTGATGAAATGAAAGCGCTTTACGAAGAAAAAGATGGCGCATTTTATTTAAAAGTTGAAGGTCTGCCGCAGCAAGATAATTCAGAACTGGATGGGCTGAAACGGAAAGTTGAAGAACTTCTTGGTGAAAAGAAAACTGCCCAGCAAAAACAACGTGAAGCTGAAGAAAAAGCTCAACGCGAAGCCGAAGAAGCAGCCCGTAAAAAAGGTGACGTTGCTGCAATTGAAGCATCTTGGAAAGCCAAGCTTGAGCAAGCAGAAGCAAAACATGCAGAAGCTACCAAAGCATTGCAAGACCAAGTCTACAAATTAACTGTCGGGCAAACAGCACAAGCATTAGCAAGTGAGCTTTCAATCAAAGGCTCGGAGGCAGTTTTGCTTCCACATATTACAAATCGTCTTCAAGTTGAAACTGATGAAAACGGAGAGGTCAAAGTACGCGTACTAGATTCGCAGGGCAAACCTAGTGCTTTAAGTATTGATGACCTCAAAAAAGAGTTTCGCAGCAACGTGGCATTTAAGCCATTAATTGTTGCATCAAATGCGTCAGGAAGTGGGGCTTCTGGCGGTGGTTCAGGTGGTGGAGCTGCCAAGAAACCAAGTGAAATGACCACGCAAGAGCGCTTGGAATTCCAAAAGAATGACCCTCAAGGGTTCCAAGCAGCAGTAGCGAATGGTGACTTTAATAATTAATTATTGGGAGTAACTCCATGCCTTCTTTAGTAGAAGTATTTAACCGTGACGTAGTTTTATCTTACCTGCGTCCAAATCCTGTGGCAGTTTCGCCACTTGTGCAATCAGGTGCATTCGTATCTGATGAATCTTTACGTCCTTTGCTTACAAGTGGTTCATCAACATTCGTCGTTCCATACATCAACGGTGTAGACGGCAATGTTGAACAGAACTATGGCAACACCATTTTGACTGATATCGCAATGCCTCGCACGATTGATGCAGGTGAAATGCAAGGCCGTGTTGCATATATGAACGAAGGCTTTCTTGAGTCAGTTCTTGGACAGTATTTATCGAAGGTCAACTCACTTGAGCTTATTGGTGGAATGCTGAATAAGTATTGGCAACAAGCTGCCGAAAACCGTGCTCTAGCAACAGTAATTGGCTTGCGTAATTATGACCAGGCGAACGGCAAGCGATTCACTACCGACATCTCTGCTTCAACAGCAACAGATGCTTCACGTTGGTCAGTAGATGCCTACATTGATGCGGAAAGCACAATGAATGCTTCATTACGTGGACGTGGTGTGATGTTCGTGCATTCACGTATTGCTGCGAAGATGCGTAAACAGCAATTACTTGAACAAGTGACCACAAGTGATAACTTGCCACCAATCACCGTTTACAACGGGCGCGCAGTCATTGAAACAGATACCAATACGCAAATTGGCACAGGCGCAAACGCTAAGTTCATCACGATTCTTGCAGGTCCACGCGCATTTGCATATGACTCTGTTCCCGGTCCAAAAGATTTGAAGGTTGAAGAAACACAATCAACTGGTAATGGTGCTGGTCATGAAATCCTTTGGACGCGTCGCAACATGTTGATCCATCCGCAAGGTTTTAGCTTCATTGCACCTAAAGACACTTTAACTGGTGGTACAGAGCGTGAGTCTTTAAGCGCTTCTTGGGCTGATTTGCAGAAGGCAGCTAACTGGGAACTTGTAACCAAACCAGAAGACACCTCAATCCGCTTCCTAATTACTAACCTTTAAGGAGAGCAGTCATGGCTGAGAAGCAACCAGACTACAAATACCAATACCCAACAGACCGCCGATATGCTGATGATGCAACTGACACATTAGCTGCTGGCACCATGTTTGACCCTGCCAAAACAGCGGGTGACTATGGCATTAAGGACCCAGAAGTAGCAGTTCCTGTGCCAGAAGCACCGCTGAATGGTGGTGCATAACTAAAGCAGGGCGGCTTTCGGGCCGTCCTTCTTAATTAGATTTTTAGGATTAAGCTATGAACTATGTAACAGTCGAAAGTGTGACTCAAAAGCTAGGGCCTGACTGGTGGGGAACTGGTGATCCGGTTATTGCTGTGATGCAGGCTAATGCGTGGCTTAATGCTAGAAATTTACCAGACTATCCAGAAGGTGAAGTGCC
This sequence comes from Acinetobacter ursingii DSM 16037 = CIP 107286, assembly GCF_000368825.1. Taxonomy (GTDB): domain Bacteria; phylum Pseudomonadota; class Gammaproteobacteria; order Pseudomonadales; family Moraxellaceae; genus Acinetobacter; species Acinetobacter ursingii. Next base: position 475,693 of record NZ_KB849717.1, on the reverse strand, counting down.
AGATGCGATTCTTACGGCTGGCGCTTACTTAGCAAAACTGGCAGCAGCAGGGCAACTCTACACAACTAAAGAAGGTGTAGTAGCATCTAAAACGGTATCTGCACAGTCTGGCACGTCGGTAAGCAAGACCTATGTTGCAGGCAAGGAAGAATCAGTCAGTGGCGATATGCAATTCATCCTTGACCTTCTAGAACCATTCTTCAGCGAGAAGTATCACATCAACACTTATGTTATTACGGAGTAAGCCATGGGAATGCGTGATGAGATTCAGCAAGAACTTGGCGCTGCCTTTGATGCTGAAGATGAACTGGCAGGCGCGGTTGATACCTTTACTTGTACCCGCAAGTTACTAACTGGATCTAATCCAGCTACTGGTGAGGATACGTACACCGAATATGTTTATGGCGGTCGTGGCGTCCTGTTTGGAAGCTGGGCAAAGGATTTGGTGAAGCCTGTCGATTACCGCGTTGCCGATTCAAAGGCTGTGCTACTGCAAAATGAAGTGAAGGATTCAGCAGGTACTTTAGTTGAGCCAGATGTTAACGACATTTGGGTGATTGAAGGCGGTAATTATCGAGTCGTGAGCTACAGTCAGGACCCATCATCAAGTGTGTGGACTTGTCAGTTAAGGAAAGTCTAATGTGGAAGGTTGTTAAATATCATGATTCAGTTCATGTAATGCCAATTGATGATCTTATTGAGCATCAACAGGAAGATTGCGAATGCTTTCCTGTATATAAGGATGGCGTGTATGTTCATAATTCAAAAGATGGTAGGGAATTAACAGAGCAATTGCCGAGGTGTTAGATGGGATGGAGCAGCAAACCAAGTGCCTTCACTAAAACAATTGAAGCCGACCTTACCAAAAAACAGAAAGATATTGTCATTGATGCCTTAGGTGGAGTTGTATTAGCCAGTCCTGTAGACACGGGAGCCTATAGAGCATCACACAGGGTTAGCATTAACCAGACCGACCAATCATTCAATGAGGCTGAGAAAGACAAGGGTGGTGGCTCAACCATAAGCAATGGCACAAGCGTTTTATCTCGTTTAGTACCTTACTCGACAGTCTATATCCAAACTAATGCGCCTTATGCCAAAAAAATAGAGTTCGGTGGATTTACTTCAATTCCTGAAACTGAAAAAACATCAGGTGGTTATTCCAAGCAAGCACCTCAAGGTGTTTATGGTTTAACGTTTAGCTATATTGCTCAGAAATACGGTGGTTAAAATGGCAATGACTCTAGATCAAGCACGACAAGCCATTATCTCTAGGGCAATGGCATTTACTGGGATTGAGCAGACCCGAATTAAATATCCTAATAAAGACTTAACAGTTCCGACTGATGGGCTTTGGTGTGAAATTAATGTGTTATGGGGCGGTTCAATCATTGCAGGAATTGGTGACGTGCCTTGTACAAGGCGAACAGGGATTATCTCAATCAACTGCATGGCTCGTCTGAACACACATGAAGTAGTAATCACAAAGCTCGCTGATGCTTGGTTAGCTCATTTCGAATATTACACAACTGGCCAACTAGAGATACTCCAAGGTCAAGTGCAGAACCTCGGCAGTAATGGGGATTTCATTCAGTACAACATTTCAATAAATTATCGCGTCAATTAACGAATTTAACTTTTAAACGAACCTGTCCTTAGCGGCAGGTTTTTTTATGCCTGAAATTCAGGCGAACACTGGCTAGGCTGATCCCCGAAAAGAAGATGGTCGTTTTGACTGTTCATACTTCTTCCTGCCAGTGTTTTTTCTTTATGAGCAGTCGGAGAAGCATTATGAATGCGATTGTAAATTTTAAATCCAATCCATTTCTTGAAGTAGAGTTAAATGGGAAAGTTCAGCTAGGTGTAAATGCACGAAATTTACACAAGATGCTTGAAGTAAAGGCTGAATTCTCCCACTGGATTAAACGTCGAATTAATCAATGTAAATTTGAACAGAATTTTGATTATGTAGTTATCGTCAAAAAAGACGAAAACCTAAAAGGTGGTCGCCCAACAACTGAATATATCATTTCAGTTGATATGACTAAGCATTTAGGAATGATGGAGCGGAATGATAAAGGACATGAGATTCGTAAGTATTACATCGAGCAAGAGGAATTAGCTAGACAGCTCAAAGATGGATTGCAGGTTCGCATTGGTGAACTCTCAGCACAGATTGATGTAATCACCCAATCATTATCGGGTGCCGCAAGCTTCTTATCAATTCATGGTAAACAAACCAAGCCTGCAATGCTCAAAGAATTGGACGATCTAATTAAAGAAGCTCAACCATCTTTGGATTTTAAAGACGAAAACGACTAAACAAACCAAAACCCCGCGCCACCGAAAGGTGGTTTTTTTATGCCTAAAAATAGGAGATTGCCATGTCGAGTGGTATCAAGCAACTTGTGCAATACGCACCTGAAACAGTAGTGGGTACTACTCCAAGCCCATTCGCTCGTACAACATTACCTTTCACAACAACCTCACTGGATGCCGCTCCGACCACAACAGAATCCAATACGATCAAAGATAGCCGTATTGCTTCTGGTACGTACGTCACTGGTATTGATTACACAGGGGACATTGAGACTGAGCTGCAATATGGTGCATACGACGCTTTATTTGAAGCAGCGGCATACAATGCTTTTACCGGGAATGTACTCACTTTCGGTGGTACAGCACGAAAAACATTCTCTATTCTGCGTGGTTTCACAGACGTAGCGGATTATCATGTATTCAAAGGTTGTCATGTCAATCAATTGCAGCTATCCATTCCAGAGAGTGGCTTAATTACCGCAACATTCTCCTTGATTGGCATGGGCCGAACTAAATTCACAAGCGTACCAGCAGGAACAATTACCGCAGCCTCAGATAATCCTAAAATGTCAAGCGTATCTATTGGTGACATACTTATCGATGGGTCGTTGGTTAGTGGTGCATGCATTACCCAGCTAGACTTTACTTGGAATAACAATGCACAAACACAGCGCTGCCTAGGTAAAGGTTTAGAAATTGGTGCAATTCTTGAAACTCTTGCTCAGGGCACTGGATCATTTACTGTAGCTTGGTCGCAAAATACATCAGCCATATATGAAAAACAGTTCGCCAATACTCCAATTTCTCTATCTATTCCAATGACAGATAGTGCTGGCAATAAATACACGCTTGATCTTCCTAAAGTGCTGGTATCTGCACCACTTCCAAGCGGCGGCAACAGCGACATTCTAAATACACAGTTCTCTTATACTGTTGCTGATGTTGCCCCAACACTTACTCGAGCACCGGTTGTGGTTGGTGGAGGTTCATAATGCTGATTGAAATCAAAGAGCAACCGAAAGCCGAATATGGTCAGAAGTGGTTTGATTATAAAGAAGGTGTAAAGCTTCTTATTGCAAGCTCTGGTAAGCCATCATTTAACCGTACGCTTGAATTGAACAACTTGCAGGCTGAGCAAGAACTGCGGGGCTATCGTGAAGTGACGGATGAGACAGCGCAGCAATCCGGTCTTGGCTTTAACCGGGCAGTATCACATTTGTTGCTTGGATGGACAGGCATTGAGGTGGAACAGGGTAAGCCGCTTGAATACACTCAAAAGAATGCTGAGCTGATCTGTACAAGCTCTACTGAAAGTAACCCGATAGTGTCATTCATTGTGGCCAAAGCCTTCCAGCTTGAGAAAGAGCGTGCAAGTGAGGTAAAAGATGCAGTGGGAAAGCCCTTGAACACTACGACTACCGAAACCACAAGTGGGACCAAAAAAAAACGAGCCAAATCTACAAACGGCTAGGTCTTTCAACCCCCAAACTTCCTGAAAAAAGCTTCATTGGTCAATACATCAATGAGGCTTTTTCTTTGATCAGTCGGGGGCGTGACTATATCTGCACAGCACATTCGATTATGCCTAAAAGTTTAGGCCTGCATGATATTAACGCTTACTTTGATGTTTACGGCTGTGATTTGGATAAAGGACTTTTTGTTGAGTGCATATTTGCGCTCGACAAAAAATTCATGGAAAGCTCTGCTAATAACACCTAGCTAACAGTGATGTACCAACACCGAATCCCGTCCTTGATCGGAATGTACTTGATCACTCTGTACTGAGGATTCTCGATAAAGTATTCAGACATATCTACGATAGGATCTGAGTATTGAGGGCGGGTGAAGTCTATAGTATGTTCGTTCAAAGCTTGTAATGCCATAAGATGTCCATCGCGCCGCAATTCCTTTGAATTGCATTGATTAAATTAAAGTTTAAATTAAAAGAGAATTGCTATTTAATATGGTTAACTAAATTTATGAAAAATTTTTATGATTTCTTTTTCATTTTTGACTTCATTAGATGTTGATGAATGTGCTGAACTATATATATTGACTTACAAAGAAAAGCCGTGGTTAGAAGAGTGGGATTCTAGCCAACCAATAAAAAACTTTATTCGAGTGCACCTTCAAAATAATTTTTTCAAAGGTTTTATTCTGAAAAATAATGAACAAATAATAGGTGTTTGTATTGGTTTCCAAAAGCCTTGGCCAAGGGGGATGGAATATTATATTGATGAATTTTTTATCCATCCTGATTTTCAAGGGAAAGGTTTTGGCAAGCAATTCATGCTGGAAATCGAAAAATCTTGTCTAAGTGATGGATTAAATGCAATATTACTTAACACACAAAAAGGTTATCAATCAGAGAGTTTTTATAAAAATAATGGCTTTAGTGAACATAATGGGCTGATAATATTATCGAAAGATTTATGAGCTAAAGATGCTTTGGTGCTCTATGATTTATAAGTTCAATACGACATACGTGGCTTAGAGATTTGGATAGCATTTAACCTTTCTTTTAATAAACTTTTAAGCTAACCTCATTAAGTCTACTTAATGGGGTTTTGATGTGAAAAGAATAATATTAGGTTTGTTTGACAATACAGCAGAATAATACAACTACTTCATTGATCAAGTATTTGGACTGAGTATCTTTAAGCTACTCAGTGATTCTTTAGGGTGACTTGTTAACAGAAAAGCCCCGAAGGGCTTTTTTTATTTAGAAAGATACCACTCCATTGTGTGCAATGGCTGTCCGCCTAGCTCATCGTAATTGGTTACTCCCCAGCCCCATGCTTGTCTATTTAGTGCATTGGCTGATGTAGCCATTTCTTGAGCCATACCAACAACTTGAGCAGCAAACTCGCTTCTTAGAAGCTTTAATGCAGGATATAAATCATCCCGAACAAATTTTCCGAACTTTGGAGCATAGTACATAAGCATTTGAACGTCACGATTCCTCCAGTATTCGATGCGTGTTTGTTTATCTGCATTACTATAAAGCGCAATCAGATGATGAACATACTCAACTGCTACTGGTATCTGGTCATAAGGAATTTCTTCTATATGGTTTGTACCAAACCGCTGATTGATGATTTTCCATGCATCACTTGAGTTAAGATGCTTGGTTTTGGCAACAAGTAAAGCATGAGCATCGTGCAATGGAGTGCGTTCAGATTTGTGGGTTTTGGCTAACATTTCTTGACGATGGAAGTAGCAGTCTTCAAGTTGTTCGAAAACATCCCAAGCTTGATCGGTGTCTAGAATTTTAGCGTGACGAGCCGCACCGCGTTCTGTCCAAAGAATAAGGGACCGAGTTTTGTTTGAAATGGTTGGGAAATTTGCGAGTATCTTTAAGCTACTCACAAAATCTTTCAGTTCTTGGCCAACAATTTTGAAAAAATGCTTACCTTCAATGAATCGTGATTTATTTCTGTCGTGACCTTGGCGTATGCGCACTTCCTCAGTGCCATAAAACTGAGCAAGCATAGCTGTGGTAACAACTGGAATAGATTTGAAATTAACGATTGATACTTGTGTATCATTAATTTGTGTTAAAGTGGTCATGTTGATTTCCTTTGTGTGGGATGAGACATAACCCTGTAATCTTGGCGGAGAGCAGGGTTTATTTTTGTCTTAAGAGTTGGCTTCTGATGTTTTTTTTAGCTGCTTAATTGCGTGGTTAATAACGTAGTTAGCGGGGCGTTCAAATTTTTTGCCCTCATTCCTAACCCATTCAAGAAGCTCTGGATCAAGACGTAGGTTGAACTGAACTTTGTTGTGGGAATTGGATTTTGGTTTAGTAAGTGCTTCCAACATGCACCTCCTTTATAGTAGCCATTGGGTATGAATAAAGAATAGTATCCACTGGCTATTATTGTCAATATGTACTGGCTACTATTATTATGTTTTTTATTTGTAGTGCGGCTAATGAGTAGTGGACACTTAAATGCGCAATATAACTTGCGTTGGCCTGAGGGTTTAAAGGAAAAAGTTGCTCAATCTGCTAAAGATCATAACCGCTCAATGAATGCGGATATAGTCGCGCGTCTTGAGCAAAGCTTTGAACCTAAAAAAAACGACAAATCCGATCTAACCACCGAAGAGCTTATTGAGGAGTTAGCGAAAAGGTTTGGTGGGTTGCAGGTAAACATTAGTCCAAATCAAGAATAATAAAATGAGCAAAAATATAGATGGCTAAGCAAAGAAGGCTTCTAAAAACACCTCCTGAAAAATTGAACGAATTGCTACAAATGCAAAAGTTTATCAATGATGAAATTATCATGGAGCTAAGTGCTGATCGTACAACTGCAACTTACAGAACGCGGCTGGTAATGGACGAGTTAATGACAACTATTCCTGGACTAGAGTTGAAACTAATATCCAACAGAAGCCCTAATGGATTTATCTATCACAGCTTTGCCTTAATACTTAATGTTATCAACCATTCAGATGTTTTTGCTCAACTTGAGATAGAACCAAGCGACAAATTAAGTCACCGTAATGAAGATGGGTCGGAAATTTACGGTGCTCACTGGTATATAATCGGAGAAACAACCAAAGTCAAAGATGATGAATCTTTTGATTGGTATAATTGGTTTAAAGAATTTAAAGACAAGACCAATTTAACAATATTTGGTCAATGCCACCAACCATTTGAAGGAGAGCTTATATGAGTAATGTTGCAAGCATTATCCAGTCATTGGGCTCTGAATGCTTTGATAAAGGCAAGGAGTGGTTAGGTGTTACAACACCGCATTTCTTTGCTGACGGTAGACCTTCAACTTATTACATTAGAACTTCAGAAGATCGTGTTTGGATTCGCGATGTTGGGTTAAATGTGAGAATGTTTGCTGACAATCTACCCATGCCAGAAAAAGCAAAAGAGATTATTAGACGCCAGATTAATCAAACTTCTGACAGTATTGTGTTTAACGGAACTGAATTGCAGATTGAGGCTTCGATAAATGAGCTTAAGCCAGCAATCAGTGCAATGCTTGGGCTGCTTTCGAGAATCACTTCATATTGTCCAAGTTCTTCTGAAGAACAGTCTTTTGATGAGGTTGTGACCAAAATTAAAGGCTTTTTGTTTATGCAGTATGGAAGTGATCTTGAGCAAAATATAGATGTGCATGGTGCGTCTGGTGCGAAGCATCATTTTGACTTTAAAGTTGGCTCAAAGTTCATCGATGTTTGTGAGCCAACTTCAGACAATACAGGCAGGCTGTTGAGAAAGGGTTTGGACTTGTCAAATTTTGTGGATAATCTTTCGTTGCAAGTTTTTATGGACGATAGGGATAAAGATAAAGCCTATAAAAGAGAAGCTGAGATATTGTCAAACCTTTATGCAGTAACGCCGATCAGTAGAGTTTTAAACCTAACCTCCTAACAAACCGAAACCTATGCAAAATTACCCCTATATTTAGGGGTATTTTCATGAAAAATAATTTAACAATTAAAATAAAATTATCTTTCATTATAAGTGTAAAATATTGATTATTATATTTTATTTTTTAGATTATGGCTAAATATTCTAGAGAAAAGGTTATTGAACAATTTAAAAATGTGCATGGCGATACTTATGATTACTCTTTGATGGAGTATTTAGGAGATACCACCAAAGTAAAAATAATCTGTAGAAAACATGGTTTATTTGAACAATGGGTTCAAACACATAAAAAAGGAAGTGGCTGTAAACAGTGTGCTCTTAGTTCTTTGAAACCAAAATATACAACAGAGCAAATTATTGAACAGTTTAAAAAAAAGCATGGAGATAGATTCGACTATTCCAAAGTTAATTACAGGCATGCTTTGGACAAGGTAATAATTATATGTCGTATTCATGGGGAGTTTGAACAGTTAGCTGCAATGCATAGAAAAGGGCAGGGATGTGCTAAATGCATGTATGATAATAAAAGACATTTGGCGCAAAAGGTAATTAGCAAATTTAAGGAAAAACACGGCAATAGATATGACTACTCATTGGTTGAATACGTTAATACAGATTCAAAGGTAAAAATTATATGCCCAGATCACGGGGAATTTGAGCAAGCACCTGAGAAGCACATCATTGGCAATGGATGCCCTAAATGTATAGGCAGACACAAGACTCCTCAAGAAGTCTTGAGTGATTTTGGCAATGCTCATGGGGATAAATATGATTATTCAAAAGTTATATTCTCTTTGCTTGGTAAAAAAGTTGAAATAGTTTGCCCAGAACATGGATCATTCTTTCAAGCCCCTCAAAAACATATCGCAGGGCAAGCCTGCCCTAAATGTGGAGGTTCAAAAAAACTCACCCTTTTAGAATATATAGCCGAATGCACAAGAATTCATGAAAATAAATATGACTATAGTCAAGTAATTTATAAAAATGGAAAAAGTAAGATAAAAATTATTTGCCCGATTCATGGAGAGTTTACACAAAACGCGTTTAGTCATAAATCGGGGTGTGGGTGTCCTTATTGTGCAGGAAATTATACTTTAGAAACAGAAGAAGTGATTTATCAGTTCGGTAAAGTGCATGGTGAAAGATATGATTATTCAAAGGTTAACTACACTGGTGCTTTCAATGAAGTTGTAATCATATGTAAGGAGCATGGTGAATTTACCCAAACTCCAAAATCTCATAAGAAAGGGAGTGGTTGCCCTGAGTGCGCAGTTACCATTGGGCATACTAAAGAAAGCTATCTTGAATATTGCGGCAAGTATGAGGGAAAAACACATTTGTATTTGATTAAATGTACTAATGAGAATGAAGAGTTTTATAAAGTAGGTATAAGTCGATTAGGGGCGAAAATTAGGTTTGATTCAAAAATCAAGCTACCCTATTATTTTGAAGTAATAGCTGAAGTTTTTGGTGATGCAAGTCTTATATGGGATTTAGAAAAATCCATTCACACATTAATGCATAAGCAGAAATATAAGCCTAAATTGGAATTTCACGGGAAAACTGAATGTTTTTCAAAAATACCAAAAGAGATATTTGAGATTTTCAACAACTTAAAAAACAGTCCAGAGATAGGTTTTACTTTATAACTTCCTATAAATCCATTATTTTTACTAAAGTTAAGAGACTAAAATCAATAGGTGGAAGAGTGGCTATAAAACCTTGCAAAGAATGTGGAAATCCCGTAAGCGATAAAGCTGATGCATGTCCTAAATGTGGAGCTAAAAATAATAAGCATTTGCCTAAGTGGGTGGTGTGGTTAGTTTTTATTGTTTTGTTTGTTGTTTTATTTAAAGCTTGTCAGGTTGGTTCCAGTGATCCAGATCCAAAACTAAATCAAAACTCACAACTTGAAAGCAACTTTGAAATACCAGCTCCTCAGGAGAATTGGCAAAATCAAGAATCCTCAGATGAAATGAGGGGAACAAAATCAAAAACAACAGTAAATATTAGTACAAACGAAGTAGATTTTGGATTTCCTTATAATGGCGGCTCAAAACTGGGGTTAATGGTTAGGAATAACTCTAAAGAAAAAGACATAATGATTAAGATTGATAAGGGGCAATTTATTTGCGGCATTGTGGATGGATGTGAAGTTAACTTTAAGTTTGATAATGGAAGTGTTCAGTCTATTTCAATGATCGGTTCAGATAGTCATGATTCAGACTTGCTATTTGTGGCGCACGCTAAAACAGTTAATTCACTAATCCAAAAGTTAAAAACAGCCAAAAAATTAACGATTGAGCCTAAATTTTATCAAGAAGGTGCAAGGCAGTTTAATTTTAATGTTCAGGGTTTTATTGAACCTTAAAACCAATATTGATAACCAAGACCCGCTAAATGCGGGTTTTTTATTGCAGGTGATAAAATGGCAGAAGCAAAAAGCAGTCTCTTGATTACTATTAGCACTGAGCAGGCTAAAAAGAATTCTGAAGAACTAAGAAAAGCATTAAATGAGGTAACTCTTAGTGGTGATAAAGCATCAAATTCTACTGAAAAAGTAGGAAGGACATCTAGCAAGTCGGCTCAAGAAATCGCAATTATGTCTCGTGCTTTATTGGGATTGGCTGCTGCTGGAGCATCTGTATTACTCCCTCTACTCTCTATTGATAAGATTATTTCAACGCAAAGAACATTTGATAAGTTAAATGCTGGACTAATCACAGCAACAAAATCAGCAGAAAATGCAAAGTTAGCTTTTAATGCGTTACAGAAATTCGCAACTGAAACACCTTACGGATTGGAGCAGGCTGTTGATGGGTTTACTAAACTAGTAAATTTAGGTTTAACCCCGTCTGAGCGAGCTATGAAGTCTTATGGAAATACAGCTAGTGCAATGGGTAAAGACTTAAGCCAAATGATTGAGGCTGTTGCTGATGCAACAACGAGTGAGTTTGAACGCCTTAAAGAGTTTGGTATTAAAGCAAAACAACAAGGAGATAAAGTCACATTAACTTTCCAAGGTATGTCAAAAACAATAGGCAATAATGCCAAGGAGATTGAGGAATACCTCATAAAGCTTGGAGAGAATCAGTTTGCTGGAGCAATGGCGGAGCGAATGAATACGCTTGACGGGTCAATAGCAAACTTAAATGATTCTTGGGAGGCTTTATACTTGGCAATATCTCAAGCGGGTGTTGGTGATCTTGTAAGAAGTGGTGTGGATTTAGCTAGCGAGTCAGTTCAAAGTTTAACAACCATTGTATCTTCGGGTGCTATTGAAACAGCATTGGCGGGAATGACTAACGCTTTCAGCATATTTGGCTCTAGTGCAGAAGATGACCTAAGCTCTCTTAGGGGGGCATTTGACATCACTGGAGATTTCATGGTTGAGAAATGGAGGGCTACGATTAATGAGTTAAATACCATTGGAAACGCGTGGGTAACTATTCAAGCTCTAACAAAAAAGGCTGGAGTTTCAATTGCTGCTGGTGTTGATATCGTATCAGATCCTTTTAATAGGAGAACTTCCAATGCCTCTAAAAATGAAATCTATAAACAATCTATGCAGGGTATTGATGATTGGGCCTTATCAAAATGGGATTCAATTAGCAAGGCCACAAATAGTGCAGAAAAAAAACTGGAAGTGTATAAGGTTAAGCTTAATGAATCTTCAAAATCTACTAAAGATGTTTTGGAGCAATTTAAGGTAAAAGGTGATGGTTCAAAAGCACCTTCAAGCGATTCAGAAAAGAAAAAAGCTTTAACAGAAGCGCGCAAGCATGCAAACGAATTAGCTCGGATTGATCAGGAAAGGTTTAGAATTCAGTATGCATATTCAAGTGAATCGGCGCAGATAGACATGGATTTGCAAAAAGAAATTGCTCGTCTGCAAAAATATGGAATGACACAGTATATTGCGGAAGCCCAAAAACGAGCAGAGCAGACCAAGTCAATTAATGAAGCTCAACTTGCCTATGATCTTTATTCTTTTAAAATGACAGAAGAGGAAAAGCTTACAGCACAAACTCGAATCAATGAAAAAAGAATATTGGCTAATAAAGAACTAACTAATGAAGAAAAGAAGTCGAGTATCAAGGCCTTAAAGGAGCGCTATGATTATGAGATTGAGCAGTTCAGATATACCCAGCAAGTTAAGGCTGCTGAGATGCGAGCTTCGATTAATGGTGTATATGATCAATCCAGCAATTACTTAATGGAGCGCCAAAATCCCGAGGCTTACGCTAAAACACAGCTTGATATAGGGGTTTCATCTGAACAAAACTCATTGGCAAAAAACTATAGCACTGAGCGTGATGCTATTTTTGGTCAGGGTTTAAGTGCTGAAGATCAAAATGCTGCGCTTTTAGAAGCTCAGGATCGTTATTTGCAAGCCAGACAAGCACTAAATGAAATGTACGCCAAGAAGGAGAGTGACTTAAACACCCAACTCTATTCAAGCAATTTGTCAGCTATGGGTTCTGCATTTGGAGCAATGGGCGATTTGGTGAAAGGGTACGCTGGGGAAAATTCATCAGCATACAAAACCATGATTGCAGCTCAAAAAGCAGCAAACTTAGCCAGTGTAATTATGAGTGGTTATACAACCATTGCAGCAGCATGGTCATCTGCTCCATTCCCTGCAAATATTCCAGCCGTAGCAATGGCAACAGCTAAAACAGGGGTGCTACAGGCTGCACTACAGGCATTTACACCGAAAGGCTTCTCAACTGGTGGCCACGTTCGAGGATCTGGAACAGAAACTAGCGACTCAATTCCTGCAATGCTTTCCGACAACGAGTATGTCATTAAAGCCAAGTCTGTTCGTAGTCTTGGAGTTGATACCTTGGACTACATAAACAGAATGGGTGAACTTCCGGTTAAGCGCGCTTCTGGTGGGCATATGGGTGATACGACAAGTTATATTGTGGACCGTTATTCCAATATGCCAGCATTATCACAAGGTGACATCATTATCAATAACAACACATCTAGCAGTGTTAGTGCTACTCGTGGCGCTGACGGCAAGACTTACGTGACGATTGATGAGGTTGAAAAAATGGTCACTGGCCAATTGGCAAGCCCTAACAGTCGAATTTCTAAAGCAATGCAACAAAATCTCAATGTGGCACGGAGAAGATAATGAACCGTCTTAAATACTGCGTGACGCAATCCGGTTACTCTGCAAAGCTTGGAAATGGCGTAATTTCTCAAAAGCTCGACGGTGGCGCAAGTCGCTACCGCCGGTCACTCAAAAACCCGTCACACTCAGTCAGCGTGCAGTGGGTAGTCGGCGAGGCAGGCTATCAATACTTGATGGCCTTCTATCGTGTATGGCGAAGAAAGCCTAATCAGGCATTTTTAGCCAAGCTTGTTGTCGATGACGCGCCAGCACAAGACTACCAGTGTTATTTCGCTGATAGTCCAGCACTTTCAAGCAAACAAGGCTTAATCTTCACAGTATCAGCTCAGCTTGAAGTAAAACCACTAACAGAAAGCACAGACATGGACGACTTGATTGTTCAATACGGCAATGAATCTGATGACGACTTGAGCAGTTTGGCTAATCCACTTGAAAAACTGGTCAATGTAGATTTGCCTGATGCTTTGGAGAATCTCGATGCCTGATTACACGTCATTCTTTCTGGACTCAAGTGAAGTTTTACCGCTTGAGTGTGTCGAAATATCTCACCCAGATTTTGATCAGCCTTTTCGCTATGTCAAAAACGATGCTAACGGTGTGACAGTAAAGCATGCAGCTGGTGGACAAGATGTTGAATATGTTTATCAACCTATGTCGATTCAACGTTCAACTGTCACAAACGATCTTGATCAAAAGCTAGCACTCACAATTGGTGATGTTGATGATGAGCTGATTGAAGCTGTAATCGGTGCTCGCCTGGGTAATAACTGGGACCAGCGGCCACAAGTAAAATGGCGCTTATATCGGGATGATGATTTGTCATCACCCATGGTGGAGCTGCAAACACTCGAAGTTGCTTCTTTATCAAAGGACGGAACTGGAAACTGTACATTTGATGCTAAAGCGCCTGAATTGAACTCAGTTAAAACAGGTGAAACCTATAGTCTAGAGCGGTTTCCGTTACTTCGGGGTATGATATGAGTATTGATCAATTACTCGATCGAATTTGGTCGCCAGAGTACACATGCAATGAGTTTCTGTGCGAAGCGTGGCAGCAAATCACAGGTGAAAACCTGACTAAGCGATTGAGTCAATTTTTAAATGGATCTGGCGATTTTCAGCGCATTAATGAACCGATTTCACCCTGTATTGTATTTTTTAGTAATGGATCTCGAAGCTCAACACACGTTGGGCTTTTTTATTGCGACAAACTTTTACATTTGTCTGGCCGCGGTGTGCAATTTCTACCGCTTGAATTAATTTCTGTAAATTTTCGGGAAACGAGGTTTTATCTATGAGCTTGAAAAAAGTCATTATCGTACCCGATATTTATGATCGTTCTACTTGGGCCGAGGCAGATGTTGAAGATGTGCTGCAATATTTACATGAGCAGTTCGCACCGAGCTTCCCAAAAAATGCCCGTATTTATCATAATGATATTGCTCAATCAAAGGATGTGACGCCAAAAAATCTTGGCGATATTGAAAATTTAAAACAGCTTGATGGGCAGTTTTATGTTGTGGTTTATCCAGCATATGATCCATTTACGATTGTGTATTTGATTGTCGTTGCAATCATGGCAGCGTATAGCGTTTATACGATCATGACAATGCCAAAGCCCGCAGCCGCGGCAGCAGGCTCATCAAACAATGAATTGGCTAACCGTACAAACCAAGCACGGCTAAATGGACGTATTCCGGACATCTTTGGTCGCGTGCGTGCTTATCCTGATCTGATCGCTCAAGCTTATTCGATCTATGTCGACGGCATTGAAATTGAAGAATGTTTGATGTGTATAGGGCGTGGTTATTATCAAATTCTAGACATGCGCGACGGTGAAACAGATGTTGCAAATATTCCCGGTACGTCTGTCTCTGTTTACAATCCAAATGTTCAAATTGTTGGTGCTAATCAAGCGTTTTATCAAGTGGGTGAAACATTCACTGAGTTGCCAATAGAGGTAAAAAAATCAGTTGCGATCAACGGTCAAACGTTAAAGCGACCAAATGACACGCAAATAGAATCAAATCAGATATGGTTTGAAAGTCCAAATTACATCAAAAGTAACTCTATAGATTTCTCACAGTATTTTAGTTCAGGAGAAAATGTTGCTGTTTATAATGCTGAATACGGTGTCTTAAATGTTGCTTTTTCAGGATCTATTTTAGTTACAGAAGACTTTCATGTAATCATTGAATCAACGATTAACGTTGATAATCCCAATGCATTTAAAGCTTTACAGCTAACAGGAGCACAGGTTGATATCGTAACAAACACTGGAACACCGCCAGTCTTAGAAACTACATCACGAGATTTGTCAGGCCAATACATCGTATCTGGTATCACCAAAACTACGATATCAACAGGCTTTCATTATGACATTGTGTTATCAAATCCAAGTTCAATAAACCCGAACTGGTCGCTTTTGAATGACGACTACACAATAAGTGCAGGCGCTGTTTTAAATCAAAATGAAAACGGAATCAATTTAGGTGGTACTTACACAATTTCAAGCATGACAGCGAACAGCATTGCACTTATCAACCCAAGTGCGATCAACCCTGAATGGGATAAACTCGCAACATTGCCAAACCAGAGTACACAAGGGCAGAATATCACACCACGTCTCGATTCAGTCAACAATAAATGGGTGGGCTGGTTCAATCTTGATATGCAAAATGCTGAGGGTATGTACGTCAATTTGGTTTGGCCGCAAGGTTTGTTTTGGCAGTCAAGATCTGGAAGACAAGATCCCACTGAAACACGAGTCAGAATTCAATATCAAATGTTGGATGAAGATGGCGATCAATTTGGAGATATTCTTGAAAGTGTTCTATTTTTTAGAGAATATCATACGTCACAATTTGGGAGAACCATGACGATTAATTTTGGTCAATCTGGATCATTTAGGTTTCGTGCTTGCATGGATTGGCCGACAGATTCCAACTATCGTGGTGAAGTGAAGATTAAAGATGTTTATGCTTTTGCACAATCGGATAAAGATAGTTACGGTAATGTGACTGTATTGCGTTCTCGAACAGTTGCTACCGATGGCGCCCTAAGCATCAAAGAACGCAAGCTGAACTGTTTAGTGAATCGCAAACTTCCGGTTGATGGCACAGGGCCTTTACAGGTCACACGTTCAGCAGGTCAGGCACTGATTTACAATGCACTTGATGACCATGTTGGACGTCGATCTGAGAGTGAAATCGACATTGCACAGATCAATGCTGAAATTGACAAAGTAAATACATACTTTGATTCAAGCATCATGAGTGAATTTAACTACACGATTGATGATAACAATCTTAGCTTTGAAGAAATTGCTGGAATGATTGCAAGCTCTGCTTTTTGTGAGCCGTATCGATTTGGAAGTTTGTTGCGCTTGAAGTTTGAGCAGCCACAAGAAAACTCAGTACTTTTATTCAATCATCGGAACAAGGTGCCAACCACTGAAAAACGGACTTATACATTCGGTGTGCAGAAAGACTATGACGGGGTAGAGCTTGAATACACTTCTGATGTAGACGATGCACGTGTTAAGTACATCATTCCTGAAGACATCACACCTAAGAATCCGTTGAAGATCACCACTACAGGAATCCGCAATGAAGCTCAAGCGAAAGTTAGAGCGTGGCGGGAATGGAATAAGCTGAAATACAAGTATGTATCGTGTGAGTTCGAAGCGCTCGACGAGTCTGAGTTACTGATTAGAAATGATCGTATTCTTGTCGCAGACAACACACTGGTAAGCACACAGGACGGGGAAGTTGATGCAGTCGATGGTTTGGTTGTGTATACATCTCAGCCTTGTATCTTCGAAGCAGGCTTTGTGTATTACGCATACTTCCAATTGCCAGATGCCAGTGTCGATATGATCCAGTGCAGTACGGGGCCAGATGACTATTCTATGGCGCTTGCTCGCGCACCACTGCTGCCGCTAGTTGTTGATCCTGATCGCTATGTCAAAACCATGTATTCATTGCTCAAAGCGGATGAGCGTGAGAAACAAGCATTTATGCTTGAAGAGTTAACACCGCAAACTCAAATGACGAACACATTGAAAGCATCAAACTATGACGCACGTTTTTATGAACGTGATCATGACTTTATTTAACTGAATTTTAGAAATCCAAAGCACTCAAAAGGGTGCTTTTTTTATGTCTGGAGAAAGCCGATGGCTAACAAACCGATTTCATATGAAAAGCTTGTTAATGCTGATAAAAATGCTGACACGTTAGAAGATTTCATTGAATCTGATGAAAATACAACTGTCATTAGTCGTTTGGGTCGTACATTTCCGTCGCTAGCAAAAGCAATTAAGCTGATGATTGAAGCCGGTGATGTTGTACCATTTCCCACAACTGAACTTTTGCAAGCGTGGACACCAGATACCGCTCCTCGTGCAGCCAAAGCGCTTGACACCAACAAGATTTACTTTTGGGGTAAGTTGACTGAATCGGAAACAGTTGATACTTGGCATGATGTGGGTTGGGGTGATTTTGAGCGAGCAAAACGTTTCACTTTTATAACAAACAGTCAAATTAATAACATCTATCTATCATTACTAAAGTTTTTCATTCAATACGAAACAGATTTTTCAATTCTTTCTTCACAAAGAAGTCAGTTTAATCAGCATTCATTTAATCAAAAAGTGATTGATTTTTTTATGAATATTGACAGTATTCATAAAAACTCAAGAAGTGGCAATCAAGACATTACAGCATTCTATGCGCTGTTTTCTGAATTAAATAAGCTCGATGGAATAGATTTATCTAATTTAAATAGCAATGCAGTTGCAACGAGTTTTGCATCAGATATGCACGTTCCGACTGATAAATTTGGAGTAAACAAAGGTGAGCTAAAAGGTCTTGTTCTGAAGCCATCGACTACGCAATCAGACTTTGACTCTTTAGAAATTGAAAGCCCATACATTATTTACGATGATAATCTTAAAAAATATGTGATGGTTTATACAGCTTATGGTCAGGGTCATAGCTCAGGGATTGGCTGGGCAACATCTGATGATTTATTAGTGTGGACAAAACAAGGCAAGTTATTTAGTCCGAGCGGAATTGAATTGAATGGAGACAGATATGGTACAACAGGGCCTTGCATATACTATTATAAAGGTCTGTATTACTTATATTATTTAGGTCTAAATGGGCAGGGATATGAGGGTGAGCCGATTAGTATGTGCTTGGCTACAACTCCAAGTCTTACAAATCCAGATTGGACCTATCACGGTATAAAAATTCCAATTCAATCGCAAATTAATTGGGCTAATGAAGCTATCTATCACCCTAATTTATTTACGTTTAACAACAAATGGTATATGTTCTTTAATGCGCGGGGAAATATCGATGGAGTTGTTGCAGAGCGATTTGGCTATGCAACTTCTGATGCAATTGATGGCAAATGGGCTGTATCAGAGCAACGCGTATCAGAACCACTTGAAATAAATCAGACATTTATTCGCGCTGGAGATCCTGCTATTTTTGAGCATGGCGGATTGATTTATGTCTTCTACTTTTCAGTTTTGGACAGTGGAAAAGCGATTGATCACTGGGGGTGGACAACGCCTGCTGAATTTCCAAACAACTGGCGTTTTGGTGGTGATCTGCTAGATAACATACCATCTTACCAATCAACGTATGCTCACAAGCCTTTTGTCGTCAAAAAAGACAATATTCTTTATCACTATTACACAGCAGTAGGCGATCAGGGTCGCTGTATCGCTTTAAAAACTTACGATTTATCTTAAGAGGAGATACATTATGTCAACGATCAATATGCGACTTCAGACTCGTCAACTTGTAGAAACGATGAGTAACAATGCACAAGTAATCATTCAAACACCAGCTGGCAATGATACGTTTATGAATAAAATACCAAAGTTCACCCTCGCACAGTATTTACAAACAGTAATTGGAGGGGGTGGTAATGGTGAAGCCCATTACGCATTTATTGCTAGAGATAACAGTGTAAAAGATAATCTACTTATTACAACTTATGCAGTAAGAGATAGCGATGTGGGTGAGTATGTCTCAAAACCATTGCAATGGGCAAATGGAACATACCTCACTCCATTGAATGCTGATTGTATAAAAAAAGGCGGCCATTGGCATGTGCTTTCAATTCATGAGTATGCTGCACTCAAATACCATCATTACAAGCTAACAGGTAAAGCTTATTCGGGTTCTAATTTTGAATACGCGATTTTATCTGGCAAAAATGTTTTAGAAGCACCAACTGGTTATTCAGATGTTGAGCTAAATATCGGAAACGTATATAACGGCATCCATTTGCATGAATTTCCGCAATTACCTGTCGCAGGTATTCGAGTTGTAAACGGTATCTTTCAAGTAAAAGAAGCTGGGGCTTCAGATAAGATACCTGAGCTATGGAATACAGCAGAGACTGAGTGGTTATGGTTCAATTGTGTTGACGGTATTTTTGTGAAAGTTTCGGATGGGATTGCCCAAAGTAAAGCATTATTTTTATCTGATGCAACAACGTCTCCCAAAACCTATCAGATGTCATCAGCTTTAAAGAGCGTCGGTACTGCCACGATCCCCCAATCTGCAATTGATCAACTAAAAATTCTTCAACTATACCCAAACAAGCTAAATCCTTATTTAATTAAAGTTGGCACGCGTTCAGATGTAGGCACTTACTATCCAATTTTCAAATATGACTGCAAAGAAGTCATGTTTTGGGGTGCTGAAGACTGGTCGGGCGATGAAAATACAGGCGCACTGCTGTGTAATTTTGAATGAAAAATATTAAGCATAGCACCCAAACGGGTGCTTTTTTATTGCCTTGAAAAAGGAAAAACCTATGGATAAAAACATTATGCATGATCCAATTTCTTTAAAAAGCTTGCCTTGGCTTTTCAAAATCATGGCGGCAGTTATAGGGGCTGTATTTGCCTTAACCTTGTCTGGTGATATTGATTCGGAAGGACGTATCAAAATTACACCTGGTGTAATTATGAAATTTGTCTTTAGTGTTGCCATTAGTCTTTATGGTGGGTCTGCATTTATTGAATATTACAAGCTTGGGGTTTATTCACATATGGCTCAAGGTTTCGTCATGTTGATCTTTGCAATTTTTGGCATGTTATGCATTGGTATTGCATACCAATCAATTCAATTGCTCAAGGGTAAAACACTTTCAGAAATCGTACTCGAAATACGAGAAACATTTAGAGCCATATTTAAATAATCTGTTTTTGATTTCCATGCCCACTTATGTGGGTTTTTTAATGTCTGGAGTAAAGTGAAAATGAATATTGATCAATATTTAAAAGAACTCATCGACCGTGAAGGCGGCTATGTAAATAATCCGGCGGATCGCGGCGGTCCAACAAAATATGGCATTACTGAATCTGTTGCCAGAGCAAACGGATTCAAGGGAAATATGAAAGATTTACCATTGGATCTGGCCAAAGCTATTTATAAAAAACAATACTGGACTGCGCCATGCTTTGACCAGGTCAATTCTATTTCATCCACTATTGCTGAAGAACTTTTAGATACGGGTGTAAATTGCGGAACAGGATTTGCAAAACCACTTTTACAACGCGCTTTGAATCTGCTGAATAATCAAGGGAAGGGTGGTTGGTCTGATCTCACAGTAGATGGTATTTATGGACCAGTCACATTAAATGCTCTTAAAGTTTATTTAGTAAAACGTGGCAAAGAAGGCGAGAAAGTCCTTGTTAGAATTCTTAACATCTTGCAGGGTCAGCGCTACATTGAAATAGCTGAGCGTAACCCCACTCAAGAGCAATTTTTTTACGGCTGGATCAGCAATCGAGTGGTGGTGTAATGACTTATCTCTATCTAGCAGCAAAATACTGGCGAGAATGCATCATTGTAGTTCTCGCTTTTTTATTACTCATTTGCATGTTTGTTCAGAATCATCAAGCAGGCCAAATCAAAACCCTTGAACAACAACGTGCAGACTACATCATTCAACAAAAACTAGCTGCTGAAAAATCCAAAACTCAAGCAGCTCAACAAGAACAAAAGTGGGCAGAACAAATCACTCAAGCGGAGCAAAACTACAATGCAAAAATTAAGCAAATTAACGCTGATGCTATTGCTGCTCAGTCTAGTGCTAACAGCTTGTCAAAGCAACTTGCCAGCGCAAAGCAACGTCTGTCCACAGCTTCCCGCGAAACCGTCATTGAATACGCAGATTCCTCAAGTGACATACTCGAAAGTTGCATCACAGAATATCGAAACGTGGCACAAAAAGCTGATGAACACGCAGCTGATGCAGAGCGATTGAGCAATGCTTGGCCGTAAAAGCACTCTAATGAGTGCTATTTTTCCATCAATTATTTTCAAAACTTTTCTTGGACAATCTGAATATCTTTCAATACATGTCTAAAGCGATAAACATAGTCTGATGCTTCATTGTGAGTGTAAAACTTCTTTGCGTACTCAGTGTCTAAAGTCCAGTTGAAGCCTGTTGTGTAACTTTCATTCACGATATTGTATTCATCATCGTAATGCTCGTTTGTGATGTTTTCGAGGGTGAGATATCTATTATTCTTTTTGATGTAGTAGGGCATTATTGACTCCAGCTATCGACTATATCAGCCCAATCTTGCAGCATCTTTCTACGCTCATCTAAATACTGTGAGTGATTGTAAGTGCCGCGGATAGTATTTTTATCGACATGTGCAAGCTGTAGTTCAATATGATCACTGTCATACTTTTTACTGTGTAGAATGGTAGATGCTGTGGCGCGGAAGTCGTGGCATGTCAATTCTTTAAGCCCCATTGAATCTAGCGCTGAATTAATTGTTGATTTGTTCATTAGCTTTGACTTATCAAAGACGCTTGAAAATACCAAGTCACCATTTTTTGTTTGCTCGTACTGGCTCTTTAATACGTCACAAACTTGTTGAGATAGGGGAACCATGTGAGTTCGGTTCATCTTAATGTTGCGCTGACCTTTTTTTAATTGCTCAACAGATGCGGGTGGAATGGTTATCAGCATCTTATCAAAATCAATCCAATCCCAGCGTAGTCGCACAACTTCAATCGAACGCATCATCGTATAGATCGCTATCTTGATTGCATTCTTAGTTGTAGCAGCACCTTTATAATTATTGAGAGATTCATGAAACATGGACATCTCTTCATTTGTCATTGGGCGCGCACCATCTTTGGGTGGCTTCTCAATAGTCCCTTTTAAAGATGAAATAGGATTGCTATCACGTCTAAGCGTTGCTACCGCGTAGTCAAAAACTTGGCCAACGATCTGCCTATTTCGGATTGCTGTAGACTCACCAGTGCCATGGTTTTTTTGCTTCTTTACTCGTTTAAGCGTCGAGTCCTGCATTGTCAGAACATCCGCTGCGTTTACTTTCTTAATGTCTTTGTTTCCGAAAGCCGGGAAGATATCTAAGCGAAACGATTTCTCTACATCCAAGCGATAACCTTCCGATCTGCTGTCTTTACGTTTATCAAACCATTCGTTTGCAATTTCTTTGAAAGAGATCGGCTTTTGAGCTTTGGCTCGTTCGACAGCTTCTTTTTTGTATTCTGATGGATCAATATTCTGATCAAGCAAGGCTTTCTGTTCAAGTGCTTTTTGGCGTGCGGTTGCCAAAGTGACAATAGGGTACTCACCCAATGTGACCATTTTTGCAGAGCCAAGAAAGCGATATCTGAACCGCCAGAATTTCAAGCCGCTTACTCGAACTTCAATGCAAAGCCCACCCTGATCAGCTACACGATATGGTTTATCTTTTGGCTTAAGTTGTTTGATCTTAGTGTCGTTAAGCATTGTGTGAGTAACCAGAAAATCATCAAAAAAGTGTTACGCACAATGTTACTCACAAATTTGCTTAATGTCATTTAATGAAGATGAATGTTATTTAATAATGGAAATTATATTTCTAATTTAATTTGTTGTTTTCTTAATGTCGTTGAATGCCAATTAAGATATGATCTTCTTTTCGATCATGAGCAACATTGTAATTGCAACCTATTGAAAATTAATTAGATATTAAATTATTGGCTTAAGGTTGACCGTTTGGTAACCCATTTGAGTAACTCTATCCAAAATTAAGCCGCTAAATTAAGCGGTTACTTTATCAGAATTTGTATTATTTGTGATGATCTTATTCATGTATCAATCAAGCTTGTATGGTGTTTGACTGGATTTAAGCGTCAATCATTTCATCAAAACTAACTCTTAGACTTGCTAAAGAATGGAGAATATTTAGCCATAGAAAAGCACCCTCCAAGTTAGACTGAATGTGTCCAACTTTCGGGGTGCAATTCAAACCTCAGGCGGTTTTCTTAGAAAAAATAAAAAATTATTTTTCTACGCCTGCTGGTTGGCCTGCAAGTTTTGCATTTGCATAATCCCAGTTTACAAGGCTTTCAAGGAAAGTAGAGATGTATTTT
This sequence comes from Acinetobacter ursingii DSM 16037 = CIP 107286, assembly GCF_000368825.1. GTDB lineage: Bacteria > Pseudomonadota > Gammaproteobacteria > Pseudomonadales > Moraxellaceae > Acinetobacter > Acinetobacter ursingii. The sequence continues at coordinate 452,406 of NZ_KB849717.1, read as the reverse complement.
GGACGTGCATTGCGGTAGTCGATATAGTAAGCATGTTCCCAAACGTCAATCGTCAACACAGCAACTTGACCATGTGCAAGTGGAGTATCAGCATTTGAAGTTTTAGTAATCGAAAGTTTACCATTCACTTCATCAGCCACTAACCATGCCCAACCAGAACCGAATTGAGTCGTTGCTGCATTAGCAAATTCTTCAGCAAATTTTTCGTAAGAACCAAATGCTTCATCAATTTTAGCTGCGATTGCGCCAGTTGGTTTACCGCCGCCATTTGGCGCAATTGAGTTCCAGTAAAAAGTATGGTTCCAAACTTGAGCAGCGTTATTAAAGATACCTGCTTTAGATGCATCACCCGCAGCAGCTTGGATGATTTCTTCTAAAGTTTTACCTTCAAGATCAGTACCTTTGATCAAGTTATTTAAATTAGTCACATAAGTTTGATGATGCTTATCATGGTGAAATTCTAAAGTTTCTTTAGAAATATGTGGCTCAAGTGCATCGTAAGCATAAGGTAATGCAGGTAAAGTAATGGTTGTCATGTTCCAATTCCTTGCGTTAGCTGGGTAATAGAATTAAGTGGCTTCATTGTAAATGATTATTTATGCAAAAGGTGATTGTTTTAAATAACAATACACAATAAAGCCTTAATTAATACGTATATATAAATACCTGTAATAAATACGTCTTAAATCGGATTATTCAACTCAATATAATGGTGTTCGAGTAAAAATTGGTCGGATAACGCTTTTGCCAAACGTTGTACCCCATACCGCTCAGTTGCATGGTGCCCACAAGCAAAATAATGCACATTCAGTTCTTGAGCTTCATAAAAAGTCCTTTCGCTGACTTCTCCAGAGATATAGGCATCACAGTCCTGTAGCGCCGCCTTATTAATAAAGTCTTGTGCACCACCTGTACAAAAACCAACTTTTTGAATATTGGATTTTCGTGCAGCTAAATGAACGATATTGAAATCAAAGATCTGTTGTAATTTATTTTTAAATTCTTCAGGGGTGAGGACTTTTGTTAAGTAACCAATATTTCCAATAGGATGCCGTTCGTTACTGTCTAATGCTTCTATTTCATGTAATCCTAAAAGCTCAGCAATTGCAGCGTTATTACCCAAAGCAGGATGAGCATCTAAAGGAAGGTGATAAGCCACTAAAGAAATATCATTTTGAATCAGTTTTTTAATTCGATTGCCACGCATTCCTGTAATCGGGTAGGGTTCGCCTTTCCAGAAATAGCCATGATGAACTAAGAGTAAATCTGCACCAAGCTCAATAGCCGCATCAATTGCGGTTTCTGAAGCAGTCACCGCAGAAACAATCCGTTTGACCTCTTGTTTTCCCTCGATTTGCAAGCCGTTGGGTGCATAATCTTTAAACTCCGCACTTTGTAGGGTTTGGTCGCACCACTTTATAATGTCATCTAAATTTGCCATGAATCACTTGACTCTGAATCTATTTAACCAAGTTCATCAAAACATATTTTTAATAGTAACTAAAGCTAGACAAATCTTTTTTATGTTTTTCAGTTATCCATAAACTTATGCTTTACAATGAGTAAACTCTTTTTTCTTCAATAAATTAAATCAAACTTAGAGGGTGTAAACGTGCGTCGTGCTTTTACATGGTTACCGTGGGTACTTCTCATCATTGTCATTATTAGTTTTCTTTCATGGCAAAAGCTTAATCAGCCGAAAGCGCCTATTGCTGCTGATGGGGTCAAAATGCCTGCTGAAAATGTCAAACCTTTAATTGATACTTCACGTGCAGGTGGCGTCGTTTCTTATAGTGCGGCTGTGAAAGTCGCTGCCCCAGCAGTGGTCAATATTTTTACGACCCAAAAAATAAAGCAAGCGGCAAATCCTTTATTGAATGATCCAGTTTTTCGTGAGTTTTTTGGCAATCAATTGCCACAGCAACCGAATCAGGAAAATGAAAATAGTTTAGGGTCTGGTGTGATTGTCCGCCCTGATGGTTATATTTTAACGAATAATCATGTGATTGCGCAGGCGGATCAAATTGTCGTTGGATTGAATGATGGTCGTCGTGCAGTTGCCAAAGTGATTGGAACTGATCCAGATACAGATTTAGCCGTAATCAAAATTGATCTGGATAAACTTCCTGTTTTACCGTTTAAACTCAGTGGTAATGAAGTCGGTGATGTGGTTCTCGCCATTGGTAATCCATTTGGAGTCGGACAAACAGTGACTCAAGGTATTATTTCTGCGACAGGTCGTTCAGATTTGGGCATTAATACTTATGAAGATTTTATTCAAACTGATGCAGCGATCAATCCAGGTAACTCTGGCGGGGCATTGATTGATGTCGCAGGCAATTTGATTGGGGTCAATACCGCAATTTTTTCTCAATCTGGTGGCTCTCTCGGAATTGGATTTGCGATTCCTGCACAGGTATGTCAGCAAGTACTCAACTCGATTTTAAAAGATGGTCGTGTGATTCGGGGTTGGTTGGGTATTAGTCTGGTTGCACCCAATCAGGATCAGGATGATGTTTTAGCCCAACGTCAAACAGGTGTGGTGGTTGCTGATGTATTGCGCGGTGGGCCTTCGGATCAGGCAGGCGTGAAAGTAGGTGATAAAATTTTAAAAGTGAATGACGAAGTGATTAATTCGGCATCGCATTTAATTAATTATGTGGCTTTACAAGCGCCAAATACGACCGTGAAACTTGAAGTAGAACGTAACGGTCAAACTGCAACTCTTGATGTTACAGTGGGCGAGCGTAAAAACCAAAATCAAAGTTCACAGTATATTCCACTACCAAAACGATAAATTTTTCAGCAGATAAAAAAACAAGCCTCATGATGAGGCTTGTTTTTTTATAAATCATTTTATTTTTTTCGACGTCTAAATACAGGATGTAAAACAGCAGCTTCTTCTATCGTAGCTTCATTTTCTAGATCCTCATTTTTTGCTTTTTTCTTCTTTTTTTTCTTTTTCTTGGGTTCGTCCTCGACCTCGTCACCATCTTCAATAGCTTGCCAGTATTCGAGTTGTTCCATGACTGCCGCGTAAATAGAGCCTTTGCTATAGTGACCTTTTTTATCCAATACGCCTACAGGTCGTGCCATCAATATTTCTAAAGCCTGATCAATGGTTTCAATGGCATGAACATGGAACTGGCCAGCTTCAACAGCTTCAATCACATCCTGACGTAACATCAAATGCTGCATGTTTTGACGTGGGATGATGACACCTTGTTTGCCAGTCAAACCTTGTAATTTACAGGCATCATAGAAGCCTTCAATTTTGGCATTGACGCCACCAATCGGTTGAACCTGACCCAATTGATTCATCGAACCTGTAATCGCCCATGATTGATCAATTGGAATCTGGCTAATGGCAGAAATTAAGGCCGAAAGTTCTGCAACTGTTGCACTGTCACCATCGACTTGTCCATAGCTTTGTTCAAACGCCAGTGCCGCAGAAAAATGTAAAATTTGCGAACGACCAAAATGCGCTTTTAGAAAACTCGACATTAGCAGGACACCTTTGGCATGCAATGATCCACCTAATTCGACACTACGTTCAATATCTAAAATATCACCGCCGCCTTGATAAACTGAGGCAGTTAATCTTGAAGGTAGGCCAAACTCGACATCTGCATAATGAATGACAGACAGCGCATTAATCTGACCCAGACGATGACCTTGTGTTTCAATCAATTGGGTGCCACGCGATAAATCTTGCCAGTATAGTTCACGTAAATAACCTAGACGGTATTGACGATGATGCAAGGCTTGATTGACATGTTTGTCCGAAACAGTCTTGTCACCAGCGGTATAGGCATGATGATGAGCTTCACGAATCAAATCGCCTAATGTCGACGCATGTAAAGACAATGAGCTTTGGTCTTCAGCCTGACGACTTGAATCGGTTAAGAGTGCAGATAATGCTGATCGATCAAAAGGTAATAGCTTATCCACTTGTACATAATCGGCAATGAGTTGCATATAAGCCTGCTCATTACTGTCATTACGTTGTAATGTATCAGTGAAGTCAGCTCGAATTTTGAATACACTTCCGAGTTCAGGTTCAACTTCTAAAATTTCATAATAAATTTCAGGTTCTGCCAACAATACCACCTTTATTTCTAAAGGAATTGCCGCAGGTTCAATGGAAATGCTTCCCGTTAAGGTTAGCATGTGTTCAAGTGAAGAAAGCTTGAGCTGTCCAGACTTCAGTGCTCGTTTCAGCCCTTGCCATGCATAGGGTTGTTCAAGTAACTGTTCAGCTTCCAGCATCAAAAAACCACCAATGGCTTTGTGCAGTGAGCCAGGGCGGATCAAGGTGAAATCTGTGGTAATCGTGCCGTTTTGAGTGAGTTGTTCGACATGTCCAAGCAAGTTATAGTGTGTTGGAAAATCCTCAAAAATCACAGGTGCGCCAGCGTTTGGCTTATTGCTAACAATCGCATTTGCCTGATAGCGCGCAGGAACTCGATTAAATAGTGCAGGGGAAAAGTCATCTTCTTCCTGCGCCAAAATCGTTTCAACATTTTGAATAATATCTTCGGCATAACGCTGTAAAAAATCATCTAGACCTGCAACGCTCTGATTTTTTTTGATCAATAAATCAATTCGAGGTAGAACCACTTGTTTGGCAATATCACGATTGAGCTCAGATACCTGATCTCGTGCATCGTCTTCCAGATCGCCCAAATGCAATCCTAGACGTTCCAGCTTTTTATCCATATAACGCATATTGGATGCAATTTCAGCGCGCTGCTTGGTCGTGAGGGCATTGATTTCATTCTGAGTCATTTCCTGAACTTGATCATCCTTGACATGTACAGGTACAAAGCAATGTTCTTCATTGCGTGAAATCAGTTTTAGATCCAGCGTTTCGCCTTCTTTGGTCAATTCAACCAACGCTTCTTGCTGTTCATCACCTGTTTCCTGACGAATCTGTTCAATACGATTGTGATAGGTTTCAGCGGTGAAACGTCGTTCAAGTTGTTTTAAAATGGTTTGCCAAGCTTGATGCAAGGCATTTTGAAATTTTGGCCCTTGACCTGCTGGAAATCTTAAAGCAAGTGGTTGACGTGGGTTTTTAAAGTTATTCACATACACCCAGTCATCTGGTGTTGGCATATTTTTGGCGTGTTGTTGCAGCAAACGCTTGATCATGGTGCGTTTACCTAAACCTGCGGTTCCAACGGCAAAAATATTATAGCCTGAGTATGGTAGCGAGATACCTGCCTCTACAGAGGCACGGGCACGATCTTGGCCCAGAAAATTATTCAGCGGTTTAATCCGTCGTGTAGACGATGGAATCTTGTCCAGATTGGTAATATGAGTCAGTTGTTCAGCTTTTAATGTAGTCTTTTCTAATGTCGTTTGAATCTCTGCTCGTTCAAATGCCGATGGTAGATTATTGCTTTTTAGAGTTGTCGCTGTGGTTGAAGTTGAAGATAATGTTGAAGCCATTTGATCGTGTCTTTGGGTCACAGGTGAAATCCAAAAAATAAACTAGAGGTAAGATTTAAAGGTATACAGGTTTAGGGCAAAATATCAAGCTTCACAGCATTTTTTCTCAATTTAAATGACAAGCTTTTCACAAACAATATTGAAAGCTTGGACATAACACGATTGAATAGGCTGTTTTATAAAATCTTTGGAAAATAATAACCGAATGACCACACAAACTACTGGATGGAAAGCTGCTTTTACAGCCTTTCTTGATCGCCGTGCTCTGATTATGTTGTTTTTGGGATTTTCTGCGGGTATTCCAATTCTGCTGATTTTCTCAAGCTTATCCTTATGGTTAGGGGAGGCAGGAATTGATAAAAGTGCCGTGACTTTTTTTAGTTGGGCTGCACTAGGTTACTCTTTTAAGTTTGTGTGGGCCCCCTTGATTGATGAACTGCCAGTCCCATTTTTAACTAAAATATTAGGTCGCCGTCGTGCATGGTTGCTGATTGCACAGCTACTCATTATCGTGGCGATTTGTATCATGGCTTTTTCTGATCCATCGCTCGGTCAAAGTTATTTGATTCAGATGGCGGTAGGAGCGGTGTTGCTTGGTTTTTCCGCAGCGACACAGGATATCGTGATTGATGCATATCGGATTGAGCTTGCTGAAACGCAAATGCAGACAGTTTTAGCATCGACCTATAACGCAGGTTATCGCATTGGCATGATCGTGGCAGGTGCAGGGGCTTTGTTTTTAGCTGCTTATCTTGGAACATCCAAAGGTAACTATATCTATGAAGCCTGGAAATATACCTATTTAACCATGGCAGCCGTGATGCTGGTGGGTATCATTACCACGCTTGTGGTGCGCGAACCACAGGTCAATCGCGTATATAAAACCTATAAACGTAGTGATTATTATCGTTTGGTGTTTGTATTTTTTGTGGCAGTGGCAACTTTTGTTGTGACTTATATTTATTCAGGCAAAGTTACCGATCTACTCGCAAGTGCTGCCAATGTTACGGATACCGCTGCTTTATTTGGTTTGGAAGCTTTACGCTTTTTAACGGCTGCTGCCTGTGCTTTATTGATTGGTTATTTACTGGTGCATGCTGGTGTGGTGAACAAGCAAATGGCCTTGGAAACATGGGTCGCGCCCGTACTGGATTTCTTTAAACGTTATGGGGTCAAACTGGCATTAGTGCTGTTACTTTTAATTGGTTTTTATCGAATTTCGGACATTATTGCGGGTGTCATTTCCAATGTTTTTTATCAGGACTTGAATTTTAGTAAAGAACAAATTGCGGAAGCCGTGAAAGTTTATGGCGTTATTTTTAGTCTGATTGGTGGTTTTCTAGGCGGTTTACTTGCCCAGCGCATGAATATTATGAAGCTGATGTTCGTCGGTGCGGTACTCGCTAGTTCGACCAATCTGATTTTTATTGGTTTGGTGAAATCGGGTCAGCCTTTGGCAGATGTCCAGATTCAGGTTGGATCGCATCAGTACACGGCACATCCTGATGAAGTCGGTTACTTTAAGCTTTCGATTCCAAATCAAGCTTTATTAGAGAGTCAGCATATCGCTGTTCAAAGTCAGTTTGCACAGGGTCAGTCAGATTCAGCGTCTGTCGATTTACCTTATTTAACGGCTAAGGTGGGTCAGCCACAAATTCAGATTTTACCGATCACCAGTGATAATCAATTATCAGCAGAAGAACTTAAACAAAGTGTGGTGGTCAAAGGTCAAGTTTCTGGACTCAATGCCAGTCAGTTAAGTACAGATCAACCGATTGTGTTCAAGCTAGATGGAAAAAGCTTTAAGGCAAAACTTGATTCCACAGGTACTTTTAGTGGGATTATCGATCAGCAAGCCTTAAAAAACTCAGCAACTAAACTGATTTCTGTAGAAGCAATTTCACCTCAAGGTCAGGCTTTGATTCATAGTCAACGTCATTATTCTTTACTTGATTCAAGTCAGTCACGCACTTTGGATATTGATCTCGATCCAATCGCGCCAGTTCAGTTGGATTCAAAAGCAAGTACAGAACTAAAAGGCAAGGTCATTAAGCCATATAGCTCGCAGTGGCTTTATTTTGCGATTATTGTGGATAATATGGCTTCAGGACTTGCAGGTGCAGCATTCATTGCATTTTTATCTAGTTTGACCAGTGTTTCGTTTACTGCTGTTCAATATGCAATTTTTAGCTCGTTGATGACTTTAACCCCTAAATTATTAGGAGGTTATTCGGGGACGATTGTGACCCATATCGGTTATCCAAAATTTTTCCTCATGACCACGTTGATTGGAATTCCGATTTTAATTTTAGTGGTATGGGTAGCCAAGCTGTTGAGAGAGCACCAAACGCTTGAATCAGAAAAGATAAGCCCATAAGGCTCAGGGTTTTTATGTGAGTTAATTTAAATCTAAAGGAATAGATGTCTTTCATCATTGTTTAACCCTCTTTATTTTTCTCCCATAGGCAGAAATAAAAGGAACTGATGGAAGAAGTCTGATGGATTAACTTAAAGTTTAAAGTGTCCAATTAGATTGAAAATGCATATAATTACCCATTGTATATCTTTGATTTAAAAGTTAAGTTTTTAAATAAATACTGAACATTTCATTTGAAAACTGGTTTTATCAAGTTAGCTCGGTAACATGAATATTTACTTACTGGTAAATTTCATTTATCGGGCTTTGTTATAAATGACTTAGGGATGTCATGCGATGTTGAAATTACTGGCGTTTGATCGTTTTACCATTTTATTGATTCTGATGGTGATTCTGGCAAGTATTATTCCTGTATCGGGACATGCCGCCAGTATTTTTGAAATGGTGACCAATGTTGCGATTGCCATTTTATTTTTTTTACATGGCGCGAAACTGTCAAGAGAAGCCATAGTCGAAGGGGTCATGCACTGGCGACTGCATTTACTGGTTTTTGCTTTTACCTTTGTGCTATTTCCAATTCTGGGCTTGATGGCTAAACCGTTTTTACTGCCGATATTGGGACAAGAGCTTTACTGGGGCTTTTTGTTTATGTGTTTTTTACCATCGACGGTTCAGTCTTCGATTGCATTTACTTCAGTCGCTAAAGGCAATGTTGCAGCCGCAGTATGCAGTGCTTCATTTTCAAATTTGATCGGTATGTTCATCACTCCTGTATTGGTCAGTTTTTTTATTTTTGGTCAGTCGAAACATAACTACGATCCAACTACATCGATCATACAGATCACGTTGTTATTATTGGTTCCCTTTATTTTGGGGCAAGTGCTTCGCTCGTGGATCTTTCCATACATGAAAAAAGTGCCGGGCCTTGTAAAGGCGTTTGATCAGGGCACCATTTTGATGGTGGTGTATGGCGCTTTTAGTAGTGCTGTGGTCGCGGGTTTATGGCATCAGGTGAACTTACTTACCTTGTTCTATTTGGTATTGGCGTGTTCAATTTTACTCACCATTATTATGCTTTTAGGATTATTTGTACCTGTTTGGCTGGGTTTTAATCGAGCAGATCAAATTACGATTTTCTTCTGTGGATCGAAAAAAACATTGGCCAGTGGCGTACCGATGGCACAAATTCTTTTTAGCGGACAGCCTTTGGGTATGATTGTTTTACCTATTATGATCTTTCATCAGATTCAGTTAATGGTGTGTGGGGTGATTGCAAATTACTGGTCGAAAAAACATGAGCCAGTCGTATCAAAAGACAAAACGGCACTGGAATAATTCGCTATCTGATATTTTTTAGCGTATAATCATGCCCACTTGTTGTGCTTAGCTCTGACGGATTCGTCTCGGTGGGCCAAGAGAAATGGTCTGTTGTGGTGTTGATCTGCTGCGTTGTCTATTTTTAGTTGACCAGCCTTTCCTTGATTTATAATTCATTTGAATTGAAAGTTGAGAGTGATCAATTGCGATAACAGCTTAAGCCTTTCTTCAATTAGGAGTCATCGACCATGCGCGCCGATATTCACCCAAAATACGAAACATTAGTTGCAACTTGCTCTTGCGGTAACGTGATTGAAACTCGTTCTGCTTTAGGTAAAGAAACTCTTTATCTTGACGTATGTTCAGCTTGCCACCCATTCTATACTGGTAAACAGAAGAATGTAGACACTGGTGGTCGTATCGACAAATTCAAACAACGTTTTGCTGGTATGTCACGTTCTATCAAACGTTAATACGAGAAAATCTAAAACCAAGTATTTATCTGGTTTTAGTTCTCACAAAAAGAACCGCAATTTGCGGTTCTTTTTTTATGTCATTTTTAGCTCATAACCATAGATTTCTTTCATCCGTCTTTTCTATTTCTGCTTAAGAGAGAAAAATAAAAAGGTTTTAAATCATGATGAAAGAAATCTTATCATATTTGATTATTCGTCTGGATAGGCCACTTTTTTCAATGCCTTGATATCTGCTTCAGGTGAGCACAGCGAAATAAACTCATACCCGTAGCCACGCAGCAAATGACCTTTACGTACAGCAATCCATGTGGTGTTTAATCCAAAAATATCTGTTTTAATTTGTTTCAAACGATAATCCCGCTCGCGGTCATAGGCGACATCATTGACAATACCAACGCCCATGCCAAGCTCAACATAGGTTTTGATGACATCTGCATCCAGTGCTGACATGACTAGATCAACATCAATTCCTGCATCTTCAAAAGCTTTGTCGATTTTGGAGCGACCTGTAAATCCACCATGATAGGTAATAATTGGAAAGTTAGCTAAAGCTTCCAGTGAAATTTTTGTTTCATGAGCAAGTGGATGATTTTGGGGAACAATAATACTGTGTTCCCATTGGTAATAAGGCACACTGGCTAGATTTTCCTCGGTAGTCAAAGATTCCGTTGCAATGCCAATATCAGCTTCGCCTTGCAGCAGCATTTCAGAAATTTCTGTCGGACTCGCTTGTTGTAAAACTAAATGTACTTTTGGAAAAAGTTTTTTAAATTGATTTACAATGGGCGGAAGCACATAACGTGCCTGAGTATGCGTGGTGGCAATCGTCAACGTACCTTCATCGACTTTATTAAAATCATCGGCCAGACGTTTAATATTTTCAGCATCGACCAGCATTCTTTCTACTATACCCAATAGTGACTGACCGGGTTCGGTTAAACCCAGTAAACGCTTACCTTTGCGAATGAAAAGCTGAACACCCAGTTCATCCTCTAAATCCTTAATATGCTTACTCACCCCTGATTGCGAGGTGTAAAGCGCTGCCGAAGCTTCGGTCAAATTAAAGTTTTGACGAACCGTTTCTCGTATGATTCTTAATTGTTGAAAATTCATAATCTTTTATCTCTCTTTTGAGGATGCATCGCATCCCCAAATTGAATCTAGGCGACTTGATCGGCAAATAAATGAAGCTGTGACGCACTCACCCAAACACTTTGATTGGGTCTAAATTGATGCTGTCTTGCTTCTTCTGGGCTTAATGCAATTTCAATCAGACGACCTTGACGATCCTGTAATTCAGCAATCACTTTTCCTGCAATCCAAATTTCACGTACAAAAATAGCTTCAATACTATTTTCATGTGGTTGGGCATGAATATGTAACTCATCTGGACGGGCAAAAGCAATGACTTTACCTTGAGGCGCATGAGCAGTTACAGGCAGAATGATTTTATTTTCACCAATATGCACAGTGCCATTGTGATGTTCAGCATCGAAACGATTCGCTTGACCCAAAAAGTCAAATACAAATGGTGTCGAAGGTTTTTCATAAACTTCGCGAGGTGAGCCAATTTGTTCAACATTGCCCTTATTCATGACAATAATTTGATCAGCCACCTCAAGTGCTTCTTCCTGATCATGGGTCACGAAAATGGAGGTGATATGCAGTTCATCATGTAATGTTCTTAACCAGCGGCGTAACTCTTTGCGTACTTTGGCATCGAGTGCACCGAAAGGTTCATCCAAAAGTAAGACACGCGGTTCAACAGCAAGAGCACGGGCAAGGGCAATACGCTGACGCTGACCACCAGAAAGTTGTGCAGGATAACGATCTGCCAGAAAACCAAGCTGAACTAGATCCAGTAGACGAGTGACACGTTTTTTGATTTCAGCTTCATTTGGACGAGTAGTGCGTGGGCGAACCCGTAAACCAAAAGCAATATTGTCAAATACAGTCATATGGCGAAACAGAGCATAATGCTGAAATACAAAGCCGACTTGACGTTCGCGCACGTGTACGTTGGTGGCATCATTGCCTTCCAGTAAAACTTGTCCTGAATCTGCGGATTCTAAACCTGCAATAATGCGTAACAACGTTGTTTTTCCACAACCAGATGGTCCAAGTAATGCAACCAGTTGTCCTTCTGGAAAATCCAGAGAAATATCTTTGAGTGCGTGGAATGCACCAAAGTGTTTTTCAATATTTTTAACTTGAATACTCATTGATCATTCCTCAAGAAACTGCTGAATCATTTCGGTTGTTTTGTTTTTCCTGACGTATTTCCACCCATGTTTTTAAAATCAGGGTAATAATCGCCAAAAATGCCAGTAGAGATGCCACAGCAAATGCGGCACTGTAGGTATATTCGTTGTATAGAATTTCTACATGTAAGGGTAAGGTATTGGTTTCTCCACGAATATGTCCTGAAACCACGGATACTGCACCAAACTCACCCATAGCACGGGCATTACACAAAATCACACCGTAAAGCAGTCCCCATTTAATATTGGGTAAAGTCACTTTTCTGAATGTTTGCCAACCTGAAGCACCCAGTACAATGGCTGCTTCTTCTTCTTCTGTGCCTTGTGCTTCCATGAGTGGAATTAGCTCACGCGCGACAAAAGGGACAGTAATAAACACAGTCGCAAGGACAATCGCAGGTACGGCATACAGAATTTTAATATCATGATCCATTAACCACGGGCCAAACCAACCTTGCATACCGAAGATCAGTACCAACATCAAACCTGCAATGACAGGTGAAACTGAAAATGGTAAATCGATCAGGGTGGTTAAAATGGATTTACCACGGAATTGAAATTTAGCAACAGCCCAAGCCGCTGCAACTCCAAACACGACATTTAAAGGCACAGCAATTGCGGCAGTGAGTAAAGTTAATTTTACAGCCGATAACGTATCCGGATTAATCAGGGCATTAAAATAGACATTGATCCCTTGTCGGAAAGCTTCTACAAAGACCAAAATTAATGGCAGGATCAGACAGCTTAAAAAAAAGATCAAGGCGATAGTTAAAAGGGTATAACGCACCCAAGTCGGTTCACGGGTCGAATCGCGTGATTGCAATTTTATTGCCAGTGCATTGCTGCTGGTCACTAAGCTCATTTTACAGTTCTCCCGGTACGACGACTTGCCCACGCCTGAATCAGATTAATCAGCAATAAGATAACAAATGAAATGACTAACATGACGACTGCAATTGTGGTCGCAGCGGGGTAGTCATATTCTTCAAGTCGAGAAATAATCATTAAGGGAGCAATTTCAGTTTTAAACGGTTGATTACCTGCAATGAAAATCACTGAGCCGTATTCACCTACACCGCGAGCAAAGGCTAAGGCAAAACCAGTAAGCAATGCTGGCAGTAAGATCGGAAAAATAATTCTACTGACAATTTGCCAACGGTTGGCACCCAATGCAGAAGCGGCTTCTTCCAATTCAGTTTCAATGTCAGCAAGCACAGGTTGCACGGTACGTACTACAAACGGAATGCCAATAAAAATCAGGGCGATAGTAATCCCGATGGAGGTATAAGCCACTTGAATACCAAGCGGTGTAAGATACTGACCAATCCAGCCATTAGGGGCATATAAAGAAGTCAGGGCAATACCTGCCACGGCAGTAGGCAATGCAAATGGTAAATCGACCAGAGCATCGATGAAACGTTTCCCTGGGAAGGTATAACGCACCAGACACCACGCCAGTAAAGAACCAAAGACGACATTGATTAATGCTGCAATAAGAGCAGTACCAAAACTCAGCTGCAAAGACTTAAGGATTCGCTCTGAACTCAATATTTCTAGTAAACCATCCCAGCCAACACCAAAGGATTTAAAAAAGACGGCTGAAAGCGGAATAAGAACAATGAGTGATAAATACGCTAGGGTAAAACCTAGTGAAAGACCAAATCCTGGCAGCACTCGGGATCGCTGCGACATGAGAACTCCTAAAAGAGTACACCTGCCAAATAGCAGGCAAATTTAAAAAAAGATAAAACTAAAGCTAGATGGCAAATTTGAACGATGAATATCGATCACGATATGGCATGATTCGCTGTGGCTGTTTTTCCTGAAGGATATAATCAAAAATTTCTGGGAAAGGCCCAAAACCTGAAGCCACATTGATGTGACCCACTTGCCCAAGATTGACAGGTTTAACTTGCCAAGCCTGAGCCAGACGCATGGCATCATCAAAGTGTAGCCATGGGTCGTTTTCACTGATGATGAGTTGGGTTGGTACATCAATCTTTAACTGATGAAAATAATTGGCATAATCATACGCACTGTTGCGGGCAAATCCTGCTTCTCCAAAACGTGCAGGATTGGCAGGTGCAACTAAGGTTAAATGTTTAACTTTTTTTCGCAGATCAGCATGTTCAGCCAAGGCTGCAACGCTGGTCAAACAACCAAAACTATGCGCCACGATTTGAATCGGTTGATCAATAAACTGAACAGTTGCAAGGAGTTGCTCCACCCATTCAGTTAACACTGGGTGATTCCAGTCTTTTTGTTGGACGCGAGAGCAGTTGATCAATTCACGTTGTAACCATGATTGCCAGTGTTGAAATTCACTTCCTCCAACACCCGGTACAATGACTGTATGTAACATGTTGCTGCTCCCGATCACAGGTTGATTATTTGGCGTTATTTTCTTTGACGAGTTGGTCAAATACGCCGCCATTATCAAAATGTTGTTTTTGTACTTTGGTCCAGCCACCAAACTCTTTGTCAATTGTTACCAGTTTCAATGGCTTAAAGGTGCTGCTATAGCGTTTGAGTATGTCTGCATTGCGTGGGCGATAGAAATTTTTCGCCGCAATATCCTGTCCTTTTGGTGAATACAGGAAATTCAGATAGGCTTTGGCCAGATTTTCATTGCCATCTTTTTTCACATTTTTTTCTACAATCGCAACGGGTGGTTCAGCCAAAATCGAAAGAGATGGGGTGATGATGTCAAATTTGCCCGGTTGTTCACGCTGTGCTAAGTAGGCTTCGTTTTCCCAAGCCAGTAATACATCGCCAATACCACGTTCAGCAAAAGTTGTGGTTGCACCACGTGCGCCAGAGTCTAACACTTTAGTTTGTTTATAAATCTGACGTACAAATTCACGTGCTTTAGCATCGGAACCATATTGATGCTTTGCCCACGCCCATGCTGCTAAATAGTTCCAGCGCGCGCCACCTGAGGTTTTTGGATTTGGCGTGATAATTTCAACACCCGGTTTGACAATATCGCCCCAATCTTTAATGCCTTTTGGATTGCCTTTGCGGACAAGAAAAACGATAGTCGAGGTATAAGGGGTGGAGTTTTGTGGAAATTTCTTTTGCCAGTCCGCAGGTAATAATTTTGCTTTTTCAGCAATTTCATCAATATCTGCGGCCAAAGCTAAAGTCACGACATCTGCTTGTAGACCATCGATCACCGCACGAGCTTGTTTACCCGAACCGCCATGTGATTGTTTAAAATTGACATCCTGACCAGTACGCTGTTTCCAGTACGCGCCAAATTCTTTGTTAAAATTTTCATAAAGTTCACGTGTTGGATCATATGAAACGTTTAAAAAATCTGTTGCTGCAAAAGACGAAACTGAAACCAATGCAGCCAGAATCCCCACCTTTAATTGTGCTAAACGCATGTTTTTTTCCTCAAATATATCGAAATGTTTTGAACATGCGTGCAGCATACTGCGAGTTGTTATCCATAAAAAATAATAAAAAATGAATTTTATATGAATAAAAAAGAAATAGAAAAAGCTTATGTGTTTTTAAACTAAGCTGAGAAATCAACGGGATGTTTGGCGATGTGGTGTTTTAAGAATGCAGAACAAGTGGAAGCATTGGATTTACAAGATCGGGCATTTCATTATGGAGATGGATGCTTTACTACAGCGCGTATTTATCAAGGAAAGTTTGAGCTCAAAGCACGGCATCTATTGCGTTTAAAAAATAGCTGTGAATATTTATATCTCAAGGCTGATCTATCACTGATCGAAAAAAGTTTAGCGAAATTGCAAAGTCAATTGGATGTTTTAAATGGCACGCTTAAAATCATCATTAGTCGTGGTGTAGGGCAGCGCGGTTATAGTCTGCCAGAACAACATGCTGATGTGTACGTCTGGTTTTATCCGCAAACGCACACCGAATTTGCTCCTCAATTCATACAAACAGGGGTGTTAAATCAGGTGATAGGGATGAGCATGCCGCATTTGGTCGGGATAAAAACATTGAATCGGCTAGAACAGGTGTTACTGAAACAGGAAGCAGATCAACAACAATGGATAGAAGCTTTGGTAACAGATGTACAAGGGATGATTGTTGAAGGCGTGAGCAGTAATTGCTTTATTTATTTAAAAGATACATGGATTACACCCGAACTTCGTTATAATGGCGTGCACGGTGTGATGCGCGCTGAGATTTTATCCCGAATGGAAAAACTCAATGTGCCTGTCGCTCATGGTTTTATCGATATGGATGAGATTGCAAATATTCAGGCACTGTTTTTTTGTAATGCACTAAGTCCGATGAAAGCCGTGACCCATTTAGATGGAAAACCTTTAGATGCTCAAATTTGTGTAGATCTTTTTCATACACTTCAACTGAACCAGATTCACTGATATGTCAAAACCTTCAAATAAGCCTAAAGCAAAAAACAAGAAAAAACCGCCAAACAAAATCGGTTTTTTTGCGAGAAATAGAAAATGGCTGGTAGCATTTTGCATTGTAGCCATTGTGATATTTGGTTTGCTATGGATGAATCTATTTAAGGCTTATCCTGTAAAAGGTAAAAAAGAATTACTGGTGGTAGCTAACGGTGATACTTATTCACATTTTATTGAGCGTCTGGCAAAAGAAAATCAAGTTTCGGTTCCTTTGATTCCCAAGATTTATCAGAAATTTTTTATACATGACACCATGAAAGCAGGGGTGTATGAAGTCCCTCAAGGCATGAGTATTCGCCAAGTTTTAGTGATGCTATCCAATGCTGAAAATGCTCAAATGATTCGGGTTCAAGTGATTGAAGGAACGACCTTTAAGCAATTGATTGCAAATCTAAAAAAAGATCCGTATGTGACCAAGACAGTTGTTAATTTACCTGAACAACAAATTGCAACAGAATTGGATTTGCCTTACTCGCATCCTGAAGGTTTATTTGCACCGAATACTTATTTCTTTTCAAAAGGTGAAAGCGATAAAAAAATTCTGACCGATTTATATCATTATCAAATGAAAGCCTTAGATCAGGCATGGCAAAATCGTGCGGCAGATTTACCTTATCAAAATAAATATGAAGCCTTGATTATGGCGTCCATTATTGAAAAAGAAACCAGTCTGGACAGTGAGCTTGAGCAAGTGTCTGGAGTATTTGTACGCCGTTTAAAACTCGGTATGCGCTTGCAGACTGACCCCACTGTGATTTATGGCATGGGCGATAAATATCAGGGCAAAATTAGCCGACAGGATTTGCGTACCCCAACCGCTTATAATACTTATACGATGTCTGGTTTACCGCCCACCCCGATTGCTATGCCGAGTAAAAAAGCGATTGAAGCGGCGATGCATCCTGACCAATCCAAAAATATTTACTTTGTTGCGACAGGTAATGGTGGACACAAGTTCAGTGAAACTTTGCAGCAACATAATCAGGCAGTTCAGGATTATTTGTCCGTGCTAAGATCAAAAACGGATACCCAGAATTAGAACCCAAACATTTGTAACCCAAGCTCGTATCCAAAAACGACGGAGAAATTATGTTCATTAGCTTTGAAGGCACGGAAGGTGTGGGAAAAACCACGCTCATTCGAAAGATTCATGAGCATTTTGAAAGACAAGGTGAGCAAATTGTACTGACCCGTGAACCAGGTGGTACGCCTTTGGCTGAAAGAGTGCGTGATTTGCTGCTCGCGGTGAATCATGAAGAAAAAATGGCACATGATACAGAGCTTTTATTGATTTATGCAGCGCGCGCACAGCATTTAGAACAAGTGATTGTTCCCGCATTAAATGCAGGTAAAACAGTGCTCAGTGATCGTTTTACCGATGCCAGTTATGCATACCAATGTGCGGGACGTGGTTTAAGCAAAGAAAAACTGAAGATTTTAAATCAAACTTTTGTCTCGCAAATGCCAGATATTACGTTTTGGTTAGATGCGCCTATTGAACTTGGCATGTCACGTGCGCGTGAACGTGGTGCTTTAGATCGTTTTGAACAGGAAAAAGTCGAATTTTTTCAGCGTGTGCGTGAAGGCTATCAACAGTTACATCAGTTATATCCAGAACGGGTAAAACGTCTCGATGCAACTCAATCGCCTGAATTGGTTTTTGAGCAAGCATTAAGTCATCTACAATAAATCATTTCGATATAAAAAAACGCGCGAAAAGCATAAAGCTTTCGTGCGTTTTTTATTGAGATTCTGAACTTAAACTACATTCACTAAAGGTTGTTCCACTTCAAAACTTGGCGGAGTTAGTACCGTTTTGCGTAGCTCTGTTCCGAGTTCAGGATAATCTAGAGTGTAGTGCAAACCGCGAGATTCTTTACGTTGCATAGCGCATCGTACAATCATTTCTGAAACAAGCACTAAATTTCGCAGTTCAATCAGATTTTTACTGACCCGATAATCCTGATAATATTCAGTGATTTCTCGCTTTAACATTTCGATGCGGTGTAGGGCACGTTCAAGACGTTTAGTGGTGCGCACGATCCCCACATAGTTCCACATGGTCGAACGCAATTCATCCCAGTTTTGTAAAATCACAACGTCTTCATCTGCATCTGTAACCTGAGATTCATCCCAAGTAGGAACATCAGGCCATTTAAAATTGGAATCAAATTTGTTTTGAATATCCTGCGCAGCACTCATGCCATAGACAAAACATTCAAGTAATGAGTTACTGGCCATACGGTTAGCGCCGTGCAAACCTGTATAAGAGGTTTCACCGATGGCATATAAGCCTTCAATATCTGTCTGGCTATGTTCATCTACCACCACACCACCGCAGGTATAATGTGCTGCTGGAACCACTGGAATCATATCTTTGGTGATATCAATGCCCAGTTCAAGTAAGCGGGTATAAAGTGTTGGAAAATGCTCCTGAATAAACTCCGCAGGTTTATGGGTGATATCCAGCCAGACATGGCGAATCCCCAAGCGTTTAATTTCATGGTCAATCGTTCGGGCTACAATATCTCGCGGTGCGAGTTCAGCGCGCTCATCAAAACGTAGCATAAAACGTTCACCATCTGGTAAGCGTAAATATGCACCTTCACCCCGCATGGCTTCTGTAATTAAAAAAGATCGCGCCTGCGGATGATATAAACAGGTCGGATGGAATTGATTAAATTCCATGTTCGCCACGCGACAACCAGCACGATAAGCCATGGCAATCCCATCACCTGTGGCAATATCAGGATTTGAGGTATAAAGATAAGCTTTCATTGCACCACCACAGGCGAGTGCGGTAAATGGAGCTAAAAAGGTATGCACTTTTTCGGTTTTTTCGTCGAGCACATACAGTCCAATAGCACGATTACTTTGATCTTTTCGTCCTAGTTTATGTAATGTAATGACATCAATCGCGATGTAATTTTCAAAAATAGTCAGATTTTTTTGTTCTTTGGCACGTTGTACCAATGTGGTAGAAATTGCTTTGCCTGTTGCATCTGCTGCATGAATAATTCGGCGCTGTGAATGTCCGCCTTCACGTGTGAGATGAAGCTGATCTTCTTCATCAAGGGTAAATTCAACACCATGATTTAACAGAAAATCAACCGATGATCGACCACCTTCAACTGTTTGTTTAACTGCATCAAGTTCACATAAATGTGCACCTGCAATCATCGTGTCATCAATATGCTGTTGAATAGAATCAGTTTCATCTAGTACCGCTGCAACACCGCCTTGTGCATAAAAAGTACTGGCTTCAGTCAGGGAGGATTTCGCTAAAACCGCAATGTTGTAATGACTTGGTAATGACAAAGCAAGGCTTAACCCAGCGCCGCCACTCCCCACAATGATCACATCAAAATGATGAGTTGTGTTTGAATCAGACATGTCCATCAGCTAATTTACAAAAAGTTTGCTAATAACACGCTTTTTTTTAAGAAAAGGCAAGACTCTATATGCTTAAATCTAAGTCGAATTTTCAATAAACTTTCAGTTTTTAAAAATTTGAATGATCAAAATAGAGAAAATTTAATGGAATAATCGCAATTTTTTTATTCTGGAAATAATAAACATATTATTACGGAAATATAGAAAAAGTTGTGCTAAAACAATTGGGTCTAACCTAAAACTAGTGTGTGAGTTCGTGTTACATGAATAGTCGCTCTTTACAAAATGGAATGTATGCTATGGTTTTTACCATGGCGGCTGTACAAGCGGATGCTGCAACCCCTGTTGATTTTTCAAGTCTGGTCGAGCAAGCCAGCCCAGCAGTGGTCAGTGTCAATGTTGTAAAAAAAATGACTCAGGAAGAGTTGTTACAG
The DNA here is from genome assembly GCF_000368825.1 of Acinetobacter ursingii DSM 16037 = CIP 107286. Lineage (GTDB taxonomy): Bacteria > Pseudomonadota > Gammaproteobacteria > Pseudomonadales > Moraxellaceae > Acinetobacter > Acinetobacter ursingii. Next base: position 432,282 of record NZ_KB849717.1, on the reverse strand, counting down.
CAACAAGTGCCCGAGATTTTACGTCGTTTTTTTGGTAATCAAGTCGTCATTCCACAACAACAGGCTCCACAAGAAAAAGTAGGATACGGGAGTGCCTTTTTTATTAGTAAGGATGGATATCTACTTACCAATCATCACGTCGTTGAAGATGCTTCACGTATTACCGTGACCTTGCAGGATCGACGTGAAATTGATGCAAAAGTGATTGGAAGTGATGAGCGTACTGACGTGGCATTACTTAAAGTCGATGGAACTAATTATCCTTCCTTGAAAATAGGCAATGTTGATCAATTGAAAGTGGGTGAGCCTGTGCTTGCCATTGGTTCACCATTTGGTTTTGATTATTCTGCTTCAGCAGGTATTGTCAGTGCCAAATCACGAAATATGCAGGGTGAAACCTCAGTTCCATTCATTCAAACCGATGTGGCTTTAAATCCGGGTAACTCAGGCGGCCCATTATTTAACCAACGCGGTGAAGTCGTCGGTGTGAATTCTCGTATTTTTAGTGGTACGGGAGGATATATGGGCTTATCATTTTCCATTCCGATTGATGTGGCGATGGATGTGGTACAACAGCTTAAAACTACAGGAAAAGTCACACGTTCGTATTTAGGCGTAATGTTACAGGATATCGATCGTAATCTAGCTGATGCCTATAACTTACCGCGACCAGAAGGTTCGCTCATCAATCAGGTTGCCCCAGATTCACCAGCTGCCAAAGCGGGATTAAAAGCGGGTGATATCATTATGAAATATAATGGTTCCCCAATTTCACGCACCTCAGATTTATTAAACTATTTGAATCGCACCATGCCAAAACAGACGATTCAGTTAGAAATACTGCGTGATGGCAAACCTCGTAATATTTCTGCGACTTTAACCACTGCGCCAGATGATACGCCAGCAACCTCAGAGCGTGCGACGCAACAAAATGGTCCAGTATTAGGAATGGCAATTCGAAACCTGACAGCAGCTGAACAATCACGTCTGGATGTTCGTGGCGGTATTTTGGTTGAAGATGTGACACGTGGCGGCTTGGCTGCGCAGTCCAATATTATTTCAGGTGATGTGATTACTCAAATTAATAATACCAGTATTTTAAATACAGGTGATTTTAGTAAAGCTGTTGCTGCGTTACCTAAAAATACAGTGGTACGAGTCTCTATTATTCGTCAGGGACAACGTGCGATGTTGGGCTTGAGAATTAAATAATCATTAGGCTGCTTTGATAAGTGTTTTTTATTTCTCTATGTGGGAGAAATAAAAAAGTATCTAAACAATAAAGCATCTAAATAATGATGAAATATTTTATTTTCATCTTAAAAAAAATCCCTTTACAATATAAACCTGTAAAGGGTTTTTTTTAAATTGAAAGTAATTAAATATCCCAATTTTTTTCAGATAAAGTCATCTTATTATAAATACACTGATGCTCCGCTAATTTTAATGTATGCCACAGTTCACAAAAATCTTTGCCTAATGTTTTTTGAATAAATGACTGATGTTTAAATTGATTAAGTGCATCTAGCTGATTATGTGGTAGAAAAATATGATCATCTGGATATTTTAATAAGTGGGATGGTTTTTTTATTTCTAAGCTATGGTTAAGACCGTAAAGGAGTCCTGTAAGAATGATTGCAACAGTTAAATAAGGATTGCAATCTGCACCTGCGACCCGATATTCAAAACGCTGATTTTGTTGATCAGAACAGGGCAAACGTATGGCGACATTACGGTTATTAACATTCCAGTTTGCTTCAAGCGGCACGTGTTGTCCGATTTGAAAGCGACGGTAGGAATTAATATTTGGTGCAAGAATCGCCATAGATGCTGGCATAAGTTCAATCAACCCCGTTATCACTTTTAACAACGTTGGAGAGGGTTGATGAAGGTCATGTGAACTAAAATAATTATTTAAAAGTGAATTGCATAAACTCACATGAAAGTGCATGCCGCTCCCTGCTTGGTTCAGGTCTGGTTTGGCTAGAAAACTGGCGTGGAGATGATGGCGTTTGGCGACTTGCTTAACGATACGTTTCAGCGACATTACTTGATCACAGATCTTTAAAACATCGGCACTGTGTGGAATATTTATTTCATATTGACCTGCGGCTGACTCTGAAACAATCGAAACAATTTGAATGCCTTGCAAATTGGCAATATGTTCTATTTCATCGAGTAGAGCTTGATAATCATCGGGTGCGTTCATATCAAAGCATTGACTGGCAAAAGTATATCCATCAGCTTTTGCATCTGATGGGTATAAATAAAACTCAAGTTCCGCTGAAATGACGGGAAAGTAATCTTGTTCATTACATTCTGTCAAAAGTTTGCTTAAGATATTACGAGGTTCATAACCACATGCAGTCCCGTCTTGTTCTCGCATCGTCAAATAAACCTGAGCATTTGATTCAGGCTGAATGGGACAAGGCTTTAAACTTCCCAAGATGGGAAGACATAAATAATCAGGTTCACCGATATATTTACCTAGTCCAGTTTCTTCAACGACTTTTCCATCTAAATCCATCGCATAAATTGAAAGTGGGAAGTAACAACCCTTGTGAAGCTGTTTTAGCATCTGAATATCAATTCTTTTTCCGCGAATATGTCCATTTAAATCATGTAAAATAATATCAACATGTTGAGTGTTTGGATTTTTTTCTAAATATAGTTGGACTTCATCTTCAAAGTTAAGTTTGTCTGTAGGATTTATTGCTTTAGAAATAAAATTGGATTTAGGTTTAAATGGATTGTTTTTATAAAACATATCATCCGCATGTTGTTTTGAAATATTCAGGCTACTCATCATAAAAACCTAGGCTGGGATCGTGTATAAAATCCTAGATGAATCAGATTGGGAAGTAACGTAAAATGTGCGTAACTTTTTATATAAATAGCTTTTGGCAAATGAGTGCAATTTTTGATTTAAAATTAACGGTAAATCCTGAGCATATTGATCAATTGGGGCATGTGAACAATGTCAGATATGTCCAGTGGATGCAGGATGTCGCAACAGCACATATCGAGCGATTAGGCTTGGGTCTCAAACAATATTTGGAAATGAATCATGCTATGGTGGCTGTAGAACACCACGTACAGTATCGAAAAGCTGCTTTTGAAGGAGAGGAAATCATACTACGTACATGGCTAGATGCGATTGATAGTTTGTATTTATCCCGACAGTACGTGTTTTATCGTCCTAAAGATCAAAGTGTCTTATTTGTTGGAAAAACTAAATGGGCTTGTGTTGAAATTAGTACAGGTCGGCCAAAACGGATGTCACCCACCTTTACCCAAACCTACCAACCTTTAGCTCAGGAAGTCAATCCGATCGATTTTACCGTGAATTATGACTAAGCAAATGGATTCATTTGCCTTTGCTTCAGTCTTTTCAAAGGGTTTCATCAATACTCAGAGCGCATTTTGTGAGGATTACATGAATAGTTTTAAAAGCAGAATGATCGCACTATATTTTTAATCTGGGGTTGCTTATACTGTGCAGCAATTTAGGACAGTCCTTTTACATCTTGCATACTGTATGAAGTATTGCATTTAGAGATGTACTTTTTTTCAGAGTAATCTATGGCGTCGGCTAAAAAATCCGTTGATATCAAAAATATTCGTAACTTTTCGATCATTGCTCACATCGATCACGGCAAGTCAACTTTGGCTGACCGTTTTATTCAGATGTGTGGTGGTTTACAAGACCGTGAAATGCAGGCTCAGGTCTTGGATTCAATGGAGCTTGAACGCGAACGTGGGATTACCATTAAAGCGGCATCGGTCACACTGTATTATACGCATCCAAATGGTCAGGAATATCAACTGAACTTCATTGATACACCAGGGCACGTTGACTTTTCTTATGAAGTTTCTCGCTCACTTGCTGCTTGTGAAGGTGCATTATTGGTCGTCGATGCTGCGCAGGGTGTAGAAGCACAGTCAGTTGCAAACTGTTATACCGCGATTGAGCAGGGATTAGAAGTTCTTCCCATTTTAAACAAAATTGATTTACCACAGGCTGAACCTGAACGCGTCATTCATGAAATTGAAGAAATCATCGGGATTGAAGCGACGGATGCACCCACCTGCTCTGCAAAAACAGGTTTGGGCGTAGAAGGGGTACTTGAACGTTTAGTCGATGTGATCCCGCCTCCAGAAGGTGATCGTGAAGCACCTTTACAAGCCTTGATTATCGACTCATGGTTCGATAACTATCTGGGCGTTGTGTCTTTGGTACGGATCAAGCAAGGACGTATTCGTAAAGGCGACAAAATGTTGGTCAAATCCACAGGTCAGGTCCATCCTGTAACTTCTGTGGGGGTGTTTAATCCGAAACATACCGAAACAGATATCCTTGAAGCGGGTGAAGTTGGTTTCGTGATTGCGGGGATTAAAGATATTTTTGGTGCGCCAGTGGGTGACACCATCACTTTATCTTCAACACCTGAAGTTGCGACTTTACCAGGTTTTAAAAAGGTTAAACCACAGGTGTACGCAGGCTTATTTCCGATTGATTCCAGTGATTTTGAACCATTCCGAGAAGCATTACAAAAACTACAAATTAATGATTCTGCTTTGTTCTTTGAACCTGAAAGTTCAGATGCGCTTGGTTTTGGCTTCCGTTGCGGCTTCTTGGGTATGCTGCACATGGAAATCGTACAAGAACGTTTAGAGCGTGAGTATGATCTAGATCTGATTAGCTCTGCACCTACGGTGGTATATGAAGCTGTAACTAAAAAAGGCGATACCATCTATATCGACAGCCCATCTAAAATGCCAGATGGGAGTTTGGTTGAAGATTTGCGTGAACCGATTGCAGAATGTCATATTCTTGTTCCTCAGGAATATCTGGGCAATGTCATGACCTTGTGTATCGAACGTCGTGGTGTGCAAAAGGATATGAAATTTTTAGGCAATCAGGTTTCAGTGACTTTTGAAATTCCGATGGCAGAAGTGGTGATGGATTTCTTTGATAAATTGAAATCGTGTTCGCGTGGTTTTGCATCGTTGGATTATAACTTTGTGCGTTTTGAAAGTTCATCTCTGGTTAAGGTTGATGTATTAATTAATGGTGAAAAGGTCGATGCTTTGGCCATGATCTGTCACCGTCAGGATGCGCGTCATCGTGGTATTGCACTGGTTGAAAAGATGAAAGATCTGATTCCACGTCAAATGTTTGATGTGGCGATTCAGGCGGCGATCGGTGCGCAGGTGATTGCTCGCTCTACTGTTAAAGCGATGCGTAAAAACGTCTTGGCGAAATGTTATGGTGGTGACGTATCGCGTAAGAAGAAATTACTTGCGAAACAAAAAGAAGGTAAGAAACGCATGAAACAGGTGGGTAGTGTTGAAATCCCACAAGAAGCGTTCTTAGCTGTATTAAAAGTCGATAGATAAGATGAGGTAAAGCATTGCTTTATCTTGCCGAAAAACGAGCAGCTGAGCTGCGAGTGAGGTTTTGTGGATTTTGATTTTAATTTGATTCTCGTTCCAGTCACGCTGTTATTTTTTATCGTATGGTTACTCGATAAATTGGTGCTTAAACAGCGCGCAACGAAAGGACGTGAAAATGAAAATTTTCTGATCACATGGGCATATGACTTTTGGCCTGTGCTGGCGGTGGTACTCATTTTGCGCTCTTTTTTGTACGAGCCATTTAATATCCCTTCGGATTCGATGGTACCAACACTAGAAACAGGTGATTTCATCTTAGTTAACAAATTTGACTATGGTGTGCGTTTGCCGATCATCAATAAGAAAATTATTGATGTCGGAGAGCCTGAACGTGGTGATGTCATTGTATTCCGTTATCCACCACAACCAACGATTAGTTATATTAAACGTGTGGTCGGTTTACCAGGCGATCATATTGTCTATGATCACGGTGAGTTGACGATTAACGGTCAAAAAGTACCAAAAGTTGCGACCGAATTTCATCGTGAAAAAGATATTTTGGATACACCAACCTCGATTTATCACAAAGAAACCTTGGGAACTCACACCCATCTAATGCGTGAACTTGAAGGGGTGAATATTGCTCGTCAAGCGCCGTTCATCAATTATATAGAAAATGGTAAATATTCGAATCAAGATGGTTTATATTGGGAAGTGACTGTTCCAAAAGGGCATTATTTTGCGATGGGCGATAATCGAGACCAAAGTGCAGATAGCCGTTTTTGGGGATTCGTTCCTGAGGAAAACTTAACAGGTCGAGCTTTTTATATCTGGATGCATAAAGAGCCAGGCTTTAAGATTCCATCGTTCAGTCGAAATGGGAAAATTGACTAAAAACACGATTAGGAATATTACAAATGCGTAAGTCTCAACAAGGCGCTTCGTATTTAGCCATTTTATTTGGGGTAATTTTATTTGCACTGGCAGTCAAGGCTGCCGTTGCAATCTGGCCAGCTTATTGGGATGACCGAGTGATTGATAGTCAAATTGAGGAGCTCATCCAAAATAGCGCTTCAGATATCACACCTGCCAAATTCGATATGCAAATGGACCAGCGTTTGGACATGAACAATATCCGTGATTTACACTTCAAGGATATTGCCAAAGTGACCACAAACAATGGTTTAAACGTCAGCAAGAAGTACGAAATAAGAAAACCTTTCTTATTAAATATTGATTTAGTTCTAACATTCGAGAAAAATTTTGATCAAAGGTCAGTCCAAGCTAAGTGATCCTCGATTACCGAGCAGGATTGGTTACCAGTTTCAGCAAGCTGATTTACTTCAGCTTGCTTTAACACACCGATCTGTCAGTCACAAACATAATTATGAGCGTCTGGAGTTTTTAGGCGATTCATTACTTGGCATGATCATTGCCAATTATTTATATCAGACCTATCCGCATGAAAATGAGGGTCGGCTTACCCGTATGCGTGCTACACTGGTACGACAGGAAGCTTTAGGCAAAATTGCAAACGATTTGAAACTTAGCCGGTGTTTAATATTAAGCACAGGTGAATTAAAATCGGGTGGTCATCACCGTGAATCCATATTAGCCGATACTGTAGAGGCGATTATTGGAGCAATTTATGTCGACAGTGGTGATTTAGAGTTATTAAAAAGTATCGTTTTAAAATGGTATACGCCTTATCTGGATCATATCGAGCCAAGTGATCAGCTCAAAGATCCTAAATCGCGTTTACAAGAGTATCTACAAGCACGTAAAAAACCTCTCCCTGTTTACGAGGTTGTAGATATTCAAGGTGATGCACCTCATCAGCATTTTAAAGTGCAATGTTCGGTAGCGGGGCTACCCAATATTGTAGGTGAGGGATCAAGCCGACGTTTTGCCGAACAGGCAGCGGCGGCAGAAATATTAAAGTTATTGGAGCAATAGCCTGCATGTCCATGCATTCTGATCAAGTCAATCCAGATTCAAATGAAAATCCTGAAATTCGTGACAATGAAAATCAGGCTAATCAACTGATTGATCAATTCTTTAGTGACGAAGGTGTCACCATTCCTGCTGACTTTAGAAGCGGTTTTGTTGCGATTGTTGGGCGACCAAATGTAGGTAAATCTACATTGATGAACCATTTATTGGGTCAAAAGCTATCGATTACTTCACGTAAACCACAAACCACACGTCATAAAATTGTGGGAATTGATTCACGTGAAAAGTCACAGGCGGTCTTTGTCGATACGCCGGGTATGCATAAAAAAGAAGTCCGTGCGATTAATAAAATGATGAATCGTGCAGCGCATTCAGCATTACGTGATGTCAATCTGGTTTTATTTGTAGTCGATGCGCAAAAGTGGACTCAAAACGATGAACTGGTTTTGGAAAAGCTGAAAAATGCAGAAATGCCTGTGATCTTGGTCATCAATAAATTAGATACCTTTGAAAATAAGAATGAAGCTTTACCATTGATTCGTGAACGTGCAAAACTCATGAACTTTGCTGAAATTGTACCTGTTTCTGCATTACGTGGTGCAAATTTGGATCATTTACGTGACACGATTGAAAAATATTTGCCATTTCAACCGCCGTTATATTCGATGGATCAAATTACCGATCGTTCTGAGCGTTTTCTGGCCAGTGAGATTATCCGTGAAAAAATCATGCGTCAGTTGGGTGAAGAATTGCCTTATGATTTAACGGTACAAATTGAATCCTTTAAAACTGAAGAAGAAACGATCAGTGAAAAAACAGGTCGATTAAAACCTGCTTGTACCTATATTGATGCCACGATTTTTGTGGAACGCGCGGGACAAAAAGCCATTGTGATTGGTGACAAAGGCGCTAAACTCAAACGCATTGGTATGGAAGCGCGTACAGACATGGAAAAAATGTTTGAACAGAAAATCATGCTGACACTATGGGTGAAAGTCAAAGGTGGCTGGTCTGATGATGAACGTGCGCTCAAAAGTTTAGGCTATAGCGATATTTAAAAAAAGAGAATAAGCAATGACAGTCATGATACGTTGTTTGGGTGCTTTAGCTTGTGTACTGATGCTACAAGGGTGTATTACTAAAGTCGTGACTGTTCCAGTCAAAGTTGCTTATGGCACCACTAAAGCTGTTGTAAAAGGGACAGCAGCTGTTGTGGGTGCTGCCATTCCAGATGGCGACGATGAAAAAGATGAGAAAAAAAAGGATGATTAACTTCGTTTATGCGTAATGAAGTCATTCATGGCTATTTAGTTCATCATCGTAAATATCGTGAAAAAAGCCATATCGTGCATTTGTTTACTGAAGAATATGGTCGTATGGACGGTATTCTCAGACAAACGCCACCTCCACAATATCAACCCATTACCTTACAAGCGACAGGTAAAGGCGATTTAAAAAATTTCACTAAACTTGAAATTTTAAATCATCCTGTTTTCTTTCATGGTGATGCTTTTTTTGCAGGGTTTTATTTGAATGAAATCCTGTTGCGTTTGTGTCCTTTAGAAGAGGCCATGCCGCAAACTTTTCTTCAATATCAAAAAACGCTGGCGCAATTACAGCTTTTATCGACACATCCTCAACCTGCTTTATTTTTAAGACAAATTTTACGTCAGTTTGAACATGCGTTATTGCAAGAATTAGGCTATGCAGTCGATTTTTATGTAGATTGTAATCAGCAAGCAATTAGTAAGGTGATGTCTTATCAATTTCAGGCAACTGAGGGTTTTTTGCCTGTTGCGAGTCGCAGTGCTGCAAATCTTTCGGGTGAGTTGGTTTGCTGTATGCAGAATTATGTAGAAGGTGCAGAATTTTCTGCCGAACAGTTACAATTATTGGGTAAACTATACCGTCAAATGATTAGTTCTTTGTTAGGTGATCGACCTTTAAAAAGTCGTCAGCTTTGGATACAAAGTACACAATCACATTCTTAAATTTTCTTTCAGGACTTATCTATGGCTGCTTTGCTTGGTGTGAATATTGATCATGTTGCGACCTTAAGACAGGCACGAGGCACGACTTATCCAGATCCAGTTCAGGCAGCGTTGGTCTGTGAACAGGCGGGTGCAGAGGGCATTACCTTGCATTTACGTGAAGATCGACGTCATATCCAAGATGATGATGTGCGTCGTATGCGCCCATTATTAAAAACGCATATGAATTTGGAAATGGCTGTGACCGATGAAATGGTGGAGTTTGCCAAAGAAATTCAACCTCATCATGTGTGTTTTGTGCCTGAACGTCGACAGGAAGTCACAACAGAAGGCGGGTTAGATGTCGTGGGGCAATTTGAAAAAGTCAAAGCTGCGACTCAAGCCTTAGCTGAAATTGGCTGTGAAGTTTCTTTATTTATCGATGCTGATTTGGCCCAAATTGATGCCGCGATTGCCTGTGGCACGCCGACCATCGAACTACATACGGGAGCTTATGCTGATGCTGCCAATGATGAAGAGCAACAAGCTGAACTTGCCCGAATCATTCAGGGCGCAGAGTATGCTGCAAATAAGGGTTTAATTGTTAATGCTGGACATGGCTTGAATCTTGAAAATGTTGCGCCGATTGCAGCGATTCCACAGATTCATGAGTTAAATATTGGTCATTCCATTATCGCAGAGAGTATTTTTGTTGGTTTGACGCAAGCGGTACAGCAAATGAAAGCCGCAATACAGTCTGCACGCTAAGAGTTTTGAACATGTCAAATCCCAACTATGATGAACTCATGCAGCCAGTCATTGCATTTTTAGGCTGCAAAACACCTCAAGCATGGTTAGATGAAGCCATCAATCATCTTGATTTGTTGATGCAAGATCATGCCAATTGTGAAAAAAAAGCCGCAGGCACGGCCATGAATCTGATGTTCCGGTACAGTTTTTTTACCGATTTACAAGTCAAATTGGCACAACTGGTTCGCGAGGAAATGCTGCACTATGAGCAAGTGCTTGAGTTTATGAAAAAACGTGGGCAGGAATGGAAAGCCGTGAGTGCAGGTCGTTATGCGGGTGGTTTACGTAAAGAAATCCGAACTTATGAGCCTGAAGCATTGATTGACGTCATGATCGTCGGGGCATTTGTAGAAGCGCGCTCTTGTGAGCGTTTCCATGCACTGGCACCTTTGGTGGATGATGAGCTTGGGCGCTACTATCGTTATTTGTTGAAATCTGAATCTCGTCACTTTGAAGATTATTTGGCCTTGGCAATGGAAGTCGCGACCACGGCTAAAATGAAAAATCCCGAAGAAGATATTCAGCAGCGTATTCAACATATTCGTGAAGTGGAGAAAAATCTAATCTTGACGCCTGATGATGTCTTTAGGTTTCATAGTGGAGTGCCCGCTAAAGTGGCTACACCAGCCTCCTAATCTTTAAAATGTTAAAAACACAAAAGCCAGTTTGAAAACTGGCTTTTACACTTTCTTTAACAATCATTAACTCACTATTTTCTTTTGAATATCATGATGAACTAAACTTCCCCATACCAGACCTGCAATAAAGCAAATACTAAAATAAACCGCAAAGGCAGTAATCGGTAAGTTTGGTTGATTCAAAAAGAAATAGCGATAAAGCAACATTAAAATAGTAAAACCACAGCCCCAGAATATTCCACCGTAGAGCAAAATAAATCTGAATTTGTCATTCATCATAATGGTCTTAAGCTATGCCTGTGATAAATGCCCTATATGATATATTAAAATATTCTCAAATAGTGAAATTTATTACAATTTTGTGAATAAAAGAATGTTGCTTAAAAACACAGCATTTTTGAAACAAAAATTCGGTTACACTAGGTTTTCTGATCGAAGTGAGCCTGTTATGCCGAACATACCATCTAAACTTAAGCAGGAAAAAATATTAACTCCTGAATTAAAAAAATGGTTGTATGCATCAGGCTCTTTGACCCAACAATTAACAGATTTAGCGTCTGGTCAGTTTCGGGTTGACCCCACCAAAGAACATTTTCAGCGTTTAAGTTTTATTGATAGTCAATGGATGAACATGCCACATGCACATACTGCATGGGTACGTGAAAGTTTACTTTATGGTTGTGAAGCAGAGCCATGGGTGAAAGCGAAAAGTATTTTCCCAATTTTAAGCTTACAAAAAAAAGCCAGAATTTTTCAGCATATCGGTACAAAGCCGATAGGAAAGTTTTTATTCCAGCGTACAAATCCAGCTTGTGAACGCCGAGTGATATATTTAGAAGATGGCTGGACTCGACAAAGTTGTTATGTCTGGCATGGCTGTAAATTTATTGTCCAAGAAACATTTCTCACCACATTTGAAAATTTTATAAAGAAACAAAACGAGCAGGGGTAAGTCATGGCAGCAGTACAATCCATCACTTGGCGACAACGGTTAGAAGCCTATTATTATTTATGTCGTTTTGATAAGCCGATTGGAACTGAATTGGTTTTCTGGCCAATGATGTGGGCACTTTGGATTGCTGCTGAAGGAATTCCACCATTACATATTTTATTACCATTTATGTTCGGCACCATTTTTATGCGTGCTGCTGGATGTGCCATTAATGACTTCGCAGACCGTGAAGTGGATGGTCATGTAGAACGAACCAAGACCAGACCACTTGCGACAGGAATTATCCAACCTAAAGAAGCCATTGCTGTGTTTTTAGTTTTAGTCGCAGCCAGTGCTTGTATGTTGTTTTTCTTACCTATTGAGACATTTTACTGCGCTTTCGGGGCATTAGGACTCGCTTTTATTTATCCATTTATGAAGCGTTATACCCATTTACCGCAAGTGGTTTTAGGTATGGCATTTTCATGGGGTATCCCGATGGCATTTACTGCGATGGGTAAGCCGCTAGATTGGACATGCTGGTTACTATATTTTGGCAATTTATGTTGGACAGTGGCTTTTGATACTCAATATGCCATTACCGATCGTGAATATGATTTAAAAATCGGCGTAAAGTCCACAGCAATTTTGTTTGGTCGCTATGATATTGAAATTATTTCCTTATTACAGTTTTTAAGTATTGTATTGATTGGTGCTTCTTTTTACCTTGCAGATATTCTATTTCCGTGGGGACTTGTCGCTTTGTTTTTGGTTGCCGCAGACTATTTCTATCAATGGTCAAAAACCAGAACTCGCGATCCTCAAATGTGTTTTTGGGCGTTTCGGCATAACCGTTGGGTGGGGGTTATCCTATTTTTAGGAATTTTTATGGCTTATTCATTTTAAAAAATTGACCATCTAGTAAAAGAGTGTTCTATGCAGAGCACTTTTTTTGTGCATAAATAAAGATGCATGTAAGACCATGCAGATTAAATACTTAAAAACATAAAAAGGATATTTTATGAAACGGTCAAAAATTGCTTTAGCACTTGCATTTTCAACAACAACTTTATTGCTAAGCGCATGTAATGACAGTAATGATGATTATGTTGGGGTTAATCCTGATCAAAGTTATATTTCAGAATCTACGTATAGTAAAGACCAAGTGACAGGTGCCAAATCGATTAAAGTAATGACCTATAATATGGTCAATGTCCAAGGTAACAGCCAAAGCGACTGCAATGGTGATGTTTCCAAAAGTCTCTCAACCCGCAGATGGTTATCGTGTTGTGGTTTGGGAGCACGGAACAGTGGGTGTTGGAGATAGTTGTGCGCCAAGTAATAATAAAATCAATCTACGCTTTAGAATATTGGCTGAAAGCCTATTAGCAGCAGGTTATGTGGTGATTGCTCCAGACTATGAAGGTTTGGGTACATCAGGTATTCATCCGTATCTAAATTTGGGCAGTGAGGCGAAATCGGCACTTGCCGCAGTAAAAGCTGCGAAAGATCACTATGGAGTTCAGCTTAATGGTGCTTGGATGTCAGTGGGGCAATCGCAAGGTGGGCAGGCATCGCTAGGGACTGCTGAATATGCAAATGCTGATGCAACCTATCAAGGTGCTGTTGCGGGTGCACCAGCATCAAGTTTGGGTAAAATTATTTTAGAGGTTGCACCTACGGCATTGGCAGATATTGAGAAAAAAGAAATAACTGCGAACGTGCCATTAGGCAATCGTGTGTCAGTGGATTCTTATGCGACTTTACTGGCTTATGCTGCGCTTACAGGCGTTGGAATCAAAGCATATGAAACACAATTTAATTATCGGGATATCTTTCAGGAAAGAGCGAAACCACTGGCTGAATTTGCAGAAGGCACCACTGGAGAAAATGGACTTTGTTTAGATAGTGATGATTCGAGTTTAAGTCTGATTGATAAATTTAAAACCGACATTATCAAATTTATGACCGATAACCCAGATAAGAAAGTCATGGATTATCCTGGTCTGGATACCAATAACTTTAAAACCAATCAAACGGTTCAAAACTTTTTAGCTGCGAATCAACCAGGGACTAAACGTATAGATAAACCAGTTTATATTGTTCAAGGTACAGCCGATACCAACGTTCCTTACCCTGTGACAGAAGCCTTGGTTGCGAATTTAAAAGGTTTGGGTTCAACGAGTGTTCTACTTGATCCAGTCCTGAATGCGTCACATACACAGGCTATCGTTTGTCGAAATCTACAAGTCTATAATTTTATCCAATTGAAAATGCCAGCCAAAACCAATATCACGGTTGATCCGTCCACTATAGATGCCAGCAAAAATCCGCAATGTACTGGAATAGGCTTATAAGGACTCATATTTAAGTTCTAAATCAAAATTGTGTAAAAAAAGAGTAACTGATGATCTCAGTTACTCTTTTGGTTTTACGGGATGATAAAGGCTTAGACTTGTTTCAGCGATAACATGTAATTCTCTGCTTTTTCAGCATCATATTGTTTTTGCCATTTACTGATGACCAATGCAGCCAAAGCATTCCCCACAACATTCAGTGCGGTTCGTGCCATATCCAAAATACGGTCGACACCTGCAATAAATGCCAGACCTTCAAGTGGAATACCAACCACACCTAAGGTCGCTAGCAATACGACAAACGAAGCACCTGGTACGCCAGCAACACCTTTGGACGTGACCATGAGCGTTAACACCAAAATAAGCTGTTGAGTAATGGTTAAATCGATTCCATAGAGTTGGGCGATAAAGATTGCAGCAATACTTTGATAAAGTGTCGAACCATCCAGATTAAATGAATAACCTGTTGGAATCACAAAACTTGCAATCGCACGAGGAGCGCCGTAGGCTTCGGTTTTTTGAATAATACGAGGTAATACTGTTTCAGAGCTTGCCGTTGAAAATGCCAAGATCAGTTCGTCTTTAAGCAGTTTAATGATATTAAAAATATTTAAACCACAAAATTTTGCAACCGAGCCAAGAACAACAAAGGCAAAGAACAAAATAGCGGTATAAACCAGTACCACCAATTTAAACAAAGGCACAAGCGATGAAAAACCGAATGTCGCAACAGTGGCCGCGATCAAGGCAAACACACCAATTGGAGCATATAGCATCACCATATGTGTAACTTTGAACATGGTTTCTGCAATCGCATTAAATACATTGAGCAAAGGTTGTTTGGTTTCGTGGGGCAAACTTGCTAGGCCAACACCAAAAATCACCGAAAAGAAAATAATCGGTAACATCTGGGCTTTAGCCATCGAGTCTATAATATTGGTCGGAATAAGACCTAAAATTGTTTGTAGGAAACCATGCGCATGCGATTGATATTCATGAGTGGTTGCTTCAAATTTGGTGATATCGACTTTGTGCAGCATAGACATGTCCACACCTGCGCCTGGCTGAAAAATATTGGCAGCAAGAAGTCCAACTATAATTGCAACCGTGGTAATGACTTCAAAATAAATAATAGTTTTTAAACCAATACTGCCAAGCTTTTTGGTATCACCAATACCTGCAATGCCTAAAATTAACGTTGAAATAACAATAGGCACGACAATCATTTTGATTAGGCTAATAAAAATTTGGCCTGCGGGTTTTAGAATATTCGTAACGATATAGTCTTGATATTCAGGCTGATTGTGCAGAATGCTACCAACAATAATACCTAAAATAAGTGCAATCAGAATTTGCCATGCAATGCTAATCCGTTTTTGTTTCATATCAATCTCAATATTTTACAAAGACTCCGATCGTGATGACATTGAAAACATAAGAAATTGTTAAAGATGGCATGACTCGTTTTAACTGGTGCTGGGAGGAATCACGCTACAATAAAACGTTCAGTTATCATGCTGACTTTCAATTTCTTTACTTTTCATCTGATCATTTCGATGAATCTAAAATTTGCCCTTAACTCACCAAGGAAAATAATGGATCTCGTCCTTACAGGACTGGAAAGTAAATTCCGATCTCAAAAAATTATCTTTGGATCATTATTAAATGTGACTAAGGAAGATGCAGTATTTAAATACTAAAATCTAAAATTAAGTATCACTAAATAATTTTGTTGCAATGAATATGTCAAATTAATTAAATTGGAACTAAAAAATTAATAAGTCTGAATTATATTTAAATAAGGTTGTTTTTTGAAATAAATAAATAAGTTTGGTGGGTTTCTCATAAAATAAATCCTTTTATATGAAAACTGGTCGTCATTTTATGGTGCATTTTAATAAAAATTGCACTAATAAAAAGCATATTACTCAAGAAAACTAAAATATCAATGCTTTTATAATTGTAAATTTACTTTTATATCAACTATTTGTTGAAAATTAATCTAAATCTGAAGTTTGATAACATTGTAAACCGAAATTATTTTATTTTGATATTTAAGTGTTATATTTGGATGTGGTTTTCCTATTATTAATCATAATAATTAAATATATTGAATATGTAAATTCGTATTTTTATAATATTGTGATATTAAAAACGTATGAGTTTTAAATTTTCTTTTATTAATCATTTCTTACTAATGCTAGGCATGTTTTGCAATTGAAAAAAACATTCATCTTTAGAGCTTGAGCGCAAGAATAAAAAATATTTGGCGGGTGATATTGAATGTATTAGAAATTAAGATAAGGCTGGATCTGGTAAAAATAGGTGATTTTTCTATTAAAAAACGAATTTACTTCACTGAAGTTTTCTAAGCCTGATTTGTTGACAAAAAAAAGCCCACCGAAGTGAGCTAAAGGGCTAAACCTATAGACTTCTTTCATCATTGTTTAAACCCGCTTTATTTTTCTCCCGTAAGAGAAATAAAAGCGACTTATGAAAGGAGTCTTATATAACGCTGAGAAATATATCATATTTATTATATGTATCTATAATACTTTGGATTAGATCAAATAGGTTTAATCTTTAGTCGTAGGCGTAGCAAAATTATGAACGGCACAGTCATCGTGCATTCAATAGTCGAAGTTTTAGAAAAAACAGTGTAGTTTTTTAATTTTTCGATTTATCTGATGATTTAATCTGTTTATTGCTCAAGCTGAAGATGTTGTAAGGCAAAATTGACTTGTTGTAATTGTTGATTCAATTGCTGCGGAGGAATGCGGGTTTCCTGTAAGTGAGTAATCCATTGCATTTGGCAAATCTTAAGCTGCTTAACATTGCTTGCATTTTTAATTTGTTCTAAAAGTTGTCTTGCCAGTAAACCACAATAGCTGGACAAGGTTTCTGCCATTAAAGTTTTGATTTCGTCAAAGGCCATTATTGCCATTGGGGTAATTTCAACTTGTTGCTGCTGAATCAAGTCATCCGAAACTCGATATTCTTGACTAGGACAAGTTGGATGATTGATAGCATCTTGAACATTGGCAAGTTCATTCTGGCGAGATAGTGCGTTACTGCTAGAGGGTGGAATGTTAGCTTCTGGTTTAGACGTGGTGATAGAGCTCGAAAACGTTTGAGATTGGATGAGTCCCATTGCTTCAAGTTGCTCTAGCAATTCAGGAGATGCAATTTTTTGCCTGAACTGATCACTTAACTTATTAAAGTCTTCAGTGCCGATTAAGAGTAATAAGCGTCGTTGTCTTACATTCAGATTAAATTGACGGTTTTCAAGCGCAGTATGACCTTGCGCAGTTTTATAATAATGAGACATCCCCAATTTATCCCTTGTTATAAATTGGTGATACCATAAAACGAGAAAATTACATTAATATGAAATAAGTTATAAATCAAAAAATTAGTTTCAAACGAGAGTCTTCTCTAGCGCTTTTTTGAGATAAGGATCAAGATCATCTTGACGAAGTAACCAATTGATATAGTCATGGGGGAGGTCTTGGATCAAGCTACCTTTATGTTTGCCGAAATTAATTTTAGTGGGAATACGTGCTTGTTCTGATGCCAGATAAAGATCATCAATATTGTGAATATTCAAATGATGTACAATATGCATCAGGATATTCGCAGTTAAAATGATATCCGCGTCGGCACGATGCGCACCTTTTAGTAGTTCTCGTGCTTTATCGCTGCCTTTAGAGATCAGATAAATTAAAGCAGAAATATTATGCGCATCTGCCTGCGGCCAAACTTTTCGTGCCAGTGCTAAAGTACAAATCGCTTTAATATCTTGTGTTTCTACACCGCAGCGCGCGATGGCAGCCATATCATAATCAACATTATGCCCAATAATATAAGTGGTATCAGCAGGCAACTCAAAAGAGGTATATAAAGGTTGATCGACGAGATCGGATTCTAAAATATGATGTACCGCCATAGCCGCATAAGAGATTGGTTGATTGACTTGATATAGCTGATCAAATAGCTGACTTTTATCCAGACTGAGTTTTCCTGCATGAACTTCTACAGGTGCGTAAGCAATTTCAATCGGTAAACCATTGAGGGTATGGGTTTCGGTGTCCAGAATAATGGCAGTCATTAAATGAATAATCTCGATGCGACAGCAAAAGTTAAATGTAGCATCTCTGATAAATTGTGAAAAGATTCAACTGTATTCATGAATGTTATGTTTCACTTTGTATAACTGTCTTGTTTATACGGTTAAACAAGGCATAATTTATAAATTGCATTACTGTGCAAAACAACAAGAATGTTGAATACCTTCAAAAGGATAAGAAAAATGAAAAAGACGTTGCTCGCAGTCTCTACGCTCAGTTTAACTCTATTTTTATCAGCCTGTAATGATGACAATGACTGGGATGATTTTTTTAAACCACCCTCAGATATTCCTGAAAATAATATTCAAAACCCTGTTGTTCGCACGGATAGCTATGGCTTAACCGATATGAGCGCTATTGCTGGTGAAAGTCTGGTAATGACTTATAAGATGTTGGGGATTAATAATAAAGAAGTGCAGGCGACAGCGCTAGTTTTCACGCCTAAAGGAGCGGCACCCGTTGGAGGTTGGCCAATTGTTGCGTGGGCGCATGGCACAACAGGCGTTGCTGATAAATGCGCACCAAGCCGCACGGCAATGAATGATTATATTAAAGGGATGATTGCTGCACTACTTGCCAAAGGTTATGTGGTGGTAGCACCTGACTATGAAGGTTTGGGCGAGCCAAGCGGACAGGAATTGCATCCATTTTTAAATGTAAAAAGTGAAGCATTTTCAATAACCGATGCGGTCGTTGCTGCACGCAATTATTTGGGCAGTAAAGTAAATAATAAATGGGTGACCGTTGGGCATTCACAAGGTGGACAAGCAGCTTTAGGCGCTGCTCAATATGCATCACGGGCCAAGCTCGATTATAAGGGAACCGTTGCTGTTGCACCTGCATCTAACCTTGATTTGATTTTGACTTTGGGCGAAGCCTCAGTTGCAAATCAACCTGTAACTACACAGATTCCTGTATATGCAAGTTTGGATACCTTTACGGCACTGATTACCGCAGGATTGCGTAATCCAAATCCGGATTTTAAATATACTCAGGTTTTTAAAGATCCAACTGCGCAGATTGCCCAAACCTACGCAGAAACAGAATGTTCAGGCGATATTGGCAATGCCTTTGCTGGCAGTATGGGGTTATATGCTCAATCTACTGGAAGTCTGAATGGTTATGGGCGTACTCAGGATAATTTCCTGAATATCCCAGTGGTGAAAAACTTTACTTCTAAAGATGGTCAGCCTTTAACGGTTAAAGTGACGTCGCCAATTACCATTTATCAGGGCAGTAATGACACCACCGTACCGCGAATCGCGACCAATACACTGGTCGGTTCAGCCCAGCAAAAGGGTACAGCTATTCAATACATTACCGATGATGGTAATGCAGTGAAATGGGATCACGGGACTGCTTATGTGTTAAATATTCCAAATATTGTGCAAGATGTTGGAACGATGCTTTCCAAATAAATCATGATGGTTCTGCCGTATGGCTCATGTATATCACATGAGCCATTTTTATTTAAAACTGAGTAAAGTTCATTCTGCTTAATCCTAAAGTTCATGCTACAATAGCGCCCAATCTTAGCACGGCTTAAAAGCCCTAATTCATAGGACCCTCGCTAATGTTTGCCAACATTTCTCTTTCTGAATTTGATCCAGAATTGGCCAAAGCAATTGACGCTGAAGACGCGCGCCAAGAAGCGCATATTGAGCTGATTGCATCTGAAAACTATTGCTCTCCTGCGGTGATGGAAGCGCAAGGTTCAAAACTGACTAATAAATATGCAGAAGGTTATCCTGGCAAACGCTATTATGGCGGTTGCGAATATGTCGATGTGATTGAACAATTAGCCATTGACCGTGCTAAAGAACTTTTTGGTGCTGATTATGCCAACGTTCAGCCACATGCCGGTTCACAGGCAAACTCTGCGGTATACCTAGCATTATTAAATGCAGGTGATACAGTATTGGGTATGAGCCTTGCACATGGTGGTCACTTGACTCACGGTGCAAAAGTAAACTTCTCTGGTAAAACTTATAATGCCATTCAGTACGGTTTAAATCCTGAAACTGGCGAGATTGATTACGAAGAAGTTGAACGTTTAGCTTTGGAACATAAACCACGCATGATCGTGGCAGGTTTTTCTGCATATAGCCGTGTGGTGGATTGGCAGCGTTTCCGTGATATCGCGGATAAAGTTGGTGCTTATTTGTTTGTTGATATGGCGCATGTTGCTGGTTTGGTTGCAGCAGGTGTTTATCCAAGTCCGGTTCAAATCGCTGACGTGACAACGACTACTACGCATAAAACACTTCGTGGCCCACGTTCTGGTCTAATCCTTGCCAAAGCAAATGAAGAAATTGAGAAAAAACTTCAATCTGCGGTGTTCCCAGGTAACCAGGGCGGTCCTTTGGTACATGCAATTGCAGCTAAAGCAGTTTGTTTTAAAGAAGCAATGGCTCCTGAATATAAAACGTATCAACAACAAGTGGTCAAAAATGCTCAAGCCATGGCTGAAGTATTAATTTCACGTGGTTATGATGTGGTTTCAGGCGGTACAGATAATCATTTATTCTTATTGTCTTTAATTAAACAAGACATTACAGGTAAAGATGCTGACGCATGGTTGGGCAACGCCAATATTACGGTCAATAAGAATGCAGTTCCAAACGATCCACGTTCTCCATTTGTGACTTCTGGTATTCGTATTGGTACTCCAGCAGTGACGACTCGCGGTTTTGGTGAAGCTGAAGTTCGTGATTTAGCGGGCTGGATTGCGGATGTATTAGATAGCAAAGGTGATGAAAGCGTCATCGCTGATGTTAAAGCAAAAGTTGAAGCAGTATGTGCAAAATTCCCTGTATATGCTAACTAAGCAAATTGCTTGAGAAGAAGCTCCCTCAAGGGAGCTTTTTTTATCTGTGAATATTTTAATCATCAGAACTAAACTCTGATATAACAATAAAATTATATTTAAGTCATTTGTTTTGAAAATTGATAGATTTAAGGAGTTTATAACATGTCTCAGCCTAATATTATTATTTCCTCGCAAGATCTACATCGTTTAGAAACGATGCTTGAACATCAAACGACTCAAAGCTCGACCATGCAGCATTTAGAAAATGAACTGGCGCGAGCAGAAGTGGTTGATCCTGAAAATATTCCAAAAAATGTGGTCACCATGAACTCCCGAGTGAGTATCACCATTGCACCTTCAACAGATTCTGTTGAGATTGTTTTAGTCTATCCACATGATTTTACAGGCGATAAAAGTCAGGTTAATATTTTGGCACCTGTCGGTGCGGCGATCTTGGGACTGACAGAAGGGCAAAGTATTGAATGGCCACAGCCTGATGGTCAATTGATGAAAATTAAAATTGAAAAAGTCATTTATCAGCCTGAACGAGAAGGAAAATATCTGTAATAGACTGCTTTCTCATGGTTTAAACTCTTTTTATTTTTCTCTCAATAGGGAGAAATAAAAAGGATTGATGAATGACGTCTAATGTCTATTTGCAAAATGGTGAGATGAAAAATTTAAGATTTAACATAAAATCATCATGTTGATATAAAAAATAGACTTTGCACTATATCGATTTGTGCCTATGATGAATTGACAAAATATATTGGTTGATTATGACTCAATTTAATTCATTGATTCCGCTAGATCAGATTGAAGTTGATCCAAAAGCAATATTGGCGATCAAACGCAATGATCTGGTGCCTTTACTGGATAATCAATATCAGCTCAATCACTATGCCGATCAACTGATTCAATCGCAGTCGGTATTGCTCAATGGTGTTGATCCCAAGCTCAATCAAGAATTGAGCAAGGTCATTTCTCAATTGATTGAAAAGTTGGCGAAATCTAACAAAGTGCTCAAGAAACGTAAATTTAATGCATTACAAAAATGGTTAGGCATTGATATCGAATATGATCATGGGCAGTTGAATTACTTAAATGAATTGGAACGTCTGATTGACCAAGCCAGTTTTTTAATTCAACGCTTGCAGATTGAAATTCAAAAATCACAGGCGCGTGTCCAACAGGTACTGGGTTTACGTGAACAGATGGCGAGATATATCGTTGCGGCTCAAGAATTTTTGCAGGAATATCCTGCTTTTATTCAGCAGCGACATCCACTGGATAATTTTGCAGAACGACTATCTAAAAAAATAAACACATTACAAACTTTGCAAGCGAGTAATGATATCGCTATTACACAGATGCAATTGGCCGAGCAACTTTCCTTTACCTTATTGGATCGTTTTAAGGAAGCGCAACAAGTCTTGATTCCTGCTTGGCAATATCACCTCAAACAGAGCATGCAAGGCAATTCAGTTGCAGAATTGCAAAAGCTGGATCATAGTCGTGAAATATTGATGAATACTTTAAAAAAATCATTAGATAAAAATAGGGTGGAATAATGTCACAATCCGAATCTAACCATAAAAATGTATTGGTTGAACAATCTACAGAGCTTCAGCAGCAAGAGTTTGAGCGTTTAAACTTAAAAGAGCTAGGTTTACGGCCTGAAGATTTTGCTCAGGTGATGGATGCACATCAGACATTGACTGATATGACGCACAGTAGTGTTTCTGAATATGGTAAGGATATTGCGACCAAAACTTCAACCTACACCGATGAACTCCTGAATCTGGTTCAAAATAAAGATTTGGATACGACAGGTCAAAAGTTAAATGAAGTGGTTCAAGTTGCCCAGCAACTCAATACATCGAGCATCTTGAATAAACCGAAAGGCTCATCGATTCCGATTTTAGGCGGTTTGTTGAATAAAATTAAAGGTGCCAAACAAAGCTTTGATCAACATTTTAATACCACGAAAGAACAAATCGATGCTTTGGTCAAAGAAATTGAACAATCACAAAACGGACTAAAATCCCGTGTGAATACTTTAGATAAAATGTTTGATGCGGTGCAAGACGAATATAAACAGCTTGGTGTTCATGTTGCTGCGGGTAAGATCAAACAGCAGGAAATTCAGCAACAGATTGCTCAATTAAATCAGCAAGAACAGAATCAACAAATGACTCAGCAGATCTATGATCTGAACCACCTTGCGAATAATTTAGAAAAACGGGTCAGTGATTTACAAGTTCTACAGCAGTCTGCCATGCAAACTTTGCCAATGATTCGTATTATTCAGTCCAATAATTTAATGTTGGTGGATAAATTTTATGCGATTAAAAATATCACTTTACCTGCATGGAAAAATCAAATCAGTCTGGCGATTTCTTTACAGGAACAAAAAAACAGCGTGCAATTGGCAAAAAGTATTGATGACGCAACCAATGATTTATTACGTCGAAATGCTGATTTATTACATCAAAATTCAGTTGATACAGCTAAAGCCAATCAACGTTCGGTGATTGATATTGAAACCCTTGAACATGTGCAAAATACCCTCATTAAAACGGTTAACGATGTGATTCAAATTCAAAAAGAAGGTATGCAAAAGCGCGATGAAGCGGCAACGAGATTACGTACACTTCAGCAAAATTTAAATCAACTGGTCATTGAGTCGAGTCATGATACTGCTTTAAAGCAGTAAATAAATTGGTACTCTTAGGTCAAACAGTATGAGGAGAGTAGGTTGCCACCCATCGAAAATGCTCCGATGAATATTCAGTCGATACAGTCTCGATTGACCCAACTCAAAAAGCGTCAACATCGTGTGATGCTGTTGAGTCTAACGGTAACAGGGATTTTTATCATTGCGTTGGTTGCATCATTTACTCAACAGGCGTTGGTCTATAGTTTTTTTGATTTAAGCCAACAAGTCGAGCAATTGCATATTCCTGTGGCGATGGCTGATCAGTTACTGCTGGATCAACAGTCTGATTATTTTAGCAATCTATTGTCATGGTTCGGTTGGCTGTTTTTAAAAATTTTCACTGCATTTTTTGGTGCTTTTATTTTTGTCCGAATTTTAAAAAAATTTAAATTTTTTCAGTTACGTTTTCGTTCACTAATTTTACGCTTTGTGGCGTGGTTAATTGGATTTATTCTTATCTGGTCAGGTTTGACTTACTTGCAATATGACCGTACTAGTGACCAAGCCAAAGCGTATGCTGAATTGGTGGCTTATGATCAAAGTATTCAGCAAAGCCAAATCGCGCATGAGTTGAAAAATGTGGATACACCTGATGCAGTGAAAGATTATCTTTTAGCGCAAACCGCTTTATTACACCGACCAGTGGATAAAGAGACAGCATTACCTTATGTTTCACATTTGATCCGTGAAGAACGTCAGGATCCGCATTTTATGGAATATAGCTTTAAACCTGAACAGCTTTGGATCATGCAGCAGCAACTTTATGGGAAAGCGGTCACGCCATTGTCACAAAGTGTTCAAAAACAAGCGGATCAAGCACAACAACTTTCTGAAATGGTGAAATTCTTATGTTGGGGAATCAGTTTATTGGCTGCATTTATTGCAATGATGACCTATGCTATAGCCTTAAATCTTAAAAATAGAACAGATCGGATTGAGCAAAAAAGTGAATAATGATTTTATGTTCGGCTAAACCGATTAAAATTATAAAAACATACTGTTTCACCTATTTAAAGTTTTATCGTAATATTCCCAACAAGTTAAAAATTTTCTCCTTTGGAGCTTGATTATGTTAGATCAAAATATCAAAACTCAGTTAAAAGCCTATTTAGAACGTTTAGAAAGTCCTATCGAATTGGTCGCTGCTCTGGATGATTCAGACAAAGCTGCCAAAATCAAAGAATTGGTCACTGAAATTGCGGAACTCTCTGATCAAGTCACGGCCCGTTTTGATGGTCAAAATACACGCCGTCCAAGTTTTGGTATTGCTAAAGTCGGTGAGCAACCACGTGTGTTCTTTGCTGGCTTACCGATGGGTCATGAGTTTACTTCATTGATCTTGGCCTTGTTACAAACTTCAGGTTATGCACCGAAAGTCTCTGATGGGGTGCTCAACCAGATTAAAGGTTTGAATCTTAAAGCAGACTTTGATGTATTTGTGTCTTTGAGCTGTCATAACTGTCCGGATGTGGTTCAGGCACTGAATCTAATTGCGATTTATAACCCCAATACCACTGCGACCATGATTGATGGTGCCTTCTTCCAGGATGAAGTGGAACAACGCAAAATCATGGCAGTTCCGATGGTATTCCAAGATGGCAATCATATCGGTCAAGGTCGTATGACCTTAGAAGAAATTGTGGCAAAACTGGACAGTGGAGCTGCTGAAAAAGATGCGGCGGCAATTAATGCCAAACAGGCTTTTGATGTATTAGTGGTCGGTGCGGGTCCTGCGGGCGGTACTGCGGCGATTTATGCAGCACGTAAAGGCATTCGTACAGGCATGATCGCAGAGCGTTTTGGTGGTCAGGTCATGGACACCATGGACATTGAAAACTTTACTTCTGTACAAAAAACTGTAGGTCCACAGTTTGCTGCGGATATGGAAAAACATGTACGTGAGTACGATGTGGACATTATGAATCTGCAACGTGTCAGTAAAATTGTCGGTGCCGATCAAACTGCTTCAGGTCTGGTGGAAGTTGAACTGGAAAATGGTGCCAAAGTTGAATCGAAAACCGTGATTTTATCGACAGGTGCGCGCTGGAGAAAGATGGGCGTTTCGGGTGAACAGGAATATGCGACTCGTGGTGTAGCGTATTGTCCACACTGTGATGGCCCATTATTCAAAGGCAAAAAAATTGCGGTAATTGGTGGTGGTAACTCGGGTGTTGAAGCGGCAATTGATCTGGCAGGTATTGTGGAGCAGGTGACTTTGGTTGAGTTTGATACCAAACTTCGTGCAGACCAAGTGTTACAGGACAAATTAAATAGCTTGCGGAATGCGACTGTAATCACCCATGCACTTTCAACTGAAGTCGTCGGTGATGGTGCTCAGGTGACCGCTTTGAAATATAAAGACCGTGCCACAGATACAGAACACAGTATTGAACTGTCAGGAATTTTTGTACAGATTGGTTTATTGCCAAATACAGATTTCTTGAAAGGTTCAGTCGAGTTAAGTCCACGTGGTGAAATTATTATCAACGAGCGTAACGAAACCAATGTAGCAGGTGTATTTGCTGCGGGTGACTGTACCACTGTGCCATATAAGCAGATCATTATTGCCACGGGTGAAGGGGCGAAAGCATCTCTGTCAGCGTTTGATTATATTATTCGGAATAGTTAAACGCACCTTTTAAAATCATGGAAAGCAAAGCAGTTTTGATTGTTTTGCTTTCTCATTTAACGGCTTGTCAATTTAAAGGCATTCATATTTAAGAGCTTTCAGATTTAGATTTATTCTAAAATTCATTTTATAGGAACTTGATCCTCTAACAGTCAAGTTCCTTTTTTTTATTTTTCAATTAATGCGAAATTATATTGAGTTGTTTAAACTTATCCATGAGCTGTGTTTGATCTTCAATATGTGCAGGATCCACTATGATGCAGTTGATCGGACAAACTGCAATACAAGTGGGTTCAGGGTAAAACCCGACACATTCTGTACAGCGATTTGCATCAATTTCATAGACCTTTTTTCCTTCAAAAATTGCAGTGTTTGGACATTCTGGCAAACACATATCGCAATTAATACATTCAGATGTGATCAATAAAGCCATTATTACTCCGCAGCATATGCCAAAGCAGAAGATGAAATCTGTTCTGTGGCATGTGGTAGGTTTCGAATCAGGAGTGCATATTTGATATCAATACTCGGATCTAATGGAATTTCAACCACATGTCCCGAGCCTTTGGCACTCTCGATTTGCTGACCTTTATTGTCCAAAATTTCACTTAGGACAAAACTTATGTTTCCTTGTGGGGTCATGAGCTCTAATGCATCACCGACATCAAAACGGTTTTTGACATCGATCTTGATATAATTGCCATTACGTTCCAGAACTTCACCACAAAATTGCTGATAATCAAAATGTGAAGAACCATCAGCATAATTTTGATAATCGCTATGCACATGACGACGCAAGAAACCTTCGGTGTAGCCGCGATTTGCTAAACCTTCGAGCAGTTTCATCAAACTTGGATCAAAAGGTTTGCCCGCCAATGCGTCATCAATGGCTTTACGATAAATCTGTGCTGTACGCGCACAATAAAAATAAGATTTGGTACGACCTTCAATTTTTAAGGAGTGAATACCCATCTGACTTAAACGCTCTACATGCTGTACCGCACGTAGATCTTTAGAGTTCATAAAATAAGTGCCGTGTTCATCTTCCTCAGCAGCAAACATTTCCTCATCATTGCGTTGTACCAAAACGGGTTGCGTTAACGGAGCTTGATGATCTTGTGGACGACAGCAACTGTGTGTGGAGGCGAGTTGCTGGGTAGGAATCACATCTCCAGTTTCATTTTCCATGGCATTATGAATTTTTTATTCCCAACGACAGGCATTGGTACACGCGCCCTGATTGGCATCACGTTTATTCATATAACCCGAAAGCAAACAACGGCCCGAATAAGCCATGCATAATGCGCCATGTACAAACACTTCAAGTTCAATATCTGGAACATGCTTTTGTATTTCCGCAATTTCCTCAATGGAAAGTTCGCGTGACAGAATGACACGAGTAAGACCGTAATCTTTCCAGAATTTTACCGTTGCCCAATTGATGGCATTGGCTTGTACCGATAAATGAATAGGTATCTGTGGAAAATGCTCACGAACCAACATGATTAAACCTGCATCAGACATAATCAGTGCGTCTGGTTGCATTTTGATAATAGGCTCTAAATCGGCGATAAAATTTTTGAGTTTACTATTGTGTGGCTGAATATTGACCACCACATAAAACTTTTTGCCTAAAGCATGTGCTTCATGAATTCCAATGGCCAAGTTGTCATGATCAAATTCATTATTACGAACACGTAAACTATAGCGCGGTTGACCTGCGTAAACTGCATCGGCCCCATAGGCAAAAGCATAACGCATATTTTTTAATGATCCAGCAGGAGAGAGCAACTCAGTTTTCATGGCAATTGAAAAGGCATAGTAAATATAAGTGATTATTTTAAAATTACTCAGTGTTTTGCTCAACCTAGCAAATTAGTCAGGATTAATCGTTCTAAAAATGCATCTGATTGTTCTGTTTTTATTATTGTTGTTGCATTGGTAAGCTTATTAAATATTAGACAATGATTGAATAAAACCTGAGGGAATATCCATGAAAATTGCAAATCATCGACAGCCTGTATTTTTTATCTCGCACGGTGGTGGACCATGGCCGTGGATGCCTGAGTATCTAAATACAGTTTATGCCAATCTGGCCCAATCACTGGGTGATTTGTTAGATTCTGTGGTAGTACGACCTAAAGCCATTTTGATGATTTCTGCGCATTGGGAGGCGGCAGAATTTACGGTTCAGACGGCATCGCAACCCGATATGATTTATGATTATGGTGGTTTTCCTGCACATACCTATCAGGTACGTTATGAATCATCTGGATCACCAGAACTGGCTGAACGTGTTGTGGAATTGCTAGAACAAGCGAATATTTCAGTGGCGACCGATGCACAACGTGGCTACGATCACGGCATGTTTTCGCCAATGCAGATCATCAACCCTGCGGCGGATATTCCAGTGGTACAGTTGTCTTTGAAAAAAGGGCTAAATCCGCAACAACATATCGAGATGGGACGTGCTTTAGCGCAGTTACGTGATGAAAATGTGTTGATTGTGGCGAGTGGACTCAGCTATCACAACTTGCGTATGTTTAATGCTCATGCGGCAGAGCCTTCACGTGCCTTTGATCAGTGGTTGTTTGAAACAGTGGTTGAGCATCAGGGCAATGCACGTAATGCATTATTAAACGATTGGGAACATGCTCCTGCGGCGC
Organism: Acinetobacter ursingii DSM 16037 = CIP 107286; assembly: GCF_000368825.1. Taxonomy (GTDB): domain Bacteria; phylum Pseudomonadota; class Gammaproteobacteria; order Pseudomonadales; family Moraxellaceae; genus Acinetobacter; species Acinetobacter ursingii. Next base: position 403,276 of record NZ_KB849717.1, on the reverse strand, counting down.
GCGTTGCGCATCCTCGTGAGGAGCATTTATTGCCATTGATGGTGGCTGTAGGTGCCGCAGAGCAGGAATCAGCTACACGTAATTATCATGAAGAGCAATTTATGGGCGGTTTGTCGGTTTCTAATTTTGCTTTTGGTGAGCTTAAATCATAGACTCAATGTATTGATCTACTCTTGAATCTTATAAGCGTAGTCAAATCAATTAGAAGCGATCTGGAGAATTCAACAGATCGCTTTTTTTCATCTTATCAGTATTTTATTTTTTGGTTGATGATTCATGTAACAACTAAAATAAATTGATATTTCTTTACAAAATTAAGCTTTTATCATTCTTTTTTGACATTACCATCAGTTGATAGCCACACTAATTCTAGACTGTTGGCTGTGTCATCAAATGAAAAATTATTAATCTAAATAATGGTTTTCATTTTTAATTTCGTAAGAATAAGGAGTGATCTATGGCTGCTACAAATGGAATGTTAGATCCAGACGATTCAGTTATTTTACTGATCGATCATCAAAGCGGTTTATTCAATACAGTAAGAGATGTTCCGGTCCCAGACTTACGCAATTACGTCATTGCCATTGCAAAGGCTGCATCATTATTAAATATCCCCGTTATTACAACGGCGTCTGTACCTGATGGACCAAATGGGCCATTAATTCCAGAAATACATCATTATGCTCCTCATGCAGTCTATGTTCCACGTACAGGGCAAATTAATACATGGGATAATCCATTATTTGTAGATGAAGTTAAAAAGACTGGTAGAAAAACACTGATTATTGCAGGTACGCTTACCAGCGTATGTTTGGCTTTTCCGGCAGTGAGCGCCCGTCAGGAAGGATACAATGTTTATTGTGTGATTGATGCTTCAGGTAACTGGAGTAAATTAGCAACTGACACAACAATTGCACGTGTGACTCAAGCTGGTGCAATTCCAACAGATACCTTTGCGATTGTGGCCGAGTTAATGCGTACTTGGAATCGACCTGAAGGCTCTCGTTTTGCTGGAATTCTTGCTGATCATGTATGTCCAGAATACAAGTGCTTAATGGAGAGCTTCGATAAAGCACAAGCGGTTGTTCGCGATGGTCCAGAAACCAACTTGGATAAATATCAATAAGATATATTAATTTTATTTGATTATAAATATAGAATCATGAGCCCAAATTCTTGCTAAGAATTTGGGTTTTTTATTTAATATTGAATAGTTTTGATAGCACCTTACAGAAAAAATTGTTTTGATCTGGAAAAACAGCAATAATTTCGGTGGTGGATGCAGCAACTTTTTAGATAAACAGACAGATACCAAGTCGCCAAATCTAGTGGATATCTTTCAAAATAAAAAGCTTCAAAAATAATGAATATAAAAAAACCGAGAAATTTTTCTCGGTTTTTTGGGTCATGAAGGCAGATTATTTTTCAACGAATGCACGTTCAATTACGTAATCGCCTAAAACGCCCATACGCGGAGATTCTTTAAGACCCGCTTTGTCTAAAAGTGCAGCTACATCAGTTAAGAAATGTGGGCTACCACAAAGCATCGCACGGTCAGTTTCTGGGTTAAATGGTGGTAAACCAATTTTTTCAAATAATGCGCCCGTTTCAATGGCAGTGGTGACACGACCTTCATTTTCAAATGGTTCACGTGTCACAGTTGGGTAGTAGATCAATTTGTTTTTGATGTCTAATTCTTCAAACCATTCATTATTTGGCAATTCATTCAAAATTAGATCTTGGTAAGCCAATTCACTAATCCAGCGTGTACCATGAACCAAAATCACTTTTTCAAATTTTTCATAAGTTTCAGGATCACGAATTAACGATAAGAATGGTGCAAGACCTGTACCTGAAGAAAGGAAATACAGGTTTTTACCTGGATTAATATCATCATGTACCAAAGTACCTGTCGGCTTTTTAGAAATCAAAATTTCATCGCCCACTTGTACTTTTTGTAAAATCGAAGTGAGTGGACCGTCTTGAACCTTAATTGAGAAAAACTCAAGTTCTTCTTCATAATTAGCACTGGCAATTGAGTAGGCACGCATTAATGGTTTGCCATTGACCTCAAGCCCGATCATGACGAACTGACCATTTTTAAAACGCAGTGCGGTGTCGCGTGTGGTTTTAAAACTAAAAAGAGTGTCATTCCAGTGGTGAACATGGGTGATGCGTTCAACGTTAAAAGCAGCCATTAAAGGTCTCAATCACGATCAAAAGAAAACAGGTTGCTATTCTAATCTAAAATCATTCTCGATAAACTGAATATATTTAATTGTGTTTATAAGAAAAAGTGATGATGAATTCTGTAAATTTGCCAATCATTGGCAGCATGCATTCGCCTTACCGTGAAAAGTTTGGTATTCCGCGCCAGCCTAATCTGGTGCAGGTCGAATCGTATATTGAAATGTATGAACCCTATAATGATCCATTGGCATTTGAAGGTATCGAGGAATTTAGTCATTTGTGGCTGATTTGGCAGTTTCATGACAATAAACATCAGCAGGAGCTTGAAAAATTTCGTCCGCAAGTGCGCCCACCGCGTTTGGGTGGTAATAAAAAAATCGGTGTATTTGCGACCCGTAGTATGTATCGACCTGCGCCGATTGGGTTATCTGTGGTGCAATTTAAATCAATTGAAAAAATAGACAAAACACTTCGTATTTATGTGACAGGCAGTGATTTACTGAATGGAACGCCTATTTTAGATATTAAACCTTATATTCATTATTCAGATGCCATCGAAAATGCGCAAAGTGGCTATGCACAGCATGAACCCGCGAGAAAAAAAGTCATGTGGACAACGGATGCTGATGCGCTACGACAAAAATATTTAGATGAGAAAAAACTGACGGTTCAGATTGTGGATGAGCTTGAACAAGTATTGTCTCTTGACCCACGACCTGCGTATCAGGACGATCCTGAGCGGATTTATAAAATGAAATTTGCTCAGTTTGATGTCAGTTTCAGTGTGAATGAACAATACATTGAGATTGTTCATTTTACTGAATGAGCAGCATTATTTTAGTCTGCTTTACACTGTTGCTTATGGATATACATTTGCTGATCAGCGTATTTACATGCGTCTTCCAGCCCCTGACTTGGATGGCGCATTGCATAACCAATCGCAGCACTGATTTTAGCATCTGCCAAATGTTCCAGTAAGCGTTGTTTTAATTGTTCCAGATGATCATGGTCATGACCCAGTATCAGGATTCCAAATTCATCGCCACCTAAACGTGCCAGTAAATCTTCCTGACGTAGTGAATTTCTTAAAATAAAAGCAGCTTGTTCAATAAAACGATCACCCTCGGCATGGCCTTGTTGGTCATTGATTGCTTTTAAGCCATTCAAATCAATCATGAAAACAGCAGCAGGATGTCCATAGGTTTTACAACGTTCTTCTTCTGTACAAATGAATTGATTCCAGCCGCGGCGGTTATAGACACCCGTCATGGCATCAATGACAGCTTCGTTTTGTAGGCGTTCATGTAAACGAATTTGTTCATTTTCGCGGATTTCACGCTGTAAAATATGGCTGAGTAAATTACCAAATAATTCAACCAAACCACCATCTTCAATAATTTTTTCAGACTTGGGCTCTGGATCAATCGCACATAAGGTACCAAATAGACTGCCATCTTCTTTAACCAGAGGTTGTCCGATATAGGCTTTAATATTGACTTGTTGGGCAATGGGTGCAGAAGCGTAAAGTGGAACATCTTCAGAACGTGGCGCAATTCGTGGTGCGTGTCCTTGTACCATATGTGAGCAAAACGAATCTGCCCAGTTAAAAACGCGGCCAGGTTTGACATCATAACCATGATCTTCGGCCTGTAATACGATCCAGTCATTGCCCTCTACACGCGTGATCATCCATAAATCAAATCCAAATTTTTGACGTAAAAAATGCAGTACTGCTTGTCCTGCGTCATGAAAGTTTTTAAATGCAATTGAACTCATTTAGCCGCCTATGATCTGGATATTTTATTGGTGCTTTTTATGGCACTTTAAAACAATTTTGGGCGGCTGCATATCCCTAATTTAAAGACTAAAAAATACATTGCAAATGAACTCTGCTATATTGTGTAGAGTGTTCGGGGTATAACAATGAAGTTTAATTTTGAAATAGATACGGTTTGGTGTTTAGAACAACTATTAAAAGATGGGCGCATCACTGAGCGTGATAAATTATTGATTCAAACCACACATCGTCAGAAAGATCAGTTGAAATGGCACCCGATTCAATGGATTGCCCAATTCAATCTTAAAGACCAACAATCACCAGATAAAGTATTAAACAGCACGCGTTTAAGTCAATGGCTCGCGGAAAAATCAGGGCTGGCATTTTATGTGATTGATCCACTAAAAGCTGATGTTGGTAAATTAACCTCGGTGATGTCACAAGAGTTTGCTTTACGCAATAAAATTTTGGCCGTAGGCATTACAGCAGATTCAGTTTTAATTGGGACAGACCAACCATTTATGACTGACTGGTTGGTCAATCTTGAGCGTAGCTTGAGTCCGAAAAAAATTGAACGGGTGATTTTGAATCCTGAACAGTTACATCGTTATCTGGTTGAATATTATCAGGTCAGTCGCGCGGTCAATTCATCGCAAAATTCGGGTAGTTATGATCGGGAAAATAAAGGCGTCGAAGCACTTTTACAATTAGGCGATACGCAAACCCCTGATGCTAATGATCAGCACATCGTCAAGCTAGTCGATTGGGTGTTGCAATTTGCTTTTGAACAGGGTGCCAGTGATATCCACCTTGAACCCCGTAAAGATACAGGTAAGGTTCGTTTCCGTATTGATGGTGTTTTGCACACCATTTATAACATGCCTGCAAATACTCTAACTGCGGTGATTGCGCGGATTAAAATTTTAGGACGACTCAATGTTGCAGAAAAGCGTAAACCACAGGATGGACGATTAAAAACCCGAACACCTAAAGGACAAGAAACAGAGCTACGTCTTTCGACTTTGCCGACTGCGTTTGGTGAAAAAATGGTGATGCGTATTTTTGATCCAGAAGTTCTGGTACGCAGTTTTCAGCAATTGGGCTTTGAAGGACGTTTACTCAATGACTGGAATACACTCACTCAGCACAGTCACGGCATTATTTTGGTTACGGGGCCGACAGGTTCAGGTAAAACCACGACACTTTATTCATCATTAAAACAATTGGCAACTGAACAGGTTAATGTCTGTACCATTGAAGACCCCATTGAAATGTTGGAACCCAGTTTTAATCAGATGCAGGTCAACCCTGCCATCGAACTTGGTTTTGCCGATGGTGTTCGAGCTTTAATGCGTCAGGACCCCGATATCATCATGGTGGGTGAGGTGCGTGATCAGGATACCGCCAATATGGCAATACAAGCAGCATTAACAGGTCATTTGGTACTTTCCACCTTACATACCAATGATGCACCCTCCAGTTTAACTCGATTGCATGATCTTGGTGTCCAGCCATTTCTGACTGCCGCAACTATTTTGGGTGTATTGGCACAACGTCTGGTCAGAAAGTTATGCCCGCATTGCAAAGTGCAAACCGAGATTAATGAACAGGATTGGGAACACCTGACTTTTGATTACATTATGGATATGCCTGAAACTGTCTATTGTGCAGTGGGCTGTGAAGCATGTCGTAACACGGGTTACAAAGGACGTGTTGGTATTTATGAGTTTATGCCTGTGAGTACTGAAGTTAAACATTTAATTAGTGCCCATGCGACCTTAAATGAATTACGTGCCCAAACTAAAAAAGAAGGTGTAGAACCATTACGCATTGCAGGTGCGCGTAAAGTGATTGAAGGCGTTACCACGCTAGAAGAGGTTTTGCGTGTTGTTCCACTCAGCTAAATAGCCTAAGCGCAAATTTTCCTAAGATTCACCTCATGTTGTTTGTTTAATTTATGCGTATTGAATGAATCAACTCGATACACCGACACCAATGAGGTCATTAAAATGAATATGATGCGTAATATCTTATTAGCTGCAACTTTAGCAACCACGGGTTATGTATCTGCACAGACACCTGTTAATCAGTCTGCTTTAGCGCCAACAAAAATGACAAGTGTGAAGCAAGCTTTGACCATGAAAGATGATGCGCCTGTAATGCTTAAAGGGCAGGTGGTTAAATCTTTGGGAGATGAAAAATATCAATTCCGAGATGCTACAGGCACGATTACAGTCGATATTGATGATGAATTATGGCAAGGTCGTGCAATTTCACCCACTACGACCGTCACTTTGATTGGTGAAGTTGATATTGACCGTATCCCGACAAAACGTGTTGAAATTGATGTGGATAGCGTTCAATTTTAACACTAGACCCTAAATGTTCTCCTCCAGAGAAACCGCATGTCTGATTTTGGATTTGCGGTTTTTTTACTTTATAGTGAAAACAGATCTATTTAATGATAAAGCACTTGAGATCGCACATGCGCATATTAATAGCTGAAGACGATTGTTCCCAAGCCGAAAGTATCAAATCATGGCTCGAAATGGATGGCTATCGTGTGGATTGGGTTGAACGTGGCGATTATGCGATTGCTGCCATTGAACAACACCAGTATGACTGTATTTTGCTAGATCGAGGTTTACCTAAAGCGACAGGGGATGATGTATTACTCGCCTTACGCAAGCATCAGCCGATCACGCCCGTTATTTTTATCACTGCCAAAGATACGATTGAAGATCGAGTGACAGGGTTGGATTTGGGGGCAAATGACTATCTGGTTAAGCCTTTTAGTCTGGATGAACTTTCTGCTCGCGTACGCGCTCAGTTACGTTCCCAACAACGTGCAAATAGCCATATTTTAGAATGGAAACAACTCAAACTGGATACCCATGCTAAAACGGTATTGCTAGATCAGCACATTGTGGATTTAACCGCTAAAGAATTTCAGATTTTATATAAATTAATGCAATACCCTGAACGGATTGTAAGGCGTGAACAACTTGAAGAATCGCTTTATGCATGGGGTGAGGAAATCGAAAGTAACGCGATTGAAGTTTATATTTATCAGTTGCGTAAAAAAATCGGTGCAACTTTGATTAAAACCATTCGTGGTTTGGGCTATCGAATGGGTGAGTAAATAATGAATCGTCCCGTCTCTTTGTCATTACAGTCCAAACTAATCAGAACAACGCTATGGAGTGGCGTGATTGCAGGCGTAATTGCTTTTATGTTGCTGGTGTTTTTGACCTGTTATCACACCATGAAAGTACAAGATGAAATCATGGACGAAGTTTCAGATATGTTGCTGCTTTCTGATGTGCATTTACCTTCAGGTCAGCAATTGGATGAATTAAGTGATGAGTTCGATCTGCAATATGTCTTGTATTGGAATCATCAACTGCTCAGCCAATCCGCAGATCATGATGCTTTAGCTCTAAATTTAGACGCCGAAACAGATTTTTCCTTGCGATGGAAAGATGGACAGCTTTGGCGTATTTATCGGCAGGATAAAGCTGAAACAGGACTCATATCTATTGTGATTCAGCCTTTATCTGCGCGCTTTGATGAGCTATGGCAAAGCCTGATCTGGTACTTGGTGGTTCTGATCATTTTATGGTTATTACAATGGGGATTGATGCGGTGGGGGATTCGCCGTGATCTGGCGAGTTTACGTAATTTATCTCAATCTATAGAACACAAATCGGCGCAGGCTTTACAACCCATTGTCACGCCACACATGCCTACAGAAATTCAACCTGTAATCAACTCTTTAAATCAACTCCTGCATCGATTGGATCGGGCATTATTGGCAGAGCAGGCATTTACTGCGGATGCTTCACATGAATTACGTTCTCCTTTATCTGCCATACAAATGCGCCTGCAATTGATTCAGCGAAAATATCATGATATTCCTCAACTTAAACAGGATTTAAGCCAAATTCAAAATGATGTCGATCGCAGTACGCAGGTTTTGGAAAATTTACTGCTTTTAGCACGTTTAGATCCTGCCCATGAACAACAACTCGCAAAAACGCGGTTATCTCTAGATGAAATTATAATAGAAGTCATCACCGCATTGTCTTTGTTTGCAGAAAATCAAGGTATTGAAATTATTTCAGATTTTAACGTATCACAGATTCAGATTTATGCGAATCATGAGCTGGTTTTTACCTGTATCCGTAATCTGCTGGATAATGCCATTCGTTATTCACCTAGTGATTCTCAAGTCCATATTCAACTTGAAAATATACCACCACAGCGCATTCGTTTAAGCATTCACAATCATGGCGAGAAAATGGATCAGCAAATTTTTGAACGTTTAGGGCAACGTTTTTTTAGGGGTTTGGGAACAGGGCAGCGCGGTTCGGGATTAGGGCTTTCCATCACGCGAAAGATTGTGATGCTGCACCATGCACAATTGGATTTTCATATCGTTGAGCAGGGTGGTTTAACGGTAGAACTTGTGTTTACTTTAGCAGAAGATTTAGATCTTTCTTAAAGTGGGAGATGCTGTTTTAAAAAGTATTTAGTAGGTAATATTTAGACTATTCACAAAGAAAAACAGTATGGCTCAAGCCATACTGTTTATATATTTTATTTGCCCACGAGTGTTATTATTTTAGACGGTTTTTCTAATTATTTAGTTAGAATCAAACGGTTGTTACGAGTTAAGCGTAAGCGGTATTCTTCACCGGCATGCATAATGCGAATTTCACGACCTAGGGCAAATAGATTGTTAGAATGCAACATTGGCAAAGATTGAGCTGTTTCGTTGCTACGAGTAAATAGGTTAAAAGGTGCGTTCATTTGTTGTGCTCCGTGGTGTTTTAGCTAACGATTCAAATGATAATCATTATCGAATAGGCCTGTCAATCAAAAAATGAATATTTTATAAAAAATAAAATTTGCTTACACTTGGGTAAAATTGAGGAAGATCTAAACGCTATGTCAAAACCTGTGATCGATATTGCTATTGGGCTGTTATTACATCGCGGAAAAGTATTGGTAGGCTGGCGCCAAGCAAAGCAACATCAAGGCAATAAATATGAATTTCCAGGTGGCAAGGTTGAATCAGGAGAAAGTCCTGAAGAGGCGTGTCGCCGTGAGATTTATGAGGAAGTAGGTATTGGGTTATCGCAGTGGTATGCGTTTGATCGTATTCAGCATGAATATGACGATATTGTGGTTAATCTTCATCTGTTTTATGCCTATGTCCCTGACGACTTAATGCAGCTGATTCAGCAACCGTGGACGTGGTATGCACGTGAACAATTAACGAAGCTCAATTTCCCCAAAGCCAATGATTCGATTATTCAGCGTTTAGTTTGGCCGCATTACATCAAAATTAGTCATCAATTATCCGACTTTCGACCAGAGGCAAAGTCACTTTTTTACTGGAGGGTAGAACCAGATCAGTTTTTAGCTGAAGATTTGCATCGATACTCATCAGAAAATTTACAAAAACTGATAATCAATATTGAGCATTTTCAAAAAATGCCCAGCGATTTAACACCCTCGATAAAGACTTTGCATCTTAAGCAACATCAATTGATGCAACTGCGAAAAGGGGATTTGCAACAAAGTAAGCGTTATATCGCTGCCTGTCATGATCTGGTTGCGTTGCAACATGCCGAGCAAATTGGCTGCGATGCGGTGTTGATCAGTCCAATCCAGACCACACAAACCCATCCAGAGCGCAAAGCTTTAGGATGGGAAACTTTGGCGCAATGGACGAAACACACTCATATTTTAGTTTTTGCACTGGGCGGGTTACATCCTGATGATCTTGTCAAAGTACAGCAGGATGGCGCTTACGGAATTGCAGGTATTCGTAATTTTTAAATTAATATAAAATTTCAGATGCTTGCAATATCTACAACAAGCCTTAAAGTGAATTTAAGGCCTGTTGAGCTTGCTGTACCGTTTGTACATGATTTTGCTTTTGCCCAGCGACTAAAATAGCTTGCCAAAGTTGTTTTTTCATTGGCGCAGATTGAGCATAACTTAAACCGCGTCGTGCCAGTGATTCTGCCGAACTGTATTGTCCTTTTTGATTGGCGACTAAAGCCAGATACATAAAGGTTTCTGCCGCTTGTGGCGCTAAACGCTGAGCCTGTAAAGCAAACCGTTCAGCATCGTCCCATTTTTGCTGACGATATGCCGTCTGAGTCTGTTGTATCAGATTTTTAAAAGCAGGAAGAGATCGTCCATCATTAAATTGCTGTTTTGCCTTTTGTTCAGGAACGACAACACGTAGTGGTTTACGTTTGATTTCTTCCTGTTCATAGGGTGTGATTTTAACCCCATCAGGTGTTTCTACCGTTTTCTTGGCAGGTTCAGCAGGCTTTTGTGGTGCTTTTTTCTGTTCTTCATGTAAAGGGAATGTCGAACATCCCACAAAAGCAGCCATTATTAATACTAAAAAACCTTGCTTCCACATACGTTTTAAATCTCTTTTACCAACCGTGATCATTAGTTTGAATAACTACCACTAGAAATGACGCGATTATTGGACAGATCATTTTGCATTTGATCTTCACTGTCACGAATATAGTTGTCCATGCTATCGTTCGCAGGGGCACTTGTATCACCGTTTTCCGTATCAGAATTGTAAGTTGGCTCAACCTGATAATGTGGTAAGCCACACACAGTTGCCTGACGCGGGACATTGTTACGCATGAGTGGGATGTACATCGCACCTTCGCAACCCTGAGCGGATAAATGACCTGTAGCAGAGTCAATCCATTGCCATTGCACATCATCTGTTTGACGTAAGTTAACGGGCTGTTGACGCAATTGTTTCATGACATTGGTCCAGACAGGTAATGCACCTGATGAACCTGTTAAACCCGTGATTTTATTGTCATCCAGACCCAGCCATACGACAGCCAGATAATTACCAGAATAACCTGCAAACCATGAATCACGTGTATCGTTGGTTGTTCCTGATTTCCCTGCAAGATTCAGATCAGGAGATAAAGTATTATAAGCGGCTTTACCTGTACCTGAACGCATGACTTGTTGCAGACCATAATTCAAAATGTAAGCAGCAGATGGATCAATGGTTTGTTGAACATTTAAGCCAAAACGTTCTAATACATGACCGTTGGCATCAACCACAGAACGAATTGCACGAGTCGGGTATTTAAAACCGCCTGTTGCGAAGTTTCCATAGATACTGAGCATTTCCATAGGCGACATATTTACCGCACCTAAAAATGCAGATGGATAGTTTGGAATATCTGAGGTGACGCCAAATTTTTTCAGGTTATTGCTAAAAGTGGATAAACCAAATTCCTGACCTAAACGCACAGCTGAAAGGTTATATGAGTGTGCCAATGCTTGTTGCAATGTAACAACACCATGCTCACCGCCACTATAGTTCTTAGGTGTCCAGCTTTTATCGCCGCCTACTGGGATATTGACCGCTGCATCTTGAATTTGACTCGCCCAGTTATAACGTCCAGACTCAATTGCACTTAAATAAATGACAGGTTTAAGCAATGAACCGACTTGACGTTTAGCATCTACTGTACGATTAAATCCTGTAAAGTCCTGAGTCGAACCAACAGCAGCAATTAACTCTCCATTTTCTGGATGTTGAACCAATACAGCGCCTTGTAAATCTTTAAGACGAGCTGGATTACGGTTTGCAATTTGTTCTACAGTCGATTTAAAGGCATTTTGAATACGAGTTTGAGCAATTGGATCAAGTGTTGTGAAAATACGTAATCCCTGATTGGTTAGGTCATTTTCCTGATATTCAGAACGGAGTTGGCGACGAACAATGTCCAGAAAATCTGGGAATTTCGCTGGCCCAAGACTTGGTTTAGCCACCACGCCTAAAGGACGTGCACTTTCTTTATCGTATTGATCCTGAGTTAAGTAACCCATCACCAACATATTATTTAGCACGATATTACGACGTTTAAGTGCTGCTTCAGGATTACGCCACGGATTATATAACGAAGGTCCTTGTACCAAACCCACCAGATAAGCTTGCTGCGCGATGTTTAATTCACGTAGGGGGAGGCCAAAATAAAACTGTGAAGCCAAGCCATAGCCATTAATAGAATAGCTGCCATTTTGCCCGAGATTCACTTCGTTTAAATAGGCTTCCAGAATTTCATCTTTACTATAATGTAGCTCTAGCAACATGGCCATAAACGCTTCATTGGCTTTACGTTTGAGTGTGCGTTCTGGACTCAAATAGAAGTTTTTGACTAATTGCTGTGTCAAGGTCGAACCACCCTGACGTCGACCACCTGTGACATTACTCACCAAGGCACGCGCAGTTCCACGTATAGAAATACCATGATGACTATAGAAGTTACGATCTTCTGTTGCGACCAGTGCTTCAATCAAGGTTTTTGGCACTTTGTCCAGTTTAATCAGGACACGGTCTTCATTGTGTTGCGGATAAATGCCGCCAATTAGGAGCGGTTCAAGTCTGGCAATGCCTGTTGATGATGGCTTGGTGGCGCGAATATCTGAAATTTGATCATTGGCAAAAGACACCTGCAAAACTTGTTCAGGTTCAGTGCTATCACCAAAGTCAAAACCACGTGTATGCACATACATGGTATTGCCCTGAACCACGTAACTCCCAGATTTAGTGTAATTCTGGGTGCTTTTATAGCCAAGCAATCCTAGCTCCTGACTAAAGTCAGTCTGAGTCACAGGTGCATTGGTATAAAGTTCCAGAGGTCGTGCAAAAACCTTTGCGGGGATGTCCCAGCGTTTACCTTCAAATTTCTCGCGAATAATATTATCCAGTCGAATTAAATAAATACTAAATGCAAGAAAACCGCCAATAATGATCACTGAAAAAATAAGCGCAAAAAAGCCGATGCCACGTTCAAACTTCATAAATCTGTCATAAAAGCCAACAAAGTGTGCTAATCATGCGATAGCTTTTATACATTTTGCAATGATAAATCTGTGAACAAGCTAAAAAACTCATTTTTTCTGCTAAAGCTTCAAATTCTTTAGATATTATTGATTGATAATCAACATTTTTATAGAGATAGATGGGGTAGATTGATTCGAGACGATTTTAGAATTACTGTGTTATATTAGTCGCACAAATCGCATATGATATGTTGATCTTAGGGTTCATCGTGATTTTGCGATGGATGAGCCTCATGTATATGATGCTTCACAGACCAACCCTATACTGGCTTTAACTTATAGGCATCCAATGCAGTCTGCAAATCTTTCAGCCAAATCTTTTCGTAATATCGGTTTAATCGGCCGTCCTGATAAATCATCAGTCGTTGAAACATTAAGTCTGATTCACGACCATCTTTTGCATTTGGGATTACATCCTGTTTTTGATCAGGAAACGGCAGCACTTGTACCTGACAATAACACGCAAAGTGTAAGTCGTAGTTTATTGGGTGAAGTGGTCGATCTCGTGATTGTGGTGGGCGGTGATGGTTCACTGTTACATGCTGCACGTGCATTGGTTCGACATAATACCCCTGTAATCGGGGTCAACCGTGGTCGCTTGGGATTTTTAACCGACATTAAACCGTCTGAGGTGATCTTTAAACTTGATCAGGTATTACAGGGACATTTCCAGTTAGATCGACGTTTTTTACTGGAAATGGAAGTCCGTTCCAAAGGTGAAACTATTTATGATGCGATTGCGCTCAATGATGTGGTTTTACACTCTGGCCGCTCCGTGCATATGATTGATTTTGAGCTGAATATTGATGGTCAGTATGTTTATCGTCAACATAGTGATGGCCTGATTGTCTCGACACCAACAGGTTCAACCGCGTATGCACTGTCAGGCGGCGGTCCGATTTTGCATCCGGGTATGGATGCGATTGCTTTAGTTCCAATGCATCCGCATACCTTATCTTCACGTCCAATCGTGGTCAGTGGACACAGTGAAATTAAACTCACGATTCGCGAAAATCGTGTTCTCCCGATGGTGAGTGCTGATGGACAAAACAGTATTTCCTTGAATGTCGGTGATACAGTGCATATCCGAAAGCATCCATTTAAGTTAAACTTATTACATCCACCCGGTTATGACTTTTATATGGCTTGCCGTACAAAGCTTGGCTGGAATCAGGATTTTGACTCATTTCAACAGCAGGATGACGCATGAATATTGAACAAATGCTTGCCGTTTTAGATCCAGATATCGTGGAGCGTTTAAAAACGGCAGTGGAAATTGGCAAATGGCCAAATGGTATCGCATTAACTCAAGAACAACGCCAAATTTGTATGCAGGCGGTCATTGCGTGGGAACATGAGAATGTCCCTGAAAAAGAGCGTACAGGCTATATTGATAAAGGTAAAAAGGAAGAAGGTGAGGAGTGCGATTCACACCTGCCAGAACCTGAATTTAAACCGATTCGTTTTATTTAAAACGTATCGGTTTTCATGGTATTTAAAGTGCTTTGTCGAATCTAGTATTCCAAAGCACTTTTGCTTTTTGCATCGCTTGAGCATAATCGTCAACCACATTCATGGTATATAGCGCGATACCCATCGTTTCAATAATTGCCATTTCACCATATTCATGACTCGTCTGACCCAACCACACTTGTTTAAATGTGGCTAAATCAAGCTCATCTTCAGTTGGGCTACGTTCTGGAGTCAATTTAGGCAATTCGTATTCATACAATTCACCATTTTTAATACCACAAATAAGCGTTTTTGCATCAGGATTACGCTCAAATTCACCGCCTTCGCCTTTAATCACCGCACTATTTTTATAGCCCAGTTGATACGCTGCTTGTTGGTGTGAATTACGGTAGGCAGGATGAAAAATGGCTTGCAGGGTAGCTTTGGCATTAAAGGGATTAATTAAGCGCGCTAAAGTATGAACAGGTGAACGAAGCCCCATGACATTCCGTAAATCGATCATATCACTCAGGACAGGGGAAATTACGTCCAAAGGTAAATAAGCAAAATGTTGTTGCTGTAACTGCTGCTGAACATCTTGTTCAGACTGACAAATTGCATAGTCCAAATATTGTAGAACTTGTTCAGTATACACACGGTTAATGGTATGACCCGCAGCGCCATGCATGACAATGTTATAGCCATGCTTTGCTAAGGTGAGTGCAGATAAGAGAAACCACGGATAATGTTTACGTTTACCCGCATAAGATGACCAATCCAGATCGACATCTAATGGCTGAAAGTTCAGTTGATCTTTGGTGGCTTGTACAAATCCAGTGAGTTCTTCAACAGATTCCTCTTTCACCCTTAGCAACATCAAAAAAGCACCCAACTGAACATCCAAGACTTCTCCTTTCAAAATCATGGAAAAAGCAGCATAAGCTTCTTCATAATTTAATGATCGTGAACCTGTTTTTCCTTTGCCGAGTATTCTTACATATTGGGCAAAAGGATGTTCACTGTCTTTATATAGATTTTTCTTAGTGTTCATATGCGGTCAATATTTCGTTGAAAAATGAATAGCATCACTATGACATAAAAATAAAATGAAAGAATTATTCTTAAGGGTATTAGACTAATGTCTACACTATTTTTGATTAAAAAATAGCCGAAAAATGGATTTTGTAACCGATAAAAAGAGGAATTGCAGTAAACTCTCGGCATTTTAGTACTGTTTAATTTTTATTAACGATTTATTCGTTACCTCCCATTTTTCTTTAAACAGATTAAGTTCTAGTTTGATCGAAACGTTTTAAGTCGTGAGACTGTTTTGAAAAACATATTGTTTTTCATCTTAAGGAAAGTTTTCTTGTAAAAGAACTTCCGCCATGAGTCATTCAGACAAGTGGGCTAAAGGGCTGTCTATAAATTTTTTATAGATATTTTTATAGATATATTTCTAAGGGCTTAGAAATATTTGTTGACGTAAAGTTATGGCTAAAAAACCGATTTACAAATCACTTTATTTTCAAGTGATCATTGCCATTATCGCAGGTGTTTTGGTTGGACATTTTTATCCAAGCACAACCCAAATCGTAGATGGTGTCAAAGAAAATATTCCGGGGTTAGGAGAACAACTCAAACCTCTGGGGGATGCATTTATTCGTCTGATTAAGATGATTATTGCACCTGTCATTTTCTGTACGGTGGTCAGTGGTATCGCGGGTATGGAGAGTATGAAATCTGTCGGTAAGACTGGCGGAATTGCATTACTTTACTTTGAGATCGTTTCAACCATCGCACTGATTGTAGGTCTTTTGGTGATTAATATTGCCAAACCAGGTGTGGGGATGAATGTCGATCCAGCGACACTCGATACAGCAGGGATTGCGAAATACGTTGCCTCTGGTCAGTCCCAGTCTACCGTCGAATTTTTGATGCATATCATTCCTGAAACGGTAGTAGGCGCATTTGCCAATGGTGAAATTTTACAAGTTTTACTGTTTGCTATCCTATTCGGTTTTGCACTGCATAAATTAGGTGATGCAGGTAAACCAGTTTTGAAACTGATTGATCAAATTTCACATGTATTTTTTAACATCGTGAATATGATCATGAAGCTTGCGCCGATCGGTGCTTTTGGTGCAATGGCTTTTACCATTGGTAAATATGGTGTTGGTTCTTTGGTACAACTTGGACAACTTATCTTGTGCTTCTATGTCACGTGTTTGTTGTTTATTTTTATTGTATTAGGCACGATCAGCCGTGTGTGTGGTTTCAGTATTTTCAAAATGTTACGCCTCATTCGTGAAGAATTACTGATTGTACTGGGGACATCTTCGTCAGAATCTGTGTTACCGCGGATGCTGAAAAAGCTCGAAATCGCAGGTTGCGAAAAGTCAGTGGTCGGTTTGGTTATTCCGACAGGTTATTCATTTAACTTGGATGGTACTTCGATTTACCTGACCATGGCTGCAATTTTCATTGCTCAGGCCACCAACACCCAGCTAGATATTCAACATCAGATTACGTTGCTAATTGTGCTATTGATTTCATCGAAAGGTGCAGCAGGAGTCACAGGTTCTGGATTTATCGTCATGGCTGCAACTTTGTCAGCGGTGGGGCATATTCCAGTTGCGGGACTTGCCTTGATTTTAGGTATTGATCGCTTTATGTCTGAAGCACGTGCTTTGACGAATTTAACGGGTAACAGTGTAGCAACGATTGTCGTTGCGAAATGGGTCGGTGCATTGGATATGCAAAAACTTCAGAATGCATTGAATAACCCTGAAGAAGTTGATCGTCAAATGCTTGAAGAAAAATAAGCCTTCAGTTACTTAACTAAGCCAAAAATGTAGAAAAAGGGATGAGATTGATCATCCCTTTTTTATTGGAAATTTTGGGGTGTAATGAATGTTTTATCGCGGATGCTTCGAAGCTTAGTGCGATATTTGTTTTGTAATTCTTAAAAATATAGTGGAATTTTCAACTTTAAAGTCAACATTATTAAAATCATCTTAATTATTTGTATCTAAAATAATCAATTTGTATAAAAATATTAATGCAAATGAGAATATTTTTTATTAGTATTCGCTTGTTTTTATTTTACTAAATATTTTAAGTCTGAGTAATTTTTCTAATGAATCATTTAAATTTAAAAATGAAGCAAGTCGGGGCTTTTAAACTGAGTTTGTTGGCTATGATGATTGTGCAAAGCCAAGTGGTTTTTGCCAAAGATATTGAAGCATCATCACATTCAGAAATGCTAGAAACGGCTAAGGCGGTATTACCGACAATTAAGATCGAAGCGATGAGTGAGCTTGATCCTATCAAAAGTTATATTGACTACGACGAAGCTAATGTTACTCGTAATGGGCTAAAAAAGAAGGATATTCCGCAAACCATCGATACCATTGATGTGCAAAAATATAAAATATATGGCGCCAATGATCTGAGTATTATGCTGCAAGGGACACCAGGCGTTTCAACAAGTTATGATACTCGCGGTGATGGTATTTATTTACGTGGTTTTGCCGCAGATGCAGGCGATATTTATCGTGATGGTGTGCGTGAAAGTGGACAGTTACGCCGTAGTACCGCCAATGTTGAACGAATCGAGATACTAAAAGGGCCAGCTTCTGTTCTCTATGGTCGAAGTCAGGGTGGTGGCGTGATCAATATGGTCACAAAATTTGCCAATTTTGATTCGAAAAGTACGCTAGGGCTTTATACAGGATCTTATAACAATGTGGGAGCAACTGTAGATCTCAATCGAGTTTTAAATGATCACTGGGCAGTCCGTTTAACAGGTGAAAAGGCCGATACCAATAGTTTCCGTAAAGGAATTGGTTCGCAAATAGAAATGCTTTCACCGAGTATTAGCTATCGCAATGATGATCAAACTTTGTTATGGACGACACAATATACCTACGATAAATTGGACCGTACTCCTGACCGAGGGCCAAGTTATGAAAACTTGCCGAAAGATGTCTCATTAAAAACAGGTTTTGCGCGTCCAACCGATTATATAGAAGATGAACTTCAAACTATTCGTACAGATCTCAAATATGAATTTGCACCTGAGTGGAAATTCCACTGGGCGGCTAGTTACCGCCAAGCCTATCAAAATTTTGACAATTTCTTTGGCGGAACATGGTGTGATTTGAACGGTAAACAAATCACGGGTGCAGCGTGTACTTGGAAGGGATATTTACGCCAAAGTTATGCATGGCAAGAAACCATGAATAAAACATTACTTAATACTTTTGATATTACAGGCAAATTCAATACAGGTCGTCTTGAACATCAAATCATGTTTGGTAGTGATTGGACACATGAGGATCGAGATCCAAAGCTTGGTAACTATTCAAGCGGTAGTCAAAGTTATTATGGTTATATCAATCCTTATAATCCTTCAGATTATTATGATGATTTGCCTGTAAATGCCCATAAAGCAACCACGACCATTAACCATCACGATGCAGAAAATCTAGCGTTTTTCTTACAGGATTTAGTGACACTTACTCCAACTTTAAAAATGATGCTCGGTATTCGCTACGATACATTTGAATTTAAAACACAGGCACAGGTTGCAAATAGTAAGCCTGTAAATGTATCGAAAAGCTATGATGGCGAAAGCTTAAGCCCAAATGTTGGCTTTGTCTGGCAGCCAACAGATCAGCATAGTTTTTATAGCTCATATAGTAAAAGTTTTGCACCTTATGGTGGGCGAGGCATGATCAGTATTGATCCAAATGTGAATAATACCAGTGTCTATGATGCAAAACCTCAATACAATGAACAATACGAAGTCGGGGTTAAAAGTGATTGGTTCGAGCAGCGTTTAAATACACAGTTATCGGTTTTTGATATTACCAAGAATAATATTCGCTATCAGCCAGATCCAACAAATCAACCTAATGAATGGCAAGTCGGACAGCAACAACAATCAAAGGGTGTTGAATTCAGTTTTATTGGTCGTGTCTTAGAGAATGTCTTTGTACGCGGTGGATATGGTTATACCGATGCCAAATGGAAAAAAGATACTCGCGCTACAGTAGCAGAAACCAGCCGCTTGAAAGGTAATCGTCTTGCCAATATCTCTGAAAATACAGGTAATTTATTTATACGTTATTTACCCGTTGAAAGAGTCTATGCTGAAATTGGTGGCACCTACGTGGGATCATTTTATACCGCAGATAACAATCTGAACAAGATTGAGGGTTGGACACGCCTAGACGCAGCTTTGGGTTATAAAGATGAGCATTGGGGGATTACTTTCGCGGTAAATAATCTCACCGATAAAGAATACTGGCGCTCTAACGCGATGCCAGGTGCGCCACGAAATTATTTGGTTCGTCTTAATTATCAGTTCTAAAGTTTCAGTTTTAAATCTCAAATAAGCTTTTAATAAAAAACCGTGCAAATGATTTGCACGGTTTTTTATCTCTTAGAGTGAGCGTTTTTAAATTCTGGCGTGTTTACCGTACTTATCGATCATGATCGAACTTGCTTCATTTAGGCCTTTTACAGTGACCTGTATATTATTTTTCTGAAACTTTTCAATAATGCTATCGAGAGAAGCGACTGTCGTCACATCCCATATGTGAGAATGCGTTAAATCAATAACGACTTGTTTAACATTTTCCTGAGAATCAAAAGCCTGAGAGAAACGTTCCGAAGAGCTAAAGAATAATTGACCACGTACATCATAAATGCGTGTGTCGCCATGACGTGAAGTTTCAATATGTACATCATTTTCAAGTTTTTGCGCCAAAAATAATGCAGAAAGGAGAACCCCAACCAAAACCCCAATTGCCAAATTATGAGTTGCAACCACCACGATGACTGTGGCTATCATGACAATATTGCTGCTTTTAGGATTATGTTTAAAGTTTTTAATCGATCCCCAATCAAAAGTGCTGATAGACACCATAATCATCACGGCAACCAATGCCGCCATAGGAATGACCCGCAACCAATCACTGATAAACACGACTAATATCAGTAGAAAAACACCAGCAACGAGAGTTGAAGGACGTTTGCGCGCGCCAGATTTTACATTAATCATGGATTGCCCAATCATGGCACATCCCGCCATACCGCCCATAAAACCAGTCACGATATTGGCAAAACCCTGACCTTTACACTCACGATGTTTATCGCTCGAGCTATCCGTCAGTTCATCCACAATAGTCGCGGTCATCATCGATTCTAATAATCCTACTGCTGCCAATGCACAGGAATAAGGTAAAATAATCCATAAAGTTTCAAGATTCCACGGAATATCTGGAATAAAGAAATGCGGTAGGCTATTGGGCAAATTGCCCATATCACCGACGGTTCGTACATGTGAGTTTAAAAATAGCGCCAAGAATGTAATGACAATAATACAGACCATGGGTGAGGGAATTAACTTGCCAATCTTGGGAACATAAGGAAATAAATAAATAATGGCGAGCCCTAAAATCACAAATACATAAACCTGATACGAAACATGTAATAATTCAGGAAGTTGTGCCATAAAAATTAAAATAGCCAAAGCATTTACAAAACCAACCACCACAGATTTGGAGACAAAGCGCATCAGTTTGGCGAGTTTAAGTTGTCCCGCAATAATTTGAATAATACCTGTCAAAATTGTTGCTGCAAGAAGGTAGTTTAGTCCATGTTCTTTGACTAGGCTAACCATCAATAATGCCATAGCGCCTGTAGCTGCGGAAATCATGGCAGGTCGACCGCCCATAAAAGCAATTACAACCGCCATGGAAAACGAGGCATATAAGCCAACTTGAGGGTCAACACCTGCGATAATGGAAAATGCAATTGCTTCGGGAATAAGAGCAAGTCCAACGACTAAGCCTGCAAGAACATCCCCGCGAATATTGGAGAACCATTCTTGACGAATTTGCTGAAACATAAATAGCCTGTAAGAGTATTTGTATATGATTAAAGGCTAGTGATGTGATATTTACACACACGACGACACCACATCACTAGACAGTGATGAATTGATAAATAAAAAACAATCAATTAAGGTGGCGTGATTTGCATAAAATGAAAGAGATTTTGAAACGAGTCGCTAGTGTAGCACCATTAGCCAGAGAAACCAAAGCGAGCAGATGAGTCACTATGTGATTGCTAAACTTGAACTTAAAAAAGTGAAGAATAAAAAAAGATGTATCTGCTGACAAAAAAAGTCACTTTATGCCAATCTGAATCATCCTAAAAATATCATGATATCAGACTGAGAATTTATCATTAAAACGGCAGAATAGTGATGCATTCATTATTTTGTCACGATAATACAATAATTTATTAGTTGAGGTATTGTAGGACATACGCTGAGTATATTTGTATTTCCCAGCTTAAGTCCTCATAATTTAATACCTAAAGATCATTTGTTGTGCTTTTAAAAGTCTAAAAATGATAGTTTTGATACTTAAGTAACCAAAATTATACGAATACAATGAATAGCGAAACAATGAAAAGTTTTTAAATTATCCGAAGGAGTTTAAGAATCAGATTGATGTTGACGCGATGGTTATCATAAATAGTTCTAAACTATTTAAATAATAATTTTAAATCAAAAGATTAACAATAAATGAGCGATCTGAATGCTGTATTGTCCAGATTAGATCATGATGCACAAAGGGTTAAAAATTTCAAAAATGCATCACATATAAAGTATCAAGAGAATGTTTTATGTGTCGCTTTTTGTTCATTTTTGGTAAAATAAATCACAAATATGTGGATAACAAGAATATCGCTTATGAGAAATATACTTATTTTGATTTTTGCGAGCCTAGTGATTCTGCTTGGTTACAGTATTTATCTTGATTCTAAAGTAAAGAAAAGAGAACAGGTGAGTCGAGTAATCACAGAAGCAGAGCATAGTCTCAAGACACTTGAAGCGAATCCAAACTACAATCAGCATTCGTCGCTTTCTGGTGTTCATCGTCAGGGTCTAATACAATAGCTTTAAAATTTTGATTTCAAGCTCATGATTTTAAATAAATTTTATAAATGTATCGAATTGGATTGCTAAAACAAAAATATAAATAATATGATATAATCTTTTCGTGGGAAGGCATTAAAGATATCAATTTATATTTTTAACATCATATTCCTTCAATTATATGTGAAGCTGCATACATCTATGCGGCTTTTTTGTGTTTTGGTCAGATGATTAAACCTTATACTTTGTTACTAATAGTGTGTATTTGGAAATAGGGAATTGCTTTTTAATAATAAGCAAATGGCATATTGATTGCTTAATCCATTATACAATCGCAATGCGTCTTAAAAGTGTATTCAAATAAATATTTCCTTTAAGACCATATACATATAGCAACACAGTATGCTCAAACTTTTTGTAGGGACTATGTTATGTCAACTCCTAACCCTTCAGCAGACTTGTTAGAGCGCTTATTTAAACTAAGCGAAAATAAGACAAGCTTTAGAACTGAAGTGCTTGCAGGTGTAACGACCTTTTTGACGATGTGCTATATCATTATTGTCAATCCACTAATTTTGTCTGAAACTGGAATGGATCATGGTGCGGTCTTTGTCGCAACCTGCTTGGCTGCCGCAATTGGCTGCTTGGTCATGGGGCTAATCGCCAATTATCCAATCGCACTTGCTCCTGGTATGGGGTTAAATGCTTATTTTACCTACTCAGTTTGTCTGGGCATGGGTGTGCCGTGGCAAACTGCCTTAGCCGCAGTTTTTATTTCGGGTCTTATTTTTCTGGCAATCAGCTTTTTAAAAATTCGTGAAGCGATTGTGAATGCCATCCCGATGTCACTCAAATTTGCGATCGGGGGGGGGATTGGCTTATTCCTTGCGTTGGTGGCACTCAAAAATTCGGGCATTATTGTAGCAAACCCAGCGACACTAGTCGGTTTGGGTGATATTAAACAGCCAACAGTTTTATTGTCACTACTTGGGTTTTTGATGATTGTAGTGATGCATCACTTTCGAATCCGTGGTGCGATTATTATCAGTATTCTGGTCATTACAGCCATTTCAACATTCATGGGTTTGAATCAATTTAAAGGTGTCGTTGGTGAGATTCCATCATTAGCGCCGACTTTCCTACAAATGGATTTTGAAGGACTATTTACCGCAAGTTTGATTGGCGTTATTTTTGTCTTCTTCTTGGTCGATTTGTTCGACAGTACTGGAACACTGGTTGGTGTTTCACATCGTGCGGGTTTATTGGTCGATGGTAAATTACCGCGTTTGAAAAAAGCCTTATTTGCAGATTCGACTGCGATTGTTGCAGGGGCTGCTTTAGGAACTTCTTCGACTACACCATATATTGAGTCTGCATCAGGTGTGGCCGCAGGTGGTCGTACGGGTTTGACTGCGGTGGTAGTCGCTTGTTTATTCCTTGCTTGTTTGTTTTTGGCTCCTCTTGCTCAATCAGTCCCAGGTTTTGCCACTGCTCCAGCACTTTTATTTGTTGGTGTGTTGATGATTCAAGGGATCACCAATATTGATTGGGAAGATATTACAGAAGCTGTTCCTGCATTTTTAACCATTGTCTTTATGCCATTTGCTTATTCAATTGCAGATGGTATTGCGATGGGCTTTATTAGCTATGCTTTGATTAAATTACTGACAGGCAAAGCTAAAACTGTCCCATATATGGTTTGGATCGTGGCAGTACTTTGGGCATTTAAGTTTGCTGTATTTGGCGGATAATTTTTATTGAAGAAAAAAGGGTGCAGGGTGTTTTCTGCGCCCTTTGCTATTTTGGAGTTATTATGAATCAAGTTGAGTTAATTCGTGTTTTACCCAAAGCCGAATTACATGTGCATATTGAAGGCACGTTTGAGCCTGAATTGATGTTTGAAATCGCACAGCGCAATCATATTCAGATTCCTTATCAGTCGGTCGAAGAAATTAAACAAGCTTATAATTTTCATAATTTACAGTCATTTTTAGACATCTATTATGCAGGCGCAAATGTTTTGGTACATGAGCAGGATTTTTACGATCTGGCTTGGGCATACTTCGAAAAATGTGCTGAAGATAAAGTCGTGCATACTGAAATGTTTTTTGATCCGCAAACGCATACTGAGCGTGGAGTTGAGTTTGCGACAGTCTTGAACGGGTTAAAACGCGCTTGTACTGATGCAAAAGACAAACTAGGCATTAGCTCTCAACTGATTATGTGTTTTTTACGTCATTTAAGCGAAGAAGATGCATTTAAAACGCTCGAACAAGCATTGGCATTTAGAGATGACATTATTGCGGTTGGATTAGATTCTAGTGAGGTTGGGCATCCACCGTCCAAGTTTGAACGTGTTTTTGCTAAAGCACGTGAAGCAGGTTTTTTAATTGTCGCACATGCAGGTGAAGAAGGTCCGCCAGAATATGTGTGGGAAGCACTGGATTTGCTTCGGGTCAATCGTATTGATCATGGCGTGCGATCAGACGAAGATCCAGCTTTATTGCAGCGTTTGATTGATGAAAAAATGCCGTTAACGGTTTGTCCGCTCAGTAATTTAAAGCTTTGTGTCGTAGAGGATATGGCTGAACACAATATTCACCGTTTACTCAAACAAGGCGTACATGTCACCATTAATTCAGATGATCCCTCTTATTTTGGTGGTTATATGAATGATAATTTTCTTGCGGTTCATACAGCTTTGAATTTATCCAATGATGAGCTAAAACAATTGGCGATCAATTCATTTGAAGCATCTTTTATCGATTCTGCTGAAAAGCAGAAATGGATTGCAACTATCCAACAGCTATAAAATAAAAATAGAATATTGAATTAAAAAACGCATCTGAATAAGATGCGTTTTTTATGGAATCTGTTTGAGATTATTTGGGTTGTCTGGTCATACTGATCAACACATGATCTTTGTCAATAAAATGATGTTTAAGTGCTGCCAAAATGTGTCCAACGACAAGAAGCCCTGCAAACCATGACAGATAAATATGCATCGGTTTCACGATCGCCATCACTTCAGGATTTTCACCAATCAGTTGAGGGATATTAAACAGGTAAAGCACAGGTGCAGGGTGTCCAGCACTCCAGCTAAACAAGCAGCCAGTAATGGGTAACGCCAATAAAATAAAATATAGGGCTAAATGACCTGCATGTGCCAGTTTTTTCATCAAAGGGGACATGCTGTCTGGAAGTTGTGGCACAGGATGGGTGTACCGCCAAAAAAGTCGAATCATGACAAGGAAAATAATGGTCGTTGCAATATTCTTGTGAAGAGTAATGACATCACCTTTAAAGCTGCCGTCAGTTTCATAGCTTAAAAAATTACCACTATAAAAACCAATGATCCACGCCGTAATAAAGATAATAGCCATAATCCAGTGTAAATATTGTGCCGTTCTGGTGTAGTACTGGCTAGAGTTAGACATGAAATGATGCCCTTTTACAATTGCGAATTATCACGCGAGAATAGACGAGAAGACACTTTGGAAAAATGGGGCTACTGTAACGAAGCGTTTTTTTAATGAAACGATCAAAACCGCTATACATATTGAGCTAGTGGTGATTGATTTAATTTAGCGCTTTTCTACAAATTAGTTATTTCATCGTAAACAGGCTTTAGGCAAAATAGCTAAAACTTTTTTGGAAACAGCGATGAAAAAATCACTATTCGGTTTGACTGCATTTGTCTTGCTTTTAACAGGTTGTGCAACAGATGGTTCGATGAATACAGCGACAAATACTACTGAGCAATTAGGCATGACTGCCTTGAAAATTGCGGTAAATAACAAATGTATGAATGAAATCAATACTATTCCTGCTTGGCAAACTGCTTCTAAACTGATGACTGATGATCAAAAACAGGATATTCAAACTGAAATTTGTGGCTGTGTCAGTGAAAAAGCACCTTATAGCGTTACTGCTGCTGATTTGGCAAATGCCACCTTTGATCCAAATGCAAGAGCCGCAATGGTAGGTCAAGTGGTGTCGAAAACGGTAACCGCCTGTGTAAATGAAACGTTCCAACAAACTTTGACGAAATAAATCATTATGATGATTGCTGGTGTAGATGAAGCAGGGCGAGGGCCATTAGTGGGGTCGGTGGTCGCTGCGGCGGTTATTCTAGATCCGAATAACCCGATTCAAGGCTTAAATGATTCTAAAAAACTGACTGAAAAAAAACGTGAAAAACTGTTTGTTGAGATACAGGAAAAAGCGTTGGCTTGGTCAATTGCGGAAGCAACGCATACTGAAATTGATGAACTCAATATTTTACAGGCGACTTTTCTGGCCATGAATCGCGCTGTAAATAACCTGAAAATTCAACCAAGTAAAGTGATTGTGGATGGTAATCAAATTCCAAAAGGAATGAGTATCAGTTGTGAGGCGATTGTTGGAGGTGACGCAAGCCATGCTGAAATTAGTGCGGCCAGTATTTTAGCCAAAGTTGCGCGAGATCGACAAATGAAGGCATTGGATGAGAAATATCCTGTCTTTGGTTTTGCCAAACATAAGGGATATCCTACCAAAGCTCATTTTGAAGCCATTGCCAGTCATGGGGTGATCGATGAACATCGTCGTAGCTATGCACCTGTAAAGAAAGCACTCGCACTGGATGTTTGATCATCTAGGCTATAGAAATATTTAAAGCGGCTTGTAAGCCGCTTTAATCATCAACAACAATATATTCTTAACGATTAAAATTGTTTTGAGAGAAATTATCATCTTCAAATGAAGGCTGATAGTCTTGATCAAGATGTTGAAGGTGTTCATGCATGGCACGTTCGTGTTGAATACGTTGGTAGATTTCTTCACGGTGCACAGATACTTCTTTTGGTGCATTCACACCAATACGAACCTGATTACCTTTAACGCCAAGCACAGTTACACTGACTTGATCCCCAATCATTAATGTTTCTCCGACACGACGGGTCAGAATCAGCATGTTTATCTCCTTGCTAAAACGCTAAACCTGCGATAGTGGTTTAAGAAACCGAAATTACAACCTCAGAATTAGAGAAATAATTAACAGAATCAATAAAAAAGATGTTGTATTTAATGATGCTGCTTAATTTTTCTAAATACATAGGTGCTAATATAACAGAGCCACTATAGAAAAAACTACAGTGGCTCTATTTTTTTGACACAAATTGTTGAAAAGTGATCTATTTCACAATTTGTTTGATCAAAGTTTATGCACGTGCACTACTTTCACCATGTTCACGATCCAGACCAAATGCGGTATGTAGCGTACGAACTGCGAGTTCCAAATAGTTTTCTTCAATCAAGACAGAAATTTTGATTTCTGAAGTCGAAATCATCAAAATATTGATACTTTCATCTGCAAGAGCAATAAACATTTTACTTGCAACACCCGCATGAGAACGCATACCCACACCGACGATTGATACTTTGACGATATCATCACGTGTTGCAACTTCACGCGCGCCAATATTTGCTGCGGTTTCTTTCAGAATTTTTTCAGCTTTGGCAAGATCACCACGATTGACAGTAAATGTGAAATCAGTCGTACCATCTTCTTCGACATTTTGGATGATCATATCGACTTCAATATTAGCAGCACTGATTGGAGCCAAAATTTTAGCAGCAACACCTGGCTCATTAGCTACACCTAAAATGGTCAGCTTAGCTTCATCACGGTTAAATGCGATACCTGAGATAATCGGTTGTTCCATATCGTCTTCTGCCTCAGTGGTAATTAAAGTACCTACGTTTTGTTTAAAGTCTTCATCAAATGCACCGTCGTCGTCATTGTCAAAACTAGACAAGACACGCAGCGGTACTTGATATTTACCTGCAAATTCAACTGAACGAATCTGAAGGACTTTAGAGCCTAAAGAGGCCATTTCCAGCATTTCTTCAAAAGAAATACGATCCACTTTTTTGGCTTTTGGTGCAACACGTGGGTCAGTGGTATAAACACCATCCACATCGGTATAAATCTGGCATTCATCTGCTTTTAAGGCTGCTGCAAGCGCAACACCCGTGGTGTCAGAACCACCACGACCTAATGTCGTGGTATTACCTTCATCATCGACACCCTGAAAGCCTGCGACAACCAATACACGACCGACATCAAGATCGGCCGACATGACATCAGTATCAATCGCTTCAATACGTGCCTTGTTATACGCGCTGTCAGTTCTAATCCCAACCTGACGACCTGTATAGGATTTAGCTTCTACACCAATTGAATTAAGTGCCATTGCTAACATGGAAATCGTCACCTGTTCACCTGTAGACACCATTTGGTCTAATTCACGTGGATCAGGTGTTTCAGTAATGGCTTTGGCAAGTGCAAGTAAGCGGTTGGTTTCACCACTCATTGCAGAAACCACCACTACAACCTTGTGGCCGTGATCATGCCAACGCTTCACACGACGAGCAACATTTAAAATGCGCTCAGGAGTCCCCATTGAGGTCCCGCCATATTTCTGTACGATTAATGCCATAGTTGTTCCATATAAGCCATGACTCTGAGAGGCTTAATTCAGAGTCAGTTACACAAAAGTGAAGTCTTAGTGCTGTTCAAGCCAGACAGGGAGAGCTGTCATAACTTGTTCAAACTTCTCGTTTAGTGGCGCGCCACCTTGTGCTAAGTCAGGTTTACCACCACCTTTACCACCGAGTTCGGTCGCAAGATATTTAATGATATCGCCTGCTTTTAGATGTGCTGTATATTGTTTGGCAACCGAAGCAATCAGACTGACTTTGTCATCTTCGACACCTGCCAATACAATCACAGCATCCTCTAATTTTGATTTCACACTGTCGTGTAGGTTGCGAAGTGATTTCGCATCCATGTTTTGAACAGTGGTGATCAGGGTAGAACGACCCGCAACGGTTTGAACTTGGCTTAAAAGTTCAGTCGCCTGAAAGTTTGCTAACTTTTGGTTAAGCTGTTCAATTTGCTTTTGCAACGCTGAGGTATGTTCTACCGCAGCCTGAACACGTTCTACTGTTTGATCTTTTTGTGCTTTTAATAAGCTGTTGATCTGTTGAATGTCACTATCGGCTTTTTGCACGATTTCAAGCGCTTTGGTGCCTGTGACCGCTTCGATACGACGGATACCCGCCGCAACACCGCCTTCAGACGTAATTTTGAATAGGCCAATATCACCTGTGCGCTGTACATGAATACCACCGCAAAGTTCAATCGAGAAGTTACGCTCGTCAATGACTGAACCCATAGAAAGTACGCGAACTTCATCACCATACTTTTCACCAAATAACATCATGGCGCCTTTGGCTTTGGCAGATTCAATATCCAGTACTTCTACGCCAACAGCTGTATTGGCAATCACTTCACGATTCACTAATTGTTCCACTTGCTGTAATTGCTCAAAAGTCACGGGTTGGTCATTGGCAAAGTCAAAACGTAAAATGTCGCTGGCAACTAATGAACCTTTTTGTTGAACATGTTTGCCTAAAATTTGACGAAGTGCAGCATGTAAAAGGTGGGTAGCGGAGTGGTTACGCGCAGTTGCAGCACGAATGTCTGCTTTAACGGTCGCTTCAACCTGTTGAGAGGCTTTTAAGCTACCCATGGTGACGATACCCTGATGCACAAATGCACCACCAGATTTTTTGGTATCTTGAACTTCAAAAATCCCTGTCTCGTTTTTGAATATACCTGTATCACCGATTTGACCACCACTTTCTGCGTAGAAAGGGGTTTGATTTAAAACGATTAAGGCTTCATCACCTTCAACGACTTCATCAACTTGCTCGCCATCTTTATAGATTGCGATAATTTGACCTTGACCTGCGGTCGCATTGTAGCCATCAAATTGTGTTTCGCCGTCCACTTTAACAATGCTGTTGTAGTCGACTGCAAATTTACCAGCATCACGTGCACGGCGACGCTGTGCTTCCATTTCACGTTCAAAACCGACTTCATCGATTTCCAGATCGCGTTCACGAGCAATATCAGCGGTTAAATCGGTTGGGAAGCCATAAGTATCATACAGTTTAAATACCGTTTCGCCCGCAATCACTTTGCCAGTAAGTTGCGCAAGTTCACCTTCAAGCAGTTTTAGGCCTTGCTCAAGGGTTTTGGCAAATTGTTCTTCTTCTTTAATTAAAGTCGCTTCAATGCGTGCCTGATCATGTTTAAGTTCAGGGTAAGCTTCACCCATGACGTCGATTAAAGGCTGAAGCATTTTATAGAAGAACGTACCTGTTGCACCAAGTTTATTACCATGACGTACTGCACGACGGATGATACGGCGCAATACATAGCCACGACCTTCATTAGACGGATTAACACCATCAGCAATCAGGAAACAGCAAGAACGGGCATGATCCGCCACAACACGAAGGGAAGGTTGAGCTTGATCTTGAACGCCAATAATTTCACAGGCAGATTTGATCAGATGCTGGAATAAATCAATGTCATAGTTTGAATTGACATGTTGCAGTACCGCACTAATACGCTCCAAGCCCATGCCAGTATCGACCGATGGAGCTGGAAGAGGGTGCAATACGCCATCCGCAGTCCGGTTAAACTGCATAAAAACGTTATTCCAGATTTCGATAAAACGGTCGCCATCTTCTTCTGGTGTACCTGGTAAACCACCCCAGATATGATCGCCATGATCAAAGAAAATTTCAGAACAAGGACCACACGGCCCAGTATCACCCATTGCCCAGAAGTTATCGGATGCGTATTTTTCGCCTTTATTATCGCCAATGCGAATGATCCGTTCAGGCGCTAAACCAATTTCTTTATTCCAGATGTCATAAGCTTCATCATCGGTATGATAAACCGTGACATAAAGTTTATCTTTCGGTAAGCCTAACCATTGTTCGCTGGTTAAAAAGTCCCATGCAAATTTAAGTGCATTTTCTTTGAAGTAATCACCAAAAGAGAAATTACCGAGCATTTCAAAGAAAGTATGGTGACGGGCAGTATAACCGACATTATCCAGATCGTTATGTTTACCGCCTGCACGCACACATTTTTGTGATGAAACAGCGCGCACATAATCGCGTTTTTCCAGACCTAAAAAGCAATCTTTAAACTGGTTCATGCCGGCATTAGTAAACAGCAACGTTGGATCGTTGGCGGGTACAAGTGAACTCGACGCGACACGTGTGTGGCCTTGCGATTCAAAATAACGCAAAAAAGCTTCACGAATTTCAGCAGATGTCATAAAACGAGTACTCACGACCAAGTCACTCCATAAATTCAAATAGGCTATATGCAGACAGCGCATCGTTTAAACAAAAACGATGAAGGATGAATGCGTGGCGTAGATTTCAAAAGTGCCAAATTATAACGGAAAAACCCTGTTCAACCAATGATTTTACCGAGAAATGATGACAATTCTATGCAAACGTTTGATCGAGAATTGTCAGCGTATGTGATCAAAAAAGCAGTAAATTTCCAGAATGCCTATATTTGTTAAGGCAATTCAGCTTAATTCACAAATCATAGGGAAACCAAATGATCGTTAATGATGATTTCTGATTGGTTAAAAAATAACAAACTCGTCTAAACTCTCGATTCAATTGTATCATCGTGATAATCAATGTTTTAACATAGAGTCTGATCGCTTATATAAAAGGATAAATCATGCAACGTATTGCCATTAATGGGTTTGGTCGAATTGGCCGAAATGTGTTACGTGCATGGTTTGAAAATCCAAAACGATTTCATTTTGATATCGTGGCGATTAATGACATCGCTGATGTCGAGACATTGGTGCATTTATTTAAATATGACACGACGCATGGTCGTTTTCACGGTGAGGTTGCGATCAAGATCGAAGATGAGAAAATCTTCTTGCATATACAGGCATTTGGTCGTGAATTAAAGCTACAGATGTTTCGTGAAGAGGCGCCTGAAAATTTACCATGGAAAACTTTAGAAGTAGATGTTGTCCTTGAGTGCACTGGACTATTTCGTTCACACGCCGATGCAATTCGACATTTAGGGGCAGGCGCTAAACGCGTCATTATTGGTGCTGCACCCTTTGATCAGGTGGATGCCGCGATTGTCTACGGAATCAATCAATCAGAAGTCAAAGCTACAGATCGTATTATTTCCAGTGTCTCATGTACCACGCAAGCGTTAGTACCTTTAGTCAAAATTATTGATGATGCCTTTGGGATAGAAACTGCGCTGATGACTGAAATTCATGCAGTGACTGCTGATCAGTCGGTACTCGATCATGCACATCGTGATTTACGTCGCGCTCGCGCATCGGGACAAAACATTATTCCGACCACATCAAGTGCTTTAAATGCGCTGAAAAGAGTGATGCCTAAAATGGAAAGTAGAATTGATGGTTATTCGATTCGAGTGCCAACGATCAATGTCGCTGCAATTGATCTCAGTTTTGTGTCGCAAAATCCAGTCAATGTGCATCATTTAAATGAAGTATTAATAAAAGCGGCAAAAAATGACTATGCCGAAATTATGTCTGTGACAGATGAAGCACTTGTTTCAAGTGATTTTAATCATTCACCTTATTCATTGATTGTCGATTTAACTCAAACTATGGTCGTGGGTCGCCAAGCAAAAGTTTTTGCGTGGTATGACAATGAGTGGGGCTATGCCAACCGATTGCTGGATTTGTGTGAATCATTTCATTAAGCTAAGTTGAATGTGTTGCTTTTTATATTTCAAAACTTAAAGCTTCTATGATTTAAATTAAATCTAAATCAACATGGATACTTTTGAGATATCTTTAATAGACTTCTTTTTATAAGTGTATAAGTGCCTTTTATTTCTCCCTATGGGGGGAAATAAAAAAAGGTTTAAACAATGATGAAAGAAGGCTAATCAACATAATTTGAATAACGCAAGAAATTCAGGGGAAAACAATGCTTATCTGGCTATTTATTATTATTTTAATGATCGCGGTTCTAATTTTAATTGTTTTGCAATTTCGCAAAGAGCAAAATTCACTCACTGACGAAACTCAGAATCGCAAGCTTGAAGAAAAAGTGGTGATGCTAGAAAGTAATTTGAAAAAGACTTTGGAAATTATGCAGGATCTTGCAAAAAGTGTTCAGGTTGATCGAGAATTGCTCAATCAAACTGTGCAAAAATCGAAACTTTTAGAGTTGCAGAATGCAGAACTAATTGCTCTGATCACTCAATATGTGGGGCATGCAGAAGATTTTAAGCGCCTCAATGAGTCTGAGAAAGATGACCTGAAATAATCATCAAATCAAAAG
The DNA here is from genome assembly GCF_000368825.1 of Acinetobacter ursingii DSM 16037 = CIP 107286. GTDB lineage: Bacteria > Pseudomonadota > Gammaproteobacteria > Pseudomonadales > Moraxellaceae > Acinetobacter > Acinetobacter ursingii. The sequence goes on along the minus strand of NZ_KB849717.1, from coordinate 369,767 downwards.
CCAAGCTATAAATTTAATTTTCCTAAAATTCTCAGGTGCATGGCAACTACGAACGTGTTAGACTTGGAGAAATCGGGTGTGTTCCCGATTTTTTTATGCGGATTGATTCCGCCTTGAGCAAATTTTAGGTTTGAAACATGCCGATTTCAGAGACATGGTTGTTACCTGATGGGGTAGCAGATGTATTACCAGAACAAGCGCAAGTCGTAGAAACTTTGCGTCGACATGCACTCGATTTTCTTGCATCTCGTGGTTATCAGTTGGTGTATACACCATTTATCGAATACATCGAATCGTTGTCTTTATTATCTGAATCAAATCATGATTTGGATTTAGTCACCTTTAAAGTGATAGATCAACTTTCTGGGCGCTTATTGGGTGTCCGCGCAGATATGACCCCTCAAGTTGCTCGTATTGACGCTCATGTTCGTTCTATCGAAGGTGTAGCGCGCTACTGTTATGCGGGTACAGTTCTTCATACCAAACCACAAAATTTTAATTCTTCTCGTGCACCTTTGCAGTTGGGGGCGGAGCTTTATGGTCATGACAGCATCGAAGCTGATGTTGAAATGATTGATGTGATGTTGGGTTTAATTCAACAAGCCAAAGCTTTAGACGGTGTTCATCTGGATTTGGGACATGTAGGCTTGTTCCGCAGTTTGGTAGAACGCGCTGGGTTAAATAAACAGACGGAACAAGATTTATCTGATCTGTATCAACGCAAAGCACTTCCAGAGTTAGAAGAATTTACCCAAGATTTAGCTTTTGGATCAGACTTTTATGCCCTTGGGCGCTATGCCAGTGATCTTGATGCACTTGAGCGCCATTTAAGTGATGAAGTGCTGAATGACGTTGCCTTCCAAGACGCGTTAAATGCACTTAAATCCACACTGATCCAAATTCAGTCACGCTGGCCAGCACTACAAATCGGTATCGATGTGGTCGAACTTCGTAGTTATCACTACCATACTGGTCTAATGTATGCGGTTTATGCTCCTAATCGTGCTGCACCACTGGCACAGGGTGGTCGTTATGATGGCATTGGTGAACATTTTGGTCGTGCGCGTCCAGCAACAGGGTTTAGTTGTGACTTGTACGCGCTTTGTGCAGGGCAATTTAAACAGATTGAAACGATTGTCGCACCAAATGGTCAGGATCAAAGTTTGTTAGAAGCCATAGCAGTCGCTCGCCAACAGGGTTTGGCTGTGATTCAGTTATTAGGCGAAGATGACTTAAGCTCAGTTCCTTATGCAACGCATCAGTTGCGACATGTAAACGGTACATGGCAGATCGAAAAGATTTAAGGGTTTATTTGTCAGACATGCACAGCAAATAAACGTTCAATTTTAACAGCATGATGTAATGAGGCTATTATGGGCAAAAATGTTGTGGTACTTGGTACCCAATGGGGCGACGAAGGTAAAGGTAAGATCGTCGACCTGCTCACAGATCAAGCGGCAGCTGTGGTTCGCTATCAAGGTGGGCACAATGCAGGTCATACTCTTGTCGTAGGTGGAAAGAAAACTGTTTTACACCTCATTCCATCAGGTATTTTACGTGATAACGTACTGTGCTTAATTGGTAATGGCGTGGTGCTTTCTCCAGCTGCTCTCATTGAAGAAATGGATATTTTGGAAAAAGAAGGCGTTCCAGTTAAAGAGCGTTTACGTATTTCTCCAAACTGTCCTTTGATTTTGCCAAACCATATTGCACTGGATCAGGCGCGTGAAAAGAAACGCGGCAATGCCAAAATTGGTACGACTGGTCGTGGTATTGGTCCAGCGTATGAAGATAAAGTGGCTCGTCGTGCTGTGCGTGTTGCAGACTTGGTGCGTGGTGGTGCAGCACTTGAAGAAAAACTTCAGGAAATGCTTGAGCTACATAACTTCCAATTGACTCAATTCTACGGTGTCGAAGCTGTTAAGTTTGAAGATGTATTGGCACTTTGTAATCAATGGCGTGAAGTTTTGGCACCATTAATTATCGATGTGACTCAGGTTCTACACGACTATCGTAAAGATGGTAAAGCCATCATGTTTGAAGGTGCGCAAGGTTCGTTACTTGACATCGATCATGGGACTTATCCATATGTGACCAGTTCAAACACCACTGCGGGTGGCGTAAGTTCGGGTTCGGGTATGGGACCATTGCATTTGGATTATGTTTTAGGAATCACAAAAGCATATACCACACGTGTCGGTGCAGGTCCATTCCCAACTGAATTGCACTATGATGCTGCGACTGATACAGGTGATGCGATTGGTCGTCATTTGGGTACTGTTGGACATGAGTTTGGCGCTTCAACGGGTCGTCAACGTCGTTGCGGTTGGTTTGATGCTGAAATTCTACGTCGTTCAGTCGATGTAAATTCACTTTCAGGAATTTGCTTGACTAAACTTGATGTACTAGATGGTTTGGAAGAAGTCAAAATCTGTGTCGGTTATGAAAATACTGATTCTGGTTGTATTGGTTCATCGGATGCAGTTTCATTTGAAAGTTTAAAACCGATTTATGAAACCATGCCAGGCTGGACAGATTCAACAGTAGGTTTGACCAGCGTTGATCAACTTCCTGCAAATGCATTGGCCTATGTAAAACGTATTGAACAACTAATCGAATGCCCAATTGATATTATTTCAACGGGCCCAGATCGTGCTGAAACAATTGTGCTACGTCACCCATTTTCTGCATAAACGCGTTCTTACGACTAAAGAGAGCACCTAAGTAGGTGCTTTTCTTTTATGATAAAACTGATTTTTTTTTATAAAAATGGGAAAATAACGTCGGCATGAAGCTACAACCACATATTGCACAAACGATTTTTTATTCGCTGTTATTTGCAATTGGCGGTGCGCCCACGATTGCCATGTGGATTATTTCTTTTCAGACCAATGATCCAAACCTATTTATGGTAGCTTTTATGGGCTTAACTGTGATTATTGCTTGTGTTATTTTACCTGTGATTTTATTACAAAATGCTTATTTGCTTTTTAAGCGAAACGATTTAAATCTTGAAGACAAAATTAAGCCACTATTGAGATTTTATTTTATTGTGAATGTGATTTGTTTAATTTCATGGATTTTATTTATTTTTCGATAGAATTACATAAATCTAATGATATTCATCTCATTTATTTCAAACATTTATCTATAATGCACGTCAAAACAGCAAGTTAAATAGTTTTGTCTTGTAAGGAGATGCTTTTAATGAATAAAAAAATAGTATTTAGTTTTTTAACCGCTACGATGATGACACTTGGCGGTTGTGCGACTTTTGCGGACGTGGCAGGTGCAGACTCTGCAACCCTCAATGCGACAGCAGCACAGGGCTTCAGTAAAATGACAACTGAAGCGCGACAAAAGGGACAGTTGGATACTTCTTCGATTACTTATCGTCGTATTAATACGGTGATGCAGCGTTTGGTTCCTTATGCAAATCAGATGAATCAAACGGGTCAGCCATTTCAATGGCAACTGGCAGTGTTGAAGTCAGATACAGTCAATGCTTATGTCGCGCCTGGTGGTAAAGTGGTGTTCTATACAGGTATTGTGAATAAACTGAACCTTACGGATGCTGAGATTGCTGCGGTGATGGGTCATGAAATGACACATGCGTTGGAAGAACATTCAAAAAGTAAAATTGGCGCTGAAGCTCTGACTGGTTTAGCACTCAATATCGGTAAAGCTTATGCAGGGGATAGCATTGGTCAGCTAGGCTCAGCTGCACTTGATTTGGGAAGTCAGGTTGGGGTGGGTTTGCCTTATTCGCGTAATCTTGAAAGCCGTGCAGATTTTGGTGGATTAATGCTAATGGCAAAAGCGGGTTATAATCCTCAAGCTGCGATTACTCTGTGGGAAAAAATGAACAAACTTGATGGTGCAGGCGCAGGACCATCATTCTTGTCAACACATCCATCAAATGCACAGCGAATTAACGATATGCGTAAAAATTTACCGGCAGCAATGGCTGTTTATAATAATCGTCGTTAATTTTATTCAATGTCAGAATCAGAACATAGGATGCCATCAGGCATCCTATTTTTATGCTTAAGGTGCAGGATTAGGTTGTTGGGTATGAATATCTTCAATCCCTTTTAACACTGCTTCATCCAACGTAATGTCGAAAGCTTGAATATTTTCTTTTAACTGATCCAGACTGGTAGCGCCAATGATCGTACTGTTTACAAAGAACTGCTGTTTGATAAAAGCCAGTGCCATTTGGGTCAAGCTGAGACCATGTTTTTCAGCCAGTTGAGCATATTGCTCGGTTGCCCATTCACTTTGTGGATTACTGTAGCGGGTAAAACGCGAAAATAAAGTCACACGGGCGTTTGCAGGGCGAGCGCCATGACGGAATTTGCCAGTTAAATAACCAAAGGCTAATGGCGAATAGGCAAGGAGTCCAACGCCTTCAAATTTGGCAATTTCAGACATACCAATTTCGTAGGTTCGGTTTAATAGGCTATACGGGTTTTGTACACTGACGAATTTACTCACACCTAGCTTTTCCGCAAGTTGTAGAAACTTCATGGTTCCCCACGGCGTTTCATTGGATAAGCCAATATGACGAATGCGCCCACGCTCAATTTCTTTTTGGAGAGCCAATAAAGTGTCTTGCATGGCTTCGATTTCATAATGTGCAGCGGCTTCTGCGTTTGCATAGCCCAAACCGCCAAAGAAGTTGGTATGACGTTCTGGCCAGTGCAATTGATAGAGATCAATATAATCGGTCTGTAAACGCTTTAAAGAGCCATCTAGTGCTTGTTCAATATGTTTGCCAAATTGGGTATGACCTTCACGAATATGGCTGCCACCGAAACCTGGTCCTGCAATTTTAGATGCTAGAAACACTTTTTCACGTTGGGCATGCTGTGCAAACCAGTTCCCAACAATAGTTTCGGTCGCCCCATAGGTTTCAGGTTTGGGTGGAACAGAGTACATCTCTGCGGTATCCCAAAAATATAAGCCATTTTCCAGTGCATAATTTAATTGATCAAAAGCTTCGGGCTGGGAGTTCTGTTCTCCGAAGGTCATGGTGCCTAAACAAATTTCAGGCACTTGAATGCCTGAATCACCCAATGCATGATATTGCATAACCTGATCCTTAACTTCCATTGAAAATTGACATTTTTGAACTTAAATGATTTGCTTTAAGTTGTATGTATGTTTTTGTATCTTAGATATTTTTCATAAAAAAAAGCAAACGATAAAGTTTGCTTTTCTTATCAGATAAAATGAAATTCTATTCTTCGTCATCAAAATCAGTATCATCCAGAGACTTCTCTTCTAATGATGCATCGAAAATGAGAATTGCTTTACCATCAGTTTCAATCATACCTTGTTCTTCAAGTGTCTTAAGAACACGGCCAACCATTTCGCGTGAGCAGCCTACGATACGTCCAATTTCCTGACGCGTAATACGGATTTGACGACCGTTCGGTAAAATCATGGCTTCTGGTTGAGCTGATAAATCGATGAGACAACGCGCAATACGACCAGAAACATCAATAAATGCTAAATCTGTGACTTTACGGGTCGTATTTTTCAGACGACGTACCAATTGGGCAAATACCGCGTAGCTTAAATCTGGATATTGCTTACTAAGTTCGTGGAAATTGTCATATGAAATTTCGGCAATTTCACAGACATCACGTGTACGAACTTCTGCTGTACGCTGTGGATTTGATTCAAAGAGACCCATTTCCCCAAAAAAGTCCCCAGGATTTAAATAAGCAACTACGATTTCACGTTCATCATCTTCACGTAAAATAATTGAAACGGAGCCTTTCAAAATCAAATAAAGCGATTTTGATTCGGTACCTGCGTCAACAATCGTCGTGCGTTTTGGATAGCGATTAATATGAGCACGTTTTAAAAGCGCCTTGACTGACTCTGGTAGTTGACCTGGAGATAAAGCATCGGTGCTGAGTTGTGAAAAGTTTGACGTCATGCTTAAGTTTTCCGATTAGGATATATAAAAAAGATCGCACAAGACCTAAATGAGCGTATTCACACACAAGAGATGAAATTCCTTATCAACTCATTTTATGCTAGTGTACAAGAACTATGTAAATTTATAATTTTTTTTGGGTAGTTGCAATGCAAACAAGTGTTCATTGGCTAGAGAATGTTGCTTTTGAAGCGAAATCTGAAAGTGGTCATCAAGTCGTGATGGATGGCTCTGCCGAATATGGTGGTGAAAACCGTGGCCCACGTCCGATGGAACTGATTTTAATGGGACTTGGTGGGTGTGCTTCATTTGATATTGTGACCATTTTAAAGAAAGCACGTCAAGATGTGACCAATGTCGTATGTGAGTTAAAAGCAGATCGTGCTGATGCAATTCCAGCGGTATTTACCGACATCCATTTGCACTTTGTAGTGACTGGAAAAGCAGTGAAAGAAAAACAGGTGGCAAAAGCAGTTGAGCTTTCCGCAGAAAAATACTGTTCGGCCAGTAAAATGCTGTCGGATGGTGGAGTCAATATTACGCATGATTTTGAAATTATTGAGGCTGAATAAGTTTAGTTTGAAAATAATTTGATGAGATCTGTAAGGTTAAGGCTGACAAACTGTCAGCTTTTTCTTTTAGATAAGCATAAAAAGATAAAGAAGGAATGACTGTGGTGCAAATACGTGAAGCAAAACTAGAAGATGCCCAAGCATTACAATCTCTACTGGATCAATTAGGTTATGTTCAATCGATTGATTTCATTTCACAAAAAATCAAGGCATTTATGCATGATCCTCATCAATATATTTTTGTTGCTCAAATTGAGGCTGAGGTTGCTGGTTTTTTGTCTTTGAGTATTATTCCACAAATCGCAACAGAAGGAGATTTTGCACGAGTCGCGTATCTCTGCGTACATGAACCATTTCGAGGACAGAAAATTGGTCAGGCATTGTTAGCCTCTGCCGAAGAGATTGCACGACAGCGTGGCTGTGATCGGATGGAATTACATTCAAGCGATCATCGAAAACTGGCGCATCAGTTTTATCTAGCTCAAGGCTATGACGATGCGCCAAAATATTTTCGGAAGTTCTTGGATTGAATTAAGGCTTTAAAAACAATTGCGGATCTACTCGTGCATTATTCAAGCTCATTCCCCAATGTAAATGTGGCCCAGTCACTCGTCCCGTTTTACCCACCAAGCCTAAAACTTCACCTTGATGAATCTGCTGACCTTGCTTCACTTCTATTTTACTTAAATGACAAAACATGCTGATTAACCCTTGTCCATGATCAATCAGCACAGTTTTTCCATTAAAAAATAATCGCCTGTTCGCACGACCATACCGTCGGTAGGAGCAATAACTTTTTGTCTTATGGGTGCAGGAATATCCAACCCTGAATGGGGTGCGCGTTCTTCACCATTAAAAAAACGTTTGCGCCCAAAAGAATTGCTAAATTTACCTGAAGTAGGTGCTATAAAGTGAGGCATCGACTGCCATGAACTTGCTGTAAATGAACTATAGATGTCATTTTGTTGTTTGGCTTCTTGAGCATAACGTGCGAGTTGCGCCTCTGACGGATCTACATAATCCTGATTTTGGACCTTAATCCGTTGTTCAGCATACGCGTAAGGCTTTATTTCAATTTGAATCGGTTGGGCATTTGTATCGACTGTTAAAGTGCCGATTGGCGTATTTAATGGAATCCCTAGAATGGCATAACGTTGGGTATTTTCATTGCTAATCAGAATATTTTGCTGATTAAAGCGAACACTTTTAATCTCTTGACCAAGTGGAATAACCGCGATCCCACCAGGACGACGTGAGTCTTGTGGTAACTCAGCATAGAGAGATTGTAAGGAGAGCAAAGATAAGCCTAGCATAAAACAGCTTTTTTTAAGCATAAGAAAATATCAGCAATAATTTTTTAGATTTTTATCAGATTATTTTGAAAAATTCTGCTGCTTTGCTGTGAATAACTGAATTTGTTAGGCTGATGAAATGGATATGTATCTAAGAATTAACAAAAACAGCATACAGACTTACTTGAAAATCTTGCCTAAAGAACCCATATTATAACTGAGTTATATATTATTTAATATTAATATAAGCTTATGAAAAATATAATGAAATTTTATAAAACTTATTTGAAATTTATAAAAGAGTTCCCATGTATTAAGCAAGTAACAAATTGATGATGAGGAATAACAATAATGCGTTTTGAAAAATTTACCAATCGCTTACAGCAAGCCCTGTCAGATGCGCAATCGTTAGCCACTGGTAAAGACCATACTTCTATTGATGGCATTCATATTCTTGCGGTTTTACTTGAAGAGCCATCCAATTTAAGCCTGTTGCAGCAATCAGGTGCAAGATTGCCTGAGTTAAAGAAAAAGCTGGAACAGGCGATTCAGGATGCGCCAACCATTGCCAATCCTACAGGTGACGTCAATCTGAATCCAGAAGCTGTGAAGGTTTTGAATCTGGCAGATCGTCATGCACAAAAAGCAGGTGATGAGTTTTTATCAACAGATTGGGTACTGCTGGCACTTACTGAAACTGGTAGTACCAAAAGTTTATTAAACAGCGTAGGTGTAACGACTGATGCACTACGCAAAGTGATTGAATCTATTCGAGGCGACGATAAAGTCATGAGCAATAATCACGAAGATCAACGTGACTCATTAAATAAATATACTATTGATTTAACCGAACGTGCTTTGGCAGGCAAACTTGACCCTGTGATTGGGCGTGATGATGAAATTCGTCGCACCATTCAGGTCTTGTCACGTCGTACCAAAAATAACCCCGTGTTGATTGGTGAGCCAGGGGTAGGTAAAACCGCCATTGTTGAGGGTTTGGCACAGCGTATCGTCAATGGTGAAGTGCCAGAAAGCCTGAAAAATAAACGGGTTTTATCGCTGGATTTAGGTTCATTGCTTGCAGGGGCAAAATATCGTGGTGAATTTGAAGAGCGTTTAAAAGCGGTACTTAATGATCTGGCCAAACAAGATGGGAATGTCATTTTATTTATTGATGAATTGCATACGTTAGTTGGCGCAGGCAAAACCGATGGCGCGATGGATGCGGGCAATATGCTGAAACCTGCTTTAGCGCGGGGTGAACTGCGTTGCGTCGGTGCAACGACACTAGATGAGTATCGCCAATACATCGAAAAAGATGCTGCTCTTGAACGCCGTTTCCAAAAAGTTTTGGTCGATGAACCAAGTGTTGAAGATACCATTGCGATTTTACGCGGTTTAAAAGAGAAATATGCCGCACATCATGGTGTACAAATTCTTGACTCCGCAATTATTGCAGCGGCAAAAATGTCACATCGTTATATCACAGATCGTCAGCTACCTGACAAAGCCATCGATTTGATTGATGAAGCGGCATCGCGTATTAAAATGGAGATCGACTCTAAACCAGAAGCTTTAGATCGTTTGGAACGTCGTATTATCCAGTTGAAAATGCAGCTTGAAGCGGTAAAACGTGATGAAGATGCAGGCAGTAAAGCTGAAATCAATCATCTTGAAGAACAGATTTCAATCATTGAAAAAGAATACAATGATATGGAAGAGATCTGGAAAGCCGAAAAAACCTTGGTTGAAGGTGATAAAAAGGCACAGATTGAACTTGATCAGGCGCGTATTGCGTTCGATAAAGCACAACGTGAAGGTGATTTGGCAGAAGCTGCACGTTTGCAATATGGCGTCATTCCTGAGTTGCAAAAACGTCTTGAACAAGCTGAAGTTGCTGAAGAAAACGAAGAGCCAAAACTGATTCGTACCAAAGTAACGGAAAATGAAATCGCTGAGGTGGTCAGTGCTGCAACGGGTATTCCTGTGGCGAAAATGCTGCAAGGTGAACGTGAAAAACTTCTGCATATGGAAGAGTTTTTACATAACCGTGTTGTCGGGCAGGATGAAGCTGTCGTCGCGGTCTCGAATGCTGTTCGACGTTCACGAGCTGGATTATCTGATCCGAATCGACCAAGTGGTTCATTCCTATTCCTTGGGCCAACAGGTGTGGGTAAAACAGAGTTGACCAAAGCTTTGGCGAATTTCCTGTTTGATAGTGATGATGCCATGATTCGTATCGATATGAGCGAATTTATGGAGAAACATTCGGTGAGTCGTTTGGTAGGTGCACCTCCAGGTTATGTCGGCTATGAAGAAGGTGGTGTATTGACGGAAGCTGTACGTCGTAAACCGTATAGCGTGGTATTGTTTGATGAAGTCGAAAAAGCGCATCCAGATGTGTTTAATATCTTGCTACAAGTCTTGGATGATGGGCGTTTGACCGATTCACAAGGCCGCGTGATCGACTTTAAAAATACGGTCATTGTGATGACATCGAACCTTGGTTCGCAAGATGTGCGTGAGCTAGGGGAAGGTGCAACTGACGATGAAGTGCGGGCTGTGGTGATGTCGGCTGTGAGCCAGCATTTCCGTCCAGAATTTATCAACCGTATTGATGAGTTGGTGGTATTCCACTCTCTGAAAAAATCACAAATCCGTGGTATTGCCGATATTCAACTTGATCGTTTGCGCTCACGTTTGGCAGATCGTGAAATTGGATTGACCGTGGATGATACTGCTTTTGATCTCTTGATTGATGCAGGTTTTGATCCTGTTTATGGTGCGCGTCCGTTGAAACGTGCAATTCAGCAACAGGTTGAAAATCCACTTGCTCAAAAAATTCTGGCTGGAGAATTTCAAGCTGGAGATAATATCATTATCAAAGGTGATCATGGGCATCTCGTGTTTGATAAATTAAAACTGAGTTAATTTCTGACTAAATGTGAAGCTTTATAAAGAGGATGTAGTCAATACATCCTCTTTTTTACATCTTGATAGATGGATATAACCGACAGATTATCGGGAAGTTCTGTCTAAGCATTGCAGATTAAATCAAATCTTGTTAGCGTGAAATTAAATAAGAAGAACTGAGTAAATAAAGGAAGAATCACGTGATGGAACGTCAAGGAACTGCATTCTATATAATGATTGTTTTGTTAGGAGGTTTGGGGGGCTCAGGCTATACAATTTCTGCGACACCTTTAAATGAAAATGTCTTGAGAAATGAAAGCGATTCACTCGAACGTGTAACACCACCTGTAGTAAAGGCAGTTGAACAAGACGCAAAAAAACCAGTATCTGAGCAAAAAAATCTAAACCAGAATATTGCAAAAAAGCATAGCAAACAATTGATTCAGGATAATCTAGATGCCAGTGTCTTATCTGAATATGAGGAACAGAAGAAAATTACAGAACCGACGAGAACCAGTATCTATCTGCAACAACAAATTCCAGAATTACCACCTTATGAAGAAAAAGTCCGTATGGATAAGCTTAATTTAATTGGACCACAGCTTGGTAATGCCAAAGGGGATGTTACGATTACCATCAATAAATAAAGCCCATTGAAATTTCAACAGGCTTTATTAAATGGATTACATTTTCTCAAAACATAGGTTTAGTTCGGTAGATGCTGAATTTTCCAAGCACGGTGAATTTTTTGATTTCGTTTAAAATCAGGGCCAATCGTATCGTGGGTGATTTCTTCAGCATCAAACAGGGCTTCGATTTCTTCATCAAGTTCAAAACCACGATAGTTATTGGAAAAATATAGTGTCCCTTCGGAACTTAAACGATTCATTGCTCGTTTGAGTAATGACACATGATCACGCTGAACATCAAAAGTGCCATAAAACTTTTTAGAGTTTGAAAATGTTGGTGGGTCAATAAAGATCAAGTCATATTGTTCATGACCTTCTTTGAGCCATTCAAAACAGTCACTGGCAAAGAACATATGTTGTTCATCAGCATGGTCAACCGTGAGACCATTTAAAACAAAATTTTCTTTTGACCAATTTAAATAAGTATTGGATAAATCTACGCTCGTCGTGCTGGCTGCGCCACCCAATGCGGCATGCAAGCTTGCAGTCGAAGTATAACTAAACAGATTTAAGAAGTGCTTACCGCGTGCTTCTTTAGCAATGCGCAAACGCATTTGTCTATGATCCAGAAACAAACCAGTATCCAGATAATCTGTTAAGTTGACTAAAATCTTGGCTTGACCCTCCTGAACAATAAAACGCTTGGACGCAGTGCTTTGTTTGGTATATTGGTTTTTACCTTCCTGACGCGCACGAGTTTTAATAAATATCGCTTCGCGAGATAACCCTGTTACTGCACGAACGGCAGCCAATGCTAAATTAAAACGTTTCTTGGCTTTTTCAGGATCAATGGTTTTCGGTGGTGCGTATTCCTGAACATGCAGTCGATCACCGTATAAATCTACTGCGACATTAAAATCAGGCAAATCGGCATCATAGAGACGTAAACAGAATACTTGTTCTTTTGTAGCCCATTTTTTCAAGGCAGACATATTCTTTTGTAAGCGATTGGCAAAATCTTGTGCGCCTTCAATTTCGACAGGATCAGCATGCCAGTTACTCAAAAACGGCTGGTGATTGGCGACAGGTTTAACTTGACCAAAACGAATGTAAATAGGCAATTTACCATTCATTAAGCGTAAGGTTTCTGGGTCGCTCAATGCCAATACATCAGCTTGCTCAATCTGTGCGGCAATTACGGCGGCATGCTGATTTGGAAAATGTTGCTGTAATAGGGCAGATAAACCTAAATAAAAAGCACGGTTTGAGGCTTTATCGCCAAGACGTTCGCCGTATGGTGGATTGGTTACCACGAAAGCTTTGTTATAGGTGTTTTCAAAGGATGGCCAGTCTGCAAGTGGACGTTCTTCAATCTGAATTTGATCTAGTAATTTTTCAAAACCTGCCGCAATAATATTTTGGCGCGTCGCTTTTACGGCTTCCCAGTCTGCATCAAAAGCATAAAATTTGGGTAGGGTTTTTTCTAAAGCGATCTCATGACGCTGTGCAGCCTCGGCTTTAATTTCAAGCCAGAGTTCACGATCATGTCCATGCCAACCATTAAAGCCAAAACGACGAACTAGACCAGGTGCGCGATCGGTCAAAATCATCAAAGATTCAATAATAAAGGTACCTGAACCACACATCGGGTCGAGAATTAAATCGGGTTGTAATTGTTCTAATTTAGCTTTTTGTAAAATTGCGGCTGCCAGATTTTCTTTAATCGGTGCTTCGGTCATATAGTGACGATAGCCGCGCTTATGTAGGGAATCGCCTGATAAGTCTAAGCAAAAGGTGTGTTCGGTTTTACCTGCCAATACAAACAAGGTAATTTCGGGTTGTTTAGTATCAATGCTCGGACGACGGCCAACGGCTTCCATAAAAGAATCGACTACACCATCTTTCGTTCTAAGTGTCGCAAACTGAGTATTGACCTTAATTTCACGTTCGACATGCAAACGGATGGCAAAGGTACTTTGAGGTGCAAAAATCAGTGACCAATCAAAATTTAAAGCCCCTTCGTATAGTTCTTCTGCAACATCACGGGCATCATGACTAAATTCGATCTCGTAGGTATGAATTGGCTTGAGTACGCGTGACGCTAGACGTGACCACATACAAATTCGGTAAGCTTGTTCTAAAGATCCTTGAAAAATGAGACGACCTGCAAAGCGTTCAGTCTGCTCGATGCCTAAACCTTGTAATTCTTGTTGCAATAAGGTTTCCAGTCCATCTGCACAGGTAACCCAATATGTAGAAAGACGTTGCGGTGAATTCATTCAATTTTCCAGGAGCAGCTAAAGCAATCGGTTATTTTAGCGTATTTTCAAGGGGAAAACTTGTTCATTTGCCTAAAACTTCAACTGCCCGATTGAGAAAAATATCTGTATAATGCCTTAACTTAACGTCTAAGGAATCTCTCATGCACTTGGCGGCATTGCATACACCGAGTCAGATTCAGCTCAATCAGCAGGGCAATTTAAAACACTTTTTGACCATCGAAGGTCTTTCCAAAGAAACGCTTACAAAAATTCTCGATACCGCGCAATCTTTTATAAATGATCAAAATCAATTGATCACGACGCCATTACTTGAAGGGCGTACCGTGATGAATTTATTTTTTGAAAATTCTACCCGTACACGTACTACTTTTGAGGCGGCAGCGAAACGCTTGTCTGCCAATGTGTTGAATATTGATATTGCACGTTCAAGTACCTCTAAAGGGGAAACCTTGCGAGATACGCTCTGGAACTTGGAGGCGATGGCGGCAGATATCTTTGTGGTACGTCATTCCTCTTCAGGTGCGGCACATTTTATTGCCAAAGATGTTTGTCCAAATCTAGCGATTATTAATGCAGGCGATGGACGCCACGCCCATCCAACGCAAGCCATGCTGGATATGCTGACCATTCGTCGTGATACGCATAAACCTTTTGAAGAACTTAGTGTTGCGATTATTGGTGATATTAAACATTCTCGTGTTGCGCGTTCAGATATTGCGGCTTTGCAGACATTGGGTTGTCAAGATATTCGCGTGATTGCACCAAATACTTTATTGCCAGTTGGTTTCAGTGAATATGGTGATCATGTTCGTTTGTTCAATAAAATGGATGAAGGCGTTAAAGACTGTGATGTCATCATCGCTTTACGTATTCAAAATGAACGAATTGATTCGCCTGCATTGTCTTCTCAAGCAGAATTTTATCGTATGTATGGACTGAATCAAGAACGTTTGGCGTTGGCGAAACCAGATTGTATTGTGATGCATCCGGGGCCAATGAATCGTGGTGTTGAGATTGATTCCAGTATTGCCGATGGCCCGCGCTCTGTGATTTTACATCAGGTGACCAATGGTATTGCGGTGCGTATGGCGGTTCTGGCACTCACAATGCAAGGGCAGTTACAGCAACAGGGTTTAATTGAAGCAGTCGCGGTATAAGGGATCAACATCATGAGCAATATTAAACTTGAAAATGTACGTTTACTTGATCCTGTAGAGAAAATTGACCTAATTACAACTGTTTATTTAAAAAATGGTAAACGTGTTGAATCACTTGAGCATATTGATGAAAATATCGATGCACAAGGTAAATGGTTGATGCCAACGATGGTAGATTTGTGCGCACGTGTACGTGAACCAGGTCAACAACAGCATGGTACTTTGAAGTCCGAAGGTAAGGCTGCACGTGAAAATGGTATTTTGCACGTGATTACGCCGCCAGATTCTAAACCAATCGTGCAGGACAATGGGGCCTTGATTCACGGCTTAATTGAGAAAGCATGGACAGATGGACAGTTTCATTTACACATTATTGGTGCGCAGACCCAAGGCTTAATGGGTAAACAACCTGCCAATATGGCGGCACTTAAAAAGGGTGGTTGTACCGCCGTGTCAAATGCCAATGCATCTTTTGAAGATGATGATGTGGTGATTCGTACACTGGAATATGCAGCAGGTTTGGGCTTAACCGTAGTGTTTTATCCAGAAGAAGCACAAATTGCCAAAGATGGCTGTGTGCATGAAGGATTTATCGCTTCACGTCAGGGGTTGCCAATGATTCCTGCAATTGCAGAAACCATTGCGATTGCGAAATACCTCATCATGATTGAAGCTACAGGCGTTCGTGCACATTTTGGTCTTATTTCTTCTGGAAAATCCATTGAGCTGATTGAAGCGGCTAAAGCCAAAGGCTTACCAGTCACGGCTGATGTTGCCATGCATCAGTTACATTTAACTGAATCCTTAATTGATGGTTTTAATTCATTGGCTCATGTACGTCCGCCTCTGCGTTCTGAGCAAGATAAACAACAATTACGTCAAGCAGTAAAATCAGGTGTAATTGATGCCATTTGTACGCATCATGAACCGTTGAGTAGTTCGGCGAAAATGATGCCATTTGCAGAAACATTACCGGGGATTAGTGCTTTTGATACCTATGTGGCTTTGGGTGTCCAATTGGTCAAAGAAGGATTGTTTGAACCACTTGAGTGGGTAGAGAAAGTGACCATAGCACCTGCACAAGTGGCTAACATGTTTGAACGTTGGCAGGCTGAAAAAGGTTGGGTATTAGTTGATCCTGATTTAGCGTGGACGGCGGAAAAGAAAAGTATTCTGTCTAGTGGTAAAAATACACCACTTTTAAATCAGACTTTGACTGGAAAAGTAGTACAGACGTTCTTAATTTAAATTTTAAACAATCTTAAAAAAACTCGGTAAAATCATAGCCGAGTTTTTTATTGTATGAATAAATAAAAATAGAATAAAAACTCGATTTTTAGTGATAAAGATGATTAAAATATGCCCGCTATAAATAACGACAAACAATTAGTGGAAAGCGATGAAAAAATTTATCATTTTAACAACTTTATCAACTGCAATTTTATTTAGTGGCTGTGACTACTTTAAAAATAAGAAAACTGAGAATCAGGCTCAGGATGTTGCAGATTTTAGTTGTACTAATCAGGATAATCTTAATCAAATACAGGATTATTTAAAGTCTGAATATATTAAAGCTCTTGAAAAAAGTTTGCGTCAATCCTCAGGATATTATGAAGCTGACCGTACTCTGTTAGAAAAGATTAATAAAGGACTTCGATTTGAAATTAAAACCATTCGAACTTTGACAGAAGATCCTAAAACAGCAACCGAGCTCAACTGTGAAAGCCAATTGGTGGTGCATTTTCCAAAAGGTTTAATGCAACGTGCAGAAAATGCCTATCAAGCCTACATTGAGAATAATGAAGGAGATGGCTATGCCACTGTAAAAGATTATCTGGATAATAATGAATCAGGGTTGTCAGTAACGAATGATGAATTGCGTGGTAATTTATTATATGACATTACCAAGACTGATAAAGAAGGCATAAGTTTAAGTGTTCAAAATCAAAAAGAGATATTAGAGGGCGTTGCTTTTATCACTGAGCAAGCAGTTTTATTTGAAAGTTATATAGAAAAAAATAAACAATATCAATCTATGATTCAGGATAATGATCAGAAAGAAGCTGCTCAATATAATCTGGCAAAACAAGCGATGGATATCCGAAAAAAAGAGCTGGATGCTGAAAAACAGAAACAGGTAGAACGTTTAAATCAAACTTGGGACAATTTGACTGAGGAACAGCGAGAACAACTTAAACAAGATCAAACGGACTGGTTTGAAAAACGTGATATTGATTGTAAAGTTCTTGCACAAAAGTCTGCCCATGAAATTCCTGAAAAAGAAAAGGAAACTTATCAAAAACAATCGGATTACTGGGATCAGGCTTTGAACGATCAAAATACAGAAATGCAATACACCAAATGTTTTAATCAGCGAACCATTGAACGTATTGTCTATTTAAATAACGTATTTAACTAATTTTGCATCTTTTAAATTGATACAGGTAAAGGGCGATTGATTCGCCCTTTGTTTATTGGCATGCTTAAGCCTATTGCGATCAATGGGTTGAGTTATGCGGATTAGTTTTGTGGGTTCAGGCAAAGTGGCAACACATTTGGCCAAAACATTTTCATCCCAGCATCAAATTGTTCAAATCATGAGTCGTAATCTCGAACACGCAAAAAAGCTTGCTAATCAAGTTGGAGCACAAGCGGTTAATGATATAAAACAATTTAATTCAGAAATAGATTTAGTTGTTCTCGCAGTGAGTGATCAGGCTATTGCATCTGTGATTCATGAGATTCATTTACAGTTGCCAGATGTTTTAATTGTGCATACTTCAGGAAGCACCGACCTCAGCGTATTATCAGATATACATCCAAATGCAGGGGTATTTTATCCGCTGCAAACTTTTAGTTTTGAACGTGAAATTGATTGGGCTGAAACTCCTTTGTTTATAGAGGCAAAACAACCACAGACGCTAGAAATTCTAAATCAATTAGCAAATAGCCTAAGCAAACACGTTTATCATTATTCATCATCTCAGCGTCTAAGTTTACATTTGGCAGCGGTGTTTGCCTGTAATTTTAGTAATTATTGCTACGATATGGCCAAGCAAGTCGTAGATCAGCAACAGGTCGATTTTTCATTGCTTTATCCTTTAATCTTGGAAACAGCAAAAAAAGCGACTCAATATGACCCTGTTCAAGTTCAAACAGGGCCTGCACTTCGAGAGGATCATAATATTTTGCAAATGCATCAGCATTTACTCGAACAGGCTAGTCGTCCTGATCTAAAAGAAATCTATCAGCTTTTAAGTCAAGCGATTATCACCAGACATCATATTTAAACTCGATTAGATTTTTTCATAACAGCGTAGATCATCTTTATTTTTTCTCCGATTGTGAAATAAAAACAAAGATGAAATAAATCTGTTGATAAGGCATTGATCGAGATATAAAAAAGGGATAAATCATTATGGCAAAAGATTTTAGTTCACAGCAAGTGGTAGAAGGTTACGATCAACATATTCGTAAATTGATCCCCGGATATGAGGTGGTTCATCAACAAATACAAGCATTGTTAAAAACTTATTTGCCTGAGTCTGCGCATATTTTAGTAGTAGGTTGCGGAACGGGTTATGAACTTGGTTACTTATTACAAACTTTCCCCAATTGGCACTTCACCGCAACCGATTTATCAGCCGCTATGTTAGATAAAGCGCGAACCTCTCTCCAAGATTTGAATGTTGATCATCGTGTTGATTTTCACTTGGGTGATGTACATGAATTAGAAAATATCGTGAGTTTTGATGCCGCGCTTTCTATTTTAGTGACGCATTTTGTTGCATTCCCTCAAAAGTTGAAATTTTTACTAGCTATTCAAAAACGGCTCAAAACAGAAGGTTTATTTATTACTTTTGACTTAACTGAAATTTCTTCAGAACCCCAACAACGTGCTTTAAAAAATATCTGTGAAAGTAATGGACTGACACAAACTCAAACGACTGCCATGTTAAAACGGCTTGCAGATGATTTCTATGCGTTAACGGATGAGCAAACGTTTGAATTGCTCGAACAGGCCGAATTCGATCAAGTGGCACGATTTACCCAAATTTTAAATTACCAAGGGTTTTTAGCTTTTTCAAAATAACAAAATTCAATGTAGTCTGAAACAGATCTATGATTGCTTGCGCATTGAGGATGATATATAAAATGATGATGAGCTGGACTTGTTAGAAAGGTTTGAGCATTTAAAAATGATCCTATCACAGCTCAGTGATTGCTCTGATCTAGGAAAATTTTGAAGTATTTCTCATCTGTTGGTACGTTGTTTATCGATTGAAATGCAATCTTATTATCGAAAAAATTAACAATAAAAGAGTCTTGATACATTATGAGTCAACCTTCATCACAGGATTCATTTTTGACTGAGTTAGATCAGAGTCGTTCAAATTCATCTCGTGATGTGTCACAGCGTAACTTATGTTGTTGTGAAGAATGCGATGCAATTTATCAAAAAGTGAAACTGGGACGTGGCGAACGTGCGTATTGTCATTGTTGTGGTGCAGAACTTTATCGGCAAGTTAAACCATTTAATACGCTTTTGGCGCTGGTGATAACCGCATTAATTATTTTTATTGTCGCCAATAGTTTTCCCATCGTAAGTGTTGAGCTCAATGGCAATGTTTCCCAAACCACATTGTTGGGGGCAGCCTTGATGATGTTTCATATTGATCGAGCTTTTGTCGGGGTGCTTATTTTAATTACCACATTTATTGTTCCACTCACAGATTTATTGTTACTGGCTTATATCTTTGCATCAGTCAGTGTTTTTAAAACCAGACCCAAATACTTGATCCCTGCGTTAAGAATAATCTATGTATTTCGAACATGGGGCATGGTCGAAGTTTTTTTAATTGGTGTACTGGTCACTTTGGTGAAATTAGTGGGAATGGTGGTGGTGATTCCTGGGATTGCTTTATGGGCATTTGCAATATTGAGCCTATTATTGGTTTATATCGCGTCAGTTAAAGTCCAAGATATTTGGGATGAAGTTGATCGGTGCCAACCATGAAAAAAATCAAACACATCGGGGAACAAGTGCATCAAACAAGCGATGTTGCCGATGATGCCCGTATTCATCGAGTGAATCCAAGAGCGGTTGATCTCGGACTAGTGGCATGTCATTGTTGTGGTCTGGTGAATCCACAAAGTCACCACACGGATCAAACTCAATATTGCATTCGATGTAAGAGTGCATTGCATGTTCGTAAAGATCATAGTCAAAGCCGCACCTTGGCATTGGTGATTGCTGCGACGATTTTATATATTCCAGCAAATGTATTGCCAATGACCATTACCGATTCATTATTGGGACATCAGCAAGATACCATTATGAGTGGGGTCATTTACTTCTGGCAAAGCGGTGATTATTTTGTGGCAGCCGTGATTTTTACGGCCAGTATTTTTATTCCCATGGTCAAGTTGCTAATTTTATACTTTCTGGTTTTTGTGGTGCGAATGCAATCTACTGCGCAATGGACTATATTACCTTCACATTGCAGCGTGTTATATCGTATTGTGGAGTTTGTGGGGCGCTGGTCCATGATAGATGTATTTGTTGTGGCCTTACTAACCGCGCTGATACAAATTCAATCATTGGCCACGATTTTGGCAGGGCCTGGTGCCGTGGCTTTTGGTGCAGTGGTGGTATTGACCATGTTTGCTTCAATGAGTTTTGACCCACGTATTATTTGGGATAATTATTATTTATCCCAACAGCGAATAAATACCTCAACCAATGCTTCAAAAAACAACATGGTGAATCAGGTCAATCATTTGCCATCTAAAAATGATTTTTTTCAGCCTCGTTAAAAAGAACATGCATGATGACGGAAAATAATACAACGAATAACCCCGCAGAAGCTGATCCCACTCAAACGGATCATCAGACTGAGCAACGTGTGCCACAGCCTCAGAAAAAAAAGGGCAAATGGCGACCTGCATTAATTTGGTTGATTCCGTTTATTGCCTTATTAATTGGGCTGTCTTTGGCAATCAAATCTATTCTTGCAATCGGGCCGACGATTTATGTTTCATTTCGAACGGCTGAAGGATTGGTGGCTGGCAAGACGACTGTTAAATATCGGCAAGTAGATATCGGATTGGTTCGTGAAATTGTACTGTCGGATGATCGCTCACACGTTATTGCCAAAATCGAATTACGCAAAGATGCCAGTAATTTTGCAGCGAAAGATTCGCGATTTTGGGTGGTGCGCCCTAGAGTAGGAACCAGTGGTATTTCAGGCATAGATACTTTATTTTCTGGCTCATATATTGGCGTCGATGGCGGAAAAGCAAAGGAAAAAAAAGAAGAATTTAACGGATTGGAAGTCCCACCTGTCGTGACCTCGGATGTACCAGGTAAAAGATTTTTCTTAAAAGCAAAAGATTTGGGATCGTTAGATATTGGATCTCCTATTTATTATCGACGGATCAATGTTGGTCAAATTACTGCGTATAATTTGGCTAAAGATGGTCAGCATGTTGAGCTACAAACCTTTATTCGTTCACCTTACGACAAATTTGTCACGCAAGATGCGCGTTTTTGGCAGGCCAGTGGGATTGATGTGAGTTTAAATGCATCTGGATTTAATCTGGATACGCAGTCTTTGGCAAGTATCGTGGCGGGTGGTATTGCATTTGGATACCCTGATAATTCTGATGCGCCGATTGCTCAGAATTCGAGTCACTTTAATCTATGGGACTCTAAAACAGAGGCTTTAAAAGATCCTGATGGTAAAGCGATTAATATTGTCATGTATTTTGATCAGTCGTTACGTGGTTTAAGTGCAGGTGCGCCAATTGACTTTATGGGGATTGATGTCGGAGAAATTAAAGCGATCAATGCTGAGTTTGATCACAATTATACACATGTACGTATGCGTGCTGAAGGCGTGGTTTATCCATCCCGTTTAACGCATGGTCAGGAGATGGATCCTGATGGAGAGATTTTTAAACGTTTTGTGCAAAATGGTTGGCGAGCACAAATGCGAACAGGTAATTTAATCACAGGTCAAAATTATATTGCTTTCGATCTGTTCCCTAAGGCTAAGCCTGCATCCGTAAAAGTATTGCCGAGTGGTCGCTTTGAAGTTCCAACCATGCCATCTGAATTAAAAGGATTACAGGCTCAGATTTCTCAGATTGCAGATAAATTGACTAAATTCCCACTGGTAGAAATTGGTCAGGATATGCGAAAAACACTGGGGAATATGAATAATGCGATTAACTCAACCAATCAACTGGTTCAACAGTTAGATGGCAAAGTTGCGCCAGAATTACAATCTACCTTGAATGATGTACGTGGGACTTTACGTTCGACCCAATCTATTCTCTCTAGCGATGCGCCAATGCAACAAGACGTTCGCCGAGCTTTACAGCAAATGACTCGTGCAGCAGCATCTTTACAATTAATGTCAGATTATATTGAACAACATCCAGAATCGTTGATTCGCGGTAAAACTCCTGAGGTAGATCGAAATGAAAAATAAAAATAATTTCAGATTAGGTGTCGTCATCCTGACAGGAGTATTTCTGAGCGCCTGCTCAAGCTCACCAACACCCAACTATTACACCTTGCAGGCTAAAGCAACACCGATTACACATTCGGGGGTGAGAGTCATTGAAGTTATGCCTGTTGGATTGCCTGATCGCTTAGATCGGGCATCTATTGTGGTACAGGATCATCAAGGCAGATCTAAAGTGCTGGACAATGATCGTTGGACCTCGACTTTAAGTACCCAATTAAGAGATGGTTTGTCGGCAGGATTACAGCAAAAATTGGGTGCGGTCGATCGATATAATAGTGGCATGTCTGCTGGTCAGGTGTCTTATCGAATTGCGACTGATTTTTCAAATTTTGATGTGATTGAGGATTCTGCAAATCATCCACTGACAAGTACGCATGATCACTATATGAATGTCATGGTGACATGGATCATTAAAGCAGATATTCCGCTAGCAATGGAGTCATCTGCTACGAATCAAGCTACAACTACTTTACAAAATCGTTCAATCAGTTGTCGAACTCATTTCACTGTGCCTGTTCAGGGTGAGCGTCGAAATATTAATAATATTGTGGCGGCCTCCACACAATCACTGAACCGAATTATTGAAAATATTGCTGATTCTGTAGTGATGATGAATGCGAAAAAAGTAGTGAGCATCGATGGTGTGACTTGTAGCTAAAGCTTTGATTGTTTTTTTAATGCGCTTATCGTTGTTTATTGATAAGTCATCTTCAATGGGGAGTAGCGCATAAATTGTTATTTGTGCGCTCTGATCGGTTTGTAAGTGTCACATTTGGATACATCTGAAAAAACCTATTGCAAAGTACTAAAACGGTTTATTTTTATTCAGCTTAGCTTTAGCTATGGTTTAATCGGATTAAGAACAAAGATATAAATTGGGCTAATTGTTGAATAAGATGAGAGAAATCCATGCTCTCCATCTAGCTGATTTTGCCTTTTCACAGTAGAATATGCGCTCTCTCTAAAGTCACATTGCGGTAAAGTTCAAAAGACTTGCCCGTGGAGCCAAAATCAACATGTTTATCGTGGCCGGTGCACCAGCACATTCTTCATTCAAGAAAGCTCAACTATTAACACGTTTATCGTCAATCAGTTCAGTCCAAACCTTTGACAGCCAATGGGTTTACCTGTTTGATCAAGCGCTCGACGAGCAGCAGCATCAATCTGCATTGCAACTTTTAAATGATGGTACATCGTTTGAGTTGCGCCAAGTGGCCAATGATGAACTTCAAGTTTTGGTCACTCCACGCATTGGAACGATTTCACCGTGGTCTTCTAAAGCGACTGATATTTTTAAAAACTGTAATACGCCAGTGCATCGTTTGGAACGCGGTATTTTATATACCTTAAAAGGTGTTTCTGAACTGAGTAATGAGGTTAAACAGGCTCTACATGACCGTATGACTGAAACAGTTTTCAGCCAGATCGAAGATGCCCATCGTTTATTTTTAGAAACGCCGCCAAAACCTTTAAATTCAATTGATATTTTGGGTGAGGGAAAACAAGCACTGGTCAGAGCCAATAATGAATTTGGTTTTGCCTTGTCTGAACAGGAAATTGACTATTTAACTCAAGCATTTACAGACTTGGGGCGCAATCCTAACGATATCGAATTGATGATGTTTGCTCAGGCGAACTCTGAACATTGTCGTCATAAAATCTTTGGATCAGAATGGACAATTGATGGTGAAAAACAGCCATTATCTTTGTTCCAGATGATTAAAAATACGTATAAAGAATCACCGAATGAAGTGTTGTCGGCATATAAAGACAATGCTTCTGTGATTGTAGGTTATGACACTCAGCGTTTTTATCCAAAGAAAGACAATGAAACAGGTCATTTTATATATAAATATAAGAGCCAAGCTGCTCACATCTTGATGAAGGTGGAAACCCATAACCATCCGACTGCCATTTCTCCTTTTGCAGGCGCTGCAACTGGCTCGGGCGGTGAAATTCGTGATGAAGGTGCAACAGGTCGCGGTGGTAAACCAAAAGCGGGTTTAACGGGCTTTACTGTTTCTAACCTGAATATTCCGGGTTTTGAGCAGCCATGGGAAGATAATTACGGCAAACCTTCACGTATGGCATCGCCATTACAAATTATGATTGAAGGGCCATTGGGCGGCGCGGCGTTTAATAACGAATTTGGTCGTCCTAACTTAAATGGTTATTTCCGTACTTTTGAACAAAACGTCAATGGCGAAGTCAAAGGCTTCCATAAACCGATCATGATTGCAGGTGGTTACGGCAATATTCGTCCTGACCATGTCGAAAAAGATGCCATTCAACCAGGAGATCTACTGATCGTTCTGGGTGGCCCAGCGATGTTGATCGGTTTAGGTGGCGGTGCAGCATCTTCTGTTGATAGCGGTACGATGGGTGAAAATCTGGACTTTGCTTCGGTACAACGTGAAAACCCTGAGATGGAACGCCGTTGCCAAGAAGTGATTGATACTTGTTGGCGCATGGAAGACTTTAACCCAGTTGTATCGATTCATGATGTCGGTGCAGGTGGTTTATCCAACGCTATGCCTGAACTTGTGAATGATCATGAGTTGGGCGCGATTTTAAACTTGCGTAAGATTCCATCGTTGGAACGTGGCATGAGCCCGATGGAAATCTGGTCAAACGAAGCACAAGAACGTTATGTACTTGCGATTCGCCCAGAATCGTTAGAATTGTTTGAAGAAATTTGTGCGCGTGAACGTTGTCCGTTTGCGGTCTTGGGTGAAGCAACTGAAGCACGTCATTTGACTGTTGAAGATCCATTGTTCCATGACAATGCGGTAGATATTCCAATGCAAGTCATGCTCGGTGGTACACCACGTATGCAGCGTTCGTATGAAACTGTTGAACGTACAGGCAACGAGTTTGATACATCAAAAATTGATTTAAAAGATGCAATTTTCCGTGTTTTGAAAAATCCAACCGTTGCATCCAAATCATTCCTCATCACGATCGGTGACCGCTCAATTACGGGTATGGTTGCGCGTGACCAAATGGTCGGCCCATGGCAGGTTCCAGTTGCGGATGCCGCAGTAACCACGACCAGTTTGCAAGGTTATACAGGTGAAGCAATGGCAATGGGTGAACGTCCCCCTGTGGCATTGTTAAATCCTGCTGCATCGGCACGTTTAGCGGTTGCGGAAGCAATTACCAATATTGCATCGGCAAATATTGAACAATTGGGTGATATTAAGCTTTCTGCAAACTGGATGGCAGCAGCAGGTCAAAAAGGTGAAGATCAAGCCTTGTTTGATGGCGTAAAAGCCATTGGTATGGAAATGTGTCCAGCACTTGGAATTGCAATTCCTGTAGGTAAAGATTCACTTTCTATGCGTACTACATGGAATGATGATGGCATCGAGAAAGCTGTCACTTCCCCAATGTCTGGCGTGATTACGGCATTTGCACCAGTAAGTGACGTGCGTAAAACATTAACACCTGAACTTAAACATATTGATGGTTCTGTACTGGTACGTATTGATTTATCTAAAGGTCAATTCCGTATCGGTGCATCGATTTTGACCCAAGTGTATAAAGCCATTGGTACGGTTACGCCAGATGTAGACAGTTTTGAAGATTTAAAAGATTTCTTTAATCTGATACAAGATTGGAATAATCGCGGTCTGGTACAAGCTTACCATGACATTGGTGATGGTGGTTTGTTGGCTACTGTGGCTGAAATGATGTTTGCATCACGTTTAGGTGCAGCTTTAGAACCTCAAACAATTGAAAGTTTATTTGCAGAAGAAATTGGTGCAGTTTTACAACTTAAAGCCACTGATTGGGATGCGTTACAAGCTGAAATTGAAAGCTCGAATTTAAGAGATGCTATACATTTGGTTGGACGTGTGAATAACACTGATCAACTGAGTATCAATGGTTTAATATTAGCGCGTGCCGAACTACAACAAGCATGGGCAGAAGTTTCACATCAGATCCAGCGTCTGCGTGATAACGTAGAAACAGCCGATCAGGAATTTGCACTTATTGCAGATCAAAACCATAAAGGTTTAATTGCACAAGCAACTTTCGATCTAAATGAACCTGTTGAAGCGCCATTTATCGCAACACGCCGTCCTAATATGGTGATTTTGCGTGAGCAGGGTGTCAACAGTCATGTTGAGATGGCAGCAGCATTTGACAAAGTTGGGTTCAATACTGTCGATGTGCACATGAGCGATTTATTAGCAGGTCGTGTCGACCTACAAGATTTTGAAGGTCTGGTCGCTTGTGGTGGTTTCTCTTATGGTGACGTGCTTGGTGCTGGTGGTGGCTGGGCGAAGTCAGTATTGTTTAATCCAAAATTACGTGATCAGTTTGAAAGTTTCTTTAACCGTGAAAGTACCTTTAGTTTAGGGATTTGTAATGGTTGTCAGATGTTGTCACAACTTGCGCCACTGATTCCTGGTGCAGACAACTGGCCACGTTTCCATCGTAACGTATCAGAAGTTTTTGAAGCACGTGCAGTCAATGTACGTGTCGAAAAATCGGTATCGGTATTGCTTCAAGATATGCAGGGCTCAATTCTGCCAATCGCTGTAGCACATGGAGAAGGGCGTGTGGTTGCAAGTAATGAGCACTTGGCGAGCTTGAATAGCAATAATCAAGTGACCTTGCGTTATGTAGATAGTTTGGGTCAACCGACGCAACATTATCCACTGAATCCAAACGGTTCACCTGAAGCAATTACGGGTGTAACTTCGAAAGATGGCCGCGCGACGATTATGATGCCGCATCCAGAGCGTAATTTCCGTGCTTTACAACACTCATGGAAACCAGAAGACTGGAATGAAGATGGGGCATGGTTACGTATGTTCCGTAATGCGCGTAAGTTTATTGGTTAATATAAATCAGTGATTAGAAAAAACATCTTTGATTGACTCAATCAAAGATGTTTTTTTATTAGGTCTACAATGATTAAGAAAGTCGTTCCAATTCTTATAAGAAGAAAAGCACAGACCTTAGAGATATTGGCTTTCAGGCATCCTTTAGCAGGAATGCAATTGGTGAAAGGAAGCATAGAGCCAAATGAAACCTATGAGCATGCTGCAATTCGTGAGTTATTTGAAGAATCAGGTTTGATTGCACGAGATAATCCCAAATTTATAGGGAACTTAGTACTTAAATCTAATCATCAAGATTGGTATTTTTATTGCTGTGAAGCGACTCAAGTTATACCAGATACATGGGTTCATTATTGTCTTGATGATGGTGGTTTAGAGTTTAAGTTTTTCTGGCATTGCATATACCAAGAACCAAGTGAAGACTGGCATGAGATTTTTCGAGAAGCGCTATTTTTCCTAAGAAAATTTGTCAATGATGATGAAAATGACTCAGTATTTTAAAACTTAAAGTTAGCCCACAGACTTTTTAAATTTAACTGGCTCTAAATTGGTATAGGTTTTGCTTTTATTTTATACAAGTAAAATAAAAGCAGCTTGGAGTATAGATATGGAAAAAAATAAGCTAATGCTTACTCGAAAACGTAAAGGTTGGATGTGGTTTTGCGCAGTCATTACTGCAGAATTATTATGGATTTTGGGAAATTATCTAGTTTTACAATCATAACGATTAATCCTGAAACTAAATTGTTTAAGATAAACCTAACGTGTTCATCTTATATCGGATTATGCTTAAACTGATTTATTACGTACCTGAATCTCATCTTGAAGTGACTAAACAAGCTATTTTTGAAGCTGGAGCAGGGGGGATTGGTAATTATCAACACTGTGCATGGCAAGTGAAAGGAATCGGGCAGTTTAAGCCAGTCTGCGGTGCAAATCCATTTTTAGGCAAATTGGATGAGTTAGAACAGCTTGAAGAATGGCGCGTAGAAACTATTGTTTCAGAAGAAAAAGCCAGTACCGTTGCAACAGCATTAAAAGCAAGCCATCCTTATGAAGAGCCTGCTTTTGAATTTATTCAGATTTTAGATATTCAATAATTAAACTTTTTGAATGAATAAATCACGATCAAAACGGTACTGCGGGAAAAATACACCATCACTAGCACGTTCGCCTGCACCAATGACCATCACAGGAAATTGCTGATCATTGAGTTTTAATATTTTACGAACCATTGGCTCATCAAAACCTTCCATCATACAACTATCAAAACCATAAGCGCGGAGCGAAAGCACTAGATTTTCACAAGCCAAAGCGGTGGATTTACTTGCCCAAAGTTTTGCATCGGCAGGGTTAAATGCGGTGACAGGAAGTTGTTTATCTAAGCTTCGTGCCACTTTAAAGGCGACTTTTTTAAAGTTGCCGAGTGCATTGAAATAACCAGTTTTATAGTTATACGGAATGAAACGATAGTATTTCTTAACCATTTCAGGGGCTTCAGGAAATGGAAATTCTGAAATATTCTTTTTTGCCATTTCATCGACACGATCTGTTCGCGCTACACAAACAATAAGTTCGGAAGCCGTTTTTGCTGCTAATTGTCCCAGACAAGCTTTAACTAACTGTTTTTTCTTCGCAGGGTTTTGGACCACATAAAATGTCCAAGGTTGTAGATTGGACGAGTTTGGTGCAAGAAGTGCCAAGTCAAGACATGCATCGAGCACTTCGGTTGGAATGGCTTTATCTGTGAATTTGCGTACGGAACGACGACTTTCGATCACTTTACGAAAATTTTCAACATCAATATCTTGGGGGGCAGGCTCAAAATAACGTTTTTTATCTGAAACCTGCTGAGAATTTTTTGGGAGATTTTCTGAATTTGCCATCACTATTTAAATATTTCGTTATGAAGATGATGAATGAGAATAACATTCAATCATTTTATCTAGGTAAAAAAGTGTATTCCTGAGATTAAGCTGCATCTTATTCATTGGTTTTTCAATGCAGACATTCAATCTCAGGTTTTTTTAGTGTTAGACTTCATTCATAATTGTTGAAACCCTCTTTATTTTTCTCCCATAGGGAGAAATAAAAAGGATTTATGAAAGAAGTCTATTGATTTTATCCAAATTGGGAAAAATCGGGCTTACGCTTTTCCATAAAGGCTTGAACCGCTTCTTTCATTTCAGGCGAACGGACACGTTGCATGAAAATCTCGGCTTCATCATCAACACATTGCACAATTTCATCAAGATCATGCTTCATGAGAGCTTTGGATTGTCGAATGGATGCAAGTGGTAATGCAGCCAATTGCTGAGCAGTTTGTTCGGCCAATGCGTAAACATCATCACTGATTTGATTGACCAAACCTGCTTTTTCTGCAATCTCTGCGTTAAATTTTTTGGCGGTAAATAAAAGTTCTGCGGCACGGTGATAACCTGCTTGTTTCACCAATAAACGACTTGCAGCGCCTTCTGGCGATAGACCAAGACTGACAAATGGAATCTGGAATAACGCTGTGTTGTCTGCATAGACAATATCTGCATGCAGTAAAATCGTGACACCAATTCCAATCGCAACCCCTTTAACTGCAACAATCAGCGGTTTAGAAAGTTTCGCCGCTGATTTGAGTAAAACAAAAGGAGGTTGATCTCCAGCTTTGCCTTGATAAGGTTTTTGAATAAATGACATAAAGTCTTTCATGTCATTACCCGCAGAAAAGTCTGCATCTGCGCCACGCAAAATCACCACGCGAACCTGACTGGATTGATCTGCTTCATCCAATGCCTGTGCAATCCACAAATACAATTCACCATATAATGCATTTTTTGCTTCAGGGCGATGAATGGCTAAAGTCAGTATGCCATTTTCAAGTTTTGCATTTAAATGTTGATGAGGTTGTTGAATACAGCGAAGTGTCATCGTACTATCCTTGCTTTCAATCTTGGGTTTATGTTTGCCATTATGTCGTAAATTTGATTATAAATGACTACTGGTGAGTTCATAAAAAATTAAGTTGGTTTATGTACATATTTGATTATCTCGTTTTTATTGGACGTTTTCAGCCTTTTCATCTTGCACATTTGCAAACTGTAGAAATAGCCCTCCAACAAAGCCAAAACGTTATATTGGCTTTGGGATCGGCGCAACCTGAGCGTAATATTAAAAATCCTTTTTTGGCAGCAGAAAGGGAGCAAATGATTCTTTCTAATTTTTCCGAGGAAGATCAAGAGCGGATTCACTTTGTACATGTCATTGATGTCTATGATGATCAAAAATGGGTCAATCAAGTCAAAACACTGGTCAATCAGATCACGCCACTTCATGCAAAAATTGGTTTAATTGGGCATTTTAAAGATGAATCCTCGTATTACTTAAAGCTTTTTCCTGAGTGGACCATGGTGGAGTTAGAAAGTTTGAAAGAGTCGATGTCTGCTACTCCGATCCGAGAGGCTTATTATCGTGGTGAAATCCAAAAACAGGCATTTCCACAGGGAACGATTCAGTTTTTGGAGAATTTTCAGAAAACTTCAATCTATCGGCAATTACAAAATAAGTTTGTATTAAATGACAAGTCGAATCTGGTTTAGGAGATTAAAGTAAAGTCTCTTTTCCTGTCTTGGTGTTTATGATGACTGTCATTGCAAATCAGCGATTAGCAAAAAGTTTATGGATTGGTGCGTTGATTGTGGTATCAATGAGCCAAGTTCATGCGGCAAATTGGGTATTAGCTCCAACAAGCAATGTCGGGTTTCATATCGATTCAGCTCGTGAGTCTATGGTCATCGCTAAGTTTAATACTGTACATGCGACTTTGAACTTTGATGAAAATGCGCCACAGCAGGCATCTACACGCTTTATAATGGATGTGGATAGTTTAAGTTTGAACAATCCCGCCATGAAAAGTACATTATTGGGAAAAGATTTGTTTTATGCTGCACAGTTTAAGACGGTAAGTTTTAAAAGTGATCAATTTAGAGCCTTGGGAAATAATAAGTATCAAATTTTAGGGCAATTAACCATAAGAGGGATTACCCGACCTGTCATTTTTGATAGCACACTAAAACCTGTTACGAACAATCAAAAGTTAATGAATATGGTGTCTTCAACAACGATCAATCGAGCTGATTTTGGTATGAAAAAGGCACCAGACGGGATGGGTGAAAAAATAAATATCAAGATGAACGTCGATTGGAAAGTAAAACGTTAATTGTTCATCATAAAAATTCAGATGTAGCTTATGAGCAATCAATAAGCTACATCATTCGAAATCTAATTATTTTGTTGAAGAGTTTTTAAATCTTCCAGAACTTGTTCGGCATGTCCTGCGGCTTTGACTTTACGATAACTTTTAACCAATTTTTTGTTATGGAAAATAAAAGTTGAACGTTCTATGCCCATGACTTTTTTACCATACATATTTTTTTCTTTAATCACATCAAAATGCTGGCAAAGAATCTCATCTTTATCGCTAATTAAATCAATCGTCAATGCCTGTTTTTCAGTAAAATTTTGATGTGCTTTGACTGAATCACGAGATACACCAACAATTGTTGCACCAAGAGCATCAAATTGATCTTTTAGACATGAAAACCCAACGGCTTGAGTGGTACAACCAGGTGTCGAATCTTTCGGGTAAAAGTAAAGAATTAACCATTCAGCAGAGACATCTGCCAGATTAATTTCACCCTGTGTTGTGGGGAAAGTTTGATTAGGTAATGAAATATTGTCGTTGCTCATTTATTTTCTCTCCAGAAAAAACAAGCCACATAAAGTGGCTCATTTTAAATTGATTTTTTCTGCTTATTTTTTGCCTTGAGCAGATTTCATCGCTTCTTCAGTCAAACCTTTTAACTTGCCAGTCAACTGTGGGCCAAAGCATGCTTGAAGATCTTTATTTTGCTGTTGTACAAAAGCTAAAGAACTTGGGCTTTTCTTGGCATTAATAGCACTTTGTACTTCCCATTTTTGTGCATTGGTCATTTTTCCATCGGCTTCGACTGCACAAGTACAATACTTACTCACTTCTGCCGCAGTTAATTTATTGCCTTTACCTGTTTCATCTTTACACAGATTAATTAAAGCACCTTTTACATTTGTACTTTTGTAGGCTTGTTGCAGTTTATTTTCATCAGCAGCATGTGAAACCGTTGCAGTAAAAGCAGCAGCAGCCATAAGTGAAGAAAGAAGTAGTTTTGTGTTCAATAATTTCATAAATATTACCTGATTATTATGGTATATAGCGTGTAGGATCTGCAATGCCAGCTTCCATAAACCCTTGTTTACGTAAACGACAGCTATCGCATTTCCCACATGCACGACCTTCAGCATCTGCCTGATAGCAAGAGACAGTTTGACTATAGTCTACGCCATGTTCAATACCTAAACGTATAATATTCGCTTTGGATAAATGTAACAAAGGTGTTTCAAATGTAAGAGGTTTTCCCTCTACACCTGCTTTAGTAGCCAAACGTGCCATATTTGTAAATGCTTCAATATATTCTGGTCGGCAATCTGGATAACCTGAATAGTCTACCGCATTGACCCCAATGACAATGGCTTCCGCTCCAAACACTTCAGCAGCAGCTAGCGCGTAAGATAAAAAGATGGTATTGCGAGCTGGCACATAGGTAATGGGAATGCCTTCTTGTTCATGATCTGGCACATCAATATTATGATCGGTGAGTGCAGAACCCCCTAAATTACCCAAATCAATATTAATGACACGGTGCTCTACACCTGCATTTTGAGCAATCGCTTTAGCTGCATCAAGTTCAGTCGTGGAGCGCTGTCCATACATAAAACTGAGCGCCATACATTCATAACGCGCTTGTGCCCAAGCTAGGCAAGTCGTCGAGTCTAAGCCGCCTGATAATAAAACAATGGCACGAGGGCGCATATGATATTCTCCAAAAATAACTAACAAAATAAAAGTAGATTAACGTCCCGTTTCATCATTCCAGAGCAATTTATGCAATTGCAATTGGAAACGTACTGGGAGATGGTCATCTAGAATCCATTGCGCCATATCACGCGCTAACTGGGGTAGTTTAACCGAAGCTTTTTCAACTGCAAAAGCAGGGGAAAACCAGACGGTGCTGACTTTCTCATTTAACTGATAATTCTCTAATTGCTGTTTTGACCATTCATAATCTTCACGATTACAAATCACAAATTTGATTTGGTCATGCGGAGTTAAATAATCCAAATTACTGAGCAGATTACGCTTTTCTTCACCAGACGTTGGAGTTTTTAAATCCAGTACTTTAGATACACGAGAATCGACTTTGGACACATCTAGCGCACCACTGGTTTCCAAAGATACCTGACAGCCCAAATCTGACAATCTGGTTAGTAAATGCAAACAATTAGGTTGAGCAAGAGGTTCTCCACCTGTGACGCAAATATAAGGTGTTTTAAATGATAACGCTGTTTCGATAATTTGATCGAGTGACTGACGTTCACCGCCTTCAAAAGAATAGGTCGTATCACAATATGAGCAGCGTAGTGGACAGCCCGTTAAACGAATAAAAACAGTGGGTAAGCCTGCGGTATTGGCTTCTCCTTGCAAGGAATAAAAAATTTCCGTAATCCGAAGACCCGCCGCAGGATCTGATACCGGAATAGTCGTTGAGCGTAGAGAAGTCATTGCAGAAATACCACATCTTAGAAAACAAAAATCTCTACGATCAGATTTGAACGTAGAGACGAGGAACAATTAAGCTCCGCAAATAAATGCAATTAGTCAGCGCGAAGTAAATCGTTCAAACTGGTTTTAGCGCGAGTTTTGGCATCCACTTTTTTCACGATTACCGCAGCATAAAGGCTATAAGTACCGCATTTTGATGGAAGACTACCCGCAACAACCACAGAACCTGCTGGTACACGACCATAGTGAATTTCGCCAGTTTCACGATCAAAGATTTTGGTTGATTGACCAATGAATACACCCATTGAAATCACAGAACCTTCTTCAACAATCACACCTTCAACGATTTCAGAACGTGCCCCGATAAAACAGTTGTCTTCGATAATGGTTGGGTTGGCTTGTAAAGGCTCTAAAACACCACCTATCCCTACACCGCCAGACAAGTGAACATTTTTACCAATTTGAGCACATGAACCCACAGTTGCCCATGTATCCACCATAGTGCCTTCATCTACATAAGCACCAATGTTGACATAAGAAGGCATTAACACGACATTTTTTGCCTGAAAACTACCACGACGAGCTACAGCAGGCGGTACAACACGTACACCCGCAGCTTTGAACTGTTCTTCAGTCCAGCCTGCATGCTTAGTATCAACCTTGTCATAGAAACGTAAATCACAAGATTCGATTGGTTTGTTATCATTCAATTTGAAAGATAATAACACGGCTTTTTTTAGCCATTGATGAACCATCCATTCGCCATCGATTTTTTCAGCAACACGTAATGTACCGTTGTCTAAACCCGCAATCGCTTGCTCTACAGCATCACGAATTTCTGCTGGACAATCCGTTGCGCTCAAATTCGCACGATCTTCAAACGCTTGCTCAATGATTGTAGAAAGCTGAGACATGTTCTTCCTTCCAAAAAAATTTGCATAATTTTACACTAATTAGCGTCAATAATGTTGTGAAAGAAAAGATTGATTTGAAAAAAGCCATTTAAAATCTTGATAAAAAAAATTACGAATAACTGCTTTAAAAACAAGAACCAAACTTATTTGTATCAAAACTTAACAGAAAATGATCAATTCTCGTATAAAACCAAACCATACTTTCTCCTAAGATACATCTACGCAATAAAAATTTAGATTTGAATAAAAGTCTTTTGAGGAGAGAGCAATGAAAACATTAAAACTACTTGCGGTTGCTGGTGCTTTAGCTGCTGTGGCGGGTACTACTATGGCTGATGATTCTGTAGTCCATGATCATTATGCATTTGATCAGAAACAACTTCTTCCAGTGGGTGTTCGTGCTGAAGTCGGTACAACTGGTTATGGTGGTGCTTTCCTTTGGCAAGCCAATCCATACGTCGGTTTAGCTTTAGGTTATAATGGCGGCGATATTTCATGGTCAGATGATTTGAAAATCGATGGAACAACTTATGACATGGATATGGACAATAAATTAGCCTATTTGAATGCTGAAATTCGTCCATGGGGTGCAAGTGCTAATCCTTGGGCACAAGGTTTGTATGTTGCTGCTGGTGCTGCTTATGTTGACAATGATTATGACTTAACTAACCGTGTTTCTGGTTCTAATACCTTAAAAGTGAATGGTAACTTTTACCAAGGTACTGCTGGTCAGGAAGGTTCTGTTACAGGTAAGTTAAAGTATGATAACGACATTGCACCATATGTTGGTTTGGGTTTTGCACCAAAGTTCAATAAAAACTGGGGTGTATTCGCAGAAGTTGGCGCATATTACACAGGTAACCCAAAAGTAGAGTTGACTCAATATAACCTTACTCCTGAAAATGGTGTAAGTGATATCAATGCGGATTTAAGAGCTGAAGAACATAAAATCGAAGACAAAAATAAATATGAATGGCTTCCAGTGGGTAAAGTTGGTGTTAACTTCTATTGGTAATTCAAACTTAATAAAAAGAACCGCAATTGCGGTTCTTTTTTTAACTTTGAAATAAATATTATGTCAAAAGATCTAGATGATTTTCTAAGATCTATTGATCTTGTACATCAGTCAGGCGATCTAGTTTTTTCTGGAAATAATCACCTTGTAAATAGCGCGCTTCAATGTTCCATGCATTTGCAAACAAAGTCATATCATTTAAACCCTGAGCTAAAATTTCTATAGGTTTAATTTGATGAAAGTTTTCTATCTTGTGTTGAAGAGAAGGAAGGTCTTTATCTGAAGCCAACATTTTGCATAAAGTAGGATGTAGGCTTAAATAATCCAGATTAGTCTGACTTAAAATAGAGTCGCTATACATTGAGATGCCAAAGTCACGTACAGAAATTTCCACTTCATTTTGCTTTAATTTAGCAAATTGCTGTTGAGCCAAAGGTAGGTTCTGACTAATGGATTCCTCAGAGAACTGTAATATTAATGGCGCTTTAGCGCGGCCACCGACAATGGTAAGAAGCTTGCCCATCAAATCAGGTAATTGTTTGTCATTTAAAAGAATATGACGATTTAAATTAATAATCAGCTTTGCAGTTGGATATTGTGTTAAAAAATTGTGTAATTGTTTGCAGGCTTCGACTAATATCCAGCGATCAACTTTAATAGAAAGTTCTGGATCATCACGTAAATCCGCAAGGTGATTAATATCTTGCCAACTATTGTCATAAATGAAGCCGCTCGTTACTTCATAAGTATATAAGTTACTGTCTTGTTTATCATAAATTTGTTGGTATTTTAGGTGAATATCACCTGTTTCAAGTTTTTGTTGAAGCGTTTGAAGTATCGAATGTTGAACTTTGGGAATATTTTCGGTACTGATGTCTATTTGTTTAAGAACAGCGACCTGGCCTAAATCACGTTGAGACAAACTTTGTTCCATATTAGGTAAAGGCTGATGAAATGCTTGCTCTAAAATATCATCAAAGTTTTTATCATCTGCGATACTAGGTTGATTTAATACAGAAAAACCTAAATGTAAATGTAGTGGTAAAGTTGATTTATCAACACTTAACAACTGAGGTTTTTCTAATGATTTGAGGCTGATTAATTGAGACTTAAGAACTTGGTCAGATTCTGCTTGAAATAAAGCCACGTAGAGTACGGGATTAATTCTGAAAACAGAAACGTTGACTTGTTCTTTAATAAAGCCATAAATATTGGAAAAATAAGTTTTAATCGTTTCTAGATTATGTTTAAAGACATCATCAGGACAGCTTGAAAGCGTCACTATAACAAGTGCATTGACCTCTGCGGGTTGTTTAGTTAACTGACGATTGATAGCATTTAAGGTATTGATATTGGGTGACAGCTTTTCAGTTTGACTCGCTTGCGATGCTATTGCGTTATTGGGTTGGATTGAACTAGCTGTACTGTCTTCATACTCGATAGTCAATTGAACGGCATCATCTTCATCACAAGGTAAAAATTCAATTTTAAGCGGGTTTGCAATCGTAATTGCAGAATTTCTACAAACAATATCAAAGCTGGCTTGGTCAAATATTCCTTGTGAAACACGTTTAAATTTTTGTTTAAATTGATTAGGATCTGTCGGCTGTAAAATATCAAGAATAGGAAGACCGACTAGCTCATTTTCATTTTTTAACCCAAAAAGTGCCAAGTATTCAGCATTCGCTTTGATGTGAATACCTTCTTGTAGTGTCGCAACCGCCTTGTTGCTTTCTTTTACAATAGATTGAACGTGAGACTGTGCAGTCTCTAATTCTTCAATTAAGCGTTGTTCATTTTGTTGCAAACGGCTGTAGGATAATGCTCTAACAATTGCAATATATAAATGCTCTGGTGCTTTGAGATCAATAATTTCATAGACACCTTTATGTATATAACTCAGATAATCATTAGCGCTATATTGATCAGGAGTCAGCAATAAAACAGGTAAATTGGGCTGCGTTGATACTTGAATGAGGGACAATACCTGTTCAATTTTTAAGTCATAAGCTCGCCCAAAAATGACTATATCCCAGCCGATATTTAATTGCTTTTCAAAGCTATTTAAATCATCTAGCAGTGTTGCCTGAACTTGATGATTTTTGGAGTTAAATAGCTCAATAATTTGATTATAACGAAGCTGGTTATCATCAATAATGAGTAAACGTGTTTTGCTTAATTTTAACTTTTTAGAAAGTAACGAGTTTCTCACTTTAACGCTTCCCATAAATCCTGATTATCTGAATCTTTGGCCTGTTTAAACATCAATTTTTTCAGGCTATTTTGCTGTTGATCATCCAAGAGTTCATAGTCAAATTGCACAAAGCTTTGGGTGACCAGTTGCGCTTTGAGCAAATACACTTTGAACTCTTCTTTTTCTAACCTTAAATGAACCCCTTGCTGCTCTCTGAAAATTTGTGAACCCGGTAAAATTAGTGTTGTTTTAACCTGATCCAAATTTTGGCTTTGCATGAGTAAAGCAGGGTAATAATTATGACGATGACGGTCAGCTTGTACACGAACGGCGCAAGGAAAAATATCTTGCGCTAATATTTCTAAACCAATTTCCAGGCTTTTTTCAGCCGATTGTTTAATCCAGCGAATTACTCCACCACGCCATTGGCTATGTGTATCTTCTTTAACCAGTATAAATTCACCCGTTCTTAAATTTTTAGGGGCTTCTTCAGTCCATTTAATTCGATAACCATTGACACTAATATCTAACACTTCGGTTTGATAAATAAGTTTGACCTCACGATTTAAACGCTGGTTATTGGGAACATCGCTTGATGACTCTTGTTGGGTTAAGCCAGATGATGTTTTTGAGCTATTTTGGAAACCATAATGACTCTCAAGCTGAAGCGTTTCATTAAAATTTTTAGCTTTAGATAAGTAAAAATGGGCAGTTAGCAGACCAAAACAAATTTGTAATTGTGCTGAATATTCATATCGTTCATGTTGACGTTCAGCCACTGTTCCTAAAATGTTCTGCACATGAAATTTTAGCGCAGGACTCAAATAAATTTTCTCTGTTTGAGACAGATAATCCGCATTACGATGCAAAGTAGCGGTAATGTGTTCAAGTAAATCTTGGATGACGACATAAATAGAGGGGCTAAACCCTGAGTTTTGATGTTTATTATAAACAGGCGGATGATCTTTTTGAGTATCAATCACATATTTGGATAGTGTCGTTTCTTTTGGGAAAATCTGGATCTTCTTAGCCCAATCATAACTACATTGATATAAAGCCTGAATCTCAGCCTGACGAATCTGATTGGTATTTAGAATATCCAGTAAAATCAGTTGGGCATAGGCTTGGGTAATATTATTGAGCTGATTTTGAGTGCCTTGCAATTGATTGATATTGGCCAGATGCACATGAGATTTCATTGCGACTTCATATAAATGATGAGCAATTAACCATTGCCCAGTCATTGGCTCACTGTAGAGCATGTGCTCCTGATATAGTAATTCTGTGAGCTGTTTTAAACCATAAAATATGGCAAGTGTTCGTGCCGTTTGTAGATTTTTCTTTTTATGCAATGCAAAAACAGAAAATTTATTTTGTTCGAGTTGCTCGGTACTACGTCTTACAATATCAATATAAATGCCCGCAAAGTGTTTGCGTAATAAAATGGCGAGTTCAATAATATGTTCGTTCCGATCAGTGTTGATCAGTCCTTGATTAAAAAAATGTTTTTCAAAGCTTGCCAAAACATTTTCAAGCACAGGATGCAGGGTTTGTAATAAATCAAAACGTAAAGTTTCAGAGCAATTTAATTCTGAGAGTTCAATCAATGCAGAAAATAAAGCCCGTGAAGTATCCCCAAGTTGCATAATGGATAATGATGAAACCCAGTCTGAAACTGCTTTAACATTAGACTCGCTAAAGCTTAATTCCTCTCGACTTAAGGTGGTAGATGTTTCAAAAATATCCGTAAAAGTTTGATTCATCATAGTTTATTATTCAACTCAAAATGTTGAAACCCCAAATAGCGGTGTTTTATTCTTTTCGCCCGCGATTTCCCTAACCAGCTTAGGAACCAGATAACCTGGCAAATTCGCTAAGACTTCCTGATAGATACAATCAATCTCTGATGATACAACATCAAAATGTTGAGCACCCTTTACTTTATCTAAAACATGTAAGTAATAGGGCATAACCCGAGCTTCAAACAAACGATGACTAAGATGAATCAAGGTTTGTGCGTTATCGTTCACACCCTTAAGTAAAACTGCTTGATTTAACACAGTTATTTGCCCAAATGATAACGCTGCCAGCTTGCTACAGGTGTAGTCATCTAGCTCTGAAGCATGATTCGAGTGTACCACCACTATAATGCGTAGCCTACTGTTTTTTAATAGGGAAATCAGCTCTTCATCGACACGGTTGGGAATAACAATCGGAACACGTGAATGAATTCGCAAAATTTTTATTTGAGGGAGTGATTCAATTCTTTCTAGCCAGAGTTGTAATTTACGATTGGACAACGTAAATGGATCACCGCCACTTAAAATCACCTCATTAATCGAAGGATGATCTTGGATATAAGTTTGAATATTTAACCAATCTTCATTTTTGGGCAAATTTTCCTGATAAGGGAAATGTCGGCGGAAACAGTAACGGCAATGTACTGCACAAGCACCCGTTAAAGTTAGCAAAAATCTGGAGCTATATTTATGTAAAACACCTGGAAGTTGATTGGCTTCTTCTTCGCCTAATGGATCGGTAACAAATTCAGGATGTTCTTCGAGCTCTAAATGATGTGGCAAAATTTGCAGAAGCAGGGGATCATAAGGATCAGACTTTTGCATTTTTTCAACAAAAGCACGAGGTACGCGCAATTTAAAATCGTTTGATGCAAGAATAGCGCCAGATAACAACTGTTCTTTAGACAGTTGTAATACATTTAACAGCTCTAATGGATCAATGATTAGATCATTGAGTTGTTTTTGCCAGTTTTGCTCTTGATACAAATAGTTTATCATGCGACACGGAAAAAATAATGCTAGTCTAGCATTAATACATTTAAGTTAGTAAGTTTGGAGTGTGCCAGTCATGGCCAGTTATTCTACAAATGAATTCAAGCAAGGCCTTAAAGTCATGCTTGACGGTAACCCATGTTCAATCATGGAAAACGAATATGTTAAACCTGGTAAAGGTCAGGCATTCAACCGTGTAAAACTTCGTAACCTTAAAACAGGTAAAGTTTTAGAAAAAACATTTAAGTCAGGTGATTCATTAGAAGCTGCGGATATCGTAGAAGTAGAAATGGACTACTTATACAATGATGGCGAGCTTTGGAACTTTATGGATCCTGTAAGTTTCGAGCAAATTGCAGCTGATAAAGTTGCGATGGGTGACGCGGCGAAATGGTTAAAAGATGACTCAAATGAGAAATGCACCATTATGCTATTTAATGGCGTACCATTAAATGTAAATGCACCAAACTTTGTGGTATTAAAAATCGTGGAAACTGATCCAGGTGTTCGCGGTGATACTTCTGGTGGTGGCGGTAAACCTGCAAAACTTGAAACAGGTGCTGTGGTTCGCGTACCGTTATTTGTTCAGCAAGAAGAAAGCGTTCGTGTTGATACTCGCACAGGCGAATATTTAGAACGTGCATAATGGTTTAAAAATAGACTATTATGCAGGGGATGATCAAAATCATCCCTTTTTTTATGCCAAAGTATTAGATGAAAATAAAAAGATGAGGAGTACAGTCACAAGGAAATTCTCTATATCAAGATGGATCTGAATTTTAGGGCGGTTAATCATAAAGAATGAGGTCATGAATGGATACAATTCAAAGGAAATCTACACTCCCCTCAAAAATACTCTGGAGTCTAGTCGCGATTATTGGTGCCATTTCTTTCGGGATACTGGCAGTCAGTCGTGGTGAACATGTTAATGCAGTCTGGATGGTGCTTGCTGCAATCTGTGTATATAGCATTGCTTATCGGTTTTATAGTCTATTTATTGCTACTCGTGTTTTTGAACTTAATTCAAGACGCTTAACACCCGCACATCGGTTGGCGGATGGTCTGGATTATGTACCGACCAATAAATACGTTTTATTTGGACACCACTTTGCTGCAATCGCGGGTGCAGGGCCTTTAGTGGGTCCAATCTTGGCAGCGCAAATGGGTTATTTGCCAGGAACTATCTGGTTATTGGTGGGTGTGGTTCTGGCGGGTGCAGTTCAGGACTTTTTAGTTTTATTTATTTCGACTCGACGTGATGGAAAATCATTGGGTGAAATGGCAAAACTAGAGCTTGGTTCATTCGCTGGTGTTGTGGTGATGCTTGGTGCGCTAGGGGTGATGATCATTATCTTAGCGGTATTGGCATTGGTGGTGGTCAAAGCACTGGCGCATAGTCCTTGGGGTGTATTCAGTATTGCTGCAACCATTCCGATCGCACTGTTAATGGGCGTATATATGCGTTATATACGTCCGGGAAAAATCGCGGAAGTTTCAATCATTGGTTTTGTGCTGATGATGTTGGCCATTGTTTATGGTGGGCATATCGCGGCTGATCCTTATTGGGGCCCATTTTTCACTTTAACTGGAACGCAATTGACATGGTGTTTGATCATTTATGGTTTTATTGCTTCTGTTTTACCTGTTTGGTTGTTACTTGCTCCGCGTGATTATTTATCAACCTTCCTGAAAATTGGGGTGATTGCAGGTCTTGCCATTGGTATTATCGTGGCCTTACCTGAACTTAAAATGCCAGCAGTCACGCATTTTATTGATGGTACAGGACCGGTTTTTGCGGGTAGTTTATTTCCGTTCCTGTTTATTACCATTGCCTGTGGTGCTATTTCTGGTTTTCATGCCTTGGTATCGAGTGGTACTACACCTAAACTCATTGAAAATGAAAAAGATATTCGTGTGATCGGTTATGGTGGCATGCTCATGGAATCATTTGTTGCCATTATGGCCATGATCTGTGCGACTGTGCTTGATCCAGGTGTTTATTTTGCAATTAATGCGCCAGCCGCAGTATTGGGTACAACCGTTGAAAGTGCCGCAGAAGCGGTGCGTAATATCGGTTTTGTAGTCACACCAGAAATGTTGACTTTATTGGCTCAGGAAGTTGGTGAAACCACGATTTTATCGCGTACAGGCGGTGCGCCAACGTTTGCGATTGGTATGGCACATATCATCTCTGAGATTTTCAATAATCGTTCAATGATGGCATTCTGGTATCACTTTGCGATTTTATTTGAAGCGTTATTTATTTTAACTGCGGTCGATGCGGGTACACGTGCTTGCCGTTTCATGGTGCAAGATACAGTCGGGATCGTTATTCCTGCGATTAAAAAGTCAGGCTCATTTGTAGGAAATGTGATTGGTACGGCCGTTGCAGTTGGCGGTTGGGGCTTCTTTGTCTATCAGGGTGTGGTTGATCCTTTAGGTGGGATTAACTCTTTGTGGCCTTTATTTGGTATCGGTAACCAGATGTTGGCAGCCATGGCACTGATTTTGGGTACAGTCATTTTATTTAAAATGAAAAAAGAAAAATATGTTTGGGTCACGATTGTCCCTACGATTTTCTTACTGATTACTTGTATGACCGCGGGCTGGCAAAAGATTTTCCATGAAAATCCAAAAATTGGCTTTCTTGCTCAAGCAAACCGTTTTTCAGATGCAATGGGTCGTGGTGAAATGTTAGCGCCTGCAAAAACTATGGCAGAGATGCAAACGGTGGTGTTATCTAACCAGATTAATGCTGTTCTTTGTGCGTTCTTTATGATTGTGGCAGTGGTGATGGTGATTGCATCGATTGGCGTGATTCGTCGTGCTTTAGCGAGTCGCGAACCGACCACACATGAAGCGCCCGCTGTGTATGCCGATCCTGAAACGGTAGCGCCTGCTTCAACGCGAGGTGAATGATCATGAATCTAAAAGTTGCTCAAAATGGTCGTGCGGTGATTGTTAAAATCATCAAAATGACCATTATGTCGCAAAAGGATCTATTACTTTCTCCAAAGAATTGGTCACGTATTGCGACATTATTTAAGCGTTTACAGCAAAGTTTCCGTTTAATGGTCGGTGTCCCAGATTATGACACTTATCTTGAGCATATGCGTAAACATCATCCAGATCTGGAACCGATGGATGCCAAGACATTTTATCGTCACTGCGTGGATTCACGTTATCCATCCAGTGGCAATCTAAAAAAATGTCCTTGTTGATATCTGTTTCATTTGTTTAGAAAAAAGCAAAAAGGGTGTATGTTGATTCATACACCCTTTTTTTAATTAGGAAAGCTTGTGATGTGGGGCATGGAAAAACTCAAAAAAACTGAACTCCAACAGGAAAATTCAGAAATTGACCAGAAAATTGCGCAATATAGCCCCAAGATTGAGCAATTCTTAGCTGAAATTAATCAACTCATTTTAGATAAATCTAAACAAACTCAACTTGCACTAACTTGTTTGTTGGCTGGCGGGCATGTTTTATTTGAAGATTTACCCGGTTTGGGTAAAACGACACTGGCGAGTGCATTAGCGAGATTGGCTGGACTGGATTTTGGGCGGATTCAATTTACCAATGATATGCTTGCCAGTGATGTGATTGGTATCAATATGTTTAATCAAAAAGAACATGTTTTTGAGTTTAAACAGGGACCGATTTTTACCCAGATTCTTTTAGCTGATGAAATCAATCGCTGTAGTCCCAAAACTCAAAGTGCCTTACTTGAAGCCATGGAAGAAGGTTCAGTGACCGTAGATAGCATACATTATGATCTACCGAAGCCGTTTTGGGTGGTTGCTACGCAAAATCCGTTATTTCAGAGTGGAACATACGCCTTGCCTGAGTCTCAGTTGGATCGTTTTTTGATGCGTCTTTCACTTGGTTTTCCGTCCCGAAACGCTGAAAAATTACTATTACAACAAGCCTCAAGGCAAGATTTAGTTGCTCGGATTCAGCCTGTCTTCAGTGCGGACGAAATTCTTGAGCTTCAAGAGCTGGTAAAACAAGTTTATCTCAGTGATGTGATTTTGGAGTACGTACTGGATTTGGCAGAACAAACCCGTAAGCATCGACATGGTTTGTCTACACGTGGTGTTCTGGCTTTAAAGTTGGCAGCTC
Organism: Acinetobacter ursingii DSM 16037 = CIP 107286; assembly: GCF_000368825.1. GTDB lineage: Bacteria > Pseudomonadota > Gammaproteobacteria > Pseudomonadales > Moraxellaceae > Acinetobacter > Acinetobacter ursingii. Next base: position 324,898 of record NZ_KB849717.1, on the reverse strand, counting down.
AGGCTTATGCCTTGATTGAGAAAAGAAGTTATGTCACTTCAGACGATATACAAGCTGTTTTTGTGGCAGTCACAGCGCATCGTATGAATATGACTGAGCATGAAGCGCGTCAATGTCTGGATGCCGTGGATATTTTATAAGTGAGAGAATCAAACATGCCATCTGGGTTTCAGAAATGGTTTGCCAAACGTTTTCGTATAGATCATTTTAAAAGCCTAAAGCAACGCGATATTTTGGTTTTTATCTATCAACAAGGATGGTTGTATCTGACTTTGATTGTGATTACGTTCATTGCAGGGATTAACTATGCAAACAATCTTATTCTTGGTTTTTGTTTTTTAATTAGTTCCGTGCTATGTATTAGTTTTTATCTCACTTTTAAACAACTTCATCAATTACAGATTGAAATGATTTATCCAGAGGTAGGACAGTTGGGTCATTCCTTGATCCTAAAATTACACTATAAGCAAACACGTGCATCGGCTCGCTTTATTCAAATACGGGTAGAGGATCAAGTGCATACCGTTCTTATTGATCAAATAAGTCAGGAAGCGGAACTTGTATTTTCACCTGAGCAACGAGGTCAATTTAAATTTCCTGTGATTCAGATATATTCAACTTATCCATTTGGTTTGGTTCGGGCATGGACATATCTTTATTTAGAGCAAGAGATCTGGATCGCACCACAAAGTTTGAATCTTGAGCTTGAATATAAACAACAACATCAGCTCAATCAGCATGATCTGGAAGAATTCCGTGAGCTTCGTAACTTTAGAGAAGGAGATTCTTTTCAGGCGGTGTCGTGGAAACAAGTTGCGCGGGGGCAAGGCTTATTTGTCAAAATGTTTGAAGATGAATCGGATCAGCATCAGTTTGAAATTGATTATGCTCATATTCCATGTCAGGAACATGAACAGAAACTGAGTTGGATGATGGCATTGGTTGAGCTTTGTGAACAGAGGCAGATTTTCTATAGTTTACATTTACCAATTCAACAGCTTGAATATGGTGCAGGTGAAAAGCAAGTGATTGAGGCACGCAAGTTATTGGCACAAGCTTGACCTGTTTTGCGAGTCTATTTGACTGGCTGAGTTGTTATATAGCGAAAAAGAAATTTTGCACAAAAAAGATGCACTTCAATCTATCTTGTCTTGTTAAGCAGAATCGAAAAAGTATTTTAGTTGCAACAATAGGTTGTTTATTCGATGATCAATCTGACAAAGTGTAGATGCATCGATAAAAATCAGATTGATGAAGTCAAATATATTTTAATACTAAATTAATTAAGTGTTTGATAGATAAAACAAAATACTTTGACTGCTAAAAATATATCAATTTCAGAATAGTCCTATATCAATTTATTTATATCACTAGTGTGAACCTATTTTGGCATAGCCCTTGCTAATCTATAACTGAGTATAAGCGGTTAGTGCGTTCAGTCGCATGGGACATTGCTCTACAGCGCAAGCTGTTCCTCTTAGGGGGACGGGGTTTTTATTGATCATAATAAAAGCCTTGAGAGTGTGTCATAAATAAATTGATCAGCACACTTAATGCCTCCTTTGAATGAATAGCAAAAGCTTTCACCTATTCATCAGAGGTTTATTATGAAAATTTATAACTGTTTAGGCAAAACGCGTCTGGCTGTGGTTGCCGCATCATTACTTTTTACTTCTTTGGCTCAAGCCAATGATAAATTGATTTTACAAACGACGTGGTATGCGCAGGCAGAGCAAGGTGGCTATTATCAAGCATTAGCAGAAGGGATTTATAAAAAACATGGTTTAGATGTCACCATCAAAGTCGGTGGCCCTCAAATCAATAACATGACCCTGCTCTTGGCTAAACGCGCCGATGTCATTATCAATTATGATTTACAAGTCTTAAAGGGAATCGAAAGTGGTTTCCCAATCAAAGCCATTGCTGCGCCATTCCAGTTTGATCCACAAGGGGTGATTACGCATAGTGATGTAAAATCACTGGCTGATCTAAAAGGTAAAACCGTTTTGGTTTCGACCAGCGGACAAGCAAGCTGGTGGCCGTGGTTACGTGGCAAGTATAAATTAGACAATTCTCAGGCACGTCCTTATACCTTTAATATGCAGCCGTTCTTGGCAGGTAAAAATGTTGTACAACAAGCCTATGCAACTTCAGAAGTCTTTCAAGCAAAAAAAGCAGAACCATCCAGTAAATTCTTTTTATTCGCGAATGATGGCTATCCAGCCTATGGCGGAATCTTAGTGACCCGTAACGATCTTTTACAGAGCAAACCAGACGTGATGCGCCGTTTTGTAGAAGCTTCTATGGAAGGTTGGAAAAGTTATCTGAAAAATCCTGCTGCGGGAAATGCCATTATTAAAAAAGAAAATCCAAATATGGATGATCCACTTTTAGCCTTTGCTGTTGGTCAAATGAAGAAGCTTGGTCTGATTGATGGTGGTGATGCCAAAACGATGGGCATTGGTGTTATGACCGATGCGCGTTGGAAGAAAACGCGTGATTTTATGGTGCAGGCTAAATTATTGGATGCCAAAGTGGATTGGAAAGCGGCTTATACCACTCAGTTTGTTAAACCCACTGCCAAGAAAAATTAAGCCGACCAATTAGGTTGTAAAAATGCCAAAGGGGGAACCTAATATGAATTCAGCAGTTTCGGTCAGTATTGCGACAGAACCTAGTGCAAACCTGAGTAGCCCTATGTTGATGGTGCGTGGCGTAGAAAAAGTGTATCCAAATGGAACACATGCTTTGCAGCGCTTTGATCTGGATATCCAGCGCGGTGAAATTGTGTCACTACTTGGGCCATCGGGTTGCGGTAAAAGTACCTTACTCAAAATGTTTGCCGATCTTGAGCAGCCATCTGCGGGACAGGTGCGCTGGAACGGGAAAGCTGATATGCAATCTCAGTGCAAAATGGCAATGGTGTTCCAAGAAGCAACTTTAATGCCGTGGGCAAATATTCAGGATAATGTGCGTTTGCCACTGGATTTACGACATGTGTCTAAAAATATCAGCAATCAAAAAGTAACCGCTGCTTTAACTTCTGTTGGTCTGGGTAAATTCGGTGAATCTTATCCGAAAGAACTGTCTGGTGGTATGCAGATGCGCGCATCACTGGCTCGTGCATTGGTCACTGAACCTGATTTATTGCTGATGGATGAACCTTTTGGTGCTTTGGATGAGTTTACTCGCCATCGTTTGGACAGTGATATTCGGACTTTGTGGTCTGAGCGTGATTTAACCATTGTTTTTGTCACACACAGTATTTATGAAGCTGTTTTTTTATCGTCACGTGTCATTGTGATGGGTGCGCGTCCTGGTCGAGTAGTGGCTGATATCCGAATTGAAGGCCCTGATCATCGCGATGAACATTTTAGAAACTCAGATATTTTCATGAAGCAATGTGCGCATTTATCTGAAGTATTAGAGCAAGCCAGTGGAGGGGAACATCATGGTTAAACCGTTAATGAGTCATCCTAAATTTCGCCGTATCGCTGCACCATTGGCTTTGGGCGTTATTTTATTATTGATCTGGCAAATTAGCTTGCAACAGCTCAATGTCCCTGTTTATTTGATTCCAAAACCTTCCGATATTGGTCATGCTTTGGTGTCTCAGTCAGGCTTACTTTTTGGAAGTCTGTGGGTAACTTTAAAAGTGACACTACTGGCTTTTATTTGCGCCGTTGTGATTGGAACTTTGATTGCTTTCTTATTTGTACAAAGTCGTGTGATTGAAGCCTGTTTTATGCCTTATGCCATTTTATTTCAGGTCACACCGATTGTTGCAATTGCGCCTTTAGTGATTATCTGGATTCAAAACACGACTTTGGCTTTAGTGGTGTGTGCCATGTTGGTTGCTATTTTCCCAATTTTAACCAATACCACCTTAGGTTTACGCAGTGTCAATGCAGGTTTGTTGAATCTATTTCGTATCAATAAAGCCAGTCGCTGGCAGGAGTTAATGCGTTTACGTGTACCAAATGCGTTGCCATATTTCTTTGGTGGTTTACGGATTTCCAGTGGTTTGGCTTTAATTGGAGCGGTGGTATCCGAGTTTGTTGCTGGAACAGGTGGAACCAGTGCAGGATTGGCGTATCAGATTTTACAGGCAGGATTTCAGCTTGATCTACCGTTAATGTTTGCAGCACTGTTCTTGATTACTTGCACAGGATTGGTTTTATTTGTTGCAATGTCCATGTTAAGTCAAATGTTTCTAAACAAATGGCATGAGAGTGAGCAGACCTGATGAATTATCTAATTAAAAATGCACACGCAATTTTAACAGGTCTGGCTGGTGAAGCAGCGCGTATTCAGGCAGACAGTATACGTATTGGAAATGGCGTTACTACCGAGATTGGCTCATCACTCAGCTTACAGGCCAATGAAACGGTAATCGATGCACGAGATTGCGTGATTTATCCTGCTTGGGTAAATACCCATCATCATTTGTTTCAGTCACTTTTGAAAGGTGAGCCGCAAGGCCTGAATCAAAGTTTGACACCGTGGTTGGCTTCTACACCCTATCGGTTTCGTGGGGCTTTTGATGAAGAAAGCTTTCGATTGGCAGCGCGTATTGGTTTGATTGAACTGCTGCGATCAGGCTGTGGGACTGTCGCAGATCATCATTATTTATATTGGCCAAATATGCCTTTTGATGGCGCGGAAATTTTATTCGATGAAGCCGATCGACTCGGTTTACGTTTTATCCTGTGTCGTGGTGGCGGGACGTTAACCCGCGGGTTGGAAGCAGAACTTCCGCAGGCATTACGTCCAGAAAAATTTGAAAATGTGATTGCTGATATTGAACGTTTAGTCAGTAAATATCATGACAGTCGCCCGCAAGCTTTTAAAAGAATTGTCATGGCGCCAACAACGGCATTACATTCGACTACACCAGAACAATTACGTGAAACGGCACAAGTTGCAAGACGTTTAGGCATTCGCTTACATAGTCATTTGTCTGAAACGGTGGACTATCTGGATGCGGCGCGGGCCAAATTTGGCATGACGCCTGTTCAATTTTGTGCTGAGCATGATTGGGTCGGTGAAGATGTTTGGTTTGCACACTTGGTTAAACTTTTACCAGAAGAAATTCAGCTTTTAGGGCAAACTAAAACAGGGATTGCGCATTGTCCACAAAGTAATGCGCGTCTCGGCAGTGGAATTGCAGATCTGGTAACTCTAGAAAAAGCGGGAATGAATATCTCAATTGGGGTGGACGGTGCTGCCTCCAATGAAGCCGCAGATATGCTGTCAGAAACTCATGCAACATGGATGTTACAGCGCGCCCGTAAAGGTATGTTTGCCCAACCAAAATATGATGGTGGGACGTTTGAAGGCGGGGCTGATGCGGCGACCGTCGAGGATGTCATTCGTTGGGGGACGCAAGGTGGGGCACAGGTTTTGGGTCTATCTGATATTGGTACGCTTGAAGTCGGTCAGCAGGCTGACTTGGTGGTGTATCAACTGGATGATCCACGCTATATGGGGTTGCACGATATGGCAATTGGGCCTGTCGCCAGTGGTGGTCAGGCGCAAATTAAACACATGCTGATTGGCGGTAAGACAGTGATAGAAAACAATCACATTCCAAATCTGGATATGCGTGAATTAGCCGCACAGGCTCGTGAAGCTGTCAAAAAACTTCAGCAGCGCGCTGAAAAAATGGCATTAGCTTCATAAATCTGTATTAAAAAACAACAGCTCTCAATGGAGAGCTTTCTTTTTGCTATTGAAATGTAGTTGATACTTGTGTCGTGATATATACCCGCGCTAGTCTAAGCTATAGAGCAATAAATACAGGTAAATCCTTATGATACTTAATACTCATATCGTCGAATCAGATCATGCAACCAGTAACACACCAGTGGTTTTATTACATGGTTTATTTGGTAGTTTGTCGAATTTGGGTGTTATTGCTCGAGCCTTGAATACCAATCACAAAATCATTCAAATTGATTTGCGTAATCATGGTTTATCACCGCACAGTGATGAAATGAATTATGAAATTATGGCACAGGATGTGATCGATACTTTAGATGAGCTTGGTATTCAACAATTCAGCTTAATTGGTCATTCAATGGGCGGAAAAACCTCCATGAAAATCACAGGATTATATCCTGATCGTGTCGATAAATTGATTGTATTAGATGTGAGTCCCGTGGCTTATCAGGGGCATCGTCATCGAGATATTCTGGATGCCATTAATGCTGTTCGTGCAGAACCGCATGAGTTGAGTCGTAAGCAAGCGACAGAGATTATGAAACCATACATTCCACAAGATGGCGTGATTATGTTTCTACTCAAATCTTTTAATCAGGGACATTGGTTATTCAATGTCGATGCGCTTGAAAAGCAATATCCAAATTTGACTGGCTGGAATGATATTGAGCCGTGGAATAAGCCGTGTTTATTTATTCAGGGCGCGAAGTCTGAATATATTCAAACAGAATATGAAAAAAATATTCGCGAACAATTTCCACTGGCTGAAATTAAAACCATTGAGGGGGTAGGACATTGGTTACATGCAGAAAAACCTGAACAAGTGGTCAAACTTATTCAGGATTTTTTACATGAACAAGGCGAGTCACGCGCTTATTGATGCAGCATAAATCATTAAGATTTGGGCTCTAACTGAAATGAAATAAGCGTTAGAGTCAGTTTTTCTCATCATCTCGTGAAGCTTGAGTTAAGAAATGAGGCATTAAAAAATAAATTAATCAGGATCTGTCGCTGAATAAAACTTCACGCCAAGTTTAATCCGATCACGTCCCTGACTCATGCGCCAGCGATTGCTATCACGTAGCGAATAGACGCAACCGCAATATTCTTGTTGATAAAACTCTTCACGTTTACTGATTTCCAGCATTCGAGTCGCGCCGCCATTTTTACGCCAGTTATAATCCCAATACTGTATGTCTGGATAATGTGATGCAGCACGAATCCCACAGTCATTAATTTGTTGCATATTTTTCCATCGAGAAATGCCCAAGGAACTACTAAAAATTTTAAAATCATGTTCATGGGCGTACAGTGCCGTGCGCTCAAAACGCATATCAAAACACATGGTACAACGAATACCTTTTTCAGGTTCGTTCTCCATTCCTTTGGCACGTTGAAACCAGTTATCTGTATCGTAATCACAATCAATAAAAGGAATACTGTGCTTTTCGGCAAAACGAATATTTTCTTCCTTGCGAATCAAATATTCCTTAACAGGATGGATATTTGGATTATAAAAAAAGATGGAATAATCGATTTCAGAATGCAACAGAGTTTCCATGACCTCACCTGAACATGGTGCACAACATGAATGTAGTAATAATTTATCAGCTTGCGCTGGAAGTTCGAGTTTAATACGTGATTTGCTCATGAAGACAAAATAAAGAATAAAATAGTTTTTAAATTTAACTCAAATCATTCGAAGTAACCTGAAACTTATTCACGTAAAGTTGAGTGATCTTCATTGTTATGTCGTGATTAAAAAATATAGATCTTACAAATCAAAAAATTAAGATAAATTCATGATAAAGACTTACGGAAAAAGGAACTTAATCTCTATAAATATCGAATCGAGATAATAGATAGTCTTCTTTCATTCAAGTTTATTAGACTCTAAGTGTTTATTTCCTTTGATTATCTTCGACTTGGAGAAAATATCCACAAAGTCTCCATAATTTTACTATAATATAACAACTAATAATGATTCTTGTTATTGTTTCTATTTTTTGTTTCAGACATATCAGGGGATATTGCATATGTCTAGTTCTGAGTTAACACAACAGTCATCTGTTCAGGTTCAACAGGTGCCACGGTCGACATGGCCAATGGAAAATTGTCGTTGGCGTGTTTTCGTCTTGCGCTATTGAATTTTTATCCTTTGGTCGCACATTTCCCTTCTTATATGGCACTGGCTTTATCAAAAGCAACCGATTTCACTCAACCGGGTGTTACTGAAAGTCGAGATTGGCTTATTCAGAATATTAAAATTGAAGAAAGGCATCTAAATTGGTATCGAGACTGGGCGGTTGGTTTTGGGCTAACGGTCGATGAGTTGGATCGTGTCACGCCTCCAGTAGAAATGAATGCAGTGAATCATTTTTTATGGAATATGAATTATCGCAGTTCATTGGCTGAATGTCTGGCAGCAACCAACCTTGCGATTGAGTGGGCGACAGGAGATTGGTCAATTCAGGTCTATAAAGGAATTAATGCATATATCGATCATCCTGAAGTCAATATTAATAAGCGTTCACTGGCATGGCTACGTGCGCATGCACATTATGATGATCTGCATCCTTATGAAGCGATGGAACTGATTAAACGTTTATGTGACCATCAACCTGAATTACAAACAAAAGCCTTTAAGGCAGCTCGAGAAGGGCTTGAATATTATGAGTTAGCACTGGATTATTGCTATAAACAACACGCTTAATCGCTAACACAGTGTGAATAAAAAGGCTCTGTCGATTTAAACAGAGCCTTTTTTTGATTATTTGATATTGTGATCTACCAAATGTTGGCGAAGAATACGTCTGAGTTCAAGGACAGCTTCAGGAGTTTCTTGAATCGAATGTCCACCTTTAATGATAACTTCTGATGTTGCTCCATCCAGATGCGCGCTCTTATAAGGAACAATACCATCAGTCATCACATCTGGATCTTTGCTATTAGTTTTGTTGCCAATAATCGAATGGAAAACAAAGCCTTTTGGCGGGTTAATATCTTCAGTTAAAGCCATGAATTTAGATTTATGACTTAAATCACTTGGTCCATTTTGAATAAGACCTTTATCAATACGAGTCAGGATATCTTTCGCATCGATATCTTGATTGGTAATGGTATCAGTCACTGCACCGAGGAAAGCACCAGGTAACTTAATAATTTTACGAGCTGCACGAGTAAACCATAAATCTGCGAAATCAGTTCCACGATTCGGCGATGACATGAAAACAGCACGGTCAAAATTGGTAATTGGTTGAATTTTTAAACGTTCTGATACGATAGGGTGCTTTTTGAGCTTGGCTTGTTGATATGGACTCATCATCGACAAAGCTGATTGAGAAATATCGGCATTACTCACCAAAAGTCGACTGATAATACCACCCATACTGTGTCCAATCAGAACGGCATCTTTGTCGGCTGGATCATTTGGATTGAGTGCACCAAACGCTTGTTTAAGCAGAGCATATATTTGGAAACGGCTCTCCAATATCGGCATATTGGTCGAATAAAAGACCTGCCATACCTGATAATGTTCACGTAAGATACTGTCTCCCATAATATCATTGGTTAATGCAATCCAAGCTTCAGGGCTACTTGCTAAACCATGAACCAGAACAATCACTTTTTTGTTTGGATTATAGGGTTCAAGCATGTAAAGATGTGGCATGGTCAACCGTTCTTCACGGTCAATCAGGCTCAAATATGCAGCAGCGCCTAAATTATTTTCTGCAAGCCATAAACCGTATGGGGCAGAAAAATTGGCAGCCAATGGATAGCTCTTTCCTGCGATATCCACATTTTCAGTACGATATGGATCCATGACCTGCACAGTAATGTTAGGTGAATTAATAATGTCATCAACACTCTCTGCTTTGACTGGTCGCGCGACGATGGTTGCAGATAGATATCGAGCCTTGTGGATATTAGGGTTTATGCTTGTTTGGTAAGATGCATTGAGAGGATCGAGAATATATTTATTATTGTATTTTTCCTCTGATGCTGGGAAAACCGCGACAAACTCTGATCCGAAACCATCTCGACGGTTAATGGTACGTAGCCCAGAGAAATTCAAATTATAGCTTGAGATAAATCGATCTAACTCTTTATTTTTTAACAGTTGATATTGATCCAGATTGATATTGTAAATGCTATTACCAATTTTTACGCTATCAGTTGCTTTTTTCACACTTGAACGTTGCGCGCTAATCGTCACTAATTTGGCAATGGCCTGATTATAAAAATCGCGAATTTGAACTTGTCTGTTATCAAAAATACGATCTATCGGTTTGCGTTTGGTCTTAAATAAGTATGCATAACTATAACGAATACTTTTATCCAGCATTTTGAGTTGTTCAGTTTGACAGTCATCATAGGTTTGTTGCGTTTGTCGTTGATGGTCTTCTGAACGATGCTTGGTAATGCTGCTCACGGTACATGCAGAGGATTTATCCAATTGCATGGCTTTGGCTAGATAGAGTTCACTTGCCGTTGAGAGAAATTGCTCATCGACAATTTCAGGGATCATTTTGAGTTCATTGACACAGGACGTCGGTTGATCCATACAAATTTTGGCTTCACGTCCAGACATGGAAAGAACATTTAGGCTCGCTTCACTTAATTTGTCTTGCATCAAAATACTATTACGTTCATTGGCAATAGTGACATTCACTGCTTGTTGTTTGACACTAACAACCTGACATCCGCTCAGCAGTGTAATTGAAAAGGCAGAAACCAAAAATAAAGTGCTATTTTTTTTTCTAAAATTAATCATGGTTTATAAAGAGAATCTGATAGAAACTTAGTTTGATCATACGTGATCTGTGTGAATTTTCAATTCACCCCAATTATAATTCACAAAAAAGGCTGTAGAAACAGCCTCATTATGAAAGGGATGATATTAAGATGCAGGTTTAGCTGCTATGGCAGGATTATTTAACACCTGCCAGACATTCCATCGTCCTTGTTTCTCAATCTCAGTGAGCAAACGGTCAGCGACTTCTGCTTCATCTGGATATTTGATTTTGTAATTTTTTAGGGTTTGGATCGCGTTTTTCTTTTGTTCCATTGCAATGTAGTTATTGACAGAAGCTAAATAAGCTTCTTGTACACCGCCTTGCATGGCTTTATTTAAATAAGGAATAGCTTCGCTTTGACCACCACCTTCAGATAAACCAAAACCAAACCAGAAATTCGCTTCTGGGTCTTCTGGATTAATTTTGAGTAAACGTTGAGCGTAGGTCAGCGATTTAGTGGTATAGGCAGAGCCTAAATCCAGATTACGACCTAAAACACTGGCTTTGAACGCACGAATAAGCACGTCAAATGATGCATTTGGATTGGTTGCTAGCGTATCTAATTGATGTGAAACTTCTTTTAATTTGCTTTCGTAGCCTTTACGTTCCTGACGATCGGTGAAGCGTGGTGGATAATGACGGGCTTTACCTTCAACCAATTGTAAAAAGTCATCTATATCAGTGACATCAAGCTCATTTTCACCAGCAAGGGCTGCATATTTCATCGAGCGAGTGTTGCTATTGACCGTTGGAATAATCAGTTTATTGACATCAAGCGTAATACTTTTATTTGGATCGTTTGGGTCTTTAACCACCATTTTGGTTACAGGCTGAGCCGCAGCTTCTTTAAGAGCAACTTCAAAAGGAGGGGGGGCATCATAATTGAATGGATTTAATGCATAAAATGGAGGTGAAACGTCAGGTTCGGTAAAAACAAAAGGTTCAGGTGCATTATTTTTTTTGACAGCAACAGGACTACATGCAGTTAATAGCGACGCTGCGAGTAGTGTGTATGCCAAAGGCTTAAGCATCATATAAACGTCCATTCTTTGTTGTTTAAAGTTAAAAAGATGTTTGTCGAGCCAGTCTAAGAAAAGCCAGACAAACATGCAATGAGAGACGTGTTACAGTATTAAACCAATTGTTTAAGCTTTAGACGAACTGCTTTGAGCTTCACATTCGCGTCGAACTTCTTCAATGATTTTGAGTTCTTCTTCGCTAAATGGTTGCTCTTCCTGATTTTGCTTTTTAAAGGTCGGGTCGAGCAGTGATAATCGTTGGCACAAGGTATTCATACGTGCTTCGTTGTTCTGGATTCGATCCAGCAAAACACGCATACCTTCTAAAATAGGATCAGTCTGATCACTGGTCGTTGCATAAGGCTGAAAACCAATACTTTCAGCATAATTGCGACGACGTTGTTCTTCTTCATTCTCTGTGACTTTATCTTTATAGATAAAACGGGCAGGGTTACCCACCGCAGTGACGCCTGCTGGGACTTCTTTGGTCACAACCGCATTTGAGCCGACTTTGGCGCCTTTGCCGACTGTAAACGGCCCCAAAATTTTGGCACCTGCACCTACAATCACGCCATCTTCAAGTGTTGGATGACGTTTGCCTTTATTCCAAGTCGTGCCGCCTAAAGTCACTCCATGATATAGCGTGACATCATCACCAATTTCAGCCGTTTCACCAATCACCACGCCCATACCATGATCGATAAAAAAGCGTTTACCAATTTTGGCACCGGGATGAATCTCAATCCCTGTTGCGAAACGGCTAAAAGTCGATAATAAGCGCGCGCCACTTTTACAGTCTTTTTCCCAGAGTTTATGCGCGACACGGTGCATGATCAGGGCATGAATACCCGGATAGTTCGTAATGACTTCTAAGGTATTGCGAGCTGCTGGATCACGCGCAAATACAGCCTGAATATCTTCTTTGAGCTGTTTAAGCATTGGATTGATCCTCTTTATCCATTGATGTTTTTTTCCATGTGCCCTGACTCAATGCTTGGACACGGCTAAATATGCCACGAAGTAAATGATATTCCATACGATCTAATTGTATACGTCCAAACAGACGGCGCAAGCGTAAAGGTAACAGTCGTGGATTTTGGGGATCAAGGAACTCGATATCCACCAGCATTTTTTCTAAATGTGGATAGAATTCTTCCATTTGTTTATGTGTGACCAAAGGTTCATCCCAATCCATGGCTGTGTCAGCGGTCACAGGCATTTGCTCAGCATTGGCATTTTTTTCTGATTCGCTCTCATGTTCAAGCTGCTGTAAAGTTGCCATACGCATTTCATAGCAGACCACTTGAATGGCTTGCGCTACATTCAGTACACCATACTCAGTATTGACAGGAATGGTCAGATGGTAATTGGCCAATGCCAGCTCTTCATTGGTTAAGCCACGATCTTCACGACCAAATACAATTGCTATTTGCTGCTGCTTTTGTAAGACTGCCTGCATGGACAGTTCAGCGGCAGGGCGTACATCCAGCAATGGCCATGGAATGGTGCGGCTACGCGCACTGGTGCCAAACACAAGATGACAGTCTTCAATCGCTTCCTCTAGAGTGTCTACAATCTCAATCTGATCAATTAATTCCTGTGCACCTGCTGCCAATGCATCAATATCGGGATGAGGATAGGTTTTGGGTTTGACCAAAACCAGTTTGCTCAGTCCCATGGTTTTCATGGCTCTGAGTGCGCTACCAATATTGGCAGGCAAGGTGGTATTCACCATGACAATTTTTACATGCGACAAAGATTGTGAAACTGACGCATTGTCAGATGTATTCATAAATAATCCAGACTAAATTTTAAGAATATTGAGAAACTTCAGCCTGATACAAATCCATGGCTTCATCCATAGACAGATCGGTTGGCGGTGGCGCAAGTGGCGCGGTTCGTACGGGTTCGGCTGCTTTTGCGGCTTTGGACTTCACTTGGTATTCGATATACACCGATTCTTTGCCAAAATAATCACGTAATTTCACCAGTAGTTCATCCAGTGGTGCAACTTTCCAGTTTTGTCCTAAATGTAATTCCGCTGTAGCATAATTTTGCTCGATTGCGATTTGCACTGGAATGTGTTGGCACAGATCAATATTACAAAACGGTAAAATGATTTGCTGTAGATCATGTGCCAATGCTGGATTCATTAAATCTTGGGTCGGCTGAATCCGAATATGATTGGCGCGTTTTTGCCGAATTTCATTCAGGCTAAACGCTTTGCTTAAACGTGCCATTGGACGGTCAAAGCCTTCTCGTTCGTAAATTTCACCCTCAATCACCACCACTTGTTCAACTTGGACAATATCTTTGAAACGTTGAAAGCGTTCATGGTTACAACTGACTTCAATTCGGGCAGTACCATCATCCAGTGTAATCATGATTCGATTCGGAAAGTTGGCAACGTCCAGCACCAGTCCTGCAAATACGGTGGTTTGACCCCGACGCGTCGGGGTCAACTCGTTAATTTTAAGTGGAATAAACGCTTTTAACTCTGAACGATACACATCAATTGGATGGCCAGTTAAATATAAGCCCAGTATATCTTTTTCACCTTTAAGCCGAACCTCATCTGACCATGGTTTTACGGGTTTAGCAGGTTTACGTTGAACTTCTTCAACTTCACCAAACAAATCCATAATTCCAGTTTCACGGTTTTGTCGCGCTTGTTCCGCCGCCTGTACGGCTTCAGGCAATTGTGCCATTAAACTGGAGCGTTCAATACCTAAACAGTCTAGTGCACCTGCACGAATTAACGCTTCAAGAGTACGTTTATTGATTTTTTTCAGATCAATTCGATGGCAAAAATCAAACAGGTCGGTATAAGGGCCGTCTTTTTCACGCGAGTCGATCACGGATTGCATGGCTTGTTCGCCTACGCCTTTGATCGCACCTAAACCATAGACCACGGTTTTTTCGTCACTGGCATGGAAGCGATAAATCGACATATTCACAGAAGGCGGCAAAACGTCTAGACCATTACTACGGCAGTCATCAATCAAAAACACCACGTTGTCGGTGTTTTGCATTTCTGATGACATCACCGCGGCCATAAATTCAGCAGGATAATGTGCTTTTAACCACGCAGTATGATAGGCGACGAGAGCATAAGCCGCAGCATGCGATTTGTTAAAACCATAGCCTGCAAACTTTTCCATATAGTCAAAGATATGGTTGGCTGTGGCTTCATCAATATCTTTTTGGGCAGCACCTTCGATAAAGATCTGGCGTTGTTTCACCATTTCTTCAGGTTTCTTTTTCCCCATCGCTCGACGCAGCAAGTCTGCGCCACCAAGTGTATACCCTGCACAGAACTGTGCCGCCTGCATCACCTGTTCCTGATACACCATAATGCCGTAAGTCGGTTCGAGTACACTTTCGAGTAATGGATGCAAATATTCAAACTCGCCACCATGCATACGGTGAATAAAGTCAGGAATCAGATCCATCGGACCGGGACGATACAAAGATACAAAGGCAATAATTTCTTCAAATTTACTTGGGCGTGCTTCTTTGAGCATGCGCTTCATACCGACGGATTCAAACTGGAACACCGCTGTCGTATTTGCATCTGCGAAGACTTTATAGGCATCGACATCATCAAGTGGAACACGTTCAATCGCCAGCGGCTCTTTGACATCGCTACGTTTATTAATATTTTGAATCGCGTCTTCAATCACGGTCAGGTTACGTAAACCCAAAAAGTCGAATTTGACCAAGCCTGCGGCTTCAACGTCATCTTTATCAAATTGCGCAACACGGCTGGTTCCATCTGCTTCACACATGACGGCCGAATAATCTGTGATTTTACCCGGCGCAATCACCACGCCACCTGCGTGTTTACCTGTATTACGGGTAATCCCTTCCAGTTTGAGTGCCATATCCCAAATTTCACTGGCATCATCATTATCTGGATTAGAGGGATTGGTGACGATGTCCTTGAGCTGCGGTTCCATGTCAATGGCTTGCTTTAGATCGACACCTAAAGGTTTGGTCGGCACCATTTTGGAGATACGATCGGCCAAACCATAGGATTTACCCAAAACCCGCGCTACGTCTCGGATTGCACCTTTGGCCGCCATCGTACCAAAGGTTGCAATCTGGGACACGGCTTCACGTCCATAAGTACGCGATACATAATCAATCACGCGGTCACGACCTGCAATACAAAAATCGACATCAAAGTCGGGCATTGATACACGTTCTGGGTTTAAGAAACGCTCAAATAGTAGATCGTAGCGTAGGGGGTCAAGATCGGTAATTTTTAAACTATACGCCACCAATGAGCCCGCACCCGAACCCCGTCCTGGGCCAACAGGTACGCCGTTATTTTTGGCCCATTGAATGAAGTCCATCACGATCAGAAAGTAACCCGGGAAGCCCATTTTTAGAATAATATCAACTTCATATTTGATACGTTCATCGTAGGGTTTACGAATCTCATTCCAGTCTTCATCACGTTCGGCAACAGGATAGAGTAATTCCAGACGTTCTTCTAAACCGACTTTGGATAAATGCTCAAAGTAGGTATCAATGGTAAAGCCTTCTGGAATCGGATAATCAGGCAAAAAGTAAGTACCCAGTTGTAAACTGACATTACAACGCTGAGCAATATAATAGGTATTGTCTAAAGCGCTGGGAATGTCTGAGAATAATTCAGCCATTTCTTCGGCTGTTTTAAAATATTGTGCTGGACTATAGTTTCTTGGGCGGCGATCATCTGCCAGAACATAACCATCGGCGATACAGACACGCGCTTCATGCGCTTCAAAGTCATCACTTTCAATAAAGTGAACGTCATTGTGAGCCACGACTCCGACATGGTATTTTGCAGCGAGTTTAACCGCTTCCTGAATATAATCTTCTTCACCAGCACGATCGGTACGGGTGAGAGCAAGATAAACCCGATTACCAAATTTTTCTTGCCAGGCTTCAAGTAAAGCTTCAGCTTTTTGTGGATTGGAAGAACACAGCATTTTACCAACGTCACTATGTTGCCCTAATAGCACAATCATGTCTTGATGTTGCTGTAAAACCCATTCTTTTTGTACACAAGGAATACTAAGTTGCTGGCCTTCGATAAAACCACGTGACACAATTTCAGTCAGACTACGCCAGCCATCATTGGTCATGGCAAGCAGGGTAACGCGATGTTCAGCATCATTCAGACGAATTTCGCTGCCCAAAATTGGTTTAATCCCTTTAGAGAGACAACTCTCATAAAACTTGACCGCAGCATGTAAATTGGAAAGATCGGTTAATGCCAAAGCAGGCATACTTTCATTGACCGCAGCTTTGATCAGATCAGGTATCCGCACAATTGATTCGGTAATCGAAAACTCTGTATGAATACCAAGATGAACAAACTGCATAACACGATCCTGACCAAGTCCGTCGATGAATATAAGGTGCCAGTAGTTTAACATGCTCTGAGTTGAGCCGTTGTCTATTATTTTTCCAATAAAAACATAATCACTTTTTATGGGAAATACAATGTAAAAAGAAGCTCAATATGGGAAGTTGAGCTTCTTTTCAAATCATAGCTGAAAAACAGCAGATTAGTACTGCCAGAACATCCGCTGGATTTCTTTGGCATCATTGGTTTTGGTCAAAGCTAACGCTGCAAGAAGACGTGCTTTTTGTGGATTTAAATCGTGTGAGACAATCCAGCCATATTGATCATCGGGTTGTTCTGCGTTGCGTAGTACAAAGCCTTGAGGCACTCGTGATGAACGGATAATTTGAATGCCTTGTTCATCATGGAGTTGTCTTAAAGTTGGAACAATATAGTTTGCCACCGAACCGTTACCTGTACCTGCATGAATAATGGCTTTTGCGCCTGCTTTGGCGTAGGCCAAGTATGCATCAGGCAGCATTGAATCTGAACCATATACAATTTGCACCAATGGCAACTGATCACCCTTAATATTTTCAATATTAAATTCAGACGTATTGTTAAAACGTTTGACCGAGCTTCTAAACCAATAAGGTTTACCTTCTACTAGCGTCCCTAAAACGCCCCATTGGCTAGCAAATGCGTTGGTATGAATATTAATGGTTTTGGTGACATCTCGTGCAGCAAAGATGGAGTCATTCATCAGCACCATGACGCCTTTATTTTTAGCTTCATCAGAAGCAGCCAGCGCCACTGCACTATACAGATTAAGAGGGCCATCGGCTGAAAGCGCGGTTGATGGACGCATTGAACCCACCACCACAATCGGTTTATCAGTATGAATCACCAAGTTGAGGAAAAATGCAGTTTCTTCTAAAGTATCTGTGCCGTGGGTAATCACAATTCCATTCACAGATGGTTTTTTGACTAAGTCATTGACTTGACGCGCCAGTGAAAGCAATTCTTTATCGGTAATGCTTTCAGACGCAATCTGTAAAGCTTGAACGCCACTGACATTGGCGAGATCTTTGACTTGGGGAACAGCATTGATTAACGCATCGACTGGAACTTTGGCAGCAGTATAGGTTGCACTATTAGTTGAACTTGCTCCTGCACCAGCGATGGTTCCACCTGTTGCAACTACCACGACGTTATTTTTTGCATATAAAGACGCTGATGCAGCGAGCAGAGTCAGCGCAAGACCACATGATTTAAAAGTTTTACTTATCATTAACCGTTTCCTAGTTGTTAAAATTCCATTAAAAAGCAATGTCTATGCCAGACATTGCTTTAATTTATGATTTTTTAAACACCTAAGTCATTGGCAAATTATTATGTAGTCATAATTAACGCTTTGTGGCTAAGAAACGACCTAAACGGGTAATGGCTTCGCGTAGTTCATTTTCCGCAGGTAAAAACACTAAACGGAAATGATCAGGCGTTTGCCAGTTAAAGCCTGTTCCTTGCACCAAAAGAACTTTCTCTGCACGTAAAAAGTCCAGCATCAGTTGTTCATCATCTTCAACGTGATACATATTGGGATCAAGTTTTGGGAAACAATACATCGCACCTTCAGGTTTGACACAACTAACTCCTGGAATTTCATTGAGCATTTCCCAAGCAATATTGCGTTGTTCATATAAGCGACCACTTGGTCGAATCAAGTCATTAATAGACTGGTAACCGCCAAGCGCAGTCTGAATCGCATATTGAGCTTGATGATTGGCACATAAACGCATGGATGCCAACATATCTAGACCTTCGATATAATCTTTGGCGCGGGATTTATCGCCTGTAATGGCCATCCAGCCCGAGCGATAGCCTGCGATACGATACGACTTTGACAGTCCATTAAACGAAATACACAATTGATCGCCTGCTAAAGCAGCTAAGGCGACGTGTTCAATACCGTCATAAATAATTTTGTCGTAGATTTCATCGGCAAATAAAATCAGATCATGCTTTTTCGCCAAAGCGACAATTTGCTCTAAGACATGGCGCGGGTACACCGAACCTGTCGGATTGTTGGGATTAATCACCACAATCCCGCGTGTATTCGGCGTGATTTTACTTTCCATATCCACAATATCTGGATACCAACTATTTTCTTCATCACATTTATAGTGAATCGCTGTGCCGCCAGACAAATTCACTGCTGCTGTCCATAAAGGGTAGTCAGGCATTGGCACTAGCATTTCGTCGCCATCATCGAGCAGACCTTGCATAGCCATAACAATGAGTTCAGATACACCATTACCAACATACACGTCATTGACATGCATATCGCGAATGCCTTTTTGTTGATAATACTGGCAAATTGCTTTACGGGCAGGAAATATCCCTTTTGAGTCAGTATAACCAATGGCATTGGGTAAATTTAGTGCAACATCATTAATGATTTCTTGTGGTGCTTCAAAGCCAAAAGGGGCGGGGTTACCAATATTCAGTTTAATAATTTTGTGGCCTTGTTCTTCCATCTCATTGGCCGCTCGTAACACAGGTCCACGAATGTCGTAGCAAACATGCTCAAGCTTAGACGATTTTTTAATTTCTCGTGGCGTTTGATGTGTTGTGTTCATTTTGGGGCTCTCAGAAGGAGTAGGGGTCACTTTTGCATAACGATATAAATAACTTTTAAATGTTTCGGTTGTTACCAGATCAAGGTCATGTTGATCTCGAAGTAAGGCAACAATCTTTTCATGCGTAAATCCTGCCAGTTGATATTGTTTGATCACGGGCAGTAGATTTTTAAAAATAACGCTTTTTTTCTGCGACATTTTTTAATCCTGAGCAAGAATAGCGCTAAGCCTATCATATTTATGCTCACAAAAAAGCAATATTAGAAAATAAAATGCTCACCTTGTTTTATTATTTTGCTTACTTTTTGCTTTTATGAGAATTATAAGTGTTTTGTAATTTGTGAAGTAAAGACTAGAAATTTTAGAATGAATCACGTAAATATAGAATTATTCTATTTAAACAGTTAGATGAATAGGGAAATGGTCATGGGAAAACTCAATAAAACAGAACGAGAATGGCAAAGAGAGTTATCACCAGAAGAGTACCGAATTACGCGACAAAAAGGCACTGAACCTGCTTTTACCGGGCAATATTGGAACACCAAGCAGCAAGGAACGTATGTTTGTCGTTGTTGTGGTACCGAGCTTTTTACATCGGACACCAAGTATGACAGTGGTAGTGGCTGGCCTAGCTTTTATCGACCTGTCAATGCAGGCGCGATTGATGAACAGGAAGACTCAACCCATGGTATGACACGTACAGAAATTATTTGCCATAATTGCGATGCGCATTTAGGACATGTATTTGAAGATGGACCACAGCCGACAGGACTACGTTACTGCGTAAATTCGGCTTCATTACAACTAAAAACCAACGAAAAGAATGATGAGGAAACTTATCCATGACGAGTCTTTATCAGTTTGAAGCTGAATTATTAGAGGGTGACACTAAGCAGATGTCTGACTATGAGGGCAAAGTGCTTTTAATTGTCAATACTGCAAGTAAATGTGGCTTCACACCACAATTTGCGGGCTTAGAAAAAGTATACGAAAAATATAAAGATCGAGGCTTTGAGGTACTAGGTTTTCCTTGTAATCAATTTGGGGGGCAGGATCCAGGTTCGAATGATGAAATTGGAGCTTTTTGTCAGCGAAACTATGGAGTTGATTTTCCTATGTTTGCTAAAGTGGATGTCAAAGGCCCTGAAGCACATGCCATTTTTCGCTATCTGACGCGTGAAGCCAAAGGCATTTTGGGTAGCGAAAGCATTAAATGGAATTTTACCAAATTCCTTGTTAGTAAGGATGGTAAAGTGCTGAATCGTTATGCACCCACCACGAAACCTGAGAGTATAGAAGAAGATATTGAAAAAGCATTGGCTCAATAATATTTATACAGAAATTGAGTATGTCTCACTCAGATATCGCATTCTGGAGTGATCCTCGCATGCCTTATGTGGAAACACGTAAGGCATGTCAAAGTCGTATTTGCTATAAAGCGCATAGTCATCCGACTTTTTCAATTGGTGCTGTAGATCAGGGGCAAAGCCGCTTCAGTAGCTATTTACATACGACAGAGAATATTGAAGCGGGTTCAATTGTTTGTATTCCTGCATATATTGAACACGCGTGTAATCCATTGCCAGATCAGGCGTGGAGTTATCAGATGATGCATCTTGATCTGGATTGGCTTAAGCAATTATTAGAAGAATCCGTTACAGAGTGTATTTGCAACCAGATCCCTGAGTTAGTGCCAGAAATTATCAAAAAGCCTGAAATTTATCAGCATTTTTGTCAGTTGAATGATACTTTATTTGATCCAGGACGAACCATTTTAGAAAAAGAGCAATCTTTGGTTGAAACACTTACGCAGATTATTTTTCCATCATTACAATTAAAGCAAGTAGAGGAAAAACTTTATCTTCAGCAACATCTAAAACATTTAGTTGATCTTATTGTTCAGTACGAGCATTTTCTTTCACTTGAGCAATTATCCGCACAAAGTGGTATTAGCCGTTACGCGATTATTCGTTTATTTAAAAGAAACTTTGGTCTGACACCTCATGCTTTTCAACTCAATTTGAGAATTAATCAAGCGCGAGACAGGTTGAAAAGCGGGAGCTCAGTCGTCGATATCGCTTATGATTTGGGCTTTAGTGATCAAAGTCATTTCCATCGCGTGTTTAAAAGCTTAACAGGCGTAACGCCAAAACAATATCAGAGTGGCTTTTAAACGCAATTTTATACAAGAACACGATTTGACATTTGCCTAAGCTGCGATTTTTGATCTGACCGAATATTGTTTATGGAACTCTTTTTAGCGATTGCGGTGACTCATTTTGTTGCTTTACTCTCACCTGGGCCAGATTTCTTTTTAATTTTAACGACTTTGCTTGCTCGAAATAAAAAGGCAGCACAGCAGGTCTGCTTAGGGATTGCTCTCGGAAATGCTTTAATTTTATGGGTAGTTTTTTCCAGTTGGTACTTACTTGGAAAAATAGATCACTCGACTTTGAAATATTTAAAATGGGGAGGTGCATGTTACCTCTTTTATCTGTCATTTTTGTGTTTACGTCATGCGCATGCCAAGATTGAAATTTATCAAACTGAATCATCTCAATATTCTTCTTTTTCTGCTTTAAGACAATTATTACTTGGATTGCAATCCAGTTTACTTAATCCTAAAAATATCCTTTTTTATAGCAGCTTAACCTTACTCGTTTCTGAAAAATTTAATGTTTATCAAAAAATTACCATTTCAGTGTGGATGGTGATGGTAGTTTTAATTTGGAATTTATTTTTGCTGAGATTATTATCACATGAGCGCTGGATGGTCGCTTTACGCAGCCATTCTAAATGGCTTTACTATCTTTCTGGGTTAAGTTTTGTGGGGTTTGCAAGCCTTTTGATGTTGACTCCATCTTAGACATTCTTTAGAAAAAAATGATGTTTCTCATGGACTTTTTCATCAGTCTCTTTTATTTAGCCCTATGGGAGGAAATAAAGAGGGTGTAAACAATGATGAAAAGAAGTCTAATGTTGATAATGAATAAATTACATTGAAGTTTTTTACATGAAAAATTGCAATCGAATTGTGAAGTTCTATTAATAAAAACATTCTGTATTTGAGAAAAGTTATTTAAATTATTTTTATTCTCATTTAGTATCATCGCAATTTTATAAACTGTACTCGTGGAATTGTGATGATCAAACTTAAACCGCTTGTCTTGATGATGGCTTGTGCATCAGGCTATATCATTACCCATGCTGATGATCAGGTTTCTCAGCAATCAGAGTCGGATGGTCAACCCGCAACTGCTTTGGAAACTATTCGTGTGGTTGCTAGTGCAGATGCTTCTGCAACAGGGCTTATGGAAGCCTACGCAGGAGGTCAGGTGGCTAGTGGTGGACGAGTAGGAATTTTTGGTAATCAAAAAAATTTAGATACGCCGTTTAACTTGACCAGTTATACCAATCAATATATTCAGGAACGTCAAGCCAAAAGCGTGGGTGACGTTTTAAAGGCAGATCCAAGCGTTCGTGTAGGACGCGGTTATGGTAATTTTCAGGAAAACTATTATATCCGTGGTTTTAATTTAGGTTCAGATGATACCGCCTATAATGGACTGTACTCGATCTTGCCACGTCAATATATTCCAACAGAGCTTTTTGAGCGGGTTGAAGTGCTGAAAGGGGCTTCTTCATTTTTAAATGGAGCGATGCCAAGTAATGGGGGGATTGGCGGGGCAATTAACTTATTACCTAAACGTGCAGGCAATGAGCCTTTAAACAGTGTAACTGTGGGCACTGACTTTAATGGTGGCTATATTTCAAGTGATATTTCACGCCGTTTGGGAGAGGATCAACAGTTTGGTGTTCGAGTAAACACCGCCTATCACGGAGGTGATACTCCAGTTGATGATGAAGAAAAATCTTTGGGACTTGTCTCAGTCGGGCTAGATTACCGTGGCGATCGTTTGCGTCTATCTGGAGATATGGGATATAGCAATAATCGTTTAACAGCAACGCGTCCAAGTGTAACTTTGGGTAGTGGTATCACCTCAATTCCGACACCTGTTGATAGTTCAAGTAATTATGCACAAAAATGGTCTTATTCCAACGAAGAAGATTATTTTGGAAGTTACCGCGCTGAATATGATTTAACCGATGCGATTACGGCCTATGCTGCTTATGGTTTTCGTCATGGTCAAGAACAAAATAGCTTGGGTAATGTGACACTTACAAATGCAAACACGGGTGATTCTACCTTCTATCGTTTTGATAATGCACGTGTGGATATGGTGAATACGGGGGAAGTCGGTATTCGAGGAAAATTGGATACGGGTTCTGTTCAACATAACTTAGTGCTGTCTGCGTCAGCTTTTCAACAGAATACCCGTAATGCATATTTTATGGATTGGGCAAGTCAGCTAGCTACCAATATTTATCAGCCAGTCCAATATGATCAGCCTGAAGCACTAAATCCGTTATTTAATGGTAATGATATGGATTCACCAAAGCTTACGACAAGAACAAGACTTAGAAGTATTGCTATTGGTGATAATTTAAAAGCCTTTGATGATAAATTGATTGTTATGTTGGGTGGTCGTTATCAGACCATTATTAGAGGTGGATCAGGAAATTTGAACAACACTTATAAGTTATATTTTGCTCCCCAAATGATGTTATAAACATCAATATATGGAGTATTTTATGGCAC
>NZ_KB849717.1:0-299725 GCF_000368825.1 Acinetobacter ursingii DSM 16037 = CIP 107286 | reverse complement strand
GACCAGCTACCACAACAAAATAAGGTAGCTTAACTAGAGCAGAGTATCACTTATAAATAAGCTTTTAGTTGTTCAAACATGTGGGACCACCTCTATTCAAGATACTTATCAATATGATAATAAAGGTAAAAACCCTTCATATGATGAAAGTAAATTTACCCCTGCATTAGGTTTAACCTATAAAATCACACCTGAAATTTCAGTCTATGGTAATTATATTGAGTCTTTAGCCAAAGGTTTGAGTAATACAACAGCTAATGTCACTACGACACTAAAACCATTTGTTGCTAAGCAAAAAGAAGTGGGTGCCAAGTATGAAAATGGCGTGATTGGAGCAACACTGAGTTTATTTGATATTAATAAGCAGCGTGGTATCAAAGATGCTAATGGTGTCTTTAGTGATGGTGGTGAATATGTACATCGTGGTGTTGAGCTTACTACTTATGGCAAATTAACTGATGATATTACCGTACTTGGTGGTGCAACGTGGATGCATGCTAAACAGGAAGATACAGGTTCAGTCACTTATGATGGCAACTATGAAGTAGGTGTTCCAAAGTTTCAAGCTAATTTAGGTGCAGACTGGAAACTCCCTGTTGCACAGGATATTTCTTTAAATGCACAATTGATTTACACAGGTTCGACGTATGCGAGTCTAGACAACAATCTAAAAGTGAAAGACTGGACGACACTTGATTTGGGTGCAAGCTATAAGACACATCTTGGACAAACACCGACTACATTTAACTTTGCTGTAAATAATGTATTCGATAAAGATTATTGGGGTTCGGTCGGACTGTATGACAATATCAATAGTACAGGGAATACCAATAATGGTTATGTTGTTGCAGGTCAGCCACGAACATTTATGCTAAGCGCCAGCTTTGATTTTTAATTAATTTTTGACTCAGTCAAAATAATAAAGCCTCAATATATATAGAGGCTTTATTATTTTAATTTTTTAAAATCTACAAGATTTTCTTTAAACGCTGTACCACTTGCTCACATTGTGCCAAGTCCGCGACCAATGCCATACGTACATGATTTTCGCCTGGATTCCCATGTGTCGTTCCACGAGATAAATAACGGCCTGGTAATACTTTAATATGGGCTTTTTCCATCAACATTTTGGCAAAAGCTTCATCATGATCCACTTGTAACCAATAGTAAAATCCAGCATCAGGCTTTTTTAGTGGTAACAAAGACCCAAGTTCTGATTGAAACAAATCAAATTTTGCGCGATATTGTTGACGATTTTCTTCGACATGCGCTTCATCATTCCATGCTGCGATTGAAGCCAATTGATGTTGTACAGGCATGGCTGCGCCATGATATGTACGAAACTTTAAATAGGGTTTTAACAGTTCGGCATCACCTGCGACAAAACCAGAGCGCATTCCCGGTAAGTTGGAACGTTTGGACAATGAATGAAAAACGATACAGTTTTTATAATCATCACGCCCCATTTCCGCACAGACTTCCAATAAACCAACTGGTGCTTGATCAAACCAAAGTTCTGAATAGCACTCATCAGAGGCAATCACAAAATTGTATTGATCTGATAGTTGAATCAGTTTTTTAAATTGTTCTTTAGATAATACAGCGCCCGTAGGATTGCCCGGTGTGCAGACAAATAATAATGCTGTTTTTTCCCAGACTTCGGCTGGAACCGCATCAAAGTCACCCAAATAATCATTTTCAGGCGTACAGTTGATGAAATACGGTTTTGCACCTGCAAGCAAAGCTGCACCTTCATAAATTTGATAGAAAGGATTTGGCATCACTACATAAGGTGCATCTTCACGATTAATCAGTGCCTGTACAAAAGAGAAAATCCCTTCCCGTGTACCTGTGACTGGCAAGATATGATCTTCAGCACTAATGCTATTGAGCTTAAAACGCTGAGTCAGCCAGTTGGCAATACTCTGACGTAACTCAGGTAGCCCTTTGCTATTGGGATAAGTCGATAAATGCTGAAAGTTGTCAATAATGGCTTGTTTTACAAATTCAGGAGCAGGGTGTTTGGGTTCACCAATAGAAAGCGGAATGAGGGGTAGATCTGCGGGTGTGACATCTTTAAAAAGCGCATTTAACTTTTCAAAAGGATAAGGATGTAATAGCGACAAACTGGAATTCATGAAACATTTACCGATTTAAAACTGTGAATTAATGTTGACTGATGACTTGATTAGATGCTTCGTCTAACGCAGATTTTAGCTTATCTGCAAAAAGTTTGGCTTCTTCAATATTCATGGGTTGACCATCTTTTTTAGTCACAAAGAAAATATCCTCAGCACGTTCGCCGAGTGTGGCAATCTTGGCTGAATGGATATCGAGTCCTTGCATCATAAAGACTCCACCCACTCGTGCTAGTAGGCCGGGCTGATCCAGTGTAGATATTTCAACCATGTTTTGTTGAAGTACAGGGTTTAGCGTAATATCAACGGTATTTTCTACATCAAAATGACGAAGTTGGCGCGGAATACGGCGTTGCATCAAGCCCGGATATTTATCGGACTGGCTAAGCGCTTTCACCAATGCCTCTTTCACGGTAGTCTCGCGTTCTGGATCGGTCAGCAGTGTACCAAAACGATCTAATATGACATAGGTATCCAGACTAAACGCTTTGGTAGCTGTGATAATTCGTGCATCCTGTACATCCAGATTCATGCGATCTAGCACTGCAACAGTGGTGGCAAACAGGTTGGGTTTATCTTGAGTATAGATAAAGATCTGAATAGCATCCTGAGCTTGTGTCGACTGACGATGTGCACGGAATAATACCAAAGGTGTAGGGTTATCACCGTGCTGCAAAATCGCACGGGTATGCCATGCAATTTCATCGGCAGATTCTTTAAGGAAGTATTCATCGCCAAGTTCTTGCCAGACTTTTTCAACAGCGTCTAGTGAGAACTCATTTACCAGCGCTTCACTCGCAGTAAATTTGGTGTCTTCAATCAACATTTGATAATCGACAGGACGACCTAAACCTGACCGGATCACGTCTCTGGAATAGGTATAAAGCTGACGCATGAGAGAAGCTCGCCATGTATTCCAGAGTTTTGGATTGGTGGCATTAATATCAGAAACAGTCAGACTATATAGATAATCCAGATGTTCCATATCACCTAGTTTTTCCGCAAATTCTTTGACGACATCTGGATCAGAAATATCTTTTTTCTGTGCAGTGAGTGACATGAGTAGATGGTTTTGAATTAGCCACGCGACCAGTTTACATTCGCGCTCGGTAAAGCCATGTTTACGACAAAACTCAATGGCATCTTCAGCACCCAATTCACTATGATCACCGCCACGACCTTTGGCAATATCATGAAAAATCGCAGCCAAATATACAATATCGCGACGCGCCAAACGCTGAAACACTGAGCTAACCACTGGAAAATGCTGTGCAAATTCTGGTTCTTTAAAGCGATTTAAATTACGAATCAGTAATAAGGTATGTGCATCGACGGTATAAATATGGAATAAATCATATTGCATCAGCCCCATAATTTGACCAAATGCAGGAATGTAGTTGCCTAAAATTCCATAGCGTTTCATATCGACGAGCGTGTCGTATAGACGATAAGGCGAACGGATAATTGCCATAAACAAGGCTTGATGCGCAGGATTATCACGAAATTCCTGATCAATCCGTTTTGCCGCCATAATCAACAAACGCAAAGTTCTTGCACGAATCCCTTCGATTTCAGGGCGATTGGCTAATAAATAGAAGAGTTCTAAAATTGCGCTTGGATGTTCAGCAAAAATTTTATGATGTTGTACTGCGAGTTTGCCATCGACTAATTTGAAGTTTTCATTAATTTCTTCAATTTTACGTTCATAGTTAGGCAAACGTGGGGTAATCACAGACTCATTAAAATAGGCCAGTAGCATTTCATTGAGTGTTGAAACCTGCTGCGCAGTACGATAGTAACGTTTCATGAACTGTTCTATCGCATAATTGGCCGGTTTACCTTCTTCTTGTACATAGCCAAATTTGGCGGCGATATCACGTTGATAGTCAAATAAAAGTCGATTTTCATCGCGCTTGGTCAAGCGGTGTAAATGATGGCGAATTTCCCATAAAAAGCTTTCGGCTTCTTCTAGTACGCTCAGTTCAAATTCGGAAATAAAGCCAAGATGAACCAGATCATAAATGCGGTTGACGCGGAAATGCCGCTTGGCAATCCAGCCGATCTGATTCATGTCACGAATGCCACCTGGTGCATTTTTTATATCTGGTTCGAGATTACTCTCGGTATTGTTATGTTGAGCATGTCGTTTTTCCTGCTCTTCCATTTTGGCATCAAAAAAGGTTTTATCTGTCCATGTTTGAGAAACAATGCGACGCGGCCATTTGGCTAAATGTGAGTTTCCTGTAATCAGTCGTGCTTCGATGAGCGTGGTGGCGACTGTTAAATCATTGGTGGCTTCTTCAAAACAGTTGCGAATAGTACGTACACTGATACCGGGTTTAAAATTCCCCACATCCCATAAAGAGGACACAAAAGTAGAAATCTGTTTTTCTTGTTCAGGTGCAATATCATGCTCGGACAAGATCATGATATCCACATCTGAATAGGGCAACATTTCACGACGGCCATAACCACCGACCGCAAAAAGCCCTAAATCAGTTTGATTTAGTCCTGCATGATTCCAAAGAAAAATCAGCGCTTCATCAATAAAATTAGAACGTGCTAAAACAATATCACGTATGGGTTGACCATTTTCATAAAACTCCTGTAGCTGCTGTTCAACGTCATTACGCCATTGATTAATTGCCTGAATGTCATGGTGACTGGTGACATAACTCAGCAGCGGAGAAGTATTGATCATAAAAATAGGCCTACCTTAAACTGATGAATTTGTTTGAACTTGAACAAGGCTGGCTGCTTGAGCAGCAAGCTCACGCGCCTGATCGGTATCTTCAGCACGCGCGGTAGCAACACCCATACGACGACGCTTAAAGCCTTCAGGCTTACCAAAAAGGCGCAAGTCAGTATCGGGGTGAGCTAATGCTGTATTTAAATGACTAAAGCTTAAATTATTGGCATCTACACCCGCATAAATCACGGCACTGGCTGCTACGCTATGTCGTGCAGTATTGACAGGTAACCCTAAAATAGCACGCGCGTGTAACTCAAACTCACTTTGAAATTGAGATGCCAAGGTAACAAGTCCTGTATCGTGCGGGCGTGGTGAAACTTCACTAAACCAGACTTGGTCACCTTTGACGAATAGCTCAACTCCAAAAATGCCACATCCGCCAAGCGCAGTCGTGACTTTATGCGCGATTCGTTTTGATTCTTGTAGGGCAGCTTCAGTCATGATTTGAGGTTGCCAACTTTCAACATAATCACCAGAATCTTGACGGTGCCCAATCGGATCACAATACTGCGTTTCAATTTCACCCGTTTCTGGATTTTTAGCACGAACAGTTAGTAAGGTAATTTCAAAGTCAAAATCAATTTGAGATTCAACAATGACTTTGCCCTGATTGACGCGACCACCTGTTTGAGCATATTCCCAAGCGGCATCGACTTCTTCAAAGCTTTTAACGCGCGACTGACCTTTACCCGATGAAGACATCACGGGCTTTACAAAGTTCGGATATGCAATATCGTCGCAGGCAGCACGGAAACTTTCCAGTGAATCTGCAAAGCGATAAGCTGAGGTTGGCAAACCTAGCTCTTCGGCCGCCAAACGACGAATGCCTTCGCGGTTCATGGTGAGATTAACCGCTTTAGCAGAAGGAATAACCGTTGCAATGGCCTTATTTTCAATCTCAACCAACACTTCAGTTGCAATCGCTTCAATTTCAGGGACGATCAGATTTGGTTTTACTTTTTCAATGAGTCGATGCAACTCATTTGCGTCCGCCATATTGAGCGTATAAGAATAATGTGCAACTTGCATTGCGGGAGCATGATCATAGCGATCTGCAGCATGAACTTCGACTCCTAAACGCTGCAAAGAAATGACCACTTCTTTACCGAGTTCTCCTGAACCCAATAACAGGACTTTAAAGGCAGAAGATTGAAGGGGAGTACCAATAGTCACGCTCATGCGAATCATCCGTGCAAAAGTTGGGTATTAAGCATAGCAGAACTCGATCGTGAATTAAGCCTTGATTCACATAAAAATATATAGTTTTGTTCGACAATAAAGGAAAAATGAATAAAAGTTTAAATCTGAATAAAAATTAGATGTTTATTTTATAATTTAGCTGTAATTCATCGGCATTTTGTCCACGAATACCCCAGTTTTCTTTAGGGGTTTCAAAGATTGTAATTTCTACATCTTGTGGACTGATTCCACATTGCGCCTGAATGTTGCTAAAAATCTGTTGAATCAGTCGTTTTTTGGTTTCTGCCTGCCGTCCTGAAAACATTGAAATCTCAATGATGGTATAAGCTTCACTTCTGTCCAGAGGATAAATAAAGTCTTCTGGAGCTAGTGCAATGAATCGATGGAAACGTTTATCTTCTGGGTATTGAAGAGTCATTACCAAAGCTTGGTGAATTGCATTTGATAGGGTCATTCGATGTTTGAATGGTACTTTGGTTGGCATAGATTTTAATTTGAGACATTTAATGATCACGTTTAGGTCAAACTCATAAAATAGCAATGTAACATCAACAATTCTTAGGTTTCAAAAAACAAATTCATAAAGATTGAGTATTGTCTTGGAATTCACTAGCATAGGGGCGAAATGTTGAGACAGGTAATCGTTGATGATCACTTCAACACCCAAATTTTTGATTTTTACTCCCGTATTTTTAACTTTGGCTATGCTTTCTGGCTGTAATCAAAATGAGCAGAAGCAGACCGACAAGGTTGAAATTAAAGCTGCTCCCACACTAACCAATGATGCAACCACCTATGCACACAAAGCATGGGATTTGATTAATCAAATAGATCCGATTGTATATACAAAAAAAGTGGATCAAATTGATGAGCAAGTCAGAAAACCACTACGCCAACTCAGTACAGACTGGCGAATTAATGTCAAAATGACAGATTCAGTCACTGAAGGTAAATATGCGCTATGTCGTAAGGCATTAACTTCGCTTGATACATGGGCAAGAGAAACAAAAGACAACAGTGCCACCGTGACCCAGAAACAAGCAGATTACGAACGGGATAAATCGCAGTGTAAGGATGCCATTGCTAACCCTGCTTTAGGTAATACTGATCCCAAACGCTAATTAAATGATTATGTAAAAAAGCGAGATTCAAAAGAATCTCGCTTTTTTATGATTCAATTTTTGTGAAAAACAGATTAATGGTTTTGGTGACTGGTTGTTGTTGAGGTGGTCGTGGTAGTCGAAGCGGCTTTAGCTTTTTCTGGTTTAGTTGTTTTCACTTCTGTAGTTTTTACTGTTTGCGTGGTTTTTTTCGCTTCAGCTTTAGTTGGTTTTGCTTTAGCACCTGATACAGCCACACATTTACCACCTTTATGATTTGGGCCAGTTCCGCCTTGTAGTGAGGTTCCTTTTGGGCAGGCAAATGCAGTTGCACTCATAAATGCTAAGGTGCTGCTTAAGATGATGACAGAAATTTTTTTCATAGTGTTCTGATGAATATAAGGCATTAGTACCTGATTAAAAAATAGAAGATCACATACTGAGCAAAAAGAGTAGTTTTGTGTTGTATTTAATTAAAAACATTAAGATTTATAGTAATGATTTTATTTTTAATTCAGATTTAAGTTTGATGCATTTAATCGACAATTGAACCAGCATATAAAAGCAAGCCCTATTGTAAACAAAACAATAGAGCTTAGGTCGCTATTTTGACAAATATACAATCATGTGGGGTTTAAATTTGAAAAAAATGGCGAAAAAACACCATGAATCCTCCGCACAAAATTAAAATACCGATCGTATAACGCAATAGTGCAGGAAAGGACATGTCATAAGAACCTGTATGCAAAATAGCTGAACCTCTTATTGGATTGCTGCTTGATAACGACGATTGACTTCATTCCAGTCCACCACATTGTAAAATGCAGCAATATATTCAGGACGACGGTTTTGATATTTCAAATAGTAGGCATGTTCCCATACATCCAGACCTAAAATTGGAGTATTGCCATTCATGAGTGGAGAATCCTGATTTCCACTACTTTCTACTACGAGTTTTTTCTCAGGGGTGACGCTGAGCCATGCCCAACCACTCCCAAAACGACTAATCGCTGCTTTGGTAAAGGCCTCTTTAAATGCATCAAAACCACCAAGCTCTTGTTCAATGGCTGTTGCAACTGCACCTGTTGGATTTCCACCTCCTTGAGGACTCATGACTGTCCAGAACAAAGAATGGTTGGCATGACCACCGCCATTGTTAATCACTACATTTTTGATATCGGCAGGCACTTCATTGACCTTTGATACCAGTTCTTCGACTGCTAGTTTTTCCCATGCAGTGCCTTCAATTGCGGCATTGATATTATTGATATACGTTTGATGATGTTTGGTATGATGAATTTCCATCGTTTTAGCATCGATATTGGGTTCAAGTGCGTCGTATGCATAAGGTAACGCGGGTAGGGTGTACGCCATGAAAATGATCCTTTTTAAATCAATTCGTAAAATCAAAGTGTTTTAATCAGATTTAGTTTAGGGGATATTAGTTTTTATGTAAATATATTGATAATCATTATCATTGTATTTATTGTTTATAAATTTATATAGACAATAAAAAAACCAGCAGTGCTGGTTTTTTATAATTGATTAAGTCGAGTCGTGATTACACGTTAAAACGGAAGTGCAATACATCACCATCCTGTACCACATAGGTTTTACCTTCAAGGCGCCATTTACCTGCTTCTTTGGCACCTGCTTCGCCGTTGTATTGGACAAAGTCATCATAGGCGACACATTCTGCGCGAATAAAGCCTTTTTCAAAGTCAGTGTGAATGACACCAGCCGCCTGTGGCGCTGTAGCACCCACTTTAACTGTCCATGCACGAACTTCCTGTACACCTGCGGTGAAGTAAGTTTGTAAACCCAAGAGGGCATAACCTGCACGGATCACGACATTGAGACCTGGTTCTTGCATACCCATTGCTTCAAGAAACTCTGCGCGATCTTCATCTTCAAGCAACGAAATTTCTGCTTCAATCTGGTTGCATAAAGGCACTACAATGGCGTTTTCTTCTGCTGCCAGTTGTTTAACCGCATCCAAGTGCGGGTTGTTTTCAAAACCATCTTCAGCAACATTGGCAATATACATGGTTGGTTTTAAAGTCATTAAACCAAAACCACGAACAAGTTTACGTTCATCATCACTTAAATCCGCCGCACGGGCAGGTTTACCTTCATCCAGTAAAGGCTGGATTTTTTCTAATACGGCTTTGGTCGCAATGGCATCTTTATCGCCGCCTTTTGCAGATTTGGTCAGACGCAATAATGCTTTAGCTACAGTTTCAAGATCGGCCAATGCTAGTTCTGTATTAATCGTAGCAATATCATCGAGTGGATCGATTTTACCATTCACATGAATGACATTCTCATCTTCAAAACAGCGTACCACATGTGCAATCGCATCGGTTTCACGAATATTGGCTAAAAACTGATTCCCCAGACCTTCACCTTTAGATGCACCTGCGACTAGACCTGCAATATCTACAAATTCCATCGTGGTTGGTAGAATGCGCTGTGGTTTTACAATCGCTGCAAGTTTATCAAGACGTGCATCAGGTACTGGTACGATGCCAGTATTGGGTTCAATGGTACAGAACGGAAAGTTTTCTGCGGCAATCGCAGCCTTGGTGAGTGCATTAAAAAGTGTTGATTTACCAACATTTGGCAGGCCGACAATACCACAATTAAAACCCATGAGAGGACTCACAAAAATATAAATTAAAAACTGGCGCTGATTTTACATGAAAGCCATGACAAAGTCAGGTCATGGCTAAGTGCAAATCATCACAAGTTTAAATTTTACGTTTGTCTAACTGTTGAGAAAGCGTATCTCCTGTGGCTTGAATCAACATCACCAATACAATCAGCACTACAATCACCGCAAACATCACAGTTAAATCAAAACGTTGATAGCCATATCGATAAGCAATATCCCCCAGACCGCCTGCACCAATCGCACCTGCGATAGCGGAAGAGTTAATCATGGTGACGATGGTCACGGTAAAACCTGCCACAATGCCCGGTAATGCTTCCGGCAATAGCACATGCCAGATAATCTGCTGACGATTACAGCCGATCGCTTGTGCGGCTTCGATCAGTCCTTGATCCACTTCACGTAAACTAACTTCTGCAATGCGAGCAAAAAAAGGAATCGCGGCAAGGGTCAGTGGAACCACCGCAGCCCAAACGCCATAACTGGTTCCGACAATCCAGCGGGTGATGGGAATCAGGGCGACCATCAGGATCAAAAAGGGAATAGAGCGGGTAATATTAATAATCCAGCCAATCGGTTGATTGATGGCCTGAGAAGGATAAATACCATTTTCTGAGGCACTGACTAAAATTACAGCGAGTGGTAACCCGATGAGAAATGCCAATAAAGCGGAAACCCCGACCATGATCAAGGTGTCGAGCGTTCCTGTCAGTAATAAATCAATGAGTTGGTCGTGCATAACCGATCACCTCGATATGTTGAATCAGCGATGTAAGCTGTTGTTTTAAATGATTTAGATCAAGATTGAGTCGTGGTATGCCGACCACCCACGATCCAATCAAATGTTGTTGAATGTTATCTACATGACTTTGGTACAAATACACAGGGGTATCAAAGCTCGCTAGAAGTTGCGTCAGATCAGGCGCATGTTGGGCATCGCTTTGATATTTCAGTTTAAGAATCGTATGGGTGGAGTCTGCTTGAAGGTATGAATGCACTTGAAATGGTAAATCCAGTTGTTCCAGATTTAACAGTTCTTGAGTAATCGGCTGTACAGGATTGGAAAAGACCGACCACACTTGTCCTGATTCGACGATTTGACCTTGTTCAATCACCACCACTTGATCACAAATTTCACGTATCACTTGCATTTCATGAGTAATCAAGACAATGGTAATGCCAAGTTCCTGATTAATTTTTTTCAGTAAAGACAAAATGACAGCAGTGCTTTCAGGGTCTAACGCTGAGGTTGCTTCATCACAGAGTAAAATTTCTGGATGATGAACCAGTGCTCGGGCAATGCCGACACGCTGCTTTTGTCCACCTGAAAGCTGAGAAGGGTATTGCTCAGCTTTATGGCTGAGCCCTACCAAAGCTAAAACTTCATCGACGCGATTTTTGATGTCGGATTTGGCATAGCCAGAAACTTTGAGTGGGAGTGCCACATTTTCCCATACCGTTTTGGCCGACATTAAATTAAAATGCTGAAAAATCATGCCAATGCGTTGACGTAACTTGATCAAACGTGAGTGATCCAGTGTGGTCAGTTCATCTTGATGAATCTTGATTGAGCCTGAACTCGGTTGCTCAAGTCCATTCAGGGTACGCAATAAAGAGGATTTACCCGCACCGCTTTTTCCAATGATCCCAACAATTTTACCTTCTGGAATATCCAGATTAATCTCTTTTAATGCTTCAACCTGTTGACCTTGAGTATCATAGGTTTTATTGAGTGAGCGAATTTGAATATGTGGAACTGCAAAACTCACTTGAGCGCCCAAACTGACCATGACTTAACTCCATGAATGTAAGTTATACCCAACCTGGGAACCAAAGTTTTGGCCCCAAATCTTCATTCAGCGCTGCTTTAACCGCAGGCGAAGTTTGATAAATTTCGACAAATTTTTTCAATTTATCGCCTTTGTCCTGATAATCATCACGCACCACGAATAAAATCGCATAACGTTTATTGGTAGTATCGTCCAGCACTAAGGCACTTTCAGGATCAGCGGTTTTGGCCAAACGTAAATAATGTGGATAGCCAAAGGCTAAATCGACATCATCAATAGCACGTGCCGTTTGTGGGCCTTCTACTTCAATAAATTGTAAGTTTTTAGGATTCGATGAGATATCGCTTAACTTGGATAAATAATTAGTTGGGTCTTTCAGTTGAATCAGTTTGGCTTGTTGTAACAGCAATAACGCGCGTCCTTGATTGACAGGATCGTTTGGAATGACCACACGCGCATTTTGTGGCAAAGCATCCAGACTTTTATATTTTTTGGAATACAGTCCGACATGCGAAGCCGCACCTACACCAAACGCTTTAAGCTTATAGCCTGTTTCTTTAATGGCATTGTTTAAAAAAGGTTGATGTTGGAAAAAATTGGCATCAATATCACCATTATTCAAGGTAATATTGGGCGTATTCCAGTCAGAAAATTCAACCAGCTTAACATGAATGCCTTGTTTCTCAGCTTCTTTAGCCGCAGCCTGTAAGGGATGCGCAAAGGGTGGGCTAATGCCAATCACCAACTCTTCATTCTGCGTTTGGCGTTGTTTATTCCAGATGAATAAACCAATAATTAAAATGACAAAAATTGCCCCGAATATAATCAGTTTTTTGTTCGATGAACGTGATGTGAAAGATGATTGAGTCATCTGATACTCCAAAATTTAAGCGCTAATATGTTGTGAAAGGTGAGAAGATTTTTCTTGTTTTAAAGGTCGACATCGGAAGGCATCGGCAGGGTGCGATGCAGCAAGACGATCACCTTGTTGATGCAGTTTGTGTCGTAAAGAACCCACCTGATATTCCGTTTTATAACGTCCGCGTTGTTGTAATTCAGGAACCACGAAACGGATAAAATCCTGATGTGATTCGGGTGCTACAGTACGAGTCAAATTAAAACCGTCAATGCCTGTGTCATCCATCAAGTCAATCAGTTGCTCTGCGACATGGCTGCCACTCCCGACAATCAATGGATAACGTCCACCCAAAACATGCTGATTTTTTAGATCATTTTTCGTGATTTGCTGAGTTTTGAATTTTTCATTCACAGACGCGATACTGTTACTTTTTTGATAAGGAATCACTTCATCATCTGCAAATTTGGATAAATCCATGCCAACTGAGGAGGCATAATGCGCAAGTCCTGCTTCTGGGCTGGCATATTGACGATACTCTGCCAGTTTCTCCTGAGCAATTTGTTCTGTTTCTCCAGTTACGACGGTAATGCCCAGAAAAATTTTAATGTCACTGGCTTGGCGACCTTGCTGTACCGCAAGTTCACGAATTTTAAGAACTTGCTGACGAATTTTTTCTGGTTGATCACCACCAATAAAAATACATTCGGCATGGGCTGTCGCAAATGCTAATCCACGTGGGGAAGCACCTGCCTGAAATAAAACTGGGGTACGTTGAATGGATGGCGCGACCTGAAACACGCCCTGACTTTGGTAAAAACGTCCTTGATGCTGAATTTCGTGAACTTTGCTCGGATCAGTGAAAATACGACGGATTTTGTCTTTTTGAATCGCATCATCTTCCCATGAACCTTCCCAATATTGATAGCAAAGCTGTAAAAACTCTTCGGCCTGTTCATAACGCAGGTCGTGATCTTTGAGACTTGAATGACCAATGAGACGTTCTGCGCTATCCAGATAGCCCGTGACAATATTCCAGCCAATACGACCTTGTGTCAGATGATCCAGAGAGGCAAAACGCCGTGCAAATTGGTAAGGCGTTTCATAACTTAAATTCACAGTAATCCCAAAACCCAAATGCTGGGTGACCGCGGCCATTGCAGAAACCAAGGTACTAGGATCATGACTCGGCAGTTGAATCGATTCTCGTAAAGTCAGATCAATATTGTTTTGATAGACATCATAAACCCCTGTAATGTCCGCAATGAATAAACCATCAAATAGTCCAGCTTCCAGAGTTTTTGCCAGCTCAGTCCAATAACTTAACTCATTAAAACGATGCGACTGATCACGCGGATGCGTCCATAAACCATGATTGATATGACCGACACTGTTCATATCAAAGGCATTCAGTATAATTTTCTTTGGTAATTTGTTTGTCATTACAATGTGCCTCTGCGTGGAGGCAGAATGCCATTTAAAATATAATTTCCAATAAAGTAATATTTCCAACGCGCGGCATCATGCAAGGTATGAACGCGCGCATTTCGCCAGAAACGATCCAGACCATCCTCAGCCTGACTGCCACGACTGCCTGCCAGTTCAATCAGTTTTGATGAAGCTTTCAGAGCTGTCTCACTACTATGCGCTCGAACTTTTGCCACATCGATTGATGCTTTGGCAATCGTTTCAGCATTGGTTTGTAATTTTGCTGCATCAATAGAGTGTGCTGCTTG
Source organism: Acinetobacter ursingii DSM 16037 = CIP 107286 (assembly GCF_000368825.1). GTDB lineage: Bacteria > Pseudomonadota > Gammaproteobacteria > Pseudomonadales > Moraxellaceae > Acinetobacter > Acinetobacter ursingii. Next base: position 285,482 of record NZ_KB849717.1, on the reverse strand, counting down.
CTTGAGTAATGCTTCACTGGCACGAATATCGGTGGCAACACGGCCAATTTCATAAATCGTGAGTGGATCTTCGGCGGCACTTTCAACATTGGAATCGATCCACGGACGTGCCAGATGTACCCGTTTTAGAGTTTCTTCAAAAGCAGCACGGGCAATCCCCACTTCAATCGCTGCATGCATAATTTGTGCAAAAGGCCCAACCAGTGTCGGTTGCTGAAAAGCTGTATCGAATGGAATGACATCTTCGGCAGCAACAAAGACTTGATGAAACTTGACACTACCACTGCCTGTGACGCGTTGGCCAAAACCTGTCCAGTTATCAATTAAACTCAATCCTTCACTTTGACGTTGCACAAAAGCTAGATATTCACGACCTTCGGCATCCACCACTAAGGTCGGAATACGATGCGCAAATAAACTCCCCGTGCAGTAAAATTTTTCACCATTAATCAGATAACCCTCTTTAACAGGAATCAGCGCTGTTTGTTTTAAACTGGCATTTTTCGGTTTAAATTCTGCCAATGCATTACCAAAACGTGCACCATCGAGAACTTCCTGATATAAGCGTTGTTTTTGTGCTTCAGTTCCTGTATTTCTTAACACTTCCAGCGCATAAAAATGGTTTTGCGGAATCTGTCCGATAGATCCATCAACGCCACTCAATAACGCAATAATTTTGGCAACCGTGAGGCTAGATACTTCCGCACCACCATAGCGTTTGGGGACTGTAATCGCCCAGAGTCCAGACTGACTAAAAGCCTCAATTTCAGCAAAAGGTAAGATACGCTGTGCATCACGTTCGATACTTTGAGTTTTAAATTGCTCGGCAAGTTGCTGTGCGATGTCAAGTGCTTCAGCATCATTTTGAATCACACGTACCGTAGAATAATGTTGGGTACTTGGATGATTAACAAGATCATTTTCCGCTTGATGGATGGCTTGATAAGAGGTCATTTTATTATCTCCTTAGATCCATGCATGACGAGCAGGCAAAGTACCGTTCAGGTAATAGTTGCCAATGGCGTGTATTTTCCAGCGCACGGGATCGTGCAAGGTATGCACGCGTGCATTACGCCAGTGTTGATCGAGATTAAATTGGCTCAAGCTGGCACGACTACCGCCCAGTTCGAGTAATTTTTCTGAAATCTGTAAGGCTGCATCATTGGCATAGACTTTGGCTTCTGCCACTAAAATCGACGCTTTGGCTGCTTGTTGTTCGGTGACTTGATCAAGCTGATCCAGTTCATCCAGATACTCAGCTGCTTCATCCAGAAGTAAAATCGCAGCATTGAGGAGAATATCCAGCTTGCCCGTTTCTTGCAGGGTATAAGGTTCTAGACTGGCTTTTTCCACTTGTGCATCGAGAATAGGACGGGCTTTTTTCACGGCTGAAATAAGGTCTGCAAAAGCCGCTTCAGCGATTCCGACATCAATGGCGACCTGTAATAATTGTGAATACGCACCACGATAGGTGGGTGCCTGAGTTAAAATACGTTCATCAAAAATCAAGTCTGGATCAACGATGACCTGATGCAGTTTTACCGTGCCACTTGCCGTGGTTCTTTGTCCAAAGCCATTCCAGTTATTGATGATTTCAATCCCGTCACTGTGTCGGTCTACAATCACCAAAACCACATGACCCTCTGGATGAATGGCTTTAATCGCAAGCCAGTGCGCAAAAATACTGCCTGTGGAGTAAAATTTTTCACCATCCAGATAATACTTGCCATTTTTAAGTGTGAGGGTGGTCTGTAGTGTTTTCGAATCTTTGGTATGACGTTCAGGGCCGCCATTGGCAAGGCGTTTACCCGATAGAATTTCATTAAAAATAAATCGTTTTTGTGATTCTGTTCCCATCAGATCAATTAAATTCAGTAAGCTAATTTGATTTTGAGGAATCTGCCCAACACTTGAATCTGCCTTATTTAAAATCCGAAATACCTGAGCCAGTGTTTTATTGGACACGAAAGCGCCACCGTAACGCTTAGGAATACGAATGCCGCCTAAACCTTTTAGGCTAAATTGATCGATTTCTTCAAAGGGCAAAATCCGCTTTTGATCACGTTGATTACGACCTTCCAGCGCAAAATCTGCAACTTGATAAGCTGCATTAATTGCTTGTTGATCGTTTTGAATGACTTGAACCGATCGGGTAGGATAGAAATTTAACTCAGACATAATGATACCTACTATAGATAGAGGTACCTTAGAAAAAATATACCTAATGGTTAAACGAAGTATTGCGCGTAGTTTATGAAGAAAAGTGCTTAATCATTTTTGATCTAAATTAAGTTATTTTTTGAATAATATTAAATTTATAAAAATCAATGATATATTTATTTTTGATAATTTGAATTTTGGTTTTTTATATCGTATTTATTTGTTTTAAAGATATCTAGCGCGGAAAAACATATAAATTATAGGTATCCAAATCGGATTGCAGATTGTGCCAATAGACGATTTCGCCCAATGTTTGGCACAAAAAGTACATTGTTTTCATTTTGGGTTACTTTTAAAGTAAGCAAAACAAGATGTTGTTTTTTAAAATTGTTTGACTAAAAAAATAAATTGGAGTTTTTATGCGGGTTTTATACCAGTTTCCTTTGTCCCATTATTGTGAAAAAGCTCGCTGGTTACTTGATCATAAGGAATTGGATTATGTTGCGCATAACTTGATTCCTGGTTTCCATCGTGCTTTTGCCCAGTTAAAAACGGGTCAAAATAAACTTCCGATTTTAAAAGATGATAAAAGATGGATTGCTGAATCAACTCAAATTGCGTTGTATCTGGATGATCACTACCCCGAACATTCATTATTACGTCGAGATCCGCATTTACGTGAACTGGCTATTGAGATCGATAAAATTGCTGACGAACTAGGCGTTCATGTACGTCGCTGGAGTTTGGGGCATGCACTGACGCATGGTGATGAAGCGCTTGAAATCATGATGGGTGAACAGGGCTATTTGCGTCAGTTTGAAAAGTTTTCAAAACCGATTTTGAAAACTTTAGTGACCAAAAGCTATGAGCTTCAGGAAGAAAAGATTGCCCAATCTAAACTGCGTATGAATGAATTGGTATTGGTCCTGAATGAACGCCTTATTGATAATTTTGGACGTTATTTGGTTGGGGATCGTTTAGGGCTCGCCGATATTGCCGTTTGTGCAATGCTTGCGCCGATTTTGGAGCTTTCAGGAACACCGTGGGAACGGGAAAATAATGAAGTCAGTTCACCTGAATTACGTCAATATAAAGACTATTTACTCAGTTTACCTTTGGGGCAATATGTACAACGAATTTATGAAACTGAACGTAATGCACGTGTAGATTGGCGTGGTATATAACTTAAACTTGATGCAATTTTCAGAAACCTGATTTGATCAATCAAATCAGGTTTTTTTATTTCTTATGGATGATTTTCTACATACAAAAAGAATGGATTTACTTACTCAAACGCTATCTAAACCAAGATTTTGTATCAATAAGTGAGGCTTTGAAGGCGTTTTGCTGCAAAGCCTATTCAATGTCTTTAACTCTCTTTAATGTGGGTGGGTGTACAAATAGTGCCGTGTTTTGGTGAATCATCTGATTAACAGATATGCAAACAAAATAACGCCACACAATGTTGCTCGACCAACGCATTTTGAAATGTTTAAACCATTCAAATTTCACTTAAGATAAACATAATGATTGGAGATAGCCATGAGTTATCAGTCGGTAAATCCTTTTAACGGTCAAATTCTTAAAACTTATGACTTTCATGATCAAGCTAAAATTGATGAAAGTCTGGATCGTGCTGAAAAGCTATTAAAATCAGATTGGTCTAAAAAAGACCTAGAAAAACGTCTTGCGTTACTCAAAAAAGTAGCAAGTCAGTTAAGAGCAAATAAAGAAAAACTGGCACAACTTATGTCTACAGAAATGGGTAAGTTGATCAAACAGAGCCTTGGTGAAGTGGAGTTATGTGCCAATATTGCAGATTATTATGCACAAAATGCCGAGAAGTTTTTAAGCCCACAAAAGTATCCGACTGAAATAGGTGAAGCGTGGGTTGAACATCATCCACTGGGTGTGATTATGGCAGTCGAACCGTGGAATTTTCCCTTTTATCAACTTATGCGGGTATTTGCGCCGAACTGCGCGATTGGTAATCCAGTCCTAGCTAAACATGCCAGTATCGTTCCGCAATGTGCAGAAGCCTTTGAAAAGATTATTCATGATTCAGGTGCACCAGCAGGGGTATGGACCAATTTATTTATTTCAACCGATCAGGTTGCTGAGATTATTAAAGATCCGCGTGTACAGGGTGTTGCCTTAACCGGTTCAGAAGGTGCGGGAAGTAGCGTTGCCGAACAGGCGGGAAAATATGTTAAGAAGTCGACGCTAGAATTGGGCGGAAATGACGTTTTTATCGTATTGGATGATGCCGATTTGCAACGTGCGATTAAGGTCGGTTGTCAGGCACGTATCAATAATGCAGGGCAAGTTTGTACCGCAGCCAAGCGTTTTATTTTACATGAAAAAATTGCTGAGCAATTTAAGCAAGGCATGATCGAAGCATTTAAAAACCTAAAAACAGGCGATCCACTAGATGAGTCGACAAGTCTGGGGCCTCTATCATCGGCTTCGGCAGCAGAAAACTTACATAAACAGGTAGTCAAGGCTGTTGATGCTGGAGCCACATTAGTATTGGGTGGTAAACCTATTGACGGAGCAGGTAACTTTTTTGAAGCAACCATTTTAGAAAATATTGAAGAAAGTAATCCTGCTTGGTATGAAGAGTTTTTTGGCCCAGTGTCTCAACTTTATGTCGCTAAAGACGACGATGAGATTGTAAAAATTGCCAATCAATCACATTATGGCCTAGGCGGTGCAATCCACTCTAAAGATATTGAGCGAGCAAAAAAACTAGCGTCACGTGTTGAAACAGGCATGATCTGGATTAATAGTTTGACTCAAACTGCACCAGAGTTACCTTTCGGTGGCGTAAAACGTTCAGGTTATGGTCATGAACTTTCTGAGCTAGGTTTTAATGAATTTGTACAAAAGAAATTGGTGGTCATTCCTTCCTAATATTGCAAAAAAGCCTGTCATGATTTTTCATGACAGGCTTTTTTAATGGGTGGATAGAACTTCAAATTTACCAGTAGCCCAGAAATTTCCACCAGATGCCACCAATGACGATAAAAATCACAATATTGACCACACTCATGACAAAGCCTGCCTTCCACCATTCTCCCAAAGTGGTATAGCCAGATCCATAGATAATCGGTGAAGTACCTGTTGCATAGTGCGTAAGTGTCATCATAATACTGGATGCAGCCGCCATGATCAGTGCAAACAGCATTGGGGGAGCACCAAGTGCAATACCTGCTGTGTAAAAGGCAGCAAACATTGCGGTAATGTGTGCTGTAGTACTTGCAAACATATAATGCGCATACATATACGTCAGTAAGAGCAACAAACTTGCCAGTACCCAGTTGAGTCCAAGATGTGCAATCTGAGCTTCAAGAACTCCAGAGAACCACGTAATAAGACCTAACTTATTTAAGTAGGTTGCCATCATCACTAAAGCAGCAAACCATGTGATGGTATCCCATGCACTTTTTTGAGTGAGGATATCTTCCCAAGTCAAAACCCCTGTTAAAAGTAAGAGGCTTAAACCAATAAATGCGGTCGTCGTCGCATCCACTGACCACGCATCACCCAAGATCATGGCAGGAATACCAGCCCAAAGTAATAGCATGATGCCAAAGACACCTAACATGATGAGCTCAGGTACGGTCACTTTCCCCATTTCCTTCAGGCGTTCTTTTGCAAATTGTGCTGAATTTGGCGTTCGTTTAATTTCAGGTGGATACATGAGATAGATGATAATCGGCATAACAATGAGCGCTATGATCCCTGGAAGGATCATGGCAATTGCCCATGTTGTCCAACTGAGGTAAATCTGGGTATTGGTCGCTTTTGCGACCAGATCTACCACCAGTGGATTAGGTGCTGTTGCAGTAACAAACATGGCAGAAGTAATCGGATTGGCATGATAATTCACCAAAGCCAGATATTTCCCCATACGACCTTCAGTGCCTTTGGCGGGGTCTGAATCATAACTGGTCGCAATAGCGCGAACAATTGGATGGATAATTCCACCGCCACGTGCCGTATTGCTTGGCGTAACAGGAGCAAGTATGAGTTCCGACAACACCATGCTATAACCGATACCAATGGTTCGTTTACCCCATACCGCAATAAATAGATAACCTAAACGTGCTCCAAGCCCTGTTTTTTGAAGCCCTTTGGAGATCATGATCGACACCCCAATCAGCCAGATAAGAGGATTGGCAAAACTACTTAAAGCGTCCTTAATGGCTTCACTGGGTTTGGGGTTGGTGACGCCCGTAACGGCAACCAGCGTAATGGCAATCATCGCAATTGCTCCAATCGGGAGTGCTTTCCCAATAATGGCCGCAATTACCCCTACAAACATGGCCAATAAATGCCAAGCTTCAGGTGTTACTCCTTGAGGGACTGGGATAATAAACCAGATGATAAGTGTTAATGCACAGGATATTGCAGCTGGAATTGGTTTAAAGCCCATAAAAACCGCCTTATTATGAATAGATTAACGTTATAATTTATATAGTTAGTATTGTTAAACTGCATGCAAACGCATTTGAGTTTATGATTTTATTATGAAAGAGTCTTGCTCTATTACCAAATGAAGAATTGTTGCCTGTCTGTTACTGCATTCTCACTAGGATTAAGCTAAAAGCTGACACAAATACTGTGAGCATGTTAAATTGTGCCGAGTATTGAGCATAATTATAAGTTTTTATTTATGATGACTAAATTTTCCTTACGTCATTTACGTCGTTTTGTTTTTAATAATTTACAGAATCATGATTATGAAAGTCACTTAAGTCGTCTCCTGAATTTCTTTTTGATATTTTTGATTATTGCCAATGTTTTAGCCGTTATGTTGGAGTCGATTGATTCCATTTATTTTGCGCACAAAAAACTCTTCGATCTATTTGAAACAGTTTCTATCGCTCTATTTACGATTGAATATTTATTGCGCTTATGGTGTGTTGCAGAAGAGCACCCAGATCAACCTGCATGGAAAACACGATTGCAATGGTTTAGTAGTGGCGGTGCGATTATTGATTTATTGGCGATTTTACCCGCATACCTTAACTTTATAGTACCAATTGACCTACGTTTCTTGAGAATTTTAAGATTACTGCGTCTGTTAAAGTTGACCCGTTATTTCGTTTCACTTCAGATTTTACTTGCGGTTATTGAGCGTGAAAAAGGTTCATTTCAGGCAGTTGTATTTATTTTGCTGATTATGATTGTTATGGCTGCGGGTGGTATCTATGTGGTTGAAAATAAAGCACAGCCCGGAGTATTTAGCTCTATTCCCGAGGCAATGTGGTGGGCAGTTGTTACGCTGACTACAGTGGGCTATGGCGATGTGACTCCAGTCACCAATATTGGCAAATTATTGGGCGCTGTAATTACGATTTTAGGTGTTGGTTTGGCTGCATTGCCAGCAGGTATTTTGGCGACCGGTCTTGCAAATGAATTAAGTTTACGTAATCAAAAACTTGCTCAGGAGTTTAGAAATTTGCTGATTTCAAATCAGATAGACTATCTAAATGAAACAAAGGAAATCGAAAAAATCCGTAAACGAATAGGTTTAAGCAAAGAGCAAACCAATGAAGTGATTATGCAATTGATCCGTGAAAAAGATTTGGAAGAGCAGGAACAACAAAAGAAAGCCTTTAAATATTGTCCTCATTGCGGTGAAAAGTTGCCAGAGGCATGAGGTCACTGAAATTGATCTCATGCCAAAGATTTTTATTTCTTATGTTTTTCTACCGCAAAGGCGATCAATAAAATCACTAATCCGCCAAGACTTAGAACAAAACCCACCCAGATAGGTGCGATCCAGCCCATCTGATGACTCAAGACCCATCCACCTAAAAAAGCGCCTAACGCATTTGCCAAATTAAAGGCTGAATGGTTGAGAGATGCCGCTAAACCTTGGGCTTCGCCAGCAACATCCATTAAGCGCATTTGTAAAGTTCCGCCTAAACCCATGACCGTGAGTCCAATCAAAAACAAGGCAAAAATCGCAGTATAAAGCTGGCTCATCATGAAACTGGCTAAAACAAAAGCAAGTGCCGAACTAATAAGCACGGCTACAATGGTTTTATTTAAATTTCGATCGGCCAGCCAACCTGCCAATAATCCTCCAATCACCATACCAACGCCCCAGATGGCTAAAGCAATGGGAACAATATCGATACTGACTTGGGTATATTCAGTCAAAATAGGTGAGACATAACTATAGACCGAAAACATGCCGCCAAACCCAATTGCACCCACAGCAAGCGTGAGCCACATATGGATATTTTTCAGTCCTGCTAACTCGGTTTTAACACTGGCTGTTGAATGTACTGGTATTTGGGGTACAAAAATGGCAATGGCAACTAAGGTAACAAAAGCAATAATTGAGGAAAATTCAAAGCCTGAACGCCAACCAAATTGTTGACCTAGCCATGTTGCCAATGGAACACCGAAAACTGTCGCAATGGTTAACCCCATCATCATTTGAGCAACAGCGGAAGCTCGTTTTTTAGGACCAGCCAGTTCTGCGGCGACCAATGCGCCTACACCAAAATAAGCGCCGTGTGGAAAACCCGCGATAAAACGTGAAAGTAAAACAGTTTCAGGTGTATGAGCCAAAGCGGTTAGAGCATTGGCAATGCCGTAAAACAACATCAAACCCAGTAATAACGACTTGCGTGGAATGCGTGCAGCTAAAATAGCAATAACTGGCGCACCAATCACCACGCCAAGTGCATAAGCACTGATAAAATGACCTGCATCTGGAACACTAATATGTAGATCTTTGGCAATTTCCTGAATCAGTCCCATCGCAACAAATTCAGTTGTTCCGATACAAAAGCCACCAATCGCTAATGCTAAAATGACCCAAAATAATGAATATTGTCGGGGTGAACCCGAAGCAATCGATGTATTTGATTTAGCTGACATAAAAAATCGAGAGAAATGGGAGAATAATCAAGAAATAATTATAGTGGAAAGAGATTGTAATAGTTAACTAATTTACTCGGGATTAAAGATTTTTAACATCTTTACCGCGATAAATAATGATTGAAAAAAGTTATATACAATATATATTTGCATGCTGCATTACGGGGTTTAATGCGGTGATGGAGTTAATCAGAATAATGAGTATGAAGATGTTAAAAAATGTATGGCTGTGGGGTTGCTGGTATCTGTATTGACTAGTAGTGGTTGTGCTGTAGTCATGGCAAGTAATCAGCCCAGTAAGAAAAATCTCAGTGTTCTAAATACAGGTATTTCACGTAATCACGTGATTGCTGAGTTTGGTGCACCTGTTGCAAGTGAATATAAAGATGGTCAACGTGTAGAAATTTATACTTTCCAACAAGGTTATTCCAAAGCAAATAAAACCAGTCGTGTGATTTGGCATGGCTTAGCAGATGTCGCTTCGATTGGTTTGTGGGAAGTCATTGGAACGCCTGCGGAATCATATTTTGATGGAAAGAAACTTTCTTATCAGGTGATATTTGATCAAAACGATAATGTTGCAAGTCATCAGTTACTTTCAATGGTTGCTCAATCACAAACTCAAGTTAATGATGTTGCACAATAACTCCATGATGAATTTGATAGATCAATCGTTCTGATAAAAAAAGCTCTAGGTCAACGTTGACCTAGAGTGTCTGGAGTTTTTGGTTATAGTTTTTTATATTTATTATTTTAAAATTTATAACATTTTTATTTTCAATATCTTAGTAAGAATTTAGCATCCAAATTATTTGATCTGTCAAAATGGAACTAGAAGATGATTGTGTTTTAAAGTCATATAAGTTGAGCTATATTCATGTAGTAAAAGAATAATGAAATAAAATTTAGGTTGAAACAAGCTAATAAATTTCATGATATAATGAATAATATTCACTCTTTTGTTTTGATTCGACTTTATGCTTGAAATTCGCCATCTTAAAACGCTTCTGGCTTTACGTGAGCATGGTTCACTGGTCGCTGCTGCAAATGATTTGTGTCTAACCCCTTCAGCAATTTCACATCAACTGAAAGAACTTGATCATTGGTATGGGGTGGAAGTTGTCAATCGTCGTAGTCGACCTGTAACCTTTTCAAATGTGGGGCAACGATTATTAAAACTTGCTGATGATGTGTTACCACAAATTCAAATTGCACAAAGTGATATCACGCGTATTGTGCATGGGCAGACAGGACGTATTATTTTTTCGTCTGAGTGCCACAGTTGTTTTGACTGGTTAATGCCATTATTAAATCAATATCGCCAACAGTATCCTGATGTCGATCTGGACTTTGCTTCGGGTTTTGAAGCCAATCCACATGAACTTTTACAAACAGGTGAATTCGATTTACTCATTACCGCAGATCCGATTGCGCTTAAAGGGATTGAATATTTTCCGATTTTTGAATATGAATCACGTTTGGTCTTATCCAATACGCATCCTTTGGTGCGTAGCGAAAATATCACGGTACAAAATTTAGCTGAAGAAACGTTGATCACATATCCTGTTGATAAACATCGTCTGGATATTATGGCGCATCTATTTCTTCCTGCAAATATCCAGCCTAAAGCCATCCGTACCACCGATTTAACTCAGATGCTCATTCAACTGGTGGCCAGTGGGCGTGGTATTTCAGCTTTGCCTGATTGGGTGGTGAATGAATATGAACAAAAAGGCTGGGTGACAAGTCGTCGTTTGAGTTGTGTTGCACCACAAGGCTTGCGCCGTACTTTATATGCGGGTTATCGGACTGACGAGAAAGAAAAAAGCTATTTTGAAGGTTTCTTGAAACAGTTGGAAAAATTTTCTCAGAAAAGAATAAATTATTATTCAGCCTAATCATAAGACTTCTTTCATCATTGTTTAAACCTTCTTTATTTTTCTTCAATAGAGAGAAATAAAAGGGACTTATGAAAGAAGTCGGTATTCTTTCTAAGAACGACTCTTGGACGTTATTTAAATTGTAGGTCATTCGGCAGATTGATTAAAAGTGCCCTTTTTGAGCGCATAAGTCTGTTTATTTTCTATGCATTTTGCATAATTAGTCGTAAAATTCCCTCCCATCACTTCCTTATTATTTTAATAGTCAAAAAGTCATCATTTTTAATACGGGTTAGGGCTTAGAATGTCAGGTAAATTTCAACCGACAGTCGAACAATTACTTTCTGTGATCAAGACGCAGACTGAAATTGTAAAATTGGGGCTAGATTTAGACTCAGTGATGACCGTGGTTGCCCAACAGTCAAAGAACATTATTGAAGCTGATGGAGCAATTATTGAACTCTTAGAAACCAATGAAATGGTGGTTCATTCAGTATCTGATCATAATTTAAATCTACTAGGTCATCGCATAAAAGTTAAAAATACTCTTTCGGGACTTTGTATTGAAAAAAGAGAAATCTTATATAGTCCAGATACTGAGACAGATCCAAGAGTGGATGTATTTGCCTGTCGTTATGTAGGACTTCGTTCAATGGCGGTGGTTCCACTTATTCATTGTGAAGAACCTTTAGGCGTTTTAAAAATATATTCAAAAAAAGTAGCCGCTTTTGCAGAAGGAGACTTAAGACTACTCGAGCTGATGTCTGAACTGATTGCGGCCGCCATGTATCATGCAACACGATTTGGTACACAAGAACTCTATCGTATGGCGACTCAGGATGTGCTCACTGAGCTTTCCAATCGCAGTCATTTTTTAGATCATTTCAGAAGATGTCTTGCTTCAACTCAATCCACTCAGAATTATTTTGCTTTGTTAATGATTGATATGGATGGTTTGAAACAAATTAATGATCAGTATGGACATCGGGTTGGTGATGCTGCTTTAAAAGAATTTGCCCAAAGATTAAAAATGGTGATTCGTGTTCAAGACCATCTGGCTCGTATTGGAGGAGATGAGTTTGCCATTATTCTTACTCAATTAACTGATCCAAAACTAAGTTTGAACGTGGTTGATCGAATCAATGTTGTTTGTGATCAAGAATTTATCTTTGAAAATAAAAACTTGAGTATTCGAGCCAGCACCGGGGTTGCAATTTATCCAACCCATGCAGACAGCGTTGAACAATTACTTGAATATGCAGATCAGCAAATGTATTTATCAAAACGATCAAAAAAACAGTCTGAAGACTTAAGCGGTTTTAATCAATTGATTATTGATAGCTAATCAGTAAAGACAAAATTCCTGCTGCAATCAGTGGGCCGACAGGAACTCCTCGAAGTACAGCGACACCTGCCACTGTGCCAATCAATAAACCTGCAACAACATCTGGCTGATTGGTCATGAGTTTAACACCGCGACCGCCCAACCACGCCACTAATAGACCGACTGCAATGGCTAAAATGGATTTGTAACTCAGGAATGATTTAAGAATCGTCTCACCACTTAATTTGCCGCTGGCGATAGGCGTAAGCACACCGATGGTTAAAATAATAACCCCAATATTTAAGCCATGTTGTTGTAAATAAGGGAAAAATTGACTTAATGGTGTAAGCTTAAAAAAGATTAGAACACCCGCAGCAATCGTGACTGCCGCATTTTGACTGAAAATACCACAGGCCAGTAAAACGAGTAAAACCAACAGATTGACATCAAGCTGTGACATGATCATGGTAATAAAAGCGTATATTGGGGGAGTGGTATATTGTATAACGATTTTTTATTTTACCAATGGTTGAAAAATATCATTTTTCTTTTTTAATATTTGATAATCACAGCCAATAAGGGATGTATATAGCTGAAGGCCATTATCTGTAAAATTAGCCACACATAGTTGAAGGGTATGAGTTGATTGAAAATATTTGCAGTAATGTCGGGATTGATTATATCTGTAGTTGCCGTTTGAGCTAAATTATTGTAAATACTGGATATGAGAAATGATAACGTACTTAAGCTCGTTACCATTTCTCATTACATTTACTAATTTAAAAATGCCCAGACATCTTGTGATTCAAGTTTACTTGAAAGCATTCTAAAACTTGTTGGGTCTAGATCGCCATCAACAACAATATAGCCTTGAGTGTTATTTTTTAGTAAATCACATTTATTATCTGTCAACGCATATATTGCGGTATTTGCCAGTTGGCTAGCAGTTATCACACCATTAAAGGTACAGTTTGGATCTTTAGCGATCATCTGTCCGTTAGCCTTCACTTCGATAGGAATCGTAGTGCCATTGGAAAATGATAGGTTATAGAGTCCAATCAACTGATTAATATCCAGTTTTTCATCGACAATTTTTTCATAATGATCTAGCTTAATAACAAGATTTTTATCTTTCTGGTTACTTTGCCATGTTTTACTTTTTGCATCGTAACTCATCACGATTTGAGCACGATCTTGCTCATCATTGAGTACCAATAACTTGTTGCCATCTTGTCCTAAATAATACTTGCCAACCTGCGGTAAATCTTCATTGGTGACTGTACTAATAATGTATGTGCCTACTGGTAAGTTTGGGGCTAATTCGGGCGACTCAGCTATCGTATTTTGTTGATCCTTATGATCATCATTACAAGCAGTTAAACCTAAACTCAAAAACAAAGCTAATAAGTAACGTTTCATCAATTTATTCCCCTTTACTTATTAAATAACCCTTTTAATCGTATTTTTAGCCATTCTTGAGCTGCGGGTCGCTGCTCATAAGCAACTTGCATTGCCGTAACGGCAATCTTACTTTGCATGACAACACTTTCATCAGACATTTGAGTAGAAGCTGGGGTACTAGATGTCACATCAAAGCCTAAACCATATTGATTGTTTCCACTATTATCTTTACTTACATTAAATTTAAAATTGTATAAATCAAAAGTCCCAATTTTTGAAAAAGCAAAAGGAGTATTGGTTGTTAAATTCTTTGGAAAATTAACATTTAAAGTTATACCTTTGGCTAATAATGGTTCTTTACCCGCTTTACTTTGTAATTCTTTTAACAACACTACAGTTTGCTTCGCCACAATCGCAGAATTGGGATTTTTTAAAGATTTATCATCAACTGTATTAGTATCTGCACTTAATGCAATGGATGGAATCCCACGACCTGCAGATAATTGAACATTACCAATAGTTCCAGAATGAATAACTACTTTTCCGACATTTTGTCCTTCATTGGGTCCTGAGAGGACTAGATCTGGTAATTTTCCCCAATGCTTTTTAGCAACAATATCTAAACCGTAAATGGTCGCCATTACAGGCGTTCCATGGACATAGTTCCAGTCACCATTGGTATAGCCCGCTTTAGTAAAAGTTCCAGCAGCAGGTGCTCCTATTGGAGCTGCACCATTATGACAACCATTTTCTGCTGCAATTTGTTTATCATTGTCAGATGTTATTACAGTTGTACTATACATTACGATAGCACCTCCACGTCCACTTTGTGGTGAACAGGGTACTGAGACTAAAACATTATGACCCTCTGTCTTTAACTCGTCGTATAGAGCTTTAATATTACTGGTTAGACCATCATCATTAACTAATAATATATTCATTGCAAAAGCTTGTGTTGTACAAGCAGATAAAATAAGACTGCCCAATAAAATTTTTTTCATATCCAAACCATCGCATTATTCAATTAAGAAGTGGACAGTAATCAAAATATATTTAATTTTTATTACTATTGAAAATTATTTAATAAAAGAAAAACTTTAACTTTATTGTCATTAATTACAATTAAAATCCAAAAATTTCATGATCTTGAATCATTAAAATTCTTTTTTTAAACTTAAATATATCTTGGATTAGATAATGAGTGAATTTCCCAATAGTAATCGTAGAAAATTTCTAGCTATAGGTACAGCACTGGCTGCGGGAACTTTATTAAGCGGTTGCAATGATAATGACCAGCAGCAAGAAATAAGTAATCAAGAGCCAATAAATGACTCAAATTTACTAACACAAATTGAAGCTAAAATGAATCTACAACTAGGTGATGCTAAGCTCGCAAGTATTGTCTCTCCCATCATACTTGACTGTTGCTTCAACTGGGAATTACCACAAATTAAAGCGAATCAAATCAATAGTATTATTGGTTATGCTTTTGGTAATCGTCCTAATGAACAAAGTGGAAATACTTCTAGTAATGGTGGAAATCAAGCAGCAATGCCTGATCCTGGTCCGATGAATGAAGCACTTGCGGATACCATTTATAGTATATATAAATTAAAGCCTGTCAAAATTTATGCGCAATGGGAAATTGCTCGTTTTTTAACATCTAAATATCATGTAGAAAAAGATGTATTAACTTCTATTGAGCCGATCATCGCATCTGATGGAACTATTATCTATCTCAGTACTGACGATGTCGCCAATACAATTATTAAAATTTCTGGTGGGGCGTCTGCACTAGGTAATGCTGCTATTGTAGGCCATAGAGATCACGCAAAACGATGTATCTTGACTTCACAATTACGTGGAATACAGGCAGCCGTGGTTCAAGAGGTTCCTTTACCAATGATTTATGATGAGCAGTCTGGGCAACCTTGGACACGCAGTCGTGATCTATACCTCATTCACGATATATATGCACAGCTTTATACCAAAACAATTCTATTAACCAAGCAAGCATACCCTCAAGGCTAATACCTTATTTAGGACATCTTATAATGTTAACACGTCGACGTTTTCTTACTTTAGCGCCCTCTATTGTGGGGTTGTGTACAATCGGTTCCTCTGTCTTTGCAACAGTTTCAACTTTGGCTGCATCAGATGCTGAATTAAAGCGACAAATGTTAGGTAAATTAACGACTGAATTGAATGATGCTACTTTGGCAAATACACAGACTCAGAACCTGTTTAAGACATTATTTAATTGGGATACTGCTACTTTCGATTTGAATACAATTAATACAATCGTAGCTTATAGCTTTGGATATCGCCCAGCATTGAGTGGTAATACAATGCCAGAATCTGGACCTATTAATGAGCAAATTGCCGATGCAGTGTATATGCTTTATCAAATGAACCCAGTATTAATTTACGCACAGTGGGAAGTGGCTTCTATCTTAAAGTCAAAGTATCACCTAGAGAGCGATAAAGTCATTTCAGTCGGTAATCCAACTATCAATACAAATGGAGTCGTTACGGCAAGTATTGATCAAGTGGCCGCTATGATTGTTAAGAAAGCAAGCATTAGTTTGGGTAAAGTTGCAATTTTTACTCATGCAGATCAACAATCTTTAGCTATTGATATATCTAAAATTTATGGAATGAATGCAGCAATACCTAAAGGAATCGTGATGCCAATAAATTATGATGTCGATGCTTTGCCAGCACAGAATCGGAGGAGAGATTTATATATACTAACTAATCTTTCAACACGAATGGGTATTCTCCGAACCCAATTAATTAATCAAAAATATCCTAATGGTTAGATTTTAGAGTTATCACATATTTTTTAAAAAGTGTGGATTAATTAATTAGTATATAATACATATAAGTATCTTGCTTGTATGTATTATTTTTTTAAATACGGTTTATTTAAAATTTATAAAATATAAGTCATATAAATAAAAATATGAATGATAAACTTAAATATGAAGCGCATTTATTTAAAATCATAATATCTTTAAATGATTGTAAAATTGATTTAAATGTAATTTTAGAGTCAAGTAAATAAGACTTATAAAGATTTAGATTTGATTAATAAATTTTCCGAGCTATTCAGACTTTACATTTGTATTGTTGCTTAAATCTAGTTGATTTAAGCAAAGCTAAACTTTTAAATTTCTGTGGCAGTTGTGCTATTTCTGCTTATTTTGTCGCGTTAAATTTTAAAAATCAGTTAAACTATACCATCGCTTATTTCGGATATTGTTATGCTCTTGGAAAAAATGTTGCAATCACAAGGTTTTGGTTCACGCAAACGTTGTCAGCAACTGATTAAAAATGGAGCAATAAGCATTCATAGCGAAGTGCAAACAGATCTAAAATGTCGTGTCGATGTGAATGGTTTAAACTTTTCAGTATATGGTCAAGATTATACTTATCGCGAAAAAGTGTATATTGCGCTGAATAAACCTCAAGGTTTTGAATGTTCACATCAACCTCAGCATCATCAAAGCGTCTTTAATTTATTCCCAGAGATTTTAAGAGAACGTGGACTCGCTGCGGTTGGGCGTTTAGATCAAGATACAACAGGATTATTATTACTAACAGATGATGGTCAATTTTTACATGCGCTCACTCATCCCAAACGTCATGTTCCAAAAGTCTATCATGTCACGACACTCGCCCCGATTTCTCAGGAACAATTAATCGCGCTAGAAAAAGGAGTTGAATTACATAACGAAAAAGGAATTTTTGCTGCAACAGATGTTCATTTATTAAATGAGTACCAACTCAGTTTAACCATTCATCAGGGTGTTTATCATCAGGTTAAACGTATGCTTGCCGCAGTAGGGAATAAAGTTCAAGCGCTGCATCGTCAGCAAATTGGTGAATTGGATTTGCCTGAGCTTGAATTAGGGGAGTGGATTTATTTAGATAAAGAACAAATTCAGGCAGCACAACAATCAAATTCACAGTGAAATTATTTAAGAAAACAGTGATAAGTAAGAAAAGCATCATCCTGAATAAATCCCATAGACTCATAAAGCCGTTGAGATTCGACGTTGGTTTTCTGAGTCTCCAGACTAATCCTTAATGCACTTTCATGTCGTGCAAATAATATTGCAGTATCGATGAGTTGTCTGGCAGATCCTTGACGACGATAAATGGGGGTCACATAGACATCGTCTAAAATATAATAATTTGAACAGGCGACAGAAGAAAAACCCAGATAAAGCAAGACAAAACCAGTAAAAACATCGTCTTTAACATGGATGAAGATGACACTTTCTTTATTTTCGAAGCGTTGTTTTAGAAAATTATAAGATTGTTTAAGATTAGATGAAGCACCGTAAAACTGACGATATTCATCAAATAACACCGCAAGCTGATTTAAATCTTCTAATGTCGCGCGTCTTACAATCATCTAATTTCTCCATATATTTTATTAATTATCCTAAACATGGAGAGCATAACGAAAAAATCTAAAGAAGAACGTTAAAACTTGTTTATATTTATAAATAGTAAAGCGTATTTATAGTTGATCACTTTCACCTAACAGCGCATTTAACTCTTCAAAAAATGCATCATCATCAAGTTCTGTATCTATAGCAGACCCATTGCTTTGCGTCGTCGCAGATTTCATTTTACGCAGCTTTAAGAGCTGTTCCATATTGATATTCTGGTTCTCAATGGTAAATGGAATAGACTTAGTCAAAACCACTTGCTTGAAAAAAAGACGAACTGCTTGAGCAGGTGTAATCCCCAGTTGCTTAAAAACAGCAAAGGCCTGTTTCTTTTCTTGTGAGTCAAGGCGAACCTGATAGACTTCTGTTTTTCGCATGAATAATAACCGAATGATTTTTTAATTTTAAAAAATTCATTGTAAACCAAGAAATTGTAATTTCAATATTTTGCACATAAAAAATCGTTCATTTGTCATTACTTTGGTATGACAAACTCAAATCAAATGTTGATTCAATACAAATTTTCTGACTATTGATGGGATCGGTGAACTCAATGCTTTTGGCTAAAAGTTGTAATGGCGCAGAAAAATCATCGTCTGCTTTATGTTGAACAGTGGGATAAAAAGGATCATTTTTAATCGGAATACCTAAATAATTGAGATGAACTCGCAGTTGATGCTGTTTACCCGTATGGGGTTTTAACTGATATTTTGCCCATGTTTTATTATGCTCCAGACATTCAATCAAGGTTTCGCTATTGGGCTCACCGCAAGGATTAATCTGCATGGTATAAAAAGGTTGTCCTTTTTCCATACAGAGATTAAGAGTTTGGGGAAAATATAATTCTGGATCATAAGCTGCAATTGCATGGTAAGTTTTTTGGACTTGTCGTTTGGCAAAAAGCTCCTGATAGGCGTGTCTAACTTCAGCTTTTTTACTAAATAGCACGATTCCTGCTGTTTCCCGATCAAGCCGATGTATTGGACTTAATTCTTCAATTCCAGTCTGATTTTTTAAGCGTACCAGTAATGTTTCCTGTACATATTGTCCTGTCGGACTGATGGTTAAAAAATGTGGTTTATCGACAATCAATAAATGTTCATTTTCAAATAAAATTTGGTGCTCAAACGGAACATGGATTTCATGCGCCAAAAAACGATAATAAAAAATATGGGTACTGGCTTGATATGGACTATCGACTGAGAGTATTTGTCCAGTCGAATCATAAATCAAACCCTCTGTAAAACGTTGTCGCCATTCTTGTTCTAAAATATGTGCAAAATGTTTGTAGAGATATTGAAAAACCGTCTGAATAGTTTGATCTCGATCGTGGGGTAAGAAGACTTGACTGGCACTCACGCCATTGATCATCGGCGGTTTAAACTCAATTTTGTTCATGAAATGTGATAAAAATAAACAGATGTAAATGGCTTGTTTTAAAATAAAACAGATGTCCGCCTAGCGTAGGCTTTTAAAGCCTGAAAATGCTATCATATTCCGTTCTTCGATTCATGTCGTGTGTGCTATGCAATATTCCTTATCGTTACAATTAAATAGTGAAAATGATACTGAGCAGTTTGCGCAGCATTTAGCTAAATTTGTGCAATCTGGTGTGATTTATTTGATTGGTGATCTAGGAGCAGGGAAAACCACTTTTACACGCTATTTATTGCAACACATGGGACATCAAGGTGCAGTCAAAAGTCCAACTTATACGCTGGTTGAACCTTATAAAATTAACAATAACGAAATTTTTCATTTTGATCTTTATCGTTTAAATGATCCTTATGAATTAGAGCTGATGGGGATTCGTGACTATCTCGAAGTGCCTAACGCTTTATTTTTATTTGAATGGCCCTCTAAAGGTGGAGATGAAATTCCACAGGCAGATCTCGTCATCAATATTGAAAAATCAGAAGATGATCTTCAGCGTTTTGTTACATTGTCTTTAAATGATGAAAACCTTTATCAGGCATTAAAGGAAACATTGGAATCATGAGTGATTCAATTAGCTTGCGTCGTATCCATGCTTTAAATCCTGCTTTAGCCAACCAGATTGCTGCGGGAGAAGTAATAGAACGCCCGTCATCAGTAGTCAAAGAGCTTCTGGAAAACTCGATTGATGCAGGAGCAACCGAGTTGATTATTCGTGTTGCACAAGGCGGCGCAACCCTCATTGAAATCATCGACAATGGCAATGGCATTCATCCAGATGATTTGCCGCTTGCCGTTATGCGACATGCCACTAGTAAAATTCAAACTGCTGAAGATTTGCATGCGATTGTCAGTTTGGGCTTTCGTGGAGAAGCATTGGCTTCAATTGCAGCTGTATCACGTTTGACTTTGGTGAGTAGTCAAAATGAAGAAGGGATTGGTTATCAGGTAGAAGTGAACGGTACCGCTTTTGAACATCAACAGGTTCAAGCAGTGGCAGCACAAAAAGGTACCCATATTCGTGTACAGGATTTATTTTTTAATGTACCTGCACGGCGTAAATTTTTAAAAAAACCAGGTACAGAATTTGGACATATTGAAGAAATTGTTCGCCGTTTGGCTTTAACCCATTTTGATATTCGTTTTGTCCTTGAACATAACGATCAGATCCGTCTCAATCTTCCGATTGCTGATAGCGGTGCTTTGCGTTTTCAGCGAGTACAGCAATTATTGGGTCAGCAGTTTACCGAAAATGCTTATTGGCTCGATAGTGAAAGTATCAATATGCGTTTGTCAGGTTGGCTTGGACACCCTTCTGATGCCAGACCACAGGCTGATTTACAATATGTTTATGTGAATGGTCGTATCGTCAAGGATAAAACCATTTCTCATGCGCTGCGCATGGCTTATGACGGTATTTTACATGGCCATCAATATGCGGGTTATTTACTGTTTTTAGAGGTTGATCCCGAGCAGATTGATGTCAATGTGCATCCCACCAAGCATGAAATTCGTTTCCTCAACCAACGTGAAGTGCACGAGTTCGTCAGACATTATGCCAAAGAAACCTTAGCGCAGTTTCAAACTGCAAGTACGGATTTGGCTCAGGCAATGAAAGCTGATGAGCAGGTGACATCCGCTTTAAATACGGTCATTCAACCGCGTTATCAGGAACAATTTGCTTTACATAAAAATTTGGATACGTCGCCACGAGTATCAGATCAGTCTGAAACAACACCAGAGCTTTCTATTGAGTTACTGACTGATTTTAATGCCAGCCGTCCACAGATTGTTCAATATTCACCCCAAAGTCGTTATAACGGTTCAACGCAGCTCAATAATGCCCTGAAAACGTATTTGTCGCCGCTTCGGGAAAGTTCAGATACTGAGCATGATACATCTGTAACATCCTCTTCAGTCGATGAGTTTCCTTTAGGGATCGCCATTGCACAGTTACATGGCATTTATATCTTGGCACAAAATACAGAAGGACTGATTATCGTTGATATGCATGCGGCGCATGAACGTATTTTATTGCAACAAATGAAAAGTGCTTGGGATAAACCAGAGTTTTGGACATCTCAGCAACTTTTAATTCCAAAAATTATTACCATTAGTCGCATGCAAGCCACCCGCATTGAGGATTTAAAAAATCAACTGCTTCGATTGGGGCTTGAAATCGATCAATACGGCGATGAGCAGGTCATTGTTCGTGGGGTGCCTGCGATTTTGCAAAAAGCCGATTTTGACAAGCTCATTCCTGAACTGTTGCATGATTTGGATCCAAATGATGAGGCTCAGGCACTGATGCAAAAGCGCGATCAGATTTTGGCGGGCATGGCGTGTCATGGCGCAGTACGTGCACATCGTATGCTTAGTCTTTCGGAAATGAATGCCTTACTCCGTCAGATGGAACAGACTGAATTTGCCAGTCAATGTAATCATGGTCGTCCGACATGGCGAGCGTTTCCACTTAATCAACTCGATAAACTTTTTGCTCGCGGAGAATAATCTCAAATGTCATCAAACTTGCCTGTGATTAATCTGATGGGGCCGACTGCCAGCGGCAAGACTGCGCTGGCATGTGAGTTATACGAACGTGGACATTTTGAAATTATTTCAGTGGATTCAGCACTTATTTATCGAGATATGGATATTGGTACTGCTAAACCTACGCAAGAGGAACAAGCACTTTATCCGCACCATCTGATTGATATTATTTCGCCTTTAGAGGTGTATTCTGCTGCCCAGTTTGTCGAAGATGCGAGTCGCTTGATTGATGACATTCACGCACGTGCTAAAACCCCGATTTTGGTGGGTGGAACGATGTTGTATTTCAAAGCATTGCTTGAAGGGCTTTCAGATCATTTACCTAACGCAGATGCACAGGTTAGAGCGGAAATTGAACAAAAAGCAAATGAGCAGGGTTGGCAAGCTGTTTATGAAGAATTAACGCGGGTGGATCCACTTGCAGGAGAAAAGTTCAAAGTTTCAGATAAACAACGAATTATTCGGGCATTGGAAGTTTTTCGTTTAACTGGTCAGCCAATCACAAAATTACAAGCAGAACAGCCTAAAAATTTACCATATCGCTACATTTTTCATAATTATGCTTTACTGCCAGATCGAGTAGAATTACATCAGCGAATCGAACAAAGATTACGCAAAATGTGGGATATTGGTTTTTTAAATGAAGTGGAATACTTGATTGAAAAATACGATATTAATGACAATTTGCCCTCAATGCGATGTGTCGGCTATCGGCAAGCACTCGATTTTCTTCTAAAAAGTGACAAAAGTCACAAAAATAAGCTGGAGATGGAAGATAGAGCATTATTTTCGACACGACAACTTGCAAAACGTCAATACACTTGGTTACGATCTTTGCAAGAAACACACTGTTTTAAAACTTATTTAACGATAAAGCAAGCTCAAGAAGACTTGCGAAACTCTTATGGATAAAGCAAAATTTACATACTATCTTTTTTATAATTTTTAATTGAAAACTAAAGATGGTTTTTTGCGCTGATTTTTAATTTTTTTGGAGTTATAACATGTCTAAAGGTCAAACTTTACAAGATCCGTTCTTAAATTCTCTCCGTAAAGAACGTATTCCTGTTTCTATTTTCCTTGTGAACGGTATCAAGCTACAGGGTCATATTGAATCTTTTGACCAATACGTGGTTCTATTAAAAAACACAGTAAGCCAAATGGTTTATAAGCATGCAATTTCTACAGTTGTTCCTGCTCGTAATCCACGTCCAGCTGGCGCTCCTGCAACAGCAGGTCAAGGTGGCGGCTTTGGCGGTGGTCAAGGTGGCGGCTTTGGCGGTGGTCAAGGTGGTGGCTTTGGCGGTGGTCAAGGTGGTGGCTTCGGTGGTCAAGGCGGCTTCGGTGGTCAAGGTGGTGGCTTCGGTGGTCAAGGCGGCTTCGGTGGTCAAGGCGGCTTCGGTGGTCAAGGTGGCTTTGGTGGTCAAGGTGGCGGCTTCGGTGGTCAAGGCGGCTTTGGTGGTGGTCAATCATCAGGCTTTGATGGCGATACAAAATTTGAAGATAATCAAGAAGACGAAAATAATCGTTAATTGATCATTTTAGAGAAGCCTCGATCTTAATCGGGGTTTTTTTATGTCAAGAAGGATGTGTACGATTAAATTTGAACAAGTTAAAATAAAAAAGCCAGCAATTGCTGGCTTTTTTATAAAATCAAGTTTTAAGATTTATTTTTCTGACTTTGTTCTTGAAGGGCTTTCTTATCCAGAGTTGGATCTTTGATTTCGACGTAGGCATTAGAGCGTACTTCACGTAACCAACTATCCACTTCGGTATCAAACTGGCGTTCACCTAATATTTGACGCGCCATACGCTCTTGATATTCATGCGTCATATCCTGTTTACGGGTATCTTGTACCTGTAAAATATGCCAACCGAACTGAGTTTGAAACGGCTCGCTGATTTGACCCACAGGCGTATTCTTCATTTTTTCATCAAACTCAGGAACCATCATCCCAGGAGTTACCCAGCCTAAACTACCGCCATCACGAGCAGAACCTGGATCATTGGAAAAGGTGGCTGCTAAAGTTGCAAAATCTTCACCTGCTTTTAAGCGATTATATAAGCTGGTAATCATTTGCTTGGCATTTTCAGGGCTGACGACTTCAGAAGGTTGAATTAAGATATGGCGAGTTTTATATTGCTCCACCATCGCTTTTTGATCACTTGTTTTGCGGTCAAGTAGTTTTAATACATGAATTCCATCACGGACATTAATCAGTTCGGTGGTTTGACCTGTTTGTAAGGCACTTACACGCGCTGCCAGTTCCGCAGGAATATCGGCTAAGTCACGATAACCCATATCCGCACCTTCAACCTTGATATCTTTGGTTGAATAAGTCTTGCCAATGTTTGCAATATCATCGCTGCTATTTAAAGCGGTTTTAACTTCTTGAGCGACCTGATTGAGTTGTTGCGGATCTGCTTTGGCACCAGAAATACGTGCATGTAAGACATGAACCTGACTGCCTAACATGGCTTGACCCTGTGGGGATTTTAAAAAGTTGGCAACGTCTTGATCGCTAATTTTAATACGTGACATCACTTGTTGCTGACGTAAGCGACTGATGGCTAGATCTTCACCAATACGATCACGTAAGGATGCATAAGTTCCTGGCGCCATAGCATCCAACTTTTGCTGGAAAGCTTCAAGAGATTTGCTGCCAGATTGGTTTGCAACTTTAAGTACGGCTTCATTAAGCGCTTTTTCGTCAGGCTTGATTCCATAACGTTTCACTTGCTCAAGTTGGGCTTCACGTAAAATCAGTTGATCTAAAACTTGTAGCTGTAAGTATTGTTCAGGTGGAACTTCTTTTTTTTGCGCTTGCATTTGATGGGCTGCCTCAGCAACGCCTTGTTCTAAATCGCTCTTTAAAATGACACTATTGTCCACAATTGCAATCACTTCATCCGAAGGAGTTGCAGCAAAACTATGCATTGATGAAGAAACAACCGCTGCGAGGGCAGTTGCTTTAAATAACTGTTTTAAATACTTTGTCTTCATTAACGTTGTGTCCAAGATTGATTAGTTTCTTTAAAGCCTAAAACTCGATTTTCCATAATAGATGCAAGTTTGTTATTTACACCACCTAAGCCTTTCAGGGTAAGTTCGACCATAACCGCTTTTTTTACATTGACGTTTGGATCGTTTGGATTATCAAGGTCATTGTAATAAGAGCGTCCATAGACTGAAACGCCCCAACAGCATGATTCGTAATTTACACCGAGTAAATATTCACGCGCGACACTATTGTCAAGGTCGTATTGAACATGGCCCATAATACGCCAATTGTTATGGATAGGTTGTATAAAGGATGCAACCACCTGATCATAAGTATTTTGGCGATCTGGAATTTCTTTACGATAAAAATAGCCTAAGTTATACAGATTTCCTTTGTCACCTGTGTAGTACATTTGAAAATCACGTTGTGAATTCGTACCGTTTGACATCCATGCCGAATTTGCACCAATGGTAAAGTGCTGTGAAAGCTGGCTAGATAAACTCACCACAGGCCCTGTATTGTTTTCCGTGTCGCTTTCATCATTACTGATTAAAGTGACGCGTCTATCTTGAAAATAGTAGCTTTGTCCAACACTGGCGCGCAGGCGTTCTAAACCTTCTGGATCAAATAAACTATAACTTACGCCCAAAGACATAAAGTTATTATCTTCTAAACGGTCATGTCCATAGAAGCGATATGGGTTAAACAGTTGATCATAATTAATCGAAGCTGTAGTGGTGTCAAAGTTTGGATAATCTGTCTGATTTTTATACGGCGCATAGGCATAAAATGCTCTTGGCGTAATGGTTTGCAGGTATTTTCCATCTTTTTCAAAGGTTAAACCAGTATCCAGACTGAATTGCGGTACAACCACCGATTTATTTTTATCGTTTGGTGTTGCTCCACCTTCAGGATATAAAGCGTTGATGGTGTTTTCATCATAAAATGTATTAATGCTACGAACCGAGACTTCAGGAATGGCAAAAGCATAGGTGTTTCTAAAGTTATAACGTGCCGCGAATTGGTTATAGATTCGTGTACCACTTGGCTGAGTGCTATAGTTGTTAGTATCACTAATGTCTTTTTTGAAATATGCGGTGTCGTTATTAAACTCGTATTGTAACCCTAGAGGATTGCCCGTGACATAGTTTAGTAAAAACTGAGGCAGACGCGCATAAGGTCGGTCAATATCAGCTACGGTTTTATCTAGAGTCTGAAAGTCTTCAACTTTTAATTGAGCTTTTAAGCCAGGAATTTGATTTTTATAATTTAACACCCAGGCACGACGTAAATTTAAATCTGTCTTTGAATCAGGACTTGAGTTTAAGTCTGCCGTAAAGTCTTTATCTGATGCGTAATTGTATTCTAAGTTGGTTGACCAATAATCATTGATATCCCAATTATGTAGAAATTTTAAATCTTTACGGTCTTGATCATTATATTTTTTATCTTCAGGAAGGTAAGCACCAGAAATTTTACCCTCACCAAAGTTCTCGGTGATATATCTGAACTGACCTTCCAGCATCGTACCACGATCAGCATAGTAGCGTGGCGTCACAGTTGCATCGTAGTTAGGCGCGAGATTAAGATAAACAGGAACGGCAAGTTCAAAACCACCATCATTGGAAAAACCAAAGGTGGGGTTTAAAATCCCAGTAGTTCTACGATCATCAATCGGAAAGTTAAAATAAGGAACTGCTAATACAGGTACATCTTTGACGTAAAGTTTTGTGCCCTTGGTTATGCCCCGACCACTGTCCTGATCCAACTTGATTTCTTTGGCTTTAATTTGCCATGTTGGTTTTTCTTCAGGAGGACAGGTCGTGTAGGTCGCATCATGCAAAACCATCGTCGTCGGTGATGTGCGATTGATTTGCTGTGCATGACCATGCGCATGCCGTTCCTCAGAAATATAGAAACTATTATTTAAATCACCTGTTTGGGTCTTTAAATTGTAATTGATCTTGTCGCTTTGAGAAAGCAGCCCGCCTTGTGCCAATTGTACGTGACCTTCAGCGTCAGCATAGGTTTGAGTCTGATCAATGGTGACTTTGTCGGCACGAATAGATCGACCTTCCTGATCAATTACAACATTACCACTCAGCTCTGAGTCGCCTTTGGGATTGTAATGTCCATAGTCGGCAGTCACCACAGAAGTTGCCTTTTCTGGATCTACGGCTTGAGCGGTTGGGCTGATGGGAGTGATCCATGTGCCTGTACAAAAGGCAGAGCTTAATGATTTTGTATCTCTGACCTGAGCTTCAGGTGCAGATTTATCTACATAATATTGCTCAAAAAATTCCTGACCAGGATAAGCTTTTTGAATGCTTTCCTTGAGCTGTTTATTATCAACGTTAGAAGCCGCATTATCCGACTCAGCATAACTTGATTGTATGGAGCCACCACATAAAAGTGTCAAAATAGCGGTCGCTAAAGGATTAAATTTAAACTGATGCTTCATTGTTTCATTAACCAAGTATGCTAATTCGCAATTAATTATTGTCGCATCATAGAGAAAAAGTTTATAAGTGGCTACACTTATGACTTCAAAATCTCAGCTAGTTTTAGATTTTATTGCAAATGAATACACAACGTGAACAATTGATACAATCATGGATTGCCTCTGCTTTGAATACTGAAGATTTTCAGGTTCACTTTTTAGCTGGAGATGCGAGTTTTAGACGCTATGCACGCGTCATTAACCAAAATAATACCTTTATGTTGATGGATGCGCCACCTGAAAAAGAAGATTGTGCTCCATTTGTGATGATTGATGAGTTTTTTGATCAGCATGGTGTGCGTGTGCCACATATTATTGCTAAAAATTTGGAGCAGGGTTTTTTGCTACTCGAAGACTTTGGTGATGTGGTCTTATCAACTCTACTCAATGATGTCACGGTGGATCATTATTATCTACAAAGCTTTAAGCAACTGATTCAATTGCAATCGATTCAGGGTAAGGGACATTTCCCAATCTATTCGCATGAAAAGTTACTGACCGAAATGAAGTTGCTGACAGATTGGATGCTGCCATCACTTCAAATTATACCAAGCGCAGAACAGCAAACAGTTATCGATCAAGTATTTGATTTATTGGCAAATACTGCGCTTGAGCAGCCTCAGGTGATTGTGCATCGGGATTTTCATAGTCGTAACTTGATGAAAATTGAAGGCGAAGAACAACTGGGTGTAATTGATTTTCAGGATGCGGTGATTGGTGCAGATACCTATGATCTGATCTCGATTACGCGTGATGCGTATGTGCAGTGGAATGCAGATCGGGTTTATCGTTGGTTCCAGCTTTTTTATGATTTATTACCCGATGAAGCCAAGATCAATCGCAGTTTTGAACAATTTAAAAAAGAAGCAGACTTTATGGCGATACAGCGTCATATCAAAATTCTGGGAATTTTCGTCCGTTTATTTGAGCGAGATGGAAAATCGGGTTATCTCAAAGATTTGCCTCGTGTGATGTGGTATTTACTCGAAGAAAGCAAAGCTTATCCAGAATTGGATGCTTTTATGCAATTTATGCAGCAGATAGTTATGCCTAAGTTTATTGAAAAATATGGTCGTTATGAGGTAGCCGCCTAATGAAAGCTATGATTCTTGCTGCGGGCTTGGGTAATCGTATGCGTCCATTGACTTTGCATACACCGAAGCCTTTATTGCAAGTCGCTGAAAAACCTTTGATTGTCTGGCATATCGAAAAGTTGAAAAAGATCGGTGTCACCGAGATCATCATTAATACGGCATGGTTGGCTGATAAACTGGTAGATACTTTAGGCGATGGCTCGCTTTTAGGTGTCAAAATTTTATGGTCACATGAAGCTGAAGGTTTGGAAACAGCGGGTGGCATTATCAATGCCTTGCCACTTTTGGGTGACGATCCTTTTATTTTGGTCAATGGTGATGTTTGGACAACGATGGATTTTGCATCGCTTTTAAAGGTCAAATTAATCGACGATTTAGCGCATTTAGTATTTGTGCCTAATCCTGTGCAACATCCGCAGGGTGATTTTGTGCTATCCAATGGCAAAGCTTATACTTTTGAGCAAGCGCAAATCGGTGAGGCTCTAACTTATAGTGGCGTGGCTGTTTTATCGCCAAAACTATTTGAAAATTTAGAACACGGTAAACGACCTTTAGCACCTTTATTGAAACAAGCCATGCTTAACGGTCAAGTGAGTGCTGAAAAAATGCAGGGTGTTTGGGTCGATGTGGGTACGCCTGAGCGATTAAATGAGCTAGATCAACACATTAAAGCAGGTTTATACATTTAACTGTGTAAACGCTAATCGTTGACCACTACTTTTGAGTAGAGAAATAGGTATACTGCAACTAACTTTTTAGAGATGTTCCACGGATATGCATCCTTTTTTCCACGAATTAAAACAGGGCAGTCAGGCTTTAGGTTTAGACCTGAGCGATGATGCTTTAAATCTGTTGTTGAAATATCAAGATGCATTGGTGCTCTGGAATAAAGCCTATAATCTCACGGCGATACGGGATCCGAAAGAAATGTTGGTGAAGCATTTATTGGATAGTCTAAGTATCTTAAAAGATTTACCTGAGGGTCGTTTACTCGATGTCGGTACAGGTGGCGGGATGCCAGGCATGATCATTGCATTGTGCCAGCCAGAACGTTGCTGTGTATTGCTAGATTCAAATGGTAAAAAGATTCGATTTTTAAAACAGTTTATTGCAGATTTAAAATTAAAAAATGTGATTGCTGTCCAAACACGTGTGGAAAATGAAGATTCGATTGGTGAATTGGGTCAATTCGATGTGATTACCAGCCGTGCATTTGCTTCACTGACTGATTTTGTCAATGCCGCACGACCGTACATGCATCAAAGCAGTATCATCGCTGCGATGAAAGGTTTGGTTCCTTTAGAAGAAATGCAGCAAATGCAACATGAATTTTCGTGTCAGGTGATTGAGTTGCAAGTGCCGCGTTTAGATGAACAACGTCATTTGCTTTTACTTGAACAAAAACAATCTTAAATTGGGGTAACTATGGCTCAGATTATTGCAATAGCCAATCAAAAAGGCGGCGTAGGTAAAACCACGACCGCTGTGAATCTGGCTGCCTCATTGGCTGTATTAAAAAAACGCGTACTTTTAGTGGATATGGACTCACAGGGCAATGCCACCATGGGGTCTGGTGTACAGAAAAATGATTTGCTGTATTCCATCACCGATGTATTGCTCGGTGAAGTTCCTGTTGAAACTGCAATCACAAAATCTGAAGTAGGTTATAAAGTGCTGGGTTCAAACCGTGAGCTTTCGGGTGTAGAGCTTGCGATTGCCGATCAGGAAGGGCGCGAATTTATTCTAAAAAAAGCGCTAGATAGTGTTCGTGATGCTTTTGATTATATCATCATCGACTGTGCGCCAAGTTTGAGTCTAATTACGGTCAACGCGCTGGCTGCTGTAGATGGGGTTATGATTCCGATGCAGTGCGAATATTATGCGCTCGAAGGTTTAGCTGATTTAACCCAGACCATTGATCGCATTCAGCAAGCATTAAATCCTGATCTGCAAATTATTGGGGTTTTGCGTACGATGTACGATGCACGTAATGCTTTGACTCGTGATGTTTCTGCTGAATTAGAACAATTTTTTGGTAAAAAACTCTATGACACGGTCATTCCGCGTAATGTTCGTCTTGCTGAAGCACCTGCACACGGTTTGCCGATTATTTATTTCGAGAAAAGCTCCAAAGGTGCTGTGGCTTATTTAAATCTTGCTGCTGAAATGTTGAAAAAAAGTAAAATGAAAAAAGGGAGTCACGCATGACCACAAAAAAACGCGGATTGGCAAAAGGTCGTGGTCTGGATGCACTTCTCGGCTCTATTCAAAAGGAAAAGTTACAAATAGAAGCACAGGCGATTGATCATGGTCAGCTCAAACAGATTGATGTTAATCTACTGAAACGTGGGGAATACCAGCCACGTCGCTTTATACAGGAACAAGACTTAAAAGAGCTTGCATCATCTATTGAAAAACATGGTGTGATGCAGCCGATTGTGATTCGTCCGATTGAGGATGAAAAATATCCCTATGAAATCATTGCGGGTGAACGTCGTTGGCGCGCAGCACAATTGGCAGGTTTAAAAGAAATTCCTGCGATTGTCCGTGACTTGAATGATCAGGTTGCCATTGCATTGGCACTGATTGAAAACATTCAGCGTCAGGATCTCAACCCGATTGATCAAGCATTGGCTTTACAACGTTTTCACGACGAGTTTGGTTTAAGTCATCAAGAAATTGCAGAAACCGTGGGTAAAGCCCGTACTACGGTCAGTAATTTATTGCGTTTACTCAGTCTGGATGATGCCATCAAAAATCTGATGCAGGAAGGTCAATTGGATATGGGGCATGCCCGTGCGATTTTGGCGTTAAAGGCCAAAGATCAAATGGCAGTCGCTAAAATTGTCATCGAAAAAAGTCTTTCAGTACGTCAAACAGAGCAACTGGTTCGTGAATGGAATGAGCCAAAACAAGACAAACCTCAGGCTGTGATTTCGCCAGATATTGAGCAATTGACCCAAAAATTATCTGAGCGTTTTGGTGCAAATGTAAAAATCGATCACAATAAACAAGGAAAAGGCAAACTGGTCATTCACTATCATTCACTTGATGAGTTAGATGGTATTTTAAATATTTGCTTAACCGATTAGTCTATGCTGACCTTTTAAATTTTTTTGTAGTCATTGGGGAAGTACAGCATGTGGGAATTAGTTAAGGCAGGGGGCTGGTTGATGCTGCCCCTCATTCTATGTTCTATTTTTACTGTGGCGATTAGTATCGAACGTTTTATTCGCCTGAAACGATCAGCAGTTTTGCCAAGCGCCCTCATGTCTTCAAGTTCTCATTCGGTTGATCAGGTCATTGTGCAATTGCAGCAAAACCAAGCCTTGCAAACCAGTCCTTTGGGACGAATTTTAAAAGCTGGTATTGAAAACCAGAGTATGGGCGAGCAATTTGCCAAAGCACAAATGGAAGTTACTGCCTCTCAGGAAATTGGATATCTGGAACGTAATATTAACTTTTTGGGAACGATGAGTGCTGTTGCGCCTTTACTTGGTCTTTTGGGTACAGTCGTTGGAATCATCGAATCCTTTCTAGTGATTGATATTGGATCGAGTAGTAGTCCAACTTTAATGATTCCTGGTATTTCTAAAGCGTTGATCACTACCGCTGTGGGAATGTTGATCGCAATTCCAGCATTAATGGCGTATCGTTATTTTCAGCGTCTTGTGCATGAATATATCGCGGAGCTTGAACAACAAGCGACTCTTTTTCATGCCGCACTTTTTTTCAAACCTTCGCAGTCAAATGCATTTGAGCAACGTCGTGTAGGCTAGGGCGGGATATTATGAAATTTAAGCGCCCGCAAGTTGAAGATATTCATATCAATCTGACACCTATGATTGATTGTCTGCTGTTTATTTTGGTGTTTTTGTTGCTTTCTACGACCTTTGCACAAAATAGTCGAATTAATCTGACTTTACCCGATGCACAAGGGGTTCCACCAAAACAATACGATCAAAAAATCGAGGTCATGGTAGACTCTTCGGGGCATTACATGGTCAATGGTCAAGCCATTTCTAGTCAGAGTAGTTCTGATTTAAGTAGTGCAATTAAACAGGCGGCACATGATCGTCGTGATTTAATGTTTGTCATCGCCGCTGATGCCAAAGCGACGCATCAGGATGTGATTCGCGTGATGGATGTGGCAGGACAGCTTGGTTTTGTTAACATCAACATTAGTACAAAAGTTCCTTCCAGAGGTTTTACTGAGTGAAGCAAGATTTTAAGATTTATCTTCGTCTACTATCCTATCTAAAACCCTTTTGGGGCATTGCATTATTGGTATTGGTTGGTTTTGCGATCAATGCTGCAACTGAGGTGTCAGTTGCCAAGTTATTAAAATATATCATTGATGCAATTCAGGAAGGTAGTCGACAAAATCTTGATTGGTTTCCAGCCCTTATAGTGTTGTTGGTTTTCTTTCGTGGTCTGGGCTTGTTCATGGGCAGTTATTTTACCGCTGTCATCTCACGCAGTTTGATCTTTAGTATTCGTCAGGATGTCTATGCAAAACTGTTGTGTTTGCCTTCACAATATTATCTGGATAATTCGTCAGGGCATATTACTGCCAAGATCATGTATAACGTAGAGCAACTCACGGCTGCATCTTCTGAATCGCTGACGACCATTGTTAAAGAGGGTTTTATTACCATTGGTTTATTGGGTTATCTTTTTTACTCGAACTGGCGTTTGACTCTGTGTATTCTAATTTTTATGCCTTTGATTGGTTTGCTTGTTCGTAAAGCATCTAAAAGAATGCGTAAACTTTCGATTCAAGTACAAAATACCATGGGTGATGTGAATCACGTGGTACAGGAAAGTATCAATGGTAATTCAGTGGTTAAAACCTTTAATGGCGAAGCCTCAGAACAACAGCGCTTTTATAAGTCTTCTCAGGAAAACCTCAAACGTGGTTTGAAAATGGTGGTAGTTCAAAACATGAACTCG
The DNA here is from genome assembly GCF_000368825.1 of Acinetobacter ursingii DSM 16037 = CIP 107286. Lineage (GTDB taxonomy): Bacteria > Pseudomonadota > Gammaproteobacteria > Pseudomonadales > Moraxellaceae > Acinetobacter > Acinetobacter ursingii. The sequence continues at coordinate 251,818 of NZ_KB849717.1, read as the reverse complement.
CCACTGGTACAATTAGTAATGGCATTTGCCATGAGTTTAATCGTCTGGTTGGCATTGCGTCCACAAATTTTGGGTAATACGACTGCGGGTGAGTTTGTGGCCTATATTACGGCTGCAGGCTTGCTCGCAAAGCCTATAAAAAATCTGACCGATGTAAATGAAAAGATACAACGCGGTATTGCAGCAGCTTATTCTGTTTTTGAATTATTGGATTTACCTGAAGAAAAAAATACAGGAACTTTGAAGCCTGAATTGAAAGGTAATATTCGTTTTGATCATGTGGGTCTGGTGTATAAATCAGATGTTCATGCCATTCAGGATTTTACGCTCAATATCAAATCAGGTGAAACAATTGCTTTGGTCGGGCGTTCTGGTGCAGGTAAAACTTCTTTGGTGAATTTGTTGGTGCGTTTTCAGGAAACGACTAGCGGTCAAATTTATCTGGACGATCTTCGTATTGAAGATATCGATTTACCAACTTTACGCCGTCAGGTTGCGATGGTGAATCAGCAAGTAGTGTTGTTTAATCGTACAGTGCGCGAAAATATTGCGTATGGACAGCTTGAAGGTGCAAAAGAAGAAGATATTATCGCTGCGGCAAAAGCTGCTTATGCACATGATTTTATTATGAACTTACCGCAAGGTTATGACACCGTTCTTGGCGCTCAAGGATTGAATCTATCGGGTGGTCAGCGTCAGCGTATCGCGATTGCCCGAGCGATCCTAAAAGATGCGCCGATTTTGATCTTGGATGAAGCGACAAGTGCACTGGATAATGAATCTGAGCATTTTATCCAAAAAGCTTTTGATCAGGCGATGCAGCAAGATCGTACCACCATTGTGATTGCACATCGTTTGTCAACGATTGAAAATGCAGATCGAATTGTGGTGATGGATAAAGGTCGTATTGTGGAGCAAGGTACACATTCGGAATTACTGGCTAAACATGGCGCTTACTATCAATTACACCAGCGTAATTTTGAGGATTAGTCTGCATGTCTTTTGCCCAAATGATTCAGGATGCGTGGAATAAACAAGCAAAATGGCTAATTTTGTTACGTCCACTGTCATGTTTATATTGGGTAGGTTCAAGTTTTAATCACAAGCTTTATCAAACTGGCGTAAAAGCAGTATATACCGCACCCGTACCTGTGATGGTGATTGGTAATATTACGGTAGGTGGGAGCGGTAAAACGCCTCTATTAATCCAACTGATCAAATATCTGATGCAGCGACAGCTTAAAGTCGGTGTGATCAGTCGTGGTTATGGTGGTCATGGGCCTTTTCCTGCTTTCGTGGATATGAGTTCCAAACCTGACGAAGTGGGCGATGAGCCGTGTTTAATTGTTCAATCTACACATGTACCAATGGCTGTAGGAGCAGACCGTAAAGCAGCAATTGAATTACTGCTGAGTCAATATGATATCGATCTCATTATTAGTGATGATGGCTTACAACATTGGGCCTTAGATCGACAAATTGAATGGATTGTACTAGATCTTAATCGCGGCTTGGGCAATGAAAAACTGTTGCCTGAAGGTTATTTACGTGAACCCAAATCACGTTTAGAAACGGGGACTGTTATTGAACATGGAGTACAACCGCAGTCGAGCTTAAATATGCACCTTCAAGCAGGTCAGCCGTATTTGTTAAATCCATCCAAAAATGCTGCAAATTTATTTAATCCGCAAGACCAGTTTTATGCAGTAGTCGGTATTGGTTTTCCGCAGCGTTTTTATAAAACGCTTGAATCGATTGGTATTCAGGAATTTCAATGCCATGAATTTCCTGATCATTATGATTATGAAATTGAAGATTTACAGTTTGATGATCACAACCCCATCATTACCACCGAAAAAGATGCAGTAAAGATTTTAGCTTTGCTTCAACAGTATCCAGATTTCACTACTGAAATTTGGGTCGTGCCTGTAGAAGCAATCCTTTCTCAAGATTGTTACCAATTACTTGATGCTCAATTACAACAGTTGGGTATTTCTCTGTCTCAGGAAATTTAAATGAAACACATCGTCATTCCTGCTCGTTTTGCTAGCTCACGTTTACCTGGGAAACCTCTTTTAGAGATTCATGGTCGTGCCATGATTTTACGTGTTGTTGATCAGGCAAAAAAAGTTCAAGGTTTTGATGATTACTGCGTGGCCACAGATGATGAACGTATTGCTCATATTTGTCGTACAGAAAATATTGATGTCGTGATGACCAGTACGGAACATCCTTCTGGTACAGATCGTTTAAGTGAAGTTGCACGAATCAAAGGCTGGGCAAGTGATGACATTATTGTTAATGTGCAAGGTGACGAACCTTTACTGCCTGCCAAATTAGTACAACAGGTGAGTCAGTTATTGGTTGAAAAACCAAATTGTTCTATGTCGACCTTGTGTGAGCCGATTCACCAGTTGGAGGAATTTCAGCGTAACAGTATTGTGAAAGTCGTCATGTCTAAAGGCAATGAAGCGCTATATTTTAGTCGTGCAACGATTCCTTATGACCGTGATGCGGCGCAACAGCACACCCAACAACTACATGCACATGCTTATCGTCATTTGGGGTTATATGCTTATCGGGTCAGTTTGTTACAGGAATATGTGACTTGGGAACAGGGCACATTGGAAAAACTTGAAAGTCTTGAGCAGTTGCGTGTGCTAGAAAATGGTCATCGAATCGCGATTGCGATTGCAGAAGCCAATCTGCCACCGGGTGTGGACACTTTGGCGGATTTAGAGCGTTTAAACGCGATGCCCGTTTCAAGCTTTCAATAATTTTGGATGATTTGATGCAAACTGTTTATCCGTGGCAACAAAATGTATGGGAGACGCTCACCAGCCGATTCCCAGAAGTGGGTCATGGTCTCTTGTTTTATGGCAAAAATGGTTGTGGGAAACATGAATTTGCCCAGCATTTTTTAGCTTGGATTCTCTGTTCTAATAAACAGGCTCAAGCTGCCTGTGGTGAATGCGTAAGTTGTCAGTGGTTAAAGTCCGATACCCATCCCAATTATGTACATATCAGTACCGATGAAGAAAATAAAAAACAAAATGCCAAGATCAAAATTGAGAAAATACGTGAGCTATTGCCTTTTGTGCAACAAACCGTAGATGGCTGGCGTGTGATTGTGATTGAACCCGCGGAAGCTTTGAATATTGCTTCGTCCAATGCGCTCTTAAAAACACTCGAAGAGCCAGGTGAACGTATCATTTTAATTTTATTGGCAGATCATTATCTAAAATTACCTGCGACTATCCGCAGTCGTTTGCAGCACTTCGCACTAGATCGAATTTCACCTGAGCAAGCATTGCAATATATTCAAAATAAGCAGCCTGAACTTTCGGTAGAACAAATCAACTTGCTCTTGAATCTTACGGGCGCTATGCCCTTAAGTGCGTTACAGTTAGCAGAAAGTGATTGGTTAAATAAGCGTACTGACTTTATGGCTGATTGGACAAATTTGGTCATACAGAAAAATAAACCCATAATGCTCGCAACCAAATGGTCAAAAGAGTTGAGCTTTAATGATTTTATTGCGATGTTGGAGTACTTGTTGGGTGATGTAATTTGTGTCAAGCTCAATCAATCAATCAAAAACATTGATCTGTCTTTTGATCAAATCGTGCCAGCCTATACGCTTGAGCAATTGTTTGAAATCTATGCAGAAATACAACATGCCAAGCAATTGGTTGAGCAAAATGTACAAACCAATCTGGTTTTGGATCAACTTTTTATAAAATTAATGAATGTTAAATAAAGGGGAAGTAGAATGGAACCACGTATGATGGGCGGAATTATTCAGTTAAATATTCCTGATCGTGCAACCTTGCAAGCCAGTTATATGAGTTTTGTGCAAGGTGGTGGTTTATTTATTCCTTCCAAGCAAGCTGTCAAGCTGGGTGACGAGATATTTGTACTGGCTACCTTGCCCGAGCAGTCGCAAAAGATTCCTCTCACTGGAAAAGTGATCTGGATTTCACGTAAACAAACTGGGGTTAAACCGCATGGTTTTGCGATTCAACTCAGTGGCGAAAAGGGAATCTACTACAAAAATGAAGCAGAAAAGCTTTTGGCGGGTAGTGTATCTGATCGTCCTAATTTCACCATGTAAAAAATAGGAAAAAATTGTGTTTGTAGATACTCATTGTCATCTGACCATGCTGGATTTGACAGCTTATGATGGAGATTTGGATCAGGCACTGGCACAGGCGCGTCAAGCAGGTGTATCCAAGTTTATGAGTATTTCAGTTGATCTGGATGATCATCTTCAACTTGCTCAAATCGCCGAACGCCATGATGATGTGGGATATACCGTCGGTGTGCATCCCTGTGAAGATGCAGCCACGATGGCTCGAGCGACCACTGAATTTCTGGTTGAATTGGCACAATCTGATAAAGTTTGGGCATTAGGTGAAACGGGGCTTGATTATTATCATAGTACTGAATTTGTAGAACAACAAAAGCAATGTTTTGCCCGACATATTGCAGCATCTAAAATTGTGAAAAAACCAGTGGTGGTGCATACTCGTTCTGCCAAGCAAGATACCATTGATATTATTCGTGCAGAGCAATCGACACATGGTATTTTACATTGCTTCACTGAAGATTGGGAAACGGCAAAAGCGGCGCTAGATTGTGGTTACTATATTTCTTTTTCAGGCATTATTTCTTTTAAAAATGCGCAAGATTTACGAGATGTCGCTAAACAAGTGCCACTTGATCGAGTATTAATCGAAACAGATAGCCCCTATTTGGCACCTATGCCTTATCGTGGTAAATCAAATGAACCAAAATATGTGCCATTTGTAGCCAAAGCTTTAAGTGATGTATATGATAAACCTCTAGAAGAAATGGCAGCTATTACTCGCCAAAACTTTGAAAATCTTCTGAATATGAAATAGTTGAATTAAACGAAAGCTAAAGTAAGAGAGTTATTGCGTGAAGATGGATCGTCAGGCTCAGTTTCGAGCAAGAGAAATATTGATATTTCAGGTTGCAGAACAACTCCTATTGGAAAATGGCGAAGCAGGTATGACACTTGATGCTTTGGCAGCGGAGCTGGATCTGGCTAAAGGCACGCTTTATAAGCACTTTCAAAGTAAAGATGAACTGTATATTTTATTGATCATTCGTAATGAAAAGATGTTGCACGAAATGGTGCAGGATACGCAAAAGACTTTTCAGGAGCATTTAGCTTTTTTTATGTTGCATCATTTGCATCATCCTGAACGTACTGTGATGTTTCATCAGATTGAAGAACGTTTGTCGACAACTGGACAAGGGATACAGCAACTTTTTCAAGAGCTTTATCAGATTCGTAAGAAACGTTTACGCATTATTATTGGTATGACAGATACTTATCTGGAGTCAATCCAAAGCTCAATGACGACCCGTGATTATTTGGCTGGAATTTGGTCGCTTACACATGGTGCAGCCGCTATTTTAAATTCGAGTTTTTATCAGCGTTATTTGGGTTCAAGAGATACTTTGCGCATTGCTTATATTGATCAGGCTTTAGCTATGCCTAAGTTTATTCAAGAACAATATGCCTAATCAGGATGAACACGCGAAGCATAGCTTTTCGTCTTGGGTTCATCCTCATACTCGAAGCATAGCTTCTCAGCCTTCTTGCGAAGCGTTGCTTCTCAGATCGAGCGTTGCTCGATTTAAACCTCGCCACTTCAAACAGAGCTTTTCGTCTTGCGTTCATCCTCATACTCGAAGCATAGCTTCTCGCCTTGCGGCAGGATCGAGCGTTGCTCGATTTAAACCTGCCTCAGGATTTACGTTGATCGAGTTGATGGTGGTCATTGTTATTATCGCGATTTTGGCTTCGCTGATTTTATTAAATATCAGTGGGGTCGATCAGCGTAAAGCAATGCAAGCACGTGAATTTTTTATTCTCGATTTAAAAAAAATCAATAAAGAATCGGTTGATCAATCCCGTATTTTTGCTCTATTAACTCATAATGCGACTGATGTCGCCCCATTTAGCTATGAACTGGCTGAATATCATGATCTTCGTGCTCAAACGGTTATTCAGGAAGATAAAAAATGGCAACCTTATTCGGAATTTCCTGTCAGAGTATTACCTGAAAGAGTTGCGTTTAATATTGAATCTGTTGATCAAAACTATCAGAATGCAACTCAACAGGACTTAATTAATCAACAAGCTCCCAAATTAATTTGGTTTGGCAATGGTGAAGTAAAACCAGTACGAATCCAGTTTTATTTTGAACAAAACCCTGTTGGTGATCCAATTGAGGTTGATCATTTGGGTAATATTAATGAAAACCAATAAGCCCACTTCTGGATTCTATTGTTGTGCTCATCCTCGTATTCGACGCATAGCTTCTTATTATTCTTGCGAAGCGCTGCCTTTTAGATCAAGCGTTACTCGATTTAAACCTTGTCACTCGAAGCAGAGCTTTTCGTCTTGCGCAGCGGCAAAATTATGTTTTGTTAGTCCTCGCCATTCGAAGCATAGCTTCTCATCTTGCGCAGCGGCAAAACGGTGTTTTGCTTATCGCTGCTCAGGATTTACGTTACTTGAAGTCATGGTGGCCCTGGCTATTTTTGCAATTGCAGCCGTTGCCGTGACAAAGGTGGGTATGCAATATACTCAGTCCACTGCAAATGCCATTTTAAGAACCAAAGCCCAATTTGTTGCCATGAATGAGGCGGCTCAAATGGAAATTAATAAACAATGGCTGACAGGAACAGAGTCAAAACAAATTACCTCTCAGGGTGAAACTTGGCAAATTGATAAGCGCTCTGAATCGACCATCAGCCCTAATGTGCAGCGCGTTGAGATACAAGTCAGTTTATTTAATAATGAGCAAGGTAAGGTTGAATCTGGCATTACCAATATTGTGTTTTTTAATTATCCTCAACAAGTCAAAACGCAATGAAAAATAAAAAAGACAATCAAGCTTGTAATGAAGTCGTTTTTTCGAGACGTAAAATAATTACGCAATTTCAACCTTGCCAATTCACCTCTGGCTTCGTGCCTTGCGCACATTATCGTACTCGAAGTAAAGCTTCTCAGTCTTCTTGCGAAGCGTTGCTTCTCAGATCGAGCGTTGCTCGATTAAAACCTTACTACTTGAAGCAAAGCTTCTCGTCTTGCGCTCATCTTCGCACTCAAAGCACAGCTTCTCAGTCTTCTTGCGAAGCGTTGCTTCTCAGATTGAGCGTTGCTCGATTAAAACCTCGCGACTCGAAGCATAGCTCCTCACCTTGCGCAGCGGCAAAACGATGTTTTGCTAATCGCTGCTCAGGATTTACGTTGGTTGAGCTTTTGGTCGCGATTGCGATATTTGCAGTATTGTCTGCATTAGGTTGGAAAGTTTTTGATTATCTCATCAAGACTAAAGATCGAAATGCTCAGCACGAAGAGCAACTTTTTATTTTACAAGACGCATATCAGCAAATTTTGCGAGATACTCTACAGATCATTCCACTTACGGCAAATATGAATGGGCAAATGCGTCCAGCATTATCACTGAATAATAACGTACTCCAGTTTAGCAAAGCTGGTGTGACTGATCCATTAGGGCAGGGGGTATCGCCCTATGAGCGGATTGAGTATCGCTATGATGCTTCGCAGAAAGTAGTCTATCGCTTAAAATATTCAGATTTGAATTTACCCAATAGTGCACAGCCTCAATCCAGTATCCTATTGAAAAATGTGGAACAGTTTCAAATTAATGTATTGAATCCTCAGGCTTTAAATCAATGGCCTGATGCAAGTTTAGATTTTACTCAGACTCAAAATTTAAAACTTCTGCCCGCAGGTTTAAAAATTAATGTCACCATGGCAGGAACTGAATATGAATGGATTTACAGCTTATTGGATACTAAAGCTATTGTTTTAAAGCAGCAACAAAATGATGCATCAAGCAACAATAATAATTCAACGAATAATACCAATCACAATTCCACTAATCAGACTGGACAGAATTAATCATCATGATGAGAAGCCGCATAAAGAATCAGCAAGGCATTGCACTGATTACAATTCTGGTGATGGTGGCGTTAGCAACAATTTTGGCCGCAACGATTGCAAAAAAACAAAGCAATACTGCTGAAAACACAGCCTATCTGATCCGACAAGATCAATCCTTGCTTTATGCCAAAAGTGCGGAGGCCTTCTTTTCCGAGCTTTTGGTGCAAGATGCTCAAGATAGTGCGCAAGTTGATCATTTAGGGGAAACATGGGCTAAGCCGATGCCTGCTTTTCCTGTGGAAGATGGTTATATTTCTGGAGAGTTGCAGGATGAATCTGGAAAATTCAATCTTAATAATTTGGTGAAGGCAGATGGAACACCTGATGAAAATGTTCAAAAATGGTTTGAAAAGTTATTGGTCAGAGTTGGGTTGCCAGCAGAACTAAGTCAGGCTGTCATTGATTGGCAAGATCCAGATGATCAACCTAATGGCGCAATGGGGGCGGAAAGTTCGTATTATCAAGGTTTACAGCCGCCTTATCTTGCACCCAATACCCAGTTTCATAGTATTGAAGAATTAAAAAGAGTACGCGGTTTTGAGGGTAAAAATTTTGATTTGATCAAACCTTATATTAGTGCTTTACCCACTACACAATCCACAAAGATCAATATTAATACGGCACCAGCGCTAGTTCTGGCAAGTATTGATGAAAAACTGGATCAACACGCGATTGAAGAGCAACTCAAGGCAAAATCTGCCAAAATGGAATATTTTAATAGTGTCAATGATCTCTGGTCATTAGATGCATTTAAAAATATTGATCCAGACAATAAACAACGGGTGATGTCTTTACTCGATGTTAAATCCAATTACTTTCAGGCACATATAGAGGTCTTGTTGAGTGAGCGTAAACGTCAGTTTAGTAGTAGCCTGATGCGTAAGGACAAACAGGTTTTTGTCTATTCAAGAAGCTTGGCGCCTTTTTAAAAGTATTAAAAAGTACGATCGTTTATCAGTGTTGAAAAATTGACCTAAAAATAAATGTTCTGATACTTTTTGACTATTGCTATTAACGTTAAAATTAATGTAAAGCTCCAACTTTTTCCTTTATAATTAGAATCCGTTGATCATTATTTTTAATTTGGCGCATGTTAATCCGAAAGTTATTTAAGTTTGAAAATGCTCATATTGTGCGAAATTGTACATCGGATCGTTGTAAACGTTCGATTCACGGTCATAGCTATAAAGTTGAGTTGATACTTAAAGCTTCCAAGCTTGACCATGGGCAAATGGTATACGACTTTGGTTTGCTCAAAGGGGTCATCAAAGAACTATTTGATAGTTTTGATCATGCGATTTGTTTCTGGCAAAATGATAGTGCTGAATATATTCAAGCTTGTAAAACATTTAGTGCACGTTGGGTGGCGTTACCTGTTTCACCTTCGGCAGAACAGTTTTCCCGTATCTTCTTTTATTTGGCACAGCAAGTTTTAAAATCAACGGAAACCCAAAATGGTGAAGGAGATGTTGAGGTTTATTCTGTGATTGTGCATGAAACTGATACAGGCTATGCACAAAGCTTTTTGGAAGATATTCAAAATACACAAATGGGTGAACTGGATCTGGAAAGTATTGAATTTTCAGAGCAAGTCAGATTAGAGTGGTCTGATCCAGAGATGTATGAACAATTAAAACAAGGCACTAAATTTCAAAACCCAAAAGTTGAGTTACAAGTGACCATCTAGGTCAATAAAGAATATAAAAGGTAATCGATTGATTTCAGGATGGAATAATGCAATTAACTGAGCAACAGCAGGATAAACTGGGTAAGGTTCAGTTAGAACAAAGTTGGAAATATTCACTGGCAGACTTTTTACTAAGTCCGCTGATGGATAACTTGCGTGATTTCTTGGTTCAGGAAAAGCAGGCGCAAAAACTGGTTTATCCGCCGAGTAAACAAATTTTTAATGCCCTGAATACCACGCCTTTAGATCAGGTCAAAGTCGTTATTTTGGGACAAGATCCTTATCATGGACCGAATCAGGCCAATGGATTAAGTTTTTCTGTACAACGTGGCATCACCTTACCACCTTCTTTACGCAATATTTTTCATGAATTACACACTGATTTGGGTGTGCCTATTTCAAATCATGGGGATTTGACCAAATGGGCCAATCAAGGCGTTTTGCTTCTCAACAGCGTACTGACTGTTGAAGCAGGACAACCGACCTCACATCAGAAACGTGGTTGGGAAGAGTTTACAGATCATGTTATCGATGTGTTAAATGAACAGCGTGAACATGTGGTTTTCATTTTATGGGGTGCTTATGCACAACGTAAAGGACAACGTATCGATCGAAACAAACATCTGGTGCTCACCGCAGCACACCCATCGCCACTGGCAGCAAATCGTGGCGGTTTTTTTGGTTGTAAAGTCTTTTCCAAGACGAATAATTATTTGAAACAAAATGGCATTGAGCCTATAGATTGGCAGTTGGACGCATGACAAATTCTCCCGATGTAACCCGATATCACCCAGATCTTATTGTCGAAGAGGCAAAAAACGGCTGGCGCATTGTTCGCCTGAATCGCCCGAAATCTTTGCATGCTTTAGATGAGTCGATTGCGACTGCACTATTGCGTGTCTTTGAAGATTTCCACAAGGATGATCAGGTGAAAGCCATTTGGTTAGATTCTACAACGCCAAAAGCATTTTGTGCGGGGGGAGACGTCCGTAAGCTGCGCCAATTGGTGATTAATAATGAAGTTGAAACTGCCAATCAGTTTTTTGAGCAGGAATACGCATTAGACTTATTACTTCATAACTATGCCAAACCTGTGATTGTGTGGGGCGAAGGTTATGTCATGGGCGGTGGTTTAGGCTTATTTATGGCTGCACCATTTCGTTTGGTGACGCCATATTCGCGTTTGGCAATGCCAGAAATTAACATTGGTTTGTATCCTGATGTCGGTGCAAGTCGTTTCCTCGCAGATCGTGGTCCTATAGGTTTATTTACAGGACTGACAGGTTCAATCATGACGGCTGCTGGTGCGTACAGTATTGGTTGGGCAACCCATATTTGCGATGCTCAACGTGATAATGTGCTGAAAAAAGTCATCGATATCGACTGGAGTCATTATCCAGCAGGTGATTTTAGAGCGATTGATGATACGTTAAATAGTTTGCATCGACCTGTGGCAGCAGGGCCGCTACAAAATTCTCTGGATGTCATTCATAGTGTCTGTCGTGGCGTCAGTTTTGAGCAGGACTATCAGGCGATTATTGGACTAAATGATGCGCGTAGTGACTGGTTACGTCAAGCTAGCGAAAATTTGCAGAAAGGTTCTCCAAGTACCGCCGCAATTACATGGCTTCTGTGGCAATGGGGCAAGCAGGTACATGCTTGGGATGAAGTGTTTAAGCTTGAAGCGCAAATTTCTGACTGGAAAATCCGCCATCCTGATTTTGTAGAGGGTGTTCGTGCACGTCTGGTTGATAAAGATTTATCGCCTGCATGGAAAGATACTCAAGATTTTAGCTTAAAAGGTATTTTGGGTGATCATCCACCTGTCACCAATATTGAAAGCTGGAATCAATTGCTCAAACATTATGGTGTTATCAACTAGCTTATGTCTGAGCCGATTTATTCTGATGAGTATTGGATGCAGCTTGCTTTTGAGCAAGCTGCATTGGCTGCATCAAAAGGAGAAATACCTGTTGGTGCGGTGATTGTGAGCCAAAATCGTGTGATTGGTACAGGTTATAATTCACCGATTTGTTTAAACGATCCTACAGCACATGCTGAGATTCGTGCGATTCGCATGGCTTGTGAATCGATTCAAAATTATCGCTTACCCACTGATGCAACTTTGTATGTGACTTTAGAGCCGTGCACGATGTGTGTGGGCGCATTAATACATTCGCGTATTTATCGCGTAGTATTTGCAACCACAGAGCCAAAAGCAGGATCGCTGGTCAGTGCGCGCCGATTACTTGACTCAGGTTATTATAATCATAAATTTATCGTTGAGCATGGTTGTATGCAACAACAATGCTCAGAGCAATTGAGCCTTTTTTTTAAGCAGCGAAGAGAGCAAAAGCGTTCCGAGCGTCTGCTTAATTTTAACGCTTTAAAAAGTGATGCAGAATAACCTCATATTCGCTGAACTGACAAAAAACATTCACGCAGCATCTCTTGATTCCTTTTGCATGTTTCGATAGTGTATTTTGACAATATAAATTGTCATTGCTATCTGGAGGGATGTGATGAATGCCATCACCATAAAAAAAGAATTTAATGCGCCGATAGATCAAGTATTTGATCTACTCTCAAAACATGCAACCTATAACCAAGCTTTTGCACCTATTCAAGTGGTGAGAGTTAAGGACTCCGCAGATCTTGATCGCCCAGATGGTTTAGGGTCAGTACGTCGTATGGGGTTTGGGCCATTTAAGCCGTTAAAAGAAGAAATTACTTTGTTGGAAGAAAACAAGCGTATCGAATACAAATTAATCGATAATCCATTGATAAAACATCATATTGGTCGAATCGATTTTCAGGAAATTTCGCCCAACAAAACTTTAGTGACCTATACCATTGAATTAACCGCAAAAATTCCATTTGTCAGCAAATTAATTCTTGCACAACTTAAAGCAGCGATTACACTAGGCTTTTCAAAATTAGCAAAATCGATCGCTTAGTGGGATTTTAATGACAGTTCATATTATTACAATCGATGGACCAAGTGGTTCTGGTAAAGGCACACTTGCTGCAAAACTTGCTCAACATTATGGTTTTCATTTACTTGACTCAGGTGCTTTATATCGATTGCTGGGGCTGTCATTACATCAAAAAAACTTACTCGATGCGTTAGATATACGTTTAGATGAATGTGTAGAAGTTGCGACCCATCTTAATATTAAATTTGAAACAAAAAATGAAGGAACTGCCATTATTTTAGATGGTGAGGATGTGACCCAAACGATTCGTACAGAACGCGTGGGGGAGTTTGCATCTCAGGTTGCAGCAGTTCCTGAACTTCGCAAAGCCTTATTTGATCGACAACGTGCTTTTATTCTGGCCCCAGGTCTGGTTGCAGATGGTCGTGATATGGCGACTTCCATTTTCCCAGAAGCCGAAGCCAAAATTTATCTGACCGCATCTGCTGAGTCGCGCGCAGAGCGTCGTGTAAAGCAGTTGCAGGGGATGGGGCTAGATGTTAAAATGAACGACATTTTGGCTAATATACAGTCGCGTGATCAGCGTGATATGCAACGAGCAGTTGCACCCTTGCGCCCAGCTGAAGACGCTTATCAGATTGATAGCTCAAATTTGACTATTGATCAAGTTTTTCAGTTAATGACCGATTACGTCGACCAACGTATAAAAGCCTAACCGATTTTTTAAATCAGTTAAAGCATAGCTTGATCAGTTTATTACGGACTATGTAGAGACTTAACTAAACCGGCCTTGTCTGATCCAAGACCGCTGACTTTATCAGGTATATCATGACCGAATCTTTTGCAGCCCTCTTTGAAGAAAGTGAATTAAACCTCAACGTTGAAAAGGGTGCAGTCATCCAAGGTGTTGTTGTTAGCATCGATAGTGACTGGGTAACTGTTGACACTGGCCTTAAATCTGAAGGCGTTGTTGACCGTGCTGAATTTTTAAATGAACAACGTGAACTTGAAGTTCAAGTTGGTGATACTGTTGACGTCGTTGTAGAAGCGCTTGACAACGGTATGGGTCAAACTGTTTTATCACGTGAAAAAGCAAAACGTGCTGAAACTTGGACTAAACTTGAAAAAATCTTTGAAGATGGCGAAATCGTTACTGGTGTTATTTCTGGTAAAGTTAAAGGCGGTTTCACTGTTGACATCGGTCCAGTTCGTGCGTTCCTACCAGGTTCACTTGTAGATACTCGTCCAATCCGTGACACAACTCACCTTGAAGGTAAAGAGTTAGAGTTCAAAGTGATCAAACTTGATGCTAAACGTAATAACGTTGTGGTATCTCGTCGTGCAGTTATGGAAGCTGAATCTTCTGCTGACCGTGAAGCACTTCTTGCTCAGCTTGAAGAAGGTCAAACTGTTACAGGTACAATTAAGAACCTTACTGATTACGGCGCGTTCGTTGATCTTGGCGGTATCGATGGTCTTCTTCACATTACAGATATGGCTTGGAAACGTATCAAGCACCCATCTGAAGTGGTTGAAGTAGGTCAAGAAGTGACTGTTAAAGTCCTTAAATTTGATCGTGAGCGTAACCGTGTTTCTCTAGGTCTTAAACAACTTGGTGAAGATCCATGGTTAGCGATCATGAACCGTTATCCTAAAGGTTCTATCGTTAAAGCTCGTGTTACGAACTTAACTGACTACGGCTGTTTCGCTGAAATCGCTGAAGGCGTTGAAGGTCTTGTTCACGTTTCTGAAATGGATCACACCAACAAAAACATCCACCCATCTAAAGTTGTTCAGATTGGTGATGAAGTTGATGTTATGGTTCTTGAAGTTGATGAAGAACGTCGTCGTATCTCTCTTGGTATCAAACAAACTCGTGCTAACCCATGGGAAGAGTTTGCTAAGGCTCACGACAAAGGTGAAAAAGTTTCTGGTACGATCAAATCAATCACTGATTTCGGTATTTTTATCGGTTTACCTGGCGGTATCGACGGTCTAGTTCACTTGTCTGATATCTCTTGGAACGAACAAGGTGAAGATGCAATCCGTCGTTACAAGAAAGGTGACACTGTTGAAGCGGTTATCTTGTCTGTAGACGCTGAAGGCAACCGTATCAGCCTTGGTATCAAACAATTGAACAGCGATCCATTCAATGACTTCTTGGCAGCGAATGAACGTGGCGCATTGGTTAAAGGTACTGTAACTGCGGTTGACGCGAAAGGCGCAACTGTTAAGTTGGCTGACGAAGTTGAAGCAACTTTGAAAGCATCAGAAATCAACCGTGATCGCGTTGAAGATGCAACTAAGTTCCTAGAAGTTGGTCAAGAAGTTGAAGCGAAAATCATCAACGTTGACCGTAAGTCTCGCTCTATTAACTTGTCTATCAAAGCAAAAGACGAAGCTGAAGAGAAAGAAGCTGTTGCAAATCTTCGTACTGCAACCACTTCTCAAGAAAATGGTCCTAAGACCATTGGTGACTTGATCAAGGCACAAATGAAGTAAAACTTATATAAAAGTACGGTTAGTGTAACTAATTCGTACTTTTTATACGATTTACTGTAAACGGTAGCGTAGTATTAGTGTACTGCGCTACCGTTTTGTATTTAAACAGGTTATTATTAAAGTCATTGAAAATCAGTAAGAAATAAAGAGGTCATCAATGACGACTGAAGCACTTAATAAATCTGACTTAATTGAGCGTATTGCTTTAAAGAATCCTCACTTGGCAGAACCTTTAGTAGAAGAAGCGGTAAAGATCATGATCGATCAAATGATCGAGGCTTTATCAACAGATAATCGCATTGAAATTCGTGGTTTTGGTAGTTTTGCATTGCATCATCGTGATCCACGTGTAGGACGTAATCCTAAGACGGGAAAATCAGTTGAAGTCGCAGCGAAAGCCGTTCCGCACTTTAAACCTGGAAAAGCACTTCGTGATGCGGTAAACGAAGTTGTGGCAAAATAACAATTAAGAATTAATAAAAATGAGGTGCTTATGCGTATTATCTTGATCGCATTACTCGTTGTTTTATTTGGTTATTCGCTTGCATTGGTACTCCAAAATAGTACGGAGTTATCTGTGGATTTGTTGTTCACACAAATACCAGCAATGCGTTTGGGCTTATTACTTTTAATTACTTTGGCACTTGGAATTGTCATTGGACTTTTACTGGGTGTTTTAGTCTTTAAAGTCATTCAAAAAGGTTGGGAAATTAAACGATTGAGAAAGGATATTGAACATCTGCGTAAAGAGCAGATTCAAATGGCACAGGTTGCAGCTGCCCAAGTTGCGGCGAATACCAAGCATGAAAAGACAGTGGTGGAAGTTCAACCTGAGACTCAGAATCGAACTCCTTTATAAATTGTCTTATTTATAGATAAAAGTATAAGATATTGAAATAAAAAACCCTTTATGACTTAAAGGGTTTTTTTATGGGAAACCTATAGCTCTCAAGGTGGCAGTCACTCTAACTGCGATCAGGATTAAGGGCCCTCAGTTAGATCGGAGATTGCGCATTATCAGGCAATTTTATCGGCGAATTGTCCTACAAAACCAAGACGTGATTTATATCCTGACTACTCAGCCAAGTGAATCACGTTTGAGTCATCGGTACCCAATCGGAAGTATTGAACATATTATTATGAAAGGACACGCAAAAGTTGGGTTGAGTGCTGAACCCATGATTTTAAATGACGGGGATTATATTTGTTAGGCTGCTGATCAAGAACATATATTTGAAGCACACCATGATGATACACATGCCATCCTGATTTCTGAACAAAGATAGATCAGATGAATTTTGTGATTTGGCTTTTTTCATAAAAGCCATATTCCTGCTTTGTTGAATGCGTGAATCCATCTATAATTAGCCGAATTTAAAGCTGTGGAAATAAATTTGTGAGTATTATTGTTGCTTTGGACGCAAAGAGCCAATATGACGCTTTGAGCATTGCTGATCAGCTCGATCCATCACTTTGTCGTGTAAAAGTGGGTAAAGAGCTGTTTACTCATGATGGTCCACAAACAGTCAGAATTTTACAGGATCGTGGCTTTGAGTTGTTTCTTGATCTTAAATTTCATGATATTCCAAATACGACGGCACAGGCGGTTTGTGCCGCGGCTAATTTAGGTGTATGGATGGTCAATGTTCATGCTTCAGGCGGGCGTAAAATGATGGAAACCTGTGTTGAGCGCTTAAAAGCAGGGAACTATCATACTCAATTGATCGCTGTTACGGTTCTCACTTCAATGGGAAGAGAAGATTTACGTGATATTGGTTTAGATGTCGAGCCATTTGAACAAGTCAAACGTTTAGCTCAATTGACCAAAGACAGTGGTTTGGATGGCGTAGTATGTTCTGCGCAAGAAGCTAAGATGTTACGTGAGCAAATTGGTTCAGAATTTTCTTTGGTGACGCCTGGGATTCGCCCAGAAGGTTCAAGTGCCGATGATCAAAAACGGATTGTGACACCAAAGCAAGCGATGCTAGATGGCGCAACGCATTTGGTGATTGGTCGTCCGATTACCAAAGCTGAAAATCCAAATGAGATGCTCAAAAGTATTTGGGCATCACTCAACTAAAGCATTAAAAAGAAACTAATGAGTAAGGGTGCAAGTAAACTTAATATAATCCCGCTCATCATGGCATGTGGCACATAATGTGTGCCGCATGACTGTTTGACCATTGCTAACGTGACATCCATTGATGTTGCGCCAGCGCTTGAAATTGCAGAGCGAGGAAAGCGCCAACCTAAACAATACATCAATAGAATTGCAAAAATTTCTCTAAATAAATCAGTGAGTAAGGCGATTCCACCTAATTCGGTTGAATGCAATTTAGTAAATAAGATTCCTGACATTGAATACCAACCATAACCCTGAGATAAAGCGATCACTTCATTTAAGCTATAGCCAGTTAAAAGCATAAAACAGAAGAAAGCAGCAATCAGTGAACCAAATATCGCAGCCAAAGGTACAACCAGTATTTTCCAACTGAGCCAAGTACGGTCAAAATGGGTGTAAGCAAGCTCAACACCAATAAAACCTATAAAAACTAAAAGCAAATACCAACTATTGAACAGCACATTGATCTGAAAATGATGAACTATAAAGCCTAACGTGGCTCCAAAACCAAGTGCAATAAAGGCATAACTGATGTTTTTTAATGCATTTAAAAACAAATGCAAAGAAATTGTTCCCTGTACACTGTCTTTATCTAATAATTTATAAGCAATCAAACACACAAAAAATGAAGCAATGGAAGTCGATGCTGCAATTAAAAGAGCAGTCGGTAAAATCCGCTCAGGATGCTCTAAATGAGTTAAGGCTTGAGCAAATTCAAAAGCAACACTGATTAACAGTAAGTAAGAAAAGTAGGGGAGTGTTTTAAATATAAACTGGCGAAGGGTTTGCTTTAAATGAGGTGCAATAAAATAGCCTAAGCCAATTGCGATAAAAATTTGCACAATTAAAATAAGGGATTGCATAAAATAAGTAGGTTCTATTTAACCTACTTATTATGATGATAAAAAATTATGCAGCAACCTGTTTTTTATCATTTGTTCTATTTTGTCCAAGAAAGACATAGTCAGAGGCATTCGCAGTTCTGGTTTCTAACCAATATTTCCATGTATAGGTTGGCCATAAAGCAAAGTTTTTACCATCCGCAGCCTGATACCAACTGACACAACCTCCAGACTGCCAGACGGTATCTTTTAGTTGCTGTTGAATTTTATGGTTAAATTGAGTTTGAACATCGGCTTTCACCTCAACCGCAAGTGTTTGAGTTTTATCCACCATCTCGATCAGTTGAAGAATATAGTTCACTTGAGATTCGATCATAAAAATAACTGAATTATGTCCAAGCACTGTATTTGGACCGAGAAGCTGAAATAAATTCGGGAAGCCTGCTGTCGTTATTCCATAATAGCTTTCTGGACCATTTTTCCAAGCTTGTTTGAGTTCTTGGTGATTTTTCCCGAAACATTCAAAATGTTTCAGATAGATACGTGGATCTGTAATAAAACCCGTTCCATAAATTAGGCAGTCGATCTGTCTTTGCTTACCATCTTTGGTCACAATGGCATTTTCTGTAATTTCTTGAATTCCATCGGTCACTAACTCGACATTTTTACGATTGAAAGTTGGAAAATATTTATTTGAAATCAAAATACGTTTACAACCCATTACAAAATCTGGGGTCAGTTTCCTCGCAAGTGCTTTATCTTTTACCTGAAATCGAATAAAAGCTTCTGCAAGTTTTTGTCCATATTTCATAATTTGTGGTTGGACAATAGGTATAACTCTCGATTCATTACTCCAGTATAATCTCGCACGATGCACTTGCCGATAAATGTTTGATTTTTTAAATAATAATTTGCTTAAATGTGAATATTGACGCTCGTCTCTGGGAATCACCCACGCTGCTGTACGTTGAAATACATATAGTTGCTTGACCTGTTTTGCAATTTCAGGAATATATTGAATTGCGCTGCCGCCTGTTCCGATAGAAGCAACATTTTTACCTGTTAGGTCGTAATGGTGATCCCATTCTGATGAGTGAAATACTTTGCCTTGAAAGTTTTCAATGCCTTTAATATGTGGGATTTGT
Organism: Acinetobacter ursingii DSM 16037 = CIP 107286; assembly: GCF_000368825.1. GTDB lineage: Bacteria > Pseudomonadota > Gammaproteobacteria > Pseudomonadales > Moraxellaceae > Acinetobacter > Acinetobacter ursingii. The sequence continues at coordinate 232,573 of NZ_KB849717.1, read as the reverse complement.
GGAATATGTAAAGGGCCTGAAGCAAAAATCACAAATTGTGCTTCAAATGGGGCATGTTCTTTAAATGAAAGTGTCCAGATACAACGCCCTTCATCATATTCTGCACGGGTAACTTCATGCTCAAATTGACAATATTTCCTAAGTTGAAATTGCTCCGTAATATCCTGAATATATGAAAAAATTTCGCCTGCTTCGGCATAACGTTTAGACCAGTTGGTTTTAGGTGCAAACGAAAGTGAATACATGTGTGATTGGACATCGCAAGCCGCACCGGGATATTGATTTTCTCGCCAAGTTCCGCCGACATCTTTGGCTTTTTCTAAAATTACAAAATCATGAATATTGTTTTGTAGAAGACGAATTGCCATTGCAAGTCCACCAAAACCCGCACCGATAATCACAACTTTTGTTTTTTGAATTGCATTGATTGAGGAATCTTGCATGATATTGATCCGATAATGAAATAATGATCTATTTATAATCAGTTTAATGAATTATCAGAGCCAGAAACATGATTAGATCGACATCAAAATTGATAGATTCGGCAATTAATTTTATTGCTGCTTTATAGTACAACACTACAGTAATCGAAAAATAGAACTGTGAATGAAGCGATCAATACTTGGACTCATGTATTTAATACAAGGAATGCGTAATTCTGGTATTGATGTCGATTCGCGTCTGGCAAATATTGGGATTCGGATAGATGCCCTCAATCCACATTCTATTATTCATGATAGTTTGGAATGGGATATCCAGCATATTATCAGTCAGGATGTTCCTTCTGAACAAGGCTTATATATTGGACAACATTACGCGCTGGCAGGTTATGGACCTTTATTAATGTTATTGGTCACTGCCGATAGCATTCGTCATGCTATTTATAAAGGTATTGAATATCAAAGTCTCACGCATTTGTTTGGACAACTCAGTCTGAGTGAACGAGATGGATATGCGTCATTAGTTTACGTACCCATCGATTTAAATACAGAAATGGGACGCTTAAGAGCCCAGTGTGAAATATCAGGTACTTACAAATTTATTTTAGATATTTATAAAATGATGGGATTGGAGGCACCTGAAATTCGAGTGGATTTGCCATTCCCGCAGCCGCAAAATTTAAATATGCTAGCTCAGTATCAGCATTATTATGGCAATAATTTGCATTTTAATGCAGATCATGCGGTTTTTAGTTTGAATCAAGCGGTATTAGATGTAAAAATCCCATCTGCGGATATCATTACCCATCGCGTCTATGAAGCTAAATGTCTGGATGAGATCAAACGTTTAGATGATGAAGCAACACAGCAATCCGATCTGGTGCAGCGTGTGCATAATTATCTCGAATTACAACAGGGTGTAATTCCCACAATGGCGGAAACGGCAATTGCTCTTCAGATTCCTGAGCGAACTCTGCGGCATCAATTGCAACAACTGAATACGAGTTATAAACAAATTCGTGAGCAGTTAGTTAAAACTAAGGCATTAAAGCTTATGGAATATAAGGAATATTCAATCGAAGTCATTGCAGAATTACTGGGTTATTCAGAACCTGCTGCATTTAATCATGCATTTAAACGCTGGTTTGGACAAAGTCCAAGACAGTATGGAAAATAGCATCAAAGCTATAGTCCAAAGTTCTATTTTCACGCATCGAATCTTCGATATACTTTTTCTACAAATACTGAAAGCAAATAAAAGACATGGCAAACATTCATTCTCCTCATGGTACAGCGTTTACTCCTTTATCTCCTGCAGAGCGTTATGCACAAGCATTATCTTCAGGACAATTTATGCCTGATGAAGCTCAGGCACAGGCTGTACATGAATTAGAACGAGTTTGGCAGGATCTCATTAGTCGTTATAAAGCTTCAAAAAAAGCATTCCGCCGTTTCCGTCGCCAAACTGCGCCACGAGGCGTATATATGTGGGGGGGTGTAGGGCGTGGTAAAACATGGTTGATGGATCAATTTTATGATTCTGTTCCATTTCGCCGTAAGACACGCATGCATTTTCATCATTTTATGCAGCATGTACATCGTGAGCTAAATCGTTTGTCTGGTCAGCGCAATCCATTAGATTTGGTCGCGGATCAAATCTATAAAGATGCTGTGGTGATTTGCTTTGATGAATTTTTTGTATCCAATGTCACGGATGCCATGATTTTAAGCGATTTGTTCCAAAAATTGTTTGCACGTGGTATTACCCTCATTGCAACTTCAAATATTGCCCCAGATGGCTTATACAAAAACGGCATTCATCGAGATCGTTTCTTACCTGCAATTGAACAGGTGAAAAAGAATTGTGTGGTTTTAAATGTAGATGCAGGTGTCGATTATCGTTTACGTGTACTTAAGCAAGCACAACTGTTTAAGTATCCTCTTTCTGATGATGCTAAAATCTGGATGGCACAGCGTTTTAAAGCTATTACCCAAACACAGGGTTATTCGGATGAACCGATCACCATTAATCACCGTGTTGTAGAAACGTTAGGTCATACGGAAGATGTACTTTGGTGTGAGTTTTCAGAACTTTGCTTCAAACCGCGCAGTCCAGCAGATTTTATTGAAATTGCAAACTTATATAATACGGTTTTGGTGAGTAATGTACCGCATTTAACCGATAGTTTATCTGAAGGTGTGCGTCGTTTTATTTATCTGGTGGATGAGTTTTATGATCGTGGCGTCAAATTGCTTCTGACTTCTCAGGATTCCATCATTGATTTATATCAAGGTGAAAAATTGGCTTTTGAAATTGAACGTACTCGTTCCCGCTTGCTAGAAATGCAATCTGATGAGTATTTGCATTCTGAACACAGACAGATTCATCAAGCCGCTGAAAACAGCTAAGCTCGAAATAATGGATACTCAAGGCGTTCAAATTGAACGCCTTTTTCTTTGCATCTAAATCGTTATAAAAGAATGTACAAATTTCTTTGAGCCAATGCTTTCAATGCCATATTTTTTTGTTATAACTATGGTTCATTATGAAAAAGGAGTCGATTAGACTGATCTGAACTTAAGTCTAATTTCGGCATTTTAAAAATTTTATACACTGTAATTGGGTATACGAATTGCTGAAATGAAAGTTTTACCTCGCTAAATAAGAACCAACAAGATGGTTTGTTTTTGAAATGCTTATTATTTAGCAGCGTGATATTACTATTCAGCAAAGTATAAATCGGTATACTTGAAACTCTTGTTATAAAAAGTAGCAACATCAGGAAAGACAATGACGGCACGTATTCAAAAAGGCAAGTTAGCGATTGCTAAAGAACTTTACGACTTTATCGAAAATGAAGCTCTACCAGTTTCAGGTTTGGACAGTGAAACTTACTGGAAGAACTTTGAGCAAGTCGTTGTTGATCTTAGTCCAAAAAACACGGCGCTTTTGGCAAAGCGTGATAAGTTACAGGCTAAAATTGACGAGTGGCACCGTAATAACAAATTTGAATTAGAAGCTTACAAAGCTTTCCTTACAGAAATTGGCTACTTATTACCAGAAGTAGAAGATTTCCAGATCACCACTGAAAATGTAGATGAAGAAATTGCTTTACTTGCAGGCGCACAATTGGTGGTACCTGTACGTAATGCACGTTATAGCCTAAATGCAGCTAATGCGCGTTGGGGTTCTTTATACGATGCTCTATATGGTTTCGATGTGATTCCAGAAACGGATGGTGCTGAAAAAGGCAAGGGCTATAACCCAGTGCGTGGCGAAAAGGTAATTGCTTTTGCTAAAAATTTCCTTGATCAAACATTCGCTTTAACACAAGGCTCACATGCCGATGCAACTCACTATGCGATTGAAAATAAAGCACTCGTAGTGACCTTAAAAGATGGCTCGCAAACCAAGCTTAAGCAAGAATCAGCATTTGTTGGTTATAACGGCGAAGAAGCAGCACCAACCGAAGTGGTGTTACTCAACAATGGTTTGCATGTCATTATTGAAATTGATGCCAATAGTCCAATTGGTAAAACAGATGCTGCTGGGGTCAAAGATTTAGTTCTGGAAGCTGCAGTAACGACGATTCAGGATTTGGAAGATTCAGTTGCGGCTGTAGATGCAGAAGAAAAAGTTGAAGGTTACCGTAACTGGTTAGGTCTAATGAAAGGTGATCTAACAGAGTCTATCGAGAAAAACGGTAAAACGGTTACACGTAAACTTAGCGAAGATCGTGTTATTAAGAATCTGATTGGCGGTACAACGACGTTGCATGGCCGTTCATTGATGCTTCTTCGTAATGTTGGGCATCTGATGACGAATCCAGCGATTTTAGTCGATGGCAAAGAAATTTATGAAGGCATCATGGATGCTCTAGTAACGCCTTTGCTTACCATTCCAGATATTCGTGGCAACAATACATTGAAGAACTCGCGTAAAGGTTCTATGTATATTGTTAAGCCAAAAATGCATGGTCCCGAAGAAGTTGCATTTACGGTTGAATTGTTTGAGCGCGTAGAACAAGCATTAGGTTTACCTGCTAAAGCACTTAAAGTCGGTATTATGGATGAAGAACGCCGTACTTCTGTAAACCTGAAAAACTGTATTGCTCAGGCGAAAGATCGTACCATCTTTATTAATACTGGTTTTATGGATCGTACAGGTGACGAAATCCATACCTTTATGGAAGCGGGTGCGTTTGTTCGTAAAGGCGAAATCAAAGGACAAAAATGGTTCCCTGCGTATGAAAACCGTAATGTTATGATTGGCTTACAGACCGGTTTACGTGGTAAAGCACAAATCGGTAAAGGCATGTGGCCAAAACCAGATATGCTGTTAGACATGTATAAAACCAAAATTGAGCATCCAGAAGCAGGCGCAAGCTGTGCTTGGGTTCCATCTCCATCTGGTGCGGTGATTCACGCAATTCATTATCATCAATGCAATGTATCTGAACGTCAAAAAGAGTTACTCAATACGCAAGCTTTACCACTTGATGATTTGCTTACTCCACCGTTGGCTGAAAATACTAACTGGACAGCTGATGAAATTACCAAAGAACTTGAAAACAACTGTCAAGGTATCTTAGGTTATGTGGTTCGTTGGGTTGATTTAGGTGTTGGTTGTTCTAAAGTTCCAGATATCAATGATGTTGGCTTGATGGAAGACCGCGCGACATTACGTATTTCTTCACAACACGTTGCGAACTGGTTGCGTCACGGTATTGTGACCAAAGAGCAAGTTGAAGAAGTTCTGGAGCGTATGGCGAAAGTGGTGGATGGTCAAAATGCTAATGATCCAGAATACACGCCAATGGCGCCTAAATTTGTCAATGATATTGCCTTTAAAGCAGCTTATGACTTGATCTTCAAAGGTGCTGAGCAACCTTCAGGTTATACAGAGCCTTTACTACATGCAGCTCGTTTAAAATTGAAAGGTTATACAGGTGATTAATTTAATCACTTGTTGATAAAAAAGTCCCTCTGGGGACTTTTTTATTGAAAAATAAAAAATCAGCATCATTTAAATAAAGGGTAATCAAGATTTATTAAAATGTGCGCAAATTTTAAGCCTTTAACTTATAGTCAACTTCAAGCATTGAATCTACCTCCAATTCCTTTTGAATATTTGGATGAAGTTTATCCTGCTTATACGACACCTTTATTATTTAAATCTGAATTGGGTTTGGAATGGCGAGATGTGATGTTCGGTTTAGTGCCTAAATGGGCGACTGATTTATCTTCTGCAAAAAAAACCTACAATGCGCGTAGTGAAACCTTATTACAGCGTTCAAGCTTTTTTGAAGCCGCGGCTAAGTGTAACTTTGGTGTTATCCCTGTCACTGAGTTCTATGAAGCTAAATACATTGATGGGAAACCACAACGTTGGTGTGTGCGTCGTAAAGATGGTGAAGCTTTCTTTATTGCAGCAATTTATGAAATTTGTCGATTAGATGGTGATATTATTCGTTCGGCTGCCATGATTACAATGGACGCCATAGATCACCCGATGATGAAAGAATTTCATGAACCAGGAGATGTCAAACGATCGGTAATCGTCATTCCTCATGAACGTTTGCATGAATGGCTTGATTTAAAAACACCTGACATACAAAGTTTTATAGAGGGTTTTCCTGTTGATGAGTTTGAATGTATGCATGTGCCACGTCAAACTGCTACGAAAATATCACCACAATTAAACTTTTTTGATTAATGTGACAGATTTTTATAAATCTGTTTTAAGTTTTCAATGGTTTTTTCCAGTTGAAGAGGAGTCAAGCCATCAAAAGACTGTTCTAGCACGACACTGGTAATATCGTTAATTTTATAAATCATTTCCTTGCCTTTTTCAGTGAGTTCAACCCGAGTAATTCGCGCATCTTCAGGGCAACAAAAGGTATTGACTAACCCTTCATCTTTTAGGCGGTAAACGATTTTCGTAGTCGTAGACATTTTTGAAATGATCATCTCAGACAAATCTGAAACATTGGCTTTGGGTTTTGAATTTAATGCTAATAAAATACGCCGACGAGAATTATCCAAACCGTATTTTTTTAGGACATTATCAATGTTTAGGACATAACGTGCATGGACTTGTGTAATCCAGTAATATGGAAATTCGTTAAAGTCATAAGACTCTGCGGTTGGTAAAAACCTCGTGTATTTTTTACTCATTTCATAATTCCCAAGTTGGTGAATGTGTAATTATTGTTGCTATACCGTATTGTTCTAAAGTCGTTGTGTTAGCAGAATAATCATAATATTTTGTGATGTGTTTGGCAATATTTTTTGAATTTGTATATTTATTCCGGTGGAAATGCAGTGCTCAAAAGCACAATATGATAATTTATAGCAGTCATTATCCAGTTGTAAAGTATTAATATTTTGGATAAATTTGAGTGTTTCACTTTTTTATTTAATTATGTGCGGCAATTGTTAAAATTATTCGATAAATTAACTTTTTTGATTAAAGTTTATGATATATTTTTATCAAACTTAATTTAAGCTTAAAAAATTCACTCAATATACAAAAAAATAATTACAAGTAGAAAAAGTTATGCATAATGAAACCATCTTAATTGAAAAGGGTATCCGTGAATGGATCCATCGCCGTGTAGGTTATTTTTATTGATTTGTTCTCAAGTATTTGAGGTGATCTAATGATGGAATTTTTATTAGATCCTGGTATTTGGGTAGGGTTGCTGACCCTGATTGCATTAGAAATTGTTCTAGGAATTGATAATCTGGTTTTTATCGCTATTTTGGCCGATAAACTTCCTCCTGAACAGCGTGATAAAGCACGTGTTATTGGTTTATCGCTGGCGCTTATTATGCGTTTGGCACTTCTTTCTGTTATTTCATGGTTGGTTACACTCACAAAGCCTTTGATTGATGTTGCGGGAATGACATTCTCTGGACGAGATTTAATTCTGCTATTGGGTGGTTTATTTCTTGTTTATAAAGCGGTGACTGAGCTTCATGAAAAGATGGAAGGCAAACCTGAAATTAAAACGAATTCTTCAGTTGCCTATGCAAGTTTCTGGGCAGTGGTTGCACAGATTATCGTACTTGATGCTGTATTTTCGTTAGACTCAGTTATTACTGCGATTGGGATGGTGGATAATATTTATGTCATGATGACTGCTGTGACTGTTGCGGTGATTGTGATGCTCATCGCATCTAAACCTTTAACAGCCTTTGTAAATCGACATCCAACCGTTGTTATTTTATGTCTGAGTTTCTTGCTTTTAATTGGCGTGAGCCTGATTGCAGAAGGTATGGGCTTCCATATTCCAAAAGGTTACATCTACTCAGGTATTGGCGTTGCCATTCTGATCGAAGCCTTTAATCAGTTTTCACAGCGCAATGTCGAAAAAAATCAGTCCAAGATTCCATTACGTCATCGAACTGCCAATGCCATTTTCAAAATGATGGGTGAAAAAGATCGAATTTCGGCTGTGGATGAAAACTCGGAATCTCAAACATTATTTGTTAATGATGAGCGATATATGATTGGCGGTGTACTGACTCTCGCCGAACGAACTGTGGCATCGATCATGACCCCTCGTTCTCAGATCTCGTGGGTCAATATTGATGATGATCCTGAACTTATCCGTCAGCAGATTTTGTCTGTTCCGCATAGTTTGTTTCCCGTATGTCGTGGCAGTTTGGATAAAGTGATTACGGTTGCTCGTGCTAAGGATTTAATTGATGCGCTGGATCATCCAGATCATGTCAAAGTTTTATTAAAGCGACAGCGTCCAATCTTTATCTTTGAACGCATGAAAGTGATTGATGCGATTAATACCTTACGTGCTTCCAAAGGATCACTGGTTTTAGTGAGTGATGAGTTTGGTACAGTGCAGGGTCTGATCTCGCCACTAGATGTATTTGAAGCAATCGCGGGTGAATTTCCAGATGCCGATGAACAGCCAGAGTTGGTGAAAATCGATGAGCGTACATGGCAAGCAACTGGGCTTTTAGATTTGTATCAGCTTGAGCTTGAACTGGGTATGATCGAACTCATGCCAGAAGATGGTGAATATATCAGTGTTTCGGGCTTAATCATGGATAAAGCAGCTTCACCGATTCAGATTGGTACCACGATTGATCATGAAGGCATTCGATTTGAAGTTCTGGAAATGGATGAAAATAGAATCAAGACCATCAAGATTACTTATCCAGTCGACGATTAAGCTTTTTCAACCTATTTGATTCGCAGAAACCTCATCAGTTTTAGGCTGATGAGATTTTTTTATTTGAGCTACAAAATAAAGTTGGACTTTTAAAAACTGGCATGTACATTGCTTTTATAACAATATGAATTATTGCAGGAGAGATGTTCCTGTGAACACGCCGAAGGAGCAACGACCCCGGAAACTCTCAGGCAAAAGGACTGTAATAATCGACATCAATCTGGAGAGAAGTATTTAAAAATACTCACCGAAGGGGATGGTTAAAATAATTAATAGGAATTATTGAAAACCGAAGCTCTCAGGTACATAGACAGATGGGGCATTTTTGAGATGAGTTTCATTTCAAGGAGTTGTATATGTCTCATGTAATTGTGGTTGGTTCTGGAATCACGGGTGTCACGTCTGCTTATGAGTTGGCTTTATTGGGCTATGATGTCACCGTGCTCGATCGGCATTTATTTCCTGCCATGGAAACGTCTTTTGCCAATGGTGGTCAATTATCCGCATGTAATGCTGAAGTCTGGAATCAAAAATCAACGGTGCTGAAGGGCATGAAATGGATGTCAAAAAAAGATGCACCATTATTGCTCAATCCGTCTTTCGATGTTCATAAATATAGCTGGTTATTTGAATTTTTAGCCAGTATTAAACACTATGAAACCAATACACTCGAAACGGTAAGACTAGCTTTGCTGGCCCGTAAACGTCTGTTTGAAATTGCTGAAAAGGAGCAAGTCGATTTCAACTTGGAAAAGCGTGGAATTTTACATATTTACCATAGCGAAGCAGATTACAACATTGCCAAAAATGTTAATGATATGCTTTGTAAAGGAACATTGGCACGACATGCGGTGAGTCCAGAGGAAATTAAGCAAATTGAGCCTACACTCTCAGGTGATTACTATGGCGGTTATTACACACCAGACGATGCGACGGGTGATATCCATAAATTTACTGTAGGATTGGCTGAAAAAACCAAAAAATATGGCGTGAAATATCGCTTTGGGCTAGATGTACAACAAGTGCAACTTTCGGATCAGAAAGTGATTGTGTCTTGTCAGCCAAGCACAGAAAACATGCTTGAACCTAAAGATCAACCTATTCGCTTAGAAGCTGATGCAATTTTGATTTGTGGAGGCGTGGGGAGTTATCAACTGGCAGATATGCTGGGTGATCGAGTGAATGTTTATCCTGTGAAAGGCTATTCCATTACGATACATTTAAACGATCAAAAAAGTATTCAAAATGCGCCTTGGGTTAGTCTGCTTGATGAAAGTGCCAAAATTGTGACTTCACGTTTAGGTGAAGATCGTTTCCGTGTCGCAGGAACGGCAGAATTTAATGGTTATAATCGTGATATTCGTGCAGACCGTATTCAGCCCTTGATTAATTGGGTCAATGCCAACTTTGACATATCTACAGAACATGCTGTTCCGTGGGCGGGTTTACGCCCAATGATGCCGAATATGATGCCTGTCATTAAACAAGGAAAGCATCCGCGAGTATTTTATAATACAGGACATGGACATTTGGGCTGGACACTTTCAGCAGCAACAGCGGCTATTATTAGTCAGGAAATCGCGATGAAATTATCTGCCTGACGCTATAAAATTAAAGATTGAAAATAAAATGAGGGGAGACCAACCCTCATTTTTAATCATAAAGACGATAGATACCGCTGAACCGTTCGCAACCTTTCTGGTCAGTTTTTACCACTAAAATACTTTTCTGAAAATTAAAATTGTATTTACAATCATGCTCGTTATCAAAAATTTGCTCTTTTTTATCGGGTGTCGTATACGCCAAAAAAGAAACTATCTGGCTATCATTACTGTTATTGGGATTGCGATACGCCATGCCTTCAATTTTAATTTTGTCTTTGCCTAGTTGATGAACCTGTAAATGAATTGCTGGTTGGGCAATTTTGCCATGTTTAAACTTTAAAAAATGCTGGGTTAAACTTTGATTTAAAGAGGTATAAAAGTTGAGATCGTCATCTCGTAGTGCAAATTGTTGATCAATACAGTGTTGAGATTTACATTGTTGTAAACGATTGAACCAAAGCGAATGCGTGTCGTACAACAGTTTAATAGGCGCATCTGAAACCAGATAAGCAATTAGAAATTTATTATTGAGTTCATGTCGCGTTTCATGAAAATTTTCAGCGCAGATTTTCTTGCTCACAAATGACGCTTTATGATTGTCACAATCAAATTGATCCGTTGCATAGGCTGAGGAAAAGCAAAAACTGATCGTGAGTGCACAAACTACGTTTTTTAAAGGAAATCTATCTGTACGAGACGTCATGATCGCTTATACTTCCATTTCAGTGGCTAGACGTACTATAGCGAAACCAAAAGCCAGAATACAAGTTGTGTGATTTGTTTTATAAGGGAAAATAAATGATATTACCAATTCGCATCGGTCAGGGGCTGGATGTGCATGCTTTTGAAGATGGAGACCATGTGACTTTAGCAGGCGTAAAAATTCCACATACCCATGGTTTAAAGGCACATTCCGATGGTGATGTGGTGTTACATGCTTTATCGGATGCATTATTGGGGGCTTTGGCACTTGGCGATATTGGCCAGCATTTTCCCGATACTGATCCAGATTTTAAAGGTGCGGATAGTCGTGTCTTGTTAAAACATGTCTATCAGCTGATTTTAGATCGTGGCTATGTTTTAAATAATGCAGACATTACCGTAGCGTGTGAGCGTCCAAAACTTGCAAAGTATAATCTGGAAATGCGTCAGAGTATCGCCGATGTGTTAGAGCTAGATATTACTCAAATCAGCATCAAAGCAACCACGACAGAAAAGCTTGGCTTTACAGGCCGCCAAGAAGGAATCCTCTCAACGGCCACTGTTTTAATCACCCATCAAGTAAATTGATTTGGATCGATCAAAGATTGTTGTAAATCTTGAGTTGCCATACGACCTTGAAGTTGTAGGGCAACACTATGCATCAGTCCCGTCCACGTTTCATTCGGTTCCCAAATTTGATGCAATAGCTCTTGTGCAGAGCCGATATCCATTCCCATGAAATATTGGCGGTACAGTGCCATTAAGCAGCTGACACGATAATTTTTTGCGCAATGTATCCAGACGATCTCGTTTGTAACCAAATGGTCGATTAAATCCAGAACCAATAGGCACTGATCTGCTGCTGGCATTTCCCATAAAATAGGTAAATGAATATAGTTTAATCCTAGTTCCAGACAGATTCGGTCTTCCTGATCAAGGTGTGGATCGGCATCATTCAATGCAAGATTGATGACCGTGCTACAGCCATATTCTTTAATATGATGTAACTGCTCGGCTGTCGGTTGTCCTGAACTTAGTAGATGTTCATGGACTGGAGAAAAGTTCGGAATTTGGGATAAAGATTGTTCTAAAGTGGTCATAGAAATACTGATATATCGTTAGAATATAATAAGGTGTTCGTTTCAGTCAAAACTGAATGTTAACCGCATCATCATATTAGCTTTAAATTCCCTATAAAATCTACTGGATTGTTGATCAGAAAATATGATCATTGATCAGTAAGTATTCTTGAATCAGATGAATATAAAAAAAACCCTTAAGAGTTAAGGGTTTTTTTATTCAATGGTTGCTCAAATTAGCGTTTTGGAAGTAACTCTTTAAGTTTCTCATGCATTTCGAGTAAAACTTGTTCTGTAGTATCCCAATCAATACAGCCATCGGTTACAGATTTACCGTATTCAAGATCACATAAGTTTTCAGGAATATCCTGGCGACCGCCTTTTAAATGGCTCTCTACCATCACACCCACAATGGACTTGTTTCCGTCATTGATTTGTTCAACCACATTACGTAATACCAATGGTTGCAGGTAAGGGTCTTTATTTGAGTTGGCATGACTGGCATCAATCATAATTTTGTTACTGACTTTGGCTTTAGCCAAAGCCGTTTCAGCTTCCGCTACAGAGCCCGCATCATAATTTGGTTTACCATTGCCACCGCGCAACACCACATGCGCATATGGATTGCCACTGGTACGAATCACAGAAACCTGTCCATTTTCATTGAGACCAAGAAAGCTATGACCATGCTTAACCGATTGCATTGCATTGGTTGCAACTGTTAAACCACCGTCTGTCCCATTTTTAAAACCGACTGGAGAAGATAAGCCTGATGACATTTCACGGTGAGTTTGACTCTCCGTAGTACGAGCGCCAATCGCAGACCAAGAAATAAGATCTTGATAATATTGTGGTGAGTTTGGATCAAGCGCTTCGGTTGCACATGGCAAACCTTTTTGGTTTAACTCAAGTAATAATTGACGGCCAATGCGTAGCCCTTTTTCAATATTAAAAGAGTCATTCATATCTGGATCGTTAATTAGTCCTTTCCATCCTACAGTGGTACGTGGTTTTTCAAAATAAACACGCATCACGATGTAAAGTGTATCTTTTACTTTTTCACTCAAAGCTTTTAAACGATCAGCATATTCATGTGCAGCTTTTGGATCATGAATAGAACAAGGGCCAATCACAACAAAAACACGGTTGTCGCTACCATCTAAAATATTACGGATGGTTTCGCGGCCTTTGAGAACGGTTTGATACGCATCTTCAGTCAATGGCAGTTCAGACTTTAATTCTGCTGGTGTTACAAGAGGATGGATGCTTTTAATATTAACGTCGTCGATATCTGGCTGAGAGACTGGATTAGACTGTAGAGTATTCATTGCTGTCACTGATTCGATCATTGCTTAGGGTTATCTGTTTAACGAATATACCATGAAATAAGCGGTATCTGACTATATTTACAACGGATTAATCATTTAAAAAAAACGATTAATCCGTTAGATAGCTTATTTTGTGGTGGTTTTTTCGGCAGAAACAGGTTGAGTGATGGCAGGCTTTTCAACAGGTTTGGCTTTAACAGGATGAACAATAAAGTTCACACCCAGTGCAAATAGCGTAACCCCCAAGACCTTACGGATAATTTTTTCAGGTAAACGTGAACTAATTAAAGTTCCAATTATGATCGCAGGAATTGAACCTACTAATAACCACATGAGTAAGTGAAAATCGACATTACCCGCACTCATATGACTCAAACCAGCCACCAAAGTTAACAGTACGGCATGTACCACATCTGAACCAATAATTCGAATCATCGGCAGATTAGGAAACATAATAATCAGTGCCATGATACCAAAAGCACCAGCACCGACCGATGATAGCGTGACAAACACACCCAAAATAATGCCCATGATTATAATATAAATGCGTTTGGTTTCAGAAATAGTGTCATGTGCGATTTGTTCTGGAAGCTCTTTTTTCTTACGCAAACCCATAAAAAACTTTTCAATCGTGGCGCGAAAAATAATTGAAATACCAGTCAGGGTGAGCATAAAGCCTAACACCATAGTTAAAACCATTTTATAGTGCGAGGACTGACTTAAATAATGTTCGAGCACCCATGCGGTAGCAAAAGAAGCAGGAATACTGCCTACTGCCAGCCAGATGACAATCGGCCAGACAATATTGAGTTTTTTGGCATGTACCAGAGAACCGCAAAATTTGGAAATTGCGGCATAGAGTAAGTCTGTACCAATTGCGATATGAGGTTCAATTCTAAAAAGACTGATTAAGATAGGGGTCATTAACGAACCGCCACCAACGCCAGTAATACCTACACAGAAACCAACCAATACGCCTGCTAATATAAACTCAAGAGAACCAAACATGAATAAATCAGCCAAATATAAAAAACCTGCATATCTTATGACTTTTTAAGATAAAGGATTGTGAATAATAATGCTTTGCTTATGCAAAAAAACGCTAAAGACATGATTAGCGTTTGATAAATTAGCAAGTTAAGATTGGCAAATTAAATTTTATGTACTCTGGATGACTGGTTGCGCTTATCGGCTTTGGGTTTTAAGTCATTGAGGTACAATATAAGTGCAAAAACTAAAGGGGTAGCAAACAGCCACCAACTAACAAAGCCAATAGAAGTGCCATAAGCCGCAATAAACAAACTTCCTGCAATCAAAAATAAAAGGCATGCGAAGAGACGCAGAATGTTGATATGCTGGGTCATAAAATGTAATTTAGATTTTTTGGTTTTTTCAATCTGTTTACTGCTCAGCACATATAAAATATACATGCCGAACACGATCAAAAAGACACCCAATACAATACTCATGAGGCATTTACCTCAGGATTAGCAAGCGCTAACTTCTTTTCAAGCTTTTCTCTGGACTTGGTTTGTATCGGATGAATATTTCGAACAATAAATAATCCTAAACCAGCAAACAGAACAAAGACAATATCGACTCTTAAAAATAGCCAGTAACTTCTTAAGTCTGTAATCAGATGATTCTGGATTAAATAAATCACATTGAAAAAAGGCAGGGCGATAGCCAAAAGGATAAAAATGCTGAGTTGCGAACGCCATAGCCAGTGTTTTTTTGTAAAAATTGCCAAGATAAAACTAGCCAGCCAGACAATAAAAAAGGTATAGATTTCATAGTTAGGCATTGCAGGCTGTAACTCGACAAAGCGATTACTATAGAGATAAGCCAGCATAGAAATTGGTAAACCTACAAAAGTAGCAACATTTAGCCGATCGACCAAGTAATGTCCAAAATGAAATGCATCTGTTTTATTTTGAATTTGACGTTTCAGGCTCCAGAGTAACAACCCAGAAGCAATCATAAAGCAGCCTAAAATACCTGAAAAGAAAAAGGCAAGGCGTAATAATGGTTGGGCAAAAGTCGCCATGTGTAAACCATATACCCCAAAACTTAATGTGGCAATCGAACTATCATTTCGTGTGGCAGCCAATTGTTTTCCTGTCGTTGCGTCAAAGGTAATTTGTGGTTTATTGCCTGTAATGGAATGATCTTCAGTTTGACTAATCGTAATTTGGGCTTGATTAGTATTGGGTTTGTCCGCCGTAATGGAATCGATTTCTTTATTTCCCCATTGAGTTTGTGCTTTGGCAAGCAGAACTTCGAGAGGTAAATTTTTCATGTCTATTGGAGGTTGTTTGTTTTCTATGACATTGGTACGAATTTCTTTAAAGAATTGAAAAGAGTTCTCTGGATAAAGTTTCTTCATTCCGAACGGTAAATAGATATAAAAGAAAATTGCCAAACCAGTAAAGGTAATCATCAAGAAAAATGGTAGAGCAATGACGGATGAAACATTATGAAAATCTAGCCATGAGCGCTGCGACTTGAAAGTGCGTAACGTAAAGAAATCGGTAATGATTTTTTTATGGGTAATGATCCCTGAAATCAGGGCAATCAACATAATAAATGCTGCTATACAGACGATGATCCGACCAATAATGACGGGAAAACCAAAAAGTTGATAATGAAAGGTATAAAAGAAATCGCCACCTTGCGTGGCAGAAAGACTGAGCTCTTTGCCTGTAGTGGCATCGAGTGTTTTACTTTCATAGCCACCATCTGCTTTTTGCCAATAAATATTCGTGACAGGAGACTGTTCAGATGCAACACCGATATACCAAGTTTTAGCCCCGACGGCATGTTCTTGCAAATATTGATAGGCTGTTTTAATCGCAGTTTCTTGGTTGACATCATATTGAGCAAGTTTAGGCTGCATCCATAAATTAATTTCATGACGATAATAGGAGGCTGTCCCCATTACAAAAATAGCAAATAGTAACCACCCTAACAGTAATCCTGTCCATGAGTGTAACCATGCCATCGACTGTCGAATACCCTTATGCATGATTTAGCCTAATCCTAATGTCAGAAAAATACAGATGCCACTCACCACAACACTATAAATGGTCAGTTTTAATAAAGATTGAACGCAAAATGCGATGATGACAAAAACGGCATAAAATAAAATAGCGCAAAAAGCAGCTAAATAAACAGAGTCAGCTTTTGGCATCATCATATTAAAAATATAAGCCAAAGCCATACTAAAAAAAGCAGTGCATACAAAACCGATAATAAAGGCAATTACAAAGCGATAGAACACTGTAAATCGGTAAGTAATGGAAAGTGACTGTGTTTTACTCATAATGGCTTGCTTCTTTTAAAATGCTTAAGCCAAGCCTTGTACTAAAGACTTGGCTTAATAGACTTAGTATTTAAATTTTACAGCAACGGTATAGTTGGCAGGTTCACCATAAAAAGCTTGCCCATCTGGAAAACTATTTAGATATTTTTTATCTGTAATATTATTTCCATTGGCTTGCAAACTAATATGCTCATTCACATCATAACTAGCCATTAGGTCTACCAAAGCATAGGCATTTTGTTTGATCAGATTTGAATCACCTAAACTTACATCATAGAGTTTGATTGAATCTTGCCAACGTAAACCCGCTCCAATTTTTAATTTTGGTAAAACTGGAACAGTATAAGTTGCGAGTAAATTTAACGTTTGAGATGGATTATAGGTACGAGCTTCTCCACCATTCTTTTTGTCTTTAATGCTGAACTGCGCATAACCAAAAGATAAATTCACGTTATCTGTAATTTGTCCTGCTAAACCAACTTCGACACCTTGCGAATCTAAATCACTGGTTAAGACTTTCCGATTGAGTGGATTGCCATCGGAACTTCTTAATGGATAATTATTTTGTTCGGTTTTAAAGACAGCGAGTGTTCCAGTTAGTTTATTATCCAACCAAGAGCTCTTCATACCAACTTCGTAACTTTTCCCTTCAACGGCTTTCAATGCTTGGTTCGTGGTTTCATCAACCCCTGTTTGAGGCCTAAAAATAGAGGTATAACTTGCATAGCCCGTATATTCAGGAGTGAAGTTATAAGTAATCCCTGCATATGGAGAAAACTTATCTTTATCATATGACATGTCTGAGCCATAGCTATTACCATTACTTTCAGCTTGTACATAATTACCGCCTAATAATAATTTTAAATCATCTGTAAGATGCAAACGTGTAGCAGCGTAGAATGAATCAATTTTCTGTTTGTAATTTGCAGCATCTGAAAAATCTGACCACGTCACAGATTGAGGAGTCCAACTTGCCCAGTTTGTTGTAAGTTGGCGCAAATATCCTAGTGAATTATCATTATTGATATTAGAGTCGTTAATAAAACCACTGGATTGTTGATCATGTTGTTTATTTTCTACGTGATTGTAACCTAGAGCAGCTTCATGTTCCTGACCAAAAAGTGCATAACTCCCTTGTAAGTCAAAATTGAATAAATTCTGCTCGTTTCTCTCTTTGCCGCCCCAAGCTGTTAAAGATACATCGCTGCCTTGTACCGTTGGGCTTCCGTAATAGTAAAGTAATCTACTGTCATGTTCAGTTTTCGTATAGTTATAAGTGAGCTTAGCTGTCCATTTTTCTCCAAGTTTTTGCTTAAGCTCTGCAAATGCTTCTTGGGTTTTATGATCCCAATGCGTCCAATTTGGATTTGGATTATATGAACGGCTATAGGAAATTTGCTGACCATTATTATCTAAAAGTGGTAAAGCTCCCCAGTTGTTGGCATTTGGATTATTCTGCTGTTCGCTATAACCTACTGTTAGTGTAGTAGTGTCAGTTAAATCAGCATCTAAGATTCCTGCAAAACCATTTTTTTCAGACGAATACCGATCTAAATAAGAGTCGCCAGTCTGCTCAAAACCCATGATTCGACCGCGTACACGACCATCTTTAGTTAAAGATCCAGATACGTCTGCTTCATAACGCTGTGTATCCCAAGAACCATAACTGATTCCAGCATTGGCTTGAAATTCTTTAGTCGGGCGTTTTCGAATATTATCAATCGTGGCACTTGGATCACCGAAAGCATTGGTAAGTGCATCAGCACCTTTAATTACTTCGACTCGATCATAAAAATAAGTATCTGGATTGGTGTTGTTATAATTGTAATTCGAAAGTGGGAAACCTACGCCATCAGTCAAAATGTTTGATATTTCAAAACCGCGAGACATGTAGGTGGTACGTTCAGTTTCTTGATTCGAAACTGTGACGCCAGGAGTATTTTCAAGAACTTTACGCGTTGAGTTTAAATTAAAGTCATTCATTTGCTGACGAGTGACAACATTGATGGTCTGAGGTGTTTACTGAGCATCAATATTAAGCTTGGTTGCACTGCTACTTTTTTTGATGATGTAGGATTTAGTCTGTTCTGAACTTTGATTACCAGAAGCATCCGCCTGAAGTTCGATCACAGGTAGAGTTGTATCTTCTGCATGCGCAAGATGCACTTGGAAGATCGCTAGAGTGATCAGTGATAACTTAAATAAAAGTGGGTTGGATGTGGTCATGAGATAAAGTAATGTGAATAATTCTCATTTATTTTATTATTTAGCTAAATGCTCTACAATCTTCTTGTCATCGTTAATTGTGATAATCATCATATTTCTAAATGTAATTTTAGATAAACTTATGTAACAAATACACGAACACAAATAGAAAAAAATGCGGAATTTCTTGATTATAAAACCTATATGTTAGTATAGAACCCGCTATAAACTTGATGCAGGACGTTTGCAATTGTCTACACGAAAACTAAAAATTGGCATTGTGGTTGGGGAAGTTTCAGGTGATACCTTAGGCGTAAAACTGATGCAAAGTTTTCGTGAGCAGGGCATTGATGCTGAATTTGAAGGTATAGGTGGCCCGCAAATGATTGCGGAAGGATTTAAAAGCTATTATCCGATGGAAATATTATCGGTGATGGGGATCGTTGAAGTTTTAAAAGACCTGAAAAAGTTATTTGCAGTACGCGATGGATTGGTCGAACTCTGGACAGCGCAACCCGTAGATGTATTTAT
Source organism: Acinetobacter ursingii DSM 16037 = CIP 107286 (assembly GCF_000368825.1). Taxonomy (GTDB): domain Bacteria; phylum Pseudomonadota; class Gammaproteobacteria; order Pseudomonadales; family Moraxellaceae; genus Acinetobacter; species Acinetobacter ursingii. The sequence goes on along the minus strand of NZ_KB849717.1, from coordinate 213,164 downwards.
TGGGATCGACGCACCAGATTTTAATTTAAGACTTTCTAAAACAATGAAAGAAAAAAACTTACCAATCAAAACGGTACAGTATGTCAGTCCATCGGTATGGGCATGGCGACAAGGACGAGTACATGGCATCAAGAAAACCATTGATTTGGTTTTATGCCTATTTCCATTTGAAAAGAATTTTTATCAACAATACGGTGTGCCAGCAGCTTTTGTGGGGCATCCATTGGCAAAGCAACTTCCTTTAAATAATTCAGTTCAAGATGCAAAGCGAAATTTGGGACTTGATCCTGAGAAAACCTATATTGCCTTGCTACCGGGTAGTCGTCGGGGCGAAGTGGAACGGCTGTTACCTTTAGTATTAGGTTCAGCCCAGATCTTATCTACAAAATATCCAAATGTTGAATACTTGATCCCTGCAATTAATGATGCCCGCAAGACTCAAATAGAAAGTAGCGTTGCGCAATGTGATCCAGCTTTGATTGCAAAATTACATATTCTTGAAAATAGCGATACTGAATCAAACGTTGGTCGGATGGTGATGAGTGCCAGTGATATTGTGGCATTGGCTTCGGGTACAGCAACCTTAGAGGCGATGCTGTTACATCGACCAATGGTGACTTTCTATAAGCTCAATACGTTGACTTATTTTATTGCCAAGCTTTTGGTCAAAATTCCATATTACTCTTTACCCAATATCATTGCAGGTAAAAAAGTCATTGAAGAGTTGATTCAAAAACAAGCCACGCCTGAACGCTTGGCACAGGAAATTGAATCACTCATGAATATAGAAAAATCTCAGATTCAGGTGATGCAACATCTTTCGATGCATAAAAGACTCATTTCTGGTGATACTGAAGATCCCGTTCAAGCAATTTTAAGCTTAGTAGATCATTAAACATAAAAAATGGAGCAATGATTGCTCCATTTTTCTTGAGAAGGGCAGGTTTTAAGCGCGTAGAATCAACTCGTAACCTGTGTATTTACGTACATTGATTACGCCCATATCAAAAATTAAATATTGCCCTTTGATTCCGTGCAGAACACCACGAATTTTAGGCGTTTTATCTAGGTTTAATGATTTAATTTTTTCTGGATATTGTTCCACAGGATAGACAAACTCACGTGGCTGTTCATTCTCTAGCAATTCAACAGATTCATTAAACTCAAGATTTTGCCCAAATTCTTCACGAATGCTTTGAATTTTTGGCGCAAATTCTTCAATAATTTGATCACGCTGTTCAAGCAGGTTTAAGGGTTCAGCTTCACCTTTTAATAGTTTGCGCCAGTCAGTTTTGTCTGCGATTTGCGTACCAAATAAAATTTCGAGTTGGCCTGATAAGCGTCGTGAGCCAACTTTTAAAATCGGCAGTGCTTGGGTTGCTCCCTGATCTAGCCAACGTGTGGGCATATGGCTGACTCGGGTAATCCCAACTTTAAGTGCGCTAGAGTTTGCCAGATAAACAATATGTGGCTGAAAGCAAACCTTATGTGCAAAATCATCTTCACGGCAAGTCCCAAGATGATAATGACAGGTTTCTGGCTTCATAATGCAAAGATCACATTCAGCTTTGGTTTTAAAACATTTAAAGCAATGACCTTGTGAATAGGATTTCGGAGTTTTAGCACCGCAAGAGGTACAATAAATATTTCCTGTCCATTCAATCTCAACTTCTTGACCCGGAACGAAAGGGAGGTCAATTTCTGAACGGTCTAATATAAATTTGTATTCAACATTTGCCTTGCTTGCTTGCTGATCAGTTACACTACAGTCTTTAAGCGCTGCGTGCATTTTATGACAAATGCCTTGTAGTTCCATCGATTTAAACTCACATCAAAAAAGGTTGCAGTTATGGCTGAATTAAATGTCATCACTTCTATGCTAGACGATTTATCAAGTGAACAGCCCATACATACTGCACTCTGTATAGGTCAAAATATTGACCAGAATAGCGCAATCCAGTGGCACTATTTTAACGTAAATGAGTTTTTAAATCTGCCTTTTAGTCAGCGTTATGATCTGGGTTTTGTGGTTTTTGATACAGCATTGATGCGTGATATTTCAGAAATCCAAAAGTCTCAAATGCTAGTCAAATTACGTGATTTGATGGCAAAAAGAATCGTGGTGGTGAGTCAACGTCAGGATGAAAAATTACTTCGTGCTTTAGGCTTCACGCAATTGATTGATAAGACTTCACACGAAGCAGATTTTGCGCTTTGGCAGTTTAATATTTTAACCTATAAGCACGTACCTGACTGGTTTAACTCAAAATTTTGGGCAAATCCTGATAACTGGGATAAGTTTCGCTGGTAATTTAGAAGGGTCATTGATCTTGCAAAAATAAACAATTTGTCTTTTGGAAACTATCTGAAAACTGGTCTATCCTGAAGATGGAATGTTTTTCAGGATAAACATAAGATGACGGATTTAACTAATATTGTTGAAATCCTAGCCAAACAGGCAATGGGCGGTCAACAATCTTCTCAAGGCGGTCTAGGTGGTATTTTAGGTTCGGTTTTGGGTCAGTTAGGTGCAAACCAACAGACTCAAAATCAGGGCAATACTCAAACTCAAAATACGGACGCTGGACTCGGTGGCATTTTGGGTTCGGTATTAAATCAATTTGGTGTTGGAGCGAATAATCCGGCTTCAAGCAACCAAGGTTCAATCAATCAAAGTTCAAGTAATAGCTCAGGTGGGTCGACACAGGCATTATTGATTGCAGTCGTGCCTTTGATTTTGGCATGGATTCAGCAACAGGGTGGTTTACAGGGCGCTTTGGATAAACTTAGAAATATAGGTTTGGGTTCTCAAGTGCAAAGTTGGGTTGACCCTGAACAAAGTAATAATCATGTAGCTCCTCAAAATGTTCAGGAATTATTTGATGATCAGCAGGTCGAGCAGGTTGCTGAACAAACACAAGTTCCTAAGCAGGATATTTATGGAGCTATTTCATCTGTATTGCCTCAGATTATTAATTCATTGACCCCACAGGGCGATCAAACCAATCCGCAAGAAGCCAATCAAGATATTCAAAATGTACTGAATATCGTTTCAGGATTTTTAAAGAGATAAAATACAAGGCTTTCAAGCTATTTGCCTGAAAGCCTTTATTTATATGATCGGGATGCTTTTCTGAGGTTGTATTAATCCTGAAATATCATCGGGATAAGGGCAGATCTCGGTTTGTTCAACTACATCGATATATTCTAAATAACCCTGACCATATCGATGACATGAATATAAATGATCAATCGCTTCAAACTCAAAAGCCGCGGCATAGCCTAGTCCAACGCCATACTGAAACGTACTACTGATTTTGGCTTTAATCATTAAATAGGGTTCTTGGTTTTGATTGAATATTTTCCATTCAAAGCTTTTGGGTAAAAGCGTATATTGCCCAAAAGGTGACAAGGTCGGTTTGTCTTGATACTCAGCAATACTAAACTCAACGTTATCATAGACTTCGCATAGACCGCTTTTATGCCTGATATAGGCTTTATAGCTCATCGATTTTGCAGCTACGTCAATTTTAGATAGAATCAGTTGCCTCTGATCATCCAAGTTGATTATTTGATAAGTCACAAAATTTACTGGGACTTTATCTGCTAGAGATCGTGGGTGAGGGAGCAAACTATGTGGCGTCGCTGCTCTTGCAAATTCAAATGTTCCTGTACCAGAAACAGGATAGCGTTCACCTTGAATATGAAAAAATCCTTCATAGTGCATCACTAAACTTAGATCATCATATAACGGAGTTTTCATCATCCATGAGCTTTGACGACTCACATCAATCTTGAATTGAAGTTCGATACCTTGAAAATGTGCTTTTAACTGAAATTCTGGATAATGACCTTCAATTAAAAGCTCACGACCAAATAACATTTTATTTGAAGTATGTACTACCTCATCGCCATCTAAAGCATAATGTTGCAACAATGCTGAAGATTCAAAAGCGGTACTCATAAAAACGGTGGCATTTTTCCTCGGAGGAGTATGCTGTAACTCATCCTGATCATAGCAAAGTAAACCTGTTGTACCTAAAATCGCTGAGATATTTAGATACTGTAATGGCGAAGGAAGATGAGGAAAGTTAAATCCATAACGGGTACATGAATAAAAAGGATGATCAAAATACGGTTGGATCATGGCATCTTGTTGGAAGATTTGACGTGAAAAAGTTGTGGAATGATCTACTAATGGAGTGAGGTGATGTAGAGTTTTTGCCAATAGTTCGGCACGGGGAGATAATTTGGGAAGAGAGAAAAGATTCATAAAAATAGCCTGTCTAGTTATAAATTATACTGTTCAGTGTATAAATCTTTAAACGACAGGCTACAGACCTTATTGAGTCACTTTTAAGTCAGTTAAGGACACAATTTACTATGAATTGTCTGACAATTTTTGCTGTAATTGCTCAGCACCAATCCAGTGTTTAGAAAATTGATAAGCAGCACGTCCTGAACGTTGTCCACGTAATTGACACCATCTTAAGCTTTCGGCACGAACTTCATCGTTATACTCTAGCCCTGATTTTTTGATGTAATGTTCAACAATTTCAAGATATAAGACCTGATTCATTGGATAAAATGAAAGCCATAAACCAAAGCGATCTGATAATGAAATTTTCTCTTCAATGGCTTCTTGTGGATGCAATTCGGTGTACTGCGGAACATCTACTTTGGTAACTGGTGTATTCTCATGCATAAATTCTGGCAGAAGATGGCGACGATTACTGGTCGCATAGATAATAAAATTAGTTGAACCTGATTGGAGTGAACCATCCAGAACACTTTTTAGGCTACGATAGTTTTCATCTTCTGCATTAAACGCCAAGTCGTCACAGTAAACGATAAATTTTTCAGGGCGATCTTGAATGATTTTTTGAATGAGCGGTAAATCAGAGAGATCATCACGTTCAATTTCAATCAAACGAAGTCCACGATCTGCATATTGTGTTAATAGCGCTCTGACAATCGAGGATTTCCCTGTACCTCTCGAGCCTGTCAACAAAATATCATTGGCAGGTAAACCTTCAAGAAATTGCAATGTATTTTGGATAATCTTTTGTTTTTGTGTATCAATTCCGAGCAAATCTTCCAGATACATTTGCTTGGGTTGATAAATAGGTTTGAGCTGATGATGATGCCATTTAAAGGCTGGGGCATCAAAATCAGGCTCTTGATGAACCTCTGGCAAAGTTTGATGAAGTTGTTTTAACACCAAAGAAAGGGTTTCAATCAGATGATCTGGAAGTTCAAAGTTTGCCATTATGATTCCTTTGTAGTCATTGCCACAAGATGATACAGACTCTTGTGTGATGTTTCAAAGTAAACCTCTATAACCTAGAGTCGAACATTTTAGCAATTGACCCTAAGCTGTTCAGCTTGCATAGTGCATAAAATAATCCAGAATTAGGATTTGACTTGATATGTTTGAAACACTTCAACAGGATATGAATTTACATCAGCGACATCGTGTAAAAAAATTGAAATATCAATTAAAAAATGCCGAATCTTATGATGAGTGGAAAACTGTCGCCTTAAAATTGGATGAAGAAACAGGGGCGCAAGAATGGAAATATGATAACAGCTCGCCCTATTTCAATGCTGAAGTTATTTCCTATCGGCTTAATTTATTACGCAAATATCGTACTCAGCAGAGAGTGCTGGATGCACTTTATTTATTGCAAGAAGGCTTGACCCACGACATTGCAAATATTGGGCATCCGATGCTATTTACAGCAACTTATCTGGGGACTAAACAATTAATTGTCGACTATGTGGAAGAGGTCAGTCATTGTCTGAGATTCATTGCGATTAGTACCTGTCAGACACTTACCCTTAAACAAAAGATTAATTTTTTTGAAAACTGTCAAAAAGCCTATGGTCAGCCTGCTTTAATGTTTTCTGGCGGTGCAACACTGGGTTTGTTTCATTCTGGAGTTTGTAAAGCGTTAGTTGAACAAGACCTATTGCCAAAAGTGTTATCAGGATCAAGTGCAGGCGCAATTATGGCGGGGATGCTTGGTACTTCTTCGATTGGCGATATTCCTGAAATTCTAAAAGGGCAGAAGTTCTTCACTGACGCCTTTCATTTTAGAAAGTTAAGTGACATTGCAAAAGGGAATGGGGGCTTGGCAGATGTTAAGTATTTAAAAAACTTTTTAATTGAAAATCTGGGTGATTTAACTTTTGCAGAAGCCTATAAGAAATCAGGCTTACATACCAATGTGGCAGTGGCACCTTATGATGCTTCACAGAATCCACGGATTATGAATGGATATACCGCGCCTAATTTACTGGTTTGGAGTGCTGTTTTGGCATCTTGTGCTGTTCCTGTTTTATTCCCTCCAATCCGTTTAACCAGTAAACGCTACGATGGTGTTCATACTCCTTATATGGCCAATGCAAAATGGGTGGATGGAAGTGTTCGTAGTGATTTTCCTCAAGAAAAAATGGCGCGTTTATATAATCTGAACTATACCATTGCCAGTCAGGTCAACCCCCATGTCGTGCCATTTATGCAAAGTGATCAATCGCGTTATCGTAAAGATTTACTTAGTTGGCCGCAAAGAATTTTACGTCGTCAGGCGAAAGTGGTGGCAATGGGCTTCATGGACTTTACTCGTGAACGCTTAGGTCGTGTACAACCAGTACGCCGTTTATTGGATCATGGTTATGGTATCGTTGGGCAGCGCTATTATGGCGATGTCAATATTATTGGTCGCTTTAACCTGCGTAATTATAGTTATATGCTGCAAAATCCTCGCCCCGAATTATTTAAACTGTTGCAGCAAGAAGGTGAGAGAGCCACATGGCCTAAAATTTCCTCAATAGAAATTCATGCCCGTATTGGAAAGACCATTCAGCATTGTTTAGAAATGTTGTATTTTCAAGAAACGCAACATTTGACTAAAGAAAGTGTTAAAAAATAAATGCTGCGACAGTTTGATCAATTGTGTTTAAAGACCAAAGCTAAAAGTATGGCGCTTGGGCGTCGTCTTTATACTTTTAAATCTGAAGGAAAAACCTATTGGCTTAAGCTACAGTTGCAAAATTCTCATGCAACTAGCAAAGCAGGCTTTGAACATGAGCTCAGCTTTTATCAAAAGCAAGGTTCTTATGATTTTGTACTGCCTGTACAATTTCTCGAAATCGATGATTTTTTTCAAGAAGAATTATATAAGTGCGGAATGGTATTACCGCATGCCGATCCTTATTTTACGGATCATCAGATCTCTTTAATGACTTTGTCGCAAACTAAGCAATATATTGAAAAGGCACTACGGAGTTTAGCGAACATGCATGCTTCTGGCTGGATACATGGTGATTTAAAAACTGAACATTTTGCAAAATATCAAGAACATGTCTATCTCATCGATTTTGAGCAGTCTCAGCAAATAAATGCTAAAAATGCGTTAACCATGACAGCAACACCTCATTATATGGCGCCAGAGTTATTTCATGGTAGTCCCAAAACTATTCAAAGTGATTTATACGCTATAGGTGTTATTTTATATGAATGGCTCACAACACAACGATTCACTGCACGTAGTTATCAAGATTGGGCAGTTTTACATTGCCAACAACTCAACATAGAGCTACCTGAAAATAAACAATGTTTTTTTCCCTTACTCAATGGCTTATTAAACAAGCAGCAAAACTTACGATTTAATGATGTAAATCAAGCTTTAAAAGTACTTAACTTAACAAAAATGCCGATATAATAAACATAAGTTTTTGATTTGTTTTTTATTTAATCAACCAATTGGTTTTTTTATAAAAAATACTTGTCACAATCCAACCTTCTCTATAATATACACAGCCATCGGGGGCGTGGCGAAATTGGTAGACGCACTGGATTTAGGTTCCAGCGCCGCAAGGTGTAAGAGTTCGAGTCTCTTCGCCCCCACCATTTTAAGCAAGATAAAGCTTTGCTTAATTATAGTGAGAAGTGAAAACCTTCACATTATAAGATCTAGAGGATTGGTGTAATGGTAGCATGACGGTCTCCAAAACCGTTCGTCAAGGTTCGAGTCCTTGATCCTCTGCCAGAATTTAGTTGTAAAATCCCAAGTTTTGGGGGCGTGGCGAAATTGGTAGACGCACTGGATTTAGGTTCCAGCGCCGCAAGGTGTAAGAGTTCGAGTCTCTTCGCCCCCACCATATATTATCAAGAGTTGATTTGCTCTTGAATTAAGAACTTAGCTTCGATAAAAGCTTAATATTATAGAATATTAAGCTTTTTTTATTTGTAAAACCTATATTCATGAATTGTAGACATTAAAAAGGCTTAAACATAATGTTTAAGCCTTTGAGTGATTATTATATTATTATCAATCACTTATTTTATCTATACGCTAATTGTCCAAATAAGTAGACCATAATCATGAGTGTGAAAATGGTCGAGGAAACTAAAACGACTTCTACTGTTTTCACAACCCCACCTTTTTATAATTGTGAGTCTTTTTTATACAGTAAAAAACAACTTAATGCAATGAGAATAATTCTCAATGTAAGAAATGTATAGCAAAATTTAAGCTTAAGAAATTTCCAACTATAAAATTTACATTAAAAAATAGCATCAGATATGATGCTATTTGAACTCATCCATAATTTTTTAAATTTCTATTCTTATACAATCCTATATGGATTAAGTACATAGAGAAAATAGCTTATCAAGTTTATGCTTTTAAATGATCCTCAAATTCTTCACCAAGTTGAATGGCTAAATTATTACCAGATAAATCGCAGGTAACAAGACCATATTCTTTTTTGAAACTAAACGTAAAACCTTTGTTATCCGCTAAGTTTTTTACGGAATATCCCAGTTTTTCTAGCCAGATACGAAACGCAATTAAATTTTTAGCTTTGACCACTTTTCTCATTTGAATGTTCTCCATCACCACCACAATCGTTATTTTTATTAATAAGGGTAACTGTGATTTTTTTAAAGGGGAAAACTGTTTAAGAATTTTTCAATTCATGAAATTGCCATCAAATTGTATAAATAAAAGATCAATTTTTATGTTTTTTGCAAAGCACAGCGCTTAAAAAATTAAGACTATTTTTATTAATGTATTGATTTTTAATCATTTAATTTTTTATGCTAAAGATGAGGAATTAGCTAAATGAGTAGAGCATTCAAAAAAAATAGATGTAAAAATATATTTCATATTTTAAAAAAGATCGGTCATAAGGCAAAAGGGAGGGTTGCATCAACCAATGACCGATTGATCCTTCATCTTTAGAATTGATCTTTTAACGTTCGTATTCTAGCGAACTCTTCAACACAGTCAGTGCGTAAGAAAGGATTGGTTTCTAATTCTAGTTGAATACTGCTGGGTAAGGTGATTTGGCCATTTTCTCTGAGTTGTTGAACCTGTTGAACACGTTCTTGCAGCGCAAGATTATGAGGTTCAATTGTTAATGCAAATTGTGCATTGGCAAGAGTATATTCATGGGTGCAGTAGACTTGGGTTCGTGGTGGTAGTGCAGCCAAGCGATTTAAGGAGTGATACATTTGTTCAAATGTACCTTCAAAAACTCGACCACAGCCAAGTGAAAAAAGTGTATCACCGCAAAATAGACTATCAATTTGATCGATAAAATAGACAATATGACCAAGCGTATGACCCGGAGTTGCAATAATATCAACATTTAATTGATTAAATCTAAATTGATCTGCATGTTGTAAAGCATGAGTGATAAATGGAATTTTACTCAACTCTTCACGAGGGCCAAAAACAGGGATTGAATATTGGGCAATTAGAGCGGGCACGCCACCGATATGATCTTTGTGCCAGTGAGTGAGCCAGATTTGAGTTAACTTCAAATGATGTTGTTCACAAAAATTCTCTACCAATTTTGATTCAGTCGGATCAATAGCGACGACTTCTTGCGTTTCTGTATCTTCAAGCATCCATATGTAATTTTTTAAATCATTCTGGACATCAATAAAGTGAACCTGATAACGCATTTTTTTATCCTAAAAATCAATTAAACCGTTTAAATTGAAAGGCAAGTCTATACTTGTTCAATATCATCATAACAGATATTTTGAGTAAGCTTGGCATAGAATAAATGTTTAACTTTTAGAAAGTGATGAATTTATCATTCTTTCCTAATAATATAATGCAGTTAAATATAATAAGCTAATCTTATGATTTTACTGTGGATTTTATTGATCAACCATTTTATGATGCTTTTAAAAGAACAAATATCTAATTGAGCAACACTTTTGTTCAATCAAAATAACGACATTTAAATAAACGATTAATCAGTAGTTTCATGTATGGAGAGGAGATATGTCAGGAAGACAAAATCATGAAATCGTCGAAGTATTTAAAAAATATTTGCATCCACTTTCAGAAAAACTGACAGAAATGTTAAATGAACATTATAGCCATCAGACCGAACGACGCGGCTGTGGTTATACGCAAGCAACCCGTGTGATTGCAGAAATAGTGAATCAGCCCAGAGATCATCAAAACTTTCAGGATTTACGTTTGTTTGCAGATTATGATCCGAAACTTTTGAAATATATTTTAAATCAAAGTTCCTGCTATCACATTGATCTGGATTCATGGCGCGATCTGGATCAAGATCATGATTTGCAAAATGATCTCAAAGCCAATGATGTTTCAGTACATTTTCATCAGGCGGTATCGCAGGAAGCAAGTTTTCAGGCAAAACTTAGACGTCTTTATCTAGAGATGCAACTTGAAGAAAGTATTCTGATTTGCAAGTTGATTGAAGATATTATTCTTCCTAAACGGGCTGAAATGAATCCTTTAATTGAATTGAAAACCCTCCGAGAAAAACCCAAAGTGGGCTCATGTCCTTTAGCAGAGAAATATTTTTTAAAAGTGGCGCATCGACGCTTATTGCGACAGGGTGAAATTAATATTTTTGTCGATGCACATCAACAACCCGTCATGATTGAAAAACTAAATATGGGGGATAATCACTCCTGTATTAGTTTGCAGCCGTTAATCATGAATGGTGTGCGTTTACCCGCGGGTTGTCTTTTTTCTGTCAGCTATGATCATGCAAGTATTAGCAAACGAAAAAATAAAAATTATAAAGGCAATATTATTCCAATCGATGAAGTCGAGGGTTTCTGGTTTTTAAGATTAACGACGCTTGCAATTTCTCCAGCTCATCGGGCAAGAGCTTTTAGTCATCATTTTAAACAGCAGATTCAAAGTGGTTTGTTCCGTCCTGAAAGTACTGAACTGAGCCAATTAATGGAAGTTGCTCTTGAGCAAATCTAATCATAAAAAGGGATACTATGCTCAAAGCCTGTTATTCACCACGTTATTATGCAAATACTCATACCAACAGTATGGAAAAATTAACTGCGATTGCGAAAGTAGTCGAACAAAAACAATTAGCGCAATGCATTGATCCAGGCCTCATTGAGGTGGAATTACTTAAACAGTTGCATCGTCCTGATTATGTCGAAGCATTTATCGCGGGTAAACAACCAGAAGCTTCGATACAAGGATTTCGTGACTGGAATCCACAGCTTCGTGATGCAGTATTATCAATTAACGCAGGTCAATTATTGGGTGCTGAACTTGCTATGAAAGAGGGAATTGCTGCCAATATTGCACAGGGTTTTCATCACGCCAGTTATGAAGCTGGCGCCGCATATTGTACTTTTAATGGGCTGGCACTTATCGCTAAATATTATCCAAAGAAGACGATCTTTATATTGGACTGTGATCAACATGGTGGAGATGGAACAGCACAATTTACAACAAAATTACCAAATCTCATTAACTTTGGAATTTTTGGGATTCGTTTTGGGTGCCGTGCCAACAGTCGTAACTTTACTCGATATATTCATCCTAAACAGGGGAATTTTGAACAATATTTAGAGGCTTTACATGAAAGTTTTGAAATGATTGAACGCTTTCAGGCCGATTTAATTGTGTATCAGGCTGGAATGGATTGCCATCAAAAAGACAAATATGGCTCAAAATGGTTCACGACTGAATTGTTGTATCAACGTGATCAAGCTGTATTTAAAATGGCAAAACAAAAAGGCATTCCAATTTTATTTGTACTTGCTGGTGGTTATCAGCCACTTGAAGAGCTTGTCCCGTTACACGTCAATACCTTTATTGCAGCGAATGTTACCTATTTCTCAGATCATTAAAATCATTGGGCTATAAAAGAGGAAGCTGAGAAAGCTCCCTCTATAGCGGCTTTGGGTCCAACTAGCGAAGTTTGGAAAGCCAATTCCCTAGTGACTGTACCAATTGTACCAAGATTAACAAGACAATCACGGTCAAGAGCATCACGCTACTATCAAAACGTTGATAACCATAAGAATAAGCCAAATCACCAATACCACCTGCACCGACAGCACCCGCCATTGCGGTTGCACCAATCAGACTGATCGTTGCAGTGGTCATATTTAAAATGAGTGAACTACGTGCTTCTGGCAAAATAAACTTAAATACGATTTGCCATGGCGTCGCGCCCATCGCTTGTGCGGATTCGATAATGCCATCATTGACTTCAAGCAGAGAAGTTTCAATCAAGCGTCCCATGTAGGGGCCGATAAAAATCGTTAAAGGAACAATCGCAGCCCAAGTACCAATGGATGATCCGACAATCCATTTCGTCAATGGAATCACAGCAATCGCTAAAATGAAAAAGGGTAGAGAGCGCAAAGCATTAATAATCGGATTCAAACCATGATAAATGGCTTTATTGGGTAAGATCCCTTTGTCACGGGTGACAACCAATGCTACACCTTGAATTAAACCCCAAATTCCGCCAAATAGGAAAGACAACAGCACCATTTGTATGGTTTCTTGCATGGCATCAACAAATTGATCCATGCCGAGCGGACTGGTCCAGAATGGTTGTGTAATTACAGTGAGCCAATGCACAATGAATTCTTTCATTATTCATTCTCCGCTTGACTGATCAGAACATCATGCTTTTTCATATAGTCAACTGCTTGTGCAACAACATCGACACTGCCTAATATTTGGACAAACATCTGGCCAATAACCGTGCCATTAATTTCAGTCATATTGGAAAATAAAATATTAAAATCGATATCAAATTCACGGATGACCGTTTGAATCACAGGCTGATGTGCTGATTTGCCTAAAAACTGTAAACGGTAGATGGTATCGATTCCTTTATGTTGCAAATTATCCAGAATCTTGCGTGGTAATTGTTGCTGAAACACGGTTTGAATAAAGGTTTTGGTCGTTGGGTGTTGGGGGTGGCTAAAAATTTGCACGGTTGGACCATGCTCAATCACTTTGCCTGCTTCCATTACCGCAACCTGATCGCAAATACGTTCAATCACATCCATTTCATGGGTAACGATAACAATAGTAATCCCTTGTTCTTCATTAATTTTTTTAAGTAAATCGAGGACAGATTTGGTGGTTTGCGGATCAAGCGCTGAGGTCGCCTCATCACATAATAAAATTTTAGGATGATTCGCTAAAGCACGTGCAATACCAACGCGTTGTTTCTGACCACCAGATAATTCATCAGGAAAAGCATTACGTTTATGTTTTAGGTCGATGAAATCCAGCAATTCTTCCAGACGTGCCTGACGTTTGGCTTTATCGACACCTAAAAGTAGCAATGGCATTTCAATATTTTCTGCTACAGTTTTGGTTTGCAATAGATTGAAATGCTGGAAGATCATACCAATATGAGTACGTTCAGTACGCAAATCTTTAGCACTCAGTGCCGTCATATCTTTTTGATTGACGATGACCTGACCTTCACTTGGACGCTCCAGTAAATTGATCAATCGTACGAGAGTACTTTTACCTGCACCACTATAACCAATGATGCCGAAAATACTGCCAGCGGGAATGCTCAGGTTAATTTGATCCAGTGCAGGAATGGTTTGCCCATTTTGTGTGTAGAACTTGGAGATATTCTTAAATTCAATCATATGATCTAGAGTGCTAAAAAAAGAAAAACAGGCAACAGTGTGCCTGTTTATGAAGAGGATATTATATTACTGTTTTCCGCCAGTAAGGTAGCTGATTGGTTCGTTCACATCAACTTTTGTACCCTGAAATTTTTCCTGAATGAATTGTTTTACAGGTGCAGAATGATAAAGGTCTTTCAGCTTTAATAACTCAGGATCGTTTTGACGACCTTCTGCCACCGCAAGAACATTGACATTCATTTTGGTAGATTGATCTACAGGTTCATGGAAAATTGAATCTTTAAGCACATTCAAACCACCTTCCATGGCCAAGACATTACCCAATACAATGGCATCGACTTCGCTTTTTACACGTACAGAAGTCGCCATTGGAATTTCTTTAATCACGAGATTCTTCGGATTTTCAGTAATATCAGCAGGAGAGCCCTTAGCGACATCAAAATCAGGCTTTAACTTAATCAAGCCCGCAGTTTGAAGCAATAACAAGGCACGAGCTTCATTGGCAGGGTCATTTGGAACGGCAATCGTTTCGCCATTTGTGAAGTCTTCAATCTTCTTGATTTTATCTGAATAAATCCCCATTGGTTCTAAATAAGTTGTGGCCAATGGAGCAATTTTAGATTTATTTCCCGCATTAAATGCGACTAAATATGCATAAGATTGAAACGCATTGACATCGATTTCTTTGTTGGCAACCGCTGTGTTCATCGAAACATAGTCTGTGAAGTTTTTCACATCAAGTTCAATGCCCGCTTGTTTGGTCTCTGGAAGTTGTGCGATAAAACGCCAGATATCTGTATCTGAACCGCTAGAGGCAAGCGTAATTTTATGCAAAGCATTTGCAGGCGCAGCAGCTTTGTTATCTTCAGGTTGTTTTGAACAAGCTGCGAGAACAACGACTGCAATACTTAAAAAAACACTAAACAGTTTTTTCATTGCTTGAGTTCCTGGATTTAGTCAGGCTAAATCAATTTAAAAGTGAAAGCCCAATAGGGAATTGCGATGCTTGAAATTTAAGCACAAAAAATGCTTTTAAATCAAAAAAAGTGAGTATAAAGATATCTTGTTATATGTCAAAAAGAAAAAGGGTTAATCATTAATAATTTCTGATAAGGTTATTAAGTTACGATATAAGATTAAAATCTAGTCTGATGATATTAAGTATTTGATCATCAGTTAATCAAAATTTTGAAAACAAAACCTCTGTATGATCTAAGAGGATCAAACAGAGGTTGAGTATGTTTAGTGGTCTGCTTTTTCACGTGCAATAGCGCGATAGCCAATATCACTACGATATTGCATACCCGCAAACGTCACTTGACCGCAAACCTCTAAAGCATTCACTTGAGCTTCAAGCACGCTATCGCCCAAAGCGGTCACGCACAATACACGGCCACCTGAGGTCACGACATGACCATCATCTTTCATGCTCGTACCCGCATGGAAAATTTTAGTCCCTTCAGGAGATTGACCTAAACCAGAAATCACATCGCCTTTACGTACAGTTTCAGGATATCCTTCAGCAGCAAGTACCACACCGATTGATTTACGTTCATCCCATTCGGCTTGAGCGGGAAGTTTACCTGCAATACCTGCTTCAACCAGATCAACCAGAGATGATTTTAAACGCATCATAATCGGCTGTGTTTCAGGGTCGCCAAAACGACAGTTAAATTCAATCACACGAGGTTGACCCTGATCGTCAATCATTAAACCCGCATAAAGGAAACCTGTATAGATGTGACCGTCACGTGCCATACCTTCAACGGTTGGGCGCATGATTTCAGTCATGACACGATCAAAAACTTCAGAAGTCACCACAGGGGCAGGAGAGTAAGCGCCCATACCACCTGTATTTGGGCCTTGATCGCCTTCAAAAATTCGTTTGTGATCTTGAGAAGTCGCCATCGGTAAAATGTTTTGACCATCAATCATGCAAATAAAAGAAGCTTCTTCGCCTGCAAGGAATTGCTCAATTACCACACGCGAGCCTGCATCGCCAAACTTATTGCCAGCCAACATATCGTCAATAGCTGCAAAAGCTTCTTCATTACTCATCGCAACAATCACGCCTTTGCCCGCCGCAAGACCATCAGCTTTGATGACGATTGGTGCGCCATGCTTTTTGATATAGTCTTTAGCAGGCTCTACTTCAGTAAATACCTCGTAGAAAGCCGTTGGAATGTTGTGCTTTTTCAGAAAGTCTTTGGCAAATGCTTTAGAACCTTCAAGTTGTGCTGCATATTGGGTAGGTCCCCAAATTTTTAAGTCAGCCAAGCGTGCTGCATCGACGATTCCGTTAACCAAAGGTGCTTCAGGGCCAACAATAATCAGATCAACATGGTTATTTTTTGCAAAGTTGATAATTTCTGGATTGTTTAAAATATCAATTTGAACATTTTCACATTTGTTTTCGGTTGCAGTTCCTGCATTACCAGGTGCAACAAAAACTTTGGTGACTTTAGCATCTTGCGCGATTTTCCAAGCAAGTGCATGTTCGCGACCACCACTACCTAAAACAAGAATATTCATTGGGTTCATACTCCATGAATCCATAAACTGATCTGGACTTTTACACGATTCTTGATGTAGAAGACCCTCTTCATAAGAAGAGGGCGATCAGCTTAAAGTCAAAAAAATTTCTTATACTTTAAAATTCAGTCAAATTAATGACGGAAATGACGCATACCAGTAAAGACCATCGCAATACCATGTTCATTGGCTGCTGCAATCACTTCTTCATCACGCATCGAACCACCTGGTTGGATGATACATTTAATGCCTGCTTTGGCTGCATTATCGATCCCATCACGGAAAGGGAAGAATGCATCAGAGGCCATTACTGCACCTTCAACCACAAGTCCTGCGTGTTCTGCTTTAATCGCGGCAATACGAGCTGAGTTTACACGGCTCATTTGACCTGCACCAACCCCGATGGTTTGACGATTTTTTGCATAGACAATCGCATTTGATTTCACATATTTTGCAACTTTCCATGCAAAAATCAGGTCATCAATTTCTTGTTCTGTTGGTGCACGTTCAGTCACGACTTTCAGGTCAGATGCTTTGATCATACCCAAATCTTGATCTTGAACCAATAAACCACCATTAACACGTTTATAGTCTAACTGTGGAGCACGTTCATCAATGGTAGGAAGCTCACCACAGATCATGACACGAACGTTCTTTTTCGCGCCAGTCACTTCAAGTACGCCATCTGCAATACTTGGTGCAATGATCACTTCAACAAATTGACGATCCACAATGGCTTGTGCAGTTTCAACATCTAATTCGCGGTTAAAGGCAATGATGCCGCCAAAAGCAGATTCGGTATCGGTTGCATAAGCAAGATCATAAGCTGCTTTGATGCCATCTAATGACACAGCAACCCCACACGGGTTAGCATGTTTCACAATGACACAAGCTGGTTTTGCAAATGATTTTACACATTCAAGTGCTGCATCGGTATCAGCAATATTGTTATAAGACAATTCTTTGCCTTGTAACTGTTTTGCAGTTGAAACGGATGCTTCTTTAGCAGCAGGATCAACATAGAATGCAGCAGATTGGTGTGGGTTTTCGCCATAACGTAAGTCTTGAGCTTTAACCAATTGAGTATTAAAGGTACGCGGGAATAAATCTGCTTCGCCTTCTTCTTTACCTACACGTGCACCTAAATAAGAAGCAATCATGCCATCATATTGTGCAGTGTGTTCAAAAGCTTTTACCGCAAGATCAAAACGCGTAGCGTAAGATAATGCACCAGAATCTTTAAGTTCTGCAATCACAGTGGTGTAGTCAGATGCATTGACCACGATACCGACTGAAGCATGGTTTTTTGCTGCTGCGCGAACCATGGTTGGGCCACCGATATCGATATTTTCAATCGCATCTGCCAAAGAGCAGTCTGGTTTAGCAACGGTTGCTGCAAATGGATACAGGTTGACTACAACCAAATCGATAGGCGCAATATCATGCTCTTGCATGACAGCTTCGTCCAGACCACGACGAGCCAAAATACCCCCATGAATTTTAGGATGTAGGGTTTTTACACGACCATCCATCATTTCTGGAAAACCAGTATGTTCAAAAACTTCTACAACAGCGATATTGTTGTCTTTAAGCAACTTATATGTACCGCCAGTAGATAAAATTTCTACCCCTAAAGCTGCAAGATTTTGAGCAAATTCCACAATTCCTGTTTTGTCAGAAACAGAAATCAAAGCACGTTTAATAGTCATGATTAAATCAACGGTTTAAGTTTACAGATTAAAACAAATAGGCATAAAAAATGCCCACAGGACGTGAGCATTTTATCATTTATTCACTCATTAAGCCGTGAGCTTTTAACTTTTTGCGTAAAGTTCCACGGTTTAGGCCTAGAATCTCCGCAGCACGAGTTTGATTGCCACGGGTATATTCTAAGACGACAGATAAAAGAGGTTTCTCCATTTCTGCTAGCACCATGTCATAAACTTGTGATGGTTGCTCACCTTGCAATTGTGCAAAATAATGGCGAACTGCGCGATCCACGTGGATGCGAAGAGCAACATCAGATTGTGCAGTAAAAATAGGAGATTTGCTATTCATGCGAGTTAATCCGAAATCATATTACCGCTTGGGTAAAGCAGTATGTAAATGTGGTCTAAATAATGAACCCCGTTTTAGATCCTAAAACAGAGGTTCTAAAACATGGAAACAACAGCTTGCCACAACTCTGTATATTGTGCGAAAAATAAGCGTAACAATAGTTTAATATTTGTTACAGCCCAGATTCAAAAACAAAAAAGCCACGCAATGCGCTATCACTTGATAAAGCACAGATGACGACAGTAATTGTTGTGGATAAATCCGAAGATGTTGTAGGGTCAAGCTTTCGTGGCGCGTATGATACCATTGTCTAAGAAAAAGTGAGCAAATTAACTGCATTTTTTTTCATTTTTTTTATGTTTTTTTTAGTGATTAGGGGTGGACTATTTCTAAAGTATAATCATCAAAGCTTTTTCTGGGCTGATTAATGTTAAATTCGAACTTATAAGGCAGGTTTTTGGGAATACGCTGGATACCATTGAGGCTGGCGGCTAAATAATCTTGAGGCTTTAAAATAACACTCTTATTCTCATGTTTATTTTTTAAAGTCAGCTTGAGTAGAGGAAGCTGTAAGCTTTTATCATGATAATTGACCAAAACACCTGAAAAACGAGTTTTATGCTGCTCAATGCTCACGACTTTAACTTTATTAATAGTCAAAAGTGCATAGTTCTCTTCAAGTTTCTTACAAATAAATACACTGCATAATTGATTGAATACCGCGCCTAGTACAGGGCTATTATGCATCACTCTTGGGTTGAACCATAAAATTTGGAAGAACAGGATTCCCAATAAGACGACGTTAATAGAACTCCAGATTACATAATATAGCAGACTATGCTTTTTACGTTTTTTGGGACTATTGTCTAAACTTGGACTTTCGCTCTCCGCAAGATTGAGTTGGGGAAAACTGCTGATTTCTTCATTCTGAAAATAATTTAAATTATTGAGATAGGTCAGCAAATCAATATTTGAGTTTTCAATTCTACGATCAAAAATATCCAGAACATTAAAGCTACTGTATTGCAAAGCAGAGGGTGAAATCGCACATTGATTTAAAGCTGAATACTGAATCGAGCTGGCAGAATGATCTTCTGCCAGAATGAGATTAGTTAGTGCATTGAAGTTTAAATCACATTTGGGGCAACAAACCATACCCTGAGCAACTGTGAGCTGAGTTAGTGAGACTTTATATACTGTCAAACATTTGGGGCAGCGGGTTTGTTTTTCACTCATGGAACCGTCATCTACTTTTATTTGTTATTGGCGCTTCCCTGATATGCGACACCAGTTTTCTTCGCGCTTCTCGATGTGTACTATATCAAAAAACTCAGAATAAACACCAGTAACATCAGCAACTTGCTCTTCGATTACGCCTGCAAGTGCGAACTCTCCCTCAGATTTGAGCAAAGTTGCAAACTCTGGCGCAAGTGCCATGAGTGGCGCAGCTAAAATATTGGCCACTAAAACATCCGCTTTTTGCGATTTAAATTCTGCATTAAACTCTTCAGGTAAACCGACAAATAAACGATCTAATACATGATTGAGTTCAGCATTTTGTTTGGTGGCTAATACAGCTTGCGGGTCGATGTCAGTGGCATAGACTTTTTTTGCCCCAAGCAACAATGCTGCGACACCCAAAATACCTGAGCCACAACCATAATCGATCACAATTTTATCTTTAAGATCAGTTTGTCCTAACCATTGCAGGCAAAGAAAAGTACTAGCGTGATTCCCTGTACCAAAAGCCAGCCCCGGATCAAGTTTAATGTTAACCGCATTGCTGTCTGGAGCTTCTAACCATTCAGGTACGATCCAGAACTTTTTTGCGATTTGAATGGGTTCATAATAATCCATCCATGCGCGTTCCCAGACTTGATCTTCAAGTTGTTCATGACGTATAGGTGCATCAGGAAGTTGTTCTTTTAGAAAAGCTTCCAGTTTTTCTACATCGATAGGGTCTTGATCATCTTCCTGATAAATCCCAGTTACAATCACTTTATTCCAAAGCGGAGTTTCTCCAGGAAGCGGCTCAAGCAATACCTGATCTTCGGCATCATCTAGCGTTACACTTACTGCACCTAAGGACATAAGTAATGTTTCTGTAAAATCCACTTGCGCTTGATCAACAGTAATGTGTATTTGTAACCACTTCACGGGAATAAGACCTAAATTCGATTTGAAACAGCTATTGTAACGGATAAATGGATC
The DNA here is from genome assembly GCF_000368825.1 of Acinetobacter ursingii DSM 16037 = CIP 107286. Lineage (GTDB taxonomy): Bacteria > Pseudomonadota > Gammaproteobacteria > Pseudomonadales > Moraxellaceae > Acinetobacter > Acinetobacter ursingii. The sequence continues at coordinate 192,418 of NZ_KB849717.1, read as the reverse complement.
ACTCGAGAAATAATTTCAACGAGTGACCCATTGATTTGATGAGAAGGTTATTGATTTTTTGCAACTAAGTGAGTTTCGGCTCTTTGAGGCTCATAACGATTTAACAACGTTCCAAAAATAGCAGCAAATATGTACATAAATATTGAATAAACTGCCGCAGGCATTGCAATAGTGGTGCTTGCAAGTATGGTGAGAGCAATGGTCATGGCCAGCGTACTGTTATGGATCCCAATTTCAAAAGCACAAGCACGTGCTTGCGTACTACTGATCCCAAATATTCGTGGGATAAAGTAGCCGATCAATAAGCTTGCGATACAAAATAGAGATGTTGCCAGTCCAACCTGCATAATGTATTCCAATATACTATTTCGTTCTTTTGCCACAGCACCAATAATAATCAGTATTAAAAATACCACTGCAAAGGTACGCACTGGTTTATGTAATTTGTCCGCAACATTAGGTGAAAAATAGCGAACAAGCATGCCTAAACAAACAGGTACGATGATAATAAGAAAAACCTGAATGACTTTGCTAAACTGAAGTCCAAGCTGTTGACCATCATTAATAAAATGTTGAATAGACAGATTGACAATAAAAGGCAAGGTAAATGCTGCAATTACAGAATTGATTGCTGTTAAAGTAATATTGAGTGCAATATCACCTTTATAAAGATAGCTAAATAAGTTTGCTGTAGGCCCGTCCGGTGACGCTGCCAGTAGCATCACACCAACGGCCAAAAGGGGAGGAAGGGCTAATAGCTTACAAATTACAAATGCGATACTGACCAGAATCATCAATTGACAAAATAAGGCCAAGAAAACTGCTTTAGGATGTTTTGCAACACGCTTAAAATCCTGAGGTCGTAACTCCAAGCCTAGTCCAGCCATAATGATTGCAAGTGCTATAGGTAGAAAATCGTAATTATTCCAGAATCCATATCTTATTTCCTTTTGTTGTTTTATATCCTGGTGTCATAATGATTCTAACTAAAATTGAATATATTTCAATCGGATAAATTACATTTATAAGTAGAATTATTATTTTTTCATAAAAAAACACAGGCATAGTAAGCCTGTGTTTTACAGATTAAATTAAAGCAGTTTTACAATTATGGTGCAGGCGCTTTAAATTGCAATTTACCATTTTCATTCGGCTGACAAGTACCATTAAAAGTTACGCCTTTGTAGCCGTAAGTTGCCCAGTCACCTTGCTTTTTCTTGGCACATGCTTTGACCTGTGCATTAGTTTCTGCTTTGCTCACTGTTGCTTCTTCAGCATTTGCTAGCGTCATACCACCAAGAAGTAAAGCAGATACAGCGATTGTTTTTAACATGATGTTTTTCATTTCAATACCTTTTTTAAAGTTGATTTTAGGTTTTTAACTATAAAGCACTGACACAGTCTTATTCTAAGAGTCGGTTTTTAAAAAGTTAATTCGTTTTATGCTGAAATACTTATATAAAATGTCACATCTTGTATATTGCTGTAAATTTTGTGTCTTTATTTTTGTAAAAAAACCATATTGCTACAGGGTTTTTTGATATAATTTTTCGTCCTTTTTTCTTGGTGTTTTTCAGCCATGCATTACCCTAAAGTTTATGATGTTATTGTTATTGGTGGCGGTCACGCAGGTACGGAAGCGGCGCTTGCTGCTGCGCGTATGGGGCGACAGACCTTGCTTTTGACGCATAACATTGAAACATTGGGGCAAATGAGCTGTAACCCTGCGATTGGTGGTATTGGTAAATCGCATCTGGTTCGTGAGATCGATGCTTTAGGCGGTGCCATGGCATTAGCTGCGGACAAGGGTGGTATCCAGTTTCGTATTTTAAATTCGCGTAAAGGTGCTGCCGTTCGTGCAACGCGTGCTCAGGCCGACCGTGTGCGTTATAAAGCTGCCATCCGTTATACCCTTGAAAACCAACCAAATCTGGATATTTTCCAGCAAGCAGCCGATGATTTAGTCGTTGAGGGCGATACGGTGAAGGGGGTAATTACCCAAATGGGCGTACACTTTGAAACTAAAACGGTGGTATTGACCACGGGTACTTTTTTAGGTGGTGTCATTCATATTGGATTGGAAAAATCGAGTGGTGGTCGCGCAGGTGATCCTCCATCAATTGCATTGGCACATCGTTTACGCGAATTAAATTTACCCGTTGGTCGTTTAAAAACAGGTACTCCGCCACGTATCGATGCGCGTTCAGTTGATTTTTCTGTAATGACTCCGCAACCGGGTGATTTTCCATCACCAGTGATGTCATTTATGGGGGATGTTTCGATGCATCCAGAGCAAGTGAATTGCTACATCACACACACCAATGAAAAAACTCACGAGATTATTCGTGGAGGTCTTGATCGTTCTCCAATGTATACAGGTGTGATTGAGGGTGTAGGGCCGCGCTATTGTCCATCCATCGAAGATAAAATTCATCGTTTTGCAGATAAAGAGTCGCATCAGGTTTTTTTAGAGCCAGAAGGTTTGGATACACACGAGCTGTATCCAAACGGTATTTCAACCTCTTTACCATTCGATGTGCAATTTGAATTGGTGCGTTCAATTCGTGGTATGGAAAATGCCCATATTTTGCGTCCAGGCTATGCGATTGAATATGATTATTTCAACCCGCAAGCTCTGAAATTTACCCTTGAAACCAAGGCAATCAATAATTTGTACTTTGCAGGTCAAATTAATGGAACAACAGGATACGAAGAAGCAGGGGCACAAGGCTTGCTTGCAGGTCTGAACGCTGCGCGTCGTGCATGGGATCAAGAGCAGTGGACGCCAAAACGTGATCAAGCCTATATGGGCGTGTTGGTTGATGACTTAATTACACTTGGAACCAAAGAACCCTACCGTATGTTTACTTCTCGTGCAGAATATCGTTTGATGTTGCGTGAAGATAATGCAGATCAGCGTTTAACGCCAGTTGGTCGTGAGCTAGGTTTGGTTGATGATACTCGTTGGGCTGCTTACTGTGAAAAAATGGAAGCTGTTGAAACTGAAACAGCACGTTTGGCACATTTATGGGCAGCGCCGAATAACCCAATGGGCAAAAAGTTTGTGGAAATGACGGGTGCGGATTTAAGTAAAGAATCCAGTGCCATTGATTTACTTAAACGTCCAAATGTGAATTTTACCCAGATTGCTGAATTAACAGATTCTCAAGTATCTCCGCATGTGGGTGAACAGATTGAAATTGCAGTCAAGTACGAAGGCTATATCAATCGTCAACATGAAGATGTGGCTCAAATGAAACGTTTGGAAGAAACCAAAATTCCAGCAGATTTTGATTATGATGTGGTTTCTGGCCTGTCTCGGGAAATTACGCAAAAGTTAAAAACGGTACGCCCTGAAACATTGGCACAAGCCAATCGTATCCCAGGCGTGACTCCTGCGGCGGTACAATTAGTGATGATTACGATTCGTAAAAATAATCAAACTAAGAAAATTGCATAATAGATGATGTAAACGCAATCAGAATATAAAAAAGCCCAGTCTCAATTGGGCTTTTTTATATGAATTAAAATGATATATGAAAAAATCTTAAGAATTTAAATGCATTTATTCTGTCAATTTTGTTATTTCTCATGCGACCTGAAATTTCTTATAGTGGCTTTACGTTCAAAACCAAGAGGTAATCAACATGACCATGAAGTCGATTCGTTATAATGGTTATGATTTAGCATGCTTATGTTAAATCATGGTTCTCAGCACGAATTGGTATCCATTTTCTTTGGTGTCGGGGCTTGGGAAAATGGGTGCCAGTATTTTAATCAACAAGAAAAAGTAATATTGTTTGAATATCAAAAATTATAAAAACTCTAAGAGAGCAATGCTCTCTTTTTTTTATTCATTTTCAATTTCTCTGACCGCATGATGAACTTCAAGCGGCTCAATATGTAGAATTTTTTTACCAAAACTGCGTAGCCACCAGACCAATTGAGAGGTAAAAGGGAGCGTTGCTCGAATCTCTACAATATTTTCATCGATGGGCGTAATGCTTTGGTCTTTACTAAGCTGACTTTCATAAAAGCTCTGTGCCGTATTTTCAGTCATGGTCAGCTTTAACTCAACAATTTCAGTCGGTTTGTTGTAGTCAACACGAAAACCTAAAGCGCCTGAGTCAATATATTGATCAATATCAAAATTTACTGGGTGTAAAGCGCGCGAATTTAGTACAGATGCTGATTTAAAACGGTGCAAAGCAAAAGTTTGGACATCGGATTTATCGTGCCGTGTACAAATTAAATAAATAATTGCACCTTTTTGTACCAAAGCCAGCGGATTTAAAATATAGGTTTTTTCTTCAGCATGAATATTACGTGGTCGATAAATACATTCGATCTGTTTATCTTGGAGTAAACCTTCATAAACGGCTTGTTGTGCATGTTTATCGACCAAAGGCGGAATTAATGGTTGGCTTGCAGGCACAATTCGAACACGATTAATCCATTGGCGAACATTATTTTGAGTCGACAGGCTGCGACGTGCCAGATCAAACCATGGATTCATTTCTTCGATCAGACTGGGGGGTAACAGGTGTTTTAAATGTTCTTCGACCATCATAAATGTCACCGCTTGAGAACTGGTCATATGCGGCAGACTTTGAATAGGAGCATCAGAACGCCAGCGCCAGCCTTGTGGTACGGTCTTATTGCTTTCAATGGGAAAGCGTTGCGCAATCTGGTTTAAGTCACGCTGAATAGTGCGCAGGCTAATATCAACCCCTTCACGTTCCAGCATTTCTTGTAGTTCACGCGTTCCCATCCATTTGCCTGTCGAAAGGCGCGATAAAATTTGCCATTGTCGGTGCAAACTATTGGAGGTTTCTTTTTCTTGTAAAGACATAGTCGATCGTAAGTGGGTCAATAATGTTTTGAATAGCAACACAATAGAAAAACTTGATCGTTTTGGCAAGAATGTAACAGAAATATTGCTTATATCCCGATACAACTTTCTACAAGAACCTCATTGAAGCCAGTTCACTTTTTTTCCAAAAATAAGGAAAGCATCTGCATAAATGGCACTGTATTTGCTTTATAGGATAATGAGTCAACAAGAAAAAAGGCAGGTAATTATGTTAGAAGAAGATAAAGAGATGCATGCCCTAGGTGAGCAATATATGAAAGATAAATTGAGCGGAGTAATCAACAGCCAGTCTTTATTCATTGACCAGTTAAGTGTAAATACCAATTTGTTTGAGCAGTTAAAATCAAAATTTTTTAACGAAATGCTAGATGATGTCAGCTCAAGTGGTGAAGTTTCTAAAAAGATAGAGCAATGGCTGTCGGTGCATAGTCTCGAACAATTGAAGCAACTGAATGCTGAGGCAAAGCAACATTTTTTATATGAAGGGATTACCTTTACGGTTTATGGTGAAGAAGAAGGCACACAACGAACGATTCCATATGATCTCATTCCACGAGTGATCGAAAAAAAGCAATGGGAGAAAATATCCAAAGGCTGCGAGCAGCGCGTCAAAGCTTTAAATTTATTTTTAGATGATATTTATCATGATCAGCATATTTTGAAAGAACAGATTGTTCCTCAAATGCAGGTGATGACACATGAAGCTTTTCAGCCCCACATGTTAAATCATGATTTAAAAGGAAAAATTTATTCACAAATCAGTGGGATCGATATCATTCGTGATGGAAAAGGTGATTTTTTTGTTCTCGAAGATAATTTGAGAACACCGTCAGGCGTCTCTTATATGATTGAGAGTCGAAAAATCAGTAAAAAACTTATGCCAGAGCTATGTGCGGCAAACCCGTTACAAGAAATCGAACAATATCCAACATTACTCCGTGCGATTTTGGAGGAAAATGCTTATGTTGATCAGCCTTTTATAGTGGTGTTAACCCCAGGACGCTTTAATAGCGCCTATTATGAGCATGCTTTTTTAGCTCGTGAAATGGATGTGCCGCTAGTCAGTAGTCGCGATCTTTTTGTTGAAAATGATCACGTCTATGTCAAAACTATTCGAGGTCGTCAACGTGTCGATGTGATTTATCGCCGTGTTGATGATGCATTTCTCGATCCACTTGCTTTTAGACCTGATAGTACCTTAGGTGTCGCAGGTTTGATGTCTGCTTATTTGCAGCACAATGTTGTGATTGCAAATGCTCCGGGTACTGGGGTTGCGGATGATAAATCAATCTATCCTTATGTGGATGATATGATTAATTTTTATCTAAATGAAGCGCCAATTTTGAAAAATGTGCCAACCTTTCAATGTCGACGTGAAGATGAACTGGATTATGTAGTTGCCAATCTGGAACAACTGGTCGTTAAAGAGGCACAGGGTTCTGGTGGATATGGAATGCTGATTGGGCCACAAGCAACCAAAAGTGAAATCGCGGAGTTCAGAAAAAAAGTTTTGCAACATCCGCATTTATATATTGCACAGCCGACACTCGAATTATCTGTGGCGCCAACTTTGACTCAGGATGGCATCGCAGAGCGGCATATCGACTTACGTCCTTTTGTATTGTCATCGCCTTATCGAACCGAGATTGTACCGGGAGGCTTGACACGTGTGGCCATGAAAGCTGGCTCACTTGTTGTGAACTCATCACAAGGTGGTGGCATCAAAGATACTTGGGTTGTTGAAGCACTACATTCTTGATCAATGTTCATTTAGCAAGGAAGAAATTATGATTTTACTGAGTTCAAATGCACAACATATTTACTGGTTAGGCCGTTATTTGATGCGCATCAACTTTTTTTGCAATCGGATTCCATTTACACAGGATCAGGCTGCAATAGAATTTTGTCATGCTTTTTGTTTACCTGCTTATGATGCAGCATCACTGAATGAATTGGCACTAGATCCTGAGCAGCCGTATTCATTGATGAAACAATTTAGCTATGCGAGTGACAATATTCATGAATTACGTGCTGTTTTACCTGCAAAAGCCTATGCTGAACTAAACGCACTTATTCGAAATGCAGGTGAACAATCGGGTTATATTTGTAATGTAGTCCAAGAATGTAATGAGATTTTGGAAGCAGAAACAGATACCGATATTTTACTGTTTTTTGGTTTGGGTCAAAAAATTGAGCAATTAGATGAGACCTTACGCTTTAAACAAAATCCTGAAAATTTAATTGATGAACTCGATAAAACCGTTGCAGCTTTAAAAAATTATGGCTGGTTGGCTCTTGAAACAGCATGGCTTGATTTGAAGCAACAACCTGATTTGATGTCTTTTTATCATTTTCATGATCAACTTCATCTCATGTTTGAGGCGCCTGTATGAAACTTATGGTGAATCATCAAACGCATTACACTTATAGTGAAAATGCGTGTAACAGTATCCAATATATTAAGATGATTCCTCAAAGTTCACAGCACCAATACGTTCATTACTGGGACATTAGTGTTCCGGGTGAACGGGTACTTAAAAAGGATGTTTTTAATAATCTATGGCTGACTTGTTCACAGCGTTTTGACTATCAACATTTAACCATCATGGCGCAAGGAATCGTTGAATTACATTGTGGTGGAAATGAGGGACACCAAGCAAGTTTACCGTTGTCACTTTTTTTGCAGCCGACACATGCTACGTTGTGGGACGCGAATATGTTGGAATTTGCCACCCGATTTGTGACGATGGGTTCGTTGAGAGAACTTATTGTTTTAGCAGAACAAATTTTGTTGAAAGTTCCTTACTGCCCGCATGCAACCACAGTTCAGTCCACAGCAAAAGAAGTATTTTACGCAGGTTTGGGCGTGTGTCAGGATCATGCACATTTAATGATTGCCATGTGTCGGGCTTTAAATTTACCAGCGCGATACGTTTCAGGCTATTTGTATGATAAAAATACGCCTCATCTAGCAAGTCATGCATGGGCTGAAGTATTTTTGCATAAACAATGGTATTGTTTCGATGTGAGTAATCAATTGTTTGAACCTTCTTCACATATTTACGTCGCAATTGGTCGTGATTATTTTGATGTTGCGCCAGTAAGGGGTATTCGTGAAAAAGGTGGTGTGGAAAAAATGCGATCAACAGTGCAGGTACTTGCTTGTTGAATGGAATGAAAAAAATGACTTATTGTTGTGCTTTACGGCTTAAAGATGGCTTGGTCTTCATTAGTGATACGAGGACCAATGCGGGTGTAGATCAGATTTCAGTTTTTCGAAAACTTTACACTTTTGGGAAATTAAAAGAGCGCTTTATTGCGATTCAAACTGCTGGAAATCTTGCAACAACACAGGCTGTGATCGGTCATTTGCGAAATCAGCTTGAATTACAGGAACAACCCAATCTATACACCGTAAATACCATGTTTGAAGTTGCCCAATTGGTTGGGCGAACTTTGCGCAAAGTCATTGAAGATGTGACCGAAGATACGCTTGAACAAAGTAATTACTACTGTAGTTTGACTGTGGGTGGTCAAATTGGGGAAGGAGAGCATCAACTTTATAATATCTATCCACAAGGGAATTTTATTTGTGCAACTAAAGACACGCCTTTTTTTCAGATTGGTGAAAGCAAGTATGGTAAACCAATACTAGATCGTGCTTTAACTTATGATATGCCTTTGGATGAAGCACTGCGTTGTAGCCTACTTTCATTCGATTCTACCTTACGTTCGAATGTGTCAGTGGGATTGCCGCTTGATGTATTGGTGTATCATATTGATAGTCTGGAAATGCCAAAAGGTAAACGTGTTACTCAAGATGATGAGTATTTTCAAAAAATCAGTAAACAATGGTCGGAAATACTGCGTGCAGGTTTGCATGAAATTCCAAAACCTTCAGAGGATTATTTGGAATAATTGAAAACGGCATGCATAATTAATTTATTAACAGATAAAGAAATATAATTATGAATTATCAAATTTGTTATGCAAGTCAAACCACCTCATCGCATGAGCAACTTATGGTTGATCTGAGAGAAATTCTTACAACTGCGATGCATTTCAATTACATTCACAAAATACAAGGTGTCTTATATTTTGCTGATAACTATTTTTTTCAATGTCTTGAGGGCGAACAGCAACAAGTTTTGACGTTACTGGATTCTATAAAGAAAGATCCGCGTCATTCACATTTTCATGTTCTTGATGAAAGAAGTGCTGAACACGCCAACTTTAAAGACTGGTCAATGAAATATGTGCGTAAACGTAGTGAAGTAAAAAGTTTTTTTGCTGAGCTTGGGAGCAACACTTTTAATCCATATCTACTTAATCCAACTTCGCTAGAACGTTTGCTCGAAATTTTAAAAGATGTACAAGCAGAAACCCATGGTTAAACATGGGTTGATCTGATTTAATTTTCGATTTTTCGGCGAATCGGTCGGTTACTTAAACGGCAGAGTAACTCGTAACCAATCGTTCCATTTGCTTCGGCAACGTCGTCAACCAAACGATGCTGCCCCCAAAGCTCAACCTCATGATCTAAAGATACATTTAATCCCGTCACATCAATCGCGATCATATCCATGCTAACACGTCCGATTACTCGTGTAAGACGTCCATTCACTGCAACGTAGTTTTGTTTAATATAAGCGCGTGGATAGCCATCCCCATAGCCAATTGAAACAATGGCAATATCCATTGTTTCGTCGGCGGTAAACCATGAGCCATAACCGACTGAATCACCTGCTTGAATATGGTTAAGCGCAATGATTCGGGCAGTAAAGGTCATGACGGGTTTTAAATCCAGCTCATGTACGGTTTTGTCTGCAAAAGGACTAGCGCCATACAGCATAATGCCCGGACGTACATAATCAAAATGAAGTTCTGGCCAGTTAAAAATTGCAGCTGAATTGCAGCATGAAACCTCAATTGGCGCACAGCTTTCTTTAATGCTGAGTAGTTGTTGGATTTGTTGCTGATTCATTGGATGTTCTGGTACATCGGCATTGGCAAAATGCATTGCCAATACACAATGGAAACCTTCAGTTTTTAAACGTGTAATGACATCAACAATTTCATCTATTTTAAAACCTAAGCGGTTCATTCCACTATTGAGTTTGATCCAGACTTTTAAGCCTTGTTGAATATATTCAGCTTTATATTTTAATAACCATTCTACTTGCTGCTGCTGATGTACGACACATTCAAGTTGACGTTGTAAAACAGCATGCATTTCATTGGCATTGAAAATACCTTCAATAAGGGTAATCGCATGATTTGAGCCTTGAGCACGAAGCTCGAGTGCTTCTTCCAGAGTGGCAACACCGAAAGCATCGGTGTTATTTAAGGCTGCTAAACAGTCTTTGACTCCATGTCCATAGGCATTGGCTTTGACCATACTCACGATTTTTGAGTTTGGTGCAAGTTGTTTGACACGGTTTAAATTATATTGCAGCGCAGCGCTATCAATATAAACTGTTGCTTGGCGCACCCTGATTTCTCCTTTGGGATGGCATGGAAAAATTTTTAAAGAGGATAAATAATTAAGACCTTATTCCTCATCATCATACTGACTGTAATACTCAGGTGAGAGGTTACTAAAGCGGGTATATTGACCTTCAAAAGCCAAACGGACTGTTCCAATCGGGCCGTTACGCTGTTTACCAATAATAATTTCGGCAGTACCAGCTTCTTTAGATTCTTTATTGTAGACTTCATCCCGATAGATAAACATGATCAAATCGGCATCCTGCTCGATCGCACCCGATTCACGTAAGTCAGACATGACAGGACGTTTGTTGGGACGATTTTCCAGACTACGGTTGAGCTGAGACAGTGCTATAACAGGGCAATTCATCTCTTTCGCCAGTGCTTTTAAACTTCGTGAAATTTCTGAAATCTCGCCTACACGGTTATCACCCATACCTGGAACTTTCATCAATTGCAAATAGTCGACCATGATGCAGCCAATTTTACCATCATGCATTTTAGCAATACGTCGTGCGCGTGAGCGTACTTCCGTCGGGGGGAGTGCGGAGGAATCATCAATATAGAGATGCTTTTCCTGAAGCTGCAAGATCGTACCTGTGACTTTCGACCATTCATCGCCATCCAGTTTGCCTGAACGTAAATGCCCTTGGTGCACTTTGCCATAGGAGGAAATCAAACGCATTGCGATGGAATCAGCAGGCATTTCCATCGAATAAACCAGTGCAGGCAAATTGCTATTGAATAAAACACTTTCGACTAAGTTCATGGCAAAGGTGGTTTTACCCATTGAAGGACGTGCGGCGACAATGATGAGATCACCTGCCTGCATCCCATAGGTTTTATTATCAAGTTCTAAGAATCCAGTCGTTAGACCTGTGATATTGCCATCAAGTTTAGAAAGCTCATCGAGTTTGCTAATAACATCAGCAGTCACTGAGCTAATCGATTTTGGTCCCGCGTCTTTCTTATTGTTATTATGTTGTTCTGCCAATGAAAAAATATTGGTTTCAGCCAAATCCAAAATTTCACTGACTGCACGACCCTTAGTGTCATAAGCATTTTGCAAAATATCAGTACTGACTTTAATCATACTACGCAGTGTAGAAAACTCTTTAATTTTGCCTGCATAAGTTTCCAGATTGTAAAAACTCGACGGGGAGTCCGCCATAAGCTGCATCAGGTATTCTTCACCGCCAATGGCATCGAGTAAATTTTGCTTCACCAACCAGTCATTGACCAATACTGCATCATAAGGTGAGTTTTCTTGTGCCAGTTTCTCAATGGCACGGAAAATATATTTATGACGAGTTGCATAAAAATCACTTTCTTTGAGTAAATCACCCACTTGTTCAAATGATTCAGCAACGGTCATCAGCGCTGCTAGTACTGCTTGTTCAATGGCAAGGTTATGCGGAGGAGTGCGAAATTCTTTTAGTTGACCTGAGTCATTCACTTTATTCTCTGTATTGGGAGAATTTTTTGTAAAATTGGCATTCGCCTGTGACATAACAAGACCTAATCAAAAGATGAAACGATACCGATGGGTTATCTTAATCCAAATAAAGGTCATCAGGACAATTTAATTCGGTGAAAATTGTACAAGTGACGAAAAATTGTAGTGGTCGCGTGAGAGTTGATGCGATGCGTTTCATTTGAGTATCGAATCATGTCTCATAAAGGTATTACAGACAGCTTGCATTCAGCGAAGCAGTATTTGCAGATGGATGAAATCGAATTGCAGATCAGTTTGGAAATAGGGCAGTTAAGCATTCAAGAAAAAGGCATCTGATAAAGATGCCTGCTTTATTTAAGGCTATTTAACCCGAAATATACTGCTGTAATTGATCAATCAAATTCTTCTGATCCTGCATCGCTGCTTTAACTAAATCACCAATGGAGATGAGTCCAACCAACTTATTCTCTTCAACCACAGGTAAATGACGTAAATGTCGGTCTGTCATCAGTTGTAAACATTCTTCAACTGTATTTGAACGTGAAATAGTTAAAACCTTAGCAGTCATAATTTCACTCACCGTCGTATCATAAGAAGAGCGTTCCATCAGGGCAACTTTGCGGGTGTAATCACGTTCAGACAAGATTCCAACGACTTCATTATCCTGAGTGACAACTAAAGCTCCAATCCCTTTTTCTGCCATGATCGAAATTGCTTCAAGTACGGTTGCGTCTGGCGAAACAGTATAAATGGCTTGTTCAGCTTTATCTTGTATAACTTGAGCAACGTTTGTCATCTTTTATGTCCCTCTGGCTAGTGTTATCGTTTTAAATTAACTTAGCGCGATTTGAAGAAAATGCAAAGCCTTTGAAAGTATAAATGAATAATATTTTGCCAAATGGCGTTGGCGTTTTGTATTGAGTTTTACCGATTAAAACTCAATACACATTATTTTATGCAATTTTTAAATTCGATGCAGGTGCAAAGAAAAAATGTCGCATTTGTTGTGTCGATAATTTAAATTTGCGTTGATTCGAATTAAACAAAGCAGGCGTAACATTTAAACGGGTCAATGTAGGTAATAAAGACTCCTGAAAATCTTGGGGCGTAATTTTTTTGGGAACATAATTTGGCCAGTGTTTTTTAGCATAACGATGTGCTTGCACACCATTGAGCCAAAAAGGAAAAACAAAATCATCTTGATCTGATTTAATTGCCCAGCCTTGATGGTATAAACCCCAAAGTGCGCCGCAATACATCATGGTTTTTAAAATAGAAATTTTAATTATCAAGTCTTTAGATACAGGATTTAACTGTGTATAGGTTTTCATGGTTTTGCTGCGATTTAAATTCGTGTTTATTATAAAAAATAAATACTTAATTTCAGTTACTCGTTTGCTTTAAATCGTAATAAAGTTTTACAGCGGCATTAAAAAACGCCACCTAGGTGACGTTTGATTATGCTTGCATGGTGGCCATTCGTTGCCAGTATTGTGCTTTCAATGAATCTCGTTCTACACGAAAGCCTTGGTAGTAAAGTTCAGCCAGAAACATCGCTGCTTTACCGTGTCCTGCACGTGCTGCATCTTCAAGCTGCTTCACAGCGTCTTGAAAGTTCATCTGTGATTGAATTGTATTGACCGCAGATGCGTACACATGTTCTAAGTCATGATGAGAAATTTGTTGAATCATATTAAAAACTCCTTATAGTTGTAATTATGATCACATCAACTCGGCTTACTTGCCTCGCAAAACTAATTTAGCAGTTGATTGTTAAACTAATATTACAATAAGCGTGATAAGTCAAGTAATAAATGGGGCGTGTTGCCCGAATTACAAGCTTACATGATTAAACATTCAACAAAAATATTTTTTAGTAAAATCAATATAACAATTAAATATGACATGACAAGGAGAACAACATGCTAACAACGGTCGATGGTTTTAATTTTGAAGTTCCTCCAGATGAGTCTCAAATTGTGGCTTTGGCGCAATACCATCGCAAACAACTTGATGAGGCTATATTTCATCAAGAAATTCATTTAGGTGATTACTGTCTGGCACAGCGTAAGCGTGTGCATGATTTTACTCAACAGCTTGATCCACAAACCAAGGCATGGTTTTATCGCGTCTATGATGGTGAATTATTGCGTTTGGCGGATGAAGAAGACTTGCATCCAGCAGATGCAGAAACAGGCCTGAGCTATTTCGCTATTTTGATTGTTTTGGCGATTATTGCTTTTATTTTATATTTTGCCGTTATTCGTGCGTTAATCAGCTAAATTTTATTGTTTGTTCTGATGCCAAAGTACCTAATCTTCTATTTTGTTAGGAGAATGAGGCACTTTGACTTGTGTGCAACTGAAATGAGCCATACACTACATCCATTCGAGGTAAGGTATGCTCATATCAAAATATAATTTTTTAAAATTTGTAAATGAAATCAAATTAGATCGCATTTACAACAGTATCGTCGCCATCATGATTATCGCGATGTTACTGTTGGCTTTTATTGCATTACAACGTCCTATTTCTCATCCACAATATCAAATTGTCGTAAACTTATCCGACATGGCCAATAACCCAGAAACCCAAAAAATGGCACGTCGGTTATTGCATGAACAGACGATTAACCGCGCGGAATATTTTAAATTGATGCGGGCGTATCAGTTTGAGAATGCAAAGGCTCGTCACTATCCTGCGATGGCTTTAGAGGATGAATAATTTGGGGATCAATCTGTACAGGCTTAATCGGTTCTAAATGATTTTGAAGATCTTTTAATAATTGTTCTTTATCTAGCTTTTCACTGGCAACAATGACTGTAAGATGATCAGGGTGAATGTGTGTTCTAATTGCCCGTTGTACATCTTGTGCTGTCAATTTTCTAAGCTGTTCTGGATACTTCGATAAATAATCTGAGGGTAATCCATAAAAGCCAATGGAGCCAAGTTGTGCATTAATATTGGCATTGCTGCTATAGGTCATTGGAAAAGCCAGTAACATTCCACTTCGTGTTTCTTCAAGCTGTTTTTTATCGATAGGTTGTTTGACAAAATCAAGCAAAGTTTGATGTGCAACCTGAATACTATCCATCAACTGATCTTGTTGAGTTGAATAGTTTAAAGTAAAAATGCCACTTGTCTGCGTAAAGCTAAATGTACTATATGCACCATAAGTATAACCACGTTTTACCCGAAGCTCTTTCATGAGCAATGAGTTAAATCCTGAACCACCTAGCATTTGATTGGCAAGTTCTAAAGCTAGCTGATCTGGATCATTTCGACTTACACCCACATGTCCCATCGTGACATAGCTTTGCGTGGACTGATAAGGAATGTGCTGTATGTTAAAGCCCTGCTGTAGTTTGGGTTGAACAAGCGGCGGTGCAGCATGCCCTTGGGGTAAGGATTGAATGATTTTAATACTGAGATCACTGGCTTGTTGTGTGGTGAGTTGTCCTGTCATGGCGATATTCATATTTTGTGCGACCAATAACTCTTGGCGAAACTGTTTGAGCAATGCAGGAGTAATCTTACGAATGCTGGCATGAGTTCCCGTGATTGGTTCTGCATAGGGGTGTGTTCCATATAAAGTACGATAAAGTTTAATATCAATTAAACGATTCGGATTTTCTTGCAGCTGGCGTTGACCGACTTGCGTATTGCTATATATAAGATTTAAGCTGGATGGATTAAATGTTGCGTGATTAAGCACCTCTAGCATGAGGTTGATAGCGGACTGCATTTTCTGGGGATCTGACATCACTCGTAAACGCACGACAAACATATCCCGATATGCTTTGACACTAAATTGTGCACCGAGTTGTTCAAAGGTATTGGCGATTTGGGCAGCAGTATAGTTTTCAGTTCCTTCAGTCATAAGGTTGGCTGCCATATTAGCAATACCAAATAAACCTTTACCTATACGCTCATCTTGTGCCGAACCCGCATTAAAGGTGAGTTGTATATCCACAATCGGCAATGCTTGTGATTCAACAAATAGTGTTCGCACTTGATTGGCATTTTTTAGATCATGTACATACGGTGCTTGTTCAGCAGTGCTTTTCGAAATATTTTTGAGACTACTCAGTTGTGAAATGGATTTTAGTTGAGACGGATCATCTTGTTCAGCAACACTTTGATCCACAATATCTGCAAAGGCTGGACTAGAGAGCAGAGATGTCAACATGAGCATGAGTAGGGTATTGTTCATTATCAATCCTTTATTTTTCTTGTTCAGGTTCTAGGTATAAAGTGGTGAGATTGCTTTTAACAAAATAGGCATTAGCCACTCGTTGAATATCTTGTGGTGTTACCGTCTGATAATGTTCAGGCAAATCATCTACCAGTCGATAACTCAAACCATTAACTTCAAGTAATCCAATCATATGTGCCTGACCAATAATATCGTCTTGGCTATAGATCAGATTGGAAACAAAATTATTGGTGACACGCTCTAGTTCAACGGGTTCAATCAGTTCAGTTTTAAGTGAATCTATTTCTTTTTGAATGGCTTCTTGAGCAGATGAGAGACTGATTCCATCCGCAGGCAAGGCGGTAATCGTAAATAAACTGTCACCACGATTATAAGGATCATAATTGATACTTATCGAGCTAAGAATTTTTTTGTCACGTACCAGTTTTTGTTGCAAACGTGAAGAAATATTGCCATCCAAAAGTGCCTGAATAATTGTTAGTGCATAGGCATCTTGCGGATTTTTGGCGGTCTTGATAGAACGAACATTCCAGGCCATATATAAATTCGCTACATGGACAGGCAATTCAACCTCCATGTGCCGATAACCGACACGATCAAATTCCAACACGTCATTGCGCTCGCCTGAAACCTGTTTGGGAATCTGTCCGAAATACTTCTGAACCTGTTTGAGCGTTGCCTCTGCATCCACATCACCAATAATCACTAAGGTGGCATGATTGGGGCTATACCAGATTTTGTACCATTGTTTAAGGTCTTCTAACTGAATGTTTTGCAGATTTTTCATATAACCAATTACAGGTTGCCGTGCATGACTAGTGGGGAAAGCCAGCCATTTAAAACGTTCAAAAGCAAGCGCACGAGGATTATCGTCGGTACGTTGACGACGTTCTTCCATGACTACATTCATTTCAGTTGCAAAATCGCTTTGACGTAATACCAGATGGGTCATACGATCTGCTTCAAGTTCCAAAGCCATAGGTAGATAAGCTTTGGGATAAAGTTGATAATAATTGGTATAGTTGCTTGAAGTTGCCGCATTGACTCGACCGCCATAAATGCGGCTTAAACGCGTAAACTCATTATCAGGAACTTTGGTCGTTCCTTTAAACATCATATGTTCAAGCGCATGAGAGACCCCTAAAATATTGCCTGATTCGTCACTGCTACCAACTGCATACCAAATTTGACTAATTGCAATCGGGGCACGATGATCTTCCCGAATAATCACTTTCAAACCATTGGTGAGTGTGGTTTCAAAAGTGGTGCGTCCAAGTTGGCTTTGTGTTTCTGCATGACTTGTAGTCAGCGTTATGAAAATTAAAGAAAAATGAAGGATAGGGAATTTAAGACATTGTCGTAACGATTTGAACACAAGCCGTCCATAGGTATTTCTCATATTTCAATCTATTTTTAAAAAAATAACGTTTAAACTCAAGAATATCCTGTTGTGTTTTAGTGAAGATTCTTTATCTGGATGATCGCAAAACACCTTGTAATACCAATCATTTGCAGGGCTAATTGCACTTTAAAAGCAGTTTGAATAAGCTCAGGCAATATAGAGAATCTGTGCTAAACTCTTTGTTTTTTAACCCGCTGCTTTTCAAGGGAATCGGTATGCAACAGCAATCGAATATGCAAAATAAATTCTTGATTGATGCTGACATTGGGGATGACGATGTCACATTACCAAACTTACCTGCTGTCAATGTTCCAATTATTGATGATGCTGTAAAAACACAAGAATCCGCTTTACCTGCTGCTGTTAAATCTGAAACCTCTGATCTTGAAGATACTGAGCAAAGTTCAACTGAGACCCAATCTAAAGGTGGCTTCTTTAGCCGTATGAAAGATGGATTGACCAAAACTCGCCGTAATTTGGCGGATGGTATGGTCAACATCCTGATTGGCGGTAAAGAGATTGATGATGAGCTTTTAGAGGAAGTTGAAGAGCAATTATTGGTTTCTGACATTGGCGTAGACGCCACCAAAACCATCATTACCAATTTGACTGAGCGTACTGCGCGTGGTGACTTGATCTATTCACATTCACTTTATAAAGCGTTGCAGGAAGAACTGGTGGCTTTGCTTGCACCAAGAGTTAAACCTTTACATATCGATCCAAATAAAACACCTTATGTGATTTTAATGGTGGGCGTAAATGGCGTAGGTAAAACCACGACCATTGGTAAATTAGCCAAGCGTTTACAAGGCGAAGGTAAGAAAGTCATGTTGGCAGCAGGAGATACCTTCCGTGCTGCGGCGACTGAACAATTACAAATCTGGGGTGAGCGCAATAATATTCCAGTGGTGGCACAAGGGCATGGTGCAGATAGTGCATCGGTGATTTTTGATGCTTTTGAAAGTGCACGCGCGAAAGGAATCGATGTATTAATTGCCGATACAGCAGGTCGTTTGCATAACAAAAGTAACCTGATGGAAGAGCTTAAAAAAGTCAAACGTGTGATGCAGAAAATTGATGCGACTGCACCGCATGAAATTATGCTGGTGGTAGATGCTGGAACTGGTCAAAATGCCATCAATCAGGTTCAGGAGTTTGATCAGGCAGTTGGTTTAACAGGAATTACCATTACTAAACTGGATGGTACAGCGAAAGGTGGAGTGCTGTTTAATATCGCCAGTCGTACCCATGTACCTATTCGTTTCATTGGTGTTGGTGAAAAAATTGATGACTTACGTCCATTTTCAGCCAAATCTTTTGTGGCAGCATTATTTGAAACTGATAAATAATCTGATCTAAACTTTGAAACTCCACTTCGTGTGGAGTTTTTTGTTTTGATGATGCGCTAAAGCATGAAACTGTTCTAAAAATAAAACAGTATGTAATAAAATTAGTAATGAAGACGCCATAAGAGTTGCATAAACTAATCATCATTCCAGATCACGACCGATTAGGTCAAATGTACACAGGACATAACAAATGACATCGTTCTTAGATAAAATTAAAAATCGTCGCAGTATCTATGCAATCGGAAAAAATGTTGCATTAGAACAAGCTGAGATTGAGCAAATCATTAAAGATGCTGTAAAACACAGTCCATCTTCATTCAACTCACAATCTTCACGTGTAGTGATTCTATTTGGTGATTCGCATCATAAATTTTGGGAAATTGTACGTGAAACTTTAAGAAAAATTGTTCCTGAAGCTGCTTTTGCCGCGACAAGTGGCAAGCTTGATAGTTTCTCTGCGGGTTTTGGCACAGCACTATTCTATGAAGACCAAGCGGTGATTAAAGGTTTACAAGAGCAATTTGCATTATATGCAGATAACTTCCCAGTTTGGTCTGAACACTCAACTGCGATTGCTCAATTTGCAGCGTGGACAGCATTGGCAGAACATAATGTCGGTGCGTCACTTCAACACTACAATCCAATTGTGGATGATGAAGTTGCAACAACTTTTGGTATTCCACATAACTGGAAACTTCGCGCGCAATTGGTCTTTGGTTCAATTGAAGCAGAAGCAGGCGATAAAGATTTTATGAGCGATGATGAGCGTTTTAAAACCTTTAACTAAGTTTGATATTCTTTTAAACATCAAGAGCGCGTTTACGCGCTCTTTTTTTAGGAGGATGTATTGGAAGTTAGATTTAGCATTGATGCATACACCTGATGACTAAGTATTTAAATATTATTATAAAATTTAATAACTTAGTCATATATTTGAAATATTTGTCATAAAATTGTCACAACTGCGCTGCATAGTGCTCATGATTTAAAAAAATGTAGAGAAATCCGACAATGACTTCAAAATTCACACTTGCCGCATTAAGTTTATGTTTAAGTAGCTCTGTTTTTGCAGCTGCGACGATTACGGCTCCAGAGGAAATCGTAATACTGGCGGTCAATGACCAAGAGGTGAATTCAGGGTTATTGCGTAAAAAAGAAAATGATTACAAAGTTGATGCTGGCGAAATTAGTATTAGTGTCCGTTATCAGGAATTTTTTCAGCATCTAGATGGTGAGCACGATATTGTTAAATCTGGAATAGTAACGTTAAAAACGCCACCCCTAAAAGATGGAGCAACTTATCAACTAGATTTGGTTAATGCGCCGTCAAATTTTGAAGATGCAAAAAAATACGCTGAACAACCAACAATTGGTCTTTATAATGCAAATCACCAATTACTTGTTCAGCAAACAGGTGCAAATACAGAAGCTAAGCCTTGGTTTAACAGAGGGCTTTTTGGCAAAGCTTATGATTTAACTCAAACTAAATCTGCACCAGCAAATCAACCTGCACCCGTATATGCAACTCAAACTGTAGTGGCTAAAGAAAGCGTTGCTGTTCCAACCACAGTGATCAACCCTCAAACTTCGACTGCAGTTAAAAGCAACGATCAACAATTGGTTGAGTTATGGCAAAAATCTTCAAAAACAGAACGCCAAAAATTTATGGCGTGGCTAGCAGGGCAGTCGAATTAAGATAAATCTTAGGCATAAAAAAACCTCCGAAATTTCGGAGGTTTTTTTATTGAGTGACTATTATTTAACAAACCATAGATAATAACCAATCAACATCAGTGGCCATGAGATGTAAGGACTAAATAACCATTTCCACAACCAAAATTGGGGAATGTAGCCTACACCATGAATAAAGCCGCCTGAAATTCCTAGCATAACCAGCATAAGAACACTGTGATTGTAGTGTCCGTTTGCATCTAGCATCATACCAGGATGGACCAACAATACAGCTGCAAGTGGCAATGCCAACAAAAATGAAATTACCATCGCAATGGTCTGCGCTTTACTTCTTTTTACTGTTGTCACTGCTTCAGCCATAATGTTATTCCTCATCTAAATTTTGATGATGCTCAATATAAAGAGCGCTTAGAACACCTGCAAAACAAGCCATCAATATTCCAAGAATCCATGCGAAATACCACATATATTTCTCCTCGTGACCTTAGTACAAACTATGTGAATTAGCTTGAATGTCTTTATTGGTAATGACACCCCACATTTTATAGTAGCACCAGAAGGTATAACTTAATACGATTGGTACAAAAATACATGCAGCAACGGTCATGACACCTAGTGTTTTATGACTTGAAACAGCATCCCACATAGTAAGACTTGAAACAGGACTGATACTAGATGGCATAAGGAACGGAAATAATGCAAAACCAGCAGTTAAAATAGTTCCAACAATCGCTAAAGCAGATCCAAGAAAGCTTAATCCTGCTTTATTTTTACTCGAAGCAAATAAAGCAATCAGACCACCAAGAATACCCACAATAGGTGCAACCATAGTGATTGGATATTGGCTATAGTTGTTTAGCCAACCATGATTCGCATTGGTCACCACTTCTTTTGCTAAAGGATTTGCAACACCGTTGGTATCAAAAGGTTGTACCAAGGTATAACCTTCAATGTTACCGAAATAAAGCCAAGCACCAGCAGCAATAAAGCAAACAAGGTATACAACAGACATAATTTGAGTTGCTTTAGCCGCACGGCGATGTAGCGCAGCATCTGTACGCAGCATGAGCCATGCTCCACCGTGGGCACACAACATAGCAACACTCACTAGACCACATACTACAGAGAATGGGTTAAGTAAGCCAAAGAAATTACCGTCATAGTGAGAACGGACAGTTTCATCCAGACTAAAAGGTACACCAACCAGCATGTTGCCGAATGCTACACCAAATACAAGTGCTGGAACAAAACTACCAATACAAAGTCCCCAGTCCCAAGAGTTACGCCATTTGGTATTTTCAAGTTTAGATCGATAATCAAAACCAACAGGTCTTAGGAAAAGTCCAAACAGAACGAGCAATAAGGCCCAATACATCCCCGAGAAAGCGACCGCATAAACCATTGGCCATGCTGCAAAAATTGCACCACCAGCAGTAATTAACCAGACCTGATTACCATCCCAGTGCGGAGCAATCGTATTGATTGCTACGCGACGTTCATTATCAGTTTTACCGACGAAAGGCATCAAAATCATGGCACCCATATCGAAACCGTCAGTTAGGGCAAGCCCGATCAGGAGTACCCCGACCAAGACCCACCAAATTATTTTTAGGAGTTCATATTCGATCATGATTGAGCCTCCTCAGCGACCAAATTCGAGTTCTCTTGTTTTTCAAAATGGTATTTACCAGTATGAAGTGAGCTTGGACCTAAGCGTGCAAACTTGATCATTAGATACATTTCAATAATGAGCAGTACTGTGTAGAACGCTGCAAGTGCTATGATTGAGCCCCATACATCTCCAGTACTTAAACTAGATGCGGAGAGGTGAGTAGGTAATACTTCACCGATCGTCCAAGGTTGACGACCACCTTCTGCTACATACCAGCCAGTTTGAGCCGCAATCCACGGTAATGGCAAAGCAAACAAAGCAAACTTAAGTAACCATGGTTTATCTTCAGCATTGCGTTTAGCCACAGACCATGCCGCCAAGATGAAGAGCAAGAGCATGAGGAAGCCACAAGCAACCATGATACGGAACGTAAAGAATAAAGCAGGAACGTTCGGAATACTGTCTTTTACAGCAGATTGAATGTTGGCTTCAGTCGCATCAGTGACATTTTCGGTATATTTTTTCAATAATAAACCGTAGCCTAAATCTTTCTGGTTTTCTTTAAATGAGTTAAGCAAATCTGGAGATTTATCGCCTGCACGAAGTTTCTCAAGCTCGCTATACGCCACCATACCATTACGAATGCGTAGTTCATGTTCTTTCATCAAGTCGGTAATACCAGTGACTTGCTGATCGGTTGAACGTGTTGCAATTAGACCTAATGCGTAAGGAATTTTAATCGCATAATCAGTGCGCATTTCTTGCTGATTTGGGATACCAAATAGAGTAAAACTGGCTGGTGCTGGTTGAGTTTCCCATTCGGATTCAATAGCGGCAAGTTTTGCTTTTTGGACATCGCCTAATTCATAGCCAGATTCATCACCTAGTAAAATAACCGATAATGTAGAAGCTAAACCAAAAATAGCAGCAATGGCGAAAGAGCGACGGGCAAATGGCAAGTCACGTTTTTTCAACAGGTAATAACTAGAAATCGCTAATACAAAGATCGCACCAGTGACATAGCCTGCCGAAACAGTATGTACAAATTTAACCTGAGCGACAGGGTTAAAAATAAGTGCTGCGAAATCGGTCAGTTCCATACGCATGGTTTCATAGTTAAATGCAGCACCGACAGGGTTTTGCATCCAGCCATTTGCGACCAAAATCCATAATGCGGACATATTTGAACCAATAGCAACTAACCATGTCACACCAAGATGCTGTACTTTTGATAAACGATTCCAGCCGAAGAAGAACAAACCAATAAAAGTCGATTCTAAAAAGAAAGCCATTAGACCTTCAATCGCCAGTGGCGCACCAAAAATGTCACCTACATAGTGTGAATAGTAAGCCCAGTTAGTACCAAACTGGAATTCCATAGTCAGACCAGTCGTTACACCTAAAGCAAAGTTGATACCGAAAAGTTTTCCCCAGAACTTAGTCATATCTTTATAAATTTCTTTACCAGAAATGACATATGTCGTTTCCATAATGGCAAGAAGAAAAGCAAGGCCTAAAGTCAGAGGGACAAAAATGAAGTGATACATTGCGGTCATAGCGAACTGGAACCGCGAAAGATCGACCACGCTTTCAGAAATCATCAACGTGTCTCCTTGATTTGGGAATTTGTGCCAGCGATACGCTCGGCAACTTGATTGTCAAAATTTTTAGGGATAGTAGGGGCGTCAAACCAGATATGTTTAATTGTCAGTAAAAGAACAATCTTAATTATTAATATGATTGTAATTTCTTTGACTAAACGTTGATTAAAATCTTTTTTCATTAAGCTCATATATACAAGCCTATCTGGATGGATTAACCATATTATTAATGACATAAACAAAAAAATAAACAATTAAAACAATTAAAATAAAAATATATTATTAATTTGTTTTATATCAATTACTTATAAATATATTTTTTGATTTAAAAAATAATAAAAAACATATTAAAGCAGTCTAGTTTAGGCTGAAATAAATCAGACTAAAACGGTTGTATTTAATATTTTAAATCCGACTAAAATAGTAATAATTAAATTTCAGGCGAAATTAAATACCCAACTAAAATGGTCGGATTGTAGTTATGTGGGTATAGTTAAATATCGAGATTAAATTTTTAATTTACTCATTATATTTGAATGATCCTAAGTCAATTTTTCTTATTGATTAAAAGATATACATGATTATTGTTGTGGTGTAAATAAGTGATTTGATACTGCAATTTTTTTGGCGATGTAATGAGTCTGTTTAAAACGAATTAAAATCACTTGTGAGCGAAATTCTAATTCTCCAAATTCTGGTTCAACTTGTACATAATGAATCTGACCAAATTCGTCCCGAATTCGGGCTTGTGCTGAAAATCCTGGACGAGCATTGCCGCTTGAGATGGTTGCAAGTCGCCCAAGTAGACTGGTGTTGTGATGTTCGATCTGTGGCTTGATGACTTGATCAAGACAGTGGATCATAAATACCGTAAAGAAGATGGCAATAATCAGTGCAGGCAAAATCAGATAGAAGGGCGAAACAAAGCTGTGCTGTTTGGCAAAAAAAGCAAGTTGTAAAAAATAGCCAGCAAAACTGAAATTGATTAAAAGAAAAACAAGAATGAGAACTTTTGAAAACTTGACATTAAGCAGTGGCGAATACACAAGCCAATTTGGAGAAACTTTCTGAATAATTGTACTGGGACGTATCCCAATATAAATCCCAATAGTTTCTGCCATGCTGAGAATAATTAAAGCAACCACACTTAAATGAAAAGGAAGCAAGTCGTAGTTGAAGAAAAATTCTGACATGGCAAAAACCTGAGAAATTATTCTGTTAAGTAAATTCCACCATCTGAATGTATCTGAATTTCAACTTTCGTCAAAAACTCACCCAAACAAGGGCCAGAAATACATTCACCCGTTTCTACATTAAACAGCGCACCATGTGTTGAACACTCGATAAATTCCTGATCTTGATCTAGAAATTGATTTTCCAGAAATTCAAGTTCAACTTGTAGGTGTGGGCAGATATTTTGATAAGCAAAAAAACCGCCATCACGTTGCGTAATAAAAATAGTCTCTCCCTGAGGCGTTTCATAAGAACGCGCTTCACGTTCAGGGATATCCTCGGTCATGCAAATTTTTTCCATATTTATGCACATTCAGTCTGGAAATTTTTAAGCAGTTTAGCATAGTTTTCAATATCTAAACGCGGGCCATATTGGGCAACCACTTCACTTGAAATCAAAATAGCAAGCTGAGTTGCATCTTCAATAGACATGTGTTGATTAAGGGCATATAAGAATGCACCTGCAAAGGCATCACCCGCACCATTGGCATCAACAGCAGTAACACGACGACCACCTAAATGAAAATGTGTGTTAGCTGAATATACCGAAGCACCTTTGGCGCCTTGTGTAATGACAATGGTATGATTTTTTAATTTCAATTTGGCAAAAGCTTCATCCAATGTATGCGTTTCTGTATACATGAGCGCTTCTTGTTCATTACAGAACAACACATCAACGCCTTCATCAATCAGTTCATTGAGACCTTCGCGGGCATATTGAACCATCGCAGGATCCGAAAGCGATAAAGCAATTTTGACTCCATGTTCACGTGCAATCTGGCGTGCTTGTTTGACAGCTAGTCGAGCTGAAGGACTAGTCGAAAGATATCCTTCGATGTAAAGCCATTTTGCTTTTTTTAACGGTTCGTAATCGACCTGTTCCGCAGAAAGCTCGGTGGTGATCCCTAAATAAGTATGCATGGTACGTTCTGTATCTGGGCTAATCAGTACCATACAAGTACCCGTTACGCCATCCGTTTTTGATTTTGTGGAAGTGTAAATATCGGCGTCATTTAAACCATCAAGGTAAATTTGACCGAGTTCGTCATTTCCAACTCGACAGGCATAAAAAGCAGAACTACCTAAAGCACTAAACGCGACCGTTGTGTTTGCCGCAGATCCACCACTGGCTTGACCTTTATAATCCTGAGAATTGAGCAGGTTTTGATATAATGCGGCTTGAGTTGGACCATCCGTTAACTGCATGGTGCCTTTTTGCAAGCCTTGTTGAATTAGAAAATCATCAGAAATTTTAAATTCCTGGTCAATAAGTGCATTTCCAATTGCAAAAAGGTCAACAGTTGCCATGATTGTCTTCACAGGTAAAATCAAAGCACACAGTTTACACGATTGTTCAGTTTTACTGTAGTTCGATGAATAAATTTCATTATTGAAGCAGATGGACTGTCTTTATTTACTAAACTGCGTTGTTTGAAAAATGGGCTATAGCTTTTTTATTGATGAGCAAAGTCATTATCGAAAGGACATGTGATGATGTTCACTCGGGAACAGGTAATTCTATGAAAATTTAAAATAAAGTATGAATTTTTATAAAGTGGCTCGAATAGCCACAAAAATACAGCAAAACAAAGAAATTGTGTCAGATTAAAACTACCAAAATGGCATCTGACTAAGGCTATAATGGAGACCAATTATCAAAGCGAAATTTTAGGAGATCACATGACGGTAGATGTCACTGGAACTATTAATCAAACTGTACATCCTGCGTTTCAGTTGGTACGTCAACATCATGTTGAAGCTTTGGATATTTTAGTTTCTGAATATGCTCATAAAGTGACGGGCGCTGTTCATTATCATTTAGCCACTTCACATGATGAAAATGTTTTTTTAGTGGCATTTCGTACCCAACCGATGGATTCAAAAGGTACAGCACATATTCTTGAGCATACGGCACTGTGTGGTTCAGAGAAATTTCCTGTACGTGATCCATTCTTCTTGATGATTCGCCGTTCATTAAATACATTTATGAACGCATTCACGGCGGCAGACTGGACGGCTTATCCATTTGCAACACAAAATAAAAAAGATTTTCAAAACTTATTATCTGTTTATCTGGATGCTGCGTTTGCAGCAAATTTGAACCCGCTTGATTTTGCTCAAGAAGGGATTCGTATTGAGTTAGAAAATGGCGAACCTGTTTATAAAGGCGTGGTATTTAATGAAATGAAAGGCGCGATGAGTGCACCTTCAGATCAGCTTTATCACCAACTGGCTTATCATTTATTTCCTGAAACGACTTATCATTATAATTCTGGTGGTGATCCGAAAGACATTCCAGATTTAAGTTATGAGCAATTGGTCAATTTTTATAAGTCGCATTATCATCCAAGCAATGCGGTGTTTATGACTTTTGGAAATCAAAGTGCTTATGATCTGCAAGAGCAATTTGAAAAACTGGCTTTGGCAAAGTTTGAAAAGGGTACGACACTTTATTCAACCCCAGAAAAACGTTTGACCGCACCGATTGAAGTGACTGAAACCTATGCAGTCGATAGCGAAGATTTAACTGACAAAACCTATCATGTATTGGCTTGGTTATTACCTCAAGCCAGCGATATCAAGTTACGTTTGGGAATGCGTCTGGTCGAAGGTATTCTGCTTGAAAATTCTGCTTCACCATTGCGTCACTATCTGGAAACTTGTGGTTATGCCCAATCGACGGGTCCGCTCATGGGTGTGGATGATTCTAATTTTGAGATGACCTTCTATTGTGCTGTGCAAGGTTCAAATGCTGAGCATGCTGAAGAGTTTAAACAGGGCGTTCTCAAGGTTTTGCAGGATGTTGCCTCTAAACCGATTGATCAGGCCTTGGTTGATGCAATTTTGCATCAGATCGAATTGCATCAGCGCGAAATCAATGGCGATGGTATGCCTTATGGTTTGAGTTTGATCTTAAATGGTTTGGGCAGTGCGATTCACCATAATGATCCGATTCATGTTTGGGATGTAGATACTGCCATTGATCAGGTTAAAGAAGAACTCGAAGATCCGATGTGGTTGTCGAATTTGATTCAAACCTATCTTTTGGATAATTCACATCGTGTACAAATGACCCTGATCCCAGATGCTGAAAAGTCTGTGAAAGAGCAAGCGGATGAAAAAGCACGTCTGACAAAAATTGCTGAACATTTAACCGATGCTGATCGTGCTGAGATTGAGGCTAAAACCCAAGCATTAAAGGAGCGTCAGGATACACCTGATGATCTGGATTTATTGCCAAAAGTCGGATTAGAAGATGTTCCAGCAGATTTACACATTGTGCAGGGGCAACTTCGGGAAATTATTTCCAATCGGCATGATTATCCTCTGAATTTATATCATGCGGGAACCAACGGGATTTATTATCAACAGGTGTTGATTGAGATTCCAGAGGAAGTGGTGCAGTCGCCTTATTTTAGTCTATTGTCAATTTTGATGGGTGAAGTGGGTGCGGGCGAATATGATTATTTGACTCTGCAACAAGTACAGACGGCCTTGAGTGGTGGTTTGGGCATGGGCGCTTCATTACGTAGTAAAGTGGATGATAAAGGTAAAATTAGTGCGTGGTTGACATTGACCACCAAATCCTTAAATGAGCGATTAGATGCGATTGGTTTGTTAAAACTGGCTTTTGAAAAGCTTCGTTTTGATGAAAAAGATCGAATTATTGAGTTATTACAACAACGTAAAACACGTTGGAAATCACGTTTGTCTGGCTCTGGTCATAGCTATGCGATGCAAGCTGCATCACGCAATATGAGTGCATTGGCGCAGCGTGATTATCATAATACTGGCTTGGGTGCTTTAAACTGGCTAAGTGATCTGGTCGATGATATTGAACAAAACGATACGGCTTATGATCAATTGATTAATGAATTAAAAGCGATTCATTTGAAGCTGTTGCAAGCACCTAAACAGTTTTTATTAGTCTGTGAGGAACAACTTTCAGAACAGTTAATTGAAGAAATTCAAAATGTCTGGGATAAAGTTGAAATTGATACGCAGATTCCCGAAATTCAGAATATTTCGCATTCAGAAAATGATCATGATGAAGCATGGTTAATTCAGACCAATGTTCAGTTTTGTGCATCTGCTTATCCAGCCATTGAGGTTGCACATCCTGATGCAGCGCCGCTGATGGTACTCGCAGCCTATTTGCGCAATGGTTATTTGCACAGCGCGATTCGTGAAAAAGGCGGAGCGTATGGCGGTGGTGCAAGCTACGATGGCAATGCTTGTTCATTCCGTTTTTATAGCTATCGTGATCCACGTCTGGCTGAAACATTTAAAGATTTTGAAGCCAGTGTGGAATGGCTTTTGCATACACAGCAACAGCCCCATCAACTTGAAGAAGCCATTTTGGGATTGGTGTCGAGCATGGATAAACCTGGTTCACCTGCGGGTGAAGCCATAACGGCATGTTATGCGCTGTTGCATGCGCGTACACCAGCCTTTAGGAAAACTTTGAGAGAACGTTTGTTAAATGTCACGGTAGAGGATTTACAACGTGTGGCGCAACAATATTTAATTGATCAGAAACCCATAAAAGCTGTGGTTGCACCGTTTGCAAAACGAGAGCAACTTGAACAGCTCGGTTTTCAAATTAAACAAGTAGATTAAAAGAAAAACTGGAGAAACTTATGTCGTTCAAATCTTTTGAACGAACACCGCTACAACTGAGCATGCTGAGTATGCTCAGTTGTATGGGGGTGTCTGTTGTACATGCAGAAATGTCGGTGACATCGAATCAAACACCAAGCACTGTTGTTAAGACAGTTGAAGCACCTGCCGCACCAGCAAGTGCCAAAGCATGTGTCGCATTGGATTCAAATGCAGACCGTCTGGCTTGTTATGATGCGATTTTCAAAGCGCCTGTAGATACTCGAAACGCAATTGCAGCTCAGCTTGCTGCACCTGTTGAGCCTAAAGAGGATAAAGCGAAGCCTGAGACTTTAAAAGCCAAAGTTGAAGAGAAGGTGGGCAGTTTATTTGCATTGGAAGCTGACCCAATTGATCCGAATGTGTCTTTATTGGATAAACGTTGGGAACTCTCTGAAAAGGCAAAATTGGGCACATGGAATATCCGAGCATTCAAGCCAGTATATTTAATGCCAGTTTTCTGGACGACCAAGAAAAATGAATTTCCTTCAAGTCCAAACCCAAATAATACGGTGACAGAAAATCAAAATTTAGATTCGCTTGAGTCGAAATTTCAGCTTTCACTGAAAACAAAAGCTTGGGAAAACATCATTGGTAATAATGGCGATTTGTGGCTTGGATATACGCAGTCTTCACGTTGGCAGGTTTATAATGGTGACGAGTCACGCCCGTTTCGTGAAACCAATTATGAGCCTGAAGCAAGCTTAATGTTCCGTACCAATTATAAAGTATTTGGTTTAGATGGACGTTTGCTTGGTGTGACTTTAAACCATCAATCGAATGGTCGTTCTGATCCATTGTCGCGTAGTTGGAACCGTGTAATTTTTAATGTCGGATTTGAAAAAGACAATTTTGCCTTAATGCTACGCCCGTGGGTTCGCATTCAGGAAGATAGCAAAAATGACAACAATCCAGATATTGAGGATTATATTGGACGTGGTGATCTAACCGCATTTTATAAATGGAATGACCATGACTTTTCTTTAATGCTACGTCATTCTTTAAAAGATGGTGATGACTCGCATGGCGCTGCACAATTTGACTGGACATTCCCGATTAGTGGGAAGTTACGTGGACACTTTCAGGTCTTTGATGGTTACGGTGAAAGCCTGATTGACTACAATCATCGTGCTACGTATTTTGGTTTGGGTATTTCGCTCATGGATTGGTACTAATCCAATATAAACAGCATCATGATTTATGCTTTATCAAACGCTCAATAAACTTATTGGGCGTTTTCTATTCAATGGATGTACTAAAAATTAAAGTCGATTATTAACCAATTTGAATATCTGCACTCGGATGCTTAAGTCGACTTTTCTTGGGTGTTGCAATGAGATACGCCAGCGTAAGGGGGCCTAAACGACCTGCAAACATCAGTAAACTCAGTACAAATAAGCTACCATTATGTAATTCTCCTGTAACTCCACGAGACAAACCCACAGTGCAAGCCGCGGATACTACTTCGAAAAATAAATCCAGAAAATTTTTGTGTGGTTCCAAGATTAAGATCGTCATGAAACCGATAAAAATGAGACTTAAAGTAATCACGACAACAGCAAGTGCTTTAAACGTACTTTCATAGGAAATAGAACGATTAAATACCCGAATCTCATCGTTTCGACGTAAAAAAGAAATAACACTCAATACTAAAATGAAAAAAGTACCGACTTTGATTCCACCTGCGGTACTGAGTGAGCCGCCCCCAATAAACATGAGAAACATGGTCAGTAGAGTGGAGCTATTCATCAAAGATGCGGTATCGATGGTATTAAACCCAGAAGAACGAGGTACAGTCGCCTGAAACCACGCATTTACAGCTTGCTCGCCTAGATTCATTTGCATGAGCGTGAGTGGATTATTGGCTTCAATTAACCAAATAAGTAAAAAACCACTGATATTTAAAACGGCAATGGTCGATAACACGACTTTGCTATTGGTGCTGAGCTTTTTCCAACGCTTATTTTGTTTGATATCCATCAATACCATAAAGCCAATGCCGCCAAGTATGTACAGGAAACTAATCGCAAGACATGCAAGATAATCACTTTGAAAAGTAACTAAGCTATCGGGGAATAAAGAAAATCCTGCGTTATTAAAGGCGGATACACTATAGAAAAAAGCATAATACAAAGCATGAGCGAATCCGAAGTCTGGTGTCCAGATTGACGTTAAAATGATGATTCCTGTGACTTCGAAGAATAAAGAATAAAAAAACACGGACTGTGCAATGGTGGTAACTTTAGACAAACTGGTCTGCCCCAAAGAGTCCTGCGCCATCATTTGTTGCTTCAGTCCCAACTGTGGAGCAAGACTCAACGCTGCCAGTATAGCGAAAGTCATAAAACCGAGACCGCCACACTGAATCAAAAATAGCAAAATAAGCTGACCTGTAGTGGTCAGCGATTGACCGATATTAACAACGGAAAGCCCCGTAATAGTAACTGCGGAGGTTGCTGTAAATAAAGCATCCATCCAGCTTAAATTACCGTTATTGGCAAAAGGAAGCTTAAGTAAAAGTGTTCCAATGATGATAAAACTAAGAAATCCCAACGCCAAAAGAGAAGGTGGACTGAAATTAAAGGTTTTATTCTTAAGTTTAGCTTTCATCATAGCCTAGAAATCGTTTAGATAGTTTTTTGAGTGGTTCAAGATGACCTTCTATGATGAGAATATCTTTGGATTGTACCGCACAAGATGGTTCTGGATCGTAAATGATATCTTTACCGCGTTGTAATAAAATCGTTTTGATATGATGGGTGGCATCAATTAAACCTAATAAATGTACTCCGTTTAGATGTTTAGGAATTTCTACTTTGACAATGAAATGATCATCATTGAGTGCCATATACCGACTGACCATCGGATAGTTTAAAGCTTGCGCGACACGGACGCCCATATCTTCTTCAGGGTGAATAATTTTATCGACATGTAGATGTGACAAAATCATATGATGCGCTTTGGTTTTTGCTTTAACCCAAATTTTAGGAACACCTAAATTTTTCAGATGTAGCACACATAAAATACTGGCTTCAATATCTTCGCCAATCGCGACCACTACAGCATCACAGTTTTTAATATTGAGTTCTTCAAGCACATGTTCATCACTCGCATCGGCGATCACCGCATGTGTTAGTTGATCACCAATGTCTTCAACATTGCGTTTAATCGTATCTATTCCAATGACATCATGATTAAGCTGCGCAAGTTGTAATGCAACCGTTGCACCAAAACTACCTAAACCAATGACAGCGAATTGAGCCATAAAAAAACCTGATCTTTGTATAATAAGTTAAATTTTAAAATTTTGGATAATGCATAATGATGAAGTTAGTTTATTATTTTTGAATAAGTTTTAGTGCAAAGAAGTGTTAAAAAACCGATAAGGCAGGTTGATCCAAATCCAAATCGGTTTATGTTTGAAAACGCTGAAAAATTATTTCAAGAAACGCTGATAACCAATATTGGCTGTGATTTCTTCATAAGGGTACGTAATGTTTTCCAATGTTTCGATTAATACATCTGGATTTTCCTGCGTATCTGTCGCCTGTAATCCAACCAGTACGCGACCTTCGGCAGCGCCGTGATTGCGATAGTGGAATAAGCTAATATTATGCGTTGGACCTAAGCGCTCAAGGAAAGTAAGTAGGGCACCTGGGCGTTCAGGGAATTCAACACGGAATAAACGTTCATTTTCAATATTGGCATGACCACCAATCAAATATCGAATATGCAGTTTAGCCACTTCATCATCAGACAAATCATCGACTTCATACAATTCTTTAAGTGAATTAAAGATCTCGATACGTTCAGCCTGACCTGATTTTAGACTGATGCCAACAAATACCTGAGCTTGGTTGCTATCACTTGCACGATAATTAAATTCGGTAATATTACGGCCATGTAAAGCACGGCAGAAATTTAAAAATGCGCCTTTTTGTTCAGGAATGGTGACTGCAAAAATAGCTTCTTTATGTTCACCCAATTCAGTACGTTCAGCAATATACCGTAAGCGGTCAAAATTCATGTTTGCACCGCAAACGATGGAAACAATATTTTTGTCCTGAATTTGATACTGTTCAACGTATTTTTTTATACCAGCCAAAGCCATTGCGCCTGAAGGCTCAACGATGCTGCGACACTCATCAAAAGTATCTTTAATGGCGGCACAAATTTCGTCTGTATTTACCAATACGACTTCACGTTCAACAATTTGCCCAGAGTTGTCTGATTTTTGCAGTTGAATCACTTCAAATGGTTTTTCACCAATTTGAGCCACCGCAGTACCATCGGCGAATAAACCGACATGCGGCAAGATCACGCGTTGATTATGTTCAAAGGCTGCTTTCAAACAGGCTGATTCATCATATTCAACTGGAATCACTTTGACATGTGGTGCAACATCACCTAAATAAGCGGCAACCCCTGCAATCAAGCCACCACCACCCACAGCAACAAACACATATTCCACATCGCGCCATTGACGTAAAATTTCATTGGCAATCGTGCCTTGACCCGCCATGACCAGTTCATCGTCATAAGGTGGAATAAAGGTCATGCCTTCATCTTTGGCACGTTGAATCGCGTATTTATTGGCGACATCAAAAGAGTCGCCGTGTAATACGACTTCACCGCCTAAACGCTTTACGGCCTGAACTTTAATATCGGGTGTGGTTTTAGGCATTACGATAATGGCGCGTATTCCTAATTTTTGACCAGATAATGCAACACCTTGAGCATGGTTACCTGCTGAAGCGGTGATGACACCACGTTCCAATTGGGATTTTGGGAGTTGGCTAATACGGTTATAGGCACCGCGTAGTTTAAAAGAAAAAACAGGTTGTAAATCTTCGCGTTTAAAACGAATGTTATTATTCAGTTTTTCACTAATTCGTGGCGCTGCTTCGAGTGGGGTTTCGATTGCAACGTCATACACCGTTGCCTGTAAAATTTGTCGAACCAAACGAGACAGCATGTTAATCTTCCATCTAACAGTTTAAAATAAACGATTATTGTAACAAACCCCTAGGCATTTGCGCCGATTAATTCGTCCTAATGTCAAAAATAATAGTTGAGTGATGTCATGAGCCTGTATGCAACCCAAGATGAGAAAAAACAAGCTGCTGCGAAAGCAGCTTTAAAACACTTGCCAAGAGGTGGCATATTAGGAGTAGGAACTGGCAGCACAGTCAATTTTCTGATTGATCTACTACCTGAATTACAGCTCGAAGCAGCTGTTGCCAGTTCTCAGGCCACTGCCGAGCGCCTACAAAAGTTAGGCATTGAAGTGGTGGATATGAATCATGTCGGTGGCTTGGATGCTTATGTTGATGGCGCTGATGAAATTGATCGCCATATGCATATGATCAAGGGCGGTGGTGCTGCGCTCACACGTGAAAAGATTGTGGCATCTATCGCCAAAAAGTTCGTATGTATCGTCGATGATTCAAAATGGGTGGAACAATTAGGTCGTGAATTTCCATTACCTGTTGAAGTCATTCCAATGGCACGTTCTGCTGTCGCACGTAAAATTGTCACTTTAGGCGGTGATCCAGTCTATCGTGAAGGTGTGGTCACCGATAATGGCAACGTGATTTTAGATGTTTATAATTTAAATATCCTAAATGCCATTGAACTTGAAAAGACATTAAATGATATTCCAGGTGTGGTCACTAATGGTATTTTTGCGCTGAATCCTGCATCTGTTGCGATTGTGGCAACCAATAGTGGGATTGAAGAACGTACAGCGATTTAATGCTTTTGGAATCATTACCCGAAATTAAGATGGTCAGACATGTAAGGGCAAGACATTTGCGTTTACGTGTCGAACCGCATCAAATTCGTTTAACTGTGCCGTTATTTTGTACAAAAAAGCAAATTCAGCAATTTTTGGATCATTCGCAAGAGTGGTTATTACAAACTTGGCAGAAACAGACTCAGCAACAACAACTTGCAAGTTCAAATCTCCAGCAGATTCATTTTTTTAATCAAGATCAGCCTTATCAGATTATTTTGCGTAAACAGCATAAAAATTATCTGATTGATCATGAACAAGCGTGCGTCTTTATTCGAGAAGATAAAGGCAATACCGTGTTGAAAGATATGATCTACGACTATGCAAAACAATATTTACCCGTATATCTGAAGGAAATCAGTCAGCAGGTTGGACTTTCGTTTCGTGATTGTAGTATTCGACGGCCTAAAACCCGATGGGGAAGTTGCAGCGCGCAGCACAATATTATGTTACATGCAGGCTTGGTCTTAATGCAGCCTGAAATCGTACGCTATGTTTGCGTACATGAATTGGCGCATACGCGTTATTTTAATCATAGCGTGCAGTTCTGGGCTGAAGTTGAAAAATTCGATCCAAAATATTCCAAGCATCGTAAGCAACTGAAAAGTTATCAATTACCTGTGTGGTGGTATTAGGAGCCATAATGCATTACGGCTCCTATCACACATTTAATTGAAATTACAG
This sequence comes from Acinetobacter ursingii DSM 16037 = CIP 107286, assembly GCF_000368825.1. Classification (GTDB taxonomy): domain Bacteria; phylum Pseudomonadota; class Gammaproteobacteria; order Pseudomonadales; family Moraxellaceae; genus Acinetobacter; species Acinetobacter ursingii. Next base: position 156,360 of record NZ_KB849717.1, on the reverse strand, counting down.
CTTAATTTCTCGGTTTCGAGTTGTGCAGGTGAAGTATGTTTATCTAAACCCGCTGTTGCAGACAGAATTTTGTTATCTTTAATTTTAAGCTGAATAAACGGATACTGTTGAGAATTATTGCTCGGTTCAGCAGAGCCGCTATTGAGAATATAGTCGTTTGTGGATGCATTGACTTGCAGCAAGTTATCTGTACTTCCGCCGTTTAAGCTAGATTTATAAGTCTGTTCGCCCTGACTGAGTTCAATTTCACCTGTTGCTCGGACTTTTAAAATACAGTTATTGGCTTCATAGCGACCCACTAAATATTCAATTGTGGGAAAGTTAATATCTGTATTTTCAGTATTTATTCCAGTAATGCCTTGCTTACATGGATAAATAGAATCTCCACATACACTTGAATTGGTAAATCCAATAGCACGTCGATAGTCACCCGCACCACTCGTTCGGATATTAACAGTATTATAAGCGGTATTCGGCGTTCCACTATAGGCGCGCTCGTTCAATGCTTTATAGCCTATTCCATTTAAACTGGGTTGCAGTTGACGAGCAGCTAAGTCTAATACCGCATTTTTTAGACGGCTTGCAAACAGTTCTCTGACAGTTTTTTGATTTGCTCCAATATCAGGAGCCGTATTTAATATTGCTTCCGTATTTTCGACAGTACTCACCATTGGCGCAAAATCAGTGGTATGACCATTCACTGCTTTTCCATCCAGATAGCCATCTGCCAAATCGAGTGCAATGTTTTGAGTAAATTCTGAATAATAGTTGCTACTTTGATTATGTGAGTTATACCAATACACAAAGTATCCAAAGCTTAAATAACTATCTAAATAAAGATTCTGAGGAGATGCTGTATAACTCAGATTGGTTAATGCATTGGCATTGCTTAAAGTCGGGGTGTTTTCATTTTTAAATGCATTGAGTAGTGCGGCATTTACATCTTGCATTGCCATCGTAAAATGTGTGTCATTAATTTTTGAGTTTTCGATATTTTCATTTGGAAGTTGACCTGCGCGGACTAAAGCTCTTTGGTAAATGGCCTCAGATACAGGACTCGCAAAAAATATACGTGACTCAGTGGATGTTGGCCACAACAATGCATGATAAGTGCCCACAAAATTGATAAACTTATCATTAATAAAATCATAAATTTGAGAGTTCTGATTGGTCGTCATCTCAAGACGATAGATTCGATTTGCTTTTTCAATTGGAAACTTCAAAATTGAAGACGTTCCGCTAAAAGAACTGACCTCAGTAACGACTTGATTATTGGTATTGTCATAAAGTTTAAGATTCACATCATGTACTTCCAAAGGGAGTTTAATCAGGACTTCGTTTGGTTGTAAAACTTGATTGTTTGAATTTTCGTTATTTTGCTGTGTTGTTGGAGGGGTGTTAGAACTTCCCCCACAACTGGCAAGATAACTACTCAATATTATGATGCCAATTGATTTGAATAGATTGCTATATTGATATTGTCTGCTTTTAAAAAAAGGCATTCCTTCACCCCTGAAGTTTTAGTCATCCGTGTCAAGTAAGGAGTCAGTTTTATATACTGACAAATCATCATTAGACTTCTTTCATCATTATTTAAACCTTCTTTATTTTTCTCGCGTATGGAGAAATAAAGGGGATTTATCAAAGAAGCCTATTTAAATTTTAGATTTAAATCCTTGTCATTTAACGACATCAAATACTTTTTAGAACTTATTTTGCGATTACAAAGTTTTATTCAGTTTAAAATGTCGGCTTTAGTTTCATTTTATGCCATCTCAATATAATGGCTAAAGTAATTTTTGACCAATGGTCGGATATGTGACAAATACTTTATTACAAGGCTAATTTGAAGCGCCTTTAAAAAGCTTTTTTTAGGTCTCTGAGTCGATTGTAGAAATCCGAGTAAACTGCCATACTATCCGCCATTCGGTTGAAATTTAGAGGTAATAATCGTGGTCTCTGTCGGAATTGTTGGGGGAACTGGATATACTGGCGTTGAATTATTGCGTCTTTTATTACGACATCCGCAGGTCACTGTTCGAGTCCTTACTTCACGTACTGAAGCTGGTAAACGCGTTGCCGATATGTTTCCAAGCCTTCGTGGTCATACTGATCTTGAATTTTCAGATTTGAATCTGGATCTATTAAAACAATGTGATGTGGTGTTTTTTGCTACACCGCATGGTGTGGCGATGCAACATGCAAAAGAACTGGTGGCAGCCCAGACTAAAGTGATCGATCTTGCTGCCGATTTTCGTTTACAAAATCTAGAACAATTTGAAAAATGGTATGGTTTGCAGCACAGTTGCCCTGATATTTTACAAAATTCAGCTTATGGTTTGACTGAACTTAATCGTGAGAGAATTAAGCAGGCTAGTGTAATTGGTAATCCAGGTTGTTATCCAACCACGGTACAGTTGGGTTTAGCACCGTTATTGAAATCTGAACAAAACTTAGTAAACCCTTCAAGCATTATTATTGATGCCAAATCGGGTGTATCTGGTGCTGGTCGTAAAGCGAGTATGGGCATGATCTACTCGGAAAATGCCGATAATTTTAAAGCCTATGGGGTGAGTGGACATCGCCATCATCCTGAAATTGTAGAAGCACTCGAAAATATTTCAGGTCAAAAGGGTGTCTTTGATCATATCGTGTTTGTTCCGCATCTGGTGCCGATGATTCGCGGTATGTTAAGCACTATTTATCTTGATTTGACTGAACAGGGTGCAAATACAGATATTCAAGCGCTTTATGAGCAATTTTATGCCGATGAAAAATTTGTAGATGTGATGCCACCAAATAGCTCACCTGAAACGCGCAGTGTACGCGGAGCAAATGAATTACGCATTGCATTGTACAAACCGCAACCCCATAAATTGATTGTACTATCGGTACAGGATAATTTAGTAAAAGGTGCTGCGGGGCAGGCTGTACAAAATATGAACCTGATGTTTGATTTTGCCGAAGATGCAGGTCTAACAGGTATTGGTTTATTACCATAAAAAACGCTTTTAAGCTTCACACACATTTAAATTTCGATTTAAATGTGTGCTTTGGTTCTATCTTCAAACAGAGATGGCGATGCAGAATACTGAACAAATAAATAATGATGATCTACACACACCCAAGCCATCATTTTGGCATACGAACAGACCCTTAGTGATTGGAGCGATTGTTCTGATTTTGGGTAGTGTTTCGTTGGGTTATACCGTTGGACATCGTCAAGGATTGACTGTAGTAGGTTACGATGCAGATGCGGAACAATTGGTTGAAGTGGTTCAAAAGCAGAAAACTGCTTTAGATGCTGTCAATAAAAGTTTGAATGCAACTGTACAAGAACGAGATGTTGCAGTGAGCAATGCCAATGATTTATATCAGAGGATTACTCAAGCAAAGAATGATAAGGCGCAAATGGAAGGTATGAGTGCGCTTTATCGTGAGATATTACGTCAACGAGGCGGTTTGAGCTTAACGATTCAAGATTTGGCAATTAAACCATTGCCTGAAAATGCCTTTGAATATCAGCTTGATTTGGTACAAGTTAGCCCAAATAAACGTCGTGCAACAGGCTCGGTAGAGATGCGTCTGATACAAGGTGATGAGATTTTAGTAGTGCCACTAGAAGACAACAATTTCAATTTTGATGATTTTGAACGTTTAACAGGACGCTGGACGATGCCTAAAGGTTTTACTCCGCAGTTTATTGAAGTTCGATTGACAGGAGCTACACCTGTTACCAAACGTTTTAGCTGGCAACGTGGAAAACCAGTTGAGGCGGAATCTGCTTTTGTTGCAGAAATCCCGCAAGCCGAAGCAAATGCAAATTAAGAGTGAATCAAAGAGTATATGCGAACCAATAAGCGACAAATTAGTTTAAAAGACGTGAAAGCTTCCTTTTACCAATCTGGATATGTCGATTGGCATATCAATCCGCGCTTAAGTGATTCGCAAAGTAACGAGCCAGAAGGTGATATTGCAGTACAAACTGCTGAGCCTCAGCTAAAACGTCCACCTCTATATGCGGTAGTATTGTTGAATGATGATTACACCCCAATGGACTTTGTAATTGAAATTTTACAACAATACTTTGCATTGAATCTTGACCAAGCCACTCAAGTAATGCTAACTGTACACTATGAAGGTAAAGGTGTTGCTGGTGTTTATCCGAGAGACATTGCGGAGACGAAGGCAAACCAAGTAAATAATTACGCTCGATCCCAAGGTCATCCATTACTTTGTCAGATCGAACCCAAAGATTAAAGGGGGTCGTATGCTCAGTCGTCAATTAGAAGTATCCTTACGTTTGGCTGTAAGCATGGCTCGTCAAAAAAGGCATGAGTTTCTCACTGTAGAACACTTATTGCTGGCTTTGCTCGATAATGATTCGGCTGTTAATGCACTTAAGGCGTGTGGCGCTGATATAGTTTCATTGCGTAAAGAACTAGAAGAATATGTAGAACAACATACACCGAAGCTTGGTGAAAATAACGACCAAGCTCCACATCCGACTGAAAGTTTTGACCGAATTTTACAGCGTGCTATTTTTCATGTGCAATCTAGTGGCGGTGATCGTACCGTTGAAGGTGCAGATGTATTAGTGGCGATGTATTCTGAACGTGATTCTTTTGCGGTTTATCTTCTAAAGCGTCATCAAATCAACCGATTGACCTTAACGCAGTATCTCTCTCATGGAACCCGTAAAGAAGATATTCAGGCAGAAGAAGAGGTTGAAGATATCGAAGGAGATGCTGCTTCATCTTCAAATGCAGGCCCTTTAGAACAATTTACGCTAAATCTCAACAACGAAGCGCTTAAAGGTAAAACAGATCCTCTGATTGGGCGTGAAAAAGAGATAGAGCGTACCGCTCAGATTCTTTGCCGTCGTCGTAAAAATAATCCACTGTTAGTGGGTGATCCTGGCGTGGGTAAAACCTCAATTGCAGAAGGTTTGGCATGGCTTATTGTCAATGGCAAAGCGCCAAAACCACTTGCAAATGCTGAAGTCTATAGTCTGGATATTGGCGCCTTAGTTGCAGGAACCAAATATCGTGGTGACTTTGAAAAACGCTTGAAACAACTGCTCAATGCGTTAAAGAAAAATCCAAATGCGATTTTGTTTATTGATGAAATCCACATGATTATTGGTGCAGGCTCAAGTATGGGCAGTACCATGGATGCATCTAACCTCATCAAGCCGGCATTAGCCAATGGTACTTTACGTTGCATCGGATCAACCACTTTTCAGGAATATCGTCAGGTTTTTGAAAAAGATCATGCATTATCGCGCCGTTTCCAAAAAGTCGATGTGAATGAACCAAGTATTTCTGAAACCATCGATATTTTACGCGGTCTTAAAACCAAGTTTGAAGATTTCCATCATGTTGAGTATGAAGATAAAGCTTTAGTTGCAGCAGTAGAGCTATCTTCCAAATTTATCAATGATCGTTTCTTGCCAGATAAAGCCATTGATGTAATTGATGAAGCTGGTGCACAGCGCCGTTTAAAAGCAGAATCAGACGATAGTTTGATTACCATTGAAAATATTGAAGATATTGTTTCTAAAATTGCCCGTATTCCACCGAAAACAGTCTCTAAAGATGATAAAGCAGTGCTTGAATATCTTGAACGAGACTTAAAACGCGTGGTGTTTGGTCAAGATGAAGCGATTAGCGCACTTGCTTCTGCGATTAAATTATCTCGCGCAGGATTAAAAGCACCAGATAAGCCTGTCGGTAGTTTTGTATTTGCAGGTCCAACTGGGGTGGGTAAAACAGAAGTCACCAAACAATTGGCAAAATTGTTAGGCGTGGAATTGGTACGTTTTGATATGTCGGAATATATGGAACGTCATGCGGTTTCACGTTTGATTGGCGCACCTCCAGGTTATGTAGGATATGATCAGGGTGGTTTGCTGACTGATGCGATTCACAAAAATCCACATTGCGTATTATTGTTAGATGAAATTGAAAAAGCGCATTCGGATGTATTTAATTTATTGCTGCAAGTGATGGATCATGGTGCATTAACGGACAACAATGGTCGCAAGTCTGATTTTAGAAATGTGATTATTGTTTTGACCACGAATATTGGGGCCGAAAGTATTTCAAGAACCAGTATCGGTTTCACTGAGCAAGATAATAGCAATGATAATCAGGAAGCGATGAAACGTGCATTTGCTCCTGAATTCCGTAACCGTTTAGATGGCGTTATTCAATTTAAAGCTTTACCAACTTCAGTGATCGAATCAGTGGTTGATAAGTTCTTGACCGAGCTACAAGCACAACTGGATGATAAAAAAGTAGTGCTTGAAGTTGATCAATCTGCTCGTGATTGGTTAGCCACCAATGGTTATGATCGTCAAATGGGAGCACGTCCGATGCAGCGTCTAATTCAGGAACATTTGAAAAAGCCGCTTGCTGAAATGATTTTGTTTGGTGAGCTGGCTGATCATGGCGGCAATGTCGCTGTTTCTGTGAAAAAAGAAGATGGTAAAGAAGTTGGATTACAGCTTTCTGTCTTTGAAGACCAAACGGCTGAGCCTGCTTAATCGATGCTAGAAGATTTCTCAATCACCCGAATACTCAGTGTATTCGGGTTATTTTTAATCACTGCTATTGCTGAAATATTGGGCTGCTATTTTCCCTACTTAATTTTAAAAGAGGGGAAAAGTACATGGTTATGGATTCCTACCATAGCTAGCCTTGCATTATTTGTATGGCTTTTAACCTTGCATCCAACTGCTTCAGGACGCATTTATGCTGCTTATGGCGGGATCTATATTTTCACAGCGCTGATGTGGTTGCGTTTTGTTGATCAGGTTGCATTAACACGCTGGGATTTGTTGGGTGGCATCGTGGTTTTAATTGGTGCGAGTTTAATTATTTTGCAGCCGCAAGGTTTGATCCGATAATTGCTTTTAATTTTAAACATAAAAAACGCTGTTTTAAAACAGCGTTTTTTTACATCAAACATCTTATTTTGATTATTCGTTTAGCAAGAATTCCATCAATGCCTTTTGCGCATGTAGGCGATTTTCAGCTTCATCCCAAACCACAGAATTTTTATGATCTAGCATATGTTCAGAGATTTCTTCGCCACGATGCGCGGGTAAACAATGCATAAATAAGCAATCTGGATGTGCTATATCCATGAGTTTTTCATTGACTTGAAAGTTTGCAAAAGCCTGTTCGCGTAGCTTTTGTTCTTCTTCTTGTCCCATACTTGCCCAAACATCGGTCACAATCAAATCTGCATTGACGGCTGCATCTTCTGCATTGTCAAAAACTTCAACACAATGTGCAAATTCAGACAAAAATTCAGGTTTTGGTTCATAGCCTTTAGGTGAAGCAATTTTCAGTTTAAAGCCCATCATATGTGCAGCTTCAATATATGAATTACACATATTATTACCATCACCAATCCATGCCACAGTTTTACCTTCAATACTGCCACGATGTTCTTGATAGGTTTGTAGATCAGCTAAAAGCTGACAAGGATGGTGATCATCGGTTAAGCCATTAATCACGGGCACTTTAGAGTACGAAGCAAATTGTTCAACAATTTCATGCCCAAAAGTACGGATCATGACAATATCAAGCATGCTTGAAATAACACGGGCAGAATCTTCAATCGGTTCACCGCGACCTAATTGGGTATCACGTGGTGAAAGAAAAATTGCACTGCCACCAAATTGATTAATTCCAGCCTCAAAAGAAATACGGGTACGTGTACTTGATTTCTCAAAAATCATTCCTAGAACTTTACCAACAAAAGGCTGAAATATCTGTTTCTCATGCTGTAAGCGTTTTAGTTCACTTGCACGAGCTAAAATGCGTTGAAGTTCTGAAGAAGATAAGTCACGTAAAGTTAAGAAATGCCGTAGAGCCATGGTTACTCCACAATAATTGTTGTTAAACAACAATTAGTTGCTGATAAATGAACGAAAAAAGAATCGAATACTATACTACACGTGATTGAAAATGCAAAGAAATTAGCTGATTCTATGACCGTTTAAAAAAACATCAACGCAATATTCGATATGATCCAAAATTTCCTGATCATCAATTTTCATGGGAACGCCCATCGTCACTTTCCATTCAATATTACGTAAAATACCAAAATACATAATTGCAGAATGAAGCGGTTGCGAACAGTTGATTTTGCCTTGTTGAGTCGCTTGTGCCAAAGCACAAGCTATTGTTTTTTGAACGTATTCAGGGCCTCTTTCATGAAGATACAAAGCCAACTCTGGATCACTTTGCGAGCGTTCAATGACAAGACGCATAAAGGCTGCATTTTCTACACAGGTAATTTTCTGATAAAACCCAATTAAAGTCTGGATGAGATAACTTCTCAAATCCTCATGACTATTAAACGCCACACATATATTTTTAAAAAAAAGTTCACGTCTGTAGTCACAAATGGCCTTAAAAAGACCTTCTTTACTACCAAAATATTTATAAATAGACGCTTTTGAAACACCTGCATGATGGACAATATCATCCAGAGATACCGCATCGTAACCACGTTCCAAAAAAAGCTCCGTTGCACTGAGCAAAAGTGCCAAACGTCGTTCGTGACCTCGTTTGGTTTGTGGAAGTTCGCAACAGGCATTTGGAATCATAAGGAAGTTAGTTCTCTACATAATAAATTGAATATTTAAGACATCAAATATTCAAAAAAACAGTATAGCAAAAAAACTCAATGCTGACTGTAAAGACGGTTTACAGTGCAGTGAGAGACTCTATCTATATGGTTTCAAATATGAATAAATCAACGATATTGTGATGATCATCAGCTCATAATCTATAAATGGTATTCATCTTCAGTTTTCAAGAGCGCTTTTCACAAAAGAGAGCATGCAGAGTCAACGTGCCATGGAGTTGTTTATTAAAAGTCTATATTTCTAAACGCACAATTCAGGTAAGGATGATTGATAAAAAGAATTAAACAATAGGTGCTTTTAAAATTTGACAAAAATGTAGCGTAATTTTATAGGCGATGAAATTGCTCCAGAGATGTCAGTGATGTTGGTTTTTGTGTTGAAATGCTCATTGATGTTGCATTTTTTTAAATTTGTGCACAATTGAGACGTATTTTTTTAAGATGATTTAAATAAACTGTTTAAAAAAAAGACACTTAAGCTAAAAACAACCATAACTAAAACTAAAGTATAACAAAAAAGGAATTTTTTAACCTTTTCATTTTTTTTCAAAAGCGTATAAAAAGAGCTATTATCAATCGATAATAAGTAATAATTAAAAGTTGGCTTGATAATTGCAACTAGGAAAAACAGGCTCATCCTTTAGTATCGTTGAATAATACAAATAGATACCAAAGGAGGAGAACTTATAATCAAGGAGTTTTTATGAAACATTCAGCAACCTCATTACTTGTATCAGCACTTATGGTTTTTACAGTCGGAGGAGCAACACAGGTTCAGGCTGCCGATACTTTGGCAAAAATTCAAAAAAGTGGAAAAATTGTGATTGGACATCGTGAATCTTCCGATCCAATTTCTTATGTTGTTGGCGGTAAACCAGTCGGTTATGCAGTAGATATTTGTAATAACTTTGCCAATGAAATCAAGAAAGATCTTAAGATGCCAAATCTTAAAGTAGAGTATAAGGCGGTTACTTCATCTACCCGTATTCCTGAACTTTTATCAGGCAATATTGATATGGAATGTGGAACGACGACTAACTCGAAACAACGTCAAGAGCAGGTTGGTTTTTCGACTAACTATTATGCAACAGAAGTGCGAATGGCGGTTAAAGCTAATTCAGGCATTAAGAGTCTTGCTGATTTAAACGGTAAAGCAGTGGTAACGACTCAGGGTACAACCTCTGATAAATACATCAAAATGAATGAGCGTGGTCAAAAAATTAATGTGCAAAACATTTATGGTAAAGATCATGCGGACTCCTTTGCAATGATGGCTTCTGGCCGTGCAGCAGCATTTGTCATGGATGATAATATTCTTGCAGGACTTATTGCCAAGTCTTCGAATCCAAAAGAGTTTGCCATTGTAGGGCCAGTTCTATCTTCTGAACCTTATGGCATCATGATTGCAAAAGATGATCCAAAATTTAAGGCGGTGGCCGATCGTACCGTAAAAGGAATGTGGAAATCTGGTCAGATGGATGCTTTGTATAAAAAATGGTTCCAATCTGCGATTCCTCCTAAAAATACCAATCTGAACATGCCACAAAGTCAGTCGTTCAAAAAATTAAAAGCGAATCCTACAGATGCAGGTATTTAGCACTGACTTTTAACTCTAAATAAGGGTAGGTTAATTGTTGGCTCATGTAGTGAATTTAGCTGCATGAGCTGTGCTTTTTTGAACTTTAATAAAAGGGGCAGCTATGTCAGTTGGCTCATTAAACTGGACTGCATTTTGTGCTGAATCGAATGAATATGGACTGGATAAAGCTGCGTGGGCTGAGTCTGTCTGTAAAGCATTAGGTAGCGCAAGTTATTCTCCTTACGCCGATGCACCTACATGGCTTCAAATGTTAGGTTCAGGCGTATTTACCATGGTTTGGACATCATTTGCTGCATTTTTGATTGCATTTTTCTTGGGCTCATTACTCGGCATTATTCGAACTTTACCTAATAAGCCTTTAGCATTTATTGGGAATTGCTATGTTGAGATTTTTCGTAATATTCCTTTAATCGTACAGCTTTTCTTCTGGGCTTTTGTATTTCCTGAGTTTTTACCAGATAGTTTGAGTTCAGGCAGTGGAGATATCGTTGCGGGAGGTTGGTGGAAAAATATTTTAAACACGCATCCTGCTGTTATTGGTGTTTTTGCGTTGGGACTTTATACGGCCGCGCGAGTTTCTGAACATGTTCGTGCAGGTATTAGCACAGTCTCACGTGGTCAAAAATATGCGGCGTCTGCGCTGGGTTTTACCACAGGACAAAGCTATCGCTATGTAGTTTTACCTGTTGCATATCGTATCGTTTGGCCAACAATTACATCTGAAGCCATGAATGTATTTAAGAACTCAGCGGTGCTGTATGCCTTAAGTGTATTGAACTTCTTTGCTTATACCAAAACCATGCGTGAAGAGACTTCTCAGGATATTGTGATTCTCATTTTATCTACACCTGTTTATCTCATCATTACCTATGGCATTAAATTTGTGATGGCATGGATTGAAAAAAGAATGGCTGTGCCTGGTTTAGGTTCAGGAGGGAAGTAATATGGACTTTAGTTTATTACAAAATCCTGATGTGATTCATGCATTAAAAGAAGGTTTTATTTTTACCCTGACGGTGACAGTCCTATCGATGATTGGCGGCATCCTGATTGGTACACCTTTGGCAATGATGCGTTTATCCAATAACTTTGTGGCACGTAATTTTGCCAAGTTTTATGTGGATGTTTTTCGTGGCATTCCACTGATTCAGGTCATTTTTATCTTCTATTTTCTGTTGCCAAAAGTGTTTGCCTTCCAATCAGATACCTACTGGGGCCCACTTTTTTCCAGTGTGGTAACGTTTGCGATTTTTGAAGCTGCATTCTTTTCAGAAATTGTGCGTTCGGGTATCCAGTCTGTCTCTAAAGGTCAGGTGAATGCAGGTTATGCATTGGGTTTTACCTACGGTCAATCCATGAAATATGTGGTGTTACCACAGGCTTTTCGCAATATGTTACCTGTACTTTTGACACAAACGATTATTTTATTTCAGGATATTTCACTGGTTTATGTCATCAGCGCACCTGACTTTTTAGGTCGTGCCGATACACTGGCGAATACCTATGGGCCTGAAACTAAAGCAACTTTTTATTTTATTGTAGCACTGGTTTATTTCTGTAGTTCGTTCTTGCTTTCGCAACTCGTGAAACGATTACAGCAGAAAATTGCCATCATTCGCTAATTGGAGATTTTAAATGCCAATGATAGACATCCAACATATCTCTAAATGGTATGGTGATTTTCAGGTTTTAACAGATTGCACTACCAGTATTGAAAAAGGTGAAGTGGTTGTGGTTTGTGGGCCTTCAGGTTCTGGAAAATCGACATTGATTAAAACAGTTAATGCATTGGAACCGATTCAGGAAGGTAATATTTTGGTAGATGGCGTGTCATTACGCGATCCTAAAACTAATCTTGCCAAATTTCGTTCCAAAGTCGGAATGGTCTTCCAGCATTTTGAACTCTTTCCCCACATGACAGTGCTTGAGAATTTAACTGTGGCTCAAGTTAAGGTGCTCAAGCGTTCATCCGTTGAAGCACGTGAAAAGGGAATCAAGTATCTGGAACGGGTCGGTTTACTGGCTCACAAAGACAAATTTCCAGGACAGTTGTCTGGTGGTCAGCAGCAACGTGTCGCGATTGCGCGTGGTCTTTCGATGGATCCGATTTGTATGTTGTTTGATGAGCCTACATCTGCGCTTGACCCTGAGATGGTCGGTGAAGTTTTAGAAGTCATGATGCAGCTTGCAAACGAAGGCATGACTATGATGTGTGTAACGCATGAAATGGGCTTTGCCAAACGTGTATCGAATCGCGTCATTTTTATGGATGAAGGTAAAATTCTGGAAGATTGTGCGACTAGCGAATTTTTCGGTAATTTACATGCACGTCATGATCGTGCCAAATTATTTTTAGACAAGATCCAGATGATGCATTAAGTCTATGTAGTTGAAAGGAGAGCCGAGATATCGGCTCTTTTTTATTGCTTAAATATAAAGATTTGTAATAAAAAACCACAGAATATATCTGTGGTTTTCTAAATCGCAAAAAACCTAGAAGTTATATTTAGCCATCAAGTTTAGACGTGAATAATCACCATCGTCTGATTTATTTGGATCAAGCTGTTCAAAAATCTTACGTTGACCATAGGTATATTCCACACCCAAATCAATCGCTTTGGTTGGACTATAGAATGAATTGACGATGATGTTATACAACGTTTTATTCAAGCCATCACGGGTTGCTGCCGTAGTTGCTGCACGTGAAGCAAAATCAGCGTAGCCATTGTCGTCTTTATACCAAATACCGCCCGCAGCAATCGTTGATCTCAGTTTTGGACTCCATGTACGTGAATATCCAATCAGGCCAGAGTTAAACTCACTTTCTGAAATATTCAAGCTACCATCAGTATTGCTTGAAGCAACATAAGCAGGGTTGCCATAAAGTAAATAACGGTTATCACCCTTAACATGATAGTAGTTAGCAAATACGGTATCTACATCGGTAATTTTATATTTTGCGCCTAAACCAATCCCCCAGCCCAGTTTCTCTTCGTCGTTACTGTCATTGCTTGAGATACGATTTTCATGCAAAAGTGCATGTGCTTGAACTAAGAATTTATTATCAGCCGTTTTAAAATCATAACGTGCAGTGAATGCAGGAAAACGGTTACCACCACTTGAGGTGACACCATTTGCATTCACTGTGGTATTGCCTGTGGTAATGTTATCCACATCACCGCCTTCTAATGCCAGTAACAGTTTTTGATTGGCATCAATTGGCTGAGTATAACGAACCTGAACGGTACGTGTTGATCCATAGCCCATTGGGCCATTGAAGTCGACTGTTTCAGGTGCGGTATCAACGTTTACAAATGGAGAAGTGGTTTGACCTGCCAACCATTTTCCAACATTAACATAGGCATGACGAACACGTAATGATCCCGTTCCGTTTGTGCCAGACGAGCCCATAAAGTCGGCTTCAATTTTACCAGTAATCTCACCAATATCACTTGGACGAGAGAAATCCAATCCAAAACGAGTCGTTGCCGCAGTCACATTCAGTGCATCTTCGGTCGCATTGGCAGAGTTTAAAGGAACTTTGTTGGTTGGGTTATTGATATTGGTGGTATCCGCATTGGTACCTTTAAAGTCATAAGTCGCATCTGCACGGACGCTACCATAAAGTTTAACCTGAGTTTGACCATCTGGTAGAGTGAACCAACCTGGTTTTGTATTAGCAGGCGCAGGTGCGGCAGGAGCTTGTGCCACGACCACCGCAGGTGCAGAAGCCACAACCACTGGACGTGCTTTTTGCTCTGCCACGATTTGTTTCTGAGTTGCCGCCTGTTGTTGAATTAATGCGCGAAGTTCTGCGACTTCTGCACGTAATTGTTGAATTTCTTGTTGTTCACTTGCTGCTGCAAATGTTGGAAGTGAGATTGTAGAGAGTCCTAATGTACTCATACAGAGTACTAATTTATTAAGTTTGATCACGATAACTCCAAGGATAATAGTAAAAGCTGAAATCAAAAAAAGCTTCGTGTTCTTACTAACAAGAATAATGCCAATAATTAAGACAGACTAATGAGTCTTTTGTGTTTGGTTGAAAAACATCCAAAAAAATAGTCAATATGAAGAAAAAGAATTAAACAAGATAACTATATGTAATCTTTGAAAACTCTAAATTTTTTATTCAGAATAATCGATATTAAAAAGTCCTAAAATAAATCATGCATGTTCCAATTTATTGCAATTATCTAAATATTCCTTTAGAAGTCGATCGCTCTTTCTCTCTTGGTTTTTAAAGTAAATTTTATTAATTATAGGCGGTAAGCTGATATTTATAATCAATTAATTATCATAATTTGGAAATAAATTACATAAAATTTATTTTTAATGAAAAATAATTTAGATTTAGCTTGGTTTTTTCTTATTTTAGGGAAATAATCTCGTACAGATATTGGTACTTTATAGATCAGGGTGTGATGGGGATTGAGAAGAGTGGTCTGCGGATTGGGAGATACGCAGATCTAGCCCAAAAGGTCTCGACTCAGCTTTGACAGGATTGACCACAAGTTAATTGCAAGATGAATTCACTTATCGGTGAAAGAGTCGTCACAAGTAAACAGATGTTTTCCCTTGACCCTGTAAAAATTCAAGCATTATAAAAGTTCCAATACACTCAAATATCACGATTAAGCTTGTGGAGTAACGATGGAACTCGATCGTTTTGACAAACAAATTCTTGAAATATTAACCCATGAAGATGTCAATCTAAATGAACTTTCTGAGCGGATCAGTCTTTCAGTCAGTTCGGTACATCGACGTATCAAGCATTTAATAGAAACCAATATCATGAGTAGTCTAAAGCGTGATATTAATTTTGCGAAGCTTGGGTTTACTTTGCATATCTTGCTACAAGTTTCTTTAAGTAAACATGACACCGAAACCTTTGATAAATTTTTAACTGAAATTGAAGATATTCCAGAAGTTACCAATGCATTTTTGGTAACAGGGCAGAGTGCTGATTTTATTTTAGAATTGGTTGCCCGAAATATGGATGATTATAGTGATATTTTGCTGCGTAGAATTGGAAAAATTGACAATGTCGTGGCACTTCATTCAAGTTTCGTGATTAAGGAATATAATGTATTTAACTGCTATAAGCTTTTAAATAAAGTATAAAAAAACGCGCATCAAGCGCGTTCTTTTTAGGTCATATTAAGCATCAAGTTGTGCTAATACATCGTCTGAAAATTCAACATTGGTATAGACGTTTTGAACATCATCCAGATCTTCAAGCATATCAATCATTTTCAAGATCTGTTTTGCTTGCTCGATATCCGTAATTTCTGCTTTGGTCGATGGACTCATTACTACTTCGGCATTGTCAGATTTTAAACCTGCTGCTGTCAATGCATCTTGCACATCACCAAAGCTTTCAGGCGAAGTAATGACTAAAATACCGTCTTCTTCAATTTCAATATCATCTGCACCAGCTTCGAGTGCCACTTCCATGATTTTGTCTTCTAACGACACATCTTCAAAGCTGATTTCACCACGCTTGGTAAATAGATAAGACACTGAACCATTCGTGCCTAAGTTTCCATTGGTTTTGCTAAAGCAATGGCGAACATCAGGTACAGTACGATTCAGGTTATCCGTCATGGTTTCAACTAAAACTGCAACACCGCCGACGCCATATCCTTCATAGGTGACTTCGTTGAGATCATCATTATCTTCACCGCCAGCACCGCGCTGAATCGCACGATTAATGGCATCGCGGGTCATATTTACCGACAATGCTTTTTCAACTACAGCACGTAAACGCGGGTTACTTGCTGCCTCAGCGCCACCCAATTTTGCTGCGGTGACAATTTCACGAATATATTTGGTAAAAACTTTAGCACGGCTGGCATCTTGTTTTGCTTTACGATGCTTGGTGTTTGCCCATTTGGAATGACCTGCCATGTTGCAATATGCTCCTTAAGGATGGGGGAGAGTACCCGATCAAATTGTGCAGATTCTACCATAAGCCTATTTTTAGGAGGAAGAGGTTGGCTTTTGAAAAATCAACAAACGTTATTGTTTCGATTCTGGAATACATACATCTAACCCAACTTTTTCTTTATAAAGTCGTTGGATGGTTTGCAAATCCTGATTGAGATCGGAAGGATAAATTTTGCCTAAAATGCCACCTTGTTTGGTTTTCGCATTGGCATACATCATCACGATTGGAACATTGGCTGCTTTTGCAATATGCCAAAAACCTGTACGAATAGGTTTACGTGCTTCGCCATTTTTTGCACGGGTTCCTTCTGGAGCAATCACCAGATTGAAGCTTTCATGCGTTTCAAATAACTCAACCATTTGTGAGACGATATCTTTACTGGCTTTACGATCAACGGGAATCCCTCCTATTTTTTCTAATAGGGGTTTCAACGGCCCTTTAAAAAGCTCTTTTTTAATCAGCGTATGAATTTTAATATC
Source organism: Acinetobacter ursingii DSM 16037 = CIP 107286 (assembly GCF_000368825.1). Lineage (GTDB taxonomy): Bacteria > Pseudomonadota > Gammaproteobacteria > Pseudomonadales > Moraxellaceae > Acinetobacter > Acinetobacter ursingii. The sequence goes on along the minus strand of NZ_KB849717.1, from coordinate 139,664 downwards.
CAAAATCTCAAACAGTGCCAGTGATAGTACGGCATCCATATTAGAGGTGTGCTCAAAGCCAATAAGCACTTGTTTGTTTTCCAAAATATTGGGTTCGATGTGATATGACCAGCCAGAAAGTTTGAAAATAGACTTAGCAAGTTGCTTTTTCATGATGAACATCCTCTAAAGATCGGCATAGTTTAGGCAGCTTTAATGAAAAAACAAGAAGTAAAAAGATATTTTTATACGCTTGTATAAAATTTTAGGAAAACTAAGGCGTAAGTTTAAGTAAGGATCCGTGACATTAGGTGAGTTATTTTCTCATTGAAATGTGGAAATAGAAGCTAAACTATTCTTGTTTAAAAAAAAGACAAAAAAAAATTATATTTTTGATCTTACATAAGATTAAATAATCTTACATACCGAATTATTGTAAACCATAACTTATGGTCTAGCATGAATGGACATCTTAGGTTTGAGCTTAATTTTAAATGGCTAAGTTCTAAATGACTAAGGTGATTTAAAAAGGAAAAAGAGGAACATTGTTATGTCTAATCAACGTCAACAAGGTCAGTCACAAGATCAACAGTCGAATCCGTCTAAGCAACCTCAGCATAACCAACAGTCTGACAAACAACGTCAGCAAGAACAGCAAAACCCAAATCAGCAAAAAGACCAGCAAAAGCAATCTAATCAACAGCAACGTTAGAATATCCTAATTCATATTCTATGGTTACAAGGAAAAATGGCGCATATATGCGCCTTTTTTAATCGTTAAAAAAAAATAAATAAGGTGTATGTAGCACCTTAAAATATAAAGTCGAAATAATAAAATCTGAATAATTAGAACGTTGAATTCAAGACTTTAATATTTAAATTTCACCGTAAAATTAATTTGTCGAGGGTTTCCAAGCGTAACCATATTGCTATTGAGCAATCCTGCATAATAATCTTTATCAAATAAATTTTTGATAGACAGTTGCGCTCCCCAATATACTGCTTCATAACCAGTTTCTGCATCGTAAAGTATATACGATGGAATGTGTACATCCAGACCACTATATGACTTTGAGCTTTCACCACGAATAGCGCCACCTAGATACCAACCTAAATCATTTGCGGTCAGGTAATAGCGAGAGGACAGGCTATAGGTATTCTGCGGAACATTATTCAGACTTAAGCCAATATTACTCAGAACGGTATCTTTTGTAATTTTAGCATCAAAAAGATGGCTATAACTTGCGGATAGTTTCAAACGATCTAATAAATAAGCATTAATTTCCGCTTCTATACCACGTGTTTGCTGTTCACCATTTAAAACATAAGCGCCTGAATTATTAGGATCTATCGTGGCGACATTTTGGCGACGTAAATCGTATAGGGCAATACTGCCCTGAATACGTTGATCCAGACTTTGTAACTTTAGACCGAACTCAAGCTGCTTTCCTGTTTCTGGGGCAAGAATATTACCTGATACATCCGTTCGAGTATTGGGTAAAAATGAAGTGGCATAGCTGGCATATGGAGCAATCATGTCGTTTATGTTATAGAGCAAACCAGCATTACCCGTAAATTTTTGATCAGAATTCGGGATTTGCTCTAATTTATTGGCAATACCATTTTTAGAGACATTTTGAGTAGAAGCTTGAGCCCAGTCTTGACGACCCGCCAAAGTTAAAATGATTTTATCAGTAAGGTTGATGCGATCCCGCATATACAAGCCTGTATAACGTAAACGATTAATATCTTGAGTACTATTGTTCTTGACATAGCTTACGGTCTGGCTATAAATAGGTTGATATATATTAAGATTACCCGTGGTATATCGATCATTGACATAATCATCTTTGGTCTGCATGGCATCTATACCAATATTCAGATGATGAACCATGTTTAATAAATTAAAACTGCGTTGAATACTATTATCAATCGAATAGGTGGTAATATCGTGAGTTTGATAACGACCATTATTGCTACGATTTAACGTTGTATAGGCAGGCGTGTTTGCCGCCCAAAATGAGGAGCCTGTTTGAGTAAAAACAACTCGGCCAGTCGATTGTAATTTTTGGATAGCGGCATTTTGAGTAAACTTCCAGCCATTATCAAAATTGTAGTTATACGTCCATCCGGTACGATAAACATCTCCCTCATAACCTCCAAATTCGGGTTCACCAATATATAAATCACGGTCGATTGGGCCATTTGGATTATATTTTAATGTTCCAATGACAGGGATGCCTTGTTGACGCATATATTTGCGATGCTGATAGCTTGCGATCACCGATAAATCAGCTTTATCTCCTAAATCAAAGTGATATGAAGGGGAGATATAGAAATTTTTAAAATAGACGTAATCCGTTGGATCATCCTGATCGGCAATACGACCTGTCAGACGAAAAGCACCTTTTTCTGTTTGATTTGGCGCATAGTTCATGTCAAAATTTGCTTGTTTGAAATCATAACTTCCGTAAGTTAATGAAGTATGAGCAAAAGTTTGTGCTTGCGGACGCTTAGTGACTAAATTCACCATACCGCCGGGTTGTACCAAACCAAAATTTACAGAGGCAGGACCTTTAATAATTTGAATCTGATCCATGCCCGAAAGTTCCACAGCGACACCTTCAGATGTGGATTGACTTTGTTTTAGACCATCAATAAAAATTTGATCAGATGAGTTTTGACCTCGAATAAAGAAATCATCCCAACCGCGGCGACCAAGATAACCTGCGCTCACACCTGCGACACCATTGATTGCATCAGCAAGAGTCGTCGCCTGTTTTTGATCTAATTGCTCACGTGTGATTACGCTTACAGATTGTGCAGTCTCAAAAAATGGAGTATCTGACTTTAAGGCCGAATTCGCATGAGTCGCTACAGTTTGAGCATCTTTTGCATTTGCTTTTAAAGAAATAATCGGGAGTACATTTGAGTGAGCGTCATCTACAGGCGTATTATTTGTCGTTGCCATTAATGATGTTGATAGCCCAGAAAATAAAATGAATGAGATCGCTGAACTGAGAGCATGTTTGCGCATTTAAATGGTTCAAAAAGATTAGTTAAGAGTGATTCTTATTATCTGTATTTATCAAGCGTATTCAAGTACGTATCTTATTGATTATTCTTGTTTTTGTTGAAAAATAAAATTTAGTTCTGATGTTATATTTTATTAAATCAACAAGATAAAATTTTTGTGGTAGCTATTTTTAATATATTGATAAACTAAATTAACAATGATCAGCATATAGATTTTATAAATATTCACCGATGTATAGCATTTCTATATGAAAAACCAAAGCACGACCTATCAAATAAAATGCTGACGTGCTTTGGCGTAGCCAATGACGAAGTCTATATTTTAGTTAAACTGAGATCATTCAATAAGCTTTTCTGTCAAAGATCACTTAAAATATCAGCCATATCATCGGCATGTTCTTCTTCCTGAGCTAAAATATCTTCCAAAATACGGCGTGTAGTTGGATCTTTATCGCCAATATATTGAATGATTTCACGGTAAGAGTCGATTGCAATACGTTCAGCAACCAGATCTTCAGTCACCATTTCTTTAAGAGTTTTACCTTCCACGTATTCGGCATGTGAACGTTCTTCCAAACCTCTTGGATTAAAGTTGGGTTCACCACCGAGCTGTACAATTCGCTCTGCCAGATTGTCCGCATGTGTGGCTTCCTGATTTGCATGCTCTAAAAACTCAGAAGCAGCAACCGAGGCTTTGACGCCTTGAGCCATAAAATAATGGCGTTTATAGCGTAAAACGCAAATCAGTTCAGTTGCGAGTGCTTCATTGAGTAATTTCAGAATTTCTTCGCGATCTGCTGAATAACCTTCTGTTACAGCACCTTCTTCAACATGTTGACGTGCTCTTTGACGTAAAGTAGCAATATCTGTAAATTCTACATTTGACATGGGTTTGTTCCTCAACTTTTTGAATTTAATATATATAAATATATTTTGATGGGATAAATTAGGGTGTATTTATTTAAAAGCTCAATCAGAAATTCTGTATTTCATTATTTCTTTTTACATTCTTATAGAAGATCGAATAAATAAATAGCAGAATATAGCTGCATATTTGTAAAAAAACGAAACACAAGTACTTGATAATAATTATTATTTTATTTATCGATTGGGATGATGAGTGAATGTAAATATCATATGTTTATAAGGCTATCGCATGGTTCTAGTTGAATCTTTAATGATCAAAAAATCAGTATCTTAACTTTACTATAATGATCCATATCGGATAGAATCACTCGGGTAAAATCTAGGTGCTTTATAGTTTTATAAATTAAAAAGCACTTGTATTTAATGATCAACTTAGATAATATCTGATTCGCTTAAAATCATTGATTATTCAATATTTTACATTATTTGGGCCTATAGCTCAGTCGGTTAGAGCAGTGGACTCATAATCCATTGGTCCCGTGTTCAAGTCACGGTGGGCCCACCATATATCGAACCCTCTAAACCATGAGTTTAGAGGGTTTTTCAATGGAAAAAATAAGAAAAACAGTTTAGACCAACGGTCTATTTGATGGTCCATTAGTTCAAAAATCCGATGGTCCAAATTGGTTCCATTACTTTAGTCAATTTGTTGTAATCGAAACTTTTGAAGATAAACTATTAATATTAACTATGTACTTGAAAAGATAGTAAATATGTAGCATTCTTCCACTTTTAAAACATTTAAGTTGATTAAAAAATGGCACGATATGTTGTGACTGGAAAAGTTCTTCCTGAAAATTTACAATTTGGAGTTGATTACAAATGCCGTAAAATTAGAAAATCCTCAGGAAAGTTATTATATAAAATAACGAAGGATGACAGTGGCTTATCATTATATATTGAAAATATTGTTGCAAAAAAGCGTAAAAGTTCTTATGTGAATGTAGTAGGTACAGTTGCAAATAGCTTTAACTTAACGGATGTTTTGGCGATTTTACAACTAAATAGTATTGCTGACACTGTAGCAGAATTATTACCATTTCTTGGTGATAGAAATAATGCTGGATTTGTTACAGCAGTTTTGGTTGATTTAGGGCTAGTAAAAATAATTTGATATGAATTTGTTTCTGGTCTTCAGATAACAAAGAAGGGTCTACTAAGTATTTCACCTTCTAATCCATGGGTTTAGAGCTTTTTAGTATGTAAAATAAGTCAAAGGCTTAGGACCAACAGGCTATTTGATGATCCATCAGATTCAAAATCTGATAGACCATTTGATTGTTAAGCTTCTTCTAAATCTGACATTTGAGCTGGTTCATTTGCTAATTGTATAGCCTGTTCTATAATAGTTTCAGTTGCCAATAATGCTGTATCAGGTGTGTATCCATATTTTTTAGTAGCCGATTCACCATTACACTTAACTTTGCACGAACTGCTTCTTTAATTTTCCAATCTAAGGTTACATTTTGGCGAATAGTTTCAGTAATTACCGCAACGGGATCTTAAAGTATATCTTTATGCATGTGTTCTTTTGGACTTTCATTTCAGCTACTGCAGATTAAAAAAGAATATTCGTACTCAGATAAATATTTCAGTAGCGAAATGATATGATTGTGGGAATCGTGGGAAAACAGGACTTGACCCTTTCGTTCTAAAGGTAAAGGTCGAGGACTTTTTTAATTCTCTTTAGAGAATTGTCTATATCAAAAAGTTTTTTTTTAGTATGATGATGTACTAGATAGTGGGTTCATATATATATTTACAGTATCTTTTAATGGATAAATTCCAATGTATGTAAATTTGACATCTGAATCTAAGAAATTATTTATTATCAATAAATAAGTGGAATATAAAAAATTGTAAGGTGCTACATGGTAAGTATTGATGTTGGCGAAGAAAAATTAAAGTCATTGATAAAAGAAGTTAGAGAAGATATCCAGACAATTGTAAGTGAAGAAGATGCAAAAGTTAAAATTATTAATAGAATTTTCCATGAATGCTTAGGTTGGTCATTTACCCAGTTCTCTTGTGAAAATAACCATGAAAATGGGTTTTCGGATTATATATTAAAAATAAATGGTGAGCCGTCTTTAGTTGTTGAAGCTAAACGTATAGGAATTTTGGGGGTAGAGTCTGCAATAACAGATAAATACCGAACTTTAAAAATCTCAGGTTCAGTTTTAAAACCGTCAACTGAAGGTATAAAACAAGCTCATTCATATGCCAGTGAAGCAGGGATTCCTATTACAGTACTAACTGATGGTATTACTTGGATAATATTCAAAACATGGGTCAAGGGGGGGTATAGAGAAAAGGAAGCATTCGTTTTTTCATCATTAGAAGCTATAGAAAATTCATTTAGTGTTTTTTATGAGCTTCTCTCATATGAGCATTTTAATAATAAGACTTATAATACACTTTTTGACCAAGTGCATAATAATCGTGAGCAATTAACTTTACCTTTAGTGGCTGCTCTTGAAACACATGAAATTAATATCCTTCAAAAATCTCCAATTTCATTTGATCTGGAAAAAATCTTTAATGGTTTTTTTACCCAATTAATTGGTGATGAAAACTCAGAAATAATGAAAGAATGCTTTGTTGAGTCAAATGAAAGTCAAATTGCTGATTATTCTTTGGAAAAAATTACTCAGAGTGTTTTAAATAATTTACCTCAAGATCAGAGTCATTTAGAAAGTGAATTAAGTAGTTTAATTCAAGGTAATGTAGAAGCTCAAATACCTGCAGATTCAGATTTATCTGTTTTTATTGTAGGCCCTACTGGTTCAGGTAAAACTACCTATATAGATAGATTCTTTTCTAAGATACTTCCAAAAAGTACACGTGAAGAATGTTTGACTATTAATATTAATTGTTTGGATGCTTCAGGTGATGAAGTTAATGTAATTAGTTGGATGAGAGAAAGTATTATATCTGCATTAGAACAAAAACTTTTTATAGAGAATTTTCCAGTTTATAACGACTTAAAAGGTATGTATTTTTCTGATTATAGAAGAATGTCTTCAGGGTATTTGAAGAAGATATATGAGAATGATAAAAGTTTATTTGATGAGAAATTTGCAAGCTTTTTAGAAAAAGAAGTCCAAGAAAATAGGGAGGGTTATTTAGAAAAACTACTGCATTTTTCGATTCATAACCGTAGGAAACTACCTATAGTTATTGTAGATAATACAGATGAATTTACGTTGGAATTTAAGATTCAAGTATTCCAATTGTGTAATGCTTACAGACGTAAAGTAAAGCTATGCATGTTAATGTTTCCAGTTACTGATAAGTCAGCATGGAGCTTTTCAAAAACAGATATTTTCACAATACATCAATCTAGATCTTTCTTTCTTCCAACTCCAGCTCCAAGAGAAGTGTTTAGAAAGCGAATTGAATATCTTAATAAAAAATTAATAAAAGCAGATATTAGTGAACGTAAAGAATACTTATCTAGTAAGGGAATCCGTATAGCATTAAATGATATTTCTAATTTTGCTAAAGTACTTGAAGATGTATTTGTAGAAAATAATTTTACTGCTAAAACCTTAGGAGAGCTTACGAACTACAATATTCGTTCCATTATGAATCTTTCAAAAAGAATTATAACTTCTCCTGTAATGAAAATTGAAGATCTTATTACGAGCTTTGTAACAACTGAACCTATTAATTATACAAAATTTATAGATGCTTTACTTAGGGGGGATTATGAAGCTTATAAGTCAAGCACAGGAGAGGATTTTGGTGTAATTTCAACTTTCAAAGTTAATTCAACTAGATCACATTCTCCATTACTGAATTTAAGAATATTAGCTTTACTGAGAGTTAAAAAATTTAATGGACGAGATGTTGAGGAACGTCATTTAACTGTCCAATCATTTACTAATTATTTCGAAGCATTAGGAGTCGATTCTATTGATATTGAACTCTGTTTGAAAGATTTGGTTATGATGAGGTTAGTTGAACCATATGATCCTTCAACAAGTGTTTTAAGTGATTCGCAGAAGTTGGCAATTACTTATAAAGGGCTAGCACATTATGAATTATCAACAAAAAACCCTGTTTATTTCTATCAAATGGCAATAACCACAGGTATAAGTGATCCAGAAGTTGCATCTGATATTCGTAGTTATTATAAATCTGATAAGTTTTTCTCTGATAAAACATCTTATATTCGTAGGAAGTTTGCCGAATATTTAATTTACGAAGATAAAAAATATCTTGTAGAAGTGCATGATAAAGATCAATTTGAATGCCAAAGGGAATTAACTAAAGACATAATATCTTTTAGTATAGATAGAAATAGTTGTAGGCCTATTCAGGATAATTATTCTAATTTTATTGGTAAAAGATTAGTAGGGAGAGTTAGGAACTATGATCAAGAAAAAGATTATGGTGTTATTTCTATACCAGAAATTAATGATGAGTTTTCTTTAAAATTTAGTAGATTGGATTCTAACCAAGTTGATTGTGTTTATAGTGGTGATGACATTTATTGCAGTATAGGTAGAAGTGATCGAGGATTGCATATAAAAACTATTGATGGATTTGTTGATAGTATTAATAACCTACAAGTAGAGAAGTGTTCGATAAAAATATATAAACCAGAACGAGGATATGGTTTTGCTTTTATTGGTACAACTTCAAATGAAGCTTTTTTTCATAAAACAGCATTTCCTAGCAATTTTTATGATTACTTAACAAATGGTCTAGATTTTGAGGCAGAGATAAGATTGAATGATAATGGGAAATATCAAGTAAGGCGTTGTTTAGCCCTTACTCAAGCTCATGAATAATTCTGATTTATTTTTAAATATTAAAAAGTTGGCGTTTATAATTTCATTGCTATATATGAATGTAATGATACGTTGATTAGGGTATTTCTATGGTCTAGAAAAGTATGTACTATATCTGCTTCTGGAAACTAACCTTGACTATCGACTGATTTTCTATTGCGTTCATTCAAATGAATTACTGATGTATTTGAGGAAAATCAAACCAAGTAAGACATATTTATATTTAGCAGCATCAATATTCTTTCTAAGCCTATCCGCTGACTTCCAAAGTACAACCTCAATTGGTTCTTGTTTTATTTGCTTTGGAGTATGAGCCATAATGTTTGTGAATTCTAATAAATCATCATTTTATTGAATAATTATAATAGACGGTCTAGTCAAAATGCTACAAGTTGCTGAATTATCAAGATATTAACTGTCGCTATTTATAGCTTGATTGATAAAGCAGATAAGCCATACGTCTAGTTGGGAATCTTTATAGTGGGAGTTTGAAGGGGGTAAAAAATCTGTAGAGAAAAAATAGGTGAAAGCATTACTCTATAAGGGGTAAAGACCAAAAAACAGGGGGAGTTTTCTTATATAATAATTCATATAACTAACAAGTTCCCCCCTTTATGTTTATGCTCAGACAGGCTTTAGCTGGTATTAGCAAAGATGAATACAGTCGAATGGATATGATGTACAACAAAAAGAGTAAGTCAAGGTTTATGAGTACTCATCGATATTGGATTAATCCGAAATGAAAAAATAGCTCGGCTACATATTATTTTCATGATCTTTATAACTAGGAATGATCATGAAGATAATTTATTTGGTACCAAGCAACGTCCCAGTTTCCCATAATCTTTGTTCGCTACAGCCCTATATTTTGAGCTTTGCCCTTATTGGGAGCGACTCAGAATGACCCAAATTTTGCAGCAATGGCTCAAAAAAGAAAGAAAATCTAAAGGAATTTCGAAACTAGAATTATCCAATAAGCTGAACAAACCTAGCTCATATGTCAATGATATTGAGCAGGGTGAATATGTATTGGATATTATTGAGTACCTATATTATTGCCATGCACTAGGGAGTGATCCTAAGCAAGGAATCAAGTACATCAGCGATGAGCTAGAAAATCAGCGTAAGTGATTCTGTTATTGTACGAACTGATTGTATTTTCTACAGTATAGATTTTGGAGGGGGAGTAAAAAATCTAGAATACAAAAATGTGTAAAATCCTTGCTAGACAAGGGTTAGTGACCAAAAATTAGGGGGAGTTTTCTTATATAATAATTCATATAATATCAATTTCACCCCCTACAGTTGATCATTTTCATTTTTCTAGCAAAGCGAAATAAATCTAACTTTGGTTTACATATTATTCGAGTGAATTGCTAAGTAAATATTGTATTCAGCAATAATATTCATAAACGTGAACAGGAGTACAGATGAAATACTCGCATCATTTAGAACGTGTCGCAGATGCAATTGCACTCATCCCTACAGAGAAAGCACAAACTTTGGCAAAGGCACTTTACACGTGTAATAACTCAGAACGAGATATTCTTGAGAAGCTAATTGCTATAGGTCGTATCCTGATCTGATCCAATCTCATTCACCTCAGAATTGATCCCGATATACGAAAAGTATATCGGGTTTTTTTATGCTCGCATTCATATTAGGAGAAAGCTTATGTAACAGACCAATTAGCATGAAAATATCTAGATTGTCGTGGATGATTGATAAGCTCAACAATACTGAACACTTAGGTGGAAGGTATGAAGTTATTTTCATTTGGAATTTCATTCTGAATTAATTCCACTCCAATCTGGGGATCAATACCCAAAGTATGGCAATACCATACATATTCTACGACATCTAAACGACGTTCACCTTGTTCGACTTTTTGGATAAACGAATGAGGTTTGTCCATGCGTTCTGCTAGAGCACGCATAGAAAGATTCTTAGCTTCACGTTCTTGTTTCAACCAACTTCGCAAAGCAAGCATTTCATTGGTATAGATACTATTTGTCATTGTACCTATTTAAGATACATTGACCTTTGTACCCAAAATAGGTACATTATGTGCGTATCTCTATCATCATTTAATTCAAATATTTATAAGTCAGGTATATATGGAAGGAAAAATCCTTGGAATTGATACTGTCCAAAATAAAGCAGTGATCATCACAAAAAATAGTGAGCGTATTACATTTGATCTATACGAATGGCGGGGCGCTATTCCAATAAAAGAGGGCTTAGAAATTGATTATGAGCTTAATGATTCGAGTCAAGCAATTAATGTTTATCCTTCTCTAGCAGCTACCACGGTAGTTCAGAATAAGGAAAAATCAAAAGTTGCATTGATACTCTTAACTTTAGTTGGAGGGGGCTTAGGCGCGCATAAATTCTATGTCGGGTCGTGGGGATGGGGAATTGTATATCTTTTGCTTTGTGTACTCTATATCCCACTTATCTTAAGCTTTATCGAATTTATTCGGTATTGCTTCCTGTCTGAGCAAGAAATCAATGAAAAAGTTCGAAAGCTTAAGGGACCATTTTCATGGCTTTGGTAACTTAGCTTCTTACTGATTCGAAATATCTATGTCCCGATGTACGCAAAGTACATCGGGATTTTTCATATCTAAATTTTGGAGATAAATATGCAACCACGTGTACCCGATAAAATTAATCATACCCTAGTCAATACGCTAATTTGCCCAAAGCTATCAGAACGAGCCAAAGGGAACTTACACTATCAAATATGGCAAAATAATGATGATGCATCTTTGGGAATAGCGATTAGCAAAAATGAATCATCAGGTGGATTTAGCGCAGAATTAGTTAAAATAGAAGATATTCTTCAGACAGTTTATGCATTACGAAAAAGTGGAAAAGCTTTTCATGCAACCGCATTGAAAGATCTATTCATCGGTAAGTCAGCAAATAACCCATGTTTTCTAGCTGCAATTCTCGTTGATCAGAAAGTCGTTCATCCTCATCCTAATACACAACGGTTATTAGAGGTCAGTGATGATGCTGAATTTTGGCTAAAAAGGATCAATGAAGCATCATCTGTAACACTATCCAAAGTATTAGTCGATGATGACAAAAAGGCAATCGATACAAAAACTATTACTGATAAGCCGAAACAAGGACGCTCAGAAACACCGAAAAAGGAGGAATAGCGAAATGAATATTGTCAAAAGTAAGCAAGATTTAGCATTTGTAATGAATCCAGCTTTACATTTAGCAATATCTAATACGATTGATCGAATCGAAATAGATTATCAGGAAGAATATCAAGCCACCCAACATGGGTGGTTTGTTGTTTTAGAGCATAGCCATGAACTTAGCGTACCTATTGCAGGTTTACCATTCTCAATTCTGGACAAACTAAATGCTAGTGAAATTGAGTACATTGAGAAATGCCCACATGCTTTTGAAGTGTATATCACCCTTAACGATACTGAAGGGGTATTGATCTACATTCCTTATCAAATCTATTCAAGTTTGGGTATAAATAATCCGTAATGATGCCTTAGCGAACCCCAATCAGCAAAGTAGTGGAGAAGATAATCGAATAAGCCTCTGAGTTATGCCTCTCTAGTTGTTAAACAGCATCCTATAAATCTAAACACCAGCTTTAAACCGTAAGATGAACCGTAAAACTTTTTGGATTTTACGGGAATTCTAATTTGGACTTGTAAGGAAAGGGCTAATGCATACGTCAAATAGGAAGAAGCAGGGTCTTGTAGTCCTTAGCTTAAAATAAAAAGCTTGTCAACCACTAAATAGTGGTGATTAAAATATAATCAGTCAATCTAAAAAAATGGATTTTTTACAAAAAAAATTTATGTATTTAATCAATGTGTTATGAAACACCAAATTTTCGTATTGTCAAATAATTTTAAAAAAGGGGAATTTATAAGTCATTGAATTATATTTGGATTTATTTTTGTATCAAAAATGTAAAAAATAGGTCCTAAAGAGCTAATCTTTACATCGAACTCACGATCCTGCACCATATTTTCAACTTATTCAGTTAGGAAAAATTTTTTGCCTCTTTGGATTTTGAGCTTAAAGACTATTTAAATTCAGAAGCCAACAACAGTCATCAATGAAATACTCGTTGATCTATTCTTCCCTATTTTGACTCATTTTTTGAATTATGGCCTTTAACGGTCAGGGGGATTTGTTTGCCTAATTTTTGGAGAAATTTATGAATGCAAAACTAAAATTGGATGAGGCACTTGTGATGAATATCATTTGTCCTCAATCTAAACGTGAGTTAGAAATAACGGATCATCTAGTCAAAGGACTCAAACTTGTAGTTACTCGTTTGGGTAGAAAGACTTGGTTATTTCGTTATGTGTCTAACGGCACTAAACGTGCAATGAAACTGGGGAATTATCCAGAATTACGTTTAGCAGATGCAAGAGTGATTGCTGCATCAAAGAATGATTTACTGACGATTGGAAAAGACCCACAGCATGAACGTGATGTGCAAAAAGCGATGCCGACAGTAACTGAGTTTTTCACGAACACATACTATCCACATGCGCAGAAGCGTAAACGTTCGCACAGTGATGATTTATCGCGTTTTAACAACCATCTACGTAATGTGATTGGACATATTCCATTAAATCAAGTCGAAGCAGCTCATGTCATGCAAATTCTTGATCACGCAAAAGATTCGGATCTATCACATGCAACTATTAATCGTATTCGTGCATTATTTTCCGTCATGTATAGCTATGCGATTGATCTTGGTTTGGTTGAAAGGAATCCTGTATTGCGTGTTAAGAAATATAAAGAGGTTAATCAAATCGAACGTTTCTTAACTGAGCAAGAACTACCTAGGCTGATGCAAGTACTCAATACACCTGCTCAATACGGAATTGACAACCTAGTGATTGTGGCAATTGTAAAGGTTTTACTACTAACAGGTATGCGTAAACGGGAAGTTATGGATATGAAGTGGGTCGACGTTGATTTGTCATCTGGTCACTGGAAGCTTGAAAATAACAAATCAGGCAAACCTCGCTTGATACGTTTAGCAAGTGAGAGTTTGACGGAGATAAGAAAAATGTTACCACGTCAAAGTGAGTACATTTTTGCTAATCCGCAAACAGGATTGCCATTTAATGATATTCGTAAATGTTACGACAAAATCATGACAGCAGCAGGAATAACAAATATGCGTATCCATGATTTGAGACACAACTTCGCAAGTATGGCTGTTAATAAGGGACTAAGTCTTTATGTCGTACAGCATTTACTAGGTCATGCCTCCCCACAAACTACCCAACGTTATGCTCACTTGAATGGTGAAGTTATGTTGGATGCCTACCAACAAGTTGCAGAAGTTGTAAATCAAGCTTCAGTTTCAGCTTAACACCTAAACCTAATTACCAACTTTAATTTTAGTGGGTATGAAAAATCATACCCTTAGGAACTCTTATGCCAAATTTTGCAAATACTATGACATTTAACCTAGATGACGGCCAGATGATTGCTGATCTTTTGACGTCAATTGAAGTTGGCACAACTTTGCTTAAAGCTTCTACAGGTACAGGAAAATCTACATTTGTAATGGAAACTCTTATGCCACAGCAGCGCGTTGTGATGTTGTGTCCAAAAGTGTCTCAGGTTCAACAGCTTGAGCAGAATTACAAAGATCAGGGGGCTGTTTTTTGTTATGGGAAGCTTAAAGTGTCTGACGAGGAATTATCGAGAAATAATATTGTGGCTACATATGATCAGTTAGCTAACATAAAAGCGTATATCCAATCAGATACTATTTTGGTGGTTGATGAAGTGCATCAGCTTTATTGTGCAGGTGGCTATAGAGGCAAGGCATTGAATGAAATATTAGAATTTATACGAAAGAAACATGTAAGCAAGGTGTTATTGGTGAGTGCAACGCTTACTATGGAACTTTTGGATAAATTGCCACTTTCACTTGATCATATTTATCAGTTTATACAAGTAAAACCAGTTCAACGTCAGATCTTTTTACAAGAGTATGCTCATCAACATGATCTTAACTGCCTCAACTTTATCATTAACAGAGTTAACTTGATGAAGTCTACGGATTCTGAAAAGATCATCTTTGTTCGAATTAACGATAAAAGGAAAGCAGAAGAATATCGCTTCTTTTTGGATAAACAGGGTATTTCTACACTTGTTGTAAACAGGGAAAGACAAGGTAATGAGGCTATTGTTGATATGGTTAACTCAAGCAAGTTGTCAATGGAATATAGCGTAATTTTGACAACTTCTGTTTGGGATGAAGCCATAAACTTCATGAATACTGATGATGAGATTGATAGTATTCATATATTGGGTGGTAATACACATGTAGATGAAATTACTCAATTTATAGGCAGAACACGTCATGCAAATCCACCAATTTACATTCATTTAGATCAAGAAATTGATAGTTCTATAATTGGTGATGTAGTGGCATTTCATCAGCAATGTGTAAATATGGTTAATTTAGAATGTACAGCCAATATTGCAATTTTAGAGCATTTTCAAGCTGCTTCACAGCTTATGAAGCAAAAACAATCGCTCAAAGGGCATAAGGTTGTAGAGACTATAAATAAGGCTCTCAAAGATTTGATAAAAATAGAAGGTCTTGGAAGCATTGATGATGAAATTATTATCAATCATGCGGTTGTCGCAGCTAAAGCATTCTCAATAGATACTCAGAATCTATATTCTGATATTGGATATTTTGAATATCGATTAGCTCAAGCTAACCCCAATGCATTTATTTCTCAAACAGTGAGCAACGCACCCATTGATGGTGAGTTGGAGACAGCTTACGCTGAAGCTAAGCAAAAGTTGCAAGAACTGAAAGAAAATAAAGTTTCAGGAGTTGCTAAACAATTTCTCAAGGATACGAGTCAAGTACATGGCGTTACTTTTCATGGTTGGCAAGTATTACAAACACCACAAATCAATCCCTATTTGAAAGATGAGTGTAGCATCGAATCTTTTTTGTATAATGAAATGGCTAAGATCTCAAGCTATGTCACTAATATGCATGATATTCTTGCAATATTACGATTAGATCACTATTGCCAAGTGAAAAAGGTGGGTGAAGCGTATCAAAATAACCGCATCATTAAAGTAATTATGGATCACATTGCTGAGCATATATTTAGAAACGATCAAGCATCTAAGTCATATGGTGTAAAAGCCTTGGAAAAGATGATTAATCTAGGACTAAGAAAGCTTGATAAAGATGCGGCTACCAAGTTTGCTTTGGGAATCAAAAGTACTAAATATTTTGAGTTAGACCAGACGAATAAGATCGTTCTTAAGTCTAAGCAAGCCGTAAATTTTATTAATAAATACTGCCATGTTACGATCAAAAACGATAAAAAAGCTTATGAAAAAAAGGTCGTAACTTTTGTGGCGTTAGGTTGGCAGGGATATGAATATATCGGTCTTTCCTATATTGATCCAAACAAACCACAATGTATTGAATTAAATGGTGACAGAATAGATGCTCGATCTGGTCAGTTACTTGGTGGCATATTGGAGTTGACGCAAACTATGGCAGCATGAAAATAAGTTAGACCGTAGTCAAGTGATGAAAAATCAGTCTACGGTCAGTTCTATACACGAAGAGTCAGAAAAAGGAGTCATGGTCAGTTACGGTCTATAAAAAACATATTGTTATCTACGGTTTATAGTTACGGTCTTCTGGTCTGGTTACGGTAAATCTTCGGTTTTACGGTAGATGTAAAATAATAAGGCTTTATTTCTCATATATTTACATTTACTGTTTTTTGATCAAAACTCTATCAAAATATAAAGAATTCGTTATTTTTCTTTGCTTTGTAAAGAATATTCTTACGGTATCTTGATATTGATGAATTTTTATTTATTGGTATATTTAAATTATTGATATTTATACAATTAAATATAAATTTATCTAAACTCATAATCCATTGGTCCCGTGTTCGAGTCACGGTGGGCCCACCATATAAAACAACCACTTAGGGGTACTAATCCTAAGTGGTTTTTTAATGTCTAATATCCATGTAACATTATTATTTTAATCGTTAATTTTTATAAAAAAGCAAACTGAGCGTAGATATGTCGAATACTTCAAATCGTGATCAGCACATCGTTACCAATCAACTCGATCAAACCATTATATGGTTGATGCAACATCAGGATATTTTTGATTCATTGAGTTTCGACGTCCTTACGCAGCAACTCACTGTAAAACATGCAGCAGGGGAAGATTTGATTCGTGAAGGTATGTATCTCACTGCTCAATATGGCATTTTAGTGACATCGTAAAAAACCCTCTTTCTTCAGAGGGTTTAAATAATATGAGACTTTGTTGTTATGCACTCATGGCATCGATAGCCATTTCTCGAACGGAAACTTTTGGTTTTTCAGCAACTAATCCTAATTTTGCAAAAAGCTGTTGATCTCTGCCTTCGCCCGCATTTGGGGTGGTGAGTAATTTATCGCCAGAGAATAAAGAATTTGCGCCAGCCATAAATGCCAGTGCCTGATCAGAATCGCTTAATGACTCACGTCCCGCAGAAAGGCGAATATAACTTTGTGGCATGATAATACGGGCAACGGCAATCGTACGAATCCATTCAGTCACTTCCAGCTTTTCAACATCAGCCAGTGGTGTTCCTTCAATCGGAACTAACATATTAATCGGCACAGATTCAGGGTGAATGGGTAAAGTTGCAAGCTCATACAATAATCCAATACGATCTTGCTTATCCTCACCTAAACCAACAATACCGCCACTACAGACTTTCATGCCCGCATTACGCACATGATCCAGAGTATTTAAACGGTCATCAAAGGTACGGGTGCTAATGATATTGCTATAATATTCGCGTGAAGTATCCAGATTGTGATTATAGTAATCTAGACCTGCATCATATAGGCGTTCAGCTTGTGATTGGTTGAGCATTCCAAGCGTCATGCAGGTTTCCATGCCAAGTGCTTTGACTTCACGTACCATTTCCAGTACATAAGGCATATCGCGTTCATGGGGATTGCGCCAAGCAGCACCCATACAAAAACGTGACGAACCTGATTCTTTGGCAGCTTTTGCTTCAGAAATAACTTTTTCAACGGCAATTCTTTTTTCTGCTTCTAATTTTGAATCGTAGCGTGCCGATTGCGAACAATATTTGCAATCTTCGGGGCATTTGCCTGTTTTGATGGATAATAGGGTACTGACCTGAATCGTATTGGCAGAAAAATATTGACGGTGCACTTGTTGCGCCTGAAAAACCAGATCTAAAAATGGCTGATCATAAAGTGCTTGGATTTCATTACGAGTCCAATCATTACGTAAGGTCATTGTCATAATCCATGATGATTGCATTTACTAGCAACTTATCATACAGAATTCATGCCAAAGCTATAGGGCAAAAAACATCATTTTTACTGACTTGCGCGTTGCTTTAATAATTGTTGTTCAATTGCCCAGTCAATATGCACATTCACGATGTCATCATGCTTTGATTTGGCTTGTATAAGTTGCTCAACAATTAACTCAGAATAGAGTGCATTACCCAATCCAATGGCAATATTACGTTTAAAAGATTGATAGCCTGTGCGACGAATCGGACTGCCTTCGGTGTTATTTAAAAATGTAGCTTCATCCCAGTTCCAGATTTCTATCAATGAAATATTGTCCAGTCCATGTCGGGGATCAAAATCAGGAATGGAGGCTGTTTTTGCAAAACTGTTCCACGGACAAATGAGCTGACAATCATCACAGCCAAAAATGCGATTGCCAATCCCACTGCGCAATTCTTCAGGAATAATTCCTTTATATTCAATGGTTAGATAAGCGATACACTTACGTGCATCCAGCATATAAGGTTCAACAATCGCTTGAGTCGGACAGATATCAATACAAGCACTGCAAGAACCACAATGTGCTGTAGCAGGTTCATCAAAAGGCAAATCGAGTGAGGTAAATAATTCACCTAACACAAAAAAAGAACCTGATTTCTTGTGAATAAGCAGGGTATGTTTACCTGTCCAACCCATTCCTGCGCTTTCAGCCAGTGACTTTTCGAAGATCGGTGCAGAGTCTGCAAAAGGACGTGATTCAAATTCCCCAACTTTTTCCTTAATTTTTGAGGCAAGAGTTTTTAAACGTCCCCGCATGATTTTATGATAATCGCGTCCTCGTGCATAACGCGCGATAATGGCTGAGTTGGGTTCATCTGGTACATAGCGCGGTTTTGGTGTTTCCACCAGATAGTTCATGCGCACACAAATGATGCTTTTTGTTCCTGGAACGAGCAATTTTGGATCTGCACGTTTTTCCAAATTTTCCTCTAAATAGTGCATATCTGCATGGTAGCCACGTTTTAAATACTCCTCAAAACGCGGCATTTGTGCTTGAGCATCTGGTTTGGCAATGACACAATCAGCAAAACCCAGTGCCAAAGCCTGTTGTTTGATCCATTGTTTAAGCGCAATGGCATCATGTTGAAGAACAGGAATAGAAGCTGCTGAAGAAATAGATGACATATGCCAAGAATAATGAGGAAGAAGAACAATGCGAAGCACAGTTTACCATAGCCCTGTTTATAATCGTGAAAGTATTCAAGCATGGGAAAAGCGTTGGTTTGCACAGCACAATTCTTCTTTAGGTCTCATGCAGCAAGTGGCATGGACGATTGTTGAACGATTGGATTTATATATTATACAAAATAGCCCAAGTATTAAAAAAATTGCAGTCTGGTGCGGTTCTGGAAACAATGCAGGGGACGGTTACTATACTGCTGTTTATTTGTCTCAAAAAGGCTATGAGGTTCAAATATTTGCAGCACCAACAGGTGATTCTTCAGATTTACAGCAAGCGATTCTTTACGCGCAGCTTCATAAAATACAGATTGAGCCAAATTTTGCAGTTCCCGATCAATTTGACTGCCATATTGATGCGTTATTTGGAATCGGTTTAAATCGTAAGCTAGATCAAAACTGGCAAGATATTCTTCAACATTTTAATCACTTATCTGGTTTAAAAGTTGCCATCGATGTGCCGAGTGGATTACATGCTAATACGGGTCAGACCTTACCAGTCGCAATCAAAGCCGATATTACTTTTACGGCTTTGGCAATAAAAGTAGGACTGGTGACAGGTCAAGCCAAAGAATATGTCGGGCAACTTGACATCATTTCTCTGATTCCAAATGATGAGAAACTACAGCCAGTCGCGTATCTTACATCTTCACATATTTATTTACCCAAACGTCAGGCTTTTGGTCATAAGGGAAGCTATGGACATGTGTTAGTGGTGGGCGGCCATGCCAATATGGGCGGAGCTGTGATCATGGCGGCAGAGGCGGCTTTTCATGCAGGTGCCGGCAAAGTCACTGTAATTTGTGATGCATCCCATCATTCAGCCATATTGTCACGTGCTCCAAATATTATGGTGCAAGATATTGATCAACTTGATCAGGAAAAAATTGAAGCATTACTTCGTCAGATTGATGCGGTTAGTTTTGGAATGGGCTTGGGGCGAGATGATAAGTCAGCGCAGATTTTTAAGCGGTGGTTTGAAATCTTAAAAAGCCAAACTCAGCTTGAAATTGTATTGGATGCAGATGCGCTTTGGTTTTTGGCAGAAGAAAGAAATACTGATTTGCATGAAAATATCTACTTAACACCACATTCGGCTGAAGCAGCACGATTACTGAATACGACTGTTCAAAAAGTTGAACAAGATCGAGTGGCGGCAATTGATCAACTGCAAGAAAAGTATCAAGGCAATTGGGTATTGAAAGGCTCAGGCAGTTTGATTTTGGAAAATAATACGTTATTTGTCTGCTCCACTGGTAATGCAGGGATGGGGACAGGCGGGATGGGTGATGTATTGGCAGGCATGATTGCAAGTCTAAAAGCGCAGTTCCATGCAGATATTGCACTTTCAGACATTGTGACATTACATGGAAAGGCTGGTGATTTGTTGGCTGAAAAGGGTCAAAGAGGAATTCAGGCACAGCACATGTCAGAGGCAATTTATCAGGTTGTGAATGTTTAATTGAACTTAGCGCCTTCTACTGTTATACCGACTACGTCCACGTGCCATGCCACCCAGAGCATTTAAAACTGCCATTTTGCTCATGCTTCCAGATACATGGGCGTGGCAAATGGCAGCGGCCAGCGCATCGGCAGCATCGGCTTGAGGTTTGATCGTTAAGCTTAAAATCCGCATGACCATCATCTGGACTTGCTCTTTATCTGCTGCACCATAACCGACTACAGATTGTTTAATTTGTCGTGCGGTATATTCAGCGACTTGTAAATCCAGATTCACCAAAGCCGCAATGGCTGCACCACGGGCTTGACCTAATTTAAGAGCAGAATCAGGATTTTGTGCCATAAACACCTGCTCGACTGCGGCTTCGGTAGGTCCATGAAATTTTACAATCCTTTCAACACCAGCAAAAATCCGTTTTAAGCGTTCAGGTATGTCCTGACTTTCCGTGCGTATGGTTCCAGCATCAATAAAACGTAACTGAGCGCCATCTTTTTCAATGATGCCATAACCTGTAAGGCGTGAACCCGGATCAATTCCTATAATTAATGGCATAACAGACTTTAAAAATAAAAGATTGCCCATATTGTTACATAACAGCATTAAAAAATCTTGATTCAGTTGAGATCAGTGTTTAATACTGCTGCAAACATTTATTTTTGAGATAGATACGTTTTACATGAATTTATTATTGATAGTTGTTTTTGGCGCGATTCTCGAAATTGCTGTATGGATTGGTATTGCCCAATTTGTGAGCGGTTGGTATGTTTTTTTCTGGTTTATTATCGCGTTCTTTATCGGGCTAAACATGTTGCGTTCCAGTACGTCTGGGATTATGCCACAGTTGCAGCAAATGCAAATGACAGGACAACTTGGAACAGATCCCGCAGTGAGCAAAAAACTTGCCATGGCAATGGCTGGTTTTCTGCTGATGTTACCGGGGATTATCTCTGATATTTTAGCTGTTTTGATTTTGATTCCTGCTGTACAAAAAGCTTTCCAAAATGCCTTAATGAAAACTATGGCAAAACGCCAACAAGCCATGATGGATAAAATGATGGGCGGCATGATGGGAAGTGCTGGTGGTCAAGCAGGACAAAATCCTTTTGCTGATATGATGCGTCAAATGCAGGATATGCAAAATCAGCAGTCAGGCGGTCAGTATCGTGATTCAAGCATAATCGATGGGGAAGCGCGTGAAGTCACACCAGAAGTGAAGAAAATCGAACACAAAGACAAAGATTAAAATAAGTTTGATGTGAAACGATTATATGCAAAAGCCGAATCATGTGATTCGGCTTTTTTGTGGCTTAAATACTGATCCTAAACTGCTGCCCTGAAAAGTGATAGTGTGGTTTTGCGATAAGCTGCTCCACGATGCCAGTCTGGTAAATGAGCATTATTTTGAAATAACTTTTCTCTTAATGTACCTTCACTGTACTGCATTGGATAAACTCCGCGTTTTTGCAATTCTGGTACGATAAAATCAACCACGTCCTGAAAACTTTGATGCGCTAAAATATAGGCCAGATTAAAACCATCAACATCGGTATCTTCAACCCATTGCTGTAATTCATCAGCTACAGTTTGAGCAGAACCAACTAAAACAGGGCCATTCCCGCCAACACCAATCCAATTGGCAATTTCTTCTATGGTCCAGATACGGTTTGGATCTGCATTGACATAGGAATCAAGCAGTGATTGAATTGCATCTGTCTGGATATATTCAACTTTATCTTTAGATTGATACTGAGAAAAATCAACACCCGACCAGCCAGACAACAAAGTTAAAGCACCATCGTAGCTTGCATAGGACTGATATTCTCTAAATTTGTGTTGAGCTTTCTCATCAGTTTCATCGGTGACAATCGAAAGTAGCGCATAAATTTTTGCTGAATAAGGATCACGACCATTTTCAACCAATTTGTGGCGAATACTTTGAACAATACTTTTAGTCGCTACTTTGGATGGCGCAGCTATGAAAATACATTCTGCATTTTGACTGGCAAATGTCTGTCCGCGTCCTGAAGCTCCTGCTTGATATAAAACGGGTGTACGTTGAGGCGAGGGTTCACATATATGAATACCAGGAACCTCAAAATATTTGCCTTTATGCTTTATTGGATGCACTTTTTTAAAATCTGCAAAGACTCCCGATTTTTTATCTGCAACAACGGCATCATTTTCCCAAGAGCCTTCCCAAAGTTTGTATAAGACTTCCAGATATTCATCTGCAATATCATATCGTTCATCATGACTGACTTGATTGGATAGACCTAAATTTTTAGAGCCACTTGCCAGATATGAAGTCACGATATTCCAGCCGACACGTCCTTTGCTTAAATGATCCAGCGTACTCATCCGTCGTGCAAAAGGATAGGGATGTTCAAATGAAATAGAGGTTGTCACGCCAAATCCCAAATGTTTTGTCACAGCAGCCATCGCAGGTACGATTTGGAGGGGATCGTTGACAGGAACTTGCACCGCACCTGTCAAAGCATGTTCTGCACTTTGCTGATAAACATCATAAATGCCGAGTACATCCGCCAGAAAGACACCATCAAAAATGCCTTTTTCTAGGATTTTTGCCAAATCTATCCAATATTCAAGATCTTTATATTCACGAGAACGATCTTGTGGGTGACGCCATAAACCGGGTGATTGATAGGCGATACAATTCATTTCAAAAGCATTAAATCGTATTTGTTTTGACATGACTTAACTCTATTTTTCATGATTCATGATGAGCTTAAGTCAAAATGTGCAGACGCTTTATATCGATTCATTCAAAGCTTTTATGATTATTTTTTTAATAAAAAATATGATGTATTAAGATATAAAAGATCTATTCATCTGTGTCTGGATTTTTCTGCGTTTCAGATGGCGTGTCAATTGTGGATTCAACATGGCTTGACTCGGCTTTTACACTAGGCTGATATTTATTTGAAGCCAGAGTGGTTTTTTCGTTTTCGGATTCTTTATATTTCCGACTACGATTAGCCCGTTCACGAAAACCACCTTTATTAATCAATTGGGTCATAATGATCAACTTCTGAGGGATTATTAATAAATTTTAACAATTTTTTTGTGGATAATTCTATTTTTTATGTAATCTTATAAGTGGTATTTTATGTATATTGTTGATAATTAATAAATTTATTATTTTTGAGTTTCGTTGAAATCCTGTTCTGTTTCACATAGTATAAAAATATAAGGCCTAAAATGATTTAGCTGTCAATAGAAAAACAAGTTTAGAGGTCTTCGGGAGGGTTTAATTATGCTATACCAATATAACTGTGCATGTTGTAACAAGGTCGTTGCATCGACAGATAAAGAATGTCCGTATTGTGGTTCACAACACATTCGCAGCCCATACGGGTGGTGGATTTTTTGTATTATGGGGTGTTTCGCTGTTGTAATGGTATTTAAATCAGTGCAGTTTTATATTCAGACACATGAAACTGATACGCCAGAACAAAAGTCGATACTGGATGTTTTAAATTCTAATGATAAAAAAACCAATTAACAGTCCAGTATTTAGGGGGCTATACTAATTTTTTTAGATTAACTATTTCGATCGGTTCTCATAAAAACAAGCCCGCAAATGCGGGCTTGTTTAAAATATAGAGCGTGGCTTTATAGACCAGCAGCATCCTTAAGAACGTCAACTTTATCTGTCTTTTCCCAAGTAAATGCATGATCCGTGCCTTCACGGCCAAAGTGACCATAAGCAGCAGTTTGCTTATACATCGGTTGTAACAAATTCAACATACGTGTAATACCAAATGGACGCAGATCAAAATGTTCACGTACTAAAGCAATAATCAGCTCATCATCGACTTTTGCAGTATTAAAGGTATTGATTGAAATTGAAGTAGGTTCCGCAACACCAATAGCATAACTTACCTGAATTTCACACTTATCTGCTAAGCCTGCTGCAACGATATTCTTTGCCACGTAACGACCTGCATAAGCAGCAGAGCGGTCAACTTTTGATGGATCTTTACCAGAGAACGCACCGCCACCATGACGTGCCATACCGCCGTAAGTATCCACAATAATTTTACGGCCTGTAAGTCCACAATCCCCAACTGGACCGCCAATCACAAACATACCTGTAGGATTAATATGGAATTTGGTACCTGCATGGAACATGTCTGCTGGAATCACAGGTTTGACAATTTCTTCAATCACAGCTTCTTTAAGCTGAGTTTGAGAAATTTCAGGATCATGTTGAGTCGAAAGAACCACTGCATCCAGACGTACAGGTCGACCATTTTCATAAGCAAAAGTCACCTGACTTTTTGCATCTGGACGTAACCATGGCAACACACCTGAACGACGTAATTCAGCCTGACGTTCCATTAAACGATGCGCATAGGAAATAGGCGCTGGCATAAGTACATCAGTTTCACGGCTGGCATAGCCAAACATTAAACCTTGATCACCAGCACCCTGATCTTCAGGCTTTTGACGATCTACACCTTGCGCAATTTCAGGAGACTGTTTACCAATCATATTGATTACAGCACAGGTTGAACCGTCAAAGCCAAGATCAGAATGATGGTAGCCAATGCCATTCACGGTTTGACGTACAATGGCTTCGAAATCTACATTGGCTGTTGTAGTGATTTCACCAGCAAGAACCACAGCGCCTGTTTTTACTAATGTTTCACAAGCAACCCGTGCGTATGGGTCTTCTCTTAAGATCGCATCCAGAATCGCATCACTAATTTGGTCAGCCATTTTATCTGGATGGCCTTCGCTTACAGATTCCGAAGTAAAAACAGCATACTCGCGCATGAAAGTCCTATCACAGTAATTTTTAAAGACATAATATGTTACATCGACTTGCCCTTTAGGACTAGCTTAACCTGACTAAATTGCGTGAATTAATTTCATTTTTGCCTTGTTTTATCTGATATGTGTATGAGTAAAACTTATATAGGCTATATAAAATGATCAGTTGCGATTGATTCTGGACAGTGCTTTAAAATTTAGTTTCTGATTTTTAAGATAGTTTCTGATTTTTAAGATAGTTTCTGTTTTGATTCAAAAAAATTATCAATTTACTCGTTGTTTCTAGCTTCGAAGACGAAGAGTTTACTATTTTTTAACGAATAGACTTCTTTCGTATGTCTCTTTTATTTCTCGCTATGAGAGGAAAATAAAGAGGGCTTATACAATGATGAAAGAAGTCTAATTACTCATCTAAGCTTTTAGTTGAATGTGATTCATTCTTTTTTTGAATAGTTGATTAAAATTCTTTTTTTAAAGGTGCATGATTTTCTTGAAAGTTAATACGGAAAATGAACGATTTTTAATCAACTTGATAGGGTTTTAAATAAATTTAACTAATTGATTTTATTTTATTTATACTTGAATTTGGTGGATTTAAAAATAATCTATTTCGTATGCGTTTAAAAAATACAAAAATGAAAACCTGTGTATCGCTACAAGATTCACCACAATTCAATCAAAACCACCATTTAAAAGTATGGAAAATCACGACATAGGCTTTACCCGTGCCTGTTTTTTTAAGACAATATAGCCTGTTTTTGAATCTCGATTCATGCACATCTTTTATATTCTATCGATTTATTTGGACGCTGACCTATGACGACCCCTTTAAACGAACGTCGTATTGCAAACGCAATTCGTGTATTGGCTATGGATGCTGTACAACAGGCAAACTCAGGCCATCCTGGTGCGCCAATGGGTATGGCAGACATTGCAGACGTCGTTTGGCGCGAGTTTTTAAACCATAATCCAGCCAATCCTCAATGGGCGAACCGCGACCGTTTTGTATTGTCAAATGGTCATGGTTCAATGTTGCAATATGCATTGCTACATTTAACGGGCTATGATGTTTCAATTGAAGATATCAAGCAATTTCGTCAATTACATTCTAAAACGCCAGGCCATCCAGAATTAGGTTATGCACCAGGTATTGAAACTACAACAGGTCCTTTAGGTCAGGGGATTGCCAATGCTGTAGGTTTTGCCTTAGCTGAAAAAACGCTTGCTGCACAATTTAACAAAGCTGATTTAACCGTAGTTGATCATTTTACTTATTGTTTCCTTGGTGATGGTTGCTTAATGGAAGGTGTTTCCCATGAAGCATGTTCACTGGCAGGAACTTTGGGGTTAGGTAAGTTGATTGCTTACTATGATGACAACGGTATTTCGATTGATGGTGAAGTAGAAGGCTGGTTCAGTGATGATACAGAACAACGCTTCAAATCTTATGGCTGGCAAGTGTTACGTGTTGATGGTCATGATGCAGATGCGATTCGCCAAGCAACGATTGAAGCGCAAGCTGAAACGTCTAAACCAACCATTATTATCTGCAAAACAATTATTGGTTTAGGTTCTCCAAATAAACAAGGTAAAGAAGATAGTCATGGTGCGCCACTCGGTGCAGATGAAATCAAGCTTACTCGTGAAGTGTTAGGTTGGGAAGATGAAGCTTTCGTCATTCCAGCTGACATTTATGAGCATTGGGATGCCAAAGCCAAAGGTCAACAAGTTGAATCAGCTTGGGATAAAGTTTTTGCAGCGTATCAAGAAAAATATCCAACTGAAGCAGCTGAACTTTTGCGCCGTATTTCTGGCGATTTACCTGCTGATTTTGCGGCTCAAGCAGATGCCTTTATTGCACAAACCAATGCCAAAGCTGAAACTATTGCAACTCGTAAAGCCAGCCAAAATACTTTACAGGCATTTGGGCCGTTATTACCTGAATTATTGGGCGGTTCTGCTGACCTTGCAGGTTCAAACCTGACGTTGTGGAAAGGTTGTGTGGGTGTTCAGGACAATCCAGCAGGGAACTATGTACATTATGGTGTACGTGAATTTGGTATGACTGCGATTGCTAATGGTGTTGCCTTGCATGGTGGATTCATCCCTTATGTTGCAACGTTCTTGATGTTTATGGAATATGCACGTAATGCAGTGCGTATGTCTGCACTGATGAAGCAACGTGTGATCCATGTCTATACCCATGACTCGATTGGTTTGGGTGAAGATGGTCCAACTCATCAACCTGTAGAACAGATTGCTTCATTGCGTTCTACTCCAAATCTAAATACATGGCGTCCTGCGGATACCGTTGAAACGGCAATTGCATGGAAATCTGCTTTAGAGCGTAAAGATGGACCATCTGCATTGATCTTGTCCCGTCAAAATCTGGCATTCCAAACCCGTACTGATGAGCAAATCCAAAATGCTGCAAAAGGTGGCTATGTATTGGCTCAGGAAAAAGGTGAACTTAAAGCGATTATTATTGCAACAGGTTCAGAAGTTGAACTGGCAATGAATGCTTATGCTCAACTTGAGGGTGTACGTGTAGTTTCAATGCCATGTGCAGAAGAATTTATGAAGCAAGATGCGGCTTACCGTGAAGCTGTACTTCCTTCTAACATCCGTGCTCGTGTGGCTGTAGAAGCAGCACATGTGGATTATTGGTGGAAATTTGTCGGTTTAGATGGCAAAGTGATTGGCATGACCACTTATGGTGAATCTGCGCCAGCTAAAGATCTATTTAAATTCTTTGGTATTACAACCGAAACTGTAGTCGAAGCTGTGCAGTCTTTAACGGCCTAAAATAAACTTTAGCGAAACTTAAAGTTTGTAATCCCAGTCAATCAAAAGCTTGGCTGGGATTTTTTTTGATTCAATGTTTCTATGATATATTTTTGAATAGTGTGATTTTAATTGGAGATCGGCATGAAATTTTCATTTGTGGATTTAAATGGACACACGGTTACAGGTGACTGCGAGTTTATAGATCATCCTGCGCAGTCTATCTCTCATGCCTTAGCCGCAGATATTAAAAACTCGACTGCACTTGATGGCGTGTTAGGAGAATTTAGTTTTTATCAAAAAAGTCATACGAAAAATGAGAGTGAAGTATCCAGATTTGCTGTTGATAACGAAAATAATGTCTTTCATAGTGATAAACTGCCTGATTTCGTTCAAATCGGAAGTCATTGGAAAAGTGATAACTCGTGATCAAGAAAAGCATGATTAAGAAAAGCTAGGTTAAGAGAATTATTGAAATTTTTTGTCTTTTAACCTGAGCTGTCTCAGCAACCGTTGAGCTTGATCTCAGTATTGCTGAGCACCGATAAAACTTGTCTATTCAGATAAGTGCATCAATGCAAAATCAAAAAGTCATTTCAGTCTCAATTGAAATATTTGAAGTCAACAATTTATGTACAGGACAACTTTCAGCAACTTTTAATAAACGTTTGTGCTGATCTTCAGTAAAGTTTCCTGTCAGTTTAATGTTACGTTCAATTTGATTAGAGTCAGAAGAAACGCTTTCTCCTTGAGGATTTAAAATCAAATCGACTTGTACATGTTCAAGTTGTATTTGTTTATGGTCTGCATACATTTGCAAAGTCACGGTCGTGCATGCACCTAAGGCAGAAAGAAGCAGCAAAATAGGATTAGGTGCAGAATTTTGTCCACCTTTTTCTTCAGGTTCATCGACGTACCAGACATGTCCAGAGGGATCGGTCAGCGTTACTCGATAAGGTGTTTTGGTGCTTTGAGCTTGCGCAGTGTATGACATGTAATAACCTAAGTTGATCAATAAAGTAGTATCTTTAGCATAAATCATATCGAGCTTGTTGTTATTTTGTATGTTGACAAGCAGACTTAAAAGCATTTGTTTAATTTTATCTAAATAATATAGTATTTAATTCAGTAATATTTAAATATATAAGCTTTATTTCAGATTGATATGATGATTTGTTAAGATAAACTAACTAAATCAAGATTGTTGCATGCTTGCAACAATTCGTCTTATAAATAACAGTGTATTAAAATCAGCAATGTATAAACTAATAACAATCCACTCAGTAGGAAATAATCATGCGTTTAAAAACATTATCACTTGGCTTGGCGGTTGCAGTTGCGAGTACATTAACTTTAGCTGCGCCAGTAGATTATAAAATTGATCCGACTCACACTGCGACTGTATTTTCATGGAACCACTTTGGTTTTTCTACACCAAGTGCCAACTTTAGCGACATTCAAGGTGTGATTAAAGTTGACAATGCAAAACCTGCAAACTCTTCTGTAGAAGTGACAATTCCCGTCAGTAGCGTTAATACAAACGTAACTGCGTTGGATAAAGAGTTTCAAGAAGAAGGCTGGTTTAATGCAGCTAAATATCCAAACATCACTTTTAAAAGTACTAAAGTTGAAACCAAAGATAAAAAACATTTCAAAATTACAGGTAACTTAACTGTTAAAGGGATTACTAAACCTGTCGTATTGGATGCTGTGTTAAATAAACAAGGCGAACATCCAATGGCAAAAGTCCCTGCAATTGGTTTCAATGCAACCACTTCATTTAATCGTTCTGAATTTGGTATCGGAAACTATGTGCCGAATGTTGGTGATAAAATTACTGTAAACATTACGACTGAAGCAGAAGCTGCCAAGAAATAAAAGTTTACAGTTTGAGCAAACCCATCATGAATAAAAACACATGATGGGTTTTTTATTGTGTAGCATAATAATCAATTCTAAAAAAATGAAAACCAATTAAACATCAATAAAAGGAAACAATATGTTCGGTCAATGTTTGTGTGGATCGGTGCAATTTGAGACAAATATTCATCCAGAGCAAATCACGGTTTGTCATTGTTCCATGTGTCGAAAATGGGGAGGTGGGCCATCTTTGACTCTGGAAGTGACAGATCATTTGAAAGTGACGGGTGAAAAATTAATTGGAAAATATGCATCATCAGAATGGGCTGCGCGTTATTTCTGTAAAGAATGTGGCACCAATTTATATTACAAACTCAATGAGCGGGAATACTACAGCTTAAATGCACAATTGTTTGAGTTACCTGAACAGGCAAAAATTCATCTGGAAATTTATGCAGATCATAAACCTGCATATTATCCATTTTTATCTTCAGCCAAACAGATGACTGAACAAGATGTGATTGAGTTATTTTCTTCGGAAAATTAAAAAGGAGGCCAAAAAGACCTTCTTTTAGCTTAATAGTTGATTTTGTTTTAAAAATTGTTTAATCACATGATATGCCGCATGTTCAAGGTGTTGAGCATGCAGTGAATTTTCCTCACGTAACTGAGGAATTGAAAACTTACCCTGACGCAATTCACATGTATGACCAATCAGCCAACGTTCGAACATATCTTCAGCCACTTCGATATGAAACTGTAAAGCCAGTACATGCTGATCGATTGAAAATGCCTGATGTGGATAAAGGGGAGAGCTAGCAAGAAGAGTAGCATGTTCTGGTAAATCAAAGGTATCCCCATGCCAGTGTAAAACTGAGACACCTTCAAGCGGTTCTAAAATATTATGCTCAATCGGTTTAATTTCAAGTTCACCCCAACCAATTTCTTTTTGGTGACCTGCATATACTTTGGCATCCAAGGCTCTTGCAATGAGCTGTGCACCCAGGCAAATCCCTAAAGTTGGTTTTTTACTGGCAAGTCGTTGTTGAAGTAAGCGAATTTCATCCGTTAAAAAAGGGTAGTCTTCTTCCTCATAAACGCCAATTGGCCCGCCCAAAATCACGGTAAGACCTTCATAATTTAGCGCTGGAGTTAAATCATCGACACCTGCCTCGAAATAGCGAATACGAAAACCTAACTGATAAAAAATATCTTCCAGCGAACCCAAGTCTTCAAAAGCAAGGTGCTGAATAGCGTAAATCGTTTTGGAAAAAGTATGATGCGTCATAAGGATCTAAACAGCGTGTGAGTATTGTTTTACATTAAGCCAAATCATGTAAAAAGAAAACAGTACAATCAGCAGCGCTTAAAAGAAAATACGGCTAGATTTAGGTTCGATGAAGAATAAAACGGCAATTCGAGTTCTTTTGAAAATAAAGAGGTGACTCAATCACCTTTATACTTAAATAGACTTCTTTCACAAGTCCCTTTTATTTATCCTTCTTATGGGAAAAATAAAGAGGGATTAAACAATAATGAAAGAAGTCTAATGTCTAAAAATTGGTTTTAGAAAAAGCCCATCGGTTTGGTTGAATAACTGACCAATAAGTTTTTAGTTTGTTGATAATGATCCAGCATCATTTTGTGGTTTTCACGACCAATACCTGATTGTTTATAGCCACCAAATGCGGCATGTGCAGGATAAATGTGATAACAGTTGGTCCAAACGCGACCCGCTTCAATTGCACGACCTGCACGATAAGAGGTATGCGCAGAACGAGACCAAACGCCCGCACCTAAACCATAAACCGTATCATTGGCAATGCGCATCGCATCGTCAAAATCTTTAAATGTCGTGACCGACAAGACAGGTCCGAAAATTTCTTCCTGAAAAATTTTCATACTATTATTGCCTTTGAAAATAGTCGGTTCAATATAAAAACCACCATCCACATCATGACGTGCATCACCACCTGTAAGCAGTTGCGCACCTTCATTTCGACCGCTATCGATACAACCAATAATTTTGTCAAACTGTTGTTTGGATGCTTGCGCACCAATCATAGTATCTGTATCTAAAGGATGACCTGTTTTGATTTTTTTAACACGTTCAACTGCCATTTCAAGGAAACGATCTGCAATGCTTTCCTGAACCAATGCACGAGAAGGACAAGTACAAACCTCACCCTGATTCAGAGCAAACATGGCAAAACCTTCTAGGGTTTTTTCAAGGAAGTCATCATCTTTATCTAAAATATCTTCAAAGAAAATATTCGGTGATTTGCCACCAAGCTCAAGTGTGACTGGAATGATATTCTCAGTCGCATATTGCATAATTTGTTGCCCGACTTTGGTTGAACCCGTAAAGGCAATCTTTGCAATACGTGGATTGGTCGCCAATGGACGACCAACTTCTACACCATAACCATTGACAATATTGAGTACACCCGCTGGTAAAAGGTCTTGAATCAGTTCAACCAGTACCAAAATACTAACAGGCGTTTGTTCAGCAGGTTTTAGTACGATACAGTTGCCAGCAGCTAAAGCAGGTGCAATTTTCCACGCGGCCATTAAAATGGGGAAATTCCACGGAATGATTTGACCTACGACACCTAAAGGTTCATGAAAATGGTAGGCGATGGTATCTTCATCAATCTCTGAAATGCCGCCTTCCTGAGCGCGGATACAGCCTGCAAAATAACGGAAATGATCAATCGCCAATGGAATATCCGCTGCCAGTGTTTCACGTACAGGCTTGCCGTTGTCCCATGTTTCAGCAACCGCTAACATTTCTAGATTTGCTTCAAGACGATCAGCAATTTTTAACAATAAATTTGAACGCGTCGTAGGTGAAGCTTTGTTCCATTGTGCTTTAGCTTTGTGGGCTGCATCCAATGCTAACTCGATATCTTCCACGCTTGAGCGCGGAATTTTTGTAAATACTTTGCCATCGACAGGAGAGATATTTTCAAAGTATTCTCCTTTTACAGGGGCAACCCATTGCCCACCAATAAAGTTTTCATATTGAGATTTAAATTGAACCTTAGAACCAGGTTGATTAGGATCGATGTAACGCATATAAATATTCCTTTGCTTATCATTGATATACATATCAAATTTGAAGCTTATACAGCTTTGGTATAAGGTACTTTTGTACACTATGCAGTTAGCATATAAAAACGAAGGTTGGAGAAAGGTTGGAGACCATGACAATTTTCAGGGAATATACAAATGGTTACAAAACAAAAGCTCAGGGAACAGCGCCACACGGTTGAGACACTTCGTCAACAAAGCATTCTCAAGACAGGACAAACAAGTCAAGTCAATGAAAGTATTGCCAGCTCTTGGCAACGCTCGGTATCTGCTGCAATTCCTAAAGAGCGATCTGCTGCGCCGTTATTGTCCTTAGCCCAAAAACAGCCGTCTGCACTGGATATTGCCTTGCAATATTGTGGCAATGATCTGAAACATGTGGCTGAACAATCATCCATGGTGATTGCAGTAGGGGATGTCGGTAGTACCATTATCTGGACAGCTGCGAGTCAACAGATGCGTAGCGCGGCTGAACGAGTGCATTTTGTAGAAGGTGGCCAATGGGGCGAGGAAATGGTGGGAACCAATGCATTAGCCTTATCCATCAAAACTCGTCAATCTAGTTGTGTATTTTCCAATGAACATTATATGCAGTCGGTACAAGATTGGGTCTGTTATGCTGCCCCGATTATTGATCCACATTCGAGGCAATTACTGGGAGTGATCGACTTATCCACCACATGGACGAATCATAATTCTTTAGGCATTTTAGCTGCTGAACGTTGTGCCTCAATCATTCAAACAGCTTTACAGGAACAACAGCGCCAACAATTGTATATACGGGCATTTTCTATTCCACAAGTGCTATTTAATGGAAAAAATCTGGTACTAACACCACGCCAGATTGAGATTTTGAGTATTTTGGCGCTATGTCCGCAAGGTCTAAATCTGGAAACGCTACATCAGGCGCTATATGGTGAACGTAAAGTCAGTATGGGAACGCTAAAAGCTGAAATGTCGCAGTTACGCGATGTGCTTGGGGGAATGCTTGGTTCACGTCCTTATCGCTTATTGGCACATGTTGAAGCTGATTTTTTACAGGCTGAAAATGCATTGGATTCAGGTTATGTATCGTCGGCATTACAGTTGTATACGGGGGTTTTTCTGGCAAAAACCGAGAGTCCATTCCTATGCGCGTGGCGAGATTGTCTGGAATCACGTTTAAGTGATGCGATTTTCAAAGCCAAAGAAACTGATATGTTACTGAAACACGTGGCGCGTTTCCCTGAAGCGATTGATGCGGTCGAGCGATTAATCGAACTATTGCCGACTGATCATCCTGCCCACCAATCATTAATTAAATATCAGCAGGCAGAACAATAGATTTTAAGGCATTTTGATTTCTAACCAATCAAATAATTGCTGATAAACCTGACTGCGAACTGGCTCAGCAGATAGTACTAAATCATGCAGACCATGATGAATGGTTTGGGTGGTTACGTCACCCTTAATTTTTCTAGCATACTTTTCGATATCTTTTACGCCCAAAATTACATCGCTTTGTGTCGCTTTTTTACTCCATCTTCTTGGATTTTTGGTTTGATTCGAATGCATGACCAGTGCAGGAATTGTAAGTTTAACGCCATGGTGAATTTCTTTTTGTGCAACATGAATAGCACGAATAAAACTTAACTGGACTTTCTTCATATTAGGCAGTTTCCAGTTTAAATCAAATGACCATTCACCGTAGTAATCTCGATGCAAACTAGGCACATACCATTTATTTAAACCGCTCGGAAATTTTGCTTGAGGTAGGTAACGACCAATTTGACTTAATAAAGGTACGCCTAGCGCTTTTTTTAGCGAATTCATATTAAAGTCATAAAATGGGCTATTGGCCCAGAGTGCCTTGATCAGAGGATGATCAGGATGATGTGCAGCATATAGTGTCGCAGTGAGTCCACCCGTAGAATGTCCTGCTAATAATATCTGGCGATGATTTTCCTCGCCAATAATATTAAGGGCTTCAGTAATCTCGGCATTGTATTCATTCAGATCGAGTACGTTATATAAAATCTGGTGAGGAAGATGAGAGCGACCATATTTTCTCAAATCCAGCGCATAAAAATCATAACCATGTTGATTAAATTGTTCAGCCATTTCGGTCTGAAAAAAATAATCGATGAAGCCATGAATGTATAAAACGGCTTTGGAAGTGGGTATTGCTGCTTTTTTTCTGACTAATGTCGCAATGACTTTACCTTCGTAATCATCAGGAAAGTTTAAAGTCAGTTGTTGGTAGCCTTCACCTAGAATATCTGGAGTGTATTGATTCATATTTTTATTCATTTGTGTTTTAAATCATGTTTTCATCCTTGTATGAAATGTTGGTTTTGTCAATTGAAGTAAAGAAAAAAAGAGGGAATATCTTGGAGAAATACTCCCTCAATTGAGCAAGCTGGTTGGAGAGAGAAGCTTGCTCTAAGGACAAAAGTTGGAGACTGTGAAATGATCTTGAATAATTCAAGTCATTAAAGTGCTGCTTTAAAAATCTCTACCACCTGTGCATGAGTTGCCTTGCGTGGGTTGGTCAGCATACAGGCATCCTTTTGTGCATTTTCAGCCATAACCGCCAAATCTTCGGTTTTCACACCTAATTCGGTCAGTCCAGATGGAATTCCGATCGATTGGGACAACTCTCGAATCGCATTGATCGCTGCGCGTGCGGCTTGATTTTGAGTTAAGCCTTGTGTTTGGACGCCCATCAGTTCCGCAATGCGTGCATATCGGTCTGGACAAGCGATTAGGTTAAACTCACAGACATGTGGCAATAGCACCGCATTACAAACCCCGTGCGGTAAGTTATAGAAACCGCCTAATTGATGTGCCATCGCATGTACATAGCCGAGTGAAGCATTGTTAAATGCCATGCCAGCCAGATATTGCGCGTAACTCATGGCATCACGTGCTTCCAGATTTTCACCATTGGCAACCGCAGGGCTGAGCCATTCACTGATCATGGAAATCGCTTTTTCTGCGCAGGCATCAGTAAGGGGATTGGCTGCGATTGAGACATACGCTTCAACGGCATGGGTTAACGCATCCATACCTGTTGCGGCAGTTAAACTGGCTGGCTTGGCGACCATCAGTTTGGGATCATCAATCGCAATAAGAGGTGTGCAGCGCCAGTCAACAATGGCCATTTTGACATGGGTATCGGTATTGGTAATGATACAAAAACGTGTCATTTCCGAGGCAGTACCCGCTGTGGTATTCACCGCAATCAATGGAGTCATTGGCACTTTACTTTTATCGATGCCTTCATAGTCACGAATGTGTCCGCCATCTGCGGTTACGAGCCCAATTCCTTTAGCGCAATCGTGTGATGAACCACCACCAAGCGAGACAATAAAATCACATTGATTGTCGTTATAGGCATCAACACCATGATGTACGTTTTTGTCGGTTGGGTTAGGTTCTGCACCTGGGAAAATATGACTATCTACCCCTGCATCTTTTAAGTATGTAGCAATCGTGTCTGCTACCCCAAACTTGAACAGACCTGCATCAGTGACAATCAGCGCTTTTTTTGCACCTAAATTTTGTGCTTTGGTTCCAATTTCTTTGGCACAACCTGGGCCAAAAAGGGAAACACATGGGATATAAAAACCATTTGTTTGGTCAGCAATATTTTTTAAAGCCATGGAGCGATTCCTTCTTCCATTAGTCCATTTGTTTTTACAGGTGATCTTCACCGTGAAGCTAGTATTCTGATTTGACTATTTTTTTCCTACCTACCAAAAACCTACCAATAAAAATATTGTTGTATCTATTTGATATTTATTTAGTTTAATATTTTGAGTCGCTTTCGGATTTCACTTTTGCATGAAAGTCGTTAAGCTATGGGCTGTTTTATGGAAATGATCAGGTTATGAAGCAAGAAACTGCACTGAAGTTATTAAAAGCGGGTGAAAATGTGTTTTTAACAGGTTCGGCTGGTGCAGGAAAAACATATACCCTGAATCAATACATTAATTACTTAAAAGCACGTAAAGTGCCTGTTGCAGTGACTGCATCTACTGGAATTGCAGCAACGCATATGAATGGGATGACCATTCATACTTGGGCCGGGATTGGCATTAAAGATTATTTATCTGATGATGATCTCAAACGCATGAAAGAGCGCAAATATTTAAAAGAACATCTTGAAAATGCACAAGTTTTAATTATTGATGAAATTTCAATGCTGCATGCCAAACAGCTTAATCTGGTCAATCAAGTCCTGAAATATTTTAAAGAAAGTGATGAGGCTTTCGGTGGGATCCAAGTCATTGTAGCGGGTGATTTTTTCCAGTTACCGCCTGTAGGAAAAAACGACGAACGTAATCGTGACAAGTTCTGTTTTATGTCGGATGCATGGGTTGAGGCTAAATTTCGGGTCTGCTATTTGACCGAACAGCATCGCCAGGATGATGAAATTTTGAATCAAATTTTAAATGCCATACGTGCACAGGATATTCAGCAACAACATACGCAGGCTTTACTACAATCACGTCAGCAAGATATCGGTGATACATTTACCCGTCTTTATACGCATAATATGGATGTCGATAATATTAATTTTCAACATCTTAATGAAATTGAAAATGAAGAACATCAGTTCAATGCTGTGCTAGATGGCAACGAGAAAATGTTGGAAACCTTAAAGTCTTCTGTACGCGCACCTGAAGAATTAATGTTGAAAAAACATGCCAAGGTCATGTTTGTAAAAAATAACTTTGATATGGGCTATATCAATGGCAGCTTGGGCGAAGTTATTGGT
This sequence comes from Acinetobacter ursingii DSM 16037 = CIP 107286, assembly GCF_000368825.1. Lineage (GTDB taxonomy): Bacteria > Pseudomonadota > Gammaproteobacteria > Pseudomonadales > Moraxellaceae > Acinetobacter > Acinetobacter ursingii. The sequence continues at coordinate 101,581 of NZ_KB849717.1, read as the reverse complement.
TTTGAAGAAGATGATGAACACGGCATTTTGCCCAAAGTAAAATTAACCGATGGCACGACTTTGCTTGTTGAACCTGAAACATGGTCAATTGAAAATGAAGCCGGAAAAAGTATTGCCAGTTTTCAGCAGATTCCACTGCGTTTGGCATGGGCGATTACTATTCATAAAAGTCAGGGCATGACCCTTGAAGCCGCAGAAATTAATCTGTCGCATACCTTTGAAAAAGGACAGGGCTATGTGGCTTTGTCGCGACTTAAATCCTTAACAGGTTTGCGTTTATTAGGTTTTAATGATCAGGCATTGGAACTGGATACATTGGCTCTAAAAGCTGATAAACGTTTTCAGGAATTATCTCAGGATGCAGAAGAGCATTTTCTTGATGCCGATTTAAGTGATCAACATAAAGCATTTATTCGTCACTGCGGTGGTACGCTCAATGAAACTGAGATTCAAAGAAATGAGAAAAAACTGGCCAAAGGTGAAAAGCAAAACTATGGTTCAGCGACACTGGATGAAACCCGTGCTTTATTTGAAGAAGGCTATGATATTCAGGATATTGCAACGGAACGTGGTTTAACACCTGCGACCATTATTAACCATCTGGCACGTCTACAAAAAGAACAAGGACTCGATATTTCTGTTGCACATCCGGGAGATGAAGTGGTTGAACAAATCAGAAAACTCTATAAACGTGTGCAAAAAAGCAAACGCCCAGAAAATTTTAATGATGACGGTTCTATCAAACTTAGACCGATTGTGGAATTAACCAGTCCACGTATGGGCTATGATCAGGTACGGTTAGCACTCTTATTTATTGAATAGGACGATTTGATTATGCCCCACGTGATTGTTGATTATTCTGCAAATCTGAAAGATTTTGAACCTAGACCATTATTATTGCAAATCAACACTGCACTGGTGGAAACAGGTTATTGCGAAGCACTTGATATTAAATCCAGAGCGCACATGGATGATGTTTTTGTAATTGGGCTTGGGGCTGAACAGCAAGCTTATGTGCATGTTAAAGTTTATCTTTTGTCTGGACGTGATCAACAGCAAAAGCAGGGAATTGGGAAGAACGTTCTGAAAGTATTACTTTCTTATTCTGCCTTACAGCAGCAAGATTTTCCTGTGCAAAGCTGTGTAGAATTAATTGAAATGCCGAAACAGGATTATTTTAAACACGTGATTAAATCGCAATTTTGATCAGGATCGGCGCGTTTAATCCTTTCATAATGCTTCTGTCAAATGAACAAGTATTGAAGCTATGATGGCGTATGATCTGAAACTAAAACGTGTCTGTGATTATATTCAACAACATTTGGATGAACCACTAAATCTACAGCGATTAAGCGAAATTGCAGGATTATCACGCTTTCATTTTCATCGTATTTTTTACGCACATTTAGGTATCAATGTGATGAAATATACGCAGATGTTGCGCTTAAAACGCGCATCATTTCAACTGGTATTTAATCACGAACTCAAAATTATTGATATTGCTTTCAATTCAGGATTTGACAGTCCTGAAGCATTTACGAGAGCGTTTAAACGTTCATTTGACCAGACTCCGAGTGCTTTTAGAACTGAGCCTAACTGGCAAAACTGGCATACGAAGTTTGTGTATTTCACCCCTAAAAGTGAGTTAGACATGAACGTAAATATCATTGAGCGACCGCTAGAGAAAATAGCTTATATTTCGCATCTTGGTTCGCCTGAAAAAGTATTTGAAACTGCGGCCAAGTTTATTGAATGGCGTAAAAGAACAGGACTATCTCCAGTCAGAAAATCTGCAACCTATGGCATACCTTTTTCTGATCCAGAACAGACGCCAGAACAGGAATTTCGCTTTGATATTGCGGGTTCAATCGATAAACCTTTTGCTCAAAAAGACGATGGAATCAAAATAGGTGAAATTCCAGCAGGGCGTTATGCCATGATTCGGCATTTAGGTAGTCACGATCAGATTCGCGAAAGCGTGTATTTTCTATTTAGAAACTGGTTACCTGAACAACAGGAACAAGCTGGCGATTATCCAGTTTTTTTTCATTATCACAATTTTGTACATGAAGTGAATGAAGCAGATTTAGTCACAGATATTTATCTGCTGTTAAAATAAATCATGGAAAGAGACGATGATTTTCGTCTCTTTTTTAGAATAAGTGCTGATTAATCATCCGAAATCAGTTCGATACAGGCATATTGCTCAATTAAATTGGCATCCATCATATGAATATAATCCATAAACATGGTATTAAAACTGCCCACCGTTTGAGCCTGATCATAAGCAAGCTTACCTGCAATCGCGAAATGAACATGGGCCGCAATGGTGGCTAAATGAATGGGTGCAACCGCAGAATATGCTGCAATCAATGCACCTAAAGCACAGCCTGTCGCGGTAATTTTGGGCTGTAGATGACTACCGCCACGAATTTTGACAATACAGGTCATGGCAGTCGACAAGATGTAATCGGTTTCCCCAGATATGGCAATACAACTGGCTTTACTCAGCAAGCCTTGTGCAAGTTGGAACATATCATCACTTTTTAAGGTGCTGTCTACGCCTTTGCTTTGAGATAAACTTCCTGCAAGTGCGCTGATCTCTGATGCATTGCCACGAATTAGAGAGGGATGATATTGCAGTAATTCATCGACCGTATCACTTCGCCATTTCAAAACAGCGCCATAACCAACTGGATCTAATACCCACGGAATTTGATTTTCATGGGCAGTTTTTGCTGAAATCCTGATGGCTTGCATCTGTTCAGTGGTTGGCGTACCTAAGTTAATGCTGAGTGCACCACTGATTTTGGTAAATGCTTCCGCTTCAAATGGGTTATCAATCATGGCAGGAGATGCACCTGCGGCGAGCAGAACGTTGGCTGCATAATTTGCTGCAACACTGTTGGTGATACATTGAACTAGTGGTGTTTGCTGTTGTAATTTTTCCCACGCTTCAATGACATAGTCGATAATATTGGATGAGTTATACATATTTTCCCCCTTAAAACTTATAAAAATTATTGCGTAAAATAATGATCCTGATGTTTGCAATGTCGACAAATCAAAGACACATAATCGGCAGCATCATAATCCACTTCTAAATCATGAGAACCACAATACATACAACGTTTGATCGAATAAAAATTAAGTCGAGGTTCAATCTTTCGCCATGCGCGCCAGATCGGTTGAATGAGAATACGCTCATCATAAGATAGAAAATGGAACAAAAAAATTTGACTCATTTTACTTAGAGGTAAATTCATTGGGCGTGGTAGCGTAGATGTTTCCCATTTTTCATTGAGTGAACGCTCACGATATTGCTCCAAGGTCTTTTTTAAAATATTAGTATTAATAAAGTTTTCATTACGTGGCTGTAAGGCTTTTTTATTATATAAATAATCCAAAGCAGTTTGAATAAGATAATAAACTTGACCTACAGCCAAGCTATCGAGCAAACGATAACAAAATTGCTGAAAGCTCCGATTACCTGCAATTTGTATGCCCCATGTACGGCAGTACATTTGCATAAATTGAATAATTTCCTGATAAAGCACTAAAAATAAAACATCTTTCACTTCATCTGAAGTTTTGTAGGGAATGCCTAGGCTTAAGTTTTCGTAAAACCAATAACGTAATTGTTGGGCGATACTAAATAAACTGGGTTCGTTGTAGCCATCCAAACGGACTCTTAAATAATAGATGTGCTGATCATCCTGAAGGTTTTTGGGAGCCAAAATACCCAATTTAATCAACTCTTTGAGCAAGCCATATTGAAATAAATAATTGGGGCTAATGTATTCATATTTGACTCGATCCCAGTAAATATATTCATCATGTGGCAGATTGTCCTGAATTCGATCATCGAGTAGGGCTAAAAGATAAAGCTTATGTAATAAACTTAAGTCTTCCAGATTATAGATGATGTCATCTTTAATTTTATTTTTGCGCTGTTCTTGTTGCAGAGTGTCTTGCATCATTTTTTTGCGTTGTTTGGTGCAAGTTGCACAATGACAGACCATTTTTGCATCAGCAAAGACTTGGTGCTGACAATGGCTGCATTCATGAAATAGAACCTCCTGATCAAATTGATCAGCTTCCACAAAGTACATTGCTGCCTGACATAAAGGGCAAAGTGTACTTTCATCAAGCTGTTTTTTCAGAATATTCAAAATCATGCGAAAATTATACGTGAGTAAAAAGAAGATTATAGCTTGCTCTGAGCCGAATGGTCAGGGGAAACTGGAATAATTGAAACTCCATCAAATGAAAAAGCCGAAACTCCGTAAAGTTCAGGCTTTCTTGATCTAAAAAATTGCTTTATTTAAACAGGGCAAGGCAAGGACTCGTCATGCTGTCCTAATTTTTTGGCAGCAATAAGTGCTTTCACTTTCTTGCTTGGTAGTTTTTCTTTACCCAGCGCATCATAAGTATTGACGATACTGGTCACATCCTGTGGCTGAATGTCTATACCCTCGGCAGTCATAAATACGGCAATCACGTTATGAGCGACGCCTGCATCATGTAAATCATGAATAGCTTTGATATTTTCAGCGCGGTACAAGTGTTGAGTTAATTCCATCTTATGTCACCTCTCGGCTATTTTGTGTATAGCATAGATTGAGTTTTTATTTTGACTAATGACGTCATTTAAGACAAAGCAAAAAACGTGCACAAACTGTAAGCAGTTTAGAAAAAAAGTAATTCGACGTAATCCATGCAAGCACATGTGTAGATTTGTTGGTCAATCTGTAACCAGTGAGATAGCTATGGTAATGCTGAACAGATGTTCTTACATAAGATATGAAGCAATATCAATAATTTTAACTCGTGGGGAATTGAAAAATCAAAGCCTTACACCCATGTAAATTTTAACGTGAAACAACACAGACACTTCAGTTAAGTTGGCGTATGATCAGATTCATACACAATAAATACTGATACCACGATACAAGTGGCGACATAGGAAAATATATGAATATTGCGGCAAATCCACACGTTCAGGCGGATCAAACGGTATATCTTAAAGACTATCAAAAACCTTCATTTTTAGTGCAGTCGATTAACCTTGATATTCAGGTCTATGATGATCGCACTATTGTCGACGCAACCTTGGTCATGAAACGTCAAACTGCTGGGGATTTGGTGTTATTAGGCCGTGATTTAGAGTTGAAATCGATTATATTGAATGGGCAAAGTTTACAAGCCGATCAGTATCAACTTGATTCTGAGCAGTTGGTCATTGCCAACGTACCTGATGATGTTATTTTAAATACTCAAGTGATGATTCATCCTGAAAGCAACACGCAACTCGAAGGTTTATATAAAGCGGGTGATTTGTTTGTCACCCAAAATGAACCAGAAGGGTTTCGTAAAATTACCTTTTATCCAGACCGTCCAGATGTTTTGGCTGAATTTATCACTCGTGTTGAAGCCGATAAAAAATATCCTGTATTGCTCGCCAATGGTAATTTACTTGAAACTGGTGAAGTGGGTGAGAATCGTCATTTTGCAATTTGGCAAGATCCAACCAAGAAACCTAGCTATTTATTTGCCTGTGTGATTGGTGATTTGGCGGTATTGAAAGACCGTTACACGACTTCTGAAGGTCGTGATGTTGCACTTGAAATTTATGCGATCGAAAAAGATATTCCAAAATGTCATATTGCCATGGAAGCCCTAAAACATTCGATGCGTTGGGATGAAGAACACTATGGCCGCGCTTACGATCTGGATAATTACATGATCGTTGCGGTGAGTCAGTTCAACATGGGCGCGATGGAAAATAAAGGATTAAACATCTTTAATACCTCATGTGTATTGGCAGATGAAGAATACACCACTGATGCCGCGATTATGCGCGTGCAATCGGTGATTGCTCATGAGTATTTTCATAACTGGACAGGAAACCGTATTACTTGTCGTGATTGGTTCCAACTCTGTTTAAAAGAAGGCTTAACTGTATTTCGTGATCAGTCTTTTTCAGAAGATTTACAATCGGCGGCGGTACAACGCATTGATGATGTTGCAGTGTTGAAAGCACATCAATTTCCTGAAGATGCAGGTCCATTATCACATCCACCAAGACCAGATCATTTTGTTGAAATTAATAATTTCTATACCGCTACCGTCTATGAAAAGGGTGCGGAAATTAACCGTATGATGTCGACTTTACTTGGAAAAGAAAAATTCCGTAAAGGGACAGATGAATATTTCCGCCGTTATGATGGTCAAGCCGTGACAGTCGAAGACTGGGTGGATGCGTTATCATCAGGTTCAGGTATAGATTTATCAAATTTTCTGACATGGTATAACCAGCCAGGTACGCCTAAACTCCAAGTCAATGCCGAGTACGATGCTCAAAAACAAACTTATCGATTAAACTTTAAACAAAGTTTAAAAGCGCATCCGAAATATCCAAATCTAAAAGCAGTCCCAATTCCTGTCGCGCTTGCATTATTTAATGCCAAAACAGGTGAACAATATACGCTTCATTCTCCAGATTTATTTGTTGATGCTGTTCAGGATGGGGTTTATCTATTTGATCAAGATACGGCCACTATTGAATTCACACAGGTCGCCGAGCAACCAGTTGTATCCTTGTTGCGCAATTTTTCTGCACCCGTGAACTTGGAATTTGACTATAGCGATGATGAATTGGCATTTCTGATTCAGCATGAAACCAGTGGTTTTAATCAATGGCAAGCCAGTCAAACTTTGCTTGAGCGGATTTTGCTTAAAGATCATGATGTTCAACCTTATATTCAAGCCATTAAAAATACGCTGCCTGATTTAGTGCGTAAAGATCCGCTACTCGCCTCGCGTTTATTTGATGTGCCAACTGAAGGGTATTTGGGTAGTCGTATTGATCGTGATTATGAACCACAAGTAGTGCAGGAAAAACGTAACTCGGTTCTGGAAACATTGGCACGTGAATTAGCTACTTTCTGGAAAGAAACTTATCTATCCCTTGATCCATCTTTGCAAAATGATTTCTCTCAGGCGATGGGCGAGCGTGCTTTAAAAAATATCATGCTGAGTATGATGGTGCGTCAGGGTGATGTCGGGGCATTTGAGTTGGCTTACAACCAGTATCAACAGACCCATAACATGTCAGAACGTATGGGCGCATTACGCGTATTGGTCTGGAATGATGCGCCACAAGCACAGCAAGCTTTAGACGATTTTTATAATCGTTATAAGGATGAAGCTTTATCGCTTGATCAATGGTTTATGGTACAGGCAGCCAATCCAAGTGCAACATCTGAAAGTATTGCTGCTTTGACCAAACATCCAGATTACGATTTAGGTACACCTAACCGTGTACGAGCGGTCAGCGGTGGATTAAGTAATAATCCTGTCAATGCATGGAGCTTTGGTGTTGAACACTATATTGGTTTAGCAGAATACTTCGATGAAAAAAATCCGATTTTAGGTTCACGTTTACTACAGGTATTGTCACGTTGGTACACGTTGGCTGAACCTCAGCGTAGTCATGTACAAGGTGCTTTAAAAGCTTTACAGTCTCGTGTGAAGTCGAAAAATGTGACTGAAACCTTAAATAGTATTTTAAGTGTTTAATTGAAATGATCTGCTGCATAATTCACTGAGTTGGGTTATGCAGTAATGTTATGCAGCAGACTACTGCTTTCCCTGAAAAGTGAGAAAATGTTTAGTCATAAAGAAGATTTCTAACGACGTTTGATTGTTTTGCTACGCAAGTAAATTTATAAGCACATTATTTTATACTTTGGTGGTATCATGTTGCCACCTTATGCATGACTGCGTGTGTGATGTCTCATCTCTCAAAATATGTTCAAAGTATTCTATATCCAGAGCAACCTTCGGAACATCAGGTAGTGGATAAAGAGGAAAAAATAAAACAATGGTTTGATGGTGATATTCAAGTTATTGGAAAAATGTCGCTTTTTCAGTTTGAAAATGGCATTACCATTCGCAAGATTGAAGAGCATGATGCAACAGCCATCGAGATCGAAGCTTGTCGTGAGCATTGGATTAGCTATGAAGTCGTCGATCATCAACATCGATTAGAGCATATCACCCCTAAGCGCATTCAGTTTAATTCGACATGTCGAGAAGCATTCTGGCTTAAATATTTCCAAGACGAAAACGTTTAAACAAAAAAACCGCTTAAGCGGTTTTTTTAGGTTTTTGCTTGTTAAGCTTTGACAATCAAAACAGGTACAGGACTTTCAGCAAGCACTTTCTGTGCAACACTACCCAGCACTAATTTTTTTAAACCTGAACGGCCATGAGAACCCATAATAATTAAATCCGCATTCACTTCATCTGCAATATTCAAGATTCCTATCGCTGTAGGTTCTTCTCTAATAATTTTGGTATTTGTTTCAATTCCATTGGAGCTGAAAATATTACTTATTTTTTGTAAATGTGCTTCTGCATTTGTTTCAGCTTCAAACAAATGTTCAGTAACCGCAGGTGCAACCTTATAAAAATCGACGCCGACAAAAGGATCAACGGCAACCACACTCATTACCGTTACACTACTATTAAATGCTTTCGCAACATCTACAGCATGTTTCACTGCTGCATCTGAAAGAGGTGAGTCATCGACTGGAACCAAGATACGATGATAAGACATAATATTTCCTCTTAATTTATTGTTTCTAAAAATCTTTTATGCTTTTAGGCTAACACAGTATCAGAAGATTGTGTTTCTAAAAATTATTATTATTTGTATAGGCTGCATAGGATAAAACTTATCACATTTTAAAAATTTTAAATGGTTTCTTCTGTTTGAATAAATAGTATGCACGATGATGACGTTGCATATTTCGCCTTTCACTTTTTTAGATTAGGATAAAATCAATGATAGTGTTTAATTAAAAATACTGCCTTGATAACAACAATGAGAGGAAAACATGTCTTATAAATATGAATACGCAGGCTTTTGGATACGTTGTGGCGCTTCGATTATTGATACACTGATTATGATGTTAGCTATCATACCTTCAGCATGGATTTTTTATCAAGGGAATTATGATCTGGTTTTTTCTACAGGTTTGGCTGATCAAAAAGCTTCGCTATGGTTTGATATTCTAGTCAATTATATTTTCCCATTTTTATACACGATTCTCTTTTGGTTATATTTAGGTGGAACACCTGGCAAGCGTTTGATGCGTTTAAAGGTGCTAGATGAAAAAACGGGTGATAAACTGACTTTAGGTCAGTCGATTATTCGTTATATCGGATATATACCATCTACTTTGGTTTTTATGCTCGGATTCATCTGGATTGCATTTGATTCAAAAAAACAGGGTTGGCACGATAAAATGGCGAAAACAGTCGTGGTCAAAGAACTTTAATCGATGCAGATGATGTTTTTACAGTAATTGTATTTTATCTGTAAAAAGTTGCACTAAAAGGACTTGTAAATTAAGAAAATCTAAATATAATACAGCCAAATTTAATATGAGGAGACCCTAAGTGGGAAGTTGTTCGAGGTTATGCTGTAAATTGGTTATGCATACTGTCATCTGAGCAAGAAAAGTCACTACTTAGGGCGACTATCTTGCAATGAGATAGTTTGTCATTACATTTATATCCATATCTATATTGAATCACGCTGAATTTTCATTCGGGCGTAATACTGCCTGCTTAGACTCCTTCTAAAATGTGGGAGAAGCTAATGTGGTTACATGCTTCAATTTTAAAACTCTATAGTATTCAATGCTTTTGCATCTGGATTTGTATGTTGCTGTCACAATATGCCAAAGCAGATCCATTGTTGAATACAGACGATGCAGACATTGTGTCTGCAAAACATTGCCAGTTGGAATCCGCTGTAACTCGCCCGTCAGTTTCACAGGCAAGCTATCAATTAAATACGGCTTGCCAGTTCATTGAGGGGGTTGAAAGTTCGATTTCTTATACTGACCAATTTGTTGATGCGGGAAAAGGGCAATGGTTCGCTCAAGTTAAAGGTGTGATCCAACCGATGAGTCAATGGGGAATGGCTGCCAGCCTTCAAGTTTCCCAGCAGAATGAAAAAGATAAAGAGTCCATTCAGTGGTTTCTTAACATTCCTTTTTCTTTAGTTTATCTTAATAATTCTCTGCATATAGATAGTAATATTGGTTATCAATATTCACCACGAAACTTGAATTTACTGCGCTGGAGTTTGGCATCTAACCTTGCTTTAACTCCAAAAACAAGTGTTAGTGTTGAAACTTATAACCAAGATCAACATGCGCCTTTGTTACAAGGTGCTATTCATTATTCTATCCTTCCTAATATTTTGACTTTTGAAGCGTCCATTGGACAGCGCTTAAATACTTTTCGAGAGCGATGGTTTGGCTTTGGCTTAAGCTTTACGCCCTAATCTGATTATTTAGAACCAAAGCACTTATTTTCTAAATCATTTATTGCAAATCCACTTTATTCATCTAAATAGAGTGCAGCTTCGTATGCCTGAAAAAAAGGAGATCTCTACATGAAATATGATCTATGGCAACGTCTATTTACACGTTTTCTGGAAACTTTTCATTTAAAACGTTTCTTTATTCGAAATAGTTCTTTTAAAGAATTGCATCAATCTAGTTATGCCAAAGAAATTGGGCAAACTCTGGCAGTGCAATTAAGACATTATTCAACACTTGAAAGTGAAGCACTCTTAAATACTTTATCTTCGCATGAAGAGGGTTTAACTGAAGTTGAAGCACAAGAGCAGCAGCTTAAAGTTGGACTTAATGAGGTTGCACAGGAAAAACCGTTAACGTGGTGGCAACATCTGTGGTACTGCTATCGTAATCCTTTTAATGTATTACTGAGTCTTTTGGCTGTTGTCGCATTCCTCACAGATGATCTAACTGGGTCAGTCATTATTAGCATCATGGTATTGCTTTCAACATTTTTGCGATATTGGCAAGAGTCTAAGTCAAACAAAGCCGCTGAGTCGCTCAAAGCTATGGTCACGAATACGGCCATGGTGTTGCGTCGTAAGATTAATTATTCAGATTTGAGTTTGCTGCAACAGCGATATGGGGCGAAAGTAAAACAGCTTAAAGAGATTCAGTTTGAAATACCCATCCAATATCTGGTTCCAGGCGATATTATCTTGCTTTCTGCGGGAGATATGATTCCTGCTGACTGTCGAATTCTTTCGGCAAAAGATTTATTTGTCTCACAGGCAGCCATGACTGGAGAATCTATGCCTGTAGAAAAATATGCATTACAACATAGTATGGATGTAAATAGCCCATTAGAACTTGATAATTTAGTCTTTATGGGAACCAATGTGGTCTCAGGTACGGCAAAAGCTGTCGTGCTTAATACAGGTATTCAAACTTATTTTGGTGCATTGGCACACCGGGTTACTGCAACCGATCGCAGCGTGACTTCATTTCAGCTAGGCGTGAATAAAATCAGTTGGTTACTGATTCGGTTTATGTTGATTATGGCACCTATTGTTTTATTCATTAATGGGTTCACCAAAGGAGATTGGGGTGAGGCAGTATTATTTGCCCTGTCCGTTGCGGTGGGTTTAACACCAGAAATGCTCCCGATGATTGTGACCTCAACACTTGCGAAAGGTGCGGTATTTTTATCCAGAAAAAAAGTAATAGTGAAACGTCTGGATGCCATTCAAAATTTTGGTGCGATGGATGTGCTATGTACCGATAAAACAGGAACGCTGACACAAGATAAAATTTTTCTATCACATCACGTCGACGTATTAGGAAAAAAATCACATACAGTGCTGATGCTGGCTTTTTTAAATAGCTATTATCAAACGGGACTCAAGAACTTGTTGGATGTAGCTGTACTTGAAGCTGTTGATCAAGATATGAAGTTTGAAAAGCTACGTTTTAAAAAGCTTGATGAAGTTCCATTTGATTTTGAACGCCGCCGTATGTCAGTAATCGTACGTACTCCTCAATCCCAGATTCGTATGGTGACCAAAGGTGCTGTCGAGGAAATGATCAAGGTCTGTACTCATATTGAAATTAAAGGAGAGATCAAAGAGTTAACTGCCCAACTTCGTAAAGAGATTGAAGAAATTACGCAACATTATAATCGTGAAGGTCTACGCGTTGTGGCTGTAGCTTATCGTGACTTTGATGGTATCTGCGAAAACTTTTCAGTCAAAGACGAGAGCGACCTAATTTTGGCTGGTTATATCACTTTCTTGGATCCACCTAAAGAATCTGCTCGACCTGCCATACAACAATTACATGCGCATGGTGTTAGTGTAAAAGTACTGACTGGGGATAATGAATTTGTGACCCAAAAAATATGTCAAGAAATTGGTATTCCTCATGAAAAGGTTTTATTGGGTGGAATGGTTGAGACATTATCTGACGAAGATTTAAAACTTGTCGTAGAAGAATACACTATCTTTGCCAAATTAAGTCCAATTCATAAAGAACGAATCGTTGAGCAACTTAAGGCAAATGGCCATGTGGTTGGTTTTCTCGGTGATGGGATTAACGATGCGGCAGCGATTCGTGCGGCGGATATTGGGATTTCTGTAGATTCGGCTGTTGATATTGCCAAAGAGTCAGCAGATTTAATTCTTCTCGAAAAAAGTCTGATGGTACTTGAAAATGGTGTCATTGAAGGTCGTCGAACCTTTGCCAATATGCTCAAATATATCAAAATGACGGCCAGTTCAAATTTTGGTAATGTTTTTTCGGTATTAGTAGCTAGTGCATTTATTCCATTTTTGCCTATGCTGCCAATTCATTTGCTTGTACAGAACTTACTTTATGATGTCTCACAAATTGCCATTCCGTTTGATCATGTAGATGAAGAGCAGCTTGAAAAACCTCAACGCTGGCAGCCATCAGAAGTTGGGCGTTTTATGGTGGTTTTCGGGCCAATCAGTTCTATTTTTGATATTTTGACTTTTGGCATGATGTGGTTCGTATTTGATGCGAATACACCAGCCCAACAAAGCTTGTTTCAGTCTGGCTGGTTCGTTGTGGGGCTACTGACTCAAACTTTAATCGTTCATATGATTCGAACCAAAAAAATTCCGTTTATTCAAAGCTGTGCTGCAACACCGTTGGTAGTCATGACGATGATCATTAGTGCAATTGGAATATTTTTACCAATGGGGCCTTTGGCACATTACTTTAAACTAGAAGCTTTACCATTGACGTATTTTCTATATTTACCTTGTATTTTATTGGCTTATATGTGTGTGACTCAATGGATAAAAGGTATTTATATTCGTCGTTATGGCTGGCAATAACAGGTGCAGTATGGTTTTGCAATTTTTACACAATACCAGTCTATCTAATATGGCTAATACTTTGATCAGTCTGACCACTGCTTTTTTATTGGGTGGATTGATTGGTTTTGAACGACAGTATCGACAAAGAACGGCGGGTTTGAGAACCAATGTTCTGGTCGCTTTAGGCGCTGCAATTTTTGTTGATATCGCCAATAATCTTTCAGGGGCAGATGGTGCAGTACGCGTAATTGCGTATGTAGTTTCTGGGATCGGTTTTCTGGGTGCAGGTGTGATTATGCGTCAGGAAGGCAATATTCATGGTTTAAACACAGCAGCGACACTTTGGTGTTCTGCTGCTGTGGGGGCTGCAGCGGGTTCAGATCTGATTATGGAGGCGATATTGGCGACAGCATTTATTATCGCCGCGAATACTTTATTACGACCTCTCGTCAATATGATGGATCGGCAACCATTGGATGCTGAATCAGAAGTGACCCATGTGATCTATCTGATCGCCCATAAGGATCATCGAAAAATGGTGATGTATAAACTCACCGAAATGTTGCAAAGTTTGAATTATCCCTTGATGGATCTGGATGTTGAACCTTTTGGTGAAGAAGATGTGGAAATCGAGGCAACCTTAATTGCAACGTCCATAGACCCTGTTGAAATGAATGAAATGATTAAGCAACTTAATCAAATGCCACAAGTTCAACAGGCCTATTGGGATAAAAATACGATGGCTTAAACATCGTATTTTTAGTTTCAATGAAATTTTAAAAAGCAGTTTGTTGTTTATACCTTTTTAAATTTTACTTTGAATATAAGCGAAACAACAATTCCGACAATTAATCCCCAAAAAGCAGAGCCAATTCCAAAAAACTGAACCCCAGAAGCGCTACATAAAAAAGTCAGTAGCGCTGCTTCGCGATCATTCGGTTCATGAAAGGCAATGGCGATATTGTGGCTAATGGTACCAAATAGAGCAATACCCGCCAGCGCCATAATGAATAATGACGGAAATGACATCAGCAAACTGGTAAGTGTCGCTGCAAACAAACCCATTAAAATGTAGAAAAATCCACAACTGATCCCCGCAATATAACGTTTGGTTGGGTCAGGATGCACTTGATCATCCAGACTTACAGCGGCACTAATCGCGGCAATATTGACGGTATAACAGCCAAAAGGGGCAAGTATGGTTTGCGTTGCTCCCGTCCAGCCAATCAGTTGATTAACATGAGGGCGATAACCATAACTTTTAATCATGGCAATACCAGGTAAATATTGTGATGCCATATTGATGACAAAAAGGGGCAGTGCTAATCCTAAAATTGCAGACCACGTAAATTCAGGTGTAATCCACACCGGTTTTGCCAAAGTCCAATGTAGAACAGGAGGGTGAAACTCCATAAAAAATGGGCAGATGATAATGCCAATCACGACCGTAATGACGATACAGTAGCGTGGCCAAACACGTTTAGAAACGATATAGATGGTAAGTAAACTTAGAATAAACTGCCAGTGATCCTGCATATTGGCAAAAATAGCAATTCCAAATTTAAGTAAAACGCCAGCCAGCATTGCACTGGTCAAACTTTGTGGAATATAAGCGAGGACTTTTTCAAAAACACCAAAAAAACCAAGCAGTGCTGTGATTAAGCCACATACCAAAAATGCCCCAATCGCTTCATGTAAATTATAGCCACTGCCTGTTGCAATAATTAAGGCTAGACCTGCTGTCGACCATGATGTTGCTACAGGATGTTTAAATTTCCATGACAAAATTAGACCAGATAAACCAATCCCAATCCCTAATGCCCAAAACCATGAGGTTATTTGTTCGGTCGTTGCACCCAGTATTTGTGCGGCTTGAATAACCAACACAGCAGATACACTGATCCCAATCAGAAAAGTAACAAATCCAGCAAAAGCGGCAGGAAGTGAAAAATCACGAATAAATTTTTGCATGATTCAGCTTTAGGTCATAAGGTGTTTAAGAAAATGCTTTTCAAAATTCAGCGAAAGAAAAGCATGGGTTGTATTCTAAAGAGGTAGGGATTTAAACAAAAGGTAAAATCTTACAAAGTTGAAGTCGCAAGTTTTAAACCAAAGCCAAAGAATAAAATACCGACCATAAAAATACTGACCGCAGCGATTTTATCTTGAGATTTAAAAAAAGCTGATAATTTCACTCCGGAAAAAATCAAAATGGTTAAATAACTTAGGCTTACGCATTGTAAAATGATGGATAAAATCAGAAAACTTAGCGCGGGATAAGGATAAGTAGGATCGACAAATTGCACAAAAAAAGACAAGAAAAATAAAATCGCTTTAGGGTTAAGTAAGCTAATGCCGAGTGCAGTGCGATAAGGATGAATTTGATCAAGTTGCGGTAAGTCTGCCATTTGAATCTCTTCCACAGACTTATTTTTCCAGCGTTGATAACTTGCTTGCAGTAGTTTAAACCCTAGATAAGACAGATAAAGTGCACCCACAATTTTTAGCGTGGTAAAAATCCATGGAAAAGCGTGCATAAGAGACGCGGCGCCAAGTACCGTACACAAAATTAAAATCGCATCGCCCGTAAAAATACCAAATGCACCACGATAACCAGTTTTAATACCATAGCGCGAAGCAATCGACATGACGTAAATAGAATTTGGTCCGGGTAAAAATACAATTAACAAGGTACCAACGATGTAAGTTGCTAGATCTATAATCCCGAACACGAAGATTTACTCATAAAAAACCGATTTTTGTACTATAACAAAAATCGGTTTTAATATGTGAATTATCAAATATTAGGGTTGAATTTCGGCATCAATTCCAAATGACTGACGTAGTAAGGTATTGAGCTGATCACGCGCTTTGATAAAGCCATCAATACCACTTTGTAATAACTGAAAAGCCATTAAATCATGTTCAAGTTCAATTTTGAAACTTTCACGTGTTTGTGTATCGCGATTGATTTTCTCGGCATCCGATGCTGATTTTGAGCTTAAAACAGTTTCAACCTGACGATGATCTTGATTTAATTCAGTCAACAATGCTGGAGAAATCGTCAGTAGGTCACAACCCGCTAGACCTAAAACCTGATCGACACTACGGAAACTTGCACCCATCACCTGAGTCTGGATATCGTGTTGCTTATAATAATGATAGATTTTTTTGACTGATATTACGCCCGGATCTTTTTCGATCGGATAGTGATCAATATTTTCAGCCTTTTTATACCAATCCAGAATACGCCCGACAAATGGAGAAATGAGAGTGATATGCGCATCTGCACAGGCTTGAGCTTGATGCAAACCAAACAATAAGGTTAAGTTACATGCAATGCCTTCAGCTTCAAGTACTTTGGCCGCTTGAATACCTTCCCATGTCGATGCAATTTTAATTAACACTCTAGATGCATCGATGCCATAATCTTGATAAAGTTTGGACAATTCACGCGCTTTTTGCAGCGTCGCCTCTGTATCATAAGATAACGATGCATCCACTTCAGTCGAAACACGACCTTCAATCAACTTTAAAATTTCTACGCCAAATTTGACAGTCAAAATATCAATGGTACGTTCAATCAATTGATCTGCCTGATAACCTTCTTCACGTGCTTGCGTGTAAGCAGCTTCGATGAGTTCACGATTTTCAGGCTGGCTAGCTGCCGCAGTGATTAATGAGGGATTGGTTGTGGCATCCAGAGGACGAAACTGGCGAATCGCTTCGAGGTCACTACTATCGGCGACAACGGTTGTAACCTGTTTTAATTGGTCTAAAGCTGTTTGTGTCATTGCAATCAACATTCTTGGTTTAAAATATTTATCTCTTTAGTTATAGCATATTCTATTGTAAATCCACGTTAAAACTTGTCGATTGATTATTTTCTGTCACGTCGAATATGCTCGATTAAATATCGCGCAGCAGATCCTAGCTTACTTTCTCGACTCCAGACTAGATCGATGTAATATTCAAATTTGGGCGTAAAATCCAGAAGATCTAAAACTTTCAGTTGTTGTTTTAATCTAGGGTTTTCCTGAAACATTTCTGAGGGTAAAACGCCCCAGCCTAAATTTCTGACAATCAGCATATAAGCCGAATGGTGATTATCTGTACGCCAATAATTTTTAGAGAACAATAATTCAGGTTTAATCGTATTATCCCGACTAGCCACTACGATTTGACGCTGATTTAACAGATCTTCAAATTGAATGTGCTGCATGTTCGCCAAAGGATGTGTTTTGGAGACGACAGGAATCAGTGATTCTTTTTTGATTTCAACAAATTGTTCACGATAATCCAGATTCTCCCGTTCAAACATCCATGCCAGTTGTGCGCGTTGATCGAGCAACATGGCTAAAGCATCTTCTTGAGGTGCCGAGGTAATATTAATTTGTAAGTCTGGAAATTGTTTGGAAATTAAGCTGACATAGTCTGTCCAATTGGTATCCAGTAGTTCAGACGCAATCACAATATTCAAGACTGATTCAAGTCCTGTACTGAGTGCATATGCCTGTTGTTTCCATTGATTCATTTCAATCAAAAGCTGGTTGGTCTTTTCATAAAGCACATGCGCTTCTGAGGTGGCAACAGGTTCACGACCAAGTCGTTCAAACAAATTTAAATTAAGATCTATTTCCAAATTAGCAATAGACATGCTGACAGCAGATGGAACTTTGTTTAATTTTCTGGCGGCAGCAGAAAATGAACCTGTTTCCATCACGGTCTTAAAGATGGTGAGTTGTTCTTGATTAATATTCATCTATCAAAATTATTGAAAGAACCTGATTGGATTTATCAAAATTATAAAAATAAAATAAGCATACTGTAAACAAAAAGAGTGTTTTAAAATGTTGATTTCCAAAAGACGAATTATTCATGCCTTGAGCTATGAAGTGATTCTATTGGTCATCATAGCAATCGCATTGAGTTTTATTTTCGATGTTCCGATGGAAGTCACAGGTTCGCTAGGTATTGCCATGGCGGTGACTTCTGTAGTTTGGAATATGATTTTTAACCATTTTTTTGAAAAATTTGAACATAAGCATCAACTTAAACGAACCATTAAAGTCCGTATTCTTCATGCCATTGGTTTTGAAGGCGGCTTGATGCTTGCAACGATCCCAATGGTGGCCTACGCCATGAATATGAGTATCTGGCAGGCGATTGTTTTAGACTTTGGCTTGACCATGTGTATTTTGATTTATACTTTTATATTCCAGTGGTGTTATGACCATTTAGAAATGCGTCTGGGTTATGCGCCTCAAAACTAATAGTTAAAGTCACTGATTTTTAAAATTGGTGACTTTTTTTATGAAAATTAACATAATTGACAATTAAATTTTTCATTTCGCTACTAATTGAATTTATTAGTTTTTTATAAATATTTAAATTTTATCATATTGAAATATATGATTTTTAATTTAATGCCATTTATCGGTTTTGTCTTATTTTTACTCAATATTTTTGTACGATAAATTGAGTTTTGTCATTGATGATGAGCTAAATATAAAGGGAATATAATATGAAAAGTAAAATATTTTACAAAACAATGTATTGCAGTTTGATTGGTGTAACATGCATTTCTGCGGTACATGCAGCTGATTTTAAAAGGTTCTCAGTGTCAGCAGGGTGGTTACATGTAATGCCACAGGGAAAAGCAAATCCGTTTGATATCTCGACCTCTGTTCCAAGCGGCACTAAAGCCAATGTTGGTCAAATCTCAGTCCCTGCTTTTATGAGTGCTGTTGATCCAGACGCTACTCTTCCATCTACAGGTGAAAACGCTAAAGATATTTTGGATTTAGTCTTTAAAAAACCTGAAGGCGGTGGGCAAAGTGTTGGGGAGCTACTGGGATTTGTTGATTCTGAAGGTAATGTCACCCCAGTTACGTCTGGAGTAGCTACAATTAATGGCATTGATCATTGGCAAAATGAAGGAAGCGGATTAGAAGCGAATGACGTAGATACTCTTGGTCTAACTTTTAACTATTATTTAAATGAAAATGTTTCATTGCAATTTATTGGAGGTATTCCTCCTAAAGTTGATATTAACGGTAAAGGGTTTATTAAAGCACCATTGACAGGTTCTGCTGCGCCAGGTGGTTTGGCTGGCAGTGTTATTGGGGATAATCTTGGACTAAAAAAAGACATTCCTATTACCAATTTAGATGCTTACGGCAAAGCCGCAACGGTACGTGCTTGGACACCTGCACTGGAAGCCCAATATCAGTGGGGTAGAGCGGGCATAAATAAGTTTAGACCCTATGTCGGCGCGGGGGTAATGTATGCTCATTTTAGTGATATTAAACTAAACTCTGGTATACGCTCTGACTTGGAAGCCGCAGGTCACATGATTCAAAATATTCATGATGGACAGGCAGGTGCTGCATTAGACGGTAAAAAATCCAGTGCAAATCCAGTGGTGGATGTTGACGCAGATGATGCGATTGCACCGATTGTAACTGCTGGATTTACTTATGATATCACGCCAAATTGGTATACAGTGGCTTCAGTGTCTTATGCAAAACTCAATAATAAGGCCACGATTAATGTGTTTGATAGCAATACAAACAAACAACTAATTCATGCCACGACCAAAATGGATATCGACCCTATCATTACTTATTTGGGGGTAGGTTATCGTTTTTAATTTTAGTGTCGAGGTTTAAAACTTTATTGATACTGGCATGCTGATCAATACAATGATGGGCATGCTTTTTTAGTTTAGCAAAATAACAAAGCTTTTTTACATTTGAATGATTAATCGCGCATAAAATTTCACAGCTCAACTTACTTTCTGGTATGCATAGCTCGCATATTTAAAAGGCTAAAATGCACATTATCAAATTATGGATTATGTTTAGATGTTACAATTGAAAAAAATGAAGATTTGCTTTGCTTTCGGTTTATTGATCTTCTCATCAGGTTGCCAAAATTTACCCACCACGCTGGTCGCGAAATTAATGGATAATCAGCAAACTCGAGAGAATGTTCAATATCTTGAACAATACGCCAAAGAAAATATTAATCAACAGCTCATTGTTAAAACTGATCTAAATTATGGCGATCAGTCGAGTCAAAGATTGGATATTATTTATCCTGAAGTGCTGGTCGATCAGAAGATTCCTGTGGTCTTTCTGGTTCATGGTGGTGGTTGGGTTGCTGGTAATAAAGAGAGTATGTTGCCCTATGCGAAAATGATTGCGGATCAAGGTTTTTTGGTAGTCAATGTTGAATATACTTTAGTTCCACAAGCCGCTTATCCTCAACAGGTATTAGAGTTAAATCAGGCAGTTGAGTATGTTGTTCAACACCAAAATCAATTACCAATCGACTTATCTCGTGTATTTTTTAGTGGTGATTCCGCAGGTGCAAATATTACGAGTAGTTATGTTGCCGCATTAAATGCGCCTAAAATGGCAGAGCAGCTGAATTTGAAAGCGTCTATTTCTGCTCAAAGTGTGAAGGGACTCGTTTTACATAGTGGTGTTTATGATTTAAAAACGTTATACCACGCAAGTGCAAAAGCTGGAAAAATCGTTTCTTGGGGCGCACAAAGCGTCATTGCCCAATACAGTGGCTATCCTCATCCTACGGATCAACAATTAGACTTGATGTCCGCTTATCCATGGGTCACAGCGCAATTTCCACCCGTGTATTTTAGTGCAACAGATCAGGATATTTTGACTCAAACTCAGACTAAACCATTGGTTAAAAAGCTTAAAAATTTAGGTGTTGATGTGAGTTCGAAAATATACGCCAAAGATTATGCCGAAAATATTAATCATGATTTTAACTTTAATTTGCGGTTTAAAGCCAGTCATGAGGTTTTTGATCAGTCGATCCAGTTCCTCAAACGTCATTCTTGAACTTGATTAGAATTTTAAGTAATTATAAAAAAAATCAGCATCCAAATAAGATGCTGATTTTTTTCAAAGCATTGGTAGAAAATAAATAAAACTTATTTTTCTACAATGGCGACAACACCTTGACCACCAGCGGCACAGATCGAGACTAAAATACGACCTGAACCTTTTTGGTTGAGAATTTTAGCCGCAGTCGCAAGGATACGACCACCTGTGGCAGCAAATGGATGACCCGCAGCTAAAGAAGAGCCGTGAATGTTCAATTTCGAACGGTCAATCGCACCTAAAGGAGCATCTAAGCCTAAACGCTCTTTACAGAATTTAGGATCTTCCCACGCTTTAAGTGTAGAAAGCACTTGTGATGCAAATGCTTCATGAATTTCGTAATAATCGAAATCTTGTAGTTTTAAACCAGCACGTTCAAGCATACGCGGAACTGCATAAGCAGGTGCCATTAATAAGCCTTCTTTTTTATTTACGAAGTCAACCGCTGCTGTTTCAGAGAAGCTTAAGTATGCTAATACTTCATGTCCGTTTGCTTTCGCCCATTCTTCAGAAGCTAAAAGAACAACAGATGCACCATCAGTCAGTGGAGTAGAGTTACCCGCTGTCATGGTCGCATTTTCACCTTTACCAAAAACAGGCTTAAGTTTGGCAAGTTTCTCGACTGATGAGTCTGGACGTAAGTTATTGTCGCGCTCAAGACCCATAAACGGGGTAATTAAGTCGTCGAAGAAACCTTCTTCATAGGCTTTTGCCATTTTGTGATGAGAAGATGCAGCAAGTTCATCCTGTTCTTCACGACCAATATTCCATTCAAGGGCGGTAATTGCAGCATGATCGCCCATTGAAAGACCTGTACGTGGTTCACCATTTTTTGGCGCATCCATCAATTCTTTCAAATTAATTTTAGTTAAAGCCTTTAAGCGATCTTTACCTGTTTTTGCGATGTTCAATTCAAGCAAAGCTTTACGTAACCCGTCACCAAATGCGATAGGAGCATCCGAAGTTGTATCTACACCGCCAGCAATTGCGACATCGATTTGACCCAGTGCAATTTTATTGGCAACGGCAAAAGCAGCTTGTAAACCTGTACCACAAGCTTGCTGGATATCGTAAGCAGGTGTTTCTGGAGCAAGGGCAGTGTTCAGTACGCACTCACGGGTCATATTAAAATCACGGCTATGTTTCAGTACCGCACCCGCAACGACTTCACCAAGGCGTTGACCTTGAAGGTTGTAACGTTCAACCAGACCATTTAATGCAGCAGTCAGCATGTCCATGTTAGATGCTTTAAAATACGCGCCATTAGAACGGGCAAATGGAATACGGTTGCCACCAATAATGGCGACACGGCGAATTGCGTTTTGACTCATGTTTTGATCCTGTTGAACAGAAGGTTGCGCTTTAGTTGAAGTTGATGCTTTTGTACTAGCTGGCGTTTTACTGGTTGCAGCAGTCGTTTTTGTACGCGCAGTGCTTGCACGTGTACGTGGTGTTTTGGTTGCGGTTGCAGAGGTTGCTTTCGCTGTACCTGAAGCTGTACTTTTAGTTGCGCGTGGAGTGCGCTTTGATGTATTTGACACAGTATCCGAAGCAGTATTAGTCGGTGCTGTTTGCTCTTGTGGATTGTCTTGAGTTGTTTTGCTCATAAGGCTTTTCCAAGCATGTTTATGATATTCTTGCGGTGTACATTAACATAATTAAAATAGACCTGTATTGACTAGAATGACATTCTAGACTGCATTCAGGTCAAGACATATCAAGATTAACTCAAGTATTATTTTATTCAAATCCATGAACCTATATGTTCACAAGTTTCCAACAAGGGATATAAACAGCAATTATCTGGCTGAGTTTATACATACATTTTTTGCATGAGAGATAATAACCATGACTGATCAATACCAGGCATTTACCCAATCACCACTTGGTAAATTTGTCGTAAAAAATTTAGGTTTACCATCACCCGTGGTGCTAGATCGTTTTGAAAGTGCAGAACCTGTGATTAATGGTGCTGTATTGCTTGGTGCTGCGCCTTCAAGTTCTTTATCTGGCGCAATTGCGCAGGTTTTGAGTAATATCCATGCGGACAGCTATGCAGGCAATAATGCAGAGTTACAACAAACTGCCGCAAAAGTTGGTTTAAATTTACGTGCTTTTAACTCAGGTGACAAAGAGTCTAAATTTAAAGCAGTGGTTTTTGATGCGTCTGGTATTCAAAACTCTGAACAGTTGAATGAACTGTATAAATTCTTTAATCCAGTGGCACGTCAGCTTCAAAGCTCTGGTCGCGTGATTGTGATTGGCACCACACCAGAATCAGCAAAAACTGTAAAACAAGCAATTGCTCAACGTGCGCTTGAAGGTTTTGTAAAATCTGTTGGTAAAGAATTCAAAAAAGGTATTACTGCACAAGTCGTTTATGTGGATGAAGGCGCGGCGGATAATATCGAATCAACTTTACGTTTCTTGCTTTCTCCACGTTCAGCGTATGTTTCTGGTCAAGTGATCCGTGTATCTAAAGCAGATGTGGTAAAAGTAGACTGGAATCAGCCATTGGCAGGTAAAACTGCATTGGTCACTGGTGCGAGTCGTGGTATTGGTGAAGCAATTGCACATGTATTGGCACGCGATGGCGCACACGTTATTTGTCTGGATGTACCACAGCAGCAAGCAGATCTTGATCGCGTTGCAGCGGAAATTGGTGGCTCGGCTTTAGGTCTGGATATTACTGCGGCTGATGCAGGTGAGAAAATTAAAGCGGCTGCTGCAAAGCAGGGCGGTTTGGATATTATTGTACATAACGCTGGTATTACACGTGACAAAACTTTGGCCAATATGAAGCCTGAGCTTTGGGATCTGGTAATTAACATTAACTTGTCAGCGGCTGAACGTATCAATGACTATCTACTGGCTAATGATGGCTTGAATGAAAATGGTCGAATTGTTTGCGTTTCTTCAATCAGTGGTATTGCAGGGAACTTGGGACAAACCAACTATGCTGCATCTAAAGCAGGCGTAATTGGTCTGGTGAAATTTACTGCGCCAACGTTGAAAAATGGTATTACTATCAATGCTGTTGCGCCAGGCTTTATTGAAACTCAGATGACCGCTGCGATTCCATTTGCGATTCGTGAAGCTGGTCGTCGTATGAACTCGATGAATCAGGGTGGTTTACCTGTTGATGTTGCGGAAACAATCGCATGGTACGCATCAACTGCATCAACTGGTCTAAACGGTAATGTTGTGCGTGTTTGTGGGCAAAGCTTACTCGGCGCATAATTTGCTAGTTTTTATGTGGTCGCTTTGAAAATAGAATAATATTCGCCCTCTCTTTATCATTAAGGAGAGGGTATCCTCATTGTAAATCTATAAAAATTGAATAAGGTCAACCATGAATACACGCCATTTTAGCCAACTTCCTAAACCGTATCTGGCTTATCCAAAAGTCATTCAAGGTCTGGTATTTAAAAAGCCAACGGGTCCAAAAGTTTTGCCACAGGTTGAATATGTGGTGGATTCATTTCAAGTCGATCAGAAACATTTGCAAGCTTATAATGAAGTTTGTGGCTTTAAAAATGATGGTTTTATTCCTGCGATTTATTTAGCGGTGCTTTCGCAGAGTCTACAGATGCATATGATGACCACAGAAGCTTTTCCATTTGCAGTGTTAGGTTTGGTTCATATTCGTAATCAAGTCAAACAAACACGTAAAATTGGAGTAGATGAACGTTTAACATTATCTTGTAAATTTGGCGAGTTAAAGCCGCATGATAAAGGCGTTCAATTTGATTTCATTACTACTGCAAAGGTGGGCAATGAAGTGGTGATGCAAGGTTTAACCACTTACTTGTCTCGTCAAAAGACAGAAAAAAAGACTACTGAAAAAGCAAAAGAAAGCAGAACACCAGAGTATCAACTTCAACAAGTCTGGGATATTGCAGAAAATACAGGTCGTCGTTATGCCAAAGTTTCAGGCGACTTTAACCTCATCCATATTCATGCGGTGACGGCAAAAGCCTTTGGTTTTAAACAGGCGATTGCGCATGGAATGTGGAGTAAAGCTAAGGCTTTGGCCAATATCAACTTACCAGACGCTTATGAAGCAGATGTATGGTTTAAACTTCCAATGTATTTGCCATCAAAAGTTGAGTTTTTGACAGCAGAGCAGCCAAAGGAAACTGATTTTTTAATTCGCAATGAAAAGTCTAAAAAACCGCATGTTTCAGGGACGGTCAGCGCTTTGTAAATTTCAAAAGCCCGATCAATTCGGGCTTTTTATATAAAACTAGAAAAAATGAGGGAACAAGAATGAGCGCTTTAACAGAAATTTTATTTGCAGATAAACAGAATTATCATGGTTTGATTGATCAGCGTTTTCACGATTTGGCAGAGCAATTTAGCCGTTTGCAGGATGCGCGGACTGAACAAGGCGGAGCAGCTTTAACCGTTTATTTTCGCGGGCAAAAAGTGGTTGATATTTATACAGGGAAAAAATCTCAGACTGAACAATGGAATGATGAGACGCTTTCTGTTTGTTACTCAACTGGAAAAGGTGTATTAGCAACTTTGGCACATATTTTAGTCAGTGAGGGCTTGATAGAATATGACATTCCAATTGCACATTATTGGCCAGCGTTTGGGCAGAACAATAAAGAGCAGATCACACTCAGACATATATTGAGTCATCAAAGCGGTTTGTACGACATTCGCAATTTGATTGAGGATGCACGTGAAATGCTGAATTGGTCACATATGTTACAGGTGTTTGAACAAGCGACGCCACGTTTTGCTGTTAATCAAAGCAATGCTTATCAAGCATTAACATTTGGCTGGTTAGTAGGGGGCGCGCTTGAAAAAGCGACTGGACGCGGTTTATCCGATTTAATGCAAACTTATTTGGTTAAACCTTTACAATTAGACGGTGCATTTTTTGGTGTGCCGAGTTCAGAGTTGAATCGTGTTGCTAGATTAATTCCACAAAAAAGATCAACTGAACAAAAACCTCAAGACGCTCAAACAAAAAAAGCAAAAGCACATAAACCTTCTCTTGCCGATAAATTAGTCACATGGACTGGACAAAATCCACAAGACTTTCAGGATGCGATGATCCCAAAAGGAATGAAAAATTTTAGTTTCTTTAGTGATGAGGGACTGCAAGCGATTATTCCTGCTGCCAATGGTACTTTTACAGCGAATAGCCTAAGTAAGATCTACGCAATGCTTGCCAATGGTGGTCGATGGGAAGGTCAGACCTTCATTCAGCCAGAGGTTTTTCAGCAACTGAGTACGATTCAAAGTTATGCAAGAGATAGAGTCATGCCGATTCCGATGAACTGGCGACTGGGTTATCATCGCGTTTTAACGATGGGCAAACGTACAAAAAATGGCTTTGGACACATCGGTTATAATGGTTCGGGAGCATGGTGCGATCCAGATCGAAACTTAAGCTTTGCTTATACTCATAATTTTAAAATTGGTTCGATCACGGGGGATTATCGTTTATGGGGATTGACTCAAGAAACCTTGCGTTGTGGAGACCTGATATTAACAGGGCGTAAGGGCTGGTTTTAATTTAAATTTTCAGCTTTGCAGGAATGTGATAAGTGATCTGAATATATTTGGGTTGTTGTTTGACACGGTTGATGCTTCCCCCCAAACCCTCTGCAAGTTTTCGGCTAGCATAGTTTTGTTCTGCGACGGGATAAACAAAATAATCACTTCCAAGGTTTAAAACCGCCCAATCATAAATCGACTTCAATGCTTCTTTGGCATAGCCTTTGGCGTGTTCATCTTCACGTATCCATAAACCAAATTCAGGCGTTTGAGTATGGATACGGTGAATGCCAATTAAGCCAATAAACTTTTGAGAGCTTTTATCTCTTAGCACAAAATGTTGATCTGTGCCTTGAGTTTGAGCATGTATCCAGCTTTTACCAATCGACTCAAATTCCGCAAAAGATTTTGCTGGCTCCCAAGACATAAATTGAGTCAAACTTGACGTAATGCATGGATAAATATCAGGACAATCCTGTAACTTAAAAGTTTCTATATTGAGTCTAGGAGAACTAAGACTTGGAGTAGCAAACATAGTAAAATTTATATATGTTTAAAGAACTTAATTATCATATATAAATAATAATCATTTGCAAATATAAAGTTAGATTGAATTCATTAATTCCATTTTAATCATGATTTCCACATGACGTTGAAACGATGGCTCATCTAAGCCTTGTAGACCAAGTTGATAAATTCCTTCTAAACCACACACAAAAGCAATGAGTCGCCATGCCACATCTTGAGCGGTTGTCGTTTCAAGCATTTTAAACTGCTTTTGTTGTATCCCATCTTGAATCAACTGCACCAATACATTGTGCCATCGTTGCATGGTGAGGTTATAGGCTTTTTTTATTTCGATATCTTGTTCTATCAAAATTTCAGCTTCATTCCAAAGTCGTAAATAAGGCTGAGTTTGCTCGATATTTTCGCAACCCAATAGTAAAGAAATACGTTGAAGCCATGAATCTGTAAGTACCTGAGCTTCAAGTTCATTCAATTGATCCATCAATTCAATAAAAACTTGCGCTTTTAAGTGTGAGGCAGACTCAAAATGATGTTGAACTTGACCAGTAGAAACCTGTGCTTGCGTTGCGATCGCCCGAACGGTCAATGCATTTAAACCTTCTTTTAATGCCAAAGTTTTAGCAGCAGCTAAAATCATGTTACGACGTTGTTCACGATTTAAATAGTTCATTCGCTTGGCTTTCAATATTTATCATCATCGAATTCAAGTTTAATAAAAGTTGGACGTTTGTTCAAGTTTGAGTATAATGATTTTAATTTGAACAAGTGTCCAACTTTAAATTGGGTGTTTTATGTACCGCAAGTGGATAATTCTTGCAATCATCGTTTTGATTTATTTGCCAGTCTCGATTGATGCCACTATTTTGCATGTCGCAATTCCGACCTTAAGCGCAACTTTGGCACTCAGTAATAACCAAATGCTCTGGGTCATGGATATTTATTCCTTGATTATGGCAGGTTTTATTCTGCCCATGGGGGCGTTGGGGGATCGTATTGGTTTTAAGCGCTTAATGATCATTGGGGCGACAATCTTTGGTCTGGCATCTTTAATGGCGGCATTGGCTCAATCGGCTGATATGCTAATCTTGGCTCGCGCTTTACTTGGGTTAGGCGCTGCCATGATTCTTCCTGCCACATTATCAGGTGTTCGCAACAGTTTTCTAGATGAAAGACAACGTAATTATGCGCTAGGGATTTGGGGAACAGTTGGTGGCGGTGGAGCAGCTTTTGGTCCGCTACTCGGTGGTTTTATTTTAGAGCATTTTGATTGGGGCGCTGTGTTTTTAATAAATGTGCCCATCATTATCCTCGTACTCATTTTAACGGTTTGGATCGTACCAAAACAAAAAGTTGAATCTAAGCAGCCTTTAAACCTGTTACAGGCGCTTATTTTAGTCAGTGCAATTTTAATGATCATTTATGCCGCTAAAACAGCGATGCATGAATTGAATTATTTCATTATTTTATTGTTTGTGATTGGACTCGGTGCTTTGATCCTCTTTGTTAAACAGCAGTTAAAATCAGCAAGTCCAATGATTGATTTTAGTTTGTTTAAGCATCCTGTGATTTCTACCAGCATGGTGATGGCGATTGTGGCGATGATCGCGCTCGTCGGATTCGAGCTTTTGTTGTCGCAAGAACTACAGTTTGTTTATGGTTATACGCCGTTGCAGGCAGGCTTATTTATTTTACCTTTTATGATTGCGATTAGCTTGGGTGGGCCATTTACCAGTTTTTTAATGAATCGTTATGGACTTCGCCCAGTCGCCACTTTAGGGATGATGATGTGTGCCTTTAGTCTATGGGGTTTTGCGCTTACTAATTTTGATACACAACATTTGCAAACTTGGAGTCTCATGATTGTTATGGGCATCAGCGTTGAAATTGCATTGCTTTCATCAACTGCTGCGATTATGACTGCTGTGCCTCCACACAAAGCAACCGCAGCTGGAGCAATAGAGGGCATGGCATACGAACTCGGTGCGGGTTTAGGGATTACAATATTTGGTCTTTTACTTTCTTTTTTCTATACGCAATCTTTATTGATTCCACATGGTTTACCATCTGAGTTAGCTCAAACAGCAAGTCATTCAATTGCTGAAGCGATGCAAATTGCACAACAACTCGATGATAAAAGCTTAGTGCTCGCATTGACTCAGGCAGCATCAGATGCCTTTAGTCATTCACATGCGAAAGTACTTGCGATTGCAGGAAGCCTATTTTTAATTTTATCTGGTTTTGTGTGGTGGGCATTGCCTTCTAAGCAAGTAAGTGATGAAGAGAATAGCTATTAAAACAATTTGTTTATTTAATATTTGCTTGTTGATGTATTGTTGCTGAATTCATTCACTATCGGGCAAAAAAACAGTATCCTTATAAATACATTAAGGAGCATTCATGTATCAAGTACTGGCTAGAAAATACCGTCCTCGTAATTTTATTGAATTGGTCGGGCAAAACCATGTGTCGCGCGCACTCACCAGTGCGCTTGAGCGTGGACGTTTGCATCATGCCTACTTGTTTACAGGTACGCGCGGCGTGGGTAAAACGACCATAGCGCGTATTTTGGCGAAATGTCTAAATTGTGAAACAGGCGTTACTTCTACACCTTGTGAAGTTTGTGCAACTTGTCGCGCTGTCAATGAAGGTCGTTTTATTGACCTGATCGAGATTGATGCGGCATCCCGGACCAAAGTAGAAGATACACGTGAGCTTTTGGACAATGTGCCTTATGCACCAACTCAGGGGCGTTTTAAGGTTTATTTGATTGATGAAGTGCATATGCTGTCTACACATTCATTTAATGCCTTGCTCAAAACTCTGGAAGAGCCGCCTGAACATGTGAAGTTTTTATTTGCAACCACAGATCCGCAAAAGCTACCGATTACGGTGATTTCTCGATGCCTACAATTCACCTTGCGTCCTTTAGCTGTAGATGAAATTACTGAACATCTGACGACTATTTTAGACAAAGAACAGATCAGTGCAGACAAAGATGCGATTTGGCAAATTGCTGAATCGGCGCAAGGGTCTTTGCGTGATGCTTTGTCTTTAACTGATCAGGCCATAGCCTACGGGCAAGGTGAAGTCCATCATCAAGATGTTAAGGAAATGTTGGGGCTGATTGATCGTACCATTATCTATGATCTGATCATTGCGATTCATCAAAATCAACAGGCGCGTGTCAGCCAATTATTATTACAATTCCGCCAACAAGCGCTTGATGTTTCTTTGGTGTTAGATCAGTTGATCTCCACCTTACATGAGCTGGCCTTGTTGCAATATTTACCTGAGTTAAGCCTCAAATACAGTGAGGAAATCAATCAAAAGATTTTAGCATTGTCAAAAATGGTGTCGGCTCAGGATTTACAGCTTTACTATCAGATTGCCTGTAAAGGTCGAGCAGAATTACAACTCGCCGTGACTCAAGAACAAGGTTTCGAGATGTGTGTGCTACGTTTGTTGGCATTTCGTCCTTTAGTAATCGATGAAGTTGTGCTTGAACAACCTTCAGAAATGTCATCTGAAATTGTACAGCCTAGCTTTGAAGCAAACACATCAACATTCGCACATGATTTTTCCGCAGATAACTTACCCGCACATGATTTGCCCAAAGATGATTTGACGGCTGTTTCGCATATTCAGCAAATATCTTCTAAACCTGATCAAGCCGCAGCCAGTTCAATCCTAATCAATACTGAAAATTTTGAGGAAGAATCTCAAGCCTTTGAAGAACCAGAGCAATTGATTGCCATGGATCATGAAGCGTTGGCGTCTTCTCCTGCACCTGCAACTGACACACAAGAAAGCGTGGTGGTCTTTGATGCAAATTCAGATGAGTTGATTGGATTCGATACAGAAAAACCTGTACCAGCGATGTCGGTCGATGAGATGCAGGTTTTTCCTGTAGAAGAACTCTTAACTAAATCAGATATAGTTGATCCATCGCAGGATTGTTTTTTAGTTGAATCTATCGAACCTCTGGGCGAGGCAAAGCAAGATATGCTTTTGGCTCAAGATGGTATTGTTTCATTAGAGAATGTTTCATCAGATCGACTGGTATCTTCACTCTCAGAAAATATTGAAGACTCCAGTAAACCTCTAGAAAATCTATATGAAAGTGCCCAAAATCCGAGCATTTCAGCTACTGACGCCGCAATGAATTTTGAATCCACTGCCCAAACTATACAGTTTGAAGAACATCAACCTGTTGCGTCGCGTCATGAAGATTTAATGCCACAAGAAATTCTTAAACTTTCTGTGGAGGTTCTTGATGGTGAATGGACGCTGGAAAAGTGGGAATATTGGTTTAGAAACAGCCAGCTTTCACCTGCTGTTCAGGAGTTGGCACAGCATGGTCTGATGTCAGGTCAAATAGACGGACTATGTACATTTACCATTCCGCAGCAATACGAAGGTATGCTTTCGCAATTACAGCATGCACTGGAAACTGAAATTAAAACCTTGTGGCCAAATACCCAGTTTTCAGTGCAATATGCTGAAGTTTCAGGTATCACGCCATTTGTAAAACAAGCGGAACGTAAACAAAAAGCCTTTCAACGAGCCGAACATTTGTTGAAAAAAGATCCTGTGGTCAAAAGTTTATTGGAAACATTTCAAGGTGAGTTACAAAATATCCAGTTAAAACCATGATAAAGCTAGTTTTTTAAAACGTATTTAATCTGATTCGGTGTTTAATACATAAGGTTTAAGTGCCATTCTGATTGTGTCCGGAATCGCTGTACTTTTACGCTTTTCACGATCCACAAAAACATGGACAAAATGACCTTGAGCAGACGGTTCAATATGATGTTGTTTAAAAATGGCTAATTCATATCTTAAAGATGAGTTTCCAATTTTCGCAATGGCTACGCCAACTTCAATCATATCTGGAAAAGACAGTTCCTGAAAAAAACTGCATGCAGAATCAACCACGAGACCAATGATGGGAGATTGTCGGATATCAAAACCCGCGTGTTGAATCAGTAATGAGTTCGCAGCAGTGTCAAAGTAACTATAATAAGTGACATTGTTGACATGACCATAAATATCATTATCTGCCCAGCGTGTCTGGATATTTAAAAAGAAATGAAATTGATCCCGTGTTTTTATTACAGGTTTTATCGATTCTTTGTTCATGCGTAAATCGCCTCATAGATTTCAAGCGCAGCCTGCTCAGTCATTTCGCGTGGATTATTTTGTAAAAGGCGAGTTTGTAGCATCGCATCTTTGGCAAGCGTCTCAAGACTTTGTTGCGGTAGATTCAAATCTTGTAGCTTTAAAACCAGTCCACTTTGATCTAAGTGATTTTGCATATGATCAATAAAAAGATCACATAAACCATCGGAGCTTCCATTACTACGTGGATCCAGCCATTGCATCAGTTCTGCATAGAGATGCTTGGCATATGGTGCATTGAATTTGAGAACTTCGACTAGAACCAATGCATTGGTATGCCCGTGTGAAAGATGAAAATGCCCACCTAATGGATAGGCTAAGGCATGAACTGCACCCACTGGTGCATTGGCAAAAGCTTGTCCCGCGAGCATTGATCCCAATAACATATTTTGTCGTGCCTCAAGATCTGTACCATCTTTGAAGACTTTAGGCAGATTATCATTGAGTAAGCGTAATGCATTTTTTGCCAACATATCCGCGTAGAAATTTTTCTTGATTTTGGAGGTATAGGCTTCTATGGCATGCACCATCGCATCTATGCCTGTCGCAGCAGTAATATGTGCAGGTAAGCCTTGAGTGAAATTTGCATCCAATATGGCAATATCAGCATATAAATGAGGGGAGACAATACCTGTTTTAGTGGTTTCACCTGTAGTGACGATAGAAATTGGGGTAACTTCGGAGCCAGTTCCAGCAGTGGTAGGCACTAGAATTAAGGGCAGTTTGGGGCCTTTGGCGTTATTCACGCCATACATCTCCGCGATAGTCTGTTTTTGTTCAGGGTGTGCCAATAGGGTAATGATTTTAGCAACATCCATCGAACTACCACCACCAAAACCCAAGATCGCATCGACTTTTTCTTTTTTTGCAAACTCAGCGGCATCGAGCACGATATGTTCGGGCGGGTCAGCCTGAATATTTGAATAAATTGAATAAGTAATATTTAGGCGTTCTAAAATCTCGATAATAGGCAAATGCAGCTGGTGTTGTACCATTCCTGCATCGGTAATGATAAGAAGTTTTCGATAGTGATTCTCGAGAATAATCTGTTTAAGTTCCTGTATTGAGCCAAGACCTGAAATAATGCGAGCTGCTGTCTGAAATTGAAATTGGCTCATGAGGTATTTCCTTATTTTTCATCATAAATCGAACATTTCTGTTCATTTCTTCTATAGGATTCTGCTTTTAAATAAATTAACATAAGACACCTGAAAATAAAGCACTTTCGAGGTTTATATGTCATCACACCCACCTTTTAAGGTGCTTTGTGTCTGTTTGGGAAATATTTGTCGTTCTCCCACGGCAGAGATTGTTTTAAGACACTTTTGTGATACATATCAACTGAATGTCGTGGTGGATTCGGCAGGTACGAGCAATTATCATCCCAACAAAGCACCTGATTCCCGAAGTCAGCAACACGCATTAAAACGGGGTTATGATTTGTCTTCTTTACGTGCTCGTCAGCTCAGGGTTCAAGATTTTTTCGAATTTGATCTTATTCTAGCAATGGATCATGAGAACTTCGATGATATTCAACTGTTTAAACAAAAAGCATTAAAACAATATAAGCCACATCAATTGCTGGCAACAGTTGCTTTAATGAGTGAACATGATCCAGTTTACTTAGGTCAGGCATTGCCTGATCCTTATTATGGTGGAGCTGATGGTTTTGAGCGAGTGCTCGATCAATGTGAATCTAGTGCACAAGCTTGGGTGCAAATCTTTAAACAGCAAATCATGACTAGCAATCAATAAAAATGAGTTTACCTGTGATCCAAATTCAACACGATGTACAGCTTCAACCTTTTAATACTTTAAATTTGCACTCAATCGCTTCACATTATGTAAAGATTGATTCAATTCAAAGCTTAATCTCGGCGTTAAACTATGCCGAACAGCAGCAGTTGAATGTTCTCATTCTGTCTGGTGGGAGCAATTTGTTATTGCCAGAGCATATTCATGCATTGGTATTGCATATCAATATTCAGGGTATCGAGCTGATTGAAGATCATCCTGACCATGTAAAAGTGAAAGTTGGTGGAGGGCAGATTTGGCACGATTTTGTCTTGATGACCACAGAGAACGGCTGGTATGGACTACAAAATCTGGCACTCATTCCAGGTCTGGTTGGGGCTTCACCTGTACAAAATATTGGTGCTTATGGGGTCGAGGTCGGTGAGTTTATCGAGTCTGTACAAGTCTATGACCGATTTGAGAAAACGACACAAGATATTTTCGCTGAAGATTGCCAATTTGCTTATCGGGATAGTATTTTTAAACGTGACCCAAACCGTTACATTATCACTCATGTCACTTTTCGTTTATTGAAACAACCTCAACTTAAATTGAATTATGGTGATTTAAAAGCCGCAGTGGGAAGTGATGTCAGCCCTGAAAATTTACAGAAACAGGTAATTCAGATTCGTCAGAGTAAATTGCCCAATCCAAAGCAATATCCGAATGTCGGCAGTTTCTTTAAAAATCCTGTGATTGATCAAGCAGATTTTGACCAGTTACTTACAAAATTTCCGCAAATTCCACATTATCCTCAAGCCCAAGGCTGCGTTAAAATTGCGGCAGGCTGGCTGATTGATCAAGCAGGCTGGAAAGGTAAAAAATTGGGTTCTGTTGGGATGTTTGAAAAGCAGGCATTGGTTTTAGTGAATTATGCCAATGCATCTTTAAGTGATGTTAGGCACACTTATCAGTCCGTTCAATATGATGTAAAACAGCGTTTTAATATCCAGCTTGAACCAGAACCAGTGTTATTTGATTCAAATGGATTAATTCGATCCCATTCGGAAGTGTAGTTATGGTTAAAACGCATTGGGCGATTCGATTAGTACGTTTAGTTGCCATACTATTCGTACTCTTTGCTTGTCTAATGGTTTTTATTTATACGCCTTTTTACTCAAAATTGATTGTAAAAGCTTTAAATTATTTTGTGCCTGTCGAAGTCAATCAAGTCGCTGCAAAGAGTCAGCAACAGGCTGCATTAAGTGAACATGATAATCTCGAACCAGGATCAAACCTATGGATTGCACGTCAGGCTTATTTAAGCCTGATTGAAGAAGCGCTAAACTCAAAAGATCCAGAGTCTTTAGGCTTGCTACAAACTCGATATAAACTTTTACAAGACCGTATATTAGAACAGCAAAAACAAGAAGAAACGGAAGATGAAGATCAGGAAAAGCCAGCCGTGCCATTGCTTAAAGCTTCTGTTTCAGAACCAGAAGCTGCTACAAGTGAGGTACACGTCGATGAGCCTGCAAATCCATTGATTGAACTCAATAGTTCTGAAAATAAAGCATTAATGCAGCAGTATGTTGAATTTCTTAAAAAACATCCTGTTTCAGTTGAGCATGAAAAAACGATTGATCAACAAACTTCACAGGATGTTGCTTACGTTCAGCAAAACCAGAATGATGAAAAGCCCGCAAATCATAATAAGCCTTATGCCATTGTGGTTTTAGGCGGTGGTTTGACGCTGGATGAAAACAAAAAAGATATCGTTGTTAATCCTTATACACGGTTACGACTGGAAAAAACGCTGGAATTACACCAACAAAATCATTTACCTATTGTACTGAGCGGTGTAGAAGCACCCTATATGCAAAAATGGCTGAAACAACGGGGTGTGGATGCAAAACTCCTTGAAAATAGAAGTATGAATACCTGTGAAAACACACGCTTTAGTTCTTTATTACTACAAAAAAAAGGGGGCGCGCCAACAGTCATGTTGGTCACAGATATTTATCATATGCCAAGAACAAGACGTTTATTTGCTTTAAATGGAATTGAAACTATTCCTGTTGAAGCACCTATGCCGACACAATTGACAAAATGGCAACCAAATCAACAAAATTATGATCATAGTCGTCGAGCCAATTATGAGCTATTGGCGACTATACGTGATGTACTTTTTGGCTCTAGCGGATGTCGGGAGGTACCTTAAATGCCAGAAATTCCTTTTTTAAATCCAACTGTGCTTCAGCAACTGGATTTGCCTGTTCCGAGTCGTGATTTAACTCCGCATGTACTTGAACCTTTAAATCTAAATCATGCCTTTGAGCCATCAAAAGATCTTTTAGCTTATCGTAAACTCTATGGTCTTGATTCGCTTGATTGTGAACAATGGCAAGGCTATATCCAAATGCCATTGTTCAAACTGCATGTACAGGTATTTAAGCCACATCGTAAACCATTAGGTACAGTATGTTTATTGCATGGTTATCTGGAACATAGCGGGATCTATCAACCGATTATCCGAGAAATTCTGGAACAGGGCTTTAGTGTATTGACTTATGATCTGCCGGGTCACGGTCTAAGCGATGGTTCACCTGCCAATATTCAAAATTTTGATCATTATCAACAAGTCTTAAAAGCAGTTCACCAATACGTTAAACATGCCAATCAACTTCCAAAACCGTGGTTGGGTATTGGGCAGAGTACGGGTGGCGCGATCTGGATGCATCATTTACTTGAATATGCAGAAAAACGTCAAGATCCGATTGTCGATCGAGTATTATTATTATCACCATTGATTCGACCTGCAAAAACCGCGTGGTGGCACAATTCAGTGGGTTTGGGCATTATTAAACGGATTAAACGTCAAGTTCCGCGTCATTTCAGACGTAATAATCATAATCCAGAATTCCTGCGTTTTATTCGGCTTAAAGATCCACTTCAACCGCGTATGATGGGTATGGATTGGATTTTAGCTATGTCCAAATGGATGCTGGAAATGGAGCAACGTCCGCCATGTCGTATTCCTGTCTGGTTGGCGCAAGGCGCATTGGATCAAACGGTGGACTGGCGATATAACATCGAGTTTATTCGACGTAAATTTCGCTTACAAACCTTGCTAATGCTTGAAGAAGGTTCGCATCAGTTGATTAATGAACGCGCTGATATTCGTGCTGCTTTAACGGGGCTGATTCCTGCATTTTTACATGCACGACCCAAGCATTATTACTATTGATGAACTGTATTCGTGATGACTAGCAATGTTAAACAAGCTCTCAAATCTATTTAAATCTGGCAAGCCATCGGCTGAACAGCAATATATGCAACAGCATCAAATTCAGTTCGATTCACAGCAAGGTTATATAGTGGATGGAATTGTCATAAATGATTTATCGGAACGACTGGAATATTTTTCAAATCGAAAATTATCCAGTTTTAATGATTTGGAACAGCTTTATTTAAGATCGATGCTGATTAATGAAAAAATTGATCTGGAAATGGCAACAGGACGTTATGTCCAGCGTTTGGGAAATAATCACGAGAATTTACAACAATTCAAAAGCCTGATCGAAAAGCTCAATCAATATTACCGTGAGTTTAAACGAGACAAATAATTCCTTCAAAGCTTGCGCAAACAACAACATAAATCAAGTTTGGTCTTGGCTCATCATGTTAATATAGATGCTATGTCTTTTATCCAAACACATTCAATGTTCCAACAAGAAATCTCTCAGCTCAAATTACAGCAATTAAAAGCAGGCGAAAAACGCTGGATCGGATCAATATTAGGTTCATCTGGCGCATTACTATTTAAAGAAATGGCCGATCAATGTGCATCTCTATTGGTCATTGTAGCAAGAAATAATCAGCACTTGGCTCAACTTGAAAGTGAGCTTGAATTTTATGGGGTTAAACCCACAATTTTTCCTGACTGGGAAATTTTGCCTTATGATCGTCTTTCGCCTCATCAGGACATTGTTTCAGAACGCCTTGCGATTCTATCCAATATGCCGCAAAAAGGGGTCTTGCTGATCTCTGCTGCGACACTGGCTCAACGAGTTGCGCCTGTTTCATGGATATTGGGAGAACATTTTGATATTCGTGGGGGACAAAAGTTTGATCTGGAAAAAGAAAAATTAAGACTGATTCAGGCGGGTTACCATCTGGTCGATACGGTTTATGATCATGGTGAGTTTGCCGTTCGTGGCAGCATCATGGATATTTTCGCTTCTGGACAAGAACAACCGATTCGTGTTGACTTATTCGATGATGAAATTGATACACTCAAATTTTTTGATCCAGAAACCCAACGAACGACTGAGAGTCTGGATCAATTTACAGTATTACCCGCAAAAGAATTTCCATTAAAAGAAGGACGTTCAGTCTTTCGTGACCGTTACGCTGAAAGTTTTCCAACGGCAAATCCTAAGAAAAATCCGATCTATCAAGATGTATTAGATGGAATTTCATCACCGGGTGTTGAGTTTTATTTCCCCTTATTTTTTGAAAAGGAAATAATGCAAACGCAAAGTGCATTTACATCTTACTTACCAAAGAATTGCGTTGTCATTACAAATACGGATCTGGATGAATGTTTATCTCAATTTTGGAAAGATGTTCTACAGCGTTATGAAAGTCGTAGACATAATATTGATCAGCCACTTTTAGCTCCAGAAGAATTATTTCTCATGCCAAATCTGGTGCTTGAACGTCTTAATCAATTCCCCCGAATTTTAGCCAGTGCAGAAGCAACAGAACTACGTGCAGGCGCAATCAATCTTGATACCTTAGCTCCACCGAAACTACCTGTCGACGCCAAAAAAGAGCATCCTTTTGAAAGTGTCAAACAGTATATTGATGAGTCAAATCATCCCGTGCTTTTGGTCGCTGAAAGTGCAGGTCGTCGTGAAAGTTTAAAAGATTCATTGCGATCGAGTCTGGGTGAAATTCCAAATGTCGAGGGGTTTAGCGATTTTCTTAAACAGCAATATGTGATTGCGATTACCAACGCGCCCTTAGATCGAGGCTTGGTGATTCGAGATCAGCTTTCAGTGATTTCAGAAAACCAGCTTTATGAGCATCGTGTTGTACAACGCCGTCGTAAACGTCAACAAGAAGTTTCAGAAGAATTTCTGATCCGTAGCCTCACCGAACTCAGCATTGGCGCGCCTGTGGTGCATATCGATCATGGAGTCGGACGATATGCAGGACTGATCACACTGGCAATCGATGGACAGGATCATGAGTTTTTGCAGCTTGATTATGCTGAGGGAGCTAAAGTTTATGTTCCCGTCACCAATTTGCATTTGATTAGTCGCTACAGTGGTGGTGATCCTGATCTTGCGCCATTACATAAACTGGGAACAGATACATGGAGCAAAGCAAAACGTAAAGCTTTAGAGCAAATTCACGATGTAGCTGCGGAATTATTACATATACAGGCGCGTCGTCA
Organism: Acinetobacter ursingii DSM 16037 = CIP 107286; assembly: GCF_000368825.1. GTDB lineage: Bacteria > Pseudomonadota > Gammaproteobacteria > Pseudomonadales > Moraxellaceae > Acinetobacter > Acinetobacter ursingii. The sequence goes on along the minus strand of NZ_KB849717.1, from coordinate 62,031 downwards.
ATCTAAACCGGGGTTTGCTTTTGAACTGGATCAAAGTTTGTATATGCAATTTGCCAGTGGTTTTGCCTATGAAGAAACGCTCGATCAGGCCAATGCCATTGAAGCGACTATACACGATATGCATTTAGCAAAACCAATGGATCGTTTGGTCTGTGGTGATGTCGGTTTTGGTAAAACTGAAGTGGCGATGCGAGCGGCTTTTGTGGCATTGCAAAATAATAAACAGGTGGCGGTTTTAGTTCCAACAACACTTTTGGCGCAGCAACATTATGAATCTTTTAAAGATCGTTTTGCAGACTGGCCTGTACGCATCGAAGTTTTATCGCGTTTTGGTTCCAACAAAACGCATCAAAAAAATATTGAAGATTTGATTGATGGCAAAGTCGATATTGTGATTGGAACACATAAATTACTTCAGGAAAATGTCCAGTTTAAAAATCTGGGCTTAATGATTGTCGATGAAGAACATCGTTTTGGTGTAAGAGATAAAGAGCGAATTAAAGCCTTGCGTGCTGATGTCGATATGCTGACATTAACAGCAACGCCGATTCCGCGTACCTTAAATATGGCATTTTCAGGAATGCGTGATTTATCGATTATTGCGACACCGCCAGCACGACGTTTGGCAGTAAAAACCTTTATGCAAGAACATACCGATGAGTCTGTCAAAGAAGCCATTTTGCGTGAATTACTACGGGGTGGTCAGGTTTATTTCTTACATAATGAAGTCGATACGATTGAGCGCACTGCCGAAAATATTCGGCATCTAGTGCCTGAAGCGCGCTTAGCAGTTGCACATGGGCAGATGCGTGAACGTGAGCTCGAACAAGTGATGCAGCAGTTTTATCATAAAGAATTCAATGTATTGGTGTGTTCAACCATTATTGAAACAGGAATTGATGTCCCTAATGCCAATACCATTATCATTGAACGAGCCGATAAGCTTGGATTGGCGCAATTGCATCAATTACGTGGTCGAGTTGGGCGCTCGCATCATCAGGCTTATGCCTATTTGTTGGTACCATCAATTAAACATTTGAAAGGTGATGCCGAAAAACGTCTGGATGCGATTCAACGCGCTTCAACGCTAGGTGCGGGTTTTATGCTCGCCACCGAAGACTTGGAAATCCGTGGTGCGGGTGAATTATTGGGTGAACAGCAAAGTGGTTCTATGCAGGCAATTGGTTATAGCTTGTATATGGAAATGCTAGAAAAAGCCACCAAAGCCATTCAAAAGGGTAAAACACCGAATTTCGATGCGCCATTATCTTTAACCGCAGAAATTAATTTACACATGCCTGCTTTAATTCCAGATGATTATCTTGGAGATGTGCATCAGCGATTGTTATTTTATAAACGAATCAGCAATACCGATACCCAGGAAAAACTTGATAATATCCGCATGGAATTGATTGATCGTTTTGGAACATTGCCACAAGCCGTTAAACAGCTATTTAGTGTGCATCAGATTCGTCTTAAAGCCGAACATCTAGGTATAACCAAGATTGATATCAATGCAAACGGAGGCTATGTTGAATTTTCACCAGATACGCCTGTACAAGCGATCAGCATTATTCAACTGATGCAGAAAAATCCAACTTATTATCGGATGGAAGGTGGGCAGCGCTTAAAAATTACAGTGCAATTACAGGAATATGATAAACGTGTCCAATTTATTCAGGATTTACTTGCAAAACTTGTTAATGAGTTGCATTAAGACATGCAACTTTTGTTAAGTTAATGTGATGAAATGCCATCGATTTTCATCACATTTTTTAGTTTAACTTGAGGTTGGCTAAATCGATCAGCAAACCGCTGTAAAATTGGACTTTTATCGCTGAATTATTGAATAAAATCATTGTTATTTGTAAGTAAACAAGGTACTAATAATACTCACATCACAAGTGTTGTGATAGTATTAGCCATCATAATTCATGCGTCATTTATAAAGATATGTTTAGTTTGCATCCACAACTTGCTCAAGATACTTTTTTTGTAGGCGATTTCCCGCTTTCAACATGTCGTTTAATGAATGATATGCAATTTCCATGGTTGATTCTTATACCGCGTGTACCTGGAATTACAGAGCTTTATGAGTTAAGCCAAGCTGATCAGGAACAGTTCCTGCGTGAATCAAGCTGGTTATCTAGCCAATTAGCCCGTGTTTTCCGTGCAGATAAGATGAATGTTGCCGCACTAGGTAATATGGTGCCACAGTTGCATTTTCATCATGTGGTTCGTTATCAGAACGATGTCGCTTGGCCTAAACCAGTATGGGGAACACCTGCGGTACCATATAGTAATGATGTACTTGCACATATGCGCCAGACTTTGATGTTAGCTTTACGCGGACAGGGTGATATGCCATTTGATTGGCGTATGGACTAAGTCTTTGTTAAACCGCATGAAAATGTGGTTTAAGTTAAAGATCGGAGGGTAGAGTGCCATTAGATAGGCTGGTTGATAGGGAACCGCGGCAGTTTGCATATTTTCATCGTTTGATGGGATATTTTATACTGTCACTGATTGTGGTAATTTATTCATTTACCTCACCAGATGCTAACTATCAACTCTTTATCCCTATTTTTCTGGTTTTGATTTTACTGATCAGTCCCAAATTAGATCGTTGGTTACAATATAAATTTAATCAGAATGTCGCCCGAAATGTTTTTTTTGTCATTGATGTCATCGCCGTTGCGGTTTCATTGGCAGGCGTGCATTTAAGTCTGGTTCTGACTTTTACCTCTTTATTTGCCTTATTGTACACTGCAATTAATAGTAAAATTTCATTTATGGCGGCATCTTTGTCTGGCATGATTGGGATTACAATTTTTTATGCAAGTACTATTTTTATTTTTGGTTTTCAGGACTATTTCGAGCCAACGAGTCAGGAGCTGACCGTTATTAGTCTAATTTGCCTGATTACTTTTATTAATATTGGCAATTATTATCAGCATATTCGTATCGAAAAACTGACCCAGCTTCGTCAACATTACTATAATCAAATGACCCGTTACATGGCATTTTCCAACCAGCTGAGTCGTTATGCGCCTTTACAGCTTTGGCAATCGATTATGCGTGGTGAAGCGGAAGCTAAAATTGAATATAAACGAAAAAAACTCACGATTTTCTTTTCTGATATTCAGGGATTTACCGAACTTTCAGAGAGTTTGATTCCAGATGATTTAGCATTTCTACTGAATGACTATTTAAGTCACATGACTGAAATTGCCAAACAGTATGAAGCGACTGTCGATAAGTTTATGGGTGACGCGATTCTTATCTTTTTTGGTGATCCGACTTCTCAAGGGGTCGAGAAAGATGCGAAATCCTGTGTAGAAATGGCAATCGCCATGCGCCAGCAAATGAAATTATTGCGTGAGCGCTGGATCAAAATGGGCTATCCAGCATTGCACATTCGTATGGGAATCAGTACGGGATATTGTCACGTTGGAAACTATGGCGCGACCCATCGTATGGCCTATACCATTGTAGGACGTGATGCCAACCTTGCAGCACGGTTACAATATGCGGCAGAAATCGATGAAATTTTAATTTCTGATGATACTTATCAATTAGTTAAAAATGAATTCCTATGTGCACCTAAAGCACCTATTTATCTAAAAGGTATTCAGGGTGCAGTTAAAACATGGCAAGTCATGGAAAAATACACGGGTAAAAAATCCGATAATCAACAATGGTTTGATTATGAATACAAGGGATTTCACTTGGTACTTAATCTTGAGGAAGTACAAAATTTTGAATATCCTGAACTGGTAGAAGTGCTCGAAAAAATGATCCAGCGTATTCAGGTTCAGCAGAATCTCACTAATGCGCAGGGTGTTGCCAAGTTAAAACTCGAAGATGAAGTCAAATAAAAGCCACTCTTTTGAGTGGCTTTTATTTTCTGAGTTCTGAATTAATGATTTTCTGAAGCATGGTTGATGGTATATTTTGGAATCTCAACTTCCAAATCTTCATCAACAATTTTAACCTGACAAGATAGCCGTGAATCTGGTTCTAATCCCCAAGCACGATCAAGCAAGTCGGCTTCGACATCATTCATTTCATCTAAACTGTCAAAACCTTTACGCACAATCACATGGCAAGTCGTACAGGCGCATGACATATCACAGGCATGTTCAATTTTGATGCCATTATTGAGTAAGCTTTGGCAAAGGTTGGCATTTTCTTCAACTTCAAACTCAGCACCTTCTGGGCAAATTTGCGCATGGGGAAGAACTTTAATACGTGGCATATATTCACCTGTTTCTTAATTTGAGTCTGACCAGTCGTTCAGTTTGGTGCCTTTGAGTGCATGATCGATATGTCGATTCATGCGTAATGCTGCAAATTCATCGCTATAGACTTTAAGCGCTTGTAAGGCCTGTTCAATGGCTTGAATATCATTGGCATTAAGTTGTACATATAAATGATCTTTAGCGACATTTAATGCAGTCAACTGCTGTTCAGACAATAGCGTAGCATCGACTTTCAAGGCTTGCTCAAGTGCTTCAAGTTCACGTTGAGCTTCAACTTTGGCTTCTTGTAAATGACGCAATAATTTGTCTTCTTCAGCATGTTGAAAGCCTTCGATCAATAGACGTTCAGTGTCTGTATCTGATAAGCCATAAGAAGGTTTGATATCAATCTCAGCTTTTACGCCAGAAGTTGTTTCTTGCGCAGAAACAGTTAATAACCCATCAGCATCGACTTGGAACGTCACTTCGATACGTGCTTGACCTGCGGTCATCGGGGGGATGCCATGCAAGACAAAACGACCAAGTGAGCGACAGTGCTCAACCAGATCACGTTCACCCTGTACCACATGAATCAACATGGCGGTTTGACCATCTTGATAAGTCGTAAATTCCTGTCGACGAGCAACAGGGATGGCAGTATTGCGTGAAATGAGTCGTTCAACCAAACCACCCATGGTTTCTAAGCCAAGAGAAAGCGGAGTGACATCAAGCAGTAACGATCCATCTTGTGAATTACCAATCAATTGATTGGCTGTAATAGCAGCACCGATAGCGACCACTTCATCTGGATTGATGGTACAAAGCGGTTCCTGATCAAATACATCACGCACTGCTTTTTGTACAGCATAGGAGCGCGTAGAACCACCGACTAATACTACATTTTGAATATCGTCCAGATTCAGTTTTGCATCACGTAAAACACGTTTACAAACACTGATTGTCTTCTCTAGTGCGATTTGAATGATCGTTTCAAACGTAGCGCGATCGAGTGCTAAAGCATGATCTAGTGCTTTAAATTGAACCTGAGATTGATCAGATAAAGCTTCTTTTGCTTTGCGGGCAGCAACAATAAACGCAGCATATTCTGCATCATCCAATACATCGATATTAAGCTGTTTTTTAGCCCATTTCACAATTAAGCGATCCAGATCATCACCACCCAAAGCAGTATGACCACCTGTCGCAAGCACTTCAAATACGCCTTGTGAAAAACGTAAGATCGAAACGTCAAAAGTACCACCACCCAAATCATAAATCACATAATTATGATCGGTTTGTAGGTTTGTATCCTGATCGAGGCCATAAGCAACCGCAGCCGCAGTCGGCTCATTTAAAAGTCTTAGGACATTGAGACCTGCGAGTTGAGCTGCATCACGTGTTGCTTGACGTTGTGCTTCATCAAAATAAGCAGGTACAGTAATCACTGCGCCATTCACAGGGTTTTTAAGGCTGGCCTCTGCACGATCTTTAAGCTGCTTAAGAATTTCTGCTGAAACTTCAACAGGTGTTTTACGACCTGTACGAGTTTCAAAAGCAGGCATTTCATTGTCTGCACCGATTAACGTGTAAGGATGCTGAAATTTAATATCTGTCTTGGAACGACCCATAAAACGTTTAACTGAAATAATCGTATTTTTAGGGTCTGTGGTGATAAAGGACTTGGCATCATCACCATATTCTGTGGTTTTCTCAGCATAATGCACAATTGAAGGCAACAAGACGCGATCTTTGTCATCTGGTAGAACTTTTGCTTTGCCAGAGAGTACTGTGGCAACTAAAGAATGTGTTGTTCCAAGGTCAATCCCAATCGCAATACGATGTTGATGCGGGGCACTTGATTGACCTGGTTCAGCAATTTGCAAGAGTGCCATGAGTTAAATCCCTTGAAAGTAAATCGGTACAACTAAATTAAAATTCATCATCTAAATCGAAGCTCTCATCATCGAGCATTTGATCTTCAGCTTTATCGATATCATTGAGAACACGCTGAAAGAAACGTAATTTGCGGACTGTATCACGCGCTTCGCCCCAATCTTCATCTGCATAATCGATTTTAAACTCACGAATCAGACCATCCACCCATTGGTTAACTTCAATTTTTAGGGTTTCAAGTTGTTCAGGATCACTGGCTTCTTCGAGTTGCTCACGAATTTCCAATGCTGATTGCAAAAACTCAAAATCACTAATCGATTGATCCAGATGATAATCCTGCTTTTTAAGTGCTAATAAGTAAGCAGCGCGGCTGTCTACTTGTGAAAGTACTTTATAAGCTTGGTTGATTTCACTGGACTTGATGAGTGCCTGATCTTTATCTTCCGCTTTATCGGGATGATATTGTTGCTGCAAGTTCAGGAAATTTGTTTTTAACGTGGCTAAATCGATATCGAGTGCTACGGGTAAGTTAAACAACTCAAAATGATTCATGGGAGATGAATTCCGTAGTAAATAAATATATTAAAAACAGTGTAAAAACACTGCTTTTAATATGAAGTGAAAAGGGTAAGGGCTTTAAACTGTGAAGGATTCTCCACAACCACATTCGCCTTTTTTATTGGGGTTATTAAACTCAAAGCCTTCATTTAGACCATTTTTAACATAGTCCATTTCCATCCCGTCAAGATAAACAAGACTTTTGGGATCAACGAAAACTTTTACGCCATGCTGTTCAAACATTTGGTCATGCGTATCCATGTCATCGACAAATTCAAGCACATAAGCCAGACCTGAACAGCCTGAAGTTTTCACACCAACGCGAATGCCTTCACCTTTACCACGATTCAACAAATAATTGCGAATGTGAGTTGCCGCATTTTCAGTTAAATGAATCATGAAAACTCCGTCAAATTAAGGCAATCAATTAAGCTTTGGTCTTTTTGTTGCGGTAATCGTCAATCGCAGCTTTGATCGCATCTTCTGCTAAAACTGAACAGTGAACTTTAACAGGCGGTAGAGCAAGCTCAGTTGCAATATCAATGTTCTTGATTGCTTGCGCTTGGTCTAGTGTTTTACCTTTAAGCCACTCTGTGACCAAAGAGCTCGATGCAATGGCTGAACCACAACCATAAGTCTTGAAACGTGCTTCTTCAATCACACCGTCATCATTGACTTGAATTTGTAGGCGCATTACATCACCACATGCTGGTGCACCTACCATTCCTGTACCTACATTTTCAGCGTTTTTATCTAAAACACCAACATTACGCGGGTTTTCGTAATGATCAATAACCTTTTCACTATAAGCCATGTTGCTTCTCCAAACCTCGGGGTCAGCCTAATATTAAATATGAGGGCAAAAATATGTTTTTCAATCGACAGATCAATGGATTAGTGTTCAGCCCATTCAACTGTTGAAAGGTCGATACCTTCTTTATACATATCCCAAAGCGGAGAAAGTTCACGTAATTTCTCGACAGCAGCTTTGGTAATTTCAAGCACATGATCAATATCAGCTTCAGTAGTATATTTACCAAAACTAAAACGAATTGAGCTGTGTGCCAGTTCATCAGATAGGCCTAAAGCACGTAAGACATAAGATGGCTCTAGAGTTGCAGATGTACATGCTGATCCAGAAGATACAGCCGCATCTTTAAGTGCCATCATCAATGATTCACCTTCAACAAAGTTAAAGCTGACATTAAGATAATTTGCAACGTTCTGAGTTGGATGACCATTCAGGAACACTTGTTCAAGATCCTGTAAACCATTCCAGAGTTTGTCACGTAACTGACGAATACGAGTTTGTTCTGCTTGCATGGTTTTACCAGCAATTTCAAACGCTTCACCCATACCTACAATTTGATGAGTCGCTAAAGTACCTGAACGCATACCACGTTCATGACCGCCACCGTGTATTTGTGCTTTTAAACGAACACGTGGGCTACGACGCACATAAAGCGCACCAATACCTTTAGGGCCGTAAACTTTGTGACCAGAAAAACTCATCAAATCAATTTTCATGGTAGAAAGATCAATTTCAACCTTACCAGCAGCTTGGGCCGCATCTACATGAAAAAAAGTTTTATTAGCACGTGTAAGCTCACCAATTGCGGCAACATCTGTCACAGTACCAATTTCATTATTCACCATCATCAGTGACACTAAAATTGTATCTGGACGTAGTGCTTCTTTTACCATTTCAGGAGTAATGAGACCTGTACGCGGTTCTGGCTCAAGATAAGTAATCTCGAAACCTTGTTCTTCTAACTCACGGCAAGGATCTAAAATCGCTTTATGTTCAATTTTACTGGTAATGATATGTTTACCCTTTGAACCATAAAACTGAGCAATCCCTTTTAATACCAAGTTATCAGATTCAGTCGCGCCTGATGTCCATACGATTTCACGAGGATCAGCTTTGATTAAATTTGCGACTTGTTCACGTGCATATTCAACTTTTTCTTCTGCTTGCCATCCATATGCATGAGAACGTGATGCAGGATTACCAAACGTACCATCAAAAGTCAGGCATTCCATCATGCGTTCTGCAACTTCTGGAAGTACAGGCGTTGTTGCAGCATAATCAAGATAAATCGGACGTTTCATTTCAAATACCTGTAGCCGATAGTAGGGCAGAATCATAATCTGCTGAGTTCTGACGCAGTGCGACGGTTTGTACATTGTCGCGATTGACGAGATCAGCAAGTGAGATTTTTGCAAGGTAATCGGCAATGTGGTGGGAGAGTTCTTGCCATAAATCGTGAGTCAAGCACATTGCACCATTTTGACAGTTGCCTTTATGGTCACAACGCGTTGCATCTACAGTTTCATTTACGGCTTCGATAATTTCTAATATGGTAATTTCATTGGCTTTGCGAGCTAAATGATAACCACCATTCGCACCACGAACACTAGAAACTAATCCATGACGCTTTAGTTTGGCAAATAACTGCTCAAGATAAGCGACTGAAATGGATTGGCGGGCTGCAATTTCAGCGAGTGTGATCGTTTGTTCAGTTGGCTGCAAAGCTAGATCAAGAAGAGCAGTCACTGCGTAGCGACCGCGAGTTGTAAGGCGCATGATTCGGTACACATGTTTAGACTAGATAGGTTAATTTTAAGAATCCCGACTAAAATAGTCAAGTTTTTTTATAGTTATTAAAATGATTTGTTGAGCAGGAAAGATGTGTTGGTTAACCTGCCCATAAATTATACACTAATAAAGCAACTAAAACGACAGTAATTACGCCAAAACCGATATTGATGGAACGCTGACGCTGTTGAAGGCGGCGGATACGGTTTTTATATTGTTTAAGCTCCACATGTAGACTGTTAATTTGAGAGCGTTGAGTATCAATTTTCTCAAGTAACGGAGCGATACGTTTTTTTGAAGCAATCGCCTGATGGGGCTCATGAGGTTGGCGTAGCCATTGTTTCCAATCCGCAAACAGCTTTGGCAAACTAAAGTATAAAAGTAAATCTTTAAACTGTTCTTTGAGTTCAGTATCGCCACCAATCCGCATAGTTTTGATACTGCGACGATTTCCAAAAATAAAAATTTTAATCAAATCTAATAGAGTGCTACTGATCTCAAGATCGATATCTCGATCGGGCGCTTGTAAGTCAAATAACACGCCTTTGTCAGTAAACTGCACATAAAAATCAAAGTAAGGAATATAACTATTGATTCGTAATGAAATTTTTTTATCTACAAAAGGTTTAGATTGAAGGCGTATCACGCTATCATTTTTCAAAATAAACGAAAAAACGGTTTCAAGTACAATTAACAAAATGTTAAGCAACAAGTGAGACTGTTCTTTGCTTTGTTGCGACTCGCTCATACCCACATGGTCCTTAAACGCTATATAAAGTTCGAGATCCGATCTCAAATTGTAAAAATAAATAAAAAATAAAGTAATTGCCTTGCTTTGTAGAACACTTTAGCAAAAGGATCAAGTCTTTGGTTTGCTATTATGAATACATTTTATGGTTAAATGTAGCCATATGACGGTAAAGTGATCAGGAGTAACGAAATAATGGAAAAGGAAAGCATAGATCAGGGTACTGAACTTGAATCTGAGAAAACAAGAGGAAAAACCAGAGCTTCCCGTAAATCTGCGCTTGATTTTAGAAAATATTCAAAGCAAATTTGGTTAGCAGGTCTTGGGGCTTTTTCACGTGCAGAAGAAGAAGGGAATAAATTATTTGACTCATTAGTCAAAGTTGGTGAAGAGCTTGAATCAAAAACAATAGATGCTGCGGATACGACTGTTAACAAAGTAGCAGAAAAAGCAAAAGAGTCAGTGACTGATACTAAAGATAAAGTTGAGCGGATCATTGATCAGAGTATTCACCATTCATTGAACCGAATTGGTTTGGTGACGGCAAAGGATTTACAGCACATTGAACAGCTATTATTACAACTGCATACTAAGATCGATATGCTGATTGAGGAAAATGAAAACTTAAAGTCAAAATTGAGTGAAAAATAAAAAAAATAGCATTTAGGCGTTTTTATAGCAGAAATTCACGTTTATTTTTGATAAAACGCCTGATTCAGTATTGCCTTTTGCCCTAAAGCATTGCTATAAAGGCGTCATGGCCTTTTAAACTTACAGCCTTAGATTTTAAATAAACGAAATAAGAGGACGTTATCTTCATGAATAAATCAGAATTAATTGATGCGATTGCAGAAAAAGGGGGATTGTCTAAGACTGATGCTGGTAAAGCATTAGATGCGACTATCGCTTCAGTAACAGATGCACTTAAAGCGGGTGATACTGTTACTTTAGTAGGTTTTGGCACTTTCAGTGTTAAAGACCGTGCAGCTCGTACAGGACGTAATCCTAAAACTGGTGAAGAGTTACAGATCAAAGCGACTAAAGTACCTAGCTTTAAAGCAGGTAAAGGTCTTAAAGATTCTGTTGCTTAATTGCACGAGTTAAATTAACGCGCCTTTTGGGCGCGTTTTTTATTAAAAAGTGCAAAAGCAAGAGATTACGCATTCATTCAGCAAGCTTTTTCAGTTAAAATCTCTCCGAAATAAAATAGTGGAATACTTATGGAATCGTTTCGTACAATCATTAAGGGTTGGCTTGGCAAAGTGCTTCTAGTCTTGTTTTTGACGCCTTTAGCGCTTGTAGGTATTGAAGGGTATTTTGGTAGTCATAATAAGGCAGATGTTGCAAAAAGTGTAAACGGTCAGGATATTCCTAAAAAAGACGTTGAGAACTTAACAAAAACTTATAAAGATCAATATTTATCGATGGTTCATGGTGATGAAACTTTACTGAACCAACCATTTATCGAGCAAACTGCTTTAGATACGCTAGTTGCTCGTACAGTTCTTTTACAGCAGGCTGAAAAACTGGGAATTTCTCTCAGTGATGGTCAAATTGAGAAAATGTTGGCGCAACAACCAAGCTTTCAAGAAAATGGAAAGTTTTCTCAGACTTTATATGAAAATTATTTACGTTCAGTTGGAATGACCAGTCAGGCGCTCATTACCAGCCTGCGTCAAGACCATGCGCTTAAAATGCTGACTTCGAGTATTAATGGGACTGCATTGGTTAGTAAGGCTGACATCAATCAGATTGCGACTTTACAAACTGAACAGCGCACCTTGCATTTGGCGAGCATTAAATTAGATGATTATAAAAAAGATATTACCGTGAGTAATCAGGAAATATCTGACTATTATAACAAACACCAAAACAGCTTTAAGCAAGTTGCTAGCGTAGATGTTGATTATGTGGTTTTGTCTCCTGTGCAAGTGGTAACCAATGCCCCAGTAACAGATGCAGAATTGCAGCAAGCTTATAAAGCTTTTGTGGAAAAACAGCAAAAAGATGCAAAGCGTGATGTTAAGCATATTTTGATTACTACTGATGCGCGTTCGGATGCAGAAGCTCAAAAGCTTGCCAACGATGTTTATGCAAAAATTAGTGCAGGTACTTTATCTTTTGCTGATGCTGCTCAACAATATTCAGATGATACCAGTTCTAAAAATGAAGGTGGTTTACTGGCAGCATATCAACCAGGTGTCTTTTCGGCTGAATTTGATCAAGCTGTGAATTCATTAGGTAATGGCCAAATTTCTAAGCCAGTCAAAACACAATATGGCTATCATATTATCGAAGCAAATACTGCTACTGCGACAATTGCTTCATTTGAATCTGAAAAGGCACGTTTAACTGCTGAAGTTCAGAAATCTAAAGCAGCAAATGCATATTCAGATGCAGTGAATCGTCTAAATGAAATGGTGGTGAGTAGTGATGATCTGACCGCAATCACTCAGGAAGTCAAAGCAACGCATGTTGAATCTGTGAAAGGGGTAACTTTGGCTACTGGTCATCCTGTATTAAGTGATTCAAATGTTAAGACACGTATTTTTAACGATGATGTTAAAAATGGTGATCGCAATGCTTCGAGCAATATTCAGCTTGCCAATGGCGATACAGTTTGGGTAAAAGTTCGCGATTATCACGCAGCTGGTATTAAACCACTTGCACAAGCAACTGCTGATGTAAAAGCGAAATTGATTGAAGATAAAGCATATCAGGCTGCTAAAGCTAAAATTGCGAAGTCTTTAGATGCATTTAAAACACAACCAGCAGCACAAGTTGTTGCAGCAAGTGCTATTCATTTTGAAGATGCAGGTACGTTTACACGTTCACAAGGTTTAAAACGTGAAATTGAACGTGCGGCATTTAGCGTTGCAACACCTAAAGATGGGTTTTGGTCTGTTACGACAGCAAAGCTTCCAGATGAGTTAGTAGTGGTTGGTGTTTCAAATGTCAATTCAACCACTGCAAATGCATTGACACCAGAGCAGTTGAGTGAGTTAAGTAAGCTTTATCAGCAGTTCCGTGGTCAACAAGAATTGGATGATTATACGCAGTACTTAAAGTCCAAAGCTAAGATCAAGTAAGTTATAAGAAAACCGCTTCGGCGGTTTTTTTCTTTACCGTATTAAGTTTCATAGAGATATATTTTGATACTACGCTTTTCAATTTAATAAAATCAGGAACGTTTTATTTTCGACGAAAGTTTTATCGAGAGGTTTAATTTTATCTTAATCGCAACTATGGGAGAGATAGATAAGTTTTATCGCTTGATATCCCTCACTAAGTTCACTACTCACTATGCCTCGCACAATGTTAAATGATCAGTACTGATCAAAGTACAAAGTATTCTGCGTAATTTATCTGTTCATCACAATTCAAATTTACGTAATTTTATTATTGATGGAACCATGTATGATATTAAAATTGCACCAGAGTTAATCTTAGGACTGGATTTAAAAGAAACACAAGTTGTATGTGCAGATAAGGGCTATGATTCAGAACCATTAAGAGAGCTGATTAAGCAAACAGGCACTAAAGAGAAGATAGCTAACAAAAAAAGTCGAATAGTCAGTCAAATAACGATCATATGGACTGGTATTTATATAAAAGTAAGCATTTAACTGAAAATATGTTTTGTAGGTTAAAGCAATTTAGAGGAATAGCCACTCGATATGACAAACTCAAAAGAAATTATAAAAGTTCAGTTGTTCTAGCTTGTATATTTTGATGGCTACCTCGTATAGATCAGCATTTGATCATGGAATTTCAACAGACTTTAGATTATTTGGGACTGTTCTAAATTTTGTGTAAGTACTTAATTTTCATTTATCCTTCAGAGGATAATTACAAAAGGTACTTCACATGGATGAAGCAACAATCAAAAGTATGGCTGCTGAATTGGCTAAGGGTCTAAAAACACCAGAAGACTTAAACCAAATGACCGCCATATTTAAAAAGTTCATGATCGAAACTGCACTCAATACAGAGCTTTCAGATCATCTTGGTTATGAAAAGCATCAGCCGAAAAAAGGCTCAAATAGCCGAAATGGTTTTAGCTCAAAAACTGTTTCAACTCAAGATGGGCAATTGGCTTTAGATATTCCACGTGATCGGGAAGGTTCATTTGAGCCACAAATTATCAAAAAACATCAAACACGCATTACCAGTATGGATGACCAAATTCTTTCCCTGTATGCCAAAGGAATGACCAATAGAGAAATTGTCGCATTTTTCAAAGAAATGTACGATGCAGATGTCTCAGCATCACTTATAAGCAAAGTGACCGATGCTGTGATTGAGCAAGTGACTGAGTGGCAAAATAGAGCATTAGATAGTCTGTATCCAGTCGTCTATCTCGACTGTATTGTTGTAAAAGTCCGTCAACACTCCAATGTGATTAACAAGTCTGTATACCTTGCTTTGGGCATCAATATGGATGGGCAAAAAGAATTACTCGGTATGTGGATTGCTCAGACAGAGGGTGCCAAATTCTGGCTATCCGTCATGACAGAACTCAAAAATCGAGGGGTACAGGACATTCTTGTTGCCTGTGTAGATGGGTTAAAAGGCTTTCCTGATGCCATTGCCTCTGTTTATCCTCATACGGACATTCAGCTGTGTATCGTGCATGTTGTACGCAATAGCCTGAGATTTGTAAGCTGGAAAGACTACAAGGCTGTTACAGCTGGTCTAAAAGCGATCTATCAAGCAAGTACAGAAGAAAATGCCTTAAAATCTCTAGATATCTTCTGTGATCAATGGAATCATCAATATCCGAAAATTGGAGAATCCTGGAGAGCCAATTGGGAAAATATCCGTACAATATTTAGCTATCCAGCTGAAATACGTCATGCGATTTATACAACCAATGCAATTGAATCGTTGAATAGCGTAATTCGCCATTCAACCAAGAAGCGAAAGATCTTCTCGTCAGATGATTCAGTCAAAAAAGTCATTTACTTAGCAACAACCAATGCTGCTAAGAAATGGACAATGCCAATTCAAAATTGGCGTTTAGCAATGAATTGGTTTACGATTCAGTTCGATGATCGATTAAAAGATCATTTATAAAAAATAGAACTTACACAAAATAATTTACAGGCTCGATTATTTAAACGAATATTAAATCTATGAGTTCAAACCTGATGTGACTGTTAACGATATGCGTTTTCCAACTTATAAATTAAGATGTAAATTTTTTGTTTAAATAATGGTATAGCCACCATCAATCGTGATGCAAGCACCATTCATAAAACGTGCTTCATCGGATGCCAGAAAAATCGCTAGGTCTGCAACTTCTGATGCTTCGCCAAAACGATCTAATGGAATTTTATCTGTTGGCCGGGTTTCTAGCATTTTTGCAGTCATTGGCGTGCGAATGGTTCCTGGACAAATCGCATTAATTTTAATACCGTATTTTGCATACACAGCAGCCAAATGTTTGGTATAGCCAATCACCGCATGTTTAGATGCGGTATAAGACGCACCTCCCATTTGTGCGACCAATCCAGCAACAGATGCAATATTAATAATGGTGCCCGAACCTTGTTCAATCATTTTGGGTAAAACCAGATTGCTCAAACGAAAGACCGATTTGACATTAATATCAAACATGGCATCCCAAAGTTCATCTGATGTTTCTAAGCTGTTGGTATATTTATCAAAAACACCTGCATTATTGAGTAAAATATCAATTCGCCCAAATTTCTCAAGACTAAACTCAACCAGATGTTGTAGCTGATCTAGTTCAGTCACATTGACTTGACAGGCAAATGCTTCGCCACCCGCAGTGACAATCTGCGCTGCTACACGATTGGCCTGTTCTAGATTTAAATCTGCAATCACCAATTTAGCCCCTTGTTGTGCAAAGGCCAATGCTTCTGATTCTCCCATGCCTGAAGCGGCGCCAGTGATAATACAGACTTTATTTTTTAATCTACACATAATACGATTCCTCAATTCCAAACTCTGGTCGAAGTGATGTGGATAGCATTACTACTCCGATTCTGATGTATTCCTTCTCTTTAAATTACGTACTTAGTTTTGTTTACTCTAGATCATGGCTGTGATTTCAGACGATCTTCAGACATACTGAACGAACATCGGACAGGGAATGACAAGGAAAAATGAATGCGGGATCAAATTATTCAACATGAGCTTTCACAAGAAACCATCAAATATGATGACTATATTGCAGGCCTTGCCAAAGGTTTGAGTATTTTGGAGGCATTTGGGACAGATAGACAGCGATTGAATGTCACCCAAGTTGCAGAGCGTACCACCATTACTCGAACAGCTGCGCGTCGTTATTTAAAAACCTTAAAATTTTTGGGTTATTTAGAGAGTGACGAGTATTATTATTGGCTGACCCATAAGGTTCTAAAATTTTCAGGTGCTTTTTTAAGTACCGCTCATTTACCTAAAGTTGCTCAATCTGTTTTAAATCATTTGTCTGATAAAACTTCACTGGTGTTTTCAGTGGTAGTGCAGGACAGTTATGAGGTTGTCCCGATTGCACGAAGCATTCCGCAAAATGCCAATTTTCGGGTGAGTCCATTTGGGATTCATTTGGGGAATCGAATTCCAGCCCATGCTTCTTCAACTGGAAAGATTTTGCTGGCACACAAATCACTAGAAGAACAAAAAAATTGGATCAAACTTTATGGACTTAAGCGTCTTACGGCTTATACCTATACCGAGGAGGATGATTTTTTAGCTGCGTTACAGCATATTAAAGACAATGGTTATTGTATTTCAGCCGAGGAATATGAACTTGGTGTCACGGCAATTGCGATTCCAATTATTAATCAAAGGGGTCATATTGTGGCAGGACTCAATGCAGTTGCTCCGATCGCTAAAGTGAATGATCATTATTTGATCAACACGGTTTTACCTTTACTACAAGAAGCTGCCAAAGAAATTCGGGATATGATCTAACTGCGCGAGAGGTGATGAAGGCGTTCAGGATGAACGCTTTTTTTATGTCCTAGTTTTAACATATTGTTTTTAAATTGTATTTCATTAAATGATCGTTTTAATCTGCTTTTTTTATAATCAATGCACGATATAAGGTTGATTTGCGCGATGATCGCCTGAATTAGAACAAACTGATCTGGTCGGAATTAACTTTGCTCAGTAGTTTAATAAGAAGTAAAGACGTTTTGGTCTCACAGCAGTATTGTGAAGCCTTGATCGCTGAGGCGAATGAACGTAGGGAACGTCGCAAGGAGTGACAACAATGAATACAACATTACCCCAACAGCTTGAATGTGATTTAGTTGTGGTTGGCGCTGGTGCAGGTGGCTTATCGACAGCCATTACTGCCAAGAAAAAAGGCTTAAATGTGATTGTACTTGAAAAAGACCAAGTTTTTGGAGGGACAACAGCTTTTTCGGGTGGCGTACTCTGGATTCCGGGAAATCATCATGCCAAGCAAAAGGGTATACAAGACAGTCGTGAAGCAGCATTGACCTATTTAAAGCACTAAACAAAATCTTTTTTTAATGCAGATGCGGTCAATGCATTTTTAGATTATGGCCCTGAAATGCTTAAATTTTTTGAAAAAAATACTTCAGTTAAATTTATTCCAACTTTATATCCAGATTATCACCCTGATGCGCCGGGCGGTGTAGATATTGGACGTTCAGTTTTGGCTGCACCTTATGATATTCGTGGTTTGGGCGACAATATGCAACGCCTGCGTCCACCGCTTAAAACCATTACTTTTATTGGTATGATGTTTAATTCATCCAATGCTGATTTAAAACATTTCTTTAATGCGACGAAATCATTTACATCATTTATCTATGTGGCAAAACGTCTGGCAATTCACTTAAAAGAATTAGCTCGATATGGCCGAGGAACCAATGTAACCAGTGGTAATGCCTTAGCTGCACGATTGGCGAAGTCGGCGTTTGATCTGGATATTCCAATCTATACCAATGCATCGGTACAAGGCTTGGTCTTTGATGATGGAAAAGTGACGGGAGTTAAAGTCGGGCAACAGCAACAAAACTGTCAAATCAAAGCCAAACATGGTGTGGTATTGGCATGTGGCGGATTTTCCCATGATCTTGAACGATTAAAACAAGCTTATCCACATCTCAAACGCGGCGGGGAACATATTTCTCCTGTACCCAAAACCAATACAGGTGATGGCTGCCGTTTGGCTGAATCTGTTGGTGGAATTGTAGATCTTCAATATGCAGATACTTCTGCATGGATGCCAGTATCTAAAGTGCCTGATGCAGAAGGTTATGGCGTATTTCCACATTTGTTGGATCGTTATAAACCGGGCATTATTGGCGTGTTAAAAAACGGTAAACGCTTTACCAATGAATCAAATTCCTACCACGATGTCGGTGCAGATTTATTTCGTGCCTGTAAAAATTTTGATGAAACGGCCATGTGGCTTATTTGTGATCAAAAAACCATCAGCAAATATGGTTTAGGATATGCCAAACCTGCACCTATGCCATTGAGTTCATTAATCAAAAAAGGTTATTTGATTAAAGGCAATAGTTTGGAAGAATTGGCTCAACATGCGGGTATAGATGGCAAAACACTGGTTAAAACTGTGCAACATTACAATATAGGTGCAATAAAAGGCGAAGATCCTGAATTTCATCGTGGCTCAACTACATTTAACCGTTATCTCGCTGATCCAGAGCATAAACCAAACCCATGTGTTGCGCCGATTGAGCAAGGGCCATTTTATGCAGTTAAAGTATTTATGGGCGATTTGGGTACTTTTGATGGTATACGAACCGCAGTAACAGGTGAAGTTCTCGATCAAGCCAATCAAAAAATCACGGACTTATACGCCGTTGGAAATGATCGCGCCAGTATCATGGGTGGAAATTATCCGGGTGCAGGGATTACCTTGGGGCCGATCATGACCTTTGGATATATCACAGGCTCACATATTGCGGATTTGGCAAAAGGCGGTCAGGGCTTGTTATGTTCTCAGTCCCAACCTGTTGTAAATCAGCAGTCTACTGAGGAGATGCGTCATGTTTCATAAACCGATTGTGGATCATCGTATCTATAACATCACGCCGCGTTGCATGCCTAAATTTTTAGAGGTATTTGATCAATTGGCTATGCCTGTTTTAAAGAAGCATTTAGGCGAACCGTTTGGTTTTTATGTCAGTAGTGTAGGAATACTGAATCAAGTCGTACATTTATGGGGCTATGACAGTCTGGATGATTACGAAAAACGTAGTCATGCCCGAGATACAGATCCCGAATTTCAAATTTATTTAAAAGCATCAGAAGGATTGGTGGTGTCACAGGTCAATCAAATTGTTAAACCTGTACATCTCAGCTCTTTGCTTCAACCCTAACTCAGCAGTTTTTTTAAAAAAAACGCCCTTCAGGAACGGTATTTTGAGAAAAATACCGAAGGGTCACTTCGTGCTTTTCTCAGGAGAATCTAATGAGCACAAGTCAAATACACAGGAAGGATGTAAAAACAATACTCAACGAAAATAAAATGGGTGCGTTGCAGAAACTTATTTTATTCTTTTGTTTTGCGATTATTGCGTTAGATGGTCTGGATGTGGTGGTGATGGGATTAATCGCGCCACAAATTATTCAGGAGTGGGGCGTAAGCGCTCAGGAGCTTGCGCCTGTGCTTAGTGCTGCATTGGTTGGACTTGCAGTTGGAGCTTTAGTATCAGGCCCGCTTTCCGATAAATTTGGACGCAAGCCCGTCCTGATTTTAAGCGTATTGGCCTTTGGTATTTTTACTTTATTGACGGCATTTTCAAGCGACATTCACCATTTGATGATTTATCGTTTTCTCACTGGACTCGGTGCGGGTGCTGCTGCCCCTAATGCAGCAACACTTGCCTCTGAATATGCGCCAGATCATCGTCGGTCTTTTTCAGTAACGGTGGCGTATTGTGGTTTTTCATTGGGTGCGGCGGCAGGTGGCTTTTTAGCAGCATGGATGATTCCAGAATTTGGCTGGCGCAGTATGTTGATCTTAGGTGGCGTATTGCCGTTAGTTTTAGTGCCATTTTTATATTGGAAAATGCCAGAATCGATAACTTATGTGGTGAAGCATTCGACCTCTCAAGATCAAATCCAGAGGATTTTAAAGCGACTTTTTCCAGATAAATCTTATGCAGGACAGCAGATTTATTTAAATGAAGTCAAAACTGAAAAATCGGGTCTAAGCCTGATCCTATCAAGCAAATATCGCTATGGTACGATCATGCTCTGGATCAGTTATTTCATGGCTTTATTTTTGATTTATCTATGCAGTAGTTGGCTACCAACGCTGATTAAAGCCAATCATTTCAGTATTTCGCAAGCCGCTATTGTCACCTCATTCTTTCAAATGGGTGGGCCGATTGGCAGTATTACACTCGGTTGGTGTATGGATCGCTACCGTCCACGCTTAGTCTTGTTTATTGCGATGATGATTGGTGCATTAGCCACTTTTGGGCTTGGACACTTCAATCAGGATATGCTGTTGATGTGCATCTTTGCATGGATTTTAGGCTTTAGCTTTAATGGCGGTTCGGTTGGACTGAGTGCATTGGCAACAGGATATTATCCAACATCAGCAAGAGCAACAGGCGCAAGCTGGATGAATGGCATAGGTCGCTTTGGTGCAATTCTAAGTGCCTTTGCTGGTGCCGCGATGATTGGTTCGGGCATGCCATTTTCAACGATGTTTTCTTTATTGATGATTCCTGCGGTTTTATCTGGACTTGCAGTTTTGATGCAAGGTGCCAAAACCAAATCTATCAACCAAGTTGGCAACTCACGCTTCAGTCTGGATCAACAATAACACCAGTCGATTGCTGAGGTTCATCGTATTTGATCCTCAGCT
The DNA here is from genome assembly GCF_000368825.1 of Acinetobacter ursingii DSM 16037 = CIP 107286. Classification (GTDB taxonomy): domain Bacteria; phylum Pseudomonadota; class Gammaproteobacteria; order Pseudomonadales; family Moraxellaceae; genus Acinetobacter; species Acinetobacter ursingii. Next base: position 41,143 of record NZ_KB849717.1, on the reverse strand, counting down.
ATTTATTTAAAAAAACTTGCGATGGGCTTGATTCGTATAGGGATCAGCTCAGGGTAGATACATACCTAAAATTTAACAAATAGCAGGTATTGAGCCTGACTTTAAATTGAATGAAGTCTTGCTCAATGCAACCGATAACAAGCGTATGCTAAGGATCAGCATTCATGAAATTTTCAGTGACATCTTTGGTTGTTATGTTGACCGCAACGATCAGTTCACACACAGTTTTTGCCTTTCAACCCTTTGCTCAAGATCAAAAATGGCTTTTGGGTGACTGGAATGGGAAACGCAATGAATTGGCACAACAAGGTTATCAATTTAATCTCGCATTTCAGAATGAAAGTGCAACAAATCTAAAAGGGGGCTATGACGACTCACAGAAGCTTTTCAACGCCAATCAATGGACATTTGGAGCTTTACTGGATCTAGAGAAAATTGCGGATTGGGACAATACACAAGCCAATATCAGCATCACCAAACGAGATGGTCAGTCTTTATCCAATGATCGAATCAGTGACCCAAGAGCTGCACAATTTAGTAGCGCACAAGAAATTTATGGGCGTGGGCAATGGTGGCGCTTAAGCAGTGCATGGATTAAAAAAGGACTTATCGAAAATCAGCTACACATTAAATTTGGTCGAATGGGGTTTTCAGATGACTTTAATAGCTCACATTGTGAGTTTCAAAACTTGATGTTATGTGGTGGACAACTCGGCAAAACCGTAGGCGATATCTGGTTTAATTATCCAGTGAGTCAATGGGGGATCAATGCCAAATATCAATTTTTACCTACATGGTGGATTGGTGCGGGCATTTATGAAGTCAATCCTGAGAATTCATTGGAAAAACATGGTTTTAATCTGGATACGGATCATATCAAGGGCGCTTTGATTCCAGTAGAACTGGCATGGAAACCTAAATTGGAGGTGTTTCATGGATTAGCGGGTGAATATAAAATTGGTGGATTTGTTTCGACAGCAAAAACCAGAGATGTCAAAAAAGATGACCAAGATCAAATTCAGCTAAAAGCTGTAAATCGACAATGGCATGATAGCAGACACAGTATTTGGTTGAATGCACAGCAACAACTCATCGCACATGACAATGATGTCAAACGCGGTTTATTTGTTTCTGCAAATTTTACCTTTAATGATCCAGCCACGACGGTCGTTAAATCCAGCCAGCAACTTGCGTTTTGGTATAAAGGTGCTTTTGATCAACGACCAAATGACACCATTGGATTAGGTTTTGCTCATTTTGAGGTTAACCCACGTGTGCGTGAGCGACAAAATGCATCTAATCAGTTATTGGGACTCACTCAAGATGACTATGCCAATCCTTTGTACAGTCCAGTTCAGCATAACGAGTTAAATATCGAATTGAACTATCATTATCAATGGTCACCTGTGATTGCGCTACGTCCTAATCTTCAATATGTGTATCAACCTGGCGGGGTCAAACAAGTTGAAGATGCTTGGGTTGCGGGGCTAACCATGAAACTTAATTTTTAGATGTTAGAGATTGAAAACAGCAGGAGTAAGCCACATGGCTTTCTCCTGTTTTGATTAGGATTGTCCAAACAATATTTTGAGATTTTCTTGGAAAAGTTCGACCATAGGCAAGCATCCATCGGGACTTAAGATCCCGTTATGAATCATGCTCATCCACATGGGGCTTACGATGAGTAGTGCAAATTGTTGTGGTGAAATTTGCAGTGATAATTCCCCACGTGTTATGGCAAGCAAGGTGAGTATTTCAAGCTCACGCTGAATCGGTAGAAAAATTTTACTGACATAGGTTTGTCGAATATGAGGGAAATTATTACCTTCACGCAAAATTAAACGTGCCATATCCGCACGACCTGTTGACTCTAGTGTGAATACACTTGGTATAATTTTTTTGCAAATAAATGCATAAACCGATTCATCCTCAGTGATTTCCTTCGCTTGAATTGGGCGAAACGACTCATTAATTAATGCATCAATTACACCTTCAAAAAGTTGTTCTTTGGTCTCAAAATAAGAATAAATCGTACCTTTACCTAACTCAGCACCTTTGGCAATTTCTGAAATTTTAGCGCGGGCAAAACCAACATCGATGAAATGGTGCAAAGCCGAATCAATGATCTTTTTTCGTGTTTCTTGCGTTTTTTCAAGGCTCGGGCCCCGTGTCTTAGGTTTTTCCATGCCGAATAAAATTTGCAATTCCAGCTATTAGTCTAACATAAATTGACCTTGGGGTCATATTTGATTAAAATCGACCAAAAGGTCATTTTTGATTATGCCATGCAAACGCCAAAATCAGGTATTCAATACAGCATTATCAGTTTTGCGCTCTGTCTGGCTGCATTAAGCACCGCCTTGGCCAGTCCACTGTATGCGATTTATGAGCAGCAATGGGGCATTAGTACCTCACAAGTTGGCTATATTTTTATTGCTTATATGTTGGGTGTGGTTTTTTCATTATTGTTTCTAAATAAGTTGAACGCTATTTATCACTATAAGCATGTGATTTTGGTCAGTTTGGCAATCACCATTTTAGGGTTACTTTTATCTGCACTCGCAAGCTCGGTTTGGTGGCTCGGTTTTTCCAGATTCTTGATTGGGATTGCGTCTGGCCTAATTACTACAGCGGCAATGGTAGGCTTAAAAGATCAATATCCATTCGCCAATAAGGCACTCGCGGAAAAACTCACCTCGATGATTACAGTCTTAGGTTTTGGCTTGGGACCTTTATTGGGCGGGATATTTGCCGATCATACTGCGCGACCATTGGCAGATCCGTACTGGATCATCATTTTCTTCTCGACTTTGATCTTGATCAGTGTGTTTTGGGTCAAACCTAAGTTGAAATTGCAAAACAAGCCACATTGGACTGCATTATTCAAAATACAGCGCCTTGATTTACCTCAAACACCATCACGTAAAATATTTTGGGTATGCAGTGTTTCTGCGTTATGTAGTTTTGGCGCGTTTAGTCTATATGCAGCATTGGCTGGAACATTTATTCATGAATTACCTATCCAATCTTCAGCAACACTGACAGGTGTTTCGATTTCAATCATTTTGTTTGTATCAGTATTTAGCCAGCTTTTATGTAAATCTTTTAAAGAGTTACATGTGTTATATGCAGGTTTGGCTGCTTTATTACTGGGCACAATGAGTCTGATTATCGCGGAAGTGGAACATACAGTTGGGTTTTTATTCCTGAGTATTTTGTTAACTGGAATAGGGCATGGTTTTTCTTTGAGTGCTGCTTATTACTTTATTGGCAAAATGATGGATCACGAAAAAAATCCGCTGATTTTTTCCAGTTATTTGTTGATTGCCTATCAGGGCACCATTTGGCCAGTCATATTTTCGAGCTATTTAATTGAATCTGTGGGAGTGGTGATGACCTTGCTTGTGATTGCAATATTTTTGATGATCACAATTCTTTGGCTGATGTACCAACTTAAATTCAAAGTTGAACCGCTCTTGGCCTGTCAAAAATCAGGCTAAAGCTGATGCTATTTAAGCAATGAAATGCCGCAAAGAAAAATACAAGACTGGCAATCGAAAAATTAGTTTCGATTGCCAGAGGAAATTTAAAATTAAATATGGATTAAATTAATGATCGACGCAATTTTATCTGAAGTGGCATGTAATGCAGGAGCAAGCTCTTCAATACGTTTTGGACTTAAACGCACTGATGGCCCCGCGATACTGACTGTGCCAAAAGGTTGACCCGTTTGCGGATTAATAATGATTTTAGCCATCGCCGACATGCCTAGTTCATAGGTGTCACTAATCACACCATAACCACGCTGTTTCGATGCCTCAATCATTTGTTCAAGTTCGGTCAGGTTTTTAGGTGAATTTGGACCAAAGTTCTGGGCTTTTTCAAAACCTTCACGTTCTACCAAACGTTTGAAGTCATGTTGATCAAGCTCCGACAAATACGCTAAACCACAGGCAGATGCAGGCAAATAAGCGACATTACCTGAATCTGGATCGTATTTTAGTCCAGATTTCGCGCCTTGTGCTTTTCCGATCCAGATGATCTTTTCATCTTCGATGAGTCCAAGGCGTACCAATTCAGAAGAGGTTTCAGCCAGTTCATTTAAGTAGGGTTGGAAGGTTTCTGTAATTGAACGTGAAGACAAATAGCTCAGACCCATAGAGGCAATTTTTAGGGTCAGTTTGTAATGTTGAGTAATGTCATCCTGATAGATATATCCCATATCTTTCATGGCAGTCAAAATGCGATGCATGGCTGATTTGGGGATATCGAGGTCAACTGACATCTGACTTAAAGCACATCCATCGACTTGTTTTAATAGTGCTTCAAGAATGGCTAAAGAACGATCGGTATTACTAATCATAAAAATCCTGATATTTTTTGGAACAATGTTCCAAAAATTTAAAAAACAGATTATAGTTGCTGTAGATTCTATCTTAAATGCCGATGAGATAAATCATTTGGGAAGGCGGTTTCCCATTTTTTAATAGTTTGTTAAAGAATTGAGAACAAGATTGACCGTGCAATGGAAAAAGCACATTTGTCAATAAACACTAATGGAGAAAGTGTATGACTCAACAAATCGATTTAAGGGAGTTTATCGATGAAAATCGTGTTTCCCCAATGCAGAAATTAGTCATTTTTCTGTGTTTGATGATTGTCGTAGTAGATGGTATCGATATTTCAATCATGGGTTTTGTTGCACCCGTAATTAAGCAGGAGTGGGGCATTAGCACGACCGATCTTGCGCCTGTAATGAGTGCTGCATTGGTTGGTTTGGCATTGGGCGCGGTCGTTTCAGGGCCTTTAGCAGATAAATTTGGTCGTAAAAAATTATTAATCATTAACCTGTTGGGTTTTGGTTTATTTACTTTATTGGCTGCGCTTTCGAGCGGTGTAACCGAATTGATGATGTATCGTTTCATTGCAGGCTTGTTTATGGGCGGTGTGATGCCACAAGCAGTTACCTTAGTCACAGATTATTCACCAATGCGTTTGAATGGACGTATGGTGACGATTATTTTGAGTGGTTTTACCATTGGTGCAGCAATTGGTGGATTTCTTGCTGCGTGGATAATTCCACACTACAACTGGCATGCCATGATGATTATTGGTGGTGTATTACCAATTATCCTTGCTGTTGTTGCGATTTTTACTTTACCTGAATCGATTGGTTATAAGGTGTTAAAGCAACATCCTAAGCCAGAAATTGATGCCATCATTAATAAAATGGCACCTGATTTTGATACACGCAATAAAGTTTTTGTATTGCCAAAAGCCAAAACCAGTACCACTAATCCTGTCAAAACAGTCTTAAGTCCATTTTATGTATTGGGAAGCTTTCTGCTGTGGTGGAGCTACGCATCAGGTCTATTCGTGGTGTATTTGCTCGGAAGTTGGTTACCAATGATGAGCCATGAATTTGGATTTAGCATTAGTGAGGCTTCTTTGATTACGGCGATTTATCAGTTAGGTGGTCCAATTGGCTGTATTGCTTGTGGTTATTTGATGGACAAGATCAATCCACATATTGGTCTAGTGATTGGTTACGTTGTCGCAATCACTTTCATGGTGTTTGTTGGTGAAGTAGGACATAACTTTGTGATGTATAGCGTAATGTGCTTCTTTATTGGTATGTGGATGAACGGTGCCAATGCTGGTTTAAATAGTGTTTCAAGTGCTTTTTATCCAGTATTTGCACGTGCGACAGGTAATAGTTGGATGCATGGGATTGGGCGTTTGGGTGCGGTCGGTAGTGCATTTGCAGGGGCTTATTTTTTGAGTTTAGGCTGGCCTGCAAGCAAAATCTTTTTGATTTTATGCCTGCCTGCATTTGGCATTATTCTGGCACTTTTGATCATGAAGTTTTTCTATTCACCCAAAAAGTTACGTCAGCAAGAACTGAATAACGTTCAAGCCTAGAATTCAGATTTAACACTCACAGCAAAGCTCTCTAAATCTAAGATTTTTAAGGAGATTGAATAATGGATATTCAATTGAATGGTTCGACTCGTCTTTACTTTGTAGTAGGACATCCGATTGTACAAGTCAAATCGCCTGAAGGTGTGACTTTGGAACTGTTAAAAAAAGGACTCAATGCGATTGTGGCACCTGCCGATGTTGCACCTGCGCATTTTCCAGATTTTGTTCAGCAAAACCTGTATTTGAACAATACGGACGGTTTAATTGTAACTGTGCCGCATAAAATTTCGGCTTTGGCATGTTGCCAGAAGCTTAGCCCCCGTGCTCAGTTTATTGGTGCGGTCAATACCATTCGCCGTTGTGCAGAAGGTTGGGAAGGCGACATGCTTGATGGTAAAGGCATGGTGCAGGCGATCCGCAATAAACATATCGAACTGAAAAATAAACGTGCAATTTTGGCGGGTGCGGGTGGTGCTGGTAAGGCCATTGCTTATGAATTGCTTCTAGCGGAAGTCAGTGAATTGGCCATTTTTGATGTTGATCAAAAGCGTCAACAGCAATTGGTTGAACAGCTTCAGCAGCTTAATTTAGGTAAGGTTATAGCACATGATAATAACCCAACAGGTTATGACGTGGTGGTGAATGCAACACCGATGGGTATGAATGGTGATCCGTCAGCAGCTTTTCAACTCGATCAATTAAGCGCAGAGATGTCGATCGCAGACGTGGTCACAAGCCCTGAAAATACGCCTTTTGTACAGCATGCAACTGCCTTGGGCTGTGATGTAGTCAAAGGCACGGATATGTTTGTTCAGGTACGGGATCTGATGGTGGCGTATTTATTAAAGCAAGATCAGGAGCAGCAAGATGCAGCGTGAATATTCACTGTCATTTCTAACCGTTGCTGATGTCAGTCCTGTTGATGCGGTAAAAATTGCGGCTGAATGTGGTTATGCGGCAGTGGGCTTACGCTTGCTGCCCGCAGCACCCAATGAAGCGGATTATCCAATTTTAACAGATGCATCTTTAATCAAGGAAACTCAAGCCGCTCTAAAAGATACTGGCGTTAAGGTCGCGGATGTCGAAATTATACGAATTACGCCTGAATTTGAAGCTAAAAAATATTTGCAATTTTTAGAGGTTGCAGAGCAGTTAGGTGCCAAACATATTTTGATTGCAGGTAATGATCCTGAACAGGCACGTTTAACCCAAAACTTTGCGCAGTTTTGTGAGCTGAGTCAGCAGTATGGCTTGAGCTGTGATCTGGAATTTATGCCGTGGACAGACGTAAAAAACCTGACTCAGGCACAGCAGATTGTTGAGGCTTCAGGACAGGATAATGCTGCGATCTTGATTGATTCGCTGCATTTTGATCGTTCTGATTCAACACTTGAGCAAGTGAAGCGCTTGATCCAAAACGTATCAACTACGTGCAACTCTGTGATGGACTCGCGCATTATGATTCGAGTGATGCGGGACTGATCAAGATTGCACGTTCAAATCGGTTGGTTCCGGGGCAGGGTGAAATTGATTTGGTGAGTCTGATTCGTGCCTTGCCTGCCAATATGACCTTAGCGGCTGAAGTTCCAAACTTGATGTTAGCACAACGCCCCGCACTGGAACGTGCCCAAATTAATTTAAATGCAATGAAACAACTCGTTGCCGAAGCCGAGCAGAATGCTGTTGCGGGGTAAATGTCTATGAATGCAACCATCCAATATCCTTTCCAGACCACGACCATGCCAATTCGCCAATCTTATGATTGTGACGTTCTGGTGATTGGTTCAGGCGCAGGCGGTTTATCCAGTGCAGTCACCGCCGCACAGCAAGGCTTGAAAGTGATTGTGGCCGAAAAATCTGCTGTTTTTGGGGGTACGACCGCAGTATCTGGTGGCTGGTTATGGATTCCGAATACGCCACATGCACAGCGTGAAGGACAAGCTGAACCGATTGAAGCACCGAAACAGTATCTCAAGAATATTTTAGGTGAGCAGTATGATGAGCAAAAAATTCATACTTACTTAACCCAAGCACCTGAAATGGTCGATTTTTTTGAAACACATACTGAGGTGAAATTCAATATTGGCGCAACAGTTCCAGATTTTTTCGATGTCGCGGGTTCTCGGGTTGGATGGCGTTCGATTGTTGCAGCACCGTATGATGGTCGTGCTTTAGGCAATCAATTGCATTTATTACGTCCAGCTATTCCGGAAACCACATTATGGGGAATGGGGATTGCATCTGGCGCAGATATGAAGCATTTCATTAATACCTTTCGCGCGCTATCCTCCTTTATCTATGCGACCAAACGTGTATTACGTCATTTCGCCGATTTGCTGTTAAGAAAACGATCAACACAAATTGTCAATGGAAATGCCTTGGTCGCTCGTTTAATCAAATCGGCTTTGAATCAGCACGTTCAACTTTTAGCCAATCATGCCATGACTGAGTTATTTGAAGAAAATGGACACGTCACAGGCGCATTATTTAAAACTCCCGCAGGTTGGGTCAAGATCAATGCCAAACATGCTGTCATCTTGGCAACAGGTGGTTTTCCGCATGATGAAACACGCAAGCAGGCTTTATTTCAGCATGTCGCAGACGGCACACCGCATCATTCAGCTGCGCCTGAAACCAATACAGGCGATGGTTTAAAAGCAGCCGAAGCGATCGGTGCAGTAGTTGATCAGCATCTACCTTGGGCAGGTGCATGGGCACCAGTTTCACTGATGCCGCGTCTGGATGGTACTTTGGGCCGTTTTCCGCATCTGGTTGAACGTGGTAAACCAGGACTGATCGCTGTACTGAAAAATGGTCGCCGTTTTACCAATGAAGGGGATTCTTATCCTGCTTTTATTAAAGATTTATTTAAAAGTACAAACAAAGGTGGTCAAGCTCATTGCTGGTTGATTTGTGATCATCAGTTTATCCGCCGTTATGGTTTGGGGGCGGTCAAACCTTTTCCTATTTCCATGCAATCTTGGTTGGATAATGGTTATTTAAAGTCGGGCAAAACCTTACATGAGCTGGCGATGGCTTGTGGAATCGACGCATTACAGTTTCAAAAAACGGTTCAATCCTACAACCAACATGCAGCGCAAGGTCAGGATCCTGAGTTTCATCGCGGAAGCACGCCGTATCAAAAAGCGCAGGGAGATGCGGAACATCAACCGAATCCATGTATTGCGCCTATCGAGCATGGGCCATTTTATGCAGTGGAGGTTATGCCGGGAAGTCTGGGAACTTTTGCAGGCTTAATCACCAATGAACATGGCAATGTTTTAAATAAACAAACGGGTCAACCGATTCGCGGTTTATATGCGGCAGGAAATGATTTGAATAGCATAATGGGCGGCCAATATCCAAGCGGTGGCATTACGCTTGGGCCAGCCATGACCTTTGGCTATATCGCGGCAAAACAGATTGCACAACAGGCACGAGCAAGTAATGACTATTCTGCTGCTGCATGCTCTGAGCAGTGTTAAGGAGAATTCAATATGGATCAACAGGTCGATTTATTGGTGATGGGTGCAGGTGCAGCGGGAATGTCGGCTGCCTTGTTTGCCAAGTTGAATGGTTTAAATGTACTCCTTTGTGAAAAGGCCACGCAGGTAGGAGGAACTTCGGCGACTTCAGGCGGTACAATTTGGGCGCCGGGATCACATTTAAGTGTAAAAGCAGGTGTGCCTGATGATATTGAACAAGCACGTATTTTTCTGAAATCGGTGGTGGGTGATCGTGGTGGTGAAGAGCTGCGTGAAGCTTTCTTGGCTTCCAGTGCCGATATGATTCGTGAGCTGGACGAAAAAACCTCGGTTAAATTAAATGCGTGTCTGGCACATCCTGACTATGTCAAAAACCAGCCCGGTGAAGCTTTTGGTGGTCGTGCTTTAGCACCCGCAGAGTTTGATGGGCGTGTATTGGGTGCAGATTTTAAATATGTGCGCCCACCACGACCTGAATTTATGGGGCTGGGTGGCATGATGGTCAATCGTAATGAGTTAAATGCATTGCTGAATCCTGTGCAAAGCATTCAAAATTTAATGACCACGTTTAAAGTGGTGTTGCCTTATTTCTGGTCACGTTTGCGTTTTAATCGTGGTACACGTTTAGTTATGGGCAATGCACTGGTAGGAAGCCTGTTCCACAATTTAAAACAGCAACAGGTGCCTGTTTGGTTAAATTCAGCTTTACAAGAATTGATCGTTGAAAATGGCAAAGTCGTAGGGGCCAAAATTCAGACTGAACAAGGCACTCAAGTGGTTTATGCACGTCAAGGCGTAGTTTTAGCCACAGGGGGTGTGGGTTGGAATGCGCAACTTAGACAACAATTATTTCCTAAAGGTTTAATTGCCGATTCATTGTCACCGCTGTCCAATACTGGCGATGGATTGAGCAAAGCATTGCAAAAAGGCGCAAAACTTGATCCTTCTGTAGACAGTAGCGTGTTGTACTTTCCTTGTTCGATCCATACGCATGCCAATGGTTATAAAGCGATTTGGCCGCACATTATTCTTGATCGTGCCAAACCGGGCGTGATTGCGGTCAATGAAGATGGCAAGCGTTTTGTCAATGAATCTGACTCCTATCATGACTTTTGTATGGCGCAAATCAAAAGTAATCGTGGCAAAGCAAAAATTCAGTCTTATCTGATTTGTGACCATACTGCAATTCAAAAATATGGTTTGGGCTTTGTGCTACCCGGAGCCAAAAAGCTAGGTGATTACCTAAAAGCCAATTATTTATTTGCTGCAAATAGTCTGGACGCATTGGCGAAAAAAACAGGTATTGATCCACAAGGTTTGCTCACAACCGTTCAACATTTTAATCGAATGGTCGAGCAGGGTGTAGATAGCGACTTTGGCAAAGGTTCAGGAGTGATGAATCGTTTCAATGGAGATCCAGAAGTTCAACCGAACCCTTGTTTGGGTAAATTGGAACAAGGCCCATATTACGCGCTGCCAGTAATTCCTATGGACTGCGCCAGCAGTGGTGGTTTGGCAGGTGATGCCTATGGCCGCGTTTTAGACCAAAACAATCAAGTAATTTCAGGATTATTTGCCTGTGGCAACGATCTCTCTTCAATTTTTAAAGGCACTTATCCGGGGCCTGGCACCACACTTGGGCCGGGCATGGTATTCGCATGGCGGATTGCTCAATTCGCCGCGGGTAAATTAACCGAACAATCTCATCCGCTACATCAACAATCGACTCAAGCAACACCACAACGGAGATCCGCATGAAACTTTATCAATTGATTAATATCACCATCAAAATGGGTACAACTGCCGCGGTTGCGCAAGGGATTCAACATTTTTATCAGGATCAGGCCGCAAACGGTAAATTACTGGGCGTCTTTTTCTCTGATATTGGGCAACTGAATCAAGTCGTGGTGTTACGCAGTTATGCATCTCAACAAGAATTAGATACAGAAAATGCCCGTTTAGCCACTCAGGAAAATCTCTTTGGTGCGGCTGAAAATATTATTCAATATTCGGTGGAAAATTTTGCAGGTTTTGATTTCTTGCCAGAAGTTGAATTAGGCGAGTTTGGCCCTGTTTATGAAATTCGTACCTATGAACTCAAGCATGGTGGTGTACCCCATGTGCTTGAAGCATGGAAAAATGCGGTGCCAATACGTACTCAATATTCAAAATTGACCATTGCCATGTACGCACTGGATGGTACGCCTCGTATTGTCAGCATTTGGCCATATACTTCATTAAATGAACGCTCTGAAGTCCGTGCCAAAGCGGTGGCTGATGGAATTTGGCCGCCAAAAGGTGGCCCACAATGGCTCACCCATGAAATGCAATCTATGATCGCATTACCAACAGCAGTTTCACCATTGAAATAAAAATCAACATATTTGATTGCAGCAAAGAGCTAGTTTAGAACTGGCTTTTTCTGTCTTTATATCGAGTTTTAATCAAAAAAATTAGTAGTAAAATCAAATACCATTGAGGATATCATGCATCAATCACACGCATTTTCTAAAGAATTTTCAAAAATCATTTTTGGTGGTAATGTCTTTGGTTGGACTGTTGATCAGCAGCAATCGTTTAACTTGCTCGACTATGCCCTAGAGCATGGGATCTACACCATTGATACTGCCGATATCTACTCGACATGGGTACAAGGACATCAGGGTGGTGAATCTGAAACGGTGATTGGACACTGGTTACAACACAAACCTTCTCATCGCGATAAAATTATTTTGATCAGCAAAGTGGGTGCGCCACTTGCTGAAGATAAAAAAGGCTTGTCTAAAAAATATATCAAACAAGCGATTGAAGCTTCATTAAAACGCTTAAATACCGATTATCTCGATGTCTATTTAAGCCATTATCCTGACCAAGATACCCCAATAGAAGAAACCTTATCGGCCTATGCGGATCTTATCGCGGAAGGAAAAGTATTAAAAATTGGTGCATCCAATTATTCAGCTGAGCAGTTGCAACAGGCATTGCAAGTCAGTGCTGAACAGGGTTTACCCAAATATGAAATTTTTCAGCCGGGTTATAGTCTGGTCGAGCGTGAGCAATATGAAACTGAATATTTACCGATTTGTGAAGTAAATCAGTTAAAAGTCATCACTTATTTTAGTCTGGCTGCGGGTTTTTTATCAGGTAAATATCGAGATTTGGATCAGTTACAACATTCGGCGCGTAAACGTCAGTTAGAACGCTATTTTAATGAACGTGGTCTGAATATTTTAAATACTATGGATCAGTTAAAAGAAAAGTATCAGGCTGAATTATCTGAAATTGCTCTGGCTTGGACCATGGCACAACCGAGTATTACAGCTCCGATTGCATCAGCGACCTCCACGCTGCAACTGGATTCTTTTGTAAAAGCCATGAAACTGCAATTAGATTCTGCTGATATCGAGTTACTGAATCAGGTCAGTCAATATTAAAAAAAGACCTATTAAAAAAGCCCTTTCTGGGCTAAAGAAAGGGCAAAAATTAAACCAAGTTAAGATGGATAAGTTAAGCGGTCGATTTGAAAAGATTTGCCGCTTAACTGATTTGATTCAGGCTGATTGAGCGAATCCATCTAAAGATTCAAGATGAATCGTGCGCTGTTCTTTGGCCGCTTTTTCAATGCACTCCAAAAGCTGAATATTCTTAATCGCATCTTCTGGTGATGAGATCGGTTGCGCAGTCCCATCAATCACGTCAACAAAATGTGAAAGTTGTGAGATATACACATCTTCGTCTTTGTTGGGTTCTAGCTTATTTTTGATGAGAGGGGTGGCCCAACTTTTTGCTGTTTCGCTTGGATAATTCCAATATTCCAGATTCGGCACACTCAGCGCGCCCTGTGTTCCACTAATGAAATAGCAATTTTGATCAGGTGAAGTAGCAAAACTGTTTTTATTTTCTTCACTATTTTGATCCCATCCCCACGGTGAAACCGCAGCATCCGAGGCCATGAGTGAACCTAAAGATCCATTTTTAAAACGTACCAGAATCGAGATAGTATCTTCGACTTCAAGTTGTCGATTTCGATACGACATCATGGCTTGCACCGATTCAATCTCACCATTTAAATAACGCATCAGATCCAGATCATGCACCAGATTGATTGCGAGTAGGCCTGCACCGGTTTTACGATGCCACTCAATATCAAAATAGGAATCAGGTTTATAGACTGACCACAGGGCATTAAAAGTGTTGATCTGACCTAGGGTGCCTGTTTGAATCAATTCGTATGCCTGCTGAATAATTTTATTGTGGCGACGGTGATGCCCAACCAAAATTGGAACTTGATAATGCTGTTGTTGTTCAATTAAATATAACGCTTCTTCGGTATTTAATGCTAATGGTTTTTCAAGCAAACTTGGGACACCTGCCTGCATACACTGAATCGCAGTATTGACATGAAAACGATTTGGATTAGCAATGATCACACCATCTGGCTGAACTTCTTTTAATAAAGTATCGAGATTTTGAAAGTTGGGTAGTTGATATTCTTGTGCCAACGCTTCTGAAAATGGATCGCAGACTGCAACCAATTCTGTTTCAGGATGCTGTTGAATGGTTTGAGCATGTTTTTTACCCATGACACCTGCACCAATAATCGCGATCTTTTTCATTTATGCTGCTCCTTGCTGTGGTTGTAGAGATGCCCGTAATTGTTTTAAATAATCAATACTGTCTTGAATGGCCTGATGTTCAGTACCATTTTGCATATAATCTGGATGTAAATAATCAATTTCTAGCGCCAATAAACCCTGATAATTATGTTCGGCCAACCACTTCAGTGTTTTTTCTAAAGGGATAATACCTTGACCTGCGGGAACACTTGGCCAAAATCCAAAAGTTTTGGGATCACCTTGGTACGCTGTGACATCTTTGATATGTGTCGCCTTGGCATAGGGCAGCATTTTCTCAATCGCTTGCAACGGGTCTTCGAGCATGCGTAAATTATTGGCGGTATCTAGGCAGATCCCCAAATAAGGGGAGCCAATGCTTTGAATCAGATCAACGATTTCATCCGTATAAAAATCAACATGATTTTCCAATGCCAAGACCAAATCAAATTGTTCAGCATACAGGGCAGCTTGTTGTAACAATGGAACCAAAGCCTCTTTATGACTTTGCCAATCCGTTTGTGGACGAGTTTTACGTCCTCCTGCACAAATACGCATGACCTTGGCCCCAAGTGCTTTGGCAATCTGGATATGCCGATATAGGTCTTGTAGCAGTTCAGGTTTCTGACCTGAATATAACCCTGATGGATGTCCCCACGCCCAGACCAGTTCAAGCTGATGTTGTATAAGTATTTGTTTTAATTGTTGGATATCCTGCTGAGAAGGGCAATCCAACATAAAACTTTCAATAGAAATTCCTTCAATTCCAAACGTGGTACATAATTGTATGCATTCTAAGAGATTCATTTTCTGTGAAGGAGATTGCTCTAAATCTGGATAAATTTCACCGAAGTAACGATGAAAACAATAACTATCGATCGCAATTTTCATATCTATTTAAGCCAATTTCCATGTGGTCTTTTTAATGATGAAAGTATGTTCATCTTGTCATGTGTGATTGATACTAACAAAGATGTTGTAAAATTGGAACATTGTTCCATAAATTTAATTTTTAAAAATTTGTTGTTTGAATTTTTTAAAAAAAAGGAGCATTGATTAGTGATTTAACTTCTTTTTTTGATTAACGCTTTAAAATAAATTTATCTTTATCGTAAAAATTTAAATAAGATTAAGAACATAGATAAATTTTAATACAGGATGATAGAATTGTCTAAGTCATTATTTAATTTGCTAATTTTAATCAACTATTAATCAGTCTATAAATTACAATTGATACCTTTATATGTAATTACAGGCAAGATTAAATTATTGAAAATAAATAGGAATATTACACAGTGTTAAGCCTTTCAATCACGACCAAACTCGGTGGTTTCTATTTTTGCTACTATGCGATCGTGGGAACATTTATGCCGTATTGGAGTTTGTATCTGGAGGATCAAGGATTTAATTATCAAGAAATTGGTATTTTATCTTCAATTGCAATTATTACTCGCTTTTTTGCACCCTTTATCTGGGGATGGATTGCAGATAAATCTGGCAAAAGAATGCGATTAGTGCGCATTGCAACATGGATGGAGTCTTGTATTTGGTTCGCAATTTTTATGATTCCCAATACTTTTCAGTCAATAGCCTTATTAATGTTGATTTTCAGTTTTTTTCAGAATGCAATTTTAGCTCAGTTTGAAGGGGTGACTTTATTTTGGCTTGGGGAGCAACGCAGCAAACTATATGGCAAAATTCGTAAATGGGGTTCTGTTGGATTCATCGTCGGTGTGTTTAGTATTGGCGCATTATTAGAAATCATTCCAATTGCCATGCTGCCAGTTCTGTTATTGAGTGTTGCTTTTTTAGCATTTATTTGGTCATTTACGATTCAGGAGCCAGACTCAGCACCACGTTCTCAAACAACGCTTGAACCCTTACTTCCTATTTTAAAACGGCCACACATCCTTGCTTTTTTTGCTATTGAATTTATTTTATTATTTTCACATGCACCATTTTATAGTTTTTATAGTAATTATTTAAAAGAAGCGGATTTTACAACGACAGAAATAGGTTTCTTATGGGCGGTTGGTGTTATTGCTGAAATTATCATGTTTGCTTACGCCCATTTGTTTTTATCGCGTTATTCGTTAAAAAAATTGGTCAGTTTATGTCTGATAATGACGAGTATTCGTTGGATGGTCGCAGGACTATTTTCAAACAGCTTTATTGCTCAATTTGCTGCACAGACGATTCACGCGTTTAGTTTTGGATTATTTCATCTAATCGCCATGCGAATGATTTTCCAAAATTTTTCCGCAGGGCAACAAGGACGTGGTCAGGCTTTATATAGCACGATGTGGGGCTTGGGAGTTGCTTTTGGAAGTATCTTGGCAGGGCATTATTGGAAAATTTATGGCGGTTCTATTATTTTTATAAGCGCATCTGGAATAGTCCTACTCGGATTATTATGGGTTAAATGGTTGCCCAGTCAGTTTGAACAACCTATTTCGATGCGTAACTAAACCACAATATCTTGATATTTTTTTGACCAAGGCTGCGCTTGTTCTAATTGTCCTGCAAGTTGGAAAAGAAGATCTTCACGAGCAAAAGGGGCAATAAACTGCGAACCTAGTGGAAGATGGTCTTTGTTCCAATATAGGGGAACTGACATCGCGGGTAATCCTGTAATATTAGCCAACTGGGTAAAGGGAACCCACTTCAGGTTTTCACGGATGATCTGTTCGACCAGTTTGCCTTTTGCCAAATAGTGTGCCTGACCTATTTTAAGTAACGCTTTGATCACAGGTTGTTGCCATTTGGGGGTGGCGAGCTCACCATTTTTAGGTGCAACTGAAGCGGTAGCAGGAGTTAAATATAAATCATATTGATCAAAGAATTGGTTCATCTGGGTGACATAAATACCCCAGTTATTTAGATTATGAATATACTCATGTGCTGTAGTTTTTGCACCAAAGGCAGCAAGAGCAAGTGAATCAAGCTCAAATTCATCATCGGTCGCACCTGACATTTGTTTGATTTGATGCAACATATATGAAAATTGACTGAACCATGTGGTGATGAAATCTTTAGCGAGTGACATGCCATCAATTTTAGGGGTATCTTCAACCACAATATGCCCCAATGATTCCAAGAGTTCGGCAGTATGTTTGACCGCTGCCACAGCATCTTTAGATATTTTTGTACCAATGGGTGATTGTGTATTAAATGCAATTTTTAACTGTTGAGGAGGACGTATTAAGTTCTCTAAGAAAGGACGTTCTGGTTTCTCAATTTTAAACAATGAACTGTTTTCAAAGCCATGTGTCGCATCGAGCATGGCTGCACTGTCGCGTACAGATTTAGTCAGTACATGCTGAATTACAGCACCATGCATGCCTTCACTCATTTGTGGTCCCCATGGGGTACGCCCGCGACTTGGTTTTAAACCAAATAGTCCACAATAAGATGCCGGAATACGAATAGAGCCTCCACCATCGCCAGCACCTGCGATCGGCACGATTCCTGCTGCCACTGCGGATGCAGAACCTCCAGAAGAACCGCCACTGTTATGCTTTAGATGCCATGGATTTGAACAACTTCCCCAAGCGTCGGGTTCAGTAATTCCCTTAATTCCGAACTCAGGTGTATTGGTACGACCAAAAGTTATGATTCCTGCTTTTTCCCAGCGATTTACAATTTCAGCATTAGTCTCGGGGGTATACTGACGACTTTTTAAAGCATTACAACCGTATGAGGTAGGAATACCTGCATATTCCTGAAATAAATCTTTCACTAAAAATGGAACACCAGCAAATGCACCAGTCAGTTGCTGTTTGGCTCTGTTTTTTGCATATTCATGCATTGGAATAATAATAGCATTCAGTTTTGGATTGACCTGATCTGAGCGTTGTAGCGCGAGTTCAAGTAATTCTATTGGTTGAACTTCTTTTTTTTCGATCAGTTGTGCAAGTCCCAATCCATCATAATGAATATATTCGTTGAGTTTCATATGTCCCTTTTGTGTATCTTGTATTTTATTGAATTAGGTTTTAAATCAATTACGTAACTTATTCAAGTATGGTGATGGTTTCCGATTTGAGTTGCTTGATCTACATATAAAAATATTGTTTTTATATCGTTATGATCGAATGTAATTTTCAAAAAGTATGATAAGTTAAGTCCATGCGTTTAGTTATCAATAAATCTATGAAAAATATTTATATTGTTGGATTATTAAGTCTTTGCTGTTCATTTGCTATGGCAGATGAAGCAGAGCAAAAACAAGTGGAAACAGAAGCTCAGGCGATGGATTTAAATGCCAACACCATTCAAATCGAAACTCGTCCAGAAATTATGGGTTTATGGGGAATGGAAATTCCGACCAATAAAAAATGTGTGGAATATTATAATTTCCGTAATGCCAATGAAGTTGTAGTCAAGAGTGGCAAAGAGTGGTCATACGGTGTGTATGATTATCAGCCATCTCAGGACATGAAAGAGAAACTTCCTGCGCTCATTATGCAGATCAAATATGACAATAACGAAGTCGATTGTTCAGGTCAGCAAGAAGACCAATCAGGCGAAGTTTCACAATATTTCGTTCAGTGGAAATCACCAAACACGATTAATTTTTGTGCAGGCGAAAATGGGCAGCAATGCTTTGCAACCCTAAGACGTGTTTTGCCTTAATTTATTGAAATAATAATTGTACTGGTGTTGATTTAAAAAAACCTCTTATCGAAATAAGAGGTTTTTTTTAACATTAAACTTTTTCAGTGGGTGCTGCTTCTAATTGTTTGAGCAAATGTTTTTCAAGATAGTGAATATCCATAGCCTGAGCACAGAATTTTTTATCTTGTAAAATAAGGTCTTTATGCAAAGGAATATTGGTTTTCACCCCAGTGAGAATAATCTCATCCAATGCTTGACGCATACGAGCCAATGAGGTCTCGCGATCTTTACCGTGAGCGATCAATTTAGCAATCATAGAATCGTAGTAAGGCGGAATGCTATAGCCCGGATAGATGTGTGAATCCAGACGAATACCCGCACCACCTGGCGCATAGAAATGCTCAATTTTTCCGGGTGAAGGTAAGAATGTGGTTGGATCTTCAGCATTGATACGGCATTCAATCGCATGACCGCGTACTTCCACATCAGACTGTTCAATTTCAAGCCCTAGACCTGCAGCAACACGCAGCTGCTGTTCAATGATGTCGATGCCAGTCACCATTTCAGTGACAGGATGCTCCACCTGAACACGGGTATTCATTTCAATAAAGAAGAACTCACCATCTTCAAATAGAAACTCAAATGTGCCTGCGCCGCGATACTGCATGAGCTTACACGCATTGACACACGCTTCTAAAATATCAGCGCGTGCTTGCTCTGGTAAATTCGGTGCTGGTGCTTCTTCTAAAACTTTTTGATGACGACGTTGTAATGAGCAATCACGATCATATAAATGAATCGCATGACCATTACCATCACCCAAAACCTGTACTTCTACGTGACGTGGTTTTTGCAGAAAACGTTCCATGTAGACGGTATCATCACCAAACCACATTTCAGCATCACGTTGTGCCGCTTGAACAGATTCAAGTAGAGTATCGACACGCTCAACAATGCGCATCCCACGACCACCACCACCAGAAGCTGCTTTGACAATTAACGGAAAACCAATTTCTTTGGCCTCAGCCAGTGCATTGTGAATGGTTACCGCATGGTCACAACCTGGAACAGTTGGAACACCTGCTTTTTTCATAGCAACAATAGCAGAGACTTTATTGCCCATTAAGCGGATATGTTCAGGGCGTGGGCCAATAAAGATGAATCCTGAGGTTTCTACAATTTCGGCAAATTCCGCATTTTCTGAGAGAAAGCCATAACCGGGATGGATGGCATCTGCACCTGTAATTTCTGCTGCTGTAATAATTGCAGGAATATTTAAATAGCTATCACTACTTGCACCCGGGCCAATACATACAGCTTCATCGACGAAACGTAGATGCATTAAATCTTTGTCGGCATCAGAATAAATACCAACAGTTTTAATGCCTAATGTTTTACAAGCACGGGTAATTCGTAATGCGATTTCACCACGGTTTGCAATTAATACTTTTTGCAACATACATGCCCCCGTGGATTACGCGCGGTAGCGGAATAATGGTTGACCGAACTGAATCACGTCACCGTTTTTCACTAGAATCTCTTCAACAACACCGCTTTGAGTTGCCTCAATTGGGTTCATGATTTTCATCGCTTCAATAATACCCAACGTTTCACCCGCAGAAACAGTTTGACCAACTTTCACAAACGGCGCTTCACCTGGACTTGGTGCTGCATAAAATACGCCAACCATTGGTGATGTTTCGACAGCACCACGGGGTGTTTTAGCAGCAGGTGCTGAAGAAGGCGCAGCAACGGGAGCGGCTACTGGCGCAGTGGTATATACAGGTGTTGGGCGAGTAAGAGAGATAGATTGGTCACCTTCTTTAACCTCAATCGCTTGTAAGTCAGATTCAATCATCAAGTCGATGAGTTTCTTAATTTTGCGAATATCCATAGGTGAGTATTCCTAAATCATGGTGAATTAATGGGAAGATTGTAGTTTTTCGATGGCTGTGTTGAGCGCATAGGAATATCCTTTTGCACCCAAACCACAAATCACGCCAACGGCTTTATCAGATAAATAAGAATGATGGCGAAAAGCTTCGCGCGCATGTACATTCGATAAATGCACTTCGATAAAAGGTATGGCAACGCCAAGTAAGGCATCGCGAAGCGCAACTGAAGTATGAGTAAGCGCAGCAGGGTTAATGACAATAAATTTAACGCCTTCGGTCTGAGCTTGATGAATGCGATCTACAATCGCACCTTCCCAGTTGCTTTGGAATGTTTCTAATTGAATACTGGAGTTTTGGGCTTGGCTAATCAACTGTTGATTGATATCTTGAAGAGTAAGATCACCATAAACTTCTGGTTCGCGTTTTCCTAACAGATTCAAATTCGGTCCATGAATCACCAAAATGGTTGAACTCATTCTGCTTGCTCCAATTCATAAAATGCAAATAAGCTTTGCAAGATGTCTGCAAAGTTTGCTCATTATGGCATATATTTCTACATATTTTTTATAATTTGTTTTAATTGAAGCAGAAAGCATTTGCCAAAACTCAGCGCCTATATTGCAAACTTTGCTGAAAATTGGCAATGTTAAAAAATGACAAATTTTATCGTTTTTTCATCGCATACTATTTTAAACCGAATTGACGAAAACAGTTCATTTATTTTGTGTAACTGCCATGTGTGAATCATCAATACAAAGTAATTCATTCCATCGGGTTAGATAATGAGGTGAGCAATAAAGTTGCTTCATTTTCCATTGGGACTGGCAGGAATGATAACCCACTTGCAAACTTTCATTGCCAAATCGGTTTTTGATCGAACTTAGAGTCAACATCAGGTTTTGACGCTCATGAATTTGTTCAAGAGGTTGCCAAAGGTCATCAATATGTTGCTGGCGAGGATATAAGCCACAGAACATTATACCAATTTTGATATATTTTTTATTTTTATCAAATAAAACATCAAGTTGCTGTAAAGAAAACTTTGTTAAAATTAATAGATCATCTGTCGAATATTCCAGACCGACAGCATGTACATGTGCTTTTTTATAGGGCTTGGCTTCGATTTTTTCATACAAAAAAACTTGAATACAATGACATAGCTGTTGTTGTGACATGAGTCGCCGATGTGCACGATTTAAATGAAAAATCAAAGCCTGTTTAATTTGATTTAAATCGTTTAGAGCTTTTGAAAAACTTCGGGATGCCAGAATACGTTTACTTGGAATTTTTGGATCGTCAAGTGAGATACAGGATTGGCCTTTTAGCTCACGGATTGTACGCGCAATAATCACTGAAAACTCTTTAGCAAGATAGTGTTCATTGGCAAAAGTTAAGTCATAACAACTATAAATATTGTAGGCTTGTAAACGTTTGCTGATTTGATGACCAATCCCCCAGACTTCTTTGGCAGGGGTGTTGATCATTAAATCTTCCAAAATCAATGGGTCTAATTGTTCTAAATAGCAAACGCCTTTGAAACTGGAAATTTTCTTGGCAAAATGATTGGCGAGTTTTGCTTGTGTCTTACTGTGACCGATGCCTATTGAGCAGGGTAATCCTAAACATTGTTCAAGTTTTTTAACAAGCTGTTGGCAGTAATCCTTGATATCAAATAAATCAACATAAGCAGTCAGATGAATGAAACACTCATCGATGGAGTAGGCTTCTGTATCCTCTGCATGGAAGAATTCTTGAATCGTTAAGAAAAAGCGTCGTGACATTTCTGCATATAAGGTGTAGTTGCTAGAAAATACCTGTACGCCTTGATACTGGGGAAGATCTTTAATTTGATGCCACGGCACAGCCATTTTTATCCCAAGTGCTTTTGCTTCATTGCTTCTTGAAACGACACAGCCGTCGTTATTGGACAATACCACAACAGGCTGGGTACTGAATTTAGGTTGAAATAATCGCTCGCAACTGACATAACAGTTATTAATGTCAATCAAGGCATAATATTGTCGCTGAAAATTCATCATGACTATTTTAGCTTTTTAAGGATACAGGTAATGATGCCCCAAACTTTTACCTGTTCATTTTCACGAGGATAGATATCTGGAAAGTCAGGATTTTCGGCTTTTAACCAAAAATCATGAGGATTATTGCCATGGCGCATATAACGTTTCACTGTAAAGTCGTTATTGACCAATGCCAGAACAATATCTCCGTGTTCTGCCTCTATACTTCTGTCGATAATAATTTGATCGCCAATATCAATACCCGCATCACGCATAGACAGTGAATTTACTTTTAATATAAAAGTAAATAAAGGATTTTTAATCAGGTATTGATTTAGATCTAAAGTCTTTTCAATATCATCCTGCGCGGGTGATGGAAATCCAGCAGCAACCGATTCAAGTGGAAAAGGAATCTGAACCGAGCTTTTTGCTACCAGTTTTTGTAGATTGTAAATGGGTTCAATATCATCTGGATGACGAGGTTTTAGCCATGCTTTGACAGCATTGACTTTGGATTCAGGCACTCGCATAACCACTGTTTTTTCCTGATATTGGGCTTTTCGACCAGCATTTTCACGCTTACCACCGTGCTTTTTAGCTGTCTTGAATGGGATTTCATTCATTGTGATTTAGTTTGGATTGAATTTGTAACTTAATCAAGATAGCAAAAAAAACAGCATCGGGCTAATTGATAAAAAGAATAAAAAATCGAAGCTAAAATAATAATCCAACTCAAGCTGAGTCTTGTAAGTCAGCTTCTAGGTTCATTTTAGAAAAGAGTGTGAGTCAAGATCGTAATTGGAACGGGGAAAGGGGAACGGTATGGGTTATGCTTTATCGAAAGAGATAACCCACACAAAATAAGCTTAGTTTTTGATTTGTTCCTGAATGATTGGCCATAAACTTTGATGAGATTTTTTAAACATCAACATATGCCCAATAGTTTGAAAACCAAGTTGTTTTGGTTCTAGCTTAATCATCTCAGTCTTGGCATTTGGATATAAACTTAATAGATCTTTCACATTAATTTCTGTTGCAATCTCATCATCGGTTGCCCAAATTGAAGTCACTGGACATGCAATTTGATGATGAAAGTCATGATGTACGGTTTTTCCTATCGCATTTTTGACATAGCCTGCTTGACTACAAAATTCACGCCATTGTTTGGCGACTAATTTAGGTAGGTTTTCTCCCATACCAATAAACTGAGTTGCACCATATCCTTTGATCAGACTTGAAATAGGGAAGACAAAATTGAACATCACAGGTGCCAAAATTTTGGTTCTACCTTTTAATCCTTTTATATAACCTGTCGATCCAGCCACCGCGATCACTTGATGTACTTTTGCATATAGTGGATTAATACCTAAAAGTTGACCTCCTGCGCTATGACCGAGCAAAATGACTTTCTCTGCACCTGATTTATTGAGTAATGTGGTTATTGCAGCGGGAATGTCCAGCGTTCCCCAGTCAACAATACTGGCGGAGGAATGATGTAAACTGCCATGTAAGGACTCTCCAATTCCACGAAAGTCAAACACCATCACATCATAACCTTGCTCACTTAACCAGCTTGCAAATGCATGATAAAACGATTTGGTAATGCCAGTCGCAGGACAAATTAAAATAGGATAAGTCTTAGCGGTTTGGGTATTTTTGGAAATGCTATAAAACTGAGCCGCAAGTTGATAACCATCTGCACAGCTTATCCATAATTTCTCAAAATTTTCCATGATATGTCATTAAGTAATAATCTTGCTTTTACTTTAAACGAGTTCCAAAAAGAGACTTGATAATTTTATGACTTAAAAGTCAAAAAAATATGATATAACGGGCTTCCAAAAATAAACATAGAGATGGAATCTCATGATTTTTTTAGCTTTTGCGGTAAAAATAGGGATTATTTTTAGTGGTATTTTTCTTTGGGTGGGAATGCTTACAGGGGTTTGGAAATACTATCAAATTCGTCATTCACAACAATCACGTGCACATTATTATGTTGATATTGCACATCGAAGCAGTCTTTTATATGCACCTGCAAGTCTAATTTTGGCGGTCTTGGCTTATTTTTCTGTATGGTCAGACATGCTGAATGTAATCTGTGTGATCCTGAATTTGATCGTTTTTAGTTTTTCAATTGGATCTTATATCTTGCATGGCTTTTTAAAAGATACCACCAACGAATTTCAAAGACCGCATAAACTTGGACAGTATAGTTTAGCTACATGGATGATGACTTTGGCAATGCTGGCTTTAATCGTGATTGAAGTGGGTGCAACCTTTATTTTATTACTCGGTTGTATCGTTCAATTTATTTAAGGGATGAAGAAGGAAAGGGCATAAAAAATGGATGATTACTCATCCATTTTTTCCATTTTTGCTTTGGCACGTTCTAGGCTAAGCTGGCGGAATTTGTGATCGACAAAAGCCCAGACTGAAAAAGCAACAGAAACCACCAATGCATACATAAAGTATTCGGGTTTTAAATTGCCTTTTATCATTCCTTGAAATGCAAGCGTCAACATCAGGGCAACAGTAGTTATTCCATAAATGACTGTGTCTGAGGTCTTCAGAGCGTTAATGAAGACTTGCTTATTGAAATGTAATGATAACATCTCCATCCCTCCTTCTTTAGTTTGACTAAACATAATTGTTTTAGTCGGAATTAATATTACAGTTGTACTTCGAATTTAGCGGTATTTCAATAGGTGATAACACTATTTCCCAAAATATTTAGCGTATATATAAAATATATGATAGTTATTTATATTTTTGTAATAAATATAGGTATTACTATCAAAAATATTTATATATATTGCCGAATTAATTGGAAGCTCTTTACATCCTATGTATATTCAAGAGGAAAAGACATACGACTTAAGCTAAATAAAGCATGAAGTATGCCAGCTTTTTTGAATGTGAAACGACAAAGGTTGATTTTTAGCCTAAAATGCATTTCTTAAAAATAATTAAAAATACGCGATGTGTGCGATGATTATTTGCAATGTATTAGTTTGGAGAAGATGGCTGATAATTGTTTTTATTTTGATAAAACCAGTACGACTGAATTGATACAACAGACCATGTTGTAGATGAGGGTTGTTGAAACAAAAATGCCTGTTTTGGGTAAAAACAGTGGCATTTTTATTGGGCTTAAAATCAGGTTTGGATAAAACTAGACTTTAATTAACAACAAAATAATCAAACGTTCGGTTTTTTGATTTTGTCGATCACAATAGAAATGACGAGTACAACAATAGACGGAATTAGCCAAGCTAAATTTTGTGCATTTAATGGCAAATCTTGAACGAAACTTGGAAGATGTGCTTCAAAACCAGCAACTTTTAAGCCCTCAAGAATACCAAATAAGAAAGCAATGGCTGTAACAGGTGCAACGACGCGAGCAGGTACATTCCAGTATTTCCAGAAAAAACTCAGCATAATGACGACGATAGCGGGCGGGTAAATCGCTGTTAAAACTGGAACTGAAATTGCGATCAGCTTGGTTAATCCTAAATTCGAAATGATTAAAGAAAATCCAACCAGAACAAAGACATATAGTTTATACGGCAAATTGGTTAACTGTGCAAAATATTCAGCACACGCACAAGTTAGGCCAATGGCAGTCACCATACAGGCAATAAAGATCAGGATCGTTAAGAAGAAAGAACCAAGATCACCGAAAGCATGTTGTACATAAGCATGTAAGATTACAGCGCCATTGCTTGCATTTGGTGCAACTTCATGACTACCTAGCCCAAGTTTGAACAAACTGATATATACCAGTGTCAAACCAATTCCTGAAATAATACTGGCAATGATCGCATAACGTGTTACCAACCTCGGCTCACGTACACCACGCGAATAAATCGCCTGAATAATCACGATACCAAATACCAAAGCACCCAAAGTATCCATGGTTAAATAACCACTTACAAAGCCTTCGGAAACTGGATGGGCAACATAATTATTAATCGCAGGTGGGATATAGCCTGATGGAATAAGAAAAGCGGCGACACCTAAAACTGCAAGTGCAGCAATTTTTAAAGGTGCAAGAAAACGTCCCACGGTATCCAGAAGTTTATTTGGATAAAGCGAAACCAAAGTCACAAATGCAAAATAAACAATACTATAGATCAGCAGGCTGTGACTGGATGTACCAAAATAAGAGGAGAAACCAATTTCATAAGAAACGGTTGCAGTACGTGGGGTGGCAAATAATGGTCCAACCGATAGATAGCACACAATCGTAAGTAATAGGCTAGCTACACGTCCAAGTGGTGAACTGATCATCGCAATAGAGCCTTCCATGCGGGAAAGCGCCATAATGGTGATAACAGGTAAACCTACAGCCGTAATCAAAAAGCCTGCTGCGGCTAACCATACATGTTCACCTGCTTGTTGAGCAACAATCGGTGGGAAAATAATATTACCGGCCCCAATAAATAGAGCAAAGGTCATAAAACCAAGTGCAATAATATCGGAAGTGCGAAGACTGGTCATAAAATGAGTTTTGGTGATAAAAACATGCAAATTTTATTATAAAAATGGGATGTTTGTGCAATTATCTGAGTTATTGATCATTTCACCATAGCAGCGAAATTAGCGTAAATAGTAAAAATGGTTAAATTAAACTTTTGAAAACAAAAATGAAATTTCAACGACTTCAAGGCTTTATCTATAAAATTATGTTATGAATAAATAAAGGTATTAAAATTAATTGATTAAAAAACAACCTAATTTGCTAGTGTGTTAGGTTCTAAACAGAAATGATAAGCATTAATGCAATGTAAGTCTGATGGTAAAGGGAGTATAATTCACTCAATCAAAGAGGGGGATTGCAATGCGAGCATCTACAGTGACCATCAAAACTGAACAAGATATTGAAAATTTGCGTATTTCAGGTCGGCTTGCTGCACAGGTTCTGGAGATGATTGCTGATTATATTAAACCAGGTGTGAGTACCGAGTATCTGGATGATATTTGTAATGATTATATCGTTAATACTTTACAGGTGATTCCTGCCAATGTGGGTTATCACGGTTTTACCAAAACCACCTGTACCTCAGTTAATGAAGTGGTCTGTCACGGAATTCCTTCTCCTGCTAAAATTCTGCAAGATGGCGATATCATTAATATTGATGTTGCTATTATTAAGGATGGTTATTTTGGTGATACCAGCCGTATGTATCTGGTGGGTGATGTGCATCCTGATGCAAAAAAATTGGTTGAAACCACCTATAAAGCGATGTATGCAGGTATTCAAGCAGTAAAACCGGGCGCGACATTAGGCGATATTGGGTATGCGATCCAGTCTGTCGCTCAAGCTCAAGGTTATAGTATCGTGCGTGAATATTGCGGTCATGGCATTGGAAAGGTTTATCACGAACAGCCAAATATTCTGCATTATGGTCAGCCGGGACAAGGCATGGTCTTACAAAAAGGTATGGTCTTTACGATTGAACCTATGGTAAATGCAGGACATGCACAGGTTAAAGAACTTAGTGATGGTTGGACAGTGGTGACCAAAGATAAATCATTATCGGCGCAGTGGGAGCATATGGTTGCAGTCACAGAAACAGGTTATGAATTATTGACACCGTGGCCAAATGGTACAGGGTTATATCCTGATATTGAAGTTCTACCTATAATAGAAATTGAGTAAATCTGCGCTAAAAACAGCTTGTTTCTATACAAACAAGCTGTTTTTTTTATCTCGTGCTTAATTGTTCAACTAAATAATCAATAAACACCCGAACAGCAGGTAATTGACCACGACGTGATGGATACACGGCATGGAAAATACCATGGGGTGCTTTCCAGTCTGGTAAAATTCGTACTAATTCACCAGTGCGGACATATTCACTCGCAATGGTATCGGGGAGTAAGGCAACGCCACAATTTTGACTGGCTAAATTGGCTAACATCAATAAGTTTGAAGCCATAATAACTGGATTTACTTTTACTTTTTCTTGTTGGTTTTCTTTATTGTGTAAAATGATTTGTTGATCCAGATGATCATCAGCCAAACTTAAAATACGGTGCTGAGTGAGATCTTCGGGTTTTTTTATGGAGCCGTATTCATTTAAATAGGCCTGACTTGCAAAGATATGCTGTTCAATGGTGCTGAACTGGCGTATCACTAAACTTGGATCATCATCCAGATTGGATCGAACACGCAAAGCAATATCAATGCCTTCATTAATCACATCAAAACGTCGATTACTAATAATCAGCTGCACCCGAATTTCAGGATATAATTTTAAAAAATCAGGCAAAATCTTGGTCAGTTGATTCTGTGCAATATCAACCGGAACGGTAACTTTGATCACACCACGAGGTTTAACACTCAAATGATCGACCAAGTCATGTGCGGCTTGTGCAGCATTCATCATCACTTGGGCATGTCGATACACATTCATGCCGATTTCAGTCACAGCAAAATGGCGCGAACTACGCTGAATCAGGCGAACCCCGAGACGTTCTTCAAGGTTATAAACACGACGGCTCAATTTTGATTTTGGAATATCTGTAGCTCGTTCGGCTGCACTAAATCCCCCATGTTCAACGACTAAAGCAAAACAATAAAAATCGTCTAAATCAGTGAGCATAATGGATTTCCGTTGAGCAGCAAATTTAATTTTTTAAGCAATACTGCATATTATACCCAATAATTTTAAAGCTTTATGTTAAACCTGAGTAAATAGCTCAAAATTATATGAGAGCTGCGGGCGGGTTTAGTAGAAAGTCTTTTACTTTTTTATATTCTTCAAGGCGCATAAAATCACGTTGCGTTGGCGATTTGATTCGGCTTAAGTCCATATTATCTGCAAGATCAGCTAATTTAACTGTTCTTGCGAGTGAATTTTTCACGATTCTTTTGGCTGCATCCAGACGGCTTTCACCTTCTTTTTTGGTCAATGCAACGACTGCATCAATCACATTCTGACTGAACCCCAAAGTAATCAGATCAACAATCGTGGTATCCGTGTCTTCAAGTAGATCGTGCATTACCGCGACCATTTTCTGATCCATACTCTCTACATTCAACATAAGCCTTAAAGGATGTAAAATGTATGGTTGCCCCGCTTTATCAAGTTGTCCCGCATGTTTTTTTGTTGCCAGTGCAATGGCTTTTTCTAGTGTTGACATGAAATCTCCATTTCAAAAATGTCGTTAATTCAAAATTCACACAACTGAGCACGTTTTTTCTTTCTATGATAATAAGCATGAGTGGAAATGAATAGCAATTCACCAAAGGTGGATTTTAAAAAAATTAGATGCAAGCAAATATTTCTATTAGACTACTCTTGACGTTATTAACTACATTTTAGAGTAAGTCTATGTCCTGCAAGCTTATCCAGCAGCCCGATGCTTCTGCCAATATTCTCTGTCCGATTTGTCAACATGCTATCGTTGACTGGATGCAAGAGCAATATATTCAGCCTTGTGAACACACTTTATTTGTTGCAATGGACTTGGGTTTTGAATTTGTTGCAGATCGCTTTGAAGCTCAAATGACAAAGTCTGTGGATGAGTTACACGAAGATCCAGACATGAATATTTTTACTGCGATTACTGAAACTTTATACCCTGAAATGACTATTATCCAGACGGATTTAGGGGTTGAAAATTTATCACGCTATGCAGGATTTAGTTCTCATGAGTCTTGATCTGTTGTAAGCCAGTTTTAGATTGATAGGTCTTCACTTCTTTTTCAAGCCATTCGGTAAATTTTAAAATCAGTGCGTTATTGTGTTGTTCAGAATAGACGAAATAATAAGAACGCGCACCGACTAACTTTAAAGATGAGGCAATGACCAGATCAGCATTGTTCAGTTCTTTCTCAAGTAACATTTGTGGAATGAGTGCCACGCCTAAATGATGGCTTGCGGCTACTGCAAGCATGGAAAAAAGTTCATGACGCTGACCTTCCATGGCATACGGATAATCATATGTCGCCGCCGTAAACCATTCTTTCCAGATGTAAGGGCGTGTAGTTTGTTGTAATAAGGGGAGTTGGCTAATCTGCTCGGGAGATAGATCAATACCTTGGCTTGCATCAAGTCGCATTTGAGGGAAATGCTTGTGAATCAAAGCCAAAGAGCACACAGGAACGACTTCTTCTTGCATTAAAAATTGAATTTTTGCACCCGGCCAGTTTTCCATTTGTGACGGTGTTCCTGCATAAATGGCGGCATCAAAAATATGATCACTAAATAAAAAAGGTTTGGTACTGGTTTCAAGGTGAATGGTAATTTCAGGAAAAATTTCATTAAAACGATATAAACGAGGTAATAACCAGCGCGTAGCAAACGTCGGGACAACTCCTAGCTTTAACGTTCCACCTAAACCTTTGTGCGACATCAAATCTAGCGTACTTTGTTCAATGCCGAGCAAATACGGTTTGATACTCTTAAAATATTGTTCACCTGCTTGAGTAAGTTCTACGCCGTGTCGGGTGCGATTAAACAGCTCAATATTTAAAAATTCCTCAAGCTGCTGGACTTGTCGAGACACTGCACTTTGTGTAATCGAAAGTTCTTGCGCCGCGTAGGTATAACTTTTGTGCTTGGCGGCTGATTCAAAACAAATGAGTGCTTGTAGGGAGGGAATCATGCGCCGCATGGGATTGTCCTTAATGATGATTGCAAAATGAAGATATTTGTAAATCACATATATTTTGAAAGTGTACTCTATCTTTCTATAGTCAAAAAAACCTATTTGCTTGAATTAAGAGTAAAACGTAATTTAAATATAGCCTAAAATTAAAATAAGATATGCGTAAATGGAATGACTGTATGCAAATTTATCGTTTGCTGCTTTGACTGCGACATCGTAGCATCGGGTCAATGACAAACAAACAGGCTAGGAAAGCGATGAATCAAATGGTCGATACAGCTAAAAAATCTGCACGTGTTCACTTCAATTGGGAAGACCCATTCTTACTTGAGCAACAGTTAACTGAAGAAGAACGTATGATTCGTGATTCTGCGCATGCATATTGTCAAGATAAACTCATGACACGTGTATTGGAGCAATTTCGTCACGAAACCACCGATCCTACTATTTTTCGTGAAATGGGTGAATTGGGTCTACTTGGCCCAACCATTCCAGAACAATACGGTGGCGCAGGTTTAAATTATGTCAGTTATGGTTTGATTGCACGTGAAGTTGAGCGTGTCGATTCAGGCTATCGTTCAATGGCAAGTGTACAAAGTTCTTTAGTGATGGTGCCAATTAATGAATTTGGTACAGAAGAACAAAAGCAAAAATATTTACCGAAACTTGCAACAGGTGAATACATTGGTTGTTTCGGTTTGACTGAACCTGATCATGGTTCTGATCCGGGCAGTATGATTACACGTGCCAAAAAAGTAGATGGTGGTTATCGTTTAACTGGCGCAAAAATGTGGATTACTAACAGCCCAATTGCTGATGTGTTTGTGGTATGGGCAAAAGAAGTGTCTGCTGAAGGTAATGTGGGTGAAATCCGCGGCTTTATTTTAGAAAAAGGTTGGGAAGGACTTTCTGCTCCAGCAATTCACGGCAAAGTAGGATTACGTGCTTCCATTACTGGCGAAATCGTGATGGATAATGTGTTTGTTCCAGAAGAAAATGCATTCCCAGACGTTCGTGGTCTAAAAGGTCCATTCACTTGCTTGAACAGTGCGCGTTATGGAATTGCTTGGGGGGCAATGGGTGCAGCAGAATTTTGTTGGCATACCGCACGTCAATATACCCTAGATCGTAAACAATTCGGTCGTCCATTGGCTGCCAATCAGTTGATTCAGAAAAAACTGGCTGATATGCAAACTGAAATCGCATTAGGCTTACAGGCGGCTTTACGCTTTGGTCGTATGAAAGATGAAGGTATTGCTGCGGTTGAAGGTACGTCTTTAATTAAACGTAATAACTGTGGTAAAGCGCTTGATATTGCTCGTTTAGCCCGTGACATGATGGGTGGTAACGGCATTAGTGACGAATTTGGTGTTGCACGTCACTTGGTGAACCTAGAAGTCGTCAATACTTACGAAGGTACACATGATGTACATGCCTTGATTTTGGGACGTGCTCAAACGGGTATTGCGGCTTTTAGTAACTAGACTCATAGTTTAATTAATTCGTTTTTCATTTTTTAAATTAAATCTTGATGCTTAAAGATGCGCGCCATGCGTGTCTCTAAGCGGCTTTTGCTTAAAAAAGACAATACAAAAATAGTCAGGGAGTCATCATGGAATTTTTCATGAAGAAATGGCACTTTGCTTGGGCAAGATAAAACAACAATAGCAAAGCGAACATGGCATGATCAATCGATGAAAACTCGAGACTCATTTAGGAAAAATGAGGTGAAATAAAATGAACAATGATGTTCAAACCGTTACAGGAAATCTTCCAAATACACTAGCATCCAATATTGGAACATATGATCGCATTACCCCAAATACATGGAAGTGGGCATTGTTATTTGCCTATTTCGCGATGGTGGTGGATGGCGTGGATATCATGTTGTTGTCTTATAGCTTAACCAGTTTAAAAGCAGATTTTGGTTTGTCGACTTTTCAGGCGGGCGCATTAGGCAGCGCATCCTTAGCAGGGATGGGAATTGGAGGTATTTTAGGTGGTTGGGCGTGTGATAAGTTTGGTCGTGTTAGAACCATTGCGCATTCAGTGACATTCTTTTCAATTGCAACTTGTATTTTAGGTTTTACACAAACTTTTGAACAATTCATGGTGCTTCGTTTTATCGGAGCTTTAGGAATTGGTGCGCTGTATATGGCGTGTAATACTTTAATGGCCGAATACGTTCCGACTTCATATCGTACAACCGTCTTAGGAACATTACAGACTGGACAAACCGTAGGTTACATCGTAGCTACATTATTAGCTGGTGCAATTATTCCTGAACATGGCTGGCGTATTCTATTTTTTATTACCGTGATTCCTGCCATTATTAATGTCATTTTACAGCGCTTTGTCCCTGAGCCAAAGTCATGGCAATTAACAAAAATTGCAGCTTTAAATCCAGAAAAACAAAAAACAGAACAACCAGATGTGAAACCTAAAAGCGGCAGTATTTATAAACAAATCTTCAATAACTTCAAACATCGCAAAATGTTTCTACTCTGGATGACCACAGCATTCTTTTTACAGTTTGGTTATTACGGGATTAATAACTGGATGCCGAGTTATCTTGAAACTGAAGTCCATATGAATTTTAAATCCTTGACCAGTTATATGGTGGGTTCATATACCGCAATGATTTTAGGCAAAATTCTAGCAGGATATTTAGCGGATAAATTTAATCGCCGTGCTGTGTTTGTCTTCGGCACACTTGCCAGCGCAATTTTCCTGCCAATCATTATTTTCTTTAATACGCCTGACAATATTCTGTATTTATTGATCACTTTTGGTTTCCTTTACGGTATTCCATATGGGGTAAATGCCACTTATATGGCGGAGTCGTTCTCAACTGATGTACGTGGGACTGCGATTGGTGGTGCTTATAACATTGGTCGTGTCGGTGCTGCGATTGCGCCTGCGACTATAGGCTTTTTGGCATCAGGTGGGACTTTTGCAATGGCATTTATTGTCATGGGGGCAGCCTACTTTATCGCGGGCGTATTACCAGGTTTATTTATTAAAGATCGTCAGTACGATCCACAAAAATCATGAGATAAAAAACCGACATCTAAAAATAAGATGTCGGTTTTTGGAGGAATAAATTATGGGTGCATTGACAGGCTTAACAGTATTGGATTTAAGTCGGGTTTTAGCAGGACCATGGTGTGGTCAAATTCTGGCAGATCTAGGTGCAGAAGTGATTAAAGTGGAACGTCCAAAAGTGGGTGATGATACTCGCATGTGGGGGCCGCCGTGGATGTTAAATGATCAGGGTCGACCAACTAAAGAAGCAGGTTATTACCAGGCTGCGAACCGAAATAAATATTCTGTGGCAATCGATATTGCAACTGAAGAAGGTCAACAATTGATTCAGGAGATGATCAAAGATGCGGATGTATTAATTGAAAACTACAAAGCTGGCTCATTGGCAAAATATGGACTTGATTACGCGACACTAAGTCAAATTAACCCTCAACTCGTCTATTGTTCAATTACAGGTTTTGGACAAACAGGCCCTCGTGCAGAAGAGCCTGGCTATGATTTTGTCATTCAAGGCATGTCAGGATTGATGAGTATTACAGGTGAGCAAAACCAAGAACCACAAAAAGTTGGAGTTGCGGTTGCAGATATTCAAACTGGATTGTATGCCACAGTTGCGATTCAGGCAGCATTATGGTCACGATTGAGTACAGGTAAAGGGCAGCATATTGATTTGGCTCTTTTGGATGTACAGGTTGCAACATTGGCTAATCAAGGTATGAACTTTTTAACGACAGGAAAATCTCCTGTACGAATGGGAAATTCGCATCCGAATATCGTGCCCTATCAAGTATTTAAGGCAAAGGATAAAGACTTTATTATAGCCTGTGGTAATGATAAACAATTTAAAGACTTGTGTATTGCAATAGATCGGGCGGATTTATTGGGTCAGCCAAACTATTTGACCAACAAAGATCGAGTTGCACATAGGCATGAATTAATTGGTGTATTGAGTGAGCATTTTCAAACGCAAGATGCAAATCATTGGGTCGCACAAATTCATGCGAAAAAAGTTCCAGTGGGCATGATCAACTCCATTGAAGAAGCATTAAATGAGCCACAAATTCTGGCTCGTCAAATGGTAGTGAATATTCCACACCCACAAAATCAGAGATTTAAAGTAATTGCTTCACCAATCAAATTATCGGGCACTCCAGTTGAATATCATCATGCTCCACCACAGCTAGGTGAGCATACTTATAAGATACTGAAGCGTTATAAATCGAACGATCAACTTAATCAGTTCAATGAAAAAGGCATAATTGAGGATAAAACAGGCGAATACAGCAAGGAAAAAGCGTATGTTGATTAAAAAACATCCTAATGATGTTTATTTGAAAAATAGGGCTTGTGTTGCTTTAAAAACTGTATAGAATACGCAGCATCCCGACGCGATACACGATGAAGATCTTGGCTTTTAGGGTTAAGGTTGAGTGGTTTGTATTGAGTTGAATTTCTTACTGACGAGGTAAGGAATAGATCATTAAGAGAATAGAAGAACAACTTGTGTGGATTTTTACCAATTGATTGATCGAAATATTATCATTGATTGATTGGTTTAAATTACTCGAAGTTTATTTGAGAGAATTTGTCAGTAATTGATGAGCCAGAATTGGCACCTTGTCTTTAATAAGGTGCGAAATGATTTTAACTGAAGAGTTTGATCATGGCTCAGATTGAACGCTGGCGGCAGGCTTAACACATGCAAGTCGAGCGGAGAGAGGTAGCTTGCTACTGATCTTAGCGGCGGACGGGTGAGTAATACTTAGGAATCTGGCTATTAGTGGGGGACAACATTTCGAAAGGGATGCTAATACCGCATACGTCCTACGGGAGAAAGCAGGGGATCTTCGGACCTTGCGCTAATAGATGAGCCTAAGTCGGATTAGCTAGTTGGTGGGGTAAAGGCCTACCAAGGCGACGATCTGTAGCGGGTCTGAGAGGATGATCCGCCACACTGGGACTGAGACACGGCCCAGACTCCTACGGGAGGCAGCAGTGGGGAATATTGGACAATGGGGGGAACCCTGATCCAGCCATGCCGCGTGTGTGAAGAAGGCCTTATGGTTGTAAAGCACTTTAAGCGAGGAGGAGGGTACTGGTATTAATACTACCAGGTACTGGACGTTACTCGCAGAATAAGCACCGGCTAACTCTGTGCCAGCAGCCGCGGTAATACAGAGGGTGCGAGCGTTAATCGGATTTACTGGGCGTAAAGCGTGCGTAGGCGGCTAATTGAGTCGGATGTGAAATCCCCGAGCTTAACTTGGGAATTGCATTCGATACTGGTTAGCTAGAGTGTGGGAGAGGATGGTAGAATTCCAGGTGTAGCGGTGAAATGCGTAGAGATCTGGAGGAATACCGATGGCGAAGGCAGCCATCTGGCCTAACACTGACGCTGAGGTACGAAAGCATGGGGAGCAAACAGGATTAGATACCCTGGTAGTCCATGCCGTAAACGATGTCTACTAGCCGTTGGTCTCTTTGAGGGATTAGTGGCGCAGCTAACGCGATAAGTAGACCGCCTGGGGAGTACGGTCGCAAGACTAAAACTCAAATGAATTGACGGGGGCCCGCACAAGCGGTGGAGCATGTGGTTTAATTCGATGCAACGCGAAGAACCTTACCTGGTCTTGACATAGTAAGAACTTTCCAGAGATGGATTGGTGCCTTCGGGAACTTACATACAGGTGCTGCATGGCTGTCGTCAGCTCGTGTCGTGAGATGTTGGGTTAAGTCCCGCAACGAGCGCAACCCTTTTCCTTATTTGCCAGCACTTTGGGTGGGAACTTTAAGGATACTGCCAGTGACAAACTGGAGGAAGGCGGGGACGACGTCAAGTCATCATGGCCCTTACGACCAGGGCTACACACGTGCTACAATGGTCGGTACAAAGGGTTGCTACCTAGCGATAGGATGCTAATCTCAAAAAGCCGATCGTAGTCCGGATTGGAGTCTGCAACTCGACTCCATGAAGTCGGAATCGCTAGTAATCGCGGATCAGAATGCCGCGGTGAATACGTTCCCGGGCCTTGTACACACCGCCCGTCACACCATGGGAGTTTGTTGCACCAGAAGTGGATAGTCTAACTGCAAAGAGGACGTTCACCACGGTGTGGCCGATGACTGGGGTGAAGTCGTAACAAGGTAGCCGTAGGGGAACCTGCGGCTGGATCACCTCCTTAACGAAAAGATTGGTTGATTGGTAAGAATCCACAACAAGTTGTTCTTCTGGTATCTGAATGAAAAAGATTTAGAGAGAAGCTTTTAAAAAAAGAGCGAGAATCAAACACTACGCACAGCGAAGCTGTTTGTCTTGCGAAACTTTTAAAGCGGTGCTTTAAAACTTTCTCAGGGTCTGTAGCTCAGTTGGTTAGAGCACACGCTTGATAAGCGTGGGGTCACAAGTTCAAGTCTTGTCAGACCCACCATTCTGACGAATAGATTAATGAGTACAGAGTTAAAGATACGTAAATGATATAAGCTGGGGACTTAGCTTAGTTGGTAGAGCGCCTGCTTTGCACGCAGGAGGTCAGGAGTTCGACTCTCCTAGTCTCCACCAAATTTCAAGAATAGAAAACTTAAAGCATCGCTTTAAGGCTTTTTCTTGAAATTTAAGCAAGAAGCTATGCTTCGCGCAGTATCTGATCGAACACGAAAGTGAAAGAAAAGATGGTTATAGAGATTAATAAATAAGAAGATTGCAGGATCTTGGTTTATTAACCTCTGTGATTAATCACAGTTTAATGTAGCTGACGAGGTTACATTAATTCATTAACAGATTGAGAATTGAGTCTGAAATAAATTGTTCACTCAATAACAAAGAGAGAAGAAGTCATTCTGATCTTAGAGTTAATTGAGAACTAGCAAATTAACTGAATCAAGCGTTTTGGTATATGAATTTAGATTGAAGCTGTACGGTGCTTAAGTGCACAGTACTTCAAACTGTAATGTTGGTAATACTACTTGTAGGTATTAACGACTGTTTGGGGTTGTATAGTCAAGTAATTAAGTGCATGTGGTGGATGCCTTGGCAGTCAGAGGCGAAGAAAGACGTGATAGCCTGCGAAAAGCTCCGGGGAGGCGGCAAATATCCATTGATCCGGAGATGTCTGAATGGGGGAACCCACCTACTATAAGGTAGGTATCAATAACTGAATACATAGGTTATTGAAGCGAACGAGGGGAAGTGAAACATCTCAGTACCCTTAGGAAAAGAAATCAATTGAGATTCCCTTAGTAGCGGCGAGCGAACGGGGATCAGCCCATTAAGTGATGTGTGTTTTAGCGGAACGCTCTGGGAAGTGCGACCGTAGAGGGTGATAGTCCCGTACACGAAAGGGCACACATCATGATGACGAGTAGGGCGAGGCACGTGAAACCTTGTCTGAATATGGGGGGACCATCCTCCAAGGCTAAATACTCCTGACTGACCGATAGTGAACCAGTACCGTGAGGGAAAGGCGAAAAGAACCCCTGTGAGGGGAGTGAAATAGATCCTGAAACCGCATGCATACAAGCAGTGGGAGCCGACTTGTTCGGTGACTGCGTACCTTTTGTATAATGGGTCAGCGACTTATATTCAGTAGCAAGGTTAACCGCATAGGGGAGCCGTAGAGAAATCGAGTCTTAATAGGGCGTTTAGTTGCTGGGTATAGACCCGAAACCAGGCGATCTATCCATGAGCAGGTTGAAGGTTGGGTAACACTAACTGGAGGACCGAACCCACTGTCGTTGAAAAGCCAGGGGATGACTTGTGGATAGGGGTGAAAGGCTAATCAAGCCTGGTGATAGCTGGTTCTCCCCGAAAGCTATTTAGGTAGCGCCTCGGACGAATACCATAGGGGGTAGAGCACTGTTTCGGCTAGGGGGTCATCCCGACTTACCAAACCGATGCAAACTCCGAATACCTATGAGTACTATCCGGGAGACAGACTGCGGGTGCTAACGTCCGTAGTCAAGAGGAAAACAATCCAGACCGCCAGCTAAGGCCCCAAAATCATAGTTAAGTGGGAAACGATGTGGGAAGGCATAGACAGCTAGGAGGTTGGCTTAGAAGCAGCCACCCTTTAAAGAAAGCGTAATAGCTCACTAGTCGAGTCGGCCTGCGCGGAAGATGTAACGGGGCTAAAACTATGTGCCGAAGCTGCGGATGTAACTTTAGAGTTACGTGGTAGGGGAGCGTTCTGTAAGCCGATGAAGGTGTGTTGAGAAGCATGCTGGAGGTATCAGAAGTGCGAATGCTGACGTGAGTAACGACAAAACGGGTGAAAAACCCGTTCGCCGAAAGACCAAGGGTTCCAGTCCAACGTTAATCGGGGCTGGGTGAGTCGACCCCTAAGGCGAGGCCGAAAGGCGTAGTCGATGGGAAATTGGTTAATATTCCAATACTTCTGTGTAATGCGATGAGAGGACGGAGAAGGTTAAGTCAGCCTGGCGTTGGTTGTCCAGGTGGAAGACAGTAGGCATGCATCTTAGGCAAATCCGGGGTGCTCTATGCTGAGAGTCGATATCAAGCTGTACTTGTACAGTGAAGTGGCTGATACCATACTTCCAAGAAAAGTCTCTAAGCTTCAGTTACACAGGAATCGTACCCGAAACCGACACAGGTGGTCAGGTCGAGTAGACCAAGGCGCTTGAGAGAACTCTGCTGAAGGAACTAGGCAAAATGGTACCGTAACTTCGGGAGAAGGTACGCTGCTGAGGGTGATGGGACTTGCTCCCTGAGCGCTTGGCAGCCGCAGAAACCAGGCCGCTGCAACTGTTTATTAAAAACATAGCACTCTGCAAACACGAAAGTGGACGTATAGGGTGTGATGCCTGCCCGGTGCTGGAAGGTTAATTGATGGGGTTAGCGTAAGCGAAGCTCTTGATCGAAGCCCCAGTAAACGGCGGCCGTAACTATAACGGTCCTAAGGTAGCGAAATTCCTTGTCGGGTAAGTTCCGACCTGCACGAATGGCATAATGATGGCGGCGCTGTCTCCAGCAGAGGCTCAGTGAAATCGAAATCGCTGTGAAGATGCAGTGTACCCGCGGCTAGACGGAAAGACCCCGTGAACCTTTACTGCAGCTTGACATTGAACTTTGACCTTACTTGTGTAGGATAGGTGGGAGGCTATGAAGATGTGACGCCAGTTACATTGGAGCCATCCTTGAAATACCACCCTGGTAATGTTGAGGTTCTAACTCTGCCCCGTAATCCGGGGCGAGGACCATGTCTGGTGGGTAGTTTGACTGGGGCGGTCTCCTCCTAAAGAGTAACGGAGGAGTACGAAGGTGCGCTCAGCGTGGTCGGAAATCACGCGTAGAGTATAAAGGCAAAAGCGCGCTTAACTGCGAGACCCACAAGTCGAGCAGGTACGAAAGTAGGTCTTAGTGATCCGGTGGTTCTGTATGGAAGGGCCATCGCTCAACGGATAAAAGGTACTCTGGGGATAACAGGCTGATACCGCCCAAGAGTTCATATCGACGGCGGTGTTTGGCACCTCGATGTCGGCTCATCTCATCCTGGGGCTGAAGCAGGTCCCAAGGGTATGGCTGTTCGCCATTTAAAGAGGTACGCGAGCTGGGTTTAGAACGTCGTGAGACAGTTCGGTCCCTATCTACCGTGGGCGCTGGAAATTTGAGAGGATCTGCTCCTAGTACGAGAGGACCAGAGTGGACGAACCTCTGGTGTACCGGTTGTGACGCCAGTCGCATCGCCGGGTAGCTATGTTCGGAAGGGATAACCGCTGAAAGCATCTAAGCGGGAAGCCTACCTCAAGATAAGATTTCCCTGTGACTATATGTCACCTAAAGAGCCGTTCAAGACTAGGACGTTGATAGGTTGGATGTGGAAGCATAGTGATATGTGAAGCTGACCAATACTAATTGCTCGTGAGGCTTGACTATACAACACCCAAACAGTTGTTGTATTCAAGATAAATTC
>NZ_KB849716.1:543899-609654 GCF_000368825.1 Acinetobacter ursingii DSM 16037 = CIP 107286 | reverse complement strand
GAATGTGAGTTTAGATTTAACTATGGGAGTCCAAAACAACAGCTCGAAATACTGTTGGATTGGACGGGTATTTGACCTTATCTACTACAGCCCCTAATGTTTTTATTACCACAGAAGAATTTGTACAAGAATTTAAAGACCTAAAGGATAATCTGATTAGAGGATACTTTACTATTGATTCCGATATATCACGAATTCATGTGTTAGCAGAATCTGGAATGAGTAATGAACAAATTAATTTGACTAAAAATATTGTTTCAGAAGTTTTAACGGATGCGCTATATACGATTTTGTTAGGTCTTGAAGGAAGTGCGTCAATCGCTCAGTATCAAATCATGTATAAGTTATTTGATGAGGCATCAAATGAACTGACTGGTAATATCGAATCTATAGCATGGGAAAAATTTCACAGCGAAAATGCATAACGATGAATCAGATTAAATATTCTTTATTTCATGATGTTTTTGATGCAATAAAAAAATCGATTAGAACTCATTTCAAAGTTGCCATAGAGATTCAGGACTCTTTCCATATAAGGTGATGCGCACAGTGGAATTGAATGTTACTTATTTTACATTCGATCATTTCAGTGCGTTAGTTCATTAGTTTGTTGAAAAGCATAGTAATTTATCAAAGCAAGGATTTTTTTATGAGACATTGAAAGAACGAATATTGAGTTTTATCAAGAGCTTGGTTTGAATGATTCAATGATTGCTGATGAATGTCAGCATCAATTTAATTTAATTTTTCCAGCTTGCAAAGGGAATATATAGATCATTATGATATTCCTCCATGAGATACATGGATCTCTTGTGATTTAAAGGATGATTTAATAGTACTCTATACGTGAGTTCATCCTGTAATTGTTTCGTTTGGGTAGAAGATCTAGAGTAAGGGTTAGAAATCACGGTATAAATATTAGGAGACTATATTTGTTTTCCGTCAGTTGTAATATTTATACTTTTAAAGATATCTTAATTTCATTATTACTCATACTGGGTACTTAGAAATCGTAATGAACTAATTTAAAGGAGATATCTGATTATGCATTTCAACTCCTTCTCTCAACTCCCTGAAGATGATGAAGAGTTACATCTTCCTGAACTTGTATACTGTGCATCTCTTGGTGATGTGGAACAAGTCGAACAATTATTGGCAGAAGGAACTGATCCCAATCAGACGGATGATGAGGGGTATAGTGCATTACAGGCCGCTGCTGAGAATGACAATTTAGCCGTAGTGAAGTTACTCGTGGGAAAAGGTGCAAATGTTGCATATAAAGGCGAATATACTGCGCTACAGCTTGCTGAAATGGCAAAAAATATCGATGTGGTTGAATATTTAAGAAGTCTGTAAATCGTATATAAGTAATAGATAAAAAGAAGCCCCATCATCCTGACAGGGCTTCTTTATATTCCGTTTATAGTGCCACAAATATCCTATCTATGACCGCATCCTATGCATCTTATTATTTTCAATGAGACTTCCTGTCTCTGTATATTTTATAGAATAGATGAAATCTATTGATACACCAATTCGGCAATAACGACGATATATGTAAGTTTTAGCTTACACAGAATTTTTTTGGTATTTTTTGAGTTTCTGTACCAAATCGGTTAATGCTTTTTCTTCAAATTCATTGGCTTCAAAGCTTTCTTCTTTATTACGTTTGAAGATATCTCGAATTTCAATCACTGCATTCGGATCGATCATATTCAAACTTGAGGTGACTTGACGAATTTGTCCAACCGAATTTGAACCATAGGTCACCCCGTAGCTAATAAATGAGGCTGGTTTTCCACTCCATTCTTTGCCCAAATAATCCAATGCATTTTTAAGCGCAGGGCTATAACCGTGATTGTATTCAGGGCTAATAAAAATAAAGGCATCTGCCTGCGCAATTTTATCGGCCCACTCTTGTTGTTTGGGTTGATCGTAAATTCCCGTAGCAGGTGGATGGCTGCCTGCGAAAAGTGGTAAATCCCATTGTTTTAAATCAATAATTTCAGCTTGAAGATCTGTATTTGGTTGACTCGAAAGACAATGGTTTACCCAATTTGCGACTTTGATCGCAGTACGTCCCTCACGGATACTTCCAACAATAATATAAATGCGCATGATTATTCCAAAATTATAATGTCAATTAGCAGTTAACCAATCTAGAGTAGATTTGAAAAGTAGAGCTTTGTTATAAATTTGAGTTGTTTACTGTCCTTTCTGCTTCAGCTAGTAGTTGATCTGCCATTTCTTTGGTCTTTTTCAAACCTGGCATGCGGTATTCAGTATGTCCATAGTCTTGAATCGATTTCCAACGACCACCCCAAGTAAGACCGACTGATTCAGCGACTTCACCATACAATTGATAGCCACGCATCGCCCATGGATCACGTTCAGTAATGACCACTTTACCATTACGCTTGAAGGCAACATCTGCGGCTAGACCAAATTGGTGATAACTCTGATAACCACGTGCGCGTGTTGTATTAGGATTGCCTGAAAGAAGGTTTTGACGTGCAGGACTACGATAACCTTCGAGTAAAACCAGTTCGTAGCCATAACGCTCTTTCATCAGTTTAAAGACCATGAGCAAACGTTGTTTATAGCGTGGATGCATTTTATCCCACTTACGATCAACCAACTGATCGTCTAGTGAACCATGATGATGTAGAGATTCGAGTTGTGATGTCTGAATCGACTGATTATTTTGAGCTTGATATTGTTGTTCAAGCTGATTGGCTTCAACGATGGCAGCTTCAACCAGAGACTCATCCACTTCAGGAGGAGGAGTTAAAATTTCACCATTCAAAAGCGTATAAATTTGTGGATCGACTTCTTTTAAATATTCAGCTTCTATATGTGTTGGCTGAATGGGTCGTGTAAAAGCAAATATCATCACACTGGCAAACAGAAAAAAACCAGCAATTAAAATCCACCATTGTTGTACATACCAGTGCGATTGAAGTCGTTCAGGTGCAGAAGCGTGATGAACATGCTGTGCAAAAGTTTTTACCCGATTTAGCTTTTGTTTGCTTTGTGGTAATACATTATGTAATGAGTTTAAAAGCTTTTGACGCAATTCGTAGGACATCAGACAGGCTAAAGCGAAAGCAAGCCCGAAAAAACAAATCAAAATCAGCAGAATCATGGAAGCTGTTTACTGTACTTCAAAAGGTTTTCGAGTGACTTCAATTTCGACAGAAGCACGCGGACTCTCAACTTTTTCTGACGGAGCAATCGAATTTTTATCCGTCTGAACTGCGTTGTTTTTCGGTTCAATCGCTATAGATTGGGCGGCTGCTTTTACTGTAGGCATTGGCTTTTGAGCAGGTGTTGGAGCTTTGGTGACTTCAAATGGAGAAACACGTGCAGCAGCAGGAGCATGTTGAAATAACTTACTCAAATCACTGTCTTTAGGCTGTTGAATTGCTTCATCATCGTCTGCTTCTTGAGGGGCTAAGGCATGCTCTTGCTTAGAATGTGAATGATCCGTAGTATGCTCAGCATTTATAGGTTGTTGAGTGGCTTCAGTATGGTCAGCCGCTGAAGTTGCATCTAAGTTTAAATTGGTATTTTCATTGATATTTGAGCTTTTGATAAAAAGCATAAATCCGAAAATACTGACTAATATTCCAGCTAAAAAACCACTCAAAACCAGTATAGCTGGTGATAACATCTTCTTTTTATGACTTTGTAAGATGCGAATCGATGTTGGTTTATCTTGAGCCATATGCATTCACTAAGGCAAATAAATAGTAATGTGAGCTTCTTCAGCAGGAGCCGAAATTACGTTCTGATAAGGTGCTAGTGCGTGAGAGCTTTGGTTGGAAAGCATATAACGTAAACCA
This sequence comes from Acinetobacter ursingii DSM 16037 = CIP 107286, assembly GCF_000368825.1. GTDB lineage: Bacteria > Pseudomonadota > Gammaproteobacteria > Pseudomonadales > Moraxellaceae > Acinetobacter > Acinetobacter ursingii. The sequence goes on along the minus strand of NZ_KB849716.1, from coordinate 605,809 downwards.
GCAAAACTAAGTAATGCAAATAAGAGTAGGAAAATCAGAATCCAGAAGAACGGTAATTCGCCATGGATCATGTGTTTAATTTGATCTGGAATCGCAGCAAAAGGAGAAAAAGCTGCTTTTTTCCCTTTGAGATAATCAATTTCATCACCAACACGTGCCACCAAATGATTTAAATTTTCAATGGATTCAATACGATATTTGCCTTGAAAACCTAAAAGTAAGCAGTAGTGGAAAACTTCAAGTGCAGGGAGGCGATCTTTGCCGCGGCTACGTAATTGTTCCAAAATTTCAAAAAAACGATAGCCTGCTAGTTGAGAACCAAATAGGCTGAGTTGTAAGGGGCTAATTAACCATGCATTTTGGAGATTAAAATAACTAGGGTCTGGTTGTGTGACAATGGTTTCATCTAATAATGCACAAAACGCGTATTTTGCATCATGGATATCATCAGCAGAAAAATGTAATTTCTTGGCCTGTTGTTCAAATCGATTGAGCAAATCCAGAATTTTTGTCCGAAATTCATTGGTGTCAGAAGGGACGTATTGATTACGAATTAAAAACACAATGTAGAATCCGTCATGCAGCAAATCGACCAGATTAATGGTCTGGGCTTTGCTTTGACTTTGAACTGGAGGCGTAAGTCCACCGCCAATTTTGCCATCGTCAAATAGAGAGGGTGCACCTGTTGGTTGAGTCATCTTTTCTCCTCCTTATGCATTAATCACAGCAATCAGTTCGATACTAATATCCTGAAAACCAGCAGGAACATAAATACAAATCGACTCTGATTCCAGCATACGTTGGTAAAGTTCATGATGAGGTTCAACTTCAAAATAACTTACCCCCGAACGAACTGGAATGGCAGTAGGTACTTGCATCAGGTGGTGTAAAGGAATCGCGGGTAAGGCGGCCACTACACGTTGTTCAACATCGAGAGTACTACCGACTTTAAAGCGTAATGGTACAATTTGAACCAGTTCATGGGTTTGCATCATGCTGCTTGAAACTGCGATATATAGACGACTCTCTCGAGTAATCTTGTCTGATTCCAGACTACCTAGCCAGTAAGATGGACGAATCTCTTTAAGAGCGATGCTGATATAACGACTGGAAATAATGGTATCGAGTAAATCACGCAAAATCATATCCAGTTGCTGGAAACTCTCTTGCAACTGGTGATGACGATATTGAGGAAGTTGATCGACCTCGTATGCAGTGGAGAATGTCAACAATGAACCCGTTAAGCGGAGTAATTCAAAAAATAGACGCTCGGGATGAATCTGCGGATTTTGCAGTACATGATTTAAAGTCGCATGTGCCGTATTTAATGCATTGACCAGCCAGAATGAGACAATATCGCCAGAACGGAACTCAATCAGTTTTTGTTCATTTTCACGATTATTGGTTTGAATAGTTTTGATTTTGGCTCGAATCACATTCAACGTACGTTTCAAATTTGAAGTGAGGGACTCTGAACCTTCAATATGTAGCAATGGAGGAATGAATTTACGATCCAGTTCAAAAGAGCCTGAACTATGCCGTTTAATTTGACCAATGGGCAGATATAAAAAACCATCAAGATCGTGTTGGGGATCAAGTGTTGAATCGAATAATTTAAATTCTGCACGACGTCTTAATAAACTAATCTCAGCAGGACTGGCATTGGTAAATAAATCATGCGTTTGCATCAGATGGCTATGATAACGACCCGATTGGGTATTCTGATCAAAGGTAATATTTTGTTTATTGGCCTGTAACAGTGGTAAAGCCAGATAAATTAACATTTCACCACGAAGATTTAAATCATCCAGTAAAATGGGTTCAGGCAACAAATCCTGTGCAGGCGCTTGATAAATTTCGCCATCTTGCCAAATCATATCCACATTTTCGAGTGCCAGAACATGCATGCCAAGTTGATTTTCATCAAAACGCAGCTGCTTGATGCCATACGCAAAGGGGATCGTGCTACGAATGGTATGATTTAACCGTTGTTCATGATAACTATCTTGTACCTGAAAATGCTGAGGTCGTAAAAATAAACCTTCGCCCCAAAGTATTTTTTCTGCTTTAAACATAAGATGACGACCAACCCTTATTCATATTCATTTTTAGGTTGTACACCTAATGTTTCTTGAACCATTTGCAGAGGATGATCCTCTTTAATGACCTGCGTGAGCCATTCATGCAGTGGCATTTGGCTCCATTTAATGGTTTTTTGTAGCATATAGCTGACAGGGCTATGTGGTTCATTAGCCTGAAAATAATCGGCAATTTCCTGTAAAACCTTCATGGCCTGCTCTCGATTAGCCAGATGATTTTGCGCCTGTGGTTGAAAAACAGCTTGATTCGAGGTCGTGATTGGCTGCGCCATAGCAGGCTCCACAAGAGGAGGAATACTAGAAAGAGGGGGAGATTCTGTTTCATTCGGTGTAGCAGTAGCAAAAGCATCTGCTTTATAGATTTTTTTTAAAGTCTGGTGAATGTCATTTAAATTTGAGTCGATATTGGCAAAACTTGGAGCATCTAACCCCATGAGTTCATCCAGAACAGTTTTTAACGTTTGCCAATGTTGTAAAATCTCATTAAAGGCTTGGTAGTTTTGGTATTGAAAGCTTTTCGAAGTATTAAACAAAGCTTGCTCAAACTGTTCAAGCTCAGATACATGATCTTGCTGATCATATTCATCGGCCTGTTTGCGTCGAATATTTTGATGATAAAGAAAATTTTCGTAATCCAGTAAGTGATAAAATGGTGCGGTATTGATCAGTGCCACTTTTTTAATGAATGACGGCAATTGATTGATAAAACCTTGTAAAAGACCAATTCGCTGATCGAGGTCATCTTCTTCAATTTCAGGGTGGATGCTCAACCAGTATTGATTTAACAGACGATGACTCAACTCAAGACCTGCGGATATTCCATTAAAACCAGACTGATTTGACCAAGCTTCCGTCAGCCACGTTAAAAGACGAATATCTTTACTTTTTTCACACATGACTTGTGTAGCTGTACTCGCGACCAGATCCCAGTCTGCCTGTTTGCGTTCAGTGACCCAGTCACCTTGATCCAGCAAAGTATCATCCTGCGTACGTGCTTGTTTAATCAAATGAAATTCATTTGAAAATGAATAATCATCTCCACAAGGGTTTTGCGCTGCAATGGGTTCAAGTAAGGGTGAAATGTCGATACTCATATCCAGTGGTTACTCTCTACACTTCAGTGGTTTTGGTTTTCTGGGAAGTACGTTTTTTGGGCGTTTTCTTTACGATAGGATCAATCAAATAGATGATTTCATCTTCTTTGACATCTATGTTGATTTGTTGAGGCAATTGTTGTTCAGCCAGTGCGGTTAGAATTTCAGTCGCTAGCGCTGGTAAAACGAAAGCATTTAAAATATGGTCAACATTCCGCGCACCGCTGTCCACTTCTGTGCAACGACTGAGTAATAATTCAATTAAATCATCAGAATAAGTTATTTGAGTTTTATATTGTTTCTCAATCCTAGCAGTGACCTTCGCTAATTTGTGTTGAATGATTTTGACCAATAGATCATCGTGAAGTGGAAAATAAGGCACAATCCGCATACGACCTAAAAAGGCAGGTTTAAACTGTTGATAAAGACTAGGTTTCAGATGCTCGATTAACGCTTCCGCACTCGGCCATTGATCGACAGGCTGATTTAGACAAGCCTGCATGAGGGTAACCAACTTTCTTCTCACACATAAAAAAAATTTACCCTCTAATCTTGACTACACTAGCACGTACGCTTGGGTAGATTCGAAACAGAAAGTACTTAAAAATAGGATTAGTGAATACTTCGGTGATAAGAAAGCTGAAAACGATTGCAGATTTTAATCCTATGCAACGATTGTTTCGGGCGACCTGCATATGCAAGTGATGGGAAAAGCAGCAGCACGGGCAAATGACTCATTATCTTGTGGTTGCAAGTTATTACCAAAACAGAATCTGGTGGTGCAAGAGAATGGAGGCAGGATTACAAAAACTTCTCAGCTTAAGAATTCTAATGCGACTTTATCTTCTCAAAAATGATTTTTATATCTGACTCAATAAAAGATATATAAAATTTAATTCAAACTTATCGATGAAGATACAGGTTAGGCACTTAGTTCCATGAACTCTACAGTAGAAATTCAGGGGAGTAATAATCGTATAAATAATAATGAAGGATGTTTAATTTTTCATAGAAAGTTATGTTAAAACCCCTATAAATGTTAAAGCAGCAGAACGTATAAATTTAAAAAACAACCAATCTTTGTAGAGCCGATGATGGTTATTTAACGGTATGTAGTGGATGGGAAAATTTAATCAAAGTGAAGAAAACAGTCCCGTATACTTTTTGTATTCCTCAACATCTTTGGGACCATATTAAAAATAGGCAACCCTTTGAATATGATATGTGATCCTAGACAGTATCGTGGACAACATATCCCTCTAAATTCTTAAAATATTTATGTTCAAAGGTTTCAGGACTTAACCAGCCGTTTGCAGAATGTCGTCTGATTCGATTGTAGTAAACTTCAATATATTCAAACAAGACAGCATTGGCTTCTTTTCGAGTGGCAAATACACTGCCATGTATCACATGACCTTTCAATGTATGAAAGAAGCTTTCAGTCACCGCATTATCCCAACAATTCCCCCTACGTGACATGCTTTGAATACAGTTATTCGCCAATAATAGTGCTCTAAAATCACGACTACAGTACTGTGAGCCTTGGTCCGAATGCACCATGACACCTGTTGGATACCCCTGACGTGCCATTGCATAATTAAATGCATCACATACCAATTGACGATCTATCCGATGGCTGGTTTGCCAACCTATAATACGACGACTAAATAAATCTAGCATCACACATAAATACAGCCAACCTTCTTTGGTTCGGATATAGGTGATGTCTGTTGTCCAAACTTTATTTGGCAGAGTGACTGTAAACTGGCGATCTAATAAATTCGGTGCCGTCGGCAAATGATGATTTGAATCAGTCGTATGCTTATATTTACGTCCAATCTTGCTGCGTAAACTGAGCTTTTTCAGCATCCTTCCAACTGTACGTTCACTCATGCAGTAACCTAAATCATGCATGTCGTGCACCAATGAAGGTGCTCCTAAGCGAGCATGGTGTTGCCAATATACAGCTTTTAAATCAGTGTACTTCTGATTGACGTAAATCTGTCTCTTTCGCCAAGCATAGTAGCCCGAAGTGCTGACACCTAGGCATTTACAGGCAGAAGAAACCGTAATTTCAGTCACAGCTAGGCCTTGGATTACCGTGTACTTTTCTTGGCATGATCTGTCAGGAAGTACACATGCGCCTTTTTTAAAATATCATTAGCTTCCCTGAGTTGTTTGACTTCTTTTTCTAAATCGAGAATACGCTGTTGTTCTGGCGAGAGCTGTCTTTTGCTGGAACCAGTGGGGTTGGTCTCACGAATCCATTTATCTAATGTTGAATAACCCACACCTAATTTCTGGGCGATAGCAGCCACAGATTCGTGCGAGTTTGAAAGTGCATAATCAATTGCTTGTTGTTTAAATTCTGGACTAAAGCGTTTAGCCATTTTTACATCTCCAAAGTTAATGTTACGTTATCTTTAGAGGGAATCATTGTCCATTATTTTGGCTAGGATCAATGGCTTTACGATTTGGTCTTGAATTTGATTTGAAAGAAATTGAAAAAAATAGTCCAGGGTTAATCTATACTGAATATTTTCATACAATGATGTATTTAAGATTTGCTAGCTATTTATATAGAATTTCAAGAGATAAGGCTCTTATTGTGGCGACAGAACTTTTGAAGGATAGTTTTAGTATTAGAGTGGCAGCTCACTATAAGAATCTGGAAGATATTATACAGCTTAGTCCTACTGGATACGGTATTTTTGATAGTGCTAGATACACAGCATTGGCTATGAATACTAGAAGAAATAGAGGCCCATTTATGATTGGACAAAGGCTTTATCAAATGATTTTTAATAAAAAATGGAATACGCAAGCTTATGAACTTTGCCGAACAAAATACAGTTATCAAGTGCCAATTTCGGAAGAGGAAGCAACCTTTGATAGCACTGAATGGTGAATATCGATGAAAAATTTAATTATTTTATTTATGAGCATGCTAATGGTCGGTTGTAGTCATGCAGATAGTGGAAATCAGCAAAAACGAAAAATTGAAATAAGTAATGAACTTAGATCAAGAACTATCAGTATTGCTGATGATATAAGCCAGTCAAGAAAATTATATATAGCGGCATATAATACTGTTAATAGTAAGTCTGAAATGAATAATGAGTTATTTGTTTATACAGTTCGTAAAGTAGAAAATTTAATAGGTACTTATGAAGTAGATAATGATAATTTTGAAAATGATATTAAACACAATAAGAAAATAACTCTGGAAGCCGTTGATGGTCTTTGTATAATGAATAAATTTATTCAGAAGTATTCAATATTTATAGATTTGGAAAAAATTCCAGAAAGTCTTCAGAAAGATACAAAAAAAATACTAAAATACCAAAATCTTTATATTCAACGTCTTAATGAAGATAAAGACTATTTAAATCAATTAAAATGTTTGAATCTAAAATAATTTAAAATTTTACCTATTTATTCGAAGAAAGTTATTTAAAATTTTAGATACAGATGATTATCGTCAATAAAAACCTCATTTATTAACCTTCCTCCTAAAGTTGGACGTTGTTAGTCCAACTAGAAGGTTCAAATCATTTACATGGGTATCACATCAACTTGATCCCTTGCTGACCAGCAGGGGTGACTTTAAAGATTTCAACTTCAAAACTAATATTTTTACCTGCAAGCGGATGATTAAAATCCACTTCGGTAATATCATCATTGACTGATGCCACAACACCAAATAATGATGCTTTGGCTTTATCTTCAAATTCAATCATATGACCAACGATAGGACGCTGTTCAAATTTAACTGTATCAAACTTTTGAACATTTTCAGGGTTCCACGGACCAAAAGCATCTTCTGGTGGCAAATGCACGGTACGACGGTCGCCTGCACGTAAACCAAATAAAGCCTTTTCAAAACCCGGTAATAAATTACCATCACCAATGGTTAAGCTGACTGGTTGTTCGCGACTACGCGTATTATCAATCTCGACGCCATTTTCCAGCGCTACAGAAAAATGTAACTCGACCTGAGCGCCTTCTTGAATACGAATTTCTTCATTTGGTTGAATAATTTCAGTCATGTTTCACTTCTGCACGTTGGATACGTTTCTTTTCAAGAAAAAAAGTATCAATTAACAAGAGGATGGTTCCTAGCGTAATGGCACTGTCGGCAATATTGAATGCAGGAAAATGGTGGTCTTTATAGTAGACATGAATAAAATCGACCACATAACCCAAGGTCATACGATCAATTAAATTGCCTAAAGCACCGCCTAGAATCAGAGCAATGGCCGCAGGCAAGATGATACTGTGTTTAGGCATACGCATCAGCCAAAACACAAAAATAATCGAGACAATACCTGCTAGCCCTGTAAATAAATAGTGCTGCCAACCGCCTGCATCCGAGAGAAAACTGAATGCTGCGCCATAGTTATGCAACAGCGTCCAGTTTAAAAATGGTAAGACAGGTACAGGATCGGCATAATTCAGATGAGTACTGGCGATCCATTTGGTCCATTGATCTAAAATGATGGCAAGGACAGCCAGTCCAAGCCAAATCAGATTATGTGGATAAAACTGGAATAAGCCTTGTTTTGTTTGGGTCTTAGGCATATTTTCTCACTTCGCCACGACCTGTGACGTTTACGATACAACGACCACATAAACCCGGATGATCAGTATGGGTATTCACATCTGGCAATACATGCCAGCAACGCACACATTTTTCACCTTCTGCTGCCGAAATTTGCACGCGTAAGCCATCCATCTCGGTTGCTTCACCTTGTTCAGCGAATGGATAGACATTGACTTGAGACGTAATGAGAACAAAACGTAATTCATCACCTAATTGGTTCAATACTGTTTGCAGTTCATCTTTGGCCCAAATCTCAACTTTGGCAGACAAATTACTTCCGACCAGCTTGGCATTACGTGCCGCTTCAATCTGCTTGTTGACTGCTGATTTAACCTGAATCAAGGTTTGCCAATCGGCTTCAGAAATCAGGTTTGCTGTGGATGCGACAGGCAAATCATACCATTCAGCCGTAAACACATATTGTTCGGTTTGCTCTGGGATCAATGGCCATGCTTCTTGTGCAGTAAAGCTCAAGATCGGTGCCATCCAGCGAGCAAAGGCTTGAACTAAGTGATACAGTGCAGTTTGTGCAGAATGACGCGCCTGTGAATCCGCTTTGGTGGTGTACTGACGATCTTTAATGATATCGAGATAAAAACCACCCAAGTCATTGATACAGAAATTGGTCAAAGCGCTACATACGATATGGAAGTTCATATCTTCATAGGCTTGTTGAATCGTTTTTTGAACCTCAACAGCACGTTGCAGGATGTATTGATCCAATGCAATCAGTTGATCAACTGGCAGGGCATCGGTTGATGGTTTAAAGCCATTGAGGTTGGCCAACAAGAAACGCAAGGTATTACGGATACGACGATAACCGTCTGATGCACGACTGAAAATTTCTTTACCCGCAGTCATTTCATAACGATAGTCGCTCGAAGCAATCCAGAAACGAAGACCATCGGCACCCATGTCTTTGATGATGTCTTGTGGCGTGATGATATTGCCCAAAGACTTCGACATTTTGCGACCTTTTTCATCGACCACGAAACCGTGTGTGAGTAGACCTTTATATGGCGCGCGTTCGTTGATGGCAATCGAAGTCAATAAAGATGACTGGAACCAGCCACGATGTTGATCTGACCCTTCTAAATACAAATCGGCAGGATCGGTGAGTTCTTCACGTTGACGTAATACGGCATAGTGGGTTGTACCTGAATCGAACCAGACATCGAGCGTATCACGTACCGCATTGTACTGTTCGGCATCTGCACCGATAAAGTCTTTGGCTTCACGATTGAACCAAGCATCAATGCCTTCTTTCTCAATCAACTCCGCTACTTCTTCGATCAGTTCAGCCGTACGTGGATGCAGTTCATGCGTATCTTTATGCACAAAGAACGGAATTGGAACACCCCAAGTTCGTTGACGTGAGATACACCAGTCTGGACGACCTTCGATCATCGACTCAATTCGGTTTTTACCCCAGTCAGGCACGAAGCTGATGTCATTTTCAATCGCATTTAAGGCACATTCACGTAAACCCTTGGCATCCATGCTGATAAACCATTGCGGTGTGGCACGGAAGATAATTGGGGTTTTGTGACGCCAACAATGTGGATAGCTGTGTACGATCGGTTGATGCGCCCATAAACGGCCTACAGCGCCTAATGCTTCAATAATTTGCGGATTGGCTTTATAGATATGTTCGCCTGAAAAAATGGGCGCAGTCGGTAAATACACGCCATTGCCACCGACAGGATTATCCACTTTTAGGTTATAGATCAGACCCACTTTATAGTCGTCTGCACCATGACCCGGCGCGGTATGTACAGCACCCGTACCACTGGTCGCAATGACGTGTTCACCTAAAATCACAGGCACTTGACGATCAGCCAACAGGGGATGCTGTAAGCTCAGATGCTCAAGCACGGCACCTTTGAAATCTGCCAAAACAACAGGATTTTCTAGTTTATAACGGGCAATCGCAGATTCAACCAAGTCTTTGGCTAAGATAAAGTTCTGAGTACCGCGGTCACTCTGTACCTGTACCAATTGATAGTCAATTTCGGCATGTAATGCAACCGCTTGGTTGGCAGGTAATGTCCATGGCGTCGTCGTCCAGATCACGATATCGGTTGGTGCAGTCACCTCTACATTCAAGCGTTGACCAAGATCATTTAGATCAACCACACCAAAACCGACATCAATTGCATCGGACTTTTTATCTTCATATTCAACTTCGGCTTCTGCCAGTGCCGAACCACAATCGATACACCAATTGACAGGTTTTAAGCCGGGCTCGATATGACCTGCTTTTTGAATTTCACCTAGAGCACGGACGATATCCGCTTCTTGTTTAAAATTCATAGTCAGGTACGGATCTTGCCAATCCCCAAACACACCCATACGGATAAAGTCTTTGCGCTGTAAATCGACCTGACTCATGGCGTATTCACGGCAAGCTTTACGGAAAGTTGAAGCATCGACCTTTACACCAACCTTACCGACTTTTTCTTCGACTTTGAGTTCGATGGGTAAACCGTGACAGTCCCAACCCGGTACATAAGGCGAATCAAAACCATCCATCACACGGCTTTTAACAATAATGTCCTTTAAGACTTTATTGACCGCATGACCCAAGTGGATCTGACCATTAGCGTAAGGAGGGCCATCATGTAAAACATATTTTTTCTTGCCAATACGCGCTGCACGAATCTTCTGATAAATGTTGTCGGCATACCACTCTTCTAACCATTTGACTTCGCGCACAGCCAGATTGGCTTTCATGGCAAATTCGGTGCCCGGCAGGTTGAGTGTGGCTTTATAATCCACGGCATTTTCAGGAGTTTGCTTATCGCTCATGCAAGTTGTCTTCCAGTTCGATCAGCGTTAAAGCTGACGTGTTTTAGCATCAAAAAAATTCAAGATTAAAAAGGGAATTGTGGGTGTTGCTCTCGAAATTCAAGTAAATCTTCCACATCTTGGTCAATTCCAGCTTTCAGCGCGTCCAGCGATGGATAGTTTCGTTCACCATGTAAAAAGTTTAGAAACGTCACTCGCATTAACAGGCCATACAGATTAGCAGAAACTTGCGGGAAATGTACTTCCAATCGCCATTCGGGATGTTCCTGTTGAATCGCAGGGCGTGTTCCGACATGACCTGCACCAAATAAACTGTCGAGATGATAGCCCTCAATGCCTTTTTGTGTAGGATCATCACTTTGCACTTTATCGCGTAGAGACCTGCTTTCACAGACCACATCTACCCCATAAATACCGCTTAAACACGGTTTATGCCGATTTAAACGCACATTAATGGTCGGGAAGTTAATAGTGCGACCAATCTGATCGCCATATTGCACTCGACCTATAATGCTGTAAGGACGACCCAACAGCTGTGCTGCCAGAGCTAAATTACCTTCGGCCAAAACCTGACGAATACGAGTAGAACTCACCCGTTCTCCATGGTATTCAATGGTGTCTAAATTGGTGACTTGAAAGCCATAATCACGTAAAAACGCGCTATTGCCCTGACGGTTTTTACCAAAATGAAAATCATCGCCCAAAATCAGTTGCTGTGCATTGAGTTTAAAATGTAGTAAATCTGCAAATTGTTGTGCGCTTAGACCGCGAAATTGTTCATCAAATTTGGCAATAGCAATATAGTCCACGCCTAATTCAGTCAAATATTCGACTTTTTCTCGAAGCGAACTAATCCGTGGTGGCGCGTCAAAGCCTTTAAAATATTCAAGGGGTTGGGGCTCAAAGACCATCACCAGCGTTTTTAAGCCGTTTGATTGTGCAATTTTTTTGAGTTGCGCGATCATCGCCTGATGCCCCAAATGGACACCGTCAAAGTTGCCAATCGTCACCGCAGTCGCAGGCAACTTAAAATTTGGCGATAAGGCATTCAGGCGGAGCAGTTTCATGGATGTCAATGAAGCTAATTTTTGAAAGTCCTCTATATTGCCATAAACTGAGGGCTTGGTGCTATTGTTGCGTTTTTATGCAGGCAAAAAGCACGATCTTTTTTCTTATTATAGATAATACTTATAATTAAATTAAAAATAAATCAATTTTTCTTATTTTAAACTTTGATTATGATGCTTCTATCAGACGATGAGATAAATTGAATGAATATTCTATTTGATCAAATGCAATTGAAGCAAAAATTGATTCGGGAATTTACCCCAAATTGGTTTGCGGTGGTCATGGGTACTGGTGTGGTCGCCTTGATTTTGGCGCATTTTCCTTTCGCGTCCAGTTTATTTTATCGTCTTGGCATGATGTTATGGATATTCAATAGCGCATTGTTCATTGTTTTTAGTGTGCTGTATCTGGCGCGCTGGTTTTTTTACCCTGAAGAAGCCAAGCAGATTTTGAGTCATCCGACGATGAGTTTGTTTCTGGGTACGATTCCCATGGCATTGGCCACGGTTCTCAATGGTTTTTTGAGCTATGGCGTGCCTCTTTTCGGTGAATTGGCTGTGCTGATTGCGCTTAAACTTTGGTATCTGGATGTGCTATTGGCGATTTTGGTGGGATGGATTGTGCCATTTTGTATGTTTAGTCGTCAGCAACATACACTACCGAGCATGACCGCAATGTGGTTGCTTCCTATTGTCGCCGCAGAAGTTGCCGCAAGCTCTGGGGGCTTAATTTTGAATGTTGCGCCAGATTTACCCAATGCTGTTGCAATCTTGTGGGGCAGTTACATTCTCTGGGGCACGTCTGTATTACCTGCTTTTTTAGTTTTGGCCATTTTGATATTGCGATTGGCTTTACATCAAATCCCCCCAAAAGAATTGGCGATTTCAAGCTGGTTATCGATTGGCCCGATTGGAACGGGAGCACTGGCAATGCTGTTACTTGGACAGGCTGCTCCACAGGTTTTGCAACAGCATAATTTACAACTGCTTGGGCCTTTTTTGCAGCATAGCGGTCTATTCATTGCTCTGGTGTTTGTGGGAGTCGGTATTTGGTGGTTAGGCATTGCGATTTTTGCAAGTTTGCATCATTTGCGACAGGGCATTCCATTTAATTTGGGCTGGTGGGGATTGACCTTTCCTTTAGGAGTGTTCATCTTGGCACTGCAACAATTGGCGTTACAATTACAATGGAGTAGTTTGACGGTGATTGTCCACGGTTTGATGATGTTGTTATTGGGTTTATGGGTGTTGGTCACTTTAAAAACCATTCGTGGGGCATATTCAGGACAATTATTTTTTTCTCCTTGCTTACAGATTTGGAAACAGCAGCAGGAAAATCATTAATTCTTTTTAGATAAAGTTGTATATGTAAAATTGATCAGCTTAAATGCGCTGTAATGAAACGGAGAGAATACAACATGAAAGTTGCGCTGATCATGGCAATTCCTGATGAATCCAAAGGTCTATTTGAGCAGGCGGGTATTCGTGTTCACTATAGCGGTATTGGCAAAATCAATGCCGCCTTTAGTGCATTTGACGTGATTCAAAAAACGGGCTGTGATGTGCTGTTGAATTTGGGGAGTGCAGGCAGTGCTACGTTTGATGCACATACATTGGTTGAAGTCAGTCAGGTGGTGCAACGTGATATGGACGTTTCTCCTTTGGGCTTTGCGATTGGAACTACGCCTTTGGATCAGGACTTTCCTGCTGCAATTGAACTTGAACCCTTTTTTTCAGAATTGCCAAAAGGCATTTGTGGTACAGGTGATTCTTTTGAAACCGGTGTACCCAAGCTCACCTGTGATCTGGTGGATATGGAAGCGTATGCGATCGCCAAGGTGTGTAAAAAACTAGGTGTTCGCTGTATTTCCGTTAAATACATTAGTGATGGTGCCAATGATACGGCGCATTTGGATTGGGAAGCCAATTTACTTTTGGGCGCACAGAAGTTACTGGCCTTATATCAGCGCCATTTCTAAAATAGTGAATTAGGTTTGAAGAAAAAGGCATAAATCTTGCTGGGTGATTGATAACTTAATTTGACCAAATGGTTTAAAATGAACTATCAGCTTTATCCTGCTTTCAATGCCAGTCAGGAATATGTGGTTTTTTCTTCGGGTCTGGGTGGACACGGCCAGTTTTGGCAGCCACAGATTGCTGCTTTTCAGCAAGCTTATAATGTTTTGATTTATGATCATGAAGGCTGTCATGCTGATAGTGCCTTATTGTCAGAAACTTATTCTTTTCAGGATTTAGCCGAGCAAATTAAAAATCTATTGCTACAACTGAATATTCACCAGTTCCATTTTGTTGGTCATGCGATAGGCGGATTTATTGGGCTGGAATTAACTCAGTTGCTTGCTACATCTGGATTAAACATGCAAAGCTTAACCGTGATTAATGGGTGGGCAGCGCTAGATCCACACACTTTAAAATCTTTCCAAACCCGATTGGCTTTACTCGAACATGCGGGAGTTGCGGCGTATATTGCTGCACAGGCTTTATTTTTATATCCGCCAAGCTGGATTTCTCAGTATCATCTTGAAATTGAGCAACAAGAACAAAAACAGCAAAAAGATTTTCCACCAATTCAAAATGTTATACGACGTATTTCAGCATTAATGCATTTTCAGATCACACCACAGCATTTGACTGAGCTTGCGCAAAGGCCCGTTCTTTTGATTGCAAATCAAGATGATATGTTGGTGCCATATCATCAAAGTTTAAAACTGTGGAAATTAGTAGCTCAAGCCGAACTCTATTTGATGGCAGATGGAGGGCACGCTTCAACGGTAACGCAAGCGGCTTTGGTCAATCAGCGGATTTTAAGATTTTTACAGCAGATTTGATCGATCTTTATCACCATTCAGATGGTAGTAAAATGCGCTGTGACGAGTCTCGTCAATTTTAATCTTCTAAAGCTGATTAACACCGATAAAGATCAAGCTGAAGGACGTGGCAATACGCCGTAAAGCATCATATGTACCGTATGCTCAATGGCACGTTGCTGCATACTACGATTACGCAGGGTTTTGCCTGTGACCATTTCCATTTGAATACTAAAGTCAGCATAATTTTGAGTGACCGCCCAGATGTTTAAAATCAATAATTCTGGATCAATGTCGGCAGAAATCTTGCCTTGTTCCTGCCATATTTGAATCACTTTGGCCTTGCGTTTAAACAGTTTTTTTAATGGCCCTTTTAAAATTTCCAAAATATGCGGTGCACCTTGAATAATCTCTAAAGCAAAAAGCTTAGAGGCTTTAGGTTGAGTCCGTGATACTTCTATTTTTTGAATCAAATAATGCGCCAGTGCTTCTGTCGGTTCGAGTTCAACTTCCAGTGTTTGTAAAGGTGCCAGCCATTTTTGTAAAACCGTGGTCAGCACTTCCACATAAAGCGCTTCTTTATTTTCATAATAATAGAAAATATTGGACTTATGCATATTTGC
Source organism: Acinetobacter ursingii DSM 16037 = CIP 107286 (assembly GCF_000368825.1). GTDB lineage: Bacteria > Pseudomonadota > Gammaproteobacteria > Pseudomonadales > Moraxellaceae > Acinetobacter > Acinetobacter ursingii. Next base: position 590,687 of record NZ_KB849716.1, on the reverse strand, counting down.
CAGTTGAGCAATTTCATCCAGACTTGCCCCGCTAAAACCGTAAGTTGAAAAGACATCCAGTGCAGCACTGAGCAACTGATTTCGTTTTTGCGTACTCTTTTTTTGTTCCATTGGCATAACTAGTCTAGACGGTTCAGAAGGATTGTAAGGTAAACCGCGCGATTTGTGCACAGCCTAAATTTATTTTTCTGCCCGAGAAGAAAAAATAAGTACTTCATCTTGCGGGAGTTGTTTGAAATTCCAGCATCTTTTTGTTCAAAAAGCAAACAAATTATATAAATTTTAGTCGAATGTCATGATGATGGTTTTGCTGTTTTTTTGCACGTTATTGACTCGCGTTTCACTCAAATAGTGCATTGTTGTGCGCCATAATTTTACTAAACGGTAAAAACAATTTGACCATATGTTTTATTCAAATGCTTATAAATTATGAATAAAACAAAGTTGGCATGGCATATGCATTAGAAAATAACAAGAAATGGCCATTCTTAAAAATTGAATCGATGAGTTTTAGCGATTGCTCAAGTCATCCATGCATTACATCTTCCCAAGAGGATTGACCAAATGAAAATAGGTGTTTTTTGTCCCATCGGAAACAATGGCTGGCTGCTTTCAGAAAATGCGCCACAATATATGCCCACTTTTGAACTCAACAAGCAAATTGTACAACGCGCTGAACATTATGGTTTCGATTTTGCCCTGTCCATGATCAAGTTGCGTGGATTTGGTGGAAAAACTGAATTTTGGGATCATAACCTCGAAACTTTTACCCTGATGGCAGGATTGGCTGCGGTTACCAGCAAAATTAAGATTTATGCAACTGCGGCAACATTGGTCATGCCGCCAGCGATTGTGGCTCGGATGGCTTCGACCATTGATTCAATCTCCAATGGACGCTTTGGTCTGAATGTCGTGACAGGTTGGCAAGCCCCTGAATATAGCCAAATGGGGATGTGGCCAGGCGATGAATATTTCGGTAAGCGTTATGAATACTTATCTGAGTACGTTCAAATTTTGAAAGAACTTTGGGCGACAGGGCAGTCGGATTTTAAGGGCGAACATTTTCAGATGGATGATTGCAGGGTGAGCCCGCAACCACAAAGTGAGATGAAAATTATCTGCGCAGGACAATCCGATACAGGGCTCGAATTTTCCGCCCAACATGCCGACTATAACTTTGTATTTGGTAAAGGATTGAATACACCAACGGCATACGCAGAAATTAATGATCGTTTAAAACATTTTACCGACCAAACAGGTCGTGATGTTCAGACCTATGTGTTGTTTATGGTGATTGCGGCAGAAAACGATGCAAAAGCAATGGCGAAATGGCAAAGCTATAACGACGGTGCCGATGTAGAGGCGATCAATTGGCTGATGAATCAGGGCGGCAAAGATACTAAATCAGGCACAGATACCAATATTCGTCAAATGGCATCCAGTGTTTCACCCGTCAATATCAACATGGGAACGCTAGTTGGTTCGTATGAGAAGGTCGCCGCCATGCTGGATGAAATTGCTGAAATTCAGGGGACAGAAGGCATCTTGCTGACTTTTGATGACTTTGTACAAGGCGTTGAAGACTTTGGCGAACGGATCCAACCGCTGATGAAATCGCGTCAGGAGGTGGTTGCTGAGTATCAACCCACTCAAACTTTGGAGAAAAGCGCATGAATACCGTGATTGCAGATTTTACCGAACGCGCAGGTACAGGTCGTGTGTTGAAAGCAGAACCTGAAGCGATCCAACTTGTGCCAGAACAGACCGCTCTCATCGTAATTGATATGCAAAATGCCTATACCTCGATCGGAGGTTATCTGGATCTGGCAGGTTTTGATGTGTCCAAAACCAAACCTGTGGTTGCCAATATTCAAAAAGCGATTACAGCAGCCCATGCTGCGGGCATTCAAGTGATTTACTTTAAAAATGGTTGGGATGATCAATATGTCGAAGCGGGCGGTGCAGGTTCGCCTAATTTTCATAAATCCAATGCGCTGAAAACCATGCGTAAGCAGCCTGAGCTACAGGGTAAATTACTGGCAAAGGGCGGTTGGGATTTTGAACTCATTGATGAGTTACAACCTACAACACAAGATATTGTGATTGAAAAACCACGATATAGCGGTTTCTTCAATACCGCACTGGATAGCATGTTACGCGCTCGCGGGATTCGCAATTTGGTGTTTGTCGGGATTGCCACCAATGTCTGTGTGGAATCGACTCTGCGCGATGGTTTCTTCCTCGAATATTTTGGGGTGGCTCTGGATGATGCCTGTTATCAAGCAGGTCCGCCAGAAATGCATACGGCCAGTATGTACAACATCAAAACCTTTTTTGGCTGGGTGTCAGATACGCAAAGTTTTGTCGACACATTTCAACATAACCCAGAGTTTGCCAAGACCGCTTAAGGGAGTATCGTCATGCCTAAACAGATTATTTTACCAGCAGGAACACCACCGCCTTTAGCACCGTATGTGCCTGCAACCAAAGCCGATAATATCGTATATGTCTCAGGCATTTTAGCGCTGGATGAAAACAACGATGTGGTGCATGTAGGCGATGCTGCTGCACAAACCCGGCATGTGCTGGAGACCATCAAGAGCATCTTGAGCAATGCAGGTGGCAGTTTAAAAGATGTCACCTTTAATCACATCTTTTTGCGTGACTGGGTCGATTATGCTGCGATCAATCAGGTTTATGCGGAATATTTTCCAGATGAACGTCCCGCCCGTTACTGCATTCAGGTGGGATTGGTCAAACCCGATGCGCTGGTTGAAATCGCCTCAGTGGCGCACGTTTAACTACACCAAAACCAATTTCTTATGCTGTTAAATAGCATACGTGAATCCTCATGACGTTGATGTTTTGAGGGGGAGATCAGCAATGACTGTATTAACACACACCACAAATCAGCTTAAAAGCTTGCTTGAAAAAATTACACCGTCTCATCGTTCTACGCATTTGCAGGTCGATCAACAGGCCTTTCGACAGGGGATGTCCAATCTGGGCGCTGCGGTTAATGTGATTACCACCGATGGTGTCGCTGGGAAATCAGGTTTTACGGCTTCCGCCGTGTGCAGTGTTACCGATAGCCCACCGACATTATTGGTGTGTTTAAACCGTTCTGCTTCTGTATTTGAAACTTTTCAGAAAAATCAGGTGCTCTGTGTCAATACGCTGGCGGCGCATCAGACCACCCTATCTAATCTTTTTGGTGGCAAAACACCAATGCCTGAACGCTTTGCTCAGGGAGAATGGCAAACATTGGTCACACAGGCGCCTGTTTTAGAAGATGCCTTGGTGTCGTTTGATTGTGAAGTGGTGCAGAGCCTATCCGTCGGTAGCCACGATGTTTTTTTCTGCGAGGTCAAGGCGATCCAGTATGGTCAGGGGCAAAACCCCCTAATGTATTTTAACCGCAACTATTGTGAACCCCATTATGTAGCTTAAATCTCATGTGAAATGAGGAGAAATAGCGATGTCGAGTCAAGAACCGTGGTTTGTCAAATTTAAACCTTATCAAGGCAATCTGGATCAAAATCCTGTTCAGATTGATGAATATCTTCCCGCAGGAAAAAGTGTTGTACTGGGTTTACAACATGCTTTTGCCATGTTTGGGGCAACCGTGCTGGCACCGTTATTGATGGGTTTTGATCCCAATCTGACGATTTTTATTACTGGTTTTGGCACCATTTTATTCTTTTTAATTACAGGTGGGCGTTTACCCAGCTATTTAGGTTCAAGTTTTGCGTTTATTGCAGCAGTTGCCGCGGCAACGGGCTACAACGGTATTGGAGCAAACCCAAATCTGGCTTTGGCTTTGGGAGGAACAGTTGTCTGCGGAATAATTTATGCGCTGATTGGTTTGGTGGTGATGCGTACAGGTACGGCATGGATTGAAAAATTGATGCCACCGATTGTCACAGGTGCCATCGTCATGATCATCGGATTAAATCTTGCTCCAGTGACGATTAAAGGCGTTTCTAGCAATGGTTTTGATACATGGATGGCGGTTCTCACTATTCTATGTATTAGCGCAGTAGCAGTATTCACCAAAGGCATGCTTCGACGTTTGCTATTACTGGTCGGGTTATGTGTGGCTTATTTTGCCTATTTTATCTTCGCCAATGTATTGGGATGGGGCAAACCCATTGATTTTACCCCCATTGCGCAAGCGGCTTGGTTTGGCTTACCGACCTTCCATACGCCCGTTTTTCAAGCCAATGCGATTTTGCTGATAGCCCCTGTTGCCTTGATTTTAGTAGCAGAAAATCTGGGGCACTTTAAGGCGGTTTCTGCCATGACTGGACGCAATCTTTCGCCGTATATGGGGCGTGGATTTTTTGCTGATGGCGTGTGTACCACCATGTCTGCCTCAATTGGCGGGACAGGGATGACCACCTATGCTGAAAATATTGGCGTGATGGCGGTAACCAAAGTTTATTCGACGACCGTATTCGTTGTTGCGGGAATATTTGCCATTTTACTGGGTCTTTCACCTAAATTTGGTGCCGTGATTCATACCATTCCGGTTGCTTTACTGGGCGGCGCTTCGATCGTGGTCTTTGGTTTGATTACCGTGGCAGGGGCTAAAATCTGGATTGATAATCGGGTTGATTTTAGTCAAAACAGTACCCTGATTATTGCCGCAGTGAGTTTGATCATGGGGGCAGGAAATTTCAGTTTACATATCGGTTCGTTTGATCTGGGCGGGATTGGAACTGCGACGCTGGCTGCGATTGTACTGAATTTATTACTGAATCGAAATCAAAAGACTTTAAACCAGACAGACACTTCAGCACATGATGATCAAAATATTCAACCGCTTAGCCCGCGGTCTTAAGGAGTAAATCTGCTGATGCGTATCGGATTTATAGGTCTAGGCGCGATGGGATGGCATATGGCGGGGCATTTAACTCAGCTCGATGCCACGGTCATGGTATGGAATCGAACTCAACGTAAAGCAGAGGCACATGCAGCCCAATTTGCAACAGTTGCAGTTGATCTGGATGTGTTAGTACAGGCCGATTTTATTTTTTCCTCCCTTCCAACAAGTGCAGAGGTGGAAGCGATGATTGCTGCACATCCACCTCAATCTGGCAGTATCTGGATAGATTGTACCAGTGGTGTTCCTTGCTCGGCACAACACTTGAGCCATTCGTTAAAACAGCGGAATATCGAGTTTTTGGATGCGCCAGTTTCAGGACAAACCATTGGTGCAGAACAGGGAACATTGACTGTAATGATTGGGGGTGATGCCACTGCTTTTGAACGAGCCAAAGCTGTGATTCAGGCCTTTGCGGGAAAGATTGAACATGTCGGAGAAAGTGGAGCTGGCTTTGCGGTCAAGGCGATTAATAATAGCTTGATGGCTGCTAATCTTTGGGCATTAAGTGAGGGGTTGTCGGTACTCAAGGCGCGTGGGGTCAATTTAGAAGCTGCTTTGGCATGTATTAATCACTCCAGTGGTAAAAGTACCATGTCTGAGACGGTGATGCCGCAAAAAATCATGAATCGGCGCTTTAATAAAACGTTTGCGCTGCATTTATTGCAAAAAGATATCGGAATCGCGCTTGATCTGATCGCAGAGACTCAGCAGCAGGGACGTTTATTATATGCTGTACAACAGTTGTATGCTCAAACCGATCGACAAACAGCAGAGCACGTCGATTTTTCAGCGGCTATTCAAGTGCTTGAGCAATCTCATCAAGTATTGTTGAATTAAATAGGTAAATTCTTGAATGAATAAAAGCCGCAGATTGCGGCTTTATTTATGTGGCCAAAACAGCCTCTAATACACGTTGTTCTAATTCTGCAAATTCAGCCCCTTTTTTGCGTGGTCGAGGTAGATTGACCTCAAAACTATGCGCAATATGACCTTTATCCAGCAAAATAATTTTGTCCGCGAGTTGGACTGCTTCACTGACATCATGTGTGACCAAAATGGCGGTAAAACCTTGTTCTTTCCACAAGCGCTCAATCAGATTTTGCATTTCCAGACGGGTCAAAGCATCCAGTGCGCCTAAAGGTTCATCTAAAAGCAGGATACGTGGTGAATGCGATAAAGCCCGAGCCAGCGCTGTACGTTGGCGTTGACCTCCCGATAGCTGTGATGGCCATTGATCTGCTTTGTCTTTGAGTCCGACTTTTTCCAAGAGTTGTTCAGCAATATCACGTTTATCTTTGGCTAATCCTAGCTGTACATTCTGTAAAATACTTTTCCAGGGCAAAAGACGTGGATCCTGAAACATCACCCGAATATCATCACTGGTAATGCCTTCACGAAAATTTCGTGCAGATTTAAACTTAATCTCGCCATAACTGGGTTGTTCCAAATCTGCAATTAAGCGCAGCAGCGTACTTTTGCCACAGCCACTTCGACCTACAATCGCAACAAACTCACCCGGTCGAATATGCAGATCAAGATCTTCTAGAACCTTCACCTGCCCATAAAATTTATGCAGCTGTTCAATACTGATTTCGGCACCTATCGGTGCATCTTCAACCTGAACAGACGTTTCAAGAGGTCGGTTCGCTGGTTTATCTGGATATAACGGTAAATTTAAATTGGTCATGATCAAAGCCCTCGAAATTTATGGTTGATAGCCTGCATGCCAGCGCAAGAAATAGCGCTCAAGCCCCTGTGCCAGAACATCAGCAAGTTTGCCCAATAAGGCGTAAAGTAAAATCCCGACCAGCACCACATCGGTCTGTAAAAATTCACGTGCATTCATAGTCATATAACCAATACCAGACTGTGCCGAAATCGTTTCTGCCACAATCAACAGTACCCACACCAGACCCAGTGCAAAGCGTAATCCGACCAGAATGGACGGCATCGCACCCGGTAAAATGATGTCTTTATACAGTTGCCAGCGGGTCAAACCATAGCTTTTTCCCATTTCGATCAATTGTGGATCAACTGAACGAATACCATGATAGGTATTGATATACATTGGGAAAAAAACACCGACTGCGACCAGAAATAATTTGGCAGATTCATCGATGCCAAACCACAGGATCACCAAAGGAATTAGCGCCAATGCAGGAATATTACGAATCATCTGTAAGGTCGTGTCGAGTAGCGTCGAGGCGGTTTTGGATGAGCCATTGAGTAATCCTAACAGCAGTCCTAATCCGCCCCCAATTAACAGACCGAGCAGTGCTCGACCTGCACTGACTTTGACATGATGCCAAAGTTCACCACTGACCAGCAGATGCCAGAATGCACTAATCACCGCCGTTGGCGCAGGTAAGACGCGGCTTTGCAGGATTCCTGTGCTGGACGCGAGTTGCCAGATCAGGATCAATGCGATTGGAAACAGCCACGGTAAGCTGCGTTTAAAAATCGCTATTGTTCCACGTGAAACAATAGAGGAGGCTGTATTGAAACTCATACAGGCTCCTTGACCACTTTTTCTTTCTTGGTCTGATCAGGTGCATAGTTATTGGCAATAATTTCACCGAAAGGTCCTGTAAGGTTCGGTTGCGCCAGTTTTTCACGGGTTTTGAGTGGAAGTAGTGGAAACACCAGTTCAGCAAAACGAATCGATTCTTCCAGATGAGGGTAACCAGAGAAGATAAAGGTGTCGATCCCTAAGTCGGCATATTCCTGAATGCGCGCAGCAACCGTTTCTGGATCACCCACCAGCGCGGTACCTGCTCCACCACGAACCAGTCCAATGCCTGCCCATAAGTTTGGCGAAACTTCAAGTTTGTCACGTTGACCACCGTGTAGAGCCGCCATGCGTTGCTGACCAACCGAATCCATTTGTGCAAATTTCTTTTGTGCTGCGGCAATGGTGTCATCATCCAGATATTGAATCAGTTCGTTGGCTGCTGCCCAAGCCTGTTCATTGGTTTCACGCACAATCACATGCAAACGGATCCCATAGTTCAGAGTGCGTCCTTTGGCAGCAGCTTTTGCTTTCATACCTTCAACTTTCTCTTTAACCGCCGCAGGAGGTTCACCCCAAGTCAAATAGGTATCGACTTGTTCAGCCGCCAGTTCTGAAGCAGCATCGGATGAACCACCAAACCATAAGGGTGGATAAGGTTTTTGAATCGGTGGATAGAGCAGTTTGGCTTCATCGACGCTCAAACGATCACCATGAAAGGTAAATGCTTCGCCTGTATGTGAGCGCGTCAGGATTTCACGCCAGATTTTAACGTATTCACTGGCGGTCTGATAACGGGTTGAATGGTCTTCATACAAGCCATCACCTTTAAGTTCTTGTTCATCACCGCCTGTCACCAGATTAAGCAATACGCGACCGCCAGATAAACGATCAAAGGTGGCGGCCATACGGGCTGCCAGTGCAGGGGTGGTAATCCCCGGACGTAGCGCCACCAGAAATTTCAAATGCTTGGTTGCATCAATCAGGCTGGCCGCAGTAATCCAAGGATCTTCACATGAACGTCCCGTTGGAATCAAAACACCGCTATAACCCAGATTATCCACCGCCACCGCAATTTGTTTCATATACGCATGATCCACCTGACGCGCACCTTTGCTGGTTCCTAAATAGCGACTGTCACCGTGAGTGGGAATAAACCAGAAAATATTCATATTAACCTTCCTTTAAATGCGTTTTCATCAAATTGCGTGAGTGTTAAGAAACTCAGTATTCATTAACTTAAAAATTAAGAAGCCTTGGGTGATTTGGCTGTCCAGATGGTTTGACTCACCTGAATACTTTTAGGAATCAGTTGAACTTGCAGAAATAGATCGGCAATATTCTGTTGGGCTTGGGTGACTTCAGGCGTCACAGGTTGTACAGGTGATGGCTTAAGTCGCTTGTCTAGTACTGCTTTGGCGACTTGGGTATCCAGTCCAGTGCTTTGTGCATAAATACTTAAACCTTCATCTTGATGTTTCACAAACCATTGATCTGCTTGGTTTAAGCCAGTTAATACTTTTTGCGCAGCATCAGGATGCTGTTGGATAAATTTTGGATTACCAATATAGAAAGAATAGGTAGTTGGGAAAGCTGTGCCATCGATCAGCGATTTAGCATGACCTTTAAGCTCAGTGGTACTTAAGTACGGTTCCCAGATTGACCAAGCATCGATGGCACCTTTGTCAAAGGCGGCACGGGCATCGGCAGGGGGGAGCCAGACGGGTTGAATGTCCTGCCAGCTTAAACCTGCTTTTTGTAGCACCTTGGCAAGCAATTCATGCGCACTTGAACCCTTTTGTACCGCGATACGTTTTCCTTTAAGGTCTTGAATCGATTTGATTGTGCTATTGGCTGGAATCAGCAAGGCTTGAGAATTGGCAGGGACCACTTCATAACCGACATAGCTCAGATCTTTATCAGCGGCTTGCGCAAAGATGGGCGGTGTATTGCCGACTGCACCAAAATCTACGGCACCTACAGCCAACGCTTCAAGCATTTGTGGGCCAGCTGGAAATTCACGCCATTCAATTTTGGCATTTGGAAATTCCTGCTCAAATATTTTTTGCTGTTTAGCAATCAAAAAATTCAGTGAAGATTTTTGAAAACCGATGGTTAAGGTTTTCACTGGCGCGGTCTGGGTTGTGCCTGCCTCTTTTTGTGCTTGCGCATGAGATTCGGTTTTCTGGCAAGCACTGAGCCCCAATCCAAGACTTATAGCGCCAATCGCACTCCACTGTTTTAAGCTAATCATCAGTTATTATCCTATTGGTTTTATTTATTTAATTTCGCCAGTTAAGATGGCATCTTGAATTTTTAATGGCTGTGGAATTAACTTTTGTTGATAAAAAGCATCGGCCACTTGTTGCTGTTCGTTAATCACTTGTGGCGACAATGGCGTCACGCCAAAGCCCATGCGGGAAATTGAGGTTTTTAGAATATTGAAATCCAGTGCAGTCGGTTTTTCTAGGAGTTTGGCAGCATCATCCTGATGAGTCTTAACCCATTCCGTACTTTGATTCAGTTCATTGACCAATGTTTTCAACACATCTGGGTGGTTCTGGGCAAATTTACGATCTGCCAGATAAAATTGATGGTTGCTGACCAGATTTTGTCCAGTGGCAAGGACACGTGCACCAATTTGTTGTTCTGCCGCAGCAAAGAATGGATCCCAGATCACCCATGCATCGACGGCACCTTTTTCAAAGGCAGCACGGGCATCGGCAGGCGGTAAGTACACCACTTGGATGTCATTCAGGCTTAGTTGGTTCTTTTCTAGGACTCTAAGTAATAGATAATGCACATTGGAGCCTTTATTGAAGGCGATGCGTTTACCTTTTAAGTCCTGAACGGATTGAATTGTAGAATTTTTAGGCACAATCAGCGCTTCAGCATTGGGTGCAGCAGGCTGATTGGCGACATAGACCAAATTCGAATTGGCTGCTTGAGCAAAAATAGGAGGCGCTTCACCTGCCTCGCCAAACACCACACTTCCGACATTTAAACCTTCCATAAGCTGTGGACCCGCAGGAAATTCCACCCACTTGACCGTAATCCCCTGATCTTTTAACGCTTTATCTAGTACGCCACGCTCTTTGACTATCGGCAATAAACCATATTTTTGAAAACCGATATTTAAGGTGGTGAGATCCTGAGCTTCTTTTTTGGCACAGCCACTGAGCATCATGATTCCTGCGATACTCGCCGTCATCACTGAAAATTTGAACCACGAAGAAGAAAGGATGCGTGTCATGAGGTGTATTGCCCTAAATCTAAAAGTAAGCTTTGAGGGCACACCTTAAAACCATTTCTATTGCATAAAAAATAAGTTTTTTGACATTAGTTATGAAAAAAATGGATAAATAAAAAAGTGCTAAGGATATGCAAAAAGGAATATTTAAAAGAAATAGCAAAGATCAAAACATATCTATTAAATATTTGATCTTAAATATTTTATTGAATAAGAATAAGTTTATGAAAATAATTAATAATCTTGTTAAAGCGCAACAGAAGTTTTATGACTAAGCTTAGTTAGAATAAAGATATACACCGTTATGCTAAAGCCAGCCCATTATGCTCAATGGACTGGCCGCTCAAAAAAAGAACATCAGGATTTACATCAACATTTTTTTAAATACCAATGAATTTCGTTGATAGTTATACAACTCTTGCCGTGCATTGGGGAGATCGTCGACACTGGCAGTCTGAAAACCTTGTTCCAAGAACCAGTGCGCGGTGCGCGTGGTGAGTACAAATAATTGTAAGATGCCGTTTTGTCGGGCTTTTTCTTCTAAGAAATGTAGGATTTGACTGCCACGGTTCGACTTGCGATAAGCAGGATCCACTGCGACACAGGCGATTTCAGCAGAACGGATTTCATTTTTTGCTGTTGGAATTGGATAGAGCGCAGCACAGGCTAGAATCATGCCATCGCGTTCGATCACGGCAAATTGTCCAATTTCACTTTCTAATCGTTCGCGGGAGCGATAGACCAAAATACCATCTTGTTCCAGTGGACGTAGTAGATTGATCAGTCCACCAACATCCTGAATGGTTGCCATACGGACTTCTTCATAATGTGCATCGGTAATCATGGTGCCGATACCATCACGAGTAAATAACTCCTCAATTAAAGCACCATCGTAGGCATAAGAGATCAAATGCACCCGATGTACACCTGACAGTGAGGCGCGCTGCGCTCCCTGTAAATGCAAGGCCATTTCATCATCATCTTGCTGAAATTGCTCAATATAATGGTCTAACTGATGTGAATTGAGTTCCCGTAATACTTTGCCCTGATCATCCAGTAAGCCTTGTTTATTACCCAAAAAAATCAGTTTGTCGGCTTGTAGGGCGATTGCAGTTTTGGTGGCAACTTCTTCTGCCAACAGGTTAAAGACTTCGCCTGTGGTGGAATAGCCTGTTGGCCCTAGAACCACAATATTATGATTATCCAAATGGCGCTGAATGGCATCGGTGTCGATACTGCGAACTTCTCCCGTGAGTTGAAAATCCACGCCATCACGAATTCCATAAGGTTTAGCGGTGACAAAGTTGCCAGAAACAGCATCAATACGCGCACCAAACATGGGTGAGTTAGCCAGTCCCATTGATAACAGGGCTTCAATTTCCAGTCGGATAGAACCCACCGCATTCATGACACAACTTAATGATTCACGCGTGGTCACACGACGATGCAGGTGAATCGGGGTTTGAATCTGTTTTTCTTGCAGATTTTGATTAATTTGTGGACGTGCGCCGTGGACTAAAATCAGTCGGATACCCAACGAATGCAATAACGCAATATCATGAATAATATGTTGAAAATTAGGGTGTTGAACGGCTTCACCGCCGAACATTAAAACGAAAGTTTTATTTCGATGTGCATTGATATACGGTGCTGAGTGACGAAACCAACGCACATAATCTTGCGTGGTGCTAGAAGTAGACTCAGTCTCGTGTAATTGCATAATCGACTCAAAAATAGAGAAATATAGACTGATTTTAAACAAAATTCGTTAAAGGGGAATGCCTGATGCAAAAAAACACCCTAATCATCATCAGGGTGCTTTAAAAAAGCTTAGACGTGATCAAAGCATTTTTAGAATTTTATGATCATGTTGAGAGACGAGAACATAGTGTCCATTCAACTGATACCATTGCTGACCACGTTTGGGCTGCGCCAAGTGTTTGTGGCTACGGTAATCAACCTGATAGCGCGATGACTGGTACTGACGTGGTAGGGTATGACCAATCCGCCAGTCACGGCTCGGATCCAGCTTTTTATCCATCTCATGTTTGGGTTGATGAAGTTCTGCCTGATTTTGATGGACATAATGTTTTGAATGCGGATCTTGTGGAGCGGCCATGGCGCTGGTTGCCAGTAATCCACTCATGCCCAAAACCATTGTACTGATCCATTTATTCATCTGCATAATGTACCTCTATCATGTTTCAACTTATCTTTGATGGTTTTAACTTAACGTCAAATTTGAGAGAAAACGTGAAGAGTGCATAGCAAATTGTGAAAGATCGGGATGGATTAAGAAGAGCATGTGAACATAGGGTTAAAAAAAGCCCAGATTTGGAATCTGGGCTAGAAAAAAGTAATATTTTTAATAAAAGTAAATCGTTTAAAAACCTACAATCCGAATAATATCATTGGTATCTGAGTTGACTAAGATATAGTCATTGTTGATTTTATACCATTGCTGATTTCGGTCAGGTTTCGGCAGATTATGATCCCGATATTCAACTTTATAGCCATTGCTGCGATAGTGTTGAGGCATGACATAACCAGGTTGCCAGCGATGCTGTTTTAAGCGTTGTACGCCACGTTCTTCACGCATACGGCGTTGTTCTGAGCGCATCTGTTCATTGTCATCATTATGATTGCGATCATAACCACGCTCTTTACGTGCCTGAGGAAAATCATGGCTATTATCGCGATCAAAATACGGTCCAGCCACTGCAACCGTACTCATTAGTGCAGTCAAAGATAATGCCAGAACTGTCAAAATCTTTTTCATCATGCTTCCTCGGTGACGTACTTCTTTTTCATGGTTTTAATGTACAAAAAAAATGCAGAGAAACTGTGAAGATTGCGCAATAATTCAATTAAAAATATGAAGATAAGACTGATCTTTTTGCCTAGGCATTTTGCACTGTTTTAATTTGTTTTGTCCAGTCGGATAAGTCTTAAGTCTGAGGGATTTGAAGCTTAATACATCTATAAATAGCAGATATAGCAATAACAGAGCTTGAGTAATGTATTTCAAAGCGAATTTTCCATACGTTTCACATCCTTAGCGAAGTGAAACGGGTTTAATGCCATTGTTCAGAAAAACGCTGCAAGGAATCTAGCATGACGATGATGTCTGTTGCCTGTTGAGCATCATCTAGTGCAATCACAAGGGTTTCTGAAAGTTGTAAATGACGAATCGATTGAATAATTTGTTTCTTATGAATGGAATCCCGCATGACTGTTCTCCTTAAGGATCAATGAAAATATGAAGGCAGTTTAAATGGGGTTGTATAATTTGTAAAAACGAATAATTTTCTTATTTTAATTTAAAAATACGATTATTGTGTTAGAAAAAAGCATCCCGAAGAATGCTGATCTTTTTCTTTAAGAGTAGGTTCAGTCTTGCGCATCGATACTTTGACCATCCAGATGCAAACTATCATCACCCATCAGATATAAATAGGCCGGCATAATCGATTCTGGAGTAGGTAAGCTTAATGGATCTTCATCAGGATAGGCTTTTGCACGCATGGCGGTGCGGGTTGCACCCGGATTAATACAATTAAAACGAATATTGGGATGGATATGCTCTGCGGCAAAAATTTTACTGACCGCTTCGATGGCGACTTTGGAAACAGAATACGCCCCCCAAAGCGCTCGTGCTTCACGTCCGACACCAGAACTGGTAAATACCACCGAAGCATGTTCTGACTTTTGTAAAAGGGGTAATAAAGCCTGAGTCAGCATAAAGGGCGCACGTACATTGACGGCCATGACATCATCCCAGATTTGGGGTGAATAATCGGCTAGAGGAACACGTTCACCTAACATTCCTGCATTATGCAAGATTCCATCCAAACGACCAAATTGCGATTCAAGGGTATTCACCAACAATTCATAATCACGCACCGATGCGCTGGAAAGTTGTAGCGGTAAAATCGCAGGTTGCGGTGCGCCTAGACTTTCGATTTCATCATAAATCACTTCAAGTTTATTCAGGGTTCGACCATGTAATACCACAGTTGCGCCATGTAGCGCATAGCTCATGGCAGCAGCACGACCAATGCCATCACCCGCACCAGTAATTAAAATAATACGGTCTTTTAATAAATCGGTACGAGGCTGATATTCTGAATATTTCATGGTGAACCTCCCTAAAATTTGATTCAAATTATAATGATACTGCTCACATGCTAACGGGTTTTTGTGAACTTAACTGTAGTAATTGGCGTAACATGCAGTGTAATTCAGTAACATCCTGCACGATGGCATCGGCTTGCCAAGCGTCCAGATCATCCTGATATTCCAGCGGCAAATACCCATAGGCGGCCAAAATCGTATACATCTTGGCAGCGCGACCTGCATCGATATCACGTGGATGATCGCCCACATAAACGATGTGTTCGCTAGGCAAATTTAACTGTCTGGCAGCCAGATACATCGGCTCAGGGTCGGGCTTGGTCTTGCTGACATCTTCAGGACACACCAGTACACTGCATCGTTCAGTTAAATTCAGTTCAGCCAGTAACAACTCACTTAAGCCACGCGGTTTATTGGTGACAATGCCCCATGGAATTTGATGTGCCTCTAGTTCTTCAAGTAATGGATACATGCCTGAAAATAAATCGGTATCCACCACAATTTGCTGGGCATACATATCCAAAAAACGCTGACGATGCTGTAAAAATACAGGGTCATCTAGTTCTAACTCTGGATAGACCAATTTCACCATCGCACGTGCGCCTTCAGATACCTGAGTACGAATCAGATCAGCCTCAACGACTGGGCGTTGTTCTTCACGGCACATGGCCTGAATAATCCGAATAAAATCAGCAGCGGTATCGATTAAGGTACCATCCAGATCAAACAGAACGGCTTTCATGTCTGCACTCATACTGCGACAGCCTTGACGGTATGTACCATATAGTTGACATCCACATTCGGTGCAAGCCAATAATGTTTGGTCAATGGATTGTAATGTAAGCCCGTCATTTCTTTTAAGGTCAGACCTGCTTCACGGATATCCTGTGCCATTTCTGAGGGACGGATAAATTTGTGATAGTCATGCGTGCCTTTTGGCAATAAGCGTAAAACGTATTCGGCCCCAAGAATGGCAAACAAATACGATTTTGGATTACGGTTAATGGTTGAAAAAAACACATGACCGCCGGGTTTGACCAAAGTCTGACAAGCCTTAACGATAGAGGCTGGATCAGGCACGTGCTCCATCATTTCCATACACGTTACCACATCGTATTGTCCTGCTTGCTCCAGAGCCAATTGTTCAACAGGAATTTGACGATATTCGATATTCTTAACATTGTCCTGCTGTGCGTGTAAACGCGCGACGTTCAGCGGCGCTTCACCCATATCAATCCCCAACACATTTGCGCCGCGACGTGCCATGCTTTCGGCTAAAATACCGCCGCCACAACCGACATCCAACACTTTCTTGCCTGCAATGCCGCCTGCGTGTTCATCTATCCAGTTTAAACGCAATGGATTAATCTGATGTAGCGGACGAAATTCGGAATGCTGATCCCACCATTTGGCTGCGAGTGCTTCAAATTTTGCGATTTCTTGTGGATCAACATTCAGTTGCGACATGGTGTCACCTCTTTTATAAGTGTTTTCATCAATCGTTAAGTTTGGTTTACTAGTGTTAGTGTAACCAGAAATCGGAAAAAAGCGACCAGCTTGCTAAAAGATATGCTAAAAATCTTCACACAAGCAAAACGAATTTAGCATATTTGTTTTATATTTAGAGCATAAACTCAACACAATGATTTAGAGGAAAAAACAGCGAATGAAAAAGTTTGTATTTGGTGGTCTGTGTGCCGCGATGATGGCAATTTCTGGCACAGCTATGGCGGCTGATTTTGTAGCAGGAAAGGATTATACGGTTGTTGCCAATCCTGGCAAGGTAGCGGTACCCGGGAAAATCGAAGTGCGTGAGTTTTTTTGGTACGGTTGCCCGCACTGCTTCAAGCTTGAACCTTATATGCAAACTTGGTTAAAACAGATTCCAAAAGATGTAAACTTTTTGCGTACACCTGCTGCTATGAATAAGGTTTGGGAACAAGGCGCGCGTGCGTATTATGTTTCTGAAGCGCTTGGCGTGCGTAAAAAGACCCATTTGCCATTGTTCCATGCGATTCATGACCAAGGGCAGCAAATTTTTGATCAGGCATCTTTAGCGAAGTTCTACGCAGGTTATGGCGTTCCAGAGCAGAAATTTAATAGCATGTTTAACTCATTCCCAATTACCGCAAAAATTGCAGAATCCAATAAATTGGCACAGCAATATCAGCTCACAGGCGTTCCTGCGGTGGTGGTGAATGGTAAATACGTGGTTCAGGGTGAAGATGGTAAAGTGACTCAAGTTATTAACTATCTAATTGAAAAAGAACGTAAAGGCAAATAAGCCTTAATGTCATAAAAGCCCCTCTATTGTTTAGATAAAGGGGCTTTATTTTTATTTATCTTTTTATTTGTTGAGTTCATCGAGTTTAATTTCTAGTTCAAAAGCATCCAGATTGATGGATTGCGTTGGTAGAGAAAGTGCCTGATTGACATACAGATTAATCAATTTTTGCCGTGAACCAATCGAACGTTGATAATAACTTGAATTGAGCAGTAACGCCGCGCCATAGGTCAATGACCAGATATAAGACAGATAATCGCGAATCGACATATCGTAATTGACTGATTTTAAATAGGCTTCAGTAATGTCTTTAATCGCCAAAATGCGTTCCTGACGAATGTCATACAGTTCTTTAAATAAATGATTAAGTTTGGACTCGCTCATGGTTAGATTTTCTTCGAGCTGATGCAGCAAAATAGTTCGCGCTGGCGCAAGCAAGTGATGCAGCATATAAATTGGGGCATATTCCTTAAAATTATTATTGTGCTTTTGCGAGATTTCTAAGAGTTTTTTCTCATTTTCAATGACCAGTTCCAGTAACAGCTCATTTTTACTTTTAAAATGTTTATACAGCGTCCCTTTGGCAATATCCAGTTCAGCGACGAGTTCATCCAGCGTGATTTCCTGATTGTTTTCCAACAATAGTTTTTCTGCAACGCTTAAGATACGTTCCTTGCGAATTAAAAATTGTTGATGGCGATCTGGATTCATAACCCTTCCTATTACAGCAGTACATACACGCATGTACTGACATTAAGCCAAATTGGTAAATTCGCCAAGCTGATTGCAGGAATTTACTGATATTTTTGCTATCAAATGGTGTTTGGCATTGGCCTTATTCCCAGTTGGCAATACCACGGAAAATCAAACGAACTTGTGTAGAAGCATTTTCGATAAAAGCCTGTTGCTGCTGGTGTAGCGCTTCGCCTTCGTATTGTCGCGGTAGACTGAGCCACGTCATGGCCCATGTAAATGACATATTAATCAAAATCGTAGAAAGCACTTTAAGATCCTGATTGTCCTGAATATGCTCAAAGGTCGGCAATTTACGCAGGTCTGTGGTCAAGGCTTCGGTCAAATCTTCAATTTCACGGGCAATCGCATAGCGAACAGTAGCAGATCCACCCCAACGTTCAGCAATCATAAATTGCCATTCCAGTGGACTGTGATTGACTGCCTGCACAAATAATTCGATGCTGCTTAAAGGGTTGGCTTTGGCTTGATGTAAATAACTTTGTCCGAGTTGATGAATCAGATTTTTAATATGCAGCGCCACTTGATCAACCAATTCCTGACCTAGCGCATCCATGTCCTGAAAATGTCGATAAAACGCGGTAGGAACTAAACCGACCTCACGCGCGACTTCACGCAAACTAATACTGCTAAATGAACGTCCAGCAGTACTCAGTTGCAATGCTGCATCAAGTAATGCTTGGCGACTTTGTTGTTTACGTTCATCCCGTATCGACATGCAACTGACCTATGTTAAACCAGCCATGAGTCTACCAAAAACTGTCCTGCTTTCAAAAAAATAAATCAATCAATAAAAAATCAGTGAACACCTGTTGACTGAATTAAAAAAAAAGAATAATGTGTACACATGTTCACTGAAAGAACATTTGTTCACTCATATAAATAGCCAGATACAAACGAGGAACGTATGAACATTGCAGCCAATTATCAGCCTCAATGGATTCGCGAAGATTTTGTCGATTTCATATTGGAAAAAGTTAACCCAATGTGGACTTGGAAAAAAGTCAAAGCTCAGGTAACTTCAGTGACCGCGATCACGCCTGAACTTTATCAAATTTGTTTACAACCCAATAGCAACTTTGCCGCACACAATTTTAAGACAGGTCAAAGTGTTCTGGTAACGGTGGTAGTGGCAGGCGTACGTTATCAGCGTAGTTATTCTGTGATGCAGATCGATGCTCAGGGCAATCTGTATTTGGGCGTTAAAGTTCAAGGTGTCGTTTCACGCGCTATGAGCCAATTACACGCGGGTGATGTGATTGAGATTTCTCAAACTCAGGGTGAGTTTTGTTTGCATCAGGATCAAAGCGCTGCGCTACTGATTGCATCAGGCAGTGGCATTACCGCGATTTATTCCTTATTACAGCAAGCGATTAAACAACAATTACCGCAAATTGATGTGATTTACTTTAGTCGTGATGCGGCGTTTCATCAAGAATTACAAAGTTTAGCTGATCATCATCCATCAATTCATTATCACCACATTGATACCACTCAGCAAAAACAGCATTTAACTGTAGATTTGTTAAATAAGCTAATTGGCGATTTAGAGCAAAAGCACACGTATTTGTGTGGTGCATCGAACATGATGCAAGCAGCCAAAACGATTTTTGCAGAGTTAAATCTGAGTGATCGTTTGCATATGGAGTATTTCCAGCCTGTAGTCGATGAAACGCTTGAAGCGCAACCCGTCACTTTTTTGCGCTCGCAGCAAGCATTTGAAGCCAATACCAATTTACTGGAAAGTGCTGAACAAGCGGGTTTACGTCCAGCACATGGTTGCCGTATGGGAATCTGTAATACCTGTACCTGTACCAAAATCAGTGGTTCCACCAAAAATATTCTGACGGGTGAAATTGATCATGGCAATAACACCCAAATTAAACTGTGCGTCAGTCAGGCGATTAGTCCTGTCACGATCAATCTTTAACAATCGTCAGTCCATTTGAATAGATTCGGAGAAAAATAATGAATATGTCCGTAAAATTTCCATTAAACAGTAAATCTAACTACTTAACCCCAGAACAGGTTGAGGAATTTGGTCGCCGTGTCGAAGAGATTCGCCGTGAAGTCATGGATAATCTGGGCGAAGCCGATGCCAAATACATCTACAAAATTCGTAACTTTGTCCGTTATAGCGAAATCGCATCACGCGGGATGTTAATGTTTGGCGGCTGGATTCCACCCGTATGGTTAGTCGGTACAGGTTTACTCGGTATTTCCAAAATTGTAGAGAACATGGAGCTGGGTCATAATGTCATGCATGGTCAGTTTGACTGGCTCAATGACCCAAGCTTAAACGGTGCCAATTATGACTGGGATACCATTGCCACAGGGGATGACTGGAAACATACCCATAACTATGTCCATCACACCTATACCAATATTGTCGGTAAAGATCATGATGTCGGTTATGGACTATTGCGCGTCAGTGAACAACAAAAATGGGAACCCCGCTTCTTATTGAATGTTCCAATGGCAATGCAACTAATGGTGTTTTTTGAATGGTATGTTGGGGCGCAGAATTTACATTTAGAAGATGCCATTGTATACAAAACCAAATCATGGAAAGAGGTTTGGAAAGATTCGGCTAAATTGCGCAAAAAAGTAGTGCGTCAGGTCGGTAAAGATTATGTGTTTTTTCCATTGATTGCTGGACCAAATGCCATTCCTGTCTTTTTGGGTAATGCTGTAGCAAATGTCATTCGTAGTTTATGGTCGTCTGCGGTGATTTTTAACGGTCACTTTACTGAAGATGCTGAGACTTTTGAAGAAGATAACACTGAGACTGAAACCCGCGCGCAATGGTATTTACGTCAAATTCGGGGTTCAAGTAACTTTAGTGGAACTCAAGGTTTACATATCTTGAGTGGTAATTTGAGCCACCAAATTGAACACCATTTATTTCCTGATATGCCCGCAAATCGTTATTCGGAAGTTGCCCCTAAAATCAGAGCATTGTGTGAAGAATATGGCGTGAACTATAACGAAGCCAACTTTATGAAACAGTTCTGGAGTGTTTGGGTGCGTTTAGCTAAATGTTCATTACCCAATGGCTATAGCGATCAAGTATCCAATACGATTCAAAAAGTGAAAAATCTATTTTCATTTGCAAAATAAGTGCTTTTGTAAAAAGACAAGATTGGGCCAAATTCGGCCTAATTTTATTGAGGGCTTTTGCTATACTATGTTGCAATCTTATTAGCGGCAAAGAAAGGATAGATGATGCGTCTTGACCAACGAGCACTTGATCAATTACGTGATGTAAAAATTACGCGAAATTACACCCGTTATGCTGAAGGTTCGGTTTTGGTCGAATTCGGTCATACCAAGGTATTATGTACCGCAAGCGTTGATCACTCGGTACCACGCTTTTTAAAAGGGCAGGGACAAGGCTGGGTGACAGCAGAATATGGCATGTTGCCGCGTTCTACGCATACTCGTAGTGACCGTGAAGCGGCTCGTGGCAAACAAAGTGGCCGTACCCAAGAGATTCAACGTTTGATTGGTCGTAGTTTACGTGCGATGGTCGATTTGAAAAAATTGGGTGAAAATACCATTACCATCGACTGTGATGTCATTCAGGCCGATGGGGGGACACGTACCGCAGCGATTACAGGTGCGGCAGTGGCCTTGATTGATGCCATGAATGTGTTATTAGAAAAGAAGAAAATCAAGCAAGATCCTCTTAAAGGTCTGGTTGCTGCGATTTCAGTCGGGATTTATCAAGACCAAGTTTTACTGGATTTGTGCTATGAAGAAGATTCAAATTGCCAAACCGATATGAATGTAGTGATGACCCAAGCGGGCGAATTTATCGAGATTCAGGGCACGGCTGAAGAAAAACCATTTACTCGTACTCAAGCCAATGACATGTTGGAAGTGGCTGAAAAAGGCATTCAAACCCTGATTCAAAAACAACAGGAAGCATTGGGCTGGTAATCTTTTCTTGAGTGGAAATATTTTAAGTGAAAACGCATCTTCGGATGCGTTTTTTTATGTCTTCATCTAATCGACATCAAATCATCATATTGTTGTAATTTTCAAGCTTTTTACTAGTCTCCATTCTTCAATGGAGAGACCCATGTCTAAATTCTTTTGTTTTTTTCTCATGATTAGCACTGTCATGCTCAGTGCTTGCAAGGACGATGACTCATCGACCCAGCCGACACAACCGCCTAAAAATAATTGCACGATGCACTGTGCGCCATAATAAAAATCATAAATAAGGATTAAATAATGAACCGTCGTGATTTTGTACTGAATACTGCCAAGACTTTATTTGGCACTGCTGCATTATCCAGTTTTCCTTTGAGTATCCAGAAAGCACTCGCCATTGATGCCAAAGTAGAAACAGGTAGCATTCAGGATGTTAAACATGTGGTGATTTTGACTCAGGAAAACCGATCTTTTGATAACTATTTTGGCACCTTAAAAGGCGTCCGTGGTTTTGGTGATCGTTTTAGCATTCCATTGAGTCAAAAGCGTAAAGTCTGGGAACAGTATGATGCCAAGCAAAATAAAATCCTGCCTTATCATTTAGATAGTCGTTTAGGCAATGCTCAGCGTGTTTCAGGTACACCGCATTCATGGTCAGATGGTCAGGATGCTTGGAATCATGGGCGCATGGGGGACTGGGTGAAATTTAAAAAACCGCAATCCATGGGATATTATAAAAAACAGGAGGTTGAGTTTCAGTTTGCTTTAGCCAATGCCTTTACGCTGTGTGATGCTTATCATTGTGCCATGCATGCAGGAACCAATCCCAATCGCATGTTTATCTGGACAGGTACCAATGGCCCAGCGGCGGGTGTCGCTGCGGTGGTGAATGAATTTGATGGTTTGGGTGCATCTTCAAGCGGTTATGAATGGACGACTTATCCTGAACGTTTACAACAAGCAGGGGTTAGTTGGAAAGTTTATCAAAATATGCCCGATAATTTTACGGATAATCCATTGGCGGGTTTTAAGCAATATCGTCGTGCCAATGAATTGTCAGGTCAACCTGTCAGCCATGATGATCTGATTAGTCCTGCCTATGATGAAAAAATTGATAGCACTCAACCTTTATACAAAGGGATTGCCAATACCATGCCAGATGGGGGTTTTTTAGGGACATTCAAGCAAGATCTTGCCACAGGGAAATTACCGCAGGTCAGTTGGCTTGTAGCACCAGCCACTTATAGTGAGCATCCAGGCCCTTCTAGTCCAGTACAAGGCGCGTGGTATATACAGGAAGTGCTCAATGCACTTACCGCAAATCCTGAGATTTGGTCACAAACCGTGTTACTGATCAATTTTGATGAAAATGATGGTTTCTTTGACCACGTACCATCACCAAGTGCGCCATCTAAAGATGATGCAGGCAAGATATATGGTAAAACCACATTGCCTGCTGAATCACTCTCACCAGAGTATTTTAGCCATCCTGCGGTGGCGACAGCCAAATCTCAACCTAAGCCAGATGGTCGAGTCTACGGGCCGGGGATTCGTGTGCCGATGTATGTGATTTCACCGTGGAGTCGGGGTGGTTGGGTCAATTCACAGGTATTTGACCACACGTCGATTATTCAATTTCTTGAACAGCGTTTTGGTGTAAAAGAGCCGAATATCAGTGCTTATCGTCGTGCAATTTGTGGTGATTTAACCACTGCCTTTGATTTTAAAACCCCAAATAGCGCACAGCTTCCAGAACTTGAAGGTAAAAAAGCCAAAACTGAAGCAGATGCAATTCGCTTGGCGCAGTCGTTATTGCCACAAGTCGCTGTTCCGAGCCAACAAGCCTTCCCACAGCAAGAAATGGGGATTCGTCCATCCAGAGCATTACCGTATATCTTGCATACCAGCGCCAAGGTCAATCCATCGGGACAAAGCGTACAGCTTTTATTTGCCAATACAGGTAAACAAGCAGCAGTTTTTCATGTCTATGATCGTTTAAATCTGGATGCGATTCCTCGCCGTTATATGGTTGAAGCAGGCAAGCAATTACAGGATGAATGGAATACGCAACAAGGTCTCTATGATTTATGGGTCTTAGGTCCAAATGGTTTTCATCGTGCATTTACAGGCAACCTGAATCAAAGTTTACAGCGGCAAGCTTTACCTGAGATTCGGGTGTGTGTGGAAGACTGTGAAGCTAAGCTGTTTTTAAAAGTTCGTCATGATGGACAATCGAGTAGTAAACTCAAGGTAAAAGCCAATGCTTATTTACCCAATCAGCAATGGTCAATTGAAACCATGAACTCAGAAAAAGAACTGGCTTGGGATATGACTGAATTTGGAGGATGGTACGATTTTACAGTCTATATAGAGTCTGACGCGAGCTATAGTCGGCGATTTGCAGGACGTATTGAAACCCAGAAAGATTCAATTTCTGATCCCTATATGGGCTATATTGAAAACTAATTGAATTGGAAATGAATGAAGAAAAAGGATGCGATCAGGCATCCTTTTTACACAAACCTCAACTATTTCACAAACGATAACTTTTTACATTCAGCTTAAAAACAAAGCCTGCTCAAGTTGGTCATGATTAAATTTTAAAGTAGCGAATAATTTTTATCGTTCTATGAAATTGGGGAAATCTATATGCTACAAGGTTTTATTGTACTGTTTGCCATTATTACATTTACCATTATGGCCTGTGATCCACGCCCAAATGAGACATCACGCAATCCATCCGCATGGCAGGCTCAAGCCAAAACTTCAGAAGTTTTGACCCAGCCTAAGCATGCGACCAAGATTGAAAATCAAACCACAAAAACAAATATTGAAACCGAGCAGACTTAAGCATTAAACCGCATCGAAAGATCAACAGCGCTCACATCTTTGGTGAGTACACCCATCGAAATATAATCTACACCAGTACTTGCGACTTCACGGAGGTTGTCTAAGGTAATATTACCAGAAGCTTCTAACTTACAACGACCTGCCACGTGTTTAACCGCATCGATCATTTGTTGTTGGCTAAAATTATCCAACATGACAATATCTGCGCCAGCTTCAAGTGCCTGATTGAGTTCATCCCAAGTTTCAACTTCAACTTCAACGGGTTTATTCGGTGCAATTCGATGCGCCTGAGCAATGGCTTGGGCAATCCCGCCTGCGGCCATGATATGGTTTTCTTTAATGAGAAACGCATCAAATAAACCTAAACGATGGTTTTGACCGCCACCAATGGCAACCGCATATTTTTGGGCAATACGTAGGCCGGGTAAGGTTTTACGCGTGTCTAATAACTTGGTCTGAGTGCCTTCGAGTTGTTTTACATAAAAAGCAGCTTTTGTAGCAACCGCAGATAAAGTCTGAATAAAATTTAGCGCAGGGCGTTCAACGGTTAATAGGCTACGTGCTGAACCCGCCAGTTTTAAAAAAGCCTCACCTGCATTAACCGAGTCACCGTCTTCTTTTAACCATACAATTTGCACAGTTGGGTCATATTGCGAAATCAGTGCATCGACCCACGGACGACCTGCCAACACCATATTTTCACGGCTAATAATCGTTGCGGTCGCCTGTTCATTTTCTGGTGTCAATAGCGCAGTAATATCGCCATCCCCAATGTCTTCAGCCAGTGCTTGTTGTACATTGATTTGAATCGATTGTTCTAGCAAAGATTGAGGAATGCTCATACTTGATACCCAGTATTAACCCAGAAAATTGAGCGATATATTAGCACTGTCCCTCTCAAAATTCACAAACGATTGTCATAAATATGCCATCAACACCGTTTTAATTTTTGAGGAGTCGATTAAACTAGAAGCATTCAAAACCAGATGGGATCATCCTAACCATGCCATTAAGCACAACATATCGAGTTGAACATGGGCAGTTGATTGGTGCCAGACAGATTGCGTCTCCAAACTATAATCAGCGTCCTGAATCTGCTGAAATTCAACTGATTGTGGTGCATAACATCAGTTTGCCACCGTCTCAGTTTGGTGGCGGATATATTGAACAGTTTTTTCAAAATCAATTGGATGGGTCAATTCACCCTTATTTTCAAACGATTGAGGGCATGCAGGTTTCCGCACATTTGTTGATTTTAAGAACTGGTGAAGTAATTCAGTTTGTCAATTTTCATGATCGGGCTTGGCATGCAGGACGTTCCAGCTATTTGGCACAGGTCGAATGCAATGATTATTCGATAGGAATAGAGCTTGAAGGCAGTGATGACCTCGCTTTTGAGGAGATACAATATCAAGTATTAGCGGAAATTACCGCCGTTTTGCAGCAAAATTATCCCAAGATTCAGCAGCATATTGCAGGACATTCAGACATTGCACGTGGTCGTAAGACTGATCCCGGCTCATTTTTTCAGTGGCCTTATTTCCGGCGACTGTTGAATGCAAAAAAAATGTAGGCTAGACATCATTTCACAACGAAATAAATTTTTACTTTCATTACAATATCGGCTTTGTATTTAGCCGTGGGTGGATGCGATGGCATTATGGCGATCAACTTTTATTGTCAGTGCTATGACGATGTTGTCTCGTGTACTGGGACTGGTTCGGGATATGGTCTTGCTCAATGTGTTTGGCGCAGGGAAGGATTTCGATACTTTTGTGGTTGCCTTTCGTATTCCCAATTTTTTTCGGCGACTGTTTGCTGAAGGGGCATTTTCACAGGCCTTTATTCCAGTCTTAACTGAATATAAAACTGGACGGGCGCATGCCGAAGTTCAGATTTTGATTAGTCGAGTCTTTGGTTGCTTACTTTTGGTCATGAGTTTATTGACCTTAGTAGCGATGATTATCGCGCCTGTCATCATTTATGCTTATGCGCCCGGTTTTCATCATGATCCTGAAAAATTTGATCAGGCGGTGAGTCTATTTCGTCTGACCATTCCATATCTGATGTTTATGTCGTTGACCGCTTTTGCCAGTAGTATTTTAAATAGCTATGGTTCGTTTGCCTCACCTGCATTTTCTCCCGTGTTACTCAATCTCGCCATGATCGCAGGAGCGTGGTGGTTGACGCCGTATATGCAACAACCGATTATGGCTCTGGGTTGGGCTGTATTGGGCGCGGGTATTTTACAGCTTGCAGTGCAGATTCCTGAACTGTGGCGTAAAAAACTGCTCATTCCACCCAAAATTGACTTTAAACATGAAGGGGTAGAACGCATCATGAAATTGATGTTGCCTGCCTTGTTTGGTGTATCGGTCACTCAGATCAATTTATTACTCAATACCATCTGGGCATCCTTTATGCAGGATGGTTCAGTGTCATGGCTGTATAGTGCGGAACGGATGACCGAATTACCGCTCGGTCTCATTGGTGTGGCGATTGGTACGGTAATTTTACCTTCACTTTCAACACGACATGCAGAACAGGATCAGGCTAAGTTTCGCGGCATGTTAGATTGGGCTGCGCGTGTCATTGTCTTGGTGGGATTACCTGCCAGTATTGCGCTCTTCATGTTATCTACCCCGATTATTCAGGCATTGTTCCAGCGTGGCGAATTTGATCTACGGGATACCCAGATGACCGCTCTGGCATTGCAGTGTATGAGCGGTGGTGTGATTGCGTTTATGTTGATTAAAGTCTTTGCCCCAGGTTTTTATGCGCAGCAGGATACCAAGACACCTGTGCGTGTTGGGTTGATGGCAGTGGCTGCCAATGCGATTATAAACGTGGTGTTGATTGGCTTTTTTAAATTAATCAATTGGCATGCCGAGCATATGGCATTGGCATTGGCTTCATCGGGTTCCGCCTTGGTGAATGCAGGATTACTTTATTTCTATTTGCATAAACGCAATATTTTTCGATTTGGTGGGCATTGGAAAAAACTGGCAGTTCAATATGCCATTGCCAATATTGCGATGATTGCTGCATTATGGTTTGGTTTGCACTGGTATGATGGTCAGTCTTCACAGTGGATACGGATTATTGAAGTGGCTGTTTTATGTGTATTGGGCGTGATTGCTTATGGTGTTGCACTGTTAGCCACAGGATTTCGACCACGCGACTTACGCCATGAGTGATGAGCTTGCTAAATTGAACTTGATGTTTTTGCTGTCATGAAATCTTTAATAGAGAATAAAAAAGCACAGCCCAAATCTGACTGTGCTTTAAGTAAAAAAGGATTGTATGCTTTTTGAGATCGCATAGATCATAAATTAGGGTAAAACTTGTAGCAGTTCAATATCAAAAATTAAAACGCTGTTGGGACCAATCGCATCGCCCGAACCGACATCACCATAGGCTAGATTCGCTGGAATAAAGAAGCGCGTTTTTCCGCCTTCTTTCATGGTTTGTACGCCTTCTGTCCAGCCTTGAATGACTTGACTGAGCTGAAATTCAACAGGATGATTACGTGCGATCGAGCTATCAAATACTGTACCGTCCAATAAGCGACCTTCATAATTCACTTTAACTTTTGAATTTGCTTTTGGCGATTTACCTGTGCCTGCTTGAAGTACTTGATATTGTAAACCTGATTTAGTGGTGATGATGTCTGATTTTTTAGCATTTTCGGTTAAAAAAGCCTGACCTTGTTTTTGATTGTCTTGTGCTAATTTTTGAAATTCGATCAGTTGTTTGGATTCAACCTGTTTTTTATATTGACTTAGGGCTTTAGCCATATCCTCATCGCTTAAAGAAGAGGCTTTGCCTGTAGAACCTTCTTTTAAACCTTGAATAAACGTTTCTAAATTTAAATCTTTTAGCGTATCTGCATTGGTACGTCCCATGACATAACCATAGCTATAACCCAATTGGTCTTTTTGTGGGCTTTTTGATGTGACAGGAGCAGCAAAACTGGTCACCGTCATGCTAAGTAATAAGAGTGCTAAACTGGTTTTTTTCATTGTGCTTCCTAAAATAAAAGAGGAGAGTATTCAGGGTCTGTTGACACTTCAGCCATGCCTTGCGTTATTCGCTAAAACAACTCAAACGAGGCATGAAACGCAGGCAATGGCATCTCCCTTGTCTAATTTCATAACGAATTTTGAGGCAGTTTTAGCTATAACCCTGCGGGACAGGGACATTTTTTGCCGTTACTGCGTTATGCCTTATTCATTTAGAATGACTAAATTTCATAAGTCATGCCTTGTACCGTCTAAAAAATGTCCTCTGTCGCACGCATCTGTGAAATGTCAACAGACCCTGCTCTCCTTCCTTACGAATTATTTAACTTCTAACAGTTCTACATCAAAAATTAAAGTGCTATTTGGTGGAATCATACCCGGCACACCTTGTTCACCATAGGCCAGTTGCGCAGGAATATAGAAAGTTGCCTTTCCACCTTCTTTAAGCAACTGTAAACCTTCTGTCCAGCCAGGAATTACCTTGTTTAATGGAAATTCAACTGGTTCTCCACGATCATAAGAACTGTCAAACACTTTACCATCGGTCAATTGGCCTTTGTAATGGACTTTGACGACAGAGGTCGCTGTCGGTTGCTTACCTGTACCTTCTTTAATAATTTTATATTGCAAACCTGAAGCCGTGGTTTTAACGCCGTCTTTGTGAGCATTTTCAGTTAAGAAGTTCGCATTAGAAGATTCGGTTTTTTTCGCATCTTCCAATTGTTTTTGTTGCATTTGCTGTTGAAACTCTACATAGGCAGCTTGAAGTTCCTGTTCAGTATAAGCCGCAGGTTTCTTGTCATGACCATCACGAATCCCACTAACAAAAGCATTAACATCAAGTTCTGGTGGCGTTTGATGGGCAACTTCATAGCCCAGTGCATAGCTGATTTTTTTAACAGGCGAGGCATTCTTGTCTGCCTTTGAACCAACCTCTGCCACTGGATGTTGAGATGCATAGTAAACGGGAATAAGTGCAGCACCGCCTAAAATTACAGCGACAGCAATGGGTAAGGCTTTACTCATGAGTGTTCCAAATGTTGTTTATTTAACCAAATATCAATCGCATGCAATCTTAGCATGGCTACCTTAAGCATATCCTGTTTAATAAAAAAAATAACAGGATTTTTATCTAATTTCACACCAATCCTGAATTCTGCATAAAAAAATCGAACCCGTAGATTCGATTTTTTAACGATACAGAGCTTAAGAATGATTAATCATCTTTGGCCGCTTTATAGGCATAAGCATAGTTATAGCCATAACTACCGCTAGCCGAACGCTGAATATCATTAAGAATAAAGCCATTCACTTTGGTTCCAGCCTGCTCGAAACGATTGAGCGTTAATTCAAGCTCTTTCATTTGCGTCTTGGCATGACGCGCCACAATCAGATTTACGCCAGTATATTGTGAAATAATAATACCATCTGTGACCGCAAGTACTGGCGGTGTATCCAGAATAATATGATCATAGTGCTGAGAAAGTTCTTGCAATAAAGTTTGGAACTTTTGAGAACTGAGTAGCTCAGAGGGATTCGACGGACTCTTACCACGACTGATAAAGCTTAAATTTGGCACTTCAGTTGAATGCGTTACTTGCGTCAAAGTTGCTTGATCGGTTAATAATTCGGTAAGACCAGGTTGAGTCTCCAGATTAAAATATTTATGCAAATAACCACGACGTAAATCGGCATCAATCAGTAAGACTTTTTTGTCACTTTGAGCAAAAATCGTTGCCAAGTTGGTCGAGATAAAGGACTTACCAACTTCTGGCGCAGGACCACTGATCATAATGATATTATTTTTGGCACCTGAAAGCGCGAAATGAATCGCAGTACGAATACTACGTAAGCTTTCAATGGCAACATCATCACTGTGTTTAACTGCAAGAATAGGAATATTCTTTTTCTTTTTCAAAACAGCCAAACGGTTTTCTTGTACTGGAGAACGAGGCACAGTAGCGTATACAGGAAGTTCAAGTTCATTTTCAATTTGGGCAGAATCTTTAATACCTGTACGCAACATATTACGGGTTAAAGCAATCAGTACCCCAATAAAACCACCGACAAAAATAGACAGAATCAGAACGATCAGCTTTTTCGGTTTAATCGGTTTAATCGGCTCAACTGCATTATCGATAATTCGTACATTACCAATTTCACCCGCTTCAGAAATTTTAAGTTGCTGATAACTATTAAGTAAATTCGTATAAAGTTCAGTATTGACCTTGACGTCACGATATAACTGTAAATATAAGCGTTGTAGTTCTGGTAAACGTTTCAAGGTTCCATTCAGTTCACCCAGTTTTTTATTAACGGTCGCCACCTGCGCATTAATTTCAGCCATTAATGGATGGTCAGGCGTGTATTTTGCAGCCAGCTCAGCTTGTTTCTGTTGTAATTCAATTCGCATGGTTTCAAGTTGAATATTTTGCTTAAGCAATAATTCTGACTCTTGAGTGACATCAACGGTATTATGTTGTTCACGGAACTGGTTGAATTTCTTTTCAGAATCTTCCAATTGTTTGCGTAATTCAGGTAATTGTTTATCCAGAAAACTCAAGGTTTGTTTAGATTCTAAGGATTTTCTTTCAATATTTTGCGCATGATAAACCACTAAAATATTATTCAGAACTTGAGTAATTTCTTCCTGATCTTGTCCTTGATAGGTCAGACCAAGCACTCCCGTCATCTTGCCTTTTTCAGCCACACTGTAATTTTCAGTTAAATTTTTAACCGCTGTTGGTAAAGCAAATTTGGTGATTTTGAACGCATGTTTAAATGGTGTAGTGCTATTGATGCGGATTTTCCATTGACCTTTATTGGTGGTTAAAAGGTTATCCTGATTTAAATGACCTTCAGCAACAATACTGTCTTTATAACTCAAACTAAATTGATTTTGCTTAAATTGAAGGGTTAAAGGCTTATCTAAAAAGTAATAAGGCACTTCAAACTTTTCAACAAAAAAAGACTGTCCGTTTTCTTTAAATAAAACGCCTGATTGAGAATAATCCAGTTTACGCTTTGATTCTGATACGAGACGATTAAACAACGTATCTTGTGTATCTTTAATCTGAATATCCAGATGCAAATTCTGAATGACCTGACCCAAAACGAGTCGCGAATTCAGGATTTCCCGTTCTGCATCGGCAGGTGATTTTTGTCCGCCTACTGCACCTGCAACACTGCTTAACTCGCCTAATAAAGCAGCTGAAGCAGCACTCTTGCTGTCTTCAACCTGTACCATGGCATCGACTGAATAAATATCAGGCGTAACGCGAAGATAAAGCAAGGCACAGATTAAACTCAAAATAATGCACAGCGCGATAATTTTCCATTGCGCAATCAAAGAGAAAAATAGCTCTTTTAAATCAATGGTGTCTTCAGTTGTTGTTGAATTTTGACTCATGGGTATGCAACTACTTAAAAATTAAATATGTGATTTCCAGTCAGACACGTAAGCCTGAATATTACGGCAGGTTTCATCAAAAAACGCCTGATCGTGTTGATAGGGATCAGGCACATTTTTATGTTGCCAATGTCCAAGTCGAAACACTTTACCTTTGGCAAAAGGCCAAGTCTGTTCTAGATGTTTTTGTTGATTTAAGCTCATCACTAAAATTAAATCAGCTTTTTTGATTAAATCACTATTTAGTTTACGTGCAACATGTGGACGCATATCAATGTTGATTACATCCATGCACTGAATAGCCTTGGCATCTGCGACTTCGCCAATCAAGCCAGAGATCCCTGCTGACTCGATGTTGAGATGTGGATACGTTTGTTTTAATAAATACTCAGCCATTGGGCTACGGCAGATATTTCCAACACAAACCACCAAAATATTTTGTATTTGCATTCGTTTATTCGCTTAGTTTTTACCCAATTGGTCAAATGTATAAAGTGCGCTAGAGAACGGTACAATCTGGTTCATAATACGCTGCCAGCGAGTTAAACCTGTTGCATCGATATAAACAATATCATTTTTTTGCATTTGAAATTGATTGGCCAACGCTAGGTTTCCAATACTGCTGAGATCCAAATGATAAATGGTTGAGGTACGCGTTTGTAAATTAGTACGCATCACATAAATTCGCGCTGCGCTGGCTGAATATGGATTGATCCCTTCACTTTCACCCAATACATCACTTAAAGTCATGCCTTGATCACGTAAAGACAGCGCCTGACTTTTACTCGATTCACCCATCACATAGAGTTTCTGGTTTTGTTTGGTGTTGACATAAATCGTATCATTGGGCTGGATGAGGAGTTTGTGTAGGGAATAGCCCTGTTTTTCTAGACTCACCGCGTTTAGATCAAACGTTTTACCATTACGAATCAGTTGAATCGAGGTATTATCACCAGTTTCGGTATTGACACCACCCGCCATACCCAGTGCGGTATAAATACTAATCGGTTGGTCATTTAAAGTGTATTGACCACTTTTCATCACCTGACCATTGACAAAATAACGATTCCCTTCGTAAGAAAGCACCCGAACCACAACATCAGGGGTTTTTAAATAATGCGCAAATTGAGCTCGAAGGTTTCGATTCAGTTCAGACACGGTTTTGCCAGCAGCGTGAATTTTACCGACAAGTGGTAAATAGATATTGCCATCGCTATCAATCGGATAGCCTGAAGCTTTGATATTGGCAGAATCTTGTTGAAGAGGAGGAGTTAGTTCTGGATAAGCCCAAAGCTGTATCGACAGTACATCACCTGCACTTAAGCGGTATAAGGTATGCTGCGAACGAAATAATGATGCTAAATCAGAGGAGGTCACATTCGCTGCGGTTTGTAATGCAGGAAGATTCGCCTGATTAAGTTGAACGACAGACACATCTGCGCCTTGGTCTGTTCTAAAATGACCTTGTTCTGGTAAATCGTAGGTCTGTAATCCGGAAGTAACAGCACATCCTGAAAGGCTTAAAATACAGATAGATAATAAAAATGAGGTGCTTCTCAACTTCACAGCAAAACCCTTTGTTTGTAATTCGTTGTAACTTTGAATCAAAATTCTGTCAGAATTGTAGACCATAATGAAAATAAGATGTAGGTTTTTAAATGTTAAATTGTATAATTCAAACATCCGTCATGTAAGATCTGCTATATTTTGTAACATGTAAAGATCTACTTTCGTAATATACTTCGCAGATTGCTTCGTCATTATCAGGTTTCTTATGTTTCAGCTTGAACAGCTCAGTATTGCAATTATTGGACTAGGTTATGTTGGGCTGCCACTAGCCGTTGAGTTTGGCAAGCAAAAACCCACCATTGGTTTTGATATTAATCAACAACGTATTGCTGAACTGCTTGCTGGGCATGATCATACGCTAGAAACTTCGGCAGAAGAATTAAAACAAGCAGTCAATTTGCGTTATACCCATGATTTTACTGCATTAAAGCAATCCAATTTCTTTATTGTGACTGTTCCAACACCGATTGATGATTTTAAACAACCTGATTTAACCCCATTGATCAAATCTTCTGAAACCATTGGTCAAGTCCTAAAAAAAGGCGACATCGTAGTCTATGAATCCACAGTCTATCCAGGAGCCACTGAAGAGGTTTGTATTCCAGTTTTAGAAAAGGTTTCAGGCTTAAAATTTAATCAGGATTTTTTTGTGGGTTATAGTCCTGAACGTATTAATCCAGGTGATAAACAACGACGTGTGACCAATATTTTAAAAATAACCTCGGGTTCTACGCCTGAAGTCGCTGATTATATTGATCAAGTTTATCAGTTGATCATAGATGCAGGCACGTATAAAGCACCAAGTATTAAGGTCGCTGAAGCAGCAAAGGTCATTGAAAATACTCAGCGTGATGTGAATATTGCGTTGATTAATGAATTGGCATTAATTTTTAATAAACTCGACATTGATACTGAAGAAGTGCTGAAAGCGGCGGGCACTAAGTGGAACTTTTTACCGTTCCGTCCTGGCTTAGTCGGTGGGCATTGTATTGGTGTCGATCCTTATTATTTAACCCATAAAGCACAATCGATCGGTTTACATCCAGAAATTATACTCGCCGCTCGACGTTTAAATGATCGAATGGGCGAATATGTGGCGACCCAATTGATTAAAGAAATGGTCAAACAACGGATACAAGTGGTGGGTTCAAAAATCCTCATCATGGGACTGAGTTTTAAAGAAAATTGTCCTGATATCCGTAATACCAAAATTGTAGATATGGTCAAAGCTCTGAAAGAATATGATCTTGATTTAGATATTTATGATCCTTGGGTGGATGATACAGAAGTCCAACATGAATATGGCCTAGCACCTATTAAAGAATTACATCAAGGGCAGTATGATGCCATCGTGCTTGCGGTGGCACATGACCAGTTTAAAAGTATGACAATTGATCAATTTAAACAATTAGGCAAAGAAAAACATGTTTTATATGATTTAAAATATGTTCTCGATAAAGCGCATAGCGATATTCGTTTGTAATTTAGAAGTGATATTTAAAAGATGAAAATATTAATTACGGGTGGTGCAGGTTTTATTGGTTCTGCGGTGGTGCGCTATATTATAAATAATACAAACGATGAAATTTTAAATGTGGATAAATTAACCTATGCAGGGAATTTAGAATCTTTAAAAGAAATTGATCAAAATGAAAGATATCAATTTTCCCAAACCGATATTTGTGATCGTGCTGCTTTAGATCGACTTTTTTTGGATTTCCAACCCGATGCCGTTATGCATTTGGCTGCGGAGTCACATGTGGATCGTTCAATTTCAGGTCCAGCTGATTTTATAGAAACGAATATCATCGGTACCTATCAGTTACTGGAAGCAGCACGATATTATTGGAATACCCTAGCAGAAGATAAAAAATCAGCATTTCGTTTTCATCATATTTCTACTGATGAAGTCTATGGTGATTTAGAGGGTACAGAGGATTTATTCCTGGAAACCACGCCTTATGCCCCAAGTTCACCTTATTCTGCAAGTAAAGCTAGTTCGGATCATCTCGTCCGTGCTTGGTATCGTACTTATGGTTTGCCTGTTGTATTAACCAATTGTTCTAATAATTATGGACCTTATCATTTCCCAGAAAAACTGATTCCACTGGTCATTTTAAATGCGCTTGCTGGTAAGCCATTACCAGTCTATGGGAATGGTGCACAAATTCGGGACTGGTTATATGTTGAAGATCATGCACGTGCACTTTATAAAGTTGTTACTGAAGCTAAAGTAGGCGAAACATACAATATTGGTGGTCATAATGAGCAGAAAAATATTGATGTAGTCAAAGCGATTTGTGAACTTTTAGAAGAACTTGTACCTAACAAGCCAGAAGGTATAGCACAGTATCAAGATCTGATTACTTATGTTACAGATCGGCCAGGTCATGATCTACGCTATGCGATTGATGCCACTAAAATTAAACAAGATTTAAATTGGGTACCTGAAGAGACATTTAAAACAGGTCTGCGAAAGACAGTACAGTGGTATTTAGATCATCAGGATTGGGTGCGGAATGTACAAAGTGGCGAATACCAGAACTGGGTTGAACAACAGTATGCCAATGCCTAAAACAGTGAGTGAATAGAGATGAAGCTGTTAATCTTAGGTAAAAATGGGCAGGTCGGTTGGGAGTTGCAGAGAGCATTACAACCCTTAGGTGAAGTATTGGCTCTAGATCGCTATCAAGATGCGAAAACTCAGTATTGTGGTGATATCGTAAACTTTGATGCCATCGCTCGAGTCATTACACAATTTCGTCCGAATATTGTAGTGAATGCAACCGCATATACTGCGGTGGATCAAGCTGAAACTGATCTTGAACAGGCAGATTTAATTAATCATTTGGCGGTAAAGCATTTGGCCGAACAATGTAAAATAATGAATGCATTGTTGATACATTATTCAACTGATTATGTGTTTGATGGTCAGGGACAAATTGCATGGCAAGAAACTGATGAGAAAGCTCCTCAAAATGCTTATGGACATACCAAACTAGCAGGTGAAATTGCACTAGAGCAAAGCAAGGCTAAATTTATTAACTTTAGAACCAGTTGGGTTTATGGTACGCATGGCAATAATTTTATTAAAACCATGTTGAAACTCGCAAAAAGTAAAGATGAACTGAATATTATTGCGGATCAAATTGGTGTACCGACAGGTGCAGCTTTGATTGCGGATGTCACAGCTCAAGTCATACGATATTATGATTTTAATCCAGATCAACACCATGATTTACATGGGCATTATCATCTTGCTCCACAAGGTGAAACCTCATGGTATGACTATGCACAATTTATTTTTGAAAAAGCACGTCAAAAGGGTATTGAGCTACAGATTAAGCAGGTAGAAGCAATTCCGACAACTGCTTATCCGACGCCTGCCAAGCGTCCACTTAACTCCAGATTAAATACCCAAAAATTACAACAGACTTTTTACATCCACTTACCAGAGTGGCAACAGGGTGTAGAACATGCGATTGCAGAGATGATTTAATATGACAGTACAAAAAAATCGTAAAGGTATTATTTTAGCGGGTGGTTCTGGAACACGCTTGTATCCAATCACGATGGGTACATCGAAACAATTACTCCCTATTTATGATAAACCAATGATTTATTATCCATTGTCTGTTTTGATGTTGGCAGGGATTAATGAAATCTTAATTATTTCGACACCAGAAGATTTGCCAAACTTTGAGAAATTATTGGGTACAGGCCAAGAACTCGGAATTAAGTTGTCTTATAAAGTACAACCATCACCAGACGGACTTGCCCAGGCATTTATTTTGGGTGAAGAATTTATTGGTCAGGATAATGTCACACTGATATTGGGTGATAATATTTTCTATGGTCAACATTTCAGCGAACAACTCAAACGTGCAGCAGTCCAAGATCAGGGCGCTACAGTATTCGGCTACTATGTGAATGATCCTGAGCGTTTTGGTGTAGTCGACTTTGATGCATCGGGTAAAGCTTTAAGTATTGAAGAAAAACCAGAGCAGCCAAAATCGAATTATGCAGTGACGGGTTTGTATTTTTACGACAATTCGGTGGTTGAGATTGCCAAAAATATTAAACCATCACATCGCGGGGAGCTTGAAATTACCGACGTAAATAATATTTATTTACAGCAACAAGCACTAAATGTAGAAGTACTTGGCCGAGGTTTTGCATGGCTAGATACAGGTACACATGATTCACTGATTGAAGCGAGTCAGTTTGTACAAACCATTGAGCATCGTCAGGGTTTAAAAGTTGCCAGTTTAGAAGAGATTTCTTTTAACAATGGCTGGATCGATTTAAACCAACTTAAAGCACGTGGTGAATTTTTTAAGAAAACTGGATATGGTCAGTACTTGTTAAAATTGCATCAAGAACATTCAAAATAAATGTAATCAAGTCATTATCTAAATCAACATGATGCCTTGCATATAGACTACACTGGATATTGTCGTAATGAATATTATTGAAACTAAAATCAATGGTTTACTCATTTTAGAGCCGCGTGTATTTGGTGATGACCGTGGCTGGTTTATGGAAAGTTTTAACCAAAAAAACTTTGAGCAGGCGCTTACTGAGCGTGATTTAGATGTGCCACAATTTGTACAAGATAATCACTCGTTTTCACAAAAAGGCGTATTGCGCGGTTTGCATTATCAGCTTAATCCGCATGCGCAAGGGAAGCTAGTGCGTGTAGTACAGGGCCGAGCGTGGGATGTGGCAGTAGATATCCGTGAAAACTCCCCAACATTTGGTGAATGGGTAGGGCTTGAGCTTACAGGCGATAATCACAAACAGTTTTGGATTCCTGCTGGTTTTGCACATGGCTTTATTGCACTCGAAGATAATACTCAGTTTTTATATAAAACCACAGATTATTACTCTAAAGAGTGTGAAAGAAGTATTGTATGGAATGATCCAGATCTTGCGATTGATTGGCCTGTTGAAGAAGGAACGTCATTAAAGCTAACTGAGAAAGATGAAAATGCAAGTAGATTAACAGATGCTGCGTTGTTTTAATCTTCTATGAAAACAAATAAAATTCTGAAAAATTTTTCTTATTTAGGTGTAGTTCAAATATTAAACTATGCCTTACCTATTATTACAATTCCTTTGGTTTCTAGAGCATTAGGTGTAGAAAAAATTGGACTGATAAGCTATATATTTTCGTATATATCTTATCTTATTTTATTGGTGAATTATTCTTTTTCATTAACAGCTATCCGAAAGCAAAATCAACTTAATGACTTGAGTCTCACATTTAGCTTGGTTTTTAAGAGCCAACTTCTTTTACTCGTCCTAACATTACCTTTCTTACTAATTGCACTATTATTTATACCAGATCTTAAGTATAACTGGTTTTTAACATGTATTTCGTATATAGCAGTACTAGGTGCTTTTTTTGATAAAAATTGGATTTTTCAATATAAGCAAGATTTGAAATTAGTTGCGATTGTTAATGTATTACTTAAGATTATAAGTGTTGTATGTATTATACTTTTCATAAAAGAGAAAGAAGATTATCTTCTTTATGCTATAATTTTATATGGTGTTATCTTTTTTACGAA
This sequence comes from Acinetobacter ursingii DSM 16037 = CIP 107286, assembly GCF_000368825.1. Taxonomy (GTDB): domain Bacteria; phylum Pseudomonadota; class Gammaproteobacteria; order Pseudomonadales; family Moraxellaceae; genus Acinetobacter; species Acinetobacter ursingii. The sequence goes on along the minus strand of NZ_KB849716.1, from coordinate 551,507 downwards.
TATTATCCTATTTTTTATATGTGTAAAAAAATACGAAATTAAAATTTTAAAAGTTAGATTAAAAGAAGTTATTAGTTTTTTGAAAGAAGGGAAAATGTTGTTTTTCTCTTCAGTTGTAATCAGTTTTTATACATCCACTAGTACGCTATTACTTGGAATTTATTGTAGTAATCGGGATGTTGGGCTCTATAGTTCTGCGATGAAATTGATTGATATCGCGAAAGTATTTGCAATTATGCCAATAACACAGCTTATCTATCCAATTGTCTCGCAAAAAATATCTGAGAATGTTGATGAGGGAATTCTTTTTGTCAAAAAATTGATGCCAATTTTTAATTTTATGGCGATTCTTTTGTTTATTGGAGCGATTATAGTGGGGCCGTTTATGCTTCATCTTCTATTCGGGTCACAATTTCTTGATGCAATTCCAATTTTATGGATACTTAGCTTTACTTTAATTTTAATTCTTTATAGTACTGTCTTTGGCGTGTTGTTGATGGTTAACTTGGGGATGGATCACTTATTCTTTAAAAATCAACTATATGTTGCTATTTTAAGTGTTTTACTTACAATTTTAATATTACCGTATGGCGCTGGAATGACATCTGCTATTATATTGGTCATTAGCGAGATATTGATAACAGGATATCAATACTACTGTCTTAGATTAAAAGGTTATAACCTATTTTATTTAGAGATGTTTTCTAAAAAAGCTTTTTTAGAAGCAGTTAATGCAATTAAAACCCATTAGGATCAAATATGAATTTTTTAATTGTAGGCGCAGGTTTTACTGGCGCGGTTATTGGGCGAGAACTCGCTGAAGCGGGACATCATGTTAAACTAATTGATCAACGTTCGCATATTGCAGGTAATTGCTTTACTAAGCGGGATGAACAAACTAATGTAATGGAGCATGTGTATGGTCCGCATATCTTTCATACTAGTGATGAGGAGGTATGGGAATACATCAATAAACATGGTGCGTTCATGCCATATATCAATCGTGTAAAAACAACTTATCAAAATCAAGTCTATTCTTTGCCTATTAATTTACATACGATTAATCAGTTTTACAAAAAATGTTTTAATCCGACTCAAGCAAAAGAATGGATTTCAAGTATTGCAGATCAATCGATTGAGGAGCCACAAAACTTTCAGCAGCAAGCTTTAAAATTTGTAGGCAAAGATTTGTATGAAGCATTCTTTAAAGGATATACCAAGAAACAATGGGGCTGCGACCCAACTGAGCTGCCAGCAAGTATTTTAAAACGTTTACCAGTACGTTTTAACTATGATGATAATTATTTTTCACATAAGTATCAGGGTATTCCAAAAGATGGTTACACACCTATTATTGAGTCTATTATTACTCATGAGCAAATAGAGATTCAATTGAATACAAGCTTTAATAAGAAACTACTTGAACAGTATGACCATGTGATTTGGACTGGACAACTTGATCAGTGGTTTGAATATTCAGAAGGGCGATTAGGATATCGTACACTTGACTTTGAAAAGCATATTACAGAAGGTGACTTTCAAGGCACAGCTGTAATGAATTATGGCGATGAAACAGTGCCTTACACGCGTATTTCTGAACATAAGTACTTTACTCCATGGGAAACGCATAACAGCACAATATACTTTAAAGAATTTAGTAGAGCTTGCGGTGAAAATGATATTCCTTACTATCCGATACGATTAGTAAACGACAAATTTTTATTAGAAAAATATATTGCTTTAGCTGGAAAAGAAAGAAATGTGACTTTTGCCGGGCGGCTTGGAACGTATCGCTATATGGATATGGATGTCACTATTAAAGAAGCAATTATATTGGCTAATCAAATTTGTTGTGATATTGAAAATTCACAGCAATTAAAAAGTTTTTATCATAGTGAGGTATAAAATGATTAAAGATTCTAAAACAATATATATATGTGCTCCTGCAGGATATGCTTCAGGAGGCCCAGAAGCATTACATCAATTAGCACATGCCCTACTAAATTTAAAAAGAAAAGTTATGATGTTTTACTATGGTGCTAAAAAAGATAAGATAACTCCAAGACATCAGAATTATAAAATATATGATATACCATATATTACTGATATTTCAGAAATTAAAAATGATCCCAGTAATTTAGTAATTATACCTGAAGCCGCTTGTCAAATTTTGAATGAAAAAAAAATTGACAAAACTAGTAAAAGTATATGGTGGTTAAGTGTTGATTTCTTTTTTAAAAATATGCAAAGTCATAATAAAAATCATATATTAAAAAAGATTTTAAGAGGTGATAAGAAATTCCCATCTTTTGATCAGATAAAAGAAATGAAGGAAATAATTCATATTCCTAATTCATACTATACGCAAAAGTTTTTAATTGATAATAAATTGAATCATACAAGTGTTATCTCTGATTATTTAAATTTTAATTATTTAACTGATAATTTTTCTGATGAGGAATTAGATAAAAAGCAAGACTTAATTATTTATAATCCAGCCAAAAATGGTGATTTTTTAAATAAAATCAGATCTAAAACTTCTGAGCTTGAGTGGGTGCCTATTCAAAATATGACTCAAGTAGAAGTCAAAAAATTAATGAATTCAGCAAAAATATACATTGATTTTGGTTTTCATCCAGGTAGAGAGCGTATGCCTAGAGAGGCTTGTTTAGCAAAGTGTTGTTTAATTATTGGTAAGGATGGTGCCGCAAAATATAAGCAAGACATGCCTATTATGGATTATTATCATTTTGAAAGTAAAGATGAGAATATAGAGGATATAGTTAAGGTTATACATGATTGTTTGAACAACTATCAAATCAAGATAAAAGATTTTAACACTTACGAAGTCGATATTAGGAATGCGGAAGCTAGGTTTAATAAAGAAGTAAAAGAGGTTTTTTGAATAAACCTTATTGAGGTTTCTTGAAATTTAAATGTATGTGACTATATATTTTATAGTCACATAACTAATCTTAATTATTAATTTTTGTGAGTTTTTTGTGAATTATATTATAGTGTTAAATTGGAATTCTGAAAGAGAAACTATAAAATGTGTAGAAAGCTTGCGTAATCTCGACAATTTTTCTAATTGTAGAGTGATTGTTGTTGATAATAATTCTCATAAAAAATCTTATGATTCAATTCTTGAGTACTTCATACTCAATTATGAAAATGAATTTATTGAGATAGGTGAGAAAGAAGCAGTATCTTATAATATTGATCATAACTTATACTTGATTAGAAATGAAGGAAACTATGGATATGCTGGTGGAAATAATATCGGTATCAAATTTGCTTTAAAATTTGAAAGTATGTCGTATGTTTGGATTTTAAATAATGATACAATTGTTCAAACTAATAGCTTAAAATTTATGCTTCATAAGTTCTTAGAAAATAATAATTATGGAGTTGTAGGTTCAAGATTAGTACAGTTGGAAAATAAAAGTAATGTACAGGGTGTAGGTGGTATAATTAACTCTTGGCTTTGTACTACAAAAGAAATTGGTAGTGATCTCAATATTAATGATGCTATTGATGAAAAAAAATTTGAAGAAAAAATTGACTACGTAATTGGTGCATCACTACTTATATCTCGTGATTGTTTGGAAACTGTTGGTCTATTATGTGAAGATTATTTTTTATATTATGAGGAAATTGATTATTGTAACAGAGCCAAAAGTAAAGGTTTTTTAATTGGTATAGCATCTAAAAGTGTAGTTTTTCATGCCCACGGTGCTTCAACAAATAAAGGTAAAAGCTTGATTGCAGATTATTACTCTGTAAGAAATAGAATTCTGATTACTAGAAAATTTTATCCTAATAAACTAATTTTTGTTAAATTGTCTATATTTCTAGTTTGTTTTAATAGAATGAAGAGGTTTCAATTTTCTAGAGCATTTAAATATCTGAAATTTATGTTTATCTGAAAAACTTACTACTTGTCTAAGTTCTAGTTATTACAGAATACTATCTTTGCTTTTAGTAAACTCTATTCTGACCATAATTTTTGAAATTAGATTCTTAAAATATTTAGACTTTGTTGTGGCTTTGTTGCATAAAGATTTTAAAGAAAGAGCTTTCCTAAGTTACTCAAATTCAAGTGACCACTTGGGTATGAGGTCTACCTAATTCTGTGAATTTATTTAATACGGCTACGCGTGCATGAATCTCATTTACTTGGCTGTCAAAATTCCTTGAGTAAAGTTTATCTCCTAATAATTTGATGCAATGCATCTTGGTTTCAACCAAGCTTCGCCGATGATAACCTGACCATTTTTTCCATAGTGTCCTGCCCAAACGTTTAACCGTTCGAAGTGGTTCATTTCGTTCTCGTGAATGAACTTTTATATCTTTCCAGGGCTTTGCATTTTTTCTGGGTGGAATCACTGCATGTGCTTGACGATCTGCAATGACCTGACGGCATCGTTTCGTGTCATAAGCACCATCTGTATAGATAGAATCGATTGGTTCATCTAAAGAAATTTGATCAAGTAAATCTTTGAGTACCTGTGAATCACTGACATTATTTGTGGTGAGTTGTACAGCACGTATTTGAAGAGTCTCAGCATCTATAGCAATATGAAGCTTACGCCATTGGCGACGATATTCAGGTCCATGTTTTTTATATTTCCATTCACCTTCACCTAAACATTTTAACCCCGTAGAGTGAACGAGTAGGTGTAACCCATCACGACTTTTTTGATAGCCAATTGCAATATCAATATGCTTTTGTCGTCTACAGAGGGTGGAGTAATCTGGTGCTGTCCAATCTAATCCGCAAAGCTTAATCAGACTTTGGACAAAGCCAGTCACCATGCGTAAAGACAGACGAAATAAGGATTTAATCATTATGTCAACGGCATTCTAAAATTGACCCCTTTTACCTTACAAATGGCAAAGTAAAATTGACCCCTTTGATCTCGTATTAAGTTTCAACCTGGGGCTGAATCCCTATTCTTTTTTTATCCTTCAAACGATAACTCTCACCCGATATTTGTACCACATGACAGTGATGCAATAACCGATCTAACATCGCAGCGGTCAACGTGACATCATCTGCAAAGGATTTGGACCACTGGCTAAAGGGTAAGTTACTCGTCAATATCGTACTGCCTTTTTCATAACGCTTGGCAATCACATTAAAGAACAGATTCGCTTCTTCACGTCCAAACGGTAAATAACCAATTTCATCGATAATCAGTAACTTTGGTCCCAGTACCGCACGTTGCATATAGGTTTTCAGTTTACCTTGCTGATAGGCTGTACTCAGTTGCAGCATTAAATCCGCTGCGGTAATGAACTTGATCTTAATGTTGTTCATGATGGCCTTATAGCCTAATGCCATAGATAAATGCGTTTTTCCTACTCCGCTAGCCCCCAGAAACACCACATTTTCTGCTCTAGCAATAAAGCTCAGATTGAACAGTTCAATCACCTGTGATTTAGGGGCCCCTAGGGCATAATTAAAATCATAGTCTTCCAGGGTTTTGACTTGAGGCAGGCCTGAGAGTTTCATCAGTACCTGCTGACTGCGCTGTTGCCTGGCAGCATATTCATGCGTCAAGATCGCTTCAACAAAGTCGGCATAACTTCCATCCTGACCTAATGTTTGTTGTGCATGATGTGACCATTGTGATGCGATGGCAGGCAGATTGAGCTTTTGGCAAAGCTGCTCTATACGGTCGTATTGCAGATTCATCAGGAAACTCCCAGCAACTGGTCATATACAGATAAGGGATGCTGCAAACTCTCGTAGGGCATGACATGCTGAGCTGCTGCAACAGGTACAGTGCTAGAACCTGTATCTGATTGCGGTAATGGCGTAAATTTTTGCTGCTCCTGTTGCAGTCGAACAGCCGGTTTTTCTTGCGTGGTGGCATGAATCCGCTGATTGGCGGTTTCATGCAGCCACCGGCCAATATGGGCATTGGCGACATCAACATCTAACAGTAAACCCGAAGTCTTCAGGCTTGCTTTCAATGGCACAATAAAGCTTGATTTGAGGTATCCATTAAAGCGTTCAACTTTGCCTTTGGTCTGTGCACGGTAGGGCTTACATACGCGAGGACGAAAGCTGTATTTCTTGGCGCAGTCGAGCAGTTTGGGATTCCATTTATGCTGCCCCTCCTGATAGGCATCCCGTTCAATCATGATCGTTTTAGCGTTATCAAACAGGATTTCCTGAGGTACTCCTGCAAAGAACTGAAATGCATTTTCTAGACCATCGATCCATGCACTGGTACGTTCATGATCATAAAATTTCACGAAAGTCGCTCTGGAATAGCCTAATGTTGCGACAAAGGCTTTCAAAGTCGTGTTGTTGCGTCGAATCGTGGTGAAATCCACCTGCATTTGTTGACCAGGTTGGGTTTCAAAACGAATGATCGGTTCCGGTTTGGCAACTGGTTTTAATGTTGCAAGATATTCCCTCAAGATCCTGATCTTTCCTGGATATCCCAACCTTAAAATTTCCTGGTAGAGCACAACAGCAGGAATCCATTCAGGATGAGCTGCGTTTACACGTTGGAGTAAATAGGGTTTATATGGGTCAAGGATACTTATTCTAGGCTGTATACGCTGATACTGAGGTGTGGTGTTTTGCCGTAAATATTTACGCACAGTATTTCTGGACACCCCCAGTTCACGAGTAATGGCTTTAATAGATTTACCTTGCTGATGAAGTATTTGGATTGTCACTGCTTGCTCCAAAGTTAACATGTTGAGCAGTCCAAAATGACCGCTATATTAACCAAGGGGGTCTGTTTTTAAATGCCATTAGGGGGTCATTTTTACACTGCCGCTAACAATTAAACAGCATTGGATGGCTGTATCGGAATAAGTTTGATTTCGACCATGCCTGCCTTGCGGTTGCGCATACCATTGAGTCTTGGGATCGAACCAAATTGTTAGATGACCACGATTGATCAAAGCGCGATTGTAGGATGACCAATTGGTTGTACGATAGATTTTAGATATGGGCTTATTCATTTGTGAATTATATTGCCGAATATGACTTTATTGGTAGGTTTGTGCAACAAAGCCCTCCTATGCAAAAAGAATAGACGATATTTGTCTAGGAGAGTGGTGGCAGTCCAATGAAGTTTGCGCCATTAGCAAGAATAATCAGGCTGATGTTTCTTACGCTTCCATTCGCCTTCACCTAAAAATTTTAACCCTGTAGAGTCGATGAGTAGGTGTAACCCATCACAACTTTTCTGATAGCTTATCGCAATATCAATATACTTTTGTCTTCTGAAAATATTTGAATAATTTATCATCGTCCAATCTAGCGCACACAGTTTAATAAGACTTTAAACAAATTCCATGTTCATATTTAAAGAAAGACGAAATATAGATTTAATTATTAAACAGCATTACGTGACTGTATCAGATTAAGCTTGATTTCGTCCGTGCCTACCTTGTGATAGTGCATATTATTGAGTTTCAGAATCAAACCAGATTGAAATATTTACTCGCTTGATTATATGAGGAACAATTGGTTGTACGGTAGATTAGAGGTGGATCAGGAAATTTGAACAACACTTATAAGTGATATTTTGCTCCCCAAATGATGTTATAAACATCAATATATGGAGTATTTTATGG
>NZ_KB849716.1:509427-543769 GCF_000368825.1 Acinetobacter ursingii DSM 16037 = CIP 107286 | reverse complement strand
CCTTTTGCAGGTAGCCGTATGATGCGTGATTTGTTGAATCGTCAAGGACATCATATAGGACGACGTCATACACGTACTTTAATGAAGAAAATGGGCATTAATGCGTTATATTGCAAACCAAATTTAAGCCAGGCTAATCAAGCTCACCGCAAATATCCATATCTGCTCAAAGGATTGGCTATTCAGCGCAGTAATCAAGTGTGGTCTACGGATATAACGTATATCCCTATGGCAAAAGGCTTTGTTTATTTATGTGCTGTGATTGATTGGCATAGCCGCAAGGTACTTGCGCATAGAGTATCGATTAGTATGGAGGTTACATTTTGCATAGAAACATTAAATGAAGCTATTGAAAAATATGGTCGACCTGAAATATTTAATACAGACCAAGGCAGTCAGTTTACCAGTGATGCATTTATTGATGTATTGAAATCAAATGGCATTCAAATCAGTATGGATGGTAAAGGTCGATGGGTTGATAATGTGATGGTTGAACGATTATGGCGGAGCGTTAAATATGAAGAGGTGTATCTCAAAGCCTACAGCAATGTTTTGGATGCGAAGAAGCAATTAAACGCATATTTTGAATTTTATAATTTGAAACGACCTCATTCGAGTCTGGACAAAATGACTCCAGATGAGTTTTACTATGACCAGCTACCACAACAAAATAAGGTAGCTTAACTAGAGCAGAGTATCACTTATAAATAAGCTTTTAGTTGTTCAAACATGTGGGACCACCTCTATTTTAGGTACAGGCTTCTCCATCTGAAAATTATATTGCTGAAGAAGCCTTTAAGAATAGATTTATGCAAAGAAGCCGTTTAATAGTAATTATAAAATCAATTTTTTCATATATCCTAATCATTAAGTATAGTTAGGTCTTAAGTTTCTTATTTATTTTAATTTGCCCAACAGCTAAACCTAGAAGCATCCAGTAATATGGCCGAAGGAAACTTGATTCTATCATCATAATTATCATAATAACTATTAAAGAACAAGTTATTACAGAATCACTTTTTTGAGAATTAACATTTTGTTTAATTATGTAGAAATGCCATAACAACCAAACAGCTAATGCTAACCATCCGCAGGTAGCTGCGATTTCTAAGTAAATATTAATTGGCGGATAACCTATAGGTGATAAATAGTCTGGAAGATATGAGAAATTAGAAAAATAATGATTAAGGCTATATTCATCCATCGTACCAATACCAACCCCCCAAAAATTTTGTAAAGCAATCTCGTTGGTTAGCTGCATTCGTGGCCATCTATTACCAGTTCTTTCAAGTAAAGAGGTTATAACATCACCAGAGTCTATGATATTTTGAAAAGTTTTTGAAATTAGATCATCTGAATTACTTATATAAAATTTGAATGCTTGATAGATAACTGAACCCAACAATGAAAATATTAATAAATTTCTTAATTTTCCTTTTTCAAATGCGAATAATATGATTGGTACCAAAAAGCAAATGATAATTAAATTAAAGCTTTTCGTGATAAATATTGCTAAAACTAGAAAAATTATATCTGAGTGAGATGTATATTTTTCATTGTTATCTGTATTGTTATTAATATACTTGCTAAAAATCATCACAATATAGGGAATTAATGCAATAGCAAAATAAGATGGCTCATAAAATAATACTTGAGCACGTTCTTGAATTCCTGAAAAGTATAAAAAACATCCTACTATTATTTGAAGCTTGTAGGCATCTCTTATTCCAATAATTGTTTCATATTTAGATTTTTGTATTAATTGAGAGTATACTATTAAAATTGAAAGATAATTTAAAAAAATCCAAAATATATATAACGAAGATTTTATAATATTTACTGTAAATAATAATGAAGGTATACATAATAAAGCGAATAAAAATACATATAATGTGTTTTTATCTATTGAGTTGTTTTTTATAAAAATCAATATCCCAACGAATAAAAGTGGAATTAAAGTAATTCTCAAACCTGAAAACTGAATGACATCAACACTTATTAATAATGTTATTAAGAAGCTAAATAGTTTTATACTATTAATTTTCATCTTATTTATCCAGAAACGTGAGAATTTTTTAATTCTTCAATTAATAGTAACTTACTTTTATTCCAGCAAAAAGAAGATGAAATATTAATATCACTGATTTGTAGATCATTAGAGGTTGCTTTCTCAATTGCTTTACTTATTTCTGTAATACTCAGAGGGTTAACTAAGATACAAGAATCATCACTTATTTCAGCTAATGAAGTTGTATTCGACGTAATTACAGGTGTTCCACATGCCATCGCTTCAATTACAGGAAGTCCAAAACCTTCATAAAGTGATGGAAAAAGTAAACAAAGTGCGCCTTTGTAGGTAGATGCTAGCTCATCTTCACTTAATCGCCCGAGAAACTTAACTCGATCTTCAATTTGAAGCTCTTTCGCTGTATTTACTAATTGATCAGAAGGTTTACCCGAAAATAATACATGGATATTTTTATCTATATCTGCCTGTGCAAAAGCTCTTAAAGCTCGGTCTTCATTTTTATGTAGCTTTCGATTACCCACTATAAAAATATACGGAAAACCCGGTAGGTAGGGCTGCACATCTTGATGAAAAGCACTCGATACACCGTTATATACCACTTTCACCTTATCTGGATTGATACCCGACCAGTCTACAATTCTGCCTTTTGAAAACTCAGAGACGGTAAATATCAGTGCAGCTTTTCTACATGCCCGTTTAAGAACAATGTTGTAATACAGTTTCTTTAAAAAGGATGTATTGGCATCTACATCTATATGGTTGAGATCATGGATAGTAATTGCTGTTCGATGTAAAAAGAAAAAAGGTGCATTAAAACCAGGTGAAAAAAAGAAGTTTTTATTAAAAAACAAATATATAGTAAGCTTAATAACATCAAAAATTGATACAGGGTTGCCTTTTAATTTTATTGGCTGAAAGAAATCTTCGTCATAAACTTCTGTCGCAAAACGCCCGATACCATGCTCTCCAAACCAACGTGTATCGAAAATTACTTTATTTTGTTGATTTAACATACAATTTTATTAAACGAGATTTTAATTACCTCGAATTATAATGAAATCCTATCGGAATATAAATGGTATATACTTGCTAACTTCAAAAATTCAATTTTTTTACAAAATTATGGATGAGTAAGAGCTTCCTATGATAACAGAACCAAAAACAGCTTTAGTTGCAGATTGGCTTGTCACCTATGCGGGTGCTGAGCGCGTAATGACTGAAATATTAAAAGTTTTCCCAAAATCAGACCTATTTGCTGTGATTGATTTTTTAAGTGATGAAAGTCGACAGCATTTTTTAGGTAAACACGCCCAAACAACATTTATTCAAAAATTTCCTAAAGCTGAAACGAAATACCGCAATTATCTTCCATTTATGCCTTTAGCCATTGAGCAGTTAGATGTCTCTGCCTACGATGTCATTTTATCGAGTAGCCATGCAGTAGCCAAAGGTGTGCTTACGGGGCCCGACCAACTGCACATTAGCTATGTTCACTCGCCTATACGCTATGCATGGGACTTACAGCATCAGTATTTACGTGAGTTGGGGCTCACCAAGGGCATAAAAGCCATTATTGTACGTTGGTTATTACACAAAATTCGGATGTGGGACTACCGCACCGCCAATGGGGTAGATCACTTTGTTGCAAACTCTAAATTTATTGCGCGTCGTATTCATAAGGTATATGGCCGCGATGCAGATGTGATTTATCCACCTGTAGATACAGATCGTTTTACACTACGTGAAAACAAAGATGATTTTTACTTTACCGCTTCACGTATGGTGCCTTATAAGAAAATTGATCTAATTGTTGAAGCTTTTTCTCATATGCCCAATAAAAAATTGGTCGTGATTGGGGATGGCCCAGATATGCAAAAAATCAAGTCTAAAGCGACATCTAATATCGAAATTTTAGGGTATCAACCGAACAGCGTGATGCAAGATCATATGCAGCGCGCTAAAGCCTTTGTATTTGCGGCGGAAGAAGACTTTGGCATTACACCTGTTGAGTCTCAAGCATGTGGTACACCCGTGATCGCTTTTGGTAAAGGTGGGGCGTTAGAAACCATAAATGCTATTCACTCAGCAAATCCAACAGGGGCCTTTTTCGATAAGCAGGAAGTATCAAGTGTGATTGCAGCAGTTGAGGGGTTTGAGCAGAACAGTGATTTATTTTTGCCAGAAAACTGCCGTAATCAGGCTTTAAAGTTTTCCAATCAACGCTTTCACAGCGAAATTAACCAGTATGTTCAGCAAAAATGGGCTATTAAAAAAGAATCGATGTCATAGTTTAAAATTATTCAAGCCGAGCATTTCGCGCGGCTTGAATAGACTGACTATTTTTTAACAACGACCATACAAGTCTTCAAAACGAACAATATCGTCTTCGCCCAAATAAGAGCCCGATTGAACTTCAATTAATTCAAGTTGAACTTTACCCGGATTTTCAAGCGCATGAATCTCACCTAAAGGAATATAAGTCGACTGATTTTCTGTGAGTAAAAATGACTCTTTTCCTTTGTGAATCTTAGCTGTACCACTCACCACAATCCAATGTTCAGAGCGATGATGGTGCATTTGAATCGAGAGTTTTTGACCAGGTTTAACGGTGATACGTTTTACCTGATAGCGCTCTGCATGGTCGATACTGTCGTATTTACCCCATGGCCGATAGACTTCGCGGTGGCAGAAATGTTCAGTACGACCTTGTTCTTTAATGCTTTCGACAATCTTTTTAATGTCTTGTACTTTGGATTTATCTGCAACCAGTATCGCATCTTTGGTTTCAATCACCACCAGGTTGTCAACGCCAAGTAAACTCACCAAACGGCTTTCGCTAAAAACATAATTGTTTTGGCTTTTTACAGTAATGACATCACCCTGAATTACATTGCCTTGTGCATCTTTATCTTGAATATCCCAAAGCGCAGACCAAGAGCCTACGTCGTTCCAGTTGGCATCAAGTGGCACCACCACTGCATCTTTGGTTTGCTCCATCACAGCATAGTCAATCGACTCAGAACGACACTTTTTAAAAGCTTCTTTATCGATACGGATAAAATCTAGATCTGCTTTGGTGTTCTGCATCGAAGCAACACATGAGGTATAGATATCTTGTGCATACTTTTGCAGTTCGTTTAAATAAACGTCGGCCTTAAACATAAACATGCCGCTATTCCAAAGAAATTTCTGGCTCTCTAAATATTGTTGCGCTGTGACCGCATCTGGCTTCTCTACAAAGCGCTGTACCTGAAAGCCATTTAATTCTCTGCTGCCTTTTTCGATATAACCATAGCCTGTTTCTGCATGTGTAGGTACAATCCCAAAAGTCACCAGTTTGTCAAGCTTGGCAAGCTCTAAAGCCTGTATAATGCATTCTTCAAATTGGTCTTGCTGTTTAATCACATGATCTGCTGCTAACACCAGCATGATTGTATCTGAGTTTTTTGCCTGTTGGGTTTGGTGCAGTGCAGCAAGGGTAATGGCAGGCGCAGTATTTTTACCTTCTGGTTCTAAAATAATTTTGGCTGTTATGCCAATTTCGCGCATTTGCTCGGCTGCCAAAAAGCGATGCTCTTCATTGCAAATGAGTATTGGGTCTGCACAATCAAGATTTTTTAAACGTAAAAGTGTGGCTTGTAATAAAGTATAGCCATCTGGAGAGAGTTTTAAAAATTGTTTCGGATATTGTGTGCGTGACAAAGGCCATAAGCGGGTACCGCTACCACCGGCCATAATTACTGGTGTAATTTTAAAACTCATAAAAAATTGCCTTAAAGCTGAAGCGACTAGTTATAATAAAAGTAAAGGAAATAGAATTTAATATGCACCCTTTCTAAAAAGTACAACTAAAACAGTTTTGCATAAAATCTTTATATCCTGAAAAAAAGACCAACTTTGAATATACTTTGTATCTAAAGCAACTCTGGTTTCATAATTTACATCATTACGACCACTTACTTGCCACAAGCCAGTGAGTCCTGGAGTGACGTTTAAATAATAAATAACATTATCTTTATATTGAGGTAATTCTGCTGCTGTTACAGGACGTGGTCCAACAAAACTCATTTCACCTTTCATAATGTTAATCAATTGCGGCATTTCATCTAGGCTTGATTTTCTTAGGAAATGCCCAATTTTTGTGATCCTCGGATCATTTTTTAATTTGAAAGTTTCTTGCCATTCTTTTTTCGCTAAGGGATCATTATCCAAAATTTGTTGAAGAAGTTCTTTAGAGTTACTTGCCATTGATCGAAATTTCAAGCATTTAAACTTTTTACCATTCTTACCAATTCTCTCGTGCCCATAGAAAGCAGAGCCTCCATCGAGTTTGACGATTATAGAAAACAATATAAAAAACGGGGATAAAATAATAAATAATGCAACAGCTAGACAAAAATCAAATATTCTTTTGACCGGAGATTGAATATAGTTAATTTTTTGATCAATAACGGTTTGTTCTGGTAATTTTGTATTCATGTATCACGTCTATTGTGCTCAAAGAACATTTTTGCAATTGTAAAACTTTATTTATTACAATTGAATTGAAAATAAAATCTATACGAGATTCTATATGAAATATAGTGAAGACTTCAATATTTGAAATATCAGAAATTTCTATTTAGATACAAAAGTACACGAAAAACATTAAAATAACGGAATTTTTTTTTTATTTTAGCTAATATAACCTTATCAATAGTATTTTATACATGTAGTGAAATTTTGAGTCCATAATATGATGAATTTTAAAAAAAAACTTGCCTTTTTTATTATTTTAGCAGGTTCAGGAACACAGACCTTTGCTCAAGGAATTTTACTTAACAATTCAGATTTACGTAATGACCTTATTTGGTTAAACCAGCAAGGTGTGATTCATGTAAGTACATCTACATGGCCGCTAAGTGGGGATGAAATATTAAAAGCTCTTGAACAAGCAAACGTTCAGACGCCAGCACAAGAAAAAGTTATTACCTCAATAAAAAATAACTTAAAAGTAGATAATGGTCAGTTTAAAGTGGGTCTATTTGCCGAGACAGATCAGAGCTATCTTCCTCAATCTTTTGGTGATGTAAGTAAGTCGCAATATCAGGGTAATATAGAGTTAAATGGAGGGGGAGATAATTGGGATGCTAAATTACATGTCAACTTGGAAAAAGACCAAATAGATGACAACAATGACGATGTGAATGTAGAAGGATCTTATATTGCGGGTAAACTTTGGAATCAATGGGTGGTTGCTGGACAAATTCCAACATGGTGGGGACCAGGTCATGAAGGTAGCTTAATTCGTGGTGATGCTTCGAGACCTGTTTATGGTTTTACCATGCAACGAGCTATACAAAATGCTTTTGAAACAAAATGGCTGTCTTGGATCGGTCCTTGGCAGTATCAAGCTTTTGCAGGTCAACTTAAAGATTATCATGCTGTTCCAGATGCAAAATTATTAGGTTTGCGATTAACGGCTCAACCCTTCCCTTATTTAGAGGTGGGTGCTTCTCGTGTATTACAATGGGGAGGAGAGGGGCGCTCAGAAAGCTTCAGTACATTGTGGGATGCCATCAAAGGCAATGATAACGTATATGATACGAATGAAGATCGTTCGAATCAACTCGCGGGTCTTGATTTTCGTTTAGGATTGAATGGTATATTAAAATTACCAGTTAGCCTTTACGGTCAAGCAGTTGGTGAGGATGAGGCAGGAGGACTGCCATCTCGTAAATTATATCTAGCTGGTGTCGATTTTGCTTCTAGCTTTAAAAATATGCCTTATAGTGTCTATGCTGAATGGGCAGATACGCGTACGAATGGAGATGTATGGGGATATACCTATAATCATTCAGTTTATACAGATGGGTTTTATCAACATGGCTATCCTCTTGCTTATCCTATTGGTGGGGATGGAGAAATGTATTCAATAGGGGGGGATATTCGTTTTGATTCAATGAATCGGCTAAGTGGTCGAGTTTTATATACAAAAGTCAATCAGTCAAATCTTGCGATTAATCAGGCTTTTCCTCAAGAAGATAAAATTAAGGCTTTGGATTTAACTTGGACACATTATTTCAAAAGCGATATTCCGTTAAAAATCAGAGGATGGTTGAGTGACTCTGATATTAATCATCGAGACAGGGGTGCTTCTGTTAGTATAGAAATTCCTATAGAATTTATGCACTAATTTGGAATTGCGAAAACACCAAGCTGATAATTTTCAGTTCTAATTATTGAATAGTGATTAAATTCCTTAACTCCTTTTTGTAAATAAAATATAGATAGTGAAATGATCAAAAAAGCAATTTTACCAGTAGCAGGCTTGGGTACTCGTTTTTTACCTGCTAGTAAATCAATTCCCAAAGAGATGGTCACAGTGGTGGATCGTCCAGCCATTGAATACGTGGTACGTGAAGCGGTTGCAGCAGGTATCGAGCAGATTATTTTGGTGACTCATTCATCTAAAGCGTCCATTGAAAATTATTTTGATCGTAATTTTGAACTTGAAACGACGTTAGAGCAAAAAAAGAAGTTTGATTTGCTTAAAGAAATTACGGATATTGTTCCTCCCAATGTCAGCGTAGTGAGTGTGCGTCAGCCAAAACCTTTAGGTCTAGGTCATGCAGTTCTTTGTGCCAAAAGTATTGTGGGAAATAATGACTTTGCAGTGTTACTTCCTGATGTTTTGGTTAAAGCAAAATCTGAGCAAAATGATTTAGCGCGTATGATACAGCGGTTTGATGAAACTCATGCAGCGCAAATCATGGTAGAGGCTGTACCTGATGATTTAGTAGATCAGTACGGTATTGTCGATGTTGCAACAATTCCCGAAGAAGGCCAAAGCCAAATCATGCAGGGTATTGTAGAAAAACCTGCGGTGGGTGCTGCACCATCAAATCTTTCAGTGGTCGGTCGTTATGTTTTACCTGCCAAGATTATGCAGCTCTTGGAGCAAACACCAAAGGGTGCAGGTAATGAAATCCAGTTGACTGATGCGATTGCTATGTTACAAGAGTCAGAACAAGTTGAAGCCTATCGGATGCAGGGACAGACTTTTGACTGTGGTAGTAAATTGGGCTATTTAAAAGCGATTTTACATTATGGGATTGAACATCCTAAATTAGGTAATGATTTTAAAACACTGATTCGTGAGTTAGCTCTTTAAATTTATAAGACCTTAGGTATAAAAAATGAAGATTGCGATATTAGGGACTACGTTACAGGCTGGCGTATTGGCAGCTTTATTAGCCGAATATGGTAATCAAGTCTATTGGTGCTATCAACATTCGCATCTATCCACAACATCCATAAATATTCAATATCAGGATGAAGAGGTGAATCGTCGTTTAAGTAAACAACGTGAAGCCAAAATGTTGCTACAAAGCACATTGGTAGATTTGCCTTTAGATATTGATACTTATCTATTTTGTTATAATCCAGCTGAATTCAAACTTGCCTTAAACACATTAAAAGAACTTGCATTACGCCCGATTATTCATCCAAAGTTGATGGTCAATGGCTCAACTTTTGGTTTGCATGGAACGGATAAGCTGAAAGCAATTTTACCGAATGATGACTGGGTGTATTTTCCTGACGTCATTCAGGAAGGTAATGCGATTAATAGTGTTCTGAATGTCAAACACGTCATTATTGGAGCAGAGGCAGAAGCTGCCAAATTGATGATGGAAGAACTCCTTCGCCCATTTTTTCGCTATCAAAATCAATATTTGTTTATGCCTATTTTGGATGCTGAATTTACTAAATTGAGTATTTCAGGCATGTTGGCGACGCGAATTAGCTATATGAATGATTTGGCTCTCGTGGCTGAAAAGCTAGGCATTGATATTGCCAATGTAAGGCAAGGAATGGGCGCGGATACCCGTATTGGTTCAGCCTATTTATCAGCGGGTGCAGGTTTTGGGGGGGAGAATTTCTCGCATGATATTTTGACCCTATCTAGCGAAGTCTCTAAAAGTGGTGCGAAAAGCCGTTTGTTAGAGCAGGTTTGGGAAATTAATGAGCAACAAAAAGAAATTCTATTTCGTAAGCTCTGGAATTATTACCATTCAGATTTAAATGGAAAAACCGTTGCGATCTGGGGTGCAGCATTTAAAGAAAATACATCAAGTATTCATAATTCTCCGATTCATGCAATGTTAGCTGCATTGTGGGCACAAGGTGCTAAGGTGCAACTGCATGATCCACAGGCTTTACAAGAAATTTATAAAATGTATGGTGAGCGAGATGACTTGATTTTGAGTCTGGACGCTTATGACGTAGTGCAAAATGCAGATGCACTTTGTGTGATTACCGCATGGAAACAATATTACAGTCCTGATTATAAAAAACTACAGCAAACAATGCGTCATCCCCTTATTCTGGATGGACGTAATCTTTATGATCCTGATTTTGTAAAAGCTCAGGGTTTCGCCTATGAAGGTGTTGGTCGGCTATGAATGAAAATATTGAAAAATTTCCAAAGCAAAATAAACAATCAGCAGTAATACAACTTCAATCTCTTGGTGAGAAGATGCAAGACATGCATCTGAATCAATTATTTGAACAACAAAATGATCGATTTGAGCAGTTTTCATTGGGTTGCGATGATTTGACTTTCGATTATAGTAAGCATCGAGTCAATCAGGACATAATACAGTCTTTAGTGGCATGGGCTGAAGCTAAAGATTTGAAGGAATGGATTAAGCAATTATTTTCACAAGAGCTGATTAATTATACTGAACAACGCGCTGCTATGCACTGGGCATTGCGATTACCTAAAAATACGGTGCAGTTTTCTGAACTGTCAATGCAAGTCAATGAACAACTGGATCGGATGTTTCGATTGGTTGAAAAAATCCATGCTGGACAATATCGTGGCGTAACAGGCGAAGTGATTCAAGATGTGGTGAATATTGGCGTCGGTGGTTCTGATTTAGGTCCATTGATGGTGACACATGCTTTGTCTGATTTTAAAGTGCCAACAGCAAAACCATTGGACGTACATTTCGTATCGACGATGGATGGTAGCCAGCTCTCTGACTTATTACATCAGTTACGCCCAGAAACGACGCTATTTATTATTTCATCTAAGTCTTTTGGAACGATTGATACGCTATCTAATGCTGAAACGGCGCGTTTATGGTTGGAAAAGGCACTAGGTGATCGTTATTGTGTCTTAAAAAGTCATTTTATTGGCGTGTCGACCAAACCTGAGAGAATGACGGAGTGGGGCATTCATCCTGACAATCAGCTATTACTATGGGATTGGGTTGGTGGTCGATATTCCTTATGGTCATGCATTGGTTTACCAATTGCACTTAAAGTGGGTGTTGAAGGATTTCAGGAACTGTTGGCCGGTGCCTATCTAATTGATCAACATTTTCGTCAGACCCCATTTCATGAAAATGTACCTGTGATGATGGGATTGCTTGGGGCATGGAATACTAACTATTTAAACATGCAAACCCATGCAGTCTTGCCTTATGATGGTCGCTTAAAATATTTTGCTTCTTACCTACAGCAATTGGAAATGGAGTCGAATGGTAAGTCGGTTCAACGTAATAATCACAAAGTTGAATCTGGCACGTGTCCAATTGTTTGGGGCGAAGTGGGACCAAACGCCCAACATGCTTTCTATCAATTACTACATCAAGGTACACATGCGGTGAGTTGTGATTTTATCGCGCCGATTCATCGTTATAATGCCAATCATTTTACCTATGTTGAAAATGCTGACGCTTTGATTGAACAGCATCATTTGGCATTATCCAACTGTTTGGCACAGTCTAGACTTTTGGCCTTTGGTAATCAGGCTCTCGATCAAAAAGAATTAGAAAATTTACCCATCTATAAACAATATACGGGTAATCAACCGAGTTCGACTTTTTTAATTAAAGAGTTAAATCCAAAAACTTTAGGTATGCTGATTGCACTATACGAGCACAAAGTCTTTGTACAATCTGTATTATGGAACATTAACCCCTTCGATCAATGGGGGGTAGAAAAAGGTAAGGAAATTGCCAATCAGATTCTGCCGATCTTAAATGGTCAGCAACATGAGACAGCACATCTGGATGCCTCTACTCAAGGCCTGATTGAATTGCTGCTCGGAAATAAAAAGGGTTAAGGTAAAACATGGCAAATATTTTAGTAACTGGCGGTGCTGGATATATCGGTTCGCATACTTGTGTTGAATTACTCAATGCGAACCATGATGTGGTTGTATTTGATAATTTATCCAACAGTTCTATAGAGTCGCTTAATCGGGTTCAGGAGTTGACAGGAAAATCTCTGACATTTGTGGAAGGTGATATCCGTAATAGTGAACAACTCGATCAGGTTTTTGTACAGCATAAAATTGATGCTGTCATTCATTTTGCGGGTTTAAAGGCAGTCGGTGAAAGTCAGCAACAGCCTCTAATTTATTTTGATAATAATATTGCGGGAAGTATTAATCTCGTCAATGCCATGCAACGTGCAGAAGTCTTTAAGCTTGTATTTAGCTCATCTGCAACGGTTTATGGCGAGCTGAATTCATCGCCGTACAGTGAAAATATGACACTCAGTATGCCAAATAATAACTATGGCTATACTAAATTAGTTATTGAGCAGATCTTAGAAAAGACAGCTGAAGCTGATGAACGTTGGTCAATTGCCTTATTGCGTTATTTTAATCCGGTCGGGGCGCATCAAAGTGGAAGAATTGGTGAAGATCCGCTTGGTATTCCAAATAACTTAATGCCTTATGTGACTCAAGTAGCGGTCGGTCGTCGTGAGAAATTAGCGATTTTTGGTAATGATTATCCTACTTTGGATGGAACATGTGAGCGAGATTTTATTCATGTGGTTGATTTATCAAAAGCGCATGTCTTAGCTGTCGATAATCGCTTGAATCATCGAGGTTGTCGTGCCTGGAATATTGGAACAGGTATCGCGATCTCAGTTCTACAAATTAAGGAAACTTTTGAAAGAGTAAATGGGGTTTCCATTCCTACAGAGTTTGTTGAGCGTAGGGCTGGAGATTTATCCGCTTTTTATGCAGATGCTTCACGAGCAAGAGAAGAGTTAGGCTGGAGTGCGCAATTCACGCTAGAAGATATGCTGAAAGACAGTTGGCATTGGCAAAAACAAAATCCAAATGGTTATCGGGATGTCGAATGATCAGATCAAGTTCTGTTTGAATTTTGATCATGTATTATAGTTCTTTCATTAGTTCCTTTTATTTCTCTTTTAAGGAGAAAATAATGAGAATCTAAACAATGATGAAAGAAAGCTATTGATTTTAAAAAGTAACTTTCGAGCTGCTTTTTTCTGTTGGGTTACATTCTGAATAAAGTAAGCCTATCTCGAATATATGCTAAAATAAAGCTTTGTTGTATTTCTCCCAGATCTGCCTATGTCGTTTTTACGCCAGCAATTGCTGTTTATTGGCGTTGCTTTTTTATCTGCATGTATTGGTGTCTACATTGGCTGGGGCGATGCATTTACACTTAAAAAGTTTTATTTATATATTGGCTATAACAAAGTTCTATTCGCCGTTTTATTTAATTACGCCATTATTCAGCTTTTCTTTATCGCCACTGGCCGTCAATATACGGCATTGATTTTAAGTCAAATTTTTGTGATGTTTCTGAATTTTATTAATCAGAAAAAACAACAATATTTATTCAGCAATCTCAGTCCTGAAGATGTGTTTTTATTACCAGAGGCGATGAAAGCTTCTCCATGGTCATTACAACTGATTTTTTTCATTTTAATTGCACTGTTCCTCGTGGTATTGGTGATTGCAATCAGAAAAGAAGAAAAAACAACGATACATAGTTATGTTCCGAACACGATTATTTTCTTTTTTATCAGTAGCAGTTTGATATATCTCAATTTCATTATGAATCCGACAGGGGCTTGTCAGCGTGACGATCGTCCCGCCATTTGTAATCAACTCGCAGATTTTCCCAATACACGAAATGACTGGGTTGGAGATTATCGTAAAATTCAAAACTATGGTTTTAGTACATTTTATATTTCTAAAATACTCGATCAGGTAACAGATCGATTATTGCCCCGTGCGCAAGTGTCCGAGCAGGCGATACAGGATATTTTGCATCAAAATCCAGAAGTTAAAGGCACTTTGGCCGATGATGCAATAAAACCCAATATCGTGATTATTATGCAAGAATCCTTTTGGGATCCGCGGCATCTGGATCAGGCTTTAGGGCGTAATTTATTGCCTTTTTTTCAGAAAAATCAAATCTCGCAATTGATTTCTCCTTCATTTGGCGGTGGGACAGCCAACGTTGAATTTGAGGTATTGACCAGTTTAAACACGGCATTTTTTCCCAATGAATTATTGTATGTGTCTAAAGTGAAACATCCGATTTATGCGTTACCTTTTTATCTAGATGGTTTGGGGTATCAAACCATTGCCATGCACAATAATTATGGCTACTACTATAATCGTAATAAGGTCTATCCTGCTTTAGGCTTTCAACAATTTATTTCTTTAGAGAATATGGTTTCGCAAGAAAAACGACCTCAGATATTTAACGCAGGCGGGTGGGCGACGGATGTGCTGATTTACGAAAATATTAAAAAAGTGTTACAGCAAGGGGATCAGCCCAAGTTTATTTATGCGATTACGGTTGAAAATCATCCAATGTACAATGATGATCGTTATGGCAAACAACAATTTAAGTTCAGCAAAACGCTTTCAGAGCTCAACCAACGAAAACTCAGTACGTATACGGCTGGCGTTGCACGAGCAGATCAGAAATTATCAGAATTAACTGCATATTTGAAAACCTTAAAACAACCCACCATTGTGCTGGTTTTTGGCGATCATTTGCCAAATTTGCAGGGCGTTTATGATGAATATGATTATTTTAAAAATGATCCAGAACGCACGGCTTTAAAGAACTATCAAACGCCTTTGGCGCTCTGGAGTAATTTTCCAATTCAGAAAAAAGTGTTACAGCAAGAGTCGACTCCAAGCAGTTTTGTGGCACCTAAATTATTGCAGGTCGCAGGATTGCCGCTTTCTCCATATTATCATTTTATGCAGCGCTTATCGGGCTGTTATGAGGTGATTCACCCTAAATTTTTGATGCCTGCTTCTGAGTGTAAGCATGATGCCAAGCAACTTTTAGAGCAGTATAAAAATATCAATCAGGATAGTTTATCGGGTGAAAATTATCTTTATGGTTTAAGTCTAACGCCAGACAATACGGCTGAGATTGAGTAATCTCAGCCGTATTTTAATTTGATTATTTAAGCCTGAATGAGTGCTGTTAACTCATCGACATAATCTTGCATTGGACGAGCCTGTTCACCGCGACTCTCGATATTCAAACGCAGTAAAGGTTCGGTATTGGAAGCACGTACATTAAAACGCCAAATACCAAAATCTAAACTGACACCATCCGTACGGTCGATTTGTGGATGTTGCGCTGCATAATGATCAAATAGTTTCTGAATGGTGATTTGCGTATCTGCCACTTTGAAGTTAATTTCACCACTACATGGAAACTTCGCAATCATATTCTCAACCAAAGTTGAAAGCGATTGACCTGTTTCAGACAGCAGCGCGATGGTCAGTAACCACGGAATCATGCCACTATCACAATAAGCAAAGTCACGGAAGTAATGGTGTGCACTCATTTCACCACCATAGACGGCATTGTGTTCGCGCATGACTTGCTTGATAAAGGCATGTCCAGATTTGGATTGTACGGTTTCACCCTGATATTTTTCCACAATATCTAAAGTGTTCCAGACCAAGCGTGGATCATGTACGATTTTTTCACCCGATTGTTTGATCAAAAAGGCTTGAGCTAACAGACCGACGATATAATAGCCTTCAATAAATTGACCTTTTTCATCGAATAGAAAACAACGGTCGAAATCGCCATCCCAGGCAATTCCCATATCTGCATGATGTTCAATTACGGCATCGCAAGTGCTATCACGGTTTTCAAACAAAAGTGGGTTAGGAATGCCATTTGGGAAAGTGCCATCTGCTTCGTGATGAATTTTAATAAATTCAACAGGTACATTCAGACTTTTAAATTTTTCTTCAATGGTATCAATCACGTGACCTGCCGCACCGTTGCCTGCATTGACCACCAGTTTTAATGGTTTGATTTTTGCTGGATCAATATAGCCCATCAGGTGATCGACAAACTCAGGAAGGATGTTGTAGTGACTGGTCGTTCCTTTATGTTCAACATCATTGAACTGTTGTGATTCAGCCAAAGCTTGAATCTCTTTTAAACCTGTATCAGCACTAATCGGACGAGCATTTTCACGTACCAGTTTCATGCCATTATAGTCCATCGGGTTATGGCTCGCCGTAACCTCAATACCGCCTTGTACATCCAGATGGAAGGCAGCAAAGTAAACTTCTTCGGTACCCGTCATGCCTAAATCGAGTACATTCACGCCTGCATCATTTAAACCGCGAATGGTGGCTTGTTTTAAGCCTTCGCTGCTTAAACGAATGTCGCAACCAATCACAATCGTTTTAGGTTGATAGATTTGTCCATAAGCACGACCAATGTTATAAGCAATATCTTCATTCAGTTCAGTGTCGAGTTTGCCTCGGATATCATAGGCTTTAAAGCAAGTTAGTGTCGTCATTTCTAGAATAGTTAGCGTTAAAAATTTGTGAAATGATTATACAGAAGTTTGGTTAAAATCCGAGTTGCAAATCAGAAGGTTTACATGATTCAACAGTATTGAATTGAAGCTCTTTTCAATTAGACTTTTTTATCAACCCATTTTATTTCTTCCTATGGGAGAAAAATAAAGAGGGTTTAAACAATGATGAAAAAAGTTGATTAAAGACATTGATATCAGGACATATTTTTAAAAATTTCATAGCAGGATTTACGAAACCATTGATGACTGGTTTTATGATGACAACACATATGCCAGTGTTGTTTGATGCTATACGTTGGAAAATCGACAGGCGCATCCAGAATTTGTAAATTATCACGTGATAACAGTACTTTACTTAAATAATAAGGTACCGTCGCAATCGCATCGGTTTCCTGTACCATCAAGCCGACGCCAAGATAGCTCGGTAGGCGAATCAAAATATCACGCTTCACACCACTGTTTTGTAACGCATTTTCAATCTGGTAATGTCCCACACCTGTATCAATATCGATATGCAGTTCGCGCATATAATCTTCAATGGTAAAGTTCTGCGCGTTAATACGTGGATGATCTTTACGTGAAATCACCACATAGCGCTGTGAAAATAGTTTTTGTTGATAAAAGCCATCTTCAAGTTGTGGTAAAAACCCAATTGCCATATCAATCTCACCATTGGCCATCTGGTAACTGGTTTCCAGACTGATGGGACGGACATTGATGCGAATTTGCGGCGCACTTTGTGCCAAAAAATTGGAAATTTTGGGTAAAAGTACCAGATGTGATACATCGGTCATGGCAAGTGTAAGTATCATGTCAGATTTTGACGGTTCAAAATGCAGACTAAAATTATTAATGCTCTCGACTTTATTGATCACTTCACTGACCAAAGGGAAAATTTGTTTGGCCAGTTCGGTTGGAATCATTTCATTTCCGACCCGTAAAAATAGCGGATCATCAAAATGTTGGCGAATTTTAACCAAGCCATTACTAATCGTGGGTTGACTCACGCCAATCGCATCTGCTGCCATCGAAACACTTTTGGATTTATAAATATGATAAAAAATATTCAGTAAACGGCTGTCTAAATCGAACACCTATTTTTTCCTTTTTCCCAAACAGATGAATTGACATCTTCTGTCAAGAATCTACCGATCTTAATGATTCGTCAATCCTTGTATAGATGGACTGATCTAAAAGCAGAACTGACGCTAATGAAAGTCTGGTTTATACGAAATTTGACTCAAAATTAAAACAGCGTTTTATGCCAAACACTATTTTTTGAAATCCGAGAATGATCAAGGTGGATTCTTGTGCTGAAACTTTAGTCGTATAGGTCAATCATACGATGCCCGCTAAACACCAGATTTTATCATGTTTTATTATTGGTCATACCAATAATGTTTTAAAGTTGCCCTTGAAATGCTGATATAGACTATTTATGATGCATTTGTTTATAAATTCCTTCTGTATTTTGTTTTTTAATTTAAATTGGTAATACCAATTTTAACATAAATACTGAATCGTGATGATTCATCAAACAAATATCTGGCAGCATTTCAAGGAGATGACAATGCTCAATGTTTGGCAGCAAGTTTATGATCCACTGGCGAATATCTGGCTTTCTAGTCTGATTGCCTTAATTCCAATTATCTTTTTCTTTTTAGCGTTGGCCGTATTTCGTTTAAAGGGCAGTATCGCGGCGACTTTAACCGTGATGATTGCATTGGCTATTGCGTTGTTCTTTTATCAAATGCCTGCGGCAATGGCCTTTGCTTCGCTCATTTACGGTTTTTTTTACGGCTTATGGCCGATTGCATGGATTATTCTAGGCGCGGTATTCCTATATAAAATTTCGGTGAAAACAGGTCAGTTTGACATTATTCGTTCCAGTATTTTGTCCATTACTGAAGATCAACGTCTACAAATGCTGTTGGTAGGCTTTGCATTTGGTACTTTTCTGGAAGGGGCTGCGGGTTTTGGCGCGCCAGTGGCGATTACCGCTGCTTTACTGATGGGGCTTGGTTTTAAACCTCTATATGCTGCGGGTCTATGTCTGATTGTGAATACGGCGCCTGTTGCCTTTGGTGCGATGGGGATTCCGATTATTGTGGCTGGGCAGGTTTCTGGGGTGGATACCATGGAAATCAGTCAGATGGTAGGTCGTCAGTTACCTTTTTTAGTCATCATCGTATTGTTTTGGATCATGGCAATTATGGATGGCTGGCGTGGTGTCAAAGAAACTTGGCCTGCGGTGTTGGTCGGTGGTGGTTCTTTTGCCATTGCTCAATATTTAACTTCAAACTTTATTGGGCCAGAATTGCCTGATATTACAGCAGCAATTGCCTCATTGGTCAGCTTAACTTTATTGTTTAAAGTCTGGCAGCCAAAGCATATTTTCCGTTTCGCCGAAGCAGAAAAGCTAGATCAACAAACGGCATCGGTCACCCAATATTCGTTTGCACAAATTGCCAAAGCATGGTCTCCGTTTGCGATTTTGACGGCGATGGTGACTTTGTGGAGCATTAAACCGTTTAAGGATCTATTTGCCAAAGGTGGTGCACTCGAACATTGGATCTTTAAAATAGAAGTTCCAGATTTGCATCGTCTGGTGGAAAAAATGCCACCGATTGTGGCTGAACATACGCCTTATGATGCGATTTATAAATTTGACTGGTTTTCAGCCACGGGGACTGCGATTTTTATTGCGGCAGTGATTAGCGTCATTTTCTTAAAAATGAATGCGAAGCAGGCCGTGGTGACTTTTGGCGAAACCTTAAATGAGCTGAAAGTTCCGATTTATTCGATTGGGATGGTGTTGGCTTTTGCCTTTATCGCCAACTATTCAGGTCTATCTGCAACTTTGGCTTTAGCATTGTCGCATACGGGTCATGCCTTTACCTTCTTCTCACCATTTTTGGGGTGGTTGGGCGTGTTCCTGACGGGATCAGATACGTCATCCAATGCGCTATTTTCAGCATTGCAGGCGACGACGGCACAACAAATTGGGATTCCAGAGGTATTACTGGTTGCGGCAAATACCAGTGGTGGGGTCACAGGAAAAATGATTTCACCGCAATCGATTGCTATTGCTTGTGCAGCAGTGGGATTAGTTGGAAAAGAATCAGATTTGTTCCGTTTTACCGTAAAACATAGCATCATATTTACCATCTTTGTGGGGATCATCGTGACGGTACAGGCTTATATTGTACCTTGGATGATTCCTTAGCGAAATTGAAGGAAAAATAATGCGAGTCTCTGATCAGGTGGTACAAAAGTTACAGACGCTTATTGAGCAGCGTAATCTCAAACAAGGAGATCGTTTGCCTGCCGAGCGTCAACTCGCGACCAGTTTGGGGATCTCGCGTCCATCGCTACGTGAAGCGATTCAGCAATTGATTAGTCTGGGAGTTTTATCCAGTCGTCGTGGCGATGGTACTTATATTCAACAGCTACCTGAAACATGGTCGCAGCAGTTGATTGTTGAACCGATTAGCCATTTGATGCAGGACGATCCACATTATCGTTTTGATGTACAGGAATCGCGTTTGGTACTTGAAGGCGGGACAGCTTGGTATGCTGCTTTGCGTTCAACCGACGCTGATCGCGCCAAGATCCATCAGTATTTTGATGAAATAGCACGGCATCAGGCACATGGGGATTCCGCAGCAGCGGCAGTTGCTGATGCCAATTTTCATCTGGCGATTGCCGAAGCATCGCATAATGTGGTGCTGATTCAAATGATGCGCAGTTTATTTGATTTATTGCAATACAACGTCTTTTTAGGGCGTAAAAAAGTCTATGAACATCCGATTAGTGCCGATCTACTCAGTGATCAGCATTTTCAGGTGATGGATGCCATTGACCGTAAAGACGCTCAGGCAGCACGAGATGCAGTGTGTGGCCATATTGAATTTGTCATCGATCATGTACGTTCTCTGGATGAAGACGAAGCTCGCCAGAAACGTGCTACACGTTTACATAGGATTGATCCAACATGATTATTTCTTCTTCAAATGATTATCGTGAAGCGGCGCGTCGTCGTTTGCCACCTTTTTTATTTCATTATATTGATGGCGGGGCATACGCAGAATATACGCTGAAGCGAAATGTTGAAGATTTATCGCAAATTGCATTAAGACAACGTGTGTTGAACGATATGTCCAGTTTGAGTCTGGAAACCAAACTTTTTAATGAAACCCTGTCGATGCCTGTGGCATTGTCTCCTGTGGGTTTAACAGGCATGTATGCACGTCGGGGTGAAGTACAGGCCGCAGTCGCCGCAGATAAAAAGGGGATTCCATTTACCTTATCGACTGTTTCTGTGTGTCCGATTGAAGAAGTTACGCCTGCCATTAAGCGTCCGATGTGGTTTCAGCTCTATGTGTTACGTGACCGTGGTTTTATGCGCAATGCACTGGAACGTGCCAAAGCAGCGGGTTGTTCGACCTTGGTATTCACGGTAGATATGCCAGTACCGGGCGCACGCTATCGCGATGCACATTCAGGCATGAGTGGCCCCAATGCAGCGATGCGCCGTTATTTGCAAGCGGTAACGCATCCACAATGGGCATGGGATGTCGGTTTGTTAGGACGTCCACATGATCTGGGCAATATTTCCAAATATTTAGGTAAGCCGACTGGGCTAGAAGATTATATCGGTTGGTTGGGTTCTAATTTCGATCCATCCATTTCTTGGAAAGATCTGGAATGGATTCGTGAATTTTGGGATGGCCCGATGGTCATCAAAGGCATCTTAGACCCAGAAGATGCCAAAGATGCGGTACGTTTTGGCGCCGATGGGATTGTGGTGTCCAATCATGGTGGGCGTCAGCTCGATGGCGTGATGTCCTCAGCACGTGCCTTGCCTGCGATTGCCGATGCAGTCAAAGGCGATTTGACCATTCTGGCCGATTCCGGAATCCGTAACGGTCTGGATGTGGTGCGTATGCTGGCGTTGGGTGCAGATAGCGTGATGTTAGGTCGAGCATTTGTTTATGCACTTGCCGCCGCAGGGGGACAAGGAGTAAGCAATTTACTGGATCTGATTGATAAAGAAATGCGGGTTGCCATGACCTTAACCGGTGCAAAAAGCATTGCAGATATTAATACGGATTGTCTGGTACAGGTCAATAAATTGATGCAAGCCGAATAAAAGGATCGATTTGATGACACAACAGCCTGTTATAGCCACGCAGCTATTGAATCAGCTTGAAAAGATCGTGGGTAAATCCCATCTGTTGACCGATGATCAACAGACTCGGCAATACCGTCAGGGTCGACGCTTAGGTGAAGGCAAAGTGTTGGCCGTGGTCTGTCCAGGAACCTTGTTGGAACAATGGCAGGTATTACAGGCTGTGATTGGCGCAGATTGTATTGTGATCATGCAGGCGGCCAATACGGGGCTGACCGGCGGCTCAACACCTTATGGCGAAGACTATGACCGTCCTGTGATTATCATGAGTACACGTCGTTTAAAAGGCATTCAGGTGATTCATCAAGGTAAACAGGTGGTGTGTTTACCGGGTGCGACGCTGGATAATCTTGAACAGATTTTAAAGCCTTATCAGCGTGAGCCGCATTCGGTGATTGGTTCGTCCTGTATTGGCGCATCGGTGTTAGGCGGCGTGTGTAATAATTCGGGTGGAGCATTGGTTCGTCGTGGGCCAGCCTATACTGAACTGGCACTGTATGCGCAGGTGGATGATCAGGGACAGTTACGTCTGATCAATCATTTAGGCATTGATCTGGGACAAACTCCAGAGGAAATTTTAAGTCGATTAGAGCAGCAGCAATATCAGGTCAGCGATATACAGCATGATGCAACGCGTCAGGCATCCGATCAGCGTTATGCGCATGATGTGACACAGGTGGATGCAGATAGTCCAGCACGATTTAACGCAGATCCTTCACGTTTGTTTGAGGCTTCGGGTTCAGCGGGAAAAGTTTGTGTATTTGCAGTACGTTTGGATACGTATGAAAAAGTGGCAAGCGATGTGTTCTATATTGGCAGTAACGATGCCAATGACCTGACGGCAATTCGTCGTTATCTACTAACGTCGTTACCCAGTTTACCGATTGCAGGGGAATATATTCATCGTGATGCATATCGGATTGGGGAGAAGTATGGCAAAGACACGTTTCTGTTTATTGAAAAATTTGGTACCGCCAATGTCCCGAAAGCTTTTGCTTTAAAAGATAAGGTGGATGGTTTTCTGGAAAAATTTAAAATTAAAGGACTGACGGATCATTTATTACAAGCGTTGACTTTCTTTTTGCCGAATCATTTACCTAAACGTATGACAGAGTTTCACGATCAATATGAGCATCATTTGATTTTACGAGTGGAAAACAATAGTAAAGATCAGACTGAACAATTTTTAGAAGAATATTTTGCTGTACATGCGACTGGGGCTTATTTTTTATGTGATGAGGAGGAAGGCCGAAAAGCCTTTTTACATCGCTTTGCCATCGCGGGGGCTGCGATACGTTATCGCGATACCCATCGTAGCGAAGTAGAAGATATTGTGGCACTGGATATTGCCCTGCGCCGTAACGATCGAGACTGGGTTGAACAACTTCCTACTGACATGGAACAGAAAATTTTACATAAACTGTATTATGGGCATTTTTTCTGCCATGTGTTTCATCAGGACTATATTGTCAAAAAAGGCGTTGATCCTTTAGCGATGGAACATCAAATGTGGACATTGCTGGATGCACGTCGAGCAGAATATCCAGCAGAACATAATGTAGGACATTTATATATCGCCAAACCAGCGTTAGCCAATTTTTATCAAAAGCTCGATCCGACCAATAGCTTTAATGTCGGAATTGGACATACGTCTAAGCTTAAATATTGGGGTAAAAGCAAGATTTCATCCTAGTGGGTTACATAGTTGCAACTTTATCCTTGCTAGAATTCGTCATAATTTAAAAGTCTAAATCAAACAACTCACGCTAATTTTAAGCACCTGATAACAACTATTTTAAGGAGCAGAAGATTGATGCACATCAAGACCATATTGGCTGCATTGGCAGTTGCAACATTAATGACTGCTTGTATCGTGACGCCTGATGATCATATCAATCAATCAGGCCGTCAAGCAGACCCCGGTTTTAGCCGTCCACCTGCACATGATCATGGTGGATTGCGACCTGGGGAAACCACCCATGATCATCCCGATCCTGGTTATAACTATCCGTCAGGCTCAAACAATGGTGGTTTACGTCCGGGAGAAAATAACCAGTCAAATCAGATTGATCCAGGTTTTAACCGACCAACTAACCCTGATCCAGGGTATGGTCGTTAATTTAAACGTAAAGTAACAAAGCCCGAGATGTTTATCTCAGGCTTTGTTTAATGCTTCGTCGTGGATCAATGCTTAAGCTGGTGTAGGCGCTTTAGCCAAGACTTCTGCCACAGCTTTTGCGACCACATAGATATTATTCATGTTGAGACCCGCGACACAGATACGGCCACTGCGCACCAAATAAATGGCATAGTCTTCACGTAAGGTGTCGACTTGCTCGCCAGTAAGACCTGTATAGCTAAACATGCCTTTTTGTTCTACCAGATAGTTAAAGTCGCGATCTGGCAAGGCTTTGCTTAATTCGTCACGTAAGATTTGACGCATTTTAATAATACGTTCACGCATGTGCTGAACTTCGCCCTGCCATTGTTGATTTAACTCAGCATCGTTAAGAACCTGATCCACCAACCAAGCCCCTGTGGTAGGTGGGCTAGAATAGATACGACGTACAGTGGCTTTTAACTGGCCAAAAGTGGCTTGAGCGGCTTCAACATCATCACAAACAAAAGTCAGACCACCGACACGTTCGCCATAAAGTGAGAAAATTTTGGAAAAAGAGTTACTGACGATAAAATTCAGACCTGCTTGATCCATCGCACGAATCGCATAAGCATCCTGATCCATACCATCGCCAAAGCCTTGATAGGCAATATCTAAAAATGGAATCAGATTGCCCGCTTTCAGTACTTCAATCACTTGATCCCACTGTGCAGGATTTAAATCTGCGCCCGTTGGGTTATGGCAGCATGGGTGCAATAACACAATACTTTGTTCAGGCAGTTGTTTCAGGGCAGAGAGCATTCCCTCAAAATTCACACCGCCCGTTTGGGCATCAAAATATGGATAAAAATGGGTTTTAAAGCCTGCTCCATTAAAAATGGCTACATGGTTATCCCAAGTCGGCTGACTGACCCAGACTTCAGAATTTGGAAAATAATTTTTAAGAAAATCCGCGCCAACCTTAAGCGCACCTGAACCACCTAAAGTCTGAATGGTGACAGCGCGACCACTTTTTACAGCAGGGCTATTTGTTCCAAACAATAACGCTTGAATCGCTTCACGATAAGGTTTGAAGCCTTCCATTGGCAAATATAGCTTGGTTTTGCTTTGCAGGGGTTCAATGCGTTTTTGCGCTTCAATAATGGTATCAAGCTGAGGCACAATACTGTCTTCATTATAATAAAGACCAATACTTAAATTGACTTTGCCTTGACGTGGGTCGGCATTGAATTGTTCCATAAGCGATAAAATCGGATCGCCTGCATATGGGGGGATATGTTGAAACATCAAAAAAATCCTTTCATTTCGCAGTTTGAACCAAAACTGCGCGGAGTTGGTGCGAGTGCATGAGATTTAAGCAAACATCAAACCTGACTAATGTAGCAGTAAGACCTGTATCGTGCCATGCTCTTCTAGTCTTAGAACTGAAAAATTCTTAATCTTGGTTTGCAAAGATTACTGAAGTGAATGTTAAAACTTTTTTATACTTCGATGCGTTTTTTAGGATAGAAATGCATTAAAAAAGTGCAATTTTCTAAATTTTAGCCAAAAAAAACCACACAGGGGAGTGTGGCAAAAGTTTTAAGCTCTGAGGACTTCAATTTAAAACTTGAGACTTAAAGGAAGCTTAATTTGCGGAAACAGTATGCAAATTCTCTTTTGACGAGAATATATCTGAATAAAATTCTTTATTGAGATAAATCTAGATACAAAGTTTCCTTAATTTCTTCCATCACCACATAGCTATGCGATGAAGCCGATGCAGGCAGTTTTTTTAAAATATTGCCCAATAATTTTCGGTAAGCACTCATTTCTTTCAATCTGGCTTTGACCAGATAATCAAATTCACCTGAAATTAAATGACATTCTAACACTTCCGGTACTTCAATCAGATCACGGGCGACTTGATCAAATACATCGCCTGATTTGGCAGAAAGCTTAATTTCCAGAAATACCAGTAAATTTCGATCGACATGTGCAGGATTGAGCCGTGCATAGTAACCTATGATGATGCCCTCACGTTCTAGCCGCTTGACCCGTTCTGAACAGGGCGTGGTTGATAAGTTGACTCTAGACGCCAATTCACTGATCGCAATACGTCCTTCACGTTGCAGGATATCCAGAATCTGCCGATCAGTTCGATCCAGTGGTCGCATTATTTTTTTCCTTTTTTTAGAATTTCTACACGACAAAACTGCCAATTTTCCTAGATTATAGTGCCTAAAACAGTGAAATAAACTATTGAAGCAAAAATATACTAGTTAAATTCACTGGACTGCGTGAGGGAAGAAAAATGCGCGTGATCGTTTTAGGGAGTGGTGTGATTGGTGTCGCAAGTGCGTACTATCTTGCGCAACAGGGAGCACAAGTCACGGTACTGGATCGTCAAGCTGGGCCTGCCGAAGAAACCAGTTTTGGTAATGCAGGACAAGTTTCCCCAGGTTATTCGACCCCTTGGGCAGCACCAGGGATTCCGTTTAAAGCAGTGAAATGGATGTTTCAGCATCATGCACCGCTTGCGATTAATATTGATGGCAGCATGTGGCAACTACAATGGATGGCACAAATGCTGAAAAACTGCAATCTAGAAAGCTATACCAAAAATAAAGAACGGATGATGCGCGTGGCCGAATATAGCCGCGATTGTTTAAAAGAACTACGTGAAACCACGGGGATCAGTTATGAAAACCGTGCCAAAGGCACCTTGCAGGTGTTTCGTAACGAATCCCAACTCGAGGCGGTTCATCGGGATATCAAAGTCCTCAAAGAGTGCGGTGTCAGTTATGAATTGCTTGATCAAAATGATTTAGCCAAGGTTGAACCCGCACTGGCATATGCCAAAGACAAGCTGGTCGGTGGTTTACATTTACCCAATGATGAAACAGGTGATTGTTATTTATTTACCAATGCATTAGCAGAAAAAGCCAAAGCGTTGGGGGTTGAATTTCAATTTAACCAAAATGTTGAAGCCTTGCTGGTCGAAGGTGATGAAATCAAAGGTGTTCGAGTCAACGGTCAGGTTTTAACTGCGGATCGTTATGTGTTGGCATTTGGAAGTTATTCGCGCGATTTCCTCAAACCCTTGCATTTAAATTTACCCGTTTATCCTGTTAAAGGTTATTCACTGACGATTCCGATCGTTCAGCCTGAATTTGCACCGCAATCTACTGTGCTTGATGAAACCTATAAAATAGCCATTACCCGTTTTGATCAGCGGATTCGTGTCGGTGGAATGGCGGAACTCAGTGGATTTAATCTGGGATTGAATGAGGATCGTCGTGCCACCTTAGAAATGGTCACTCAAGATCTGTTCCCAGGCGGAGATATGGCGCAAGCCTCATTCTGGACAGGTTTACGTCCAATGACGCCAGACAGTACCCCAATCATCGGTGCGACGCGGTTTAGTAATCTGTTTTTAAATACAGGGCACGGCACACTTGGTTGGACCATGGCCTGTGGTTCAGGCAAGTTGATTAGCGACCTTGTGCTTAATCATCAGCCTGAAATTAGTACCGAAGGCTTATCGATCCTGCGTTATTCACACGCAGCTTAAGATCAAATACTCAAGTTCAGGGAAGAACCATGCCACGTCCAATCCGTGCCATCATTCATCAAAATGCTTTGGCACATAATCTTAACATTGCCAGAAAGCATGCCTCACAGCATGAGGTCTTTGCAGTAGTAAAGGCCAATGCGTATGGGCATGGCATTGAACGGGTTTATCCCGCCCTCAAAACCGCTGATGGTTTTGCCTTACTAGATATCGATGAAGCCAAACGCTTACGTGCACTCGGCTGGACAGGGCCAATTTTGCTGCTCGAAGGCATTTTTTCAGCGCAGGATTTGTTTGACTGTACAGCTTACCAACTCAGTTTTAGTGTCCATAGTGAAATACAAGCGACATGGGTGCGACAGCATCCTGAGCCTGCTCAGTTTGATATTTTCCTGAAAATGAACAGCGGCATGAATCGTCTGGGTTTTCAGCCACAGTATTACCGCGAAATATGGCAGTCACTTCGATCTTGCAAC
The DNA here is from genome assembly GCF_000368825.1 of Acinetobacter ursingii DSM 16037 = CIP 107286. Lineage (GTDB taxonomy): Bacteria > Pseudomonadota > Gammaproteobacteria > Pseudomonadales > Moraxellaceae > Acinetobacter > Acinetobacter ursingii. Next base: position 515,761 of record NZ_KB849716.1, on the reverse strand, counting down.
ACAGTAAATAGCCTCACGCATATGATGCATTTTTCCGATGCCGATGGTGAGCGTCTGGGGCAATCTGGGATTGAGGTACAGCTCAAAATCTTTGAAGACACAGTGCAGGATTTACCAGGTGAACGCTCGATTTGTAACAGCGCTGCGATCCTGCGGCATGGTTCGCAACTGACTTCTAAAACTGTCCGTGCGGGCATTTTACTTTATGGCAGCTCGCCTGATTTTCCCCAACACTCGATTCAGGACTGGGATTTACAACCCAGTATGAGTCTACGCAGTGAAATCATTGCCATTCAAGATTTACAACCCATGCAAACGGTCGGTTATGGCTCAACCTTTCAGGTCGAGCAAGCCATGAAAATCGGGATTGTGGCCTGTTGTTATGCCGATGGTTATCAGCGTATTTCTGCTACGGGTACGCCTGTGTTGGTCAATGGCATCCGCACTCGCACGATTGGTCGGGTCAGTATGGATATGTTGGCGGTCGATGTGACCGAGATTGCAGATGCGGTAATTGGCAGTGAAGTGGTGCTTTGGGGCAAATCTCGTTCGGGTACGATTTTGCCAATTGATGAAGTCGCAGCGACCTCAGACACCGTGGGTTATGAATTGATGTGTGGTGTAACCGCACGTGTTCCATTTTTTATTGAAGCATAAGGATAGAGTGATGTCAGTCTCTAATATTGAAAGAATTAACAGCAATCAGGTGATGAGTTCGGCTACCATTTTTAATCAAGTGGTGTATTTGTCGGGACAAGTACCCAAAAACACGGAGCTTGATATTGAAGGTCAGACCCGCGAAATCTTGGCGACCATCGATCAACTTTTAGCGCAGGCGAAAAGTGATAAGTCGCGTCTGCTTTCAGCGCAGCTTTTTATTAAAAACCTAGATGACTTTGCTCAAGTCAATGCGATCTGGATTGAGTGGTTAGATGGATTGGCAACGCCTGCCCGCGCTACGATTCAGGCAGATTTAGTCAATCCCGCGTGGTTGATTGAAATCGCCGTGATTGCAGCACAGCAATAAACCGATTGATCTATTTTCATTCATCTAATGTTTAATTTTAAAACCAGAATTGCCACGGAAAAGGATGCCTTCTGGTTTTTATTTTGATGCTACTCGGCATCAATTCTGCGGTTTCTGCCTTGTTATTTTGGTTGGCAGTCACACAGAATTGATCAAAAAAAGGGACATTTAAAAAGGATATTTAATCATGACAACAGTACGTCATTCTGAAGACGAACATTCGTCGCATGATCTTCAACGTAAACTCTCCAATCGACACTTGCAACTAATTGCGATTGGCGGTGCGATTGGCACTGGGCTATTTATGGGTTCTGGTAAAACCATTTCATTGGCAGGACCTTCAATTTTATTTATTTACATGATCATTGGGGTCATGTTCTTCTTCCTGATGCGCGCGTTGGGCGAGCTATTGTTGGCGAATCTGCATTACAAATCGTTTGTTGATATGGCACATGATTTGATCGGCCCGAGTGCAGGCTATTATATGGGTTGGACCTATTGGCTCGGCTGGGTATTGGTGGGTATAGCCGATCTGGCGGCGATTATTAATTATCTGGGTTTTTGGTTGCCTGATGGCGTAAGTTTTACACCGATGGGACAAGCACTGATCAGTGCGGGCTGTGTATTGTTTGTATTGGCGCTGAATTTGCTCACCGTGCGTTTATTTGGTGAAGTCGAATTCTGGTTTGCTTTGATCAAGATTTTGGCGATTCTTGGATTGATTGCAATTGGTGGTTTTATGGTGTTTAGCCATTTTCAGGCACCAACGGGTACCGTTGCTTCTTTAAGTAATCTCTGGTCTTCGGGTGGCATGTTTCCTAAAGGTACCGAGGGTTTTTTAGCAGGTTTTCAGATTGCGGTGTTTGCTTTTGTCGGAGTGGAGCTGATTGGCACCACAGCAGCCGAAACCAAAGATCCGAAAAAGAATTTACCCAAAGCGATTAATGCAATCCCGATTCGGATCATTTTGTTTTATGTGTTGGCATTATTGGTGGTGATGTCAGTCACACCGTGGAATATGATCAGTGCTAATAAAAGCCCATTTGTTGAATTATTTTTACATGCAGGGATTCCAACTTCAGCGATTATTATGAATCTGGTGGTACTTTCTTCAGTAACCTCCTCCATGAACAGTGGTGTGTTTTCGACCAGTCGGATGCTATTTGGTTTATCCCGTGGGGGGCAGGCACCGCAAGATTGGCGCGGTTATCCAAACGCGCTGTTCCAGCTAATGGTTTGGTGTTTTCCTGTCTGTTTATTATGGCGGGTGCGGCATTACAGTATTTTGTACCCAATACCATTGAAGCCTTTACCTTAGCCAGTTCTCTTTGCGTGATTTTATTTATTAGCGTTTGGGGGCTGATCATGGTGTGCTATCTGCGTTATCGTAAACTCAGACCTGAATTACATGCCCAGTCGACCTTTAAAATGCCGGGTGGAATCTGGATGAGCTACGTGGTATTGGCATTCTTGCTGTTCACCTTGGTGATTTTGGCACTGGAACCCGATACATTAAAAGCCTTATATGTGAGTCCGCTATGGTTGTTGATTTTGGCGGTAACGTATCAGTTGCTGTATAAACCACGTATCAAGCGACTCAAACAGCTAAAAAGTTCTTAATTAAATCGCGCTTTTTTGAGGGCATATCTATTTAAATAAATATGCCTTTTTTATTTTAATTAATTTGATAAATTATTTTAATCCCAACCAAAATCATAGGTTTTATAATATCTAATTTTAAAAACAGAAATGGATGAGAATGATTATTTTTTAAAATTAAAATATTGTTTTTATTAGTTATTTAATTTTAATTAATTTATTTTTGAGGTTTTTGTATAGGGTTAAATGGATTATAATAAAAAGATAAAGGTATTTGGGTATATTGAAATGTCAAATGTTTTGATTCAAAAATATAATGTTCCAGGACCTCGTTATACCAGTTATCCGACTGTTCCTTATTGGCAGGAAGATACATTCTCACTAGAGGCTTGGCAGCAAACCTTGCGCCAATCTTTTATTGAATCAAATGCAAGTGAAGGCATCAGCCTGTACATTCATTTACCTTTTTGTGAAAGCTTATGTACTTTTTGCGGTTGCCATAAAAAAGTCACCAAACGCCATGAAGTTGAAGCGCCGTATATTGCGGCGGTACTCAAAGAATGGTCATTGTATTGTGAATTATTGGAAGAAAAACCGATTATTCGTGAAATCCACTTGGGTGGTGGTACGCCGACCTTTTTTTCAGTCGAACATCTACAACAACTCATTCATGGTATTTTGGATCAGGCTGAGATTGCTGAACATCATGAGTTTAGTTTTGAGGGGCATCCGAACAACACCAGCAAAGCACATTTACAGGCGTTGTATGATCTCGGGTTCCGTCGCGTAAGTTTTGGGGTTCAGGATTATAGTCTAAAGGTTCAAAAAGCGATTCATCGCATTCAACCGTTTGAAAATGTCGCCAATGTGACGCAATGGGCGAGAGAAATTGGTTATGACTCGATTTCCCATGATTTGGTGTTTGGCTTGCCTTTTCAGGAATTGGACGATGTGCTGTATACCATAGACCAAACTAATCGATTATTGCCCGACCGTTTGGCTTTTTATAGTTATGCGCATGTGCCGTGGATTAAAGGCAATGGTCAGCGTGGTTTTAAAGATCATGATGTGCCCAAAGATGAAGTGAAACGAAAACTTTATGAAGCCGGCAAACAAAAATTGCTGGATCATGGTTATGTCGAAATTGGGATGGATCATTTTGCCTTGAAAACTGATCCGATGTATCAGTCCTTTTTACAGGGTCAGTTACATCGTAACTTTATGGGGTATACCGCATCTAAAACCCAAGTCATGATTGGTTTGGGTGTGTCTGCGATTAGTGATAGCTGGTACAGCTTTGCTCAAAATGAAAAGGTATTGGAAGACTATTATGCTCGACTGGAAAACAATGAAATTCCAGTGTTTCGTGGACATGTTTTGACGTCAGAAGACCTGATGATTCGCCAGCATATTTTAAATCTCATGTGTCAGTTTGAAACCTCATGGCAAGACCCAACGCAAAGCTTTGAAGAGTTGCCGCGAGTGTTACAGCAGCTTGAAGAAATGCAGCAAGATCAATTACTGAAAATCGGTGAAAAAAGTATGCAGGTTACAGAGCAAGGCAAGGCGTTTGTTCGTAATATCTGTATGGCATTTGACTTGCGAATGAAACGTAAAATACCGAATAACCAGATTTTTTCGATGACGATTTAGTTTAGCTTCAATTGACGTGAACAGCTTAGGGTTTTAAATAACCTGAAAGCTGTTGGAAGTCTGCTTCAATTGCAGCTAGGGCTTTTTGCTCCATATATCTAAACTGCTTTAAAATATCAAAGCCAAAAGCGGTGACGATCGCCCCACCACCTGATTCGCCACCTTTATAGGTTTCAACCAAAGCCGAAGCATAAAGTTGATTCATGGTTTCTACCAGTTGCCATGCGCGACGATAGCTCATGTTCATTTTTTTAGCTGCTTGAGAAATGGAACCTGTCGCTTGAATGGCTTCGAGTAAGTCCGCTTTTCCAGGACCAAAAGCAATCTCTTGATCAACCATCAACCTAAGACGTAATTTGAGTTGAGCCATTGTTAAGCCATAATGATCATAAAAAGGAAATCAGTAAAATTTTATAATGAAATACAGAAAAGTTCTAATTTAAAAACAAAAATAAAATTATATTTATATTGTTTAATAAATGATTTATCTTGAGTTAAATCACTAGAATAAGTTGTTGGTTTTAGATTTGTATTGATTGTTAAATGATTTTCTTGTATTAAATATAATAAACTATTTTAGCTATTAGGTAATTTGAAAATTTATCTTAGATGATGTTGTTATAGGTGAAATTTAAGAATCTTAACTATAATGAGTTTAATTTTGATTAATCATATTAAAATGGTTGGTTTTAATGGGTCGAAATTCTAAATAAATAGTCAATTTTAGGTGTCTTCTTTTTGTTCTATCTCATTATTTCTATAGTGTTTTTTTTACATTGTTTTTGATGACAAAAAAGCAATCGCAAAATGATAAGAAAATAAATAGGCCGATTTGTATATTTTAAAGTATGAAAGTCTAGTTTTATTTTATTGGTCAAATAATTGAATTTTATTTGTATTTATTCTGAAGATTACATTGTTTCGGATTTTATAAATATGAATGAGTTTATTTGTATTGGGCCAACTCTTGCGAGATACTTTAAATGGCTAATGTAAAGATTGTATCAAAAAAAACTCATGAAATTCTTTTGGAGGGTCAAAAAGATAGTTTAACGCTTTTAGAACCTTCTGTGGTTCTATTGCAGGTTGATATTAAGGATGTGAACCGAATTGAAAAAGATGGCCGAAATGTCAAAGTCACATTAAAATCAGGTGAAGTCATTATTATCTCTGACTTCTTCGATTCGAATGGTTCAGGCGATTCAAGTAAAAATACATTAGCATTCGAAAATAAAGACCATACCCTATCTTGGATAAATTATATTGATAATCATGGCGCTGTAGTTGAGGGTGTAAATTATAGCTATGTAGATGATATTGAAATTTTTCTGTATCACGATAATTCAGTATCACCATGGTTATGGGCAGCCCTTCCTGCTGCTGGAGCTACAGTAGCAATTGCATCAAATAGTGATAGTAAACATCATTCTGGTAATGATAATTCTCCAACTATTCCTGACGATAAAATACCGACGCCGAGTATCCATTTAAAACAAAATGAAGATGGTAGTATTTCTATCAGTGGAAAAACCATTCCTAATGGAAAAATTTTTATTACAGATTCAAAAGGTGGATTACATACAGGGACAGCAAACACTGACGGAAGCTATAAAATAGAAATTCCTAAAGATAAAGTAGTCGATGGTGAATATTCTGTCAGAGTAATGGATGATGCTAATAACTCATCGGACAATGTACGTGTAAAATCTCCAACTGCTGATCTTAGTCACGATGGTACAGAAGTTACTGGTAAAGCATTACCGGGTGGTACTGTAATAATTAAAGATGATACTGGGAAGTTACTTGGTTCGGGTGTTGCTGATTCTGAAGGTAATTATAAAATTACAATAACACCTGCACAGACGAATGGTGAAAATCTTAATGTTAGTGTTCAGGATGTATCTGGTAATATTTCTGCGGACAATAATATTACTGCTGCGGATACCACACCTCCATTATTACCAAAAGACGTGACGGTAACTGGCAATGATGATGGCAGTCTCAACATCACAGGTAATACCGAACCGGGTGCAGACGTGACAGTGACCTTACCGG
>NZ_KB849716.1:266460-507668 GCF_000368825.1 Acinetobacter ursingii DSM 16037 = CIP 107286 | reverse complement strand
CCAAGTCCGGCAGCGGAAGGTGACTACAGCGTGGTGGTTAAAGATCAGGCAGGGAATGAATCCCCAGTCTCTGACGTGACCTATAGCGATATAATTGCTCCTGTAGCACCAACTGCCAATATTAATCATGCTGGTACAGAAGTAACAGGTACAGCAGAAGCAGGCTCGATGGTTATAGTGAGGGATGCTGAAAACAATATAGTTGGTCAAATTATTGCAGGGAACGATGGTACTTATAAAGTTACATTAAGCCCGGCTGTAAATAATGGTGAAGAGCTTGTTGTTACAGCAACAGATTCGGCAGGGAATGTATCATCTGAAACTGAAATTACAGCACCAGATATTACTCCGCCAGCCGCAATTATTGATATTGTAAGTATCAGTGATGATACAGGTATATCTGACAGTGATTTCATTACAAGTGATACAAGTTTAACTATTAATGGAAAATTGACGGGTACTCTTGAAACCAATGAGCATGCACAAATTAGTATAGATGGTGGTGCTACATGGCTTGATTTAACTGTTGATACAGAAGGTCAGTGGAGTTTTGTTGATGATCGTACATTAACAAATGGTAATTATGACTATGCTGTTCGTGTTGTGGATGATGCGGGTAATGTGGGTTCAACGGACTCTCAAACAGTAGTTGTTGATGCTTCTGTACCTGTAAACTCGATTACAGTAGATACATTATTTTCAGCAGATACGACACCAACTATTACTGGTACATATGCAAATGCTATGAAAGGTAATGATTTCATTCAAGTTACTGTAAATGGTAAAACTTATACACAAGGGGATGGATACTTAACGGTTAATACAACCAATAAGACATGGTCATTACAGATACCAGATACTGATGCAATGAATGTTGCTGGCAATGCCGATGTAAAATATGACATTACTGCTGAAATTATAGCTGCTGCTGGAGGAAAAGTTGCAGATGCTACTTCGGAAGAGCTAACCATTTTTAAAAATGTATCTATTAATGCAGGTCCAAACCCAGATTATGTAGATCAGAAACCTTTATTGAACGGTTTGATCAAACTGGGTACAAATGAAAGCCTCGAAGTTAAAATCTATGACAATGATGGTGTTTTGGTTCGTACTTTTAGTAGCATTAATGGTGCCAACAGCATTGATGGTTTGACAATTGATACAGTTGCTAATACTTGGAAAATCGTAAATGCCAATTGGGGCGCTAATCAGCTAGAAGGTGGAAATTACACCGCTAAAGCATCTGTAGTAACTAAAGATGGTTCTGGAGGACAATCCTCAACTGATCAGGCGATTACAGTTATCGAACCTAAAGTGATACCTGTAGATAACAAAGCTGATGATAGTGATATTGGTTCAAAAATATATGCACTTGATGATGGTGGGTATCTATTGGTTTGGGCTCAAAACCAAACTAAGTCTACAGAGACTAATGGAACTTCAAACTATGATTTAGTTGCGCAGCGCTATGATCAGACTGGCCAAAAAGTTGGTGGATTTATTAAAATCACTGATACACCGACGGGGGGTAGTGCTAACTCTGAAGGATATGGTGACCGTATGGATATGTGGGATAGTTATGGTGGTTTTAATGTCTATATAGATGCTAATAGCCATTTAACTATCGCATATACAGCTAGTCAGGGTCAAAAAGGCTTTGTCAAAGTTTATGACGATGCTATGAATTTACTTTCTACTTCTCAAGTAAGTGGAGGAGATTACTACTTCGGCTTCAATACGGTTGCAACTAGTAACGGTAACGTGGTTGTGTATACTTCTGGTACACTTCAAAATTACAATGTGTATTTTTCTGGTTCCAATAACAACTATGCGACAAGCACGAAATTAACCAATGAAACCAACGGAGGAAATGGTTATATTTATGGTGCATCACAAACACCAGCAGGTGCAGCGATTGGTAATAAGGCTTCAAATATTGAAAGTTTGAGTGCAATCAGTTTGGGTGGTAGTAAAGTACTTATCCAGTATGCTGATTTTACAGCAACCAATATAAATCCAACAAAGCAAAACTTGATGGTCGTGGATTACGCTTCTGACGGTAAAGCAACGATTGTGACGAGTATGGTTGCAAACATTTTTGATAATGGTTGGCAAGTTGGCGCAAAATCGTTTGCATTGAAAGAAGGTGGTTTTGTAAGCCTTTGGGCTTCAAACCATGAGTCAGCAACGGCAGCGACAGGTACCGCAGCGAAAGGTACAATGGATGGCTTTGATGTTTATGCACGTCGTTTCAATTATGATGATGTGACAAAGACGATTACTGCTCTGGATGCTCAGGAAAAACGAGTCAATACTACTACTGATGGAGTCAATGGTGTGGGGTATTCAACCATGGCAACTGGTCATATGAGTGGTGTTGCTCTTGAGCATGGGGGGTATGTCATTGTTTGGACCAAAATGTTATCTAATACTCTCAGTGAGGTTTATAGTCAGTCATTTGATGCAGCAGGTAATAAACTGGGTGGAGAAACTTTAGTTTCTACACAAACGGTTGATGGGACAGGTAGTGTTGATACACTTCCATATGTGGCTGCATTAGCGGATGGTGGTTATGTCGTAACTTGGACTAACTCTAATCAAGATTACAAAGTGAACTCGCTCACAGCAGATATTAAATCGGTTATTGTTAATGCTGATGGCAGTATTCGTGGTGAAGGTGAAGCTCCGTCTATGTCTGCTAAATATCTCACTGGTGAAGGTGAGTTAATTGGTACAGATGGTGTGAATACATTAGACGGTCGTCATGGTGCAACTGTGATGGAAGCAGGCAACGGTAATGACTATATCATCATCAAAGATACTAACTTTGATTTGATTGATGGTGGTACAGGATCAGATACGCTTGTCTGGGATTCGAAGGCAGATTTAAATCTTGGTGATATTCTTTCCAAGGTGAATAGCATTGAAACCATTCACTTAGGAGATGAAAATGCAAATACGCTTACGATCTCAATTGATGACTTACTATCTATTTCTTCAACGGATATGTTAGTGGTACAAGGTGGAGATACAGATCTAGTTAAACTTGTTGATCAAGATGGTTGGGTGTCTGCTGGTACACAAACTTATCGTGGTGAAGTCTACCAAGTTTATACTCATCAAGAGAATATCGATGCGATGCTGTGGATTCAGCATAATATTGATGTTATTGGTTAAGTAACTATATCTCTAGCATAAAAGGAAGTCGGTCATTTTATTGACCGGCTTCTTTTTGATTTTAAATTATAATGATTTTTATGATGATGAAATCCAATTTAGATATATTATTGTTTTTATGTGATGGCTATAGAAAATTATCTAGCTTATTCAAAATTCAGTTCAGGTTTTTTTTGATAATAGATAGTTTGTTTATAGTTTTATTTACTATAACAGACAATAAATGTTTAAAAGATACGCCCAAATAACTTGGAATAATAAACAATGAACTATCCGCTATTTATATTCGTGACGACATTGTTTGTTGGTGTTACAAGTACTCAAACTCAGGCAAATAATAATCGCGATGAAAATAAAATTAAAAATATCTTTGATTTTTTTTCAGAGACTTCAAATCAGCAATATAAAACGGTCAAATTTAGTGAATTGAGTAACTTTCAGTATGACCCATCTCGTGTTGATGAATTACCTCGCATCGGATCGAATAACCTTCCTACAGGCAGATTATCTGCCTTGGCAGATTCCAGCAGGTTACAGCACAGTAATTTAATTGATGCAGTAAAGATCGGTGTACAACGCAACCCTGAGATCAGCCAAAGTATTGCTAGTCTTGCTGCACAAAACTCCAATATCGATGTGGCCAAAGCCCAGTACTACCCACAACTCACAGCTGGAATCAGTACAGGTGATTTAACCACAGGCGAACGTGGTCGCCAGCTATTGACCTTGAGTGCTACCCAACTCTTGTATGACTTTGGCAAAGTCAAATCCAGTGTCGATACCCAACAAGCCAAACTGATTGTAGAACAGGCCAACGTACTGGTCAGCATTGATGATATTGCCTATCAGGTTGCCTCTGCGGTGATCAATATTGAACGCTACCAACGCATCAGCCAGATTGGAGAACAACAGGTGGCAGGTATCCAGCGCATTCTGGATATTGCCAACTTGCGAGCCAATGCAGGGATTAGCAGTCAAGCTGACCCTGTACAGGCCGAATCTTACTTACAATCGGCACAATCGAGCCTGATCGCCCAACAATCCTTACTGCGACAATACCAACAGCGGCTACGCACACTTTTGGGCTTTGATGTCAGCAATAAAAACTGGATGATTCCAGAAAATCTGGTGCAATCCTCTGATCTCTTTAGAGATCCAGAATTTAACACCATCCCAAAAATGATTTCAGCACAGGCAGAAGTAGAAGTTGCCAAATCCCAAAAAAAACAAACTCAGCTCAGCCTCTATCCGACCTTATCTGTCAAAGGTTCACTGAGCCAGGCCCTAAATGGGGTCAATCCCAATAACAACAAAGACGATGGCTTTTATAACAGCATCATGCTGGAAGCCTCCAGTAACTTCTTTCAGGGGGGTGCAGTGGCTGCCCAAGTAAAATCTGCCAGCTATGCAGAAGAAGCGGCACGCTCCAAAGTCAACACCGTGTATCTGGATGTACTGGATCAACTGCGTACCACACGCGAAAACATCGAAAACAAACAAAGACAAATACAAGTATTGTCAGAACGACAAGCAACCACGGTCAGAACCCGTGAGCTATATCAGGAACAATATAAACTGGGGACGCGCTCAGTACTGGATTTGCTTAACGCAGAAATGGCCATTCATGCGGCCAACAACGAACTTGAAACTGCACGTTATGACATTTACAACAGTCTGGTGCAATTTATCCAGACCACGGGACGGACTCGTCAGGCCTACCAACTAAACCATCTTTCAATTCAGGGATTTGAGGTGCAACCATGAGTCAAGCATTCAATTATCAGCCGTGGTTACAATCCGTCCTTGTGATCGCCAAACACTATCGGATCGAACCGTCAGAAGAACGCATCCGCCTTCAACTGGACTGGAACCAGAACCACACGGTGGATGACGTACTATTACTGATTTGCCGACAAATGGGACTGAACTATCGCAAACTTACCTTCTCAAACGAACTCTTAAACCCATGGCGCTTGCCCGTCATCGCAGAATTTCATGATGGACAAGTCGGGGTCATAGACAAAGCGGATGGAGAAGGACAGGTCAGCATCCAGCTCAGTGGAGAACAAGGCTTAGCCCAAAGCTTTCGTCTGGATCAACTTAATAGCCTGATCAAAAACATCTATATCGTACGACCAGAAACATCAATTCCTGATGCACGCGTCGATGAATACATCAAACCCTATGAACCGAGCTGGTTCTGGTCGATTGTTCTCAAAGACTGGAAACGCTATATCGATATCATGTTCGCCTCACTGATTGCCAATATTCTGGCATTGGCGACCATTATCTTTTCCATGCAGGTGTATGACCGTGTGGTTCCTTCCCAGTCTTATCCAACCCTATGGGTATTGGCAGGTGGGGTATTACTGGCAGCGATCTTTGAATTTGTATTACGTGTTGCCCGAATTTATCTGTCCGATATCATTGGAAAACGAGCGGATCTGAAAATCTCAGACCGGGTATTTGGCCATGCACTACGCATCAAAAATAAAGAACGCTCCAAATCAACAGGGACTTTTATTTCACAAGTCCGTGAATTAGAAGGAGTGCGTGAACTGGTGACCTCAACCACCATCAGTGCCATTGCTGATTTGCCATTCTTCTTCCTGTTTCTGGTGATTTTCTGGTTGATTGGCGGGAACTTATTCTGGGTGATGGTCTTGGTGGTGCCATTGATGATTGTGCCAGGACTGCTGGTACAAAAAAAATTAGCCAAACTGGCACAAGAAGGCATGCGTGAATCCTCAATTCGTAATGCCATCTTAGTGGAAGCAGTACAGGGCATTGAAGACATCAAACTACTGCGCGCTGAATCCCGCTTTCAAAACCAGTGGAACCACATGAATGAAGTCTCTGCTGATATCAGCATGCGGCAGCGGAAGATCGTGGGGATACTCACTGCCTGGACCCAAAAAATACAGGGTCTGACCTATGCGATAGTGGTATTAGTGGGATGCTTTGCTGTGATTAAAGGAGACATGACCACAGGTGCATTGGTGGCCTGTTCGATTCTATCCTCTCGAATGCTGGCACCGATTTCACAAATCACGGGGGTATTGGGACGTTTACAACAAGCCAAAGTCGCAAAAACCAGTCTGGATGAACTGATGAAAAAGCCAGTAGATCAACCAGATCAGGCACATCTGATTCATAAACCTGTGATCTATGGTGACTATGAACTCAAGGGCGTAGTATTTCAATATGGACAGGATGATCCCAAACCGACCTTGATCATCCCGAATCTGAGCATACAGGCAGGAGAAAAGATTGCGGTACTTGGGCGTAATGGCGCAGGTAAATCGACCTTACTACAACTGCTGTCTGGCATGCAATTTCCACTACAAGGCAAAATCAGTCTGGATGGTTTGGACTTAAGCCTGATTGATCCATCAGATATCCGTCGTGACATGGGACTTTTAAACCAAAATGCCCACCTGTTTTACGGCACCATTCGAGAAAACTTAACCCTTGGCGCACCTTTGGCCAATGATGAAGATATTCTCAAAGTTCTGAAAATGACAGGTGCGTTAAGCTTCGTTGAAGAGAAAAAAGAAGGACTGGATCATCTGATTTTAGAGGGAGGTGTGGGTTTCTCGGGTGGACAACGACAAGCCTTATTGTTGGCACGACTACTGATTCGACAACCGAACATCTTACTACTGGATGAACCAACTGCATCGATTGATGATGTTTCAGAAAAAATGTTGATTGATCACTTAAAAACATGGCTAGGGCATCGCACCTTAATTGTGGCAACACATCGACGTGCAGTATTGGAGCTGGTCGATCGGATTATCGTGGTCAATGAAGGCAAAATCGTCATGGATGGACCGCGTGACCAGATCCTCAATGGCCAGAACGCCGCCACAGTAGCCCAACAGATTCAAACAGGACCAGGAGCACGTTCATGAGTGACGCACTACAACACCCAAAACGCGCGACAAAAGTGTCCTATAAAGAACCACCTTTACCCCGCGCCAGTTTAGTGATCTGGATTATCGGTATCGGCTTGCTGATATTATTGCTTTGGGCAGGACTATTTCAACTTGAAGAAGTCTCTACGGGTACAGGCAAAGTTATTCCATCTTCTAAAGAACAAGTGATTCAATCACTGGATGGTGGAATCCTGACCAAGCTGGATGTACAAGAAGGTGATATCGTCGAAAAAGGACAAGTGCTGGCACAGCTGGATCCGACCCGCTTTGAATCTAATGTAGGCGAATCGCAATCCTTACTGATCTCTGCACAGGCGACAGCAGCGCGATTACGTGCAGAAGTAAATGGTACCCCATTGGTCTTTCCCGATGAGGTGAAAAAAGATCCGAAACTGGTACAAGAAGAAACCGCCTTGTATAACTCCAGACGCGAAAATCTGGAACAGTCAATTTCGGGTTTAAAACTGGCTTTACAACTGGTTCAGCAGGAACTCACCATGACCGAACCTTTGGTTGCCAAAGGTGCTGCCAGTGAAGTAGAAGTATTACGCTTAAAACGTGAAGCCAATGACCTGCAAAATAAAATCAATGATGCACGTAACCAATATTACGTCAAATCACGTGAAGAATTATCAAAAGCCAATACCGACACCGAACAACAAATGCAGATTGTACGTGGTCGTACTGACACTTTAAACCGCACCACATTTAAAGCCCCGGTACGTGGTGTGGTCAAGGAAATTGCAGTGACCACGCAAGGTGGGGTGATTCCACAAAATGGCAAGTTGATGACCATTGTGCCACTGGATGAACAATTGTTGATTGAAGCACGTATTTCACCACGAGATATTGCCTTTATCCATCCGGGTCAGGAAGCACTGGTCAAAATCACCGCCTATGACTACTCGATTTATGGGGGGTTAAAAGGCAAGGTGACAGTGATTTCGCCAGATACGATTCGAGATGAGGTGAAGCAGGATCAGTTTTATTATCGGGTGTATATCCGTACCGATTCTGACAAGCTTTATAACAAAGAAGGCAAGTCGTTTAGTATCACGCCGGGGATGGTGGCGACGGTGGATATTCGTACGGGTGAGAAGACGGTACTGGATTATTTATTAAAACCGTTTAACAAGGCTAAAGAAGCTTTAAGAGAGCGGTAAATAGCAATAAAGAATTGAAGAAATGCTTGAATCCCCGCTATTGCGGGGATTTTTGTCATTACCAACTTTAATTCAGGCTATAATGTTAATTTTATGATTGATCTTTTTTGCTGTTATGCCTTTTACCATTGCACAACTGGTTTGTTTTGAAGAAGAAATCAAAAAAAGTCGATTTCAGGCATTTGCAACTCCTGTTGAAAGCGAAGAACAGGTTAAAGCTTTTTTGGAAAGCTATAAAGATCTGAGTACCACACATCAGTGTTGGGCTTGGAAAATAGGGCATCAGGTACGCTTTAATGATGATGGTGAACCTTCTGGCACAGCCGGTCGACCGATCTTGGCAACCATAGAAGGCAATGAACTGACCAATGTTTTAGTTTTGGTTAATCGTTGGTTTGGTGGCGTAAAACTCGGAACAGGTGGTTTGGTACGCGCCTATGGAGGCTGTGCAGGACAATGCCTAACACTTGCAGAAAAAATAGAACTCATTGAAAAAAAACAGGTTGTTTTCTCTTGTTATTTTAATGAATGGCCAATTCTTCAATATGAATTGAAACATCAGCAAATGGAATATACTGAAAAATACACGGCTGAAGGTGTCATTGTAGAAGCTGCTTTACAGATTCATCAGATTGACCCATTAAAATTAAAACTTCAGGATATCACCCGTGGGCGAGAACAATTAAAAATTGTGGAGCCTGAACATGAATGATGAACGCTTGCTGAAATATCGGGAACAGCATAAGCACCGGCTCAACTATATGCCATGGCTTTATTGGTCATTAAAACCCAAACACCGTGAATGGGCAGAAGCA
Organism: Acinetobacter ursingii DSM 16037 = CIP 107286; assembly: GCF_000368825.1. Classification (GTDB taxonomy): domain Bacteria; phylum Pseudomonadota; class Gammaproteobacteria; order Pseudomonadales; family Moraxellaceae; genus Acinetobacter; species Acinetobacter ursingii. The sequence goes on along the minus strand of NZ_KB849716.1, from coordinate 498,575 downwards.
TGGCAGATGGAATATCAAACCTATTTGATGGAAATGGAAACCGTTGAAATTGGGAAAAACTGTTTTATTTCTCCATTGGCACATATCTTTGCGGAACCTGGACGAAAAATTAGCATTGGTGATAATACCTTTATTGCAGCCGATTGTACCTTACATGGGCCTTTAAGTATTGGCAATGAAGTGGCGATCAACCATCATTGTATATTGGATGGCGGTCGTGCAGGGATTGTGTTACATGATCAAGTACGAATTGCCGCGTATTGTCATCTCTATGCTTTTGATCATGGAATGGAGTTGGATCGTCCAATTTATCAGCAACCTGTGACCTCCAAAGGCATTAAAATTGGTCAGGATGTTTGGCTTGGCGCGCATGTCGGTGTCAAAGATGGCATTTCGATAGGGCAACATGCAGTTGTAGGCATGAATAGTATGGTGACGAAAGATGTAGAGGCTTATCATGTTGTTGCAGGGAATCCTGCACGCTGGATTAAAAATAGAAAATAGCTGGTTTTTTAATCATTTAATTGTTTTATATACAAAATAATTTAAACCATATAAAAAATTACCGTAGTTTTAGCCGAATTATGCTAAGTTAAAAATAACAAACAAAATCTCCAAGGCATCAGACCTTAACGAAGAGAGGCTATTATGAGTCGTGTTATTGCATGTATTGATTCTTCACCTTGTATTAATGCAATTGCAGAAGCTGCCGCTTGGGTGGCTAAACAAACCAAGCGGGAACTGGTGTTATTACAAATTCTTGACTACTATCCTGCCAGTTATCATCTCGGCGAAATTAGTGGTGTCATTGGTTTTGAGAGTAACGCCATGTTGCTCAAAGAACTTGCCGAGCTAGAGCAGAAACAAAGTGAACTGGCTTTAGACTATAGCAATAATTTACTTAAACATATTTCTGAAATGATAGAAGAAAAATATGGTTTAACCAGTTCAAAGATTCAGGAAAAGGGTGACTTCCTTGAACAAAGTTTTAGTATTTTAAAAGAAGATGATTTTGTGGTGATTGGTCGTGTGGGGGAGCGTGCAGCAGAAAAAAACAAACCCATTGGCAGTAATGTTGAAAATTTTATTCGCGGTGCAAATTGTACTGTCATGACCGTTGGTGAAACTTTTAAAGCGCCGACCCGTTTTATTTTTGCTTATGAATACTCTCCAACTTGCGTCAAAATGATGCATCGGATTGCGCAGAGTGATTTGCTTAAAACTTTACAATGTCATTTACTTTATGTGGGTGATCATCCTCAAGTCTTAAAAGATCCAGAAGAATTTTTAAGCCATGCGGGCATCGAGGTGGTCACGGTTTATCGTTATGGCGATGTGGCAGAAAATATACTCGAATATCAACGTGAACATGGCATTCAGATGATCGTGCTAGGTGCATTTAGTCACAGCAAAATCCACCAGTTCTTTTTGGGTAGTATTGCCACCTCGATTTTCCGTAATGCGACGGTACCACTCTTGGTTGCGAAATAATGTAAAGCTTTATCCATAGTTATCCGCAAATCTTGTGGATAACTATATGGACAAGCAATGTAAATAAAAATAGGTTATTGTTTTTAAATAAAAAATAAATTAAGCATATTTTTTGACCATCATTTTACAATGGCAATTGCAAAGCCATCATGACCTTTACTGCCTACTGTTTGTAAAGCGGTGCAGGATAAAATTCGAGGATGATTTTGCAAAGCTTCAAAGGTCTGACGAATACCTTCAATACTTGGTTTTTTATTATTTTCATCCAGAATATCACCCGCACGGATCACATTATCCAGTACCAGAATCGTACCCGAATGTGAAAGATTCAACGTTAATTCTAAATATTCAGGATAACTTTGTTTATCTGCATCGATAAAAATAAAATCAAATGGTTCAAATGTGGTAGGGTCTATTTCACGTAAAATATCTGCGGCACGTCCGACTTTGAGTTCAACAGGCACTTCGAATTGAGCATGATCAATATTTTGTTGCGCCAGTGCTGCATGAGTATCTCGTCCTTCAATGGTAAGTAAATAACCATCCTTAGGTAAAGTGCGCGCTAGCCAGACTGTACTATAGGCCGCAAATGTTCCCAGCTCCAAAACACGTTTACACTGATTCATCTGAATCAACATTTGTAAAAGCATACCCTGATTAGGTGCAACGGCCAAATGATCTGGAAATCCCTGATTGGCAGTATTCTCCAGTGCAAATTGCAGGTTTGGATCTTCGGGAATTAAATGTGAATCGATATAGTGATCAATGTCTGTCCACATCTGTTGCATAACGGGTGTTACCTATACTGAGATAGCAGCATTTTAACCATTTCTATTCGATGTGCAATTTTAAGTGACAGGAAAATCAAAACTTCACTCGCTAATATTAAAAAAGAGACTCATATGGTCTCTTTCAAACAAAATAAAAATATTTTTAATAATTACACATTGAACTATTGCGACTATGATCGGGGCCCCATGTTCGATAGCCTTGAGTATCAATATGAATCTGTCCTGAAGCATAGATGCCAATACCCATATCCAGACTTTGTCCATGCTGTGCCCAGAATTGACATAACTTAAATTTGGTATTTTCAATGAAAGCGTAATCTTGCGACTGTGGATACTCAGGGCCAATGCGAAAATCGATGGCTGAATTAAATAAATGTCGCGAAGAGTTCGCTCCGCCTGCACATTGGTTTAAAGGTAAATCCCGATAAACCGAGGTAACCTCAAAATCGGTAAGAACTTTTTGAGCGACTAAAGCTTTGAAAATGCGTAAAGTTGGGATGGCATTGTTCCAGAGTTCACGATTGGGAACTGCATATTGTGAACGGCCACATTTTTGCCAGTCCCGTGCCGTTTTTAATAATTCAAAATTAGGGACAACATTAGCGACATTATTACGTTCAAGAAAACGTTCATATTCTTGAACACGAGAGCGATTATCGCCGATGCTTAACCATGCCAAATAGGCGGCGGGAACGGTTTTCACTGGAACAGGACGTTCAAGTATGACTTTTTCCTGAGGAATATAAATACGATGTCCCGTGGAAGATGTGACTTTTCCAGTTTTTTGAGGGGAGGTGGTACAAGCAACCATGAACATAGGTGCAAGGCTTATCGCAAGCAACCCCTTCAAAAATTTCGGCATAATACAATCAATTGCTTACTTTAAATTGGCTTATTCTAATCGAAAAGGATGGATAAAATGAGGAAAAATTGCAATGAAATGTGTGATTCAGATACAAAAAGACCAGCTTTTGCTGGTCTAATTTGCAATTATTTCTCTAAATACTGAAGCTTATCTGGTTTACCGTTCCATTCTTCACGATCAGCAGGTTGTTCACCAATTTGAGTAATATTATTGCCTGCCCATTTTTCAGACAGTTCAGCATTAAGTTCAATAAAGACTTCCTGACCTTCTGGTAATTCATCTTCTGAGAAAATTGCATTGGCAGGGCATTCAGGTTCACATAGCGCACAGTCAATACATTCATCAGGATTGATCACCAAAAAATTTGGGCCTTCGTAGAAACAATCAACTGGGCATACTTCTACGCAATCTTGGTATTTACATTTAATACAGTTTTCAGTGACAACGAAGGTCATGGCGACAGCTACCTAAAAAATATGGTTCTAATTCCGAATGCTGTATTTTAGGCAAAAAAGGGGGCGACTAACAATTCCTTTTATTGATATTTATTATTCGGATTGATGAAAAGGACTGATTTATATCACTGTAGTTGATAGTAACTCTCAATTAAACCATTATTTACTGGTTTTATGTGAGTTTTTTAGGCCACCGCCATCTTGTTTATTTACCGTTGCCCATGCAATTCGTTCAGCTTCTTCTTGAGAATGTCCACGTTCTCGTTCACTTTCTTCAATATGTTGAGCTTGGCGTTTTTGTTTATCGGTATAGGCTGATTTATCTCCACGTGACATTTTTATTTTCCTATTTTGAATATACTTTTATTTTTATCATTGACTCGTTTTAAAGCGGGTAAAAAGTTGTCAAAGATTTGTCCTTGTATGTAAATTGAAATGAATAAGATAAATGATCGGAACAGACCACTATGTGTGATCTGTTCCATAAGCTATTTCAAGAATTGAGAGTCGCTTTTAATGAATAAAGCTGTTCAAGTGCCTGACGAGGTGTCAAGTTATCGACATCAATTTGTTTCAGCATTTCCAGTGCAGGCGATTGAGCTTCAACTTCGATGACTTTTTCAATCACGGGTGTTTCAATTTCATGTTCAACCGCATTAAATAAATCATTTTGTACTGCGGATTGAATATGTTGCTGCTGCTGTTTTTCCAGTATTTTTAAGCGTTTCTGTGCTTCTTTAATCACGGCTGCTGGGATACCCGCTAGTTTTGCGACTTGTAAACCATGACTTTGGCTAGCGGGGCCATGTTGTACTTTATGCAGCAAGATCAAATTGCCATTCATTTCTTTAGCCGTCACATGATAATTATCAATCCCTGCTTCACTGCCAAGCTCAGTCAACTCGAAATAATGCGTCGCAAATAAACATAAACATTTGATACGTTTAGTCAGGTCTAGCACACAGGCCCAAGCTAAGGACAAACCGTCATAGGTACTGGTACCACGCCCGACTTCATCCATCAAAACTAAAGATTGATGGGTAGCATGGTGTAGAATCTGTGATGTTTCGGTCATCTCCACCATAAAGGTCGATTTACCGGTCGATAAATCATCTGCTGAACCAATACGGGTAAAAATTCGATCAATCGGCCCTAGTTTGGCGGATTGAGCAGGCACATAACTACCACAATATGCCAATAAGCTAATCAATGCGGTTTGACGCATAAAAGTAGATTTACCCCCCATATTTGGCCCAGTGATGATCGCCATACGATGATGACTATCTAAAAAGGTATCATTAGGGGTATAGGGCGTTTTACTTAATGCTTCGACCACTGGATGACGCCCCGCATGAATTTTAATTCCAATCTCAGGACTAAACTCAGGACGATTCCAGTGCTGTAAACGTGCTTGATGCGCAAAATTTGCCAAGACATCAATCTGGGCAATCGCTGCACTCATCATTTGCAAATTGGCAATATTCTGTCTAAGCGTTTCAAGCAAGTTTTCAAATAGTAGTTTCTCGCGGGCAAGCGCGCGGGATTCACTGGAAAGAACTTTATCTTCAAAACCTTTAAGTTCTGGTGTGATATAACGCTCGGCATTTTTTAGGGTTTGGCGACGAATATAATGTTCAGGCGCTTGCTCTGCCTGCGCACGTGTCAATTCGATATAATAACCACTGACACGGTTATAGCCAATTTTTAACGTTGGGATACCACTGAGTTCCCGTTCTTTAATTTCAAGATCAATCAGAAACTGTCCTGCATGATCACGTATTTTGCGTAGCTCATCCAGTTCACCATCATAACCTTCGGCAATCACATTACCATCACGCAGTAGTACGGGCGGATTTTCGACAATCGCAGATAAAAGTAACTGATGAAGTTCTTTGAAATCGCCCAATTGCTGGTCGAGGTCGGTGAGTAAGGTTGAGGATTTTGCCTGAATTATAGGCAGTAATGCATGTCTCAGAAATGGAATTTGAGCACATGCATGACGTAATTGCACTAGATCACGTGGACGTGCACTGCCCAATGCAACACGACTTAGCACGCGTTCAATATCACCAATTTCCTTTAAAACTAAGCGCACAGGCGATTCGTGATAACCAGTTAATAATTGCTCCGTCGCGTCCAGTCGCGCATCCAGAAGTGCAGTATCACGGATAGGTTGCATTAAGGTACGACTGAGTAAACGACCGCCCATAGCGGTTTGGCAGTCATTGATTAAATTGAACAAAGACGTCCCATGTTCAAATAGCGGATCGATAATTTCCAGATTGCGGCGAGTGATCGGATCAAGGGCAATAAAATCTGAACTTTGCTCAAGTTGAATCGAGCGAATATGTGGCAGAGCAGTTTTTTGAGTTTCTTTGGCGTAGTGAATCAATGCCGCAGCAGAGGCTTTGGCAAGGGGTAAATGATCAATTCCAAAGCCAGAAAGTGTTGAAACAGCAAACTGATCACATAAGGTTTTTTGGGCGTTATTTAAATTAAAATCAACGTTAGGGCGTTTGGTAATCGGGCAGTCTAATTGTTTTTTGATCTGTTCCAAAATATTCTGATCGACTAAATCTTCATCAACAACAATTTCACTCGGCATTAAGCGTGAAAGTTCAATTGCTAATTGTTCAGTTTTACATTCATGTTCCTGAACCTTAAAAATACTGGCACTTAAGTCCAGTAAAGCCAGTCCAATTTTATTTTGTTGAATACACAGCGCGACCAAATTTGAAGATTGATAACTGCCTAGCAGTGCATCATCAGTAATGGTTCCTGGCGTAATAATACGAACGACTTTACGCTCAACAGGTCCCTTGCCTGTAACCTCTCCCACCTGCTCACAAATTGCAACCGTTTGTCCTGCTTTGACCAGACGTGCTAGATAACCATCGGCAGCATGATAAGGTACGCCAGCCATCGGAATAGGTTCACCATTGGTTTTCCCGCGATGGGTCAGGGTAATACCTAATAACTTGGCTGCCTTACGTGCATCGTCAAAAAAAAGTTCGTAAAAGTCACCCATGCGATAAAAAAGTAAAGCATGCTGATGTTCCATTTTGACTTTTAGATATTGTTGCATCATAGGGGTGTGTTGAGAGACATCTACCATGCCATTATTATCTTTCATTGTTATTAAATCCTTTATTTTCAATATACTTAACAGTGATCGACATAGGCGGAATATCCAATAAAGTTGGGTAAAATCTAAACAAATCCAACTTGCTCACAAACATGAGTGTAGGTTTTGCTTGCTTTAAACTAGCCATAATTCCTGAGCAATATTGGAAAATGGATAGCTTGAAAGGATAACAAATAATTTAATATTTCTGTGAGGATAAAAGTGAGTTCGTACAATAGATCACCGTTAAGGAAAACAGATCAAATATTGAATCAAATCTCTAATTTAATTACTCACACTTCTAAATAATTGATAAATAAAGTTGTACACATCAGCTAGTAACACATCTTTGTGTAAATTGCTAAAAAAATGATCATTTGAAGACAAGTATATAGACATCCAGTTTGTTAGTTTAAGGCTCAAATGTGAATTCGTAAATTAACATTCCAATGAATCAAAAAACCTTGAATCAGCGTGGTGTACTGATGACAGGCTTACTGGCTTGGAGTTACTTACATGCCATTGATTTCTCAGCATTATCTAAAAGAAAAGCCAATCAAACTATTCGACACCAATCATGCAATCAAGGTGCGGTGCTTTTTTTGCGTTTCTTTTATGGCATCACACACGCTATGGGCAAAATTATCGGTCATTGTCTAAAGAAAGGTAAAAAATAGGTGAATGCAATGGATAAAAATCGAGGATTTACATTGATTGAACTGATCATAACCATTGCTGTACTTGGAATTATGACCACAATGGCCGCACCTTCTTTTACAAAAATAGTCGCGCAAAAAAAGTTAGATATTAGTGCGCGAAATTTATCTTTAATTTTTAGTGAAAGCAGAGCTAAGGCTACAGCTCTACGTCGCGATATTACGATCAAATTTGAATGTAAAACACTCCCAAATACACCCTGTGTTGACACATCAACGACTTTTTACTGGCTGTCTAACGATCCCAATATTGTGTTAACAGGCGATAAGACAGATGTTCAATTTAGCGCTATAGGACTAGCCAGACGTATTAAGCAAATCAATAACCCTAAATATGAAGAAGATAATACGCAGCCTGAAAAGATTGATGCCATTGTTCCAATGAAATTTGAGCTTTGTAATTCTTCGCTTAATGAAAGCCGCACAGTTGTTATTACTAAATTAGGAACTGTGGATGTAATTTCTGCTGGAACTTGCTGATGAACATGAAGTCGAAACAAAACGGTGTCGGGCTAATAGAAGTTTTGGTTGCATTAGTCTTACTTGCAATAGGGGTGCTTGGTTTTTCTTTACTGCAATTAAGGGCTATCGATGCAGCACAGGAAGCAACTGAAAGAACGATGGCAATGAGCTTAGCCCGAGACTTAGCTGAGAGAATGCGCATTAATCGTTTAGGTTTTAGCACCTATAAGCAAGCAATCAATGCGAATAAGTCTGAAACAGGTTGTATCGCTCCACCTCAGACAACTAATTATCGACCAAATTGTAATGCCGTAAAAATGGCCAAACACGATGTTGCCGAAATTTTAGCTAAAGCTAATTTATCTGGGCAAACCATTGCTATTTCAAATTGTATTCAAAGTAAAACCTTAAATTGCATTTATATCAGTTGGGGTAAAACTACGATTAAAGTTACTGGTACAAATGTAGATACGAGTTCATGTGTAAATCAGACCACAGGGACTTACTTAGCAGATTCGAAATGTCTTGTAATGGAGGCATTTTAAATGAAAGAAATAAAACTTCCTTACAGAAGCAGTGGCTTTACTCTTTTAGAACTGATGGTGGCCTTAACCTTAGGTCTGATTATCAGTGCAGCGGCAATTCAAATTTTTATTACCAGTCAACGTGATTTTAGTTCTCAGCAAGGTTATATGGATCTACAAAACTCATCACTTTTTGGGATGGGAACCATGGTACGTGAGATTCGGCTAGCTAATCTGAATAAAGGTCAAGCATATATGGATGATAAAAAGCTTTATGGTGGAATTGTACTGTCTGCCAATAATTTATCATCCAATAGAAAAGCAGATGGCTCTTTAAATTTTAGTATAGACACTAACTTACTGACACGTGGTGAAATTGGCCCTTCTAACCTAAAAGATCAAAAAAGTGATCAACTTGTTATTCAGTATCTCGTCAAAGTTCCAAACCAATTTGATTGTGAAGGACGCTCTTTAATTGAAGGAAATTATGTCGTTGAGCGATTTTTCTTGAGAGAAGATGTGAGTCGAAATGATCCAAACAAGGCATTGGCATTAGCCTGTAAAGCACAAAGCTATACTGAATATCAAGCGCAAAATTCAACGACGCTGGATGATCTCACAGGCGAGGGTGAAATTGTCATTCCTCGAGTTGATCATTTTAGTGTAATGCTAGGCACAGCACAGGATGGTATGAAAGCGGATTGTAGTGATGTTGCTGGCGCAAGTGATGTAGCGGTAGATGGAAATTTGGATTGCTTTGGTTATATCAGTATTCCCGATTATCTTGCTTTATCTGCAACCAATAAACCTCAAATTGTTTCGGTCAAAATTGGATTGTTAGTCCGTTCCTTAAATGCAAGTGGGAAAAATAAATTCTTTAATAAAGATCAAGAATATCAAATATTACAAACCAAAGCGAAGTTGAATGAATCTGAAAGAAATTATCTTTATTTGCGTAATGTGATTACTCAGACGATTGCGTTACGTAATGGATTTGGGGTGAAAAATTGAGGAGGTTAAAGGTGAAAAATGTTATAGGACCTTACTCTCAAAAAGGGGCCACCTTAATTGTCGTTTTGGTCATGTTGATACTTATTATGTTGGTCGGTACTTGGGCGATTCGAGGAAGCATTACTTCACTCAATATTGCAACCAATGCTCAGGCTCAAGCTCTACTTACACAAAATAGTGACTCAGTTTTTTTTAGTATGGAAAATAAAACTAGCGATAAATTGAACTTTGCAAATATGCGTATAGGTGATGGTATTTTAGCCTATGTATTGCGCCCAGAAAACAAGGGCAAAGAGCTGGTTTTTTGTATACGCGGGAATACTCAAGATAATCTGGCAGGCACTCGACTGGCAAGCGTCATTTATTGGGAAGGGTCAACAATAAAAAATGCAGATATGGGCGCAAATGGTTTCTGTAAAGCTGACCGCACTACTGATTTTATTAGCGGTCGTAAGGCTGTATTAACTCAAGTGGCAATTCGTGCCGCAGAAAATGAAGACTGGGATGGTTTAGTGGAGGTGGGTGATATTGAAAGTTCGAAAGGTATAGGAAATCAAAAGGTTATACTGACAGCAACTTCGATATTACCGAATTTTAGTACTGCCTCAATTTCAGATATCAATTCATGTTTAAAAGGCTATACCAGCTTTGTAGATCAAGTCTTGAATAATGCAACGGTAACAGATTGTCTGGCGAATAAGAATGTACCTTATAGCACGCAAGACATGGAATATACCTTAACTCAAAGTGCGTCTTAAATATGAGGATAGGAAAATGAAATTAATAGATAAAAAAATGAGCCCATATTCAAAGGCGAATCAACTGACAAAAAAAATAAAATTCACAGCACTTTCTGCTTGTATGACCACTTTAATTTGTGCGAGCGTTTCAGGCTATGCCAGTGACTCAGAGATCTATGTTGTTCCAGCGACAACGCCTGGTAAAACCACCATTATGTTTATGTTAGATATTTCAGATAGTATGAAGGGCTATGGAACCTGTGATTACCCTGATGGAACTAACAGAGTTAGTTGGGAAAAGAACAATGCTGTTTATCAGCATAATGGTGAAACGACTACCTATGAAAGAAATTATTGTAAGGTAAGTTCTCCACGCTACTTCTTCAAACGCATTGGCAATGGAACGATTGCAAATCCTTATCGATATTACAAATGTAATAGTGATATTGGAAGTTATGATGTCAAAGATTGTAATCAAGCGGCAGCTTTGTCAAAAGCACCATCTGGATATTATGAGGCTGGGTTGGATCCTCGATATTACTATAAAAATTCTGATCGAATAAATTCAATTGCTTACGAACGTATTGCGCGCTTAAAAGATGGCATGATCGCACTTTTAAATGGTGATAGTAATACTGAAAAAATGGGTGACAATATTGTAGTCGGCTTATCAACCATTGGCACAGTTACCAATAGAAATGCTCAAAATCAAGCAACGGCTTGGAAGCAGGTGGGTTCAATCGTTGTTCCTGCCAGACCATTGGGTGAGACCGTTTCAGGAAGTAGAACGCAGCGCGATATTTTAATTAATGAAGTCGCAAAACTTGAAGCAAAAACTCTTACACCTACTGCGATTACTTATGCTGAGGTAGCGGCTTACCTGATGGGAAGAGATGCGTTATGGCATCCATATATTTATCCAAATGATAGCGCTTATAGAAATGGTGTTGAATTAGATAAGGCAATGGCAAATTCGCCACAGTCAGGATTTCGCTATTCGAGTCCGGATTCAAAAGTCGCAACTCAAAACGATTTTCATTACATTATGCCTGAAAGTATTAAACGGCAATTGGGAAACTCTCTTGAAAGTCAACATGCAAAAGAATGTAGTGGGCAAGGTATTTATGTTTTAACGGATGGAGCACCCAATGAGGACTGGCCATCCAGATGGATGATGCAAAAAGTATTAAATGACAAAAACTTCTGGGCGGCAGGTGATAATTGGCCTGCAATTAAAGAGTTTTCGCAATATTTACTTGATCCAGCAAAAAATCCATTAGGAATAGAAATAAAAACAGCTGTTGTTGGTTTCGCAAAATCATTTGATTCATCAACAACCGTGACCGAAGCCAAACAATGGGGAATTATGGGCAAAGGTGGTTGGTATTCAGGTACAGATACTCAAGATGTAGTGGATAGCGTAAAGTTATTTTTAAAAGAGATCACCAAAGATGTGCCGAGTGCGAGTACAGGGGCCTCAACGATTCCTTTTGATACTCTTAATCCTGAGGTGATTCAACCGTATTCTTATTTCCCACAATTTGAACCCAAAGTTGACCCAAGTAATCCGCAACAAGTTTGGTTAGGAAATATAAAAAAATACTATGTGGTGAATAATAGTGTTTATGCCTCTCAGGTGGCAAACTCGTCAACTTTGGTGATTAGAAATAGCGTGCTTCAGGATATTGCTGACATCTGGGCTAAAAGTAATATCGTGTATCCTGAGCAAACTCCCATTTATGAAAAAGGTGGATCACTCAGTCAATTGGTTTTGGGTGGCGATGATGGACGAAAAATTCTGACAGAATATGATTACGATGTCACAGATACAGATAATCCTGTATCACGAAATTTTAGTCTAAAGCAAATTAAAAAAACTTATACAACAGATGCTACAACGAAGAATGATCCTAATGCCAGAGCATTAATGGCGTTATTGGGCTATAGAATTGATGAGGATACCTCAACAGATGGACTCGATTTAGCAAATATCACTCCTGAATTGCGGCAAATGGGGAGTAGTCAACATTCATTGCCAATATTGTTAACCCAACAAGGTCGATTATATGCTCAAAAACAATCGGGTGATGATGTCTTTATTAATAGTGAAAACCGACAAGATTATATCCTGTTTGGTACTAGTCAGGGTTTATTGCAAGTCGTTGATGCTAAAACAGGTAAAGAAAAGTTTAGCTTTGTACCCAAAGAAATCATTGAAAACCAGTCAGAAACCTTTAAGGAAAAAGGTGGCGCTTTAACAGGTGGTCGCTACGCACTTTATAGCGGTTTAGATGGCGAATGGACTGCACATACCGTGTATGTGGCTAAATCCGATGGAACATTAACGGTGAATGGTGCTGTACGAAATGTGATTGGTAGTACCAGTGAGGAAAAGGAAAATCTTAAAGGTAAACAATGGGTGTATGGTGGGATGCGCATGGGAGGGCGTAGCTATTATGCATTGGATTTAACTGACATCGATAATCCTCATTTAAAGTTTCATATTGATCCAGCGAGTGGCATGGTTTATTCCAAAGAAAATCCAAAGGGTAAATCATTCCCAGAAATTAAAAATATGGGACAAAGTTGGTCCAAACCAAAATTAGATTATGTGAATTGGAAAGGTAAACGCAAATTAGTCATGTTGGTCAGCGGTGGCTACGATGCTGGCGGAGAAAATGGTGATGGCTTATGGACGCATGGCAAGCGTACTGGTTTTGCAGGTTATGAATATTTTAATTATCGACAAGGACAAGCGGAATCTGACTGTAAGCCGGAAGGTGAATCGGAAGACATCACCTGTAGTACTAAAAACATAGGTTCTGGCGTTTATATGTTCGATGCGGACAATGGCGATTTGCTATGGTTTGCAGATAGTAGACCTTCTACTGGAATAACCCAGGATGTAATTCATTTACAAAGCAAAGACTTAAGCTATAGTACAGTCACTGATATCAAAACAGTCGATCGTAATAATGATGGAATTATCGATCATCTCTATTTGGGTGATTTAGCGGGTCAGGCGTTTCGAATAGATCTAAAAAATAATGGTCTTAAATCAACATATGATACTCAGATTACTAAAATTTTAGACTTACATAAGTCTAACGGAACAAGCCCAAGATTTTATATGTCTCCAGTATTTACTGCACATCGAAGTGGAGGTAAAGCTGAAGGTGGAGATATTGTCACTGTCACATTTATATCTGGCAATAAAAGCTCGCCACTTCTTGCAACGAGCGATTCTTTAGAGTCGACGGGTCAAGAGAACTCTAATAATCTTGAGTATGATGCAGTTTATGCGATTTATGATTACGACATTTATCCTAATGGTTATTATTATCCCGATCATACTAAAAGTTTGGGGGCTAGAACTTTATCATCCCAAGCTTCAGATACGATGAGTATTACCAAGTTAAAACTAATCGAGAACACTGCAAAAAGTAATGCAACGATTACGGGGGCTCAAGTTGGTAAATTTACCCAAGAAAAAGGCACAGATAATAAGTTGATTACTTCGGTAGATAAAAAAACGGGATGGGGAGGATGGTATTATCCATTCAAAAAAACATACTTAAAAGCAAGCGCTAATCCTGCGGTGATTAAAGGTTTGACGCCCTTAATCGCAATGCAAAATAGCTTATATGTCACCATGTATGACGCTGCCCTTGCAGGTACAACATCGGGTTGTGGTGCGGGAGTGAAGGGACAAAGTTTTACGAAGAGATTATGTCTGCCAACAGGTGTCTGCCCAGAGGATGCTGACTATACTTACAATCTTGGTTCTGGAATTGTTAGTGTCACCGTTGGGCCAGATGGTAAGGGTGGAAGGGTGATTATAGTACCTGAGCCAAATCCTGATTCAAATATGACTAAGCCTTGTGAGGGGGCAGGCTGTAAAGAAGGAGAAGATTTAGTTCCTGCTGGAGGAGCAATCAGATTTATTCCAAATCGATGGTATGAACGTTATGCAAAAACGAGTTGATATCATGAAAAAAGAAACTGGGAAAATACGCTCTCACCACGGCTATGGTTTTACTTTAATTGAGCTGATGGTAACAGTTGCAATTGTCGCGATTTTTGCTGCAATTGCATTCCCAAGTTATCAAGCTTATACAAGAAAAGCTTATGCTGCACAGACTCAACAGGAAATTGAAAAACTGGCTGAGCAATTAGAACGACACAAAGCCCGTAACTTTAATTATAAAGGCTTTGATGCAAGTTTTTTGTATAAAGATGCAAGTGGTGTTTTAATTTCAAATTTTAATAACAATAAACAAGAGCTTAGTCTTCCAGTGGATGGCTCTTCTACGAAATACATACTTTCTATTGTAGATCAAACGGAGGGGAATCCTCTGTTGATTAACTCAACATCTTTGGGGCAGGGCTGGGCAATTAAGGCATTAAGCACTGATGATAAGAATGATAGTTTTTTAAAAACTAGCAACGGTATTCAATGTAAAAATAAAACCAAAGCAAATATCACTTTTTCGGGATGTGGTGTGGGGAGCGAGATATGGTAGCACATCATCAATTTTCAATAGATCGCGGGTTTACTTTAATCGAGCTCATGGTGGTGGTCGCTATAGTGGCCATCTTAGTGTCGATAGCTTATCCAAATTATCAAAAGTATGCACAACGTACTAAAAGGACAGATGCGCAGGCGGAAATGTTAAATATAGCTAAAAGCATGATGCAATATAAAAACAGCAATTCATCTTTTGCAGGAGCAACGGTTGCTAACGTATATGGCGGAACTGTCACACCTCAACAAGGGACTGCTTTATATCGTTTAACATTTAATCCTAGTCCTGCTATTGCAACAGGATGGACATTAGTCGCTACGCCAATAGAGAATACGTCGCAGGATGGTGATGGAATCATTTGTCTCAATGACCAAGGTCAAAAATATTGGACCAAAGGTGCGACTACTTGTGTTCTTTCAGCTATCTCTACGTGGGACGGTCGCTAAGATAATTTTTGGACCGTAAACTGCTAGCGCTTAAAATTGAATTAAATGGTCATTTAAAATTCGTAAAAAGTGCAGCGTGAAAAGATTATCGCCGTATTAATGAAGCATTTAAGTTTTTACTACATGAGTGCTATGATTTTCGATCGTATATACACGGCTTGGCTTTTCACAATTGATCCTAGATTAAACGTTCAATCTTTTATAGAAGCTTCTAATTATATAAAGAAAGGAGTAACAATATTACAGATTTTAAGGAATAATGAAAAAAGAGATTTTTATTGATTAGTCGTTATTAATATAAGATCAACAGGTAATCCTCATGCAAAATAATTGAATTCAAAATTAGGAAATCGCATAATCCTGTTAAAGAATTTTTTTTTTGAAAATATCTAAATATTCAGACAGCTTAAACATAAGTATTTTAAAGTAAGCTGAATCAGGAACACTTGCTCCTAACTTATGCCGTGAACTTGGCATGAGTTCCGCTATAAAGCTCAATTGGATGAGCAAAATGAGACTATTGCCAGCTTGCCATATGAAGCTTACCAATGGAAATAGGACTTGAGGCTTTCAGCAATTATAGAGGCGTTAAAAAATATAAATGAAGTCTAATTAAAGTAAGCGTCCGCTGAACCCCACTTTTTCTAACGCATGTATATGCCGATAGTGTCCACTTAAATTTTAGTGGACACCTATTTATGGATTTAAAGACAGTTACAGACAGTGCACCGACGCTAAAAAAGCCCCGCCGAACCTTCACAGCTGAATTTAAAAATAAGCTTATTCAACAATGCCAGCAGCCAGACACATCTGTGGCCAAGGTTGCAATGCAACATCAGATCAATGCCAATCTACTGCATAAATGGATTCGCCAGTCCGAATCAATGCCCCCTCCATTAAAAAGACCGCCTAGCCCACAGGCCGACTTTCTTCCTGTCATTGCTCACCCGATGCCAGTCAAACAAGAGACATCACCGCCGTCTGTACCAGAGGAGAAAGCTACTGCCTATATCAGGATTCCACTGCATGAGGAACAACATTCCGTAAGACATCAAATGATTGAAATCGAGTGGCCTGTGGAATCAACAACTGAATTGCTATGTCTGCTGCAAGGCTTGATCAAATGATTCGTATTGATGAAATATGGTTGTCTACCCAGCCCATGGATATGCGAGCAGGTACAGATACTGCACTTGCTCAAGTTCTTAAAGCCTTCGGCTGTGTCAAACCGCATTGTGCTTATCTGTTCTGTAATAAACGTGGTCATCGTATGAAAGTATTGGTACATGATGGATTGGGTATTTGGCTCTGTGCAAGGCGGCTGGAACAAGGGAAATTCCACTGGGCTAAGATTCATCAGGGTGAAACAATGAGTATCAGTGTAGAACAATTACAGGCACTGATTCAGGGTTTAGCCTGGCAGAGAATTGGACAATCTCAGGTGGTCAATATGCTCTAAACCAGATAGATCTATTTTGCCATCCTCCAAAGGATCTATTTCCTCCTTGACCTGATCTCAGGCATACTGCGGTCATGAATATATTGCCTAATTTAAGCCAACTGACCCATGAACAATTACTGGAATTTACCCAGCAGTTGGCAGTGCAGAATCGGCAACTTGTAGAAGATAAGCAGCAGCTTGAAGCATCAAAACAACAGTTAGAACAATCTAATCAACACCTAGATGCCAAAGTTCAACATCTTTCCATTCTCACGCAAAAATACGAGCATGAACTTGCTCTGTTTAAACGACATAAATTCGCTCAGAAGAATGAACACTTAACAGCTAAACAAATTAGCCTGTTAGATGAAGCAGTCGAAGAAGACATCGCAGCCGTTGATCTTGAATTGGAACGACTGAATGCGGATCAACCCAACACCCATAAAACCAAGGCAATCAAACCTAAACGTCGAGCACTGCCAGATCATCTCGCCACCATTCGTATAGAGCATGAACCCGCCTCAATAGTATGCACTTGTGGCTGTACTTTGCGTCGTATCGGTGAAGATGTCAGTGAGAAACTGACCTTTAAATCCGCACAGTTTATGAAAGAGCAGCATATCCGTGGCAAATGGGTGTGTGATCAGTGCGAAATCATCAAGCAGGAACCGATGCCTGCTTATGTGATTGATAAAGGCATTGCGAGCCCTGAACTGCTCAGCCATGTACTGGTTTGCAAATATGCGGACCATTTACCTTTATACCGTCAGAGACTGATCTACCAACGAGCTGGCGTAGACTTGGCTCGATCCACTTTAGCTGATTGGGTGGGCCGTTGCGGCGTGGAACTTGAGCCATTGGCAGAAGCTTTAAAACAGATCATATTACAACAACAGGTGATTCATGCAGATGAAACGCCTGTGACCGTGATGCAGATTGCTGAGAAGAAACCGAAGAAAGGTTATGTCTGGGCTTATGCCACCACACAGTACAATTCGATTCAAGCGATCGTGTATGACTTTCAAGCGAGTCGATCAGGTCAACATGCCGAAGATTTCCTTAAAGGCTGGCAAGGTCATCTGGTCTGTGATGATTACAGTGGTTATAAGGCACGTTTTGCCTCAGGTCAGATGATTGAAGTGGGTTGTATGGCGCATGCCCGTCGTAAATTCCATGAGCTGCATGTGACGGGTAAAAGTTTGATTGCTGAGCAAGCGTTATCAATGATTCAACAGCTTTACCGAATTGAAGCAGAATTAAGAGACATTCCAGACTGTACAGCAGAACAACGACGACAGCGAAGGCAACAGGACAGTGAGCCAATCATGCAGCAACTGTATGATTGGCTCAAACAACATCAGCTCAAAGTACCAGCAAGTTCGCCTACGGCAAAAGCGATCAATTACAGTCTAAAACGTTGGTCTGCCTTAAGCCGTTATTTGGATGATGGTCATTTGCCTATATGTAATAACTGGGTGGAAAATCAAATGCGACCATGGGCTTTGGGACGTAAGAACTGGTTATTTGCTGGCTCATTGCGAAGTGGTCAACGGGCAGCCAATATCATGACGTTAATTCAGTCCGCCAAGCTCAATGGTCTTGAT
Source organism: Acinetobacter ursingii DSM 16037 = CIP 107286 (assembly GCF_000368825.1). GTDB lineage: Bacteria > Pseudomonadota > Gammaproteobacteria > Pseudomonadales > Moraxellaceae > Acinetobacter > Acinetobacter ursingii. Next base: position 480,379 of record NZ_KB849716.1, on the reverse strand, counting down.
CCATATGCTTATTTAACCGATGTTCTTAGAAGGTTACCAACGCATAAAATGAAAGACATTGAAGAGTTGCTGCCGCATAACTGGAAGCCTGCTTGAATTCAAGTGCGGTTCACTGGATGCTTACTAATTAAACAACTCTAAAGCAGTTAGAGTATGATTTCGTCAATTCCAAATACTACCAATAAAAAAATCCCACTTTATAGGTGGGCTTTAATCTACTGTTAAATCAGTATATCTTGGTAGGCATATCCAGACTCGAACTGGAGACCTCTACGATGTCAACGTAGCGCTCTAACCAACTGAGCTATACGCCTAAGTGTGAGCAATCATATTCAGTTTTCAGCAGGATGACAAGTTTTTTCTGCACGCTTTAATTCAGATGAACAGTCTTTAAGCAATTGCTTGAATTTTATATGGTCTTCAGGTGTAGATTGCCCAGAAAAGGTCAGTTTTTCATATGTTTTTATAATTTCATCAAAAGACTCTTGTTGTTGAACATTTTGCGCTAATCTAAACATCCAGCGTTTAAAGGTTTCACTAGTGCATCTTTTGAGAGATTGTGGTAACTTTTTCTGAAACTTTAAAATGTCACGCTCAATTCTAGACCTTTGCTTTATGTTTCTAAACCAAAGCCACACGGCAAACAGCGCAACCAAAACGATAATAGTTATTATCATGATCAGTGCATAAGTATAGATAGAAAAAATACCTAATTTCGATAAAAAACTTTTCTGACGATCGACATCATAACCTACAACTTTACTTTGCCATTGATAGCCTAAGTAATCACTCCAGACCCTTAAGTTTTTAACAAAGTTAAAATTCTGTTGCTTCCAAAAATGACCTGTTTGCTCACCCCAAATATGATCATTTTGTTGTAGGTATTGTTGCATGCCTTCATCTACACGCTGAGGTGCAATGGCAGCTGTTGGATCGACACGTTGCCAGATTCCATCGATATAAACTTCGCTCCACGCATGAGCATCCAACTGTCGAACTTCCCAACTTTGACCATCAGGTGCCATTTGCCCTCCTTGATAGCCAATGACCACTCGAGCAGGAAGACCTGCATAACGCATCAGCAATACAAAGCTTGAAGCGTAATGTTCACAAAATCCTTTTTTTGTTTCAAATAAAAATTGATCCGTTCGACTTCCACTTAAAATTCCAGGTGATAGGGTATAAACGAAGTTTTGTTGTCGATACCACTGTAAAACATTCTTGATATAAAGTTCAGGTTGCGCATGACTTTGTTGCCATAGCTGTTTAGCCAATATTTGAGTTTTGGGTTGGAGTGGAAAATTAAGCTGTTGTGCATGTTGAAGATTAGTTTCAGCATTTTGATATTTAAAATCTTTTGAACCTATCCAACTCAGATGAATAGGCTGATTGCTTTGAACCATTCGAAGTGCTTTTATGCTCCCATCTGCATAGCTTTGATATGCGGACTCGGTTGCAACGGAATGTTCCAGTGACATGATCCATGTTTGGTGAGGATCAGCTGACAAATATTGATAATCTATGGCTTTTAAGCGTTCATTATCATAATGAACAGGTATTTGATTGATCGCGTTATTTGTCCAAGTTGCACCGTCGTAGTCATCCAGTACCATCGCTCTCCAATACATATCCTGTCGTTGTGGAAGTTGCTTGAGATCACTAAGAATCCGAAAAGCCAATGCCGAAGATTGTGATAATTGAGCAATATCTCCCGGAGACATACGATCACTCATTCCTGTGACAGCTTGACCAGATGCTATAGGAACTCGCCAAAGTGGGGGGAGGCGCGGGAAGAAAATAAAAAGCACAATAAAAAAAGGAACTGCGATGGTTAAAAATTTTGTCACATGTTTTAAATCGCTTTTTATGGATATTTTTTTATTGTGTTGTGATAAAAATTTTGTGGTCTGAATCCGATATAAACCAATAAAACAAAAAATTAAGCAAAGAAGTACTGCACATGTCATTACAAAAGACTGACTATGTAAAAATAAACTCGCGCTAACAAACAATCCAAAGTTAAAGGAAATTAATGAATCTCTAATATTTTTACTTTCCAAACACTTTGCAAATAAACAAGTACTAAGTAACGCGATGCCAGCTTCTACACCCCAAAAACTTTTAAATTTTATATAAATCGCAGCAAGACAGCATAAGACAAATGCAGCAGTAATCCATTTTGAAACGGGTACAATTTTACCTTGTGAATAACGCCAAATCATGGTGACAAGCATAACACCCCATACACTGAGCAAAGTGAAGGGCATATAAACCAATTGCGCGGTAAAAATCAGTACCAATAATGGGATCAGACAAAAATAAACAACAGAGGTCATGAGGTCAGCTTTTGAAATATAGAATGAAACAGCATCTTTAATGATCTCTTGTACTGTGTTTTTACTATACCATTTCAAATTTATATTTAAACAATAAGATCAATGATGCTGGCACGCTCTTTTAATCCATCGCTTTGCAATCGCATCGTCTTATGTCAAAAGTCGTTATCAATCCATCATCCTTTTAAAATTTCAGAGATGAAAAAAAGACCTCTCATTTATGAAAGGTCTTCATCCATTAGATTAAATGGTTAAGCTTCGATCGCTTGAACTGCAATCTTTTTGGCAGGATCCACTTTACGACGAACTGCTGGTACAGGTTCACCATGATATTGACGATCTGCAAAGTAACTTGAACGTACCATGGGTGCCGACCAGATATTTCTAAAGCCGAGTTTGCGGCCATGCTCTGCATAGCGTTCAAATTCTTCAGGACTCACAAAACGGTCAATTGGCGCATGTTGTTTAGAAGGCTGTAAATATTGACCAATGGTGACATAGTCAACATCATGTTCGCGTAGATCATTCAATAAAGAAATCACTTCTTCTTCAGTTTCACCAATACCTACCATCAAGCCACATTTAGTTGGAATGTCAGGACAATATTCCTTAAACATTTTGAGCAGGTTTAAAGAATGCTGATAATCTGAACCAGGACGCATGGCTTTATAAAGACGTGGTACCGTTTCAATATTATGATTAAACACATCTGGCGGGCATTCGGTCATGATGCGCAGGGCGATATCTAGTCTTCCACGAAAGTCTGGAACCAGAATTTCTAATAAGGTATTTGGACTTAAAGCACGTGCTTCTTTAATGCAATCCACAAAATGTTGCGCACCGCCGTCACGTAAATCATCACGATCCACCGAGGTAATCACCGCATATTTTAGTTTTAAGTTCGCAATCGTTTCCGCCATGTGACGTGGTTCGTCTACATCCAATGCATTCGGACGACCATGTGCTACATCACAAAATGGACAGCGACGAGTACAAATATCGCCCATAATCATAAAAGTGGCAGTACCACCACCAAAGCATTCTGGTAGATTTGGACAAGCAGCTTCTTCACAAACGGTATGTAATTTTTGCGAACGAAGCGTGGTTTTGATACGTTGCACCTCTTCAGGCGCGGTCATTTTTACGCGGATCCAGTCAGGCTTACGCGGGACTTCAACCGTAGGGACAACTTTTACAGGAATTCGGGCAACTTTTTCTGCGCCACGTAGCTTTACACCCTGTTCTGGTTTACGGTTTTCAGACATAGTCAACTGTTCCACTGTGATTCGAGAGGATTTCATTTGACTATTATAACGGACTTAGCCGTAAATTGGGCAAATTCACTATTCATTTAAAAAATGTCGTTATGCAAAGATATTGGCTTGAGAAATACATTATTGCACAGCATATTAGCTATAGTTTGTTATAAAATAGCAGCATAATTAGATTGCACAGGAGCTTTAAATGCCACGTAAGAAAGAGGTCATTAGTGGGAATTTCGTTAGATATGATGCGGTAGTTCTCGGTTCAGGACCTGCGGGCGAAGGCGCGGCAATGAAGCTTGCAAAAGCGGGTAAGCGAGTTGCAATTGTGGATATTCGAGAGCAACTGGGTGGCAACTGTACTCATGTTGGTACGATTCCAAGTAAAGCACTTCGTCAAACTGTTTCTAGTATTATTCGTTATCAACGTGATCCAATGTTTCAAAAAGTCGGTGAATGGAAAAAGTTCACTATGAAACAGGTATTAAGTAATGCACATCGTGTGATCCAACAACAAGTTGCGACGCATACACGATTCTATGATCGCAATAATATCGATGTGTTTCATGGGCGCGCGTATATTCAGGATAAAAATACAGTCATCGTTTTCAATCCTGAAGGGGTCAAGGAAACGATCGTATTTGATCAATTAGTCATCGCAACAGGTAGCCGTCCATACCAGCCACAAGGTTTAGATTTTAAACATCCACGTGTGTTTGATTCGGATAAAATTCTGGATCTGGATTTCACTATTCAAAAAATCATTATTTATGGTGCGGGGGTGATTGGCTGTGAATACGCTTCTATTTTTATTGGTTTAAATCACAAAGTCGATTTGATTAATACGCAACAAAAACTACTGAGTTATCTGGATGATGAAATTGCAGATGCCTTGTCTTATCACTTGCGTGAACAAGGTGTATTAATTCGCCATAATGAACAAATTGATCATTTGGAAACTCATGATGATTATGTGGTTCTGCATTTACAAAGTGGCAAGAAAATCAAAGCTGATGCAATTCTCTGGTGTAATGGGCGTTCAGGCAACACAGATGGTTTGGGGCTTGAAAACGTGGGTGTGACTCCGAACAGTCGCGGTCAGCTCGCAGTCAATGAAAAATATCAGACTGAAGCTGAAAATATTTATGCAGCGGGTGATGTGGTCGGCTGGCCTTCGCTAGCTTCTGCGGCGTATGACCAGGGTCGCTGTGCGGGTGCCAATATGAGTGGCGAGGAAAATGTAAAACCTGTAACCGATATTCCGACGGGGATTTACACCATTCCAGAAATTTCATGTTTTGGTAAAACTGAGCAACAGTTGACTGAAGAAAAAATTCCTTATGAAGTTGGTCAGTCATCGTTCCGTCATTTGGCACGTGCGCAAATCACGGGTGATACGGTGGGCGAGCTTAAAATTTTATTCCATCGCGATACTTTGGAAATTTTGGGTATTCACTGTTTTGGCAATAATGCTTCTGAAATTATTCACATTGGGCAGGCAGTCATGCAAAGTCCAAATAATTCGATGAAGTATTTTATGGAAACTACATTTAACTATCCAACGATGGCAGAAGCATATCGTGTGGCTGCGTTGAATGGTTTAAATCGTCTGTTCTAAGATCGAATATTTAGAAAATATTGGTCTGGATAAAATTAAGCCCGTCATTTGACGGGCTTTTTTGCGATGACCTCTGATTATTTTTGTTTTGTTTTTCTTTTTATTAAAACAGACAAATTTGATCGTTTTATGACAATTTAGATTTTTTATTAAAAGGGGCGACTGCCTGCCAAGCTAATTCTTTTCAATAAGCGTCTTTGATCGGCTGGGAACGGCTCTCTAGCATGCAACGTCACTTGATTGTCCCAAAAGACAATATCTCCAGTTTCCCACTGATGTTGATAGCGAAACTCAGGTTTTTCCAGATGCTGGCGTAATTCTGCAATTAATTTTGCACCTGCCTGATCATCATAATTGACCAATTCAACTTCACTTTTACTATTGAGCCATAGTGCTTTACGTCCAGTCTCTGGATGGGTGCGTACCAATGGGTGAGGATACGCATGTCCTAAAATGGGTTGATCCTTGAAACGATACAAAGGACTATTGCTATAATTGCCTGAGCCTTTATTGCTTTGCGCACGAACAAAAGGATTATAAGTAATCAGTTGTAATTGATCGACATGAGCTTGGGTTGCTTTATCCAAAGCATCATAAGCAGCAATGGTATTGAACCATGAAGTTTTTCCACCATCTTGAGGTAGTTCAATTGCATACAGTAAAGAGCCAAACGAGGGAAGTGGTGTCCACTGATGATCGGCATGTGGGGCAAGTTCACCGTGACCAGTATAATCACCCTGACCAACCGCATTGGAAACTGGAACAACATCGGGTGGGACACCTGTTTCTAAGTCATAGCCTAGCACTGGGTTATCTTTACTTGGGCGGAAAATTGAACCGAAATAACTTGCAAAAGCCAAAAATTGTAAATCATCTAAACGTTGATTTTTAAAAATAAGAATTAAATGTTCGGCCAATGCACGTTTGAGTTTAAAAATAGTTTCACCAGATTGAGCCTTGCTTGCATCAAGCCCTGTTACTACTGCGCCCAACGCTTGGTCTTTCTGAGCCACAATTTGGATTTCATCTGTATGCTGAAAATATTCTGGCTGATGCCAACGTGGTGCATCATGAATGGCTTGTGAGAGTTGCGTTAGGCTGCTCATCTAATATCGCTCTAATTATTTGGGAATTATCCAAGCATAGAAAAGACCTGCAACATATTGAAATGAGAAAAAATGCAAAGCTTATGATGGATTATTTTTTTGATCTATCCATTTGTTTTATATATTTTTAAGTGTTTGTGATAAACAAATATCCGATTTTAATGAGGACAAAATGCCTGATTGAAATAATGAAAAAGTTCAGGTGTTTTTGACCACATATAAATTGCCATCACCAGAGCAGCCAGTACAAAGAAAGCGACCAGATATTTAAGTGAATTTAGACTAATCATCAACCACACTCTCCTTAGTGACAAAAAAGTGTACGCATACACCCACTATACTCAATGCAATTGAAATCATCCAGATTGCATTGTAGTTTCCTGTCATATCGTGATTGAGTCCGCCCAGATAGCCACCAAAAAATGAACCGACCTGATGAGTGAAAAATACAATACCACTCAGCATAGATAAGTATTGAACACCAAACATATTGGCAACAATACTGTTGGTTAAGGGTACGGTGGATAACCAGAGTAGCCCCATTACAATACCAAAAGCATAAACGGTGATATTAGAAAGCGGAATTAACAGAAAGGCGATAATCGCGATGCCGCGTAAGCCATACAGAAGCATTAATAATTTAGGTTTTGAATAACGATCGCCAAGCCAGCCAGCGCCATACGTTCCAAAAATATTAAAAAGTCCAACCAAAGCTAAAAAGATAGTTCCTGTTGTGGCATCGAACCCATGATCAATCAAATAACCCGGTAAATGTACACCTAAAAATACGACTTGAAAGCCACAGACTAAAAATCCTAACGCTAACCACCAAAAGGGTCTATGGTTTTTGGCAAGCGTTAAAATTCCTTTAAAGGTTTTATTCGGTTGAACAGTATTAAAGCTAGGCGCTCGATAAGCAGGGGCATTAAGTGTCAATGCGAGCGGTATAATCAATGCAATTAGAATGGCGCTAATAATTAAAGTTGCCGACCAGCCAAAATGTTGTAATAACAATAGGGTGGTTGGGAGCATAATGAATTGACCGAAAGAGCCTGCGGCACTGGCAATTCCCATCGCCATACTGCGTTTTTCTGGAGCGGCTGCTCGTCCAACGGCAGAAAGTAAAACAGAAAAAGAGGTTGCGGAAAGTGCCATTCCTAAAATCAGGCCTAAGCTGAGATTGAGTAATAATCCAGTCGAACTAAAAGCCATTAATAATAAGCCAAGCGTATAAAGAACCCCGCCACAAGCAACGACTTTCTTGCTACCGTATTTGTCTGCCAAAGCACCAGTAAAAGGTTGTACTGCACCCCAAATTAAATTTTGCATGGCGATGGCAAGACTAAAGACTTGGTGACTCCAGCCGAACTGGTGACTCATGGGAACTAAATACAAGCCAAAAGAATGTCGTACACCTAATGACAATGCCAAAATACATGCACTTCCAATGAGCATATAAATCATGGTCTTAGAAAATGTAGTATTTGGATTGGACATATTTATCGACGAAGAAATAATAGTTTGGCGCTATTGTAGATCACGAATCTATAAAATTCGATACAGCCTCTCTATTATTTGAAAGTTACACTAATAAAAAAGCAGCCGAAGCTGCTTTAATCGTAAAAATAGATTAAAAACGATAACCGACACCAACATAAGTAATGATGGGGTCAATATCGATTTTGGTTTTCGCATTGATCAACTCTTTACCTGTATTATTGTCAGTGACGCTAATTTTGGCTTCATTATTCATTTTTGAATAAGACACTGAACCCGCAGCAAACCAATTTTCATTAAAATCATAGGTTGCTCCTAAAGTTGCAATTGGTGCAAAAGTATCGGTAGTTTTGACCTTTACTCGTGGATCAGCAGAGGATGTCTTACCATCTAATGCTGCACCAGCTTGTCCATCGTGAATATTTTGAATCATGTGACCTGCGGCAACCAGATCTGATTCAATCCCTGAGTTCAGTTTTACATCATTAAAATAGGCATACATCACCCCAACACCTACATAGGGACGGAATTTATTTACACCTGATTTACCAAATTGGTAATGTAATTCTGCGGCAGGTAGCCAGGCGCGTACTGAGGCTGCCTTAGCACCCTGAGTTAAATCAGTGATGTGAATATCTTTTTTAAGATCTATTGAACCCAATGGAGTATCTGCTGATCCTGACAAGGGTGCATAAATATCGCCTTTACCTTTGATATCCACTTTGGGTGGAATACCTGCTTTAACCTCAAGAGAGACATGATCGGTAAAATGGTAATTCAACATCATGCCGACAGTATCAACATCATCTGCTTCGAGACCAGTTCCATCCGCCTGCCAATTAGACAATCCATTAATAGTTGATGTTCCAGATAAACCGCTCGGTAAAGTTTCTAAAGGCAGAAGTTGCAGAGCACCATAAAGTAGAGGATTTGAATCTTTTACCGCAGCATCAAGTACAGCATCTTTTGAAACCTCTCCGACTTTGGCGGTAGTTCCTTCAGCAATACTGGTATTCACATTGACATTGTTGGCTTTTCCTTGTGGCATGGCATGTAACCAACCAATTGAGGCGGAAAAACGCTTAAAGCCATCGCCATCCTTAAAACTAAAATAAGGTGAGTCGGCATAAGATAAAGTGGGTAGTACAATAAGACTCGTCGCTATTCCTAGCAAAGACTTTTTCATGAGGGGACTCCATGTCCAATTTACGTTTGTAGATAATTTTTATGCGCCCACCATAACGCTTTTTTATTTTTTACAATGTTCAAAAAAAATTAATAAATGTAATGAAAATGAAATACTGGGTATGTTTTTTGAAAATATGCATAATAAATACTGTAAAAATACACAAAAAAGGCCACAAAAATGTAGCCTTTATGAAGAAAAGATGAGGATTCAACTATTTTTGAAAACGTGATAAGTCTTCTTCTGGACGTGCAGTTAAAACTTCAAGACCAGTTTCAGTCACCAAAATGGTATGTTCGTATTGTGCAGATAATTTATGATCTTTAGTGACCACCGTCCATTTATCGCCTAAAAGTTTCGTCTGCCAGACACCCGCATTGACCATAGGCTCAATGGTAAATGTCATACCTGCTTCAAGTTGCATCCCCGTACCTTTTTGACCATAGTGCAAGACTTGTGGTTCATCATGGAAGACAGTCCCAATACCATGTCCACAATATTCACGTACGACGCTAAAACGTTCAGATTCCACATATTTTTGAATCGCATAGCCAATATCACCAATATAAGAACCTGCTTTTACAGTCTCCATACCGCGATACATAGCTTCCTGAGCCACTTTACATAAGCGATTTGCCAGAATAGAAGTTTCACCACCGACCACATACATCATGTTGGTATCACCGTGATAACCATCTTTAATCACCGTGACATCAATATTTAAAATATCGCCATGTTTTAACACTTTGTTTTCAGAAGGAATGCCGTGACAAACCACATGGTTGACCGAGGTGCAAATAACATGCTGAAACGCTGGTCGACCAGGCGCTGCTCCATAACCCAAACATGCTGGAATGGCCTGTTGAATATTGACGATATAATCATGACAAATGGTGTCGAGTTCAAGCGTGGTTACACCCGGGACAATATGCGGCTTAATCATGTCCAACACTTCAGCCGCCAGTTTGCCTGCGATGCGCATTTTTTCAATTTCATCAGGAGTTTTAATTAATCGGCGAGGGGCTGTATAAGTACTATTCATGATCTCTAAAAACTTTTGGTAATTTGTAGGTGTCTATGGTATAAATAGCCGCCCATTTTATCAAATGCTTTTCGTGAATATCCTTTACGAACAAATTTGATGGACTGGAAAAATCCGCACATATGTCGTCACGTTACTCTGGGTGCCTTTTATAAAGGTGGAGAATGCTGGACATATGGAGGCCTAACCCAACTTTAAGGTAAAGAAAAATGGCAGAATACAACGTAAGCATGCGTGACCTTCTTCAAGCAGGCGCGCACTTTGGTCACCAAACTCGTTTCTGGAACCCAAAAATGCGTCAATACATTTTTGGCGCGCGTAACAAAATTCACATCATCAACCTTGAGCATACTGTTCCTGCGTTAAATGATGCTTTGAACTTCGCTAACCAGTTAGCAAGCAAAAAGAACAAAGTTTTGTTCGTTGGTACAAAACGTGCTGCTTCAAACATCATCCGTGAACAAGCTCAACGCGCTGGTCAACCCTATGTAGATCACCGTTGGTTAGGTGGTATGTTGACGAACTGGAAAACACTTCGCCAATCTATCAATCGTTTAAAAGACCTTCAAACTCAATCTCAAGACGGTACTTTCGCTAAGCTGACTAAGCGTGAAGCGTTAGAGCGTACTCGTGAGATGGATAAACTTGAGCGTTCTTTAGGCGGTGTTAAGAACATGGGTGGTTTACCTGACGCATTATTTGTAATTGACGTTGATCACGAAGCAATTGCAATTAAAGAAGCTAAAAACTTAGGTATTCCTGTTATCGGTATCGTTGATACGAACTCAAACCCAGACAATGTTGATTACATCATTCCTGGTAATGACGATGCGATCCGTGCAGTAACTTTGTATGCTTCAGCAATGGCTGATGCAATTCTTGCTGGTAAAGAATACGCTCAAACTCAAGCGAATGCACAAGCAAAAGGCGAAGAAGCGAAAGAAGCTCCTGAGGCTTAATGCGTTTTGACGCAAGCTTGTCATTTTTGCGACATGTAATGGTGGCAAATTAAAGCGTCGAAAAGCAAACGGCCCAGGTTTTACTTAGGGCCGTTTTTGTTGAACAGATTTATTTTCTACCGATTTAGGAGAACAACATGACTGCAATTACTGCAAGCATGGTAAAAGAATTACGTGACCGTACTGGTCTTGCAATGATGGAATGCAAAAAAGCATTAACAGAAGCGAACGGTGACATTGAGCTTGCGATTGATAACCTTCGTAAATCTGGTCAGGCAAAAGCTGCTAAAAAAGCGGGTAACATTGCAGCTGATGGCGCGATCACAATCGTTCAAGACGGTAACAAAGCAGTATTGCTTGAAGTAAACTGTCAAACTGACTTCGTTGCAAAAGACGAAAACTTCGCAAATTTCTCTAATGCCGTTGCTCAAGCAGTTTTGGCTTCAGGTGAAATTGATCCTGCTAAAATTGCAGAATTAAAATTAGCTGATGGCCAAACTGTTGAAGAAGCTCGTATTGCGCTTGTTCAAAAAATTGGTGAAAACATTCAAGTTCGCCGTGCCAAAATCGTCACTGGTGATGCACTTGCAGTTTACAAACACGGTCTTCGTATTGGTGTTGTAGTATCTTATGCAGGTGATGCTGAAACTGGTAAAGGTATTGCAATGCACGTTGCTGCGTTCAATCCAGTTGCAGTAAATGCTGAAGCAGTTTCTGCTGACCTTATCGCGAAAGAGAAAGAAATTGCTGAAGCAAAAGCAATTGAATCTGGTAAGCCTGCAAATATCGTTGAAAAAATGGTATCTGGTTCAGTTGAAAAATATTTGAACGAAGTTGCACTTGATCGTCAAATGTATGTTATCGACAATGACAAGAAAGTTGCTGATGTATTAAAAGCAACTGGTACGAATGTTGTTGAGTTTGTACGTTTCGAAGTGGGTGAAGGGATTGAGAAAAAAGCAGAAATGAGCTTCGCTGAAGAAGTTGCTGCTGCTCAAGCCGCTGCAAAATAATTTTATTTTGCCAAGAAAAGCCCCGTTTGGGGCTTTTTTTATATTTAGATGATGCATAACAAGTAGATGAGAACAACAATGAGCAAGAAACAAAACTATTTAATGATCGCTATCATTGCGTTTATAGCGGGTTATTATGCGTATTCCGTTATAAAGCCAAATTCACGATTAAATAATGACACTACCCACCATGAACTGCAAAATCAAGTGGTGCTGGGTCAGAATCAAGATAACCAAACTCAAGCACAACAAGGTTTGCAAGCTATTTCAGATGCCTTTACACAGCATCGAAGTCATATTCAGGTGCAGACTAGCGGTAAAGTTAAAGCAGTTCTGGCTGATGATCATGAGGGTTCTCGTCATCAAAAATTTATACTGAGTTTATCGAATGGTTTAACGGTTTTAGTTGCGCATAATATTGACCTTGCGCCTCGCATTGAGCATTTAAAAAAAGGCGATACGGTTGAGTTTAATGGTGAATATGAATACAACCCAAAGGGTGGAGTCATTCACTGGACGCATCGTGATCCTCGTGGTACCCATGAAAATGGTTGGTTAAAGCATAATGGACAAACTTATCAATAAGTGTTTAATGTTTGGGAATAGTAAAATATCGAGTAAATCAAATCGCAGTGATTTGTGATTTACAGCAATTTTATTCTAGACAGTTTGTCTGTACATGCTAAGGTTGCCTGTAGAGCAGAATGAGGCAGAATATGCAGCAAGAACAAGCCAACTATTTACATGTTAGTGAATTAGGTGGCTTAGAATTACTAAAAGCACATTATCACCAGACACAATTTTCCAAACATGTGCATGAAGGCTATTGTATTGGCGTAATTGAAGATGGCGCACAGTCTTTTTTTAGGACGGGTGAGCTGCATATCGCGCCTAAAGGCGATATTATTTTAGTCAATGCCGATGAAATTCATACAGGCTCATCCGCTGTGGAGTCGGGTTGGCGTTATCGTGCGATTTATCCAACCCCTGAAATGTTGAGTGAAATTGGCAGAGATGTTTTTGTAGATCGGCACGGAGCGCCGTGGTTTCCGCAAGCTGTAGTACGCGATGAAGGGCTGGCCCAGCAATTGTGTTTGCTTTTTGATTTGCTTGAGCAAAAAGAGAATGTTTTACTGAAAGAAAGCATGTATTTGTCTACTTTAACTTACCTTATGTCGCGTCATGGACAATATCAGCGTAACTTGGTCAATGTACCAGAAGCTCAGAGAAAAATATTAATGATTAAGGAGTTATTGGCGAGTGCTCCTGAAAATCATTATAGTTTAACTGAATTGGCGAATTTGGCAGGTCTGAGCGCGTGGCATTTCTTACGTCAATTTAAAAAATACGTAGGATTGCCACCACATGGTTGGTTGGTACAAGTACGATTGCATAAAGCAAGACAAATGCTTAAAAAGGAACATTCGATTGCGACTGTTGCAACGCTATGTGGCTTTTCTGACCAAAGTCATTTCAATCGACATTTTAAAAAGGCGATGGGTGTAACTCCTGCTCAATATATCGCCAATCTAAGATATTCAAACTCAGCTCATCTCACTGAATAGCAATTTTATACAAGGCAACAACTTTAAAATCGTCCATAATTTGTATTTATTTACCTTCAAATCAAAATTTGGATGAGTATTCAATGTCTTTACCTGATTCTTCATCTTTTAGGACGCGTCCTTTTTTTCAGGGCGTCATGGCAATTATGCCGCTTTCCATCGCAGTTATTCCGTGGGGGATTCTGGCAGGTTCGATGGCTGTCAATGCAGGTTTGTCTTTTGCTAAAGCTTTTGCGATGTCTTCGTTGGTTTTTGCTGGGGCAGCTCAGTTGGTGAGTTTAAGTTTGGTGATGGAGGGGGCATCAACACTGACTATTCTCATTACAATATTTTTTCTAACCTCTCAGCATTTTATTTATGCGTTGACCTTTAGAAATAACATTTCAGTGTTACCCGTTAAACAGCGACTTCCTCTTGGTTTTTTACTAACTGATGAATTATTTGCAGTGAGTCTGTCGCCAGAAAAACGTCATCCAGATTATATGTTAGGTGCGGGGTTATGTTTTTACCTGTTTTGGGTGGTGTTTAGTGTTGTTGGGATTTTGCTTGCACATATGGTTCCAAACTTGATGAATTATCATCTGGACTTTTCAATTGTGGCGATCTTTGTGGCAATGGTTATTCCATTAATTAAAAACTTCCGAGTTGTGGCTGCGGTTTTGGTGACCTGTCTGAGTGGTTTTCTTTTGCGGATGTATCAGGTAGAAGGTGCAATTTTGATTTCAGGTTTGCTGGGAATGGTGACTGCTGTTTATCTGGAGCGCTTCGCAGAGGAGAGTAAAGAATGACATGGCTTATGATCTGTGCATTAGCTGCTATCGTATTTTTTAATCGTTATATCTTTTTATCGCCTAATATTCATATTCGACTACCAACCTTTATTGAACAAATGTTGAAATATTCAGCACCCTGTTTGTTGACTGCGATTTGTTTGCCAATCGTATTTTTTGAGGGTAATCAAATTAGAGCGCTTCCGACAAATGCTTATTTATATGCCGCTATTTTGTGTGTGGTATTGGCTTATTTTCGCATAAAAATTATCTATAATGTAATCATTAGTTTATTGTTCTTTTATGCGCTAAATTTTATGTTTCATACGCTATAAGCTTTAGGCGAAATCAGCCTAAAGCTTATAGGCTAGTTTATGAATTGGATAAACGTAGTTGACGACTTTTCCAGTTTGGAAATACTTTTGCGAGATAAGCATCCATACACCAGACAGGTCCAATCAGTAAAAATTGTAAATCTTTGAAAAAAGATGGTTTTTTCCCTTCAACTTTATGGCCATAAAACTGACCAATCCACGCAATGATAAATACCCCGATATAGAAGCCAACTCCTACAGGAAGGATGTAAATTAACCATGCCATGATTGCAATCAACACCGTCATTGCAATGGCCAGTACAAGATCAAGTCGCGCATAAAAAACTAAGGTAAGTACTAATAACAGTGCAGTGAGTAAAGCACTAAAATGGGCAATGATGCCAATAATCGAAAAAAGGATAGCAGGAACGCAGACCCAGTGAATGGTTTTGTTGATTTTATTTTGATGACTATCGCTGTATTCATCAAACCATTCGGTAATTGTTTTCATGATGCACTCCCTGCATGTTAAAAAACGGTTCTAAAATTGAATATAGACCAGAATTTTAAATGCGTCAAAAGTCATATTGAATGTACCAGTCATCTTGTCCAATTGAACGTTCAAAATCATGCAATTTTAAAGAAAAATACGACACACCGTAAAATTGCTCGAAATATTTGGCGTATTAGCGCGTTTAAAACGCGTATAAACGTAATATTTGATAAAAACAATACTAGGGTAGCTTTTTTAAAACTAAATGGCTCTAATCGCAAATGATGAGCAAATAGCAAAATAAAATTAAATATAAAAATAATCTGTACAAAAAACGTCAGAATTAAGCGTTTGAGAGAGGAAAAAATAATGCTTGTCGAGATAATTTTCATCTTAGAAAATGAAAAAAAGAGCCACATGAAGCGGCTCTATAAAAGCAGTGAATAGGAGTGCTAAGGATTAAGAATTTGGACCATCAACACGTTCAATGCTGACTTTAGCAGTACCTGCACTGGTAATGCCAATACGTTTTGCTGCGCCATAAGATAAATCAAGCACACGATTACCATGGAAAGGACCACGATCGTTAACTTTCACAACAACGCTTTTACCATTGTCTTTATTGGTCACTCGAATGTAACAGTTTAACGGCAAGCTACGATGGGCTGCTGTTAATTCATTCATATCGAATGTATCACCACTGGCTGTTTTACGACCGTGAAACTGACGACCATACCAAGATGCAACACCTGTTTGCGTAAATTTACGAACAGTGTTTGATGCAACTGTATTTAATTTTTCAATCACTGAAGGCTCATCTTCAGGAACTTCAATTTTTGCCGCAATGGTTTGACGACGAATTTTGTCACCAGAACTTTCGGTGATTGAAAGACTATTCAAATTTGAAAAATGTGAATTGAAACTTTGAGACTGTTTGTTTAGCACACGTGCTGCAAGGCTTGAACTTTCAGTATCATTTGAAAGAGGGCTTGCTGGCATCATTTCAGCCTGTGACTGCGTAACTGCCAGTCCGACTGTGAGCGCTAAGGCATATTTTAGCGAAAACTGCATTACTTAAACTCCTACAGACACAAAGAACGCTTTTTAATTCAGGCGGATTCCTAAAAAAATAAAGCGAAAAGTGTCTAAATTATTCACTTTTGCAATTGCTTTATGGTGGAGGATAATATTCAGCGCTCAATCATGGTGTCTAGTCTTTGCTAGAAAAAAGTTACAAAAAGGACAAAAACTCACAAAAAACGGTTAATAAATAATCAATATTGTAACAATATATTTAAAAAGCGTTTTTTGTGAGCGATTGCTCAAATTTTTTTATTGACTTTTGTATTTTATTTAAAAATTAGTGTTAACGGCTTGCAACTTCAGTACCCAATAACCACACGGCAGTCGCATACATTCTGCTTCGATTGTAGGTCGTGATCACTTGGAAATTAGGGTAGGTAATATAGTACATAGGCCCATAATTTTCTTGAAGTTGAATGACATTTACCAGATCTAGATTATCGATTTTGATAATCGGATTAAGTGGGGTTACGCCCTGATCTTTTAATGTGCCGTAGGGAACGGGCTGGGTCAGATCTTTGGCAATCACACTGTCGGGATTAGAACCTGTATAACGTGCTGCAAATCCGATCGGTCGGTTACGTTGCCAGCCATTTTGAGCCAGATAATTTGCAATAGAGGCGATGGCATCTTCTGCGGAATTTCTTAAATCAATATGCCCGCTGCCATCGTAATCCACGCCGTACTTGGTAATATTGCTTGGCATGAATTGTGGATAGCCAATCGCACCTGCATAAGAACCTACAATACTATTGGTTGGATAGCCTTCTTTATACGTCCATGCTAGCAATGAGCTCAGTTCATCACCAAAATACTCCGCACGACGTGGGTATCCAAATGCCAGTGTCGCTAATGCATCTCGGGTGATGAAAGAGCCTTTATTGGCACCATAACCCGTCTCAACCCCTAAAATGCCCAAAATAACGGACTGAGGGACGCCAAATTGCTGTTCAGCGCGATTGAGCACATCTGCATACTGATTTTTAAAGCGTACACCGCGTTGAATCGTTCCTTCGCTGAGAAACATTGCTTTATAGTCATACCACGGTTTGCTTTCACCAGGGCGGGTCATAATGGTTAAAATATTAGGTAAGTTTCGCGCGCCATTCATCGCACTATCAATTTGTTCGGCACTTAGACCATATTTGGACATGGTTTTTTGTTTAAATGCTGCGTAATTGGGATCATTTATAAATTCATTGGCTTCAGCACATACTGCTGCGGCAAGAAAACCGCTAAAAAGACAAAATTGTTTCAATGGTTTTTTCAATACCAGTTTCAACATGATTTAAAGTTTTCCTAATTATAGAGTGACCCATCAACGATGAGTGTGAATGGACATCACCAGTCCAAAAGTTGCCATTAAGGTAATAATTGCCGTTCCGCCATAGCTCATAAAAGGTAAAGGCACACCGACTACAGGTAAAATACCACTGACCATGCCTGCATTTACAAATACATAAACAAAAAAGGACAAACCTAATGCACCAGCAACCAAACGCCCATAGTTATGGAAGCAGTTCATACCGATCTGGAAAGTTCTAAAAATAATGGCAAAATAAAGAAGGATTAAAATAGTAACGCCGATCAGACCAAACTCTTCTGAAAATGCCGCGATAATAAAGTCAGTATGACCTTCAGGTAAGAAGTGTAAATGTGATTGAGTGCCTTCAAGGAAGCCTTTTCCTGAAAAGCCACCAGAACCGATGGCTGTTTTAGATTGGATAATGTTCCAGCCTGTACCAAGAGCATCCGCTTCAGGATTAAGCAAAGTGAGTACGCGCTGTCTTTGGTAGTCATGTAGTAAAAATTCCCATGCAATTGGAATAATAATGCCAGCACCAATCAGCGCGGCTCCAATCATTTTCCAAGATAGTCCACTGAGAAAAAGTACAAACATACCACTGGCCAAAATGAGCACAGAAGTTCCCAAATCAGGCTGTTCAGCGATTAGTAGAAAAGGGATACCAATTAACACCAAAGAGAGGATGACATTCATAAAACTTGGGGGCAGTGGTTTACGTGATAAAAACCACGCAATCATCATCGGCATGCCAATTTTCATAAATTCGCTGGGCTGTACACTTCCAAACCCTGGAATATCAATCCAACGTTTTGCACCCATACGAATTTCGCCAAATACCATGACGGAGATCAGTGATAAAACCCCAAACGCATAAAAATACGGTGAAAAGGCTTGATAAACTTTGGGTGGGATCTGAGCCAAGGTGATCATCACGGCAAATCCGATACCAAAACTCATGGCTTGCTTGGTGACCAGTCCAACATCCTGTGCGGAGGCGCTATATAAAACGGTCAATCCCAGACAGGCATTGAGAATTAAAAAAGTACATAGCCAAGGGTCAATATGTAATTTTTGAAAGCGTGAAGGTTGCATAGCTGTGCTTAAGCCATCACGGGGTGCTTGACGTAAAAATTTGTATTGAGAACTTGGAGACATGCGATTTTATACAGGGTCAATCAATGCTTGGCGCATGCTAACATAACTGCTGTTTTAGGCAATGTATATCCATATTTTGCAATAAAAAAACCCGACTTTTGCCGAGTTTTCGATGAAGATTCTATTATAACGATCAATCAATTGAAAAATAATGTGTCGTGATATTCTGCCAAGGCATTAATTTCCTCTTTGTGCAAATGAGGAATGAGCTTATCGATGGCAATATGTACGGCCTTTGTCACCGCTGCTGCGCCAATATCGGCACCTTTACGTTTGATCATGCCTAAATCTAGGGTTTTATTGAAATCAATCATGAAATGACGAATCGTGGCATCAGCAAATTGTTTGTATTGCTCAGACAATACGCGACGATCGACCTCGTTTCCTGCTTTGATTTCAGCAAAGCTATTTTTAAGATTGGTCACCAGTGTCGGATCAAGATCTTCACCGACTCGATAACGACCTTCTGGGTCTTTATGTAAACTATGTTCAGAAAATTCGATAGATTGTTTAACCACATCGTTCGGTGCTTTACTTAATAGTTGTTTAAGTAGAACAGCAACTGTTGATTTGACATAGCCTGCCAGTTTTTCGGCTGTTTCACGCTTATCACTTTCAGGAAAACGACGGACGAGCTCAAGCAAAATTGCATCCAGAATTTCATCATTAATCTGTAAAGCAACTTCATCACGTAATGGATAAAGCGGTTCACTTGAATTTTTTTTCTGAATACCAGTTTGAATATTGTTAAGCAATGATTCAGACGGGATAAAACCAAAAAATGGCATATAAGTTCCTCAATTATTCGTTTTATTGTCGAGCCAATCGGATAGGGTTTGGCATCCATGACAAATCCGATACACGACATGGATTGATATCCAGTCCTCCACGACGTGTATATGTTGCATATACCATCAGCTTTTCGGGTTGCAGGTGAGTCCAGATATCGGCAAACATCTGTTCTACACATTGCTCGTGAAAGCCATTGTGCTGACGGTAGGAGATAATATACGCCAAAATGCTACGATAACAAGGCTTAAGCCCTTGAAAACGTATAAATACCGTGCCCCAGTCAGGTTGTCCTGTCACAGGACAATTACTACGCAATAAATGTGAAAATAGTGTGACATCCACATGATCTTGCTGTTCTGTATCTAGTTTTAAAAGTCCAGCATTTGGATGATTTTCCAGATGCTCAGGAATTAACTCGTCGATACAGATGCCTTGAGGTTTGGTAATTTCTAGCGCATCTACATCAAACAATTCAAGCGTCACTTTTGCATTGGCAGCTTGGCTTAAATCTTGTTCTACAAGGTCAATTAAATCCTGTTTTGAATCGAGCCGATGAAAATTTAAACTATTAAAATAAAGTTTAAGCGATTTAGACTCGATCAAATTGGTTGAAGTCGCGGGTAGCGTAATACGGCCAATCGCAACTTGTGGGATACCTAAGCCATTCAACCACGACAATTCAAAAACATGCCACCAGTCTAAACCCTGAGTAATGCCTTTTAAGTCAGCATAATTTTCACGCGAAAGGGCACGGGCAATTGGAAATAAAACACTGGGCTGATATTCAGTAGGATATTCTGTTTCTTTACCCAATAAAGATTGTTCAACACTCATTCACGCATTCCTGAACCACGAGCTAATAAATAGTAAGCGACCGCATATAACACGGCACAGCAAATTGTTACGATGACAAGGGAAAGCATCACATTGACATCGCTTTGCCCTAAAATTCCATAACGAAAGGCATTGACCATATAAACGATTGGATTAATTAATGATAAATGTTGCCAAAATGGAGCCAAAGCACTAATCGCATAAAATACGCCGCCCAAATAAGTCAGCGGAGTAAGTACGAAAGTCGGGATAATCGAAATGTCATCAAAGGATTTGGCATAAACCGCATTAATAAAGCCGCCAAGCGAAAATAAAAAAGCGGTCACTAAAACGGTATAGATCGTCACGAACCAATTATGGATATAAAGGTCTGTGAAAAACAAACTCATAATGGTGACGATAATCCCGACGAGCACACCGCGACACACCCCACCAATCACATAGCCCCATAAAATAAGATGTAATGGCACTGGACTCATGATCAATTCTTCAATGCTTTTTTGAAATTTAGCACTAAAAAAACTGGAGGAGACGTTGGCATAACTGTTGGTAATAATTGCCATCATAATCAAGCCAGGAACGATAAATTGCATATAGCTAAAGCCAGCCATTTGTCCCACACGCGAACCGACGAGATTACCAAAAATAATGAAGTACAAACTCATGGTAATCGCAGGTGGCAATAGGGTCTGAGGCCAAATCCGCATGAAACGACGAATTTCTTTACGAACTAATGTCCAGAGTGCGGTTTGTAATTGGGTGAAATTCATGATGCTGCTCCCTGAAGATTCTTTTCGACCATTTTGACAAAGAGTTCTTCAAGGCGATTAGATTTGTTACGCATGCTTCGAACAGTGATTCCTTGAGCTTCTAAAAGCTGGAAAAGATCATTGAGCGAATGAGCTTTATCCATAGTGACTTCTAAAGTCATTGGATCAATCTGGTTAAATCGAACACCAATAATATTAATGTTATCTAAGGGTTCAATTGGATAAGCGAGATCAAAAATAAAAGATTCTTCACTGAGTTGATTCAGGAAGTTTTTCATAGAGGTATCTTCTTTGATCGTGCCTCGATCAATAATAGCAATTCGACGGCAGAGCATTTCTGCTTCTTCGAGATAATGGGTCGTCAAAATAATAGACGTTCCATTATTATTCATTTCGACCAGAAAATCCCACATGGAACGTCGAAGTTCAATATCAACCCCCGCAGTAGGTTCATCTAGAATCAATAATTTGGGTTCATGCATCATGGCACGGGCAATCATCAAACGGCGTTTCATCCCGCCAGAAAGCATACGTGACTGGATATTACGCTTTTCCCAAAGTCCTAATTTTTCAAGATAAAGTTCTGCACGTTGTTCTGCCAGTTTTTGCGGAATGCCATAATATCCCGCTTGAGTGACGAGAATATCAAAGGTTTTCTCAAATTGACCAAAGTTAAATTCTTGGGGAACGACACCGAGGCATTGTTTGGCATGAGAAGGATGAGTGTCCAGATTATGTCCAAAAATCTCGACCGTGCCAGAGGTTTTTTTGGTCAATGAACTAATAATACTGATGGTGGTTGATTTGCCTGCACCGTTTGGTCCTAAGAGTGCATAAAATTCGCCTTCAGGAACGGTTAAATCAATTCCTTTAAGTGCCTGAAATCCATTGCGATATGTCTTGGACAAATCGTGTAACTTCAATGCATCAGTCATGAAAATCTCACAATACGAAATAATAGCGGTATTTTGATCGATCTGAAAACATAAGCCAAGTGTATTAATAGGATTTAATCAAACTAAATTTGCAACGATAGTCATTCACTTTATAGGGTGCAAAAGATGTACGGGGCACTTAAATTTATTTTAAAGTGATGATTAATTAAACATAAATGCAATTAGTCTTACTTATTTACTTTACCCCATGCGTTTTTTTGCCTATGATGTGCCTCGCATGCGCTCATAGCTCAACTGGATAGAGTACAGGTTTCCGAAGCCTGTGGCGTGGGTTCGAGTCCCGCTGAGCGCACCATTTCCTTGTTTTATCCCTTCCGATATTGTCTTAAAATCATTTAAAATAAATAACTTACGTAATTGGGTTGTCCGATACTATCCAAAGGCGTTTTAGGATACCGTAATCTTTTACGGTATTTTTTACGGTACATTCCATTTCTGACAAAAATATACCGTAAAAATGCCTAAATTAGTTATCAGTCTGACTGACTCAAAAATTAAGTCTGCAATATCAATGCAAAAGAAATCATTTGAAAAGAATATTAAGCTTTCAGATGGTGGTGGCCTTTATTTATTGTTAGATAGAAAAGGTGGGGCATATTGGCGTTTTGATTATATTCGCCCAATCTCTAAGAAAAGAGCCACTATAGCTATCGGTATTTATCCAAGTTGTACATTGGCCAGAGCTCACGCAAAACGAAGTGAGTTTAGAGAACTGCTTGCGCAGAATATTGACCCAGCAATTCAAAAGCAAGATAAACAGTCCCAATGTCGAAATAATAGTTTTAGATCAGTAGCAGATGAATACCGTAAGACTGAAGAGCTGGAACCAAGTACACAACGTCGGAATCAGTTTATCTGGGATAAGCTTTATGTTGCTATTGGTGAGTTCCCCATTGATTCGATAACAGCCACTCAAATTTTGGAAGTATGCCGTCTTTATGAAAGACAAGGTAAGACTGACTCAGCAAAGCGAATGAGAAGTAAAGCATCTCAGGTGTTTCGGTATGCGATTGCTTTGGGTTTATGTCAATTTAACGTTGCTGACCAAATTAGCGGTATTTTGAAGGTGGGTAAAACTAAGCATCGAGCGGCTATTACTGATGAGCAAAAGCTAGGACAACTATTAAAGAATATTAATACACATGCAGGTCGTGGGGATATTGCTATTGATTATGCAGTCAAAATCTTACCCCATGTATTTGTGCGTCCTGGAGAATTACGTGCAGCAAAATGGGCAGATATCGATTTTAAAAATAGAACATGGAGTTATACACCGCCTAAGACCAAAAATCAGACAGCCCTACAACATATTGTTCCTTTGTCTGATCAAGTCTTGAAGCTGTTCCAAGAATTGTATTGCATTACTGGATATACCGAATATTGTTTTGTGTCTATGCGAGATAAAACGAAAACCATCAGTGAATCAACTATTAATAAACGATTGAAACAATATGGTTTTGAAAATGGTGAGACAACAGGGCATGGCTTTAGAGCTACGGCAAGAACTTTATTAGATGAAGTTCTAAAATTTCCTATTGAACGTATAGAACAACAACTTGCACATCAGGTTCGCGATATGCATGGTCGAGCGTACAACCGTACTAAGTATTTGGAGGAGCGTTCAGTGATGATGCAAGCATGGTCTGATTATTTGGATAGATTAATGTGTAAACATGCTAAGCAAGCTATAGCTAAATTCTAAAGTCGATATAACGTAAATATTTTTGTAAAATAATATTTTATAAGGTTTTTGGCATGCTTCGAAATTAAGTGATTAGCTATAGAACAAGTAGTTAATTGATTCCTGAAAAGGCGTTACGCTGCGATACTTTCTCTTGAAGCTGCTGTTTTTTCTGATCGGATAAAAAGGCGATACTCAAACCGTTTTGCTGCGCTTGACGGATTTGTGCTTCGGATAAGCCTGCCTGTGGTGCTGCGTGTAAATATTCATGTTGAATATCAATGCCTTCAATCGCAGGGTCGTCACTGTTAATCGTGGCTAAAATGTCATGTTCAAGAAAGGTTTTAAGCGGATGTTTAGCAATATCGGCAACGGTACTGGTTTGCAGATTTGAGGTTATGTAGGACTCAATCCCGATCTGATGTTCAACTAAATAATCCAGTAATTTTGCATCTTCCACAGCTTTCACCCCTTGCCCGATACTGGTTGCACCGAGTGTTTGAATCGCTTGCCAAATACTGCTTGCACCTGCGGCTTCGCCTGCATGGATGCTGATGTGCCAGCCTGCTTCACGAGCTTGCTTGAAATGATCAATAAACAGTTCCCCTGGAAAGCCCAGTTCATCACCTGCCAAATCTAGTGCGGTAATCTGGTCACGATGAGTCAGTAAGGCATCCAGTTCTTGCTGGCAGCGAGCCTGCCCAAAGGTACGACTCATAATACCGATGAGCTTAGCAGGAAGATCAAAGTCACGGCTGCCTTGCTGAACGCCATCAATCACGGCTTCGACTACGCCAGCCAGTGGAAGTTGATGGCTCATCGCCATATATAAGGGTGAAAAGCGCAGTTCGACATAGTCCATACTTTGCTGTGCTGCATCTTGCATATTTTCCCATGCGACACGGCGGCAGGCATCCAAATCACCCAAGACTTTCACGCCCCAGTCCAGTTTGTTTAAGAAGCTCAGCAGGTCGGGCTGATTGTCTATGACCTGCAATGCGGCAGTAGTTCCGGCAGGGTATTGGCAGGCAGTTGAATCTGAAATTGCTGCCCTAGTTCTAAAATGGTTTGCGGACGGATGTTGCCATCGATGTGGCGGTGTAAATCGGTGAGCGGGATATTTTTATCAATCATTATTGTTCACCTAATAGTTTATCCAGTCAAAAAAGTGTGATGTCCTTACAGTATAATTGCAAGGGGGATTTATTCAGCTACTGCATAATCATAAACGCCAGTTGGCTCATGTACCACAGAACCGTATTCGCTCCGCATATAACAGAGCTCAGTACTGGGATGAGTGTATAAAAATCATAAAATTGTATAGTGTTGTAGTAAAGAACTGGCTATATGAAAATTAAAAGAAATCTTATAAGCTTTCTTTTAATAATTTATTTATTTCAAAGATTTTATTTTGGATTTTTTCTTCAGGTAAAACAGGATATTCTATAGTTAATTCATTTTCTAAAAGAATACTTTCTAAATGTTCATTCTTTAAATAAGATGTTGCTAACAAATGAGTTAAATATTTTATCTTATATTCAAGATTTTTGTTTTTTTGATTCAAATTAGTAATTTCTTGCTTATTATTATCAATTATAAATTTGAATGCTTCTAAGTCTATTTCCTTTGGTTTTAATTTTTCAATCTTTTGCTTTATATTTTTTTTGTTAATGTGGCCAGTTATAATATTTTCAATAACATTTTCTTCACGAGGGAAATTGAATTCATTTTTAATTTCTTTAATTGAATTTACTACTTCTTTAGAGAGTTTATATTGTTTTTTAATTAAAAATGAATCTTTGCTTTTGCTCTTAAAGGTCCGAAATTTTGGTTTTAATTTATCAAAACAGAATTTTGATATTGATATAAACATACCATTTAATGCTGCTTTTTCAGTCAGCTGGTTGGTTTGATTTCTGTCAGAAATATGAATTTCTCCATTATGTCCTTTTTGGCTTGTTAATAAGCCTGTAGGGTTTAATGGATTTAGTTCATGCTGAATAAATTGTACTTTTATTGTTCTTTCTTTGTCTAACCACTCTTGAAGCATAATTACAGGTCTGGTCATAAAATCACCATATATTTTTTTACAAAGTAAACGTTATACTTAATTTTAACATAATTGAAAACTTAATGTTATTTATCTTGTTAACAAATATGTTAACTTAACGTTAAGATTTAAATAATAGTGCGTTTTATGAAAATATTACAAACGACTGCTACAGCTGTGGTTCTTTTTAAGGAGTTGGACTATAGCTTACAGCCTTTAGATAGGTTTGTGTTTTTTAGACTCTGGCTAAAGTATGTTGATCGTGAAATAGATATGAGTGCGCCACTTACACTTGCAAAAGAAATAGGCATTCATTCGGTAAAACTTAGAGGTTCGATTCAACTGCTCATTGATAAAGGAATACTGGAATGTGTTTCTAAAGATACAGTGAAGATAGTTTTTTTGAATAGTGATAATGAAATAAGATCTAAAAAAATAATTAAACGCCAGATATTAGTGCAGCAGCAAAATAGTCATCTATTCATATTTATTTATAAACTTTTGACCATTATTTATGATGTAAGAATTAGTCATAAGCAAAGCCAAATAGATGAACTGTTGAAAATTGACTATAAGGCATGGCTTGTATTATTTACATTAGTTGCCAATAGTGATGAAAATGGGGTAGTTCTTAGAGTAGGTATGCATGAGTTAGGTCTTTATACAGGCATGAGTAGGCATTCCATTTTACGCTCTTTAGATAAAATTTTCTCGTTTGGAATATTAAGGTCTAAAATAAATGGCACATTAGACAATGCACTTCTCAATTTTACTTCAGCGATTTATTTAATTAATTTATCACACCCAATATGGGGTGAATATTGCCAATACAAAAAATATTTTTTGATAAAGAATCCAGCAACTCAGAATTTTTTAGTACAAGCATTAGATGTTTTGAATAACTTGGATAAGCCAGAGCTATTTTTATCATCACAGATTCAGACGTTACAATATATTCAAGATTTAAATGCTTTCCAATTTGAAAATGCTATTTCAGCTTTAGTAAAGTATTTAGAAGAGTTTAATTTTGCTTCAGAGCTTAGCAATAGCTTTGCTATAAAGATGAATATTTCTAAATTCAGGTCATCCATCAGGCTGAAAAAAACTGACAACCAAATGGATAATTTAAAACGCTTAGAATTTATCTTCAAGTATGTCGCTAAATGCTTGCCTGCTCGTCAATTATATTGGTCGAGTAAAATAGAGTTATTTGATGATTTAGCACTGTATGAGAAGATTTCAGAATTCAAAAAATATCTTTACTTTAATGATTTTGAGTCTTTTAGCGACTCAACATCCCAAGTTTCAAAAATTCCAAAGAGTGAACTTATACAAATTTTAGAAACAAGCCAATTACAGATTTACAGCTTCATCACGCAATATTTACTTAAAAACGAAGCGCTTCATTTAATAGATGTTGCTCAGCAAGAATTTTTTGATATTAGACCTATACCGCTAGCTGGTGAGGTGCAATTGAGCGGTTATGTTTCGGCTTCTATAAAGCAAGACCAGCTATTTATTTTTAGCTTTGAATCTGATGGAAAGGTGTATAGGAAAGTCCAACAAGAGGTTGAGATGAGCATAGAAAATCAAAAGTTATTTGGTTTGTTAGATCAATCTTGTACAGCTTTAACTTTTTAAAATACAGTTGTTGAGCTGATATGAAATTTCAGCTAAAAATCATTTTTCTGACTTAACTATCGTAACGCTAAAATATATAAAAAGCCTAGCTTAGCCGAAGGTCTGGAAATTCTGCTGATCAGCTAGGCTATGGTTATTGCTTTTACGCTAAGACGGTTTTATATATTATTAATATATAGATTAATACTAATAATAGATTAATGACTGAAGCGTATAGAACTATAAATACTAGATATATCAATACAATCACTGTTACTCATACAGATAACAAGAACAGTTAGACATGTCATGCAGATATGAATATATACCCAATATGCATGATGATAGGGACCAATAGTCCATGTAGAATGAGAGCACTATTCGATAAATGCGGATAGTGGATGACTTGTTCTTACTCTAGATAAAAACACTATTTAAAAAAATAAGTCGATTGCTTAACTATGACGTGAATCATAGTTAAGGAAGTTCAACGTGTTCCCATTGGATTTAGATGATCAGGCAAGGGTGATGTATACCATTCATCGCTTTGTAGATGTATGTCTTAATTTTGATATTTCAGACGAAGCATTCATTTTCAACCTAGAACGCTTGTATTGCGCATTTGAAGCGTTTAAACAAGAAGGGCTTGAGTATGCAGCATCGCTTAGGGCGTTTATTGCAGTTACTGAATACGTCAATAGCCAACGTGGCATGCTTAGCTTTGCTGAATATCTGACAGGGCTTTCAATAGGGGAAATTAAGGCATTAAGACGAATCCTGCATGCGCATCGAGGGCTGATACGTGATGAGATCAAAAGCTTTGCGAGACGGAAAGAATTGAATCGAGTGGCATTACTTGAGGAGTTCGAAGGCGCAATCAAGGGGTATTATTCGGTTCTAGTGATCAGAGTGGATTTGAGCTATAGCAAGGACAGCATGAGTGAAATTACAGTAAATGACTTCTATCAGCATATTGGAAAACTGCGTGATTTGATCACTGATAAGAATGGATATTTTGATGCACTTTTGACCTATGCGATCGCACTGGAGCAGGGTATAACCAAAGGCTTTCATGCTCATTTAACATTGGTGATTAATAGATCGAAGCATCAGAGTGATTATAAAATTGCTGAGGGAGTGATCGATAAGTGGAAGGAAATCACATTCGATAAGGGTTTTGGGCGGAACATCAACACGACAGCGAATAAAGACAACTACGAGAAGCAAGGTCGTTTAGGTATTGGAGATATTCGTCGAACGACACCCGAACAAGGCAACAATGCTTTGGGTGCAGTTGCTTATCTCAGTGACCCTGATAAATACGAGCAGTCGTTATTGGTTAAACCACGAGGGCGTAAAACGTTTTATAAGGGGGATTATCAGCATCATGGTCGCCCAATACCTGATATAGAAGAAAATAGAAGAATCAAAGAATGGGATGCGCAGACCGCTTTAGCAAAGCTGGAAGAGGAGATTTGGTTTAAAAAATTATGAACATGCCAGTTCTATGAAATCAATTCATTCATAGGACAACACATGAGCCATTCAGAGTTAGAGTTTGTTACAGCACCCCGATTAGAACAAGACGTTTTAGAGCATTACCAAACGATTCGCTTTGCTCCAATTCCAGAAGGTACTGATTACGATGCTCATCAAAAAAATATAGATCAGGAGTTCAAGCGGAAACTGTCTGGTTATTTTTCAGCATGGCGCAGAATGATGGCCGTTGGCATTCATGAGCATTTGTCTTTTTCCTTTTGGGCAGACAAGTTCTTTCAGGCTTACTGCAGTGTATTACAGGAAGAGCAGATTCGGTTCTTTGAGGTCACGGCGCAAAGAAGCGCTGGTTTTTATATCGATAAGATCGTAAAGCGGCTGAGAGTGCTGTTTGAAAGCACCAGCTTAACTGAAGAAATGCATAAGCTGAATGAGCGCTACGAAAAGCGGATTGAAAAGTTGAGAGAATCCTACCGTAATACAAGCCAGATCTATCCCGATGCTGCGGATTTAAAGCTGGAACTAAGTCTAAATGAGGGTGGAAATGAAATTATCGATTTGCGACAGTTAGAGCGATTTTTATCAAATTTCCAAAAAAGTCTAGCGGCTGAGTATTGGTATAGAACACAAGCCATTTACCGCTTTTATCAAATTGTACGGGATGATGTTCAGCAGCGTTATGTGATCCACTTTTATCTGAGCTTTAACCGATCACTCTATTCTGATCCTTTGGGATATTGCAATGATAGCAGAGAGCACTGGATGAGAGCGACTGGATATCTAGGCACATGCGTTTATCCAGAAATGCATCATCAGCTTTCCGATGCTGATGCACAAAAAGCGCTGAGGATTGATCGGATCACTCAAGAAGAAGCGGGCTGTCCTTTGGGTGCATTAAATAGCATGCCAGAGAATCAAACGGGGCAGTTTGGGCTTCCGAATAGAATCTGCATTTACCCTAAAGGATTTAAATGGTTTGATGGAGCATCTGTACGGCGCTGAAAATTTATATCAGAGTCCTGCACTTGCTTGACGCTCTACAGCGTGCAGATTATCCTTAGCCTGCTGACCTACATCGTCAGTCGGTTTTGACAGACCGTTATCATCTAGCACATCAAAAAAGTAATTTTTTGGTGGCGAACTCGTTCGTCCCCCTTCGTTGCGGTAGGGCGAGGGAGGGACGCCTTGTGCGTGCCGGTTCCTAGATGACTGGTCTGTCAACCCTTTCTCGTTCTACCACCATTATTTGACAGTGATTTTGGTAGAACTTCTAAATCATCTAGGAGTACGCCATGCGCTTACATCAAGACCGTCTTTTATATTTCTCTTTTTTATGTGTGCCCGATCTACACCACAGGGGTAATGTGACCTGATGCTGTGTATTTTGTGCATAGCTGTGTCCATGACTTTCTAAGAATAAAACTTTTTCAAGTACATATTACCGATATGAAGATGAATCTCTCATGCTGTTTTTGAGGGGCATAGGTTTGTGTGCTTTATCGTCTATAACACTTCAAAAAACATAGATATTCATTCCAACATTTATGACATGGGTAACACTGCGTCTGATTAAGACCAAGACCAGTGATGCCTATAAAAAAGAGAAAATGATGATGTTTAAAACTTTCCTAAAAACGACCCTGATTTCATCACTACTTGCAGGCGCATCATTGGCGCAGGCAGGCTGGTTTGCACAAGCCAGTGAATCCTACCTTATTCAAGCACATCATACAGGCGGTGGGGTTTATCAATGTCTTTATAAAACCAATCCTGGCAACCGTGGTTGGCGTAATTTCACGGTGAACTTTCAAGGTGGTTGTCCACGCTTTGTTCACTTTAATGCGCAGAATGGTCAAGTCACTGTGCCCAACTAAATGAGGGGAACATTCAAATGAACCAAAAAACCATATTGGGCTTGGCGGCAATCTTAGCCCTGACCTTGATCAGCATCGCAGGCTTCTACTTCTTTAGCCCTAAACACCCAACTGAAAAAACGGTTCCAGCCAACACTTCTGAGGTCAGCTCTGCACAACCTTTAGAATCTGCCAATTCAGAAGCAGTATCCACTGAGATTGCAGCAGCAGAAGTGGATGGGATTGATGTCAAAGAATTGACCACGGGAAGCAAAAGTCTGAGTCCATCAGATCATGAGCCTGAGCTGCTGAGTTTTGAGTTTGATCAAAACCTTAAGGCTGTGGATACCTTACTGTCGATGCTGCCTTATGATGAACTGCCTGAATTTGAGCAGGACAATATAGACAAGTATCAACGCTATATCTTTGCAAAA
Source organism: Acinetobacter ursingii DSM 16037 = CIP 107286 (assembly GCF_000368825.1). GTDB lineage: Bacteria > Pseudomonadota > Gammaproteobacteria > Pseudomonadales > Moraxellaceae > Acinetobacter > Acinetobacter ursingii. The sequence goes on along the minus strand of NZ_KB849716.1, from coordinate 449,187 downwards.
GCCGCAAAAGATACAGGCAAATCAGTGCAAGACTTTAGCTTGCAAGAACATGGCGCACTGGAATCGGAGCAAGCGGGTAATCGCTACTACGTTTATAAATTTGATAACGGCACAGACTGTGAAATCCATCTGGCCAGCATTGACTTAAATACAGGCGATTATGGCGTGAGCTATAACTACTGCTAAGGATGAACTTGATGAAGCAACTTTTAAAACCCTTGCTCTTCGCAGTGACTACAACGACAGGCATCATGTTGAGTGGCTGTAATGCTGGCCTTGATCCAAACACGTTTACGGTCGAACTCGATGTAATTGATACCAGTAACTGGTATGCCCAAAATCAATCCGCTACGGTATTGACCATCCGTTCCAATATTGCAGAGCCTATCGATGTCAGCCATGTTTCTGTCAATCATGGACAATGTCGTTATGAAGGCTATCGTCGATCGTTGGAATATCCGCAGCACTTTAAGATGGGGCAACGTTTAAGACTAAAATTAACAGACTGTAGCTACAGTAATGTGGTGCAGGTTGATGTCGAAACAGATAAAGGCACTGCAAGCTATAGCTTTCAATAACCGTCTTGCATTCTAAATGTTAAAACACAGCATTTAAATTTAGATGAAACACCAAATCAAACCGTGTCCTCAATGGGCACGGTTTTTTTATGCCCTCAATTCAGCTTTTCGTACCCAATTCATTTAACAAGGAATATTCAATGTCCTTAATTCAATGCCCCTATTGTCAGTCCACCCATGTCAGACAGACTGATTCAAGTCATGCAAACGCCAACTATTTCGAACAACTGCAACGCTGTATTTCACCGACACAGATGGCGCTGTTCGGCATGCAGCTTGCCAAAAAGGCAGGATTCCCGCCTTTTACAGGCGCAGCCATCGGTGTTGTGGTGGGTGGTGTATTGGTTATTGTCAGTCAGTACTGCTATGAAAAATTTTACAGCAATGCCGAGCAGTATCTCTGTTTGGATTGCCAACAAGCGTTTGCATGGGTGCCGTAATCGCATCTCTGACTTTACACGGTTACATCTTTGAATAGATGGATTGTTTAAACCCTTACAGCACATTTCTGCATCTTTACATCTTTCACTTTTATTTGAGGAATAATCAAAATGGCACATCAAATTGAACAAATGGCTTATGTCGGTGAAACCCCTTGGCATGGTTTAGGTAATCAACTCACGCAAAACCAACCGATTGAAGTCTGGGCCAAGCAGGCAGGCATGGATTGGCGCATTGAATCATCCAATGTCAGCTACATGGCTCAAAACTCACGTGGACAAAGCATCATCATGCCGTATGAAGAACAACGGGTACTGTATCGTTCAGATACCCATGCCCCTTTATCCGTGGTCAGTCAGCGTTATCAAGAAGTCCAACCGATGGAGATTCTGGAATTTTACCGAGACCTGACGGAGCAATCAGGCTTTGAGTTGGAAACTGCAGGTGTCTTAAAAGGAGGGAAGAAGTTCTGGGCCTTGGCACGTACAGGGCAAACCGCAGAATTGAAAGGTGGAGATGTCAGCAATGGCTATATTCTGCTAGCAACCGCATGTGATGGTACTTTAGCCACCACCGCACAATTCACTAATATCCGTGTGGTGTGCAATAACACCTTAGCGATTGCCTTACGAGGGCAGAGTTCCAATGCAGGCGTGGTCAAAGTACCGCACAGTACTAAGTTTGATGCCGACAAAGTCAAAGATCAACTCGGTATTTCAGTGAAAACATGGTACGACCACATGTATGAAATGAAACAACTCACCCAACGTAAAGTCACCCAGAAAGAAGCAGCGGCTTATTTTGATGCGGTATTTAACAACAATAGCCTAAGTGCGATGGAACAGGAGGATAACATTATTCAGTACTACCGTAATGTCGCGTCTCAAGCCAATCCACAACCCAATAAAACTGAACCGAATGGACGTGCCATGACCAAAGTCATGAATATGTTTAATGGGCAGGGACGTGGGGCAGATTTATCTTCAGCCAAAGACACCGCCTATGGACTACTTTGTGCGATCACCGAGTTTGTCGACCATGAACGTCGTGCGATGAGTACTGATCACCGCCTTGACTCTGCGTGGTTTGGTGCAGGCGCGGCATTGAAACAACGTGGATTAGAGTTTGCACTGTCAATGGCAGGCTAAGAAGTCTTTAAGTATTTGAAAAATCAAATATAGCCACCATTTATAGAATGATTAAAATCTAAGAATGGTGTTTCAATGCAAAATCAATATTTCACAACTGCTTCGGTCGGTGACGAGATTTCACAGGTATATATTTCAGATCCTCGTGTTTATAGCTATTTGCTCGAAGTGATGAAAGTCAATTTTGGCTTTGAGCGATATATTTTGAAAAACCAGCAAAACTCAGATGGTCAATATCTGATTGAATTAGATATGCCAAAAGAAACTTTAGATCGACATTTAGAGGCTGAAGTTCTTGAAGCTGTTAAAAGGCTTACTAAGTAAACTAAACCATTGAACCAAAACCACATCCGAAGATGTGGTTTTTTTTTGCCGTTTTAAAATCAATGATAGAAGGATAAATCCATGAATCAGATTATAAATCCAGCAGTAACGTCTCAATCTCAGTATTTACCAACTGTAGCCAATGACAAGCTTAAACAAAGTCAATCAGGTTCAAAACGTAGTTTAAATGCCAAACGTCTGATCAGCACCAAACAACTGGACTATCAGGCATGGCTGGAAGTGCGTAAACAGGGAATAGGCAGCAGTGATGCCGCAGCCGCCTGTGGCTTGAATCCTTATATGTCGATGCTGGAACTGTGGATGATCAAAACAGGACGGGTACAGCAGAATATTGATGATGAAAGCTCAGGACATGCACCTTTATATTGGGGCAAGCAGTTAGAACCGCTAGTGGCTGAATACTACAGTCTGCATACCAACAACAAAGTTCGTCGGGTCAATGCGGTGCTGCAGCATCCTGATCCTGATAAAGCTTTTATGTTGGCGAACTTGGATTATGCCGTGGTGGGCAATGAAGACGTGCAAATACTGGAATGTAAAACTGCAGGGGAATATGGTGCCAAACTTTGGCGGGAGGGTGTGCCGTTATACGTGTTGTGTCAGGTACAACACCAACTGGCCGTTACAGGCAAGCAAGCGGCACATATTTGTGTGTTGCTGTGTGGACAGGAAACCAAAATCTACAAAGTCAGTCGTAATGAAGCTTTGATTGAACAGATCATTCAGGCAGAACGATTATTTTGGGAATGTGTTGAAAATGACGTTCCACCAGCAGTGGATGCCAGTGAATCGGCAGCCAAAGCTTTACAGCAGCTCTATCCTGAACATACCCCACTCAGCTGTGTTGATCTAACGGAGGTGAAGCTTGCCAATGAACTGTTTGATCAACTGATACAGGAGAAACAACAGATTGAACAACACCAAAGCCAGTTTGACCTACTCAAACACCGTGTTCAGGCACTGATGCAGGAACATGAACGTGCCGTATTTCAGCAAGGTTCGGTGACATGGAAGAAAAGCAAGGACAGTATCAGCCTAGACATCAAGTCCTTACTTCAGCACCAACCTGAACTCATTCAACAGTACCCATTGCAGAAAGCAGGCAGTCGTCGTTTCAACATTTATCAAGATTAGCTTAAAGCCTAGAGCCAAACACTCAGCAAAATGAAACCTGAAATCCCGTGCAGCCCTGCACGGGATTTTTTATGCCGATTTTAATTTAAGCAAACAGTGCAACACATCTAAACATATCAACGACAGAGGAATTTCAACATGATTAAAGGTCTAGCCATTACACCGCCAATTCTTGGGCGGATCAGTATCGGCAAAGTTGTCGAAAAGAACGGGAAACGCATCCCTGAGAAAGACGATCAGTTCACCATTACAAGTCAAATACAGGGTAAGGACGGTTGGATTAAACACCCCTTGGATGAGCAATTGCGTAGCCAAGCACCGAATCAAAAACTGCGCAGCATCCCTGTGCGTATGATCTTTAATGATCCTGAACTCAATCTACGAGCGGAATACAGTTTATTTGACCGTCAGACAGGACGCCCGATTTGTGTGGGGAATGGTCAAACCTGCCAACGTATGACATCACAAGGTGTAGAGCAACATCCTTGTCCATCACCCGACTTATGCCCACTTGGACAAGGTGGACATTGCAAGCCTTATGGACGCCTGCATGTCAATTTAGGCGAAGCCGATGAGTTTGGGACTTTTATTTTCAGAACCACTGGTTTTAACAGCATTCGCACTTTGGCAGCACGTTTGAATTACTACCATGCGGCATCAGGTGGTTTGTTGTCGTGTTTACCATTGCAGCTCACCTTGCGTGGGAAAAGCACCACCCAAAGCTATCGTCAGCCTGTGTATTACGTGGATTTAACGTTACGGGAAGGTGTGGATTTGCAATCCGCGATACAGACAGCCAAGGAGATTGACCAACAAGGTAAGCAGGCAGGGTTTGATCAGGCGGCATTAGATCAGATTGCGCGGCAGGGTTTTGCCAATGCCAAGTTTGAGGTGCATGCAGAGGAGGGGATTGAATTGCTAGAGGAATTTTATCCAAACAATGACAGTGCTGCAGATACAGAGCATTCAGCGCAATTGGGCTATGTGCAGGAGATTCAGCAAGGTTTAAAGCAGAGTGTGCAGGCAGTGAATTAGATCATATCGGACAGTCTGAGACGCAGTAAAATTTTATTGGACTGTCCTATTATCTGAGCGAATACCCGCTCGCATCAATGATCAGGAGTTAATATCATGAATGCGATCACAGGACAGACTTTTCAGATGAATCAATTGATTAACTTAAAACAAGTTGTAGAGTTAATTGGTGTGTGTCGATCAACTATCTATGAAATGATGGATGAGAATTCACCTTATTACGATCCCACATTCCCAAGGAAAGTTAAAATTACTCAAAATCGTATTGGCTGGTCAGCTTATGAGATCCATCAATGGATTGAAAGTAAGTTGGCGAGTCGAAAATAAGGGATGCTCTTAGCTCCCTTATTTTTTTGTTTTCTTGTAGACTGAAAATGTTTTTTAGCCTAAGTGTCCGTAATGAAAACAATAGACTACTACAATAAATATGCAGAAGAATTTACAGCTTCAACGTTTGAAGTTGATATGGAAAGCCTATATCAGCCATTTTTAGCTGAGTTGTCCGAAGGTGCTCGGATTCTTGACGTTGGCTGTGGTTCAGGACGAGATACTCTGGCTTTTAAAAATAAAGGCTATCAAGTTGATGCAATAGATTATTCTGCCGAGTTAGTTAAAAAGGCCAAGGGGCTGACCGGCATTGAAGTACGTCAACAAAGTTTCTATGAATTAAATGAGAGTGAAAAGTACGATGGTATTTGGGCCTGTGCTTCTCTGTTGCACTGTGACAGAGATCGTTTGCCTGAAGTGATGGGGCGCATAATTAAAGCACTAAAGCCAAATGGTGTGTGTTACATGTCTTTTAAATATGGCAATACAGACCGTGAGAAAGAGGGACGTAGCTTTACTGACTTGAATGAGCAGCAAGCACATGAATTAATCAAGCAGATTGATCAGGCTTTACTGTTACAGCAATGGATTACTATAGATAAACGTCCAGACCGTACAGAAAAGTGGCTCAATATCCTGATTAAAAAAGAGCAGGCTTAGATATGTTGTTCAATACAGCTGAAATACCAACACCTCAAGAACAGCTGAAATTCTTAAAGCATATTCAGCAGATATTACAGTCCGGGACGTTTACGTCGACCTATAAGTTTGCCTTGTTGATGAGTATTACACGTCTGGCGATTGAGCAGGGTGAGGATACTGGTGCTACATTACATTTAAATTATCAGGATATTGCGGAAAAATTTATTGGTCTGTACTGGAAACAGTCATTGCCATTTCAGTTTAATCACTATGAGCCTTTTACTATTCATCAAAGCACTGGTAAGCAGGCAAAGATCATCAGTGAAATTCAAAAGGCACAACAACAATTTAAAACCTTGGCTGCGTTGAGAAAAGACCAGTTGCACTGGAATCAGCTTAAGAAAGTGGTTGCAGTAACCGTCAAGCAAATGCCGGTGGTGTATTTACAGAACCTGAATGGTCAAGCGGTGGAGTTTCTTTACCATTTGGAAGATTGCAAACAGTCCCTCAAGCTTTTACCCAAAGTGATGTATTGCTTGAGACAGTTTAGTGAAATTATTGAAGAGTTGTGCCAGAAGCGCTGGATTGATTTTGTCCGACTGAATAAGCAGAATCTGGTGATACTGGATGGTTTGCCTGATTTGGATGAATTCATGTTTGCCCCGAGTCGCAATCAACTGGGGCAGGTCGCGGACTTCTTAATTGATTTACAGCAATGCCAGTGTTTTTACTGTGGAAAAAGCCTAAAAAACTCAAAATATGCTGTAGATCATTTTATCCCCTGGTCTCTATATCCTGCCGATACTGGACATAACTTTGTTCTGGCAGATGACAAATGTAATTCTCAGAAAAGTAATTATTTGGCGTCGGAACAGTTTTTGCAAAAGTGGCAGGAGCGGAATTATCTACATGATCAATCTATTGTTCGGGAAATTTCTCAATTCGGTTTCTTAACAGATATTCAACGTTCGCATCGGGTTGCCGACTGGGCGTATAAGCTGGCAATAGAGAATGAGTATTTAGTCTGGCTAGGCGGAAAAGATAAACAGATATTGGTTTCTCCCATATCTGGAGTATTTTGATGTCTTTGTTTTTCTGTAGGACAAATTACTAGAGTGGGCTGCTATAAAAGTTAGATCATGTATCTGTCTAGCGCTTGAATTGACAGATTACATCGCTTGAGCACGACAATTCATGTCCTTTTCCACCTTTTTACTGCTGCATGTTTTAGAATTTTAGGTAAAATCATTTGATTAATGATTCACTTAATTGGACTTCCATAACAATGACCCACGTACAACTGCAACAATTACAAAAACAACTTTGGAATATTGCCAATACTTTGCGTGGCACCATGGGCGCCGATGAATTCCGTGATTACATACTGGGTTTTATTTTCTTTAAATATTTATCAGAAAAATCGGTGAACTTTGCCAATGAATTGCTCGATGGTGAAGACCTCAGCTTTTTAGAATTAGATGAAAATAATGCTGAGCATGTGCCCTACATCGATGAAATTAAAAAGAATGCCATTGCCGAAGTGGGTTATGTGCTTACACCCAAACAGCTATTCCATACCTTAGCCGAGCGTGGTCGTCAGGGCGAATTCATTTTGGATGATTTAACTGCGACCTTAAAATCAATTGAACAAAGCACGTTAGGCACCGACTCTGCCGATGACTTTGCCAACCTGTTTGAAGATTTAGATCTAAACTCGACCAAGCTCGGCAATAATGCCAGTGACCGTAATGCACTGGTGGCGAAAGTCCTCAGTCATTTAGATGATATTGATTTTGATATTTCCAATACCGAAGCTGATGTACTGGGGGATGCTTACGAATACCTGATTGGTGAGTTTGCCTCAGGCGCGGGCAAAAAAGCGGGGGAATTCTATACCCCTCAAACAGTATCGACTTTACTGGCGAAAATTGTCACCCAAGGCAAAGACCGTTTACGTTCAGTCTATGACCCGACTTGCGGTTCAGGTTCGTTATTGCTTCGGGTAAAACGTGAAGTGAAAGATGTCGATATGATTTACGGTCAGGAAATGAACCGTACCACCTACAACTTGGCACGCATGAACATGATTCTGCATGATGTGCATTTTGCCAAGTTCGACATCAAGCAGGAAAACACTTTAACCCGTCCGCAGCATTTAGATAAAAAGTTTGATGCGGTGGTGGCGAATCCGCCATTTTCTGCAAAATGGTCTGCCGATCCGTTATTTTTACAAGATGAACGCTTTGCCGCGTATGGCAAACTGGCGCCAAGTTCTAAAGCCGATATGGCGTTTGTACAGCACATGCTGTATCAACTGGATGACAATGGCACCATGGCGGTGGTGTTACCGCATGGCGTGTTATTCCGTGGTTCAAGTGAGGGCGTGATTCGTCAGTATCTGATTGAACAGATGAACGTAGTGGATGCCATTATTGGTTTACCCGCCAATATTTTCTATGGCACGTCTATTCCGACCTGTATTTTGGTGTTGAAGAAAAACCGTGAGCAGAGCGGCAATATTCTGTTTATTGATGCCAGCAATGAGTTTGAAAAGCAGAAGAATCAAAATAAGTTATTGCCTGAGCATTTGGATAAAATTGTTGCGGCATTTGGAAAGCGTGAAAATATTGAAAAATATGCGCATGTGGCGACTTTGCAAGAAGTGAAAGATAACGATTACAACCTGAATATTCCGCGTTATGTGGATACCTTTGAGGCGGAAGCTGAGATTGATTTAGATGCAATTGCCAAACAGCTTCAAGCTTTGGAGCACGACAGCCAAAAGACCGATGCCATCATTGCAGATTTTTGCAAAGAGCTAGGTATTGCTTCTCCGTTTGCGGAGGTGAAGTAATGGCAACGCCTAAGTTAAGATTTAAAGAGTTTGATGGGGATTGGTTTCAATCTAAAATTGGAGAAATTTTTCAAGTTACTTCTGGCTCTACACCATTGCGCAGTGATAACCGTTTTTTTGAAAATGCTGATATCGCTTGGGTTAAAACAACTGATTTAAATAACGGTTTAATCGAAAAAACAGAAGAGAAAATTTCTCAAATAGCTTTGAAAGAAACATCTGTAAAAATATTACCTAAGGGGACTGTTTTTGTAGCCATGTATGGTGGTTTTAATCAAATCGGTCGGACTGGGCTTTTAGTACATGAGGCTGCCTGTAATCAAGCATTATCAGCGATTTATCCTAACGAAAAAATTGATTCGTATTTTCTTCTAACCTTTCTAAACCATAAGGTTGATGATTGGAAAAACTTTGCAGCTAGTAGCCGTAAAGATCCAAATATTACGAAAAGTGATGTACTAGCTTTTCCACTTAAATATCCAGTAAAAGAAGAACAAACCAAAATCGCCGCTTTTCTTTCTGCTGTAGATGAAAAGATCAGCCAACTCACGCAAAAACATGAGCTGCTGAGCCAATATAAACAAGGCATGATGCAAAAGTTGTTTAGTCAGGAAATTCGTTTTAAAGCGGATGATGGTAGTGAGTTTGGGGAGTGGGAGGAAACGACTCTAGGAGAAATTGGTACATTCAAATCTGGTCAAGGCTTCCCAGAGCAGTTTCAGGGTGGAAAAGATGGTATCCCTTTCTTCAAGGTTTCGGATATGAATATTCTTGGAAATGAAAAAATAATGAAGGTTGCCAATAACTATGTCAATTCAGAAGCGATTACTAAAATGAAAGCTAAGGTAATAGATAATGAAGCAATCATTTTTGCGAAAGTTGGTGCTGCCATTTTTTTAGAAAGAAAACGCTTAGCTAAAAATTTCTTAATAGATAACAATATGATGGCTTATTTATCAAATCAAAAAATGAATATTATGTTTCTAAAACAATTTTTGGATAATATAAAGTTATCCAAATTTGTTCAAGTTGGAGCACTACCTTCTTATAACTCTAGTGATTTAGCAATTATCCCTATAAGCCTTCCTTGCCTAGAAGAACAAACCAAAATCGCTAATTTCTTATCTGCCATCGACCAAAAACTTGAAGTCGTGGCACAGCAAATAGAACAGGCCAAAACTTGGAAAAAAGGCTTGTTGCAGCAGATGTTTGTGTAGGGGGATAGTTATGGCAAATTGGCTAGTAACCGTGAATTATGCTGAGTTTGATTTAGAAGCAGCTTATGATGCTTTGCCGCAGATTTATTGGAAGAATTCAGCCACTAGTGAAGGTAGAGGGTTACAAATCAATGATATTGTTCATGTATATGTGACCCAACCCATCTCAAAGGTGATGTATCAATTCAAAGTTCTGGGGCATGCGGAAAACTCAGAATACCCAGCAGCACAGAAAGTATTTTGGTCGGATAAAAAGAAAATTGAAAGTTATCTAGGTGGATACTCTATTTTTGAAAAGTTAAACAAAGTGGATAAATCCACTTTGTCTTTTGAATATTTCAGACAGGAAAACTTAATTCCTGATGCTCCTATTCAAGGCCGTCGCACAGATCGAGATAAAGCTTCAAATGATCCAATCCGCATTTTTTTAACTCACATTTTTAATGAGTTTAAAACTGATAGTGTGAATACCGACTATCCCGATGAAGCAGGTTTAGAAAATGAAACCTTTCCTGAAGGAGCTAAGCAAACGGTTTTAGTGAATAAATATGAGCGTAACCCTGAAGCAAGGGCTAAATGTATAGAAATTTATGGAACACGTTGTTGCGTTTGTGGCTTAAGCTTTGAACATATGTATGGCTCATTTGCTAAAGATTTCATCCACATACATCATCTTAAGCCTTTGCATACGATTGGCGAAGAGTATGAAGTAGATCCTAAAGAGGATCTTCGACCTGTATGCCCGAACTGTCATGCCATGCTCCATAAAACCGAAAATGGTATTCCAATGACAATTAAGAGATTAAAACTCTTATATAGCGTTTCTTTGAGTAATCCGCTTAGACAAACATTTGAAGAATAAATAATTCGAGATTTTTAATGCAGCTTTATCAAACCCAAGCACAGTCATTAGTAGAACTTACAGAAGATCCTTTTCGTTTGGAAAGAGAAATTCAAAGCCTGTTTGAAAGCAATCTTTACAGTTTTACAGGTCTGGAATTCATCAAGTCTGAATTCACCATTAAAAATAACCGTATTGATACACTGGCTTTCGATCCCGAAAGTCAGGCGTTTGTAATTATCGAATACAAGCGTGAACGCAATTATAGCGTGATTGACCAAGGCGTTTCTTATCTGAATCTGATGCTCGACTACAAGGCAGATTTCATCGTTGAGTACAACGAGAACCAGAGTAAACAGCTTAAACGTCAGGATGTCGACTGGTCACAAAGTCGAATCATCTTTGTTTCACCGAGCTTTACCGACTTTCAAAAGCAGTCTACTAATTTTAAAGATTTGGGCATTGAGCTGTGGGAAATCAAACGCTATCAAGGTGGAATTGTTTCAGTCAATCCATTGCAGAAAGCCAAATCAGCCCCTTCAATTAAGCAAGTGCAAAAGGTTGACTCTGAAGATATTCAAAAAATTGCTAAAGAAATCCAGCAATATGATGAAGCCTATCACTTGGCGGATAAGTCCGATGACATCAAAGAGCTATATGAGCAATTCAGGGACTCAATTCTGGGCTTAACCACCGATTTAGAGGTTCATCCCAAGAAAATGTACATCGCCTTCCGTAAGGGTAAGCGTAACTATGTCTATATGAGTATTGGGACAAAGCAAATTCGTATATGGCTGAATATGCCTTTTAATCAACTGGATGACCCGAAACAGCTCGCGAAAGATGTGACCAATATTGGGCATTGGGGAAATGGTGATTGTGAGGTGATCGTGTCAGATACAGAAAATTTAGAATATATCTTGAGTTTAATTAAACAAACATTGAAGTGAATAATTTAAGATTTTAGAGGGAAAGGAAATGACAGTACAAAGCGAATATCAACTTGAAAATGAACTGATCGGCCAACTGCAACAATTAGGTTATTCATCAGTGACGCTCAAGGACGAAAGCCATCTACTGTCTAACCTGAAAACCCAGATTGAACGTGCGAATGGACTAGCGCCCCTGTCAGAAACGGAATGGAAACAGGTCATCAGTTTTTTAAACACGGGCACAGTGTTTGAGCGCGCCAAAAATCTGCGTGATCTGTTCCCAGTCAAATTTGACGATGGAACCAGCAAGCACATCTTTTTTCTGTCAGATGATCCAAGCAAGAACATCTATCAGGTCACCAACCAGATCACCATTGACCACCGTGATTATAATGGCCGCACCAGCCGTTTTGATGTAACCCTATTAGTCAATGGCCTGCCTTTGGTACAGATCGAGCTGAAAAAACGCGGCATGGAAATTGCCGAAGCCTTTAACCAAACCCAACGTTATATCCGTGAAGCGTATTGGGCTGGACAAGGTCTATTTGGTTTTATTCAGCTCTTTGTCATTAGTAATGGTGCCAATACCCGTTATTATTCTAACGGCACCACAGGCATCGAGTTTGCCTTTCCATGGGCGGATGTCAATAACAAACACATCAATGAAATTGTCGACTTTGCCGAAGCTTTTCTCAATCAGCAGCATCTGACCCAAATGCTGACCCAATACATGGTGCTGCTAGAAACCACGAAAAGCCTGATGGTGCTGCGTCCCTATCAGATTTATGCAGTACAGAAAATTGTGGAGCATGTGCAAAACTCCAATCAGAACGGCTATATCTGGCATACTACAGGTTCAGGCAAAACCTTGACTTCATTTAAAGCCAGTCAGATCATCATGCAAATGCCCGATGTAGAAAAGGTCTTGTTTGTGGTGGATCGTAACGACCTCGACACACAAACCTCACGTGAGTTTAATGCTTTTAAAGCCGACAGCGTGGACAGCACCGATAACACATCGACCTTGGTGAAACAGCTCGATCAACGTCATGACAAACTGATTGTGACCACCATTCAAAAACTCAATCGGGCCATCAGCACCGACCGTTATTTAGAATCGATTGATTATCTTAAAAATAAAAAAGTGGTGTTTATTTTTGATGAATGTCATCGCAGTCAATTTGGCGAGACCCATCAGAACATCAAAAAATTCTTCAGCAATGCACAAATGTTTGGTTTTACCGGTACGCCTATTTTTGAAAAGAACAGCCAAAGCAAAGCAGGTTTAAAACTCACCACAGACTACCTGTTTAATGAGTGTTTGCATAAATACGTGATTGTCGATGCCATCCGTGACCGTAACGTCTTGCAGTTCCAGATTGATTATCGTGGCAAATACACCGCCAAAGGCATGGCGACGAATGAAAGTTATGAGGAAGATGTAGAAGGCATCGATACCAAAGAACTGTATGACAACCCGCAACGCCTAGAAATGATTGCCCGCTACATTGTCAATATCCACGATACCAAAACTCGTAATCGAGAATTTACCGCAATGTTCTGTGTCAGTTCGGTCGAAACATTGACCCAATATTACGACCTTTTTGAAAAGGTGCAGGCTGAAAAGCAAATTGAAGATGAAGCACAAGGTCGGATATTTAAACCGTTGACCATTGCCACCATCTTTTCTTATGCGGCAAATGAGGCTGTACCGACTGATGACTTAAATGGCTTAATTCATGAAGAAGCCGCAGATATTCCAAGTCAGGTCAATTCATCCAGTCGGGATAAGCTAGATCGCTACATAGCGAATTACAATCGACAGTTTAAAACCAACTACAATTCTGGTGATCAATTTTATGCGTACTACCGCGACATTGCACAGCGCGTAAAAAACAGACAGATTGATATTCTAATCGTGGTCAATATGTTCCTCACGGGCTTTGACTCTAAGCCGTTAAATACCTTGTATGTCGATAAAAAACTAAAATATCATGGCTTGATTCAAGCATTCTCACGCACCAACCGTGTCTATAACGATAAAAAACCATTTGGCAATATCATCTGTTTCCGCAACCTAAAACGTGCAACAGATGAAGCACTGGCACTATTTTCCAATAAAGAAACGACCAAGATTGTACTTGTTCCCAGCTATGCGGAAATCGAACAGGATTACCAAGCAGCGGTGAGCAAATTGTTTGCCTTAACGCCCAATTACCAATCAGTCGATGATCTTGTCACTGAAGAACAGCAACTCGAATTTATTAAAGCTTTCCGTGAAGTGATGCGCTATAACGCGCAATTACAAACTTTTATTGAATACGATCAAGACCAAACACAACTTGATAAGCAGCACTTTGCAAACTTCGCCTCTAAGTATGCTGACCTATGCCGTGCCGTTAGAAAGACCACCAAGAGAGACAAAGTATCGGTACTGGATGATGTCGATTTTCAACTGGATTTACTGCATAGTGATCGCATTAATGTTGGTTATATCATCAACCTGCTACAGCTTGTTGTTGATACAGACTCAGAGGACAAGCGTAAGAAGTACCAGGCGCAAATTTACGATTTAATTAGTAGCGATATTAGCTTGCACGATAAGCAAGACCTCATTCAAAAATTCATTGAAGAAAACATGCCGAAGATGATCAACGGCCAAAGCGTCCAAACAGCTTTTTCTGAATTCTGGGATGCTGAAAAAGAACAGGCCTATCAGCATCTTTGTAAAGAAGAAAACCTGAAACCAGAAGCCATGAAGCAGGTTCTGGAGCATTATGAGTTCACCAAACGCCTACCACGTAAAGAAGAGTTGAAGGACTTACCAAACTATAAGGTTAAGCTGTTTGAGCGGGAGAATGTCTTCACTCACTTGATGGTCAAGACACGCCAGTTGATTGAGAAGTTTTATGTAGGGTTTTAAATTACTAAAGAAGTAAAGCACTTGGTGGTGCTTTATATCCTTGGGTGTGCATTTATTTTAACCTTTCTAAGACGGTAGTAGAGAACTGTTGCCAATAGTTCCATGAACGATATTGTTGATCAAAATGGCCACCACCTTCATTCCACCATTGCTGTAGCATCGCAATGATTTAGGGGTTAGAAAGACAATTCACGGATATCTCTTTGATCATTTGAAACTTAAAATGGAACAAATGAAATAGATCAACAAGGGGTAAATAAGGGTAATCACTTCATTAAATTTATAAAAAATTTTAATGGGTTAAGTTCTGAATTATGCTGCCACCATCTCAGTAAAATAGCTGTACAAGAATGAATTCATCAATTGAGCTTATATATACCTAGAAAATATACCTTTAAGAGGGTAACAAAGATAAAATTTATGTTTTTTAAACAATTTGTAAAAATTTATTACGTGAAGGATTCAATAAGAATATTCTGAGTAACCAACCTAAACTAACCAGCAGTAAAAATTGCTAAAATTCTTGGTATTGAAAAAAAGAAGTGAATGCTTTCTCATATAAAAATCAAGATATTTTTTCAAAAGATGAAGCCTATCGTTGGTCTTTGGCTATAATACCGTTAGATAAAAATTCAGAAAGACCGATGATGAACTGTGAACTTGAATTAAACAACATTGCTAAAAATAAACTGATTCAATTGTTGGATTATGTATCTCATCAAGCTGAGGATACTCAAAAAATTCAATATGAAATGAGTGGTAATAGATTTTATTCTCATGATCTAGAAAAACTTCGTGGCTTAAAAATTCTGAATGATGACGATTGGTGGTTTCAAATTGAACGATTACAGCTTCAATCGATGCCGAAACCATCTGAAATACTCTCTTCCTACATTCATGTAGATGCCGAAAAAGAACCCACTGTTAATTTTTCAAGTTTAAATAAGATTGTATTTTTTAAAAAAGCTCATCAATTCCGCTTGCCCTACAGTAGCGTGGCATGTGATTTGATTACTAAAATTGACATACTTCAGGAGTTGTTCAAAGAATTCGAAAGCTATCAAAATATTTGGGAAGATTGGAAACAAAATAACGATCAGATTAAAAAATCTATTGTTGTTTACGATAAGTTATTCTCATGGAATACAGCGATTAATTTAGGTGGAACAGGTGATGGTGAAGAAATTGTTGCAGGCTTTGGCTTAGTTGACTGGGTACTTCCAACGACTCAAAAATCTTACTCATATCCTCTTATTACTATCCCGTTAGAAATGGAGATAGAAAAAAATGGATTAATACGTGTAGGTGCCAAAGATACACGTGCCAATATAGAAATGGATGCCATCTTATTAGAGGATGATCTGCCTACTTCAGGACAAGTAAAAGTAACCTTAAAAGAAAACTTAAATAATGGTCGCTCATTACGCCTATTTGAAGGGGAAACTTACTCTGATCTAGTTAATGCCTTCGTCGCGAATATTTTTTCAAAAGGAGCAATTGTTGAGGCTGAAAATAGGGCTATACCATCTAAAAATCTAGCGGTGACATTAACATCAGTATTGTTTAGTCGTCCTAAAAGAAATTCTATTTTAAGCGATGACATTGAGTTATTAAAAACTAAACTTAATGACCCTTCAGTGGCTATACCTGAACAACCTTTATCATTAGTGACAGAATTAAAAAGCGATATTAATCAAAAAGAGACTTATAGTTTTAGAGGGCGTTCTGGTACTGAGGGATTCGGATCAAAAGTTGAAGAGCTTTATTTCCCGCTGCCTTATAACAAAGAACAAATTACTATTGTTCAGAATCTGCTAACCAGCAGTGGTGTAGTGGTGCAAGGTCCACCAGGTACAGGCAAAACACATAGTATTGCAAATATTATCTGTCACTATTTGGCGAATGGTAAAAAAGTACTGGTAACTGCACAGCAGTCACATGTCCTTAAAACAGTACATGAAAAGATTCCTGATGAATTAAAGCCTTTGGTAGTCAGTCGCATTGGTTCAAGCAAAGAAAGTAAAAATCAGCTTGAATCTTCAATCGATTTGATTGTGCAAAAAATTACCCAAATGAATGTTGCAGAAGTTCGAAAAACGATTGAAGTTCTAAAACATCAAATAGATCATAACCATCATGAAATGGCTTTGATTGATCGAGAAATATATAACTTTGCAGAAAAGCATTATCAGAATATTGAGGTAGAAGGTAATAAAAAATTACCTATGGATATCGTGAATACGGTATTAGAAAGTAGGGTATCTTACGAATGGTTTACCGACCAATTAACTTTGGAGGAAAAAGACCAGTTTCCTTTTTCCCAGATTGAGTTGATTCAATTGAGAGACTCAAGAAAGAAAATCGGTACAGATTTACCATACATAAATTATGGTCCTCTGCCAGCTCCTGAAAAGTTGTTAGATTCGGCAAGTCTGAAGAAATTAAGTGAGTTTTTAAAAGAAAAAGATGAGATTGAGGAATTCTTAAAGCAAAATGACCTACATAATTTCAAGGAAACTATTTCTGAATCAGAAATTAATGAGCTAAAAGATTGGTTAAAGATTTATCTAGAAGATCTAAACTTTGTTCTTGATCATGCAGAACCATGGTTATTGAGCTATTTCAAGAAGATAAATGCAGAAGATAAGGCTATGGAACTTGATATCTATAGTAACCTTATTCAAGAAGTTCAGCCTTTATTGGAATACAGGAAAACGCTACTAATTGATCCCATAGAGCTGAATTTTGAGATACAACCAAACTCAAAAGAATATCAAGCTGTTCAACGTGCTGTTGATACAGGTAAGCCATTTAATTGGTATCATTTTGGTACTGCTGAATTACAAGACCTTTTTAAGTCGATCAAAGTTTCTGGAAAATATCCTGATACATCAGATGAATGGAAAAGAGTTAAAGAATATATTGATAGAAGACAGACTCTTAATGTTTTTATGAGTAAATGGAATAGTATTGCAGCACAATTAGATATTCCTTTAATTGAGTTAAATAATCGCGGTATCGATGAAATATTAAAAGAGTTCACGCAGCTCATCATTAGAACTCAAAAATGCCTAGATTTGAAAAATAAGTATTTGGATGTATTTAGTGCCAATTATCTAAAAGTTTTTAGTAGAGCTAAATCTTTTGATTTCTACGGATTACCTAAAAATATTGATGACTTGATTCAATTGTTAGAGCAGAAGTTAAAAATATTTAATTTAGAAGTCTATCAACACCAGCTGGCTGATCAAATACTTTATTTATCAGAGTTTGATAATAAAATATCAAATCAGTTGAAAAAAATTGTGTCTCAGGTTGATTCAGATTCGCTATATGCAAATGAATTTATAGAATATGCTGATCTATTAAAGCAATTGGCACATTTGAAAGATTTAACTGAAGATTTTGAAAGAGTTAAATCAGCCAGTATTAAATTGAGCCAAACAAATGCTTTAATTCTTAGTAAAGATATTCTTGAGATTCCGTACGCCCAAGAAATTGAGGATCCTATATTACGTAATACATTGCTCGAGGCTTGGGAATGGAAACGTCTTGAGACTTTTGTAATGACCATTAGTAATACAAGTCGAATTGAAAATTTGTATGAGCGTCGTCGTATTCATGAGAAGAATCTGTCTCAAAATTATGCTCAACTGGCAGCAAACAAGACGTGGTTGGCATTAAAGGAAAATGCCTCAGATAAAATTTTAGTTGCATTACAGCGTTATAAAATTGCTGTACAACACTATGGAAAAGGAACAGGCAAGAACGCTCCACGTTATAGAAAAGATGCTCAAGTAGCCCTTAAAGAGGCAACAGCAGCTATTCCTTGCTGGGTCATGTCACATCTTCAGGTATCTGAATCTATGCCTGCTGAATTAGGTCTCTTTGATTTAGTGATTGTGGATGAGGCATCACAATCATCAATTGACGTATTACCTGTTCTAATGCGTGCTAAAAAGTTATTAGTTGTGGGGGATAATAAGCAGGTTTCTCCGAGTAATGTTGGCTTAGCAAGTGCTCAAATTGATGTATTGAGGAATCGTTATTTACATGGTCAGCCACATGCTGCATATTTAACACCAGATATGTCTTTATACGACATGGCCTCTTCTATCTATGAGTCAAGTGTGATGCTTCTAGAGCATTTCCGCTGTCATCCTGCGATCATTAGTTACAGCAATAAAAACTTTTATGGTAATCGTATTAAGCCAATGCGACTATCGAAGAAGTCTGAGCAGTTAAGCCCAGCTTTAGTCGCAATTTATACATCGCAGGGATATAGAGAATCTAAAAACAGCAAACATATTAATCGAATAGAAGCGAAAGCAATTATTGAGGAAATGAAGCTACTTTTTAAAGATGAACGATATACGAATAGATCAATTGGCGTGATCTCGTTGCTAGGTCCAGCACAGGCTGAGTTCATTCAATCAGAAGCTTTGAATGAGTTTGGCGCAGAAACTCTTACTCAGGTTCAATTTGCTTGTGGAGATGCTTCAGCATTTCAGGGTGCAGAAAGAGATATTATTTTCTTATCTATGGTAGCAGATCCTGAGAATTGTCATGCTTTGAGTCGATCTGATCATGAACAGAGATTTAACGTGGCTGCAAGCCGTGCTCGCGAAAGGATGTATCTTGTCCACTCCGTGAATCGTGATCATATATCTCCAAAAGATCTAAGGCTGAATTTACTCAATCATTTTTATGATTTGCAAGAAGATCAAAAAGCATCATTTGAAGCAAAATTAGACTTGTGTGAATCGGAGTTTGAAAAATCTGTATTTACAACACTTCATGAAATGGGTTACACAGTTACTCCACAGGTTAAAGTTGGAAGCTATCGAATCGATTTAGTCGTTGAGTCAGATGGTGATCAGCGTTTGGCTGTTGAATGTGATGGTGATAGCTATCATGGGCCGGCACAATGGCATGATGACATGACTCGTCAACGTGCTTTAGAACGAGCAGGATGGACATTCTGCAGATGCTTTGCATCGAGTTGGTCCATTGAACGTGAAAATATGATTATGTCATTAAAGGTAAAACTTGATGCAATGGGTATAAAACCTACACATGGAATGAGTAGCTTAATTCAAGATGTAGAACACAAAGTGTGGGTAGATGCCGAATCTGAAATGAGTGCGGAAAGTGACATCGAGAAAGATTTGTTAATTCTTTAATTGTACTAGCTTGTATTTAAATGGATTCGCTAGTGGACACTTACCTAACTAAAGATTACAGTAGTAATCTTTAGTTAGGTAAAACCTGCTATTTATAACTTTTATACTGGGTAAAATTTGGTAAAAATCTAACGTAATTTTCTCTTAATTATAAGTTTTTAAAGGAAACGGAAGTTGAGTTAAGATGCCACCATCACACGCTGAAAAAATAAAGATGATAGGGCTATTGTTAAAATCGGCTTTTTCCTTTTCTAAAACATGACAACACATATTGATATTAAATGAACTTGAATTATTGGCACATACAACTACACCCAGACTCAAGATTAGACGTTGATACGCTAAAAGCCATACTTATGAAAAAACAAGTTATCGGTATGGGGGAATATTGGGAAGACAAAAAAGGAAATCCAGTAGTTGATCCTAAGCTCTTCAAAGACGATATGAAAATTGACGATGTTGTAATGGTTCGTGATGGAAGTACGCCAGTAGCATTAGTAAAAGTAAAGGGCGATGCTTATATAGAACACGATACAGACGATGAATTTGATTGGTTCAAACTTAGAAGAAAAATTGAAATTCTTGGCTTTTATGAAGAAGATGAGAAAAATCTTCTTAACCAGATTTTAACAGCTTATGGTAAAAGCCACATACAAGCACCTGGCACTTTAACCTATTGTAACGGATCTAATGCTACAAATAATTTTATTGTAGAGTGGTATAAGTTAAGGAATCACAAAAGACTAATGGAAAATATAAAACTGTCAGAAGAGCGACAAATTCAAATCAAAGCACTTTGGAATAAATTTAAAAGTGAAACGAAAGAGGACGAAAAGAAATTTAACAATGATGAAGTTGAGAGACTAATTTCTGAATGGAAATCATATAAGGATAAAATTTTAAATGACACATTGAGTTTGGATGATTACACAAACATTTTGGGAAGTTCTACTGCAACAATGCCTGGCGGATATTTGTGTAACTTTTTAGAACGAACCACGAGAATTGTCTTAGGCTCTTCAAAGCCTGGCACAGCATTCAATTTTGAAGTGAAATTGAATGATGATAATTCTACTTATTATATCAAAAGTGCAAGCAAACCAAATGCTACTAGACAAGACGCAGAAATTTATTTTAACGATAACATAAAGGGGTTGCTGAAAAGCATTGTTTCAAAAACTGACCCGTTAGAAAAAATACGTTTGATTGAAAACTCAAATTACAGTGCCAAGCAAGTTTTAATGAAATTGGCTGTATTGGATAATTTATCGGACTTTCTCTACATCTACTCTACACAATGGTTAGAAGAACTATATAACGAGTTTATTGATAGTGATGCTGAAGAAGCCTTTAGGAAAAATCATCAGGTTTGTGTTGTAGCAAAGCAACTTTTAGACGTAAATGAACAAGACAAAAATGAACTTGTTTTGCTTTCACGTTTCTTATGGCGTTTTGTAAATTCTAGAGCGATTGCGGATACAAATAATCCTAACGTCATTCTTTATGGGCCACCAGGCACGGGTAAAACATTTTCAGTAAAAAGTAGTTTAGATTTTGTTTGCCAAGGTGATACTTCACGATATGAGGTTTTACAATTCCATCCATCATTTACTTATGAAGATTTTATCGAAGGTATTAAACCAAAAGGCGTTTCAAAAGATGGAAATATTCGCTTTGAGTTGGTAAATGGTATTTTTAAAAACTTTTGTATCAAAGCGAAAAAACACCCTGAAAAGGATTTTTATTTCGTCGTTGACGAAATTAACCGAGCAAATCTTTCAATGGTGTTTGGTGAAACCTTATCGCTATTGGAAAAAGATTACCGACACGACACTGAAAATAAAAACCTGATTCGTACACAATACTCTGCGCTAATTGAAGATTTAATCAAAGAGGACAATAAGTTTAAAGATTTAGCTTATGAAATTGACAACAACGAAGTGAAGTTTGGAGTTCCTAAGAATGTGTTTTTTATTGGAATGATGAATGATGTAGATAAAAGTATTGATGCTTTCGATTTAGCACTCCGTAGACGTTTTAAATGGATAAGAAAAGATTGTGATTACGAAGTAATTGAAGAGGAAACACGTTTCAAAGTAAAAGATCAGTTCAATAATATTGGTCAGTATGTCAAAGCCTGCGAAAAATTGAACGACTATATTTCCAAAGACTTAGGTTTGGGAAAATCATATGAATTTGGTCATTCATTTTTTATGAAGATTAGCGACATTGCTAAACGCAAAGATATTACAAATAACAATGTTGAAGTTTTATTTAACTTGTATTTGCGACCAACATTGAAAGAATATCTAAGAGCAGTATTTGCGGAAAGCGAATTGGAAAATAGGTTAGATGAAGCGTTGAATAAGTTCAAAGAAACAATTAAATAAAATGAAAATTAGTATTCCAGTCAATCATAATTTTTACGAAGAATCCCCAATTTTAGAATCGGCTTTAGGTGAAACTTTTGGGGTAAAACAATCAAGCGTAAAAAACTTACAAAAAATTTTTTCGTCTGTTTATGAATTAAAACTTGGTGCAGAACAACTAAAACAGGTTAAAGTATTTTTTTTCAAAAACAAACGCATTTTTGAGCAAGATGAAGAGCGTCTAATTCTAAAATTATACTCAAAAGAAAAGACAGAAAAAGAATACTTTATTCAAACTGGTTTGTATGCTGGGGTGCTTTTTCACAAGGGTTGTAAAATTAATATTACAACAAAATATGGTGACACTTTTCTAAAACGTATGCTCAACTTCGTAAATGACATTTACGTTGATAACGATCAAATACAAGCAAAGAAAGATGAAAACGAAAATCAGTTCTTGTTTATTATTGCTCATTTATTTATTCAGTCATTAGAAAAAGCGGTTGTTTTAGGCTTGCCACAACAATACCAACAACAGCAAGAGCGAAGTCAAAAAGTAAGAGGAAGTATAAATTTTAATGATTATTTAAAAAGAGATATTCCATTTCAAGGAAAACTAACCACAACTTTCAGAGAGAGAATATATATTCAAGAAATCATTGATGTTTTATATTTGGCATTGAGGAAATTAGAAAGTGTTTTCGGAAAAGAAATTCATAGTCGTTTGCTTGGTTTAAGTCAATTGTTAAAACAACAATATTCTGGTCGTTTTGCGAGTTACGAAACGATACAAAGAGCAAAAATACACCCAACTACAAATAATCCAATGTATCGTAGTTTCAAAACAGTTTTAGAGTATGCA
This sequence comes from Acinetobacter ursingii DSM 16037 = CIP 107286, assembly GCF_000368825.1. Lineage (GTDB taxonomy): Bacteria > Pseudomonadota > Gammaproteobacteria > Pseudomonadales > Moraxellaceae > Acinetobacter > Acinetobacter ursingii. The sequence goes on along the minus strand of NZ_KB849716.1, from coordinate 426,356 downwards.
GAAATAATTTTATTGAACAAAGACCTAATGCCTGATGATGAAAAGAACAATTTAGCGACAACGGGTTATTTGTTTGACATTGCAGAATTATACGAAATCTATCTTGAAAAACTTTTGAGTAGAAATTTTCCTGAATGGTCTGTGAGTGGACAAGTTGAAATTCCAATTTACAAAAAGCAATTTTATCGCAGAGCAATATTTCCAGACTTAATAATGAAACACAGGACAACCGGAAAAGTTATTGTTCTTGATGCAAAATTTAAGAAAATGGGAATGCAAAATAATGACATTGATAGGTCAGATTTACACCAAATACATTCTTATTCTGGGTATTACCAAAATAACTTAATTGCAAGTGGTTTGATCTATCCGTTATCAAAACAATTAGACATTGATAAGTCTTACTCTGACACTTTATACGGTAACAACAATAATGATGTGCTATTTATAGTGGACGGAATTTATGTTTATGAAACACAGACAATGGATGATTTAATTGAAAATGAAAATATATTTATAAGACGAATGACAGATTTTATAGGTAAACAAGACGTAACTATTTGACAAAAATAATAAATCGCACGAGCGATCAAGATACCGTACAAGTTTATCTAAATACCTAATACAACCTGATATGGTTTAAATGCCTCGAGTACAGCTTCAGAAACCAACTTGATAAAAGCCTCAGTTTTACCATAAGCCCTCCATTGATCAAGAGCTTCATAATAAGCTAATCGATTTTCTACAGTGATTACACACGGTGGATACCCTGCTTTAAGTAATTCTAGATTCATCAAAAGACGTGATGTGAGACCATTACCATCAATGAATGGATGAATGCCAACAAAATCAGCATGTACTTTGGCTGCACGTTCAATTGGATGTAGTTTATGTGCTTCACTATTATACCAGTCTACTAATTGAGCCATCTTGTCATTTAATAAGGTGTAATCAGGCGGGGTAGATGTAGCACCTGAGATCAATACATTTTGCTGGCGATAGCGTCCCGCATTCTCATCATCGATATTCTTTAAGATAAGCTGATGGATATTACGAATTTGCCATTCAGAAAAAGACTCCTCTTTCCGAATAATATCTTCAACATAGTAAATTGCATTTCTATGGTTGATCGCTTCGAAGTGTTCTCTTAATGCCTTTCCACCAACAGTAATACCTTCCAGTACTACTTTTGTTTCTAGTAGGGTAAGTGTATTACCTTCAATTGCATTCGAATGATAGGTCCAACGGACAATAAGATCTTCATGTAAGTTTTTGACAATTGACGGAGAGAGAGGGCGATGTTGATCTAATTTATTTTTTAAATCATCAATAATTTCAAACATTACCTTGTCCCTAAATGTGTCTAAAAGAATAATACATCAAAAAGGAATATCAAAGAAATGATATGTTATAACACGGCATTTTTATTGAATTATAATAATGGTAGAATCGGTACGCCACTTCAAATCCTGAAATTGGATTTGAACAAGATATTAAAGTGATTCAATGCACTAAATCTAATTTGGGTCAAAATTGGGTCAAAGATTTTTTTTATTTAATAAAATAGCTTTAGAATGAATAGGTTAGGATCTGAGTTCAATTGACGCCATCACAGCTACTTTACTAAATATGGCTATGTATTACGTTATTGATAGCTGGAATGTTAAAGTCTAAAACGTGTTATTATTTTATATAAAATTATGAAATATATAGAAATATAGGTTTATTTCTTGTTTGTTTTTTTAATCAAAATTATGAAAAAACTATAACAGTAAGAGAAAATAATTTAATAAAAATGGTGTGCTTTTTTAATTTGGTGTGTTGTAACTAAATTTTCATATATATTTAACTAGACATTAATTATTCAATTCAAAAACTTTTCTTTAATCTGGCTTGGAGAATGGAATTGCTTGTTACCCGTTATAAGCCTTGGATCATGATCATACTACTGGTTTTGCTCGTCAGTTTTGCTATATATCGCTGGTGGCAAGGACCATTGTTACCTAGTTATGAAGTCGTATCTAGTCCATTGATTCAGACAGTTGTTGCTTCAGGACGGGTAGAGAAAGTATCTCGGACTCAGATTGGTAGTGAAATTACAGGGGTTGTTCTTGAGCGCTTGGTTCAAGAGGGAGATCGGGTCTCTCGAGGGGATATTCTTTTAGTACTGAAATCTGATGAAATTTCAGCGCAAGTGCGGCAGGCAGAAGCTGAATTAAAAGAACTCGAAACCACTAGACGCCCGCAAGCAGAAGTTGATTTAGCGAATGCCAAAGTACAATTAGAACAGGCTCAAAGAGAGGCGTTACGCAGACGAAATACCGAATCAGGAATATTATCAGCAGAGGAAAGGGAGAAATCGATAGAGGCAGAAAGACTCGCCCGTAATAATTTGGAATCAGCTCGATTAAAAGTTGCTTCACTTGCCCCAAATAAAGTTGAAGAGACAAAATTACGCGAACGACTTGCTGCACTACAAGCGCAACTTGCCAAGACCAAAATTCGTGCAGAAGTTTCAGGTATTATTTTAACGCGTAATGTTGAGCCAGGGGATCTGGTACAACCGAGTCAGACTCTCTTCACTATTGCACTGGATGGTGCGACTGAAATACGAGTGCCATTTGATGAACGAAATTTACCACTGCTGGCTTTACAACAAAAAGCAGCAGTGATTGCAGATGCCTATCCAAATCAATCTTTTCCTGCCCATATTAATTTTATTGCCCCAAGTATTGATGCTCAACGTGGCACAATAGACGTTCGATTAACAGTTGATCCAGTCCCTGATTTTTTGCGTCAAGACATGACGGTATCGGTAAATGTTGAAACCAACAAGCGCGAGCGAACCTTGGTCATTCCAAATGATGCTTTAAGCAGTATAAGTGGCAACAAGGCTATGGTTATTTTAGTAAGAGATAGAAAAATTCAACGTCATCCTATCACACTGGGTTTACGTGGTTTGGTTATGTCTGAAGTTGTAGCTGGATTGAAAGAAGGTGATCACGTCCTTACCGATGCAGAATCGGTGCTTAAAGATGGAACTCGTGTCCGAATAGAGCAAACTAAACGTGTTTTCCAGAGTCAAACGGATCCTACAAATAGCAAAAATGAATTACCGGTGAAATTCGATTGAAAAACTTTTTTAGGCGACTTTGGACCGAGTGGACCATCGCAATCAGTTTTTTGCGAGAGGGTCGCACACAGTCGATGATGATTACCATTGGCGTCGCGGTGGGGGTAGCGGTCATTGTGTTCATTAGCGCCTTAATTCAGGGTTTACAATCGAATATTGTAGAAAGGACTATAGGGACACAAGCGCATATTCGTTTGCTCTCACCAGATGAGGTGAATCATATTGTGCCACCAGCAGCAGGAACACTTCAGTTGTTACTAGAAGATCAGCGTGCACAACGCTTACGTTCTATTAATAATTGTCAGCAGATTACTGGGACTTTAGATCATTTACCGGTGTTGACTGCGGTTTCTCCTGTGATCTCTGGTCCTGCATTTGTACAGCGTGGAGAGGCGATTCAATCGGTTGCTTTGGTTGGTATCAATCTTGAACGTTATCGACAAATTATTCCGTTAAAGCAATATATGGTGAGTGGTGAACTACGAGTCAGTGCGGATAATGTATTAATTGGGCGTCAATTGGCCAAAGATTTGGGTGTGCAAGTCGGGAGCAAATTAAGGTTAGATACTGGGCAACAGAAAAATGCGGTGGTGAATATCTCTGGGATATTTGAACTGGGCGTGCGTGAATTGGATGCGCGCTATGTCTATCTAGATTTGAAACAGGCGCAATCTTTACTTAATTTGCCGGGCGGCGTGACCGTGATTGATCTGACGATTCAGGATATTTTTCAGGCGGATCAAATTGCCTCACAAGTTGGACGCCTGACAGGATTAAAAGCAGAAAGCTGGATTGAAACCAATGCTCAATTAATGAATGCGATTACCGCTCAAAGTCTTTCTACAAACATGATTATTGTTTTTGTAGGGATTTCAGTCGCTTTTGGCATTGCCAGTGTGATGTCGGTGAGTGTGGTGCAACGGACTCGGGAAATCGGTATTTTACGTGCGACGGGGGCGACACAAGCACAAATTTTAAGAGTTTTCTTGTTTCAGGGAGCAATTTTTGGTCTGCTTGGTTCGATGCTTGGTAGTGTAGTCAGTTATGGTTTGATCTGGGGATTTAATCAGTTTGGTCCCGGCTTGTTTTATATTTCGATTTCAATCAAGCTTATCTTGTCGGCATTATTCTTGGCGACAGTGACAGGTATTTTGGCTGCTGCAATACCATCCCGTCGGGCTGCTGCACTTGATCCTGTGGAGGCAATTCGTCATGTTTGATCCATCTCAGGAAGTACTGCGTTTAGAAGCATTGCGAAAGTCTTACAATGTTGGGCAGCCTAATGAAGTGGAGGTATTACATGGAATTGACCTGTGTATTCAACGTAATGACTTTGCTGCATTAATTGGTCCTTCTGGTTCAGGCAAAAGTACTTTACTGAATATTCTCGGCTTATTAGATCAGCCTAGTCGTGGTGAGTTGTACTTGTTGGGGCAGGCTACAAGCCGTATGGATGATACGGCTCGGACAGCATTACGAGGCAATAGTATAGGTTTTGTGTTTCAGTTCCATCATCTTATACAGGCTTTTACTGCCTTACATAATGTACTCATGCCATTAATGCTGAAGCAAGGTAAGCCAGATCAATCTGCGTTGCAATATGCCCATGAATTATTGGCCGCTGTAGGGTTAGATAAGTTCGCTGACCGTAAACCTAATGAGCTTTCTGGAGGGCAGCAGCAACGCGTAGCGATTGCACGTTCACTGATTACTCAGCCTGCACTATTGTTGGCCGATGAACCGACAGGTAATCTGGATACTCAAACTGCTGCGGAAATGTTTGAATTATTTCGTAAAGTCCATCGCGAACATGACTGTGCAGTCTTATTGGTGACTCATGATCCTAGATTATCGGCGACCTGTGATCGAACGATTAATTTGGTGGATGGGAGAATTCAGAGTGATTCCAAACACGAGATGGAATGAGCCGGAATGTAGATCACTCTTCTGGTAAAAGCAGTTCGAAACATTGAGTAGACATCAAAATTCTAGCACGATATAAGAACAAACTTGTAAATCGATAAATTATAACCCTGTGTAATTTGAATAAAATATTTTTCAGATTTAGTTCACTAAATCTAATCTAGAGAAAAAATGAGTACAAGATTTTTCAATATTAAGAGTATTAAAAAAACAAAGGTTTACTGCTTCTGATCATTTCTTTTTGGCTGTACTAAGCGGATTAATTCGCACAATACAGCTCGTACAGCTTTTGCATCAAACTTAAGACCTTGGGATCACTCAGACGATAGAAAATCTGTTTACCCTCACGTCGTGTGCTGACCATGTCAGCCTTACGTAGGACAGTCAGTTGTTGTGAAAGTGTAGGTTGATGAATGTCAGTGGATTCTTCAATTTCCTGAACATTCATTTCCCCATCCACCAGGACACATAAGATTTTCAGGCGATCAGGATTGGCCAAAACTTTCAGGCATTGGCTGACGAAATCGACTTGAGAAAAATCAATTTTGGCATTTTCAGCAATCATATCCATAAATGTCCTCACAACTTTTGATGTAGCCCGTGCAGTTTACATAATTTACCATAAAACTGCTTGATTAATATTTTTTATTATATAATATAAAAAAGTATATTGTATAGAGATTGATTCATCATGCATGACTTCCTCATCGCATTTATTGGCGGCTTAATGCTCGGGCTTTCCGTGGTTGGCTATCTTTACGTCAATGGCCGTATTGCAGGAATCAGTGGTTTGATTGGGCAAGTATTAAACTCAAAATCCATGTTTAAAACACCTGCAATCTGGTTTTTATCAGGCTTGATTCTCACACCGTTTATTTATGGTCTATTTGTACAACCTGAAATCGAATTGAATGCCAGCCCACTGATGATGATTGTGGCAGGTCTACTGGTGGGTTTTGGGACACGTCTGGGTTCGGGTTGTACCAGTGGTCATGGAATTTGTGGCATCAGTCGCCTGTCTAAGCGTTCTATAATCGCGACCATGACTTTTATGTTTACAGGTTTTGTCACCGTTTATACTATCCGTCATATCACAGGAGCATTCTAAAATGAAAAATGTGTTTGCCTTTTTATTTGGTGCACTGTTCTCTGTGGGGCTGATGGTATCAGGCATGTCTAATCCGGAAAAAGTACTCGACTTTCTGGATCTGTTTGGTAATTGGGATGCCAGCCTGGCCTTTGTGATGATGGGCGCGATTGCGGTGGCCTTTATTCCTTTCCAGAAAGCAGTACGTGCAGCACAACCAAAAACGGTCTTCAATGAATCTATTGATTTACCCATAAATAATCAGATAGACAAGAAACTGATGACGGGTGCGGTTTTATTTGGTGCAGGTTGGGGTATTGCCGGCATCTGTCCGGCACCAAGTTTCACCTTGATAGGTTTGGGCCACTATCAAGTGCTCTATTTTATTGTAGCAATGCTGCTGGGTGTATGGATTCACCGTAAATGGTCAGGAGCTTAACGATGTCAAACTTACCTATAGTAAAAGATTTTTTTCACGAAGATACCAATACCTTCAGTTATGTTGTACGTGATCCGGCGACCAAAGCCTGCGCCATTATTGATAGCGTTCTGGATTATGATCCGGCATCAGCAAGTACATCCACTATTCATGCCGATAAAATTATTGCCTATATTAAAGAGCAGGGTTTAACGGTTGAGTGGATTCTCGAAACCCATGTACATGCTGATCATCTGACTGCTGCACAATATCTCAAAGCTGAGTTAGGTGGCAAGATTGCTATGAGCCAGAAAATTGGCATTGTACAGGAAACCTTTGGTGCGATTTATCATCTGGATATTAAACAATGGAATGCCCAGCAGCTCTTTGATTATTTATTTGAAGATCATGAGTCGTTCCAAATCGGAACATTGAAAGCCTATAACATTCCAACACCGGGACATACGCCTGCTTGCCTGAGTTATGTCATGGGTGATGCCGTGTTTGTGGGTGATACCTTATTCATGCCAGATTATGGAACAGCGCGCTGTGATTTCCCGAAGGGGAGCGCATCAATCCTTTTTGATTCAATACAAAGTTTGTATCAACTGCCTGAGAAAACACGTGTATTTCTCTGCCATGATTATTTGCCAGAAAAGCGCGATACCTATATGTGTGAAACGGATATTCAGACTCAAAAAAATCAGAATATTCATATTCACGACGGCACGACCAAAGATGATTTTGTTGAAATGCGTAATAAACGCGATGCGGGTTTAAGTATGCCCAAACTGATTTTACCTTCGATACAGATCAATATGAAAGCAGGACAATTCCCTGAACCCGAAGAGAATGGTGTTTCTTATTTAAAACTTCCACTGAATTACTTCAAATAGGCAAATTTTAAGATTAAACAACAAGTTTTGTTTAATTGGTTTGGTAATAGAGGGCGGGCACTAGCGATGTGGATGCTAATACTTGAAGGACTGGCCATCGGTGGTTTGCTTGGGTTAACCGGTGCTGGTGGTGGCATTCTGGCCGTACCCGCACTGATGGCAAGTCAAGGATGGACGGTCGCACAAGCTGCACCTGTTGGCTTGCTTGCAGTCACTTTATCTGCCTTGGTTGGAACATTTGAAGGCTTATTTAAGAAGATAGTACGCTATCGGGCTGCGCTTTGGATTGCACTGATTAGCATTCCTTCAGCACGTTATGGTGTGCATCTGGGAGGAATAATTTCTCCTGTATGGCTTACCTTAGCATTCAGTTTAGTCATGCTCGTGGTTGCTTACCGGATTTTTTTTAAAAAAGTGAATGACCATGCAGGTGTGCTGTGTAAAGTTAACCAAACAACTGGTCGTCTGATTTGGAACATGAAAACTGCATTGTCTCTCGGTGCCATTGGTGTCGTGGCAGGTTTATTGACTGGTTTGCTTGGGGTAGGTGGGGGATTCGTGATTGTTCCAGTACTGAGTAAAGTAACTGATCTTGATATGCGCAGTATTGTTGCGACCTCGTTGATGATTATTTTCCTGATAGGTGGTGTCAGCATTTCAGCTCATATTTTAGATGGTTTTCAATACCCCGTTTCGGTCACGCTGACTTTCGTTTTAGCTTGCATGGCTGGGATGTTGATTGGTCGAAGTTTGATGCCTTTAGTTAAGAATAGTCAAATCCAAAAGGTTTTTGCCATAACTGTCATAAGCGTAGCATTTTATTTAATTTCTACAGTCATCATAACTTAATACAAGCAAGAGATTAGAGCCAAATTTAAAAACTGCATTTTAAAGACATGAATATTTAATCAGAGACCAGATTTCTAAAGATGGGAAGAGGTAAAGAGTAATGAAAACAGCAGAACAATTAATTTCAATGGCAAAAAACCGAATTCAAGAAGTGACGGTAGACGGCTTACTTGAAGCCATGAAAAACCATAAAACCATTCTGATTGATGTTCGGGAACCGGATGAATTTCAGGCGGCAGCGATAGACCGAGCCGTGAATTATCCTCGTGGTGTTTTAGAAATGAGAATTCACCAGCATCCTGTGGCGAGCCATCATTGCGATACCTTGCAAGCACTAGAATATCTTAAAGATCAGCCGATTTATTTGATTTGTGGGACGGGTGGCCGATCAGCTCTGGCTACAGATACTTTACAGAATATGGGATTTACTCAGGTGAAATCTGTTCAGGGTGGATTCCAAGCATGGCTAGAGCAGGGTTATCCAGTAGAGAAATAACTAGATTTCTATTTTAAGTCTAACTTAAGTTTATGGACATTCAAGTGAGAAAATCATGAAGTACAAAGAATTAACTCAAAATATTTCAGGCAGTTTAAAGACATTAGCGCAGGATTCTCCTGATTTAATGAAAAGTTTTAATCAATTGTCACAAGTTGCAATGCGAGATGGTGTTATTGATCCTAAAACAAAAGAACTGATTGCCTTAGCGATTGGTGTTGCAGCACGATGTGATGGATGTATAGGTTTTCATGTCAGAACCCTAGTCAAAATGGGAATGACATTGCAAGAATTAGAGGAAGTGCTTGGTGTTGCAGTTTATATGGGGGGCGGTCCTTCATTGATGTATGCCGCTAATGCATTGGAAGCATTTAAAGAATTCACAGCTTAATTTTTTCAATCATTGGGAAACGATATGAATCAGCACTGGGATAATCTTTATTCGCAAACACAGGATCTGTATGGCATTTCGCCCAATCATTTTATTCAACAGATAGCAGATCAGGTTCCAATTGTGGGAAAAACTCTTGCTATAGCAGAGGGTGAGGGGAGAAATATCCTTTATTTGACTTGGAGCAGTTTGTTAGATGAGGGATGTTCCTAATGTGAGTTGAGAATCCGAAAAGAAGCTTTAGCTTCTTAATTTAATTGACACCGTTTCAGAAATACCTAAATGGGAGGTTTTTGATTGATTCAGGAGCTTTTCTTATTTATTGGTACTTGTAGTTAATCATATATTCCATATTGCGTATATTCGAATATTCATATATAAAAGGCTGTCTGTTTAAGAGATTATACTCATGGATCAAATGCCAAAAGTTCAAATTTACCATAATCCTGCCTGTGGCACGTCTCGTAACACTTTGGCGCTTATTCGCAACACGGGGATCGAACCAGAAGTAATTGAATATCTGATTACGCCACCATCAAAAGATCAGCTGATTAAAATGATTCAGGACTCTGGTTTAAGTGTTCGTGATGTGTTACGCAAAAATGTAGATGCTTATACTGAACTTAATTTAGACGATGCGAACTGGACAAATGAGCAATTGCTTGATGCTATGCTTGAACATCCCATCCTGATTAACCGTCCTTTGGTCGTGACAGATTTGGGCACTCGTTTATGTCGCCCATCTGAAGTAGTGCTAGATATTCTACCTTTGCCGCAATTAAAAGCTTTCGCTAAAGAAGATGGTGAAGTCATCATTGATGAGCAAGGCAGACGCTTAAAATAAAAGGTGAAACCCCAGACGCTGTTGGACTTTGTATCAGTGTAGAGCAGGAGATCTAAATGGAGAACATTGTCGCAATTTTTGCTTGGTTAAATGATGTTCTACTTAAAATGACCTGGCTCTCGGATGGGGTGCGCTGGTTCGTTGAAAATGTATTTGGTTTATCCGTTGCAACCCGGTTGGGTGGTAGTGTCCATTTCTTTATTTATGATGTATTCAAGATCTTTATTCTGCTTTCAGTGTTGATCTATACATTATCTTATATTCAAAGCTATTTCCCTCCAGAACGTACTCGGCTGATTTTAGGTCGGATGACAGGAATCAAAGCCAATATCATGGGGGCATTACTCGGTACTATTACGCCATTTTGTTCATGTTCTTCGATTCCGTTGTTTATTGGTTTTACCCGTGCAGGACTTCCGGTAGGCGTCACTTTTTCCTTTCTGATTTCATCACCACTTGTTGACTTGGCTTCAATTATTTTATTGGCGAGTATCTTTAACTGGAAAATTGCATTGGTCTATGTGTTACTTGGATTAGTGCTGGCAGTCATCGGCGGGTCATTAATCAGCTACTTGAAAATGGAAAAGTATGTGGCTGAATTTGTGACTCATCATCAAACAATCTCAGGTGACGATGAAGATTTCAGCATGACTGCAAAAGAGCGGCGTACATTTGCTTGGGAACAGGTGACAGACATTTTTAGTAAGGTCTGGCTTTATGTCTTGATAGGTGTCGGGATTGGTGCGGCAATTCATAACTGGATTCCTGAGCAGTGGATTACCGCCTTACTTGGTCAGGAACACTGGTATTCCGTACTGATTGCCACGATTCTCGGAATGCCAATGTATGCGGATATCTTTGGCACCTTGCCGATTGCAGAAGCACTTGTGACTAAAGGCGTTGGCTTGGGGACGGTTTTAGCGTTTATGATGGCGGTCACCGCACTTTCTCTGCCATCGCTAATCTTGTTAAAACAAGTGGTGAAAACCCGTTTATTGAGCCTGTTTGTAGGGATTGTTTTTGTGGGAATCTTGATTGTTGGTTATAGCCTGAATACTTTGGGTTATTGGTTTTTATAAAAAGTGTGGAGAATAAAGATGCAAATTAAAGTTTTAGGAACAGGTTGTCGTAAATGCAAAGCCTTATTGGCTGCAACTGAAGAAGCTGTAAAAAGTACGGGTGTTCAGGCAGAAATTGAATATGTAACTGATATGATGCAAATTGCTGAAACAGGGTTGTTAAGTACGCCAGGTCTGATCATAGATAATCAAATCGTTTCAAGTGGCAAAGTTTTGGAACCACAAGCCATTGTGGAGTTGATTGAAAAAAATAAATAAGTGTATGTGGAAAACTGTAAAAAAGACCTGTGGCATAAGCCACGGGTCTTTTTTATTTGTGTCTTGAGATGTTAAGAAGTTTTAAATTTTTCCCTTTCTGGCAAGCATATACGGATATGGGTATACTTTTATAATGAGTACTCTTTACTGAATATATGGATATGTGTATATTTGCATAATGGAATGGGAGCAGTTATGGACCACGTTCAGTTTTTTAAATGTTTATCTGATGAAACACGTCTCAGTATTGTCATGCTTATCGCAGAAAACGAAGAGCAATGTGTTTGTGATTTGACAGATAAACTCCAGTTAAGCCAACCAAAAATTTCACGGCATTTAGCCCTGTTAAGATCAAGTGGTTTGCTGAATGACCGTCGGCAAAAGCAGTGGGTGTATTACAGTCTTAACCCACAACTACCTGAATGGTGCTTTGAAATTCTGAATACACTTAAACGTAGCAATGTTCCCGTGTTATTTGATCCCTCAGCTCTATCGATTCAGAGCCATTGCGAGTAAGTTTTTATGAAATTTTTGTTTCTGTGCACGGGTAACAGTTGTCGCAGTATTCTTTCTGAAGTTCTGTTTAATAGTCGAGCGCCTGAAGGTTGGGTAGCTTATAGCGCTGGAAGTAAACCTTCTGGCCAAGTTCATCCGTTAACCATTCAGACTTTACAGAACCTGGGTTTGTCTACCGAAGGTTTGTCGAGTAAAACGATTGATGCCTGTGAACAGTATCAGCCCGATGTCGTCATCACCGTGTGTGATGCGGCAGCACAAGAAGCTTGTCCGTTGTATTTAGGAGGAGCAATCAAAGCACATTGGGGTCTATCTGATCCATCACATTTAGATTTGCCTGAACAAGAAAAATTACAGGCATTTTTAAGTACTGTAGAACATATTAACAAACGCTTAGATGCACTTTTTGCATTAGATACCCATCACATGAGCCGTCCTCAGCTTATTGCTGAAATTAATCAAATTTCCCATCTTTAAGCGAGCAGATCATGTCTAAACCAGGATTATCCTTTTTGGATCGTAACCTGACGCTATGGATTTTTGTGGCCATGGCACTGGGTGTTGCGATTGGGGTGGTATTTCCACAAGCATCCGTCGCATTGGACGCAATGAGTGTAAATTCAGTCAACTTGCCAATTGCGATTGGTTTGATTTTGATGATGTATCCACCATTAGCCAAAGTAGATTATGCAGCTTTGCCCAAAGTATTTCAGGATAAAAAAACATTAGCGCTCTCTCTGATTCAGAACTGGCTGATTGCGCCAGTGCTGATGTTTGTATTGGCGATAGTCTTCTTGAGTGATTATCCAGAATACATGACAGGTCTGATTCTGATTGGCTTGGCGCGTTGTATTGCCATGGTACTGATCTGGAATGGACTGGCATGCGGGGACAATCAATACGGTGCTGCATTGGTCGCATTTAACAGCATTTTTCAGATTCTGTTCTTTAGCAGTTATGCCTGGTTCTTCCTGACCTATCTGCCGCCATTTTTTGGGATAGAAGGGAATGTCATCAATGTTGATTTCTGGACCATTGCCAATGCTGTCCTTATCTACTTGGGGATTCCATTCCTGATGGGCTTCCTGACGCGTCTATCTTTAGTGAAAGCCAAAGGTCTGGACTGGTATCAGAATCAGTTTCTACCCAAAATTGGTCCACTCAGCTTATTGGCCTTGTTATTCACCATTGTAGCCATGTTTAGCTTGAAAGGCGGTGATGTAGTGAGTTTGCCAATGGATGTGTTGCGGATTGCAATTCCATTGACGCTTTACTTTGTCGTGATGTTCTTTGTCAGCTTTTTCATGAGTAAGTGGATGGGGAATGACTATCCCAAAACCACCGCAATTTCATTTACCGCAGCAGGTAACAATTTTGAGTTAGCGTTGGCCGTTGCGATTGCTACCTTTGGTTTGGCTTCACCAATTGCCTTTACTACGATTATTGGCCCATTGGTTGAAGTGCCCGTGCTGATTGCACTGGTTAGCGTATCCTTGTGGCTGAAGAAAAAATATTATCCAAATTCTTAAGAGGCAAAGATGACACTCCCTAATCTTGAATCTGATCTTTTACCGACACCAACTTTTGCGGAAGTGCAGGCTAAAGAACTAAGTCACCCACCACGTATCTTATTGCTATATGGCTCAAACAGAGAGCGTTCATATAGCCGCCTAGCTGTGATGGAAGCTGGGCGAATTCTTGAGCGTTTTGGTTGTGAGGTTAAAATCTTTCATCCCAAAGGTTTACCTTTACCTGAAGATGGTGATCTGGAACATCCAAAGGTTAAAGAGCTGCATGAATTGTTGGCTTGGTCTGAAGGCATGGTTTGGTGTTCGCCTGAGCGGCATGGTTCGATGAGCTCAATCTTTAAAGCACAGATTGATTGGATTCCACTTGCTGCAGGAGCTATTCGTGCTACGCAGGGTAAAACATTGGCTTTGATGCAAGTGAGCGGTGGATCACAGTCATTTAACAGTGTAAACCAGATGCGAACTCTTGGGCGCTGGATGCGGATGATCACGATTCCAAATCAGTCTTCTGTTCCTAAAGCCTTTTTGGAGTTTGATGAGGAAGGACGGATGAAGCCTTCATCGCTATATGATCGTATTGTTGATGTAATGGAAGAGCTATACAAGTTTACTTTGCTGACTCGCGGTCAGAGTGCCTATTTGACCAACCGTTATACGGAGCGAAAAGAATCGGCTGAAGAACTGTCTAAACGAGTCAATCAGCGTAATCTTTAAAGCTGATTCGTCATGGTGTGAGCAGGGTAACGGATGGCTCGATCGTTTGTTTAATCGTAAGCATCCGCTGAGCCCCACTTTTCTAACTCATTAATACCACGATAGTGTCCAATAAATTTTAAGAGGACACTATCGGAGTGCTATTTGGTCAGAAAACAGGAGTTCACAGGATACGTGAAACGTTATTTTGATTGTATCAGATGATGTTGAATTGGCGGGTAACGATCTTAAGTACAACAGGTCATCTAATGTCTAGATTGTCTTTTTTGATGCTTTAATCATAATGGCTGTCAATAAATAAAGAGTTTAAACCTGAGAATTAGAGCAATCCTGCTTATTTTTCCTGAAATTTTAAATCAATTTGATATTCGTCCTGAGTCACTTTGATTTTATAGTCTTTATATTTACGTTTACTTGGTGAAAGGGCAGAGTTAGTGACTTCTTTATGGAATTCGCTGTCAGACATAAAAAAATAATACGCCTTATAGCCTAATAAGATCTTGTCAATTTTTTTATCTTTTTTCTCAGCATTACGAATGAGTTCATTTAAATAGTTTAAGCTGATTTTGTCTGACATTTATAAACTCGCAAAGAAAAGTTGCAATATCACATGAATTATAATCGATTTTTATTACAAATTGATGACAGTTGCATTTCGGGTACTTTGGGGTAGATGCTGCATTGAGTATTATTGAACTAAATGTTGTAGATCAAATCTAATTGGATAGATTTGGAGGAAAAACTATTAAAAAAGCTTTTAATGCTGAGTCTAAAGGTTTTTGATTTACAGCCTATAGTCCGAAAAACTGTCATTAATTATTCATGGTGATGTCATATACAAAAATTAGTCTAGTTGCAATTTTAACAAACATTTAAAAAACATGAAGACTTTAAAACCACATACCTTATGTCTCAGCTTGGCTTTGTTAGGCTGTTCATTTCCAAGCTATGCACAGCTGATGTTCAGTCAATATATTGACGGTTCTGCTAATCGTAAAGGTTTAGAAATTTATAATCCTGATAGTAGTACAGTCAATTTAGCTGATTATGAAATTCATCAATTTAGTAATGGATCGATCACCAAGTCTGCGACTTTTTCATTACAAGGCTCACTTGCGAGTAAAGCAAAGTATATTATTGGCCGCTCAGAATTACAGACCGAAATTGGTACTAAAGTCAATCAAGAGGCGGGGCTTTCATTTAATGGAGATGATGCTTTAGTTCTGCTCTATAAAGGTACGCCAATTGATCGTTTTGGTCGAGTGGGAGAAGACCCAGGTTCTGGTTGGGGGACGGCATTTACGAGTTACCAAAATAGTTTGTCACGTACTAAAAATTCAAATCCTGTAACTTCGATTGATCCTACAGCAACATTTGATTTAGACAGTGAGTGGTCTAAATGGTCTGATCGAAATGCATTCAATAGTAATTTGGGTGCAGTAAATACTGAGTCGCCATTGACTGAAGTAGTGTGTAGTACTGCAGATACTCCAATTGCAGACTTACAAACTGCTGCACTGAATCAACAATACGTTGTTCGCGGTATTATCACAGCTGACTATCGTTATCAAAATGGTTTTTCAGGGTTCTATATTCAAACCCCAGATAGCAAAGCCAAAACTGGATTAAGCAATGCGATCTTTGTTTACTTACCCGCAAGTAGTACTGTGACTGGCGGGAAAGTAGGTGAAGAAGTTATCTTTAAGGGGCGTCTAAGTGCTTATCAAAATCAGCTACAGCTCGATCAGCTAAGTAGTAATATCCAAACCTGTAATCAGCAGGCAGAAAGTCTGGTGAGTGCAACTCCTTTACAATTACCATTCACAAGTTTGACGGATGTACAAGGGAATACGCCTAAACGCTATCAAGGCATGTTGGTCAAGATACCGCAGACTTTAACCATCAGTGAAAATTATAATTATGGGCGATTTGGTGAACTTTCATTAAGTTTAGGGCGCTTGTATATTCCAACCAATTTATATCCTGCGAAATCTGCTGAAGCAGTCAATTTGGCCAAACAAAATTTATTATCAAAAATTATCTTGGATGATGGCTATAACAATCAAAATAGAACGCCATGGCTGCCGCAAAACTTCAGTGCAGTAAATACTTTAAGAAGTGGCGATCAATTGAAAAATGTCGAAGGGATTTTGGAATATCGCTTCAATGCATGGCGTATTCAGCCAATTTTAAATAAAACACAGCCTGAAATTATTAGAGAAACTAATTCAAGAGCACCAGTGTTAGCAAAAGATTCTGGGCAAATTCGTGCCGCTGCTTTTAACGTATTAAATTATGATAATGGAGCAGCACAAGGTTTCCCTACAGAACGTGGTGCAACGTCACAAGCTGAGTTCAATAAGCAGCATCAGAAAATTGTAAGCGCTTTAAAAGCAATTGATGCAGACGTTTATGGATTAATGGAAATCGCAAATAATGGATATGATGAGAAAAGTGCAGTCGCTTATCTCACCAAAGCTTTAGGTGCTGATTGGAAATATGTTATTCCACCCAAGATGACAACGTTAGGAACAGATGCGATTGCGGTTGCCATTATTTATAACAGCAAGCGTGTTAAGACCGTGGGCGATGCCGCAGTCTATGACGATCTGTCTCAAAAGAACAGAGTCACCATGGCGCAGACTTTCCAAGCTTTATCTGGCGGTAAGGTTTTTACTATGGTGCCAAATCATTTAAAATCTAAAGGAAGTTGCCCTAGTGATAAAACCTCTCTAGATGCTGACCAAGGGGATGGTCAAGGTTGTTGGAATTCTACGCGTTTAACTGCAGTTCAAAAATTGATGCAGTGGATTGCAACCAATCCAACCAAGGTCAATACCCCGAACTATTTACTGGTCGGTGATATGAATAGCTATGCAAAAGAGGATCCAATACTGGAATTGGAAAAAGCTAATTATAAAGTTTTGCTGAATGATGAAAAAATTGGTCAGGGTAAATCTGCGTACAGTTATATTTTTGGTGTCGCAAGTGATGCCAACGGCAATGGCGGTTCTGGGAACTTAGACCATGCAATTGCTGATGAAAACTTATATCCAATGGTGAAACGAGCATTTGCATGGCACATCAATGCGGATGAGCCGACAGCTGTGGACTATAACGAAGAATATAAAACAGCTGAGCAAATTTCAGCATTTTATAGCGATGACGCATTCCGTTCTTCCGATCATGATCCTGTAATTGTCGATATGGATTTAAATGATAAGAAAGAAAGCAATATGGATAAAGGCGAAACCAGTGGCGGCAGTATGGGCTTATGGTCAATGCTCACTTTAACGGGGTTAGTTTTAGCAACCACAATGCGCAGACGTAAATTTTGAGATAAATCAAGCACGGATAAATCTAAAAATTGATTAGATAATTGTGATCATAGGGGGAAATTTGTATTTCTCCCTATTTTATTGCGTCAAAAAATGAATATATCTTAATCAAATGCATGATTATTAAATAATTATAATCTAAACCATTTGTTATAAAAATAATGAGAAAAAAGTGAGGATGTCATGAGATTGAAACTGCAGGACGACATGATAAAGGTTTAAATGATGATCACATGGGGATAGCCGTGATTTTTAAAAATAAAACCAAGCATGTTTCGAGTTTGACCTGCGGTTTAGTCGTTTCTGGTCTATTTTTGGTTGGGTGTAATAATGATAGTCAAGACAATACCGACCTAAGTCCTGTCGCTCAACCCAAACCACTGGAAATTAATGTGCTGCACATAAATGACAGCCACTCACATTTAGATGAAGAAAGCATCAAATTAAAGCTTGAAACCTCGTCAGGTCAGCGCGAAGAGATCCAGGTTGCAAATGGTGGTTTTGCACGCGTGACAGCATTGATTAACCGTTTGGCGAGCACTGAGAAAAACCCAATCAAAATTCATTCAGGGGATGCCATTACGGGAGACCTTTACTTTACTTTAAAAGAAGGTGAAGCAGAGGCAGATCTCATGAACACAGTTTGTTTCGATACATTAACGCTAGGCAACCATGAGTTTGATAATACCGATGAAGGTTTAAATAAATTTATTGGGTTCTTAAATAACAAAGGTAATTGTACAAATAAAACCCAAGTCTTAAGTGCGAATGTCGAGTTTGGAAAAACATCAGCGCTCTACCAAACAGAACTTGTGAAGCCATATACCATTATTGAAAAAGAAGGGCAAAAAGTTGCATTGATCGGTTTATCTATTGCGGATAAAACTAAAAATGCCTCTCGACCAAATGCAGATACGATTTTTAAAGATGAATTAACAACTGCTCAAAAATATATCGATCAGCTCAAACAAGAAGGCATAAATAAAATTATTGTGCAGTCTCATTTAGGCTATGGAAAGGATAAAACCTTGGCTGCACAACTCTCTGGTGTGGACGTTATTGTGGGGGGCGACTCACATACCTTATTGGCAGATGCAAAGCTAAAGGATTATGGAATGAGCCCAGAAGGTGATTATCCAACTGTGGTGAAAAACAAAGATGGCGATCAAGTTTGTGTGGTACAAGCTTGGCAATACGCGTATGCAGTGGGGCAACTTAAAGTCAATTTTGATGCGAATGGTAAAGTTGAAGCCTGTACGGGCAAAGCCAATATTTTAATAGGCAATGAGTTTAAACGTACTGCTCAAAATGCGCCAGTATTGAGCAGTGCCGAGCTCAATGCTATTCATCAAGATATTGAGCGTAGTAATAGTTTGATCATGGTGCAACCTGACGCCACCGCTTTAAGCATTTTAGAACCTTATAAAGTTGCTAAAAACTTATTGGGTAAAGAAATTGTGGCTAAAGCTGAAGAAAATTTATGTTTGCGTCGTGTGCCAGGAACAACAAGAGACGCATCACGTTCTAGCTTAGGGGATATTTGTAATAAATCTGATTTTACCAATCTGCATGGTGGTGATGTGCAACAGCTCGTTGCGGAAGCTTTTTTGCAGCAGGGTAAAAAGTTTTTTGCCGCAGATATCTCTATCCAAAATGGGGGTGGGGTGAGAGTAGATTTGCCTCAAGGTGATATTAGTGTAGAGAAAATTTATACGGTATTGCCATTTAAAAATACGCTGGTGCAGTTAAAGGCGACGGGTCAAGAGATCAAAAATGTACTCGAGGATGCTATGGATGGTGTCGTGAATAAAAAAAATACGGGCAGCTATCCTTATGCGGGTGGTTTACAGTGGGATGTAGATTTATCCAAAAATAAAGGTGAGCGTGTATCAAACTTAAAAGTTCGCAATGCTCAAGGGCTATATGAAACTTTAAATCCAAACCAAACCTATCAAGTCATTACCATTAATTTCCTTGCAGATGGTCAAGACTTTTATGACAGTTTTAAACAGATTACGGGTGAACGTCGTGTGGAAGTCGGACTAGATTATGCTGAGGCATTTTTACAGTACGCAAAAAGCACTCAAGGACTCAAACGCTTGCCGACTGAGTTTTACAGTACTCAAAATTATAAAGAATAAATTGATTTCGCTCTTCCAAGTCAGCTAAAAATGGCTGACTTGGATCAAGTCTGAACTAATACATTTCAATTTAGCGATCTCTAAATCCATCTTGTAATTGGCGTGTTGAATCCGTTCATTGGATGGGTTGTATTGCTTCTGGACCTCATCAGAGAAAGGGGTTTCTTCACATAATACAAAGTACCTTTCCATCGGTGTTTTACCTTTCAAAGCTGAATGTGGTCTCATCCAGTTATAGTAATGCTGCCATTCGGCTAGCTTGTCTTGGATATCTTCAGATTTAATATCGACAGTAGCGTAGAACTCAGATTTATCAGTCTTTTGAGAACGCTCTACCTTGCCATTCAAATGAGGTGAACCTGGTTTATTTGGCCTAAATTTGATTCCATGCTGCATCAATTTTTTCTGTACTTTTTCAGCAAAAAATTCCCGCCCACGATCGGTCTGTATTCGCTGTATGGGAAAAGGCATTTCTTCAATTACGCAATCTAAAAAGTCGAGCGTATTCGCTGCTGTTCGGCGTTTATATATCCTTAAAACGCGATATCGTGTGCAGTCATCGATAGATGTGTACTGATATAGCCCAGGACCCAATTTACAGGTATCCATTTGAATTCTATCGCCTGGTAATGGGCGCTCATAACGAATGAAATCTACTTTACGATGGAATTTTTTAAATCGGTTTGACTTGATGGGTGGATAGTACTTTATGGATAGTCGCTAAGGACAATGAGACTCCGTGCAGCCTCATCAATTCTGTTTGCAAACGTCGAGCACCCAGATTTCTAGCCGAGCGCATTTCCAATATTAGGGAGGGAAACGCCACTTCCTGCCAACAGAGTCTGGAGGGAAACGCCAAGATGGTCGTAATCTCTTAAAAGAACTTAAAAAACAGGGCTATCAAGTTGTTGAAAATCGTAGTCAGCTGAACAGTTTAGATCCTGCAGATCAGCGCAAAATCATAGGCCTCTTTAATGACTCCCACTTAAATTACGATCTAGACCGTCAAAACAAACAGATAAATGAACCTAGCCTGAAGGAAATGACCTTAATAGCTTTACAGAAGCTTTCATCTAATACCAAGGGTTTTTTTCTGATGGTTGAAGGCGGGAGGATTGACCATGCATTGCATGATACCAATGCAAAACGAGCACTTCAGGATGTGATTGCGCTAGATGACACACTACAGGCAACCATTGATTTTCTGAAAATTAAAGATCCTCTGCTCGAAAATAGTTTAATTATCATCACTGCCGACCATGATCACACGCTCATGTTGAATGGCTATGTAGAGCGTACCGGCCCTTATCTGCCAAGACAGCAAACCAGTGTACTCGGACTTGTAAAAAACCAAAATGGATTAACACGAGACATTAATGGTAATCCCTATCCAGTCATTAGTTTTGGCAATGGGAAAAAGCGTCCAACTCTAAATCGAAATGATGATTCGGTAACTCAATTACGTGATGATGATGAATGTCGTCCTGTGATGAATACCTCATCCTATACATTTAGTTATACACCCTCCTATCAGGGATGGTGTACAGGTGCAGCTGCAGATGATTTTCAGCAGGAGGCCGTTATCCAAACTGGTTTTAAGGATTCTGAGACCCATGGTGGCACAGATGTTTTTCTAGGGGCAATAGGTCAAGGTTCAGATCAATTTTCAGGTAGTTTGGAAAATATTGACGTCTTTTTTCGACTTAATCAGATTATGGGATTTGAGAAATGAAATCTAAATTCAGTATGTTGTTGATTTCATTATGTGGCTGTACATCTGTAATGGCTGATCCACCATCTAATACTCCTGCAAAAAATATTATCTTTTTTCTTGGCGATGGGATGGGACCTACGACAGTAACCGCAAGTCGGATTTACGCAGTTGGTGAGGCTGGTAAGCTTACAATAGATCGCCTAAAACATAGTGCTCGCATTAAAACTTATTCTGAAGATGCACAAACTACAGATAGTGCTCCATCTATGGGTGCCTATATGACGGGCTTAAAAAACAAAAATGATGTGATTTCCATGCCTACAGGCACTCTCGCAAAAGAACCCAAAGATTTAAAACTTGCGAATGGTCAGAGTATTCATAACGCCATTAATTTATGCCAACCTCGAATACCTGAACAAACAGTTCCATCTCTTTTAGAGTTAGCAATACAACGAGGTAAAGCGGTTGGTGTGGTGACCACTGCAGAGTTAACCCATGCAACGCCTGCGGCAACCTATGCTCATATTTGTCATCGTGATGCAAAGTTTGATATTGCAGTACAGGCAGTACCAAATGGATTGGGGTATAACCCAAAACTTAAAGAGGGGATTCATGTACTCATGGGGGGTGGTCGTAACCATTGGACACCTTACCATGCTATCAACAATCCACAGGGCCGTGCTGATCAACGACATTTAATTCAGGAAATGCAAACTCAAAAGTATCAATATGTAGAAACAGCATCAGCCCTTCAGCAAGCTAATCCTAATCAAAAAATTCTGGGGCTATTTTCAGCGACGTCTCATCTGCATTATGACCTAGATCGAATCAACAAAAATATTGTGAAACAACCGAGTTTGTCTGAGATGACTTTAAAATCTATTCAAATGCTTGAAGCACAGTCTAAGGGACGTGGATGGTTTTTAATGGTGGAATCGGGACGTATTGATCATGCTTTGCATGCCAATAATGCCAAACGCGCATTACATGAAACTAAAGCTTTTGATGATGCCATTCATGCAGCTATACAGCAGGTAGATCTCAGTAATACCTTAATTGTGGTCACTGCAGACCATGATCATGTCATGACTTTTAATGGGTACAATGCGCTAACAGGAAAGACCACGCCAAATCAGCCAGGTATTTTAGGTTTAAATTATCACTATAAAATAACAACACAACCAGATGCATTAGCTAAAAAAATGGCAGATGGCAAACTACATGCTCCTTCACTTGACGTGAATGGTAATACCAATACCGTCTTAGTTTTTGGCAATGGTAAGCGGCAAAGAGAAAATATTAAGCAAAGTGTAACTGAATCTCAGGTATTTGATGATAATTACCAACAAGCTGTTGGTGTACAACTTAATCGGTCTGAAACACATGGGGGTGGTGATGTAATGTTATTTGCTGATGGGAAAAATGCTCATTTATTCAAAGGTACTCAGGATAATACCTGGGTCTTTCAACAAATAATCAAGGCGCTAGGGTTTACTGATCATGAATAATAAATGTAAATCCGTATTCAGTTTAGTGTTGATCATTTTATGGATCCCTGTGACTTCCGCACGCGCTGCTGAACATTTTCAAATTGATTATGAAAACCTACAGCAAGGTCATGATGGTATTACACGAATTGAACGATATTCAAATCTGATGATTCGTGATCAGGGCAACATTCTTATCAAACGTTTAAATAGATTGCCTAGTGACTCTTATAACGATATAGGCAAGCATCAACATTTTGATATTTCAAACATGTCCATCTGGGTAGCTAAGCAGCCTAGAACCAAGAATTTGACCATTCAATTAATTGACTTTGATGCAAATCAACGTATTCATCTTCATGAGATTAATCAGGAAATTTTGGGCTTTCGTAATTGTTGGGAGTGTTACTCCTCTCTTTTACCACAATCAACAACACCGAAGAACAATATAAAAAATGAGTACATTCATCTAGACTATGATAGTCAACGCGATATTGTTACAAATTATAAATCTACCCATCATAAAGGCTATAACTCTTTCCAAGTAAAGCCATTACCATCTCAAGAAATGGATTGGGACAAATTGTATAAACTTAATTTAAAACAGTATGATGACTTTAGTGATTGATCTGTTCAGAAAGCATATATATTTCTATATGTTCAAAAAACTGCAGCCTATAGTGTCGTACAACTCAGTATAGACAGAATCTGTTCACTCATCAGATTGAAATTGATTGAGTAAATCACCACGGATTTATGAGTCACTAGCGATATTCTTTGTACCGCTCATATCTTCAGTGTTACAGCATCTAATGAGTTTATTTTACAAATGATTTTAGATGCAATTGTGGATGGTATCTAGTACTAGGGATCAATACACCGATCAAGCCGATTAAATGCCCAATACAACTTGATAAGGTTTAAATCCTTCAAGTACAGCTTCAGAAACCAACTGGATAAATGCTTCAGTTTTTCCATCTACATCTGATGTGTAATCGCGAATTAAGTGATTTATCTGCAATATTCAATCCAATTCTTCAAGGTTGGCAGCAATACTATGGTCGATTCCATGGTTCAGCAATGTCAGCGATCTGGCAACACATGAATGCTTATCTTATACGCTGGATGAGGCGTAAGTATAAAAACTTGGCCCGTCATAAAAGACGGGCTAGATATGCCTTAGGGCGACTTGCGCGTGATTTTCCAAATGCCTTTGTGCACTGGAAAATGGGATGTTTACCATCGGTTGGATAATGGGAGCCGGATGAGCTGAGAGGTTCACGTCCGGTTCTGCGAGGGGCTAAGGGTGAGATTCCCTTGGTCTACTCACCCCTATATTCGTACCCATGAAGGATGGCTGTATCTCGCAGTGGTAATCGACCTGTTCTCACGACTTGTAGTTGGCTGGTCTATGAAATCCAGAATTACGACAGATCTGGTTTTAGATGCGTTATTAATGGCTCTATGGCGGAGAAAACCACAGAATAAAGTTC
The DNA here is from genome assembly GCF_000368825.1 of Acinetobacter ursingii DSM 16037 = CIP 107286. Lineage (GTDB taxonomy): Bacteria > Pseudomonadota > Gammaproteobacteria > Pseudomonadales > Moraxellaceae > Acinetobacter > Acinetobacter ursingii. The sequence goes on along the minus strand of NZ_KB849716.1, from coordinate 402,050 downwards.
TGATTCACTCTGACCAAGGCAGTCAATATACGAGCCATGAATGGCAAACATTCCTTAAGCAGCACAATCTGGAATGTAGTATGAGTCGCAGAGGAAACTGTCATGATAATGCTGTTGCTGAGAGTTTCTTTCAGTTGTTAAAGCGAGAAAGAATTAAGAAGAAACTATATGCATCAAGAACTGAAGCTAGGTCTGATATCTTTGAATATATTGAGATGTTTTACAATCGAATCAGGCGTCATTCGCATCTCGATGGGATGAGTCCAGAAGCATTTGAGGCAGCTTCAAAATGAGGCTGTCTCATGTCTAGGATACTGAGAGCAGTCCAGTTATTCTATAATCTAAAAGTTTTATTCAACTCGGGGAAGATACAAAAATGAAAAAAATAGTTTTAGTTTGTGTGCTGGGAATGTTTGTAACTTATACAAATGCGCATTCGGGTGGTACAAATAAACAAGGTTGCCATACTAACAGCAAAACAGGTGATTACCACTGTCATTAAAGTCTACAAGAGGTCAAAAGACCTCTTTTTTATGAGTTGAAATAAAATAGTAATGTAATCATTAATGCAAAAGCCCCATACAAAGTATGAGGCTAACTTTAAAAATTAGTTTGTTAATACGGAGATTTCGGCAGTTGTATAGCCTCGCTCATAAAGGATACTGTGAATCGCATTTTTTATGCTTTGGCAGTTGGTTTTTTTAAACCTTTTAAAAAGTTCAAAGTCACAGTGATGACTTAAATTGAACTTTATTTCGAGCGCTTTTGAATCTGGAGTTGAATAAAGAGAAGTTAAAAACTTACGTATTCGGGGTCGCATATAAACTATTAACCAATAAATATGTACTCATCATATCAAGTCTATAAAAATTGAAAAGAGATTTTTTATCATGTCATTTTATTGATAGCGGCTGAGTAATGCTAAAAACTCTTTTAACTCTTCTTTATTAATCGCATCTTTATCTTTGATTACATGCTCTTTTAGATGTGCTTCAATCAATTGATTCATTAATCCATTCACAGCACCACGGACTGCAGCGACCTGTTGCAGTACTTCTATGCATGATTTGTTAGGGTCGGCCAAACTCTGCTCAACGGCGTTGATTTGTCCTTGAATACGCTTAACCCGATTTAAAATTTTTTTGTCTTGATACAAATGAGACATAGCATTTCTGTCCAAACTAAATATACTGTAGGGGAGTATTATTGATGGCATAAAAAAATGCAATATCTAAGTAATGTTAAAAGCAACCATACGCATCAATTCGATGAAGGAAATCCGCTAGCGCAGAAGAAAATTTTAATTGCGACAATCCTGACGGGCTTCATGATGGTCTTTGAAATTTTTGGAGGTTGGTTCTTTAATTCGATGGCTTTACTTGCAGATGGCTGGCACATGAGTTCACATATGCTGGCATTGGGCTTAGCATATTTCGCATACCGAATGGCACGTAAATATTCACAAGATCAGCGATTCTGTTTTGGTACATGGAAGATAGAAATTTTAGCTGGATACTCTAGTGCGATCTTACTCATGGTTGTGGCATTGTTTATGGGAATACAATCGGTGGAGCGCCTATTTAATCCCGTCAATATTCACTATAACGAAGCAATATCAATTGCAGTGATTGGTCTTGCTGTGAACTTTATTTGTGCTTGGTTACTACACGATAGTGGGCATCATCACCATCATCACCACGAACATGATCACCATCATGATCATGGACACCATCACCATGATGAAGATGGGCATCATGAACATGATTTAAACCAGAAAGCGGCTTTCTTACATGTCGTTGCAGATGCTGTGACTTCTGTATTAGCGATCATTGCATTATTTGCAGGTAAATTTTTTGGCTGGGATTTCTTAGATGCAGTTTTGGGTATTGTAGGTGCATTTCTAGTCGCACATTGGTCTTGGGGGCTTATTCGCGAGACAGGCAAAACTTTACTGGATGCTGAAATGGAACATCCAGTTGTTCAAGAAATTCAGGAAGTCATTGATGACTTAGATAGCCGAATCGTAATTACTGATATTCATGTATGGAAGGTAGGTAAAGGTAAGTTTTCTTGTATCTTGTCACTAGATGTAAGCAGTTTAAATATCACGGCAGATGAAGTCAGAAAAGCCTTATCTATTCATGAGGAAATTGTGCACGTTTCAGTAGAAATTAATACAAGTTCTAGACTCCAAGCTGCAGTATAAAAATAGATAAAAAGGAGCAGCTCATTTGAGCTGCTCTTTTTTATATGCTTAGTTTAATGATAAGCCCTAAAATTGCAGCAGCACCGATGACTCTTAATACACTTTGATTGAATTTAAAGAGAGCAATACAAGCGAGTATGGTTATTACTGCAGCTATGTAGTCAAATTGCCCCTCAAACCCTTTTGGCCATAGTACATGGTAAGCAAAGAAGAGGGCCAAATTAAGAATTACGCCGACAACGGCTGCGGTAATTGCTGTCAGTGGTGCAGTAAATTTGATTTGATTGTGAGTGGATTCGATTACGGGTGCTCCACCGAGAATAAACACAAACGAAAATAGGAAGGTGAACCAAGTAACAATTGTTGCTCCAAAAGCACCAGCTAAAAACTTATGTTCAGGCCCTAATAGGTCAAGGTTGTACCCGCCCATAAACCCAACGAAAGCAACGACCATAATGAGTGGGCCGGGTGTGCTTTCACCCAACGCTAAACCATCGATCATTTGGGTTGGTTTAAGCCACTCATAGAAGTTAACAGCACCTTGATATACATAAGGTAAAACCGCATAAGCTCCACCAAATGTCATTAAGGCTGCTTTAGTGAAAAACCAAGCCATTTGTGTATAAGCGTGAGACCAGCCATAAGCTACTGTCAGTAATGCTATAGGGAGACACCACAAAATAATTGCAACAACCAGCAATTTAATCAAGCGAGACCATTTGAAAATGGCATGTTCAGGTGTGGGCGTATCATCATCAATAATTGCTTTCCCGTAGTCTTTGAGACTTGATGCGTGAACATTGCTAGTGAATAATTTTGGGTCAAATTTACTTAAGAGATAACCACTTAAAGCAGCCAGCAGCACAATAAGGGGGAACGGAACATTAAAGGCAAAAATGAGAATAAATGCGGCACATGCAATAGCATACATATATTTATTCTTCAGTGACTTACTGCCAATACGATAGGTTGCATGAAAGACGATAGCGGTGACAGCAGGTTTAATGCCATAAAAAAGCCCTGCAATGACAGGTACATTTCCAAATTTTGCATAGACCCATGAAAGACCGATGAGAATAAAAAGGGAAGGTAAAATGAAAAATAGTCCGGCTATGATACCGCCTTTTGTTTTGTGCATTAGCCAGCCAATATAGGTTGTTAATTGTTGTGCTTCAGGCCCCGGAAGCAACATGCAGTAATTGAGCGCATGCATAAATCGCTTTTCAGAGATCCATTTTTTTTGTTCTACCAATTCTTGGTGCATGACAGAGATTTGGCCTGCAGGCCCGCCAAAGCTGATAAATCCGAGTTTTAACCAAAACAGTATGGCCTCTTTAAAGCTAACCTCTGGATTGAGCTCGAAATCGTTTTCTTGCAATTGATTCATGAATTCTCGCCTTTAAAATTGGTATATAGACCATCAAAAATGTGATTGGATAATTCCACCAACTGTTGATCAGCATGAATACTGCTTCTTAGTCCTTGTAATATTTTTTCTAGCCCAAGTGCTTCTGGTGGCTCATTTCCGCCAATATCTAGGTAATGGACAATTTCAGCGATTTTCAGGAGTGATTTATCGGCTAAATTAAAGCTGTGTAAAAGTACTTCGAATGACACAAGCTCACCAACATGGGTAAACGTTGCACCGTCAAAATCAAAACCATATGCATCTGCTGGACAATCTTTAATATCTTGTAGCCAAATAAAAGTAGGGTCTTTATCAATAAATTTTTGAATGAGCCACGTACAAGCTAAACGATCCACCCAAGGTCGTTTTCGCGTAGCCCAAGTTTTAGATTGGAAGTCATGAAGATTAAGAGAAGGTAGATCACTATTTATAGAAGAGGGCTCATTTGATTCCCCTAGGTGATGAATTTTAAGTTCGAGTTTTGATATCGCGTTTAAGGCTGTGTTTTGTAATTCATTAGGAAAGAAATCAATATCGATGAGAGATGAAAGTTGCTTTCTTAATTTTCTAATGCTTTTTAAATGTTCATTTTTTTGCTCAACATTCAGTGAACTCTCTATTTCATTCAGTTGTAGCAAAAATTCAGAGTATTCACTTTTTCTATTAAATAGTTGAATTAAGTCTAAATTATTGTTGCTAACGGAATCGAATAGATAGGCAATGCCATCGGCACTTTGATGTTCGTCAATAATGGGGTCAAAGCGCTGCTTTTGTTCATTAGGTAGAACATATACACCATCACGCAAAGTTGCTGCACCACAGCTTTTGATGGAACGCCAAATTCTCATTCGAGCAGAAGAGTTTTGTGTGGAAAGGCTAGAAATGAGGATGCTTATATTCATGTTATAAACTTTACAAGTTTTGTATAGGTTATAACAATTTATTTAATTGTGGTAATTTTTATACTGAATTTGTTATTCAGGAAATCTGATATATTGTTTGCTGATATACGTATGGATCATCACTATATCTAAGAAATTTTCGGGTAGTGTACAGATCTTTTTTGCGGTAGTTTTTACGGTAAATGTAGAAAAAGAATTAATGGAATTTATTAAAAATCAGTGTCTTGGATTGTGTTTATTGTGCGCGCTGAGCGCACCATCTCTCTATTTGACCTTGTCCGATGAAATCCTAAAACATTAAACATCATTAGATTAGGTTTAAACTCTCCCCATGTGTGTCCGATATCGTTTTAGGATGTCTTTATTTTTAAAGGTATATTTTACGGAATGTTTGATTCGGAATAAAAATATACCATAAAATTATGGCTAAATTTGTTATAAATCTGTCTGATAAGCATCTTAAAGCTCAGATCAGTAACCATAGAAAAGAATACGACAAAACATGAGTTAACCAGAATCGCGGATAAGAAATTGACTTCAAAAATAAGAGGAATAGAGTCATCAGTTGAGTTACCACACCAAAATCACAATTCTAGTCCTAATGTTGAATAGTACTGCATTATTCTGTATCGATGTTTGATACAAGTGTTCTCATTTCAATAATTTCAAAGCATTTTTCCCATAGTTGAAACAGGATAAAAGATATTTATTGAAAAGCTTGCCCTGTTACCAACGGATGATCCATCTCATCAATATGCATCAATTGGGAATGCATGCTTTACATTTAGCTTTAACGAAAGACCAGCATAGTTACTATTTATGGATTGATTTTACCACTCTTCCTGTTTGTAAAAATTAAAGGATTCAACGTCATAAATCATGAGACAGAATTGCGTCTCGCGGTAAAAGCTTAATGGGCATGTCGCTGACATTAAGGTGGTTGAGAAATTGGTCAGCATTATGGAAGCAAAACTGTATGGGGATCGAGGTTATATCAGTGAGGAACTGAAGAATAAACTAAAAGATCAAGATATTGATTTAATTACTTATCATCGAAAAAGCATGCAGTTTTCAGTGTCAGAGCTGTGGTCAGTTGTTTTATTGATCATTAGATCAAATAAGCAAATGAATATAGAGCAGGGAGATAGATTCTCCCTGTTTTAAACTAAATGAGTACAGATTAGATGTAACTCTTAAGTCGCAAAAATTACATTTGAGAGCATGGGGATAAATTTAAGAATTAATTCTGGGTTAATAAATTTGCTCGACATGCGTCCAGAATTTCATTAGACAAGCTGGAATCATCCAGACACGCCCTTGAAAGTACAATAGCACCTACAGATTCAGCGAGAATACTGATGGCTTTTTTTCGTTGTCCTTCAACATTGTCTTTTTGATTTTTTTGCAGATTGTCAGTAACAAATCTGATTAATTGCTCTATACCATTCTCAAACTCTATTTTCACTTCATCAGGTTGTCTAGCTGCATCACAGGACAAGGCAGTTAAAGAACACCCCTGATCTCGATGATCCCTGTGAGATCTAGAAACATAAAGATGAATAAACTGATCTAAGTCAATGTTATGAATACTATGCAGTAATTGCTGTACACCATGTTTGACCGTAATACTAACCAAATCGGTTTTTGAGTCGAAATGCTTATAAAAACCGCCATGAGTAAAGCCCGCACCTGACATCAAATCTGCAATCCCGATGCCGTCATAACCGTGGTTCCTAAAAAGCTGAGTCGCTTTTTCAATAATTTTTTTACGATTTTCTTGCACCTGAATTTTGCTTACTTTCATGGTTAAAACCCTTATGCATAACGTGATTTCTAAATAAATTATACATTGATTACGATTGACATCAAAATTTAAATATTTTAGATTATAAATAACATCAAAAAGAGCAATTCAAATGACTACACCATCAAAAGTACTCATTACAGGAGCCTCATCAGGCATTGGAGCTGTATATGCAGATCGATTTGCACAGCGTGGATATCATCTGATTCTGGTTGCACGTGATCTTCAGCGTTTAAACAATCTTGCCCAACAACTTATACAAACCTATCAGGTTGGGGTCGAAGTGATTCAGGCTGATTTAACACAAGATCAGGATATCAGCAGGGTTGAGCAGATACTTCAGCAAGATACTGGTATTGAGATTTTGGTCAATAATGCAGGGATGAGCCTGAATGGAGCATTCAGTCAACAGGATTTAAAAAATATAGAACAACTGCTTACTCTGAACATAATGGCTGTGGTTAGGTTAAGCCATGCAATCTCTCAACAATTTATCCAGAAGAAATCAGGAGCCATTATCAATCTTGGTTCAGTGGTCGGTCTTGCTCCTGAATTTGGTTTAACCTTATATGGTGGCAGTCCAAATGAAGCTGTCTCATGTCTAGGATACTGGGAGCAGTCCATATAGCTAATTAAAGAGGTGTTTTATGACTGGGAAATGATATATCGATAAGTTCAAGATTGAGGCTGTTAGACAAATAACTGAGAAAGGTTACAGCATTGCCGAGGTTGCTGATCGCCTTGGGACAACAACTCATATTCTTTATGCTTGGGTTAATAAATATGATGCTAAATCCAGTCAAATTGTATTAGCCCAGATTGAGCGAGTTGAAGAACTTGAAATCCTCAAAAGAACAAAGTATTAGGCTTAATTAAGCGTACTTAGCAATTCAGGAAAGCCGTTTAGGTTGTGATTCTACGGATTGATCTGTACCCATAACGATATAGATAACTTTAATCCCGTCTTGGGTAAATTCATATTTCGACAATTTAAAATGTAGGTTTTCATTGAAGAATTCCCACATGGCCATAATTGAAGGGAGTTGTGTACTAAGTTCTGTTTTCATGATGATTTCATTGTTGTAATGATGAATGAGGGCAAATATAACAATGATTAAAAATATGAAATATTGGTGAACTGTTGTTGAACTAATACAGTTCGCAACGAAATGTAGAGGTTGCATGAATTATGTGGGTGAATCATGAGCATAGCATTTGATTGTTTCTCCTATATATTTACTGCATCAGGCTAATTTATTGATGAACTCTGGATTTTCATGAGAGTAAGTGTTCATGGCATAAAAACGTAAAGTCTACACAGCTTCACGTACTGTATAAAATATCAACATTTTAGCTTTATCAATTTAAACTGATCACACGTAGATTCAAAAGGGTATGCCATCTTAAAGGAATAATACCCATGTCAGTCACTGAAAATGAATATGAAACACTCGATGTAAAAGCACAACTTTATATAAAAGACTGGGGACAGGGCGACCCTGTTATTTTAATTCATGGCTGGCCTTTATCCTCTGATAGCTGGGACTGGATTGCGATGAAAATTGTCGAAGCTGGCTATCGTGTCATTCATTATGATCGACGTGGTTTTGGGCGCTCTGAACAAACATGGTCTGGGTATCAATACGACACATTGGCAGACGATTTGCGCGGCATCATTGAAGACAAACAATTAACAGATGTTACGTTGGTTGGTTTTTCAATGGGAGGTGGAGAAATCGCGCGTTACTTAAGTCGCTATCAGGCACAAGATATTAAAAAAGTGGCTCTGATTTCATCCGTTGTACCCTTTCTATTAAAGACTGAAGATCATCCCGATGGTGTCGATGGGTCAGTTTTTCAGGAAATGATCGAAGGGTTATTGGCTGAACGTCCAAAGTTTTATAGCGATTTCTTTAAAGACTTTTATGGTGTTGGCTTACTCAAACATGCTGTTAGTGATGAGTTCCTTAAATGGAATACACAAGTTGCCATGCAGGCAAGCCTTAAAGCCACAGTAGATTGTGTTCGAGCCTTTGCCTATACTGATTTTAGACCAGATCTTGCTGCGTTCACCGTACCTTTATTGGTGATTCATGGAACTGCAGATAAAACAGTACCGATTGAAGTCAGTGCGCATGCGGTGAAAAAAGCGATACCAAATGCGACCCTGATTGAATATGAGGGAGAACCGCATGGCGTCTTAGCCACCCAACAGGAGCGGGTTGCACAGGATTTACTTCACTTTCTGGCAGATGACCAAACGCATTTAACGAATCCATTTTGATTTAAAGTTTAAGGAAAATGAGCCACGATATTATTTACAGTGATGCTTCATTTTCTGCATGAAAACTTATTTTGAAATGACTGACTATAAAATTAATGTATTAGACTTCTTTGATCAGTGTTAAAGCCTTTTTATCTTTCCCTCATAAGGAGAAATAAAAGGGATGTATGCAAGAAGTCTATTTCTATTAAGGATAAAGACTCATGATAGACGAAGAACAACCTTTAAATTTCGATGATGATAATGAACCTTTGGATTTTGAAGATGAAGAATTCATCGATGATAAAAAAGAAGATGAATTGTACAATGCAATTACCAAAGATGGTTCAAGTGTTGATCCAGCAGAGGATGGTGAACGTCATATTCGTCCAGAAGATGGTGATCCTATCGAAGTTGAAGAAGAGTAATGCCATAAAGAGCCCAATGAGTTGTTGGGCTCATTTAGAATCTAATTTGTATTATCCAAATACGCCATGACTTTCCTTGAAAGCTGATCTAACTCCATAAACTCATGGAGTTAGACAGAACTCATGAATCAGGCGGGATAATTTTTGAATGTTTGTGCAACTTAGTTGTTGTTTATAAAACTATGTGTTGGCATCTCTATTTTGTTTAAAAGTCAGGACGACTTTCAAACCTGTTAATCGCTCTGAACTACTAAGTTGCATCGTAGCATCAATGGCTTGTAGGGCTGATTGCACAATGGAGAGGCCAAGTCCACTTCCTATAGCTTGATGCTGCGTTTCAACCAGTCGAACAAAGCGCTGCATAACATATTCATATTGCTCTTGTGCAATTCCACTACCACTATCATGAATTTCCACCTGACAATGCTCGTTTTCTGCACAGTATATTTTAATCAGAACCAGACTTTGTGCGGGGCTATATTTGATCGCATTATCAATCAAGTTAATCAAAATACTATCTACGGTATTGCGAGTTGCCCATATATTTAATTCTTCCGGCGGACTGTGAATGTCGACTTGTACATCCATATTTTTATGATGTGCCTTGGCAAGCAATTGACCGACATTACGACGCGTTGCGTCTACAAGATTCAATTTTTCGAGAGGTTCATGTTGTTGAACCTCTTGATGTGCCAAAGCCATTAACTGTTCAACTAAATGAGTCATTCGATCTAGGCTGTGTCTTAAGTCTTGCAAATTTTCATGATAGGTTGAGCTATTGCGTTGAGTTTTCATCAACAGTGAGCTTTGCAGATTCAAGGCAGTAAGCGGGGTTCTTAATTCATGTGCAGCGTTCGCAACAAAAAGTTGTTGTTGTTTTTGTGCGTTTTCAATCCTTTTAAATAAATAATTTAACTCATTGATCGCAGGGGTAAGTTCAACGGGTAAATCCTTAACATGAATCTCGGATAAATCATGATAATCCCGTTGTGCAAAAGTCACACTGAGTTCATCAATCGATCTTAAGTGATGGCGTATGAGTCGATAAACTGCATAAATCGCAAATGGCATGAAAAAAAGATAAGGAATAAGCATATTAAATGCCAGTTCCTCGGCCAGATGACGGCGGACTTTGATGAGCTGGCTAATTTGGATTTGCTTATCTGCAAGTGGTAATACATAAATCTTTAATTCACCCCGAGAGGTTTTATGTTTGGAGAAATGTGCTGAATTTGAATACGGCAAAATATAGTTATGATGCTGACTGATGTACTCAAGTTCATTTTTAGGAATAATGTCGATAAAGACATCGGTTTCATCATATTGTTTGTGAGGATCAAAGCTAGAAAGACGATTTGAAAGATTATTTTTATCCAGAAATTCTGCCATTTCCTGCATTTGGCGATCAATGACTTCCTGTGATTCTTCAAGAGCGATCCGATAGGCAGCTATACCAATGATAATCAGCAAAATAATACTAAAAATCGAGATGCTCCATGACATTCTCGAACTAAGTGGCAGGTCACGATAAATTTGCTTGAGTCTGTTGTAATTATTGTAAAAAGGGGGCATCTCAGCAGCTACCCTGAAACTTTTGGTGTATCTATACAATAACCCAGACCACGAACGGTACGAATAAAATCTTTGCCTAATTTATATCTAAGATTATGAATGTGTACTTCAATGGTATTACTGCTGATGTCAGTATCCCAGTTATAAAGTTTTTGTTCGAGCATTTGTCGGGAAAAAATCTGATTGGGATACATCATCATGGGTTCTAAAATTGCCCATTCTTTGGCTGAAAGTTCGATTTTCTTTTTTCCTTTTATGACCCGATGCGTATTTGGAAAAAGTTGAACATTGCCCACTTTAAAATGAATTTCTTCGAGTGAATTGTAGTTTCCACGCCGTAAAACAGATTCAATTCTGGCAATTAACTCATCAAAATCATAGGGTTTAACAATATAATCATCAGCCCCCAGTCGGAGTCCCTGAATCTTGTCACGACTTTGGTCACGCGCACTGATAATAATCACCCCCATCTTATTCATATCGACTTGTTTGCGAATATGTTTAAGGACTTCCAACCCTTCTAGTTCTGGCAATCCAAGATCTAACAGTACAATGTGATAAGTTTGACCGAACAAATAATCGAGGGCTTCTAAACCTGTTTTCGCCCAATCGATTTCAAATTTTTCGTGTTGAAACAACTGGTAGGTTGATTTGCCTACCATTAAGTCATCTTCGATATATAAAATACGAATCACTTTAAACACTACCTCCACATTGTGCGAGTAAATCGAGTTGGCGATTGAGTACTTTGGTTTGAATATTTAAAAAGCTCAATAAAGTTGGAAATAAATTATCCTGACTCACTGCATGATCCTTTTGTTTACTTAAACAATTCTGAATTTTTTGATGTTCTGGCCATTGTTGTGAAGTCCAAAATAGCATGGGAATATGAGTTTGTTCTTTAGGTGCCATAAAATAAGGCGTTCCATGCAAATATAAACCGCTTTCTCCAGTCGATTCACCATGATCAGATAAATAAATTAATCCAGTAGGCACACCTGTTTGTTGTAATACACGAATCGTACTGGCCACAATATGATCAGTATATAAGATCGTATTATCATAAGTATTAATCAATGACTGATGATCACAATTTTGAATATTATTGGTTTCACAAACAGGTAGAAATTTCTTAAATTCATCAGGATAACGCTTATAATAGGCTGGGCCATGACTCCCCATTTGATGTAATACAATGAGTTGATTTTGCTTCAAATGCTGAGTATCAAGTTGTTTTAAATAATCAGAAAGTGCTGCCAATAAAGCACCATCATGACATTCACCATTTCCACACCATTTCTTATAAGCAGGCTCATCTTTGGGCACGATATAATTTTTTATGCGATCACAAGTGCCTTTGCATCCAGAATTATTATCAATCCATGTAACTTGATAACCTGCTCTTTGAGCGATATCCAGTAAACCTTCACGGTGTGAGGCTAAAGCAGCGTCATAATTCTTGCGAGGCATACCAGAAAACATGCAGGGTACAGACACCGAGGTTTGTGTTCCACATGAGGATGCCTGATTAAAATTGACAATATCCAACTGACTGAGTTCAGGATTCGTCACTTTGGCATAGCCATTTAAACTAAAATTTTGCGCGCGCGCAGTTTCACCGACCACCAAAACCATAATTTTAGCGGGTTGTTGGATCGCATGATTGACTTGATGCGCATCTTCACCATAAGGTATTAAGGGTAGATTTTGTTCTTTTGTACTTTTATGTGCATAACTCCAACTACTCGACAAAATATTTAAAGGAGAAATTTGGGCTTTTAATTCACGATTTTCCCGAAAAATAGGCGCGTATTGACTATAGAATGAAAACAAACCAAGACCCATAATAAACAAAGCAATGATCAAGCTGATTGATTTATCAAGAACAAGGCTTCTAATACTCTGAATGGGTTTGATTTTTATATAAAATACAACGATTAATGGTAAAACAACGGTCTGAATGATCCACAATAAAAAGGGAACAGATAATAAATCAAATGCTTCATCGACATCTGTTTGCATGACATTCTGAATTTGATCAGGATTAATATTTACACCCAGTTGATTGACAAAATAAGATGAAAGTCCTGTCAATACAATTAAGACCACGGCAAGTGCTTTGGCTGAATGCTGCCAACTAAAAATCTGTAAGACAAAGAAATAAAATCCGCTTAAGATTAAAAAAGTCACAAAAATAAAAGAGTATTGAATAAATCCTGAAAAAGAACTGAAAGAACAAAGATGTTCATAGAAACCAATATTGGTGAAACTGGCCAACCAACTGGCGACCAGAATATTAAACATTCTTAGAGAGACGGAGATTCGTTTAAGCTTAAATAGAGTAGCCATACGCATAATTTCAGCTAATTGATGCAGATGCTCTATTTAAAACTGATAAGATTAAGAAATAATTAGATTAAATATAATTAAAAATCAATAACTAATATTAATTTACTTAATTCTTGTTATAAATTGAGAGGGCCTTTAAGTGATAAGACCAACGCATTTGCCATACTTTATACAACATAAAATCAATGAGCCATGACCACCAGAGTGCCCATAAGTTATGACTTAAAAAATGAGCACCACGTACCATTTGAACCGCACTCATCACTATACCCATGACCAAAGCGAATGCGAGTCCATATCGCGCCAGTTTGGGATAAAATGGACGATAAGCAAAATATAAAATGAGTAAAGAAAATCCAGCAGACGCATGACCGCCTGGGAAACACTTACCTCGCGAGCTTAAAGGTCTGAGCCAGTCGACATGTTCTTGATTGACTTGTAAGAGTGCCCAAGGGCAGGCATGTATTGATTGGGATTTGAGTAAACCGATTACTGCAACCGAAATCATCATTCCCAGTACCACAACGCCACTGATTGAACGCCACGGTGAGCTTGATTTTTCAATTGATAATTTCAGCCAGACAACAGCATGTATGATTGCAATCAAAATCACGAGATTTTTTAAAAATTCATGTCCAACTTTAACTAAAAACCAGCTTTCCCTTAAGTAATATCCCGAATGATCTACCCAAGGAAGACTGAGCATTTGATCTACTGACCCAGCAACAGGTATGAAAATTAGCATCAAGAGGGCAGTAGAGAACAATAAAATAAGATTTAAACAGTCAAATTTTTTTAAATGCAAAGCCACTTTTACCAGATCCAAAAGTATATCTACCTAAAGAATAAATAACCAAGATTAAGTGTTTATTAGGAATGAATTGATTTTTTCTAATTGATTTTTCAATGACTTATTGTGGTTTAAATCTAAGAAACACTTAATCTAAAATGAGTCTAATAAACGAAGTGATTTGGCTTTTATGACCGACTTATGTTTCTTTCCACTGTTAATCATCGTGTATTTTTATGGATCAATGCATCTGCTACACCAGCACCATTTTTATTAAAAGTGGCTATTTTTATCTCACATGATCTGATTGGTATTTATCTACTTTTATGTACCGTTTTATTGATTAAAGGGAATTCAAATTATAAAAAACCCTATTTACATAGTTTGCTGCTGGTTCTGATCGGTGTTTGTATTGCCACCATGATTGATCACTTTTATTATCATGCGAGACCATTTGCATTGGGATTAGGGCATTTGCTGATTGCTCATAAAGCAACAAATTCTTTTCCAAGTCATCATATGCTAACGATTAGCATATTGGCATTTTCTTTTTTATATCAAGGCTGCAAAAAACTAGGGGCTATTGCTATTCTGATTGCAGCTTTGGTTGGATGGTCACGTATTTATTTGGGGGTACATTTCCCTTTGGATATTGTTGGAGCAATGATTTTGGCATTTGTTCTTGTGAATTTTTATATGCGAAGCAGAAACATTTTAGTTTTCAAGATGAAACAAACGGCTTAACTTCAAAATAAAGTCAGCAAAGGATTTTGCTAGATAATATATGTTGTGATAAATATTTTAAATCACAAGACTTTTTCATAAGCCTCTTTTATTTCTGTTTGCGGGAGAAAAATGAAGAGGGTTTAAACAATGATCAAAGAAATCTAATATTTACCATTAAATTAAAAGCTCCCAACTTATCATTGGGAGCTTTACTTATTTATTTACTTTTTAATTCAACTAGAACTTTTCCGTCTTTATTTAAAAGTTCTAATTTTTTCTCAGAAACTTTATAGCTTGTAGTTTGCTCTAACGCATTAGAGAATTTTTCTGGAACATCTGTTGCAGATAAACAAGCCATTTGAGTTTTTGCTAACTGAGTGAAAGCAATCTGGGTACCTTTGACAGTGTATCCGCCCATTAGACGATTACAGCCATCAGAACCACTCAATGCACTATTATCAAACATTAGGGCAGCAACATTAGTCGTCTGAGCTGGATTAACTTTGTATTCTACGCCATTGATTTCAGTCACTAGCCACAGTTTATTTTGTAGCATTGCTAGATTTCGGTCGGTAGATGGATTGGACATTGTGGCACAACCAGTCATGGCTAATGCAGATACAATACCAGTCGTCATCATGATTTTTTTTAACATGTTTTTCTCCAATTCAATTTTATTCAGTTCGTAAAGATGAGTGATTTATTTTTGATAATGAACGTGGAACAAACCAACTTAGGCATTCTAAGATAAAAATATGCTTTTAATTCATTATTTTACTGTTTAAGTACAATTTTAGAATATTTAATAAGAATTGCTGCAAAAGCTCACAGTTTATTTCGTTTGTTTACATAAGTTGTGTCTTTAAATGAAAATATTAAAGAAAGGCAAAAGGGTATACTTCGATTCGGATTTTTATTGAGCATCATCACTGTTTTACATTGTAATTTTGTGTAAATGTTTTTCTTATTAAATTTTGGGTATCTCCTATGCGTCACTTTTATCTCGGCTTTTTAATTTGTGCTTTGCTTGGTCTGTTTTCCTGTATATTCTTGATTTTAGGAATTTTGAATATGGATAAGATTCTTCTTGGGGTGGGGTTACTGTGTATTATTGCAACATGGTTAGCCTACAAGGAATTTGATGTAGCATTCCATTTTCGTCAAAGAGACTAATAAAATAATTGAGTAAAACTTGATCGATTTGGCAATAAGTGCTATCTTAAAAATAAGGTATTCATATACTGCTTGGTCTATAAGAGTTCATTCTCGGCCAAGATAAACCAGATATGGTAACCTCGATTTGTAATTAGCTAACAACAAACAATATTTGAGGATATTCACTCAAGTTGTTTTGGTTCTAGAAAAGCCCGTAAAAACGGGCTTTTTAGTGGCTGTAAGATTATTTTTTTACAATTAAAACAGGCAATTCTGTATTTCCAAGTACATCTTGCGCAAAGCTACCCAAGAAGAATTTTTGGAATCCTTTACGGCCATGTGAACCCATCACAATCAAGTCAACTTTTAAGTCTTCCGCTGCTTGTAAAATACCTTCTGATGAGACTTCACCTTTGATAATTTGAGTCTCAATCTCAATACCTAATTCAGTTCCAATAGTTTCAGCTTTTGCCAGAGTTTCCTCTGCTTGTGCATGAGCTTCTACAAAGTAATCTTTCATTACAGGGGAAACATAATAAAAATCGACACCGCTAAATGGATCAACGGCCAATAAGCTGATTGCTGTAATTTTACTGTCAAATGCTTTTGCAATAGAAGCGGCTTGTTTAAGCGCAGCGAGAGAGATGTCAGAGCCGTCAACTGGAACTAAAATGTGTTCATATTTCATGATGTATTATTCCTATGTAAATCAATCATTGTTATAAATCTAAAGTGCAATCTCTGTTGAAATAGAAACTACGTATGCACCTTTAGTCTTCATCATAAAAATAAATGAAAACAACTACAAGGCGAATTACAAATCAGAAGGCATCTTTTGTGAGTTTAATGAATAAAGAAAATAAAATTGATGATTAAATTTACAATTGATGGTTTTTAATATTGATTGGGCATTATGATTTAAAAAATAAAGCAAAGTCGAAACTTTGCTTTATTTGAATCGGTAAATTAACTGATTAGTGGTGATGACCACCCGCGCCATGAACATGACCATGATCAAGTTCTTCTTGGGTTGCATCACGAATTTCAACGATTTCAACTTCAAAAGTTAAATCTTGACCAGCAAGTGGGAAGTTCGCATCAACGACAACATTATCGCCTTCAACTGCTTTAACAGTAACGATTTGCACGCCATCATCAGTTTGAGCTTGGAATTGCATACCTGGTTGAATGTTTTCAACACCTTGGAACATTTGAGCTGGTACTTCTTGTACAAGATCAGGATTATATTCGCCATAACCTTCAGCAGCAGGTACATTGACTGTAAATTTTTCACCTACAGTTTTACCAGCCAAGGCATTTTCTAAACCTGGGATAATATTACCTGCGCCGTGCAAATAGGCAAGTGGTTCACCTTGTGATTGGTCAAGAGTTTCACCCTCTGCATTAGTCAGCGTGTAGTGGAATGAAACCACGTGGTTATTTGCAATAGCAGTCATGTTATTTGATCCATTCAATCAATTTAAGTACACATGATAAAGTGAAAAACTGGTTTTGTAGATGAAAAATCGTAAAAAACCACAAGTTTTCACATTTAAACACTCATTTTTTCATTAATAAGGGCAATTTTCTCAATTTCAATGCAAAATTGAATTTTTTATACTGTAAATCTCGCCATTTAACTCTACAAAAAAGGTAGCTTAAAAGCTACCTTATCATCGACGAAATATTTTTAGTTCAGTGGGTAGAGTTTGACACTTCGATCATCATGACCAAATAGCGAAAACAAAGCTTTGAACCACATAAAGAATCGTTCAAAAATATTGGCTTCCTGAATTTGAACATTGTCATTAATTTGGATGCTTTGAATCAATTGATTATTTTGATAAACCTGAACCGTTGCAAGATGAACTGCTTTCATCAGCGGCGCAGTCAATTGTTTCTCGTTGAGCTCGACATTGACATGGGTTTTGGTGGTTTGTAAAGGCTCAATTGTGGTCATTATGCCGTTGGCGTAAGTGACATGTAAACGTTGAGTCTGCATATCAAACTGATTGAGATCAATCGGTTGTGATAAATCATATAATGATGTAGTGACTATTGTCGGTTGTTGAGTCTCAACCTTAAACATTTTTAAGGTAGATTTGACAACCGGCAGTTCAGCAATAAGCTGTTTATCTTTAATGACTTCTTCATCACGGGTATAAGCATAAGCCAGATTCATCAGTTTATGTGCAACTTCGGCTCGTTTTACTGCACTTTTAGTCCCCAAAACCACCACGATCAGACGACGCTCTGGTAAATCTGGATTCAGGGTTGGACGTTTTGCTGTCAGCGCAAGATTATAGCCCGCTGCTTTGGTAAAACCTGTTTTTAAACCATCCACACTTGGGTCATTTTTTAGTACCAAATTGGTTGCACGATGAAAGCGTTGGTTATAACTGAAACTGGGTAATTTTGAATAGCTTAAATAATCAGGAACTTCATTGACTAGTGCTTTGGCGAGTAAACCCAGATCATGTGAGGTCGAATAATGATCTGGCATGGTGACGCCAGCAGGGTTGGAGAAATGTGTATTCTGCATGCCCAAAGCTTGAGCTTCCTGATTCATGCGTTTCAAAAATGCAGGAACATTGCCTGAAATCCGTTCGGCCAAGGTCACCGCAGCATCATTGGCTGACATCACAATCAAACCTGCCAAAAGTTGATCAACAGAAATCTGTTCACCTTCTTTTAAATACATTTGAGATTCATCCCACTGAACCATTTTAACCACAGGAGTTGCAGTCAAAATTTCATCTTTACGTAGTTTGCCTGCCTTAATTTCTTTAAGGGCAATATAAGCCACCATCATCTTGGTTAAAGAGGCAGGGGCGCGTTGCGCATTGCTATTATATTCAGCAATGGTTTGCCCTGATTGTGCATCGATGATGCTCCATGCCTGCGCTTCGACACTTTCAGGTGCAATATTCAGGAGTTGTGCATTGGCAAGCGTGGTACAAAACAAACTCAATAGCGTAAAAAGTGAAAGGAAAAATCTCACGTGTTCACCTGCATGACCATCCTGTGGTGTGAAATGCTAAAAATAGTTGCATGCTATGCCTTTTTTTTCTTGGTGGCTAGTGACTTTTGTAGACAAATGCGACAACTACTCATGCGCTGTTAAAAAAATGTTAAGCTAGATGAAATTGATTGATTTGATATCCTGAAAATATGTTGCATTACCAAATTGAATTTGATGATTATCGCCAACACCTGATCCATGTCACTATGCGTTTTCTAGCCAATCCCAATCAGGAACTTTGGCTACCGACGTGGATTCCTGGAAGTTATTTGATTCGTGAATTTGCAAAACATATTGAATCGGTCAAAGCCTACGATGAAGCGGGACGATTATTGTCGATTCGAAAAGATCAGAAAAATAGATGGCAATTATTCAATACAGATCATGAACTGATTACAGTTGAGTATGATGTTTATGCTTATGATTTATCGGTTCGTGGTGCTTACGTCGACCAGACCCGTTTATACGTCAATCCTGCATGTGTCTGTCTTGGATTAAAAGATCAGGAACAATCAGCTTGTGAAGTCGAATTGTTCTTGCCAGAAGAACTGAAGCACTTCCAGCTTGCAACAGGTTTAACATCAAAAAGTTTAGTGAAAGGGCGTTTTACCTTAAAAGCAGAAAGTTATGATCAACTGATTGATAGTCCCTTTGAGTTGGCAGAGCAAACCCGATTTAGTTTTGAGGCAAATGCAATTGCGCATGAATTTGTGGTGTCTGGTCAGCATCAGACCAATGTTGAACGTTTAAAGTCTGATTTAACTAAAATTTGTGAAACCGAAATTGCAATTTTTGGTTCTGCGCCATTTAAAAATTATACTTTTATGACGATGGCAACGGGCAATAGTTATGGTGGATTAGAACACTGTAATAGCACCAGTTTGATTACACCACGCAATGATTTGCCTAAAGCCAATGAACCTGAAGAACCATCTGAAGATTATCAGCGTTTCTTGGGTTTATGTAGTCATGAGTATTTTCATTCGTGGCTGGTGAAATTTATACGTCCTGAAAATTTTGCTCAATATAATTTACATCAAGAATCTTATACCTCTTTACTGTGGATTTTTGAAGGTTTTACCTCGTATTACGATGACCTGATTTTGCTACGCAGTGGCGTGATTTCACAAACCTCTTATCTGAAATTATTGAAAGCACAGATGGATCGTTATCTGCAAAATTCAGGACGATTTATTCAATCTGTGTCTGAGTCGAGTTTTGACGCATGGATCAAGTTTTATCGTCAGGATGAAAACTCAAATAATGCAGGCACCAGTTATTACAACAAAGGCGCTTTAGTGGCTTTATGTTTGGATCTTGGATTACGCACTTATGACTCTAGTCTGGATGCATTATTGCGTCGCTTATATGAAAATACGCAAAATGGCATTCAGGTCAATGAGCGAACCATTTTTGATCTTTGCAAGGAATTGACAGGACAAGATTGGACAGAACGTTTAAGCTTCTTGATCAATACTACAGAAGAACTGCCAATCAATGAATTACTGCCATCGTTTGGATTAAGCTATGAGTTTAAACACGATAAAGCATTGCCTTTTGGTCTAAAACTGCAAGATAAACCAGAAGGTGTCCTGATTCAGCAAGCGAATCGTGCGGGAGAGGGTGCAAAAGCAGGTTTGTCTGCGCATGATGTGATTGTTGCGATTGATGGACTTAAGGCATCTGAAAAATTATTGGCGCAATATGCAAAACAACAGGGACAGTTCACCGTATTTGCATTCCGACGTGACGAGTTCATTCAGTTCACTGTAACTGGTGGAGAAATTCCATTACAAACTGTTGAATTTAAGATTGAAGATCAAGCCAAACTGGATTTATGGCTTAAATAGATCATGGGTATCTATAGGAAACGTATATCGTTTTTGATATTCCATTTAATAAAGCAATAAAGAGATATAAATGTAATGCGTGGTTTATATTTAATTACCAATGATGATCCGATCGAACTTTTATTGGAAAAATTAGAAGCAGCTTTGGCTACGGGTCAAGTGGAGATTTTACAGTATCGTCGTAAAAAAGTACCACCACTCAATCAACCCGCTGAGGTCGATGCAATTAAATGGCTCTGTGAGAAATATCAGGTACCTTTAATCATTAATGATGATTTGATTTTGGCCGCCCAGTTTAAGCTGGGTGTGCATTTAGGTCAGTCGGATGGTGAAATTACTGATGCCAAAGCCAGATTGGCACCCAATGCGATTATTGGTCGAACCTGTGCCAACTCGATTGAGCTGGCTGAACAAGCGATTATTGACGGTGCAACTTATGTGGCTTTCGGTGCAGTCTATGCAACGACGACCAAACCAGAGGCAGGTAATATTGGTTTGGAAACATTGAAACAGGCACGTTCAAAAGTCAATGTTCCGATCTGTGCCATAGGTGGTCTAACTGTTGAAAATTCCAAAGCAGTGATTGAAAGCGGTGCTGACTTGTGTGCTGTGATTAGTGATATATTAGGCCTTCCAGTTCCAGAGATTCCTGCGCGTGTTCATGCGTGGGCTGCGTTATTTGCAGAAGCCTGATCTAAAGAATCCATCGGTTTTTGATTAAAGCCTGATTCAAAGAAAAATGTTCTGCATTCTGATTTTTAACTGAATTTACAAGTATCGAGAGTATTCATGAGTTTATCTCCAAAACAAGTGCAATTATTTGAGCAAGCCAGTAAGCATATTCCTGGCGGTGTCAATTCTCCTGTTCGTGCCTTTAATGGCGTTGGTGGAACTCCGGTATTTATTAAAAAAGCCAAAGGCGCTTATCTCTGGGATGAAGATGATCAGCGTTATGTGGATTATGTCGGTTCTTGGGGCCCTATGATTTTGGGTCATGCGCATCCCGATATTATTCAGGCAGTCCAAAAAGCAGCTGAAGATGGTTTAAGCTTTGGTGCGCCAACTGTGTATGAAACCACATTAGCCGATATTATTTGCGACATCATGCCTTCTATTGAATTGGTACGTATGACCAATTCAGGGACAGAAGCGACTATGACCGCAATCCGTTTGGCACGTGGCTATACGGGACGTGACAAAATCGTGAAGTTTGAAGGCTGTTATCACGGGCATTCGGATTCATTACTGGTTAAAGCGGGTTCAGGTCTACTCACTAAAGGTGAGGGTGAGCCAACCTCTAAAGGTGTGCCTGCTGATTTTGCGAAACATACCTTAACCCTTCCGTATAACGATATTGCTGCATTAAAAGAATGTTTTGCCAAATTTGGACATGAAATTGCTGGTGTGATTGTAGAGCCAGTTGCAGGTAATATGAATCTGGTAAAACCGATCGATGGTTTTCTTCAAGCGATCCGTGATGTCTGTGATGAATACGGTGCTGTATTTATTATTGATGAAGTCATGACAGGGTTTCGCGTGGCTCTAGGCGGCGCGCAAGCGTATTATAAGGTCAAACCAGATTTGACCACTTTAGGTAAAATTATTGGTGCAGGTCTTCCTGTCGGTGCATTTGGCGGTAAACGTGAAATTATGGAGTGTATCGCACCCTTAGGTGGCGTATATCAGGCAGGAACTTTGTCAGGAAATCCGTTGGCAATGCGCGCAGGTATTGAAATGTTTAAGCATTTGCGCCAGCCAGATTTCTATACGAACCTGAATGTAAAACTTGAAAAATTGCTTGCAGGTTTACAAGCAGCGGCAGATGACGCGGGTATTCCATTTAAAACTCAACAAGCAGGGGCTATGTTTGGTTTGTACTTTACCGATCAAGACGACATTACCAGTTTCGATTCTATGCTTGCGTGTGACACTGAAGCTTTCAAAAAGTTTTTTCATGGCATGTTGGATCGTGGAGTAAATTTTGCACCTTCAGCGTTTGAAGCAGGATTCATCTCAGCTGCGCATAGTGATGAGGACATAGAATTTACGATTCAAGCTGCAAAAGACACATTTCAATCGATGAAATAATGACACTAAGGCCCGTTTGACGGGCTTTTTTAATGGAGCATAACCATGAAAACTAAACACTATTTGACGTTGGCTGATGCTGAAATTTTAATGAATCGTGCTGTTGAGTTATCGATTGAGCGCAGTTTCAATATGAGCATTTCGATTGTTGATGAAGCAGGTGCTTTGTTGATCATGAAACGCATGGATGGCGCAACGCCATTGACGGCTCATTTGAGTTTGGAAAAAGCGAAATGTTCAGCCCTAAGTCGTCGTCCATCCAAATTTTATGAAGATATTATTCGTAATGGTCAAATGGGCTTTTTAACGCTTGAAAGTGTAACGGGTATGCTTGAAGGCGGTGAGCCGATTATTTATGAAGGGCAATTGATCGGGGCGATTGGAGTTTCTGGTGCTAAATCTTTTGAAGATGCTGAAATCGCACAGACAGCAATCCACGATTTCTTTCAGCAAATTTCATAAATACTGAATATAACTGTCTTTATTATATGAAAACTCAATGCTGACACCCAGCTTAAATAAAAACTTTAGGAAAAATGCTGTTTTTGCATTGTATTTCTGCCTTAAGATTTTTATTATTGCCCGCTGATTTAAAAATCACTTCCGGAATAGATTTTGAGTAATTTTCTAAGCGATCACCTGATTCATCGTGATGACGATTTTATAGTCGTTCATAAACCAGCAGGCATACTTAGTGTTCCAGGAAAAGGCGATTTACATGATAGTGTCTTAACGCGATTAGTCGCAGAAGAGCCACGTACCTTACTGATTCATCGTCTGGATCGTGATACTTCTGGTATTTTGGTATTTGCTTTATCAAAAGCTGCGCAAACTCATATTTCAAAGCAGTTTCAGGCGCGTGAAACTGATAAAATCTATCAGGCAGTGGTCGCGGGCAATTTGACAGGTGAAGGTTCGGTTGATATTCCAGTGATCTATGATCCTGAACGTCCGCCGTTGCATATTGTGGATCCAGCACATCATAAACCTGCATTAACGCACTGGAAGGTCATTGAACATCTTGAATGGCAAGGTCAGTCTGTAACGCGAGTACAACTGACTCCAATTACAGGTCGTTCGCATCAATTACGTGTGCACATGCAATATTTAGGTCATCCGATTGTGGGTGATACTTTATATGCAGATGAAAAATATCAGCAACTTATGCCTCGCTTGTGCTTACATGCGATGAGCTTGAGTTTTCATCATCCTAAAACGGGAGAGCTATTGACATTTCATTGTCCTGTTCCGTTTTAGCGTCAAAACTTTTTTAACAATCGTGAAAAGCTCATTTTTTTTAATGAGCTTTGTGTCAAAATATGTGCTTAAAGACTACACAAAATGACTGACATTTAATCAAATGAACAGCGTAAAATGTGTGGTGCAAATTTGAGATAAAGGTGGAAAAATTGCAGCAGTTTGCTATTGGTCAACGTTGGTTATCAGATACGGAAACTGAACTCGGCTTGGGTGTTTTAATTGATGTTGATGAACGTTCAATCAGCATTTTATTCCCAAAAAGTGATGAAACTCGTGTCTATGCACGCAACAATGCACCTTTATCGCGTATTATTTTTAATATCAATGATGAAGTGCAGGATCAAGAAGGCAGTAAGTGGCTGGTTGAATCCATCGAAGATCGTCATGGGGTGTTACGCTACAATGTTGTACGTATTCTAGAAAGTGGTGAACAAGAGCGCAAAGCACTGAATGAAACCCGTATTGGCGCTCAAATTCAGTTATCTAAACCAGTAGATCGCTTGCTAGCAAGTCAAGTCGATTATAAGGAATGGTACGATTTACGCATAGAAGCGTTGATCATGCAGGCACAAATGCAAACCAGTCCTTTGCGGGGTTTAATTGGTGCACGTGTTGGCTTAATTCCACATCAGCTTTATATTGCACATGAAGTCGGTCAACGTTTTGCACCGCGTGTACTGCTTGCAGATGAGGTGGGTTTGGGGAAAACCATCGAAGCAGGCTTGATCATTCACCAACAACTCAAAACGGGTCGTTCAGAACGTATTCTGATTTTAGTTCCTGATTCTTTACAGTATCAATGGATGATTGAAATGCGTCGTCGTTTCAATCTGCATTTTTCTTTATTTGATTTGACGCGTACTGCGTCGATGAAAGAACATGATCCAGACTTAAATCCATTTTCGACTGAACAATGCATTATTGCTAGCGTTGACTTGATGATTGACCATGAAGATTTGCGTGAGCAGGCGCTTGAAGCAGGTTTTGACTTGCTTGTGGTCGATGAAGCACATCATTTGATGTGGAGTGAAGAAGAAGGCGGTAATGACCGTTACGATCTGGTCGAAGAATTTGCTCAGCAAACTGCGGGTGTGCTGCTACTCACTGCAACGCCTGAGCAACTGGGTGTCGAAAGTCACTTTGCCCGTTTACGTTTACTCGATCCGCAACGTTTTAGTCGTCTGGATCGCTTTTTGGATGAAGAAGAGCAATATCAGCAAACTGCGAAAGTTGCTGAAGTACTGATGTCAGATGAAGCATTAACAGAAGAGCATTTAACTGCGCTTGAAGGTTTATTGGGTCATCGTATTGATGATCAACCTGAACAGCGTTATCAAGCCATTCAGGAATTATTGGATCGTCATGGAACGGGTCGTATCTTGTTCCGTAATACCCGTGAAGCGATTCAGGGTTTCCCAGGACGTGATTGTCAGCCTGCCGCTTTGCCAGCACCCGCAGATTGGTCGATGGATGGTAAGTTGCGTGAGCAAATGTGGCCCGAAGAAGGTCAACTGGATGGTGCGTGGATGGAAACAGATCCACGCGTCGCATGGCTCATGGAAATTTTGCGTAAAGATTTAAAACACAAAAAAGTGTTATTGATCGCGCGTAGTGGGCCTGTGGTTGAAGCACTGGAAAATGCATTGCGTTTACACGCAGGTATTCGTACCGCGATGTTCCATGAAGGGATGAGCTTACTGGAACGTGATCAGGCTGCCGCATACTTTGCGGAAGATAGCTATGGGGCGCAGATTTTGCTCTGCTCTGAAATTGGTTCTGAAGGTCGTAATTTCCAGTTCGCCAGTGATTTGATTTTATTCGATCTACCTGCAAATCCTGATGTGTTAGAGCAACGTATTGGTCGTCTCGATCGAATTGGTCAGGAAAATCGTATTCAGATTCATGTACCTTATTTAATTGGAACTGCGCAAGAACGTATGTTCCGTTGGTACAACGAAGCATTGAATATTTTTGGTAGCATTTCGCCAACTGCGCAAACGTTACAAGAAAATTTTATTGTCGATCTAAAAGAATGCTTACTGGCTGATCTTGGGCAACGATTTGAAGATTTACTTGAAGAAGTCAATGTTCAGCGTCAGGCATTGGAAGCTGAGTTACAAGCGGGTCGTGATCGTTTGCTGGAGTACAATTCTTGTCGTCCTGTCGTTGCACAACAGATTGTAGAAGCACTTGAAGATTATGATGACAATACCACGCTGCCGATGTTTATGAAGCGATTTATGTCATCGACCAATATCGATTTTGATGAGCAAAGTAATGGTACGGTCATTATCAAACCAACCGATCAAATGCAGGTACAGGGTTTAACCTTGGATGAAGAAGGCATGACCGCGACGTTCTATCGTGATCAGGCGCAAATTCGTGAAGATGCGCAATACCTGACATTGGAACATCCGTTTGTGGAAAGTGTCATGGAGTTGATCAATACCCAAGCCTTTGGTAGTACCAATGTGGCGGTATTAAAGTCTAATGCACTTAAACAAGGTTCAGTACTGATTGAAGTCTGGTTCAAAGTAGATGTGGTTGCCCCTAAAGCTCTTAACCTTCCGTCAAGCTTACCAAAACAGTTGATTCGTGTATTGCTCAGTGAAACGGGTCAGGATTTGTCTGAAAAGATTGATCCAGCGATTTTGAAGCCTTATTTGCATCATCTGGATGGTAATAGCTGCCGTCAGGTCGTGAAAGCGCGTCGTGAAGTCATTGAACAACGCTATACTCAGGCACTCGATATTGCAAAAACGTCTTTACCGAGCTTGATTGAACAAGCCAAACAACATTATGGTCAAAAATGGCAATATGAAATTGAACGTTTAAGCTATTTAAAACAGTTCAATCCAAGTATTCGTCCAGATGAAATTGAACGTCTGCAAAAATTGCAAAAAGAAGGTTTAAATTTACTGGATGGATTAGCTGTGACCCCTGAAGCCATTCAAGTAATGGTCGTAGTAAAACCATAAATTTTTGAATCAGTTAAAAATACAAAAGGAGGAATTGATTCCTCCTTTTGTAATTTAAAAGCGTATAGCGTCAAGATTTAGATTAAGCCGTCTTGTCCTGATCGATATTGGCTTCAAGGAACCATAAATATTGATCCAGATCCTCTAGAGCTGCATGAATAATATCCTCAGAAATTGGATCTTCAATTTCATCAATCGTATCGCGTAAATGATTTGCTACAATCGCATAACGATCAGCGAGTTCTTTTAAGTGATCCTGCACATCGTGAATTTCAACTGGATAAGCTTTCAAATGTGAAGTGTTACTTACGGCTTGAGTCGTCCCCAATGCAGTTCCACCAATCTGAACTGCGCGCTCAGCAACATTATCCAAGTGCGTGATGAGCGAAGCTCTAAAGGTATCCAACATTTCATGTACGGCAATAAAATTGCTGCCACGCATATTCCAGTGGGCTTGTTTGGTCAGCAATGAAAGATCAATCAGATTCGCAAGAATTTGATTTAAAATTTTAACCGTAGCTTCTTTGACTGACGCATCTAAATTATTTCGTGTATAAACTTTTAATACTTTTGACGTTGCTTTACTCATAATAACCCCGTATTGAGATGATATTAACCAATTAAAATTGGTCTGACTTAATGTTGTATTTTTAAGCTATCACAATATCTAATTGAGAATTGTTTTTATTATTCAAGTTTTGTATCAGAATTTTTTATTTGACTTTTATTTGTAAAGTCAAAGAATTAGCGTATTTTGGATTCATCCAGATGGCGTGCGCCTTCTAAGATCATACGAATCATAATCATGGTTTGTTCAGCCACTTCTTCACGCTGTTCATGAGGTAAATCAATGACTTTTGCCCCCATATTAAACACCAATTGAGTAATGGCTTTGGCAACAAGGTCTGGATGAAAAAGTTTGCTACGGTTTAGTCGTTCTAGACGAATTAAATCTTCTTGCAATTCTTGTTGAAAGAAAATGAGTTGACGTTCTACGGCTTCTTTATAGGATTTGGAACCAGTAAAGCCTTCACGCAGTAATAAGCTTAAATTGCCTTCATCGGTATCAAGCTGCTGAATAAATACTTCGACTGAACTGCGAATGATGCTGTTTTGCTTAGACGCTTGTAATCGAGATTCGCGTATAATTTGACGCAATACAATTCCTGAACGATCAATCAGTGCAATTGCCAGTTCATCAATGTCCTTAAAATGGCGATAAAAACTATTCGGGGCAATACCAGCTTCGCGTGCAACTTCTCTTAAACTTAAAGATGCGATACTTTTTTCTGGTCCAATCAAGTTTAACGCGGCTTCAAACAATTCTTCTTTGGTAATGGTTGCTTTACGACCTACAGTACGGCTAGGTGTTTTCTGATCAAATTCAGGGGTGTCAGAATGAGAAGCAAGCGTTGAAGAAAGGGAAGAAGCGGTCATATTTTTCAATACATTGTCGGTATTGAATCATTATAACCATAGAGCTAGGCCGTTGGGAAATGTAAATAAAAGTACAAGTGTATATACAAGTTTATATACATGTGTATAATAATTAAAAAGCAACCTAGAGTGGCATTACTATGCAAGCAATTCAAAAGAGTCCTTCACTCTTTCGTACATTGACACAATCAGTGTTCGATCCGCATGCAGCTGATTTTTGGCTACAAAAAGTTAATCCAATTTGGTCGACATCACGTGCTTTGGCGCAAATTATAGAAAAAAAACAAGTTGCAAAAGATACGATCAGTTTAACTTTGCAAACCAATCGCCATGTGAAGTTGGGCAAAGCAGGCCAGCATCATCCAGTGAAAGTTAAAATAGATGGCCGTTTATATGAGCGTAGCTATAGCTTAACGGAGCGCGATGGCGATCTGATTTTGACGGTAAAAAAAATTGCTGATGGTAAAGTCAGTACTTGGTTACAAGAGCAAAGCCAAATGGGTGATATTGTCGAACTTGGTCAGCCCTTTGGTGATATGCAACTAGATGATCAACAAAATGTGGTCTTACTGGCTGCGGGGAGTGGTATTACTCCAATGTATAGCCTGATCGAACAACTGAAACGTAATCAGCAATTGACTCAAGTCCAAGTCAAACTTTTATATTGGGTTAAACATCGTGATGAAGCCGCTTTTGTCTCAGAGTTTGAACAACTTACAGAGCAATATCCACAATTTGAGTACAAAATTTTTAGTACGCAAGATGCGCAACATGATGGCCGTTTAAATGTAACGCATTTGGCTGCAATCGAAAATTTGGAAAATACGACCGTCTATGCTTGTGGACCATCAGGTTTTGTACAAACCGCAGAAGAATTGTCTGGTCATGCTCAATGCTTTATGAGTGAAGCATTTAGTTTGACTCAAATCTCTGACAATGACACAGGCTTTGTCAATGTCACTTTAAGCCGTTCCAATAAAACAGTTGCCATTCCTAAAGGACAATCCATTTTGGCTGGACTTGAACAGGCCAATATCAAACCTACTTACGGCTGCCGCATGGGCGTCTGTCATAAGTGTGTCTGCCAAAAGACGCAAGGCACTACTCAAGATTTGCTCAATGCCAGTGAAAATAGCGAACCAAAAAATCACATTAAAATCTGTGTTAGTTCAGCCAAGTCTGATCTTGTGATCGACCTTTAAAGAGAGAACTCCCATGAATATGCCTGTCAAAGTTGAATATTTTAAAAATCCAAAAAATAGAGAATTAACCCAAGCTGAGTTAGATCAATTTGCTCAAGAGTTGGATCAAATCAAGCAAGAAGTCTTGGATGATATTGGTAAAAAAGATGCTGCCTACATTCGCCGTGTATATAGTGCAATTCGTTATACCAGCGTTTTAGGACGTGCCTGTTTATTTGCAGGCTGGTTCCCGCCAGCATGGGTTTTGGGAACTGGTCTATTGGGTGTTTCCAAGATTCTGGAAAATATGGAAATGGGTCACAATGTGATGCATGGACAATACGACTGGATGAATGATCCCAAATTCAATGGACAGACCTATGAATGGGATACCGTAGGAACAGCAGATAACTGGCGTCAAACCCATAATTTTAAACATCATACCTATACCAATATTAAAGGGATGGATGATGACATTGGTTATGGACTGTTGCGTTTATTTCCAGAACAACGCTGGAAACCAGGGTTCTTGTTGCAACCTATTTATAGCATTCCTTTTTGTTTGTTATTCCAATGGGGCGTTGCCATTCAAAATCTGGAAATTGGTAAAGTGATCTATAAACGTAGAACATGGAAACAGTTTATGGCAGATTGGAAACCTGCACAGAAAAAAATGGGTAAGCTCCTGTTTAAAGATTATGTATTTTTTCCATTGATTGCAGGACCTGCGGCTTTGCCTGTATTTACGGGAAATCTGGTGGCCAATGGGATTCGTAATATCTGGACGTTCAGTATTATTTTCTGTGGTCACTTTACCAAAGATGTCGAAGTTTTTCCTAAAACAGTATTGCAAAATGAAAGCCGTGGACATTGGTATATGCGTCAAATTCGTGGTTCTTCAAACCTGACAGGTTCGGAAGTTTTTCATATTTTAACGGGACATTTGAGTCACCAAATTGAACACCATTTATTTCCAGATGTACCTGCACGTCGTTATCGTCAAATGGCACCCAAAGTTGAAGTGGTGTGTAAAAAATATGGCATTCATTACAACAACGCGAGTTTGGTAAAACAGTATGGGCAAGTGCTTGGACGTATTGTGAAATATGCGTTTCCGTTTAAGAAATAGTTTTTGCGTCATTGTGATAAAAAAGAGAGCTTTAAGCTCTCTTTTTTTATATTTACATTCAGGCATTATTTAAACTGAATCGTACCATTTGCACTGACTGTAATTTTCGATTCACCTGCTGCCACATCTTGTGCAGGAGCAGCTTCAGCCGTTGCAAATTTTGCCATACTGGCGCGCATCATAATGGGCTGTGGGAAATAATTATTGGTATTTAAATTGAGATTGACCAGATTATAACTACCTTTGTTCCAAGCTTGTGTAATCACTAGCGCACGTTGCTGGAAGTTTTTGGATGCTTCCACCATGAGCTCATTTTCAACTTTTTTACGTTGTTCATCCGAGACTGTAAAATTGATCGATTGGGTCTGGAAGTTTTGCTGTAATTCACTGATCAACTGACTTGCAGCTTTAAAGTCTTTACTTTCCAGACGGATTTCAGCACGTCCACGCCATTCCTTAAATTTGCTGCTGTCATTATCATAAACTGGATAAGTGCTTTGCGCGCCCGTTTCAACTTTAACCTGCGGATATTTACGCGAGACTGCCATCGCTTCATTCATCAGTTGATTAATTTGTGTAGCTAACGCAGCAGGTTGTTTATTACTTTTTTCAATATAAAGTGTGGCATGCATTTCATCATTGGACACTTGACGGGATGCTTCTGCCTGAACGTTCACGACATTATAGTTAAGCGACTCATTTTCTGCTGCAAATACAGCAGGACTCATGCTCGCAGAAAGTAATACACTGCCCAATAATAAATGACGCATAACATCTCCTTAGAATATAAAATAAAAAATTGTTTTTATCTCAATCTATCTTAATGATCAGTGATGTAGAACTTAAACATCTTTTGTGGAGAGTTTGTAATAATTTAGATGTAATTAGAATCTATATATTGACAGATAAATTATTAAAAATCATATGCTTAATTATTCTTGGCGATAAAATAAATGTTAAATTTATCAAAAGCAAAATAGTAGATAAAAAAAGCGTATTTTCTTTCGCTTGTCACATAGTATGATTATAAATTGTTCAAGGAGTTAGGCATTTATTTTTTTTGATCTATCTGCATGAAATTATAGACCAAAAGGTCTTTATTTTTATACAAAAAAGGGTATCATCGCCCTCCTAGTGATAAGAAAGCAAATGTTGCCTAACTAGAATCCTACAAGCACCGAGTCAAAGGACCGCAAGTCACCAGACTTATTTCTTTCAACCCATATCAGAGATGGTAATTCGATATGAGCGTTAATTCCGTAAATCCTGCCACCCATTCAACTAACGAATACTACTTGACTCGCCAAAGTCAGATGGAATCGAATGTTCGTAGTTATCCGCGTAAATTACCGTTAGCGATTGCCAAAGCGCAAGGCTGCTGGGTTACAGACGTCGAAGGTACTCAATACCTTGACTGTTTAGCGGGGGCGGGGACACTGGCTTTAGGCCACAATCATCCTGCGGTGATTCAAAGTATTCAAGACACTTTAGCAAGTGGTTTGCCTTTACATACTTTAGATTTAACAACTCCTTTGAAAGATGCATTTACTGAAGCATTACTCTCTTACTTGCCTGGCGGTCAGGAAGAATATTGCTTACAGTTCTGTGGTCCATCTGGTGCAGATGCGACCGAGGCAGCGATTAAACTTGCCAAAACTTATACTGGGCGTAGCTCAGTCATTAGTTTCTCTGGCGGTTATCATGGTATGACGCATGGTTCTCTTGCAATGACTGGGAATCTCAGTGCTAAAAATGCCGTGAATAATTTAATGCCGGGCGTACAGTTTATGCCATATCCGCATGAGTACCGTTGTCCATTAGGACTTGGCGGTGAAGCTGGTGTTGATGCATTAACTTATTATTTTGAAAATTTAATTGAAGATGTTGAAAGCGGTGTCACCAAGCCTGCTGCCGTGATTCTTGAAGCAATTCAAGGTGAAGGCGGTGTCGTGACTGCGCCAGTGAAATGGTTGCAAAAAATCCGTGAAGTGACTGAAAAGCACAATATCGTTTTAATTCTGGACGAAGTTCAGGCTGGTTTTGCACGTTCAGGCAAAATGTTTGCTTTTGAACATGCAGGTATTGAGCCTGATGTAGTCGTCATGTCAAAAGCTGTGGGTGGTGGTTTACCGCTTGCTGTATTAGGTATTAAACGTAAGTTTGATGCATGGCAACCTGCGGGTCATACCGGTACTTTCCGTGGTAACCAATTGGCAATGGGTACAGGTTTAGTGGTGTTAAATACCATTAAAGAACAAAATCTAGCCAAAAATGCACAAGAGCGTGGTGATTACCTGCAAGCTGAATTGAAAAAATTGGCTCAGGAATTTCCATGTATTGGTAACGTGCGTGGTCGCGGTCTGATGATTGGTGTCGAAATCGTAGATGAACGTAAACCAGTAGATCGTATTGGCTCACGTCCAGCTGATGCACAATTGGCTGCTGCCATTCAAACCGCTTGTTTCAACAATAAACTATTGCTTGAAAAAGGCGGTCGTAACGGTACCGTGATTCGTTTACTTTGCCCACTGATCATCTCTCAGGATGAATGTGTTGAAGTGCTTGCGCGTTTCAAAAAAGCAATGGGTGAAGCACTTAAAGCAGTTCGAGGCTAATCGCATGGTTGATTTTGCAGAACATCGTAAAGCGTTACTCTGCAATGATGCTGGTTCCATTGCTGACTATCAGTCAGCAATGGATGAAGCGGTGAAAGCCGTTGCTGCATGGTTGCAAAATGACAAAATGTACACGGGTGGTAGTATCAAGGAATTGCGCTCGGCGATTTCTTTTAATCCTTCAAAAGAAGGGATGGGCTTACACCAGTCTTTAAGTCGTATGGTTGAGTTATTTCTTAACAAAAGCTTAAAGGTACATCATCCATATTCTCTCGCACATTTGCATTGTCCAACGATGGTGACCAGTCAGATCGCTGAAGTGCTCATCAATGCGACTAACCAGTCGATGGATTCTTGGGATCAAAGCCCTGCGGGTTCTTTGATGGAAGTGCAATTGATTGACTGGTTACGTCAAAAGGTTGGTTATGGGTCTGGTCAAGCCGGTGTGTTTACCTCAGGTGGTACGCAGTCAAATTTGATGGGTGTCCTACTGGCGCGCGACTGGTGTATTTCCAAGAATTGGAAAAATGAAAACGGTCAACCGTGGTCAGTCCAACGTGATGGTATTCCTGCGGAAGCCATGAAAAACGTTAAAGTCATTTGTTCTGAAAATGCACATTTCTCTGTGCAAAAGAACATGGCGATGATGGGCATGGGCTTTCAGTCGGTAGTGACCGTTCCTGTGAATGACAATGCCCAAATGGATGTGGATGCGCTTGAAAAAACCATGGCGCATTTACAAGCGGAAGGCAAAATCGTGGCATGTGTGGTGGCTACTGCGGGTACAACCGATGCAGGTGCGATTGATCCACTCAAGAAAATCCGTGAAATCACCCATAAATATGGTGCATGGATGCATATTGATGCCGCTTGGGGTGGTGCATTGATTTTATCGAATGCACATCGTGACATGTTGGATGGTATTGAACTCTCCGATTCGATCACTTTAGACTTCCATAAGCATTATTTCCAAAGCATTAGCTGTGGTGCATTCTTATTGAAAGATGAAGCCAATTATCGCTTTATGCATTATGAAGCAGAATATTTAAACTCTGCTTACGATGAAGAACATGGTGTACCAAATCTGGTCTCTAAATCATTGCAAACCACTCGCCGTTTTGATGCCTTAAAGCTCTGGATGACCGTGGAAGCATTGGGTGAAGAACTGTATGGTTCCATGATTGATCATGGTGTGACGCTAACTCGTGAAGTCGCTGATTATATTAAAGCAACAGATGGGCTTGAGCTTCTGGTAGAACCACAATTTGCTTCAGTATTGTTCCGTGTTGTGCCTCAAGATTATCCTGTTGAATTTATCGATAGTCTGAATCAAAATGTTGCAGATGAATTGTTTGCGCGTGGCGATGCCAATATTGGTGTGACTAAAGTTGGGCAAGTTCAGTCTTTAAAAATGACGACACTTAGCCCAGTGGCAACACTGGATAATGTGAAAAGCTTATTGGCACTGGTGCTTGCTGAAAGTGATCGTATTAAAGATGACATCGTTGCAGGAACTTATACACCCGCAATTGATTAAGTCTTATGATTATGAAAAGGTCACTTCGGTGGCCTTTTTTATGACAGAATAATGAAATATTACATTTTAATGGATAAATAAAAATACAAAGCTTATATTGAAAATTGAAGTTACATATTGAAATTAAAAGAATTTTATAAAAATCAAAGTTTAGGGTTGAATTATCACAAAAGCGTCATCAAGTTGTCACCTAATTGTCATATTTTAAAATCAAAATGCATGTATCGAAAGTACACACACTCACTTACCCAGTGATGTACCCACTTAAGCTAAATAAAGAGAGAAGAGCATGCGCTTAAATCCACGTCAACTTGCCATTGCACTTGCAGTTTCTGGGGCCGCTATCGCGACAACTGCGAATGCAGCCCGTGATACGATTCAGATCGCTGGTTCATCCACTGTTTTACCTTATGCAAGTATTGTTGCAGAAGAGTTTGGTAATACTTTCCCACAGTTTAAAACTCCAGTAGTCGGTTCTGGTGGTACATCTGGTGGTCTAAAACAGTTCTGTCAAGGTGTTGGCGATAACACGATTGATATTGCAAACGCTTCACGTAAAGTTAAAGATACAGAATTAGCTGCATGTAAAAAAGCAGGCGTAAACCAAGTACAAGAAATCAAAATTGGTTATGACGGTATTGTATTTGCATCAAACTCAAACAAAGCAGCTTATAAATTAAAACCAGCCTTTGTTTTTGCTGCGCTTGCTGAGAAATTGCCATCAAATGGCCAGCTTGTACCAAACCCATATACACGCTGGAACCAGATTGATAAATCACTTCCAAACGAGCCAATTACACTGGTTATTCCAGCTTCTAACCACGGTACTCGTGAAGTATTCCAAGAAAAAATGGTAGAAGCGGGCTGTGAAGCTTACGATTACTTCAAAAAAATGGACAAAGAAGAACAGAAAAAAGCTTGTTCAGCATTTCGTAAGGATGGTCGTGTGATTGAAATCGCAGGCGACTATACTGAAACTCTGGCACGTTTAAAAACATCTCCTAGCGCAGTTGGTGTATTTGGTTTAGGCTTCTATGACCAAAACCGTGACAAGCTTCGTGTTGCAACTGTAAACAACGTAGCACCTTCTGAAAAAACGATTTTGAATGGTAGTTACCCTGTATCTCGTCCTTTATTCTTCTATGTGAAAGGCGAGCATGTGAAATCAATTAAAGGCTTACCGCAATATGTAGAATTCTTCCTGAACAAAAAGACTTCAGGTAAAGGTTCTAAACTTGAAAAAGCGGGCTTGATTTCAATGTCTGATTCAGAACGTGCAAAAGTACTGGCAGACTTTAAAGCAGGTAAATCTGTTAAATAATAGATTGAAAATGAGAGCTGATGTGGGTGTGATACCTTCATCAGCTTTTTGTCTAGCAAGATGTTTAACTGGGTTTTTTCAAAGAATGAAAATTGAGAAAACGGTGGAGATTACATGAATCTGCTATTGATTGGCGTGCTATTGGCACTCATTGCCATAGCTTATCAAATTGGGTTGAGCAAAAGTCGCAGCCTAGCAGGTAAGGGAAATAACTCTGCATTATTACATTCACGACCGGGCTATTATGGCGCATTGGTCGCGTTATGGTGTGGTATCCCTGCTTTTTTAATTTTGATTGTTTGGAATTTGGTCGAACCCAATATTTTAAAGCATGTCGTTTTGGATCAAGTTCCGGCCGCAACTTTGGCAGGAATGGACCAAGCCAGCATTGAAGTATTGATGAATCGTGTTAAAGCGATTGCTTCTGGTTTTGGTGTTACCGATCAACCCGCTGCTTACGAACTTGCTGCCGCAGCGCAACTCGCTAAAGTACAGACCATTGGGTCATATGCCAAACTTGCGGTAGTGCTTTGTGCTGCGATTGTTGGTTTATTGATTGCAAAAAAACGTGTTGCAGAAAATTTTAGAGCACGTAATAAAGTTGAAAAAATTATTAATATCACGCTTGCACTCTGCTCGGGTGTAGCGATTCTGACGACACTTGGCATTGTGATGTCAATGTTTAGTGAAGCCTTAAGATTTTTCTCTTTCGTGAGCCCACTCGACTTCTTCTTTGGTACTGAGTGGAATCCAGGTTTTAGTACATCAGGTAGTGCAGAAGGTAGTTACGGTCTATTACCACTACTTTGGGGTACCCTCATGGTGAGTGGTATTGCCTTACTGGTTTCAGTGCCGATTGGTTTGATGATCGCAATTTATCTGGCTGAATATGCTTCTCCTACGTTGCGTTCATGGGCAAAACCAGCCATTGAAATTTTGGCGGGTATTCCGACCATTGTGTATGGTGTATTTGCCCTGATGATCATTGGCCCATTCTTTAAAATGGCAGGTGAATTGGTTGGCATTAATATCAATGCCACCAGTGCGCTCACCGCGGGTTTTGTGATGGGCATTATGATTATCCCATTCGTATCTTCACTTTCGGATGACATCATTACTCAGGTTCCACGTGCACTACGTGATGGTTCACTTGGACTTGGCGCGACTAAATCTGAAACGATTCGTCAGGTGGTGATTCCAGCAGCATTGCCCGGCATTATTGGTGCATTCTTATTGGCTGCTTCCCGCGCCATTGGTGAAACCATGATCGTGGTACTGGCAGCAGGGAATAGTCCTTTACTTCATGTCAATCCATTAGAAGCAGTGTCTACTGTGACAGTCACGATTGTCAACCAATTAACAGGTGATACAGATTTCGCAAGTCCTCAGGCGCTGGTTGCATTTGCTCTAGGTTTGACGCTGTTTGTAATCACTTTAGGTCTTAACATTGTTGCACTTTATATTGTGCGTAAATATCGCGAGCAATACGAATGAGTACATCAAATACTTCTACACCTTTGGATCAAAATAGTTTTGATCCACAAGTTGCCGCGGAATTACGCGAAAAACGTAAGAATACGATTCAAAAGTCTTTGGCAAAACGCCATCGCAAAGAAACGACATTTCGATTATTTGGTTTTTCTGCGGTTGTGATTGGTCTGTTATTTGTTGCCCTGTTATTTGGTAGTATCTTGGCAAAAGGTTTACCTGCTTTTTGGCAAACCAGTATGACGGTTCCTGTTTATTTCGATCCGACCCTCATTGATGCAGGCCCTAAACCTGTTCAAGCGTCAGGTGAAACACCAGCCCATTTTCAGGAACGCTATATTGAGTGGCAAACCAAAATGGGTATGGTCGATTGGGATGCATTAATCGTAAATGGTTTGATTGCCAAAGATCCATCTTTAGCTTCAAAACGTGATGATTTAAGTAGTTTGTATACTAGCTCTGAATCTTATCGCTTACGTGATATGGTCTTTAAGGATCCATCATTGATTGGTAAGCGTGAAGATATCAAGTTCCTTGCAGATGCCAATGTCGATGTCTGGTTAACAGGTAAGATCGATCGTAGTTTGCCAGATGATCAACAACAATTGAGTCCAGAAGTGCGTCAATTGGCCGATCAATTAGAAAAAAATGGCGTACTTACACATTCATTTAATACCAATATTTTCACCAATCCAGACTCTCGTAGTTCGCCTGCAACCAGTGGTTTAGCCGGTGCATTTATGGGCTCCCTGTTTATGATGTTGATTGTGATCTTTATTTCGATCCCAATTGGTGTTGCCAGTGCGGTATATCTGGAAGAGTTTGCGAAACAAAACGTGATGACCGATGTCATTGAAGTCAATATTAATAATCTGGCTGCGGTTCCGTCGATTGTATTTGGTTTGCTTGGCGCTGCGATCTTTATTAACTGGATGCATTTACCTTTATCTGCCCCATTGGTTGGTGGTCTGGTCCTCAGCTTGATGACGCTTCCAACCGTTATTATTACGACGCGTGCTGCCCTGAAAGCTGTTCCACCATCGATTCGTCAAGCTGCGCTTGGTTTAGGAGCTTCACGGGTGCAAGTGGTATTCCATCATGTGTTGCCATTGGCATTGCCGGGTATTTTAACTGGTGCGATCATTGGTGTAGCTCAGGCTTTAGGTGAAACTGCGCCGTTACTTTTAATTGGTATGAGTGCTTTCGTCGCAAGTATTCCTACCAGTCCACTGGATCAATCAACAGCCCTACCTGTTCAAATTTTCTTATGGCAGGGTAATGAATTACGTAACTTCTTTGAAGGACGTACCGCAGCAGCCATTATTGTACTCTTGGCAATGATGATTGGTTTAAACAGCCTCGCAATTTGGTTACGTAAAAAATTCGAAGTGCGTTGGTAATAGAGGGTGAGATGATGAATACTATTGATACAACAAATGCCTTAGAAAAGGATAAAACAGTGAATTCTGATCAAAAGCAATTTACCAGTGCTGAAACGGAACCAAAACGTCAGACTTCATTTGTTTCACAGTTTGATACTCAGACGAGTCCCAAAAAAGAAACGAAGCAAAACGTTAAGCTCAGTGCTAATGATGTGCATGTCTATTATGGTGATAGCGAAGCGATTAAAGGCATTGATATCAGTATTTATGAAAATGAAGTGATTGCTTTTATTGGGCCTTCTGGTTGTGGTAAATCAACATTCTTACGTACCCTGAACCGTATGAATGATACGATTGATAGCTGTCGTGTGACGGGTAAGGTATTATTGGATAATCACGACATTTATGATCCAAACTTGGACGTAGTGTTACTACGTGCTCAAGTTGGTATGGTATTCCAAAAACCAAACCCATTCCCAAAATCAATTTTTGACAACGTTGCTTATGGCCCTAAGTTACATGGCTTGGCACGTGATAAATACGATCTCGAAGAGATTGTTGAAAATAGTTTGCGTAAAGCAGGTTTGTGGGATGAAGTCAAAGATCGTTTGAATCAGCCAGGAACAGGCTTATCGGGTGGTCAACAGCAACGTTTGTGTATTGCACGTACTATTGCGGTTAGTCCAGAAGTGATCCTGATGGATGAACCTTGTTCGGCACTTGATCCAATCGCAACGGCTAAAGTAGAAGAATTAATTTCTGAACTTTCTAATCAGTACACCATTGCGATTGTAACGCACTCGATGCAACAAGCAGCACGTGTTTCTGACCGTACCGCATACTTTCATTTGGGTGACTTGATTGAAGTCAACTCTACTGAAAAAGTCTTTACTCAACCTGATCATCAGTTGACTGAAGCGTATATTACGGGTCGTTTTGGTTGATTCTGTTCTGTTAAGGAAAGCACCTTTGGGTGCTTTTTTTATCGAAAAAATGGCTGTATATCATCTTGTTTTCAAAAGTCATATTGAAATTTTCTAGTTTAGCCCTCATCTTTTGTTCATAAACAGGAACTGTAGAGAATAAACAGCTTATGCTATTTCATTTACCTAAATTACCCGCTGAACTCCATGTCAGCCATTTAAACGCGCGAGTGAATGAACAGCGTAAAAAAATAGCTCAAACCACTGCGTCAAAATTCGAGCTATTACAATTAACTCAACAACTGGCGAAAGAATCCAGATCGCGTAAGAAAAATAACCAAAAAGTCTTTGTACTCGATTTTAAAGGTGATATTCAGGCATCTGCTGTTGAACAACTACGTGAAGAAATTACACTGGTATTAGCAACTGCCAAAGCAGGAAAAGATCGTGTAGTGGTTCGTTTAGAAAGTCCAGGCGGCATGGTACACGGTTATGGCTTGGCAGCAGCACAATTGGTTCGTCTGCGTGATGCAGGGTTTCATGTCACCATTGTGGTCGATAAAGTGGCCGCGAGTGGTGGTTATATGATGGCCTGTATTGCGAGTGAAATTATTTCAGCGCCATTTGCCATTTTAGGTTCGATTGGTGTTGTGGCACAGGTTCCAAATTTTAATCGTTTGCTGAAACAGCATAATGTCGATTTTGAACTGTACACAGCGGGTGAATACAAACGTACCGTGACCATGTTTGGTGAAAATACGCCTGAAGGTAAAGCCAAATTTGAAGAAGAGTTGCAACAAACGCATGCACTATTTAAGCATTTTGTGGAGAAATATCGTCCACAACTGAATGTTGAGAAAGTTGCAACAGGTGAACATTGGTACGGACAAGATGCTTTAGATTTAAATCTGGTGGATAAATTACAAACATCTGATGAATACATTTTGGGCTTATTGCCACAACATGATGTCTATGTCATTAGCACACGTAAGCGTCCAACCTTAGGTGAAAAGCTTGGACTGCAAGCCGCGCAATTGGCGGATCATTTGATTCCAACTGTAATGAATAAATTTGTGGAAAGTTTGAGTAAAGCGAATAGTAATTTGGTTCAAATGCGTGATCCTAAACTTTAATTTTTTTGCTGCATCTTTAAAAGCACTCGATTAAGAGTGCTTTTTACTGAACAGATATTGTCCCAAACCATAGATTATGGTTCCAATCGTTGCCATGAGCATATCTTTATGCGCATCCCACATATCACCTTGTTGTCCATTATATTTTTCAGCCGCTTCAGGTGACATGCCGATCGCGATGGCCCACTCTATGAGTTCATAGGCCATACTGGACGCCATGACAAATTGTAAGACGAGCAAAAATAAGGTACGGGGTTGGGCTGTTGGAAACCAAACTTGAAAACAACGATAAAAAAATGGATAGAGCAAAAAGCCATAGCTAAAATGTACCAAACGATCATACATGTTGCGCTGCCATCCAAAAAAATGATCTAAATCAAAATGGAAAATCGCTTTAATCCAGTCGTTATAAGGTACATAAGAATATAAATAATGAGCTGCCAGAATATGAATAAATAGAAAACCCAGATAGAAACTAAAACTTAGAAAATCTAAGCCAATTTTTTTAAAGCTAATCACCAATAAAATAAGCATCAAGACAGTCCCCACTTGATGCAATAAATATGATTCAACTTCTAGGGGATGAATGCTGGCAATCGCAATTTCAATAAAAATAAGCAGAAAGCCAAGCCAGTGTCTTAGGGTAAATTTTTTCTCAATCATATCGAATCATTCTTTTTTGTTTGTAATAGGCGATAAAAAACGGAACCATTTTACAATGATTCCGCTCTATTTTAACTGATATCGATTAAAGCTTATTGATTAAATCGTTGATTTGTTGAGCTTGTTCTGCTGCATTTCCCGTATAGGTTGCAGGAGTCAGTTCAGCAAGGCGAGCACGTTCATCAGCCGGAACTTGAGCAAGTTCCTCACCATTG
Source organism: Acinetobacter ursingii DSM 16037 = CIP 107286 (assembly GCF_000368825.1). Lineage (GTDB taxonomy): Bacteria > Pseudomonadota > Gammaproteobacteria > Pseudomonadales > Moraxellaceae > Acinetobacter > Acinetobacter ursingii. The sequence continues at coordinate 360,225 of NZ_KB849716.1, read as the reverse complement.
ACAAAGTTCACCATCATGTCACGGGTCATTGCTTGACCACGCGTGAGCGCTTTTAATTTTTCGTATGGTTTTTCAACATTGTAGCGACGCATCACCGTTTGAATCGGTTCAGCCAGAACTTCTTGAGCTTGGTTTAAATCTTCATTTAAGCGATTTGCATTTAACTCAAGTTTACCAATCCCTTTTAAGCAAGCATCAAAGGCAATCAAGCTTTGAGCAAAACCAACACCCATGTTACGAAGAACAGTAGAGTCGGTTAAATCACGCTGCCAACGCGAAACAGGGAGTTTCTCACCTAAATGACCGAGTACTGCATTGGCAATACCTAAGTTACCTTCAGAGTTTTCAAAATCAATTGGATTGACTTTATGTGGCATGGTTGAAGAACCCACTTCACCATCTTTTAATTTTTGCTTGAAATAGCCAAGAGAAATATAGCCCCAAACATCGCGGTTAAAATCGATCAAAATCGTATTATAACGACGTAGTGCATCAAATAATTCCGCCATATAGTCATGCGGCTCAATTTGCGTAGTGTATGGGTTAAATGCTAAACCTAGAGACTCAACAAATGCTTGTGCATGTGCCGCCCAGTCAATCTCTGGATAAGCTGACAAGTGCGCATTGTAATTGCCTACAGCGCCATTGATCTTGCCAAGTAATTCAACATTTTCGAACTGTTTGATTTGGCGAGCCAAACGATAGGCAACGTTCGCCATCTCTTTACCCAACGTAGTTGGACTTGCAGTTTGACCATGTGTGCGAGATAACATGGGTTGGTCAGCATGCGTCGTCGCCAAAGCTGCAATCGCATTCAAAATTTGTTTCATACTAGCGACTAAAACTTCACGACCATTTTTAAGCATTAAAGCATGAGACAAGTTGTTGATGTCTTCAGATGTACAGGCAAAGTGAATAAATTCACCTGCATCTTTTAATTCATCAATATTCGCAATTTTTTCTTTTAAAAAGTATTCAACTGCTTTTACATCGTGATTGGTAGTGCGTTCAATCTCTTTAATACGATTGGCATCATCTTCAGAGAAATTGCTTACAATGGCATCTAAAGCGGCATTGGTTTCACTTGAAAATGCTGCAACTTCAATGATTTCTGGATGGTTTGCAAGCGCTTGTAACCAACGCACTTCAACAGTCACACGAGCATGAATTAAACCAAACTCAGAAAGATAGGGACGTAAAGCATCACATTTGCTTGCATAACGTCCGTCAAGTGGCGAGAGTGCGGTGAGCGCGTTCATACAGGTTCCTTAAAGTTAGTCTCTCTTGCGGAACTTTAGTCGTTCCTCAGGGAGAGATTTAGAGAGGGTATAAAGATATAAAATAAAATTCGTTGCAACATCAAAGTTCGACCATTTGATACTGTAAACGAGCGAGTGTTTGAATGTCTTGAAGCAATTTACGTTTGCTAAAAATCATATTCCATGAGCTACCACCTAACTGCCGCCAAAGATGCGCCATTTGCAATCCAGTAAATAGACAGGCTCGGATACGGTTGGTGTGATTGCTATCTTTGAACGCTTCAGCGTTGCCGCGAACCATAATGCGCGGATTAATCTGACCTGCTGTCTCGACATAGGTTTGCGCAAGGTTGGCAATAATACTCGGATGTAAATAGTTATTATCGAAAAATGACAGTTGTTTTAAAATTTTTTGCTGTGATTTTTCAATAATTTCAACATATTCTGGGTTTTTGTAGACTTTCTTTTCAAGTTGCAACAATGACATGGCATAAGTCATAGGCAGCTTGGCATTTGAGAGTTTAGGTAAACGCGATTTCGGTGAGCTTGAAAAAGGTTGAGTAATACTACTTTCCAGTGTTTTTAAACCCAGTGAAATATCGGCAAGTTGATGAAAGAAATCCAGTGTTTGCGTACTTGAATTCATAGCAGGGCGTATATTGAGACAGGCCTTAATCAGTTGTTCAAAGTAGAAGTTTCCACTTTCACCAATACTTTGTTGACCTGTCATCGCTGTCATGTGGGTCAACTGCGCGGCCTGAAAGACACCCGCAAGCGCCAAGGCACGGTTTTGACGTACATTCAGTGCTTGAGGCTGTTGAAAAGGGGTGTCAACCATGCCTAAGATTCCTTCATATATACTTTAAATAAAATCGGGTTTGGGTGCATTGGTGTTCAAGATTACACCGCCACCTAAACAGATCTCATCGGCGTAAAATACAACGCTTTGTCCTGGCGTGACCGCTCGCTGCGGTTGATCAAACTCAACACGAATACCATTTTCAGTATTTTCATCACGATAAATGGTACACGCCTGATCAGGTTGACGATAACGGGTTTTGGCTGTACATCGAAAACCCGAAGTCGGGATCTCTTGCTCACCTGCCACCCAGTCAATCGACTCACTCCAAAGCTGTGTGCTTTGCATAAGCGGATGTTCATGACCCTGACCAATCACCAGTCGATTATTGGCGATATCTTTATGTAGTACAAACCATGCGCCTTCAGGTGCATTCTTCAAACCACCTAAACCAATACCACCACGTTGACCCAGCGTATAGTACATTAAGCCGTGATGTTCACCAACCTCTTGACCATTATCCAAAACAATTTTTCCGGGTTGAGCAGGTAAATATTGTTTAAGAAAATCATTAAAGCGACGTTCACCAATAAAACAAATACCAGTCGAGTCTTTTTTCTTGGCTGTTGCTAAATCAAGTTGTTCCGCGATTTTACGCACTTCTGGTTTTTCAATTTCGCCCACAGGAAATAAGGTCTTATTAATTTCTCGACCATGAACCGCATGCAGAAAATAGGTCTGATCTTTATTATTGTCGACGCCACGTAATAAAGGTGCATAACTTTCACCACGTGAGTTTTGCAGACTTTCACCACGACGTGCGTAATGACCTGTGGCAATAAAGTCTGCACCTAAGGTCATCGCATGATCTAAAAATGCTCGGAATTTAATTTCTTTATTACAGAGGATATCTGGATTTGGGGTACGTCCCGCAGCGTATTCAGCAAGAAAATGCTCAAACACACGATCCCAATATTCCATGGCAAAGTTAGCCGTATGGAGCTTAATACCAATTTTATCGGCAACCGCTTGGGCATCTGCCAAATCTTCTAGTGCTGTACAGTATTTCGTTCCATCATCTTCTTCCCAGTTTTTCATGAAAAGACCTTCAACCTGATATCCTTGTTGAAGTAAAAGTGCAGCAGAAACCGATGAATCGACTCCACCAGACATCCCGACGATGACGCGTTGTGACATAGGATTAAGCATCCAGATTTGAAGTGAAAGAAGGAGAGTGGTGCTCATAAATGAGCGATAAAGGAAAGCGTTGACCGCTTAAAGCATCTTGAATGGCTTTGGTGACCAACGGACTACGTGCGCGAGCTGTTTCCTGCAATTCATCCAGATTCATCCAGACAGCGCGGACAATACCTGTATCTAATGTCGCATTTAGGTCAACATTGACACTTTGCGCTAAAAAGCAAAAACGGTAATAGGTCCGATCTGGAAACATCGGTGGTGTATAAGTATATATGCCAAGCAAGGCATCAATTTCAACCGTATGGCCTGTTTCTTCAAGAGTTTCACGAATCGCAGCTTGGATCAGGGTTTCACCAGATTCAACATGACCCGCAGGTTGGTTGAATACGGTATGGGTCACGCCTTCGCTATGTTCTTCAACAAATAGAAAGCGACCATCTTTTTCAACAACTGTGGCAACGGTAACGTGCGGTGTCCAAGTGGTCATAAAAAGCACCCTGATTTAAAAGCAGTATGATACAAAATTTGGGGCGTGGTGGCTAGGCTGCATCTACTATTGGCGACAATACTTACGGACATTGAGAATGAAAAGAAAGTACAGTGCAAAAAACACACACAGAAGGTATTGTAAACTCATGATGATTGCACTGATATAAGGGTGTGAAAATTGCCTTAAATAAGTGAAGTATGCGCCTTTTTTTGAAAAGTCTGGCATACGATCATCAAGTAAAAACCAGCTTAAGCACATAAAAAACAGTATAAATAAGAAAAAGATAATTCCTAAAATGCCAAAAAAAACGCGGTACTTAGGATTAAATTTGGAATAGTACAATCTCAGATTTTTTCGTTGTATAGCGTTGAGTGTAATGACTAAATAATTAAAAAAACAAAGAATTAGTGTAATCAATGTACATATTGCGAAAAAGTCATTCAGAAATTTGTGCTGGTTTGAAAGCTTCGTCACCATAGTGGTGTGGAGTAATCCAGAAAAATTAAAATCGAAACTCACAAAGATCAGCGCAATCATCAATGGAATGAGATAGAAATAATAATAAGGCACGACATTATCGAGATAAATTAAAAAAATAGGGGTATCTCGGCGTGTTCTCATTGACTATAATTCCTTCAAATAATTATTTTTCACCTTCACATAATTCTGTGCTGAATAAGGTAAAAAGGCTTTTTCTTTATCGGTTAAAGGCCGTACTTTCTGAACAGGACTTCCGACATATAAGTATCCACTTTCTAGAACTTTACGCGGTGGAACCAAACTACCTGCACCAATCATCACATCATCTTCAACAATGACATCGTCTAAAATAACGGTATTAATACCAATCAAAACACGATTGCCAATTGTACAACCATGTAAAGTCACATGATGACCAACGGTGACATCTTCACCAATAATTAAAGGAGAGCCTTCAGGTTTGCCAGTTTGCTTATGTGTCACATGTAGCATGGAGTGATCTTGCACATTGCTGTTTTTACCAATGCGAATATGATTAACATCACCACGAATCACCGCGAAAGGCCAGACAGAAACATTTTCAGCCAATTGAACATCTCCAACCACCACAGACATTTCATCGATATAACAACTCTCATCAATTTGTGGATATTGATCTAAATAAGGTCGAATGTTTTGGGTCATGGTGAGCTTCAAAGTCAAAGATTAGGGAATTATAAAATAAAAAAGCATTCAGACTAAGTGCCTGAATGCTCAAATGACTGACTTTAGACTTCTTTCACCATTGTTTAAACTCTCTTTATTTTTCTCCCAGAGGCAGAAATAAAAGGGCCTGATGAATGAAGTCTTTTAAACATGATTAAAATAAGTTACTAAAAAACATTTTGATATGATCGATCATACGCGCGAAGAAACCTGCTTCTTCTACAGGCTTTAAAGCCACAAGTGGTTTTTCAGCAATGACTTTACCATCAAGACTTGCCACCAATTTACCTACCACTTGACCTTTCGCCAAAGGCGCATTCAGTTTAGGCTGAATCACCAGTTGAGTTTTGATGTTATCCGCTTGACCTTTCGGCATAGTAACATTGAAGTTTTCAGCTAGACCAATTTGAACTTCATCTTCCTTACCAAACCAGACTTTAGCTTTTGCTAAAACTTGATTTGCAGGTTGAACATTGACGGTTTCAAAGTTAGAAAAACCCCAAGCCAATAATGTACGTGTTTGAGAAGCACGTTCATTCATGCTTGGTGTGCCAAAGATCACAGAGATTAAACGCATAGGACCGCGCTTACTTGATGTGGTCATACAAAAACCAGCTTCGTTGGTATGACCTGTTTTTAAACCATCAACGCTTGGATCTGTATAAAGTAACGCATTACGGTTACCTTGTTTGATTCCATTAAAGGTAAATTCTTTTTCAGAATAAATCGGGTAATATTTTGAACTGTCTTTGATAATATGTTGTGCAAGAAGCGCCATATCCTTTGCAGAAGAATAATGACCGTCAGCAGGCATCCCTGTTGAGTTAATAAAGTGAGTATTGGACATGCCAATACGCTTAGCTTCCTGATTCATCATGTGGGCAAACGTTCCTTCGTTACCTGCAATATGTTCAGCCATTGCAACAGAAGCATCGTTACCCGATTGCACAATAATACCGCGTAACATTTCCAGAACGGTCGCTGTACCATTTAAAGGAACGTACATACACGATTCTGCACTGCTGCCACGACACCATGCGGATTCGTTCATGCGAACGCTTTCATTTTCAGTCAATTCACCCTTTAAAAGTTTTTGCTCAATGATATAACTGGTCATCATTTTGGTCATTGAGGCAGGGGCAAGATGTTCGTTTTCATTCTTCGATGCGAGAATTTGCCCCGTCTCATAATCCATTAAGACATAAGATTTATTATTTAATTCTGGGGGTGAGGATAAAACAGTTGCTGCATAGGTAAATGATGGTAAGAGTATAAGTGCAGCAAAGGTGCTTTTTTGAATCATTCTAGGCGTTCCGATAACTTGTGTGAAGCAGACGAGCCTAGCATTTTAGGATAAAGCCAAGCCGACTTCTACGTTAAAAGTCGGCTTATTTCATACATATTGTAAATAATCAGTTATTTCGAATAATAATTACGGACATCATCGCAAATTTGACGATTGTCATCATCAGATGCTTTTTTGGCATCTGCACGAGCTTCTTTCAAAGCAGGTTGAAATTCTTTGCTTTTAGCACGTTTCTTTAAAACCTCAACAGCGTTTGGTTCATTGTTCAAATAAGCTTTGACCAAGTTTTCATAAGCTTTATTAAACTTTAAATCCTTACCAATCAGGCTTGGACATACCTCAGACAAGACATAAATTGCCGCAAGTTCTTGAGGGGTAACGTTATCAGAAGTTGGAGTAACTTCAATTTGTTCAGATTCAGCTTTTTTGTCTTTGGCAAAGGCAGTGCTGGTGAAAACGCTAGAAGCGAGGAGAAATGATAATCCAGCTATTTTAAACACATTTTTTTTCATAAAAACTCAAACTCAAATAAGACTTAAAGAATTTGAATCACTTATAGCATGAAAAGCAGTTTTAATTTGTATCTTTGCTGTAGAACTTATGCAGAACTAGGTTCTAAGTAATTGAATTATTTAGAACCAAAATTTGACCAGATCGACAACTTATTCTTGATAACTTAAAACATCTTCACATACTGTTTTTTGTTCATCAGTCGAAGTTTCTTTGAGTGTTTGATGTGCGTCAGCCAATAGAGATTTATATTCAGCATCATTTTGTAATGCTGCAAACGTCATATTTTGACCCGAATAGGCTTTTAGATTAGTTTGAATCAATTTTTGAATATTTTGCTCAAATGTCGCATTTTTCCCAATCAGAGTAGGGCAAACTTCACTTAAAACTTGTGTTCCTGCAATATCTTCTTTGACTAAAGCATTACGTTCTGCCTGAGACAATGCTTCATTTGCAAATGCCATTTGACTAAATGTGATTGCCGTTAAAGTAAATAAACAAAAGCGTGATATAAATGACGTTCTCATGGTTTCACAAAATTATTAATGAATTTAGTCGCTAAATATATATAATTCAATGAATATTTCAATTGAATAACCTCATCAGTCATTTATCGAGATCGTGTTTTGTGAATATTCTTATAGCCAACGATGATGGTGTCTTTGCACCCGGCATTCAGGCGCTTGCGCAAGCTTTAAAACCCTTAGGTCGTGTTGTTGTGGTCGCTCCAGAAAGTGAGCGAAGTGGATTTTCTAGTGCGTTGACCTTAGATCGTCCTTTACGCCCCATTCCAATTGCGCAGGATGTCTGGGCAGTCAATGGTACACCGGCGGATTGTGTCTATCTTTCCATGAATGGTTTGTTCGATTTTGAATTTGATCTGGTTGTGAGTGGCATTAATAGCGGGGCAAATCTCGGTGATGATGTGCTTTATTCAGGTACAGTCGGTGCTGCATTTGAAGGACGTTTAATGAAACAGCCTGCAATTGCTGTGTCTCTGGCGGGTAGCAATGTGCGGTCTTATGAACATGCAGATGATTATGCAGTTGCCGCTCAATGGGTACATGATTTTATCGCGCGAGGCTTACCACAGTTACCGCCTCGTCATATTTTGAATATTAATATTCCAGATGTGCCGAAACTTATGGGTGAAAAGATCACATATCAGGGGCTTCGTGCACAGTCTAAGCCAATTACGAGCCATGTTGATCCGCGTGGTCGGCAAGTGTACTGGATTGGACTCGCTGGTGAAGCGGTGACAGATCCTAAAAGAACGCCTAGCCATGCCCAGTCCGATTTTTTTGCAGTTGCCAATGGTTATGTCAGCATTACGCCTATTCAGATGGATGCTACTAACTATGCAATACTTGAAGATTTGCAAAAATCATTATCTTGATCTATTTGAAAATAAACCCATCGTTAAACAGTGCAGAATGTTATAACTTTGTGAAAATTAGGACGATGAACGTGCGTCTTCGTCCTTTTTTGGTACTCTTAGCGCAAATGTCTGTTGTTTTATATTGATGAGAGAGGGAGATCGATGCCATTGCTTCGACATGAAAGTGAAATCGCGTTTATTTCAAGCCATAGATTTCTAAAAAAAATAATGATGTCTGTGGCGGTTGTCTCCGCACTTGCAATAACAGGTTGCGCTTCTAAGCCGCAAATTTCAAATTCAACCCGTGTAATGAATTCACCGGATTATTATACGGTGCGCTCAGGAGATACCTTGAGTGGAATTGCTGCGCGTTATGGTTTGAATTACATCAATATTGCACAATTAAATGATATCGCGCCACCATATCGAATTTATGTCAACCAGTCCTTACGTTTAAAAGGTTCAGCAGCCAAACGTACCACGACGACGCAACCTATTACCCAAGCTGCACCAATACAACGTCAAACGATTGCACTGCCTACAACACCATCGACGACCACACAGACGACATCTCGTTCAGTCACTCCAGCTGTTGCACCTGTAACAACAGCACCCGTTATTACAGCAACGCCAACTTCAACCAGTTTACGTTGGGTAAAACCATCGGCTGGACCCGTGATTCAGCAATTTAATCCAGCAACAAATGTAAAAGGTCTACGCTATGGTGGAAATCTAGGTGACCCAATTTATGCAGCGGCAAATGGACAAGTTGTCTATGCTGCGGATGGACTTAAAGAGTACGGTAATTTAGTGTTGATCAAACATATTGATGGCTACATTACGGCTTATGCGCATAACAGTAAAATGCTGGTTAAAAGTGGCGATAACGTCACAGCAGGACAAAAAATTGCGGAAATGGGCTCATCTGGCACCAATCGCGTCATGTTAGAGTTCCAAATTCGCTTAGATGGTAAACCCATTAATCCTGCAAATATTATCCCAATGAACTAGTTGAAAGTTGAAATTAAATAATGCAAAAGCTAAATTTCTCCGTATAATACAATGAGATGCCTTTATCAAATAATGATAACTGCATCTCATAAGTTTAGAGGGAAATTTATGTTAGATCAACTTCGAGCAATGGGAGTGTTTGCTTGTGTTGTAGAGAAAAGTTCGTTTAGTGGTGCCGCCCGTGATCTGGGTATTACCACCAGTGCAGTGAGTCAACAGATTCGGTCTCTAGAGCAGGACATGGAAGTAACACTTCTTCACCGTTCTACCCGTAAATTAAGCTTAACTGAGGCTGGACAAGCTTTTTTCCACAGTTGCCAGGAAATGCTAGCTGCTGCGGAACGTGGCAAGATTCGTATTAATGAATTGCGAGATGATTTGGTTGGAGATTTGCGTATTGCAACCACTCCCGAATTAGGCGCCTTACATGTTGTCCCAGCTTTATCTCACTGGATGTCTGCACATCGTGGACTATCTGTAAATTTTGAAGCAGATCATCGATATATTGATCTTATCGAAGGGCGCATTGATATTGCCATTCGTATGAGCCCAAAAATTGAGGATCAAAACTTAACCATTATTCCAATGGCACGTGTCGATCAGGTTTTGGTCGCTTCACCGAGCTATTTGAATCAATCAGCCCCCATTTCGCGTCCTGAAGATTTAAAGAATCATGATCTGATTCCTGTAAATCTAATGAATAATTACCAGCACTTTTCATTTCAGCATGCTACAAATGGTGAGTCCGTAACGATAGACATGAAAACTCGTCTACAAACGAATAATGTTTTTGTCGCGAAATCTTTATGTCAACAAGGGCATGGTTTAACCAGAATTCTGTACTTGGATGTACAAAAAGAGCTTGTAAATGGTTCTTTGGTTGAAGTCTTACCAGATTGGAATCTACCCGCTTTTACACTGTATGCAATTACGTCTAAGCGTGAACAACAGCCGATGAAGATTCATCGTTGTCTGGATGCGTTAAAGCAGTATTTTAGCCAGTTACCCGGTGGACGAACTTTTCAGGAAGCCTCTTAAACGCATCGTATATCCGTAAATACAGCAGGTAAAAAATCGAGTTATGCCAATAGCTCGATTTTTTATTTTTTAATGTCGATAAAAAAGCCACAACATGATTGTGGCTTTCAAACAGACGCTTTTAACTTAAAACTTAAGCTAAAAATTGCTTAATGGCTGGAACTAAACGCGATAATAAATCATCAGCTTGTTCTTGAGTCATATTTAGAGGGGGCAGTAAACGTACTACAGAACCCGCGGTAACATTGACAATCAATTTATATTCTTCACGTGCGATAGCGACCATTTCAGGGCAGGCTTTTGGTAATTCAACACCAATCATCATCCCAAAACCACGCACTTCGACATTTAAACCAGAAAGTTGCCCACGTAACTGCTCGACAATGTAGCTTCCCACTTTTGCAGCATTTTCTACTGCATTCTCTTTCTGAATCGTATCAATCACCGTATAAACCACACGTGAACCTAGCACAGTTCCACCATAGGTTGAACCATGGCTACCTGGCCCGAGTATGCCTACCGCTTTGGCTTGAGTCATTACAGCGCCAATAGGAAAGCCATTTCCCAAACCTTTAGCAGTCGTTAAAACATCTGGAACAATATTGGTATGTTGATATGCAAAATATTGACCTGTACGACCATTTCCAGTTTGGATTTCATCTAGCATCATGAGCCAATTATGCTGATTACATAGAGCGCGAACATCTTCTAGATAGCTAAAACCCTGCGGTGCAGTATTGATCCCACCTTCACCTTGAATCGGTTCAATCAAAATCGCGACAATATCGGGATGTTGCAAAGCAACTTCCTGCAATGCTTCCAAATCTCCGAAAGGCACACGAATAAATCCTTCAACTAGAGGAAAAAAGCCTTCCTGAACTTTACTGTTACCTGTTGCAGATAGCGTCGCCAATGTACGCCCATGAAAAGATTTTTCAGCAACGACGATTTTAGGATTTTGAATGCCTTGTTGGCTGGCGTACTTGCGTGCAATTTTAATTGCGCCTTCGTTAGCTTCAGCGCCGCTATTGGAAAAGAAAACTTCCTGCATGCCTGAAACTTCGGCCAGTTTTTGTGCCGCAGCAGTTTGCCACGGGATTTCAAATAGGTTGCTGGTATGAATTAAAGTGGCTGCCTGTTCAGCAATCGCTTCTGCAATAACAGGATGCGAATGACCTAAGCCACAAACGGCTATACCTGTGAGAGCATCCAGATATTCTGTGCCATCTTCTGTATAAAGATAAGAACCTCGTCCTCGTACAAAACTGATCGCTTGGCGGCCATAGGTTGCCATCAAATGTGAAGGTTGATCAGGTTGTACAGGGGCGAGAGTAATGTGATTCATGACGAACTCTTATCTGTTGAATAAAAGGAAAGGGTTTATATAAGCAAAAACAACCGCAGAATGAAAGGGCTAAACGAAATTAAAATAGAATTATCATGTTCTATCCTAACAAACACACTGGTTTTAGGTATAATAGTCGCAGAATAGTTGAGGATTTATCTATGACTGAACAAGCACGTGACACCGAAGCACTGATTCGCGATCAAATTGCTAAGCACTCGGTTTTACTTTATATGAAAGGCACTCCGCAGTTTCCACAATGTGGGTTCTCTGCGCGTGCGGTTGAAGCACTCAGTCAAATTGGTCGTCCATTTGCCTATGTGAATATTCTGGAAAATCCAGATATTCGTGCAACACTGCCACAAATTGCGAATTGGCCGACTTTCCCACAGCTTTGGGTCAATGGTGAGTTGGTCGGTGGTAGCGATATCATGCTGGAAATGTTCCAAAATGGTGAGTTAAAACCTTTAATTGAGCAATATAGCCCAGCGCCAGAAGCTTAATTTAAGCCATTGATAAAAAAAACCTGAGATTTTCTCAGGTTTTTTTTATGCAATTTTATACCGTGCAATCTAAACGTTATTCTCATGTTGCTGTTTGAGATCAGCCAAAGCATCAATTCGATATTGAATGAGCATTTCACCAATCTCTGCGCCATGAATATCTTCAGGCAAATCTGAAGCTTTAATTGAACGGACAATATGCATGGCTTTACGCATATATTCTGCTTGTGGATACGCACGATCTTCTAAACCTAATCGACCGCGTGCATCACATTCACAGGCTTGAATAAACGCTTCAACTCGTTCAGGACGTCTTAGAACATCCAAACGTTGCAGTAAACGCCATAGGGTTCCTGGTTTTAAGGTCATAGCCTGATGACATTTTAAATGTTCTTTACAGACTGAAACTGCCAATTGTTTAAGTTGTGTTGGAACTTTTAATCGATCAGATAAATCTTGAACAGGTGCAACACCACGTTCTTCGTGCATGATATGACGTGGAAGTTCATCAATAGGCGTAAGTGCTTTACCCAAGTCATGTACTAAAACCGCATAGCGTACATCAAGTGAGTAATGGGCATTACACGCTTGTTGCAAGGCCATCAAGGTATGAATGCCACAGTCAATTTCAGGATGGTATTCAGGGCGTTGTGGTACACCAAATAAAGCTTCGATTTCTGGAAATAAAACTTTTAGTGCGCCACATTGATGTAAAACTTCAAAATATACATTGGCATGAGTTTCCATCAAGGCTCTGGAGGTTTCTTTCCAGACACGTTCAGGTGTGAGCGCATCTAATTCACCAGACTGACTTAATTGTTGCATCAAATTCAATGTTTCTGGAGCAATGCTAAACCCGTATTGAAAATAACGTGCTGCAAATCGTGCAACTCGTAATACGCGAAGCGGATCTTCTAAAAAAGCATTGGATACATGACGTAGCAGTTTAAGTTCCAGATCTTGTCGACCACCATAAGGATCAAAAATCTCACCTGAAGTTTCATCCATCGCAATGGCATTAATCGTGAGATCACGTCGAATCAAATCATCTTCAAGTGTGACGTCTGGATCGGTAAAAAATTGAAAACCATGATAGCCGATACCCGATTTACGTTCGGTACGCGCAAGGGCATATTCATCTTTGGTTTGTGGATGTAGAAATACAGGAAAATCTTTACCAACAGGCTGATAGCCCTGATCAAGCAATTGCTGTGGTGTTGCTCCCACCACGACATAATCTTTTTCGTGATAGGGGTGCCCAAGTAAAAAATCGCGTACGGCACCGCCTACTAAATAAACATGCATGAAAAAACCTCTGTTCTTAAGCTCATGATGCTACAGAACAGAGGTTTTCTCAAGTCACAAAGTTAAGCTTTTCTAATCTCTTAAGTTTAAAGAATTAGCCACCGCTTTGCTGAATTTCTGCGACAGTCAATGCTGTCATATTCAAGACACGACGTGTTGTTGCGGTTGGTGTCAAAATATGCACAGGTTTTGCTGCACCCAGTAAAATAGGCCCAATCGTGACATTGTTCCCAGAAGTGGCTTTCAGTAAGTTAAAGGAAATATTCGCTGAATCCAGATTCGGCATGATCAACAGATTTGCAGAACCTTTGAAACGCGAATTTGGAAATGCAAAGTGACGAATACTTTCATCAAGTGCTGCATCACCATGCATTTCACCTTCAACTTCTAGCTCAGGCGCGCGTTCAGATAACAAGCGATAAACTTCACGCATTTTTTTCGCGCTTGGATCATTCTGGTCGCTACCAAAGCTTGAATGCGAAAGCAAAGCAATACGTGGCGTAATACCAAAACGGCGAACTTCTTCAGCAGCCATAATGGTCATATCCACTAATTGCTCTGCGGTCGGATTAGTATTCACATAGGTATCAGCAATGAACAGATTACGATCTTCTAGCATCAATGCATTGAGGGTAAAGAAGTTGTTTACACCTTCTTTAAGTCCAATGACATTGCTCACAAAGTCGAGATGGATATCATAACTACTATATGTACCACATAGCATGCCATCCGCTTTGCCAAATTTAACCAACAATGCGGCGATCAGTGTCGAGCGGCGACGTGCTTCACGTTGCGCGTATTCCTCTGTAACACCTTTACGTTGCATGGTGTGGTGATAATCTTTCCAAAACTCTTCATAGAGCGGATTTTTTTCTTGGTCTACAATCTCAATATTAGTGCCATGTTCTAAACGTAAGCCTAGTTTTTTGATATTGTTTTCGATGACCGCTGTACGACCGACCAAAATTGGAAAGGCAATGCCTTCATCTACTGCGATTTGTGCAGCGCGAAGGACACGTTGATCTTCACCTTCTGCATACGCAATACGTTTAGGATCAGTTTTTGCTTGAGAGAAAATCGGTTTCATCATAAACGCTGAGTTATAGACAAACTCAGACAATTTTTGACGATATGCTGCAAAATCTTCGATCGGACGAGTGGCAACACCTGAATCCATGGCTGCTTTTGCAACGGCAGGCGCGATTTCAAGAATCAAACGCTGATCCAATGGACGAGGAATCAGGTAATCACGACCAAATGAAGCAGATTTCTCACCATAGGTTGCAGCATCTGCTTCTACGTGTGCCATACGCGCGATGGCATGCACACAGGCAATTTTCATTTCTTCATTGATCGTGGTTGCACCTACATCAAGTGCCCCACGGAAAATGTAAGGGAAACAAAGTGCATTGTTTACCTGATTTGGATAGTCTGAACGACCAGTCGCCATAATGACATCAGGACGAACTTCGTGTGCATGTTCAGGTAAAATTTCAGGATCTGGATTTGCCAATGCAAAGATGATTGGATTTTCTGCCATTTCCTTGACCATTTCTTTGGTCAAAATACCTGCCGCAGAAAGACCTAAGAACATATCCGCACCCGCCATAACTTCATGAAGTTTGGTTTGTGGAATATCTTGAACATAGCGCTTTTTAGAATCATCTAGACCATCACGAGACGTGGTTAAAAGTCCACGTGAATCGGCAACGGTGATGTTTTCTTTACGCACACCAAGTGCACATAATAAATCCAGACAAGATAATGCTGCAGCACCAGCGCCTGACGCTACAATTTTAATGTCTTCGATTTTTTTGTTGACCAGTTGCAGTGCATTTAATAATGCTGAACCCACAATAATACTGGTTCCATGTTGGTCATCATGAAACACAGGAATATTCATGCGTTCACGAAGTTTTTTCTCTATATAAAAGCATTCTGGGGCTTTGATATCTTCGAGGTTAATACCGCCAAAAGTAGGTTCTAAAGCAGCAACAATGTCCACGATTTTATCGGGATCATTTTCTGCAATTTCAATATCAAAAACGTCTACGCCCGCAAATTTTTTAAAGAGAACGCCTTTACCTTCCATAACAGGCTTAGATGCCAAAGGTCCAATATTACCAAGACCTAAAACTGCCGTACCATTACTGACCACTGCGACCAAATTTCCGCGCGCAGTATATTTTGCCGCTGTAGAAGGATCGCGTTCAATCTCTAAACATGGAGCTGCAACTCCCGGAGAATAAGCAAGAGCCAAGTCATGCTGATTGACAAGTTGCTTGCTTGGTGTAACGCTGATTTTCCCTGGAGTAGGATGTTCATGATAATACAAAGCAGCCTGTTTTAATGATTGATCGTCCATCTGAATCTCGATTGTTACAAGAGTTAACTAGTGAATGCTTGGGTGTAACGGGTAAAGCCGTTCGAATATAACATTAGTTGGGCTTTACGCACAGTCAAAAACTATCAATTTGCTTAGAACTCACGGTTTTCAAAGCGGAATAAATTATTCACCCACACATTTGTGGGTTTTTAAAAACTCAGTACTCTTTTCAGGATTGAGCGGTTTAGAAAATAAAAAGCCCTGCAAAATATCGCATTTTTGTTGGTTCAAAAAGTCAGCCTGTTCTTGTGTTTCGACACCTTCAGCCACTAAAGTCAGGTTCATGGCTTTGCCCATGGCAATCATGGCGCTTACGATAGCTTCCTGTTTTGGATTTCCAATTTTAGAAATAAAACTACGATCAATTTTTAAAATATCAATTGGGTATTCGGTTAGATACGCCAAAGAAGAATAACCGGTTCCAAAGTCATCCAGCGAAATGAAAATTTCTCTTTGCTTAATTTCCTGTAACATTTCCTGAACGATTTCAGAGCTGCCCATGAGTGAAGACTCTGTAATCTCAAGTTCTAATTTTTTACCGTTAATTTGATAATACTGCATGGCATCATCCAGATCGTTGAGCAATTGACCGCGATGAATCTGCTGGGCGACGACATTGACTGAAACGCAAATATTTTTAAAACCTAAATCGTCCCAAATCCTGATTTGTTTAGCGGTTTCCATGATCACAAATCGACCAATATCAGAAATAAGGCTGGTTTCTTGCGCAATTGGAATAAAGAGGTCAGGCCCAATTAATCCACGTGTTGGATGATTCCAGCGCGCCAATGCTTCAAAGCCATAAACATCGTGGCTTTGTGCGCAGACTTTTGGCTGATAATAAACGACCAATTCATTATTTTTGATGGCATTACGAAGTTCACGTTCAATATTCACGCCTTGAGTTAATAATGCTGATTTTTCAGGTG
This sequence comes from Acinetobacter ursingii DSM 16037 = CIP 107286, assembly GCF_000368825.1. Lineage (GTDB taxonomy): Bacteria > Pseudomonadota > Gammaproteobacteria > Pseudomonadales > Moraxellaceae > Acinetobacter > Acinetobacter ursingii. The sequence continues at coordinate 343,581 of NZ_KB849716.1, read as the reverse complement.
AATAATAACAAACGGTATTGCCACCTAAACGTTTAGCATCATTTAAAGCTTGTTCAGCATGATTATTTAAACTGTCAATTTGACGACCGTGTTCAGGATAGTAGGCGACACCCATCGAAACAGTAACAACAATGTCATGACCTTGAACATGAAAAGGTTCAATAAAACTTTCAAAGATACGAGAACAATGTTGTTCGATAGAGGGGCGAATATGTGAAATCTCATAAAGAATAGCAAAGTCATCGCCATTTAAATGGGCGACCAACAGTGCTTCAGGTGTAGTTAAACGCAAACGTTGTGCGACTTTTTTTAATAACTCATCCCCACCATTATTGGTCAGAAACTCATTTAATGTTCTAAAACGGTCGATATTAAAACGAATGACTGCAAACTGTTTAATTGGATCTTTTTGACTCACTAAATACTGATGAAGCTGATAGTTATAATAAAAACGATTTGGCAGATCGGTGAGTGTGTCGTAATTTTCCAGATAAGATAAACGTTGTTCTTGGCGTTTTTTCTCAGTTTGATCAGAGACAATGCCGATATAATTAATAATTTGGTCATTGTCATTTTTAACAGCATTGATATGCGTCCAGATTGAGACTTCTTTGCCTGATAAAAAATTCTCGTTTAATTCACCATCAAATTCACCTTTTTGTAAGAGTTGCTTAGTGATATTGAGGTGCATGTTTTTTTGTTGGAATTTATCATTTTGGGTAATATCAAATAAATGCTTGCCCAATATTTCCTGTTTTTTAAATCCAGTGAGTTGCTCATAACAAGGATTGGCATCGACATAGCATAGATTTTCATCCAGAACGAATATGCCTTCGGCTGCCTGTTGAACGACACTAGCCGCAAGTTTGAGTCGATCCTGATCTTTTTTCTCTTGGCTGATATCGCGTCGAATACCTACCATTCGCAAAGGAATGTTACTTTGTGGATGGCGCAAAACCACCTGACCGACTTCCTGCACCCAGTACCAATGATCGTCATATTGAATCCGCATGATCACATCAAAACGTGATGTGTAGCCTCTTAAATGTCGATACAGTGCTCTTTTGACAAACAATAAATCATCAGGATGGATAATTTTTTCAAGATAACTTTGATGTGATTTCCAATCTTTGGTAATCCTATCTTGTTCTGGTGTGGTCAGTTCGATTTTACGGTGTTCAATATCCCAGTGCCACGGGCGAATTCCTGCAATTTCATGAGCTAATCTTAAATTTTGGGCGTTGTTTTCTAATCTTTCGTTCATCTTTTCAATATCATAAGTTCTTTCTTTGACTTTTTGCTCAAGGAGTTGATTATGCAGTTGCAATTGTAGTTCAATTTCTTTGGATTTATCCATTTCAACTTGTAGCTGTTGATAAAGTTCATCGGTCCATTTAACTTGCTCTTCGGCATTTAGTTTGAGTTCTTTATTTTTGAAAAATAAAATCGACATTCGCCGTTTATTACGATGAGACGCAAATGCACTAAAAACAAAAATGATTAAGATAAAGTTATATGCCACATAAAATAAAGAATAAGCTGTTTGTGGATGAGCAAACTGCGAAATAAACAGAGGCAAAATAGTAGGTAAAAAAACCAGAAAAAAAAGTCTGAGAGATTGAGTGAGATAAGTCAGACAAATAATCCCAGTAATCATGTATAAGACTGAACTTAAGGTTAATACATGAGCTGCTGTTAAGGGGGGATTAAGCGATGTCAAATTAAAATTGATTAATAAGATGCCTGTACCAATGACTACACCACTACCGAAGCAAATAAATTGCATCCAACGATTAGCGCTGTTGAGACCATAGTGATTTTCTTTAAAATAAAACTCAGAAATGCTCCAACAAATTATAAAAAATAAACTGCTAACAGCAATCCAGATATTAAAACACAAAGAAGAAACAGGACTATAAAATAAACGATATAACAAATAGTCAAAAATACAGAGTAAAAATAAATTAATGAGTAAGGCTTTACTCTGTCTGATCGAGCTTTTGATATGAGCTGTATCGACATGATCGTACAATTCAGTTTCTTGTGGTTCAGACATATAAATATGTTCCGGTTAAATTTCACACAACAATTAAGTGAATACAAAAATAAAATCAGAATACTTTTTTAATGTTAATGAAGGTGTTTGTTAATGTCGTTTTACGTTGTCATACCTAACATGGAAAATCAATATTTGTTTCGACTAAATTAGTCGGCTTTTGACAAAAAATGATAGTTCAAAATTGAAAGCGCAACGACAGGTGCTGTTTCTGTACGTAAAACTCTTTCCCCAATACACCAGTTTAGAAAACCGTTTTCATTAGACTGTTGGATTTCTGCTTCGCTGAGCCCACCTTCTGGACCAATGAGCAGGGCAATCTCAGATAAACTATTAAGTAAAACATTTTCTTGGTCTTTGTTGGGTGCTAAAACAAAACGAGAAGATGGGAGTTCAGAAACTAACCATTCATCGAGAGAAATCGGAGCGAGAATTTTAGGAACACGGTTCATACCGCATTGTTCACACGCTGCGATTGCAACAGATTGCCAATGTTCAATTTTCTTTTGGTCACGCTCATATTTAAGTCGCATTTCACAGCGTTCGCTGGTTAACAGTTGAATCGTTGATACGCCAAGTTCGGTTGCTTTTTGAATCGCGTAATCCATGCGATCACCTTTACTCATCACTTGACCTAAAAGCACTTGAAATGGCGGAGTTCGATCAGTGGGATCAAAGTGATCAACAGAGACAAATGCATTTTTTTTATTAATTTCAGTGAGCGTTACAAGATATTCACCACCTTTTCCATTGAAAAAGATGGCTTGCTCTTGCTCTTTTGCACGAAGCACACGAACCCAATGATGAAATACTGACTCAGTTAACTCTATAGACTGATTGGTATCTAACTCTGTTTCAATATAAAAGCGATTCATAATTGGGTAAGGCTCGTACAAATTAGTTTAAACCGAGATCAACAACGAGTTGTCGAGTAGGTTCAGTTTGGTTCATTGAATAGAAGTGAAGTGTTGGGGCACCACCTGCGATTAAACGTTCGCAAAGTTTAACAATAACTTCATGACCAAAAGCTTTAATGCTTGCACTGTCATCGCCATAGGCTGCAAGTTGTTTGCGAATCCAGCGAGGAATTTCAGCGCCTGTACCGTCAGCAAAACGAATGAGGTTGCTGGCGTTGGTAATAGGCATAATCCCGGGTGCAATTGGAATCGTAATTCCTTCTTTTTCTAGGCGTTCAATAAAGTAGAAATAGGCATCTGGATTGAAGAAAAACTGGGTAATGCCTGCATTTGCACCTGCGTTAACTTTCTCGACAAAACGCTTGATGTCTGCATCAAATGTTTCGGCCTGCGGATGCATTTCGGGGTAAGCGGCGACTTCAATATGAAAATGATCGCCTGAATGCTCACGAATAAAACGTACTAGGTCTTGTGCATATGGGAGTTCACCCAGTCCAACTTGACCTGATGGTAAATCACCACGTAACGCGACGATACGATTAATACCTTGTGATTGATACAAGTCTAGGAGTTTAGCAATACGACCTTTATCATCGCCGATACAAGAAAGGTGAGGGGCGACCGCTGTGCCTTTACCATTAAAGTCATTGATGGCTGCTAAAGTGCGTTCACGCGTAGAACCACCCGCGCCATAAGTAATCGAAAAAAACTCGGGGTTGAGTAGTTGGAGTTCTTGGTGAACAATTTTTAACTTTTCTGCACCAGCGTCAGTTTTTGGCGGGAAAAATTCAAAAGAAATAGGAACACGTTTCGTCATTTCAAATCCTTTTTTATTTCTTTTCACCTCTCCTAAATCCTCTCCTGAGAGGAGAGGACTTTTTGATATTCATTCGGGTAATGAATATTCCCTCTCCCTTAGGGAGAGGGTTAGGGAGAGGAAATTAAAACTTAGTATTTATAAGCGTCAGATTTGAATGGACCTTCAACAGGAACGCCTAAGTAATCTGCTTGTACTTGAGTCAATTGGGTTAATACACCGCCAAAGCCAAGTACCATTGCAGCAGCAACTTCTTCATCTAATTTCTTAGGAAGCACTTCGACACGAATCGCTGCTTGTTTTTGATCAGATGGTAAGTCAGCAAATTTTTCAGCAAATAAATGCATTTGACCTAATACTTGGTTTGCAAAAGAACCATCCATAACGCGTGATGGATGACCTGTTGCATTGCCAAGATTGACTAGACGACCTTCAGAAAGCAGGATCAAGTAATTGCTTTCGTCTTCTGAACGATACACTTGGTGGACCTGAGGTTTAACTTCCACCCATTTGTAACCACGTAAATAAGCGGTGTCAATTTCGGTATCAAAGTGACCAATATTACAAACCACTGCACCTGCTTTTAAGCTATCTAACATTGCAGAATCACAGACGTGATAGTTACCTGTTGTGGTCACAACAAGATCAGTATTGCCTAACAAGTCGTGGTTGATGTCTTCTTTCTTACCTGTTTGCACACCATTTTTGTATGGAGATACAACTTCGTAACCATCCATGCAGGCTTGCATTGCACAAATCGGATCAACTTCAGTGACGCGAACGATCATACCTTCCTGACGTAACGATTGAGCAGAACCTTTACCCACATCACCATAACCGATCACCAGCGCACGACGACCAGAAAGTAACATATCCGTTGCACGTTTAATCGCATCATTTAATGAATGGCGGCAACCGTATTTGTTGTCATTTTTAGATTTCGTGATCGAATCATTGACGTTGATTGCAGGAACTTTAAGCGAACCATCTTTCCACATTTCAAGTAGACGTTGTACGCCTGTGGTGGTTTCTTCAGTAATGCCGTGAATCTTTTCTAAAAGTGCAGAGTATTTTTCATGAACAAGTGCAGTTAAATCACCGCCATCATCCAAGATCATGTTGGCATCCCACGGTTTGCCATTGACATTGATCTGTTGTTCTAAACACCACACATATTCTTCTTCAGTTTCACCTTTCCAAGCGAAAACGGGAACACCACTTGCAGCGATTGCAGCGGCAGCATGGTCTTGAGTAGAGAAGATGTTACAAGATGTCCAGCGAACTTCAGCGCCAAGTTCAACCAAAGTTTCAATCAAAACCGCAGTCTGGATTGTCATGTGGATACAACCCAAGATTTTTGCGCCAGCAAGAGGTTTTGCTGCTGAATAACGTTTACGTAAACCGATCAAAGCTGGCATTTCTGCTTCAGCAAGCTTGATCTCTTTACGACCGTAGTCTGCTAGGGAAATATCAGCAACTTTATAATCTGTAAATGAAGCATTAACCGCGTTCATCACGATCTCCTTTTTTAAAAAACAAATATTGATCATTCAGTTCGCGGATGCCGTTATTCTGTGAAGCGTGATTAACTGAGTTTTCAGCTGCTTCAGACGTCGAGCCTAGCGATTTCACATGATTATTTTTAAAAATCAGCTTGTGAAAAAGTCGCAGCATCCCTCGACTGGTGGCGCTATTGTACTGATAAATTGTTACAGTGCCAACGCTGTTTTGTGTATGATTCGAATAAATGTAATGCGAGTTCAACGTGATGGCGCTAGAAATTCCAGAGTCCTTAGTCAACCTTGAAGCCAACTGTGGCATTTTTGCACTGTGGATGTTATTTCAACATCATGGCGTTGAAATGGATATTTCGGAATTGATACAGGCAACTCAACATGATCAAGAATATGGCACATTTACCATTGCTTTAGCGGTTGCATTAAAAAAATTTGGTTTTGATGTGTCTTTCTATACAGATCCTGATCCTTATATCGATGACAGTGAACGTTTAATTTATCAACAAGCCCAAGCTTTAAATATCCCAATACATTCGGCGCTTACTTATTCTGAAATTCAAGGGGCAATTGAAAATGGACAGATGGTCATTGTTTCTTATGATACTTTGGATGGTGTAGGCAATCAGTCCTTAGTTTATTCAATGGATGAGCAGGAAATTTGTTTCTTTGACAGTTTTGATCCGATGCCAGCTTTTTTATTTGAACAGCAACGTGATGCAGAAGGAATTTGTAGACAAGTAATTTTAATTAATGATCAAGAGCTAAAGTTAATGCAATCTACAAAATTCAGTTAGAAGAGACAAAAACAGAATTTTTGAAATATGGCATGTCAATCAAAAGCAATAGAATTTCTTTTAAGTTCCTTTTACTTTGCCTTAATGAGTAAAAAAATAAACGGATCAAATAATGCTAAAAGAAGTTTCATAATGTAGATAATTTAAATAAAGTAGAGAGATCATCATAATGATTAAAAAAATAACATGTCTTGGTTTGGTTAGTATTTTTGCTGTTCCTATTTTATATGCAAATGATTCAACAGGATATGTTGCAACAGGTGGAGTCGCTTATGTTAAAAATCCGAACATCAGTATGCAAAAAGAAAATTTATTTATCAGTAAAAAACAAATCCGTGTTGAATATGAGTTTAAAAATCTAACGTCTCATAATATTCAGGAAAACATTTTATTTCCTTTGCCTAAAGTTGGGAATTCACGTGAAAGTGATTTTGCTGATACAGATGCTTTTATTAATAGTTTTAAAGTAAAAGTCAATCAAAGACCTATCAATGCATCGGTGCATGTGCGAGCTTTTTTGCCCGCGTTGAACCAAAAAGGTGAGATAGATTGGACGAAAGATTCGATTGATGTGACTCAAGAATTAAAACAATGTGGCTTGAGCGATCAAGAGTTGATGAATCCGTGGACACAGAAAATCAGTGATGAGGTGTTAAATCAACGTATTTTCCGCTGCCAACAGCCTAAAGTGCAAAAACTAATTAAACCCTATCATCCAGAGGATTCCATTTATTGGGAGGCACAAGTTATTTATAGCTGGCAACAAGTCTTTAAAGCCAATAGTGTGACGCATGTGGAGCATCGATATCGGCCTTTGGTCGGTGGTTCGGTCTATCTTGATGATGGAATAGCAAAAAATCACTGTGTCAACCAGAGCTTTAAAAATGCACTCAACAAAATGCCAAATAAAAATCCACCTTATATGGGGTTGAGTTATATTTTAAAAACGGGAGCAAACTGGGCGAAACCGATTGGAAATTTTAACATGATCATTGAGCGAGATAAAAATGAATTGATTTCACTCTGCTGGAAAGGAAATATACAAAAAATAAATGCAACTCAATTTAAAATCTCAGAGAAAAATTTTAAACCGACAGAGGATGTAAATATTATTTTTGTACCATTATTAAGATGAGAAAATAATATTATTCATTCAAAATGAAAATTTTAGAAGAAATAGAATAGATTTCTTTCATCATTGTTTAAACGCTGTTTATTTTTTTCCATAGGGGAAAAATAATAAGAACTTATGCAAGAAGCCTAATATCTCTTTAAAATCATTTTATTGTAAAAATAGACTAAATCAATAGAGTTTAAGAGACAGCCAGATCAAATACAAAGTTAATACAGAACTTGGCTAAAAATAGTGCTGGATATGATCATACTAATAGGCTCATAAATAACATATTTCAGATAATAAATCCGAAGAGGAACTCATGAGTAAAATTACTTCAAAATTTGATAAGGTTCTCAATACATCACAATTCCATGGAAAGATGGTTCACGAGCCAGACTCGAGTACGGAAACTTATCAAAACTCAGCTGATATCACGACACCACCAGCCGACTATATCGGTAATTATCAAAGAAATCGCGGTATTGGTTCTGACCAATATCAAAACAGTAAAATTTATATTGTTGGGAGTGGTATTGCAGGATTATCAGCAGCTTATTATTTCATTCGCGACGCACAAATACCCGCATCGAATATCATTTTCATAGAACAACTCCATGTTGATGGCGGTTCATTGGATGGTGCAGGTAATGCCCAAGATGGCTTCCTGATTCGTGGTGGTCGTGAGATGGAATTTGCCTATGAAAATATCTGGAACATTTTTCAGGACATTCCTGCATTAGAGTTGCCAGAACCTTTTAGTGTGCTGGATGAATATCGTTTACTCAACGATAATGATCCCAACTTTTCCAAAGCACGATTGATTCATCAACAAGGTCAGGTGCAGGATTTTAATAAGTTTGGTTTATCTAAGAAAGATCAACTTGCGATTGTCAAATTACTTCTCACCAAAAAAGAAGATCTGGACAATACCACTATTGAAGAATATTTCAGCAGTGAATTTTTAGCATCTAACTTTTGGACTTTATGGCGAACCATGTTCGCTTTTGAAAACTGGCATAGCCTACTCGAATGCAAACTTTATATGCATCGCTTTTTACATCAGTTCGATGGTTTTAAAGATATGACCGCGCTGGTATTTCCAAAATATAACCAGCACGATACCTTTGTTAAACCCTTAGGACAATACTTAAAGAAAAAGGGCGTTACTCTTAAGTTGAATACTTTGGTTAAAGATGTAGAAATTGAGCAAAAAGGGCAGAATAGTTTTGCAAAATCATTATTAATAGAAAAAGATGGCAAAGAACAAAAAATTGATCTGACTGAAAATGATTTTGTGGTGATTACTACAGGTTCAATGACGGAAGATACTTCGTATGGTAACAATACGACTGCGGCAATGAGTAAAGTGGACAATAGCACGAGTGGTCAAAGTGCAGGTTGGTTACTTTGGAAAAACTTGGCAAAGAAATCTCCAGTATTTGGCAAACCTGAGAAGTTTTGTAGCAACATTGAAAAATCATCTTGGTTATCTGTGACCTTGACTTGTAAACCGTCAGCTTTTGTTGAAAAACTGAAAGAATACGCGGTTAATGATCCGTACTCTGGTAAAACGGTCACTGGAGGAATTATTACAATTACAGATTCAAACTGGTTGATGAGCTTTACCTGTAACCGTCAGCCGCATTTCCCTAACCAGCCCGATGATGTATTAGTGCTTTGGGTATATGCCTTATTTATGGATAAACAAGGCAACTATGTTAAAAAGACTATGCCAGAATGTACAGGTAATGAAATACTGGCAGAGTTGTGTTATCACTTGGGAATTGTTGATCAACTAGACAATGTTATCGAAAACACCATCACCCGCATTTCCTTTATGCCATATATTACTTCAATGTTTATGCCACGTGCTAAAGGTGATCGTCCACGTGTAGTGCCTGAAGGATATAAAAATTTGGCCGTGGTAGGGCAGTTTGTAGAAACCAATAATGATGTCGTTTTTACTATTGAAAGTTCAGCTCGAACAGGACGTTTAGCTGTTTATAAACTTCTTAATATTGATAAACAAGTGCCAGATCTTTCGCCTTTGCAATATGACATTCGTCACCTAATTAAAGGTGCAAAAACCTTAAATGACGGTGAGCCATTTCCAGGTGAACGTTTACTCAGACATGTGTTGAAAGGCACTTATTATGAACATATTTTGCCAAAAGATGCAGCGCAGCCTGAAACCGAATCATTTTTATCTGAACAGTTTGGACATTTTAAAGACTGGATCAGTTCTATAAAAGAAAAAGCGAAATAGATCAGAAAAAACAAGACCCTAATTAGGGTCTTGTTTTTTATAGGAGAAAAAGCTAATCAATATCTGGATGCTGTTTGGCGAGATGATCTCGTTTTTCCTGTAATTCTTCAATTTTTTGATCAATCTGCTCAATCTTCTGTTCTATATTTTCATGATATTGTTCCAGTAATTCTTCCGCCTCTTCGCAATCAGCTGCCATTGGTGTTGCACCTTTGAGAGGTAAATTGGCTGTTTCTTTCAGGTAAAATGCGGTCATAATTCCAAATACGCCACATAACATTAAATAGTAAGCTGGAACCATAATATTCTGCGTAGTTTCAACCAACGTAGCGGTAACGGTTGGTGTTAACCCTGCAATTACCACCGAAATATTAAACGCAATGGCAAGCGCACTATAACGAATCTCGGTGGGAAATAGGGCAGGCAAAGTGGATGCCATCACACCAATCAGCATATTGAGCGAAAGTGCCAAAATTAAAAGGCCTAGAAAAATTAAGTAGACATTATTGCTATCAAGTAAAAGAAAGGCAGGATAAGAAAATAAAACCAATGCAATACTGCCTGCAAATATAAAAGGACGACGGCCAATTTTGTCACTAAACATCCCAACAAAGGGTTGAACAAAAAGCATTCCGACCATAACGGCAATAATGATCAATACCCCATGATCTTCTGAATAGCCTAAGTTATGCGAAAAATAACTGGGTAAATAAGTAAGCAGCATGTAATAGGTGACATTAGTACAAATGACCAGACCAACACAGACCAATAAACTACGCTTATGTTCGCTCAATATTTGCTTGAAACCAATTTTTTTAGGTTTTTTTGAATCTGATTGATTTTCAGTATGTGCTTGAAAAGTAGGGGTTTCATCAAGAGATTGACGTAAATACAGTCCTATTAAGCCCAAAGGTAAAGCCAGATAAAAGGGAATTCTCCAACCCCATTCCATAAAGGCAGTTTCACCCACAGAAAAACTGATTAAGGAAACAACCCCGGCACCCACCACGAAACCTAAGATTGAACCAAAATCGAGCCAACTTCCCATGAAGCCGCGTTTCCGATCGGGAGAATACTCAGCTACAAAAATGGCTGCCCCTGCATACTCCCCCCCAACTGAGAAGCCTTGCGCAATTTTGACAATCAACAATAAGATCGGCGCCCAAATCCCAATACTTTCATAAGATGGAATCAAACCGATACCAAACGTACTCACAGACATGATAATAATGGTAATGGCTAAAACTTTTTGTCGTCCGTACTTATCACCTAAGCGACCAAAGAATATTCCTCCTAACGGTCTAAAAATAAAAGGAATGGAGAAAGTTGCAAGCGCAGCAATCATCTGCACACTGGGGGATGAATTGGGAAAAAATACTTTACCCAGTACATAGGCAACATAGCCATATACACCAAAATCGAACCATTCAATTGCATTACCAAGTGCGGCAGCCTTAATCGCTTTTTTGGTTTTTTCATAATCAACAATTTCAACATCATCTATTTCAAGAGGTTTTATTTTTCTTTTGGACATAGTGGCTTATTTCCTGAGTAATCACAATTTGATGTAGTTTCACGAGCTCTAGCAATTCAACAGCGATTTATGTTAACAATTCATAAAGATCATCTTTTCAATATCACGTTGGAAATACACAAAACCATAAGGATTGTATGTGTATTATTTAAAATGATTAAATATCAGAGAATTATAATTTTAGAATGATCTTTAAATTTATGTGTTGCGTGATGATGAAGAAAATGTGTGCCTATGATGTAAATATGTAATTTGATGCGAAAATTTAAATAATAGCGCTCAATTTTAGAAATATAAAAATAGGAATTATTCTAAAGCACCATAAATAGCAAAAAAGTGTCGCAATATGTCAGTTCTTATTTTTTTGTTGTAAATAAATATTCTTTAATTAAATTTTTTTTAAAAAAATTGGTATATATATACATTATTTTATGAATAAAATATGGTTAGAATCATGTGGTTGACGTACCGTTGGATAGGCGGCTTAGCAATAAGCAATTCGTTTTATCATTGAATAGAAAGTCCTAATGACCATGCCATATATAAAAACGGATGAAGCGATATTACTTGAACGCAGCAAGCGATATGTTCATCGTATTTTTTTAATGCGGCAAACGGGAACTATTCTGTGTTTTTTATCCATTTCTTCAGTTCTTCATTATTTAAATTACTCTTTATTTGTATATATCTTACTGGGTATTAATGCCTTTATTTGGCCCACAGTGGCTTATGTGTATGCTAAAAGCAAACAAGATGCAGTGAAAACCACAAATATGAGTTTAGTGGTCGATGCTGCTTTAGGGGGAATTTGGGTTGCCGTGATGGGGATTAGTCCTTTTCCATCATTAATTATGGTCGCGATTTTAATTTCAGATCGTTATGCCGCAGGCGGTTGGGTCATTTTAAAACCCTCTTTGATGGCTATGCTAGTTAGTTGTTTGGTCATGTGGGTATTGTTAGGTTTTCATGTGAATGTCGATTTTGATAGTCGCATTGTCTGGTGTTCACTACCTTTAGCAACACTCTATATCATGTTTTTAAGCGTATTAACCCGAAATCTTGCTGTGCAGTTAATCCATAAAAATCGAGAATTTGAGCGTATTGCCCTAATGGATCCGCGTTTGCATATTCCCAACCGCCGTTTGTTTGAGCAGCGTCTTTCTTCAATTTTTATCCAAACTCAGAGAAATGGAACGCATGCACATTTGATGTTGCTAGATGTCGATGACTTTAAATATATTAACGACACTTATGGACATGAGGCAGGGGATTACTTTTTAGCCGAAATTTCCAGTATTTTAAGGCATTTTATTGGCCCTAAAGATACGCCAGCTCGTTTTGGTGGCGATGAACTTGCCATTATTGTGGTAGATCGAAGCAACGATGAAATTTTAATACTTGCTGAAAATATTGCAGCTTGTATCAAGAATATCCGATTACAAAGTGATGAGCATTTTTCTGCAAGTATTAGCATCGGAATTGCATCTGTAGAGACTGCACAAACAGTCTCTGAATGGTTTGGTCTGGCAGATAAAGCGCTTTATTATGTCAAACGCAATGGTCGAGATGGAATCCAGATTTATTAGCAATAAACATATGTATTCGTAAATCTGATTTAAGTTTGATTATTTTGATATTCCTGAATCACTTCTAAGGCTGCGCGAAATGCTTCTTGGGCTGCTGGCGCACCGCAATAAGGCAAACTATGCAACAGTGTCTCCTGTATTTCCTCAATGCTGCAACCATTATTTAATGCGCCGCGTACATGGCCTTTTAGTTCTGTAGGTGCTTTAAGTGCGGTTAACATGGCAAGGGTAATCAGTGAGCGATACTTACGAGGTAGTACACCTTCACGTTGCCATGTAGATCCCCAAGCATGTTCATTAATCCAGTTTTGCAGGGGGGCTGTGAACGGTACGGTATTGTCCTGAGCACGTTTAACAAATGATTCGCCCATCACTTCAGTTCGAACTTTTAAACCATTTTCATAATCTTGTTGTGACATCATCTTTCCTATAATTTGCAAAAAATAAAAGCGTCCGTAAACGCTTTTATCACATTATCAAAGTGGCTTAAAGACTCAAATTAATCCAGAGTTGCTTCACCTGTAATAGGCATATGTGGATTTTCAAGCTCAAGATCATGATTGAGTTCCATGTCAAAAATATCAGTGAGCATACTGTCATAACGTTTAGCGTTATAAACGATCAAACTTTGAGCTTCTGCTTCAGTTATAAAGTTCGTCGCAACAGCATCTGTAATATGCTCTTCAAAAGTTAAACCTTTAAACTGATCCTTAGATTCTGCTTTTTTGAATTTATGCCAAAGTGGTTCAATTTGTAATAGCATTTGAAATGCTGATTCCATACGACCTGTGACATCGTTGGCATCCTGAGAATAATACACATGTTTTTTCAGTTGCTCACGGAATGGATTTTCCTGCATGATCAGTTCTGCAACTTGTTGTTTGAGTTCATCGCTTGGTTTAGCAAGAGGTCGTCCAAGTGGGAAACAAACAAACTTAACCAGTGCTGCACCCAGCTTGATTGGGAAATTTTCAAACAAGCCATAAAATGCTTCTTGCACCTGATAAAGCGATTTCTCTAGGGCTAATTTTGCATGTAATTGCTCTGCTTCAGATTTGGCACCGTTGGCATAAAATTTTAAAATAGAAGAGGCAATAAACAGATAAGCATGAATATCTGCTAAACGCCCAGATAACATTTCTTTGCGTTTGATATCACCTGCTAGTAAACCCAATGACATATCAGCGGTTAAAGCCAAGTTGGCACTGAGGCGGTTGATGATTTTATAATAAGGCTGAGTAAAATCATCTGAAATCACAGGCGCGTCATTTGAACCACCAGTAAAACCGTAGGCAAATGAACGTGCTCCACGATTAAAGGTATAACCTAAGTGTTTAAATAAAATTTCGTGAAATTGTTTGAGTGCGCTTGGTTTATCATTGGATTGCAATAATTGCAATTCTTCAAATAAATAAGGATGACAGCGCATAGAACCTTGACCAAAAATCATCAATGAGCGGGTCAGGATATTTGCACCTTCAACTGTAATTGCGACAGGAATTGCCTGATAAGACAGTGCTAAGAAGTTACGTGGTCCAAGCTGAATTGCACGTCCTCCTACAACATCCATCCCATGATTCACGACTTTACGCATTGTCTCGGTGGCATAATATTTGGCCATCGCGGTCATCACCGCAGGTGTGCCACCTTGATTCAATCCACAGGTGACCAAATAGCGAAATGACTCTAACATGTAAGCATCACTGGCGATGTCACTGGTCGCTTCCTGTACGCCTTCAAATTTACCGACAGGAAGTTTGAATTGTTCACGAACTTTGGCAAATGCACCCACAGTTAAATAAGACATTTCTCCAGCGGCAGTTGACAATGCAGGCAGAGAAATACCACGCCCCACACCTAAACATTCCATCAACATGCGCCAGCCTTTACCTGCATTTTTCGGGCCGCCAATAATGTAGTCAATTGGAATAAATACATCCCGACCTTCTACTGTTCCATTCATGAATGGAGAGCCTGGATAATGTCTTGGGCCAACCTCAACGCCTTCATGATTTGCAGGAATCAAGGCGCAAGTAATACCGTATTCTGTTTTAGATGTATCACCAAGTAAACCATCAGGGTCATAGAGTTTAAAAGCTAAACCCACCACAGTTGCTATTGGAGCAAGGGTAATCCAACGTTTCGAGAAGTTCATGCGTAAACCAAGCACTTCTTCACCTTCAAATTCGCCGTAACACACCACGCCTGTATCTGGAATTGCACCTGCATCAGAACCAGCTTCTGGACTAGTCAAACCAAAACATGGAATTTCAGTGCCGGCAGCTAAACCCGGCAAATAACGCTGCTTCTGTTCATCTGTCCCATAATGCATGAGTAACTCACCCGGCCCCAAAGAGTTAGGAACCATACAACTCACGGCTGTGGTCAGTGAGCGCGAGGCGATTTTACTCATGATGCGACTTTGCGCGAAAGAACTAAACTCTTTGCCGCCATAAGATTTTGGAATAATCAGGCTTAAAAAGCCTTTATCTTTAATAAACTGCCATACATGTTCAGGTAGGTCTTTGGTTTGATGATGAATTTCCCATTCATCTAACATGCTACATAACTGTTCAGCTTCGTTGTCAATAAAAGCTTGTTCTTCTTCTGATAACTGAGGAAATGGATACGCGTTAAAAGTATCCCAGTTGGGCGCTCCCATAAATAGCTCTTTTTCCCACCAGCTTGTACCTGCTTCAAGCGCTTCCTGCTCAGTGGTACTAATACTAGGCATAGAATTGCCTAAGCTACTAAATGCGGGTTTCGTAATCAAATTAAAACGGAAAGGATCAATTAAGACCACTAAACTGAGAAGGATTAGAGGGATACCTAATAATAGTGACCAAGCTGTAAAAATAAAGGCTGAAGCAATCGCCACAACAATAGTCACAATACTACCCACAGTTCTGGATAGGCTAAAATAGAAAACAGCCCAAATGGCAAAAAGCTGTACCAAAATAGCAACGATAAACAGGAAAAAAGTCATACTTACTCCTTGGGTAGTTGCATTTTATATCAAATCAATGCGTTAAAAGTGATGGAAAAGTTCTTAACTTTTTGACTTAAATCAATGATGTATCAGTATCTATACAAGAGAAATCTTTATAAAATGAATAGCTTAATTTCCCTGTTCTATTGATAAAGCTAAAAAGTTGTTATTTGTTCTTCTTATAAATAGTTTATTTTTTCTATTTTTCGCATAACAGTTAGGTTATTGATTTGTCACAAAAGGTTATTGAAAAATAAAATCTATATTTCAATATCTCCGTCTAATAAATGATTCAAAGTCACACAATTCAAAATACGTAAATTTTGTGATGTTTCAATTAAATTTAATGTGTGGTCTTATTTTTATAAATTCTTTTTATTTTTCCCTAGGGGAGAAAAGTAAAAAGGTTAAATAAGGATAAAGAAGTCTAATATAAAATCTTGCCCGTTACTGAAAAGTGAAATGGCGTAGATAAATTTTTATATATGAATTAGTGATGTTGGGTAGATTCTAAGACATGGAATTGTTATTTGTCTCTTTGAGGCTATGTTTTATCTTTGAAGTTAGGCACTTATTTTATCAAATAAGTGCCTAACATTTTTACTGAACTTTTTTGAAAATAAAGTCATTAATTTTATGACCTGATTCTAAACCACGACGTTCAAATTTAGTTTGAGGTCTCCAATCTGGACGTGGATAACTATTGCCTTTACCCGCCAGATTTTCAAGATTTTCTCTATGATCTAAAACTTCCAGCATCCACTCAGCATAAGGTTCCCAGTCAGTTGCGGCATGAAATGTACCGCCAATTTCAAGCTTTTGTTCCACCAGTTGCATACGTTCATGGATAACGAAACGACGTTTGAAATGGCGCTTTTTTTGCCACGGATCTGGGAAATAAAGCTGAACACAATTAATACTGTCATCTGGCATTTCACGAAGGACTTGAATCGCGTCGGCATCCAGTACACGAAGATTTGTGAGTCCTGCCATACCTGCTTCATAGACGCATTGTGCAATACCCGGTACATGCACCTCAATACCCACATAATTACGTTCAGGATTGGCTTTAGCCATGAGAACTAATGAACGCCCCATTCCAAAACCGATTTCAACAGTCAATGGACGTTCAGGGTGTTCAAAATGCTGACGTAAATCCCCCACTGGATATTCCAAAATTAAATGCTGATATTGTTCTAATGCGGTACGTTGTGATGTATTTAAGGGCGCAGAACGGCGCATAAACGTCACAATTTCACGATGCTCAGGCAAATTATCCAGTTCAGTAATTTGCGCTTCTAACTGATCAGTCGACATAATTTGGGTAGGACTCAAAAATCTGAATGCCGTATTTTAAAGGCTTAATAGTTGAAGTCAAACCTAATCTGGCAATTACTGTCTGGTAAATCAAAACTTTTAAAGTTTGACCCGAATCAGGGTTTGTCCCATTTCTGAATGTATTTCAAATGTTCCGCCTATACGATTGACCCTAACTTGCATACTTTGTAAGCCGACATGTAAACCTTGTTGGACTGTACTTGGGTCAAATCCAACACCATTATCTTCAAGTTCAAGGATTAGTTGTTGATACTCCTGAAATAAACTGACTTTAACCAACGTTGCATGGCTATGTTTAATGATATTAGTTAAAGCCTCTTCTACCACGCGAGCAAGCGTCAAGCACTGTAAAGCAGTCGGTTCTTTTAGCCATTGTTCTGCTAACTTCCACTCAGATTCAATTTCAAGTTCCTCAAAAAGTTGTACAAAACGTCGTCGTATCGAGGAAGCCCAAATCACTGGGGTTTCTGGTACTTTTGCGCCAATTGTAGAGCCACTGTCGATGACTTGACGTAAGTCATTACGCAATAGTTTTAAAATAGATAAAACATGCTGCTTATCAATCTTGTCTTGTTTATCCACTAAAATCATAGAACGTACCAAAGACCCACCCAAACCATCATGTAGCTCATGAGATAAATTGAGGCGCTCTTGTAGACGCATATTTTCGATTTCAAGTTGATGTTTTTTATCTAAAGAATTTTTTAAATCGGCGCTCACTCGTTCTACGCTTTGTGTCAATGTTTGATTAAATTCTTCAATATGATTAACATTTTGTGCGATCCGCCAAGCCAATATCATAGAAATCGCTAAAGCTGTTAACGGTGCTGCAAAAGGGGTAATATAAGTATGTTCAGTATTTTGGGTCAAAATCAGATAAACGTCATGGATATTGATCCCAATAAAACCAAGTAAAATTAGGGCAAGGAAACGGATATCTGCTTTAGGTGTTTTATAAGCAATCCATTGATAGAAAAAACAACATCCTAAAAATACAATGATCGCAAATAAAAATAAGCTAAACAAAACGAGTCCTAAATACGCAGGTGAAACGATAAATAAAACGATGACGCTGATTAAGCCTATCAGCCATAATATTTTTTCAGTCTTGTTATATTTTTTTCCAGCAAATCGCCATGTGTAAATCGTAAAAGAAATTACATATCCGACCAAAAAAAGCATATTAATTTTGGCAAGTTGCAAAGTATGAAAAAACGGATAAGTTTCGGTGGCTAAAATATTGCTAATAAAAAGTCCCCATAGCAAAGAAGCCAAAGCAAACCAACCAAAAGTTGAATCTTTTCTGCGTAACAACCACACTAGAAAAGCAATCGCTCCAAGTGTTAGGGAAATAACTAAATTAATGAAATACAGCGTACGATGTTCAAATACATATTTTGAATTTTGTTCAATAATGGCATGTGGCGTACCAATATAAACGTTGCCTAACCCCGGACTTTGCGTAGCAACTCCTATCACCCGAATGAGGATTTCGTTTTGACCTTGTTTTAGCTCAGAATTAGGTAATACCCAGTAACGTGGCATATTCCAACTACGACTTAAAGGTTCGGTCAGATTTTTATCGCGCCAAATTAATTGTTTATTTAAATAGATTTCTCCTGCCATATTGATGCTGTCAATATTTAAGGCTAATGGCTCAGTTTGAGGCAATGTACAGCTTTTTGACCATAAAATACGATACCAGACGATACCAGAATAATTTTTCCAGCGATTTTCCCAAAAATCAGGTAATTTTACATTTTGCCAATTTTTTAGTTGATTGATATTTTTAGTTTGGATGTGGGGTGAAGTTTGAATCGCTTGAATTGTGCTAATTTTTACCTGACAGTTATGATCTTTGGGAATCAACACCAATTCATCAAGGGAAGAGGCGGCATAAAGCGGTGAATGGCTACTAATTAAAATCAATACAAAGCAAATAAAAAACAATCTTAATCGAGTAAACCAAGTGATCTTGCAGTATCGACTGCTTTGATGCGTGTACATACTGCAAGTTTCCGATAAATGTGCTTGATATGAGACTCAACGGTATAACGTGACAAATTGATCTGGCTGGCAATTTCTTTATTACTTAAACCTTGGGCAACCAATAATAATATTTCATGTTCACGTTTAGAAAGTAAAGCGTCATCTATCTCATTTTCAATATTTTTTTTCTCAGCTTGCTCATGAGATAAAGGAAGTTGTTTTAAAATTTGACGAGCGATAAAAGGATCGATAGGCGCTCCTCCGCGCAAAATACTGCGGATAGATAATGCAACTTCAATATCATCGCGTTCTTTTAGAACATAACCCGTTGCTCCAGCCATTAGGGCATTCAAAATAGCATCCTCAGTGCTCCATGCTGAGATCACTAAAATCGCGATGGTGGGATCATATATTTTTAGTTGTTTGATAAACTCTATACCATTGCCATCAGGTAAACCCAAATCAACCAGAGCCAAAGATGCAGAATGTTGTTTCAGTTGCTCATGAGCCTGAGCGAGCGTTTGGGCAAAAATAAGATTTTCTGGTAAATAGCCAATCCCTAATAATATTTCTTTTAGTCGTTTTTGTATGAGTGGTTCATCCTCAACCACAATCACAGGTACAGGTAAAACCAAGTCTGGGTCCAGCATTACATTACTCAAAAGCTTCATATCTTCCCCTAATTTGCCGTTATTTTTTTAGTTTTTATATCCCTGAGATTGGGTATTTTCCGATGAGTAACCAAAATATCACTAATTTCAGGGATATCGCAAAAACTTATGAGCATGATCAAATAATAAATACATAAATTTTAATCATAAAATAAGCGGTGGGGATGGACATATGAACAAGATTTTTAAACTAATCTGGAATAAATCACTGGGGCAAATGGTGGTGGTTTCGGAAAATGCCAAAAGTGCAGGGAAAAAGGAGAGTACCACTGGAGCAGTGGTTAGTTCTGAGGTTTTAACTATAGATACAAGTAAACGTCGGATATTTGGTTTGCAAACTCTGGTTTTAAGTATTGCAATGATTATGGGTGCGGATGTTTGGGCAGGGAATATTGTTCAAGGTGTTACTTGTAGTAATTCTCCAACTGCTAACTCTAACTTGTTAGAAGAGGCGAATGGGGCGCTAACTCTAATGGGTGGTAGGTATGAATCTGCCTTAGCAGGATCACCTTTTCTTACTTCTGATAGTGCTGTAGCAATAGGAAGTGATTGTACAAATTTAACTTGGGCATTAGATCATGCAGTGGCAATCGGGGGGGCGGAAGCGGCGGCAAACGGGGTGGCGATCGGAACAGATGCGTGGGCATATCGAATTGGTAATATTGCGATCGGCAATCAAGCAGCGGCAACAGGAATTAATAGTGTCGCCATTGGTGCAAATTCTATTGCTGATAGAGATAACAGTTTTTCGGTTGGAAGTACGACGACGCAACGTCAAATTATTAATGTTGCAACACCAACTCAAGCAACAGATGCAGCTAATAAAGGCTATGTAGATACTGCTATTGCAGCTATTCCAACAGCAGTGGCAAGTGATAACTTTGCCCGTAGTTCAACTGATACTGCTTTAGGTGCTGCGTCAGGTATAACCTATAATTCACAAAGTAATGGAACACAATTGACCAGTGTCGCAGGTATTACAGTTACCGCAACAACAAATAATATCGATGACATCACGTCATTTACATTACCTGATGGTACTGTCGTTACAGATGTGAACCAAGTAGCTGCTTTTAAAAATGCTGCCCAAAAAGGCGCTAATATTGCCATCGGTGGTTATAGCTCATCTATTGGATTCTCCAATATCGCTTCTGGTTTCTTAAGTAATGCGATGGGATCTTCTAACAAAGCTTCAGGAAAATATAGTAGTGCGATAGGTGATGGAAATACGGCAACAGGTGAGGCAAGTAATGCAATCGGACGATTTAATTTAGCCAAAGCTAATGGTAGTAGTGCTCTAGGGTATTGGAATACTGCATCTGGAGAATCGAGTAATGCTGTGGGTAATTCAAACGTTGCATCAGGCGAGTCTGCTAGCGCTGTAGGCGATTCTAATAAAGCGCAAGGAAAGCAAAGTAGCGCACTTGGTTCTGATAATACTACAAATGGTGAGGCGAGTAGTGCTATTGGTGATTATAATCGGGCAATGGCTAGTTTAAGTAGCGCCATTGGTTCTAATAATATTGCATTGGCTGATTCTAGTAGTGCGGTAGGTAGAAGTAACACAGCGTCAGGGGATTCTAGTAGCGCATTTGGTAATTCAAATATTGCATCAGGCGGTTCAAGTAGTGCGATTGGTTTTGCTAATAATGCATCAGGTTCATATAGTACAACAGTTGGTTATTGGAATCGTGCTACAAAAAATTATAGCAGTGCTTTAGGTAATGGTAATAATGCATATGGGACATCAAGCTCTGCGATAGGTAATGGCAATCTTGCGCAAGGAAGTTCAAGCTCTAGTTTAGGTGATAACAATAGCGCATTTAGTGATTTTAGTAGTGCAGTAGGTAGTCAAAATAATGTAAGCGGAATATACAGTACTGGCGTTGGCTTCAATAACAATGTTACTCAAGAGCAAAGCGTTGGCTTAGGTATTAGTAATACTGTCACTGGGAAATGGAGCAATGCAGTCGGTACTTATAATAAAGCAACAGGCACTGCTAGCTTTGCAGCGGGTTCACAAAACTTGGCAAAAGGTAATGGTTCTACTGTCGTGGGGGCAGCAAGCGGAATGTATTACGATCCGCAAGATGATAGTACTAAGCTCACCGCTATTAATGGAATACAAGTTCAAGCGACAGATTTAACCACTTCTTCCATTACTCAGATTGGTGATGTGAGTGTCACTTCTGATCAAGCTTTAGATTTTGAAAGAACACTTCGAAATGGTGGTTCAGTTGCATTGGGTGATCGTAGCGCTGCAATAGGTTCACATAATATTGCATTAGGTGGCCAAAGTGCGGCAGTGGGTTATGACAATCAGGCCTTGGGTGTAAATAGCACAAGTCTAGGTGCTTTAAACAAGGCAACAGGTGGTGTGTCCACTGCTGTGGGTTCAAATAATACAGCATCCGCTATTTATAGCAGTGTTTTTGGTAGTAATAGTCAGGCTACAGCCTATGGTTCAACTGCGATAGGTCATGATTCTTTAGCCGATGAAGCGAATACGATTTCCGTTGGACGCAGTGGTGCTGAAAAACGGATTACCAATGTTGCAACACCAACTCAAGCAACAGATGCTGCTAATAAAGGCTATGTAGATACTGGTTTGGCTGCTAAAACCGATAAAACTGCATTTGATACATTAAATAGTAAAGTCAATGATACAACGACAGGTTTAGATACGAAGGCATCAATGAATGCATTAACGACAGGTTTGTCTAATACATTAACTGATGCCAAAAGTTATGCAGATCAGAAGGATTTGGTTTTAGACGGCAAGATTACGACTAATGCAAATGAAATTGCTGCCTTACAGACAGGTCTGGGCAACATCTCAACTAATGCGGTGGTTTATGACAATGCCGCAAAAGAAACAATTACTTTAGCTGGTCAGAGTGGAACAAAACTGACCAATTTACAAGCAGGTGATATCAGTTCAAGCAGTTCTAAAGATGCAGTTACAGGTGGTCAGCTTTATACGACCAATCAAAATATCAACACACTATCAACGCAGTTCAATAGTAGTGCAAATCAATTAGCTTCTGTATTAGGTGGCGGAGCAGGATTCAATAATGGCGTATTTACATTACCGACCTTTACGATTCAGGGCACAAGCTATTCTAATATTGGTGCAACCTTTGGTGCTGTGAATAATGAATTAACCGCGTTAAAAGGTTCTGTGAGTAACCTAAAAAATTATGTTGACCAGCAAGATGCCAAAACTTTATCTGATGCAAATACCTACACGGATACACAAAGCTCAGGCACACTGGCAAATGCAAAATCTTATATTGACCAACAAGATGCAAAAAATCTAAACGATGCAAAATCTTATACAGATCAACAAACCTCACAATCTTTAAATGACTCAAAAAGCTACACCGATCAACAAACCACAACTGCATTGAATGATGCCAAAACTTATACCGACCAACAAACAACATCAACTTTAAATACGGCTAAATCCTATACTGATCAAAAAGTAGCAGATGCAGGACAATATATCAGTATTGGTGGAAATGGTGCTGGTGCAAGTACAAGTTCAAATGCAACTGGCAAAAACTCAACAGCAATAGGGCCAAACACTGTGGTTACAGGAAATAACTCAACCGCTGTGGGTGTGAGTAATACTGTTTCTGGTAATGGATCAGGTGCATTTGGAGATCCAAATACGGTCAGTGGCAACGGTAGTTATGTGGTTGGGAATGATAATACAGTGAAAGGGGATAATACCTTTGTGTTAGGTAATAACGTTAATACGGAAGCTAAAAATGCGGTGGTGTTGGGTAACGACTCAACTTCAGATCGAGATAATACGGTTTCCGTTGGTTCAAGCACAAATCAGCGACAGGTTACTCATGTTGCAGCAGGTACGGCAGACACAGATGCTGTTAATGTTGCGCAAATGAACAAATCAAGTTCAGACACGCTTTCAAGCGCAAACAGCTATACAGATACTCGTTTTGCAGGTCTGGAAAGCACATTTAAAGATTATAGCTTGCAAACAGAACGCCGTTTTCAGGAGGTTGATAAACGTTTTGACCGTCAGGGGGCGATGAGTGCGGCGATGATGAATATGGCAACCAGTACAGCTGGATTACGTGGGCAGAACCGCATTGGGGTTGGTGCTGGTTTGCAAGGTGCGGAACAAGCTGTTGCAGTAGGCTATCAACGTATGATTAATGAAAATACTAGTTTGAGTATCAGCGGAGCACTCAGTAAAGAGGAAAGTTCGGGCGGTGTCGGTGTTGGTTTTAGTTGGTAAAGCAATGTTTTAAGCAGTATGAAAAACCAGTCTACAGTGACTGGTTTTTATTTAATATTAAATCGTCAAAAAATTGAAAATCTCGTAAAAATCACCAATTTCAGGGATGTTTTTAACTAAAAAAGCACTATACATTGAATTTAAGTTTTAACGTTAGTTAGAACTTAAATCTTTGTAACGCTAGAGGGAGAAATGTCACTTTATAATTATGATAACATTCTAATAACAGCATTATTTTAGACCAGTCTATTCCGCCAATATGACTGGTTTTCCTTTTTATTTTAGTAAATTTTAGAAAGTTCATTTTTTCGTCATACACTTGAGTAAACATAAAAGACAACGTTTTTGACTTGAAAAAGTTAGTCTTTTACACAATAGTTTAATGGTATGTATTTTTAGGTTACGACGTTTTTAAAATTTAAAACGTCTAGGGCTTGAAAGTTTGAGTAAAGCGCTTTAAAACAGTGAAGAGAGCTATAACAAGGATTATTTATGAAGTTGTATTATTCACCTGGTGCATGTTCATTGGCTGCACATATTCTTTTGAATGAAATTAATGTTGATTTTGATCTGGAAAAGGTTGATTTAAAGGCACATAAAACCGAAAAAGGCGCTGACTATTACGAGATCAATCCAAAAGGTTATGTGCCTGCACTTGAAATTACACCAGGATTGGTTCTCACTGAAAACGTTGCCGTGCTTCCTTTTATTGCGCAGCATGACCCAGCTCAGAATTTGATTCCACCATCAGGTCTAGGTCGTGCCAAAGTTTTGGAATGGTTAGGATACCTAAACTCAGAATTGCATGATGCTTATGCAGTATTCTTTGGTGGCGCATTAGATGTTGAAGCAAAAGAAAAAGCTTATGCTGAAGTTGACCGATTACTGACTTATATCGATAAAGCCATCGCTGAGTCAGACCATGAATATTTAGTAGATGATGGCTTTGGGCCAGCCGATGCTTATTTATTCGTGCTTACAAACTGGTCAAATAGCATTGAACACGATTTAAGCCCTTATACCAATATTGTTGCTTTACGCAATAAAGTGGCCGAACGTCAATCAGTCAGTATTGCGATGCGTGATGAAGGTTTGATCCCTTAAATTTAGCATCAAGATAACTGGAAAATGCCTCAAAATGATTGAGGCATTTTTTTATTGAAATTCTGGCGGTTCTTTAAAATTAATTTGCTCTAGTTTTAAATCATATTGCTTTTTGAGTTTAGTCCACTCAGTTTTTGCGGGTTGAACCGTATCTTCAAATTCATTTTCACCCGATATCTTTTTTAATTTTCCTGTAGAGAAGTTAATACTGAGCGAGTTTCGTTCACCAGAAGCGCGATGGAAACTCATTTGGTCAAAACCAATTAATTTAAACGCTCGGTTTTGGTAACGAAAGCTAAAAGTATTGTTGGTGACATACCATGAACCACAGCTTAACCAGTAATGTAAATTTATTTTTAAAATACCTTTAGAAATAGTTACTCCACCATCTTCTAATGGATCGGCAAAACAAGGAGAGTCTGCATCATTCTCACTTGGCAATTGTTGATTCTTACTAATCAATTGATAGCCTTGAGTTGTTTTAAATAAAACTAATAAGCTTCTAGGATTGATGTTAAGTTCAGGGCTTCCTAAACTATCATTGCTCAGAATATTTTTTGGATTATTCTCCTCAATCACCAGAACAATGTCCTCTAGACCATCACGATTTAAATCTCCTTTGACTGTTTCAAGTATTTTCCAGTTTTTAGGAATAAATTGTTGATATTGTGTTGGATTAGGATTGGCAAAAGCGCTGGTGGTAAAACTGAAACAACCCAAACTAAAAATAGTAAATATGACTTTAAGCATATGAAAATACTCTTATTGTTTATTCTTGAAATAAAAAAGGATTCCGAAGAATCCTCTTAAAATACGTCTTAGAGAAATATAGGCCTTATTTAAAGAAATAGCCAGTTTCAGGAGAGCTGGCATTGGCCATGCGTTTACGTGGCATACGTCCAGCTAGATAAGCTTCGCGACCTGCTTCAACGGCTTTTTTCATGGCTGAGGCCATCAATATTGGATGTTGTGCAGCGGCAATAGCGGTATTCATAAGTACACCATCACAGCCCAACTCCATCGCAATGGCAGCATCACTTGCAGTTCCTACACCTGCGTCAACCAAAACGGGTACTTTGGCATTTTCTTTAATGATCGAAATGGTATGTGGGTTTAAAATCCCTAAGCCTGAACCAATCAAACTGCCTAAAGGCATAATCGCAACACAGCCCATACTTTCAAGTTCTTGTGCGACAATTGGATCATCAGAGGTATACACCATGATCTCAAAACCATCATCAATCAGCGTTTGAGCGGCTTTAAGTGTCGCCGTAATATTTGGATATAAGGTTTTTTCATCACCCAAAACTTCAAGTTTGACCAGATTGTGACCATCGAGTAATTCACGTGCCAACATACAAGTACGCACAGCACTTTCTGCGTCGAAACAACCCGCAGTGTTGGGTAAAATAGTGTATTTTTCAGGCGGAATGACGGAGAGTAAATTTGGCTGATCAGGACGTTGTCCAATATTTACCCGACGAATTGCTACCGTCACGATCTCAGCGCCACTGGCTTGAATCGCTAAATCAGTTTCATTGAGGTCTTTATACTTACCTGTGCCTACGAGTAGGCGAGATTGAAATGTACGTGAACCGATGATTAAAGGTGAATCTTGCATGGCTTGCTCCGTTTAGCCGCCGCCAACAGCGTGAATAATTTCGATACGATCATGAGCTGAAAGGGGAGATTGTTCCAGTTTGCTTTTTGGAACGATTTTCTCGTTTTGTTCAACTGCAAATCGTTTACCTTCAAGTGCCAGTTCCTGAACCAGTTGCAATAAGTTATGGCAAGCGGTTTGTGTCAGCTCACCATTCAAATAAATTTGCATGTGTTTTTCCATTATTTCGCGTATTTTAGGGCATTCCACGCAAGAACTAACCAACCTAAAATCATAAACACTCCGCCAAGTGGAGTAATTAAACCGAGTCCACGCGGTAAGCCCAATGCCATGATATATAAAGAGCCACAGAATAATAAAATACCAATTTGAATCAGAACAAAGGAGGCTTTAATTGAAAATTGAGGACTTGTTTTAGACAAAATACCTAGCGCAAGTAAACCTAATGCATGATAGAAAAAATATTGTGTTGCTGTTCCCCACCAGCCCAGTTGTTCTGGTGTAGCAAAAGCCTTGAGGCCGTGAGCGCCGAAGGCCCCCAATATAACAGCCAAAGCAAGATTAACAGCTGCGATTACGATCCACATAAGCTGAAATACTTAAAAAAAGACCTAAACACCTTAGCATAAATCCTATGCGCTAAAAATACTTAAGACCAATAAAAAGAGGCAGATGCCTCTTTTAAAATCTGGAAAAATCTAACTTGCAGACATGGCGACTTTGATTTTTTCCATCGCATTTTTTTCAAGCTGACGAATACGCTCTGCGGAAACATTGTATTCAGCTGCAAGCTCATGCAAGGTCGATTTGTCATCGTCCAGCCAACGGCGCTGTAAAATATTACGTGAACGATCATCGAGCTGATTCATGGCTTCATATAAAGCAGAGCTACTTTGTTCTTCGTAGTCTTCATTTTCCACTAAACGAGCAGGGTCGTAACGGTTGTCTTCCAAATATAGTGCAGGTGCGACATGAGTTGAATCATCGTCATCATCACCTTGTGCTTCAAATGCAGCATCATAAGCCGTTAAACGGCCTTCCATTTCTAGCACTTGCTCAGGTGTGACATTTAAGTCAACGGCAATCGCTTTAGCTTCTTCAAGTGTTAACTTTTTGCTCGACTTTTTCAAACTACGCAAATTAAAAAATAATTTACGTTGTGCTTTGGTCGTGGCAATTTTGACAATACGCCAGTTACGAATCACATATTCGTGAATTTCAGCTTTAATCCAGTGAACGGCAAATGAAACCAAACGCACACCCATATTCGGGTCAAAACGCTTAACCGCTTTCATCAGACCGAGATTGCCTTCTTGAATCAGGTCACCCTGCGGTAAACCATAACCCGCATAGCTGCGTGCGATGTGGACGACAAATCGCAAATGCGACATCACCAACATTTTCGCCGCATCCAGATCCTGATCATAATAATAACGCTCAGCCAGTTCTTTTTCTTGCTCAGCGGTCAAAATTGGAATTTGATTAACAGTGCTGATGTAAGCACCGAGATTTACACCGGGCGCAGATAAGGACAGGGGCATCAATTGATTGCTGCTGTCACTCATGAGTTCTCCTTATAGGATGATGGTATAACCAATGATTTCATCTTAATGCGAAGCAAGTTCATAATTAAGGAAAATTGGGTAGAGAAATGTAAAATTTTATACACGAGTTAATCTAAATATCAAAACGATATATTTAGGATTCAATCAAATAATGAAATTCGTGCTCAGATACTCTGATGAGCTGGCAACTAAGCTGATGTAGTTCGCAATAACGTAATACATCAATTTCACTATGAGGGTCAGAAGATTTCAAAAGCAAAACCTGATGATCTGCCTTTTTTAAATGACGTTTAAGCAGCAGCAGCGGCATTGGGCATGGCTGACCAATTGCATTAATTTCAGTAGCGGGAATGGGGTTTGAATCACTCATCCGTAAAATATTTAGCGACATTTATGAATAATAATTTTATCAAATATTTGCACGAATGTGCAAAAAGTCGCGCGCTATAGGCAGTATAGATTTTATCAATGGTAAAATTTTTGTGGGAGAGTTTAAAAAATAATCAACAATTAATATGGAATTATCTAAAAAATTTCTATTAATTGTCATAAACCCGTGTTAAGCTCGAAGCGTTTTAGGATTAACCAGTATAACAAATCATTGTTTTACTAAACCTATAACAAATGGATGTAACCGGAAATTGTTGATAGTTTTACAGAATGATTACAAGCTTTGAAATAATAACGAATTTTAAACTTGTTTGCTCTGCTGTTTGCAACACCGGAAGGTCCTTTATTTTCACTTCTGAGGATTGACTTATGACAGCTCGCGAACAAGGCGTTGTTAAATGGTTTAACGACACTAAGGGTTTTGGCTTCATTCAACGTAATGGCGGCGACGACGTATTTGTACATTTTCGTGCAATTATGGGTGACGGACATCGTTCGTTACGTGATGGCCAACGCGTTGAGTTTAGCGTTGTGCAAGGACAAAAAGGTTTTCAGGCTGAGAATGTACAGCCTTTAGACTAATCAACATGTTGTCATGTTGAATAACGCCTCAATTTTTTAATTGGGGCGTTTTTGTTTTATACTATCGCTCTCATCAGAGTGATTAACAGTTAGAGCACGAGTATATGGTATCTGGTTTTGAAACCTTGAATCTACATCCGCAACTTAAAAAAGCGATTGATGCATTAGGGTTTAAGCAAATGACCCCAATTCAGCAAAAGGTTTTAACATATACACTGGCAGGGCACGATGCTATTGGTCGCGCGCAGACAGGAACGGGTAAAACGGCAGCATTTTTGGTCAGTATCATCAATGATTTGCTCAATAATCCGATTCAGGAACAACGCTATCGTGGTGAGCCTCGCGCTTTGATTCTTGCGCCGACTCGTGAACTGGCATTGCAAATTGAAAGTGATGCTAAAGAACTGACCAAATTTACAGATTTAAAATTACTCACCTTGGTTGGCGGTGTGGATTTCGACAAGCAAAAGAAACCATTGAATGCGAATTTTTTGGATATTCTGGTCGCGACGCCTGGTCGTTTGATAGATTTTATTGAACAAAAAGAAATCTGGCTTGATCAAATCGAATTTTTGGTGATTGATGAAGCAGACCGTTTACTGGATATGGGTTTTATTCCTTCGGTAAAACGTATTGTGCGTTATTCGCCGCGTAAAGAGGAACGTCAGACTTTAATGTTTTCGGCTACCTTTAGCTATGATGTCCTGAATCTGGCACGTCAATGGTTATTCGAACCCGTGACTGTTGAAATTGAACCTGAACAAAAAACCAATAATGACGTTGAACAACGCGTTTATGTGGTGGAGAAAAAAGATAAATATCGTTTGCTCCAAGATATTTTACGTGATGAGCCCATCGATAAAGTCATGATTTTTGCCAATCGTCGAGATCAGGTGCGCCGTTTATATGATCATCTAAAAAAAGACGGCTATCGGGTGGGTATGTTGTCGGGCGAAATTGCGCAGGACAAACGTTTGAAAATGCTTGAGCAATTTAAGCAGGGTAAAAATAACATCATGATTGCAACGGATGTTGCAGGACGTGGTATTCATGTCGATGGTGTATCGCATGTGGTGAACTTTACTTTACCTGAGCAGTCTGATGATTATGTGCATCGTATCGGTCGAACAGGGCGAGCGGGTTCACAAGGCGTCAGTATTAGTTTTCTTTCTGAAGATGATGCGTTTTATTTGCCAGAAATTGAAAAAGCCATTGGTAAAAAGTTACCTTTAACTCGGTTGGAAGGTTATTGCTAGTTAATATTGCTTGAATGTTTATTTATAAAAAATGCGCTCAATATTTTTTAGAGCGCATTTTTTATTGTACATGAAAAACGAGCTGCTCGTTAAAGTTAGCTCGCCTTGCAATAAAAGGTAAGCGTGGTTTGGTAATCATCATCTTTAGCTAAAGACGCATTTTTCCCTGAAATAGAGCCGATAACACTGGCTGCTGCTTCAACCATTTTTCCAGTGTCTTCATCCACTACACCTTTGAGTACGCCGTTATAGTTGGTTTTCTCATCGACGACGATGGCTGTACTGCGTTTGCAGGTTTTATTGGCAGCATCAACCGCATTGTTTTTTGCAATTAAGTTTGTTTTTCCAACACCTGTCACTTCAAACTGATTATTTTCTTTTTGAATTGCTGCTGTGGAAGTCGGATTAGATGCACAAGCGGTCAGTAAAAGGGCTGACACAGTCAGTATGCTGGCGGTCATTTGTGTTTTCATAAACCAGTCCTTCTGAAATATTAAAAATGAACCATTTTAGTTGAACATAAAATTTTCTATTTATTTTGAGTATGTTGTATAGATTTTGATGGTTTTGTGCAGTATAGATGTCAAATTGGTGAAAACTGAATAAATGCCCAGATTGACATGGCAGAAATAAAAAAGAATATGCTAATCTAGTTTTGTTTTCTCTATTAGATCAATGTTCATGACGGATTTAGACGTAAATACGGTTCATCAAAATATTCATCAGCGTCAATCAATTGGGCATCTTGTTGAGCCTGCTCCTTCTTCGCAACAATTACAAAAAGCGTTCGAAGCTGCTCTGACTGCGCCAGATCACCATCGCCTCAAACCCACTCGATTCATTGTCATTCAACCCGAGCAACGTGCGAATTTTGGAGAAAGTTTATCTCAGGCACTGGCGGATTTGGGTGAAACTGATCCAGTTCAGCTTGATCGAGTTAAGCAACATCCTTTTCGCGCACCTTTGTTGGTCATTGCGGTTACTCAATTTCAGGATCATCCCAAAGTTCCATTGTTTGAACAGACCTTGAGTTCAGGTGCTGCGATTCAAAATTTTCTGCTGTCGTTACAAGTACAGGGCTTTGCGAGCATGTGGCGTTCGGGCGCAGTGGTAGAATCGACGTGGTTAAAGCATTATTTAGGATTGGCTGATCGTGATTTGATCTCAGGCATTATTTACATTGGTACTGCTGCAAAAGCAATTGCGCCACGTGCAGAAGTGGTTATAAGCGATTTCGTCACGAATTGGCAGTCTTAACAAGAATATATGGGTGTTGTAGGAATAAAAAACGTATGACGGAATTAAATTTTTCAGACTTGGTTAAGCCAGCTGAAGTGGATAAAAAAACAGCGCTCAGAATTACCGTATTAGGTGGTGGTAGTTTTGGTACTGCAATGGCAAATCTCGCTGTACGCAATGGTTGCGATACTATGATCTGGATTCGTGATCAGGATGCCGCAGATGATATTAATCGCAGTCATATCAATAAGCGTTATTTACCAGATTTTAATTTGGAAACGGGTTTACGTGCAGTCTGTGATATCGAAGAGGCTGTTTGTGATCGTGATATTATTTTGGTTGCGATACCAAGCCATTCTTTCCGTAATGTGCTTAAACAAATTTCACCCTTTATTACTTCACAGGCGGTTGTTTCGCTGACCAAGGGAATTGAAGCCGATACGTTCAGCTTTATGAGCGATATTATTCGGGAAGAATTACCAGAAGTTCCCTACGGCGTGCTTTCTGGGCCAAATCTTGCCAAAGAAATTATGGCGGGTATGCCTTCAGGCACAGTGATTGCCAGTCACTCTGAACTGGTGCGTTATGCTGTACAGCATGCTTTACATAGTGCTTTATTTCGTGTTTTTGGTAGCGATGATGTACATGGCGTAGAACTGGGGGGGGCACTGAAAAATATTTATGCGGTCGCGATGGGGATGGCGGTAGCTTATAATATTGGTGAAAATACCAAAAGTATGATCATCACGCGTGCTTTGGCAGAAATGAGCCGTTTTGCTGTAGAATTGGGTGCAAATCCTTTGACATTTTTGGGTTTGTCGGGCGTAGGTGATCTGTTTGCGACTTGTAACAGTCCACTCAGTCGTAATTATCAAATTGGTTATGCTTTAGGTTCTGGTAAAACGCTGGAACAGGCGACTAAAGAACTTGGACAAACGGCGGAAGGCATCAATACCATTGTGCAGGTGCGTAAGCGTGCTCAAGAACTTGATGTATATATGCCAATCACCAATGCTTTGTATGAAGTGATCTTTGAGAATGCGCCAGCTTTAAATATTGCACTTGCGCTTATGAAGAATGGGCATCGTAGTGATGTTGAGTTTGTACTGCCGCATCATGAAGTGTAATAGCCTGTTTATAAAAACTGTCATAAAGACTTGTTATCATAAAGAAAGATTAAAAAGGAATGGTTATGCAACTGACTTTAGTTCGTCATGGAGAGGCAGCTCCTCCTGTAGATGGTAATGATGCCAAGCGACCATTGACTGCATTGGGCCATGCTCAGGCTGAACAAACGGCACAATATCTTAACGGGATTGTAAGCCCCGAAGTTTTTGTCGTGAGCCCTTTACTGCGTGCGCAAGAAACGCTTGGTCATATTCAGGCATATTTTCCTGAAGTTCCTGTTTTACTTTGTGATAAGATCAAACCAGATGATGATGCAGAAGATGCGATAGACTGGCTATCCCAACTTCCATTTGAATCTGTTGTTGTGGTGTGTCATATGAATGTTGTGGGGCATATTGCTGAACAGCTTACACATGAGAACTTTAATCCCTTTGCTTTGGCTGAAGCACGTATTTATCGCCAAAGTGTGATTGCCAATGGATTGTCAACACAAGAACATAGTTTTATACCTACGCTATAATGAAAACACGGTACTTATAATTTATGCTGTATTTATGGATGCCTGAAGCCAATGGGGCTTGGTTTTGGTCAACAGGTGAAAATTGGTTACAGGCTTCCAGCCTTGAGCAGCTGATTCATGATTTGCAACCGCATCAAGGAGAAGAGACCGTTGTTTTCTTTTCCAGTCGTCATATTCAGATTTTGCAACAACAGATCACCAAAGCTCATGTGAAGCAATTGGGGGCAGATGGGATTAAATATCTCATGGAAGAATATGTCACTATGCCGATTGATCACATGCGAGTGGTTCACCATTTTGAATCGCCAGATCAATTGACAATCTTGGCCGTTGCACAAAATTTAGTTGAAACATGGCAGCATGCGTTGAACTTGCTGCCGATCAAACTGGTCGCTTTATTGCCTGATTTTCTGATTGTGCCTGAACCTGAACAGAATAAAGTCAATTTGGTCCATTTGCATGGGCAGATTTTGGTACGTGAAAATCGTTATAAAGGTATGGTGATTGATGATCTTGAGGTTTATCTTGAATTTCAAGCCGCTGATACTTTTTATCATTATAGTAATCTGACCGCACAACAACTTGATCTGCTTGCAAATGTTTCTACGGCAGAAACCCGTGAACCTTTTGATTATCAGTTTCAAAAAATTCAAAAATCGAAGCAGCATCCATTCAATGTATTACCTAAAGCCAAAAATGAAAGCAAAGTCTCTGGTTATTGGAAAGCATGTGTTGCTGTTTTCATCGCAGTATTGATTGTTCAGTTAAGTTATGATGCTTTACGTTGGTACAAATTAAAAAAGCTGGCGAACCAGACAGCGACACAGGCCGTAGATCAATATAAATATTGGTTTGGTGCTAATAGCCGGGTGACTGAGCAAAATATAAAAAGTATGTTTGAAAGCCAGTTGAGAATGAGCCAAAGCGGTGACACGACAGCTTTAAATCTATTAAGTAGAGTCGGACCCATTTTGATGCAGCGCCAAATTGTAGCGCAGCAAATAAGTTATAGCGCTTCATCTTTGAGCATGTCATTAAAAGCCAATTCTGCCAATGATTTGCAAAATTTAACGCAGCAGCTTAATCAACAAGGGTTTAAAGCAGAACTAGGAAATGTTCAGGCGGATGGTGCAGGCGCAATTGGGATGGTAAAAGTACAATAATGAACACGATAACTCGAATTCAGCAAGGCTTTGATCAAAAAGTCGAACGTATTATTGATGCTTTACAACGCATGTCTGCGCGTGAACGTTATATGGTGATTTTTGCCAGCATACTGGTGGTCGTTGCATTGGTGGGTTTTTCACTTTGGAAAATGCACAGTCTGGCCGATCAGCAACAAAAGCGAGTCAATGAGTTTAAAGATTTAATGGTCTGGATGCAAAGCAATGCAGTGACCATGAAACCTGCTTCAGAAAGTCAATTGAGTTTAGCTGAGAAAGTTCAGCGAGTGTCACAGCAGCAGGGCTTAACAGTGTCATCTCAGCAAATGGGAGATCAATTGCAAATTGTCGCAGAACATCAAAATTATGCGGTTTTAGCGAATTTTATAACGCAGCTTGCACAAATGGGCCTGTCAATTGAAAAAATGGAGATGGTGTCGAGTAATAATCAGATTAAATTAACGGCTACAGTACAATAAGGTCTCAAAATAAAAGGCTTGCAAGCATGGTGTTTTATCTGCGCTATGCCTATAATATGCCTACCTGAAAAAGCAGTAGACTTTGATTGATATGTTATATTCGCTTGCTCGCCCAATGTTGTTCTCCTTGTCACCCGAGCGTGCCCATGAACTTACCTTATCACTTCTGAAGTCCGCCCATAAAATTGGATTAGCGCGTCAGCATATTGCACCAAAACCTGTGACTTGTATGGGTATTGAATTCCCTAATCCTGTAGGTCTTGCAGCAGGTCTGGATAAAAATGGCGCTTATATTGATGCATTGGCAGCTATGGGGTTTGGTTTTATTGAAATAGGCACCATTACTCCGCGTCCACAAGCTGGAAATCCACAGCCACGATTATTCCGTATCCCAGAGGCAAAAGCCATTATTAACCGTATGGGGTTTAATAATGATGGGGTGGATCAGTTGATTGAAAATGTCAAATCGTCAAAATTTAAAGGCATTTTAGGGATTAATATTGGTAAGAATGCGGATACGCCAGTTGAAAATGCAGTCGATGATTATTTGATTTGTCTGGAAAAAGTTTATCATTACGCATCGTATATTACGGTCAATATTTCTTCGCCAAATACCAAAAATCTACGTAGCTTGCAAAGTGGTGATGCGCTCACCGAGCTGCTGGAAACGCTGAAACAACGCCAATTAGAACTAGCAGAACAGTATCATCACTATGTTCCGTTAGTACTTAAAGTTGCACCTGATTTAACTGAAGAAGATATCGAATTTATCGCAAATCAATTATTACAGTTTAAAATTGATGGCTTGATTGTGACCAATACCACTTTGTCTCGTGTAGGCGTGGAAAGTTTGCCTTATGGGAATGAAGCGGGTGGTTTATCTGGTGCACCTGTGTTTGAAAAAAGTACAGAATGCTTACGTCAGTTTGCAAAACGTTTGAATGGTCAAATTCCTTTGATTGGTGTGGGTGGAATCACCCAAGGTGAACATGCGCTTGCAAAAAAAGATGCGGGTGCTAGCCTTGTACAAATTTATAGTGGCCTCATATATACAGGTCCAAGCCTAATTAAAGATTGCGTGAGTGCTTTCAACTAAGTGATGAATACACTGGATATCATTATTCTGATACTCCTGCTCATTGGAGGGCTAAACGGTTTGCGACAAGGATTC
Organism: Acinetobacter ursingii DSM 16037 = CIP 107286; assembly: GCF_000368825.1. Lineage (GTDB taxonomy): Bacteria > Pseudomonadota > Gammaproteobacteria > Pseudomonadales > Moraxellaceae > Acinetobacter > Acinetobacter ursingii. Next base: position 307,505 of record NZ_KB849716.1, on the reverse strand, counting down.
GTAAAAGCCTTTGCGAACTTGATTGGTTGGATATTGGCACTAATTATGGGTGCGAAATATGCCAGCTTTTTGGCGCCAAGCATGGGGGTGTTAAGTCATGATCCCGTTGTCCAAAAGATTGCGGCATTTGCATTTATTGTTCTGATGATTATTGTCCTTACGTGGATTGTGACAGCTATACTCAATTTGATACTTAAAAGTATGAGTCTCGGTCCATTAAATCGTTTGGCTGGTGGTGCTTTTGGGACATTAAAAGGCTTGTTGATTGTACTGGTGACCATGCAAGGTCTTGGTCCGTGGGTCGAAAGCTCTCCACATTGGAAACAGTCCAAATTTGTTCAAGTCTTACTGCCTTATGCGCCGTTAGCAACCGAATTATCGAAAGATGCTGCTAATGAAGCATTACAACATGTGACATCGGAAGGGAGTTTATTTCATCGCCCTTCACATGAGGTGGCTGAGTCTGATTTAGACAAAGATCAGTCCAGTCATTCAACCCAAAATCCTTTTTATTAATCCTAGCCCGTCTGCGAGGTTGCTATGTGTGGAGTAGTTGGTATAGCTGGTAAAGCACCCGTTAACCAAATGTTGTTTGATGCATTAACGATGTTGCAGCATCGTGGACAGGATGCAGCTGGGATCGTGACTTGTCATAATGGTCGTCTTTTCCTGCGTAAAGACAATGGTATGGTGCGTGATGTATTTCATACTCGTCATATGCGTGCATTGATTGGTAACTATGGGATTGGTCATGTGCGTTACCCGACTGCGGGTTCGGCAAGTAGTGCTGAAGCACAGCCATTTTATGTAAACTCTCCATATGGGATTACACTGGCACATAACGGCAACCTGACCAATGCTTCTGATATTCATGATGACCTGTTTAAAACAGATTTGCGCCACATGAATACCGACTCTGATTCTGAAGTTCTGCTCAATGTATTTGCCCATGAGCTACAAAAAAGTGGCACTTTAAATCCAACCGCAGAAGATGTGTTTCATGCAGTGAAGCGCGTGCATGAGCGCTGTAAAGGTGCTTATGGTGTGGTTGCCATGATCACGGGGCATGGTTTGGTGGGTTTTCGTGATCCAAATGGTATTCGTCCACTGATTTATGGTTCGCGTGAAACGGAACTGGGCACTGAATATATTATTGCTTCTGAATCAGTTGCGATTACCGCACTTGGCTTTAAGATTGAGCGCGATATTCAGCCAGGTGAAGCAATTTTCATTAATGACCAAGGTGAGCTTTTCACTCAGCAATGTGCTGCTGAACCAAAGCATCGTCCATGTATTTTTGAATATGTGTATTTTGCGCGTCCAGATGCAATTATCGATGGAATCTCAGTCTATAAAGCCCGTTTAAAAATGGGTGAAAAACTGGCGCATAAAATTTTGCGTGAATGGGGTGAGGAACACGATATTGATGTCGTGATTCCAATTCCAGATACCAGCCGTACTTCTGCACTTGAACTGGCGAATATTTTGGGTGTGAAATTCCGCGAGGGTTTCATGAAAAACCGTTATATCGGTCGTACCTTTATTATGCCAGGTCAACAGCAACGTAAAAAATCAGTACGTCAAAAACTCAATCCAGTTGAGCTTGAGTTTAAAGGCAAAAATGTACTGCTTGTGGATGACTCGATTGTTCGTGGTACCACGTGTAATGAAATCATTCAAATGGCGCGTGATTCAGGTGCCAAGAAAGTTTATTTCGCTTCTGCTGCACCTATGGTGAAATATCCAAATGTCTATGGTATTGATATGCCAGCAAAAACTGAGTTAATTGCGTCACAACGCAGTGTTGAAGAGATTCAGGACATTATTGGTGCTGATCGTTTGATCTTTCAGGATTTGGAAGATTTAAAAAATGCAGTTCGTACGAGCAAGGTACCTGATTTGACTGAGTTTGATAGTTCGGTCTTTGATGGTATTTATGTGACGGGTGGCATCGATCAGGCTTATTTACAAAACCTAGAGCGTAAGCGTAATGATTCAGCCAAAAGTACAGATGGTTATATAGATGTCAATATTGATGCTGCTTCCGTTGATTTAACAGGAATCAAAGAAGAGTTATAATATAAATTCTGTGGGAAAAAGCGGGTTTTTCCCGCTTTTTTCATTTATGATGAGGCAACAATGTAATCAGGACATATTTACATTGAAAGAAGTCAGTCATTATCTCGTTGAAAATAAAAATATGATGTGGTCGGCAAGCATGTGCGTGGTCGCGATGCTGCTGACAATGTTCATCTTAAATACCACGCTTGGACTTTTGGTTCACTATTTTGATTATAGTCAGTCTATTTTTTGGCATAGCCTCAGTCCTTATTTGATTATTTTATTGTTTTTTATTGTGGTAAGTTCCGCCATTTACGAACTCTATATTTTTCGAGAAGGCGGACATTCTTTAGCAAAGCAATTAAAAGGTCGTCGTTTAGATTTATTGGAAAGTACGCCAGAAGAAAGTGTCGCCCTTAAAATTTCTCAACGTTTGGCAAAAAAGTTTCAAATTGAAACGCCAGTATTATATGTTTTGCCAGATGAAGTTGGAGTCAATGCCTTAACTGCAGGATTTGATCAGCGCAATGTGGTCATTATCATGACGTGGGGAGCATTGCAAAATCTGGATGAAGTTGAATTATATGGTTTGCTGAGCCATGAATTTAATCAGATTTTATCGGGTGAAGCGGTAGAAAATACTAAACTTAAAATCTTATATAGTGGTTTGATTACTTTTAGCCAACTAGGTAGTCGAATTGCAAAACGAGGTTTTAAGCCTTATCAAAAAAATAAACATCGCAAATTTGAAACATTTTTTATTGCAGTCGGTGGGATTATTTGGCTATTAGGCAGTATGGGGGTACTGATTACACGTTTGATCAAATACTTAACTTTAAGTGGTCGAACTTTCCGTAATGACTATAAAACCATGCAACTTATTCAAAATAATGCCAATACTCAAACTTTACTTCGAATCTATGTTCATCATGCGGGCTCGCAAATTCATAGTGTATTTTCTGAATCTATTGCACATATGTGTTTTGCAAACTCATTAAGCCCACAAAGCTGGTTGAATATTCACCCGAGTATTGAAGATCGTATTTATGAACTTAATCCAACGATTTTGCAGGAGTTACAACTTGAGAATCTTAAAAAATTAAGAAATCGTCCGCTATTTAGTTTATTTCGTTCACTTGAAGAAATGGATGGTAATGTTCATACCCCGTGGATATCACCACAGCCATTACCATTATTGCGTTTATCACCCATTAGTTTTGCTTTAAATGATGCCATTAAGCCGCTTAAGGCTGAAATACGCCAAAGTATTAAGCGTCCTGAGTTAATCCAAAGAGCATTGCAGACAGCGACAGGATCGCGTGAAGTGATGGTTGCAATCTTGATGATTCGGCAATATCGTGAATTTCTTCCACAAAATGCCCAAGTTAGCCGCGCCATTGTGGATGCCTTGCTCTATTTGGATGGGCGTGTGCATGTTCAGATTTTTCATGAAGCCTGTCGTAATATTGGCTCACTTCCAGCCAGTATCGCACGACAGTTTTTAACTCGTTTGGCTTTAATTATTCAAGAAGACGGTGAAGTTGGTTTACTGGATGCTTTGCTTTTGGAGAAAGTGAAATTTGAGCTAAATCTGATGCCAGTCCATATGCCGACCTCGATTGAAGAAGTTAAACCACAAATCGTTCGTTTAATCGATGCATTGCTACATGTACAGCAAATTAATAGTCCCAATCAGCTTGAAGTGCGTGATCGTATTCTGAGCCATATTTTGACTTTGGAAGAAATGGTATGGTATGAAGAAATCTCGGATGAACCTATTGATCTGGCAGAAATTCTGAATGATTGTGCGGGTTTATTGCTACGTGACCGACTCAGTATATTGGGAATTGCCGAAATGTGTTTGTGGAGTGACCGTATTATCACCCAAGACGAACTGGATGTTTTAGAGTTGTTATATTGGCGATTTGGATTTGAGACTGGGGATATTGTCGATCAAATGCAAAAGAAAAATACCCTGATGATTATTTAAAAGACACTTAATCTCTGTTTCGATCAAAGCACTGAAAAAGCCTATAAAGCAGAGTAGAATAGCGTGGAAATAGAGGTAATAGTGTAAATATGACAGGGCAGCAGCGTAATATTTTGGCAGCAATGGGGGTGGATGTCTGGATTCCACGAGCAATGTTATGTCAAAAAAAACCGCCTGTTTGTTCTTGGCGCGATCAAATTCCCCCCGAAGATCATGTGGCTGTTGCTGTGGTCAATCAGCAAGTGCTAGACGCATCTCAAACAAAACCAGAGTTGACAAAACACATTGAGCCGATTGTTCAGTTAAAAGATAGACAACCACCTAAAGCAGTTGTTGAAATTGAACAGTCGACTCTGGAAACTCCTACGAGCATCTTGCCAAAAGATCAAACTGTTGTAGTCATGCAACAGGCTTTTACATTAGAAGCATATTGTCTTGATCAGGTCATTATTGTGGTTGAAAGTTCACAATTATCCAAACAGCAAAGACAACTCTGGACGAATATTCAATCTTCAGTATCGGGCTATTACCATGAATTAAAATGGCCATTACCGCTTGAAAACTTTCGTGACGGGCGGGGTGTACACGCTTATATTCAAGGCTTTTTAGATGCGTTGGCGCTGGATAAACGTATTTTGATTTTGGGACAACTGGACTTTATTTCTCACGCTCAGAGCATGCAACTTGCTAGTTTACAGGAAATGATTGATCAGCCTTTACTCAAACGCCGTCTATGGCAACTGATGTTAACCCAATAAAATTTCATTTCTTGATATGTTAGAGCATGGATTTCTTTCATAAATCCTTTTTATTTCTCCATATTGGAGAAGAAAAACGGGTTCAATAGTTAAAAGAAATCTAGTATATCTCTCACTTTAGATATTTAGCTTATTGAATAAGGATATGTAATGAAACAGAAAGTCGTCGTTTTTAGTCAAATTGATGCAACGGTTCTGGATCAACTTGAGCGCGATTATCATGTGGTGGTATTAAATCCCAAGCAAGGTGACATCAATGAGCAAATTCGTACAGAAGTCGTAGATGCTGATGCCATGATCGGCGCTGGACGTTTGTTAAATGAAACCAATCTGGCACCTGCACAACAATTAAAAATTATCTCAACCGTGAGTGTGGGCTATGATAATTATGATGTGGATTACCTCACAAAAAATAATATTTGGCTAGCCAATACGCCCCATGTATTGACAGAAACTACTGCGGATCTAGCTTTTACTTTGTTGGTCAGTGCTGCGCGTAAAGTCCCTGAACTAGATCAATGGACTAAGCAAGGTGAATGGAAGCGTACCGTCGGCCCTGCTCAATTTGGACAGGATATTTTTGGTAAAACACTCGGTATTATTGGACTAGGGAATATTGGTGCAGCAGTCGCACGACGCGGCTTTTATGGCTTTAATATGAATATTCTTTATCACAATCGCCGTGAAAAACTTGCATTGGCACAGCCTTTGAATGCACGTTATTGTGGTTTGGATGAACTTTTAAGTCAGTCAGATTTTGTTGTGGTTGCGGTGGATTTAAATCCTGAATCCAAAGCACTCATGGGTAAGGCGCAGTTTGAAAAAATGCAATCTCATGCCGTGTTCGTAAATATTGCACGTGGTTCAGTGGTGGATGAAGAAGCTCTAGTTCATGCCTTGCAGCAACAACAAATCTTTGCTGCAGGTCTTGATGTCCATCAAAAAGAACCATTACAGTCATCACCATTATTTAGTTTACCTAATGTGGTGACATTGCCGCATATTGGCTCTGCGACTGCCGAAACACGGTTAAAAATGGCTAAACTGGCACATAAGAATCTAGTCGATGCACTGGAGGGACGAACTCCACAATATCTTGTAAATGGCTAAATTTACTATAACACTTTATTGCAAATCCTTTGAGTTTCCAGTGTTATATTGGGGGTGCTGATAAAATTATTTTGATCAGTTATCCCTTATTTTTGATGAGAGATCATGATTTGAAACATGTGGCAACTGTTTTGACGTTATCTATGCTGACTGGAGTTGCGCACGCACATTCCGATTATTTCTATCAATCTGCCACTTCTCAGGTAGAAGTGCCTGAAATTGGTAGCGGTATCGGGTTGATCGATCAACAAAAAGAAAAAATGATTGGAGAAAAAGTTTACCGTCAGGTTCAAAGACAGTTGCCTATTTTGCATGATCCTTGGCTTGAGGATCAGTTTTTTCGAGTGTTCGCTCAAATACTCAGTCAGACGCAATTGGGTCAACCCATTGGAATGGTAGTAGTCAATGATCCACAAATTAATGCATTTGCTGTTCCGGGTGGACTATTTGCCTTAAATTCGGGTTTAATTGCGTCTGCGCACAATATTGATGAAGTTGCAGGGGTAATGGCGCATGAAATTGCCCATGTCAGTCAGCGACATTATAGTCGATCACAAGAAGCATTTAAGGGGCAGGGCTTATTAGCCCTTGCAGGGATTTTAGTGGGTGCTGCAATTGCTGCACAGACCAAATCGGATGCTGGTGCTGCGGTCATGTTAGGTACACAAGCCGCTTTGATGGACAATCAATTGACCTATAGTCGAAATCAGGAGCGCGAAGCAGACCGTATAGGTATGCAATATATGTATGCCGCGGGCTATAATCCACAAAGTATGGCTGATTTTTTTGAAACCATGAATCGTTCTACAAGTCGATTAAGCTATCTGCCTGATTTTTGGATGACGCATCCACTGACATCTGAGCGGATGAGTGAATCACGTTTACGTGCCAATCAGTTTCCTAAAGTGAAGTCCAAATTGTACGATCCTGATTTTCAGATTTTAAAATGGTATACCTTGGTTGAAACCAATCAGGTCACAGAACAATTATTGCAGATTCAAGTGAATCAAAATAACAAACCTGCTCAACTGGCAATGAGTGCTTTTTATAACAATCAGGGTGATTATGCCAAAGCGCAAACAATGCTCGATGGGGTAAAGACAACTTTCCCGAGCAATACACTGATTAGCATCTTACAGGCTGATATTTATTTAAATCAAAATAAATTAGAGGATGCATATCAGTCCATGATTAATATCCAGCGCACCATGCCCGAAAATCGTCCTTTAGCATATAAACTCGCTGAAATTCTGATTCGACAAGGTAAAAGTGCCGAAGCACAGACACTAGTACAACGATTTATCAATACCAATAATAAAGACATTGAAGGATGGCGATTACTACAACAAGCTGCCAATTCAGATATCAAATCACCGCTAAGAACCGTCAATGTCTTGCGTTATCGAGCTGAAGTAGAATATTGGTCTGGTTATGAGGAAAATGCGATAAAGTCGATGTTACATGCGCAACGTTTAGCAAAAGGCAATAATGCCATGAGCGCCAAGATTGAAGATCGTTTAAAACAAATGCAGTCAGAGCGGTTATTGAAAATCTAATTTAAATACAACTTTGGTTGATCTAAAAGCATCTTTCTATATGAAATTTACGTTGCAAAAAATATTTTAGCTATTAAGCTAACATCAGAAGCATCATATTGATTATAGTTATGAAAAAGTTCACATTATTGTTAAGTTTAGTGATTTTGGGGCAGTCAATTTTTGCGGCACCGCCTGAACGCTATATACGCTCAGTAGAAAAAATTTCGAATACTTATAATACGGATATGCGTAATTTTTTACGCTCACTCAATCCACAACAGACGCAGTTTACTCCAACACAACAAACGCAATTTTGTGGCATTGTGAATCAATATGTGCAAGATTTATATCAGGTTAATGATCAATATCGATCGGACTTACCGCTTTCTTATGCGAAAATGACAAAACAGGATTTTATTAATCAGGTGATGGCATCAAAAGAAATGCAAATTTTAAAGAAATATAATATTCAGTGTCATTTGCAGTAAATAAATACATTCAGAAAGAAATTTATAGTCGACTCATTTAATATGAATCTCATCAATCCATTCTAAAAATTGTATGTGAAATAGACAAGTGGCAAATCAAGCTAAATATCAATTAGCCTAGTTTTGCTTTAATTTTTGCAGATACTTGTGCAGGATCGGCACGTCCGGCTATGATCGGACGTAGAGAGTTCATCACCTTACCCATATCTTTCATGCTAGTAGCACCTTGAGCAGCAATCGTTTGCTCAATGAGAGAATCAAGCTCTTCCTCAGTCATAGCTTCTGGTAGAAATTGGGATAACACCTCAATTTCGGCTTGTTCTTTACTAGCTAAATCATCACGGCCTGCGCCTTCAAAGGCTTTGACCGATTCTTTACGCTGTTTAATTTGCTTTTCAATGACCGCAAGAACTTGCGAATCGTCAAGCTCTACGCGCTCATCGACTTCGATTTGCTTAATTGCTGCCTGTAAACCACGAATCACCGTTAACTTATTCATTTCTTTAGCACGCATAGTAGCTTTTAAAACTTCAGTTATTTGGTTCTTCAAAGTAGTCATTTAATTATCCAGACAGTCAATCACAAATTAATTAGTAAAGGCGAGTAGTACGTACAGATTCGCGTGCCAATTTCTTTTGGTAACGCTTAACAGCAGCAGCTTTTTTACGCTTACGTTCTTGAGTCGGTTTTTCGTAGAACTCGCGCTTACGAACGTCAGCTAAAACACCAGCTTTTTCGCATGAACGTTTGAAACGACGGATTGCTACGTCAACTGGTTCGCCTTCTTTCAACTTAACTTGTGGCATGTAAAATCCTCTAGATTATGGATAACATCGAGCGCAGGATTGCCCCGATGACAAGTGAAGGTCAGTATTTTACTCATTTACAACTGATATCACAAGTCTATAATAGCGTTGGCAGAATTTTAGTCGTAAAAATATAGGCATTTTAATGATTGTTTTAGGCTTGGAAACCTCTTGTGACGAAACTGGCTTGGCGATTTATGATAGCGAGCAAGGATTGCGTGGACAGGTGCTTTACAGTCAAATTAAACTCCATGCGGAATATGGCGGTGTGGTGCCAGAACTAGCCTCACGTGATCATGTACGTAAACTCATTCCATTATTGAACGAACTGCTTGCGCAAAGTCAAATCGATAAAAAAGACATTGATGCAGTCGCCTATACCCGTGGTCCAGGTTTAATGGGTGCGCTGATGACAGGTGCATTGTTTGGACGAACATTGGCGTTGGCATTGAATAAACCTGCGATAGGTGTGCATCACATGGAAGGGCATATGCTTGCGCCATTGTTATCTGCCACGCCGCCAGCGTTCCCTTTTGTGGCACTACTTGTATCTGGTGGTCATACCCAGCTAATGGCGGCTTATGGCATTGGTCAGTACGAACTACTTGGTGAATCTATTGATGATGCAGCAGGTGAAGCATTTGATAAAGTCGCAAAAATGATGGAGTTACCTTATCCCGGTGGGCCAAATATTGCAAAATTAGCCTTACAGGGAGATGCTCAAGCTTTTGATTTTCCGCGCCCCATGTTACATCAAGGATTGGACTTTTCATTTAGCGGTTTAAAAACAGCAGTTTCAGTTCAGCTAAAAAAATTGGGCGAAGAAAATCGTGATGCAGATATTGCGGCATCCTTTCAAGAAGCGATCGTGGATACTCTGGTTAAAAAATCCGTCAAAGCTTTAAAGCAAACGGGATTAAAACGATTGGTGATTGCAGGTGGTGTTAGTGCCAATCTGCGCTTACGTGAACAATTAGAAACGTCTTTGCAAAAGATTAAAGCCCAAGTCTATTATGCAGAACCCGCTTTATGTACCGATAATGGCGCCATGATCGCTTTTGCAGGGTATGAGCGTTTAAAAGCTGGACAACACGATGGGCTTGAAGTGACCACAACACCAAGATGGCCGATGACTGAGCTTAAAAATCCGAATGCAGTATAAGCACAGAAAAAGCATTTAAAAATCAATTAAAAATAAAAGGGTACAATCTATGGACTGTACCCTTTTATTTTTTTGTAGCGAAGTATTAGAAGTTATATTCCATACCTACGCCAACAACAGTTTTCTTGTCATCATCAGATAACCAGTCACGTTTTTGTTGCGCCAATACGCCATAAAAACGAGCTTGTTTATTGAAGTTATAATCTACGCCTAAGCCATATTGAGAAATTTTACGATCTGAGCGATTGTCGACAGAGGTATTTGATTCAATATATTCACCTTTGATTTTCCAAGGTGTAGAAGCAATTGCATAAGCAGCGGTTAAACCCCATGCATCTTCTTCAAGACCTTTATACGACGTTACAGTTGTACCACTTGTGGTCGATACTGTGTCATCAGTAGGTTGAGCATTTTGCCATAAAGCACCGAATACTAAACCATCGACACCTGCTTTTGCCAAATCAATAGAACCTGTTACACGAACAGCGTCTGAATAGATACCAGAAAGACTGTAGGCATTATATTTACCAGCTAATCCAAAATTACCCGCAATACCAGCAGCCAATCCATAATCTTTATTTTCATAAGTTAAAGAAGTTGAGATCCCATCTCCAAAGCCATCACGCTTACCTTCTTTACCCAAGCTCGTATTATCAGTTTTGGTATCTTCGCCTTGTTGCGCCATGATATTGAACTGTAAGCCTGGAATAATCAGCTCTTTATCTGTTTCAAAGCCAATCGCGTTATTTGAACGCTCTTCACCATGAAGAACAGAAGTCATATCTAAGATCGTGTGATCGTTGAAGATATCCTGATTGTTACCCGCATTTGTTTTAAAATAAGTATCGTAACGACCAGCTTTTAAAGTCCCGATTTTATTGAATTTTAAACCTAAAAAGCGGTTACGCATACTTAAGTCAGTATCTGAACCTGAACCATCTGTAGAGATTGCCCATTCAGCCAAATATACAACAGATACTTTGTCTGTTAATTTTTCTTCACCTTTTACCCCGATACGTGAAGCATTTGAATTAAGTGCAGTGACATCATTTCCTGCAAAATCACTGTTATCAACTTGGTCTAAGGTAACATTAAGTTTACCGTACAAAGTTGGCGCTGCTTGCGCTGCGGTGATGCTAAGCGTTGATACTGCGGCAGCGATAAGCAATTTTTTCATTGAGATTTCTCCAAAACACAAGTTCAGTGGCATATGCCCAAATTCACTATTTTTTTAAAGTTTGCTTATGTACAAAAAATTACAGAAGCTCACCAACTTGCTAAGCAGTATCTTTAAACTTTGTTACAAATGGGTGAAAAATACGTGACAGTTTGATGACAGGTGATGGATTGAAATTTATTTTAATATTTGATTTTATTGTTTTTATATAAAAAAAGGAGCCTAAGCTCCATTTTTATAAACCTTAATTTTACTCAAAGTTCAGCTTTTATCTTTTCTGCAAGGGTTTTAATTTTTTCCTGATCACCCATTTGTGCGGCATGACGACCCAATTGATGAATAGAGCTAGGAATCAGATGAAAATGCACATGTGGAACGGTTTGACCCGCAGCTTCACCAGACAGTTGCATTAAAACAATACCTTTAGCATCCAGTGCTTTTTCAATGGCTTGAGCAACTTTTTGTACGACTTGAATGGTATAAGCCGCTGCTTCAGGGGGCAAATCAAGTAAAGTCACCGCAGGAGTTTTAGGGATGACCAAAGCATGACCATCCGCCTGAGGCATAATGTCCATAAATGCAAGTACCTGATCATCTTCATATAACTTGATTGCTGGAAGTTCACCGCGAATGATTCGGGCAAAAATATTCTGCTCATCGTAGGCCATATTATTATCCTTCAAACCTCTAATACATTTTGATATTTGATTTCTTTCATAAGCCCTTTATTCCTTTTTTGAAAAGAATAAAGAGGGACTAATCAGTGATCAAAGAAATTTATTATTTACAGTTTAGCTCTTTCTGACGCTGTTCAATCTGGTCAAGACGTTGTTGTTCTTTATCAGAAAATTTGGGTTTGGTGGTATGACAGTTTTCATTTCCATATTTAGCTTTAGCTTCTGGATCTTTAAAACAAAAACCTTTTGATGCATAGATGAGGTTAGAGTCATCCTGAAGTTTTTTGCATTCTTGATCGGATGTTGCAGCGTGCACTGAGACACCTGCAAGGGTCATCATTCCAGTAAAAAGTGCAACAGCGAACTTATTCATGAGGGTATCCTCTTTTCATCGGTGTAAATGTAACGACCTATGTCTAAATATAGGGGCTTTACAGGAAAAAGCAATGTTGAATCATTACTCTAGTGTAATTTTACTCCACGATTCATACATTTTTATGGCAGCTGAGAAGTCGCTATTTTCTTCAGCAGTAAGACTGGCAGCTTGAATTAGACTCTGTACTAAAGCAATTACTGGCGCTGGTAAGTTGGCATCACGAACCAGATCTAGTGCAATACCTGTATCTTTAGCGAGTAGTGGTAATCCAAAAGTCACAGGAAAACTACGATTCAAAATACGTTGCGGCAATACAGTTTCGGTCACACCACTTTTTCCGCTTGACGCGTTAATGCAGTCCATAGCTTCTGTCAGATTGACACCATGCGCTTTCAGTGTGGTAAAGCCCTCAGCAACAGACCATAGATTAACTGCGAGTAACATGTTGTTGACCGCTTTTACCGCAAAACCTGCGCCTGATGTGCCGACATGTTTAATCAGTTTTCCAAATGCCTGAATAGCGGGCAACGCACGTTCAAAAGCAGCCTGATCTCCACCCACCATAACCGTTAATGTTGCATTATCTGCACCAATGGTTTGGCCGCTGACAGGCGCATCTAAAAAATCAATATTTTCAGTTTTGAGTTGTGTAGCGAGTTTACGAGCTGAATCAGGCACACCACTGGTACAGTCGACCCAAATGCTGCCTGATTTTAATTGAACACTATTGATCAAATGTTCGACATCAGCACTGGTCGGTAAACATGAAAAAATGATGTCTGCCTGTACCGCTTGCGTTAAATCAACCGCTTGAGTTCCATATGTAGCTGCATGTTGTTTGGCTTTGTCCATATTTCGATTCCAGACATACACGGTATCGAAATGTTTGGGTAAATGCGATGCCATGCGATAACCCATCGCGCCAAGACCAATAAATGCAACTGATTGAACCATAATCTACTCTTTTGTTATCTGCGTTGAACGTTGTGTGAGCCAATCTTTAAATATGGGCCAAAACTCATCGGAACTGGCCTGACTGGACATGAGTCCTAAATGCCCACCGGGAATTAGAGTAAACGTGACATCACTACTATTTGTCAATTGGGTGAGGGGTTTTACAGCATCTGCTGTAACCAATTGATCACTACGACCTGCACCCACCAACAATGATGATCGAATATTTTTTAATTCAATAACTTGATCTTTAAGATGAATAATGCCTTTTTTAAGAGGATTTTGTAGCCAGACATTAAATAACATGTCCTGATTAATTCCACCTGGATAATCGATCATATTATTTAAAAAATTACCGAGTGTGGCATGTTCCTGCACCAGTTTTTTATTTTCAAGGTTTTTTAAAAGTTGTATATGACCATCAATCCAGCCTTTCGGATCAAGAATTTTAAAACCCAACGCATTTAAAATTCCTGGGGTGTGAATTAAGCGTTTGGGTAGTCCGTTATAAATTCGTTGCTGTAATTTTTTATGTCGATCGATAGTTTTATGCATAAATTGATAAAGTTTACCAATGCGTCCAGATGCATAACTATCAATTGGGCTTCCTAAAACAATCAAATTTTTAACGTAATTTGGCTGATTGAGCGCACTGTATAACAACACAAAAATACCCGCCATACTCCAACCATGCAGTGAAATTTGATCACTTTGAGAATGTTCACGAATCACTTGAATATATTCAGGCAGTGCTTTACTGACAAAAGATAAAAAATTGAGATGACGATCTTGATAAGTTAAACGACCCCAATCTACCAGATAGACATCAAAACCATGTTTTTGAAAGTATTGAATCAGTGAGCGATAAGGATAAAGATCATAAATCGCCATATTAATCGCCAAAGGTGCAACAAAAACTAAGGGTTCTTTATAAGATTTTTCGGCTGCTGCATAATAACGAACTCGCGTCTGCCCAAACTCTGCAATCACTTGATAGGGTGTTGTTTGTGATAAAACCAGAGATTCTTCATGAAAAAGACGCGCTGAAAGATGTTTAAGTTTGATTTGCTGATGATGGATAAGTGATTTGAATGATTCCATTCGTTGCATATTTCTCAGATCCAAAAAAGTTTGGATGAAGTCTAAGCGATAATTTGATCTTTTACCTTGACCTTAAATACCGTAGAAGCTCAAAATGTTGGCAGTTTTTCCACTTGAGCGGTCTTTAGACTGAGAACAAAGCAATGCATAGCCAAAACGATGAATTAGAATACCAGTTAGATACTCTTGCAATCCGTACAGGGCATACCCGTAGTTTTGAAGGTGAACATGCTGAACCTATTTTTCTGACCTCGTCTTTCGTATATGAAAATGCAGCAGAAGCGGCTGCCAAGTTTTCTGGCGAAGTGGCGGGAAATATCTATTCTCGTTTTACCAATCCAACCGTGGCCATGTTTGAAAAACGTCTTGCTGCAATGGATGGAGCTGAACGTGCAGTTGCGACGAGTTCTGGTATGGGTGCCATTTTATCTGTTTGCATGGCTTTTTTAAAAGCAGGGGATCATGTCATTTGTTCTCGTGCCGTTTTTGGCTCAATCGTGGCATTATTTGAAAAATATATCGCAAAGTTTGGTGTTGATGTCACCTTTGTCGATTTAAATGATCTGGATGCATGGAAAAATGCGATGCGCCCAGAAACCAAAATTTTGTTTATCGAGTCGCCATCCAACCCTTTGGCTGAAATTGCTGATATTCCACTCTTGGCCGATATTGCTCATGCTCAAAATGCAATGTTAGTAGTGGATAACAGTTTTTGTACGCCAGTTTTGCAGCAACCTTTAAAATTGGGTGCAGATTTGGTGGTTTATTCAGCCACTAAATATCTGGATGGACAGGGTCGAGCTTTAGGTGGTGCTGTGACAGGCAACCATAAGTTACTCGAAGAAGTATTTGGTGTGGTGCGTACACTGGGCCCATCGATGAGTCCATTTAATGCTTGGGTGTTCTTAAAAGGTCTGGAAACTTTACGTTTAAGAATGAAAGCACACTGTGAAAATGCGCAACAGCTTGCTGAATGGCTTAATCAGCACGACAAAGTTGAAAAAGTGTATTATGCGGGTTTGCCTGAACATATTGGTCATGAGCGTGCAGCCAAACAACAAAATGGCTTTGGTGGTATTGTCTCTTTCGTAGTAAAAAGCGGTCGTGAAGGCGCGTGGAAAGTCATCGATAATACTCAGTTTATCTCGATTACAGGTAATCTTGGCGATGTAAAATCAACAATTACCCATCCTGCCACGACGACTCATGGTAAATTGTCACCTGAAGCAAAGCAGGCAGCAGGCATACAGGAAGGCTTAATTCGAGTTTCTGTAGGAATTGAAAATATTTCAGATATTATTCGCGATATTGAACGTGGTTTAGCTTTAATTTGAACTTATTAGTTTTAAATCTTTTGGAGAAAAATTTATGAACATTAATATGCTCATGCAGCAAGCACAACGCATGCAAAAAGATATGGAAGCCAATGCCAAAAAGGCAAAAGAAGAGTTGGCTAATACTGAGGTTAAAGCAGAAGCAGGCGGCGGTTTGGTCAAAGTAACCATGACGGGTCGCTTTGTGGTTAAACGTGTTGAAATCAGTCCTGATTTACTTCAAGACGAACCAGATATGATTGAAGACTTAATTGCTGCCGCAGTAAATGATGCCGTTCGTCAGGCAGAATTGGTTGCGGATGAAAAAATGAAAAGTGCAAACTCAGGCATGGGTTTACCTCCTGGCTTAGCAGGTATGTTCTAAGCCGATTTTATCAGAGGAATATCTGTGTTTAGTGATCGATTTGAACAACTTGTTCAAGCATTACGAGTTTTACCCAGCGTTGGGCCGAAATCGGCTCAACGTATGGCATTACATTTACTGATGAAAAATCGTGAAGGTGCTTTTGGTTTGGCACACGCTTTACATGAAGCCTCTTCGCATATTCATGAATGTAAAATATGTCATTCTCTGACTGAAAATGAAATTTGTGATATTTGTCTTTCCAATGATCGTGATCAACAATTGTTGTGTGTGGTTGAATCTCCAGCCGATGTCATGGCGATTGAGCAAAGCGGTAGTTTCCGTGGGAAATACCATGTATTGGGTGGGCATTTA
The DNA here is from genome assembly GCF_000368825.1 of Acinetobacter ursingii DSM 16037 = CIP 107286. Classification (GTDB taxonomy): domain Bacteria; phylum Pseudomonadota; class Gammaproteobacteria; order Pseudomonadales; family Moraxellaceae; genus Acinetobacter; species Acinetobacter ursingii. The sequence goes on along the minus strand of NZ_KB849716.1, from coordinate 291,255 downwards.
TCTCCACTTGATGGCATTGGTCCCGAAGAAATCGGCATTCCTTATCTGATTCAGCGTCTAAGTGAAGGGCAGATTGAAGAAGTGATTTTGGCGACCAATGCGACTGTAGAAGGTCAGGCAACCGCGCATTATCTGGTAGAAGCTACCAAGCACTTACCACTGAATATGACGCGTATTGCTCAAGGCGTACCGCAAGGTGGTGAACTTGAATATGTCGATAGCCATACTTTAAGTCAGGCCGTTCATAATCGTATGCGTATGAAATGAGGCATTCTTGTTTCATACTTTTAGCTTTTAAGTTCAAATTAAACCAGACTCTGGATTGATTCTTCATGTTGTAAAGCGATACAAAACTGAAATTTATTTGAGAGAGAAAGGGCTTAAAAAGTTAATTAAAAAATATAATGATAATTTCGTTCAAAAAATAAAGCATTAATAACGTTTTGGCTAGAATATTCTCAAATTGTAGTGTTATATATACAGACGCAGTTAACTGCGCTAGTTGTTAAATCGAGAAAACATGTTTCATTTTATTCAGCAGCAAGATGATTTTGCTCACGTTCTTCAGCAAATGGATCAATATCCAGAGTATGCTTTGGACACCGAATTTATTAAAGTTGATACGCTTTGGCCAAAGTTGGGTGTATTCCAGATTAATGTGAATGAGCAAATCTATTTACTCGATGGTGCTGCTCTGGATTTAACGCCTTTTTGGAATAAACTCTATCTTGCCAAGCAAAATATTTTCCATGCTTGTGGTGAAGATATTGATCTGATTTATCATTATGCTCAGCAAGATGTGTTGGAAAATGTATTTGATACACAAGTTGCTTTGTCATTTTTAGGGCATGGTTTACAGGTCAGCTATCAAAATGCCCTGAAATTAATTTTAGATATTGAAATTGACAAAGATCAGACTCGTTCAGACTGGTTGGCACGGCCTTTAACGACTGAACAACTCAATTATGCAGCCAATGATGTCATTTATTTGTTTCAGCTTTCAGATCAGCTTAAAGCGCAATTACAACAAAAAAATAAATATGATTTTGTACTCGAAGATTGTCAAAGTCTAACCAAAGAAATTGCCAGAGAAACGCCTGTTCATCTACTTTATACTGATATTGGAAATTATCGTCACTCACGTAAACAATTGATGCAATTACAGCAGCTTAGTGTCTGGCGTGAACAACTGATTAAAGCCTTGAATCAGCCGCGTAGTTTTATTTTAAAAAATTCAAGCATGATTGATTTGGTAGAGAAAAATCCAAAAAATAATTTCCAATTATCCCATATTAAAGATATTCGCCCAAATATTATTCGGGAACATGGCAAAACGATTCTGGATTTGCTTAAATTTCTGCCACTAGAAAATGAATGGCCATTACGTTTGGCACGACCCATTAAACAATGCTCAGAAAATGTCAGCATGAAAATGCAACAATTGATTCAAAACGTGGTGGATACGACCGAAATTCCCAAAGAAGTTCTACTGCGTAAAAAATGGATGAATGCACTGTATCAACACGTTGTTTTTCATGGGGATGAGCAAGATTTACCAGAATATTTACTCGGCTGGCGTTATGAACGATTAACCCAGCCCCTGATCCAGATTCTGCGTGAAGATGAAGATTTTTTAATGAACCAAATGCAGGTAGCGCGATAAGTCTTGAGAGCCAAATGATCTTTCAGGACGACTGTTGGGTTACGATTCGCTAATGTCGCCACCGAATTTTTGATGTATGCTTTTTAGCAAGTGATGAGAGTTAAGTAAAATATGCACTGTGATATTTATAGATCGAGCAAAAAAGATGAAATGTACATTTATATTGCTCGTCCAGACTATCCAAATGATGATGTCGAAGGAAAAGATCCTTTAGAAAATGTTCCTGAAACGATCCGTCAGGCTTTTGGTCGACCAACATTTGTCATGCATCTTGAACTTTCTCAGTCACGAAAACTGGCGCGTGTCAACGTGTTACATGTGATGGATTCACTACAAACCACTGGCTTTTTTATTCAAATGCCACCAGAAGGATTTATCAATCCAACCGATGAACCAGAGGGGTTAAGAGGTGCTTGATCAACTCAGTGCAATATGGAACGGCCTGTTGTCCTCACTTGATTCAGTTCCAGAAGATAGTATTGCTGTGACAGTCTATGTCGTGGGAACCATTATTGTCTTATGGTGTTGGTATGGTGTGGCAAAACGACTTCCTCATCTCTTGGGTGGAATTAGTTGGATCGTTCTTTTTGCAATTTTAGCGACACCGACTGTTTCTGATGGTGCAAATGCAGAAATCGCACCTGCTATTTTTGGGGTGTTATTTGGTGTTTTAACCAAAGAGCAAACACTGATATGGGCGAATGTATCGCTTATTCTTTTGGTCATTGGGGTGGGGTTAATTGTGGGCTATTTGTGGTCGAAATATCGCATGAACAAAGTGGCTTCTGATGAAAGTCGCGCGTCCATTTAAGTAAAAAAATAAAGGTTATAAGATGGCTGTTGATTCACAACATTTCTCGGGTACAGATCAGTACATCGCAACGGATAGCTTAAAACTTGCTGTTAAAGCTGCACGTGCGCTACAAAAACCATTATTGGTCAAAGGTGAGCCGGGTACAGGTAAAACATTACTTGCAGAACAAGTCGCTGAAAGTTTGGGTTTAAAACTGATTACATGGCACATTAAGTCCACGACCAAAGCGCAACAGGGTTTATATGAATACGATGCTGTATCGCGTTTACGTGATAGCCAGTTAGGTGATGATCGGGTTTATGATATTAAAAACTATATTAAACCTGGGAAATTGTGGGAGGCGTTTACCAGTGAAGAGCGCTGTGTTTTATTGATTGATGAAATTGATAAAGCAGATATCGAGTTTCCAAATGACTTGTTACATGAACTGGATAAAATGTCGTTTTATGTTTATGAAACAGGGGAAACGATTACCGCTATTCAGCGCCCGATTGTGATCATTACTTCAAATAATGAAAAAGAATTGCCAGATGCTTTTTTGCGTCGTTGTTTCTTTCATTATATTGAGTTTCCTGATGAAGCGACCATGCGTGAAATTATTGCGGTACATTTTCCAAAAATTTCAACGACACTGGTGAGTGAAGCATTACAAATTTTCTTTAAATTACGTCAGGTACCAAATTTAAAAAAACCACCATCGACATCTGAATTGATTGATTGGTTAAGTTTGCTGATGGCCGATGATATGCCAGAAGATGTGCTGCGTAATCATGATAAATCTAAAGCCATTCCGCCGCTGTATGGTGCATTGATTAAAAACGAACAAGATGTGCAACTGTTAGAACGACTCGCATTTATGTCACGTCGTTAAGGGTGGTCGCTTATGTTTGTGCGGCTGTTTTATACCCTCAGAAAATATGGCGTTCCTGTCACGACGCGTGAACTCATTGATTTAAATCAGGCTGTCGCTGAAGGACTGGTCTTTGCAGATCAGAATGAATTTTATCAACTTGCGAAAACCATTTTAGTCAAAGATGAGCGTTTCTTTGATAAATTTGATCGTGCCATCAAGGACTATTTTGAAGGTATAGAAACCTTTGATCTGGATGAGTTGCTTAAACAAGTTCAGAAGATTCCAAAAGATTGGCTAGATTTAGAACTGCTTGAAAAACATCTGACTCCTGAACAAAGAGCTGCGTTACAAAAAGCAGGTTCTTTGGAAGAACTGATGAAAATGCTGGAAGAACGTTTACGGGAGCAGCATAAAAAGCATCAGGGTGGCAATCGAATGATTGGTACAGGTGGTACGTCGCCTTTTGGTGCGTTTGGGGATCATCCTGAAGGCGTGCGGATTGGTGGGCCTGGTCGAAAACGTTCAGCAGTTAAAGTCTGGGAACAACGGAAATATCAAAATCTGGACGATGAACAGATTTTGGGAACACGTCAGATGCAACTGGCTTTACGCCGTTTACGCAAATTTGCACGTCAAGGTGCAGCGGAAGAACTTGATGTTGATGGTACAATCCGTGAAACAGCAAAGCAGGGCATATTGGATGTACAATTAGTTCCTGAAAGACGTAACCGTGTTAAAGTGCTGATGCTTTTCGATGTTGGCGGCTCGATGGACTCTTATATCGCACAATGCGAAAAACTTTTTAGTGCTGCCAAAACTGAATTTAAAACACTGGAATACTTCTATTTTCATAACTGTCTGTACGATTATGTTTGGAAAGATAATCATCGTCGACAAGCAAGTCGTTTGGAAACATGGGATCTATTTCATAAATATGGACGCGATTACCGTGTGATTGTGGTTGGCGATGCCAGTATGGCACCTTATGAACTACGTTCGGCAGGTGGTTCAGTTGAATATATGAATGATGAAGCAGGTGAGGTTTGGTTGCTTCGTTTGCGCCAGCATTTTGATAAGACTGCATGGCTAAATCCAGAAGAAGAAAATTATTGGCATTACACACAAACTATCAGCTTAATTAAGCAAATCTTTGATGATCATATGTACCCGATGACTTTAAAAGGAGTTGAAGATCTAACGCGTTATTTATCGCGTTAAAACTCACTGGGTTGGGTAGTGCACATTAAAAATGAATTGGTGCATATTGTTGTGTGGACTTTATATTGATACTTGATTTTTAGTAGTTCAAACAAAAATGCCTGATGAATTTCATTGGGCATTTCATCGTTTAGAATCAGAGGATATCGATGCAACTTATCGCTCTCTGCAAACTCTATACTCAGATATAAATAACTTTCTATGCTTTACAATGCATTACTGAATACTTTCAAAGCAGGCTTTAATTTTAGAGTATTGCTTGAGTAGTAGTTGTTATTATGCTTTTCAAGTTTAGATAAAATCAGATTTATTTAGAAATTAATGAACAATAAAAAAAGAGCATGCAAAGGCATGCTCTTTTTTCTTACAAAAATTACTCAGATACGATAGTAACGAGAACTTCTGCAACAACATCATGATGCAATTGGATTGCGATGTTGAATTCACCAGTGTGACGAAGCGCACCATTCGGTAAACGAACTTCTGCACGGTCTACAGTAAGACCAGCATTAGTTAATGCGTCAGCGATGTCACGAGTACCGATAGAACCAAATAGTTTACCTTCATCACCCGCTTTCGCAGTAATGACGATATTCACTTCGTTCAATTGATCAGCACGTGATTGAGCAGCAGCTAATACTTCAGCTTCTTGCTTCTCAAGTTCAGCGCGACGAGCTTCGAAAGCAGCAGTGTTTGCTTCAGTAGCAGCAACAGCTTTACCCTGAGGGATCAAGTAGTTACGGCCAAAACCAGCTTTAACTGATACTTTGTCACCAAGTTTACCTAGGTTCTTAATGCGTTGTAATAAGATAACGTCCACAGCTCACCTCACTTATGGTTGTCAGTGTACGGAATCAAAGCCAAGTAACGAGCTTGTTTAATCGCAAGCGCTAATTGACGTTGATAACGAGCTTTAGTACCAGTGATACGGCTAGGAACAATCTTGCCGTTTTCAGTGATGTACTGTTTTAAAGTGTCGATATCTTTGTAGTCGATGTACACAACATTCTCAGCTGTAAAGCGGCAGAACTTGCGACGACGGTAAAAACGTGCCATTGATGTTCTCCTTAAGCTTCTTCAGCAGATTCGTGTGATTGCTGTGCTTCTTCACGTTGAGCTTTACGCGCACGTTTTTCTTCAGCACTTTTAGCAAGTAACGATTCTTCAGTGATTGCGTGTTCACGACGAATGATGATGTTACGAATGATTGCGTCGTTATAACGGAACAATTCTTCTAATTCATCAAGAGTCGTTTGACCACATTCAACATTCATAAGAATGTAGTGTGCTTTGTGAATTTTGTTAATTGGGTAAGCCAATTGACGACGGCCCCAATCTTCTAAACGGTGAATTTGACCATCAGCTTCTTTGATCTGAGAGATATAGCGTTCAACCATACCTACTACTTGATCGCTTTGGTCTGGATGTACCAAAAGTACGATTTCGTAATGACGCATTGTCAGCTCCTTACGGTTTGGACAGCCCCTAACATAAAAATTAGAAGCAAGGAGTCATAACTGGAATAATGAATTCAAGTTAAGCCGCATAAATTGCGAAGGGTGAATTATATAGAAAAGTGCAAATAAAAACAAATGGTTTTCAGTGCAAATCAGGATAAATAGAAATCTTCCTCTCTATTAAAAGAGAGGAAGATGTGGCGCAGGTGAATGGTAAGTAAAGCTAAAACTTACACTGAGTAAGGTAATTAAGATTACCGAATACAGGAAAAAGCGTTTTGCCCAAATCTGATCATTTTCAGCTTTAAAACCAATGAGTGATAAATAAAGCCAATATGCAGTTAATGCATTAAACGTGATGAGAAAAAAGACATTGGTATAACCAAAACAGTAAAGCCCATTGAGAACTGCCGCAAAAAGTACAATGTAAATGACACATTCAACTTTGGTTCTAAAAATAGAGCGCGCTACTGGTAAAATTGGGATACCTGCATTTTTGTAATCATCAAAGCGGTAAATCGCAATTGCCCAAGAGTGGGGCATCTGCCAAAGACCATAAGCTAAGAAGATCAGTAAAGCCGCTACATCAAATTCATTGGTGACGGCAACATAACCAATGACAGGAGGGCTCGCTCCAGAAATACTACCAATCACGGTTTGATGAATCGTGGTACGTTTAGACCAGAGGCTATAAAAGCCCACATAGACAACAAAACCAATTACAGCAAATAAGAATGAATAAGGATTCACTCCAAACCATAAAATGCTAAAACCAATTACTCCAAGCACACTGGCATAGACAAGTGCAACGGATGGAGAAATCGTTTTTTTAACTAAGGCACGATTTTGAGTTCGTTGCATTTTGTGGTCAATGTCTTGATCAATTACATTATTGATGACACAACCTGAGGCTACAACAAGCGTTGTACCTAAGAGGGTGAGGATGAGTAAGAGGAAATCTACATGTCCTTGGGCGGCTAAGAAAAAGCCGCCCAAGGTGGTAATGAAATTACCAAACAGAATTCCTGGTTTAGTCAGGAATAAATATTTTTTCAACATGACAAACAGTTTAGAGCATCATATTGAAGTGTAGATAGTTCATGATCCATACAGAACCGATCAAAAGAACGGCAATACATAGAATAGTATAAATGAATGCAATCAAATTCCAGCGTTGTTCAGAAGATGTATTCATGTGTAAGAAAAACACAAGTTGTACAAGTACCTGAGCAACTGCTGTAATTCCGATAACGGTCATTAATAGACCGCGGGAAAATCCACCTGCCATCACCATCCCAAATGGGATGATGGTGAGCAGAACAGATAAAATAAACCCTACAGTGTACTGTTTAACGTTACCGTGAGATGCACCAGCAGCATTATGATCGTGACTACTCATTAGAGAACTCCCATCAAGTAAACGACGCTGAATACACAGATCCATACGATGTCAAGGAAGTGCCAGAATAAACTTAGGCAAGCAAGACGACGTGTATTTGGTAATGTCAGACCTTTGGTTTTGATCTGATACATTAATACAATCATCCAGACCAAACCAGAAGTCACGTGAATACCGTGCGTACCAACCAGTGTAAAGAATGCTGATAGGAAAGCACTTGTGCTTGGACCATGTCCTTCGTGAACTAAATGATGAAATTCATAAAGTTCCATACCAATGAACGATGCACCAAAGATAAAGGTGATAAGTAACCACATAATCACTTGGTTAACGTTCTTTTTGTACGAAGCCAGAACTGCAAAACCGAAAGTGACAGATGAGATCAAGAGAGCAAAGGTTTCAGTTAAAACAAAACCTAAAGACTCACCAAATAGCTCATGTGCACTTGGTGTACCTGGTGGAACATGGCTGCTCAAAACAGCGAACGCGATGAAGAGTGTACCGAATAAAATCAAGTCACTCATCAAGTATGTCCAGAAACCAAAGACCGTTAAGTCGGTATCATCATGTTCATGATGACCGTCATGGCCATGGTTGTCGTGATGAAGTACTTCAGCCATATCCTTAGTCCTTCTTCAAGTGTTTTTCAAGTAATGCATAGCGTTCATTTTCAATGCGCTCAACTTCAGCAGCTGGTACATAGTAATCCACTTCTTTAGTGAATGAACTACGAATAAAGCTGATAATAGCCGCAATGAAACTTACTGCAACGAGCCACCAAATGTGCCAGATCAATGCGAAGCCCATCAATGTAATAAACATTGCAATGATGAAACCAGCTGCACGATCAGTTGGCATATGAATGTCTTCATATTTGGCAGGACGTGCATACGCAACACCATTTTCTTTGTCAGTCCAGAAACGGTCTACACCATTTGCTTCAGGAACTTGTGCAAAGTTATAAAATGGAGCAGGAGATGAAGTCGACCATTCAAGAGTACGACTGTCCCATGGATCGCCTGTGTAATCCATGTTTTGATGACGTTGTAGGAAACCTACAATAATTTGCATCAAGAAACACGCAATACCAATCGCAACCAACACAGCACCAAATAATGCAATCGCTAGATATGGATCCCATTCAGGGTTGTCATAGGTATTCAAACGACGTGTCATACCCATGAAACCAAGGATATAAAGTGGCATGAATGCAAAATAGAAACCAAAGAACCAGAACCAGAATGCAGCTTTGCCCCAAGCTTCATTTAACTTCCAGCCAAACATTTTTGGCCAATAGAAAATGATACCAGCGAACATACCAAATACCACACCACCAATAATCACGTTATGGAAGTGAGCGATCAGGAACAGTGAGTTGTGTACAAGGAAATCCGCAGGTGGAACTGCCATTAATACACCAGTCAAACCACCGATACCAAAGGTCACAAGGAAGCCAAGTGTCCAGAGCATTGGTGTATCGAAAGAAATACGTCCTTTGTACATGGTAAATAACCAAGAGAAGATTTTAACCCCTGTAGGGATTGCAATAATCATGGTCATAATACCGAAGAATGCATTAACGTTTGCACCCGCACCCATGGTAAAGAAGTGATGTAACCATACAACGAATGCCAATACAGTAATGGCGATTGTTGCATATACCATTGATTTATAACCAAACAATGCTTTGCGTGAGAATGTCGCAACAATCTCTGAATACAAACCAAATGCTGGCAATACCAAGATATATACTTCTGGATGACCCCAAGTCCAAATCAAGTTCACATATAGCATTGGGCTACCGCCAAGCTCATTGGTGAAGAAATGGAAACCGAAATAACGGTCAAGGGTAAGCATGGCAAGTGTTGCTGTAAGTACAGGGAATGATGCGATGATCAGAACAGCTGTACACAATGATGTCCAAGTAAAAATTGGCATGTCCATCAGTTTCATGCCAGGTGCACGCATTTTAATGATGGTCACAAAGAAGTTAACACCAGATAAAAGCGTACCAAGACCAGAAACCTGAAGTGCCCAAATATAGTAGTCAACACCAACACCAGGAGAATACTGAATGCCAGAAAGAGGAGGATAAGCCATCCAACCTGTCGCAGCAAATTCACCCAGTACAAGCGAAGCCATCATTAGACCAGCAGCACCAGCAAACAACCAGAAACTTAAAGAGTTAAGTAATGGGAATGCAACATCACGCGCACCAATTTGTAGAGGCACAGAAATGTTCATCATACCTACAACAAGACCCATCGCTACGAAGAAGATCATGATTACGCCATGCGCAGTAAAGATCTGGTCGTAGTGGTCTGGATGTAGATAACCTTCACCGCCACCTTTAGCAAGGAACAGTTGAAGACGCATCATGATCGCATCAGCAAAGCCACGCAATAACATGACCACAGACACAAGGATATACATGATACCAATTTTCTTATGGTCTACAGATGTAAACCATTCTTTCCAGAGATATCCCCATTTTTTGAAATAGGTGATACCGCCTAGAACAGCAATTGCACCAATAGCCATTAAGACCATTGTCACTAGTACAATTGGCTCTTTAGGGATAGAGTCCCATCCGAGTTTACCTAATAACAACATGGCTTATTCCTCTACAGAAGCAGTTGCATGTGCATTAGCATCATGAGCTTGCGAACCATGTTCAGCATTTGCTGAATGGTCTGTACCGTGATAGTTGCTCATATATCTGTTAATGACAGTTTCAAACAAGTTTGGTTCAACTGAAGAATAGTAAGTCACTGGGTGTGGCTTATTCGGGAACGGCTTCATTGCTTCAGCTTTTTCTAAGGCTTCTGTATCACCAGCAGCCTCGGCACGATGTACCAGTGCTTCAATCTGATGTTTAGAACGATCCCCATCTTTCAGTGTCGCAAGTTCAGCTTGATCAAGCGTCGCTTTCTGAATAGCTTCAGCATTAATGCTTGTACCTTTACCAGCTTTAACAGCTTCTACCCATTGAGCAAATTGAGTTTCAGTTACACTATGAGCTTTAAAGCGCATTTGTGAGAAACCATAGCCTGAGTAGTTAGACGAGAAACCACGATATTCGCCAGTTTCATTCGCTAATAAATGGAGATGAGTTTGCATACCCGCCATTGCATAAATTTGGCCACCTAACGCAGGAATGAAGAATGAGTTCATTGTAAAGTTAGATGTAATTTTAAAGCTTAATGGTGTTTTCTCTGGGAAACGTACTTCATTTACTGTCGCAATATTTTGTTCAGGATAAATAAAGATCCATTTAAACTGTTCAGCAATAACTTGAATGGTTAAAGGGGCTTTATCTGAATCTAGCGGACGGTAAGGGTCGTACTTGTGGGAACCCCACCAAGTTAACCAAGCTAAAATACCAATAATAATGACAGGAATACCCCAGACTACAATTTCAATTGCAGTTGAGTGTGCCCATGTAGGTTTATAGTCTGCATCTTTATTTGACGCGCGATATTTCCAACCAAACCATAACGCCATAATGATTGAAGGAATTACAACCAATAGCATTAAGTAGATCGCAGTCATCATCAGGTTACTTTGACCTTCAGCAACTGGACCTTTAGAGTTTAGAAGTACTAAATCACCACCACACCCTGTTAAAAGTGCGGAAACCGCCGATAAAGACAATACAGCTAAAATCGTTTGTCTCATTTTACAACCTCGGTGAAGAGTCCCATTCCCTAAGTAAATTGGGGATAGCGATAAAAGTGTCGCATGATGGAGAAGAATGAATCCTGTTACAGAACATATTTCTCAATCATGTGACACAGCTATGTTGTAGGGCATTATGCCTGATATCGTGAAACTAAGCTACTTGAAAGTGACGTTAAATATTTGTTATGACACCTGATTTATCTGCTTGTTTTATCTTTTGAATGCTGGCTTAAAAGTCAATTTTTTTCATGGATTTATCATAAAAAAGGAGTGAATGATCACTCCTTTAATTATTTTTTAATATTGATGACTTTGGTTTTTGCTAGTCTATCATGCAAACTGTTGTTTCCTTTGGAAAAAAATAAAACAATATCTGCAATAAAAACAATGACCAAAAGCGGTAAAAGGCTTATCAACTGTGAAATGATAATAAATAGAAATGAGCGTACAAAAAAACCGCGAAATTGACCAGGAAGCTGATTGGTCGTTGCATCAACAATTTGCAAATGGAATAATTTTTTACCAATAGATTGACCAGAACGAGCAATAAAATAATTTTGTAAAAATAACAAGCCAAGTGTGTAGATGAGTAATGCGACTGGAACCCATGTTGGCATGTTGTCGCGCATGGCTTCAGCAATTTTAATTTGCTGTTCAACATCAAAACTAGTGGTTTGTTGGAGTAGATCATGCGGTAAAAAGAGCATTGTCACAATAATTTGCGGCAAAATCAGCAAAGCTAAATCGATAAGCTTGGCCGAAATACGCTTGCTCACAGGAGCAGCCGTTGCTTTGGCTGTCTGATTGACTTTAATGTCACGGATGACATCATTTTGACTATGGACTGGGGCATCAAAAGTAGAATTTGTTGTCGAGTTTACAGGTTGGTAGACAAGTTTACCTTGAGTGAGTTCACCTAAGGCTCTCCATTCCGTCATACCTTCATGCCATGCTAAGTCAGTCAATAGCACTTGTTGGCTAGCGAGCATCTGGTTCAGTTGTTCTAATGTATAAGGACCAGCCTGTTGGTTATTTCTTGCCAAGTAAATTTGCATAAGTTTTAAATCTCAACAGCTTAAAGATGAAAAAGACCCCGCGCGAGGGTCTTTTTGATAAGATTAAGTTAGGCTTGCTTATCTTTATCTTCCGCTAGGAAGAACCAAGTTTCAAGTACTGAGTCAGGATTGAGTGAAACTGTTTCAATGCCTTGCTCCATCAGCCATTTAGCAAGATCTGGATGATCAGATGGACCTTGGCCACAAATACCTACATATTTGCCCGCTTTACGACAAGCATGAATGGCCATTGAAAGCAGGGCTTTAACGGCTGGATCACGTTCATCAAATAGATGAGAAACAATACCAGAGTCGCGGTCTAAACCGAGCGTTAATTGAGTTAAGTCGTTAGAACCAATTGAGAACCCATCAAAATGTTCAAGGAATTGTTCAGCCAATAATGCATTGGTTGGTAATTCACACATCATAATGATTTTTAAACCATTCTCACCACGCTTCAAGCCATTTTGAGCTAAAAGTTCAATGACGCGTTTTGCTTCAGAAACTGTACGCACAAATGGAATCATGATTTGAATATTGGTCAAACCCATTTCGTCACGTGCTTTTTTCAAGGCACGACATTCAAGCTCAAAGCAATCACGGAAGTTGTCAGATACATAACGACTTGCACCACGGAAACCCAACATTGGGTTTTCTTCTTCTGGTTCGTAGAGTTTACCGCCAATGAGGTTAGCATATTCATTGGATTTAAAATCGGACATACGAACAATGACTGGTTTCTCAGCAAAGGCAGCCGCAAGTGTTGCAATACCTTCAACCAGTTTTTCTACATAGAATTCAACTGGAGAAGAATAACCTGCCGTACGTGCCATAACTGCTGCACGTGTTTCGCGTGGCAAGCTTTCAATATTCAGTAAGGCTTTTGGATGCACGCCGATCATACGGTTAATAATGAACTCAAGACGAGCCAGACCAATACCACCATTTGGAATTTGAGCAAAGTCAAATGCACGATCAGGGTTACCGACGTTCATCATAATTTTGAACGGAAGTTTTGGCATAGATTCAATCGAGTTGCGTTGAATTTCAAAATCCAGCGCGCCTTCATAAATAAAGCCTGTATCACCTTCAGCACATGAAACAGTAACTTCCTGACCATCGGTTAGGACTTCTGTGGCATTGCCTGTACCCACAATCGCAGGAACACCCAGTTCACGTGCAATAATAGCAGCATGACAAGTACGACCACCGCGGTTAGTCACGATAGCAGCGGCACGTTTCATTACTGGTTCCCAGTCTGGATCAGTCATGTCTGAAACTAGCACGTCGCCTGGTTGAACTTTGTCCATTTCTTTAATCGATGAAACAACGCGTACTTTACCAGAACCAATACGTTGACCGATTGAGCGACCTTCACATAACACAGTGCCACGCTGTTTAAGTAAGTAGCGCTCCATTGTGCCTACGTTTTGACGGCTTTTTACAGTTTCAGGACGCGCCTGAACAATGTAAATTTGACCATCATCACCATCTTTGGCCCATTCGATGTCCATTGGCGCACTGTAATGGTCTTCAATGATCATGGCTTGTTTAGCAAGCTCTTGAAGTTCATGGTCATTTAAAGCAAATTGTTGACGATCCTGTTTTTCAACATCAACCACCACCACTGATTTACCCGCTGAACCTTCTTCGCCATAAATCATTTTCTGGTGTTTAGAGCCGAGGTTGCGACGTAATACAGAGTGTCTACCATTTTTAAGCAGCGGTTTTGATAAATAAAATTCGTCAGGGTTAACAGCACCTTGAACGACCATTTCACCCAAACCATAAGATGCTGTAATAAATACGACATCTCGGAAACCAGATTCGGTATCCAATGTAAACATTACACCCGCAGCACCTGTTTCTGAACGTACCATGCGTTGTATGCCAGCAGACAAAGCTACGATGTCATGAGCAAAGCCTTGATGCACACGGTATGCAATTGCACGGTCGTTATACAAAGATGCAAATACTTCTTTGATGGCAATCAAAATATTATCGATGCCACGAATATTCAGAAAAGTTTCTTGCTGACCAGCAAAAGAAGCGTCTGGTAAATCTTCAGCGGTCGCAGATGAACGAACGGCAACCGCGATATCAGGGTTGCCGTTTGAAAGTGCATTAAAAGCGTCACGAACTTCTTTTTCTAATGCTGGAATGAGAGGAGTATCTACAATCCATTGACGAATTTTTGCGCCAGTTTCGGCAAGAGCGTTGACATCGTCAACATTCAATTGATCGAGTTCTGCTTGAATTTTTGCGTTTAGACCGCTTTGTTCAAGGAACTCACGATAAGCAGCAGCAGTTGTGGCAAAGCCACCCGGTACAGACACACCAGCATTGGATAAATGGCTGATCATTTCACCTAGAGATGAGTTTTTCCCACCCACGAGTTCGACGTCGTGTTTCCCTAATTTTTCCAGACCGATTACGCGCGCTTCCAAAGTTTTCACTCCACTTTTCCAGTATTAATTACTATCTTGGCATGAAGAAAAGATATTAATGTGCTTAGGATTTTGATTTACTCTAAGCGACAGTCATGTAAGATCAGCTTACTATAAAGATTATATAGCACTAAGACAAATGTTTGAGGAGATTTTTCATGTCAGATAGTAAACAAATTAAGCGGAGTGTGTTTTTTATTTCAGATGGAACCGCGATTACGGCTGAAACCCTCGGACATTCTTTATTAGCGCAATTTCCCAACGTGGATTTTGATATTCATATTATTCCGTATATCACCTCAGAAGAAGCGGCAATGAATGTGGTTGCTGAAATTAATAGTTGCCAGTCTAAAGACCAGACTTTGCCATTGGTGTTCGATACGTTGGTCGATCCGAATGTGCGTGAAATCATTAACACTGCCAAAGCGGTGAATCTCGATGTGTTTGAGGGTTTAATTAGCAAGTTAGAACAAGAGCTTGGCACACCGCCAACAACTTTGGTCGGACAGACTCATGCCGTGACGGATTCTGAATATTATAAAGCTCGTATTGATGCAGTTCATTTTGCTTTGGACAATGATGATGGTGCTCGTACACGTCACTATGATAAAGCCGATATTATCTTGATTGGGGTATCCCGTTCGGGTAAAACACCAACGTCGATTTATCTGTCATTACAATTTGGAATTCGTGTTGCAAATTATCCACTGACCGAAGAAGATCTAGATGACAATCGCTTACCAAAAGTATTGAAAGAACATAAAAATAAGTTATTTGGTTTGATGATTGATGCGGAACGTTTGGTCGCAATTCGTAATGAACGTAAAGCCAATAGTCGCTATGCCAGTTTTAGCCAATGTCAGATGGAGTTGCGTGCCATTGAAGGAATTTATATTTCAGAAGGAATTCCATATTTAAATGTCACGGAAATGTCGATTGAAGAAATTTCAACACGTATTTTACAAAAGACAGGCTTGAAACGCCGTATTGGTTAAAAAGTTTACAAACAATAGATCTAAATCCTTCAGTATTTCTGATCTGTGGTTGTAAGGAGAAGGGAAATCAATGAAAAATCATTAATTTCCCTTTTTTAGTTAAACAATTTTAGCTGTTTTTGATATCCATCAATAAACTAAAGTTTTCGAGTCGCTTTTCAGTGTCATAAATATCACAAGTGAAAATGAACTCATCAACATCTACATGTTCTAACAAGTCTTGCAGACCAGCTTTCACCGTTTCAGGTGAACCAATTTGACCCAATGCATAAAAGTTATTGACGGATATGCGCTCGGCAGGTGTCCAGATATGATCCATAGACTCCACAGGTGGTTTGAGTTTTAAACTTTGTCCACGCATTAAACCCAGTACACGTTGATAAGCACTGGTGGCTAAATGTTGTGCTTCGGCATCTGTTTTAGCTACTACAGTTGGAACGCCCATGGAAACATACGGTTGTTCTAGATATTCAGATGGTTGAAAGTTTTCTCGATACAACTGGACAGCCTGTGACAGCATACGCGGTGCAAAATGTGATGCAAACGAATAGGGAAGACCTAAACGAGCCGCGAGTTGTGCACTAAATAAACTGGAGCCCAACAACCAGACGGGAACATGTGTTCCGTGTCCTGGGGTTGCTACGATTTTTTGATTGGGTTCAGGGTCTTTGAAATATTGCAAAATTTCGAGAACATCTTGAGGAAATTGATCTTCAGTTTCCTGACGACCACGACGTAAGGCTCGCATGGTCAATTGATCTGTGCCTGGTGCGCGGCCTAAACCTAATTCAATACGATTGGGATAAAGCGTTGCTAATGTACCAAACTGTTCTGCAACCACCAATGGCGCATGATTAGGTAACATCACTCCACCAGAGCCTAAACGTATCGACTGTGTATTTGCAGCAATATGACCCAGTAATACAGCGGTCGCTGAACTGGCAATACCATCCATATTATGGTGTTCGGCCAGCCATAAACGTTCATATCCTAGTTTTTCTGCATGCTGAGCCAACTCCAAAGCATGATGCAACGAAAATTGAACTGTTTTATCATTACGGATAGGCGCAAGCTCAAGAATTGAAAACCGTGTTTCTTTTAAAGAAGCCATAAAAAATTCTCAGAACTATATATCGTCATTTTACGATTTATCTAAAATTATGTATATCGTTTTTTTTCGATTTATGCAGTGATTTGTAACTTAACAATAATGACCAAAAAAAGCACCCAGAAGGGTGCTCGACTATTTGAATCATACAACGTATTAACGGTGACGATAGTGACGATGGTGTCTGTTCCAACTACGTGAGTTGTTATAGCGTTTTTCTTCAGCTCTATCTTTAGAAATTTTATTTCCTTAAGCTGAACCGCCTGCGGCGCCTAGGGCTGAACCAATATATCCACCTGTTGTGCCACCCATATTTTTACCAACGGTATAGCCACCCACACCACCTAAACCACCACCAATTGCAGATGAAGTACGATTACGTTTATTGCTTGCAACGGCTGCACCACCCGCACCACCAATCATGGCACCAGTATTACCGCCCATTTGATTGCCTAAGGCTGTACCAACCACACTCCCTAATGCTGAAGTTGCCGCAACACGTGTGGTATTGTCTGCATGTGCATTGATTGCAAACATTGAAGAAATTGCCAATACACCACTTAATAATAAGTTATTTGCCTTCATCTCAAATCTCCGTGTCCCAACAGCAGGACTTTATCTATTTCGTTGCAGCAAATGTAACAAAACGATTCACTTTAATTGTGGAGATTATCGTTGTTATTTTTACAATGTAGCTGCGTTTTGTATGCTTTCTATTAAAAGTGTCTATTAAAACGGCAAAAACGATTGATTTATTGCCTAATGTGAAGAAAAAGTGAAAACTCAAACTTGGAATGTACTTAAGAGCAAGCAAATATAAGCTGATCTATGTTCTTTAACAGTCATAATCGGTAAACTATGCGCACTTTTAGCTTTGACCTGATCGCAAGCACTTCATCATTCAAGCGTTGCGCTGATCGATTATTTTTATTTTGAGATACTTCCACTTATGAAAGAATCATTACGTTTACGACTGGATCAACTCTGTGATCGTTATGAAGAGTTAACGGCATTATTGGCAGATGCGGAAGTCATTTCTGACAATAAACGTTTTCGTAAATTATCCCGTGAGCATAGTGATCTTTCTGAAATGGTCGAAGTGTGGGGCAAGTATCGTCAGGCTGAGCAAGATATTGTGACTGCCGAAGACATGCTCAATGATCCTGATTTTAAGGATATGGCTCAAGAGGAAATCAAGGAAAATCGCGTCTTGATTGAGCAACTCGAAGCTGATCTGAATATTTTGATGATTCCTAAAGATCCCAATGATGCCAATTCTGCTTATTTGGAAGTTCGTGCGGGAACTGGCGGTGATGAGGCTGCAATTTTCTCAGGCGATTTATTTCGTATGTACAGTAAATATGCTGAGTCTCAAGGTTGGCGTATTGAAGTATTGTCTGAAAATGAAGGCGAACATGGCGGTTATAAGGAAGTCATCTGCCGCGTCGATGGCGATGGTGTTTATGGTCGTCTAAAGTTTGAAAGTGGCGCACATCGCGTACAGCGTGTTCCTGCAACTGAGTCACAGGGGCGTGTACATACTTCTGCTTGTACGGTTGCGATTTTGCCAGAAGTCGATGTGGATACAACGGTTGAAATTAATCCTGCCGATTTGCGGATTGATACTTATCGTGCATCTGGTGCAGGCGGTCAGCACATTAACAAAACCGATTCTGCGGTGCGTATTACTCATATTCCAACAGGCGTGGTAGTGGAATGTCAGGAAGAACGCTCACAGCATAAAAACAAAGCCAAAGCGATGGCGTTATTGGTTTCACGTCTGGAAAATGCGAAACGCGCTGCACAGGAAACGGCGACTTCTGAAATGCGTCGTGATCTCGTCGGATCGGGCGACCGCTCAGAACGTATTCGTACTTATAACTATCCACAAGGCCGAATGACAGATCATCGTATTAATTTAACTTTATATAAGTTAGATGCGATTATGGAAGGCGATTTGACGGAACTTTTGGATAGTTTACATCGTGAATATCAAGCAGATCAGTTAGCGATGTTGGCGCAAGAGAATGGTGGATAATGAAGATTGGGCAAGCTTTAAATCTGCGCGGCGAAGCTGATAGTTATGAACGTCAGGAAGCCACGTGGTTGCTTGAACATGTCCTCAATCTGAATTCACTTGAATTAAAAATGCGTCAAATGCAAGTTTTGACGCATGAGCAAGAACACACCTTTTTAGATGGGCTGATGCGACTCTCTAAAGGTGAGCCACTGGCTTATATTACGGGTTCGCAACCGTTTTGGAGTCTGGATCTAAAGGTTACACCAGATACATTAGTTCCGCGCCCAGATACTGAAATTTTAATTGAAACGGTTTTATCGTTAAATTTACCTTTTCAAACTTCGATGGTGGATTTAGGCACAGGAACAGGTGCAATAGCGTTATCTCTAGCCAAAGAGCGTCCTGACTGGAAAGTTTTAGCAACCGATATTTACTTTCCAACGCTTGAAGTCGCTCAGGAGAACGCTCAGCGACATGCGTTGAATCAAGTTCAATTTATTTGCAGTGCATGGTTCGAAGCCATTCCTGCGCAAAAGTTTGATTTAATTGTGTCTAATCCGCCTTATATCGATGCACAGGATGAACACATGCTGAATCTGGGAACAGAACCTCGCCGTGCATTGGTTGCAGAGCATCAAGGTCTTGCGGATCTGGAACTGATTATTGATCAAGCACCGAACAGGATGAATATTGATGCATGGTTAGTGCTTGAACATGGTTATGATCAAGGGGACATGGTTCGTCAATTGCTTCAAAAACGGGGCTTTACTCAAGTTCAAACCCGAAAAGATTACGGTGGAAATGATCGTATTAGTCTAGGGCAATGGAAAGTATAAACCACTATAAATTGCTTTTATTTTAAAGACCTTGTTCGATAAGCACTTGGATTGACACCGGTCCACTTTTTAAAAGCACGATAAAACGCACTTGGATCATGGAAATTTAAGGCATCACTGATATCCTGAATACAATCTTCAGTTTTACTCAAACGCTCAATCGCAATATCACATCGGATGTCGTTTTTAAGTTGTTGATAACTAATATTTTCAGCTTTTAAACGCCGTTGAATGGTTGCCTCAGACATGTTTAACTGCTGCGAAAGTTCTTTAAGTTCTGGCCAAAGCGCGGGATGATGTTTGATAAGATGTCTACGAATCATCAAGCTTAGTGCATTTTCATTTTTATAACGTACTAATAAATTCTGTGGTGTCTGTTTTAGAAATTCATAAAGCGATTTTTTATCTTTTTTAATTTTAATCTGTAAATAATCCGCATTGAATTCCACGCGATTAGATGCTGCATCAAATTCGATATTTTCACAAAAACGAACATAATAATCTTGAGGATAAGCGGGCTTAGCACATTTCAGACTAATTTTATCAATCACAATTCGTTGATCCGCTAGCCAACACAATAAACCATGAATCAACATTAAAAAAGTTGCATAACTGAACATCCGTTTACTGTGAGTTTGATCATGAATGATCAAACATGCCAGATTTTGTTCAACTTTAAACTCTGATTGGATATCATCCAGAAGTACAGAAAAAAACTTTAAAATATCGGTTAAGGCTTTTTCTATTGTATCCGCATGCATGACCATTTTTGCTAATAATTGATAGCTACCACGTCGCATGGGATGAGAGTCCATTCCAAAAAACTCATCATCCATATGATTAGCCAACTCAATCCAGAGTTGTGCATAAGCCGAAACTGGAATTCTGGCTTTGGGGAAGTTTAAAAGCTCGGCTGAAATCCCCGCCTGTTGTACTATTTTTTCAATATTAAAACCGCGCGAATGTGCCACACTCAAAGCTTCATTGACCAATGCAATAGAAATGGTTCCTTTGTTTGAAGGGGAAATATTTGACTGTGCAATCCGTTGCATGTATGACCTGACACTCAGAATTAAAAATTTTTTAAATGATGAAAATGTCCAAAAACCGCAGAACATTTGAGGTTTTTCGAAATTGTACTGTAAAAGTTGAACTTTTACTCTGGAACTAATGTCAGATTAAATTAAATCACGTGGAAATTGGCAATGAAAATACAAGGAAAACATTTCATTATTACAGGTGGTGCCTCGGGTTTGGGGGCTGCAACGGCTGAATGTTTGGTCGCGCGAGGTGCTTATGTCACCTTAGTTGATATGAATGTTGAAGCTGGACAGGCTCAGGTTGAGAAATTAGGCGGAACAGCGGATTTTGTTGAATTAGATGTGACCAATGAGACAGAAGTCGAGCAGTTTTTTAAACAAACATTACACCAGCATGGTGCAATTCATGGCTTAATTAACTGTGCTGGAATAGGCCCATCTGCAAAGGTGGTGGGTAAAGAGGGTATTCATGATCTGGCATTGTTTAATAAAGTTTTAAATATTAATGTCACAGGGACTTTTAATATGCTGCGTTTTGCAGCAGAAGCCATGACACATAATACTGCAATGCCTGAAGATGAAGATCGAGGTGTGATTATTAATACTGCTTCTGTGGCTGCTTTTGATGGTCAAATTGGTCAAGCTGCTTATGCGGCCTCCAAAGGCGCAGTTGTGGCGATGACTTTACCAATTGCACGTGAATTGGGGCGTCATGCTATTCGGGTGGTTACGATCGCACCCGGTATTATGGAAACGCCTATGCTCAAAGCTTTGCCACAAAATGTTCAGGATTCACTGGGTCAAATGGTGCCTTATCCATCGCGTTTGGGTAAACCAGATGAATTTGCAAGTCTTGCAGTGCATATTATTGAAAATGCTTATCTGAATGGTGAGGTAATTCGTTTAGATGGTGCCATTCGAATGGCACCCAAATAACACCAAGATTATTTAACTCAACATGCCAAAGCCCTCAATTAGATTGAGGGCTTTGGAAATTGAAAAAGTAAATAAAGCAGTTTAAGTTGGATTTGATCACCAGCAAAAAACATCGTTGGATGTTTTACGATAACAAAAATGGACAGGACATATAGATCAAATTTTGAATGATCTGTATGCATTAAAAACGGAATAAAAGAGGTTTTCGGGATGAAGACACTGACACAAGCCTATGCGGAATTTGATTTAAATCAACTTATTCAACAGCAACTTAACGGACATGATCAGCGCATTAATGCTTTTGAGGAGTGCTGTGGTAGATATGTAGGTCATGACAAAGTGGCTTTGATCTGGGAAGGAAAAAACGGAGAACAGCAATCATATACCTTTGATCAACTTGCTGAATATTCAGGGAAATTAGCCCATTATTTTAAGTCTATCCATCTTCAGGCAGGAGATTGCATCGCGGGATTATTGCCACGTACCCCCGAGTTACTCATCACGATTTTAGCAACTTGGCGTATTGGCGCAATTTATCAACCCTTATTCACTGCATTTGAATCCAAAGCCATTGAGCACCGTTTAGAAACAGCCAAAACCAAACTGGTGGTAACCAATACTGATCAACAATCTAAACTCGAAAATTTAAATATTAGCCAAATTTTGACTGTCAAAAATATTGATGATGATCAGAACCAAGAAGATTTCTGGAGTGTGATCCATACATTTGATGCCGATTGCCCAATTGAATATCACAGTTTCGATGATGATTTTTTAATGATGTTTACTTCTGGTACAACGGGTTTGGCCAAATCTGTTCCTGTGCCATTAAAGGCAATTTTGGCATTTAAAGGCTATATGACACATGCCGTGGATTTGCGTGATGAGGATTCATTTTGGAATCTTGCTGATCCGGGTTGGGCTTATGGACTGTATTACGGTATTACAGGGCCTTTGAGTTTAGGTCATGGCATTCTGATGGATGAACAAGCTTTTAGTGTAGATCGGGCCATTGAACTGATGAAAAAATATCAGGTCAATAATCTTACAGGTTCTCCGACTGCATTTCGCATGTTTTATGGTTTTAAAGAAAAGTTTGATGATAGTGTCAAACAGCATTTAAGGGTCGTGAGCAGTGCAGGCGAGCCTTTAACACCAGAGGTGATCCATTGGTTTAAACATGATCTCAATGTCTATATTTATGATCAATACGGACAGACTGAACTCGGCATGGTGATTGGTAACCACCATGCTTTAGAACATGTAATTAAAATTGGTTCTGCAGGTTTTGCTATACCGGGACATCGTTTTGTAGTACTTGATGAAAATCATCAAGAACTTGGGGAAGGCGGGATCGGGGTATTGGCGATTGACTGTGATGCGTCACCTTTGCTTTGGTTTAAAGGTTATGGGGGTAATAACCGAAAGTCTTTTGTAGGCAAATACTATATTACGGGTGATACCGTACAGTTAAATGAACATGGAAGTATAGATTTTGTTGGGTGTGCTGATGATGTCATTACAACGTCAGGCTATCGTGTGGGCCCTTTTGATGTCGAAAGTACATTACTTGAATGCGAAGAAGTTTTAGAATCTGCGGTGATTGGCAAACCTGATCTGGCGCGAACTGAAATTGTTAAGGCATTTATCGTATTGAAAAGCCAATATCAAGCGACAGAACAGCTCAAAGAAAAACTACAAATGTATGTTCGCGGGCGTCTATCTAAACATGCCTATCCGAAAGAAATTGAATTTGTAGATGCGTTACCCAAAACAGTGAGTGGTAAAATTCAGCGTGGTATTCTTAAACAACGAGAAGTTGAACGAATGCAACCGCTTTGCACGAGTTAAATTTATCTTAAACAGGATGGAGATAGTTCATATTTGAGAGTTCTCCATCTACTTGTTTTAACCATCAGTTTTTTTATAAATTGGCTTTGACTTCATCTCCAATCGTATAGAAAGTCCCACCCGCAATATAATGCAAACTTTTTAAACTTGGGTGTGCATCTGAAAAATACCAATGTCCATCACGAAATACGCGTGAGTCCGCCCAAGCACCCATCACAGAGCCAATAAATAAATCATGCGCTTGCTGATTATGGGGCTCAGGAATGACTTTACAGATCAGCCAAGCAATACAACCTTCAACCAAAGGTACACCAGAATCATCAGGATAAAAGAATTGAGTTCCACACATCTCTAATTTATTCGGCTCATCAAACTGGCTGATGCTACCTAATTGATAGGTCATATTCAGTTGTGCTAAACAGGGAACCTGTAACGCGAAATAGCCATTCTTTTCAATAATTTTTCGAGTCTTAGTCGATTTATCTAAAACAACAGTCACTTTTGCAGGACTAAACTCTAAAGCACACGCCCATGCTGCTGCCATGACATCAATATCATCATCATCTTGAGCGGAAACCAGTACAGTAGGGCCATGATTAAGTAAACGATAGGCTTTTGCGAGTTCTACCTTTTGAATATCTGGATTTGTCATTGTATTAAGCTCATCTTTTTAAAATGCTTATATATTGGCAGAAGATTTTAAGAAAATAAGCGAATTTTAAAAGATCTATACACTATGACGTCTTTCATCATTGTTTAAACCCTCTTTATTTTTCTCCCATAGGCAAAATGAAAGGACTTTATGAAACAAGTCTATTCAAAGGTTTCTATTTGCTGTTTTGCGTTTTAAAATTTGAGTTGATATCGGCAAATACTAAGTTATAGAAAATCCAATGTTCATCAAATTTATTCTAGGATGTATTTTCTCTTTGGGACTGATGGGATGTCATAGCTTGAATGCCAAATCTCAAGCAACAGGTGAAACGCAGGAATGTTTGGCTTATCGGGCCATGATGACTGCACCGATGGATCCTTTAGCGATGCAGCAATTAAAAACAAAATGTTTGGAGTCTCGAAAATAAATTATCTATGCGATAGGAAATCGCGCCACTTTTGAAACTTGTCCATTTCCAATCTTCTAAACTATCTATGCGATAGGAAGCCCGTGAGCATTTGCTCTCTAACTGTTCGTTGCTTTCTAAACTATTTATGCGATAGGAAACACGTTCTGAATTAGCAATGCGATCGATACTTTTTTCTAAGCTATCTATGCGATAGGAAACCGTCAGGCGTATCACGCCAATCGCTATTTTCATTTCTAAGCTATCTATGCGATAGGAAACAGCCGCATCCCATTCTTCTTTTTCTAAGCTATCTATGCGATAGGAAACATCACTTGTGGTAACGGGTAAAGTCTTTAAG
>NZ_KB849716.1:81935-265474 GCF_000368825.1 Acinetobacter ursingii DSM 16037 = CIP 107286 | reverse complement strand
ATATTTCTAAGCTATCTATGCGATAGGAAGCACTCATTCCAGCTGTTCTAGCTTTCAACCAATTTTCTAAGCTATCTATGCGATAGGAAGCGATGTTATTCAATACTCAGGTAAAACTTATCATTTCTAAGCTATCTATGCGATAGGAAGCTGGTTATATTTAAGTCAGTATCATCTTTTTCTTTTCTAAGCTATCTATGCGATAGGAAGCGACGAAAATCCAGATCTTTTACAACGATTACATTTCTAAGCTATCTATGCGATAGGAAGCCCGTGTTTTAAGGCTCTTCGGTTTAGTATATTTTTCTAAGCTATCTATGCGATAGGAAGCTATAAACTCTTATTAATAAATCATTTAATAACAATGAGTTAGTTTAATAATTTGATATTATGCTTTAAAAATAAGTTAAATCATAAGCGTATGATTTTATTATATTATTAAAGAGTAAGAAAAATATTGATTTAAAAAGAGCAATAAGTCAACTTGATTTAAAATTGAATCCACTCGTTTTAGGCATTAAAAAGCAAGACAAAACAAGGTATCATAAGCCGTTTTGCATCATCATCTTTTGGAGACCCCTGAGTGGAGCGACCGACCATTAATCCTGAACAATTACAGGAAGCCGCAGAAAACTTAACAACAATTCGTGATTTTATTCGTTTTGGAGTGACTGCATTACGTCAATACGATGCTCATTTAGGTCAGGGAACCGAAGATTATTTTGCAGAAAGCTCTGCGCTAGTTTTACAAACGCTTTCTCTAGAATGGGCCGCAGATGCCGAGATTTTGGATGCAAAACTTTTACCAAGCGAAAAAGCTGAATTTTTAAGTTTGCTTGAGCGCCGTGTTAATGAGCGTATTCCGACCTCTTATTTACTTAATCTAGCTTACTTTGCCAACAAGCCATTTTATGTCGATGAACGTGTATTAATTCCGCGTTCACCTATTGCTGAATTGATTGAACAGCGTTTTGCGCCGTATTGTCTGGATGAACATGGCAATATGCATGAGGCAATAAATAATTTACCTGAAAACTCAAATCCTAAAACTCCGCAACGTATTTTAGATATGTGTACAGGTTCAGGTTGTATTGCAATTGCTTTGGCTTATGCATTTCCAGAGTCGGAAGTGGACGCAACTGATATTTCCAAAGATGCGCTTGAAGTCGCTGCGATTAATACAGAGCATCACGATAAACAATATCAAGTCGCGCTATTAGAATCTGACTTATTTTCAAAAATTCCTGCCGAAAATCAATATGATTTAATCGTCAGTAATCCACCTTATGTAGATGCTGAAGATATGGCAGATTTGCCTGAAGAATTTTTACATGAACCAGAACTGGCTTTGGCAGCAGGTCAGGATGGTTTGGATCTGGTGCGTAAAATGTTGGCTCAAGCGGCAGATTATTTAACTGAAGATGGTTTAATTGTCATTGAAGTAGGAAATTCTGAATGGGCAATGCGTCAGAATTTTCATACCATTGACTTCCACTGGTTGACCTTTAAAAAAGGTGGTTCAGGTATTTTTGCTTTAACCGCGGAGCAATGCCGCCGTTATCAGCGTTTATTTCAAGAATCTTTAGAAGCTTAAAGGAGTTGTAAATATGGCAGGGAATAGTATTGGACAACTCTTTCGTGTGACCACCTGCGGTGAATCACATGGTGCCGGCTTAATGGCGATTGTCGATGGTGTTCCACCGGGACTTGAGCTGTGTGAAGAAGATTTGCAAAAAGATTTAGATCGTCGTAAACCGGGAACCTCCAAATTTGCAACGCAGCGTAAAGAGCCTGATGAAGTTGAAATTATTTCTGGAGTTTTTGAGGGTAAAACGACAGGAACATCGATTGGTTTACTCATTCGTAATACAGACCAGAAATCGAAAGATTATGGCAATATTGCTCAAACCTTTCGCCCGGGACATGCGGATTATACCTATACACAAAAGTATGGTTTCCGTGATTATCGTGGTGGCGGACGTTCGAGTGCGCGCGAAACAGCAATGCGTGTTGCAGCGGGTGCAATTGCCAAAAAATATCTTGCTGAAAAATTTGGTATCGTGATTCGTGGTCATGTCACCCAAATTGGTAATGAAATTGCAGAAAAACTGGACTGGAATGAAGTTCCAAATAATCCATTTTTCTGTGGTGATGTCGCTGCCGTACCGCGTTTTGAAGCCTTAGTGACTTCTTTACGTGAACAAGGTACAAGCTGTGGCGCAAAACTGGAAATTTTAGCCGAAAAAGTTCCAGTGGGTTGGGGTGAGCCTGTATTTGACCGTTTAGATGCTGATATTGCACATGCCATGATGAGCATCAACGCTGTAAAAGGTGTAGAAATTGGTGATGGTTTTGCTGTAGCAGGTCAGTTTGGTCATGAAAGTCGAGATGAGTTAACCACAGACGGTTTTCTTGCTAATCATGCAGGTGGTATTTTAGGTGGTATTTCTAGTGGACAAACTATTCGTGTCGCTATTGCCCTTAAACCAACCGCAAGCATTACCACTTCAGGTAAAACCATTAATCTGGATCGTGAAAATACCGACGTATTAACCAAAGGTCGTCATGATCCTTGCGTGGGTGTTCGGGCAACACCTATTGCGGAAGCGATGCTTGCGATTGTTTTGATGGATCACTTCATGAGAAACCGTGCGCAAAATGCGGATGTCGTTGCTCCATTTGCACCAATCGAATCTTAAGTTAGTCTTATATAAAAAACTCACCATCATCTTTCGGTGAGTTTTTTATTGTAAAAATAGATTTAAGAAGAATATACACCGACAAAATTTTGGTAAGCAGATGAAGCTCGACCATCAATATACATTGGTCGTTTGATGGCACCGTGGTCTGTACTAATTTGAACATCAATGCGTTTTGCATTTTTAAAGTCATTTAAAAAACTACTTGGCACAACAATATGGTTCGATGAGCGTTTCGGTTCTAAACGGCTGATATATTCAAGTTCAGTGGGTTGTGCTGGGGTATAACTTAGGTGTTTACCATCCACGATAAAAGTTATTTTTTTGATATCATAATAGAGATAACTACTATTTAAACGCACATCGATACGAAGTTGATTTTTATTCCCCGAATTCCATGAGGCCGCCATAATCGGACACTGTTCGTTCGGTTTACATAGTAATAATCCTGCTGTTGCTAATCGATCAGTGTTACTTTTATTTTCAGGAACAGTGGCACAACCGTGTAATAAAATGAAAGCTGTCATTAGTCCAACTATTTTTTTCATTTCAGATTTCCCCTTAAATATGTTGTATTCATTTTCTTAATCTTCATCTATGCCCAGAAAATGAAAGGGTGGTGCCGTTTTGAATTGTGCTGTTGCATCACCTGCATAGATATTCTCTTGATTTTTACCTAAATCTAACTTACGTGTCACCCCATCTTTGAAATTAATTTTGTTAAGATCGACCCAGAAACTATTCGGTGAAAGCGCAGATTCGAAAAAGTAAAGTTTACGCTTATGATCAACGACCGTACGCCAGCGGGTTGAAGAGATATTGGGTTCTTCATGAGTATTTAGCCCATAAGGGACAGAGACATTTCGAATAACACTGAAAACGGAGGCAAGTGCTTCTTTAGGATCATCATTTTTAGGAATCGCATTGATATAAAAAGAAGCTCTGGCAAAACGATCTGATGCGCGATTGGTGCCTGGAAGAAAAATCGTTCCACCAATTTGTTTCCAATATTCATTGAGTGCAAGTTGCTCATCAAAAATAGGAGAGTTGGTCATTACTTGATAACTTGAATCATGATGAATGACTTGCTTACCGTTAATATATTCAACTATTGCATTGTCTCCTGTTTTATCAGAAATAGATAAGTGTAAGGTCGTTAAACGTTTCTCACCCGGCACGGCATCAGTAACGATAATAAACGGTTCTTTTTGCAGAGCTTTGACTGCTTCATCGACAGTTGCAAAATTATCTAAGACATATTGCGCCCATGCAGCAATCGTCAGTTTGGGTTTATCCGATTTGGTTCGATCTGGATATTGAGATTCAACAAGCCAAAGCAAGTTGGCATTTAAGCCTGCTTCATTCACACCATCTGTAGTTGAAATATCGTAACCTGTTGCAACTACACTGCCATATTTAGAGGTCCAATGAATCGAATTTTTCCCCACATTGCCACTGCGTTTTACACCACTAGGCAAAATCCATAAGTTGGTGCCGACATCCTGTTTCCAGTCCATAGAGCGGGCAGTAATAATGGTTTGGTTATTCCCTTGATACACCACCCGCGTACAACTTTCTGCTGTAAGGGATATCCAAAATAAACTACCGCCGATTAAACTACTTATGAGTGCTTTTTTAATCATTGTCATGTCCTCTTGTGAAGTATTTTTAATGCTTTTTTATGAGTTATGTCATTGGTTAATTTAGCGTGATTTATTTTGAATGGATGATTTTTTAACAAATTTCAGCATAAATGCTTTATGGCAGTTTGCTTATTTATTATTTTGTAAGTAAAAATTAATTTATTCTTTAGCGAAATTATATATTTTGATATTATTTTAACTTTATGTAGACTGGTCTGTATGTTTTTAATATAATATGTCCAATCTACTCAGTTCTTAAATATCAGAATTTGCTCATAATAATTTTTTTCTAGTATCAATTTTATTTGATGTGATATTAGATGTTTAATAAATACAAATATTTAGCCAATTTTGTTAAGATCAAGAAAGTACTCGATTTACCAGTTGTGCGTTTTATGGCCTGCTTCTTCCCCAAGTGGCAGGTTTTTTTTATGCTCAAAATCTATGTCAAAAAGCAGCACTCATTCATATTTTTGTAAAAATTGAATGTTAAATTAATTTGAAAATCAAAGGGCATTGCGCAATGAAAAAAACCAATGAGACTAACTTAGATTATTTAAATAATATTATTGATGATTTTAAAGATACTAAAGAAAAGCCCAGTAAAATTTTAATAGGTTATAAAATATATGCTGAACTAATGAATGATGCTAAGTTCAAAAGCGAAATACTAGAATCTGCTTTAGATCCGAATAAACGTAAATATCGAAAATTAAAAATAAAAATTACTCAAGATGAATATCAACTTAAAATTGAATAACGCTAATGATTGTCTAAATAATCTTTTGAGAAATAAGCCATTTTTTGAATGGCTTATGATTTGAATTTGTTCCAAATGTTGTTCGAGATTATGTGTTTTCAAAATCTTTTCATTGTTTCGAAATCTTTTTTAAAGCTTGCCAATGATTCTATTGGCAATCGAATTATTGATCTTTGTATTTGATAATAATTTAAAAGGAAAAAAATGTTTTGATGAGAGTGCTCAGTTTGATCATTGAACTCAGGCTCGTTCAATTCTTCTAATTTAGTCTTTACAAGATACTCAAAAAATACGTATATAAGGCCATATCTCCAGAAAAAACATAGATTATCTTCCAATATACACAACGTATGGTTAAGTCTCTATGGAAACTAAGATTACAGTCCTACCGACTTTTCCGATTGACTTAGCAGTAGATCGGGTGAATAGTATTTCATAAAAGCTTGGCATTAGACTTCTTTCATGATTGTTTAACCCTCTTTATTTTTCTCCCATTAGGACAAATAAAAGTAAGCTACGAAAGAAGTCTATTCAAATTGATGATTTTTTAAGAATTGTTTTGTTTATTAATTGTTTATATATCTGGTCAAGCTTTGTAAAGCAGTAAACAATAAGCTGAAAAGGTTTAAATAGTATGGATAAAATGAGAACAACAGTAAAATATGTCGTGCTCAAAGGTGATGATTATCAACTCGGAACTGCTTTACATGAAGAGCATCTGGATGCGGGGAGTACATATTTTGACAATATACCTTCTGTGGTGACTTTTAATGGGCGTGATTTTCGGGTCAAGTATAAAGAGTTGATACGCAAACAAACCTATGATGAAAATGATGAATCTCAACACATTTTAGTGAAAATGATTGCAATGAACTAACTAAATTTAACAGTTTAAAATTTAAAATCGCGGATAATCTATAAAGTTTAAGTTGAAGTGTGAAATCAAATAATGACTAAAAAGATCTTATTTATTCTATGTGGCGGCACTCTTGTTTTATCTGCTTGTAGCACGACCAAGACACCTACGCCACAAAAAATTGGAATGCCTAATCCAGCAAGTCAGTACTGTATCGATCAAGGCGGTAAGTTGGAGATGAAAAAAAATGCAAATGGTGATGCTTATGCCAATTGTATTTTACCAGACGGTCGTGTCATTGAAGAATGGCAATTATTTAGACAAGATCATCCTCAAAAATAAGACACAAAAAAAGCTCAGAAAACATAAGCATTCTGAGCTTTTTTATGAATCAAAATTTATAACATTACAAACATAATAATCAGACCCAAAGCAATCCGATACCAAGCGAAAACACGTAAAGTATGTTTTTCCACAAAACGCACTAAAGCTTTTACTACAAATAATGCAGCGAGAAAAGCCGTGATAAAACCAAGTGCTATATTGGTCATATTATCCGCGGTGAGTATATTTGCATTACGAATTAAATCAAAGGTTGCTGCACCGAGCATTGTAGGCATCGCCAGAAAAAAAGAGAACTCGGTTGCTGCTTTACGTGAAAGTCCTGCGAACATCCCACCTACAATCGTTGCACCAGATCTTGATGTCCCAGGGATCATGGCAACACATTGAGCCAGACCAACCAATAGCGCCTGTTTAAAGGTGATTTGAGTGGCTTCCGTAGTTTTATGATCAAACTTGATGGATTCTGCCCAGAAAATAATTAAACCACCCACAATCAATGCAATGGCGACAACTAAAGGGCTAAACAGTACAGATTTAATAAAATCGACTGCCATCACACCAATAATGACCGCAGGAAAAAAAGCAATCAAAACACTAATACAAAAGTGCCGCGCCTCTGCATCCCCACTAAAAAAACCTTTAATCAAATCGACGATTTTTTGTCGGTATAACCAGCAAACTGCCAAAATTGCACCTAACTGAATCACGACTTCAAACACACGTCCACTATCAGAATGAAAATCAATCAGATGACCAAAAAGAATAAGGTGTCCAGTACTAGAAATAGGTAAAAACTCAGTTAGGCCTTCAATTAGTCCTAAAAAGAGAGCCTTAAAGGCTTCAAGGTGTTGCATGGATGATTACTCATGAATCAGATTTAATGATATTAATTAAAAAGAAAGGTGAGAGTGTAAGTAAAAAACTAAATATTTTTCAAATCATAACAGCCTTACTTTTATTCTTTTTTAAGAAATAGAGTTTTCTTAAAGTTCAAAATTGTATACGCATTAACGCAAGGATCGAATAGATGGTTCGGTTTCCATTGTTAATATTTGTGAAAATTTTCTCCTCAGTGAGAAGCTAATGCTTTTTTCAGTCTCAGGAGTAGGGAATTTATAAAATATCATTTAAATTAATGAGAATCATTTGCAATTGATTGGGCGTTCTTGTATATTAGCGCCACTGGAAAGTTTCATGGGCTTGCCAGAAATAAAAAGACTACTTCAGTAGTATGTACAGCGTGATCCTTAACAACCCCATTGTGTTGAGCAATGGGTTTTTTTATTAAAGTCGTTAAGTGCAATTCTGTATCAATCACACTGACCAGTGATCTAAACAGAATGATTGATCATTTGATTGCATCTTCAATTTCCTGAATATTAATTTTTTGCATACGAAACATCGCATTCATGGCGCGTTGGGAAATTTCGGAATCTGGGCTATTAATTAACTCAATCAGACGTTTCGGAACAATCTGCCAATGTATGCCGAATTGATCTTTCAGCCAACTACATTGCATCGCTTGACCACCATGTTGTAATAACGCAGACCATAAGTGATCCGTTTCCATTTGGCTTGAGGTTTCTACAACCAAGGAAATCCCTTGGTTAAAACCGAAACGATGTGAATAAGAGGAATCCATACAATATAAAATATAATCATCAATTATAAATTGCGCGTGTTGTACATATTCAGGATTCTCTGAACGATTTTCTCCGTCTTTATAACGCATGATGCCACTGACTTCAGAATTGGGAAAATTTGCGTATAAAATTGCATTGCATGCAGTGCTTTTCCCGCATTGTCTTCAGTAAACATTAACGTTGGAATCAACTGTTGAGTATTTAAGTCTTCTCTTGTATCCAAATAAAGTTGCCATGAAACGCCAAACCGATCCTGCACCCAGCCATACATCTCGCTCCAAGGATAACGATCCAAAGGCATTAAAATTGAACCACCATCGATGAAATGATCCCAATAATATTGAATTTGCTCACTAGACCGGCTTAATAACATCAAGGAGATAGATGGATTAATCTGAAATTCAAGATCAGGTCCACCACTGAGTAGCATTAATCTTTGATTAAAAATAGAGAGTTGTGACACATAGTCATTGGTTTGCAGTAGCTGAGCGTTAAACAATGAGCTATAAAATTCTGCTGCCTCACTGCGGCCAGATTTTAACCATACACAGGGATAGATATCATTATTCATCGTTATACTTTTTTTATTGTGTTGATGATTATTTTATCAGTAAATTGGGTAAATATTAACCAAAAATTTAAAACTATACATCACGATTGAAAATAAATGCGACTAACATCTATGTATAGTGTTTTGGTACAGGAATCAATCCAATACCAAAATTGATCATTAAGAAGATGACTTTTGTTGTTCAAGTTGTTGTTTTAAATATAAATCAACATAGTATTTTTCAGTGTAGTCATCTGCATATTGGTTCGCCTGACTCCGCGTTTTAGTCTTCTCAGTCTTTTCTATAAGACCTGATTCAGGTGAATAAAGGAGCACCCACCATTGTCGATTAATACGTCTAACATTGAAAAGCTCTTTACTATATTTACGTTTTGCCATTGTGAATCATGTGATGGAAAATATTGAGACCAGTTCTACTTGAGCCTTACACTTAAGTCAACACAGACCTTAGGTAACTGTTCAAATTTTATAAAAATAATGAAATCTTTTAAATTTTAAATAAATAGACTTAAAAAATGAGGCAAGAAATAGAGTTAATACATGAAATTTACTGTAAATGTAGTGTTGTCTTTTGTTAAGTTGCAAAAGTCAAATTTAATTTAATTATCAATACAAGATTTTGATATTTAATAAAATTTTTTAAATTTTAAATTGTAAAAAATGCTTACTAATTATACAATTGTAAGCTATTTCTCACAATCTTGTAAGCCAAAAGCTTATTCATTTGAAATCTCATGAAACTATACTCACTCCAGCACATCAAAAAGGCATCTTGACTATTAAATAGAAAGCTGAATATTAACTGAGAGATCTGGAAAAAATAATAAAGATATCTTTATTAATATAAATCGTCTAAATAATAGAGAAGAATCTCAAATAATCAATTGATGTGCCAATATCTCTCCTCTTTGGGGGAGGAGGAGAGATAATTATTCAATCACTAATCTATAGGGTATTGGTATGTTCATCATTAAAAATATATTTGTATTTTTATTATCCATCGTTTGTTTATGCCTAATGCTCATTATTTTTAATTATTTAGGATTTATGAAAATTATAAACCTTGTTGTTTCTTCAGTTATTTTTGGAACTTTTATCACCTTATATTTTAAGGAGATCAAATTATGTATGACTCTATTTGCGCTGTTTTTTGGTGCAATGTTATGCATAAGTCAGACTATGGAAGTGGTTCTCATGTTTTTAATTACGCTGTTGGTCTATTTTACAATTACCACGATGATGCCAAAGCTAAAAAATATACAAATCAAAATTAATCAGCCTATAGGAATGGATTAATTTTCAAACAAATAGAACCAGCATTTATTTTATCTTGTAGATAAAAGAATACATTATTTCCAATAATCATTATAAATTCAAATTTTAATAAAAAATCTAACCAAGATAAAAAAGATGTTTTTAATATTATTAAAATATATTATAACGCAGATATTTTTGAATCAAAAAACGGTTGCTTTACCCTAAACAGCAAGGGTATGGCATAAAAATTTTAATGAAGGATTGTAATGTTAAGAGTTTTTTTTATTGCTTGTTTGGTTGTACCTAACTTTGCTTTTGCCTTGTCTCCAGATCAGGAGTGTCAACAAATTGCAGAAGTCGCAGCAGCAGTGATGCAACAACGTCAAGATGGTGTACCTTATTCGACTCAACAGCGAATTTCACAAGAATTTAGTTCCGAAGAAACCAAAGAGTTTTATATGGATATTGTTGAAGATGCCTATACAGAAAAACAGTTAAATACTGATACTGCCAAAGAGCAAGCGACTCAGGCTTTTGGCAAGTCTTATTATGATCGTTGTATGGCTCCAGAATAAGTTTTAGGTACTAGATCGCTGTTTACAAAACAATAAATGGCAGCAAGACTGGTGATTTATCCAATAAAAGTAAGTGAAGACTTAGCTTAAGTTTTATAAAATTACAGCGTTATCTAATCTTGCATATAGTTTTGCCGATATTGTTTGGGTGAAAGATCAAATTGTCGCTTAAATGCTTGACTAAACGCGGTTTCCGATGAGTAGCCGACATTATTGGCAATCTTTTGAATCGTGAGATTACTCTCTCTTAATAACTGGCTGGCAAGACGTAAACGATGTTGTTGTAAATATGCTAAGGGTGTTTCATGAATGATGCTTTGAAACAGACTGGCAAATTTTGAACGAGACATGCAGCATTGTTCTGCAAGTAATTCAACCGTCCAAGGGTGTTCTGGACGACCATGTATTACAGCAAGTGCACTGGAAAGCTCAGGATGACTTAATGCA
Source organism: Acinetobacter ursingii DSM 16037 = CIP 107286 (assembly GCF_000368825.1). Lineage (GTDB taxonomy): Bacteria > Pseudomonadota > Gammaproteobacteria > Pseudomonadales > Moraxellaceae > Acinetobacter > Acinetobacter ursingii. The sequence continues at coordinate 254,678 of NZ_KB849716.1, read as the reverse complement.
TTCAACCACGAGCCTTGATCATCAAGCTGAGAAATATAATCTCTGACACATTCGATCAACAAAATACTCATCAAATGATCAAAAATTTTATCGCGGCCGGGTTGGATCCGTTGCGTTTCTAGTGCCACAAAGTACAAGCCAACTCGCAACCATTCTGGCCCAGTCGAACTCATGGCATGATGAATATGAATATAAGAGGGAAGTGCACTGAGTAAAGGTCGTGCCATCAAAGTATCAATATGGCAACGTACCGTAAAAATTAATGCAGATTCAGAGGATCTTGTTCCGATTTCAATTGCATCGTCCCGATGACCTTTAAAAAAATCACTAACATCTAAACTATCAATCAGTTTGTTGTCCTGATTATTTGAGCCATGATGGGCATTTCCAGATGGAATTAAAACAATATCGCCAGCCTGTGCAGTTAAACTGGTATTGGAATCAATTTTAAAATGAATTGAGCCCATTAAAATAATATGCGCAATAACAGCATGCTGTTCCTGCATGGAAAATGCCCATTCTCCCTGCGCTTTTATATAAATATATTCAGATTTATTTAAATGAATATCGTCAAAAATTTTGCTTAATGCATCCATATTCGTTTTAAGTTTCTTTTTCCAGTATTGAAAGACAAAAGCAATCAGATAAAAAATGTGATTTTAGGACAAAAAAATGGTCGAAAATGCCAAAGACTTTTACATAGGTTTTTTGGACGCATGCAACTGTCTTTCAAAGTATAAATTCAACAAGATACAGATATCAAGAAAGAAAGGATGCGAGACATGAATGCTTCAGTAAAAGTCCAGCAAGAATTGCTCACGGTAGCTTCAAAGTCAAAATTAGAATTAGATCGTAAACGTTATATGTGGATGTTAGGACCAGCTTTACCTGCCATTGGGATTGGTATTTTAGCGGGTTATCAATTTGCACCACGTCCATTGAAAAAGCTTTTTGCTTTAGGTGGCCCAATTGTATTACATGTGATTATTCCGACCATTGATACCATTATTGGTAAAGATGCCAATAATCCGACTAATGAAGATATTAAGTTACTGGAAAATGATCCATATTATGCCACTTTAGTCAAAACTTTTATTCCATTACAATATGCCGCAAATGTTTATGCCTGTTATATTGCCAGCCGTAAAGAAACCTCATTTTTAGATAAAATTTTAATTGGTATCTCTATGGGAGCGGTGAACGGTATTGCGATTAATACTGCACATGAACTCAGTCATAAACAATACCGGATTGATCATCTCTTGTCTCATATGGCCCTTGTTCCGACAGGATATAACCATTTCCGCGTTGAACATCCTTATGGACATCATAAACGTGCTGCGACACCTGAAGATCCAGCATCTTCACAAATGGGAGAGACGTTTTATGAGTTTTGGCCTCGTACGGTATTGGGTTCTTTAAAATCAGCTATTGAAATTGAAACCAACCGATTAAAACGCAAGGGTAAACAGTTCTGGTCTAAAGACAATGAACTGCTACAAGGCTGGGCAATGAGTGCCACTTTCCATGCCTCAATGGTTAAATTGTTTGGAAAAGGGGCAATTCCTTATCTAGCAACTCAGGCATTTTATGGCATCAGCTTGTTTGAAATCATTAACTATATTGAACATTATGGTTTATTGCGTCAGAAAAAAGCCGACGGTAACTATGAGCGTACCATGCCAGAGCATAGTTGGAACAACAATAACATCGTGACTAATTTATTTTTATATCAGTTGCAACGTCACTCAGATCATCATGCTTATCCAACTCGTCCATTTCAGGCATTGCGTCATTTTGATGAAGCGCCTGAGCTGCCAAGTGGTTATGCGAGTATGTTATTACCTGCATTGATTCCGTCAATGTGGTTTAAAATGATGGATAAACGTGTTTTTGATCACTATAAAGGTGATTTGAACAAAGCCAATATTTACCCTAAACGTCGCGCTAAAATTTTTGCGAAGTTTGGTTTGGTCGATAAATCATTGCAAACTGAAGAAAACTCGACCAACTCATAAGTTTTATCTAAGTTTTCCTTGAACAGCCCTAATTGTGTTTAGGGCTTTTTTTATAGTTTAAGCTTCCAACGCTTTTAGCATCCAGATTTCACAGGCTTGACTATGTCCTGTTTGACCACGTGGTTGAGCTAAGTGTTGGAAGCCCAATCTTTCATACAAACTGACTGCTTCTTTAAGTGTCGCTGTTGTTTCCAGATAACAATCATGGAAACCTTGTGCTTTGGCGAAATCAAAACATTGCTGTAAAAGTTTTTTAGCAAAACCCTGACCGCGTAAGACAGGCAAGAAATACATTTTCTGAATTTCGAGTAAAGTGGAATCTCCCAATAATGGCGCAATGCCACCACCACCCAACACGTTATCATGTTGATCTACAATCACCCAGTATTGACTGTTGGGATGATGATAAACCTCAGACATTTGATCCAGTATTGGGTCCGAAACTGCAAATCCTGCATCTGTGGCTAGACCATATTCTTTTGAGACTTCACGGATGACCTGAGCAATTTGGGGATTATCCTTGGTTTGGATAGGACGTATAAAATACATTGATAAGCATGAATAAAAAAAGTGGAATCGAATTTAGCTTAAATCCAGATTCCACTCAAGTCGATTTATTTTCAATAAAATATCGTTGAAAATTATTTTAATTCACTGGAAGATTTACCAAGTTCGCGACGTGCAATAATCAGTTGCTGGATTTGCTGTGTTCCTTCAAAAATATCCAGAATCTTGGAGTCACGTGCCCATTTTTCCAGTAATTCATCTTCGTTATAACCTACGCTGGCTGCCAACTCGACACATTTTAGGGTAATGTCATTGCCAATTCGACCTGCTTTGGCTTTGGCAATAGAAGCTTCTTTGGAGTTTGGCTTTTTATTATCTGCCATCCATGTGGCTTTTAAAGTCAGTAAACGGGCAGCTTCCCATTCAGCTTCCATCCGATAAATTTGAGCAGCAATATTAGAGGTCTGCAAATAAGGCGTTGCATAGTCTGCTTCAAGCTCATCTTTAAAAATTTCTTTAATACGCTCTAGTGAGGCTTTGGCACAACCGACGGCCATAGCTGCAACCAGTGGACGGGTATTGTCAAACGTTTCCATCACACCCGCGAAACCTTTGGCGACATCGACTTCAGCATTGCCTAACAAATTGGCAGCAGGAACACGACAGTCGATAAAACTAATCGCCGCTGTATCTGAGGCTTTAATCCCTAATTTATGTTCCAGACGCTCAATTTTCATGCCCGGTGTGCCTTTAGGAACCACAAAGGATTTAATTGCGGCACGGCCTAATTTACGATCCAGTGTTGCCCAAACTACAACAGAGTCAGCGCGTTCGCCAGAGGTCACAAAGATTTTTTCACCATTCAAGATATAGTCGTCACCGTCTTGGGTGGCGGTGGTTCGAATGGCAGCAGAATCAGAACCACAACCTGGTTCGGTAATCACCATCGCAGCCCATGTGCCTTTAAAGCGTTCGAGTTGCTCATCGTTAGCAACGGCTGCTATTGCTGAATTGCCTAAACCTTGACGGGGCATACTCAGTAATAGCCCTGTATCTCCGTAGCACATTTCAATGATGCTGAGTGCTGTAGACAGATTGGTGGCATTACGGTTGCCTTGATCCTGACTTTCATTGCGTTTTCCTGCTCCAGCCGCGCCAGCATTCATGCCTTCGCCACCTTCATTCATCCCGTCAACCAATGAGGCGAGCATATCCAGTTCTTTGGGATAAGCATGTTCAGCTTTGTCATATTTACGTGAAATAGGACGTAAAACATTCAGTGCAACTTCATGCGCCTGATCAATCAGCATCTTAAATTTTTTAGGATTTTGTAAGTTCATTTAATTTTTCTCCGATTAAGCATGCAGACCTGAATGTAAAATTGCTGTAGCACGTAAATCACGATACCAGCGCTCAACAGGGTGTTCTTTGGTAAACCCATGACCGCCTAAAACTTGTACGCCATCTGTGCCAATTTTCATGGATTTTTCGGCACACAATAAACGCGCCAGATATGCTTCACGGTGGAATGGTTGACCTGCTTCAGCCAGACTTGCTGCATTTAAAATCAACATACGCATGGCATCGATTTCAATCGCCATATCTGCGATCATAAATGCGACACTTTGACGATGTGAAATCGGTTCTCCAAATGCAGTACGTTCATTGGCGTAGGTAATACAGTAGGCTTTGACTGCTTCACAGGTACCGACTGCCATTGAACACCACATTAGATTGCCTAGATCTATAAATGTGCTGTAATCAAATTCTTGGTCACCCAAACGTGTTGCGGGTGTATTTTGAAAGTTCAATGTGACTGATTGTGTAGCTTTGAGTCCCATTGCAGGCGAACTTTTTAGGTGGATGCTATCGTCACGCTCTACAACGAAAACATCAGCCTGACCATTGAAATCCGCACTGACCAGCAATAAATCAGCGGTTTCCCCTAAAACGACTAGCGTTTTTTCGCCCGAAATATAAAACTGATCATGGGTTAACATGGCTTTGGTTTTGAGTTTAAATGGGTTAAATGCAGGCGTGTTTTCCTGTACTGCAAAAGTTGCCTGAATCTTGCTATCTGCGGCAAAAGCAGTTAGATATTTTGATTGAACCTCTTCGGAACCCCAGCGGGTCAGTGCATTGATCACGCTGAATGTACTGAGTAATCCTGCGGTTAAACTAAAATCACCCCGTGCCAGATGTTCTGCGATCAGGATATTACTCACAATATTTTGTTCTGCTGCCACACCGCCTAAGGCTTCAGGAAGGGCATAGTAATTAAGTCCTAAATCTTCGATATATTGCCAAAGTTGATCTGGGAATTTGGCATCATGATCGGCTTGATGTGCAAGTGGAGCTAAAACTTCTTGTGCAAATTGAGACATGGCCTCAACGGTCATTTGTTGTTCTTCAGTCAGGCTTAAATCGAACAGGTTTTTTTGCTGATTTGGTAAACGCTGACGATCAATATTTTGAGGTTTAAAGGCTTTTTGAGTATGACTCAGTGCTTTAAATCCTGTTTTTGAACCTTGGTAAAGTGATTTTTCTATTAACTTGCGTAGCTTAAATTGGTCCAGTAAATCACTGGATGCCATTTTTGTCAGTAATGAAAGTCCAAAACCTTGGGCTTTATTGACCATATTCGTCATTGCGCTGCATCCTTCGCAGTATTAATTATTGTTTTTATGCTGACATGCCTTAAATCAAAAAACCATGTCAGTGCTGACAGTGATATTTGAGGATGATAAGTGGAAAATACGAAAGATGATATCAATCTAATCTTATGAATTTTATATGAAAATAAAAAAAGAATCGGAAAGTCAATTTAAAGAATTGACTAGGCTGACAAAGTTACAACCTAGTCGAGTATAAATTATCTATTTTTAAGCGTATTTGCGGATCATTTGTCTGACATTGGTTCTTGCATCAATGACGGTCATAAACGTGTAGGCACCGATGAATTTACGGCTGATAAACATAAACTCTTTAGGGGGAACTGAAAAGTAACGTGATGCCATCGATTTGCTGGCTTGTTGCATGACGCGGCTATGTAGTTGACTCTTTTTCCAATTGTAACGTTCTTGTTCATCCATCAAACCTTGTGGCATGTCAGGATTATTTTCAGGGCAGCTAAATGCTTCAGTGGCAAGTAAAAACACTTTAGCCATGTCGGGTTTGATCGCTTGTGGAATTGAATCAAAAAATTCATAGCCTGTCATGGCTTTGACCATGGCATCGGCATCATGATGATAGCCTGCTGTGATTAAGCTTCGAGCGACATTTAACAAGTGGTCATCAAACTGACGAATAGCACCAAAGTCGAGCAATACAATCTTGTCCTTGATATCATCACCGTTGCCTAAACGTACCAAATAATTGCCAAAGTTTGGGTCGGTTTGCATTTCGCCCCATTCAAAAATTTCGCGAACTGCGATTTCGAGCGATGCTTCTCCAAGCAGATTGCGACGTTCCTGTGGTAATGACAGCATCACGGGACTATTGATTGGAACACCACGTTCAAAGGTCATGCATAAAATTTTATCGGTACAATAATCATCAATAATATGTGGCACGACATAACGAGGATCATGTTTAAGACGTTCTGCAAAGCGTCGTGTAGTTGCTGATTCTATGTCATAACTAACTTCGCGATGCATCATTTCACGGACTTCTTCAAACCACTGATCGAATTCACGGGTTTGAGGCACCATACGTGTCAGCTTGAGCATATTTTTAAATAAGCTCATATCTGAATCAATCGCTTCGGCAACGCCTGGATACTGGATTTTTAAGACCAATTCTAGTCCATCAGATTTACGTGTGGCACGATGGACCTGAGCCAGTGATGCAGTCCCAATCGGTTCATGATCAATAGTCAGTTCATGAAGTTTATCGCCGAGTTGTTCTTGTAAATGTTCTTTGATCGCTGGCCATGCGAGCGCAACAGTCTGGTTATTAAGTGTGTTAAGTGCCTGAGTAATTTCTTCTGGCAAAAAATGTTCGCCGTAGAGCGCCATCATCTGACCGATTTTAACAATCGAACCTTTGAGTTTTCCAATTTCTGAAACTAAATAATTTGCCTGTTCTGTCATCGCTTTTTTACGTTTTTTTTCTTTTTCTTCGTCACTTGAAAAAAAAGAAGACGCATTTGCCGTTGCCCAGCGAGTACCCGCAAGCAATGAGGCTTTAGCGATAGATAAGCGTCGATCCATAGATGATGTTTTTAGGTTCTTAAGCTTATCGTTCTGATCAGACATATAAAATCCTTGCTAAAGTCATGCAGAGTCAATGAGTATAATTGTAGCGAATATTACATGCTATGACCGTATTAAAACAGTTAGAGTGGAAGAATGTTTATCTGAAATTTTTGGATAGTACAAAAAATATTCAAATTGAGGCTGTGAGCATATTTGTAGCTCAGTTTTTTATGCAATCTGCACGAACTTCGAGTTAAATAGAAAAGCAAATTCAGTCAATAAGTGAACAATAGCCTTTTTTACAAGACATGTTTATTTCTCCCTATTTAGGAGAAACATAAAGAAGATTTAAACCATGAGAAAAGAAGTCTAAAAGATCGATTTACACTCTACATACGAAACTTGATTTTAAGACTCTCGCGCATTTTTAATTGATTGACATGACTTAAAATATGCTGATCAATCATGGCCTGAACAGATCGATGCATAAAGCCTAAGGCATAGCCCTTGACAATAATAATACTCGGTAAGGTGAAGAAGAAATACTTTGCATCTTCAAGTGATGCATCTTCAAAAACACCATGAGAGTTTAAGGCATCACAAAAATACTGTTTCTCAGCTTTAACATGGCCTGAATCTACATCATTCCAATAGTTTTCACGCATTGCAAAAAGATTGTTGTGTTTATAGCTCATCGAATTAGAAAATCTCTACCAAGAAATGAAGGAGTAGGAATAAGACACTCAGTTAAAAGTCATCCTGATGTCAAATTTAGTTTAAATGAATTTGCTGAAAGTACAATTTTAAAGCACAAAAAATTGTTATAAATGCGTGAAAAAATCTTCACATTTGTCAAACTTTAGTTGTGGTGATGAGACAACTTAGAATGTTAAAACCCTGTATTTGATCAATTATAAGGTTACTAAGATAGCTTTTTTGTCTAAAAACTTAATTTGATAAAATACCATAGACTTTTTTCATCATTGTTTAAATCCTCTTTAATTTTTTCTCATAAGAAGAAATAAAAGGGACTCATGAAAGAAGTCTAATATGAAATGAAACGCTATTCTTTTGATAAGATGCTGTAGTTAAATATCGATGAGCATAAATACGTGATTGATCTGCCAAATTCTGAGTTGGAACTAAGTGATAGTGAAATGCATCTGTATAGCCGTCAGATTTTACTAGAGGGTTGGGATATAGAAGCTCAGGAAAGATTAAAGCTTGCCAATGTCTTGATTGTCGGTGCAGGTGGCATTGGTTGTACCAGTGCCGAATTGTTGGCTCGGGCGGGGGTTGGAAAATTGACGATTATTGACCCAGATACAATCGAAGTCAGTAACCTACAACGCCAAATTGCGTTTACACCGCAAGATTTGGGTCAGTACAAAGCGGAAGTTTTAGCAAAAAGGCTGTATCAGATTAACCCTTATATTCAAATCGATTATTTAACCGAACGTCTGGATGATACGAATATCGATAAGCTGCTTCAACAGCAGGATTTGGTATTGGATGGTTGTGATAACTTCAGCACACGATATTTAGTCAATGCCGCCAGTAAAAAGTTGTCAGTTCCTTTAATTAGTGCCTCAGCCATTGGCTTTCAGGGGCAGTTATTGATGGTAGATGCAGATTCGGCTTGCTATGAATGTTTATTTCCTAAAGAACAACATGACAATGAAGGCTTACGCTGTGCTGAATCGGGTGTACTTGCAACGACCCCTGTCATGATAGCGTCATTACAAGCTCATCACACTTTGCTGTTTTTAGGGTTAAATTTAAGCCCTTTAAAAAGTAAATTGTTACTTTGGGATGGTTTAACCCTGAAACAGCGTATTCTGCATTTTGAAAAAGATACAAATTGTCCAATTTGTCAGGCAAGTTTATCGGTAAACTAAATGAAGTTTGATACACTGCTTCGATAAACCAAATCACATTGAATGATATGAAAAAAAATATTTTGTTTGACGGGTTACGCTCCGTTGCTCGTATAGGCGAAACAGCCGTGGTCGCTGCTAAAGCAGGCATTAAATACGCGACTGAAAAGCCAAGCAATGCCAAACTTATGCGCGAAACCTTTGAATCTTTGGGTTCGACTTATATTAAACTCGGTCAGTTTATTGCGAGTACACCCTCACTATTTCCGCGTGAATACGTTGAAGAGTTTCAGGGTTGTCTGGATCAAACACCGACGTTACCGTTTAGCTATATTCAAGAAGTGTTAGCGACTGAGTTTGCAGGTCGTAACCTAGATGAAATTTTTGCTTCAATTGATGAAACGCCATTGGCTTCAGCATCTATTGCTCAAGTACATGCGGCAAAACTCACTACAGGTGAAAATGTCGTCATTAAAGTGCAAAAACCAGGTGTTGAAACGATTTTATACACCGATTTGAATGTGGTGCATTGGGCGACCAAAATGCTGGAAAAAGCTATTCCAAAGGTCAAGTTTGCTTCACTTTCTGAAATTGTTGATGAAATTAAAACACGAATGGTGCGTGAGGTTGATTTTATTGAAGAAGCTCAGAATCTGGATGATTTTGTAGAATATCTTCAAATCACTAATAATCAGGCAGCTACTGCACCAAAAGTTTATCATCAGTTTTCAACGCGCCGTGTACTGACCATGGAGCGTCTATATGGCGTGTCCTTAACTGATTTTGAAGTGGTCAAAAAATACGCCAAAGATCCATCACAAGTTTTAATTACAGCGATGAATACATGGTTTGGAAGTTTAATGCTGTGTAAGAGCTTTCATGCAGATTTGCATGCAGGTAACCTCATGTTGCTCGAAGATGGACGTATTGGTTTTATTGATTTTGGTATCGTTGGGCAACTGAATCCAGAAGTCTGGACTGCATGTTTAGCCTTTATGGATGCTTTACAAAAAACTGATTACACCGCAATGGCTGAAAACATGCTGAAAATGGGCATGACTCATACAAAGATTGATACTCATGTCTTGGCACGTGATCTTGAGCGCTTATTTAGTGGTGTTTTACTTGCCGATCCTCAGGAAATTTTGACTTCAAAACCGTCTGATTTAAATGACATTATGCTAGATATGGTGGCTGTGGGTGAGCGTCATGGGATCAAATTTCCGCGTGATTTTGCGCTGTTGTTTAAACAAATGCTGTATTTTGATCGTTTTATGCGCGTCCTTGCACCATATACCGATATTTATGCAGACCAACGTTTGAAAATGGTTCAAACTATAGAGCCACAATCGTTGTTTAAACATTAATTTTGAGTTAGATCATCATGGATGCCATTGTTATTGAAGGTTTAAAGGTCAATACTGTAATTGGCTGTTTCAATTGGGAACGGCAAATTATTCAACCTTTAATGCTGGATTTAATCGTTCATGTTGATTTGAGCCAAGCAGCTAAATCAGATGATCTTGAGCATACTTTAAATTATGCTCAAATCTGTGAACTTGCTGCTCAAACCATTCAAAAAGCACAACCGAAATTGATTGAGCATGCGGCTCAACGGGTTTTGCAAGTGCTTTTCGAGACGTTTTCAGCGATTCAATCTATTATTATTACCATTCGTAAGCCTGCCATTATTGCAGAAGCCAATTCTGTAGGAATTCGCCTTGAACGCCAACGAAACGATTTTTGCCCTCGCATTGGCGAGTAATCTTGATCCAGAATCACATTTTCAGATTGCCTATCAAACCATTCAGTCATGGGGTGAGGTTACATTTTCACATGTTTATCAGATTCCGTGCCGTGATGGTGTTGGAGCGAATTATTGGAATTCAGCCTGTCTGTTAAAATCTCTCAAAAGCCGATCTGAGATTGAAATCGCGCTGAAACAACTTGAGGCTCAATCAGGTCGTATTCGACCATCACATCAAATTTCGCTCGACGTCGATTTGATTGCGTGGGGAAATCATCTTGGTGAGATGCAGTTTAATCCTAAAAAAATGCCACTCGCAGTAGATGTCAAAATTCCACTTTATGAGTTATGGAAAAATGCTGTGCTATACGTTTCAGAGTGCAATTTTCCACAGGTTGATTTTCAAATCAAGACTCAAGCCCATTCGTGATCGTAATGATATTTATCTGATTAAAAAAAGTAAATTTTGATGATCACTTTTCACGTTTATAAGATTTTACGCAAAATTTACGCCAGTTAAACTCTCGGCAATAGAGAGTTTACGGACATTATACGCATACTGAGATTCGGGAAATCCGTTTCAATTTCAGGAATATAATAATGTCTAGCGTCTATGTCGGTAGCATTTTTAGCTCTACACTCGAAGGGCAAAGTCTAAAAAGTCTTCAATCATTATTCACATTTCAGATGAAAAATCTCTGTCGTTTACAGGGGATTTTGTCATGCTAGAACTTTATTTATTACTTGCATTAGTCATTTTACTTGCTTGGCCATTGGGTAAATATCTGGCGAAGGTCATGGCGAATCAGCCGATGAAATCTGATGTCATGTTTGGTTGGATTGAAAGACCTATTTACGGGATTTTGGGGATAAAGCCAGAACAGCAGATGGGACTTCGCCAATATATCGCCGCATTTTTAGTAAGTTGTGTAGTGTTATTGGTTTTATCAACTTGCATTTTTATGACCCAAGCATGGCTGCCGTTAAATCCAAATCAAGCCCCAAATATGAGTTGGGATTTGGCTTTACACACCACTATTTCTTTTTTAACCAATACCAATCAACAACATTATTCAGGTCAGGCTCAACTATCTTATTTTTCACAAATGACAGCAATCGTGGGTTTGCAGGTGATTACCCCGATGATGGGCTTGGCTTTGGCTGTGGCAACGCTTAGAGCTTTTTTTCTACAGAAAAAAAATAATGATAATCTGACTTCTGAATCAATCCAATTGGGAAATTATTGGTCAGACTTAGTCCGTCCTACGGTGCGTTTCTTAATGCCATTGTGCTTAATCTGGTCATTATTATTGAATTGGCAGGGGGTTCCTGCAACTTTTCAGGGTGGTCCAGAAGTACAAGTACTAGATCATTCTGTAGAAAAACAATTACAAAAAATTCCACTAGGTCCTGTTGCTCCAATGGTTGCCATTAAGCAATTAGGCAGTAATGGTGGGGGATGGTATGGACCTAATAGTAGTGTCCCACTGGAAAATCCTACACCATTTTCAAACTTTCTGGAAATGCTGGCAATTCTCCTCATTCCAGTCTCATTGATTTTTATGGTGGGATATTTCACTCAACGTAAACGCTTTGCCGTATTTGTGTTCGGAACCATGTTGTTGATGTCCGTCCTTTCTGCGACCGCATCAATCTGGTCAGAAAGTTTAACTGCAACTGCACATCAAATCACAGTCATGGAAGGTAAAGAACAACGCTTTGGTGCCGCATCTTCAGCATTATGGGCAGCAGTCACCACGCAGGTAAACAATGGTTCGGTCGATATGATGCATGACTCATCTGCACCATTAACTGGATTGGTTGCCTTGAGCAATATGTTGATCAATGCGATCTGGGGCGGGATTGGATGCGGTTTACAGCAATTTATCGTTTATTTGCTACTTACCGTGTTTATCGCTGGGTTAATGACTGGGCGTACTCCTGAATTATTTGGTCGTAAAATTGAAGCGGCTGAAATTAAGTTATTGGCCATTCTCATTTTGCTACAACCGATTGTGATTTTAGCTTTTACCGCAATCACGCTGGTTAATCCTGCGATATCGGGCATTAGTAATGCGGGTGCGCATGGAATTAGTCAGGTGTTCTATGAATATGTGTCTGCATTTGCCAATAATGGTTCGGGTTTTGAAGGCTTGGGTGATAACACAATTTGGTGGAATTTAAGCTGTAGTGCAGTTTTATTACTGGGTCGTTTTCCAGCCTTGATTATTCCTCTCATGATTGCTGTTCGTCTTGCTCAGAAACGTCAGGCTCCCGAAAGTTCAGGAAGCTTAAAAGTAGAAACACCTACCTTTTCATTGACCTTAATTGCGGTCGTCATCACTTTAACCTTGTTGCAATTTATGCCGATTTTAGTCCTTGGGCCAATTGCGGACTATCTCAGTATGCAGTTGGGTTAAGGAGGAATAACTATGTCAACTCAAATTCAGTCTCAACAAACGAGTCAACAGCGCATCGAAGCGATAAAAAGTGCTTTTGTCAAATTACTGCCTCAACACATGTTGAAAAATCCAGTCATGGGTATTGTCTGGTTAGGCACACTAATTACGGCATTTAGTACAGTGGCAGGCTATACCGAATGGTTGTTTGGTAGTCTAGTTACGATCATACTCTTTATAACTGTATTATTTGCCAACTATGCAGAAGCGATAGCTGAAGCCAGAGGGCGTGGACAGGCCTCTTCATTGCGTCAGGCACGACAAAATCTAGTCGCAAGAAAACTGGAATCATTACAGAATCGTACAACACATGAAATTGCGGCCACTCAGCTTAAAATTAATGATTTTATTGAAGTTCACGCAGGCGAGTTAATTCCTGCTGATGGTGAAATTGTTGAAGGTTTTGCGACAATTAATGAAGCAGCGGTGACAGGTGAGTCTGCGCCTGTATTGCGTGAAGCAGGAACAGATCGATCAGGGGTCATTGGTGGCACTAAAGTATTGACCGATTCTATTATTGTGCAGGTAACTGCCGATTCGGGAAATAGCTTTCTAGATCGCATGATTGCTTTGGTTGAAGGTTCAAACCGTCAAAAAACACCGAATGAGATCGCACTGGGTATTTTACTCATGGTGATGACATTGACTTTTGTCATGGTCGTGGCGAGTTTGCCTTTTATCGCCAGCTATTTGCAGATCAGTATCAGTCCAGTGGTTTTAGTGGCATTACTGGTGTGTTTGATTCCAACCACGATTGGGGGATTATTGCCAGCGATTGGCATCGCAGGGATGAATCGAGCACTCAAAGCCAATGTTCTAGCAAAATCTGGTAAGGCTGTTGAAGTTGCGGGTGATATTGATGTCTTGCTTTTAGATAAAACAGGAACGATTACCTATGGTGACCGTCAAGCGACTGCATTTTATCCCCTGACATCGGTTTCTGAGGCTGATTTAAGAATGGCAGCTTGGGTGAGCTCTTTGGCTGATCCAACCCCAGAAGGTAAATCGATTGTTAAATTGGCAAGAGAACAAGGCTTGCAAGCGATTGAGCCTGAGAATGCTGAATTTATTGCGTTCAATGCTTCATCACGTATTTCAGGTGTCAATCTGGAAAATGGTCAACAGATTCGTAAAGGTGCTCTAGATGCGATTTTAAAATTTGTACAGCACTCGCAAGCCGATGTCGAGTTAAAAGCTCGAGTTGAACAAGTTGCTTCAAAAGGTGCAACGCCATTGGTGGTTGCCAATCAACAGCACATTTTAGGGGTAATTGAACTCTCTGATGTGATCAAGCACGGTATTAAAGAAAAGTTTGCCCGTTTACGTGAAATGGGTATTAAAACCGTGATGGTCACAGGCGATAATCCACTGACCGCTGCTGCAATTGCGGCGGAAGCGGGCGTGGATGATTATATTGCAGAAGCACGTCCTGAAGATAAATTAGCGTGTATTCGTAAAGAGCAACAAGATGGTCATCTGGTCGCCATGGTGGGAGACGGAACCAATGATGCACCTGCATTGGCGCAGGCAGATATTGGTTTGGCCATGAACTCAGGCACTCAGGCTGCTAAAGAGGCGGGGAATATGGTTGATCTGGATTCCGATCCAACCAAACTCTTGGCTGTGGTTGAAATTGGTAAGCAACAATTGATTACGCGCGGTGCACTGACCACTTTTTCATTGGCTAATGATGTCTCTAAATACTTTGCAATCTTACCTGCACTGTTTGCTGCTGCCATTCCACAAATGCAAAAACTGAATATCATGCAGCTTTCCAGTCCAAACAATGCAATTTTGGCAGCACTGATTTTCAATGCGATCATTATTCCATTACTGATTCCAATTGCTTTGCGTGGTGTGAAATTCAAACCCTCGACAGCAACTCAATTATTACGCCGTAATATGCTGATTTATGGTGTAGGTGGCGTGGTTTTACCGTTTATTGCAATCAAAGCCATTGATCTTATTTTAGTTCATATTTTAGCTGTATAAGGAGTAGGACATGAAATCATCGGTACAATATGTTGAACCTCGTTCTGCAATATTACGTCCTGCTATTGGACTAAGTTTGGTCAGCCTTTTAGGGTTCGGTTTGCTTTATAGCAGTGTGGCAACAGGACTAGGGCAGTTACTCTTTCCTGCACAGTCTAACGGAAGTTTGATTGAAAAGAGTCAGAGGATTGAGGGTTCCTCACTGGTTGCACAGAATTTTCAAAATCCTCGCTATTTTATGTCACGACCTTCGGCCGCGAACTATGATCCGATGGCGATGTCAGGAAGTAATCTGGCGGTGACTAATCCTGAACTGAAAGCAAAAATTGAACAGCGCTTGGTCGATACTGCAAAAGCCAATCATGTTGATGAAAACCAAATTCCGAGTGATTTGGTGACTGCATCGGGCAGTGGGATTGATCCACATATTAGTCCAGAAGCAGCGCAGTTACAGGTGGAGCGTATTGCTCAACTCAGACATTTATCAACGCAGCAAGTGATGAATATTGTCCATCAACATACTGAATCGAAACAATTTGGACTGTTGGGACAAGCACGTGTAAATGTGCTTGAATTGAATCTGGCTTTAGATCAACTTCATCCATAACCATAAATGGATCAAAATCATTTGATACAGGGACGTATTTTTGAGTGAAATATTAATATGACCACAGCACGTGAAGATCAGGCTTCGGCATTACTGAATCATGTTCAGCGATATCAGGCAGGGCGTTTGACCGTTTTTTTAGGAGCGGCTCCGGGCGTTGGTAAAACCTATGCCATGTTAAGCCGTGCGCAGGAATTATCGCGCCAAGGTGTTGATATTACAGTTGGTATTGTGGAAACTCATGGTCGGGCTGAGACCATTGCCTTAACTGAAGGTTTAAAAATATTAGCACGTAAAAAAATTCTTTATAAAGAGCAATATTTTGATGAAATGGATCTGGATGCCATTTTAACCTTGCGTCCCACGATAGTCCTTGTTGATGAACTGGCACATCGTAACATTCCCAATAGCCGTCATGAGCGGCGCTGGCAGGATGTGAATGAACTGTTAGATGCTGGCATAGATGTATTTACCACCATGAACATTCAACATCTGGAAAGTTTGAATGACGTGGTTTATCAGTTGACAGGGATTCGGGTTTCAGAAACCGTACCAGATCGGGTGTTTGACCGTATTCGCGATATTCGGCTGATCGATTTGCCCGTAAATGAACTGATTGAACGCTTGCAGCAGGGTAAGGTTTATCTGCCTGATCAGGCGCAATCGGCTTTACAACGTTTTTTTAGTATTCAAAATTTGACAGCTTTACGTGAATTGGCGATGCAATTTGTCGCAGAGCATGTCGAGTCGGATTTGAGAGAAACTTATCTTGCGCAAGGCACGTGTTCAATTCCGTTAAAAAATGAGATGATGGTCGCGATTGATGGACGAGGTCAGTCAGAATATTTAGTACGAGCAGCCAGTCGTTTTGCTGAAAAACGAGCATTGTCATGGACGGTAGTACATGTGGCTCAGGAGAGTTTTTACGCCGATCAAAAAAAATATGCGCCTGTTCAGTTGGAAGTCGAACAGGCATTTCAATTGGCACGTCAATTAGGGGGGAGAACCGAAATTTTATATGGTGTTAAAGTGGCTCAAACATTGAATGATGCGATTCAGGAAAAATCAATTTCATCCATGATTTTGGGTTATCACCCATCTACAGGCTTAAAACTACTTTTTAAAAGACCGCTTCATTCCATTTTATTAGAAAAAAATCAGCGACTTGAAGTAGTGTTGGAACCTTTAAGTGATAGCATTAATCAAAAGCCATTAGGGCAAGATGTTTACTTCTCTTTATTGAGCTTAAAAGAAATTTTCTTCATTTTGATGGTGACATTTACAAGTATTATCTTGGCACGAATAGCGGAAGTGTATGTCGGAGTCGATGATTTATCGATTATTTTTATCGTGGCCGTATTATTGGTTGCGACCAAGACGCGGATGTTGGCAGCGGTGATTACCGCCATGCTTTTTTTCTTTGCCTATAATTTTTTCTTTATCGAGCCGCGTTTTACTTTCCAGATTTCAGCTCATCAAGGTGTTGTCACCGTTATTGCCTACTTAGCTGCCGCGTTGATAGCCAGTCGTCTTGCATCACGCTTGCGGCAACAGGTATTGTCACTTCGGGCAGCGAATGCCTATAGCAGTCGTATGCAGGATGTCACCGCACGATTATCCAGTGCAGTTCATTTAGATGATGTCATTCAGATTGCACAAACCGCTTTTCAACAACAGTTTAATTTTCCTGTCTGGATCATGATTGCACAAAATAACATGATTCATTCTGATCGAGCATTAAGCGATAAAGAAAGAATTGCAGCGGATTGGTGTTTGAAGCATCAACAAGGCTGTGGCAAATATACCGATACACTTAGCCAGATTGACTGGTGGTTTATGCCACTTTTAGCTCAGAAACAAAATCTGGGAGTATTGGGACTAGATTTAACTCAGCAACGGATTGCTTTGAATGTGGAGCAAAAACGCCTGATCGAATCGATGGTCGAACAAATTGCCCAATCCATGTTGCGTACTCAACTGGTAGATGAACTGGAACAAGCGAAAATTATGGGTGAGACCGAGCGACTTCGTTCTGCATTACTTTCATCAGTTTCACACGATTTACGATCACCTTTGGCGTCGATGATGGGTTCTGCCGATACCCTGAAAAATTATCACTCTGCTTTGTCTCAAGAGGATCAGGATACATTGCTTGATACGATTCGTCTTGAAGGTGAACGGCTAGATCGCTATATTCAAAATCTATTGGATATGACCAGACTGGGTCATGATGGTCTCAAACTAAATCGTGACTGGATTGGTCTGGATGAACTGATAGGTTCAGCAACTCAACGGCTAAAACGCTATATGCCTGAGATCAAGATTGATATTCAGCGGGCAGAGCAACCGATAGAACTATATGTGCACCCTGCCTTGATTGAACAGGCAATTTTTAACGTGCTGGAAAATGCCGCAAAATTTTCTCCTGTGGATCAGCCGATTCAGGTGCGTACTCGAAAATGGGATGATCAGACGCTACAAATTGAAATAGAAGATCGCGGTGTTGGAATCCCCGAAGATGAACGTAATCGAATCTTTGACATGTTTTATACGATGGAACGTGGAGATCGGGGACGCTTTGGAACAGGGCTTGGACTCACTATCGTCAAAGCAATCATTGGTGCTCATATGGGTGAAATCGCAGCGACAACAGGTAGCGATCAACAGGGAACACTGATTAGAATACGTTTACCTATTCATCCAGAACAAACATGAATTAAAAAAAATGAATCAGACTCTACAAAGTTCCGTTGAAACGCGCATCGTGGTGATTGATGATGAGCCACAAATCCGAAAATTTCTGGACATTGCCTTACGTGCACAAGGCTACAAAACGATGCTTTGTGAAATAGGGATGAAAGGACTGGAGGTGCTTGCAACTCAAGGAGCGGAATTGGTAATTCTGGATTTGGGTTTGCCTGATCTGGATGGGCGTGAAGTATTGCAGGAGCTGAGAACCTGGTCGAATGTGCCAGTTATTGTATTGTCTGTCCGTGCTGATGAGCAGGAAAAAGTTGCTTTACTGGATGCAGGTGCAAATGATTATATGACCAAGCCCTTTAGTGTGCCCGAACTTATGGCGCGGATTCGGGTTGTACTACGTTCGCAGGCTACAACTGGGGTAAAAGATCAGATCGATTTTGATGATCATCATTTAAAGGTTGACTTGGCACAGCATCAGGTTTTTATTCAGGGAAATTTGATTAATCTGAGTCGTAAAGAATTTCAACTTTTGGCGTTATTATTAAAACATCGAGGGCAACTCGTGACTCAACCACAATTGCTTAAAGAGCTTTGGGGGCCAACGCATCAGGAAGATACGCATTATCTTCGAATCTTGGTGGCAAAGTTGCGTAGCAAACTAGGGGACGATGCACTACAACCTAAATATATAGAAACGGTAGCTGGTGTGGGATTGCGATTTATATAAACGATGTTTATTTTTAAAACAACTATTGAATCGTCTTATAAAGTTTGACTATGAATGATGCCATACTTGTTCATTCATTAAATGTATCTTATAAAATGTGTAGCTCGGGTTAATGATGAAAATAACAATTTTAGGTCTGGCGATTGCGTCTGTTTTACTTTCAGGTTGTGCCGCAATGAGTCTGGATGAATGTAAAACAGCAAATTGGGTAGCAGTTGGTGAAAAAGATGGTTCGAATGCGCAGGAACGTCGGCTAGATCAATATTATAAAGCCTGTTCAAAAGCAGATATCAAGCCAAATCAGATTCAATATGAACAAGGCTATCGCAAAGGGCAAACATACTATTGTCAACCCGAGAATATTTTTTATGAAGCACTAAAAGGCAATGGCAATTATCAAGTTTGCCCTGTAGAAACTCGTGGTCAATTAAGGAGTTACGATCAGGCTGCACGAGAGTACTATAATGCTGAACAAGATTATCAGCGTTATCAGGATCATTTCAAAGAATATTCACGCAAATCTTATGATGACAAACTTAAACCAGAAGATCGTGAGCGATATCGCAAACTCCTAAAGGAGCTGCAAAATGATTCTGACCGAATTAATCGTGACTATCGTGATGCGATTCGAGATCTGGAAAGGTTTAAATATCAACATGGCTTGAAATAATCAAAAGCTCTCTCAAGTTCAGTGAGAGGGCTTTTTTAGACTCTTTAGTTACTTATTTAATTGATTAAATTAAACATAATAACTGGTCTTGGTCATCAGCTTTGAAATTGCAGTCATGGTGATTTTGACAGGAAAAGGTAAATCAACACCACCTGCATTTAGTGCGGTATCGCGATGATGCAATTCATCTTCATTCATTTGCTCTAAAATACGCTTTGAACGTTCATCATAAGCGGGTAATTGATTTAAATGATCGATCAAATGAGCACTCACTTGACGCTCAGTTTCCGCAACGAAGCCCAAACTATATTTATCACCTGCAATACCTGCAATTGCACCCATGCCAAATGAAAGGCCGTACCAGATGGGATTGAGTAAACTAGGGACGCTATCTAGCTCTTTTAAGCGATCTTCACACCAAGCCAGATGATCTTGTTCCTCAATTGCGGCTTGTTCCATTTCACGGCGTACATTGGGTAGTTTTGCAGTGAGCGCCTGACCATGATAAAGCGCTTGCGCACAGACTTCACCACTATGATTGACTCGCATCAAGCCAGCGACATGACGCGCATCACTGACTGTTAGCGGCGCATCAGTTTGTTCGGCTGGGTTGCTGCGATGCGCCGCAGTCGCTCCAGGAACTAAACTTCTTAATGCTTGATCGAAAGAGTTGATCAATCGGTCGATACCCGTATAGTGACGCATGGAATTAATCCTCCAGAGAATCATGTGCTGAATTTAACATGGGTGGTAACTTACGCAGTAACCAAACTGAAAAAATAGCACTCAAGACAGCCGTAATAATAAAAAGAATTTTAATGTCAATTTTTAAAATACTTAAAATAATAATTGAAAATACTGCTGATGACACCATAAACACAGCATTCAAAATATTGTTTGCAGCGACAACGCGCGCGCGATGCGAACGCGGTGAATAAGCCTGCATCATGGCATAGAGTGGCACAATATAAAATCCACCGCTAATCCCTAATAATGTGACGGCAAGCATGACATGATAATACACCCATCCTGAGGTAAACATCTCTTTTAAAGAAAGTAACGCGCCTGTTTTTTCTGGGACAAACGCCAGACTCGCAGCCAGATAAAAAGCAAAGACTGTTAGACCAATTGCACCAATTGGCACCATTTTGATATTCAGTTCGGATCCACCAATTTTACGGCAAAGCAACGAACCTACTCCAATCCCGACTGAGAAAAAAGTCAGAAGGAGACTCACGACATTTTCCGAGGCATGTAAATTTTGCTGAGTCAGTTGTGGAATTTGCGTCAGGTAGGTTGCGCCATAAAACCAGTACCATGAATTACCCAGTAAAATCGTAAAAATTAAAGGAATACTTTTGGCATATTTGATGGTTTGAAAACTGGTTCTAAAAAAATTCCAGTCAATTTTTAAATCAGGTTCAGCAATTTTTTGCGGCAGAATAAAGCGACTACACATATAACCAAGCACTGCAATGCTGACTACAGTGATGCTAATCCAAGTCAAATTACCATGCGATGAAGAAATCACTGCGCCACCCAAAATCATACCCAGCAAGATCGCAATTGATGTTCCAGATTGAAATAAGGCATTGCCAGACATCAATTCATTGGGCTTTAAAATCTCAGGCAAAATCGCGTATTTGATTGGACCAAAAAAAGTGGAATGAACGCCCATCAAAAATAAAGCCACCATTAACAGAAATAAATGTCCTGTTATAAAGCCAACAGAACCAATCAGCATAATGATAATTTCAAGAATCTTAATCGCACGAACCAGACTGGCACGTTCATACTTATCTGCAATTTGGCCAGCAGTGGCAGAAAAAATAAAATACGGCAAAATAAATAAAAGTGCTGCAAGGTTGTTTAAGGTGCTTACGCTGGCAGATTGTTGGCTGATGAGCCCATATGTAATGACAAGTAGCAACGCCTGTTTATAAACATTATCATTCAACGCACCGAAAAACTGCGTTAGAAACATAGGTAAAAATCGACGTGATGTCAGAAGGTTGCTGTCATTTTTCATTTTTTAAAACTTCATTGCGATTTATTAAGAAATGTGATGAATTTGTTAAACCACCTTGAAAATCATGTATGATATTTTTGACGGTTGATACATTGAAAAATCAATTGATTTCCGTGTATTTATATACATTAAAGCGATTCCGATTAAAATAAGCCTAGAGTTTTACATGCTTGCAAATATTAAATTTAGACATACAACTCTTGCCCAATCTGTACGTTTTATTTTAAATGTGCATGATATCAATAAATTCATCTGTTCAAGCATGCTGTTGAGTTTATATTTTTCGCCTGTTGCTCATGCTGAAAGTATTTCAGATACCTCTATTTCTTCAAGTTTAAGTCAAAGTTTTCAGTCAGAAATAGCCAATACTCAACAAAAAAATAGTACTGATGCTGTAGCCATTCAACCCGATCAGACTACATCTAGCAATCCTCAGCATGTTGCTGATTTGTCTTCGGTCAATTCTTCTCAGAACCTATCTCAACAAGATAGTGAGGCTTTATTACAACAACAAGAACAAGCTGGAAATAAAATTGAGGCATTTAAACCGATAGAATTTGAAGATCTACAAGATATACCTGAGACACAAGTTGATGCCAATATGGCAAACGAAATCTTTAAGGTGGCGGAAGAAGCCAAACGAGAAGCTGCTAACGCTAGAAATGGGACATCCAAAGTTGCAGAAACGGGTGTTAGCGCCCCAACAGCGCAGGAGCTTGCCCAAATTAATCAAGCGCCTGTGAATGTTGATAGCTTAATGCAACACATTCAATCTGATCAGCAAATTACGGTTGAAGCGAATAGTTCAGGACGTTCGTTAAATGATATTGCTGAAGTGCATGCCGATAACCAAGATGAAAAAGTCGGTTTTTTTCGGCGCATTCTTTATAAAATTAGACCTTCTCGAAGTTTTAATACAGCTAAAGCTGATCCTCGGATTAGTGCAGAAGTGGTCGGAGCACCTGCTGACTTGGCAGCAAATATTAGCGCCAAATTATCTAGTTATACTCAGGAAGCCTTTGGTGATTTTAATGCAGCCTTACCTCAATTACGCAGTTTAAGTAATCAAGCTGCTCAGGCTGTGGGCTATTACAATGCCAAGTTTAATTTTGAAAAAATCAGCGATAGCAAAGTCAAAGTTACCGTGACACCAAATAATCCAGTTAAAGTTGAAGAGCAAAATATTGAGTTTTCTGGAGCAGGCGCAAACACTCCACAATTTCAGGTCATTCGTTTAGTACCAGATCTGGATGTCGGTGATATTTTAAATCATGGTAAATATGAACAAACGAAAAGCCGTATTGTAGAATCAGCTTCAGATAATGGTTATTTTGATGCTTATTGGCGTTTACATGATGTCAAGGTGAAACAACCAGAAGACACCGCAGCGATTAATTTAAAGTACGAAACAGGTGAGCGTTATAAGCTGGGCAATGTCGAATTCAGAATGAGTGACCCATCGAAAAAATTACCATTAAAAATGAAAGTCCTGAAAAGCATGACGCCGTGGAAAGATGGGGATGATTATGCTTTTTGGCGTGTGAATACATTAGCCAATAACCTGACCAATTCGCGTTATTTTAATTATACCTTGGTCGATACCATCAAACCTGATCCAATTGAAAAGCCATTGGAATTACCACCTGACTTACAAGAATTGGTTGATCAGCAAAAAATTGAAGAGCAGCAAGTGGCTTCCTTGCAAAAAGCGGATGCAAAATCTGGTCAAGAAGTCACGCAAAATGTAGCTGATGAAACTCAATTTGCGGGGACTCAGCCAACTGATCAGCAAAGTGAAAAATCACAAGCTGAACAACAAAAGATGCAGCAACGTGCTTCTGAAAATGACCAATTACAGGCTCAGGCACGCGAAGAAAAGAAAGTGCCTGTCATCGTGACCTTAAATGCTGATCGTTTAAACAGTGTGGAAACAGGTATTGGTTATGGCACGGATACTGAATTTCGTATTCGAACTCAATACCGACGCGCCATTGTAAATAGTTTGGGGCATTCTTTTGACGCTAACCTTGAACTATCAAAGATACGTCAGGCCATAGATGGGCGTTATAGTATTCCCTATAAAGATCCAATTAATGATTATATTAATCTGGTTGGTGGATATGAGCGTGAAGATCGTGATGACATCGGCCCTGATGTGAGCCTAGAGACTGAATCTGCGGTATTCGGGGCAGAACGCATCATCAAAAATCCGCTAGGAGGATGGCAACATAGTTTTGGTTTTCGCTATCGACTGGATCGCTTAACTCAGCATGGTGTTGTGGATAGTGATGATATTCCTGATGCATTTAAAGTCCCGGGTTCAGATGCAGAACAAGAAGCTTTATTGTTCGGATATGAACTTTCAAAAACAACGAGCAATAGCAGTATTAACCCAACGCGCGGGTTTAAACAAAGTTATAAAGTTGAGTTGGGGAGTGAGTCATTATTGTCCGATGCCAATATGGCTATTTTAACCGCGGGTTGGCGTTTTATTTATTCCTTGGGTGAAAACGATGATCATCAATTTGTCGGACGTTCTGATTTAAGTTATATCTTTACCGATGATTTTGACAAAGTTCCTTATAATTTAAGATTTTTTGCTGGCGGTGACCAAACCATACGTGGTTTTGATTATAAAAGTCTTTCTCCAGAAGAATATGGCTATAAAGTCGGTGGACAAGCACTGGCTGTTGGTTCACTTGAATATAACTACCAATTTAAGGATGGCTGGCGCGCAGCGTTATTTTCGGATTTTGGTAATGCTTATGATGAAAAATTTAAAAATGATACGGCTTATAGTGTAGGCGTGGGAATTCGCTGGAAATCACCTATTGGTCCAATTCGACTGGATGTTGCATCAGGGATTTCCGATGATAATCATCCAATTCGATTGCATTTCTTTATTGGTTCACAACTTTAAAATAAATTTGACTCAGGATTATTATGGCTGACGTAGAACAACCGGCTACTCCTACACCTCCTAAAAAGCGTCGCATTCTGAGAAATGCACTTTTGACGCTGCTTATTGTTATTATATTTTTAGTGGCTGCTTTAGGTGTGATGTTTACCACGGATCGGGGCAGTAAATTTCTGCTAGATCGGGTCATGGAGCGTCAACATATTCTGAGTTACGAGTACGATGGCGGGAATCTTTTAAAAGGTATTATTTTAAAAAATATTTGGGTGAAACTAAAAGATCTGGACGTCAAAATTGACAAAGCCGATGTGTCTTTGGGCTGGCGCGCAATTTTGAGTAAAGAGATTCACTTAAGACGTGCAGATGTACGTAATTTACAAATTATTAGCCATTCTCCACCGAGTAATGAACCTTTCAAATTTAGTGAAATTAAATTGCCATTTGTGTTACGACTGAATGAGGCTGAAATTGATCATCTAGTGATCCAAACCGTCAAATCGAAAGTCGATTTTCATGATATTTATCTTGAAGATGCAGTTTGGTCGGGGACAGAACTAAAATTTGAAAATTCCCGTATGAATATGGGCTACCTTGCGGTAGACAATGCCACAGGAAAAATGACATTTAATGGTAAATATCCTCTAAATGCGCGTGCAGATTTAATTATACCTTCGTTAAAAAGTTTAAATATTGATACGATTAAAGTCGCGGCAAACGGAAGTTTAGACACTATAAAAGCAGGCGTTGCAACCAATACCCCAGATTTGCTGACAGGTTGGGTGGTGGTTCATCCTGTGCGTGAAGGCGTGCCGATGTTTGGTCAGCTTAATTTTAAAAATTATCATTGGCCATTACTCACAGAGCAAAAATTATTTTCTAAGGATGGTACGGCCAAGTTTAAAGGAAATGTAGACAAACTGGATCTGGATCTGGCAACAGACTTAAAGGGCGAAAATATTCCAGAAGGTCAGTACACCTCATTAATGTCTACCGATCTGGTTAATGGTCTCGATATTCATGACTTTAATGGTCAACTCATGCAGGGTTTTGTGAGCTTAGCAGGACATGTTGGCTGGCATGATCACGTCACTTGGGACGTCAAAGGACGCCTGAATCATCTTAATCCAAAAGATAAAGTGATTCCTCAAGCAATCGTCGACTTTTTACCGCCATCGTTGGATGCCAATATCGCATCAGCCGGTTCACTCGAAAAAGGCACAGCGCTGACCGCAAATCTTGATTTTGATAAGTATGAATCGTGGTTAGTTAAACTTAATCAGGCTCAGACTACACCACAAAAAACAGCACAACAAAAAGCATCGCAACAAAACGTTCAACCGATGATTCTGGATGTTTCATGGAAAAATATTGATCGTGCCATGCCTTATATTGGTTGGCTAGATAGTGATGAAGGACAGGTCAATTTGGCCTTGGTGGAAGGTAAACAAGATATCCATGTCGCGACCAATGTCCGTACGCATGAACAAGCGACGTTGCCTGCGG
Organism: Acinetobacter ursingii DSM 16037 = CIP 107286; assembly: GCF_000368825.1. GTDB lineage: Bacteria > Pseudomonadota > Gammaproteobacteria > Pseudomonadales > Moraxellaceae > Acinetobacter > Acinetobacter ursingii. The sequence continues at coordinate 228,726 of NZ_KB849716.1, read as the reverse complement.
GTCAATATGAAGCGCGCTTGAATTTAAAAGATAATATCTTGAATGTTCCTGCATTTACCTATCAGTCGCTTCAAAAAGGTAGTTTGAGTGGTCAGGCTAAAGTTGAACTGCCATCAGAAAAGCGTCAACTTAAATGGAATGCCATTTTAAATGCGAAAGACTTTAATCCACAAACGATTACTACTGCCGCGCCTGTAAATTTGCTCAATGGTGAAATCAAGGCAAATGGTTATGCCAAGCCGAATCAGCAGATTATCCAATTTGATGCGATCTCATTAAAAGGTCGTATGGCAAATTCTACTCAAAATGAAATGATCGAACTGACTGGAAAAAGTACTGCTGCAATCGTTTTTCATGATGAAAAATCGGGTGGTGGATTTAAAGGTTTTGCAGTTCGCTATGATGGTGGTCTAAATGCATTTAATCAGGGCAAAGGCTTACTTAAGTTTAATATTTCAGGAACGCCAGATTTTATAAAAATTGCTGAATTACAGCACAATGGTGTTGCGGGTAAAATATTTGCATCAGGTTCGGTCAATTTAAAAAATGCAATTGGTTGGGATATTAATGCTTCACTGGTTCGTTTTAAGCCACAATATTTTGTTTCTAGTGTTAAAGGTGAGCTCTCTGGTAACTTAAAAACTCAAGGACTCTGGGCTGAAAATTCCAAACGAATTAATATCGAAAAACTCAATATGGCGGGCTTTTTAAATAATAAAGTCGTTCGTGGTACGGGTAATCTATCGATGATAGTGAACTCTAATCAAAAAGGATTTTTACCACAGCAATTTGAGGCAAATAACTTATTCTTGGCCTATGGTAAAAATCAGGTACAGGCTTCTGGTAATGCACAAAACTTACGTTTGAAGGTCAATGCACCTGCCATGTATGAACTTTATCCTGGATTACGTGGTCGTACTTATGGATATTTGAATGTTCAGGCTCAACCAAGACTAAAAGCGACTGCAAATTTGGTGGTCGATAATTTTGGTTTTGGTGATATTAGTGTCAAAAAAATACAAATATTGGGAGAACTCCCAACTTCTGACACCACGCCAACGTCATTAAAAGCGACGTTAGATGATTTGCATCGTGGTGGACGTCAGATCCAATACGCAGGTATAACTTTATCGGGTACGCGTAAAGCACATCTGGTTCAGTTACAAGGCTGGAACTACTATTCAAAATTTTATGTGCAACTGGCAGGTGGTTTTAACCAAAATAATGACTGGCTTGGACAAATTCAACAGGGTATTTTTGACTCGCGCCGTGCTGTATTAAAGCAACAGCAAAATGCTGCGGTTATTTATAGCACAGGCAATCAGGAATTATTTGTTGGACAGCATTGCTGGGCTAGCCAAAATAGTCAGCTTTGTCTGGATCAGCCTTTAAGAGTCAGTAAAGCACGAGGAAATCTTTCAGTTGTAACCCGAGATCTGGATTTAAATGATTTCGCAGCATTTATGCCAGAAGGTTTAGCCATTACAGGTAAGCTCAATGGCTATGCTAAAGCATCTTGGGCAAATGGTGCTCAGCCCAAACTCGACGCGCAATTAATCACTCAAAATGGTGAAATTGGATTGGCTGCTACCGACCCTCAAGATCCTGCATCGACTTTAAGTTATGATCAGCTCAGTGTGATTGCCAAAAGTGTCAGTCAGGGCCTATTGTTAAGATTAGATGTCAAAACACCAGAAATTGGTACAGGCTATGCCAAAGTCATTATTAATCCTTATCAAACCCCTATGCCAATGAATGGAGAAGTGGCCTTTGATAATGTGCAACTTAAAGTGCTTAAACCTTTCATTAGTGATGTCCGTTCAATGAATGGAACTTTAGCACTGGCTGGAAAGATAAATGGAACTTTGACTCAGCCCCAAATTACAGGTGATTTACGTCTAAAAAATGGTTCGATTAGTATGATGTCATTGCCTGTCAATCTTACTAATATTCAATTGTATTCGGCGATCCGTCAGGATAACGCTACAATTAATGGAGCGTTTAATAGTGGACGTGGCGTTGGACAACTGACAGGAAATATCGACTGGAAAAATGATCCACGTGTTCAATTAAATTTGAAGGGTGATAATCTACTTGTTCGTCAAGCACCATTGATTACCGCGATTGTCAATCCAGATGTATCAATGGATGCCTATCCGCTAAGTAAACGACTGATCGTAAATGGAAAAATAGATATTCCTCGTGCTTTAATCTCTATGCCAGAAGCAAGTGAACCTGTGGTGGCAGTTTCATCTGATGTACGGGTTGTTAGAGATGGACAGGATCAACTTGCGATCTTAAAAGCAGCTAAACCGTGGGATATTCGTGCAGATGTGTCGGTCAATATTGGTAGTGAAAGAGTGATCTTTCAAGGCTTTAATAGTCGGATTCCTTTGGTGGGTCGCCTCAATTTATCGCAACGCGGACTTGAAACTGCGCTACGCGCAAGTGGTGCAATTGGTGTTAGCCAAAAAGTTAAAATAGAAGCGTATGGACAAAGCCTAGATTTAAATCGCGCGATTGCTCGTTTTAATGGGCCAATTTCTAATCCGACATTAGATGTTGATGCCAACAAATCTGTTCAAGGCAGTACAGTGGGTGTCCGTGTTACAGGTACGGCCGCTGTACCCAATATCCAGATTTATAATGATGCAGGTTTATCGGAGCAGGAAGCTCTCAATGCACTGGTGACAGGTCGTATCAATGAGGGTAATAGTGGTTTAAGCAACACAGCGGGCTTTAAATCAGATGTTAACAACACGATTGCCGCAGCTGGGATTAGTATGGGCTTAGGTGGTACTCGTGCACTTACCAATCAAATCGGACGCACTTTTGGCTTAAGTGGTTTGGCATTAGACGCGCAGGGTACTGGTGATGATACACAGGTGAGTCTAACGGGTTATATTACTCCTGACTTGTTTATTCGCTATGGCGTAGGTGTGTTTACGCCTGTGAATAAATTAACTTTACGTTACCAAATGAATAAACGTCTTTATCTTGAAGCCAGTCAATCTTTGGAACGTGCAATCGATTTGTTCTATAACTGGCGTTTTTAAGAACTTAATAAATAAGCCGCTTTCGAGCGGCTTATTCTAGACAAATAAAATAATAGTTGTATTTAACATGCCTTAATAACATCTATGTTTTGAATTAAAAAAAGTACCATCAAATAAAAATTTTTCCATTCGACTTGAGCTTGGATATCTATTCAAGAATTTAAACGCAAGTATTTATTTTTGAGCTACATTATTGTGCATTTTTCTGAATAATATTAATATAAAGTATTGAATTTAAATGATTAATTTTAATAAAATTGTGGCAAATTAGGGAAAGTAGAGATGAATTCTGTCATTTATGGACGATTTTGGGCAGTCATTAGTTTAATGCTATTAGGTTGTACGTTACACACAAACGCTCAGCAATATTATAAATGGGTAGATGCGCATGGCGTAACCACGTATTCAGCAACGCCGCCGCCTACACAACGCTCAAATGAGCCACAACTTGTATCGCAAAAAAACACTGCGTCTGATCACGATAAGGCTAAACCAGACAATTTTAAATCCAATGCAGCTATCGCCGATGAATATTACAGCCCCTACAAACAAAATAATAAGCAAACTGTAAAACCTGTTACCGTTGAAAAAGAAAATGCAGTTACAGTAAATAAAGCTGGAAGCAGTCAAAGTGCCGCTCAGAATAAAGCTTCAACAAAGAAACAAAGTTATGTAATCAAAGACTGTAATGGTGTGCGCTGTAGTGATCATAAAGGACATAATTATAATAAAGTCACAGGCAATACTTATTTGTCATCTCGTGGCGGTGTCTGTCAAATGAGCGGAACTCGAATGGAATGTAATAAATAAAAAACTAAAAATTTCACCAAAGATTTTAACCGAATAGCTTTTGGAAAATATGACAATATTCAGTATGATGATGCCACCAGATTAAGTTCAGTGTAATGATGAAAAAAGTTCTGTTTCTTGTTTTAGGTGTTGTACTTGCAGGCTGTAGTGAAAAGAAACCCTTAACGCCTGAAGAACAATGGCATGGCTACTGTACCAGTATGGGCAACGCGGCACGTTCAATTATGCTTGATCGTCAAAATGCAATCGAAAAAAACCAAGCTGTTGAACACGCAAAGAAAATTGAAGATGAAATTACTCGTACATTTATCTTAAAAATTATTGATGAAGTTTATGCCTTACCAATTGCAGAACTTCAAAATAATCCAGATGAAGCACGAGAAAATATTCGTAAGCAAACTACAGAGCAGTGTATTGCAACACCGCATGACAAAATGCCCCATTATAAACCGTTCTAAGTGAGCGGTTTTTTTTAATTGATGGATTTATAATCAATATTGAGCAGTTACAAAGTTATTGAGTATTTTTAAAAGCTTGATATAGATAATTTTATAAAAATAAAGAATAATAAATTGACGAATAATTATACGATAGGAGAGCAAAGATGGAAGTTGTTGCTTATCTGCATAATGCTGATTTGTTGCTCGAAGACACCCAAGGTGTTGCGGTCATCGGCGGTAGTAGTTACGTCTTAAGTGTAGGCGATAAAGTTTATATCAAGGAAGTCATTGATGAAAAGGCCAGACTTTATGAGGTTACGATCTCATTTGCGAGCGCTAATCATGCAATGTTACACGAAGACGAAGTCCAGATTAAATTTGAGGGAAATCGGGACGCATTAAATCAATATTTACAAACCACCACAGTCCACTAAGGTTTTATAGTTTTTCTCAACAAAATCAGGCAACATGGGTTGCCTTTTTTATTGATCTAAATCATGGCAAAGCCAAGTGAATCAGTTATCGCCTGTATTTTCCTCGTTTTTGTATAGCGAACTGTCAAGCACTATTTCGCTATAAAATAATGAGAATCACGAAGAAACACGGCGCTTGCATTAACTTTTGACTTGATTTTTAGTAAAATTTTGCTGTCCATATTATTTGCAAAGCTTTGCTAGGCAGGAATTGCAAATAATTTTTTAAAAAAGAGGAATAACACTGTGCTAGAAGCTTACCGCCAACACGTTGCAGAACGTGCCGCACTCGGAGTCCCACCGAAGCCACTTGATGATGCGCAAACTGCTGATTTGGTTGAATTGCTAAAAAATCCACCAGCAGGTGAAGAAGCTTTTCTTGTGGACTTGCTTGAAAACCGCGTTCCAGCGGGTGTTGACCAAGCTGCTTATGTAAAAGCAGCATTTTTGTCAGCAGTTGCAAAAGGTGAAGCGACATCTCCATTAGTTTCTAAAGAACGTGCAGTTTACTTACTTGGCACAATGCTTGGTGGTTATAACGTCGCTCCTTTAGTTGATTTGCTTGATAGTGCTGAACTTGGTGGTTTGGCGGCTGAAGCATTGAAAAAAACACTTCTTGTATTTGATGCGTTCCATGACGTTGCTGATAAAGCAAAATCGGGCAATGCCAATGCAAAAGCTGTTTTACAATCTTGGGCAGACGCTGAATGGTTCACTAGCCGCAAAGATGTTCCTGAAGAAATCAAGCTAACTGTTTTCAAGGTTACAGGTGAAACCAACACTGATGACTTGTCTCCAGCCCAAGACGCATGGAGCCGTCCAGATATCCCATTACACGCAAATGCAATGTTGAAAAATGAGCGTGATGGTATTAACCCAGAAAAACCAGGTGAAGTTGGTCCACTTAACCAAATTAAAGACCTGATCGCTAAAGGCAATCAAGTTGCTTATGTGGGTGACGTTGTAGGTACTGGTTCATCTCGTAAGTCTGCAACTAACTCTGTGCTTTGGTTCTTTGGTGATGAAATTGTACACATCCCGAACAAAAAAGACGGTGGTTACTGCTTAGGTTCAAAAATCGCACCGATTTTCTTCAACACTATGGAAGATGCAGGCGCACTTCCTGTTGAAATCGATGTTTCTGACATGAACATGGGCGATGAAATTACACTGAAAATTGACCATGCTGCTGCGAAAGTCACAGCGTTCAAAAACGGTGAGCAAATCGCTGAATCTGAACTTAAAACGCCAGTTCTTTTAGATGAAGTACGTGCGGGTGGTCGTATCAACCTCATCATCGGTCGCGGTTTGACGACTAAAGCACGTGAAGCTCTTGGTCTTCCTGCTTCTGAATTGTTCCGTACCCCAGTACAACCTGCTGACACTGGTAAAGGTTTTACTCTAGCTCAGAAAATGGTTGGTCGCGCATGTGGTCTTGCAGAAGGTCAAGGGATTCGTCCGGGTACTTACTGTGAACCTAAAATGACAACTGTTGGTTCTCAAGATACGACTGGTCCAATGACACGTGATGAGTTGAAAGACTTAGCGTGCTTAGGCTTCTCAGCTGATCTTGTGATGCAGTCTTTCTGTCACACGGCTGCATATCCAAAGCCAGTTGACGTGCAAATGCAACATTCACTACCAGACTTCATCATGAACCGTGGTGGTGTGTCGCTTCGTCCGGGTGATGGTATTATTCACTCTTGGTTAAACCGTATGTTAATGCCTGATACCGTTGGTACTGGTGGTGACTCACATACACGTTTCCCAATTGGTATTTCATTCCCAGCAGGTTCTGGTCTTGTTGCGTTTGCAGCAGCGACTGGTGTAATGCCACTGGATATGCCTGAATCTGTCCTTGTGAAGTTCAAAGGTAAAATGCAACCGGGTATCACTTTACGTGACCTTGTACATGCGATTCCTTACTATGCAATCAAGGAAGGCGATCTTACTGTTGAGAAAAAAGGTAAGAAAAACATTTTCTCTGGTCGTATCCTTGAGATCGACTTGACTGAAATGGAAACTGACCTGACTGTTGAGCAAGCATTTGAATTGTCTGATGCATCTGCTGAACGTTCTGCTGCGGGCTGTGCGATTACACTTTCTGAAGAGAAAGTTGCTGAATACTTGCGTTCTAACATTACCATGTTGAAATGGATGATTTCACAAGGTTATGGCGATGCTCGTACGATGGCGCGTCGTATCGAAAACATGGAAAAATGGTTGGCTAATCCATCACTTCTTAAAGCTGATGCTGATGCTGAATACACCAAAGTCTATGAAATCGATCTTGCTGACATTAAAGAACCTGTTCTTTGCTGCCCGAACGATCCAGATGATGCAAAACTTCTTTCTGAAGTTCAAGGTGACAAAATTGATGAAGTATTCATCGGTTCTTGTATGACTAACATTGGTCACTTCCGTGCAGCAGGTCAGCTTTTAGATAAAGTACCGGGTGGTTCACTTTCAACTCGTCTTTGGTTAGCTCCTCCAACACGTATGGATGAACACCAGTTGATGGAAGAAGGTCTATATAACATCTACGGTAAAGCGGGCGCACGTACAGAAATGCCAGGTTGTTCACTTTGCATGGGTAACCAAGCACGTGTAGCACCTAATACTACTTGTGTATCGACTTCTACTCGTAACTTCCCGAACCGTCTAGGTCAGGGTGCAAATGTTTACCTTGCTTCTGCTGAGCTTGCTTCTGTTGCTGCTGTATTGGGTAAACTTCCAAGCCCAGAAGAATATCAACAGTATGCTGCTCAAATTGACAGCATGTCTGCTGACATCTACAAATATTTGAACTTCGATAAGATGGGCGAATATACAGATGCTGCAAACACTGTAGATACCAAGAAAATTGCTGCGGCTCAATTGACTTAATGAGTTGATTATCAAGTTTAAATGAGTAAAGATAAGGGTCGAGTAATCGGCCCTTATTATTCCTTGAAAAAATTTGAAATCTGAAAATGAGTAATTTGATGACAAAGATAACAACGTTAATGACTGAAATGGGTTATCAATTATCAAAAGAAGTATATGAAAATAAGAAAACAAAAAATATTGCTTTGGATGAGCTTGAGCAAAATTATGGAATGAGTCGAGGTTCAGCTATCGATTATATTCATGGGTTTAAATCAATGATGTCTGGAAGGATATATAAACGGACGTTTAATGCAGAAGCTACTGACTTATTTTTAGAAAATATTTATTATGATTATGGTGCTAAATTTTTCAGCTTGGCCCTACAATCGGTTGCTAAGCATATGAGTTATTATAATGGATTAAAAAGAGGGAATTTAAACTCAGTAGAAAGAATTTATAAAAAGCATATGATGAAATATAAAAATCTAAATAATATTTTAATGAATGGAGATGAGTTGGATGAAAGAACTGAATATATAGAGGGTTTGAAAAAAACTATATTAGTAAATGCTTATGAAAGAAATTATGAGGCAAGAGAAGAATGCATTAGGTATTATGGTTCAAATTGTATTGTATGTGATTTTAATTTTGAAAAAACTTATGGTGATATAGGTAGGGGTTTTATTCATGTTCATCATTTAAAGGCGATTTCATCTATAGGTTTAGAGTATAAGATTAACCCTATAAAAGATCTGAGACCAGTTTGTCCAAATTGCCATGCAATGCTTCATAAAAGAAATCCTCCGCTTTCTATAGATGAATTGATAGAGAAATTGAATAGAAAAAATATTACCAAGTAAAAAGCCCTGCATATTAGCGGGGCTAGTCGTATATGAATCAAGTCATATACTGTATGAGGCTCATCTCAAACTGAGCGTATTAAACCATAACTTTGATGGCGTTGCAGTAAATATCTTTTAAACTTAATCAATCAACATAAAATCAGCCGAGTTTGCAGATTTAAGCGGACGTAAGGCAAAGGTAGAGCGGGTATGACGTATTCCTTTAATTGAGTAGAGTTTCTTTCTTAAAAAACGCTCATAGTGTTCAGCATCCTTTACCGCGACTTTGACCAGATAATCATATTCACCTGTTACCAAATGCGCTTCAATCACTTCGGGAATATCTGCCAACGCCTGACTAAACTGTTCAAGCATCTCATCATCATGGCGTTCTAGCGTAATTTCAATAAAGAATAAATCCTTAATCCCAATTGCTTTTGGATTAATATTAGCTGTATATCCATCGATGATTTTTAAAGTTTCTAATCGTTTTAAACGTGTCCAACAAGGAGAAGAAGATAAACCAACCTGTTCTGAAAGTTGTGCAATCGTCAGTCTGCCATTTTGACATAAAGCAGATAAAATTTTCCGATCGATACGATCTAGTGTGTGTTCTGTACTGTTCAAAACTTAAACCAAAGGAAAATATTCTATTAAAGTCCAATATAAAGGAATTTTATGCCGACTAACATAGAAAATTTGAAACAATTAAGGAATTATTTCTTATCAACTAAAGATAAAATTATTTTATAAATCAAAGGCATTGGGGTGATGGCTTTGATGAGGCAATGAGTATGTTTCAAGTAAGGGTGACTTTAAGCATGCTCATTGCTTTTTATTTATTTTAAATTTTAAAATTCAATGATGACAGAAGGTGTATTGCGTTGAGCTTCTCCGTGATACACAAATTCTATGTTATTCCCATCTGGATCAATGACAAACGCTGCATAATATTCTGGATGGTAAGTCCGTTCAGCGGGTTTGCCATTGTCTTTGCCTCCATGAGCAAGGGCAGCTCGATAACAAGTATCTACCAGTAGCACGATCTTTCGCATGAAAAGCTAGATGATGTCGCCCAGTCAATATGCCTTGGGCAGCAGGGCTATTTATTGAAGATACCACCAGTTCATCAGCCCAAAAGAAATCTTCAGATGTTGTAATGATTGGAATGTCCAAAACTTTCATGATAGCACTATAAAAATTTTGGCTTAATTCTAAATCATGAACAATAAGTTGGATGTGATCAATGAGTCGCCCACGATGTAATTGAGTTTTCATGGATTAATTTTATCCTGTGTATAAAAATCGATTTTACTTTTTAAGTTTTTTAATTAGGTTTATAAAGAATGCATCAATCTCAGAGCGGTAGGGAATAGAAGGTTGTGCACCATATCGAGTCACAGCAATTGCGGCGGCTGCATTGGCAAATTTGGCAGCTTGCTGATTTGATTGACCTTCCAGTAATGCAGTTGCAAACGCGCCATTAAAAGTATCTCCAGCCGCAATGCTATCGACGGCATCCACTTTAAAAGCGGGAATTAATTGTCCTTGACCAAACTCACTTAACCAAACACCTTGAGCGCCCAAGGTGATGACAACCGTTTTAATTCCATATTGGTAAGAATATGTGCAGCATTTTGTACGTCATCCAGATTGTTAATCTTCACGCCTGTCAATTGTTCTGCTTCTGTTTCATTGGGTGTAATGATATCAATCAGGTTTAAAAATTCTGGCGCTAAGGCTTGAGCAGGCGCGGGATTCAGAATAACCTTTATGCCAGAATGTTTCGCAATAGTTGCTGCGGTGATCACACTTTCGATAGGTGTTTCCAGTTGTAATAATAATATTTTGGCATGTTGAATCAGGTTTTTATGTTGATTGACATAATCCACACTAAGCGCTGCATTTGCTCCAGCATGGATGCCAATACAATTATCAGCATGTTGATTAACGAAAATTAAAGCAACGCCAGTATTTTGATGAGCAACATTTTGAAGCGCCTGTACATTGACATGATCTTTTTGAAGTTGGGTTTTGATATTATTGCCAAACTCGTCATTACCAACACAGCCAATGAAGGCAACATTAGCACCGCTGCGACCAGCAGCTACCGCTTGATTTGCTCCTTTCCCACCAAAAGCAACTTTATAATTTTTAGCTGTAAGGGTTTGTCCAGCCACAGGAAAATCATCAACATTTAAAATATGGTCAACATTTGCACTTCCTACAATCACCAAGTCGGCATATTGATTCTTCATTTTTCAAATTCAATTTTGATAATTATTGCTGAATTGTAACAACTGAAAATTTTGATTAAATTACAAATATGTAAGAGAAAAATTATCTTTTTGTTTTTTAATGAGTTTAATCCAACTAAAAGAGTTGGTTTATATTTATCTATTTTTCATATTGTGAGAATTTGTATAATTAATCATGATTCTTAAGAAAAAATTAAGCTAAAATTTTTAAAAATAAATGGTGACATAAAAATGAATGATAAACCTTTAAGGAGTAGATCAAGATGAATCTCGAGTATAGCCATAAACCAAATTATTATTTTTTTGCGCATAAGCTCGTGTTGTTTCTTGAAGGTGAAGTAAGAAAACATCCAGAACATTTGCGTGAAACTTACAATCTTCATGAAATCTATGATTTGTTTAACCATGACTTTGCTTCGACCAGTACAAATCTTGAAGGGATCTTAAATATTGCAGATGAATATGTCATTGAAACAGCTTATGGTGCACAGCCTTTGATTTCAAAATATCGCATCATTGCTGAAAATCATATTCTTGAGCTTGATTTTAATAGCAACGCCATTAATGAGTTGATTGCAGGTAAATCGATTCATTATCCTCAAGTAGCGTAATGTCATATTTTCTCCCATAGTAAAGGGCAGCCATTTAGCTGCCCTTTACTATATTTAAGATTGCTATTTTATATTTCGGCTTCTTCTTCGGCATCATCCTCAGCCGCGATACCGAGTTCTTTTAATTTACGTGTAAGCGTATTACGTCCCCAACCGAGTAACTCTGCTGCATGGCGTTTACGACCACGGGTTTGTTGTAGCGCAGCATTGATCAGGGTACGTTCAAACATTGGGGTGGCGATATCTAAAATTTTCATCTCGCCATTTTTTAGTTTTTGAATCGCCCATTGACCCAATAACTCATCCCAGTGGTGCAATGAAATGCGATCTACACCCGCTGCGGTTGTGGCCTGTTCGCCTGATTTTTGAATTGGAATTTGTTTGAGCTCAGAAGGGAGGTCTTCTGGATAAACATCACGTCCAGTAATCATCACTGTCAGCCAGCGACAGGTGTTTTCGAGTTGACGAACATTACCTGGCCATGGCAACTGCTGCATATAATCTGTGGTTTCTGGGCGTAAAATTTTAGGGCTAACACCGAGTTCTTTACCCGCACGTGCCAAAAAGTGCTGTGCCAGCATGGGGATATCTTCGCTACGATGTGCCAGTTTTGGAATATGAATGCGAATGACATTTAGGCGATGATACAAGTCTTCGCGGAAACGTCCTTCATTCACCAGTTTTTCCAGATCCTGATGCGTCGCAGCAACAATTCGCACATCAACCCGCACAGGAATATGTCCACCGACACGATAAAATTCGCCATCAGCAAGTACACGTAGTAAACGTGTTTGCGTTTCAAATGGCATATCCCCAATTTCATCAAGAAACAGCGTACCGCCATTAGCTTGCTCAAAACGACCTTGGCGTTGGGTGTTTGCGCCAGTAAAAGCACCTTTTTCATGACCAAAAAGTTCAGTTTCGATCAGATCTTTTGGAATTGCGGCCATATTCAGCGCAATAAAAGGCTTGCTACTACGTGGTGAATGCTTGTGTAGTGCATGTGCAACCAGTTCTTTACCTGTACCTGATTCACCATTAATCAATACTGTAATGTGGGATTGTGATAATCGACCAATGGCACGAAACACTTCCTGCATCGCAGGGGATTCACCAATAATTTCGGTGGATTGAACTGGTGTCGTGGTTTTAGCTGCTTCTTGCTGCTGGAGTTTATTGACATGCAAGATGGCGCGATGAACCAATGCCAACGCTTCATCAATATCAAACGGTTTTGGCAAATATTCAAAAGCACCTGTTTGATAGCTTGATACCGCAGATTCAAGATCGGAATGTGCCGTCATAATAATGACAGGTAGATCTGGATAATTATTTTTGACTTTCCCTAAGAAAGTCAAACCATCAATACCGGGCATACGAATGTCAGTGAGGATTACATCAGGCGCATCTTCAGCCAATTGGTCTAATGCCGTCTGCGCTTCTTCAAAACTGGTCACATCCAAACCTTCTTCCTTGAATGTTTTTTCCAGTACCCAGCGCATGGCGCGGTCATCATCAATTACCCATATTTTATTTCGCGACACGGTCTGACTCCCAAGGTAAATATAAGCTAAATGTAGTTTTTCCAGCCACGGACTGACATTCAATCATTCCGTTATGTTGATGCATAATGTTCTGTGCAATACTTAAGCCAAGTCCTGTGCCTTTGGCTCGTCCTGTCACTAAAGGATAGAACACAGACTCTAAAATATCCTGTGGCACACCAGGTCCATTATCCTCAATGTCGATACGAACTGCGGATCGGTTTAATAAACCATTAATGGTGACAAGGCGTTGAATACGGGTTCTTAAAATCAGTTCAGGTTCATGATCCACAAAAAATTCTTTATTTTCGGTCATTGCTTGAATGGCATTCACGCTAATATTGAGCATGACCTGAATCAGTTGATCACGGTCTGCTTTGACATCTGGCAGTGATAAATCATAATCACGAGTGATTTTAATTTTTTTCTTGGTTTGATTGGCCACCAGAGAGCGCACCCGTTCCAAAGGTTCATGTATATTGACATCTTCATAGCTTGGAAGCTGGCGGGAACCGAGCATGGTATCGGCAAGATTTCTTAAGCGATCAACTTCATTGATAATGATATCGGTAAATTCTTCGTATTTTGGATCATTTAAGCTACGTGCCAGTAATTGAGTCGCACCACGAATCCCTCCTAAGGGATTTTTGACTTCATGGGCAATACCGCGAATGAGCTGACGGGCAACCTGATGTTGTTGTATCAAATTTTCTTCTTTAGAAATTTTAAGCATCCGATCAATTGGATTGAGTTCTATTAATAGTAGCGGATGATAATTTTTGCCTGTATTGAGCGCCGAAACTGAATAATCGACATGAATATCCTTAAAATTCACACTGATTATTGCTTCACGTCGTGTGTAATGCTGCCCTGAGTGTAGCGTATTGATGAGTGCTTCATGGGTATTGAAGCTATCATTCGGTGAATGTAATAAGTTAAGCACAGGCAAACCTGATGCACGTAATAAGCTAATATCAAACAACGCTTCACAAGAAGAATTGAGATAAAAAATATTCAGGTCGCTATCGACCAATAATATGGCAGTAGTAAGGTTATCGACCAAAAGCCGATAGTCAATGGTCTCTCTTTGATCCATTAGAAAATGTTTCCTGTCTTAAAATAGCGCAATGACATTTTCATTAATCCAGTTTTTCCCTGTAATGGGACATAAGTTAAGCAAAATGTACGCCAACTTTTTGCGTAAAAGAACTTTTTCTCAAGCTTGTATTAAAAATGAGCAAAATAGATAAATTATGATCGATTTAAAAACAAGTTGGGTTAGATGGCATCTTAAATTGAATCATAATGGTGCAATAGTTGTTTTTAATAAAAATATTGGTTGTATTTTGGTGCATTAAGCGAACTGTGCATATTCCACCTGTTTTTATTGCGAGAAACGTCATACAATACGCGGATTCTAGTGGAGCGCAGATTCATGAAGTCCCCCAAAGTCGGTTTTGTATCTTTAGGTTGTCCTAAGGCATTGGTAGATTCTGAACGAATTTTAACTCAGTTACGTACTGAAGGTTATCAGGTCGCATCAGATTATGATGGTGCTGATCTGGTTGTAGTCAATACCTGCGGTTTTATTGAATCTGCGGTACAAGAGTCGTTAGATGCGATTGGCGAAGCCATGAGTGAAAATGGCCGTGTGATTGTGACTGGATGCTTGGGTAAAGATGAAGACAAGATTCGTCAAATGCATCCCAATGTTCTAAAAGTTACAGGTGCGGCAGCCTATCAGGATGTGATGGAAGCTGTACATGAATATGTACCTGCGCCACCTAAACATAATCCTTTTGTCGATCTGGTGCCTGAACAGGGTATTCGTTTAACACCAAAACATTATGCTTACTTAAAAATTTCTGAAGGCTGTAACCACCGTTGTACGTTCTGCATTATTCCGAGTATGCGTGGTGATTTGGTATCACGTCCTGTAGGGTCCGTGCTTGAAGAAGCGGCAGCGCTTAAGCGCGCGGGTGTCAAAGAAGTTTTGGTGATCTCTCAAGATACTTCAGCTTATGGCGTTGATACCAAATACAAGCTTGATTTTTGGAATGGTCAGCCTGTAAAAACCAAATTCTATGATATGTGTGAAGCACTCGGTCAGCTCGGGATCTGGGTACGTTTACATTATGTCTATCCGTATCCACACGTCGATGCAGTTATCGACTTGATGGCTCAGGGTAAAATTCTTCCTTATCTTGATATTCCTTTTCAGCATGCCAGTCCGCGCGTCTTAAAATTGATGAAGCGACCAGCCCATAGTGAAAACACCCTTGAACGTCTTAAAACATGGCGTGAAAAATGTCCAGATTTGGTGATTCGTTCTACTTTTGTAGTGGGTTTTCCAGGTGAGACCGAAGAAGATTTTCAAATTCTTCTAGATTGGTTGCAAGAAGCACAGCTTGATCGAGTCGGTTGTTTTACTTATTCGCCAGTTGAAGGTGCAACAGCCAATGACTTGCCAGATCATGTACCTGAAGAGATTAAGCAAGAGCGTTATGAACGTTTCATGCAGGTTCAGCAGGCCATTTCGGCGGCTAAATTGCAAAAACGGATTGGTCAAACCATGACTGTTTTAGTCGATAGTCTGGAAGATGAATATCCTGTTGCGGTTGCACGTTCTTATGCTGATGCGCCTGAAATTGATGGCAATGTCTTTGTCGAAGATATTGATAAATCAAAAATCCAGTCAGGTGACTTGCTTGAAGTCGAAATTACTGATGCAGATGAATACGATTTATTTGCAAAGTTGATTACAATCAAGTCAGCTTGATGATTGATGTTGCAACAAACAAAATTTATTTTTAACACATTGTTTTTTGGAGCTTACCATGGCGGATTCTAATAGCCCCCGTTACTCACGTATTCTACTTAAACTTTCTGGTGAGGCATTGTCGGGCAATAAAGACATGGGAATCGATGCACAAGTGCTTGATCAAATGTCATTGTCAATTGCTCACTTGGTTGGCTTGGGTGTGCAAGTGGGTATCGTTGTTGGTGGTGGAAACTTGTACCGTGGTAGTCAATTACAAAAAGATGGTCTGGTGGGTCGTGTAACCGGTGATCAGATGGGTATGCTGGCAACCGTTATGAATGGCTTGGCACTACGCGATGCTCTGGTTCGTCGTAATATCAAGACACGTTTGATGTCTGCACTCTCAATCGGCACAGTGGTTGAGTCTTATTCGAGCCGTGATGCGATTCGCCATTTAAGTCAGGGCGAAGTATGTGTATTCGTTGCAGGTACAGGTAACCCATTCTTTACCACAGATACAGCGGCTTGCTTACGTGGGATTGAAATTGAAGCCAATTTGATTTTGAAAGCCACCAAAGTTGATGGCGTATATAACAAAGACCCAAGCAAATATGATGATGCGGTAAAATATGATCATTTAACTTTTGATCAAGTGCTTGATGAAAAGTTAGGTGTGATGGATTTAACTGCCATTTGTCTGTGTCGTGACCATAATGTACCGTTGCAAGTTTTCGATATGAATAAAGCTGGCGCACTATTATCCGTGGTGATGGGCGAAAAAGAAGGAACTCATGTTACGAATTAATGTACGTAACCTAGAAAGCTCTTTATACTACTCGACTAATTTAGCAATTACACCTTGAATGAATAAGTAAGGAAGATCATATGATTAACGATCTCAAACAAGACAGCGAACAACGCATGCAAAAAACCCTTGAATCTTTAGAGCAAGGTTTTGCGAAAGTGCGTACTGGCCGTGCTCATCCATCCATTCTAAACGGTGTAATGGTTTCTTATTATGGTTCGGATGTTCCATTGAATCAGGTGGCAAACGTAGGTATTGAAGATTCACGTACTCTCATTGTTCAACCATTTGAACGTACAATGGTTTCGGCAATTGATAAAGCAATTCGTGAAAGTGATTTGGGTTTAAATCCGATTACGGCTGATGCAATCCGTGTACCTTTACCAGCTTTAACTGAAGAAACACGCCGTGATATGCAAAAAGTGGCGCGTTCAGAAGCTGAAAATGCCAAAGTTGCCATTCGTAATATTCGCCGTGATGTATTAGGTGATATAAAATCACTTTTGAAAGACAAAGAAATTTCTGAAGATGATGAGCGTCGTGCAGGTGATGATATCCAAAAAATCACCGATAAATATGTTGCTGAAGTCGATAAACGCTTGGCAGCAAAAGAAGCTGAATTGATGAAGGTCTAATTTTATGACCGCTTCTGAAGAGCTTCATCTTCCAAGACATGTTGCTATCATTATGGATGGCAACAACCGTTTTGCTAAAAAAAATCAAATGCAAAAAGGAGATGGGCATCGTGAAGGCAAAAATAGTCTAGATCCAATTGTTGAGCATTGTCGTAACAAAGGGATTCAGGCATTAACCGTATTTGCATTTTCCAGCGAAAACTGGAATCGTCCACAATATGAAGTCGATTTATTGATGAAATTGCTGGAAGAGACGATTCATGAACAGTTACCTCGAATGGAAAAATTTAATATTGCCTTGCAATTTATTGGCGATCGCTCTCGTTTATCTCCACATTTACGTGAATTAATGTTGCATGCAGAACAGCACACTGCTAGTTTTGACAGCATGACTCTGACCATTGCCATCAGTTATGGTGGAATGTGGGATATTGCGGATACAGCGAAACAAATCGCACAAGATGTAAAAGCAGGTATATTGGATGTTGATCAAATAGATGCTGCACTTTTTAATCAGCGGATTAGTTTAAATAACCTTCCTGCTGTTGATTTGCTGATTCGTACAGGCGGTGATTATCGCTTGTCAAATTTCCTGCTCTGGCAGGCTGCTTATGCTGAATTGTATTTTACCGAGACACTCTGGCCTGAGTTTTCTGTAAAAGAATTTGATCGTGCTTTAGATGTGTTTGCAGGACGCGAACGTCGTTTTGGTAAGACTTCTGAACAAATCCACCAAGAGAAAATTGAGAATTAATAAATGTTAGAGCGGATAATTACCGCATTGGTACTGGTAGCGGTAGTACTTACTTGTATGTTTGCAACCAGTTCTCACTATCCAATGTTTGGCTTAATGATTGTAGCCGCAGGGGTGGCTGGCTATGAATGGTTTAAACTCATGCCTAGAGATACGGCATTATTTAAACCGAAAGCGTGGGCTTATGGACTGATCGTCGCGCTAATATCTGCGCTGGCGCTTTATTATAATGAAGTTGCAATCTTATTATGGTGTGCATCAATACTCACTTGGCTGGTGAGCAGCTTTTGGGTCAAGGCTTATCCTGAATACGATGGCTGGTACAATGCTTCGCTTTATCTTCTTGGGCTGATACTGGTCAGTGCGGCAGTTACGGCAATTTTTGAAGTTTGGCAAAGTTCCCCATGGTGGTTGATGTACTTGTTCCTGTTGGTATGGGGAGCGGATTCAGGTGCTTATTTTGTTGGGCGCAAATTTGGTCAAAATAAGCTAGCGCCAACAGTGAGTCCAAATAAATCGGTTGAAGGACTGATTGGTGGGATAGGGCTTGCGATCATTATTATTGTTGTGGTGCAGATTAATTATCTTAACTTAACATTTGCCCAGCATTTGCTGTTTCTAATTTTGTCTGTGGTGACTGTTTTTGCTTCAGTATTGGGTGATTTGTTCGAATCTATGATTAAGCGTCGTGCTGGTATTAAGGATTCTGGGCGTATTTTGCCGGGCCATGGTGGTGTGTTAGATCGTATCGACTCTCTACTTGCAGCAGCGCCTATCTTTGCAGCGGGCATGTATCTATTAAAACTTATTGGCGTAGATCTATAAATGACTCAATCTGTTTGTATATTTGGTGTGACGGGTTCAATTGGTCAAAGTACTTTAAAAATATTGGATCGTCATCCAGATAAATATACGCTTTTTGCTGTAACAGCTTATAGTCGTATTAAAGAATTGGCTCAAATATGCAAACAGTATCAGCCTAAAATTGCGGTTGTACCTGAATCAAAAGTCGATGAACTGCGCGCCGAATTGCTTGCATTGGGTGTTTTTGATATTGAGATATTGGCTGGGGAACAAGGCTTAATTACTGTTGCTGAAAGTTCTCAGGTTGATATTGTCATGGCTGCAATTGTTGGGGCGGCAGGACTTTTACCTACACTCGCTGCAATCAAAGCAGGTAAAAGAGTGTTGCTTGCCAATAAAGAAGCATTGGTGATGTCTGGTGAAATCATGATGCAAGCGGCACGAGATCATCATGCATTATTGTTGCCCGTCGACTCTGAGCACAATGCAATTTTTCAGTCTTTACCGCAGAATTATTTAAATATTGAGCGTAATGGTCAGCCCCAGTTGGGGGTTTCGCAGATTTTACTGACGGCCTCAGGTGGTCCATTTTTAAATCATACGCTTGAACAATTGCAGGCGGTGACGCCACAGCAGGCGTGTAAGCATCCAAATTGGTCTATGGGACAAAAAATTTCTGTTGATTCTGCAACTTTAATGAATAAAGGTTTGGAGTTGATTGAAGCGTGTCATTTGTTTTCAATATCTGAACATTTTGTTACAGTTGTAATTCACCCACAAAGTATTATTCATTCAATGGTTCAATATATTGATGGTTCAACTTTGGCACAAATGGGAAATCCTGATATGTGTACGCCGATCGCACATGCATTAGCATGGCCTGAGCGGTTAGACACGCATGTTCCTGCACTTGATTTGTTTACACATTCACATCTTAATTTTCAGCAACCCGATACTCAAAAATTTCCTGCATTAAATTTGGCTCGTCAAGCCATGCGTGATGGTGGTCTCGCACCCACGATTTTAAATGCGGCAAATGAAATTGCGGTTGCGGCATTTTTAAATTTGAAAATAAAGTTTACTACGATTCCAGAAGTGGTTGAGCATACGCTTAATCACGTGCAAAATGGTTCGGCACAGAGTATAGAAGCTATTTTGGATACAGATCGATTAGCCCGTGATGTTGCGCATCAATTCGTGGCTAGCGCAGGAGGCTGAACATGAATATTTTGTTTATCATTGTTGCAGCAATTCTGTTGCTGGGGCCTCTGATTGCCATACATGAGTTTGGACATTATTGGGTGGCACGTAAGCTGGGTGTTAAGGTTTTGGTGTATTCGATTGGTTTTGGTCCAACTTTGCTAAAATGGACATCGAAAAAATCAGGGATTCAGTATCAACTTTCAGCATTGCCACTGGGTGGTTATGTCAAGATGCTGGATGAGCGTGAAGGTAATGTCGCTGAAGCTGATTTACCTTATGCGTTTAATCGCCAATCTCCGTGGAAAAGAATTGCAATTGTCGCAGCAGGGCCGCTGATTAATTTATTGTTTGCTATCGTTTTATTCTGGATTTTATTTCTTCCATCTCAAGAACAGTTAAATACACGTATAGGCAAAGTTTTGCCTAATACGCCTGCCGCGCAAGTCGATTTGCATGTGGGTGATAAAGTGTTAACTGTAGATGGAGAGCAAACACCTACATGGGAAAAGTTAAATTTTGCTCTGGTTGACCGAGCGGGTGAAACAGGTCAAATTTTGATGACCGTAGATCGTGACGGCACTCAAAAGAGTGTTGCGCTTCCTATTCATAATTTTCTCAAAGATCAATCTCAGTCTGCTTTAGATATTCTTGGGTTTTTACCCTATCGTCCTCAAATGCCCGCGGTGATTCATCAGCTCAGTGAAGATGGTGCTGCCATTCGTCAAGGGATGAAGGTTGGCGATCAAATCCTTTCCATCAATGGCATTAAAATGAATGACTGGTTTGATGTAGTTGATGTGGTGCAGAAGTCTCCTGAAAAACTGCTGAATATTGATGTGCTTCGTAATGGGCAAATGGTTCATTTGCAAGTCATGCCGCAAGGTAAACGTGACAATATGGGTAATACCACTGGTATGCTTGGTGTGCAAAGTAACCCTGCTAAAGTCAATATTCCTAACGACTACAAACAAACGATTCAATATAATCCAGCTCAGGCCTTAGGGATGGCAGTGGATAAAACCACTCAAATTTCTGGCATGATTTTAAACTCGATCGTCAAAATGTTTAGAGGTTTAATTGGACTTGAAAATTTATCAGGCCCAATTACTATTGCTAAAGTTGCTGGGCAAAGTGCTGAAATGGGATGGCAAACGTTTATCTCGTTTATGGCATTGATGAGTGTAAGTCTTGGAATTTTAAATTTATTGCCGATCCCTATGTTGGATGGTGGACATTTGGTTTATTATTTTATCGAAGCAATTCGCGGTAAACCTGTTTCCGAACAAATACAAATGATGGGCTTAAAAATTGGTATGGTACTGCTCGGCAGTATGATGCTCTTGGCTCTCTTTAATGATTTTATGCGTTTATAACGTTTAGATGGAAAAATTAACTTACTGGAAAAATCTGGCATGCGGCACACACATTTATTAATGCCTTTGGCACTTGTTAGTGCTATGGCGGCAGTACAACAAGCATATGCAGCGAATGACTTCATTGCACGAGATATCAAAGTCGAAGGTTTAGTTCGCCTCACTCCTGCAAATGTTTATACCATGTTGCCGATAAACAGTGGCGATCGTGTCGACGATCCAACCATTGCTGATGCCATTCGTACGCTTTATGCGACTGGTCTTTTTGATGATATTCAAACTTATAAGCAAAATGATATTTTGGTCTTTAAGGTTGTAGAACGTCCTGTTATTTCAAAAATTGAATTTAAAGGCAATAAGCTCATCCCCAAAGAAGCTCTGCAAGATGGCTTAAAGAAAATGGGCGTTAGCGAAGGAGAAGTTCTTAAAAAATCTTCTTTGCAAACTCTTGAAACAGAACTTGAGCAACAATATACACAGCAAGGTCGTTATGATGCGGACATCAAAGTCACCACGACAGCTCGCCCAAATAACCGTGTAGATTTAACCATCGAATTTTATGAAGGTAAGCCTGCAAAAGTCTTTGATATTAATATTATTGGCAATACTGTATTTAGTGATGATGACATTAAACAGGCTTTTGCAGTCAAAGAATCTGGCTGGGCTTCTATTGTTACTCGTAATGACCGCTATGCTCGCGAGAAAATGGCGGCGAGCCTTGAAGCATTACGTGCTTTGTATTTGAATAAAGGCTACATCAACTTTAATATCAATAATTCCCAGCTCAATATTAGTGAAGATAAAAAGCATATCTTTATTGAAGTTTCTGTTGATGAAGGTCAGCAGTTCAAGTTTGGTGAAACTAAATTCTTAGGTGATGCGCTGTATAAGCCAGAAGAATTACAGGCATTAAAAATTTATAAAGATGGCGACACTTATTCACAAGAAAAAGTAAATGCGGTGAAGCAGTTATTGTTGCGTAAATATGGAAATGCTGGCTATTACTTTGCTGATGTAAACGTGGTTCCGCAAATTAATAACGAAACTCGTACGGTTGATATGAATTACTATATCAATCCGGGGCAGCAGGTGACAGTACGACGCATCAATTTCTCTGGAAACAGTAAAACTGCCGATGAGGTTTTACGTCGTGAAATGCGCCAAATGGAAGGCGCACTTGCTAGTAATGAAAAAATTGATCTTTCAAAAGTGCGTTTAGAGCGTACAGGTTTCTTTAAAACTGTTGATGTGAAACCTGTTCGTGTGCCCAATTCTCCAGATCAAGTTGATTTGAATGTTAATGTTGAAGAGCAACATTCTGGAACGACTACACTTGCAGTTGGTTACTCTCAAAGTGGCGGTGTAACATTTCAGGCAGGGTTAAGTCAGACGAACTTCTTGGGTACAGGTAACCGTGTTGCAATTGATTTATCACGCTCTGAAACACAGGATTACTATAACCTGAGTGTGACTGACCCGTATTTCACTATTGACGGTGTGAGTCGTGGTTATAATGTCTATTATCGTAAAACCAAACTGAATGATGACTATAACGTCAGTAACTATGTGACTGACAGTATCGGTGGTAGTTTAAGTTTTGGTTATCCAATTGATGAAAACCAGAATGTGAGTGCATCGATTGGTGTGGATAATACCAAAGTTACCACTGGTCCTTATGTGTCAACCTATGTTCGAGATTACTTACTTAAAAATGGCGGTAAGGCAACGGGTCAGGGGTCATATTGTAGTGGTACGTATGAGCTGAATTCAGATACAAACGCATACGAATGTAAAGATGCCAATGGTACTGTAATTGATATGACTCCATTTGATAATGCATTCGAGGGTGAATTCTTTACCTACAACTTGAATTTGGGTTGGTCATACAATACTTTAAATCGTCCGATTTTCCCTACTTCGGGTATGTATCATCGTTTAAATCTTGAAGTTGGTTTACCAGGTGGTGACGTTGATTATCAAAAAGCCACGTTTGATACTCAGGCTTATTTCCCATTAGGTCATGATTTTGTACTTCGTGGCTACGGTAAATTCGGTTATGGTAATGATTTGCCGTTTTATAAAAACTTCTTTGCAGGTGGTTACGGATCGGTACGTGGTTATGATGTCAATACACTGGGACCTAAGTATCCGGGTGTAACTTATAACGAGAGTAGAACGCGTGATTGGGATCCAGAAGAAGTCGGTGGCAATGCTTTAGTACAATTTGGTACTGAGCTTGCTTTACCTATTCCATTTAAAGGGGACTGGGCACGTCAGGTACGACCTGTAATATTTGCAGAAGGTGGTCAGGTTTTTGATACACAGTGTAAAACTGCTTCAGGAAATCTTTATTTGAATGGTTCTACCACGCCTGTAGATGCAAAACAATATTGTAAAGATAACTATAATCTGGATTTAAGCAATCTTCGTTATAGTGTGGGTGTTGGCTTTACGTGGATTACCATGATTGGTCCTCTGTCATTAAGTTATGCATTCCCATTAAATGATAAAGATGGTGATGAAACCAAGGAAATTCAGTTTGAAATCGGCCGTACTTTCTAGTACGGTCTTTGATCAAATAATTAATTGTTGAAATACTCCTGTATAAGGAAATCAAAATGAATAAATTAGCAGTAGTTTTATTGGGTATGGGTTTGTCTATTTCTGGATTGACACAAGCCGCAGGTGTGGGTTTTGTTGATTTAGCAAAAGTTGTCGATAGCAGTAGCTATCTTAAGCAACAAAATGCAAGCTTAAATCAGTCAGTTAAACCGACGACAACCAAACTGGAACAGCTTGGTAAAGAGCTAGATGCATTACGTCAAAAAGCGGAAACTGAAGGTCGTAATATGAAAGAAGCTGATGTTCAAAAACTTAATCAGCAATATCAGACCAAATTAAGCGAATTCAACTCGACCCAGCAAGGTTTGCAGACTCGTGTTCAAGGTACTTTACAAACCATGAACAACACTTTTGAAACTCGTGTGAAACAAGCGGGTGAACAACTTCGTCAAGAAAACAATTTAGACTTCATTTTGAATAAAAATGCTGCGGTTGCCTATGACGCTAAGAACGATTTAACTGATAAAATGATTCAAAAGGTTAATGCAATTAAATAATCAATGAAAGCACGTAGTTATCGTTTAGAAGACTTGGCTCATCTTGTTCAAGGTGAGTCTTTTGGTCATAAAGACCTTTCTCTGACTGGACTTGCAAGTCTCGAACACGCACATCCAAATCAGATTTCATTTGTGAATGGCGACAAATATCTCGAAGCAGCACAAGTCTCGAAAGCAGGCGCATTAATTGTCCCTGCCGAATTAAAACAACAGTTAGCGCAACATCAAAATTTTATTGTAGTTCAAAATCCCTACCTTGCTTTTGCTCAATTGACTCATGTTTTTGAAAAGAAAATTGAATCCATAGGAATTGAAAGTACTGCACAAATCCATCCGTCTGCCATTATTTCAGATAGTGCTTATATTGGTCATTATGTGGTGATTGGTGAGAACTGTGTGGTCGGTGACGGTAGCGTTATTTTGGCAAACTCTACGTTGAATGATTTCGTTGAAGTTGGTAAAGATTGTTTTATTGATTCACATGTGACTTTAACGGGTGAAACCAAGATTAAAAATCGCGTTCGAATTCATGCCAATTCAGTGGTCGGTGGTGAAGGTTTTGGTTTTGCACCCTATCAGGGAAAATGGCATCGTATTGCTCAACTAGGTTCAGTTCAAATTGGAAATGATGTTCGAATAGGTTCAAATTGTAGTATCGATCGCGGGGCTTTGGACGATACAATTTTAGAAGACGGCGTCATTATTGATAACCTTGTGCAAATCGCGCATAACGTTCACATTGGTACAAATACGGCGATTGCTGCAAAAACGGGAATTGCAGGGAGTACCACTATTGGCAAAAACTGTATCATTGGTGGGGCGTGTGGACTTGCAGGGCACTTAAACATTGCTGATAATGTAACACTTACAGGAATGTCAATGGTCACAAAAAGTATTTTTGAAGCAGGAACCTATTCTTCAGGAACAGGACTTTTTGAAAATAGTCAGTGGAAACGCACGATTGTTCGCTTTAGACAATTAGCAGATGTGCCATTGACCCAAATACTCAAACGACTCGATCATATGCAGACTCAAATAGAGTCTCTTGAATCAACCTTTAAATTGCGTAAATAGAAATATGATGACTGAGTCTAACACTCCCGCGTTTACGATCCCTGAATTGCCAATGTATATTCAAACTATTCGTGAATATCTGCCACATCGTTATCCATTTTTACTGGTTGACCGTGTGGTTGAAGTAACTGAAAATTCTATTGTTGGTTATAAAAACGTGTCAATCAATGAAGAATTTTTACAAGGACATTTTCCTGAATATCCAATTATGCCAGGCGTACTTATTGTTGAGGCTTTGGCTCAAGTTTCAGGTGTTCTTGGTTTTATCATGAATAATCAAAAGCCAAAAGCGGGTTCTTTGTTCCTTTTTGCTGGAGCGGAGAAAGTACGTTTTAAAAAACAGGTTGTTGCAGGAGATCAGCTCGTCTTAAAGTCTGAGTTGGTGATGCAAAAACGTGGTATTTACAAATATAATTGTACAGCCACAGTGGATGGCATTGTAGCAACGACCGCTGAAATTATGATTTCGCACCAGATAACAGAGCAGGCATGAGTAATAACGACTTCATTCATTCTACCGCTATTATTGACTCATCTGCAGTAATTGCCCCAGATGTCCAAATTGGACCTTATTGTGTCATTGGGCCTAATGTGAGCATCGGTGCAGGGACTAAACTTCATTCACATGTCGTGATTGGTGGTTTCACACGGATTGGTGAACATAATGAAATTTTTCAGTTCGCCAGTGTGGGTGAGATTTGCCAAGATCTAAAATATAATGGCGAAGAAACTTGGCTTGAAATTGGTAATCATAACCGTATTCGTGAACATTGTAGTTTGCATCGTGGCACCATTCAGGATAATAGTTTGACCAAATTGGGTAGCCATAATTTACTGATGGTGAATACACATATTGCTCATGACTGCGTGGTGGGTGATCATAATATTTTTGCCAACAATGTCGGTGTGGCTGGTCATGTTCACATCGGTGACTATGTGGTCGTGGGTGGAAACTCAGGAATTCATCAGTTTTGTAAGATTGATTCTTATAGTATGGTGGGTGGGGCATCTTTAATTTTAAAAGATGTGCCTGCTTATGTCATGGTTTCAGGTAATCCAGCGCATGCGTTTGGGATGAATGTTGAGGGTATGCGTCGCAAGGGTTGGTCAAAAAATGTGATCAATGGCTTACGTGATTCTTTCAAAATTATCTATAAGTCGGGTTTAACCACCGAACAGGCACTAGATAAAATTCGTACTGAAATTTTGCCAGAAATATCTGAAGTTCAATTGTTGATTGATTCAGTTGAATCATCCAAACGCGGTATTATTCGTTAGTTAAGTATCTTATAGAAATAAAAAAGACACATTTGAAATGTGTCTTTTTCGTTTTTAACGGATGCTATTTTTTAACAAAACCGGCTTCTTCAGATTGTGGATAGCTGGCAAGTAGTTTGTTTTTGTATTGTGTAGCTACAGCAGCTTTGTGATCTACATCTTTGGCAATGCTATATAACTGATATAAAGAACGCGGTGCTTTGCTTGATGTTGGATATTTATCAGCGACAATCTGATAATTCTTTTTGGCTTGAGCATAATTGACAGGATCAGTTGCTAAATGAAATTCAGCCAGCCAAAAATAGGCATTTGGTGTGTAGATACTATTTGGATGATTCTTAATAAAGTTTTCCATTGGTGCAATTGCTTTTTTTGCACCGCCTTGTTTATAGGCATCAAGCGCAACGGTATATGCTGCTTTGTCTAATTCTGTTGAGTCTTTATTTTCTGACGATGCTGAATTTGTATTACTCGTTGAACTTGTAGCAGGAGCAGGCTGCTGATTCGTTTGAGCCACTGGTGCGACAGGTGTTTGTTGCGGATTTGCATTTATAGAAGCTTGTGTATTCTCACTGGCTACTGGTGCGGCGCCATTTGCGTCAGTTGTTGCATTTTCATCAGTTGCGGCACTATCCGGATCTACTTTTTGATGGAGTAGCTCCAGACGTTGATCCAGATCAGTATAACGGTTAGCCAAATCTTTTTTTAGCTGATCAATCGAATGAGCTTGTTCTTCCAGTTGTCCGCGCAATGTACGGATATCATTTTCAAGTTGTTGATTTTTTTGCATCAACTGCCAGTTAAGATTGGTCGCGACAGATTGATCATTTACAACTGACGTTGATCCAGAGTTAGATTGGCTTAATCCACGGGATTCAATCGGAACATTAGCGTAAATAGAAGAACCACAAAGTAGGGTAATCGCGAATAAAGAATGCTTTTTTAGCATAAGCCACAATCCATAATTTTAAATAGAACGTCAAGCAGTTGTTTTTTATTCATTCAGTCATAAAAAACAAATTGAAAGCAAATGCCATTAAAAACACCCCGCCATAGAATTGCAATAAGTAATTACAATATTTTAGCATTTTCATTTTTGATGCTGTTTGACAAAATTAATTTCACTCAAGAAATAAAGCCATGAAATGGTATTGGCTTTGAGTTTGAAAAGAATGCTTTTATAGCCACATAGAAAGATGAAAAATAAACAAATCCTTAAATTTGTTGATGATTTAGTCAATTGAAACGAAAACCGCAGGAAAATTTGAGATAGCACTTGCAACACATTTAAAAATCTCTATACTCTGTTCTTGCAATGGTAGCCCTGCTGGTGGCTTCGCAATTGTACTCTGTGAACCCCGCCAGGACCGGAAGGTAGCAACGGTAGCAGATCTATGATGTGCCGAGGTTTTGCTAGTAGGGTTACCACCAGTTACTCTTCTTCACTCGTTCGACTAATCGCTTTCATAATCACATTCATATCAAAACCGCGATATTTCAAAAACCGAATTTGTTTGGCTTTTTGTTTCGGATCTTTTTCTATCTGAATTCCAAATTTCTTAACTTTTAGCTGATAAGCCTGCTCAAACCAATCAACGTCCTGAATATCTTCTAAAATTAAATTGCTATCCAGTTGTTTGTGCTTGAGTGCCTGTTTAATTCGATTTGGGCCTTTGCCTTTGCGTATTTGGCTAGACAACACCATTTCAGCCACACGTTGATCGCTCTGGTATTGCCGTTCTGATAGCTCCTCAACCAAGGCTAGAACTTCATCACGATCCTGCGCATAAAGACTGAGTTTTTCGATCAACTCTGCCTTTGCATATTCCTTACGTGTTAGCAGTGCAAAAGCGTAAGAACGCAAACGTGTGCCTGTAAGAAGCGGTTTATTTGCTTGATCATCTGAATTTGAATACATCAGGTCATTCCAAATGAAAAACGCCCCGCAGGGCGTTTGATGATAGCTGAATTAGCTTTCTAAAAAGTCAGGTTCTTCTTCTTCAACTTCAGTGCTATTTGCAACTGGCGTGCTGGTCAGTAATTGATCGCGAATCTGTTTTTCAATTTCCTGCGCAATCGCTGGATTTTCTTCAAAATAACGAATCACGTTATTTTTACCCTGACCAATTTTGTTGCCTAGATAAGAATACCATGCACCTGCTTTTTGCACGATTTCCTGTTGCACCGCTAAATCCACGACTTCACCCAGTTGATTGGTGCCTTTGCCATAAAGGATTTGGAAAAGTGCTTCTTTAAATGGAGGCGCCATTTTGTTTTTGACAACTTTGACTTTGGTTTCAGAACCAACAATCTCGTCACCTTCTTTGACCTGTCCAACACGACGAATATCTAAACGTACCGATGCATAGAACTTAAGTGCATTACCACCAGTCGTGGTTTCTGGACTACCGAACATGACGCCAATCTTCATACGAATCTGGTTAATGAAGATCACCATACAGTTTGAGCGTTTGGCATTACCCGTGATTTTACGCAATGCCTGACTCATAAGACGAGCTTGTAAGCCCATGTGTGAATCGCCCATTTCGCCTTCAATTTCAGCGCGAGGAGTCAGTGCCGCAACAGAGTCGACAACAATCAGATCAATTGCCCCTGAGCGCACTAGCATGTCCGCAATTTCAAGTGCCTGTTCACCATGGTCAGGCTGTGAAACCAATAGATTGTCGATGTCTACGCCAAGCTTACGTGCATATTGTGGATCGAGTGCATGTTCAGCATCGATAAACGCGCACGTACCGCCCGCTTTTTGACATTGAGCAATGGCTTGTAAGGTCATTGTGGTTTTACCTGATGATTCAGGGCCATAAATCTCAACAATACGGCCTTTTGGCAAACCACCAATACCGAGTGCAATATCCAGTGTCAGTGAGCCTGTGGACACCGCTTCAACTGCTTGTACCGTGTTGTCACCTAAGCGCATCACTGTATTTTTACCAAATTGTTTTTCAATCTGGCTCAAGGCCGCGTTTAAAGCCTTGCTTTTATTATCATCCATCTCACAACCTCAAAACTGTGTAATATCACTATCATTCAAAGTGGATGTATCGAATTTTAACCTCGTTCCACCTGTGTATAGTGACAGATTTATTTTTAATATTCCATGTCAAGATGATGTCAGTACGACATAATATGACGTGTATAAAAAGCCATTCAATTAATCATCATGATAAGACCATGACTGGTCAAATTGTTGATCATTTTCTTGTTTAAACTTGCTGATTTGTCGACGATCTTTTTTGGATGGACGATGATCAGGTCGCGCTAGATTATGCAATTTTCTTTGTGCTGCAATCAACTCCCGACGCGCTAAACTGACCTCTGTTTCTTCATATAATAATTGAGCCACAGGCGCAGGACCACGCGTTGCTGAGAGTGCTTTAATCACCACGGTTTTCTTTTCAAATCCTTGCATGATGGTAAGTTCCATTCCGACACGGATTTCTTTAGAAACTTTGACGCGTTCACTGTCATGGTGGACTTTACCACCTTCAATGGCGGCTTTGGCAATCGAGCGAGTTTTAAAAAAACGTGCGGCCCAAAGCCATTTATCGACTCGCATTGAGTCATTGGCATGTTGTTCAAGCTGTTTTGACATCAATATCCTTAACTTGAGATTGAGGTAAAAAAGAAATTAATTCCATTAAATGATGGATGGCAGGATAGTCTAAACTGGACGAATCTCGCGCAGGTTTTAAACTGGAAGGTTGTGTAATCGTAATCAGTTGTTCGATTCCAAATTGTTTGGCACCTTGGAGCACCTGTGCTGTGTCATCGACCAGAATCACCTGAGCTGGATCAAACGGGTGCAATTGTTGCAAAGCCTGCCAAAAGCCAATATCTTCTTTGGCATGGCCCAATTGCTGGCTACTGACCATGATTTCAAAATAAGGGCGAAGTGCAACATTTTCAAGTTTAAGCTTTAAACTCGCTTGATCGGCATTGGTGACCAGCCAACAGCGATAACCTTGATCCTGAAGCTGTTGCAAAAGTTCAAAACAACCTGGTCTCGGTTGAATCTTGTGTTGAAATTCCTGTTGTAATTTCAGGACATCTACGCCGACTTTTGCTGTCCAATAGTCTGATGAATACCAAGATAATGTATGCTTGTGCTGTTGGTAAAACTCAGATAAGGTCTCGTGACTTTGTTGCAAGGTACATTGATGAACTTGTGCATGACGTTCAGGCAGACATTGATTCCAGATAAAGTCATCAAAACTTAAGTCGAGTAGCGTGCCGTCCATATCAAATAGGACAATAGCTAAAGTTGAAGAATTACAATTTGGCATAACAGGATAATCTATGTTTATTAAAACTCATGCGCCACAAGATGCATTAATTATGCAATTGTTACCTGTGTTGCAGCAAGCGAGTCAAATTCTGTTTCAAGAATACCAAAGTTATACCACAGGAAGCGAGTTTAATATTCATCAGAAAAGTGACCAATCTCCTGTGACACAGGCAGATTTAAGGGTCAATCTTTTTTTAATGCAAGCCTTAGCTCAAGTTCAGCCTGTATATCCTGTGTTATCCGAAGAAAGTGATAATGTTGCTCGACACGAATGGTCAACCTGCTGGATGCTTGATCCTTTGGATGGGACCAAAGAGTTTATCCATAAGCGCGACGAATTTACCATTAATTTAAGTTTAATTGAAAACTCGAAAACCATTTTTTCGGTCATTGTCGTGCCTTGTGAACAACAAATGTATTTGGGTTATCTCGATAATCTCCCGTATAAATATCAGTTTAATCATGGACAATGGTGGCGTTATCAAAATGCCAAAAGTTCTCTATCTCAGACCTTACAAATCGGTTTAAGTCATAGCAGTAAAAATCCAAAGTATCAGCAGTTTATTGGGTTTATTGAGCAACAGAATCATGCCGTAATTCGTCGTGAAGCAGGCAGCGCTTATAAATTTTGTATGATGCTTGAAGGTGAGATTGACCTGTATCCAAGATTTCATCCGACTTCGGAGTGGGATACCAGTGCAGGTCAGGGTTTACTGGAAAGTATTGGTGGTGGTTTAGTCTCATTACATGGGCGGCCATTTGAATATAACCAGCGTGATACGGTGCTCAATGCAGGCTTTTTAGCATTTACCACTCCAGAAATAAAAGATTTAGCATTAAATGCGCTAAAGCATGTGCAGATTACAGATTGAGAGTTTTAGCCTGCATGTTATAGTGAGCAGGTAATGAAAATGACAACATAAGATGATATATGGCACTTAAGCTATTACCTCCCAGTATGCTACAGGCGATTGATTTATTGCCTGATGGCAATGTTCCTGTGACACTTTTTACTCGGCATTCGATTCGTGAAATTGTCAATGGACAAGGCTTGGCAGGTTATGATTTACAACTTACTGAATCTGGTCGGGTATTGGCAGAGGAGTGGGGTGCCTGTTTGATACAAAATACAGGTCGAATGATTCATCACTGTATTTCAAGCCCTATTCAGCGCTGTATTGATACTGCTGCTTTGATGATTGAGGGAGCTGATCGGGTGACTCCCACCAGTAATACCCATACCATTGAGATTGTTGAGCAAGGCTTATTGGTTGAACCGGGTAGTTTTGTACTGGATATAAAAAAAGCTGCGCCTTATTTTCGAGAACAAGGCGCGCTAGGGTTTATTAATAGTTTTGTCAATAATGCCTTACCGGGGATGAAGCATCCAATTACGGGTGTATTTGATGTACTAGAGCTGATTTATAATACTCATCCAAATGCTTCAAATGGTTTAAGTCTGGCGGTAAGTCACGACACGATTATTGCTGCGATTGTTGCGGTAATTTCGGGTCGTAGTCAGATTGATAAAGAAGATTGGCCTGCAATGATGGAAGGTTTATTTGTTTGGTTTGAGGGTGATGACTTTCTCAATAGTCAATTGAAATGGATTTGGCGTGGCGAAGTAGATCAGTTGAATGTCAGTGATTTTATTCAGCCAAATCAGCGTTTATAGAAACCGCTTATAAAAATATTGCATGAGTTTCAGTAAAAACTGGGTGATATGCATCGCAATGTATTGAATCGATCTGGATAAAAATCTCGCTTTTAAAATGACGCAAAGTAAGATGCTGATGAATAAACAAAATGCCAGATTGAGCATCCAATTCATTGATGTGAATGTGATCAATTTTGTTAAGATAATGATAAAAAAACCATGCAGTAAGTAAATGGCTAGAGTATTTTCACCCATGCCCCTCAAAATATCTGGGAATTTGGATGCATACGCAAGTGAAGCAATTATTCCGCAACTTGCGATCATTAATAGCCATAAGCGCGTTAAAACTCCGTGAACAGCCTCTACTTGTAACTGTTGATAAGACAAACTTCCATATAACCAGTAAGGATTGGGTCTGAGTAAAGCCAGCAAAGTGATTGATATTATTATGCTTGCAGCCGCAATCCAGAGTGAATACTTGGTATTTTGTATGTAGTGTAAAAAAGATTTACCATAAAGCGCGCCAGCCACAAAAAATGGCAGGAACACAAAAATCCGTCCGATGGAAAACAGGTAATTATTGAATGGAGATAGCCCGATACCTAAACTTGCAAAAATGGCAATAAGCAAAGGATAATGCGTTTTCATGAGTAACGGTGTGATCAGACTCCAAGCTACCATCCCCCATAGATACCACAAAATCCAATATGGTTTGATCAGCCAACTTAGCCAGTTTTGAGTGTGTTGCCAAAAGGATTCAAAGCAAAAATAAAGAATTTGAAACAACACTGCGAGCACAGCAAAAAATAAGATTTTTTCAAATAATTTATGATTTTTAAACAATAAGCCTGAGACAAAAATAAAAGCAGGCATGTGGAAACTGTAGATAAATGCAAGTAATGCGCTATTTGGATCAATCCAGCCAATGAAACGTTCTAAGCAGTGACCCAATACTACCAGAAAGATGAGTAAACCTTTGGCTTTGTCTAAATGGGGATTACGCATATAAAAGAAAGAATGAGCTTTAAATTTATTATTTTCATGGCAATAAAAAAAGCCCAGTAGGGCTTTCTTTATTTGCTGCTTAGTTAGAAGCTAATGCTTTAACTTGAGCGTTTAAACGGCTCTTATGACGAGCAGCTTTGTTTTTGTGGATGATGCCTTTATCAGCCATACGGTCGATGACAGGAACAGCTTTTTTATAAGCTTCTGTAGCAACAGCATAATCACCAGATGCGATTGCACTTACAGTACGTTTGATGTAAGTACGAACCATAGAACGCAAGCTTGCGTTGTGTTTACGCGCTTTAACGTTTTGACGCGCACGTTTTTTTGCCTGAGCAGAGTTTGCCACTCTTGCACTCCTTGAAATTTGATTGGTCTGGGCGGGCTGAAGTTTCACTGGTTATAGTTAAAACTATCACCAGCCCGTAAACAAGTGCCATATTTTGATGAATTGGTGCGGCTAAGTCAAGTCTTGAGACGTTTTTGCAACGTTTTTGATGGTGATAAATTTTCAGGAACAGGCTAAATTAAAGCGAAAATAAGTAGGCTGGTTAAAATATGACAAATATGAACAAAAAAGCATTGGTGATTGGTGCGACTGGATTGGTCGGAAAAGCATTGGTAAAACAATTACAAGCAGCGTCAGAGTTTGAATCTGTCACTGTAGTAGTGCGAAAAGAGTTAGATGAATTTAAAGTATTTTCCAAAGTCAGTCAGTTTGTACTCGAAGACTTTTTGTTACTCAATGATCAGGATGTCAGTGGCTATACACATGCTTTTAGTTGTTTGGGATCGACCATTAAAAAAGCAGGCTCTAAACAAAAATTTTATGCGATTGATTATGAAATCAATGCACATTTTGCAGATTTACTGCAAGATAAAGAAACACATTTGCTTTTGGTGAGTGCGATGGGTGCAAATTCATCTTCAATATTCTTTTATAATCGGGTCAAAGGGCTGCTTGAAGATTATTTGAAGACACTCACACTCAACAAACTTTCAATCTTTCATCCTTCTTTATTGATTGGTGAGCGAGATGAGCAAAGACTCCTTGAAGGTGCAGCAGAGAAGATATTTTTGCTGC
Source organism: Acinetobacter ursingii DSM 16037 = CIP 107286 (assembly GCF_000368825.1). Lineage (GTDB taxonomy): Bacteria > Pseudomonadota > Gammaproteobacteria > Pseudomonadales > Moraxellaceae > Acinetobacter > Acinetobacter ursingii. Next base: position 193,963 of record NZ_KB849716.1, on the reverse strand, counting down.
TTAAAGACACCATTAAAAAACCATTGATGTATAAGCCTGTGACTGCGGAGCAATTGGCGCATATCATGATCATCGCTGCAAATACACAAATGGAAAGCTTTAAAATTTATGATAATTTAGCCATACAAACTACTTCATAATGGAGAACAACATGAGTCTAGTGCCTTTCGTAACCTGTGATTTACTTGATGATCATCCTGATAAAGACATTCAGGTTGTAACCCCTTCACTGGATGGACGTTTTTTTAAGAGTTACGGAGCACGTAAAACATTTGGTGGTCAAATTGTGACAGTAAAATGTTTTGAAGATAATTCACGTGTTAAAGAGTTGCTGGCAACGGATGGAACAGGAAAAGTGCTGGTGGTGGATGGCGGTGCGTCGATGCGCTGTGCTTTGATGGGCGATATGATTGCTGAGTCAGCGGTAAAAAATCACTGGAACGGTGTGGTCATTTATGGCTGTGTACGTGATGTTGATGCGATTGCTGAGCTGGATTTGGGCGTACATGCATTGGCTGCAATTCCACAAAAAAGTAACCGCAAAGGCATAGGCGAAGTTGATGTAAATCTTTATTTTGGTGGCGTAACATTTAAGTCTGGCGACTTTATTTATGCAGATAACAATGGCATCGTGGTCGCTACAGAGCAACTCGTCAATTTATAATAATAGGATACCTTTATGGTGATTCATCAAATAAAAGTCTTGCAATCGCTTGCATCAAGTCTGGTAGAGGGCGGTCGTGGAGTTAGTGGTACGCCATTTCCAATTCAGCCTGCAAAACCACTTAAATTGTATGAGTTTGAAGGGTCACCATTTTGCCGTCGTGTTCGAGAAGCGATTACCTTATTGAATCTTGATGTCGAAATTTATCCTTGTCCCAAAGGTGGACAAAAGTACCGTCAAATTGTGAAAGAAAAGGGAGGAAAATTACAATTTCCTTTTCTGATTGATGAAAATACAGGAGATCAGCTTTTTGAGTCTCAGGACATTATTCATCATCTTTTTAAATATTATGGGAAAACTGGAAAAACGCCAGCGAAATATAGCCATTATCCAAAAATCCCTGTGCCTGAGTTTGCAGGAACACTTCTAAACATGGCACGTGGAGTCTGGGTGGATAAGAAGATCGTTGATCGTGCTGCACCTGAACAATTGCTTGAGTTATGGAGTTTTGAAGCGAGTCCATACTCACGTATTGTTCGTGCGACGTTGACAGAGTTAGAAATTCCTTACATTTTACATAATGTACCAAAGGAACGCTGGCAAGATATGGGACCTGCGGTCTTACGTTTAAAACCCGGTAAATATGAGCCTTTGGCGGGTGGCAAGCGTGAAAAAATGCTATCCGAAATGCAAGGAAAGATGCAAGTGCCTTATTTGGTTGATCCCAATACAGGGGTTAAATTGTTTGAATCCGCTCAAATTGTGAAATATCTAAAAAAACAATATGGCAAAGCATAAGTTACCTGAATCTATCAAACACGTATAACTTTAAAGCTATGCGTGTTTTTGTTTGTATTTTGCGCAGGCGAAATATTTTAAACGAAGTAGCTGCAAGCTTTTTTATACTTTTATATACAATATGTTAAATTAGTAGAAGAACAAAATGCTCAGACAAGGCAGAGGTTTATGACATTGACTCGAGTTCAGCCTGTTACCAGTCGTCCAGGTGAAAATGCTTTATTTATTGTATTGGGGCTATCTTTAACAGATGGTGTAAAAGAAAAAGTAATCGATTTTGCTGCAAATTTTTCAGCACTGACGCGTAGTTTAAGAGCACGTTATCCTGATGATAACTTTAATGCTGTTTTAGGCTTTAGCTCTAACGCATGGGACATGTTATTTGCGGGTCAGCCTAAACCACACGAATTAACCACTTTTAAAGAAATTAAAGGGCCCAAATATACGGCTGTTTCAACGCCCGGCGATTTATTTTTTCATATTCGCGCTGATCGTCAGGCCTTGTGTTATGAGCTTGCCAGCATTATTCATGAGCAACTCAAAGATTTAACTCATCCTGTCGATGAAGTTCACGGTTTCCGTTATTTTGATGGTCGTGCCATTATTGGATTTGTAGATGGTACTGAAAATCCTGAGCCTGAAATTGCGGCTGAATATGCACTGGTAGCTACAGAAGATCCATTATTTACGGGTGGAAGCTATGCTTTTGTCCAAAAATATGTGCATGACATGGATAAATGGCGAAGCCTAAGTGATGAAGAACAGGAAAAAGTGATTGGTCGTAAAAAGTTTAATGATGTTGAACTGGGCGATGATGTAAAACCGGGTACAGCACATAATAATGTCAGCAAAGCCTATGATGATGAAGGCAATGAACTGAAAATTATGCGCGCTAATATGCCATTTTCTAATCCAAGTAAGGGTGAATATGGAACTTACTTTATTGGTTATGCCAATAAATTTAGTACGACTCGTCAAATGTTAGAGCATATGTTTCAAGGCAACGCTGAAGGGCATTTAGATCGTTTACTGGATTTTAGTACTGCGCAAACGGGAACACTATTCTTCGTTCCTACAGTCGATTTTCTGGATGATTTAGGCGATGAATAACTAATTCATTGATACTTGTAAAAATAAAACCCAAGAGAGTCATCTTCTTGGGTTTTTAATTAAGGCTTTTAATCAGGGTGGTTAAATAGACTTCTTTTCCTCATTGTTTAAAGCCTCTTTATTTTCTCCCATAAGGAGAAATAAAAGGGACTTATGAAAGAAGTCTAATATTTAATCAGCTAAACATTAAAATCGTTCAGCCATGGCCATGTTCCACATCCGATAATAAAAGTTTTCATCATCTTTTTCATGGCAGTCTAAAAGCTCACCGCCTTTAAAGAAAAAGTGCAATTGCGCGTAGTTCTTAATTTCACGATCATTCAAACGTTGTGCCAAATGATGTGCCTTAATTTCCGAAGGATGCTGCAAACCTGCTGCTGCAATCATTTCAGAGAGTGCATGCAGTGTATTTTTTTGGAAATGAAATACACGATCGGCTTTGGTTGGAACATCAATCGCTTTTTGGCGGTCTTTATCTTGGGTCGCGACACCAACTGGACATTGATTGGTATGACAACTTTGCGCTTGAATACAACCTACTGCAAACATAAAGCCACGTGCAGAATTGACCCAATCTGCACCCAATGCAAAGGTACTGGCAATATCAAAAGCACTAATAATCTTACCACTGGCACCTAATTTAATCTGATCTCTTAAGCCTGCTCCAATTAAAGTGTTATGTACAAACTGTAAGCCTTCGCGCAGCGGTGTTCCGATGAAATCACTAAATTCGACAGGCGCAGCCCCCGTACCACCTTCAGAGCCATCCACCACGATAAAATCTGGAATAATTTGGGTAGCAAGCATGGCTTTGACAATGCCCATAAATTGCCATGGCTGACCAATACACAGTTTAAAACCGACAGGTTTTCCGCCTGATAGTTCACGTAATTGCTGAATAAAATGCATCATCTCGATTGGCGTATTAAACGCAGAATGCTTTGGTGGAGAAATACAATCGCGGTCGCGCGGAACTCCTCGAATTTCAGCAATTTCCTCAGTGATTTTATTTTTCGGCAAGATTCCGCCGTGTCCTGGTTTAGCGCCTTGCGAAAGTTTGATTTCAATCATTTTGATTTGCGGAAGTGCTGCCTGTTTTTTAAATTTTTCAGGATCAAACTTTCCATCCAGTGTGCGGCAACCAAAATAACCACTGGCAATTTCCCAGACGATATCGCCGCCATTTTCCAAATGATAAGGACTTAAACTACCTTCGCCCGTGTCATGATAAAAATTTCCCATTTTTGCACCTTTATTCAGCGCACGGATCGCATTGGCACTCAAGCTACCAAAGCTCATGGCTGAAATATTCATGATCGATGCGCTATAAGGCTGTGTGCATTGGTGATTACCAATTTCAATCCGAAATGTCTTAGGATCAGCAGGTTCACATGGGGTGATTGAATGTACCATGAAGCGATAATCATCTTGATAGACATTGATGATAGAACCAAAAGGTTTGTCAGCATTTTCATTTTTGGCGCGTTGATACACTAAACTGCGTTGCATCCGAGAGAAAGGTAGGGCATCCTGATCCGATTCAATAAAATACTGGCGAATTTCAGGACGAAAATCTTCAAAGAAAAACCGAAAGTGCCCCATGATCGGGTAGTTTCTTAGAATAGAATGTTTATTTTGTAAAACATCATAAAGACCCAGCAGGCTGAGTAAACCTGTAATGAGCCATAATCCATTTAGAAAAGTATCAGAAACAAAATAATAAATATAATGAGGTGCATAAGAGATGCGAAACCAACTAATGCTGATGGCAACAATGATGCACAGGAACCAGACTGAATGCCGTGAAAAAAAAGTATTTAAAAACTTATGTCGAATACTTTGGGTGAGATTGGCCATTAAAACAATATTCCTTTTTTATTGTCATCTAAATTAGCCAACAAGCCAGCTTAAGCTCAAGTAACGAATTGTTAGAGCTGAGAATTATTCTAAACTCCCAGCTCAAAAAACAACTTATTCTGTTTCTTCTTCGGGTGGCAGCAACATTAAAACCGAGTCATTGAGTAACTGGGTAACATCCTCAAGTATCTCTTGTTGATTCAAGGATTGATCAAAATTCAAAATTTCACCGTCGGCCAATCGTTTTAAGCTTTGTTCAAAGACTTCTGAAATACAGCATTCTTCACCATTTGCCCAAAATAATAATTGTCCATCTTCTTCTGTATATAAAAGGCGTGAAGCGGGTTCCAGTCGCAGCTCATATCCATTATCCAGAATTTCAAGCAAATCATCGGCTTCAATTTCATCTGCTTCTGGAATATTGTCTGGATATTTAGGTTCAGACATCAGCGACATCAGCGCATGTTCAAAGTCACTGGAATGTTGTAATTGCTCCAGTACTTTGGCTTTGAGATAAGCCAGCTCATTTGCCGTAATTTCTCCAATAGCAGAGCTTTGATCGCGAACAATATCCAATAATGGATTTTTTAATAAACTATTATCGGCAAATTTGTCGCTGACACGATCCATCATGGTCGCGATATTTGGCATACGAAAGCCAAAGGAAAAGGTTAAACAATCATCTTCTGCGACACCGTAATGTGACAAACCGGGCGGCACATAGAGTAAATCGCCTGGAGCCAACACCTCATCAAAATCAATGTCCATCTCTGGAAGGAGTTTTAACGGCTGATTTGGTACAAACTCAGTTGAGGCATCACACATTTGCCCGAGTTGCCAACGACGATGACCATAACCTTGAACTAGAAAAACATCATAAAAGTCAAAATGTTGACCTACAGAACCGCCTTTCGGGGCATAAGACACCATAATGTCATCACGTCGCCATTGGGGGATAAATGGAAACTTGTTCCAGAGTTCTGCCAGATCAAAAGAATAGTGATCGACCGCCTGAACCAATAAAGTCCACAGTTTTGGCATCTTCTGAAAATCACCTTTGATCAATGGAGAAGATTTGACAGTCCATTGATTTGGATCTTTATCTTTTTGCTTGAGTAGACGCGCAGAAACGGTTTCTTCTAAAGCCAGTTCTTTAACATCATCAGGCTCAAGAATATGGATAATTTCTGGCATAGCATTACGAACCAGTAATGGTTTTTTTTGCCAGTATTCAGTTAAAAATTGTTCTGCGGTAATTCCGCCTAAGACATCAAGAGATTTGGACATAACACAAAAACCAAAATATTTTGTATATTGTTCAATAATCGTTATCAAGTTACAAGATGATGCAAGATTGAGTGGGTAAACAGATATCAATTTTTTAAAGTATTTATTGTTCGTCAACGATAATAAATTGATCGTTATCTATTGGTTTTAAGCTTAATTGTGAGAAATAGTTGGTGTAAATTTGATGCGCAATCTCAATAAAAGGGTCATTGTTGAAATGAGGAAGCGGATAGAAATCGATTAAATTCAAACCTTGTGTATCACTAAGTTGTGGTGCTTTTTTTATATCATCCATCAACTGGATATAATCAATATCTGGGGCTAAAACAATACTCCCCGCCGAACTTCCAATATAGGGTTTTCCTCGATTAATCCAATCAGAGATAAGCTGATCTGCACCCGTACGTCTCAGCTCTTGCAACAAATAAAATGTATTGCCTCCAGAGATAAAAATGTAGTCACTTTCTGACAATATGGTCTTCATTGATTCAAATGTAGAATGACTTATATCAAGTTCGTTAATATTTAAACCTAAGTTTTTGAAGGCAAGTCTGTCATTTTCAACGTATCCACGATAGTCTTCGACTAAAGATGCTGTTGCAATAAATGCGACAGATCTATCCTGTAATGACTCATTTAAAAAGACAGCTAAATGTGATGAAACATCAGCAAATGATGCAGCTAAAAATATTTTTTTCATGATTCGTTCCCATTTTAGTTAAAGTTATGGAATCACAATATTTAATTGCCTCAAATAATAGCATAGCTGGATTAAAGGCAGTCCCATCAGTGTCGTTTGATCATTGCCCGACATTGACTCAAATAAACTAATGCCCAAACCTTCGCAGCGAAAACTTCCTGCACATTGTAAAGGTTGTTCAATCGCGACATAACGCTGAATTTCATCCAGTGTAAGCTCACGAAATTTAACCTGATAATGTTCATCCAGCGTTTTTTCAAAACCACTGTGTAAATGCTGAATACTAAGTCCAGTACTAAAACATAGGCTTTGACCAGAGTTTGCCATAAGCTGTGTAATGGCATTTTCAGTAGTTAAGGGTTTGCCTATAAAATCCTGTGGTGTATGGCTTCGCCAAGCGACCTGATCTGAACCTATCACAATCGCATCTGGATATTGTTCTGCAATCACTTTAGCCTTTTCAAAAGACAAACGTCGTGCAAGCGCATCGGCATGTGTTTCGCCTTTTGCTGATTCATCAATATCTGGTGAAATACAGCGATAAACAAGACCTAGCCGATCCATTAGCGCTTTACGTGTTTGGCTACCAGAGGCCAATATAAGTTCAGAATGACTCATTAAACCGCGTATTCCATCAGCACATCTAAAGGCACATAGCTTAAAACTGATTGATGACATGCCTGTAACTTAATCGGCGGTGCAAAACCTGCCTGATAGGCTTCGACCCAGCGGGTCACACAAATACACCAAAAATCACCGGGCTTCACCCCAGGAAAATCCACTTCTGGAAGTGGCGTAGTCAGATCATTGCCCACTTTTTGTGAGTAACTTAAAAACTCTGAAGTCATTTCTGCACACACGGTATGTTGCCCAAGATCACTCACCGCAGTATGGCAAAAACCATTACGAAAATATCCTGTTATCGGATCAAAACAACAGCTTGCAAGTGGTTCGCCCAAAACATTCAAGCGATTAATTTTTGGATCTGGATGAATAGACATAGGCCTTCGTCATAAAAACAACTGAACCTATCATAATCAAAAGTTTATCTTTCTACAGCTTTTCTACAAAAAAACTAACTTTTTTTAGTGCAATCATTTAAAATTGGCGCGTTTTTAAATCTATAAAGAGAGCAATACATGAATTTTCAGCGCATGACTGACCTAGATTTAGCAGGCAAACGTGTCCTTATTCGTGAAGATTTAAACGTGCCTGTCAAAAATGGGGAAATTACCAGCGATGCACGTTTACGTGCTGCATTACCAACGATTCAGGCTGCTTTAGAAAAAGGCGCTGCGGTCATGGTGTTCTCTCATTTAGGCCGTCCAGTGGAAGGTGAGCCAAAACCAGAACAATCTCTTGCCCCCGTTGCAGCATATTTAAGCAAAGCATTGGGTCAAGAAGTAAAACTCTATACAGACTATCTAGATGGCGTTGACGTCGACGCGGGTCAGGTGGTTTTACTTGAAAATGTACGTTTTAACCACGGCGAAAAGAAAAACAACGCAGAATTGGCACAAAAATACGCTGCGCTTTGTGATGTGTTTGTGATGGATGCATTCGGTACTGCACACCGTGCAGAAGCCTCAACCGAAGGTGCAGCACGTTACGCAAAAGTAGCTGCGGCAGGGCCTTTACTTGCAGCTGAATTAGATGCTTTGGGTCGCGCACTTCAAACTCCTGAAAAGCCAATGGTTGCGATTGTTGCAGGTTCTAAAGTTTCCACAAAACTGGATGTTTTAACTTCACTTTCTGATATTTGCGGTCAATTGATTGTCGGTGGTGGGATTGCCAATACCTTCTTGGCAGCCGCTGGTTTCAATGTGGGCAAATCATTGTGTGAAAATGATCTAATCGATACAGCCAAAGCAATCGCAGCCAAAGTATCTGTTCCACTTCCAACGGATGTGGTGGTTGCTGATGTAGCAGAAATTGATTTTGCTGACTTCCTCGGCTCATTAGCAAAAGCAAAAGCCGTTGTGAAGAAGGTTGAAGATATTGCAGACAATGACATGATTTTAGATGTTGGTCCTGAAACGGCGAAAGCCTTTGCTGAAATCTTAAAAACGGCTAAAACCATTCTTTGGAATGGTCCAGTGGGCGTATTTGAAGTCGATCAGTTTGGCGAAGGAACCAAAACACTGTCATTGGCAATTGCTGAATCTGAAGGATTCTCTATCGCAGGTGGTGGTGATACTTTGGCTGCAATTGATAAGTATGAAGTTGCAGATAAAATTGGTTATATCTCCACAGGTGGTGGCGCTTTCCTTGAATTTGTTGAAGGTAAAACCTTGCCCGCAGTCGCTGTCTTGCTTGAACGTGCTTAAGCACATATAGATTTACTGTCATAAATTTGAAACAGGTCGATTTATATCGGCCTGTTTTTTCATTTTAGATTCATATAACTGTCACAAAGTTGCAATAAACTAAACGCGATTAGTAATCAGTTGTGAGAAAACATGATGAAATTGAAATTAATTTTAGCTGCAATCGTTGTTATCCCTTTAACTTTAACGGCTTGTGCTAAAAAAAATGATGCACCTGCATCGCATGAAGGTCAAGCTGCACCTGTTGAAGAAAAAGTCACTCCAGAACAACAAGCGGCTATTGATGCACTCGACAAACCTGTGATGGATGAAAAAAATACAGATATTCCTTAATCTGTTGCTAATGCTCCTGCGGATGCTGCAACACCAGCAACTGAAGAAGCAGCCGCTGTTGAACAAAAACAAGACAAAGCACACTAAGTTATGTAGGCTTTTGTTAAAAGTCCCTGCCTATGCAGGGATTTTTTTTGAAATCCTGTGATTTGTTGCTGATTTGAAACAAATGACAAGGTAGAATATGTCGCACTACCTGGGAGGATATTATGGCACTTATTTCATTGCGCCAGCTCTTGGATCACGCCGCAGAACATACCTATGGCGTACCAGCGTTTAACGTAAACAACTTAGAACAAATGCGCGCAATCATGTTGGCCGCGGATGCAACCAATTCACCTGTTATTGTGCAAGCTTCGGCAGGTGCGCGTAAATACGCAGGTGCACCATTCTTGCGTCATCTTATTTTGGCAGCAGTTGAAGAATGGCCACACATTCCAGTGGTGATGCATCAGGATCATGGTACAAGCCCAGATGTCTGCCAACGTTCTATTCAGTTGGGCTTTAGCTCGGTGATGATGGACGGTTCATTGGGTTCAGATGGTAAAACCCCAATGGATTATGACTACAACGTCGATGTCACTCGCCGTGTGGTACAAATGGCACATGCTTGTGGTGTATCCGTAGAAGGTGAAATCGGCTGTTTAGGTAGTCTTGAGACTGGTTTGGCTGGTGAAGAAGATGGTGTGGGGGCGGAAGGTGTCCTTGATCATTCTCAGCTTTTAACTTCTGTTGAAGAAGCAACACAATTTGTTGCAGATACCAATGTCGATGCTCTAGCAATTGCAGTGGGGACTTCACACGGTGCATACAAGTTTACTCGTCCACCGACAGGCGATATTCTTGCGATTGATCGTATTAAAGAAATCCATGCTGCACTACCAAATACACATTTGGTGATGCATGGTTCTAGCTCTGTACCTCAGGAATGGTTAAAAATCATTAATGAATACGGTGGTAATATCGGGGAAACTTATGGTGTACCAGTTGATCAGCTTGTAGAAGCAATCAAGCACGGTGTACGTAAGATCAATATTGATACCGATTTACGTTTAGCTTCGACTGGTGCAATTCGTCGCTTTATGGCGGAAAATCCAGCCGAATTTGATCCGCGTAAATATTTCGCTAAAACAGTTGATGCAATGAAACAAATTTGTATCGATCGTTACGAAGCATTTGGTACAGCGGGTAATGCCGATAAGATTCGTCCAATTTCTTTGGAAGTCATGGTCGATCGTTATAAATAACTGATCGTTTAATGATTCGATTCTGGAAAAAGCCCATACGTGGGCTTTTCTTTTATCCACAAAAAAGATAAAAACCACGCGAGAGCAAGATGGAATTAATTGCATTATCAGCATTATGTAGTGTCTCTGTTTCTATTTTACTGAAATGGCTCAAAGAAAAAGGATTTGAGCCGATTCAGATGATTGTCTGGAACTACCTCAGTGCAAGTCTACTTTGCTTTTTCTGGTTTAAGCCTGATCTGAGTCATTTATCTTTACAGCATACGCCGTGGTGGTTAATTATTATCTTAGGTTTAATTTTACCCAGTATATTTTTATGTTTGGCAAAATCTCTACAATTTGCAGGGATCATAAAAACAGAACTGGCACAGCGTTTATCCGTGGTATGGTCTTTATTGGCGGCTTATTTTATTTTTCATGAAAATTTTAATACCTTAAAAATTGTGGGTATTGGTTTAGGTTTAGCCGCAGTTCTAAGTATTATTTTGGCAAAAGGGAAAAACCAAAATTCCAGTCATTATCATAAATCGATCATGGCTTTAATCGGTGTATGGTTAGGTTATGCACTGGTCGATATTCTGCTTAAATATACCAGTAGTTTAGGTCTACAGTTTTCAGTCACGTTAAATTTAATTTTTATTACATCATTTATATTTTCATTTATTTATGTGGGTTTTATCTTAAAACAGCCATGGTTGACCAAGAATATAATGGCTGGTTTGGTCTTAGGTATTTTAAACTTTAGTAATATTGCGCTATATGTTAAAGCACATATGTTGTTGAAAGATTCTCCTGCGATTGTTTTTGCTGGCATGAATATTTTAGTTGTGGTATTTGGTATTTTGAGTGGCATGATTCTATTTAGAGAAAAAACAAACTGGATGACAGTGCTCGGTTTGGTTTTAGGAATTGCTGGTGTGGTTTGTTTGGCGCAAGCAATGTAAAAATCTCATATTTTTCTTGCAAACTATTTCAAAAAAATTCAGTAGAAAATGCAGGAACAATAGACTTCTTTCATAAGTCCTTTTTATTTCTCCCTATGGGAGAAAAATAAAGAGGGTACAAACAATTATGAAAGAAGTCTAATAGTCATTAAAATGGTGGAAAAATGACTATACATTTTCCACCATGGATTTGGAATGCTTGCTGCATACAAGAAGTTGATAAATAAATAAAAGGGCGTAGCCACAACGAAAGCACTGATTAAGATCGTCAATAAGTTTAAAATATAATAATGATTTAAAATAACGGAAATCAAAAAAGCAATCGGCGCGACGATAATACAATAAATGAAGTAAACAATCATTGTACCCATCAAAAAAATCCATTATTTTGTAGTGTATATGGAGGGTTGGTTATAATTAAATAAATGAGCACAAAAAAAAGTAGAATTGGGATGATTATTTAATAATTTCAAGATGATATTTCATTATTATGCTTTATTAAATGTCATCATCAGCATTTATTAAGCCAATGATGACGGAATTATAAAATATTAAAGCTGAGTAAAAATGACTTCATCACTTAAACGTGATTTGGGTAATTTGGCATTAAAGTCTGTTTCACTTCTATAACCTAAGGCAACGACCACTGAAGCACGAAAGCCTTTTTCTGTTAAGCCAAACTCTTCATTTAGCACATCTTCATCAAAACCACCCATTGGTGTGGCATCAATGCCTTCGAGTCCCGCTGCGAGGAGTAACTGGCCGAGAGCAATAAAAGTTTGATTTTCCATCCAGCCAAACAGATTTTTTTGTTCGTTACGATAAAAATCGACATAACCTGCACGTGTTTCACGCTGTCCTTGTTTGGCTTTTTCATCTTTAAAACGACCGTTGAGATCATCCTGCTCAAGCAGTTGTTCTAAATGTTCAGGTGTTGCATCAATGCGGGTGCAGAATACAATTGTGTGGGATGAATCCAAAACTTTGGGAGCAGTATAGGCATAGCGTCCAGTCATGGCCTTAGCAACACGTTGCTTCGCTTCTGTGCTTTCAGCAATTAAAAAATGCCAAGGTTGAATATTGACTGAAGATGGGGTTAGGCGTAGAACTTCCAATAAACGCTCAAACTGTTCGCTCGGTATTTTTTTTGATGGATCATAAGCTTTGGTGGTATAGCGACTTTTTGCGGTATCTAATAAGTTCATGATCATTCACCTAATTTGTAAGGGATATACATAGCTGATGATCATAAATCGAAATTTAAACAGATGAAATATTTTTCAATAAAAATCAACGGAACAAAAAAGAATGAATAAAACTTAAGCGATTTGCCATTTGATAAAGTGTGGTTGTCCGTACTCATCGACTTCTAAAATCATGGCTTCACTGGTTTGTTCGCGCCAGTCGCCTAAAACAATTCTAAGTTTGTTTTCTACTGGATGAATTTCAGGACGATGCGTATGTCCATGAATTAGATAATTAATATTTTCTAAAGCTTCGATAACCGCCTGATCATTCACATCCATGATTTCATAAGATTTTTGTTGCTTATTTTCTCGACTTTTTTTGCGAAAGCCATTGGCGAGTTTTTGTCTAAAACTGAGTGGCGTTTTCTTTAAAAAAGCGACCAGATAAGGATTGCGAATAATCTTTTTAAATCGTTGATAGGCTACGTCATCAGTACATAAAGCATCACCGTGTTCGAGCCGATACTGCTGACCTGCAATTTCAAGCGTGTAAATATCTGGAAGTAAAATTCCATGAAATTGCTTTAAAAAGTCCTGGCCTAAGGCAAAATCACGATTGCCTACTTGGAAATAAATTTGATTACCTAAATCATCAAATTTTTTTAATGCATCAATAATTTCATCTAACCATGGGGCAGTATAGTCATCGCCAATCCATGCATTAAACCAATCACCTAAAATATAGAGTTGGGTATTTTTATTCTGATAATGGCGTAACAAATCTAAAAACCCCCGAATCAATCGAGGGTGTTCAGGTGACAAATGTAAATCTGAGATAAACAGATAAGTCACAAAAGATGCCGTTTAAAATTATTCAGAAATAATTTTAGCAGATTCAATCACAACATTTTCTAAAGGAACATCAGCGTGATAGCCACGGTTACCTGTACGAACATTTTTAATGTCGCTTACCACATCCATTCCTTCAACAACTTTACCAAACACAGCATAACCCCAACCTTGAGCTGTTTTGCCAGTATGGTTAAGGAATGAGTTGTTTTTCACATTAATGAAGAATTGAGCAGATGCAGAGTGAGGTGCTTGAGTACGCGCCATCGCAATAGTACCTTCGTCATTGCTTAGACCGTTATCCGCTTCGTTTTCAATTGAGTCACGAGTGGCTTTTTCTTTGAAGTTTTCATCCATGCCGCCGCCTTGGATCATAAAACCATCAATTACACGATGGAAAATTACGCCATCATAGAAACCATCACGAACATATTCCAAGAAGTTAGCAACTGTTTTAGGCGCTTTTTCAGTGTTAAGCTCAAGAACAATACGACCTTTGTTGGTGTTTAATTCGACTTGAGGAAAACTCATTACATAATCTCCTAATCATGGACATGAAAGCCATGGGTTTTTTGGTTGAGAGAAGCATAAGCAAACTGTAAACTACATAGCAAGTAAAAAACGTAAATTTCTTTGTTAAAAAACAAAGATTGCGTTTCATTCAGTCAAATTTTAACTGTAAAGAAGTGAAATATTTATATGAAGCCAAATGATGTTGTTTCAACTGTGCCCAATTCTCCGACATCGAATACTCATGCATCTGTCGATTCTGCGCAGCAAGAACAACAGGCGGGCTTAGATTTTGTACGTCAGGTGATTACTGATGATTTAGCCAGTGGCAAAACTAAAACAGTGGTGACTCGTTTCCCGCCAGAGCCAAATGGTTATTTGCATATTGGTCACGTCAAAGCGATTTGTTTAAACTTTGGGGTTGCAGAAGAATTTGATGGGTATTGTAACCTACGTTTTGACGATACCAACCCAGATGCAGAAGAACAAGAATATGTCGATGGTATTGAAAATGATGTGAAATGGCTTGGCTTCGAATGGCAAGGTGAGCCACGCTATGCGTCGGGATATTTTGATCAACTGTATGCGTGGGCGGTTCAGCTGATTGAACAAGGTGATGCTTATGTTGATTTGCAAAGTCCTGAAGAAATTAAGCTGAATCGTGGCAATTTTGTTGAACCTGGTAAAAACTCGCCTTATCGTGAAACTTCTGTTGCTGAAAACCTTGAGCGTTTTGAAAAGATGCGCAATGGCGAGTTTAAAGAAGGTGAAGCTGTTCTTCGCGCCAAGATTGATATGACAAGTACCAATGTACATATGCGCGATCCGATTTTGTATCGTGTCTTGCATTCTGAACATCACCAAACGGGTGATAAATGGAAAATGTACCCGATGTACGACTATGCGCATCCATTGTCAGATGCCATTGAAGGAGTTACACATTCACTTTGTACACTAGAGTTTCAGGATCACCGTCCATTTTATGACTGGGTCATTGAAAAAGTACATTCACCAGATGTGCCACGTCAATACGAATCCTCACGTTTAAATATTGATTACACCATCACCTCTAAACGTAAATTACGCCGTTTGGTTGAAGGTGGATATGTCAATGGCTGGGATGATCCGCGTATGCCAACTGTGGTCGGAATGCGTCGTCGTGGCTTTACACCAGAAGGATTGCGTGATTTTAGTCGCCGTGTTGGGGTTTCTAAAACTGATGGTATTGTCGATGTAGCGATGCTTGAGTTTTGTATTCGTCAGTCTTTGGAAAATACCGCAGCGCGTGGCATGGCAGTACTGAATCCACTTAAAGTCACCTTGACCAATTTGCCAGAAGAACTGGATTTAAAACATGCGCGTCATCCTAATGTAGAAATGGGTGAACGTGTAATTCCTTTGACACGCGAAATCTATATTGACCGTA
This sequence comes from Acinetobacter ursingii DSM 16037 = CIP 107286, assembly GCF_000368825.1. Taxonomy (GTDB): domain Bacteria; phylum Pseudomonadota; class Gammaproteobacteria; order Pseudomonadales; family Moraxellaceae; genus Acinetobacter; species Acinetobacter ursingii. The sequence continues at coordinate 178,724 of NZ_KB849716.1, read as the reverse complement.
AGGATTTTGAAGAAGTGCCACCAAAAGGCTTTAAACGCTTGATTCCTGACGGAGAAGTGCGTTTGCGCCATGCCTATGTCATTAAATGTGATGAAGTGATTAAGGGTGGCAATGGTGAAGTGATTGAGCTGAAATGTTCAATTGATCCAGAAACTTTAGGCAAAAATCCAGAAGGCCGTAAAGTCAAAGGTGTGATTCATTGGGTTTCTGCAATTAAAGGTGTTCCTGCTGAAGTCCGTATTTATGAGCGTTTATTTACAGAAGCGGCTCCAGATGCAGATGATGACTTTTTGGCACATCTAAACCCTGAATCTTTAAACGTAGTACAGGCTTATATTGAACCTGCATTGGCTCAAGCAAAACCTGAAGATCGTTTCCAGTTTGAGCGCGAAGGTTATTTTGTGGCAGATCAATATGATCATACTTCAGCAAAACCTGTGTTTAATCGTGTCTTAGACCTTAAAGATAGCTTTAAAGCTGAGAAAAAATAAGGCAATGCCTTATTTTTTCGTTAGACTCAAAAATAGATAAACGCTAGTTTTTCATGATTTATGATGTTGTTAGTGCTAGATCGTGAAAAGTAATATTTATTTTTACAGTTCATTCAAGCCTCTACATGTAGAGGCTTTTTTATGGTTATCCAATGTTTATTGCAAAATTATTCATCGTTCCTTTTTTTATTCTTTTGGTGAGTTTAGCGGGGCGGCGCTGGGGAACTTAAGTCGCTGGTATATTAAGTGGGATGCCTGTGGTTGCAGGGCCAATCGTGGTACTCATGGCAATTGATCAAGGGATGGGATTTGGTTTAAATGCAGCGATAGCGGGTATTTCAGGTGTTGTGTCTTTACTAAGTTTTGGTATTGCCTATTGCTGGCTCAGTCGATCTTGTCACTGGAGTGTTTCATTTCTGGGAGGTATCCTTGTATGGATAATTACAGCGACTTTACTGACTTTTTTACCACAGAATCTATATGTGGTGAGTTTAGTGGCGATACTGGGGTTAATGCTTGCTCCATTTCTTTTACCTGCATTAACCACCATTGTTGTCCCTGCACGTCAGTTTAATGATTTACCTTTAAGAATGTTGGCTGGTGGTCTATTTACCCTAGTGGTGACCGCATTGGCTTATGTTCTTAGTAGTCAATGGAGTGGGCTGCTTGCGGTATTTCCTATTATTGGTTCTGTCATGGCTATTTTCACGCATATCATGCAGGGAAGTGAAGCCGTTACCATGCTCTATCATGGAACAGTGAGGGGTTTATATTCCCTAACAGTCTTCTTTATTGTTTTAGCTGCTGGCTGGGCATCTTTTGATTTTTGGCAAGTGGTTGCAGTGGGTGTTTTTATGGCGATTTTGGTTCAATTGGCTTTTTATGGTATCGCCCGAATATCGACAATTATGATGAAAACCTAATATCAGTATTGATCATTTATTCTTTATGATCTTGTTTATAAAACAAATAAGTGGGCATTTGCATTTTCGCTTTATCGCGCAATTTTTTCTTGATGTATAGAACCAGAGCAAAACATGTGGTGGCAATGGTCAGGTAAAAACTATTCATATAACTCATCATTGAACTGATATAGCCCAATGTGGTCAGTCGATTCATCATTTTCACTACTTGAGGACTGCTTTCAATCCCCGTGATTGCCCAACTACAGAGATGTTCACAGTTATTGATAATCAAGTGATAATAATTTTCGTGCATACGCGAACGCATACGCCGTACCACGACACGTCCTTTATATTTTGGATGATGGTAATAACGGACATGGATTTTTTTGCCGTGAGAAAACTGTTCGAGCGTGGTGATCTCAATCGGTTTCTTTTTAAAAAGATGTGCCAATCCTGAATAATGGATGACACGTCCACGACCTGCGTAAATTCCGTGGTGGCTATAACCTAGATGTTTCACAATAAGATGAGAACCTATTGGAAACCGTTTGACCGAATGCTGCATATTCACCAGATCCAATAAAGTAAACCACTGTATTGTATTGCGATGATACAGAACTGATTATAACCATTATAGTGTGAAAGTGTTCTATAAAAGTGCAAAAAAACTTACTTTGAGCCTATTTTACTTGGTATCGTGCTCAAATGATTCAGCCATAAAAGAGTAGCAGAATGTCGAAGTGGAGAAGCGTTTTAAAATCTGTGGTTGTTTTACCAGTTTTATCGACCTTATTTACTCAGTCAAATTATGCCAGTGAACGATTTGATTATCAGCGAGTTCAGCTTACTCAAGCTGGTGTAGATGCCGATGTCATCCAAGTCAAAAAACTATCCGATCTTCAATTATTTTTAAATGATCCATCGCAGCAGCCTTTACTCAAATTTGAAAATATTAAAAAACAGCTTCATTATTGTGAGCGCTTAGAATTTGCGATGAATGCAGGCATGTATCATCCAGATTATGCGCCTGTTGGGTTGTATATTGAAAATCGGAAACAACTTACAGGATTGAATGAGCAACAAGGTTTTGGAAACTTTTTTTTGCAGCCCAATGGCGTCGTGGCGTGGAATGATCAGCAGGCTGTGATTGAAACCACACAAGATTTTAAAACAAGTCGCTTTAAAGCCAATTATGCCACCCAATCTGGGCCAATGTTGATCATTGATGGAAAAATCAATCCAAAGTTTTTAGCTGATTCTGATTCGTTAAAAATTAGAAATGGTGTAGGGATCAAAGATAATACATTGTATTTTGTGATCACACGCAATCGCGTTAATTTTTATCAGTTTGCCCAGTTTTTTAAAGATGAGTTGAATATCGACAATGCACTGTATTTGGATGGTTCAATCTCAAGTTTATATTTACCTAAAATTTACCGAGAAGATCGTCGATATAGTTTGGGGCCGATGATTGGGTTACTTAATTCTAAATTTTGCAGATCATAAAAAAACCGCCAATGGGCGGTTTCATTTTACTGTACGGGATGGTGGTTAATCTCGTTCAACTCTTTGCGGCTATAACCACGAGATACCAGTACTTTCTTAATCCCTTTGATGATATCTTCATCAGTCGCTTTTGCTAACGCAGAGACTAACTGCTCGTTGGTTTTACATGAACAATCATTTTCAACACAAGCAATCTGGTTCTTATGCTCGTTATTGATTTCATCTGCTGAAAACAGCTTTTGCCAAAAACTCATAGAGCCTTCACATTCAACTTAACATAGCTCGAAATATAGCCAAAATAAAATAAAATACAAGTCAACTAAAGTGATAAAAGCAGCAAATAAACTCTAAATTTTCCGATGATAACACTTGGATTTAACGAAATTATGACAGTACGAGGGGCTTGATCTTTGTTTTATATCATATTTTTATATTTAAATATGTATAAAGAATAAAGGGTTATCTAAAAACCCTTTATTCTAAAAATTACATTGCAATAATTTGTTTAAATTAATTCGAGCAATACACCTGATTCGACATGATGAGTAAATGGAAACTGATCAAACAAAGCAAAGCGAGTGATACGGTGCGTTTTACTTAAAGTTTTTAAATTGTCATACAGCGTATCAGGGTTACATGAAATATAGAGAATACGCTTAAAACCTGTCAAAAGTTTCAGGGTTTCATTGTCAATGCCTGCACGTGGTGGATCAACAAATATCGTATCAAACTCGTAGCTTTGAATATCGATATTGGCTTCTTGTAAACGTCTAAATTCACGTTCGCCCTGATAAGCCTGAGTAAATTCTTCGGCAGAGAGTCGTGCAATCTGAATATTATCGATCTGATTTTGTTCAATATTCCACTGCGCAGCATAAACTGAGCTTTTAGCCAGTTCTGTTGCCAACACTCGGCGAAAATGTAAGGACAAAGGCAGTGTGAAATTGCCATTGCCACAATATAGTTCTAGTAAATCCTGATTTGTACCCTGAATGACATCACAAGCCCAGGTCAGCATTTTTTGACAAACTTGTGCATTGGGTTGGGTAAAGCTACTTTCGATTTGTTTGTATTTAAAGGTGCGACCATGCACATTGAGTTGTTCAACTACATAGTCTTCGCCAATGATGACTTTTTGACCGCGGCTACGACCCATAATTTTAATATTGAGTTTTTCAGCGAGTGATTTCGCCGCAGTTTCCCATTGGTCATCTAACTTGCGGTGGTAAATGAGGGTTACCAGCATTTCACCGCTTAAGGTGGCTAAAAAATCAGCTTCAAAAATCCGTTGCGATAAAACAGGATTGGCTTTTAATTCCTGTAATAATTTAGGCATGAGTTCATTGATGCTTTTGTCTGCAATTGGAAATTCATCTACCCGCACGACTTCTTTTTGTTTACCATCTTCACCGCGTTCAAACATGGCATAGAAAAGATCATCCTCGGTATGCCAGATCCGAAATTCTGCACGCATCCGAAAATATTGCTCAGGAGATTCAAATACTTCAAGTTCAGGCGCATTAAATTCTGCAAATTGCTGCGTGATCCGTTCAATTTTACTTTGAAGCTGTTGCTGGTAAGTTTGCGACATAAATAGGAAAAATAACAAGATGAGTCAAAGCGCAAATACTAGCAAAAAAACCGATGAACCGCGAGAAAACTTGGATTTAATCCATTTGTAAAACGTGTTCAATAAATGCAGATTTGTATCTTCGATAGATTTCTGGGTCTGAATCTAAACAATGAATTTTCAATCGATTATATTGTTTAACTAATTGAGAATTTGCACGTAATTTATCTCGAAAACTGAGAAAAAATTGAAATATAGAGTTTTGAACGACGACCTGTAATGCAACTTCTTCATGTGGTGAAATCAGCATACAAAGTTCATTTGTTCTTAAAGTATCTTGCTGTTCGACAAATCCAAATTTTTTAAGAGCTAGAATTGCATGATCAAATTGAGCTTGTTCTATTTCTACATAAATATCCAAATCACCTTTGGACATTGCATGAGGTATTGAGGATGAACCAATATGCTCAATTTTGGATAAAGGAAGTATTTCATGAATGCATGTTTGATAATGGCGAAAACGATCTTCACATTGAGGTTGATAATCCTGAGCGTTGTAGAATTTCATCTTTATTTTTATAAAAAGAAATTATCATCTTAAAGCAAACGCCCCAAATGTTAAATATTTAGGGCATTTACTTAAAAGCGATGATACAGGTCTGATTTATTCAGACATGGTCATCAAACTTGCATTACCGCCTGCGGCAGCAGTATTGACACTGATTGCGTGTTCAATCACAAGACGTTCAAGCGGAATAACTTGCTCTGAATGTTGCAGATGAGTAATGCCTACAATTGCACCTTTACGATTGGCAATTTGCGTTTGTAATGTCTGCAACTCATCAATCGAACCATGATGAAGCACTGCATCAAAATCCCCATGCTCGACATGACCAATTTCAATGATCGACTGACGGACTGCTTTAGGTAACTGTTGTCCAAATCTTTGCAAGAATGGATGATTTTCCAATAACGCAACCTGACTGTTGACTGCAAAAATCGCCAGCATTTGATGAATCAAATCCAGTTCATTTTGAGCAAGTGCCAACACGCGTTTTCGCGGTAACATCATATAACGATTGGTTTCACCTGTCGGGCCTTGTAAGTCAAAAGCATGACCCACATTCATCGGCACGACACTTGGAAACTTTTGCTCTGGATACTGTTGTTTTACCCATGCAAAAAATTCACGGAATAACGCCAACTGTGGTAATGGCTCAGAGATTTTTTCTGCCTTCACACCAAATGGAATTTGCAATGCTTTTTCAGAACAATCGGCCATGAGGCGATAAAGATAGAGTGGGCCACCCGCTTTAGGACCTGTACCTGATAAACCTTCACCACCAAAAGGTTGCACACCGACCACAGCACCCACAATATTACGGTTGATATATAAATTACCCACTTCTGCATGTTGCACCACCGTATTGATCGTTTCATCGATACGAGTATGCAAGCCCATAGTTAAGCCATAACCTTTGGCATTAATACGTTCAAGAAGCTGTTGTACTTCGCCGTGTTTATAAGTAATGACATGCAAAACTGGACCGAAGACTTCACGCTCAAGATCATCAAGATTTGGAAGTTCAATCAATGTCGGTGCAACAAAAGTTCCCTGATTGAATTCGGCTTGTTGGGTTGCATCATCATTTAAGATTAGCTGATGTACAGGATAGCCTTTGCTGCGCATTTTTCGGATATGCTGATCAATGGTTTGCTTTGCTTCTAAATCAATCACAGGACCAATATCTGTTTTTAAGATAAATGGATTGCCCATGATCAATTGTTGCATTGCACCTTTGAGCATGGTGACCAGCGTTTTGGCATTGTCCTCTTGTACACATAAAATACGTAGGGCAGAGCAACGTTGACCTGCGCTGTCAAAAGCAGAGTTGACTACATCAATGACCACTTGTTCAGTCAATGCTGATGAATCAACAATCATGGCATTTTGACCGCCAGTTTCCGCAATCAGAGGAATAGGTTGACCAGCTGGTGATAGGCGTTTAGCGACAGTTTTTTGCAAAATTTTGGCGACTTCAGTTGAACCGGTAAACATGATGCCTTGAATTCGATCATCAGCACTCAGTTTGGCACCAACAGTTTCACCACGACCAGGCAATAGCTGTAATACATCGGTTGGAATACCTGCTTCATGTAGCATTTGCACCGCTTGTGCCGCAATCAGTGGAGTTTGCTCCGCAGGCTTGGCAATCACGCAGTTGCCTGAGGCTAAGGCTGCTGCGATTTGACCTGTAAAAATTGCCAGTGGGAAGTTCCAAGGACTAATACACAGCACTGTACCCAAAGGCTGCATCTGAGTGGTTGGATTGAAGCTTTCAATCTGCGTGGCGTAATAACGTAGAAAATCGACCGCTTCACGGACCTCTGCAATGGCATTGGCATAGGTTTTACCTGCTTCACGGCACAGTAGAATCATCAACTCTTGCATCTGTGATTCCATCACATCCGCCGCTTTTTTAAGCGCGATTGCACGTTGACTTTTTCCAGTATTTGCCCAGCGTTGTTGCGCTTGGATCGCTGAATTTAATGCAACTTCGACATGCTCAAGGGTTGCTTCCTGAACATAGCCAACGATATCTGCATGAATGGCTGGATTTAGCAACGCTTGTGGGCTGACCTCGACCTGATCAACAGATTGAGCAAGTAAGGCTTTGCTTTCCCAGACTTTATTTTCAAGCTGCTGTGCAGTTTCATTTAACGCTGCCAAAGTTGCATCATTGGCAAGATCGAAACCTTTAGAGTTTTGACGAGAATTTCCATACATATTAAGCGGTAATGGAATAGCAGGATGTTTTAAACCGACTTGACCTTCACGTGCAGCAATATTTTGAATGTCTTTAAATGGCGATTGAATCAAATCTTCAATCTTTAAGTTTTGATCAGCAATACGATTCACGAATGAAGTATTTGCACCATTTTCCAATAAACGACGAACCAAATATGCAAGTAAAGTTTCATGGTTGCCTACAGGTGCATAGATGCGACATGGAATACCGAGTTTATTGTCACTACGAGCGCCTACGACTTGTTCGTACAACGGTTCGCCCATGCCATGCAAGCATTGAAATTCGTATTGACCCACATAGTATTTTGATGGATCTGCCAACTGGTAAATGGTCGCAAGTGATTGAGCATTATGTGTGGCAAACTGTGGGTAAATTTGTTCAGGTGCAGCCAAAAGTTTTTTGGCACAAGCAATATAAGACAAATCAGTATGGACTTTACGAGTAAAGACAGGGTAGTCATCCATACCATCGATTTGGGCTTTCTTGATTTCGCTATCCCAATAGGCACCTTTGACCAAACGAATCATTAAACGCTTTTGGCTACGTTTGGCTAGATCAACCACATAATCAACCACATAGAAGCAACGTTTTTGATAAGCCTGAATCACAAAACCAATGCCTTTCCATCCTGCAAGTTCTGGTTCAAAGCAAAGTCGCTCTAATAATTCCAGTGAAATTTCCAGACGATCTGCTTCTTCGGCATCAATGTTTAAACCGATATCATATTTTTTTGCAAGCTGTGCCAACTCAAATACTTTGCCATAAAGCTCATCATGTACACGTGCAATTTGTGAACGCTGGTAACGCGGATGCAATGCCGAGAGTTTGATCGAAATACCCGGGCCATCGTAAACGCCTTTGCCATTGGATGCGCGTCCAATCGAATGAATCGCCTGCGTATAATCGTTAAAATAACGCTCAGCATCATGATCGGTGAGGGCTGCTTCACCCAACATATCGTAAGAGTAGCGGAAACCTTTGTGTTCAAGAGATTTGGCGTTGTCGAGTGCTTCTTCGATGGTTTCGCCTGTCACAAACTGCTCACCCATCATCCGCATCGCAACATCGACTGCTTTACGGATGACACCACGACCGCTACGTGCAATGATCGAAGTCAATAAACCAGATAAACTACCTTGCTTCGGCGTTTCCATCAGTTTACCCGTCAGCATTAAACCCCAAGCTGCGGCATTGACAAACATCAAGCTACTTTGACCCACATGGTCTTTCCAGTTGCCTTGATTGATTTTGTCACGAATCAGTAAGTCGCGTGTTGCTGCATCAGGAATACGGAGCAAAGCCTCAGCTAGACACATGAGGGCGATGCCTTCCTGAGACGAAAGCGAAAACTCTTGTAATAAACCCTGAACAATCCCTGCTTTGCCCGAAGAGGTTTTGCGTTCGCGTAACGCATTGGCAAGATCAAATGCCAATTCATAAATTTTATGATCAAGTTCATCTGAAATCGCAGCCGCTTCAAGCAGTGTTTCTACAGCTTCAGGTTCTGGACGACGCCATGCAGTATTTATACGCTCTTCTAGTTCACTTTTTTCTTTAAATTCAGTGATATATCCGAAATGAGGTTTTGCTGTGTCCATATTTGGGTCGGTATCCATCATGTTCATGTCAAATTCCAGTGACGATCTCACTCAAATCTTGTGAGATAGGTTTAGATAATTTATCATTGCAAAATAATTACCGAATAACTCACTATAATATGGGTATTTTTTAGTGAAATATTTTGTTTTGGGGCTTATTTATGTCGCTAGATCGTGTGGATTTAAAAATTCTTGATATTCTTCAAGAAGATGGAAAGATTTCAAATACTAAATTGGCTGAAGAAGTTAATCTTTCTGCAACGGCTGTTATGGCTCGAGTCCAAAAGCTGACCAAAGAACAATTTATCATTGGATACGAGGCAAAATTAAACGCAGAGAAGCTGCATGCCAGTTTTTTGGTCTTTGTCGAAGTTTTGCTCGATAAGACCACAGCGAACGGTTTGAATGAATTTATTGAGGCGGTAGCGGAGTATCCTGAGATTGTAGAATGTCATATTACCAGTGGTGGATTTGATTTCTTGATGAAAGTGCGTAGCGCCAATATGGAAGAATACCGTAAGTTTGCAGGAGAGATTTTATGGCAACTTCCTGGTGTGAAGGAAACGCGGAGTTATCCTGTGATGCAAGTGGTAAAAGAAACCTCAAAAATTAAATTACCCAAGCGCAATATAAAAAAAGGGACTTCGTAAAGTCCCTGATTTTAAAAATAAATTTTTAGCAATTATTTTGATGCATGATACAAACGATCTGCTTCTTCAAAACGATCAGTAACTTCTTTACCTGGTTGTTTACCTAACAGGCTCACCACGATAATGGTGATGGTTGCTAAAACGAAGCCCGGAATAATCTCGTAAATCCCTGTTGAAGCGAACAGATTTTTCCAGCCAATGACGACGACTGCACCGACGATCATGCCTGCCAAAGCGCCGTTTAAGGTCATGCGTTTCCAGAACAATGATAAAATAATCAGCGGACCAAAAGCAGCGCCAAAACCAGCCCATGCATAGGCAACCAAGCCCAGCACCTTACTTTCAGGATTACTGGCTAACCAGATCGCAAAGACTGAAATGGCAAGTACCATTAAACGACCGACCCAAACCAGCTCTTTTTGCGATGCATTTTTACGCAGAAAAGATTTATAAAAATCTTCTGTCAGGGTACTTGAACAGACCAAAAGCTGACAGCTCAAGGTACTCATCACCGCAGATAAGATTCCTGCCATGATAATTCCAGCAACCCATGGATTAAATAGGATCTGGGCCAGTTCCATAAACACCAATTCTGAATTGCCGCTAACTTTGCCTGCAAGTTCTGGGTGCAATTGGAAAAATGCGATACCAAAGAAACCTGCACCTACTGCGCCACCCAGACATAAAATCATCCATGACATGCCAATACGACGTGCGGCCGGAATAGATTTAACCGAATCTGCGGCCATGAAACGGACTAAAATATGTGGCTGACCAAAATAGCCTAAGCCCCATGCAGTTGCAGAGATAATCGCAATAAAACTCACGCCAGACAGCATGTTGTATGCATGTGGACGTGCTTCATTGATCAGCTGAGAAACATGTTGTTGACCATCACCAATCGCGAGATACGCAAAGATCGGGGTGAGCATCAAGGCAAAAAACATCATGCCAGCCTGAAAGGTATCCGTCCAGCTAATGGCGAGGAAGCCGCCGATACATACATAGCTGATGGTTGCAATCGCACTGACCCACAAAGCGGTGTGATAATCCATACCAAAAATGGTTTCAAACAAACGCGCCCCAGCGACCATGCCTGAAGCGCAGTAAATTGAGAAGAAAATCAAAATGATGAGGGCAGACGAGACACGTAATAATTTTTTGGTGTCATGAAAACGATTGGTAAAATAATCTGGTAGTGTGAGCGCATTTGACTGGACTTCAGTATGTACACGTAAACGACCCGCAACAAATAACCAGTTGAGCCAAGCACCAATAATCAAACCAATGGCAATCCAGGCTTCTGAAAGCCCAGACAAATAAATCGCGCCAGGTAAGCCCATGAGTAACCAGCCACTCATGTCTGATGCACCAGCCGATAATGCAGTGACGAAACTACCGAGGCTTCGTCCACCTAAAATATAATCTGAAAAGTCTCTTGTGGCTCTGTAAGCGTAGAGACCAATACAGACCATTGCCACGATGTAGAATATAAACGTGATAATGGTTGGATTGATAGAATTCATGTGTGGGACCTATATCCATATGTGCATTTACGCAAGTAATCAACCAGTCCAAACAAAAAATTTGGTTGCCTAAAAATAAGGCGTTGATTCAAACACGGATGCCAAAATAATAACTGTTAATTTTAAGTATATTTTATGTAATTTTGTGTAAAAATATCTTGTGCAAAAATATTATTTAATATCTTTTATATTTCAATTAATTGGAAACTTTGTCTTGATTTTGTTTTTAGAATAGATGATCAAATAAGCAAAAGTGGAATATATTTTAATCAAAATGCTGAGTGAATGATCAATCTTGTAATTTTATTGTGACGCAAAAATAGACGAATGAATGATTCAAAAATAAAAATGGCCTGTAATTTTCAATCAAATCTAAACATTAATCCTGCTTGAGTTGTTCAAAAAGTTGTTTCATCCCTTTAGATGCAGTTTTTTTAATTAAATGATATTGGGAAGGTACTCTTGAGTAATCCACTTGAGGATCGATATACAAAGCGTCGCAGTGAGTTACAATTTCATGGATCAGTCCTGCGACGGGATAAACAGTTAAAGTTGAACCGATCACAATAAAAATATCGGCATCCTGTAACAGTTGAATTGCTTCATCATAAGCAGGAACCGCTTCACCAAACCAGACCACGTGCGGACGAAGCGGATAACCTTCAGCACAGCGATGGTGCTCTAAATCCAGTTGCCAACCTTCTATGGGATAAAAGTCTTGAGTGAATTGTGCGGTTGGTCCAGAGCTTTTGGCTAAACGAATATTACCGTGTAAATGTAGAACTTGGTTTGAGCCTGCACGTTCATGTAAATCGTCAATATTTTGTGTAATGATCTGAACGTTATAATCTTGCTCAAGCTTGGCAATATATTGATGAGCAATATTGGGTTCGGCATTGATGATCGTTTTTCGTCGTTCATTATAAAAGCGTTGAACGATTTCAGGATGACGTTGCCATGCTTCGGGCGTTGCAACATCTTCGATTCGATAATTTTCCCAGAGTCCATTGCTGTCACGAAAAGTGCTAATGCCACTTTCTGCGCTCATGCCTGCACCAGAGAAAACCACTAATTTTTTCATTTTGCTTCGCCGCATTTTATTTACTTCACTATATAAAGGTATAAGCAAATGAATCGATCGACAAGTCACAAGATGATATACCGAAAAAAATCCGCCACTTTTGGCGGATATTTAAAATGATCAAATTACTTACTTGTCATGATGTAAGTATTCAGGTTCTTTTGGCAGCCTAAAACTACACAAGAAACAGATAATCAACATCACAATCACATAAATGAAGAACTCATTTTCAACGCCAGCCTGTTTAAATTGTAATGCAACCGCAGGGGCTGAACCGCCAAAGATTGCATTGGCCACAGCATAAGAGAAACCAACACCCAATGCACGAACATGCGGCGGGAACATTTCAGCCTTAATCAAGCCACTGATCGAGGTATAGAAACTGAGGAACATCATCAAGAAGATGAGCAGTAAAGTCACGATCACAGGGGAGTAACTAAAGTGTCGCATGGCAATGACCATCACGGGATAGATCAAAATTGCACTGCCTGCACTAAAAGCCAACATGGATGCACGGCGACCAATTCGGTCTGAGATTGCTCCAAATAAAGGTTGTGCAATCATGTAAACAAACAGGGCGCAGGTCATCATATAGCCAACGGTCTTACCGTCAATGCCTAAGCTTGTAATGTAGGTTTTTGAATAGACAGTAAGGACGTAAAAAGTCAATGAACCTGCTGAGGTATAACCCACGACCAATAAGAACGTTGCCCAATGCTTTTTGAACAGTTCACGTAAAGAACCTGATTCTTTCTTTTCACTGTCTTCGTGGGAAAGCGTTTCTTCGAGTTTACTTCGAGCTAATAAAGAAATAATGGCGGCAATACCACCGATCACAAATGGAATACGCCAGCCACCGTCCATGAGTTGTTGCTCACTCATAAACGCAAGTAAAATGACACCTACTAAGCTTGCTAATAATTGACCACCTGAAAGCGTCACATATTGGAAAGAAGCATAAAAGCCACGGTGACCTTTGAGTGCAATTTCACTCATGTAGGTTGCAACAGCACCATATTCACCACCCACCGATAAACCTTGTAAGAGTCGAACCATGAGTAATAGAAATGGTGCAACCATACCGACTTGTTCATAAGTGGGTAATAATGCAAAAAGAAAGGAACTGACAGCCATTAAAGCAATCGAAATTACCATCGACTGTTTTCGACCATGTTTATCTGCAATCCGCCCAAATAACCAACTACCAATGGGGCGCATAAAGAAACTTGCTGCGAATACACCCCACACATAAATTCCCTGTGCAGTGGAGTTCATATCTGGCGCTGTTAATGCATGCTGAAAATACATCGCAAAAACTGCATAGATATAAAAATCGAACCATTCAACTAAATTACCAGAGGAAGCACCTACAATCCCTAGTACACGTTTTTTCTTCTCTTCTTTGGTATAAACGACTTCGCTCATATAAATATCCTATGTCCATTTATTCCTAATCATTTGCTTTGTTGCCAAAGCTTTTGCCCTTAATAAAACTAAAAAATATAAACGACGATTTAGGATACTCCTGTTGCAAAGCTTGGTTCTATAGTAATAAATTACAATTTATCCTGTGATCTAAAAAATGTGGTAATATTCACAAAAATAAACTTTATAAAACAAAATCTTGAGTTAATTATAATGCTTTAGTTGAATTGATCGTTATTTGAATAATAAAGCATCACGTTGTTTGCTTAAATTAATGTTCACCCTGTCATGATCAATCGTTTGAGTGATTTTAATCAGGGTTGCTCAAGCTGCTTGCTGCTTTATGAAAGATTTGAAGCTAGGCGTTCCTTATAAAGCTTCGAGTCGATTTAGAAAATTACGAATTTCTTGACTAAACTTTTTGGGTTCAGTGAGTAAAGGTGTATGACCTGAGCGTTTAAAATAAATAGGTTGGGACTTTTTAACGCTTTTGGCAATAATGGTTTGACCTGTTACAGGATATAAAGATGAATTTTTACCAATAAAAAAGGTGGTTGGACATTCAAGTTGAGCAATTGCTTGACGATAATCTTCTTGGTGATTCAAGTAATTTTTTACATACCAGTGTAAGTAGTCAATCCGTTGGATAGGAAGCAGATATTTTTGCAAGGGCGGTTTGTTTAATGCCAGTTTAAAGACCATCGGACTATATTTATTGCTGCTTTGTAGTTCAATAAATTCTGACCAAAGTTGTACCAATTGCTGTCGCTGTAAAAAAGGTAAGTTATTTATATCAAGCACATTCGGGTATTGATTCAATAAATCATCAAGTGCGGTCAGTAAAAATTTAAAATCTTGATGTTTTTCACCAAAAAGACCAAATTGCCATGATTCGTCGACTGTAATTTTGGGGGTCTGATCAATGTGTAAATATGCTTTTAGCTGCTGTGCCAGATTGCCATGTTGCATACCATGCATTGCTGTGGTCGCACCCATTGAGTAGCCGATTAGAATAAATTGCTGAAGATTTAATTGTTGTATTAATGTCTCAACATCTCGCCAATGACTAGAAATGGCATCTAATTCTTGGGGAATCGCACAGTTTTTAGAGCGACCAAAACCGCGCCAATCTGGAATAATAAACTCGTATTTATTTAAGTTTGTGAAAATAAAAGGAAGCCATTGCCAACTGACCATACCGAGTCCTGATAAAACGACAACAGGTTCTCCACGTCCAATACGGCGTACAAATAACTGTTCCTGATCAGGCATGGTATGAAAAGGCATGTTTTATTCCTCGTATCAAAATAATTTAACTGTTCTCAAATTGTTGAAGCTGTGGAATAACATCCTCCAACCAGTCAATCCAGCCTTTTTCCAAGTTTATCCCAAGTTCGAGTATTTTTTTATGAATAAATAAGACTCGGTCTTGTTCCTTCTGATCCTTAAAGTCTTTTTCATACATATTTTGGTAAATTTCAAGTTTATTTTTATGTAAGAATAGATGACGTTCCAGTTCTAGCAGAATTTGATTTCCGCCTAATTGTGCTTCGGCACGAAGTCGAACCATCAGATCTTCACGTAGTTGGGCAGGCTCACTTTTTTGAATCAACCAATCTGCCAGTTCAACTCGTCCAGGCTGTTCAACCTGATAGGTTTTTTTACGGCTATGTTCACTTTCTTCCTCAATGGTCGAAATCCAGCCTTTTCCCAACATATTATTGAGTTCACGATAAATTTGTTGATGACTCGCATTCCAGAAAAAACCCATGGAACGGTCAAAACGACGTGCCAATTCAAAACCTGTACTTGGTTTTTCCAGTAAGCTGGTGAGTAAAACGTGCGACAGTGACATGGCAATCCATAACATTTTGTGACTGATAGGATTATGCAATATGTTGCATAAAAAATAAAATTTGATTATAAGTTTATGCAACAAATTGCATAAAGCAAGCCAGAATAGCAAGCGAAGGAGTTTTTATGTCGTCATATCCGCATTTATTAGCCCCATTAGATTTGGGTTTTACCACTTTAAAAAATCGTGTCTTAATGGGTTCCATGCATGTGGGCTTAGAAGAAGTGCCAGGTGGATATGAACGCATGGCTGCATTTTATGCAGAACGTGCCAAAGGCGAAGTTGGCTTGATTGTGACTGGCGGTATTTCACCTAATGATGACGGTGTGACTTTTGCGGGTGGTTCTAAGCTAGATAGCCTTGAAGAGGCTGAACATCATAAAGTCATTACACAGGCGGTACATGACGCAGGTGGTAAAATTGCCATGCAGATTTTACATACTGGTCGTTATTCTTATCAGCCTGAAAATGTTGCGCCTTCAGCCATGCAGGCTCCAATCAATCCGGTTAAACCGAAAGCTTTGAGTTCTGCTGAAGTAGAACAAACGATTTTTGATTTTGTGAACTGCGCCAAACTTGCTCAATATGCAGGCTATGACGGTGTTGAAATCATGGGGTCAGAAGGTTATCTCATTAATGAATTTATTGCGCAACGTACTAATCACCGTGATGATGAATGGGGCGGAAGCTATGAAAATCGTATTCGTTTTCCGATTGAAATCGTAAAACGTACTCGCGCGGAAGTGGGTGAAAACTTTATCATTATTTACCGTTTATCAATGTTAGATTTGGTTGAAGGCGGTTCAACGCTTGAAGAAGTGATTCAACTTGCCAAAGAAATCGAAAAAGCAGGCGCAACGATTATTAATACGGGTATTGGCTGGCACGAAGCACGTATTCCAACTATTGCGACCAAAGTTCCTCGTGCTGCATTTACTTGGGTGACAGAAAAATTAAAAGGTGTGGTTAAAGTTCCGCTTATTACTTCAAACCGTATTAATACGCCTGAAATGGCAGAGCATGTCTTGGCTCAAGGTCATGCAGATATGATTTCAATGGCGCGTCCAATGCTGGCTGACTCTGAATTTGTATTAAAAGCAAAAGAAGGGCGTAGTGATGAAATCAATACTTGTATTGGATGTAATCAGGCTTGTCTGGATCATATTTTTTCTATGCGTACAGCAACTTGCTTGGTCAATCCACGCGCTTGCTATGAAACAGAGCTGATTTTTAAAGAAGCATCAGCCAAAAAACAAATCGCTGTGATTGGTGCAGGTCCAGCAGGTTTGAGTTTTGCTGTTTATGCCGCCAGTCGTGGACATCAGGTTAAAGTTTTTGAAGCCAGTCATCAAATTGGTGGACAATTTAACATTGCTAAAACTATTCCTGGCAAAGAAGAATTTTACGAAACCCTACGCTATTTTAAACGACAAATTGAACTTCAACCCAATATTCAACTGGTATTAAATCATACTGCGACGTTTGATGAACTGGTCAATTCGCAATTTGATGATATCGTGGTTGCAACTGGGGTAACACCGCGTCAACTCCAAATTGATGGAATCGATCATCCTAAAGTATTGAGTTATATCCAAGTGTTACGTGAGAGAGTGCCTGTAGGGCAACGTGTTGCCATTATAGGAGCTGGTGGTATTGGTTTTGATACTGCTGAATATCTGACGCAACAAGGTGAAAGTGCCAGTGTGAATCCTGAAAAATTCTATGATGAATGGGGAATCGACACCACTTATGCGCACGTGGGTGGTTTAAAACAACCCGAGTTAGAGCCATCTGAACGCGAAGTTTTTTTATTACAGCGTAAAGATTCTTCTGTGGGTGCAAATTTAGGTAAAACTACAGGCTGGATTCATCGTACAGGTTTAAAACATCGCAATGTCAAAATGATTGCAGGTGCGCATTATCAGAAAATAGATGATGAAGGTTTACACATTTTGGTCGGTGACAAAGCAATGACTTTGGCTGTAGATCATGTGGTGATTTGTGCAGGACAGGAATCTTATACCGCCATGTATGATGCATTGCATCAAAGTGGCAAAACTGTACATCTCATTGGTGGTGCCAAAGAGGCGGGTGAGCTAGATGCTAAACGTGCAATTCGTCAAGGTGCGGAGTTAGCTGCGAAGCTGTAAATGGATCACAAAGAGCATTTTTCAAAAATGCTCTTTGCTTTTTTAAGTGACAAGGAAAATGCAATGACAATTGAAACTACAAAACAAGCTTTGGAAAAATGGCATCACATGGTCAAGTCGGGTGATTTATCCGACTTAACTGATCTATTGGCTGAAGATGTCGTGTTTCGTTCACCTGTTGCGTATCAGCCTTACGAAGGGCAACAAGTGGTTTATTTTATTTTGACCAATGTGATTCAGGTTTTTGAAGATTTTACTTATCACCGTGAGTTTTATACTGAAGACGGTTTAAATGTTGTACTTGAGTTTAGTGCCAATGTCAGTGGAAAATCATTAAAAGGCATTGATATGATTCGCTTTAATGAACAAGGTCAAATTGTTGATTTTGAAGTGATGATTCGTCCAAAAAGTGGTTTGGCCGCTTTGGCGGAAAAAATGGGTGAACGATTTGCCAAGTATCAAGCCAGTTAAAGAATGAAATAGCCTAAGCAACTTTTAAAAGATCTAATATCAATATCGCTTAAAAGTGGTAAGGCAATACCATCATTGACCACACAGTATTGAGTTCATTGGGGTGAGAAAATCTAAGCAATATGGTTAAGGTTGCACAGTAACTGCGACAACTATTTCACTCATTGACAAAGGTGTTATCGAATATGGGTCTATCGATTTTAAACAGAATCAAAATTTTGGGTTCAGAATTATTTGACTCGGTTGTTGGCGCCGAACAACCTAAAATCTATTATGACCCGAATGGGACGATTAAAGATGTTTTGGGAAGACTTCCTCAACTAAAGCAAAAATATCGACCTACGCCGTGGCTGAGTAACAACCATGTTCATTTACTTTATTTTGATCTCATTAAAAAGAAAACCATAAAGTTAAATTATGATCGGATTGATCAACTTACGATGCAAGATGGCGGCATTACCGCAATTGCTTGGTACGGTTATGATCTTCCACCTGAAACCCCAACCATAGTGATCATGCATACCATTACAGGAACACCTGAAAGCATGCGCGAATTGGTCAAAGATTTGCACGAATATACAGGCTGGCGAATTGCACTGTGTTTACGACGTGGTCACGCCGGTTTAGCTATGCCTGTGCCGCAGATTTCATTGTTTGGATCAACCCCTGATTTGAAAGAGCAACTGTTGCATATCCAACGTTTATTTCCAGACTCAAACTTATACGCCGTGGGATCTTCCGCAGGGACAGGGCTTTTGGTGCGTTATCTGGGTGAGCAAGGTTTAAATACGCCATTTAAGGCAGCATTTGCCATGTGTCCAGGTTATAACACTGAAATTGGCTTTAAAAATGTTCATCCTTTTTACAGCAAGATAATGACCAAAAAATTATTTAAATATTTTATTGATCCTTATCAACAGACATGGAGTCAAACGGCTTCACTCAAAAAGGTATTGGCGACCACGAATCTTGAAGATTTCGAAAAAGAGTATTTTGAAATGGCAGGCTTTGAGGATTATCAGAGCTATTGTCAGGCTATCAATCCAATTTATGTATTTGAAAATGTGAAAATCCCATTGATCATTTTAAATGCGGAAGATGATCCTGTGTGTTCAATTAAAAATTTAGAACCCTATAAAGATGTCATTCAGAAAATGGACAATATTGCCGTCATTACCACCAAAAAAGGCAGTCATTGTGGTTTTTATGAGGGATTTGCTACGCGATCTTGGGCGGCACGACTCATGGCAGATTTTTTGAAAAACTATTAGATTCAATATTGTTTTTAGATTGAGCACAATAAAAAAGCAGATAAGCATGACTTATCTGCTTTTTTATGCGGCATTAAAACTTAGTTTTTTAATGCAGGTGTAGCTGCTGCAATTGCTGCTGCAACTGCATCATCTTCACTTTGAGAGCTATTATTGCTGCTTGATTTAGCTGAAGCCGTTTGCTCAGTGGTTGGTTTAACTGATTCGGTTTTCACGGTTTCTTTCTTTGGTTCTGGTGTAACTGTCTCTTGAGCTGCTGTATTGCCTTGAGCAGATGTAGAAGAAACCTCACGGCGCACTTCTGTGGTCGTATTTGGTGTTTCTTCACGTTCTACTTGAACCTGAGTTGGAATGTCTTGTTGAGTTTCTGCGCTATCAAGCGATTTAAACTCAGTAGGTTGTTGCTCCTGAGTGGTAGTCTCCACTTGTTCTTGCTCTTCTTCTTTAGGTGGTTCTTTTTTAACACATGCAGTTAAAAGGAGACCTGTTGCAATCGCGCCACAAATTAAAAGTTTCTTATTCATACTTGCACAAATCTATGCTTAATCGAGGTGGAGTCATTATAACAGCAAATATAAGATTGAAAATCCTAGTCATGCCACCTAATTTTTTATCGAAAATGCTGATAGAATAGCCAATTGTTTATTGTTCTATGAATTGCGGCGGATTGACTTTGCTTTATAGGTACAGAGTAAAGTAAAATTGCCCAACATTGTAGGCCGATTTAGGCTCGATTGTACGAGAAACTCAATGACCCATTTTATTTTCGTGACTGGTGGTGTGGTTTCATCACTAGGTAAAGGTATTTCAGCTGCTTCAGTTGCTGCACTTTTAGAAGCCCGTGGTTTAAAAGTGACCATGGTAAAAATGGATCCATACATTAATGTCGATCCGGGAACAATGAGTCCCTTCCAGCATGGTGAAGTTTTTGTCACAGAGGATGGTGCCGAAACTGACCTAGATTTGGGTTATTACGAACGTTTCCTACGTCGTGCGAAAATGACCAAATTGAACAATTTTACCAGTGGCCGAGTTTACCAAGATGTTTTAAATAAAGAACGTCGTGGTGATTATCTTGGTGGTACGGTACAAGTGATTCCACATATTACCGACAATATTAAAGAGCGCGTATTAGCCGCAGGTGAAGGCTATGACGTCGCCATTGTTGAAATTGGCGGTACTGTGGGTGATATCGAATCACTTCCTTTTATGGAATCTGTACGTCAGTTGATGGTTGAACTGGGTCATAAGCGCACGATGTTGATGCATTTGACATTGCTTCCTTATATTAAATCTGCTGCTGAACTTAAGACCAAGCCAACACAGCATTCTGTAAAAGAGCTGTTGTCTATTGGTATTCAGCCAGATATTTTGATCTGTCGTACTGAACACGATGTCGACGCCGACACCAAACGTAAAATCGCATTGTTTACCAATGTTGAAGCACGTGCGGTTGTGGTGTGTAAAGATGCAAAAACCATTTACCAGATTCCACGTGATTTCTATGAGCAAAACGTTGACGATTTAATTTGTGAACGTTTTGGTTTTAATGAATTACCTGAAGCAGATCTGACGGATTGGGATCAGGTGTGTGAAGCATTATTTAACCCTGAATACACAGTTCGTGTAGCAATGGTGGGTAAATATGTTGAGCTTCCAGATGCTTATAAATCGGTCAATGAAGCTTTATTGCATGCGGGTATTCAAAATCGTGTCAAAGTTCAGATTGACTATGTTGATGCTGAAAAATTTGAAGATTTAGACGCGTCTGTATTGGACAGCGCTGATGCAATATTAGTTCCTGGTGGTTTTGGTGAGCGTGGAACTGAAGGCAAAATGAAAGCCATTCAATATGCACGTGAAAAACAAGTTCCATTTTTAGGAATTTGTTTGGGTATGCAACTTGCAGTGGTGGAATATGCCCGCCATGTAGCAGGCATGGCCGATGCAACTTCGACTGAGTTTAATCGCACCACTAAATTCCCTGTAATTGGTTTGATTACCGAGTGGTTAGATGAACGTGGTGAATTGCAGCAACGTAGTCTTGAGTCGGATTTGGGTGGAACGATGCGTTTAGGCGCACAAAAATCCGAGTTGGTTGAAGGCACTAAAACACGTGAAGTGTATGGTAAAGCTGAAATTACTGAACGTCATCGCCATCGTTATGAAATGAATAACCGTTTCATTGAGCCACTTGAAAAAGCAGGTATGAAGATTTCGGGTTATTCAACCGCACAACATTTGGTAGAAACAGTGGAAATTCCTGAACATCCTTGGTTTATTGCTGTACAATTCCATCCGGAGTTTACAAGTTCACCTCGCGATGGACATCCATTATTTGCAAGCTTTATTGATGCTGCGAAAAAACAGTATCAAAAGAGCAAGTAATCGACGCATGAACTAGGAAGTTTAAATGTCACAATTAAAACCACAAGAAATTGTACGTTTAGGCGATATACAAATGGCAAATCATTTGCCATTTGTATTATTCGGCGGTATGAACGTATTAGAATCAAAAGACTTAGCCTTTGAAATTGCAGAAACCTATATCGATATCTGCAAACGTCTTGATATTCCTTATGTATTTAAAGCCAGCTTTGATAAAGCCAATCGTTCTAGCCTGCATTCATTTCGTGGTCCAGGACTAGAGAAAGGCATTGAATGGTTAGGCGAAATTAAAAAACAGTTTAATGTGCCGATTATTACCGATGTGCATGAACCATATCAGGCTGCACCAGTTGCTGAAGTTGCTGATATTATCCAGTTGCCTGCATTTTTAAGTCGTCAAACTGATTTGGTTGAAGCGATGGCAAAAACTCAAGCCATTATTAATATTAAAAAAGCCCAGTTTCTTGCCCCACATGAAATGCGTCATATTCTGCATAAATGTCTTGAAGCGGGAAATGACAAATTGATTTTGTGTGAACGTGGTTCAGCGTTTGGTTATAACAATCTGGTTGTCGATATGTTGGGCTTTGACATCATGAAAGACATGAATGTCCCTGTATTTTTCGATGTCACCCACGCTTTGCAAACCCCAGGTGGTCGTTCTGATTCTGCGGGGGGGCGCCGTGCACAAATCACGACTTTAGCACGTGCAGGCATGGCAACAGGTTTGGCTGGTTTGTTTTTGGAAGCGCATCCTGATCCAGACGTTGCCAAATGTGATGGACCATCAGCTTTACGTTTATCGCAACTAGAGCCATTTTTAGCACAAATTAAAGAATTGGATACCTTAGTAAAAGGTTTCAAAAAATTAGACACCCACTAAGTTTTTTACATGTAGATCGATTGACGACAATCATATTTTTATTGTCGTTTAAGCTGTAAATCACTTATTTCATATTCATTTAACCGAGGAATTGTTCATGAGCCAAATCGTTGACATTCGTGCACGTGAAATTTTGGACTCTCGTGGTAACCCAACCATCGAGGCTGATGTCATTTTAGAATCTGGCGTTGTTGGCCGTGCATGTGCACCATCTGGTGCTTCAACTGGTTCTCGTGAAGCTTTAGAACTACGTGACGGTGATAAAGCACGTTATTTAGGCAAAGGCGTTAAAACTGCGGTGAATAACGTAAATACGATTATCCGTGACGCTTTAGTGGGTAAATCAGTATTTGAACAAAAAGACATCGATAACACGATGATCACGCTTGATGGTACTGAAAACAAAGAAAAATTAGGTGCTAACGCAACTTTAGCAGTTTCTTTGGCGGCTGCACGTGCGGCTGCTACTGAAAAGAAAATTCCTCTTTTCCAATATATCGCAGATTTACGTGGTCAAACTACTTTGACTATGCCTGTACCTATGATGAACATCATCAATGGTGGTTCACATGCAGATAACAATGTTGATATTCAAGAGTTTATGATTGAGCCAGTGGGTTTCACTTCATTTGCTGAAGCGTTACGCGCGGGTGCTGAAATCTTCCATTCCTTAAAATCAGTTTTAAACAAAAAAGGTTTAAACACTGCTGTAGGTGATGAAGGTGGTTTTGCTCCGAACTTGCGTTCAAATGAAGAAGCCATCACGGTGATTCTTGAAGCAATTGGTCAAACGGGTTACAAAGCAGGTTCTGACATTATGCTTGCACTTGACTGTGCATCGTCTGAATTCTACAAAAATGGTCAATATATTCTTGCAGGGGAAGGCAATAAAGCATTCACCAGCAACCAGTTCTCTGACTATTTAGCAGGACTTGTAAATCAATATCCAATTATTTCGATCGAAGATGGTTTAGATGAATCTGACTGGGAAGGTTGGAGCTATTTAACTTCGATTTTGGGTGATAAAATCCAATTGGTGGGTGACGATTTATTCGTTACAAATCCAAAGATTTTACAACGCGGTATTGATGAGAAAGTGGGTAATTCGATCCTGATTAAATATAATCAGATTGGTACTTTGACTGAAACTTTAGATGCGATCTATCTTGCTAAAGCGAATGGCTATAGCACCGTGATTTCACATCGTTCTGGTGAAACAGAAGATTCAACCATTGCTGACTTGGCTGTCGGTACCGCAGCTGGTCAAATCAAGACGGGTTCACTTTGCCGTTCTGACCGTGTAGCAAAATATAACCAATTACTTCGTATTGAAGAATTGACTCATGCTGCATATCGCGGTAAAGCTGAGTTCAAGGGTTTAAACTAATCTTTGGATGCTATGTTAGAAGTATTTAAATCGACTTCGAGCAAATTGATACTGTTACTCGCCATCGTTTTGGTGGCGAGTTTTCAGTACAGTTTCTGGTGGGGAGAAGGTGGTTACTTTGCTCACCAAACTTTACGTCAGCAAATTACACAACAAGCTGAAATAAACGAAGAATTGAAAGAAAGAAACCGTATTTTAGCGGCAGAAGTGTTTGATCTTAAAAATGGTAGCGAAGCCATTGAGGAACATGCGCGTTTGGATTTAGGTCTGATTAAGCCTCGTGAGACTTTTGTACAAATGAGTACCATCAGTACCCATTATAAACCGATTTATATTGATCCAAATGCCAAAGTCGACATGGAAACCAATGAAACCCCGCCAAATCCAGATGTCCCAGATTAAATTGTGGGCAGTGATTCCTGCTGCGGGTTCAGGAAGTCGTTTTTCTAAAACTGAGCTTAAACAATATCAAACGATTCAAGATCAAACGGTACTTGAGCATACGATTGATCGACTAAATACATTATCTTTACAAGGTTATGTATTGGCGATTGGTGCACAAGATACAATGGCTAAAAATTTAAACTTCGCTGCATCTGAAAAAGCACATTTTTGTCTGGGCGGTGCTGAGCGTGTGCATTCCGTTTTAAATGCTTTGCGTTATTTGGCTCAGATTGCATCGGATGATGATTATGTCTTGGTGCATGATGCTGCCCGTCCATGTGTAAGTGCTGAAAATTTAAAAGAATTGGCAGATTACTGTATTGAGCGTGATACTGCTGCTATTTTGGCAATTCCTGTACGTGACACTTTAAAATTTGCCACAGATCAACATATTCAAAACACGGTGAGTCGTGATCATTTATGGCAAGCCCAAACACCACAAATGGCGAAACTGGGTGTGCTTCGTGATGCCATTGAAAAAGCATTAAATGATGGCATCAATATCACAGATGAAGCCAGTGCACTTGAGCATGCGGGTATTTCAGTCGATGTGGTACAAGGACGTTCAGATAATATCAAAATCACTTATACAGATGATTTAGAACTAGCACGTTTGATACTGGCATCACAACACGTCTTGTAAGTCGTCTAAAGAAGAAAACCGAATTGTAATCATGATTGACAAGCGTTCACACAACACGGCTTGTCATCCGCTTTATTCAGAATTAATTTAAAAATATTCTATATTTAAACTTTAACCATTTTATTGCCTTTTACTTATTAAAATATAGAACAACTGATTCCATTCAATTGATAAAAAAGCAGGCCTTGTATGCATATTATCGTGTTAGGTGCAGGCGTTATTGGAACTACTTCAGCATATTATTTGAAACAGGCAGGGCATGAAGTCACCGTGATTGACCGACAGCCGGGCGTAGCTTTGGAAACAAGCTTTGCCAATGCAGGACAAATTTCACCAGGATATGCTTCACCGTGGGCGGCGCCGGGTGTGCCACTAAAAGCATTTAAATGGATGTTTCAGCATCACGCACCATTAACGATTAAAATCACAGGGGATATGTACCAATATCACTGGATGGTACGGATGCTGGCAGAGTGTAATATTCATCGTTATCAAATTAATAAAGAACGCATGGTCAGAATTTCAGAATATAGCCGTGACTGTTTGGATGAGTTACGTCATGAAACAGGCATCCATTTTGATGAGCGCCAGTTGGGAACATTACAACTCTTTAGAAAACAACAGCAATTAGATTCGGCCGAAAAAGATACTCAAGTCCTGAAAGAAGAAGGTGTACCTTATCAATTGTTGGATAAACTGGGCGTGATTCAGGCTGAGCCTGCATTAGCCAAAGCAACCGTTGATTTTGTTGGTGGGTTGCGTTTACCTAATGATCAAACAGGTGATTGTCAAAAATTCACTGTAGAGCTGGCAGAACTTGCGCAAAAGCAAGGCGTACAGTTTTTGTTTAACCACAGCATAGATTATCTTGAAAAAGACGCTGATCAAATGAGTGCAGTTGTTTTGCAAAATGGTCAGAGAATCAAAGGCGATGCCTATGTCATGGCTCTCGGAAGTTATAGTCATGAAATGCTAAAACAGATTGGGATTTTTGCACCTGTTTATCCACTTAAAGGCTATTCGATTACCACGCCCATCATTGATGCAGCTATGTCTCCAGTCTCGACCATTTTAGATGAGAGTTATAAAATCGCTTTAACCCGTTTTGACGATCGTATTCGTGTAGGTGGCATGGCGGAAATTAATGGTTTTGATCGTTCTTTGGATACTTCGCGTGAAGATACGCTCAAGATGGTTTTACATCAATTATTTCCTTATGCCAGTGATTTGGATCAGGCAAGTTTCTGGACAGGACTGCGACCTGCAACACCAGATGGCACACCCATTGTAGGTAAAACTAAATATTCCAATTTATTTACCAATACTGGGCACGGCACACTTGGCTGGACGATGTCTTGTGGTTCTGCCAAACTTTTAGCCGATTTGATCTCAAATCGAACGCCACAGATTCAGGCTGATGATTTAAGTATTGAACGTTATGAAAAATTTGCGCATATTTAGATCCTTTAAATTTTGGTCAGACAATCAAAAGTTCAAATCTTGATCTTGAGCTTTATGATCAATTTGGACCCGAGTTTTTACAGCGTCAATTCAGCATCCATTTCATAAACTCGCGCTGATTTGGGGAAAAAAGCATGCGTGACTGTGTGATTCATCTAGCTAAAATAAGTTTTGTCATAGTGACAATGATAAGTTCAGGCTGTCAGTTGGTTCAATTACGTGAAAATCAACTGAGTCAGTCTTTAGATGATAAGATGACGAGTATATTAACCAGTCAGTACTTAAGTTCGGCAACGGCGAACATTATTTACTTGACGAATTTTAATCAAAAAAAATGTTTGGCGGAGTTTGATCAGTGCTTAAAAGCAGTCGATGGCATTCACTCGCATGATAAAGATGCCTACCATGCGGCGTTAAGTGAGCTTTATTTAGCAAAAGCACTTGAATTAGAGTCGCAATGTCAGCTGACAAAAGCATCTCAATGCAGTAATCAAGAATTGCTCTATCTTGATCAAAGTTTAAGGCATAGTTATCATTATTTATTTGCCTCAATAAATACACCTTCACATCGTGCTTTTGACTATCGTCAGAATCAGGTTCGTATTTTTTACAATGTTGCACTTTCAAGATTATTGTCTCGATATTATGAGCTTCATCCACAAAGTTACATTCCTGATAGCATTTCGATTGCAGGTCACCAATACAAAATTGATACCTCACAGTTTCCACATCTAAAAGATCATCGTATTGCGAAACTAAAATCTAGCTATAATATGAATTTTTCAGGTTTTCATACCGTAAACCGTACAGATGGTTTAGGTGCGGAGTTTGTGATTGAATTTGCAGAACAGTATAAAAATAACGGTTTTATTTTAGATCCAGTCTCGTTTTATCAAAACTCACTTTCTCCTAATATTCATGCTCCCAAAGTATTGCCATTGAGCGCTTTGATGGTGCCTGAAGATGAACGTATTGCTTACGATACTCAAAATACTAACTTTAAAATTCGCTTGATCGATCCTTATCTCTATAATCAAGTTGAGGTGAATCAGGCAGATTATACGTTAACAGCAAATTATTCAGCGCCATTTGGCTATTGGCTCGCACAAAATCATTTGGGTAAAGCGGGTTATTGGACATTACTTAATAAAGAAAATGACTTGTTAATGCCACATTTATACATGCTGGAACCATACAATCCAAATAAAAAAGTGATTGGTTTTATTCATGGTTTAGCCAGCAGTCCAGAGGCTTGGGTTTCTTTAACCAATGATATTATGGGTGATCAGGAGCTTCGATTCGTGAACGATTTATCTTTAAAGTAATTCCAAACTTTTCTCGTGCGATTTTTATTGCGGCTCCACATCGTGGAACAAATTATGCAGATCGTTGGTTCACCCGTTTAGCACGGAATATCATTAAAATTCCCAACGAATTTTTTGAAAATGTACAATCGGATTCTTTACTGGATAAAACCAAAACAGTACGGCATCGAGGTTTAATTGAAAATGGAGCAAGTAATCTCAGTGAAAACTCAGATTTTATGCTTCTCACTCAAAATGTAATGCCTGCACAATCAGTCAAGTATCATTCTATTATGGGTAATGTAACGCATTCAGAATTACCTTCATTTATGAATGACGGCATCGTGCCGTATCGCAGTTCACATCTAGAAGGCGCTAGCTCAGAAAAAATTATTCGTGGTGATCATTATGTACAAATGACCACTTCTGCAATCAATGAAATGCGACGGATTTTATTACTGCATTTAGAGCAAGACTAAATTTTAAATATATGCAAGTGCTCGTTGAAAGGTTGCATCATCGATACACTTTTGACTAAATTGTTTAATCAATGACTGATCCACCGTTGAATCATTCACTGGATGATTCCATTTGTACATTTGTTCAAAGAGCCAGACAAAGTGTTCAATATTAGGTGAAGCTGAGCTTTCTACAAAATGTCGAATAATGGATTCAATGGCATAGTACTGATGGACATGAACCTGCGGTGAACATTCAAAACGGATAATATTAAATTCGCTTAACAACTGCCAAACGGGTTCAAAATTTTCTAAAGTTTCCAACTCTTTTTGCGCTTTAATCACGGCGGCAGTCAGTGCTGTTAAGCTATTCGGATATTTAAGTGCCCATTCTTCAGTCACGGCTAAAACTTTATCGGCAATAGCAGGAATAATGTCGCGACTTGATGCGACAATTTGACTAACACCTTCTATTTCACCTTGTGTGTTCCAAGGTTCTCCAACGCAGAAACCTTCAATATGACCAGATGAAAGGGCTTCTACCAAATAAGGCGGTGGCAGCGTTTTCAACATAATATCATGAGCCAAGTTTTCATCAGCTAAAGCCAGCCATTCGCGTAGACAATAATGATGAATCGAGTGCTTAAATACATGTGCTAAGGCGACAGATTGTTGTTGATGTATATGCTTTACTAACTTTTGCGCCGTGATTTGGGCAGAATCAGTACTCTGAATAGAAAGGGTATAACTTAAACTTTGACTTAAACTGATATATGCACGATTAATACTTAAAACCAAAGGCGTTTTGAGTGGTATGCCAATTTGGTCATCCGCAATAGCAGCGGCAGGCAACATGGCTGATAAACAATGTGCTGCATCCAATACCCCAAAAGCGAGACGATCCCGTAAACTTGCCCATGATGCTTCTTTGACCAGTGTCACATCCAAGCCAAATTCTTCAAAAAAACCGCGTTGTTTGGCCCAAAGTAGTGCAATACAGTCCAAAAGAGGAATATAACCGAGCTGGATTTTGGTTTTTTCAAGCAGGTTCATTCAATCCTCCTTCAATGGGTGGTGAAGTAATTGTTGCGCATCAATCAACCGTCGTGCCATATCACCCATCGTAATACGATGACTCATGGCATTTTTTCTGAGTAACTGAAAAGCAGTATCTTCAGCAAGATGATGTAATTGCATTAATAATACTTTAGCTTTTTCAATATCTTTGCGATCTGCCAATTTAAGTTTGGTTTCTTTAAGATCACTTTCAAGCTGCTTATGTTTTTTATATTGTTCGATCGAAATTTCTAAAATAGTGTCTAAACGAGCAGGATCAATACCATCTACAATATATGCGGTTACACCTGCTGCAATCGCCTGTTTGATCGTATCTTTATGGGTATTTTTGGTAAATAGAACAGTAGGCAAATCAAAATGACTGACGCAACTCTCGATCAAATCACGATGTGGATGATCCATGTCTAGAAGAATCACATCGGCTTGTAATTGTTCAAGTTGGAAGTCGTTTAAGTGTTCAAGTGTTAAACAGGCAACCACATCAAAATCATGCGCACGTAAATTCTGCTGAACAAATTCAGCACGTTCAAAATCATCATCAATCAGTGCAATTTTTAGTTTTGACATAAGATATCGAATATGAGGATTGATCGCTTAACATATTGTAAGCGAAATAGATTAAAAAATTGTTAGCAAAATCGATGCCATACATAAAAGAAGCGATTTAAAAACAATTTTATATAGTTTTTAAATCAGTTTGACCTTTTATAGCGCAAAACAGAATCATTTTGATGCAATAATCTGAGACACAATCTACTTAATGAAATTATTAAGCTTTTGAGTTTAACGTAATTCATAGTTTAAAAATTTAAATTTTGTTTATATATTTCAAATTCTTAAAACTATTTATACTTTTATTTTAAAAATTGGCACAACACTTGCTATATCTTTAATGAGTCAAAGACGACTCAAATTGAAAATTTGTAAGACGGCCAACGACGTCCGTTCTGATCGATTGCCAATGCAGCGTTAGCTGTACAGCCCATATTACGTTCAGTTCAGGAGAGAAGGCGATGTCTTCAAATTTAGATTTAACAGCAAAAAAAGCGACTAAAATAAATCTATTCAATTTTAGTGTTCCAGCGATGCGAGCCTTCCATATGAGTTGGCTCGCTTTTTTTGTCTGCTTTTTTGCGTGGTTTGCTTGCGCACCGCTTATGCCAGTCATTGCAGGTGAATTTCATCTGACCAAAGACCAGATTGCCAATATCAATATTGCCGCCGTCGCAATTACGATTTTAGTGCGCTTAATTGTAGGGCCTTTATGTGATAAATACGGGCCACGTAAAACCTATACCGCTTTGTTATTGATCGGCAGTATTCCTGTGTTTGGGGTTGCCGCATCCAATAGTTATGAATCCTTTTTATTCTTCCGCTTACTGATTGGTGCCATTGGCGCAAGTTTCGTCATCACTCAATATCATACCAGTATTATGTTTGCACCGAACGTCGTTGGTACGGCCAATGCGGCTTCTGCGGGTTGGGGAAATGCAGGCGGCGGTGCAACTCAAGCGATTATGCCATTATTGCTCTCGGCTTTAGTGATGTTCGGCGTCGAGCAAGCAATGGGCTGGAGAATTGCGCTGTTGGTACCTGGCATTATGATGGTGATCGTCGGTATTTTGTACTGGAAACTTACACAAGATGCTCCCCAAGGTAATTTTGCTGAATTGCGTGCGCAAGGTGTTCAAATTGGAAGTGATAAAAAAGGCGGTGTGGCAATTTTGATGCATGCAGCACGTAACTATCGGGTCTGGATTTTGTTTGGTGCCTACGCTGCTTGTTTCGGAATTGAAATTTTCATTCATAACATTATCGCAATGTATTACGTCAATAACTTTAGCTTTAGTCTAAAAGAGGCTGGTTTTGCCGCAGGGATCTTTGGTTTGCTGGCTTTATTTGCACGTGCTTTGGGTGGGATTGTCTCAGATAAAGTTGCCCTTAGAAAAGGTCTGGATGGTCGTACTAAAGTGTTATTTGTGATGATTTTAGGTGAAGGGTTATTTCTGATTTTATTCTCTCAAATGAATAGTGCAATGCTGGCGATTATCGCGATGACAGTATTTGCTTTATTTACACATATGGCTTGTGGTGCAACCTATGCGTTAGTGCCGTTTATAGATCGTGACGCTTTAGGTGGTGTAGCTGGAATTATTGGTGCGGGTGGCAATGTGGGTGCGGTTGCAGCAGGTTTTCTACTTAAAGGAATGTTGGATATTCAAACCTGTTTGATGGTGCTGGGTGGCTTGGTGGTTATTGCCGCAGGGTTTGTGATGCTGATTCGTTTCTCGACTGAGCATAAGGTCAAAGAACAACGCCTATTTGAACAGGCCGTTCTTGAACGTAACAACCTTGCTTCTTAAAGCATTTCAAACAAATTTGACATCATTCTCAGGAGACAGCCCATGAAACTCGTTATGATTGGTCACGGTATGGTCGGCCACAAATTTATCGAAGCCATTTTAGAAAAAGCAGATGACGAATTAGAAATTACTATTCTTGCTGAAGAACCACGTATTGCCTATGACCGCGTACATTTGACTGAATACTTCTCAGGAAAATCAGCGAAGGACTTATCATTGGCACGTTTTGACTTTGCTGATGCACATGGTATTGACCTCAGACTGAATACCAAAGCTGTTGCTATAGATGCTGCTGAACAAACCATTACCACCAATTTGGGTGATGTGCTTCACTACGATAAATTGGTTTTAGCAACTGGCTCATACGCTTTTGTACCGCCAATTTCGGGCAATGATCGTCAAAACTGTTTTGTTTATCGTACCATTGAAGATTTGGATGCAATCCGAGCTGCAAGCTTAAATTCTAAATCAGGTGTGGTGATCGGCGGTGGTTTACTGGGTTTGGAAGCGGCCAAAGCCTTACGAGATTTAAATTTGGAAACTCATGTGGTCGAGTTTGCACCGCGTTTGATGGCGGTACAAATTGATGATCTAGGGGGTAAAGTATTACGTCGTAAAATTGAAAATCTTGGGGTAAAAGTCCACACTCAAAAAGCCACTCAATGTATTGAAGATGGTACAACACATCATCACATTATGAAGTTTGCCGATGGGAGCGAGCTTGAAACCGACATTATTTTATTTTCTGCGGGGATTCGTCCGCGTGATGAACTGGCGCGTTTAAGTGGATTGACGATTGGCGAACGGGGCGGGATTAAAATCAATGATTATTGCCAAACCTCAGATGACAATATTTATGCGATTGGTGAATGTGCGCTTTGGGACAATAAAATCTTTGGTTTAGTTGCACCGGGCTATGACATGGCACGGATTGCAGCAAAACATATTCTAGCGGAAGAAACTCATTGCTTTGCTGGTGCAGATATGAGCACCAAGTTGAAGTTGATGGGCGTCGATGTGGCATCGGTAGGTGATGCACATGGTATGACGCCTAATTCACTCAGCTATTTTTATGCTGACGAAGATGCCTTGATTTATAAAAAAATCGTGGTTGATGCAGATAAAAGCAAATTGTTGGGCGCAGTCTTAGTTGGTGACGCCAAAGAATACAATGATCTGCTGCAAATGATGCTAAATGGTCTGGCTCTTCCAGAAATGCCTGAAAGTTTGATCATGCCGGGTTTTGCTGATTCAGGTGCAAAAGCAGGTGGGAGTGGTGTGGATTTATTGCCAGATAGCGCCACCATCTGTTCATGTAACAACGTCTCTAAAGCTGATATTTGTCAGGCAATTGCTGACGGTTCAACCTCTTTGGGTGCTTTGAAAAAATGTACCAAAGCTGCAACGGCTTGTGGGGGATGTGCGCCACTGGTCACACAAGTGTTAAAGTCTGAGTTACAACGTCAAGGTGTAACCGTCAATAACCACATTTGTGAACATTTTCCATACTCGCGCCAAGAGTTATATCACTTGGTTCGTGTCAATGAAATTAAAACCTTTGATGATCTCATTCAACAACATGGTCATGGTTTAGGCTGTGATATTTGTAAACCAACGGCTGCAAATATTTTAGCATCGTGCTGGAATGACTTTGTACTAAAACCAAGTCATGCAGGTCTACAGGACAGTAATGATTACTACTTGGGTAATATACAAAAAGATGGCTCTTATTCTGTCGTACCACGTATGGCAGGCGGTGAAGTCACACCAGATGGTTTAATCGCCGTCGGTCAAATCGCCAAAAAATACAACCTGTATACCAAAATCACAGGCGGTCAACGTGTTGATTTATTTGGTGCGCAAATTCATCAATTACCGTTTATTTGGGAAGAGCTCAATGCCGCAGGTTTTGAGTCGGGCCATGCTTACGGCAAATCATTACGTACTGTGAAATCATGTGTGGGTAGTACATGGTGTCGTTATGGTGTAGATGATTCTGTGGGTTTGGCGATTGAACTGGAAAATCGTTATAAAGGCTTACGTTCACCACATAAGCTAAAAATGGCAGTTTCAGGTTGTACCCGCGAATGTGCTGAGGCGCAGGGCAAAGATGTGGGTGTGATTGCCACAGAAAAAGGCTGGAATCTGTATGTGTGTGGGAATGGTGGGATGAAACCGCGCCATGCCGAATTATTGGCTTCTGATCTTGATACCGAAACCTTGATTCGTTATATCGACCGTTTCTTTATGTTCTATATCCAAACCGCAGATCGTTTACAACGTACCAGCGTATGGCGTGACAATATGGAAGGTGGTCTGGATTATCTGAAATCGGTCATCGTCAATGATTCATTAGGATTGGCTGAAGAACTTGAACGCCGTATGAGCCACGTCATAGGAACTTATCAGGATGAATGGCGTACCGCAGTTGAAGATCCTGAAATCCGTAAACGCTTCCAAACTTATATTAATGCCAGTGGAGATCAACAAGCCGATCCACATATTCAATTTACTCAGGTACGTGACCAAATCCGTCCTTTAAATGATGCAGAGCGCTCAGAAGACCGTATTCCAATGGTTGAAGCATAAGGAGAATAGAAATGACAAATCTAAAAGACATGAATATGCTTCCAGAAAATCAATGGGTCGATGTATGCAATCTGGATGACATTACACCTAATACAGGGGTAGGTGCCCTTGTTGAAGGTCAATCGGTAGCGCTATTTCGTGTAGGTCATGAAAAGCGGATCTATGCACTCAGCAACAAAGACCCATTCAGCCAAGCCAATGTCATGTGTCGAGGCATTATTGGTGACTTACAAGGTGAGCGGGTGATTGCATCGCCGATTTATAAGCAACATTTTAGTTTAGCGACAGGACGCTGTCTGGAAGATAAAGACCAGAAACTTCTGGTTTTTCCTACTAAAATTGAAAGTGGTCGGGTTTGGGTCGGCACAGTTCCACAAAAAACCTATATTACCAATAACAGTATTTCTCAAGACAAACTGAAATTGGTATTGATTGGGAATGGTTTAGCAGGAATGCGTTGTCTCGAAGATTTATTGGACATGGCACCAGAGCGCTATGAAGTGACCGTAATTGGTGAAGAACCATGGGGAAATTATAACCGTATTATGCTATCGCCAGTGTTATCAGGTGAGAAAACTATCGAAGATATTATGCTGCATCCGCATGCATGGTATAGCGATAAGGGCATTAAATTTATTGCTCAGGATCCTGCGGTCAAGATTGATCGTACTCGTAAAGTCGTCCACACTGAGAAAGGTGAGCGTATTGATTATGATCGTTTGATCATTGCCACAGGTTCGAAACCTTTTATTCCGCCTGTTCAAGGGGCAGAT
Source organism: Acinetobacter ursingii DSM 16037 = CIP 107286 (assembly GCF_000368825.1). Taxonomy (GTDB): domain Bacteria; phylum Pseudomonadota; class Gammaproteobacteria; order Pseudomonadales; family Moraxellaceae; genus Acinetobacter; species Acinetobacter ursingii. Next base: position 143,645 of record NZ_KB849716.1, on the reverse strand, counting down.
TTGAACGGTGTGATCAGTTTCCGTGATATTTATGATGTAAATACCATGATTAAATATTGCGAAACCAAGAAAAATGCAGTGGTGATTGGTGGTGGACTATTAGGGCTTGAAGCCGCTTATGGTTTGAAACAACGTGGCATGAATGTGACCGTATTACATTTGATGGATCGAATTATGGATCGTCAATTGGATAAACGTGCTAGTGAAATGTTACGTCATAGCATCGAACAAAAAGGTATCCAGATCATCACGCAAGCCAACACGGAAGCTTTACTTGGCAAGGATGGTCATGTCAATCAGGTTCGCTTAAAAGACGGAACAATTCTTGATGCAGATTTGGTGATTTTTGCGGTGGGGATTCGCCCGAATATCGCTTTGGCGCAAAGTGCGGGACTACGTTGTCATCGTGGAATCTTAGTCAATGACACCATGCAAACCTTTGACCCAAGTATTTATGCGGTAGGTGAATGTATCGAGCATCGCGGTCAAACTTTTGGTTTGGTGGAACCACTTTGGGGACAAGCATTTATTTGTGCAACGCATTTGGCTGAACATGGCAGCCTAACGTTTAAATCGCCAACTGTTCCAACGCAGTTAAAAGTCAGTGGTGTGGATGTGTTCTCGGCAGGTCGTATTGATTTAGAACAGAGCAATGCATCTGCAATAAGCAAGGAAGATTATGAAGACATCATTTTGAATGATGATAAACGTCAAATTTATAAGCGTATCATCATCCAAAAAGACAAGGTAATTGGAGCAGTTCTGTTTGGTGATACCGAAGATGGCATGTGGTATGCCGAGCTCATTGCAGATCAAACACCTGTTTCTACCTTTAGAAACAAGCTGTTATTTGGTAAGGATTTTGCAATGAAAAAGGTGAGTTGATTCAACTTGGCTTAGGATCAATGGCTTCTAAGCCAAAATTAGTGTGTATGTGGTATAGGTAAATTGGGTAAAAGGAGCAGTCATGAACAGTATTCAAAATTTAGAACACAGTCGCTCCGATCAAGCAGAAATTATTATTACAAAAACAACATGTCCCTATTGCGGTGTTGGCTGCGGTGTAGATGTCAATGTCCAACATAAAGCGCACGGCACTATGGTAAAAGTGGCAGGTGATATCGATCACCCTTCAAATTTTGGACGTCTTTGCATTAAAGGCAGCAATCTGGCCGACACATTGGGTTTAGAAACTCGTGTATTGGAGCCTATGTTGGGTCGTAACGATCATCGTCAAGTCACGACATGGGAGGCCGCAATTGAGAAAATCGCCACACAGTTCCAACACTGTATAGATCAATATGGGCGTGACAGTATTGCCTTCTATGTCTCAGGGCAGTTACTGACAGAAGATTATTATGTGGTGAATAAGTTCGTTAAAGGCTATTTAGGCACCGCCAATATCGATACCAATTCACGTTTATGTATGTCTTCCGCCGTAGCTGCACATAAACGTGCCTTTGGTGAAGATATCGTTCCTGCCAGTTATGAAGATTTTGAACATACCGATATGGTGGTTTTAGTCGGTTCCAATACGGCATGGTGTCATCCCGTACTGTATCAACGTATCATGCAAGCGAAAAGTCAAAATCCAGATTTATTTGTAGTAGTGGTCGATCCTCGTTTTACCAGTACCTGTGAGCAAGCGGATTTACACTTGCCGATTTTACCTGGTCAGGATGTAGCGTTATTTAATGGTTTATTTCAGCATTTATATCAAAATAATCATGTAGATAATGAATTTGTTGAAAAACATGCCGAAGGTTTGGAAGCACTGTTAGCTGCCAGTGAAAGCGAACAAGATATTCATGAACTAGTAAAACGTACAGGTATTTCCGCAGAAAAATTACAACTCTTTTTTGAGAAGTTTGCCCAGACTGAAAAAGTCATGACTTTGTTTTCAATGGGGGTGAATCAATCTTCTCAGGGGGTCAATAAAGCCAATAGTATGATTAATTGTCATTTACTCACGGGGAAAATTGGAAAATTAGGTGCGGCACCTTTTTCCATGACAGGGCAACCCAATGCCATGGGTGGGCGTGAAGTGGGTGGATTGGCGAATATGCTAGCAGCACATCTGGATATTGATAATCCCTCACATCAACAGCTTGTGCAAAGTTTTTGGCAGAGTCCAAGCATCGCCACACAAACAGGTCTAAAAGCGGTTGATTTATTTCAGGCTATAGAACGTGGAAAAATTAAAGCTGTCTGGATTATGGCAACCAATCCTGTCGTAAGTTTACCTGATGCAGAGCAAGTTAAACGTGCATTAGAAAAATGTGAGTTTGTGGTGATTTCTGATATTTGTGCCCAAACCGATACCACAGCATATGCAGATGTTTTGCTTCCTGCATTAGGATGGGGCGAAAAAGATGGCACCGTCACCAATTCGGAACGCCGTATTTCACGGCAACGTGCATTTTTAGATTCACCTAAACAAGCTAAAGCGGATTGGTGGGCAGTCTGTGAAGTTGCCAAGAAACTCGGCTTTAATGGTTTTGATTTTAGCAATGCCTGTGACATTTTTAATGAGCATGCCGCTTTGTCAGCTTATCAAAATGCCAGTATCGAACAACGTGATCAAGTTGAACATTTTCGTTATTTCAACTTAAAAGGTTTAATGAATTTAAGTGTAGAGGAATATCACCAACTGCCGCCCACACAATGGCCGGTGTGGGAGAAAAGTCAACGTATTGCGGTTGAGCAATTATTTGATCGAGGTGATTTTAGCCATAAAAACAAAAAAGCAAAACTGATCGCAACCGTTGCTATTGATCCTGTCCATACGATTTCAGAAGATTATCCTTTGATTTTGAATACAGGGCGTATTCGTGACCAATGGCATACCATGACCCGCACAGGTTTATCTGCCAATCTCACCACGCACCGTGCTGAACCATTTTGTGAAATCCATCCCAATGACGCCCTAAAATTTGGTATTCAAGATAAAGCCTTAGTTGAAGTCCGTTCAGAATGGGGCAGTTGCGTATTACGTGTAACACTTGATCAAGGTGTACGCCGTGGTCAAATTTTTGCACCGATTCATTGGACAGAACAAGTGGCTTCGGATGCCCGTATTGGTAAAGTCGTCAATCCAGTGGTCGATGCAATCTCTGGTGAACCTGAATTTAAACATACCCCAGTTGCAATTCAAACATTCCATACCACTTGGCAGGGCGTGTTATACGTCCGTGAAGGTGTTGAGCAACATATTCAGACTTCTTTACAACAATGCGCATGGTGGGCAAAAATTAAAACAGCAAAAGCCTTTCGTTATGAAATTGCGGCTCGTCAAAGTTTTGATCAAACGCAAAATAATTTAAAAAACTTTTTACCGTTCATTGATGAAACAGAATGGTTAAGCCTTGAAGATCGATCATCACAACTTAGTCATAGTGTTATTTTGCAAGATGGCATCTTAATTGCTAGTTTATATATCGCACCAGCAGATTTGTTACCTGATCGGGATTGGGTGGCAGGTTTGTTTAAGCGTGAGCGTTTGAGTGCATTACACCGTAAGGCTTTATTGGCGGGTACGCCAATTTCAGCTACAAATAGCGATGGACCATTGGTATGTAGTTGCTTTAAAGTCGGTAAAAACAAGATTATTGAAGCCATTAAAACGCAAAATATTACTCATGAGAAACAAGTCACCGCCTGTTTAAAAGCGGGTGGAAACTGTGGTTCATGTTTACCTGAAATTCGTGGTTTGATTAAAAGTTGTCAGCAGGAGGCTGAAATATGAAAAAATATCCTCTTACAGACTTGGTCATTTTGGCGGGTGGTCAGGCAAGACGCATGAATGGTGTCAATAAGTTATTGCAAACTTTTGATGATCAAATGCAGCTTTTAAAACTCTACAACACGTTTAAAGATCAGGTGGGCGAAGTTTGGATTAACAGCCACCGAGATACTCGGCTATATCAGCAGATTATTCCAAATATTCAATGCTATGCAGATGATCAGGCCGGTTTTTTAGGACCATTGATGGGAATGAAAAGTGCGTGGTCGCATGTACAGGCGAATTATGTGTTGTTTATTCCTTGCGATGTAACTTATATTCCCACTAAAGTGCTGCAAACACTGCATGATACCTTACTTCAGGATCAACATGCTTTGATGTCTTATGTGAATATCAATGGAGATGCGCTTTATCCATTTTGTTTGATGAAACGAGAAAGTTGCACAGTTTTGCAACAGCATTTACTTGAAAATCAACTGAGTTTAAATAAATGTCGAAAAGATTTACATGCGCAGGTTGCATATTTCCGTAAACATCGATTATTTTTTCATAGTATTAATTCATTGGATGAATTACAGCAATATAAGCAATTGAATTATCTGGCATAACAATGGAATACTGTATTACTTATAGCGGTTTAAGTGACACAAAGTATAAACCTGATTTGTTAATCAATCATGAGATAATCAATGCGTTCACACGATGACAAGAGTATAAATACATGAATGGAATCGTTTCGTTAAACCCATCGATTTTTCAGGATCAATATGGGCGCAATAAACGGAAACTTCGAATTTCCGTTACGGATCGTTGCAATTTCAAATGTATGTATTGTATGCCTGAACATCCAGAGTGGATGAAAAAACAAGATTTACTGAGTTTCGAAGCACTCTATCAATTCTGTGATTTTATGGTGCAAAACGGAATCGAAAAAATCCGTATCACAGGGGGAGAACCCCTTATGCGTTTAGGAGTAGTTCACTTTATCCGTGATTTGCAAAAGCTCAGAGTCAAAGGTTTAAAAAGAATTTCAATCACGACCAATGCGCACTATCTGAAGAAATATGCACATGAGTTAAAGCTTGCAGGTCTGGATGATCTCAATATCAGTCTGGACAGTCTTGATTCTGAACAATTCTTATTTTTAACCAAGAAAAAATTAAAACCCGTGTTAGATGGAATTGCTGCGGTACAAGACGTGGGTTTACCATTTAAAATTAATACTGTGTTGATGAAAGGTAAAAATGATGACCAGATTTTACCGATGGTCAACTGGGCAAAGCAGCAAAATATTCCACTTCGATTTATTGAGTTTATGCCGTTAGATGGTGATCAACACTGGACACAAGCCGATGTGGTTACTGAACAGGATATTCTTAATACCTTATCTAGTCAGTTTCAAATTCAAGAATTAAAACAAGAACATGAGCCCGCCCGATTATATCGCCTAAATGATGAATATGATGTCGGAATTATTTCCACCATTAGCCATTCTTTTTGTGGTGAATGTGATCGTATCCGTCTAACAGCTCAAGGGGAGCTTTATAACTGCTTATTTGCAAGGCAGGGTCTTATGCTTAAACCCTTACTGGATCAATTGGTCACTGAAAAGGATGAAGTGATCCGACAGATGGCTAGTCAAGCATTGTATCAGAAAACTTCAACTTATATCTGGCATAAAGCCAAAGGTTTTCATAGCCTCAACCAGCAAACACAGAATCAACAACCCCGCAAAATTAGTATGCACATGTTAGGAGGATAACCATGTCGGGTATTCAGGTCACAATTGACGCTTATGGTGCGATTGAGCGCCAACTTCCTCCGCAATTAGTATTGGATTATCCAACTGAAATTTTGGTCGGTGATGTGCTAGATCAAATCAGCCAGCAATATCCACAAGCAGAAAAGGCTTTGGAACGATGTGCCTGTGCAATTGGTGAGGATATTATTCCGCGTCAAACCACGTTAAAACATGATTGTACGTTAGTGCTTTTATCACCTGTGGCTGGAGGTTGAGATGAAAGAGTTTCAGCGGGTACAGTCACAAGATTTAAGTTTAGACAATTTTGATTTGATTAGCGAGTTTCCTGAATGTGGCGGAATTGGGATTTTTCAGGGAACTGTGCGTAATCATCATGAAGGGCGAGCAGTAACTGCCTTAAAATACACATCTTATACACCAGTTGCGGAAAAGATGATTCGTCAGATTGAGCAGGATATTATCCAAAAATACGGGGTGCCTTATGTGAGAGTCATTCACCGAATTGGTGCTTTGGATATTGGAGGAACAGCCATTATCGCAGTGGCCTATGCAGCACATCGCCGTGAAGCCTTTCAAGCCTGTGAAGAAGCCGTAGAGCGAGTCAAACATGAAGTCCCTATCTGGAAGGAAGAGTTTTATACAGATGGGAGTAGTCAATTTGTAGAAGGGTGTTGTATCCGTAAAGATCATGACTCAATCGAGCATAATCATACCCATTCTGCGCATCATAAACATCATCAGCATTCACATTGACAACATTAGCATTAACGTTATTTACGGAAATTTAAATGAAAAACGTAGGCATGAAACCTGAAAGTTATCGAATTGCCGAAGCTCAAGCGATCCTATATGCGCCACCGCACTGTATTGAGTTATTACGTCAGGGAAATACTGAAAAGGGCGATGCACTGAAAACAGGACGTATCGCAGGGATTTTAGCAGCAAAACGTACCGATGAATTGATTCCGCTATGTCATCCGTTGCCCATTTATCGTGCCGAAGTTGAATATGAGTTACATGAAAACTTTGTAGAAATTTTAACAACGGTTGAAACCATTGGACCCACTGGGGTCGAAATGGAAGCATTAACTGCTGCTAGTATTGCGGGTTTAACGCTATACGACATGCTCAAACCACATTGTGAACCCGAAGATCTGGTGCTAGATCAATGTAAGTTACTGAAGAAAAAAGGCGGAAAATCACATTTCAAACGGACATTACGTCAGCCTGTTTCTGCTGCTGTGATTGTATTGTCTGATACCGTAGCGGCGGGTAAAAAACCTGATACCGCTGGCAAATCTGTTTTTGATACATTGACAGAGGCAGGTTTTACCCCAGTTCATTACCAAATTTTGCCCGATGAGTCTGATCAGCTCAAAGATTTGGTTTTAGAATTAAGCAAATCCTATGCGTGTATTATTACAGTGGGGGGTACAGGCATTGGAAAACGAGATATTACCGTAGATACCTTAGAACCTCTGCTCGAACGTAAACTTGATGGTCTAATGGAAGCAGCCCGTGCCTTTGGTCAGCGCCGTACTCCTTATGCTGCAATGTCTCGTGGCGTTGCAGGATTTATAGATCGTTCTTTGGTCATGACTTTACCGGGAAGTCGTGGTGGTGCTTCAGAATCTATGGCAGCACTTTTACCCGCAATTGTGCATATTTTTGATGTTTGCCGTGATTTATCACATCCTGGAGGTTATGAGTAATGTCGGCATGTGGCTATGAACAAGGTTTGATCACGATAGATGAGGCAATTCAATATATTTTGCATACGCCCAAAACTTTGCCTAATGAATCTATTGCGCTAAAAAATAGCCTAAGCAGATATTTGGCTGAAGCCGTTTATTCTCCTGTGAATTTGCCCAGTTTTGATCAAAGCGCCGTCGATGGTTATGCTTTATGTTCAAATCAAACCGATGCAAAAGATCAGAGTTTTAAACTGATTGGTGAAGTTCGGGCAGGTGAGGAAAGCAGCTTAGCTTTGTCTGAGGGACAGGCATCTCGTATATTTACGGGTGGAAAAATTCCTGAAGGCACAACGACTATTGCTCGACAGGAAATTGTAAAAAAGATTGATGATCAAAATATCCAGATTGTAGAAAGTCTGCAAGCAGGAGTTGATATTCGCCGTAAAGGGGAAGAGGTTAAGCAAGGGCAATGTTTGGCGGATACTGGGCAGTATATGAATATCGGGAGTCTTGCAGCGCTCAGTATGGCGGGTGTTCAGAGTGTAACAGTATTTCAGCAACCAAAAGTTGCAGTGGTGGTTACAGGGGATGAGATTGCTCAATCACCAAATAGCCTAAGTAATGCTCAAGTCTTTGATGCCAATGGACCTTTATTGGAAAATTGGCTTAAACAATATGGAATAGATGCACATGTGATTCATGTTGAAGATCAAGCAAGCTCTGTGACAGCGCTGTTTGAACGTTTGAAGTCTGAATATGATGTGATCATTACTACAGGTGGTGTCTCAGTCGGGGATTATGACTTTGTACGTCCATGTTCAATGGATGTCGGCTTTGAGCAAATTTTTTGGAAAGTCAAACAGAAACCAGGTAAACCCCTTTTTTTTGCTAAATATGAACATCAGCAAAACAACTGCTACTTACTGGGCTTGCCGGGAAATCCTGCTGCGGTCTATGTGTGCATGCAGATCTATGGAAAACTATTGTTGGATGCCTTACAAAATAAACGTGAATCACCATCAGGATTTACAGCGCGGATTACACATGACCTAAAAGCAGATCACCGTGAGCGTTTTTTACGCATGCTTGCAACTTTTAATCAAAGCACACTTGAAGTCAGTGCTTTAAGCAAGCAACAATCACACATGTTAAGCAATCTTATGCAAACCAACTGCTTAGTGCGTATTCCAGCAGCGAAACAGATACAAGCAGGTGAGTTGGTAGATGGTCTATTTATTTAAAAATAAAGGTTAATCATGTTAAAACAATTGGGTCTATTTTGCTGCTTATGCACCACGGCCTCTTTCACTTTGGCAGGTGAAGTAAACGTGTACGCAGCGCCAAGTTTAGCAAATGCACTTACTGATATTATAAAACTATATCAACAGCAATATCCTGACAGTAAAGTGACTCCCGTATTTGCAGATCCATTGACAATGGCAAAACAAATGCAACAAGCAAGTCGTGCTGATCTTTATATATCGACAGATAAAAATAGCGTGCAGGCTTTAAATCAAAACAAGCTGGTGACTAAAAAGCGTGCCAAATACTTGATGAGTGATCAATTAGTTGCGATCACTTCTGTCAATATGGATATCCCATTTGGTCAGTCTAAACAGTTTAATTTTGCTCAAGTATTCAAAGGAAATTTGTGTACGGCTCAACTAGATACGAGTGCTTTGGGACTTTATACCAGACAAAGTTTGACTTATTTAGGTTGGTTTTCAAATTTACAGCAACGGATTAGTCAGAATACGAACAATACAAGCCTTTTAAATGCCGTTCAAAATGGAAAATGCGAGGTTGGCATTACTTTTCAGACAGATGCTCTAACCAGCAAAAAAGTAAAAATGATAGGGATTTTCCCTGCAAAATCACATGATCCCATTGATTACTATATAACTTTGACGACGCAGGGTGAAAAAAATAAAACCGCAACACAGTTTGAGCGCTTTATTTTTACCAGTCCCAAAGTAAGAGCATTATTGCTCAACTACGGTTTTAGCAACAAAAAATAGTCTGGTGAATTGATCGAACATATGATCATGACTAGCTATTTTTATGTAATGAGTCGTATGATTAAGGACAAGCTAAATATATTGGGGAGCAGTAATGAAATGGGATGATATTGGTGAACAGCCATGTTCAATCGCTCGAACATTATCCATTATGGGTGATCGTTGGACGATGCTTATTTTGCGTAACTGCTTTTTAGGGACTCGCCGTTTTGATGATTTTCAGTCACATTTAGGGGTGACTCGACATGTATTATCAGAACGCTTAAAGCGTTTAGTTGAACACGATATATTAGTTAAAACTCCTTATGTTGATCGTCAGGAACGTTTTGAATATCGGTTGACTGAAAAAGGAATGGAGCTTTATCCTGTTCTTTTGTCTATGGCAAATTGGGCCGATAAATGGATGGATGATGGAGCAGGCGCGCCGATGTTATATCATCATAAAAATTGCGGGAAAATCTTTAAACCTATTTTGACATGTTCAGAATGTGGCGAAGAAATTCAAGCTAAACAAGTTTTGGCTAAACCAAGTCCATTATATGTTGATTACCTACGACAAGCCCAAAAGAAGAAGGCTTAACATCAGACTGGTTAAGAGCGGGCATTGTTCATCGCTTTTTCTAAAATAGCAAATATATCTGGGTGCATGCACTGTGCAACATTAAATCTTAAAAATTGCTGGAATCGATCTGATTGACTAAATGAATTTCCTAAAGCCAGTATCACACCATTTTCATTGCAATCATCAGCCATTTTTTTTATATCAACATCAGCAGGTAATTCACACCAGAGAAAAATACCTGCTTTAGGTATGACCCATGGCTTTATTTCTAGTTTCTCAAGCATTTCGATGGTGATTCGCATGGATTCTGATAACTTAATTTTAAGTTGTTCCATATGCTTACGATAACCACCATCTGTTAACGCTTTATATAAAATTTGTGCTGAGAAATGACTATGACTGAAACTGGTCGCAACTTTTAAATCAACTAAATGATCAATCCATTCCGCTTTTGCCACTATATAGCCACAACGTACTGAAGCTGATAACGTTTTAGAAAAACTGCCAATATAGATACTGTGTTTAAGACCATCTAAAGCACTAAACCGTGGAGAATGCGCTGTTTCAAAATCCGAAAATATATCATCTTCAATCACAATCATATTGGCTTGTTCAATTAAAGAAACCAGTTGATGTGCTGTCGGTTGAGATAGGGTGGCGCCAGTTGGGTTGTGAATACCCGAGTTAGTGATATAAAGGCGCGGATGATGTTGCTCAATCGCCTGCTTAAAGGCTTCTATATCAGGGCCTTGAGGTGTATAGGGAATACCAATAATTTTAACCTGATGGACTTTGAGTAAAGCCCGAAAATTAAAATAACATGGGTCATCAACCAATACCACATCATCTGGCTTTAATAAAAATCGACAAATCAAATCGATCGAATATGAACCAGAGTCGGTTAATAAAACTTGATCAGGTGTAACTTCAATACCTTTGCTATATAAGCGCCTTGCCAATAATTCACGTAATCCTAATAGACCTAAAGGTGAGGAATAATTTACAAGCTCATAGATTGGGCTTTTAGATGCATCCCGAATGGCTTTGCGTAAACTTTCATGGGGCATCCAGTCGTCAGGTAACCAACCACATCCCAATTTTATCAAGTTAGGTGGAGCTTCCAGTAGCCTACGCGAGATCCATATCGGATCCAGATTTTTTTCTCGAACAGGTTCAATATTTGAAAGAATAAGCGGTTCAAGTGGCGCAGAGACATAAAAACCAGCACCCGCCCGAGATTCAATAATGCCCATGGATGCCATACGTTCATAAGCTGCAACAATTGTTGATACTGAATAATGAAGCTGTTTGGCTAAAGCTCTGACTGATGGTAAACGCATACCGGGTGTCAAGCGCCGACTTTTTAATTGCGTATCAATGTAATCAATTACCTGTTCAATTTTGGTCATGGCTTATCACACGTTCACATTTGGGCTGTACTGGAATTTTATCCAATACAGTTACTTAAAATTGTATTGTATTGTCTCTATGCAAAAACATAACACAGAATTATAAATACAGTCATGAAAATAAGAGTAATTGGGATATGAATCCGCAAGTTTTGGCTTGGTGCAGTGGTTTAATTGGCGTTATTATTTTTTCTGGCTCATTGCCTGCGACCCGTATTGCTGTTATGGATATGAATCCGTGGTTCTTAACAGGCAGTCGCGCTGTAATTGCGGGTGTGATTGCTGTCATTTTATTAAAATATCTCAAGGTCAACCGACCCGATCGACAGGATCGTATCGGACTCGTCTATGTGGCTTTAGGTGTGGTGATTGGTTTTCCATTGTTCACTGCACTGGCCTTACAATATATCAATGCATCTTACTCAATCGTTTTTGTGGGATTATTGCCTTTAAGTACCGCAATTTTTGCTGTGATTCGCGGTGGTGAAAAACCTAAAGCTATTTTTTGGGTTTTTTCATTATTGGGAAGTACATTGGTACTCCTTTATATCTTTTTGCAAGCTACGCCAAACTCTGAACATCACTCTAACCAGTTGCTTGGTATTTTATTTATGTTTGTAGCAATTATTCTCTGTGGATTAGGGTATGCAGAGGGAGCAAAATTATCTCGAAAAATAGGCGGTTGGCAGGTGATCTGTTGGGCTTTGGCGATTGCTTTACCCATTATGCTCATCATTATGATTTTGAGTTATTCAACCGAAACCCTTAATCATCTTTCTTTTTCAGCACTGTTTGCATTACTTTATGTATCTCTATTTAGTATGCTCATTGGATTTTTCTTTTGGTATTATGGTTTGGCTCATGGTGGCATTGCAACCGTGGGTCAATTACAACTGTTACAACCTTTATTTGGGCTAGGTTTGGCGGCATTGTTATTACATGAATCTGTCAGTTGGATCATGCTTATCATTACGCTTGGCATCATTGTTTGTGTGGCATTTGCCAAAAAGTTTGCCTGAACGGAGCTAGCAAGTTATAAACAATTTGCAGGTTTAGGTATGCCAGCCAAGCGACTTAGATGGCGGGCAACCAAACCTGTATGAAATCGTTGTTGCAGCATGGCATTATCAATTTCAGGGCCAACCGTTTTCATTAAGTATTTAATCAAAGGACGAGTGGCAGGGGAATGCCCAAACTGTTGATAAAACTGGCGTACAGCGTGTAAAACCTGAAAATGCCAATCTGTTAATTCTAAATCCAAAGAGCTCGCGAGTTGTTGGGCAACTTGATTATTCCAAATGGTATAATCGAGCAGATGTCCATCTTGATCAAGTTCTAACTGCATAAAATAGCCTAAGCAAAAATCAATTATTTAAGAGAAATACAACGTTGAAACTGTAAAACTAAATCCGCAAATTGCGCATAGTCTAATACAGTCAAATTGGAAACTAAATCAGGATTTAACAATACTTGTTCAGTCTCTAGGCAATAACATGAAGAAAAATGTTCTATATCTGTTTGATTTAAAATGGCAACAGATTCACCTAAAAAAACAACATGGTCATGTGGACTGTATATCTGCTTAAGTTTGGCTAAAATACTGTGTGTTGCAGTGGCAGAAGATTGAATTAAATAAAGTGTATGATCCATGACAGCATTTCCTTACCAATACAAAACATAGTTAAAAGATTGAATAAACTCTGCATTAAATTCAATAAATTCAATGTCCTGTTGGCTTTGCCTAACAAAGGGATGATTCTGCAATCTGGACTCAATCAAAATGGGGCTTAGATCATAAAATTCAAAACTTTCAACTATATTGGAAGCGGGTTTAAAAACATGTTTGAGTTGATCAAATACGACATTTGAATTTAACAGACTTAAAGCAGCATCTTGTAAAAGTACTTTTACTGGGCTGCCAAATGTCGCTAAAACCATCGTCGCCGATAGGCTTTCATTAATCTGTAAAGCACCTAAGTTTGCCTGTGTTAAAATCACGAGTACAGTTTTCACACAATATACCTTTTAAAAGCAACACTCTAACAATACAAAACGTGTTTAAAATTGAACAATACGTGCAGATGATTGTAAGGCATCAGCAAGTTCACCAAGTCCAACCAATTCAAAACCCTGTGCGAGGTTGGAGTTTGATAATTGATGCCGTTTCGCATTTTCTTGATCTGTAATCCCGCGGTTCAGTGCGGCGCTTACACAAACGGGCAAACGAATCGATAGTTTTTGCCATTCATGGGTTAAATGGCGTTGATCATCGGGAAACCATTGCAAACTGTTTGCAACTTGCACAGCATCTTGATAAAAGAAAACATGAAGTGTTTCACCTTTTGTGTGGAGTGCTTGAGCTAATTCAAAAGCATGCCATGCATGAATAGATGTAGGAGCAGAAGTAATTAACAGTAATGTACTCATTGAAATTTCACTTTGGTCATGAGTCTGGTCAGGAATTGAGTCATACACATCGTAATAAGTAGGTAAGTATACAATGATTTTGGTGACAGGTGGTTTAGGCTTTCTCGGTTCACATATTGCTTTGAGTCTGATGGCACAAGGTCAAGAGGTTATTTTAGTCGATAATCTGGCCAATGCATCCTTACAAACATTAGAACGGCTGGAATATATTTCAGGAATGTATGTTCCCTTTGTAAAAGTGGATGTACGAAATACACCTGCACTAAATAAAGTATTTGAGCAATATTCGATAGATGCTGTGATTCATACTGCGGGTTTTAAATCTTTGGAAGAGTCCAGATTGAAACCGCTTGAATATTATAATGATAATGTTAGTTGTATTATGAGTTTGCTGCGTTCGATGCAACGTACAGGTGTACGTAGATTTGTTCATCTTTCAAGTGCCGCAGTCTACGGCAAAAGTGGAACAGCATTAACTGAAGATGAATTCTTTAATTTCAGTTACGATAATCCTTATATCAAGTCGCAGCAAATGATTGAGGAAATCATTCGGGACACCATCAAGACGGATAATGAATGGAAAGTTGCCATACTCCGTCTAAGCAATGTGGTTGGTGCATTTGAACATGGGGTTCTGGGTGAAAATGTAGCACCATTACCGAAGAATATTGTGCCTTTGGCATTGCAAGTGGCTGCCATGCAGCGAGATTCTTTGGAACTATATAAAAATGTCGAGACACAGGACAAAACGGTAGAGCGAAGTTTTATTCATGTACTGGATGTTTGTGAAGCAGTATTTGCAAGTTTATATTGGTTAAATCATCAGGATCATTGTTGTGAAAGTTTCAATATTGGTCATAAACATCTGACTTCAATTGAAGCTTTAATTAAGGTGATCAGTGAAGTCACCCATGCTCCGATCGAAACGCATGACGCTTCATATACTTATGATGAACTTGCACAGTTAGGTGTTGATATTTCAAAAGCAGAAAAAACACTCAACTGGAAACCAAAACGCAATTTAGAAAAGATGATCGAAGATGAATGGCGGTTTTATCAAAATACATTAAAAGGTCAATAAGAAAATGATTCTTATTTACAAAAATGCGAAGGTTGATTAGTATCTTGCCACTAGCCAAGCAATGTAAACGTAATTGCTCCAGCCCGTATTGTCTTAAACAACATGAAAGAGGTTTTTATGCAAACTCGAATTGAACATGACACCATGGGTGACGTTGAAGTCCCAAATGATGCACTTTGGGGTGCCCAGACGCAACGTAGTTTGCAAAACTTTAAAATTGGTCAGGAACGATTACCACGCGCGATGATTCGTGCAATGGGCTTAGTCAAAAAAGCAGCTGCGATTACCAATGCAGAATTAGGACAACTTCCTCAAGATTTGAGTCAATATATTGTGGGCGCTGCTGAAGAGGTGATTGCAGGGCAGTGGGATTCTCAATTTCCCTTAGTGGTTTGGCAGACAGGTTCTGGTACGCAAAGTAATATGAACTGTAATGAAGTGATCGCCAATATTGCCAATCAAAAATTGGGAAATGCACTGGGTTCTCAGTCACCTGTCCATCCGAATGATCATGTCAATCGTGCGCAATCGACCAATGATTCATTTCCAACAGCAATTCATGTGGCAGCTTCTCTGCAAATCAATGAACTATTGATTCCAGCAGTAAAAAGTTTAAGAGAGACACTCCAAAAGAAATCAGATGAATTTGCTGATATCGTAAAAATTGGTCGTACTCACTTACAGGATGCGACGCCTCTGACTTTGGGGCAGGAATTTAGTGGTTATGTTTCTCAGTTGGATCATGGCTTAAAACGACTACAGCAGGCGCTTGAAGGTTTATATGAATTACCACTCGGTGGTACAGCTGTAGGTACAGGCTTAAATGCGCATCCTGATTATGCGGTTAAAGCTGCTGCGCAATTAGCGAATTTGACTGGTCTCCCGTTTGTGACTGCTCCGAATAAGTTTGAAGCTCTGGCGGGTCGTGATGCTGCTGTATTTGCATCGGGTGCATTAAAAACTCTGGCTGCAAGCTTAAATAAAATTGCTAACGATATTCGCTGGTTAGCCAGTGGCCCGCGTTGTGGTTTTGGTGAAATTCGCATTCCTGAAAATGAGCCTGGTTCAAGTATCATGCCGGGTAAGGTCAATCCTACTCAAAGTGAAGCCATGACCATGGTGGTGGCGCAAGTATTAGGTAACGATACCACCATCAATGTCGCAGGTGCATCAGGTAACTTTGAACTGAATGTGTTTATGCCTGTGATTGCATTTAACTTATTACAGTCGATTCAGCTATTGGGCGATGCATGTAATAGTTTCAATGAGCATTGCGCAGTTGGCATTGAGCCAAATAAAGAAAAAATTGATTATTTCTTACACAACTCTTTGATGCTCGTGACCGCTTTAAACCCTGTCATTGGTTATGAAAATTCTGCAAAAGTGGCTAAAACTGCTTATAAGGAAAATAAAACTCTGAAACAGGTTGCTGTAGAGCTAGGCTTAGTGACTGCGGAGCAGTTTGACGATGTCGTGAAACCTGAACAAATGGTATTTCCTAACGCGAAATAAGTTGAAATAAACACATCAGCAGTTTGTATCTGATCTCGATGTGCGTACAATATATGCCTCTTGATATTAACTGCTGATGAAATTTACTATGATCGATGTCTATTTAACAGATGTTCAAAAACATATTCAATTTAATGACTATCCAAGTGAACAACCTGTTAAATTCCTCATTAATCTCAAAAAAATCTTTCCAAGTACCGCAGAGTTATTGTTACCTGTTTTACCTGAAGATAATAATCTGGAAGATGTCACATGGGAATCGACTTCGACAGACTTCGAAACTTTTAAAAAGTTGTTGGAAGCTTGGGGTATTATCGAGCTACGTTTAAATGCTATTACTGCATTTAAAGATAAAGAATTTGCCAATCAACTGGTTAAAAAAGCACAGATTAGACGTAAACAAGTCTCTATAAAACAAGCCCAGCTTTCACTGGTTGATCTTGATTACATTTTTATTCATGAGGTACATAGTTTGCTGGATGCAGAACTGATTGAAATCGGTGAAAGCTTTTATTTACCTACATTGCGCCAACTTTGGAAAAATGAAGTTTCTGAACAGGTTTTATTTAGTAAATTTTAATTATTATTAATAAATCAAAGCATTATTGAATTTTTTCTAATGAAATAATACGACGAAATGGTACAAAAAGTGCTATAAAGAAAGTGAAACACGGTTTTCACTTTCTTAAAATTTTGTTGTATCTCATCAGGAAAATATACAATGTCAAATACTTTTCTTCCTTTATTGCAAAATCGTCGTACGATTTACGCGATTGGTAAAAATCTCTCTCAAACACCAGAACAACTGACTGATTTAATTCAGGAAGCAATTCGTCAAAGCCCATCATCTTTTAATTCCCAATCATCGCGTGCCGTTATTTTGTTGAATGATGAACATGAAAAATTTTGGAATTTTGTCAAAGAAAAATTACGTGAATATGCAACTGATGATGCAGCCGCAGCTAAAACTGATGCAAAAATGGATAGCTTTGCTGCGGGCGTTGGCACAGTTTTATTTTTTGAGGATCAAGACGTAATCAAAGGCTTACAAGAGCAGTTTGCATTGTATGCAGATAATTTTCCAGTTTGGTCTGAACATTCAACGGCAATGGCACAACTCGCAGTGTGGACTGCTTTGGCTGCTGAGAATGTTGGGGCTTCTTTGCAGCACTACAATCCGATAGTAGATGATAAAGTACATGCGGAATGGGAAGTTCCAAGCAGTTGGAAACTTCGCGCTCAATTGGTATTTGGTTCGATCGAAGCGCCAGCAGGTGAAAAATCATATATTGATGATGCAGCACGTTTCAAAGTATTTAAATAAAAACTTTTAGTGAACCGAATTTAGAATTATCTAAATTCGGTTCATAATTTATAAGTTAGTCCTGAAAGACCTGACACTGATCCAGCATATTAAATTTAAAATCCATTACACTGGTTTTGATATCCAGTAATGACAGAAGGGTTGGGAACAAATTATCCTGACTTAAGTTATGATTTTTCTGAGACTTTAGGCATTCAACCTGATTATTTTGTGTAGATTTCCAATCATTTGAAAACCACATCAACATTGGAATATGTGTTTGCTGTGATGGCGCAAGCGCGTAAACCGTACCATGCAGATAAATCCCATTTTCACCAGTCGATTCCCCATGATCGGATAAATACCAGAGCGCTGTCTGATAATGTTTGTTTTTATCAAGACTTTGAATCATTTTACTTAAAATATGGTCAGTATAAACGATGGTATTATCGTAACTATTGATGAGCATCTGGCGATCACAAGTTTGAATGGCACTGGTTTTACAAGTCGGCTGAAATGGAGAAAACTCAGGCGTGGTACGGTTATAATAAGCAGGGCCATGACTACCACGCTGATGCAACACGATCAACTGTGGGGTTCTATCCTGATGTGGGATGGATGCCAAGTAGCGTTGTAAGCTTATGAGTAAGACATCATCCAGACAAAAACCATCACCGCGACAATATTGCTTCTTGAGTTTTTTACTAATTTTAATGTTATTAACTCGATCACAAGCACCTTTACAACCAGAATCATTATCAATCCAAGTGACTTTATAGCCTGCACGTTGCGCGATATCGAGTAAACCTTCACGATGAACCGCTAGATTTGCATCATATTGTTCTTTAGTCATGCCTGAAAACATGCAGGGGACGGACACTGCTGTAGCTGTACCACAGGAAGTTACCTGACTAAAATTAAGTAGATTTTCTATTTGTGCTAATTGGGGAGTGGTATTACGCGTATAACCATTGAGTGAAAAACTTTCTGCACGTGCGGCTTCACCGACCACTAAAACCATTAATTTGGGTTTTAACGTTTCAGTTTGCGATACAATGATTTTTGCATCTTCACCAAATCTAACCAAAGGTAAGTTTTTTTTATGTAAATGATGAAAATATTTATAACTTGAAGTCAAAATATTATCAGGGGAAATTAACTGGCGAATATCTTTATGTTGCCGAAAAATATTAGTAAAATTTAAATAGTTACTTAATACTAAAACCAATAATATGATAAAAGAAACAATAACATAAGATGATTTTTGAATTAGATTCTTTTTTAAAGAAGGGTATTCAATAGGTATCAAACAAACGACTAAAATCGGTAAAATAACCATTCCTATACTCCAGAGCGAGAAAGGAAGGGTCATCAGTTGTTTGGTTTCAGCCAAATCTGTCTGCATGACATTTTGAATTTGTTCAGGAGAGATATAAGCTCCTAATTCATTACTAAAATAAGCACTGAGTCCACCTAATAAAATCAACACAATAGCAATGGGTTTTGCTGTCCATTTCCAGCCAAAAAACTGAAGATAAAGGTTGTAATAAGCGCTCAAACAGACGGCTACGATGCCTAGCCACACAAAAGCAAACCAGCTAGTAAAGCCTGAGAAAGAATGAACCTGTTGGTAAAAACGAAAATTTAAAGCGAGTGCCAACCATAAGGCTATGATTAAATTAAAGCAGGCAAGTGAGATTTTGGGGAGAGACGCTTTAATTCGGTGAGGAAAATGCAACATAAATCAGCACCAAATGTGAATCATGCAATTTAGGAAATACATCTTAAAATTAACTTAAATTAACTCGATCAAAATGGATATAGCACCATAAATAGCGTTCAAATTAAAACGAGATAACATTAAAATAGCCTAAGCAAATAAATTGCTAATTTCTTGTTTTAAAAACTGATATCTTAAATTTTCCTCCAAATCATAATTAAAAAACATTCCAATATTTATCAGTGGAAAATGAAAAGGCAATCCATGAATATTCAAATTTTTTGCATAAAACAAATGCTCCAAAAGCGTCTTAGGCAAGGTCAACATAGCCAATGGATTTTGCTCAAGAATTTGTAAAGCCGTGGAATAATGCTGGCAACGTAAAAAGATGTGTCTCGAAATATTATTTTGGCTCAAATAGACATCTTCAAGTAATACACCCGTACGTCTCGACGAAACCCCGATATGCAGCGCAGACTGATACGATTGTTTAGTCACTTCAAGTTGTTGGGTACAAATCACATAACGGTCTGTGACTAAGCGCTGAAACCCAATGTGTTGCGCAAGATTATTTTCAAGGTCAATTACAAAATCTAGTTGTTGGGTCGAAAGATCATTTTGTATGGTTTTTCGATTCAGTTTAATACTACTGAACTGGATGTCTGGAGCAATACGCTGAAAATGATCAATTAATTTGGGAAAAATTAAGGGTTCAATTTCGTCATGAATTGCTATTTTAAGAGTCTTGATGAGACTTGGGTCAAAATTTTGTTTTTGTTGACTAATACTTTGAATTGAAAGTAACGCAGCCTTAATAACAGGGTAAACCCGCTCAGCAAAAGGTGTCGGTAGCATTTTATTGCCATGACGCACAAAAATTTCATCGTTTAATTGTAATCTCAAACGTTGTAATGCATGGCTTGCCGCTGATTGGCTAACAGATAGACTCGATGCCGCATGAGAAATACTTTTTTGTTCAAAAATTGCAACAAACAGTGGATATAAATTGATATCAATGCGATGAAATAACCCAAGATCTAAAAAAGAATTGCGAGGATTAGAGTTATGAATGGGATTCATAGTTTGATATTCAATAAAATCATTTCATGCATAATAAATTTGAGCGTATGTTCAAGTAAAGCGAAATAACACACTCATTTTAAGGAATCATCATGTTTGAGCTATCCGAACGTGCACAGGATTTTATTTCAAAAACAAAAAACTTTATTGAAAATGAAATTGAGCCCATTGAGGCTGATTTTTGGCATGAAGTGCATACTCTTAATCCAGACGGGAACTGGAAAAATTGGACGTGGCCTGCACAGCTTGAAACATTAAAAGATAAAGCCAAGCAAGCAGGTTTATGGAATATGTTTCTACCTGACCCTGAACTTGGTGCAGGTTTATCTGTACAGGAGTATGCCCATATTGCAGAGCTTTCAGGACGTAGTTTGCTTGCACCTACGGTATTCAACTGCAATGCGCCAGATAGTGGCAATATGGAAGTTTTATGGCGTTACGGTTCTGAGCAACAAAAACAGCAATGGTTAATGCCTTTACTCGCAGGAAAAATTCGTTCAGTCTTTTGTATGACTGAGCCAGCGGTTGCTTCTAGTGATGCGACCAATATGCAAGCGACTGCGGTGGTTGATGGCGATGAAATTGTTTTAAATGGTCGTAAATGGTGGTCATCAGGTTTAGGTGATCCAAATGCCAAAATCATTATTTTTATGGCGCATACGCCTGATGAAAATAAAGATCGCCATCATCAGCATTCTATGGTATTGGTTCCAGTCGATACCAAAGGCGTTACAATCGAGCGGATGCTACCTGTATTTGGTGATTACGACGCACCACATGGCCACGGTGAAATTAGTTTTGATAATGTACGTGTGCCTGTTGAAAATTTTATTGGTGGGGCTGGTCAGGGTTTTGAAATTGCGCAAGGTCGTTTAGGGCCAGGACGTATCCACCATTGTATGCGTTGTATTGGCGCAGCGGAAAAATCACTGGAATTGATGATCGACCGCGGTATGTCGCGTAAAGCTTTTGGCAAAGAATTATTAAAACTGGGTGGTAATCTAGAGCGGGTCGCAGAAGCTCGTGTTGCAATTGATCAAGCACGACTATTAACTTTATATGCTGCCTATAAAATGGATACATTGGGAAATATGGCGGCATTGACTGAAATTTCAGCGATTAAAGTGGTTGCACCAAGTGTGCTTGAAAAAGTCGTCGATATGGCAATGCAACTGCATGGCGGTGCAGGAGTTTCGAAAGATACACCTTTGACTGGATTCTTTGCTCAGGCACGTAGCTTGCGTTTAGCAGATGGCCCTGATGAAGTGCATAAGGGCATGATTGCTAAACTTGAACTGGCAAAACGTGGTTATAGCACGAGAAAAAAAGCATAAAGTTAGATTTAATATTAAAGGAAGATATATGTCGATCATTGATATTGGCGGTCAGGTTCGAGAGGGTGAGGAGCTGAATGTTTTGGCCGTTGAAAACTGGCTTAAACAACAAGGCATTGTATTGGCTGGCGAAGCTAAAGTTACTCAATATACCGGAGGCGCTTCGAATTGGACCTATCGTTTGCAATATGACAATCTAGATCTAATTTTACGCCGACCGCCTGTAGGAACTAAAGCCAAGTCAGCCCATGATATGGCGCGTGAATATTTAGTACAAAAAAACTTAGCGCAGTCTTATCCCGTTGTCCCTGAAATGATTGCTCTTTGTCAGGACGAGTCTGTCATTGGCTGTGATTTCTATGTGATGAAACGTATCGAAGGGATTATTCCCCGTGCGAAACTGCCACCTGAGTTAAACTTTTCTGAGCAGGATGTTCATGCGTTATGTATTAACGTATTGGATAAATTAATTGAATTACATCAAGTGCCTTATCAAAACACACCACTTGCTGAAATTGGTAAAGGTGAAGGATATTGTCGTAGACAAGTTGAAGGCTGGGATAAACGCTATGAAAAAGCAAAAACAATCAATGTGCCTTCTTTTCATTATGTAAGAAAGTGGTTGTTTGATCACATTCCTCAAGATTCAACCACTTGTATTATTCATAATGACTGGCGCTTTGATAATGTGATTCTTAATCCTGAACAGCCGACTCAGGTGATTGGGGTACTCGATTGGGAAATGGCAACACTCGGTGATCCGCTGATGGATTTGGGCAGTGCTTTGGCGTATTGGGTCGAAGATAGCGATAATATGATTTTTAAATCGACTCGCCGACAACCGACCAATCTAAAAGGCATGTTCACGCGAAAACAAGTGGTCGACTATTATCTACAAAAAACAGGTTTAACTACTGAAAACTGGACCTTTTATGAAGTATTTGGTGTATTTCGATTAGCCGTGATTGCACAACAAATTTATTATCGTTACTTCCATAAGCAAACCCGAAATCCTGCATTTAAAGATTTTTGGATCGTGATTCATGCTTTGCATATTCGTGCCTTAAAGTTGATTGCACAGCAAAAAATACAAGATTCAGAAATTGCCCAGAAATATTTAGATAAAGTGCAAAGGGTGTTAAAAAAATGACCACCATCTATTTAGTACGTCATGGTCAGGCTTCTTTTGGCAAAAGCAATTATGATGAACTATCTCAAAACGGCGAAGCTCAAGCCACCTTACTAGGTCGTTATTTTAAAGATATTTTAAAAGAGCAGCCATACGTTGTTGCGGGTACGATGCAACGTCATTTGCAAACGGCACAAGGCGCACTCAAAGAAAGTTTTCCAGAAACAACCATCCATACCGATGCGGGTTGGAATGAATTTAATCATCAACAAGTGTTTGCGCAGTATGAACCGCGTTTTAAGCAACCCGAATTACTCAAGGCTGATGTAGCCAAAGAAGCTAACCCACGTGCGTATTTAGCTAAAATCTTTGAAGGCGCAATTACTCGTTGGACAGACGGTGAATTTCATCATGAATATGATGAGTCTTGGCCGGATTTTAAGCAGCGTGTAGAAACAGCATTGCAAAAATTATGTGATGAGCTTGCGCAAACGAAACCCAGATACGCTGTCGTTTTTACTTCAGGCGGAGTTATTTCTGTCGCTGTTGGAAAAATCATGGAGTTGAGCATCAATCATACTTTTGCATTGAATTGGGCGATTGCCAATACCAGTTTAACGACCTTGAGATTGGTTGGAAATGAACCGCAACTTCTAAGTTTAAACGAACATCATTTTATTAAAGTAGTTAACCCAGATCTGCTGACATGGATATAAAAGGATTTTATCATGGCAAAAACGATTTTAATCACGGGAGCAAGCTCTGGACTTGGAGCAGGCATGGCAAGAGAATTTGCAAAGAAAGGCTATAATCTTGCGATCTGTGCCCGGCGTTTAGAGCGCTTACAGGAACTTCAAACGGAACTGCAAAGCGAATATGGCATCAAAGTGATTGCAAAAATTTTAGATGTCACAGATTACGATCAGGTATTTGAAGTTTTTAAAGCGTTTAAACAAGAATTTGGTCAATTAGATCGAATTATTGTCAATGCAGGTGTGGGCAATGGACGGCGTATTGGTAAAGGCAACTTTGAAATTAATCGAGCCACTGCTGAAACCAATTTTATTTCTGCACTTGCGCAGTGTGAAGCTGCTGTTGAAATTTTCCGTCAACAAAAATCAGGGCATTTGGTGGTGATTTCATCCATGAGCGCGATGCGGGGGTTACCAAAACACCTTTCAACTTATGCAGCCAGTAAGGCAGCAGTGGCTCACTTGGCTGAAGGCATCCGTGCTGAATTGATTGATACGCCCATTAAAGTTTCTACCATTTTCCCCGGATATATTCGTACCGAGTTAAATGAAGGCGCTAAACATTTGCCATTTGAAGTCGATGAAAAAACGGGATCACGTCTTTTGGTTAAAGCTATTGAAAAAGAACCTGTGAAAGCTTATGTCCCACAATGGCCGTGGTTGCCAATGGGGATTGCCATGAAAGTATTGCCATTAAGACTGGTCAATAAATTAGGCTAGAAATCTCTAGGAGATAGCATTAAATTTTATGCTATCTCCTGTTTTTTTAGATTATTTGAATAATTTTCGATATTGAATAAAACCAGTTTGATCTGCAATACGATCATATAACATCCGCGCCTGTTCGTTATTTTCCTGTGTCAACCAATAAACACGCGAACAATGATTTTTTTCGGCCTCTGCATAAACGGCTTCAATCAGCTTGCGCCCTAAGCCAGACGCTCGATGTTTGGGATCAACAAACAAGTCCTGTAAATAACAATAATTTTCAATCGTCCATGTGCTACGATGAAAAATATAATGTACCAATCCAATCAATTGTTTTTCTTCATTTTCTATAACTAAACAATATACAGGTTCTTGCGCATCCTGAAATCTGTCAAACGTGGTTTTGGTTATCTCATCACTGATCGCCGCCTTGTAAAATACCTGATAACCTTTCCACAGCTGAAGCCATTCATTGAAATCATTTTTTGTTACTGGACGTATGTTCATTATCTTCTCTCAATAAGTATCTTTTGTTGTGATTTAAGTTTTGGATTTCACTTAAAATAATCATCCTTGTATCAAAGCAAGCATTTCAACAATATTCAAATTTTTCTTAACGCATTCATTGCACAAATTTTAAATTGCCAATTTTTTATTTTTAAGATGTTTTGAAAATAAACTTTATATTTTGTAAATTTATTGATTGTATTTCTTGAACAAATAGGATTTTCCACAAATAAAGCCTATAATTTAAACATAATTTTAACCACAAGAGATTTAAAACATGCTTTTAAAATTTGCGACGCGTTTCATGGGGATTTTGGTGGCAGTACTTATCGTATTTGCTCTAGGGATTCACTTTTTATTTCCTGCAAAGCTCAGTATTGATTTGTGGATCATTGTTGTTCCTCTAATTTTGGGTGTGCCAATTGTCTTCTCGGTTTTACTTGCTAAAGATGATGAATTAAACCCTGAATTAGTTAACTAATTCTTTATTTACTCAAATTATTTTCAAGAGCCCATTTTACAATGGGCTTTTTATATTGTTGTATATTTTCAATTAGAGTTAGTTTATGTAAATCATATAATTATGCAAAATAATAAAATTCAAGTCTTTAAAAATTTACTTTGATGATCATTACAAGGCAAAATATCTAAAAATTTATTTAAGCGCCCTAAAAAGATAGTATGAATAACTTTGAGTTCGAAATAGAGTCACATCCACTTCAACCATTTTTACCAAGCAATGCAAAACTACTGATGTTAGGTAGCTTTCCACCACCCAAAGAACGCTGGAAAATGAATTTTTATTACCCAAATTATCAAAATGACATGTGGCGGATCTTTGGTTATTTGTTCTTTGATGATAAAAATTATTTTTTAGATCTCAAAAATAAAAATTTTAAGCAGCAGCAAATCCATGATTTTTTAATTGAAAAGGGGATTGCCATTTTTGATACTGCTGTTCAAGTTCAACGCTTAAAAGGTAATGCTTCTGATAAGTTTTTACAGATTGTGACACCGACCAATTTACAGGATTTACTTGAGCAAATTCCTTTGTGCAATACGCTGATGACAACGGGTGATAAAGCCACGGATACATTGATGCTGTCTTTACCTAAAAATACCGAAAAGCCACAGATAGGGCAATCTACTCAAACTTATTTTGTAGGTCGGTGGCTTGATTTGTATCGTATGCCGTCATCGTCCAGAGCTTATCCTTTAGCGCTCGAAAAAAAAGCAGAAGCTTATCGTGTACTCTTTGAAAATATTGGTTTAATTTAAAGAAAAATCAAAGAGAAAAAAATGAATATCGATGTTCCAAGTCCAATAGATTTAAAAAAATATCAGGACGCAAAACAGTGGGAGTTAACGGCAAATCTTAAGCGACCGTGGCGTTATGATTTTTTTGATTATTATGCACAAAAAATTGCGCAAGGTACTGATGCTCAGTTAAAAGTTTTAGAGCTAGGATCAGGGCCAGGATTTTTAGGTAAGTATTTATTAGAACGTTTACCTAATATTCAATATACAGCCTTTGATTTTTCAGAAGTCATGCATACGCTAGCTTTGCAAAAGCTTAGCCCAAATGAATCTCAACGAGCGACTTACTTGTTGGGTGATTTCAAGCAAGCAAACTGGCAAAAGAGCCTAGACCAATTTGACTATATTATTATTCATCAGGCTTTACATGAATTAAGACATAAAAGCCATGCATTAGACTTCCATAAGGCAGTAATCAGTTTACTCAAACCGAAAGCAACTTATTTTATGTGTGATCATCTTTTTGCTGAAGACGCGATGCAAAATAATGAGCTGTATATGTCTAAAACTGAACATTTATCAGTCTTAAAACAGGCAGGCTTTATTTCCATTGATATTCAATTAGAAATACAGGGCTTATGCGTATTTGAATGTAAAGTCTAATCACATCATCCATTCAATAGGTAAGCAAGCCATAAATTTCATTACAAGACGTTGAAATTTTGTGGTTTTAGGGTCATGAGCGTATTTTATGGTTTCACCATTCTCAAGATATTCTGTCCAGATCACATTGCCTTGTTCATCCAGACTCAACTCATAGCATGTTAATGGTAAAAATTTGTCAAGATCATCAGTAATATTTTGTTGAAGTTCTTCAGATTCAACAACCAATCCAACTTCAGTATTAATATGCGCAGAACGTGGATCAAAGTTGAATGAACCGATAAACACTTTGCCTTCGATATCAAAAAATTTTGCGTGTAAGCTTGAATTACTTTTTCCTTTAGCAGGTATCACTCGACCAGTTAGTTTTTCATACCATGTTGGTTTTTTTCTCGGAATAATGGATTTTAACTCGTAAAGTTTGACGCCACTTTCCAGTAAAGCTTGACGATATTTACTATAGAAAGCATGGACAATGGCAACATCATTTGCAATGAATGAATTGGTTAAAATGCGTATTTTTATGCCTTGTCGACTTTGCTTACTTAAAAAAGCTGTACCTGAGCGAGTGGGTACAAAATAAGCAGAAACCAATTCTAGATGATTTGAAGGGTAGCCCATAAGCTGAGCAATTTGATGATAAATTAATTCATCCTGTCTCGATTCACCTAAAATTTTCTGTGGAACATCTGCAACGAAATAAGCTTTCTTCCATCGTAATGAATAATTTTTTAATATATTATCTAATTCACTTTGAGCTTCATAAATTTTCTTTTCAACTGGCGTATCAATTTCATTGAATTGCTTAAAAAGCTGTTTTAGTTTTGATTCATCATTCGATTTTGTAGCCCCGACAAAATGTCGAATAGGTAGACTTAACGAGAAATTCCAGAAGTTTTGAAATACATCGACCGCATGAGTGACAGCAGTTCCATAAAAAAGAATATCCAGATCAAAAAATTGAAATTCGTTACCAGCTTCAAAATATTCGCCACTAATATTACGCCCGCCTGTGACAGCAATACAATCATCAGCAATGATCAGTTTATTGTGCATTCGATGATTAATTGCTTTTGCTCTAAATAAGTAATCTAGTACACGTAACTTTCTGAATTTGTAAGGATTAAATAGGCGAATTTCAAAAGCTGGGTTGTCTGAAAGTGCCCGTAAAATAGGATCGAGTCCATTTCCGTTTTGATCATCGATCAGTAACCGAATCTTAATCCCTCGGTTTGCTGCCTTGTATAACTCATTCAACATGAGCTGACCAATAAAATCGTTATTCCATATATAATATTGTAAATCGAGAGTTCGCTTGGCGTTCCGAATCAAAAAAATTCGTGATGCAATACTAACAAAAGCATCATCTAAAGCGACATAAGCGGTTAAACCTTGTTCTATTTTTTTTACCGCATCTTGATCATTTAACCAGTCAAAGTTCATAAGTCTGTATCTCTCAAAATATTTCTTATCATATTCAATCCGTCATAAATTTTTATTACAAACATTTGTCTCCTGTTATTTGGTTTTCTATTTTAGAAAAACGCTATTTTCAGATGGTGAGGATATATCTATATGATATTGATATTTCACATGTAAGATCAGATATTTAGTTGTTTTTTTGTAGTCATTTAATAGTTATATCTAAAATTTTATTGTCCATTTGCTTTATTGTTTGAATTAATAGATATACTATACTGGGGTATAGTATAAAAAGATGCAAAAGAGAGGGCTTATGCCTAAGCAAATTGAAGACAAAAAGAAAATTATACTTCGCCTTCGCAAAATTCAGGGTCAAGTTCAGGCCATTGAACGTGCACTCGAAAATGACACTTCATGTAACGCAATTCTTCAACAAATTTGTGCAACACGTGGTGCGATGAATGGTCTAATGAATGAAGTGCTGGAAATCCATTTCAAAGACACTCTAGTTGAGGGAGAGACGACAGAACAACAGCGTTATGAAGAATTAGCTGAGATTACCAAAATTCTGAAATCTTATTTAAAGTAAATACAAAAGGAGAGAAAGCATGAAATCACGTGCTGCTGTTGCATTTGGTCCAGGTCAACCCTTACAGATTGTAGAAGTGGATGTCGCTCCACCCAAGGCAGGTGAAGTCCTGATCAAAATCAGTCATACAGGAGTTTGTCATACCGATGCATTTACTTTATCGGGTGATGATCCTGAAGGTGTATTTCCTGCCATATTAGGGCATGAAGGTGCTGGTGTTGTGGTTGAAGTCGGTGAGGGCGTTACCAGTGTCAAACCCGGCGATCATGTGATTCCACTTTATACAGCTGAATGCGGCGAGTGTTTATTTTGTAAGTCAGGCAAAACGAACCTATGTGTTGCTGTTCGTGCTACACAAGGTAAAGGTGTTATGCCAGATGGTACGACACGTTTTTCTTATAATGGCGAGCCCATTTATCACTATATGGGATGTTCAACCTTCAGTGAATATACAGTGGTTGCCGAAGTTTCTTTGGCAAAAATTAATCCTGAAGCGAATCATGAACAAGTTTGCTTACTTGGATGTGGTGTCACCACAGGAATTGGTGCAGTGCACAATACTGCTAAAGTGCAGGAAGGTGACAGCGTTGCAGTATTTGGTCTAGGGGGGATTGGACTGGCGGTGGTACAAGGTGCACGTCAGGCAAAAGCAGGTCGCATCATCGTAATCGATATGAATCCAGACAAGTTTGAACTGGCGAAACAATTTGGTGCAACAGATTTTCTTAATCCGAAAGATTATGACAAACCTATTCAGCAAGTGATTGTAGAAATGACAGGTTGGGGAGTCGATCACTCCTTTGAATGTATTGGCAATGTCAATGTGATGCGTTCAGCACTTGAATGTGCGCATCGTGGTTGGGGTCAATCTGTGATTATTGGTGTCGCGGGCGCAGGTCAAGAAATCTCAACACGTCCATTTCAGTTGGTCACAGGTCGTAAGTGGATGGGAACAGCTTTTGGTGGTGTAAAAGGACGTAGCCAGCTTCCAAAAATGGTCGAAGATGCGATGAAAGGTGAAATTCAACTTGAACCATTTGTGACCCATACCATGCCACTTGATGAAATCAACCTTGCTTTTGATTTGATGCATGAAGGTAAGTCAATCCGTAGTGTGATTCATTATTAACCAAGCTTGTGTATTTCTAATCTGAACCAAAATAACAAATGCAAATAAACAAGAGCGTCGTCACGACGCTCTTCGTTCATTTAAAAGAGCTGCAATCTTGACCTCATGGATGATTCCACATTGTTTTACAAAATAATCATCATGAGATACTAATATAATTGCGCCATTAAAACTTTGAATTGATTTTGCCAGCAGTTCTCAGGACTCTATATCAAGATGGTTTTCTGGTTCATCCAATAGTAAAAGATCAATTGAATTTAATGGATGAGCCATGGCAATTAAAGCGACTTTTAATTGTTCACCACCACTCAATTCGGATAATGGCTGTAATACTTTATCTCCACGCAATCGTAATTGCCCCAGCAAATTTCTCCAAAACTCTGCTGTTTGATCTGGGTTTAAATCCATTAAATTCTCAAGTGCTGACAGCCGTTGATCTAAAAAGCTAAAGTTTTGATCTAGATACAAGCTACGACTTAAACTTAAAGAATCATGATTTTCATTTGAAGAATCTCTAGATAAAATTCTAAGCAAAGTAGATTTTCCACTTCCATTTTCACCTACCAAATGAATTTTTTCTTTGGACTGTAAAGAAAAATTGAAGTGAGCATTTTGTAAATAGGGATGAGGCGTGTTTGCTAATCTCAAAATTTCACCTGATTTTTGAACAGCAGATGAAAATTCAAATTGCTGCGATTTAACTGTTTCTAGTCGCTGTTTTTTATTGCAAAGCGATAACTGTTCCTGATGTAACTGACGCTGTTGTTGTCGAATAAGTTGACCTGATTGTTGAGTTGCCTGCTCTCGTTTAAAATCCAAAATGACTTTCGCTTGTGATCCTGTTTTGCGCTTTTTGTTTGCGCTAGCCTGTCTTTTTTGATTCTTCATCAATATTTGATGTTGTTGTACAACCTGTTGCTTGAGTTGACGTTTTTCTTGCTCAATATCCTGTTCAAGAGCGTGACGTTGTAAAGCTGATTGTTTCGCATAATGGGTGTAGTTTCCAGAGAAATGGGAAATACCAAACTCATTAAATTCCAAGATATGCTGCATTTCATCTAATAACAAACGATCATGACTAATAATTAAAGATCCCATGGTATGCGCTTTTAAACATGAAATTAACCATTTTCTACTGACACAATCCAGATGATTGCTGGGCTCATCCAATAAAAGATAATGATCCTTTAAGGCAAATAAGCGACATAGAGCCAGTTTGGTTTTCTGTCCTTCACTCAATAAATGTACAGAAAAGTTAAGATCAAGGGGTAATCCTGCCTGTTCTAATTGCTGTTGCCATTCGTAAGGTAAGTGCCATTTATCTTCGACCAGATCGTAATCCTGAAATGAAGCTGAACTATTTTCGATCCGTTTAAAAGCATCAACTAAATTTTGAATATCCAATACTTGAGCAATGGTATTACCCCTTAGTCGGTTGAATTGAGATAGATATGCGACAGGACATTGCCAATGAATCTGTCCAATAAAGCTGAATTTAGAAACTTGCGCCAAACACTGCATTAAGAGTGATTTACCTTGACCATTACGACCAATGAGACCGGTGCATTGCTGTATGGGAAGATTAAAGTGAAGTTGATCAAAAATATTTTTGGAATGAATGTCTAAGCTAAGCTGCTGAATAATACACGCCTGTTGGGTCATAAGACCTCCTCATACAACAGGATGTACAAAATAGAAAGTAAATAAAAATAGGTAAAACAACAAAGTAGAAGTCTATTTTGTACATCAATTACAAGAAAGTGAAATTGATAAAAATAGGACTTACTTCATT
The DNA here is from genome assembly GCF_000368825.1 of Acinetobacter ursingii DSM 16037 = CIP 107286. Lineage (GTDB taxonomy): Bacteria > Pseudomonadota > Gammaproteobacteria > Pseudomonadales > Moraxellaceae > Acinetobacter > Acinetobacter ursingii. The sequence goes on along the minus strand of NZ_KB849716.1, from coordinate 112,053 downwards.
GGCAGAAACTCAATTGAGCAAAAGGGGAATGCTCATCTTAATGCTTTGTATATTTATTCGTCAATAAATAAATTATGAAAAACACTTGTCAATTTCCCAAACACAGAGTATGTTTGGCATCAAGATATGTTTTATTTAACTGAAATAGCAATGTTAAAACAACCTATGATCAACAACGCTTATTATTACTTTTGGCAATTTAAATAGTTGCCTGAACGCATTCGGGCAGCAAAATAGTTGCCCTTCAAGTTAATACCTGATCGGCAACCCCGATCAGGTTTTTTTATATCTATTTCATACCTTTATTTTGGAGATGTGCCGTGTATAACTTGATGACTTCATATTTTAGCAATGTTTATTGGTTTTACTTTAGTCAAAACCTACAACTGAATAGACCCACATCGCTCAAATAAATGATCGGACTGAAAATAGAGTCAGTCCAAAGGAAATAGTCAAATGAATGCGCTCAATAAAACTTTAATTGCACAAAATACTTCAAAAGAAATCTCGCTTAGCTTGCCATGTGAATTAAAAGCGGCATATCCGCTATCTTCTACTTTTGCCAAACAAATTGCTGAACATCGTCAAACCATTCAAAATATACTTTCAGGTAAAGATTCACGTTTATTGGTGGTTACTGGTCCATGTTCAATTCATGACCCTGTATCTGCATTAGAATACGCAGCAAAATTGATCAAATTACAAGAACAGGTTAAAGATCAAATTTTTCTGGTCATGCGCGCTTATATTGAAAAACCACGCACAACAGTCGGTTGGAAAGGCTTTTTGTATGATCCAAATCTTGATGGATCATCTGATTTGCAATTGGGTTTGGAAAAATCACGCGCTTTATATTTACAGATCATTGAAATGGGTTTACCGATTGCCAGTGAAATTCTAAGCCCTATGGCAACAGCTTATTTTGATGATCTTTTGGCTTGGGGAGCAATTGGAGCACGTACTAGTGAATCACAGATTCATCGTGAAATTTCCAGTCATATGCCGTACGCAATTGGTTTTAAAAATGGTACCGATGGTTCAATCCAGATTGCACTAGATGCGATTCAATCGGCGGAAAATGAACATCAATTTTTGGGAATGAATCAGCAGGGATTACCTGCAATATTACAAAGCAAAGGTAATCCATTGGCGCATTTGATTTTACGTGGTGCCAATCATGGCCCGAATTATGATCTCACTTCGATCGAGAAAATTAAAGCGAAACATCAAACTGATTTGCCTCCATTGGTGATTGATTGTAGCCATGGCAACAGTTCAAAAGATCCGATGAAACAACCTGAAGTATTAAAGCAAATCATTGCAGAGCGAACTGTCAGCAACGTTCGTGGTGTTATGTTAGAAAGTCATTTAGTCGACGGTCAACAAAAAATTTCATGCAATATGACCTATGGCCAGTCAGTCACAGATGGTTGCTTGGGTTGGGATAAAACTGAAGCTTTATTGTTAGAGATGGCTGATCAACTGAGTCAAAGCACATTACGTCAATCGGCTTAAATACTAAGAACCATCTCCCTTATAATTGTGGGAGATGGGTGATTTTACTTATAACCCAGCTTCGTATTCAGTATTGGAGAGAAGTTGCTCTACATCTGCGATATTGTCTGGTTTAATTTTATAAATCCAGCCTTTACCATAAGGATCATCGTTAATAAAATCAGGATCATCTTCAAGCGATGTATTGACTTCAATCACAGTACCAGAGACAGGTGCATGAATATCTGATGCGGTTTTGACCGATTCTACCACGCCCGCTTGAGCACCCGCAGTGAGATGACTTCCAACTTCAGGAACTTCAACATAGACAAGATCACCAAGTGCATCCTGAGCATGATCACTAATCCCAGTGACTACAAGATCACCCTCAATTTTTGCCCATTCATGCGTACTCGCATATTTCAATTCAGAAGGATGATTCATTGCAGCTCCTTAACATCCAAAGTTTGCTTATTTTGAAAGTGGTTATACAGGTTTTTAAATAAAAATAAAAGCTTATAAATACGGGTCTTTGCGCCAGTTACTTGGGCTACGTCCACTCCAGCGTTTAAACGCTCGGCTAAAATTGGCAACATCGGAGTAACCCAGTTCATCAGCAATTTGCTCAAGACTATAATCTGTTCTTGAAAGTAGGGAGGTTGCATGGCGATAACGAACTTCATCGACCAAAGTTGAGAAAGAAGTTCCTTCGGCTGCAAGCTGACGTTTCAAAGTCCGATCGGACATATGTAAACGTTCAGCAACGCTTTCAATGCTTAGATAATGTTGCTCTGAATGAGTCAAAATATCACGGACGCGCATAGCCAAACGACGGCGTTCACCTAAGGCAGATAGTTCAGATTCACATTGATTAATCGCAATCTGACTCGCAATCGGGTCGGCATTCACCATTTTTAATCCCAAATATTGCTTATCAAAACTAGATATGAGATGCGGTTGTTCAAAACGCATATCAATATTCATTTTATTTAAATATTTATCGAAACCTTCAGGTTTTTGAAAATCCAGATCTACTTCACCTGTTAATTCTTCATTACCCGTCAACCCTTTAGCCATGCTCATGATGCCAATGGTTAATGCCAGAATAATTTCAGTTCGCAAGGGTTCAAGATCAAAATCACACTGTAATTGTAATGTTGCTTTCGGCCCAAAAGTCGAGAAGTAAAGCTGTAAAAATGGCATGCGTAATTGAATAAAACGCGTTGCTAAAGCCAAAGCATCGGTAATATCATGCGCAGTCATAATGGCATAACCAATAAATCCATGAATGGAAATACGCATCTGATTGCCAAGATGATAACCCAACGTCGTTTCACCTGTTAAACGCAAAGCATGTTTAACCAATTCATTGGCAACATGAATAGGAATCCGATATTCGGGATCGGCCAATTGTTCGCTGGTTAAATGAAATGGAGCAAATAGGGTTTGATCGTTATATCCCCAACGCGACACGACGTCTAATAGCAATAAGCCATAAACGCCTGGTATTCCTTGTTCTTGACGAGCTGAATTAATTTTCATTCGCTATCCGTGGCTTTACATGTGCTTCGTTTAAACTGTTACATCTTGGCATGAAATTTAAAATAAAAATACTGAAATTGTTGGACAAAATTTCATGCCTATCATTTATACATTTTTCCTAAAAACGACAATTTTGGTAGTCGATATTAGTAATACATCACCGTTTTGATTCAATGCTTGTGTGATATAGCTCACAATACCACGATCATTTTTAGTTTTTGAAGGTACAATTGCAGTAATCTCAACTTCAACATGGATTTTATCGCCAGGGCGAGTAGGACGGGGCCAACGCAAACTTGATTCTGAGCCAATTAAGCCTCCTTGAATAGGAAAGCATTCTGTCCATAGGCGCATGGTGACAGCCGCAGTATGCCAGCCACTCGCGGCTAATCCCTGAAATATCGGACTTTTTTCTGCTTCTGCTTCATTTAGATGAAAAGGTTGGGGATCATATTGACCTGCAAACTGTTTAATTTCTTCAAGCGTCATTTCATATTCACGGCTAATGAAACGATCCCCAACGTTTAAATCTTCCAGATACAGCATTATTGTTTGTCCTCAACTTCATGTTGTTCAACTAAAAAACCGCCCGTTTGACGTTTCCATAACTGGGCGTATAAACCATCTTGTTCAATCAATTGTTCATGCGTACCTTGTTCCACAATTCGACCTTCATCCAAAACAATTAAGCGATCCATTTGCGCAATGGTGGATAGTCGATGTGCAATCGCAATCACAGTTTTATCTTGCATCAGTGCATCAAGGCTAGACTGAATCGCGGCTTCGACTTCTGAATCCAGTGCACTGGTGGCTTCATCCAAGATTAAAATAGGAGCATCTTTTAAAAATACTCGTGCAATCGCAATACGTTGGCGCTGACCACCTGAAAGCTTGACACCACGTTCGCCTACATAAGCGTCGTAACCTTTACGACCACGCATATCGGTTAATTGTGGGATAAAATCCTCAGCTTGTGCTTTTTTCACAGCTTCATAGATTTCTTCCCATGTCGCATCAGGTTTGCCATATTTAATATTTTCAGCCACGGTACGATGCAAAAGTGAAGTATCTTGAGTGACCAACGCGATATTGGCTCTTAAGCTATCTTGGGTTACATCTTCAATGTTTTGTCCATCAATCAAAATACGACCTTGGTTGAGGGTATAAAAATGTAAAAGCAATTGAATGAGTGTTGATTTTCCTGCACCTGAACGACCGACGACACCAATTTTTTCACCTGGGCGGATATTAAGATTAAAATGATCGATGACGTTCTTTTTATTGTAGGCAAAACAGACATCCTCAAATTTAATATTGCCTTGGCTCACGATTAAAGATTTGGCATTTGGTTTATCTTGAATATTCACTGGCTTGCCAAGCGTTTGCATCCCGTCTTGGATGGTACCGACATTTTCAAATAGCATGGATGTTTGCCACATCATAAATTCTGACATGCTATTGAGCTTTAAAATCATGGCAGTGGTAGCGGCAATAACCCCCAAACCCGCCTGACCATTCAGCCATAACCATACAGCAGTTCCAATCACGCCAATAAATAATACTGTGCTTAATAGGGTGGTAATGACTTCAAATAAAGTACCTAAACGCATTTGGCGAAATACAGTTTCCATGAATTCAATCATGGATTCTTTGGCATATTGACTTTCACGACCTGCATGTGCAAAGAGTTTTACGGTTTGAATATTGGTATAAGCATCGGTGACTCGTCCTGTCATTACCGCACGTGCGTCGGCTTGTTCTTCTGAAACCTTGCTAAGACGAGGAACAAAAAGGCATGTACTTAAAATAAATAAGCCGAGCCATATCGCCAATGGAATCAGTAAAATCGGCGAAACTGCACCCAGTACTGCACTTATGGTGATAAAATAGACAATGACATAAACCAATATATCGCCTAAAATCATCCAGAACTCACGTACAGCCAGAGCAGTTTGCATGACTTTGGAAGATAAACGTCCTGCAAAGTCGTTATGAAAAAAATCAAGCCCTTGTTGTAATAACAAGTTATGAAAACGCCAGCGTAATCGCATTGGAAAACTGCTAAATAAAATTTGATGTTTTACGATGGACTGCAAACAAACAAATAAAATATTGGCAAAAAGAATAAGCGTTAAAATAATCAGATGTTGCGTATGATTTTCCAGAAAATTACTGGGTTGACTTTGACTAAGCCAATCGACCAAATGACCAATTTGTGAAAACAGTAAAGCTTCAAAACTGGCTGCGCCTGCTGCACACAAAATCAACAAAAGCAAAAAAGGACGAACACCTTTGGTCGACTGCCATACAAATGCAAAAAAGGAAGTAGGCAATGGCTCGTTTAAATTTGTTTCAGGATAGGGGTTAACCAGTTTTTCGAACCATTGCAGCAGCATAATAGTCTCTTAATTTTTTTGCGTAAAATTCTCAACGATTATACCCGATGATAAAGATTTCACATCAGCACCTGATGGTGCTTGATAAATTCTTAATCCAAATTCTGGAATAATTGCGAGTAAATGATCAAAGATATCTGATTGTATCGCTTCATAGGCAGTCCATACAGTGGTATTTGTGAATGCATAGATTTCAAGTGGCAAACCATCACTGGTCGGCTGTAATTGACGTACTATCAAGGACTGATTTTGCGCAATTCCAGAATGTTGTTTTAAATAAAACTCAATATAGGCGCGAAATGTACCAAGATTGGTCAAACGACGCTGGTTATATACGGTCTGATTGCTCAGCTGATGATTAAAATTTTCCAGTTCAGATTGCTTGGTATCTAAGTATTGATCTAGCAATAAAAAATTCTTTAATTTCTCTTGTTCATGTTCAGTCATAAAATGAACACTGCTTTGGTCAATAAATAATGCTCGCTTAATGCGTCGAGCACCAGCTTCACTCATACCACGCCAGTTTATAAAAGTATCAGTAACTAGCTTATTGGTTGGAATGGTGGTGTATGTTTTGTCAAAATTCTGTACGGTCACCGTATGTAATGACATATCAATGACATCGCCATCCGCATTGAGTGATGGCATTGAAATCCAGTCTCCAATACGTACCATATCGTAGGATGAAATCTGAACACTGGCGACCAATGAAAGAATGGTATTTTGAAAGACCAACATCAAGATGGTTGCCATTGCACCAAAACCCGCGAGCAAGGTAAATACATCTTTTTTGAGGAATGTACCTAAAACCATCAAAGCGCAGACGATGAAAATCATCAACTTAACCAGCTGTAAATAACCTTTAATGGGTTTATTTTTAGCGTTGGGGTTGCGTTGATAAACCAGATTAAAGATGTTCAGCATTTCGCTGATCGCAAGGGCAATGGTTAAAAAGATAAAGGCTTGCGATGCCATCTGTACAAAAATAATTATTTTTTCAGATAGATGGGGAACAGTGGTAATGCCATTCATAATGACAATCGCAGGAACAATATTGGCAATACGACGAATCACACTATGCTGTGCAAAAATGGACTGGTTTGCGGATTTAATTTTGCTGATGAGTTTGCGAATACCACGAACAACCACTTGTTTCGCAACAAAATTGGCAATTACCGCTAAAAAAATAAGGATACCGAGTGACGTCAACATCTCAAGCCATGGATATTGATCAATCCAGTTTTCGACATCACGGAAAAGCTTTAAGAAATCCAAACCTTTACACCTTTGTACAAATGAATAATTGTGTAGAGTGTAAAGGCTTGGCTTTGTAACATTGTATAAAGATACTTTTTTTATACGATTTAAATCAGACTTTTTACAATAATAAAATCAAATATTTAACTCAGTAGAGTTACCACATTAAATCGTCTGGAATAACATAAGCCGCGTATGGATCTTCCTCATCGGTGGTTTGCTCATTGCTTTGAGCATGATTGACCAGAATAAATCCTTCCATCTTCTGGTTAATTTTATCAGCCAGTGCTTTAGGCAAATAGGCGTAGCTTTCCTGATCCTTTGCAATCACTAAACTACCAGACACTAAGGCATTATAAATAGTCTGAGAGATATAGACCTTTTTGACTTTGTTGTCGTCAATAAACTGGTAGGCGATATCACCTTCAAATTCTTTGATTTTATGTTGAGAAATCATCTGAATAATAGCTGCTTTTAATGCTTTTTCTTCTAACAGACGCTGTTTTTCCTGATTGAGTGCTTGATCCTTTTCAAGCTTGTCAAGCTTATTCTTTTCAATATTCGCTTTTAACTCGGCTTCATTACTTTGACCCGTGCGGTGTTCGTGTTGAGTTTGTTTATTCAACTTTTTTGCTTTTTTATTATCGACTAAACCTGCTTTAAGCAGTTGTGCCTGTAGTGCATTTTTAACCATAACTATTTCCAAAACTATTGATGCAAAGAAGAATGACGAAGATAAATGAACCAGTAAGCGATACTGAGAATCAAACTTAAAGTTGCAGGAACTAAAAAGGCCTGAATAGAGAGTAGCGGATGGATCAGCGCGGCAGCGACTCCACCCAAAAAGAATCCGATTAAAATCAGCAAATGCAAAGTAATACGGCGTTTGTCTAGCGGTAAACCTCGTGCTTTATAACCAAGAGCCAAACCAATATCGGTGAGAACTCCCGATAAATGTGTGGTACGAATAATTGTACCTTTATAGTGACTCACCATCGCATTTTGTATTCCCATGGCTGCACATGCCCAAAGTAGCCCATAACGAGGGAAATATGGAAGTAGCAACCACGAAATAAAAATAAATAAAGCCACCAGACTTAGTGGAATACCATAGCGACGACCTAACTGGAACTGACTATTTCCAAGTATAAAGCCACTATAAAATGAACCAAGTACGAAGCAAACAATAACAAAAACCAGATAAATAATATTATGGACTTTCCAGTCTACCAAATCCATTGCCAACATACTGACATTGCCTGTCATATGAGAAATGGATTGATGCAACACTGTAATCAATGACAATACGTTAATCATTCCAGCATTCATCGCGAGTAAAAAAGCTGCAAATTGCACCCAATTTGGTAAACTTTGAAAAGGCATAAGACCTCAACCTGAGCGATAGTTATTTTTTTGATGCAATATCAACCGCTGCTGTAAATATCACATCTGTTGATGAATTCAGTGCAGTTTCGCTTGAATCCTGTAATACACTAATCACCATGCCAATCGCAACGACTTGCATAGCGACATCAGAAGGAATACCGAATAAACCACAGGCTACTGGAATTAATAATAATGAACCGCCAGCAACACCTGAAGCACCGCATGCTGATACTGTAGCAACAATAGATAGAATAATCATAGTAAGAATATCAACATGAATACCTAAAGTATGCACGGCTGCCAGCGTTAATACCGTAATTGTCACTGCCGCTCCGGCCATATTAATCGTGGCACCAAGCGGGATAGCAACGCTAGCGGTTGCCTCATTTACCCCTAAACGTTTGGCCAAATCTAGATTGACTGGAATATTGGCTGCTGAGCTTCGAGTGAAAAATGCAGTGATGCCACTTTCTCTTAAACATTTCAGCACGAGAGGGTATGGATTTGAACGAATCACGATTGCCACTAAAATTGGGTTGATGACCAAAGCGACAAAAACCATAGTGCCTAATAAAACCGCAATTAACTGAGCATAATTTTTTAAAGTTGCCAAACCTGCATCGGCAAATGTCACTGCAACAAGACCAAAAATACCCAACGGTGCAAAACTAATCACCACTTGAATAATTTGATTCACCGCTAGCGATATATCTGTCAAAACTTGTTTAGTTGTATCTGAACTATGTCGTAAAGCAATACCCAAGCCAACAGCCCAACCCAAGATGCCAATAAAGTTTGCTTCAGCAATCGCTTGCACGGGATTTGCTACAAAACTCAGCAGTAGATTTTTTAAAATCTCACTCAGGCTACTTGCAGGCTGTAGCTCGGTTTGAGCATCAGCATTGAGATACAAAAAACTTGGGAAAAAATGGCTGGCCACAATCGCACATAAGGCAGCTAAAATCATGCCAACAGCGTACAAAATTAGTATAGGTCTTAGATTGGCATTATGACCCACTTTAAAATTGGCAATAGAGCTCATCACCAACACAAAAACTAAAATGGGAGCAACCGACTTTAATGCTTTAATAAATAACTCGCCAAGTAAACTTAAATAAGGCGTAAAACTTGGGAAAAATACAGCTACAAAAAAACCTAAAATAATGGCAATCAATATCTTGGTAACAAGACTCAGACGAGAAAAAATCGATAACATAAACAAGCCTTAGCGACATACAGCTAAATCAGCAAAAAAGTATTTTATACAGAATGACCTTGAAGCTTAAGTTTTTTTTAAAAGAGTTCAAAAAAATACTGAATTTAAAACAGTAAGGTAATGATATCCAATAAAAAATCTAAATCATAATGGGACAATAAAGACGATAAAGTGTGCCTAAAACTTCAACCATTTTTTGGTCTTTGATTGAGTAAAAAATCTGCTTACCTGCACGACGGGTATCGACCACTTCACTTTTACGTAACATCATTAACTGTTGCGAAAGTGTGGGCTGTGTAATATGTGTTCGTTCTTCAATCTGAGATACGTTGAGTTCTTCTTGTGCAAGATGGCACAAAATAAGTAAGCGATCTGTATTCGCCAGAGACTTTAAAATAGTCACAACCTTATCGGCTGAATTTCTCATCTGCTCGATTTGGAACTCTTTTTGCATCTTTTTACCCTCAATTTTACCGCGGGCATTAGTATAGAACGAATGCATCCAAATGACGTGAAATAAAATCTTAACAGGATTAATTTTACAGGAATTTTATAAAAATAATAACGCTACAAAAGCATAATTAGAACAAATCATGAGTGAATGCGGAAAATCTAAAAAGATGTCATTTGAAAAAAAAGTTGTGCTTTTCTAGAACTTATTTATAATAAGAAGCATTCATACAGACCTGTATGTATAACTTTATAATAATTTTAGATTGTTAAGTTTGATAAAACAAAGAGAGGGTACAAGCATGAAAATCAACATCATTATGTTTTCTAAGATTAGTACATAAATCTCCACGTATATGTACTAATAAATAAGAAGGCATAATTTAATTATGCACATTCAACTTTTTAAATAAATTTATTTTATTGATAAAGTTGCTTAGGTTTCAGACGCAAGCGTGAAATAAAACAATGATAAAAATAAAATAAGAATATCACTCACGCTTTATTTCTTTACATTTGTCTTTCAAATTCAATCAAACGTTCAACGCGGGCCCAATATTCATCAATATCAACTGAATCTTTATCAATTTGTGCTTGCATGGTCATCCCATCCAAAATACTCACCAGTAAATTGGCAAGAGAGGCAGTTTTTTTTATTTGAAGATGCTGCAATAAGTCAAGAATTGTACTAGTCAACCATTCTTTATATTCAAGTGCTGGACGAATGGTGGAAGGATAGATTTTAAAGACCTCTTCGACTGCTTTTTGAAACATACAGCCATTAAAATCATCAGTATGAAACCATGCCGAATACCAAAAATAAATCGCTTTAATTCGACCTAGAAAGTCATTTTCATTGCATGCGTCTAATGACGCAGTTAGAGATTCTTGTAAATTCATATTACGTTGATCTAAACATTCTTCGATCAGTCTGGCTTTTGAAGGAAAGTATTTATAAAAAGTCATTTTAGCAACACCTGACTCTTGAATAATACGATCTACACCAACTGAGTTATAGCTATTGGCGTTAAAAAGACGTAAGGCGGTATGAATAATGTCATCTTTTTTCGACATATTTTTGGATTCCTGCTAAATACATCATCATTTGGCGTACAGCGGCGATAATTAGATAATTTAGTAAATAATTTCTACAGTATAACATTTAAGTTAAAGCTTAAATGAAAATGTGATAAAAATTTAACCACTTAGCGTGGTTTTGTTACATTTATAAGATAATACGAACGATCAGCTCAAATAGCCGATTTTATTGCGTCTGATTTGCCATAACTTATTTATTTTTAAAATTTTTTATCGTTCATCGAGTTTGACTATAGATCAGTTATTTGTTTTTTTATATACTGAATACTCTGTATATGAAGTATAAATCCATGATTCAGAATCTTTCATTTACGCAATCTGAACACTCACGTACTGAAGCAATTGCTTTTATTCAAAATGCGATACCAGTTGATATATGGACATCCAATACAGAGTTAGTGAAACAGTTCAGAGTAGAGATTGATCAGCATGCTTTATTTGAGCACAATATTTTAAAAAATCTGAAAGCGCAACAGTTAGATCTACAACAGTTAAAAATAATACATATCAATTATTTAAATTGTATCGTAAAAATTTTTACCGATGCCTTGAGTATGCTGATTTTTCAAGCACAACAGTTGGAAAATAATTCAAATATTTATACTCAAAATCGAATTTTATCCAAAATTTATGCACGTTATTTGCTTTCTCTTAATTTACTGGATGAATTAGGATTTGATACTGCGCAACTTGAGCAGAGTTCTGCTGCGAAGTCTCATCTTGCTTATTATTTAAAAATTTTGGAAACCTTTGGTGCAGATCCTCTTTCTCAAAACAATATTGAATCTGAAGCTTTAGAGGTTCAAAGTTTTATTCGTGAACACTATGACAATTATTTAGCATTATTAGTTATTTTATCTATTACTGAAAAACAGGTCATTATTTTTAGTGAAGCCTTACATATTAATCTGAAAAAATTTGGTGAAATGTTTGATCAGGGCTATTACGCATGTCACGGTTTTGCCAATGATCAGGACAATCTAGCCAATGATGATAACCATGCGAATGATCTTTGGTCACTTTTCATTCAGGCGATTCACCCAGAAAATGAATCAGAACTACGTGACATTGCCCAGTGTTATTTAACACTTTGGCAAGCTTTCTGGACAAAAATGTACCAAATCACTCTAACTCCAGTAAAGATATAATGGCACATCTTTTTCTTAAGGGATGATCTCTGCGCAGATTGAACTGTGCCAGCTTAAATCAGGTCCCCAAGTCCGAAAGCCTTTGGTATCGATATGAATTTGACCTGTACTGTAGACGCCTAAACCCATATTATATTTTTGTCCTTCAGTTTGCCAAAATTTGCACAGTTTTAGCTTACTATTTGCGATGGCGATGCGATCATTTGCATTGGGAAATTCTGGACCTATGCGAAAGTCAACTGCTGCGTTTTGCATATGACTCGATGACTTCGCTCCATTTACACAGCTATTTAGGGTAGGGGAACGATAGCCAGAAGTCAGTTCGAAATCATCCAATATGCCATTTTTGACTAAATGCGATAACAAATTTAGAGTTGGAACAATATTCGGCCATACATTCGGTTCTGGCACATCGTATTCATCATAATGGCATTCTTGCCAACCCCGCGCTGAACGGAAAAATTCAAAATCTGGAGCAACGAGTTGCACACCTTGTTGCTGTAAATAGTATTTATAACTTTTCACTCGATCGGCATTACGCGGATGTGCAATCCAGACAAAATAAGAAACAGGCGTATGTTTATGTAATTTTTTAATTTCCGGAGTTTTAGCAATATTTTCAGGAAATGAGGTTCTTTGCGGGGATTGGCTACATGCGGTTAATCCTAAGATAAAAAGACTTGTACTCAATAAATATTTGACAGAAATCATGCAGGCATCTTAAATCTTGAATATTGTTATAATATAATACTTATTCATTTGTAGAGAAAATTTTCCTTTGCACTCGGTTCAGAATTTTATTTGAATAAAAGGGAGGTTGTGTTCCTCCCAAAATTATAAACTAGTTTAGTTCCAAGACAATTTTACCAATATGCTCACTTTGCTCCATTGTTGTATGTGCTTTCGCCACATCTTCAAATGCAAAGGTTTTATAAATAATAGGAAGGCTTTTACCTTGTTCTAATAATGGCCAAACCGTTTGCTTTAATGATTGAGTAATTTCAGCTTTTTCCTGATCAGTACGTGCGCGCATGGTTGAACCTGTGACTTTTGCTCGCTTTAAAATGAGTTGTTGTAAGTCAAACTCTTTTGCGATACGTCCACCCATAAAACCAAGAATAACCAAACGTCCATCTCGTTTAAGCAGATTCATATTTTGGGTAAAATATTTCGCACCCACAATATCCAAAATAACATCAACGCCTTTTTGCTCTGTTTTTTCTAAGACAACTTTTTCAAAATCATCTTTTTTATAGTTGATTGCTGTACTTATCTCGCTAAGTTCATCAACTTTCGCATCAGTTCCTACTGTACAAAAAGTCTGAATACCCAACGCATGGCAAATGGAGAGAGCGGTTGTTCCGATCCCGCTTGCACCCCCGTGAATCAAGGCAGTTTCTCCAACTTTGAGTTGACCAATATCAAACAGATTTGCCCACACTGTGTAATAGGTCTCAGGAATTGCTGCTGCTTGAACAAAATTTAAATTTTCTGGAATAATTAGCGTTTGAGTTGCAGGTACGATGCAATATTCTGCATAACCACCACCATTAGTGAGTGCACAAACTCGATCACCAATTTTAAAATCTCGAACATTCTCACCAATCGCAGCCACAATCCCTGCAACTTCAAGTCCAGGAATCGGGGTAACTCCTTTAGGCATAGGATAGAGTCCTTTACGCTGCAATACATCAGGACGATTGATTCCAGCAGCTTTGACCTGAATCAAAATTTCATTGGATTTCGGTTGAGGAGTCTCAGCTTCAACAATTTTTAAAACTTCAGGTTCACCCGGTTGTGAGATTTCGATATGTCGCATAGTGTTTGGCAGGGTGGTCATGGATAACTCCTTTATAATCTGAAAACTTATTAAATTTATGTTAAATTTATGAAGTTTATAAGCTATTGATTAAATATGAAATTTAACGTTTAAGGATTAGTTTACATCGTATATTACAATTAGTCAGGAAGATATATTGAGATTTTCATACGAATTACAATAGATGATTTTGTTATGAAATTTGCTGTTGGGTGCATTTTGAGTCCTTTTATTTGCGATAACGACCACCCGAAGACGATAAATCACTTTTAAATGATAATAGTTATCATTATAATTAAGGTTGAAATAATTTAAAATCATGCGAAATTAAAGATAGGTCAGCTAAAAAATGAATAATATTAAGGCGTTGTTTTTAAGTTATATGCTACTACAAATGGCTTTTATGATGATTTTACCAGCCATTGGACCAGTGATTAGGACACAAGGTCTCCAAGAATGGCATGCAGGTTTGATTGTCAGTCTTTCAGGTTTATTTTGGATGCTCAGTGCAAAATTCTGGGGACAGCGTAGTGATGAGTTGGGACGTAAAAAAGTATTATTACCGCTCACATTGGGTTTCTTTATCTTTTATTTGATATGGGCTGTTTTTATTGGTTACACACTGCAACACCCCTTAAGCATTTTAATCATGTTATCGGTGATGCTGATTTTGCGCTGTATTATTGCTGCTTTTTTCTCTGGGATCAATCCAGTCATGGTGGGTTATATTGCAGATCATTATGAACCTGAAGAACGTGCGTCAAAGATTGCCATGCTAGGTGCAGCGGCGGGTATTGCGGTTTTTTTAGGGCCTTTTATCGGAGGTTTGTTAGCGGGTTTAGATCTAAGTTTTGCTTTTTACTGTGCAGCAATTTTACCTTTATTTGCCTTGATGTTGACTTATTTTAAAGTACAGGAAAGTGACAGACTGGTTTTAGAGCTTTCTGAGAAAACACATCTAAAAATGACAGATTCACGCATCTGGTTTGAAGTATTGGTGATGTTCCTCACCATGAATTGCATTTTTACTTTTAATATGTGTATCGGTTTTTTTAGCAAAGACCATTTAAATTTAGCGACACAGCAACAAAGTGCGACTGTTGGCGGAATGACACTCAGTGCTGTCGGTTTGACTTTAATTATCGTACAAGTTTTGATCTCCAAGTTAAAACCTAAACGTCATCTATTCCTACTTGGCATAGGAATTTTATGCATGGCGCTTGGAACGATTTTATTTACACTTACTCAGGGTTTATTTTTCTTTATCTTCAGTGCTGTGATTATGGGTATTGGGGGCGGTTTAATTCTGCCGATGATCAATACCATGACTTCACTTGCTGTTGATGCTCATGAACAAGGGGCTGCATCAGGACTCATTTCTGCGGCACAGGGCCTGTCGATGCTGGTTTCACCATTGATTGCAACGCTGCTTTACCACTATAAAAACGAATTGCCTTACTGGATTGCTGGGATTCTATTACTGTGTTCTCTTATTTTTATTCCAAAACGTGTCAATGTTCAGAATAAATGGCTGATATCGGATCAATAGAGCTCATTGATCATTAGACTTCTTTCATAGTTATTTAAAAACCCCTTTATTTTCTTGCCATCGCTAGAGATAAGAGGGGCTTATGAAAAAAATTTATAGTCAATAAAAACTAAAAATAAAATTTAATTGGATTTTTTTGAAAAATTTAAGCTATTTTTAATAATAATGAGAATCGTTTATAAAAATAATATACAATTCCTTACACGAAGATTGAACCTTTTTCGCTGCTTCAAACGTCTTAGTTAATACAAATGCAATTTTCATCCCATTAAACATGCTTTAAAGGGGAAGCGGGATGAAGGTTATTTGATCAATATTGATATCGATTTAAGTGAATGTAATGATAGAACAACCGTTGAATGTTGAAAAAAAATCTCAAACTCTCCCAAAAAATACAAAATGGTTAGTGCTATTCGTAATTGTCATCTTGGCAATTGCCATAGCAATCTATTGGTGGAAATCGAATCAAGTTCCAATACAGGAATACAGCCAGTGGAGTAAACCTGTACCTGTACGTGTAATCCCTGTACAACGAAATGATATGCAATTTGAAATTAAAGCAATTGGGACAGTTATTCCAGCTCATTTGGTCAAAGTACAAAGTCAGGTATCGGGTGTTTTACAAAAAATTTATTTTAAAGACGGGCAATACGTCAGCAAAGGTCAACTTTTAGCCCAGATTGATTCAGCACCCTTTAATGTTGCTTTAGCTCAGGCACAGGGAACCCAACAGCAAAATCTGGCTCAACTGCGTAATGCTGAAAGTGAATTAAACAGATATCAATTACTTTTTAAACAAGATTCGATCGCCAGACAACAAGTTGAACAGCAACAAGCGTTAGTGAATCAGTTAAAAGGACAAATTCAGGCGAATCAGGCACAGGTCGATGCAGCAAAGTTACAACTTTCCTATACCCGAATTTATGCGCCCATTGAAGGTCGTGTCGGCTTTAAACAAAAAGATGCAGGAAATTTAATACAAGCCAATGAAGAAGCGGGGTTGGTCAGTATTACACAGGTACATCCAATTTATGTACAGTTTGTGGTGGCAGAAAATTATCTGGACATGTTGCGAGCTTCTGTGCAAAAGGGTCAGAAAGTTCAAGTTACTGCGTGGGATCGCTCAGAAAAAAAACAGCTTGCGACAGGATATGTGGAAGCACTTGATAATCAGATTGATACCCATACAGGGACTTTAAAACTCAAAGCTATTTTTGAAAATCTCGATGATGCGTTATTTCCAAATCAATTTGTCAATGTCCGTTTAAATGCTCAAACCATTCAAAATGCAATCAATATTCCCACAGATGCAATTCAAAACGGTGCTAAAGGGGCTTATGTTTATATCATTAATAAAGACAATAAAGCTGAAATTCGCATGCTTAAACTGGGGATGAGTTCGAATGGACAAACAGAGATTTTAGAAGGATTACAAGGCAATGAGCGAGTCGTTTTAGAAGGAATAGACCGTCTTTCTGAAGGTAAAGAAGCTCAAGTTGTTCAAGATGAAAAAGCGCCATCTGCAACAACAAAAACAGCACGTGGTTAAGTGCAATGAATATTTCCCGTTTCTTTATTCTACGGCCCGTTGCCACCACTTTGTTAATGCTGGCACTGCTATTTAGTGGCTTGTTGATTTGGCGGTTTTTACCTGTTTCGGCATTACCGCAAGTGGATTATCCCATTATTCAGGTCTATACCTTTCAACCAGGTGCTAATCCGGATACGGTTCAAAGAACCATTACAGCACCACTCGAACGTGAAATGGGCAAAATTGCTGGACTCAAGCAGATGTCCTCAAACAGTTCCATTGGTGCATCTGTCATTACTTTACAATTTGAACTGAGTGCTAAGTTAGGGGTGGTTGAACAAGAAGTTCAGTCGGCATTGAGTACAGCAAGTAGTAAATTGCCCAATGATCTACCGACGCCACCTATTTACCGAAAAGTAAATCCTGCCGATGTGCCGGTGATTACTTTGGCGGTCAGTTCAGATACTTTGCCGCTCACCACTGTTTATGACATGGTGGATACTCGCATCGCACAAAAATTATCACAATTATCTGGTGTGGGAATGGTCAGTTTGGCGGGTGGGCAACGTCCCGCTATACGTGTTCAAATGAATCCAACAGCACTGGCAGCTTATAAAATGAGTGCTGAAGATGTTCGTTCAGCCATTAATTCCGCCAATGCCAATCAGCCTAAAGGCAGTTTTGATGGGCCATATCGAACCACGATGCTAGATGCCAATGATCAGATTCGTTCTATTGCAGATTATGAGAATTTGATTTTGCGCTGGAACAATGGTGCACCTATTCGTTTGAAAGATGTTGCACAGATTCAGGAAGGAAGTGAAGACCGCTATATGGCAGCTTGGGCAGATCAGCAGTCTGCAATCTTAGTCAATGTACAACGTCAGCCCAATGCCAATGTGATTCAGGTCGCAGACCAGATCAAAAATATTTTACCTGAATTGCAAAAAAATCTACCTGAAAGTGTAAAAATTCGAGTCTTGACGGATCGTACTGAAAGCATTCGGAGTTCGATCCGTGATGTACAAAAAGAACTGGTTTTTGCAGTGTGTCTGGTGGTGATGGTCACTTTCCTTTTCTTAAGACATTTGTCCGCGACCATAATTCCCAGTATTGCCGTGCCATTGTCGATTATTGGCACTTTTGTATTGATGTATTTTCTCGGGTTCTCGGTAAATAACCTGACGCTCATGGCACTGACCATCGCCACGGGTTTTGTGGTTGATGATGCGATTGTCATGCTGGAAAATATTACGCGGCATCGTGAAGCAGGAGAAAATTTATTACAGGCTGCACTCAAAGGTTCTAAGGAAATTGGATTTACCCTGATTTCACTGACTATTTCATTAATTGCCGTTTTGATTCCATTGCTGTTTATGGGCGATGTCGTCGGACGCTTATTTCATGAATTCGCGGTGACTTTAGCAGCAGCGATTGCACTTTCTTTAGTAGTGTCTTTAACACTGACGCCGATGATGTGTGCTTACTTACTTAAAGAAAATAAACATCATCAAAAAAATAGCCGATGGAGTCTGGATCAAGTCATTGACCGCTATGCAAAAGCATTACAGTGGGTATTTAAACATCAGCCACTCATGCTCGGTATTATGTTGAGTACCGTGATTTTAGCAGGTGTTTTGTATTGGATGATTCCGAAAGGATTTTTTCCTGTGCAGGATAGTGGTGTCATCCAAGTGGTGACTGAAGCACCAGATGATATTTCTTTTCAGGCGATGAGTGAACGTCAGCAAAACTTGGCCGCACAGATTTTAAAAGATCCCGCTGTTGCGAGTTTGTCCTCATTTATTGGCATTGATGCCAATAATCCAAAACTCAGTAATGGTCGTATTTTAATTAATTTAAAACCACATGCAGAGCGAAGTTCTGCGGAGCAGGTAATTGATCGATTACGAGATCAACTTGCTGATGTACAAGGGATTCATGCTTGGATGCAGCCCGTTCAGGAACTAAGTATTGAAGACAAAATTAGTCGTACCCAATATCAACTCAGTCTCAGCTCAGCAAAAACTCAGGATTTACAACAATGGACACCTGTTTTAGTTGATGCATTAAAGCAACAGCCTGAATTTTCAGATGTCACCAGTGAAAATGGTGGACAAGCATTGCAGGCATATATCGATGTCAATCGAGATGCCGCAGCGCGTTTAGGGCTTTCCATTGAAGATATCAGTCTGGCATTGCAAAATTTATTTGCACAACGCCAGATTGCGACGTTGTACACACAGTCCAATCAATATCGGATTGTATTGGAACTTGATCCTGCATTGACCCAAGGGCTTGATGCTTTAAACCAGACCTATATTCATAATGCATATGGTGAAGCAATCCAACTGAGTGCTGTTGCAAGTATTGAGCAAAAAAGAGTAGCGAGTGTTTTGCAACAACAAGCCCAATTTCCAGCCAATACCATTTCATTTAATCTGGCGCAAGGTGTATCACTTGGCGAAGCAATTCAAGCGATCAAGCGAGTAGAACAGGAACTAAAACCTCCTGCTGAAATCAATCTGAGTTTACAAGGCGCGGCAGCCGCTTTTGAAAATTCGCGACAACATACTTTCTGGTTAGTCATGGCTGCAATTGTCACGATGTACATTGTATTGGGTATTTTGTACGAAAGTTTTATTCATCCCATTACCATTCTTTCTACGCTACCGTCCGCAGCCATTGGTGCATTATTGGCATTATTTATGGTCAATCAGCCACTCGATATGATCGCGCTGATCGGAATTATTTTACTCATTGGACTCGTGAAAAAAAACGGCATCATGATGGTCGATTTTGCACTGGCAGCCCAACGCAATGAAGGTTTATCTCCTGAACAAGCGATTTATCAGGCTGCCTTAATGCGTTTTAGACCAATTTTAATGACGACATTAGCCGCACTTGTCGGCGCAATTCCTCTCATGCTAGCGTCTGGTTCTGGCGCTGAATTACGTCAGCCATTAGGTATTGTAATGGTTGGTGGTCTTATCCTAAGCCAAATTCTCACTTTATTTACCACGCCTGTGGTTTATCTGTTTTTCGATCGTTTACAACCAGTCAAGCATCAGGAGAACAAGATAAACCCATCTGTTGATGAATCAGGAGCAATCACTTGAATATCTTTGCTCTGTTTGTTCATCGACCTGTTGCTAGCGTTTTATTGGGCATTGCCATGATTTTGCTTGGTATATTGGCATATTTTCGGTTACCCGTCGCGGCTTTGCCTCAGGCAGATATTCCTACCATTGTAGTACGTGCAAATTTACCAGGTGCAAGTCCTGAAAGCATGTCGGCTACAGTGGCAACGCCACTGGAGCGCGCCATGATGGGGGTGTCTGGCGTCAAAGCGATTAATTCATCTAGTAGCCAAAACTCGACCCAAGTCACGTTGCATTTTGATCTAGATACAGATATCAATGAAGCAGCGCGTGAAGTACAGGCTGCTATCAATGCCGCAATATCTCAATTGCCTTCTGGTATGCCTAGCCCTCCCGAATATTTTAAGGTCAACCCCAGTCAAAGCCCAATTTTTTATCTTGCGCTGAGTTCCAAATATTTATCTGCAGGTCAATTATATGAGTTGGCAACCAATCAGTTACAACCCAATCTTGCCCAAATCAGTGGTGTTGGTGAAGTTGAAATTGATGGTGCGTCAATGCCTGCAGTGCGTATTGTGTTAAATCCAAATGCTCTGATTTCACAAGGAGTTTCTTTGGAGCAAGTTCGACAGGCAGTTGAAAAAAGTAATGTAGTACAGTCATTAGGTGTCATTGAAAATCAGCAACATCGTTGGCAAGTTGCACTTTCAACCGATCTGAAAGCTGCGGCAGATTTTGACAATTTAATTATCCATCAAACACCGCAGGGTATTGTCAGACTAAAAGATATTGCAAAAGTAGAAGATTCGGTTGAGAACCATTATGTCAGTGGTTTCCATAATGGTGAACCTGCGGTCATTATTAAAATCAGCAGACAACCCAATGCCAATACCATCGCATCGATTGAAAAAATCAAGGCAAAACTCCCTGAATTAAATTCTCTGATTCCTGCCGATGCACAGTTGACAACAGTCATGGATGGTTCTGAAATTATTCATGCAGGTTTAAAAGAAGCGCGTGATACCTTGCTTTTTTCTATGCTATTGGTTGTGATTGTGGTTGCGCTGATGTTAGGAAGACTACAAAGTGCAATTGTGCCGACCATCGCCATGTTGGTTACTTTGATTGGCGCGACAAGTCTGGTTTATTTGGCAGGTTTTTCGCTGAACAATTTATCTATTATGGCAGTCATTGTTGCGATTGGATTAGTTGTAGATGATGCTATTGTCGTCCTTGAAAATATTGAACGTCACATTGAACAGGGGGAAACACCATTTAATGCAGCTATTCAAGGCGTTCGGGAGGTTGGATTTACGCTGATTGCCATGAATCTGGCACTGATTGTGATTTTTATCTCCGTATTATTTATGGGTGGGGTCATTGAGCGGCTATTTAGGGAGTTTTCGCTTACACTGGTTTTCATTGTTATTCTCTCAGTTTTTGTTTCTTTAATTTTAACTCCAAGTCTATCGGCCCGTTGTTTAAAGCCTTTAAATTCGCAGAATCATCAAGTTTTATATACATATAGCCAACGCATGATGCAGTACTTAACACAGCATTATTTGCATTCATTAAAGTGGATCATGCGTCATGCTTATCTCGCGATACTACTTTGGTTAGGTGCAATTGCGGGTTCAATCTATTTATATCAAAGTTTGCCTAAAAAGATTTTACCTGAGCAGGATACAGGCCGAATCGAAACATTCATTCGAGGGGATGATGGTTTTTCTTTTCAGATTATGCAGCCTAAAATTTTGACATTTAGCCAAAGTTTGCTCAAAGATCCTGCCATCAAAGATGTGATTGGAACTTCTGGCGGCGCTGGTGGAACCACCAATTCCTTTTTTATGGTTAGTTTAAAACCTAAAGCTGAACGCGATGGTCAGACAACGCATGAAATTGCTGAAAGAATTCGTCTAAATGCTCCGTGGTTAGCAGGGGCAATATTTTCGGCAAGAGTTCAACAGGATCTTGATCTGGAAGATCTTTTTGCTGCAAGTGGAGGGCAGGACTATTTGCTGTTATTGCAATCGGATGATGTTGCCTTACTTAGAAAATGGGCGCCGAAAGTTGCAGAGGCCATGCAAAAATTACCTGAGCTTGAAGAGGTGGAAACTTTAGGCGATGAAGGCGCGCAACATGTCACGCTCGATATTCATCGAGAAGCCGCACGGCGCTTGGGCGTTGATATTGAAAGTATTTCCAGTGTACTGAACAACTCATTTTCACAACGACAAATTTCGACCATTTATGATCAAACCAATCAATTTCATGTGGTGATGGAAATTGATAAGCGTTTTACTGAAAATCCAGAATCATTGGCAAATATCAAAGTTCCGAATCAAAACGGTGAATATGTACCACTGACTAACTTTGCAACATGGTCATATGGAATTACAAATGATCGCGTACATCGACGCAACCAATATGCCGCAATGGGTATTGGCTATGTACTTAAACAAGGTTACACCGCTGAACAAGCCGAGACCGCGATTCGTGGTGTATTGCCACAGGTCATGCTGCCTAATCAGATTTTTGTTGCAACAGATAAAGATGTAGAAGCCGAAAGTTTACAAGCAGGCTTAAGCACACCGATGTTACTTTTAGCAGTGATTGTGCTGATTTATATCGTGTTAGGCGTAACTTATGAAAGTATGCTCCATCCATTGACGATACTGTCAACGGTTCCTGCTGTGGCTTTGGGCGGTTTACTCACACTTTGGCTATTTAATTTTGAATTTAGCCTGATTGCCTTACTGGGCATGTTTTTATTAATTGGAATTGTTGTAAAAAATGCAATTTTACTGATTGATTTCACCTTACAGCAACGTCGGCTGGGCAAGACAGCATTTGAATCGATTCTATCTGCGGCAGCATTGCGATTTCGTCCCATTTTAATGACCAATACCGCAGCTTTATTAGGTGCTATTCCATTGGCATTCAGTACAACTGAAGGTTCTGAACTACGACAACCTTTGGGCATTGTGATCGTGGGTGGTTTGGCATTGGGTCAATTATTAACCCTTTATACCACACCTGTAATGTATCTCTTGTTAGAGAAACTGGCTCAAATGTGTAAACAATTCAATATTACCAATGCCTTTGGCTATAGAAGATAGAAATAGATAGGAAAATAGAAAAGTGATCAGTTCGATTTTATCTAAACATCTACCTAGTTTTAGCTGTGTCTTACTACTTGTAGGGTGTAGTTCAAATATAGTGACGCATCCACCTGCTTATCAACAACCTGTTATTCAGGCAGATATGCAGTATAAATATGCTTCATTAAATTGGGTACAAACTCAAACTTTGACGCCACAGACATCTCAGTGGTGGCAACTTTATCAAGATGCAAAGCTCAATACTTTGATTCAACAACTTAATACAGAAAATTTAACTTTAAAACAGGCCGAAGCGCGATATCGCAATGCGATCGCTTTACTTGATGAACAACGTTCCGCACGTTTACCCAGCTTAGGCGTCGAAGGCTCGGCAAATCGGAATGGCAGTAAAAATAATAAGGCGACTAGCCAATTTAGTGCAGGAATACAAGCCAGTTGGGTGCCTGACTTATGGGGCAGAGTGGCCAAAGCTGTAGAGGGACAGCAAGCCAATCTGGAGGCTTCACAGGCAGACTTAGCCGCGGTCAAGCTTAATCAGCAACTTTTAGCAGCGCAAAGCTACTGGAATATTCGATTATTAGATTTACAGCTTGATGTACTTAGACAAACTCGGCAAAGTTATGCACGTTCGGTGCAAATTTTAAAAAATCAATATCAGGCGGGTATGATCGCTCGTGCAGATGTTATTCAGGCAGAAACACAGCTCAAACAAGTCGAAATTCAACAAATTGAACGACAACGTGAAAGAAATTTACAAGAAAATATCCTCGCTGTATTACTCGGTCAAACGGTTGTTCAGTTTCATCTTGGCAAACAAACAGCTCAGTTTAATGTCCCTACAATTCCTGTCCAGATTCCAAGTCATTTATTAATTCAGCGACCAGATGTAATTCGCACTGAACGAGAACTGGCTGCAACGCATGCACAACTTGGTTTAGCGCAAACCGCATGGCTTCCAGACCTAAGTATTGGTTTAAATGGAAGCTTAAATAACAATATATTTTCACAACTTTTTCAATCGCCAAACTATCTCTGGTCAATCGGTTTAAATACCGCAGCGACAGTATTTGATGGCGGAAAACGCAAAGCGGGGATCGATCAAGCACAAGCCAATTATGATGAAAAACTGGCTGCATATAAGCAAACAGTGTTGACGGGTTGGAAAGAAGTGGAAGATGGATTAATGCAATCAGCAAGTCTAAAACAACAAGTTTCTGAGCAAGCTCAATTGTTAAATCTAGCCCATGAAAATGAACGTGTTGTCACTCAGCGTTATAATTCTGGACTGGTCAGTTATTTAGAAGTAGTTACAGCACAAAACTTACGTTTGCAAGCAGAACAAGATCGACTGGAATTACAACAACGTCAGATGATCAATTCAATGCAACTGATTGCAGCATTAGGCACAGGATGGGGCAGAGACTAATGTTGTAAAATTAATTTTAAATAAAATTGATAGTAATTCTCATTACTGATACATTAGCCACATTTCTGACGGTGTGACGTTACTATCATGACGGCAAATCAACAAATCATCACGCATTACATAGCAGAGCTATATAAAGTTCACTATAGCTGGTTATATGGTTGGTTGTATAAAAAATTAGGCTCGGCTGAAAATGCCGAAGATGTTTTACAAGATACATTTACCAAATTGATTCGTAGTCAGGGATTGCTCGACATTCAACAGCCCAAAGCTTATTTAACCACGACGGCGAAACGGATTTTAATTGATCGGGCAAGACATCAAAAAATAGAGCAAGCTTATCTTGAATATTTGACTCAGCAAAACCTCAGTTATGATATTAGTCCAGAACAAACTGTACTTGCGATAGATATACTCAATCAACTTGCGAAGGTTTTGGATGGTTTACCTGAACGGCAGCAACTTGCATTTCTGATGCATTACATTGATGATTTGAGTCTGGTCGAGATTGCCAAACAATTAAACGTGACCAGTAAAACCATTCATCATGATTTGGTTAAAACCTTAAGTCATTGTTATGCTGTGTTAAAATCAGATTTATAAATATATTCTTATAATAAGACGAATGTTCATGTCAAAACCTGACCAACAAATTGTAAACGAAGCAGCAGAATGGTTAATTACATTAAGTTCTGGTGACTATTCTCAGGATGATTTGAGTCAACTTGAACATTGGAAACAGCAAAGTCCTGAGCATTTAAAAACTTTTGAAGAATTACAACAATTTTTAAATCAAGTAGATGTACTTAAAGCTCAAAATCTACGATCACAACATCCAGTGGTACAGAATAATATTTTAAGAAAAACGTCGACCAAGAAAAAAACAGCACCTCTATTATGGGGCGGCAGTTTAATCATTGCGGTGATTACGGCTTGGATTGTTTCACAATTACCTTATCAACGTTGGAACGCAGATCATTCAACGGAAGCGCAACAATGGCAACAGAATATTTTATCTGATCAAAGCTCCATTCAGATGGCGGGTCAAACAGCGTACAATCTACAATACAATTTGGATCAGAGAAAAATACATCTATTTAAAGGAAATATATTGGTTCATGTCGCCAAAGATCGTAGTAGACCTTTTGTGGTTGATTTAGGAGATATCCAAGTACAGGCATTAGGGACTCAATTTATTGTCAACTACGATCATGATCAGGTTCGTGTCAGTATGATTGAATCGAAAACTAAAATTTATTCTGTGCATCATCGTTTTGAACCCATTGTGCTTGAAACAGGTCAAAGCTTTAATTTCAATGGAAAACGGGTACAGATTGAAAGCGTTAATCCAGATCTATTACAAAAATCATGGCAAAGTAAAAAACTGGTTGTCAACTCTGGTGCAGGAGAACCAATTACGTTTGTTTTAAGTGCAAAAGTAGATTGGTAAATCATATTTATATTCAAAAATAAAGGCGCTTTAAAGCGCCTTTATTGATTAAATGCTTAAGCTGCGTCTTTAGGTTTGACCATATTATCAATCGCTAAAATCTCAGCAATCACTTCATCCGATAAAAGCTGTTCTTCACGAATTAAACTAAGAACGCTTAAACCTGATTCATTTGCAGTTTTGGCAATACGAGTCGTTGTTTCATAACCTAAATATGGATTGAGTGCAGTCACGATTCCAATCGAATTTTCTACTTGAGCTTTACAATGCTCGGCATTGGCAGTCACGGTATCAATACATTTGGTTCTAAACATTACCAAAGCACGAGATAACAACTCAATGGATTCAAATAATTTAAATGCAATCAATGGTTCCATTGCGTTCAATTGAAGCTGACCTGCTTCGGCTGCCAAAGTAACCGCTAGATCATTTGCAATAATCTGGAAACAAACCAGATTTAATGCTTCAGGAATAACAGGATTGACTTTGCCTGGCATAATTGAACTACCTGGCTGACGCGCTTCAAGATTAATTTCATTAATTCCTGTACGCGGACCGCTGGACAATAAGCGCAGATCATTGGCAATTTTTGAAAGTTTCGTTGCTGTACGTTTTAGCAAACCCGATAAAAGGACAAAATCGCCCATATCTGAAGTGGCTTCAATCAAATCTGGTGCAGACTGAATATTTTTTTGGCTAATTTCAGACAAAGCCTGAATCGCAAGTTGCGTATAACGATACTCAGTATTAATCCCTGTACCAATTGCTGTGCCACCCAAATTCATATAATTCAACGTGTTTGGTGCAATGCTATTGATTTGGGCTAAATCTTTTTCAAGTGTCGCAGCAAAAGCATGAAATTCCTGACCGAGTGTCATCGGTACCGCATCTTGAAGTTGGGTACGTCCCATTTTCAAAATATGAGAAAACTCCTGACCTTTGGCGCGCAAACTTGCAATGATGTCTTCAAATGGTTTATTTAGATCATCTAAACTAAATAACAAGCCTAAGCGAATTGCAGTAGGGTATACATCATTAGTGGATTGTGACATATTCACATCATTATTTGGATGTAAATATTGATATTCGCCTTTTTTATGATTTAAATATTCAAGTCCAATATTGGCAATCACCTCATTTGCATTCATATTGGTTGAAGTTCCAGCCCCTCCCTGAATCATATCAATTGGGAATTGTTCATGGAATGATCCATTTACAAGTTTTTCACAAGCATATTTAATGGCTTCAAGTTTTGTATTATCTAATTTATCAAGTTGATTATTTGCTTGAGCACAAGCCAATTTAACCATTGCCAAAGACTTAATTATATTTGGAAATTGTTCTATTTTATTTGAACTTAAGTTAAAGTTTTCTATCGCTCTTAAAGTTTGAATTCCAAAATAACATTGATTGGGTACTTCACGAAAACCTAAAAGATCTTTCTCTGTACGTGTTAAAATTTCGGCGTTCATTTTTTTGTCTATCTGAAGAAGATAATTCATCATAAAATTGGTAAGAAATAATTTCTAATGCATAGATTAAATTTGCTATGCAAAATTTGCATACTGTGATTATAATTTGATGATCTTACGCTTAGACCATACACATGAGCCTTGAAATTCGCTGGATTGAAGATCTTTTAACCCTTGAACAAGAACGATCAATTTCTAAAGCCGCAGAACGAAGATTTGTTAGCCAATCTGCATTTACCAGACGAATTCAACAGCTTGAGCAAGCATTAGGCTTTCCAATTTTAGATAGAGACAGTCGGCATCTTGAGTTTACCGATGCAGGACAGATTTTACTTGCGACCGCTAAAAGTATAGAAAATCAATTACAGGCAACGTTGGCTTTATTAAATAATTTAAATAGATCAAAAGAAATTACGGTTCGTTTTGCTGTCGTTCATTCACTAAGTTCAACGTTTTTTTCAAAGTTTATTCAGCTATTTCCAGAGCATTTACAAGAGTTTAAAATTGAGTTAATTGCTGCGAATGTGGGAGAGGGTTTTAAGCTTTTAAAAGAAGGAGCGTGTGATTTTTTTATTGGTTACATTGATCATAATAAAATCAATCAAATAAATACTGATATTATTGATTATTTAAAATTAGGGCAAACTGAAATTATTCCAGTTTGTATTACTCATAATAATGGCGAAGCTAAGTTTGATATTAATAAACATTTTCCATTACTTTCATATAGTAAAAATGCATACTTAAGAAATCTAGTGGATCAAGTCATATTAAACCAATTAAATTATCGGATTTTATATGAAACAGATCATGCAAATAATTTAAAAGATTTTGTAATGCAAGGAGCAGGCGTAGCGTGGTTACCTAGAATTACGATTGAAGATGAACTGGCAACGAATAAAGTCAAAATTTTAGCCGATACAAAATTTAGCATTCAGCAAGAAATTTTTATTTTAAGGAATAAGTTAAACAAAGATTCCTCTCTACAGCAGATCTGGAGTTTTTTAAAAAAAGTTCAGGTTTGAATTAGATATGGACTTTGCTGCTTGAATAAACTGCTAAATTTCATAATTTTTTAAATGGACAACTTATGAAAACTATGTATATAAGATCATAGACTTAGTTTTAATGAATGGTTAATTTTATAAAATTATGCCAAAAAACATAGTAATTATGATGAAAATTATTACACTAGTATATTGATTTTAAAAAAATAAATACTCTAAAATGGTCATAGTTTTTAGCTGTTGTCTGAATTTTTCTTTTATCCCATAGTTTATGGATGAATCATTTTTTTATGTCAAATAAGTATTCCAAATTTTTTCCAAATCATGACGAATTTAATCTAGATAATTTTCCTTACTACTGGATTACACAAGTCTATGGTTTGTATGTTGCCAAAATGGACAACTCTTTAAAAAAATACGGTTTAGATAATTCTAGACGTCGTATTTTATTGGCGGCTTATCTTTATCCAGATGCAAGCGTTTCTGATTTATCGGAAATGACGTTAATAAAAATATCAACGACTACCAAAATTTTAATTCGTTTGCGTGAAGAGAATTTGATTGAAACCATGTTGTGTCCCGATGACAACCGAGTGACTCGAGTTAAATTGACACAACAAGGTGAAGAGATGGTCAAAAAGATTAATGAAATGACGGTTGTGTTGTTTGAAGATAGTTTTAAAGGACTAAAGCCTTCTGATATTGACCGTTTAAATGATTCATTGAAGATCATTAAACAAAATTTGGAATAGTAGCGCTTCTAAACTTACACCTTCGATCGACTCATGGCTTCTAGAGAGTCCTATAGAATGCCATTGAGTTATATTGAATTGAAATGACAAATTTGTTTTAGCAAATCAACAACAATCTATACTCATTTTTTCTTTCAGTGGGCGCACGATGAACACAAGGTAAAACTTGCTGTTTGGGATGATCTACTGCCAATCGCCAAAGATGTCCTGAGCCTAAGTTCAAAGGGTTTGCATCAGGTTTAGGCTGATAATGTAGATCGAAAAAATGGTCTTCTAGGAACATGTCGAATTCATCTTCTGGGCCATGATACAGCTCTTTAAGTTTTTCTCTAATTGCTGGAATCTTAATTTTTTGCTCAACTTGATCGTTGGGTAAAATGTCACTGGCTGGACCAAAATAAGTACATAAAAATGTATCAGTCTCGATCGGTGAACGATCGATATGATATGAATAAACATCTGTGGAAATAAAATCGAGATCTTCATCTCTTTGATAATTTTTAAGCAAATTCAGTACAGGTGATGCACCAAAATCAGTTAATAATTGCATATCTTTTAAAATAATGTCTCTTGCTAAATGTCCATTTTCCGAGAGTTTCAGCTCTAGAAGGTCTTCTATCGAGATTTCTGTAATATTCTCTTTTAACTCAAGTTTATCAACAATCTCTTTGAAATCACCAATTAGATTTCGATGCCAGCAAATCGCATTCATGTTTTTTTGAAAATTTGAGTGTATCAATTCAGAAAAAGTTGAAACTACGCTAATTTGACGACTATCGGAAAATGTACTGGCCATATAAGAATAAGGGGCTGTAGTAGATAAGCTTAAATATCTGTCCAAATGAGTAGAGTTTTTAGCTGCTCTTTTGGACTGCCATAGTTGAATCGAAATCTTGCGAAGC
>NZ_KB849716.1:11222-81685 GCF_000368825.1 Acinetobacter ursingii DSM 16037 = CIP 107286 | reverse complement strand
AAACTCAAGTAGTTTTCTTTGAGTTTTTTTACTTAATTTACATCTAGTTATCTTCATAAAAGTAGACTATCACACTTCTAATCTACTACAGCCCCAAGAATAAAATAAAAGAGTGTATTGCGCTTTATTATATAACATTGAGCTCTGAAAATTACATTTCCATACTTGCGGCAAAAATTTTGTAAAGATGATTAGACCTTAACATAAAAATCTAAATTACAAGGTGAGCCAAATACTAGTCATTATCAGCTTGTTTTATGAGCCGAATAATCATTCTATTTAAATCAATATATGAGCCAATTTAAAACATATTTAGCTTATGGCGGATTTTCATAATCTATGTTTCATCAGAATGAGCCGAATAATTTGAATAAATAGCTCACATTTTGAGCCGAATAAAAGCTATAATCAGCTCATGGAATAGGGGATTTTAATGAAAAAAAGGGTCTGGCAAAAAGCCGATTGGACTAAATTTAAATGGGATGACACACTCGTCACGGTCAAATTGCGCTTAATCCATAAGAAGATAGGTCAGTTGGTTGGCGAGAGCAAAGCATCACCAGATGCTGAAGCATTACCCTTAGATATGCTGCTAACCAACCTCGTAGCATCTTCTTTAATTGAGGATGAAAAGTTAAATGTTCGCTCACTCAAATCCTCTTTAGCTCGTCGTTTAGGTGTAACAGAAGAAAATCCTGCGCCACTTCAGGATAAAACTGAAGGATTAGCCAATATCATGATGGATGCCGTAAATAATCATAATGCGCCATTAACTATGGAGCGCCTGTTGCAATGGCATAAATGGCTTTTTCAAAATATAGAACGCTTTGATTATGCCGCCCAGAAAATCAAAGTAGGAGAGATTCGAGATAATGCGGCTCCCATGCAGGTTGTGGGTGGTTCTATTTATGGCACATCAACCAAGCTTTATTTTGAAGCACCAGAAGGTGGAGAACATTTACTAGGACTGATGCATGAATTCTTAGAATGGTTTAATCATTCTAAAGATGATGTCATGCTTGATCCGTTGTTACGAGCTGCTCTTGCTCATTTTTGGTTTATAACATTACATCCATTTGAAGATGGTAATGGTCGTATCACTCGTGTCATCACAGATTTAGCATTAGCGCAAATGGATCACCAGAGTATTCGTTTGTATGCGATGTCAGTGGCAATCCATGAAAATCGTAGTAGCTATTATGAAATTCTTGAGAAGTGTCAGAATAATACCTATACGATTAATGAGTGGTTAATCTGGTTTTTAGATACGTTAGAGAGAAGTATCGACAGGTCTTTATTGAGACTGGATAGAACGATTGCCAAAGCTAAATTTTGGAGTTCTTATTCGCATATTGAATTCAATGAAGCCCAGAATAAAGTTTTAAATCGTTTACTTCATGGCGAAGAGATTGATTTTCCTCATGGGATCAGTGCTTCTCAGTATCAAAAAGTGACTGGTGTAAGTAAAGCGACAGCAACACGCCATCTAGTTGAGCTTTTAGAAAATGATGTATTGTATAAACTCGAAGGTGGTGGTCGTAGTACGCGCTATATATTGAAAATAGACAAAGAAAAGTTTATTTAAGAGATTCAAAATTACTGAGCTGTAGCTACAAACAGTATTGCGTAGGCCACAGTCTAGGATATTCTATTTAACATAATCTATATTATACGAAGTTATATGCTATAAGTATTTGTTTTTTAAATAGTTTTATTTTTATAATTCACGACCATTAGCAGCTTAATTTATTTCCTCTATACCCATAAGATCAATTAATGAGAAAGTATGTTGAATACTTTCCCATATCATATTGATTTAGCTTGCTTGTTTAAAATCACCAAAAGCTTTAATTTCATATGGCAAACCCACATAATTTTCAGCCAGTGTTGTTTGCCCAGCAATTGAACTTAAAATATAGCTGAGTTCTGCCTGTTTTATTTTATGGTCAAATTCACTTTCATTTTCAAAGCGATGCAACAAATGTGTCATCCACCATGAAAAACGCTCTGCTTTCCATACACGTTTCAGACATTTTTCAGAATATTCAAGAATGCCTTGGTCAGAACCCTTCTGATAATATTCAATAAGTGCGCTGGATAAATATGCGATATCTGAAGCAGCCAAATTTAAACCTTTGGCACCAGTTGGCGGCACAATATGGGCAGCGTCACCCGCCAAAAATAACTGACCAAAGCGCATTGGTTCAGTTACAAAGCTTCTTAATGGTGCAATACTTTTTTCAATTGATGGCCCAGTAATCAAATGCTTACGACTTTCAGGATCAAGGCGATTTTTTAATTCGTCCCAAAACTGTTCATCTGACCAATTTTCTACATTATCTGTCAATGGAACTTGTAAATAATAGCGACTTCGAGTTTCTGAGCGCATACTACACAAAGCAAATCCACGTTCAGATTGTACATAGATTAATTCATCTGCAACTGGTGGTACGTCTGCCAAAATTCCTAACCAACCAAATGGATAAACTTTTTCAAATGTCTTTATTTGATCTTGTGGAATACTGGCGCGACATACACCATGATAGCCATCACAACCTGCAATAAAATCACATTCAATTTGATAACTTTTTCCTTGAGACTCAAAGCTAACTTTAGGTTTTTCATAAAAATCAAAAATCTGTACATGATTTGATTCATAAAATGATGTTAAACCTGCTTGGTCACGCGCTTGCATCAGGTCTTTAGTCACTTCCGTTTGACCGTAAACTGTGACTTGTTTACCATTGGTTAATGCTGATAAATCGACACGATGCTTTTTTCCATCAGTTAAAATTTCTATGCCAGAATGCGCTAAACCTTTTTGATTTAGATTTTGATCAACCTCTGCCTGTTTCAATAAATCGACTGAAACTTGTTCCAAAATACCAGCACGAATCCGCGATGCAACATATTCAGCACTACGTTGTTCAATGATGATGTGATCAATTCCAGCTTTATAAAGTAATTGACCGAGTAATAATCCTGCTGGGCCTGAACCAATAATAGCCACATTAGTCTTCATGATTTCCATAACTTCATCCTTGCGATTTCCTTTCATTAAATTACGTGCTTATATGCCTGAGCTCTATATTTCAAATGAACTAGAATCCGTATACCATGACAACTGTCCGCTATACGGACAAAACCAAGCTGTAAACTAGGAATTTTGTTATGGAAAGACAAAGTGAATTAGTTCATCACCCGCATTCAAATGAACAAATTAGAACTGAAGATTACATTGCAGGTTTAGCCAAAGGTTTGGCATTACTTGAAGCTTTTGGAATCGATCGTCAACGCTTAAATGTAACTCAAGTTGCAGAACGCACAGGTATTAGCCGAACCGCAGCGCGACGTTATCTTAAAACCTTAAAGTTTTTGGGCTATCTGGAAACCGATGAGCATTATTTTTGGCTCACTCATCGTGTACTGCGTTTTTCTAGTTCTTATTTAAGTTCTGCGCATCTTCCAAAAGTGGCACAATCATTTTTAAACTTATTGTGCGCACAAACTACCCTCACCTTTTCTATTGTGGTGCTGGATGATCATGAAGTCGTTCCGATCGCGCGTAGTTATTTACCGCAGCAAGATAATTTACGTGTTAGTCCTTATGGGATGCATTTAGGCAATCGTTTACCTGCACATGCAACCTCTACAGGTAAGGTTTTATTGTCGACTTTAACTCTTGATGATCAGATTCAATGGATTCGACGCTATGGTTTGAAACGTTTAACCCCTTATACGATGATTGATGAATCTGTTTTTTTAAAAACACTCAAGCAGATTTCACTTTCAGATTATTGTTTATCCAAGGAAGAACATGAATTGGGGGTGATTGCCATTGCTGTTCCCGTTTTGAATGCTCAAGGCAAAGCGATTGCTGCGCTGAATTGTATGTCACAAACTAATCGGGTACAGGAAAGTTATTTGATTGATCAGGTATTACCTTTACTTAGAAATACCGCAAATGAACTAAGAAATATTATTTAATCAAAAAAGGGATTCTGACGAATCCCTTTTTTATAAATTTTTACTTATTTATCTAGAGCATAGGCTACTACATAGTCACCATGATCAGGAGACTGACGCGCACCACCCGCAGAAATCACAACGTATTGTTTTCCTGTTTTAGGTGAAACATAGCTCATTGGTGTACCTTGGCTACCGACTGGCAAGCGGGCTTTCCAGAGCTCTTTACCATTTGACGAATCAAAAGCACGTAAATAATAATCTTGGGTTGCGGCGAAGAAAACTAGTCCACCCTGTGTCGCCATTGGACCACCAATGGTTGGCATACCAATAGGCGCTTTTAAGCCCATTTTAATCCCCATTGGCCCAGTATCCTGAATTGTGCCCAAAGGTACTTGCCACGCTACTTGACGTGTTTTCATGTCAATTGCAGTCATGGTACCAAATGGCGGTTTTTGGCATGGAATACCCAAAGCCGACATAAAGCGGTTTTTGTTGACTTTATACGGTGTACCCGCCATAGGCACAGCACCCATACCGGTATTCACTTTTTCACCACCACTAGCTTGAATTTTGACATCTTCAGGTGTTTGTTTGATCAGTTGGATCCACAGACCTAAACGCATGTCATTGACAAACATATAACGATGCGATGGATCAAACGCAATTGAACCCCAGTTCATACCACCAAGTGAACCTGGAAAGCTCAATGAAATATCAGTACCCGGTGCAGTATATAGACCATCGTAACGCATTGATTTAAAGCTAATACGACACATCAACTGATCAAATGGTGTAGCACCCCACATGTCTGATTCAGTTAGAGTCTGATTACCAATCTGTGGCATTTCAACTGAACGTGGTTGCACTTTGCTGTATTGCTCACTTGGAATATCCGCTACTTTAACTTGCTGATTTTCAACTTTGGTCAGCGGTTGACCGGTAACACGATCAAGTACATAGAATTGACCAGACTTAGTCCCAATAACCACAGCAGGCTTGGTTGTACCATTTTTCATTGGGAAATCAACCAGACTTGGCTGCATTGGCAAGTCAAAATCCCAAAGATCATTGTGAACTGTCTGATAGACCCACTTCTCTTTACCCGTTGATGCATCAAGCGCTAAAACAGAAGTGTTGTACTTATGATCTGGCGCAGTACGATTGCCCCCCCAAACGTCTACAGATGAGCTTCCCATTGGCAAGAACACCGTATTCATTTGTGGATCATACGACATCGCAGCCCAAGAGTTTGCAGAGCTACGTTTATAAGTTTCACCTGATTTTAATACATAGTTTGGATCTGGGTTACGTGCATCAAATGCCCAACGTAATTGCCCTGTAATGACATCATATGCACGAATAACACCACCTGGCATATCTGCGGCAACGTTATCGGCAATCCGGCTACCAATAACTAAAACAGACCCTGCAACGGTCGGCGCAGAGGTGACTTCAAAACGAGGGGCTTTCGTGCCATCCCCTAAACCTTGTAACAAATCGACTGTGCCATTAACACCGAAGTCTTTACAACGTTCACCCGTATCTGCATTGACTGCAATTAAACGACCATCAGGCGTATTGGTATATACACGACGTGGACATTCGGTATTTGCTGTTACATTTGCAACAGGCGTGGCGCCTGCCAATGTCGGTTGTAGCAATGGTTGTGTCGAATCAAAATAAGCGACACCACGGCAACGCTCCCAAGCATCTGCTTTGGAATTCACTTCAGCTTTCCAGAGTTGCTTACCTGTATCGGCATCAAGTGCAAAAATATTATTATGTGGTGTACACAAGAATACTTTATCGCCCACCTGAAGCGGTGTCGATTGATCTTCAGCACCATTTCCCGTACCCGTAGTAAAGTCACCGGTGCGAAAGCGCCAAACTTCTTTCAATTTGGACACATTATTTCGGTTGATCTGATCTAAGGCTGCAAAACGGCTGCCCCCTGCATCATTACCATAATGATCCCAATTGACCTGCTTTTTAGCTGGATCGACAGGAACAAGTGGTAACTCTTCGCCAGATGCTTTCACCGTTGGATGTGGAATAAACATGCCGTATAAACCACCGATCATGCCTAAAACCGTCAAACCACCAATAATATAGGCAGGTACAGAAAGTGAAGTTTGATACTGATATTTACGAATAGAAGGTAAAGTCAGTAATAAAGCAGCAAATAGACCTGCTGGGAACATTAAACGCGAATGTAATGGCCAGAATTCCCATCCCGCATCAATCAACGCCCAAATCACAGTTCCAATAAAGACCAGCGCAAATAACCAAACGCCCAGTGCTTTTTTCTTAAAGATAAAAAATGCTGATGCGGTAGTGAATAAACCCGCGATCAGGAAGTACCATGAACCACCGAGGCTAATCAGTTTGCCACCGCCGATGATATAGAATAAGCCCGTAATTAATAAAGCTAGCCCAAGTATGAAACACCATATTTTCAATATGATGTGAGATTTTGCTTGAGGGTCAGACATACATCTTTCTCCACTTATCATAACAATGAAAATCTGCGAACAACCTCAGATCGTCACTGTTATGTATAAACACATTCAGCTAAAGTGGTTTTTGCCACTTTAGCTGTTCGAATAATGCTTAAATCCAACAATATCATGCTTATATTTTAATCAATATTTTTTATTAAAATCTCGATATTGTTAGAAATTTAAACGCATAGTTAAACCTGCAACCCACGCATCATCGACCTCTTTGACACCCGCAGGTTGATGGATATATTGGATATTTGGGCGTAGCATTACGGCTGGCGACCATTGGTAGGTATAATTTAGTTCAACATTGAGTTCGTCACGTTGAATTGGAATATAGTTGGTTGCAAATGCATCATATTCATAATAGCCACGACTTTCGTTAGTTGCGATTTGACGATCACGGGCACGATCATTCACCAAATAGTTGGCTAAACCAAAACCAATCGAATCGTTTGGACGGCTATCGAAAACACCTTTGTACCAAACAGCAATTTGCTGGGTACTTTGTACCGTTGTTGTCGCTTTATCGTTGAGGACACCATTAAAGCTCAAAAATAAGCCACGTTTTGGATCATTTTCACGCTGAGTTAACTGCTGTTGTGTATTAATCCAGAAGCTGTGCTTGCCACTATACTCTTTACCTGCTGTACCCACATCATTGGCATCTGCGGTTGAGTACAAAGCCCCTATCTTGTATTCGCCTGGCAAACCGTTAAATGCACGAAGTTTAGGTTTCCATGCTAATTCCACTGGAATGGTTGCACCTTTGACATTATTCATATCAAGATTAAAGCCATCGCTATTTGATTGGGTTTTGACATTATCAGGATTGACCTCATATACACCCAGACCCAACGTCCATTCAGGTGCAAATTGGTATTTTACATTTGCGCCCCAAAGTCCCACTGGCCAGTTGTACCAGATCGAACCAATCGATTTTCCAAGCTGCCCACCACAAAGTAAAAGATTTTGAAATTCGCATTGTGAGCTGTTGAAATCATCTGACATGCCCATACGACCAATTTTGACTTGAACGGTATTGTCATCAAAACCTTTTTTGATCCATGCCTGAGTTAAGCGCCAGATTTTTCCGCGTCCGTAAATTTCCTGACTATTCCCTAAGGCGCTTGAACGTGGATCTTTAATGCGCTCAAGTGTTAAGGCATTCCCGTCACGTTTGGTAATCATGATCGCCGCAGTCGTATCTTCCCAACCCGCAATTTTATTTAAATCAAAATTTGCACCTAAAGTAAGCTGCCCCGCATTTTCAAGGGTATTACTGTCATTGTAACCACCATCAAGATTGGTCGCAGCCTGACTCATAATCGACGCTGTAAATTTATAACCTTTGTTTTCGAGTTGCTGACGTTCACCGCCCCAATCCCCCAAT
Organism: Acinetobacter ursingii DSM 16037 = CIP 107286; assembly: GCF_000368825.1. Lineage (GTDB taxonomy): Bacteria > Pseudomonadota > Gammaproteobacteria > Pseudomonadales > Moraxellaceae > Acinetobacter > Acinetobacter ursingii. Next base: position 73,822 of record NZ_KB849716.1, on the reverse strand, counting down.
AACCATTGGCGATCTTGCGACCAAAACTCATTCGCCAGTGCAATCTGACTGCTTAATACTGCTGTTGAAATCAAACCCAATTTAAAAAAATGATGCATATCCTTTCCTTTCTAATCTGGGTGTCTTCAAAGCGAAGACACCGCTTTATCCTTAATTTTGTTATTTGAGCTGAACCGCAGGACTTAATTCAGATGTTGCACCCAAATGATCCGTGACATTGGCTGTAATAGAAGGCATTACCGTTTTTGGTGTCCAGTTAGCTTTTGCAACACCTTGTGCATTTGTCATTACCACCATTGAACCCAGATATTGCTCAGCCTCAGATGAAGAAGCATTGCGATTTCCAAAAAATTCAACGTGATAACGCTGGTTTGGTGTTCCTTTAACTTCAATGCTCAACTGTTTTTTATTGAGCGTAAGTTTAGGTGCCTGAATGCCCTGATTTGGAATAGCATTACAGTTTTGTTGATTCGGCTGCGTACAGGTTTTTTGTAGTTTTGCGGGCTCAATCACCACACCGCCACCACGCGAACCAACAAAGCCTTCGTGTTCAAGTGCAGGAACGCCAAAAACGATCGCACCAAGACGCTGATTCGGAACACAGGAACCCCCTGCTTCACAACGTTTAATGTCTTTGCCGTTATCCCAAATCTGGTTTTTGGTCAAAGTCGTACGTGCATTGGCATCTTTTTCAGAACGGATCGCGATACCGATACGATTGCCATGTACTTTATTGCTGTCAAAGATATTGCCATCACCTGTCAGATTGAATCCTAATGAGTTATTGGTCAATTCGTTATACGCAATGTAGTTACGCTTGCCCCAGTTAATTTGCAAACCATCGGAATAGTTTTCAAATTTATTTCCTACAACGGCATTGTCGTTACCCCAAAGGATTTCAATCCCTTGTGATGGCTCAGGATTGGCTTTGGTGGAAGTAAATAGGTTATTGGCAATCAGGTTAAATGCTGCGCCACGTGTGAGCTCTAATCCATCGCCATTGTCGATAAATTGATTGTCTAGCACTTTATTATTGTTGGTCGTGGTTGAAGTCGGATTGCCCTTTCCATCATCACCTGTGATCATGACACCCGCTCCACCATAGTTATTACTGATGCGGTTATGCTGAATCAGGTTGTTACTTGAACGATTCACTAAAACACCAATACAGAAGCGGTGAACATCCAGACCTTTAAGAGTTACCCCATTCACGTCTTGTAGAACCAGACCGGGTAAAGTCATTGTACGAACATTGGTACCATACTGTTCAGGATTTGCCCCAGGACAAGCTTTAGCACCTTCACCTTTAATGTAGTTTGAACCATCAATGGCGATAAACTCACCCGTTTTATCCCACTCTGTCCCTATAATTTTTACAGAGGACTTGATCGGTGGTAATGGTTGGTTAACTTTAATCACATAAGGGGCTTTACCCACCGCTTGAATCAGGATTTGATTTTCCTGAGCTGCGTTAGCGTTGGATTGTTCAATCGCCCAGCGCAAAGAACCTTTTTCATTGTCATCCTGATAACGATCAACGACATAAGTTTCTGCCGCTGCAAAACCAGAAGTTACCAAGCCCAGCGCCAATAAAGATAGGCGTAAAGAAGTTAATTTCATGACATGTTCCCTGTCTTGTTAAGGTGTAGGTTGAACCGTTTTAAGGAATTGTTTGAGTTGAGTGACATCAATTTGTCCCGGTGCTGAAGCCTCTCCAATCATGCCGAAGCTTAAACTTCCGCCCATATTGGCAGTTGCAATACGGGAAATCGTGCCTAAACGCCCCATCGACATGGTTAAAAGCGGCTTTTTACTTTGCTCACTGACTTTCAAGGTGGCATTCATCAAGGTAAATACGTTTTGCTTGGATTTTGGCATTACCGCAATTTTTAAAATATCAGCACCCATTTGATCCTGTTTCAGCAATCGGCTGACAATTTCCTGCTCACTTGGTGTTTTGTCAAAGTCGTGGTTTGACATCACAACCAGTACTTTTTTCTGGTGTGCAAGCTTGGTCAATTTGGCAACCGCTGCTGGATCACGGAACATCTCAATGTCCAGCAATTGCATAAACGGTTTTTTCAGATATTCACTATAGATCTTTTCATAGTCTTGATCCGTTACTTGCAACTTTCCGCCTTCATTCGCAGTACGGATGGTGGTAAGTAAAGGCTTGTCTTTTAAAATCTGGTTCAGTTCTTGACCTAAGGCAATCACTTGTTTGCTATCGCTTGCAAATTCAAGCAAGTCAATACGAAATTCTGCAATATCTGCATCTTTGTTGGCTGCAATTACTTTAGCTTGTGCGATTGCCTGTTCTTTGGTTTTTGCCGTAATCGGCACAATGGTTTTAACAGGTAATTCACCAATATTAAGATTTTTTACAATATAGGATGCATGTGCAGGCGCTGTCGTTGCTTCTACAGCATGAACTGATGCAAAAGGCATAGACATGAATAATGCACCACTGATGCAAAGTTGTTTAACGAGTTTATTGGTATTGAACATTTACGTTTCCTTGTAAACCAAGAGAACTGTACGCCAAAAACGTACAGTTGATTCCATCATTAAATATCAAAAAAGACAGTTTCATCTTCACCCTGAATTCGGATGTCAAAACGGTATACGATTTCACCATCACGCTCTTCACGTTTAGCAATCAGCGTTTGACGACGAGTCGCCCATTCAATGCTATTCAATACTGGATCTTTGGCATTGGCTTCTGCTTCATCATCAAAATAAACACGCGTGTTTAGACCGATGTTGATGCCACGTGCAAAAATAATCAGTGCAATATGCGGTGCCTGAGTGGAGCCTTTACGACCCGGAACAGCACCCGGCTTAATGGTATTGAAACTCCAAAAGCCTGTATTAAAATCAGCACCTGTGCGCCCCCAACCCAAAAAGTTTGGATCGGCTTGTTTGTCTTGAGAATCAGCCTGACTTGGATATACGCCCTTCGCATCTGCTTGCCAGATTTCAATTAAAACATCGCGTAGCGGTAAACCTAGACCATCAAATACCTGACCTTCCAAACGGATACATTCACCTTGTGTATTTTCCTGCACAAGATTGTTATCCAGATTGTGTTCAAACACTTCGATATTGGCTTGTTTAGGTAAAAGACCAATATGTACGTATGGACCACCTGTTTGAGATGGGGTTTCTTTGAGTTCCTGAAAATTCCAACCATTCATGTTATTTACTCCATCCATTAAGTTAAGTCATTTTCGAAGTAAGTCGCACGACGACCACGTAGCGTGATGTCAAAGCGGTAACAACGGCTATCAGCTTCGATAAAATTGCTCTTGTCTTCCAAAGCGATTAATGCACGACGTTGTTGTTCTGAAGGAATGGTTTTCAGGATTGGACAAGAATCAATTAACGTATCACCTTCAAAATAGAACTGCGAAATTAGGCGCTGCGCCCAACCATCTGCAATTAATGAGAAGTGAATATGCGCAGGACGCCATTCATTGATACGGTTACGCCACGGATATGGACCTGGTTTAATCGTACGGAATACGTAGTAACCATTACTGTCAGTCAACATACGACCACAGCCACCAAAGTTAGGGTCCATCGCACCAATGTATTGATCATTTGGGTGACGATAACGACCAGAAGCATTGGCTTGCCAGACTTCTACAAGTGCATTTTTTACTGGACGACCAAACTGGTCACGTACATAACCATGAACAATAACGCGTTCACCAATTGGCAAACCATCTTTGGCATAGTTCAAAATCAAATCGTTGTCTTTAGGGCCAAATTTGTCAGCACTAAAATGAGGTGCAGTGACTTCTGTCAATGTTTCCGCAATTGAAATGAGCGCATTCTTAGGCGAGCGTAATACACTGGTTTTATAGCCGGGTGTATATGCTGGCGGATGGTCATCTGTATTACGCTGAGCGTAAGCTCCCCAAATAATTTGAGACATCATATCTCTCCTTTAAAAAGTAAAATCCTTGAACCGTTACTGTTGACCGTCTTGGTCTGAGCCAATCCCTAGCTCTACAAAAACTTCTTCTGCCATATGCATGGCGGCATTTGCTGCGGGTAAGCCTGCGTAAAGTGATGAATGAAGGAATAATTCCTTAAGTTCATCTTTAGTTACGCCGTTGTTGAAACAAGCACGAATATGCATACGCAGCTCTGCTTCACGTCCTAACGCAAGCAAAATACCCATCGTAACCAGACTGCGTGTATGACGTGGTAGACCTGGACGAGACCAGACCTCGCCCCATGCATAACGACTAATAAAATTTTGAAAATCTGAGTTGAAGTCATTCAGGTTCTCAAGTGAACGGTTGACGTGCTTTTCACCTAGAACTTCAGTGCGGACTTCAAGTCCTTGTTTATAACGTTGTTCATCATTCATTAGAGAAACCTCAGATCAAGTTGCATCCGTATGTGCAACAACAGATTTAACAAAGATTGCGACAGCGGCAGCGGCAGCAGGAATAAACAACATGCTTAGGATCATGGTAAATGACCAGTTATTACCTAACAAAACCGCACCAATCCATGCACCAAAAACCGCGCCAAAACGACCAATACCTGACATCCAAGCGACACCTGTCGCACGACATTGGGTTGGATAAAAACGCGCACTCAGTACAGGCATAGAAGATTGCGCACCATTGACCGCAATACCTGCACACAGAACAAAGACAGCAAGTAAAGTCGGATTAGATAAACTTTGACCGACAATTAGGGCAAAAATACCAGCAGCTAAATAAAAGCCAGCGATGATACGGTTTGGATTGAAACGATCCATTGCCCAACCAATAAACAAAGCACTGAGCACACCACCAAACTGGAATAAACCACCGATAAATGCTGCGCGTTCAAGCGATGCGCCCGTTTCACGCATAAGTGTTGGCAACCAACTGGTCAACAGGTAAATAACAACCAAACCCATGAAGTAAGTCAGCCAAAGTAAAACAGTACCTTTGACATATTTTGGTGAAAACAGCATGCCGAACACGCCTTTTTTATCACCTACATTGGCTTTTTCTTCAGGCACATGAAATTCAGTGACGCCTTGTACTTGCTGTGGCGCAATACGTGTCAAAATCTGACGTACTTTTTCGTTATTGCCGCCTTTTACAATTAAGAAGCGATAAGATTCAGGCAGACAGAAAATCACCAGAAGCATTAAGATTAGAGGCGCCCAGCCACCTAATAAAAATAGGCTATGCCAACCATGGGCTGGAATCAGCCAGCTACTAATGAAACCACCCATTGCCATGCCCAAGTTATAACCACAAAACATGCAGGTCACTAAAAGTGAACGCACGCGCGCTGGGCAATACTCAGAAAATAATGTGGTGGCATTTGGCATGGCTGCACCAAGACCAATACCCGTCAAAAAGCGGAAAATCACCAAACTATCCAGATTGGTTGAATAAGCACAAGCCAGCGTAAAACCACCAAAAATCAGCATGGAAACAGACAAAACGATTTTTCGACCAAAACGGTCAGCGGTTGGGCCAGAAACCAGCGCACCGATAATCATCCCGCCCAATGCAGCACTCATCACAGGGCCAAGTTGAGAACGATCAACACCCCAATCCTGAGCCAATGCAGGTGCAATAAAACCCATTGCAGCAGTATCAATACCATCAACAAAAACAATGAGAAAACAAACAATGGCGATCAACCACTGATACTTACTTAAAGGAGCATCATTGATCAGTGCCTGTGCATCTAAACTCGTTTTTGAAGTAGCGTAATCCTGAGACGCCATATTTGCCTCCTAAGGCCTAAAGTCCTTTTAAATATCTAAACTACTGAATAGACTCAATAAATTGACTGAAGACTTGAGTAAAGGCTTCAGGTTGTTCAATATTGGAAAGATGAGAAGCTTCAATGATATAAAGCTGACTTTCTTTGATGTGCTGTTGCATAAATTTACCATCTGCAACTGTAGTTACAGGGTCAGCAGTTCCTGCAATAATCAAAGTTGGAATCGCAATCGATGCAAGTTGTTCACGTACATCCGCCTTTGCCAAAGCACGACAGGCATTGGCATAACCTTGAGCTGGTGTATTGGCCAGACTCTGAATGGTTTGTTGTGCCAAATCATTATTTTGATAATCGAACTTATCGCTAAACCAACGCGTATGTGTGGATGCGACCAAATCAGCCAAGCCGTTTACTTCAACTGTATCTGCACGTGCATTCCAACCCTCGACTGTCCAAATTTTGGCAGCAGAATTCGCCACAGTAATGCTATTAAAGCGTTGAGATTGATGAATACCCAACCAGAGTGCAGTCATACCGCCCATTGAAATACCGCAAAAATGTGCTTTTTCAATGTTGAGTGCATCCAAAATATCGATGACATCTTCACCCAGATTTTGTAGTGTTGTATTTTCAATGACATCACTTTGACCATGACCACGGGTGTCATAAGTTACAACTCGATACTGGCTTTTTAATGCAGCAACTTGCGGTTGCCACATCCCATGATCTGTACCCAATGAGTTTGAAAATACGATTGCAGGTGCATTTTCAGGCCCATTGATCTGGACAGATAATGTTTTGCCTTGACGATTGGTCATCATGATGCTGTCGTGTTCGCTCACTTTGCCACTCCTTTTGCTTCCTGCAATACTGCGTCGATCTGGTCTTGAATATTGCCCAGATATGACTCAGGTTTAAAAATTTCATCAAGTTGTGAGGCATTAAAATATTGCTTCACGTCTTCAATGTTTGAAATTACATCTTTTAAATGTGTCTGTTCTGCAACTGCTTTTTTGCATGCAGCTTCCACCACATGATGCGCATTAAGACGCCCCATATGCGGTGCCAATGCCATCATCACCGCTTCTGCCATAACCAGCCCATGGGTACACTCGATATTACGTTGCATGTTATCCGTATTGACTTCCATGCCTTGTAACACATCCAAAGTGCGCTCTAATGCACCTGCGGTGAGTTGAAAAATTTCAGGTAAACACAACCATTCTGCATGCCAACTACCTAAGCCGCGCTCATGCTCTTGCACCATACTTTGATAAATGCTCGACATCAGTGCTGGCACACGATTTGCTGCTGCCAATACAGATGCCGCTGCGACTGGATTACGCTTATGTGGCATAGTTGATGAACCACCGCGACCTGTCGCAGTAGGCTCAAAAACTTCTGCAATTTCAGTCTGCATCATGAGTGACCAGTCACGCGCCATTTTGCCTACGCTGCCCGTAATCATGCCAAGTACACTTGCGATTTCAACGATACGATCGCGTTCACCATGCCAAGTACAAGCGGCTGCATTTAGCTGTAATTGATGTGCAAAAGCATCGACAACCATTGAGCCTTGATTCTGCAATGAAGCCAATGAACCTACAGCACCACCCAGTTGCGCGGTTAAAACACGTGCTTTCATGGCATCTATACGATCCAGATCACGTTTAAAAGCAGAAGCCCAACGTGCCAATTTATGACCTAAAGTAATCGGTAAAGCCTGTTGCAACCATGTGCGACCCATCATCACTTGATAACGATAAGATTGTGCTTGAGACAAAGCAGTGTCATAACACTGCTGAACTTGATTTTGTACAATGGCTAAAGCAGCACGACATTGCAAAATACAGGCTGTATCTAAAATATCCTGACTGGTTGCACCCCAATGTACATATCGCGCAGCATCTTCATCCGCTTGTTTGACGATGGCAGTCAACTGTTTTACAAATGGAATGGCAATATTTCCTGCCAAACCTGTTGCGGTTGCCAAAGCATCAAAATCAATGTGTTCCAATGCTGTTTTTGCAGTACGCTCAATCACATCAGCAGCAGATTGAGGAATCACCCCAACCTGTGCCTGTGCTTGCGCCAGTGCTACTTCAGCTTCAACCATATATGACACTAAAGTACGGTCACTGAAAATTTCAGTCACCTCTTTTTGGTAAAACAAGCTGGCATATAACTGGCTCATGATGACTTTCCTTAAACCCGCTCAATAATCAAGGCAATACCCTGACCTACACCAATACACATTGAACATAACGCATACGTACCGCCTGTTTGTTCAAGTTGATTCAGTGCTGTCGTGACCAGCCGTGCTCCAGATGCACCCAATGGATGACCCAATGCAATCGCACCGCCATTTGGATTCACTCGTACATCATCGTCTTGTAGACCTAAATCACGGGTACAGGCTAAAGCTTGCGCTGCAAAGGCTTCATTCAGCTCAATCACATCCATCTGATCAATAGTCAAATTAGCTCGCTTCAATAGTTTTTTAATCGCAGACGCAGGTGCAAAACCCATAATCCGTGGTTCAATACCCACTGTGGTTGCTGCAATGATCTTGGCACGGGGTTTTAGCTGGTATTGTGCAATCGCTTCATCAGAAGCAATGAGTAATGCCGCTGCACCATCATTAATGCCAGATGCATTGCCCGCAGTCACTGTACCGTCTGCTTTAACCACGCCTTTAAGTTTGGCTAAAGCTTCTAAAGTGGTCGATGCACGTGGATGCTCATCGGTATCGATGATGATCGGATCGCCTTTGCGCTGCGGGATCGTGACAGGCACGATTTCTTTGGCAAAATAGCCTTTGGCTTGTGCTGCTGCCGTGCGTTGTTGACTGCTATAAGCAAACTGGTCTTGATCTTCACGGTTGATATCAAACTGCTCTGCCACGTTTTCAGCCGTTTGTGGCATGCTGTCGACACCATACATGGCTTTCAGCTTTGGATTGATGAACCGCCAGCCCATGGTGGTGTCTTCAATCTTTTGGCTACGACCAAATGCACCTTCTGATTTACCCATCACATACGGTGCGCGACTCATGCTTTCGACACCACCTGCAATGATTAAGTTAGCTTCACCCGCTTTAATCGCACGTGCTGCCATCGCAATCGCATCCAGTGATGATCCACATAAACGATTCACTGTGGTTGCAGGGACTTCAACGGGTAAACCTGCAAGCAGTGCGGACATTCGTCCCACGTTGCGGTTGTCTTCGCCTGCCTGATTGGCACAACCATAAATCACGTCATCGACTTGTTGCCAGTTCACGCTTGGGTTGCGTTGCATCAATGCAGTAATTGGTACAGCACCCAAGTCATCAGTGCGAACTGGTGCTAAACCACCTGCGTAACGACCAAATGGGGTACGGATTGCATCAACGATGTATGCATTTTTCATATTCAGTTATCCTTATCCCTGTGTCGCATCAATCAGCGTTGCACCCGTCAAGCTTTGTAATTCGTCAAAGCTTAAACCTTCTACTTTCTCAGTCACTTTCAGACCTTCTGGTGTCACATCAATAATGCATAAATCGGTGTAGATGCGATCTACACATTTTTGCCCTGTGGCAGGATAAGTCAGTTCTGCAACAATCTTCGGTTCGCCTTTTTTAGTCACGTGATCCGTGGTCACAAAGACTTTCTTTGCACCGACGGCCAAGTCCATCGCTCCACCTACCGATGGAATTGCATCAGGTGCACCGGTATGCCAGTTGGCAAGGTCGCCATTAGCGGCAATCTGGAAGGCACCTAATACACAAATATCGAGATGTCCACCACGCATCATCGCGAATGAATCACCATGATGGAAGAAACAACCACCTTTGAGCATGGTCACGTATTCTTTACCGGCATTGATCAGTTCTGGATCTTCTTCACCTTTTGCGGGTGGTGGGCCAAATGCCAGTAAGCCATTTTCTGAATGTAGGAATACATCTTTGTCCGCAGGCAGGTAGCTGGCAATTTTGGTCGGTAATCCAATACCAAGATTGACATATGAACCTTCGGGAATGTCTTGTGCCACACGCTGTGCAATCTGGTCACGGCTTAGTTTTTGATAACTCATGTCGTTCTCCTTATGCTGAAACAGGTGCGGGTGCAGGCTGTACCTGTACCACGTGTTGTACAAAGATGCCTGGGGTCACGACTACTTCTTGATCAAGCTCACCGAGTTCAACCACTTCACTGACTTGGGCAATGGTTACATCGGCAGCCATCGCCATAATTGGGCCAAAGTTTCGTGCAGATTTGCGATAGACCAGATTGCCCCAGCGGTCGCCTTTATGCGCTTTAATCAGGGCAAAGTCGGCTTTGATTGGATTTTCTAAAACGTAGTCTTTGCCGTCATATTGAAGGGTCGGTTTACCCTCAGCCAACAATGTACCAAAACCTGTTGGGGTGTAGATTGGACCAAGTCCCATGCCTGCGGCTTGCATACGGCAAGCCAGATTGCCCTGTGGTACGATTTCCAGTTCGATTTTGCCTGCACGATACAGTTCATCAAACACGTATGAGTCGGCTTGACGTGGGAATGAGCAGATGATTTTTTTGACTGCGCCAGTTTTGAGTAGCTTGGCAAGACCGTAGTCGCCATTGCCTGCATTGTTGCTGACGATGGTGAGGTCTTTCAGTCCAAGTTCGATTAAACCATCAATCAGTTCAGCGGGTTGACCTGCTGTACCAAAGCCGCCAATTAAAATGGTGGCACCGTCTTTAATCTGGGAGAGCGCTTCCGCGAGGGTCGCTGCACTTTTATCTATCATTTAGATAACTCCATTGTGCATCAAGCAAAATTAGAAAGGTGGAAAACTAGGACATGGCTAAGGAAGAACATTTCATGCAAGTTCAAATACTATTCCTTAGTCATTCGGTAGGATTCCCTTGTCTGATCATTTTTTATAATTTTTTGTTTGAGTTCCAGACCAGTTTAGTAGGTTTTGTTCGGTGATTAAATCATTTGTTCGACTATCGAACAAAACCTGATTTATCTGGTCGGCTTTAGCGTTATAGTATGCAAATCAATATGACGAATGTATCAAATGCTAGGAATGTCAGTAGATATGGATAAAAAAATAGAGAAAGAAGAAAAAATTCTTCACAATTCAAGTAACAAAAAAACGATTCGTCATGAAGATTTTGTTGCTGGAATTGGTAAAGGCATGGCGATTTTAGACAGTTTTGGTACGGATCGCCACCGATTAAATATTACCATGGCAGCTGAAAAAACAGGGATGACTCGGGCAGCTGCACGACGCCATTTACTTACTTTAGAGTATCTCGGTTATCTTGAATCCGATGGGCATTACTTTTACTTAACACCTAAAATATTAAAATTTTCAGGCTCTTATCTTGGTGGTGCACATCTTCCAAAAATTTCTCAGCCTTTACTTAACTTATTGACAACACAAACTTCTCTCATCTATTCGGTCATGGTACTTGATGGCTACGAGGCGATTACCATTGCCAGAAGTGCTGCACACCAACAAACAGATCGGGTAAATCCCTATGGTCTACATTTGGGAAATCGCTTGCCTGCACATGCAACCTCAGCAGGAAAAATTCTTTTAGCCTATCTAGATGATCATGAACAACAGGAATGGTTATCACAACATCCACTACAACGCCTAACCAAATATACGCATACCAATAATCAGGATTTTTTAAAACTTTTATGTGAAATTAAAGAACAAGGCTGGTGTTATTCCTGTGAAGAACATGAGCTGGGTGTGCATGCCTTAGCTGTACCTATTTATGGACAACAGTCGCGTGTTGTCGCTGCGCTTAATATTGTTTCTCCCACGATGCGAACCACTAAAGAATACTTAGTCCAGCATATTTTGCCTTTATTACAGGAAACAGCCAGAGAGTTACGCAATATTTTATAATTCAAATTTTAAACTTATCGTTCGATCATCGAACTCTTGTATTTCTCTAGAAAATATTGCGGCTATGGTTTCGATTAGAAAAAATACACAAATGTTCTAAATTGATTAACTTCTGCTTGAGTATGGATCAGTCTATAACATTCAAGCGATGAAATACATTTAGATAGTTTATGTGAATCTTCATTTAATACCGACACTCTAGGCAAAATGAAGATTCATTATTTACATATCTTACATGTGCATTTTTATTGCATAAAATGTTCGAGATGATTGCTAAAATGGCGTTGAGGGGCAAAAAAATCATCCCATGCTGTTAAAGCGATAAGAAAGATCATCGCAATGACTAATATTACAATGATACGTAAAGTTCCTAGAAAATAATGCATTAACCTTCCCCCTTCAGTTGACTCGAATTTAGTTTCTGAATCATGTAAAAACATACGCTACACACAAAGCCAAGGCTCATCATCATTGCGCCAAGAAAAAACAAATGTGGGTAAATGACACCACTTGTATGTAAAAAGCTAATCAGCAAACCACCTACAAGCTGTGCCGTTGCAAATGCTGCGGTTGCAATACTCCATGCGGATTGGTGATTTTGAGTACCTAATATGTTCAATAAAGCACTTGAACTAAGGGAAACCACAGCAGGATTTAATAAACCTGTTAAAAAAGAAGAAAGTGCTAAGCTATAAAAATGGTGAAAATAAACTGGAATAAAAATGGCAAGGCTATAAAGTAAATAACAACGCCATAAAGCACCCGAAATCTGCCAATGTTTACTGCAATAAAAAGCAAATACTGCTCCTAACATCGAGCCTATTCCATAAAATGCCCACTGCTGATTGGCAAATTGAACACTTTGATGTAATTCATGTTGTATAAAATCGATCCAAAACAAACTATGTGGAATATAGGCAATTGCACTTAAAGCGTAAGCAGCAATGATTAGCCCAGCCATTTGAACGTATTTGGGTGCTAAAGAAATGCCTGACTGGTATGTCTGCTGAGTCTGTAACGTCTTTTGTTGCCCTTGTAAACCAATAAAAATGACAAAACTAAAGATCAAGCTTAGAACACCCAGAAATAACCATCCTAATCCAACATTGATTTTGGCAGCATAAGGCACAATAAATGTTGAAATCACTACCCCCGCTCCTATCCCACTAAATGCCACCATACTGAGCCGCTGTCGTATTTCAGGCTCTACCCGTCTTAGCGCGTAGCTTGGGGCAAGCACCATTAAAGTCGCACCTGCAATTCCTGAAAATAATCGAAAAACAATATATAAAAACTCAGGTAAACCATGAATTGCACAAAGTAAAAGGCTTAAAGAGCCTAGAAATGCACTGATACTAATTAATTTTTTATCTTGGATATAACGCGAGGCAGCATGGGCCAATAATGCCCCGATGAGATAGCCCAATAAATTTGCACTACTTAAATAACTGGCAAATGATGCAGTAAACCATTTTTGTTCAACTAAAAGTGGCATCAAGGAGGTATATGAAAATCTAAACAACCCAATCCCTAGGCACGTTGATAGAAATGCCACCCAAAACAATCTGGATGTATTTTGCATTGACCAATCTCTGTTTAAGTTAAATAGATTAAAGCGGATTATTTATATCTGGTAAAATGATTTATAGTGATAGCTAGTATCTTATTTTGAGATAGTATTTTTGCGATAGTTTAAGTTTTGAGATGAAACTCTGAGAGAAAAATAATGCAATTAAAGTCTTTGGAAATTTTTTTAAAAGTCGTGGAATGTGGTAGTTTTTCCCATGCAGCAACGCATTTGCATACGGTGCAATCGAATATTACTAATCATATAAAAAAGCTTGAAGATGAATTAAACTGCGAATTATTGTCGCGTCAATCTCCGATTCGCCCCACCAGTGCAGGTCAACAGTTACGCCATTATGCAGAGCAAATGATTGAGCTACATCAACAAGCTAAATTTCATTTTTCTGATCAAACATTATGCCATGACGTTCCATTAAAAATTGGGAGTATGGAAACCACTGCTGCAACGCGTCTACCCCAGTTATTTAAAGACGTACTTTCACAACTGCCTGAATTAAGACTTCACTTAAATACGGGTACAACACGTGAATTGATTGACCGCGTTTATAAGGGCGATCTTGACTGTGCTTTTATTGCCAGTTCGCAAGTGCTGCCTGATTTTTATAATCTTCTGGCATGGACGGAACATTTAGTTTTGATTTGTCCTAAAGAAGTCCATGCATTTCCAGATAAGAAGGTTTTATTAAATACGCCTTTTCTTGCGATCCGTCAGGGTTGTTTTTATCGAAAAAGCATTGAGTCTTTTTTACAGGGTTATGATTTACCCCCGTCACAACTCACTGAAATGGGCAATCTGGATGCCATCTTAAGTTGTGTGCATTTGGGTATGGGTTACGCCATATTGCCACGTTCATATATTGAAAAGTCATCCTATAAAGATACGCTACAGTTTTTTGATATCGATGAGCAAATTGGTGAAATTAATACGTATCTCATCGCCAATAAACCACAAAGCTGGAGTGGTAATCTCAAACATTTTATTGAACAAGCTACAGATATTTTAGCGCAATCTAAAACCGTGGAAATGACATAAAGCTTGTAAAATGGCTCTTAAATAAGATGAATGCTTAACATTCATCTTATTTCATTGTGATAACAGCCAAATTTAATAGCCTTTCATGACATTCACTTCATTGACTAAAGCTAAGCCCTGCTGCACACGATGATCATTTTCAAGAATTTGTCCAATGACAGCCGACCAAGGTGCGTGTGAAGCAACATGGGGCGTAACCAACACTTTAGGATGTTGCCAAAAAACGTGATCTTGTGCCAAAGGTTCTTTTGCAAATACATCTAAAATTGCACCACGTAATTGCTCTGAATCCAGTGCTGCAATTAAATCCTGTTCGTTTAGATGTTGTCCACGACCACAATTAATTATACAGGCTCCTTTAGGAAGCTGTTGAAACAATTCAGTATTTAATAGACCAACATTATCTTCAGTCAAAGGAAGCAAGTTAATCAAAATTTCACTTTGAGCAAGAAAATCCTGTCTTTGTGCATCACCTGCAAAGCAAGTTACCCCTTCAATTTGCTTTAAACTACGCGACCAACCTGAAACCTGATAACCTAGCTTTGCAAATTTTTCAGCAATATAACCGCCCATTTGCCCTAAGCCCATAATGCCGATTTTGACATCTGCACTGGTTTTTTGTGGCGGTTGTTTCCAGCGTTGCTGTAGTTGCTGAGCGATCAAAACATCAAAAAAACGCTGATAGTACAGCACGCACCATTGCAAATAATCGTACATGCCTTTTTGATGAGATTCATCGACGACACGGCATACCGCATAACGGTCACCTATGCGTTTTAGATTTAAATGCTCAACACCCGCCGCCATAGAATGAATCAGCTTTAGATTTGGCAATGTTTCCAGATAATCCAGATCTGGAAACCACGAAATTGCGGTAGTTGCCTGTTGAGCTTGTTCGCTATGTGCCAGACAATAAGCCTCTTGCGGTGCATATTCAGCCAATGCATCTTCAAGCCATTTTTGTACTTTGGGAACAGTGGTTGCAATCACGATCATGAACAGTATTCCTCTTTTTGTTGTTCAATCAATGACAATGCAGCATGCCATGCATTTGCAATAATTCGCTCAATGCCTTTGGATTCAAATTGTGCTGAAGTATGTTCACAAACCTGTTGACTCGGAATATTTAACTCACAACCACCAGCTAGTGCTTTGATTTGTGCCTGACAAGCGCGTTCTAAAAAGTAAATTTCATGGAAAGCTCGCTGCACACTATCACCTGCTGCCAACAAACCATGATTACGCAAAATCATGACACGATTTTGCCCAAAATCCTGAACTAAACGTTCGCGCTCTTCGGTTAACAAGGCAACGCCTTCATAGTCGTGATAGCTGATTTTGTTATAAAACTTTAAGGCATGTTGCGAGATCGGCAATAATCCCTGCTTTTGTGCAGATACCGCAATTCCATCAGCGGTATGGGTATGAATGACACAATGTAAATCTTGACGTGCCGAATGAATGGCTGAATGAATGACAAATCCTGCCACATTGACCATTTTTCCCTGATCATGTTCATCGATAATATTGCCGTTATAGTCGATTTTTACTAAATGAGACGCCGTCATTTTTTCAAAAGGAATACCATATTGGTTAATTAAAAAATGACCTTCCTCATCGGGTACACGTAAACTAATATGGGTGTCGATTAAATCGGTCATGCGATAATACGCAATTAAACGATATAAAGCTGCTAATTGACATCTGGCAGCCCATTCATTGGCTGAAACTTGTTGTTGTAAACTTGACATGATTGCATCCTTTGCATGTATTGGGTGTCACAAATCGTTTTAAGTTTAATCGAAGTTGGGCTGACGTTTTTGCATAAATGCCTGCACGCCTTCTTTATAATTTGATGATTTGCCTGCCTCACGTTGCAAATCTCGCTCAAGATCAAGCTGTTGTTGTAGGGCGTTTTGCTGCGAAAGATTTAAGGCTTTTTTAATGAGTTTCATGAATGACGAAGGTTGCATCGCTAAAGTCTCAGCCAATGCATTGACTTGCTGCTGAAAAGCATCATCTGGATAAACCTCCCAAATCATGCCCCATTCTAAGGCCTTATCGACCGATAGTTTATTTCCAAGCAACATCAGCGCTTTTGCTCTGGCATGACCCACCAAACGCGGTAAAATCCAAGTCCCACCTGCATCAGGAATTAAACCTACTTTAGAAAATGACTGTATAAATGAAGCGGACTGCTTGGCAACCACAATATCGCATGCCAATGCTATATTGGCACCAGCACCAGCCGCAACGCCATTGACTGCTGCAACAACCACTTTAGGCATATTGGCAATTTTTAAAATCAAAGGATTGTAATAACGATCTAAAGATGCACCAGCATCATAGTTGGGATCTTCGATGACTTCAGGTTTTCGCGCAGATAAATCTTGCCCTGCACAAAAGCCTTTGCCCATACCTGAAATCACAATCACTTTGATCTGTTCAGAGGTTTCCCATTCGGCCAAAATCTGAGCCACTTCCTGATGCATCTGTTCATTAAAACTATTGAGCACTTCAGGTCGATTCAGCGTTAAATAGGCAACACGTTGCTCGACATGTGTCAAAATATGTTGAAAATCCATATTCAATACTCTTGTTTGAGGAGATGGTTTTATGTTCGCCTTCTCCTCGTTTATCATTGATTAAAAAAAGAAATCTTCTGCATCTAGCGCCATCACTGATTCAGCGCCCGTTTTAATCGAGGCTGCATGCTGCTGAGTTCGATTTAATAACTTGTCATAAAAGAATTGTGCAGTTTTAAGTTTAGCCTGATAGAACTTCTGTTCAGTGGTGCCTTGATCCAGTTTTTGTTGCGCAACTTTTGCCATACGCGCCCACAAATAGGCAAAAACGATATAACTTGAGTAATATAAATAATCGACTGAGGCTGCTCCGATTTCCTCTGGATTATGCTGTGCTTTAACTGCAATATGCTTGGTAATCTCCTGCCATTCGTTTTTAAGTTTAGACAATTGATCCAGATAAGTTTTTAAACTTGAATTGGACTGATTTTCCTCAACAAACTGATCAATTAAATCAGTCATGTTTTTAAGCAACTTGCTTTCTGATTTGAGTACTTTACGCGC
Source organism: Acinetobacter ursingii DSM 16037 = CIP 107286 (assembly GCF_000368825.1). GTDB lineage: Bacteria > Pseudomonadota > Gammaproteobacteria > Pseudomonadales > Moraxellaceae > Acinetobacter > Acinetobacter ursingii. The sequence goes on along the minus strand of NZ_KB849716.1, from coordinate 56,466 downwards.
CAGTAAATCGAGTGACTGAATTTCTGTGGTGCCTTCATAAAGCGTAGAAATACGTGCATCTCGAACAATTTGTTCCATGCCATGTTCAACTATAAAACCATGACCACCAAAAATCTGAACACCATGTTTGGCAGATTCATTGCCTGATTCAGTTAAAAATGCTTTGGCAATCGGTGTCAAAAATGCCAGTAATTCATCTGATAATTTTTTTTGCGCTTCATTGCTTGAGCTTTCAACAATATCTGCGTGTTGTGCCAGAAAATATGCCAAGGCACGTCCACCTTCAGCAAATGCTTTTTGGGTCATCAACATACTACGCACAGCGGGATGTACAATAATTGGATCTGCATTTTGCGCAGGTTGTTTAGCGCCTGTGAGTGCGCGCATGGCTAAACGTTCTTTGGCATAGCCGAGCGCCCCTTGAAAAGCAATTTCAGATGCTGCCAAGCCTTGTACTGCTGTACCAATACGCGCAGTATTCATAAAGGTAAACATGCAATTTAAACCACGATTTTCAGGGCCAATCAGATAACCTTTGGCCGCATCGAAATTCATCACGCAGGTCGCATTGCCATGAATTCCCATTTTGTGTTCAATCGCGCTACACACCACCTGATTACGATCTTGAATGTTACCGGAGTCATCAACATTAAACTTGGGCACAATAAATAACGTAATGCCTTTGGTCCCTAATGGTGCATTAGGCAAACGAGCCAGAACAATATGCACAATATTTTCAGCCAGATCGTGCTCACCTGCTGAGATAAAGATTTTCTCGCCTGTGATCGCGTAACTGCCATCTGCCTGAGGTTCTGCCTTAGTCCGAATCAAACCTAAATCTGAACCTGCATGCGATTCGGTTAAACACATGGTGCCTGTCCAGATTCCTGCTATCAATTTGGTCAAGAAAGTTTGCTTTTGTTGTTCAGTTCCATGATGCTCCAATGTCCGCATCGCACCATGTGAAAGTCCCTGATACATTGCCCACGACCAGTTCGACGCGCATAACATTTCAGAAATAGCGATCCGCAACAAAGTAGGCATACCCTGCCCCCCATAAACTGGATCAGCCGTCAGTGAGGTAAAACCTAATTCGACATATTTCTGATAGGCTTCTTTAAAACCTTTTGGCGTGGTGACTTTGCCGTGTTCAAAATGACAGCCTTCATGATCACCACTTTGGTTGATCGGAGCAATTTCATTTTCACAAAAATCGGCTGCGGCTTCTAAATACTGATTGATCAAATCGCGACTAAATTGATCTGCATATTTTGGAAACTGTTGATAGTTTTCTTCAACTTCTAACATCTCGTGTAAAACGAATTGCATATCACGCTGTGGGGCTTTATATACAGGCATATCCTATTTCCTTGATTTTCTATTCAACTTAAAAGCATGTTTTAAGTTTCTCAAAATTTATTCTCCTCATAGGTTAAAAATATCTAAAATAATTCCATATTGCAAAATTTATTTCTGCAAATTTCAATTTTATTGACTTTAATTTTTCATGGTTCTTAGTCCAAAAATAAATTTAAATATAATTAAATAATAAAATACAAAATGTTATGAATTTTTTAAATTAAACCTATTTATTTAATAGAAATTTAATTTTTGTTATGCAAAATTTTATTCCGAAAATCCTATTTTTATAGTAAGGTATTTTTCATGTTTTACAGCAAGGATGAATCATGCAAACAGGTTTAGAGTTTTTAACCGCACTCAAAAATGGCGAAGTATCGTCTTCCCCAATGGCACAAACGCTTCCCATGCAGTTGATTGAAGCCTCAAAAGGTAAAGTGATCTATAAAGTGACACCCAATAACACTCATTTAAATGTTCAAGGGGGTGTACATGGTGGTTTTTGCGCGACTGCGTTAGATACAGCAACGGGCGGTGCAGCGCATTCCGTACTTGAAGCCAATGTTGGTTACGGAACGATTGATTTAAATGTCAAAATGATTCGGCCAATGCAAACAGATACGGCTTACTATGCGCATGGTGAATTGATTAATGCAGGTCGAAATATCATTACCACTGAAGGTAAAATTGTGGATGACAATGGAAAAATTTATGCATTTGCTTCAGCGACATTTATGATCATCCGCAAATAAACCCTTAGAAGATTAAGTCTTAGTGACTTAATCTTCTGTCATGAGGTTGTCTCATTTTATAAAAATCATAACGATCAATTACAAAGCTAATAATTGCCATGCCCAAACCAATACTGGCACAGGCAATCCAACCAGAATGTTTCCATGTATAAACTGCAATAAAAGAACCTAATGCTGCTCCACCAAAATACAGGGTCATATAAATTGAATTAATTCGAGATCGTGCTTGTGCAGAAATACGATAGACCAGATTTTGATTAAGTACATGTAAAGCAGATAAGCCAAAGTAGGCTAAAATCACACCAACTGCATATAAGATCAAAAATTTCTGCGCAAAAAATAAGGGAATCCAAGCCAGAATAAGCAAACTCAGACTAATCAGAGCCGTGATATTTTCCTGCTGATGTGCAATTTTTTTACCTGCCCACGGTGTTGCAAATACTCCTGCCAGACCAACTATTCCAAAGAGTCCTATTTGAAAGTCATTAAAATGATAAGGTGCATTGGCCAGTAAGAATGTCATGGTGGTAAAAATCAGCGCCAAAATACCAAAACCAATACCGCCCACTAATCCGCGACGTATGAGATGTGGTTCATGAACTGCTAAAGTAAATAATGATGCGTAGATTTGCCAGACCTTTAATTTGACTGTCTTTTTAGCAACTGGAAGTTTAAACCAGACAATCGAGGCAAACAGAAGAATAATAAAACCACTTAATAAATAAACAGCATGCCACGTCCAGATCGTCGAAATCAGTCCTGCAATCGAACGGGCTAACAAAATTCCCATGAACAAGCCACTCATCAAGGTTCCCACGACTTGTGGGCTTTTTTGAGGTGTTGCTAGACCTGCGGCAAATGGAACGAGAACCTGAGTAGAAACTGAAAAGAATGTGGAAAGAAAGGTCAAGCTATACAAAGTCGTCAAATTGGGGCTAAAAGAAAGCCCCATTTGAGCCAAACCTGTACAGATCATCAGTAAAACAATATATGACCTTTTTTCAAAAAAATCTCCCATAGGAACCAATACAAACAAACCTAGCGCATAAGACAGTTGACCAATTACGATCACCAGTGCGGCTTGATCTGGATTGACTCCCAGAGCATCTGCGATTGAATAAATCAGTGGTTGATTATAATAATTCGATCCAGCACAAATACCGCAAGTCATTGCAAGTATAAATACCAGACTTTTAGACATATCCATATGTTCTGTACTGGATTGAATCATGTTAGACATTTTTTACTCAAATGCTGATTTTAAAATTTATACATCGATACAAAGTTGACACGCGAAATGTCAGCCGTTCTGCCATCAAATACTTTGCGCTCACCTAGATGATATTCCACACCAAAATCCATTTGCGCTGTTGGACTATAAAATAAGTTAGCTGCATAATCGGTTAAACGATCATTGGCATCCTGATTTAATTCAGCATAGTCACTACTGTCATCATATTTAAAGATTGAAGCAGACCAGTTGGTACGCCATTGCTCATTAAACTTATAGGTATAACCAATATTAAATGAATCCAGTGTATTCATCACCAAATCAGTTTTGTCTTTATTTAATGAGAAATCGCCTGATGCATTTAAGCTTGCAGCATTGGCCAAACCATTTTGAGTGGTATATGGCATAAATTTCTGATCACCAACAATATGCTGATAGTTTGCCTGTAAGGACTGTTTTGGCGTAATTTGATATTTCAAACCACCACCAGCTCCCCAACTGACTTTTTTAACATCATCTCTGCCGACATCGACTGATTTTTCGTTGACGAAACCTTGGGCAAGCACAAGCAACGGACCTTCTTTATAGGTATATCGTCCTGTTAAAGATGGAAAAGCAGAAACCCGTGAGCTTGTATATTCAAGTGCAACTTTTAAATCATGATTGTTATCAATTTTCCAGTCATAGCGTACTTGTGGCAAACGTGTATATGAGGTTCCCATAAATTGGGTATAGTCGACTGATTCTGTACGGGTTTCCATATTTGACATCAGTGACCAAGTCTGACCAAACGTCCAGTCTTTATAAGTAAAGAACGCATGTCGAATACGGAACTTGCCATCGCCAGTTCCCATTGTCGAGCTATCAAAGAAATCGGCTTCAATATTACCCGTCACTTTTTTATCTGGGCTAGTGAAGTAAACACCTAAACGGCTGGCATTAATCATCGCATCTGAACGCGGATGATTGGCACGTTTATCATTTTCAAAAGGTGCTTTATAAATACTGCTTGTTGTACGCCCCCCCGTATCTGGTGAGGATTGAAAATCAACAGCCGCATCTAAACGTGCAATTCCGTAGACCTTAACATTATCAGTCCAAGTAACCCATGAAGGTGGAATGGCCTTATCTGTTTTTGCTGAAGAATCAGAAGATTGCACGGTTTTTTTCTCAGCTAATTCGGCATTGGTAGCCAATATTTTTTGCTGATTGGTTTTTTGCAGCTCAAGCTCAGTTTTTAAACGCTGTAATTCTGCTTCAAGCGCATTTATTCGTTGCTCAGTCGTACTTTCTACAGAATTTGCAAAAAGCGCCCCAGAAGCCGTGGCACAAGCCGCAGCTAAAATAAGTTTTTTCATCTTTATTCCTTAAAGATAGAGATTAATCAATCAACTTGTATATGCCCCTGAACATCCGAATTTTCATATACAAGCTATTTTGAAGTACTAAAGTAAAATTTAAATTCGAGCATCCACAAGTGGACATTCTGTTACAGCCTGCAACTCATCAAAAGTTAAACCTTCAACCATTTCAATCACATGTGCTTGTCCACCTTTTAAGTCAATAATGCATAGATCAGTGTAAATTCGATCAACACATTGCTCTCCAGTGATTGGATAACTCAATTGATTCACAATTTTGGCTTCACCTTTTTTAGTGGTGTGCTCCATATAAACAAAAATACGTTTTGCACCAACTGCCAAATCCATTGCGCCACCAACCGCAGGGATATCATCTTCTCGACCTGTATGCCAATTCGCCAGATCACCATTCAATGCAACCTGAAATGCACCCAATACACAGATATCCAAATGTCCGCCACGCATAATGTCGAATGAATCACCATGATGCATAAAACAACCACCTGGTAATAAAGTTACCAGTTCTTTACCCGCATTGACTAAATCTGGATCTTCTTCACCTGGTGCTGGCGGTGGGCCAAATGCCAATACTCCATTTTCAGAATGTAGAAAGATTTCCTTGTCTTTAGGCAAATGTTTGGCAACATTGGTCGGCAATCCAATCCCCAAATTTACATAGGAACCATCAGGAATATCTTTTGCGATAATTACCGCAATTTCTTCACGACTTCTTTTTTGAATGGTCATTTGATATCTCCTACTTTGACAACGTGCTGTACAAATATTCCTGGAGTGATGATGCATTCAGGATCAAGACTACCCAGCTCCACGACATCATTGACCTGTACAATCGTGGTCGTTGCAGCTTTTGCCATAATTGGACCAAAATTACGCGCGGCTTTACGATAAATCAGGTTGCCCCAACGATCGGCTTTGTCCGCATAAATAAAAGCAAAATCGGCATGTAATGGATATTCCAATACATAGTTTTTACCATTGATGGTTCTTGTTTCTTTACCTTCAGCAATCTTTGTACCGTAAGCTGTTGGAGTAAATACTGCCCCAAGTCCTGCACCTGCGGCCTGAATACGGCAAGCCAGATTGCCCTGTGGAACAAGTTCTAGTTCAATTTTTCCAGCACGATATAAGTCAGGAAAAACTGTTGAACTTACAGACTTTGGAAACGAACAAACCAGTTTTTTAACCAGTCCAGCCGTAAATAATTTGGTTAAACCGTTTGGACCCGAAGACGCATTATTATTGATAATGGTCAGCTCTCTTGGTGCAATATCAATAAGCGCTTCCAGTAAAGCTTCTGGTTGACCAGTAGTACCAAATCCACTGGTCATGATGGTTGCACCATCAGGAATCGTTCTTAAGACCGATTCAATATCACTGGTGATCTTATTAATCATATCAATTCATTCCTTCTGTCTTCATTTACAAAGCTTTTTGTAAACTATTCATTACTCAGCCTTTTGCGGATCGTATAATCTGTCTTTGATAAATAAGGTTGGAATCAAACCACATAAAAAGTAGGCCACTCCCATTAACAACAAACCTGCACCAATCGAGTTATGGGTTGCCAAATAACCAATGGCGATCGGGGCAAAAATTGCACCAATTCTTCCAATATTAAATGCACCACCTACCGCAGTTCCCCGAATTGAAGTCGGAAAACTTTCAGTTAAATAGGTGGCATTGATGGCATAAGGAATCCCGTATAAAAATCCAAAAATTAGCATTAACCAGCCAATATTTTCAGCCGTATGGAAATAAACAACGACTGGAATAAATAGCGCAGTCCCCATTGTTCCAAATGCAAATACAATTCGACGGCCAATTCTGTCTGCGACAAAACCAGCGATCACTTTGGCAAACATCATGGTCAGGAAAGTCCCAATCATATAAATTGCCATTTCTTTAAACTTGATTCCCAATTCTGCTTCTAAATATGAAGGCAGCCAGTTACTTACGCCAAAATAACCGAACAATAAAAATCCAGAACTAAATGTCCATAACATCAACATCTTGCCGTGTTGTTTATCTTTAAATAATGCGACATAAGGATTTTCGAGTTTTTGTGCTTTACCTGCTTGCGGGTTTGCCAACTTGAGTGCACGTGCTTTTTTCCATGAGGCAGGCTCTGGAACAAGAAAGAACATCAAAATGGAAAATACAATTGGAATAATGGTAATGAAATACAGCATTCGCCAGCCAAACTCAGGAATAATCCATCCAGATAAAGCCGTGATGACCAATGAACCTAAGGTATAACCAGTCATGAGCGTTGCCAGAACAGTGGTTCTATATTTAGTCGGGACCAGTTCCGACATAAGCGTATTACATGCAATATACAGTGATCCTAAACCCAGACAGGTAATGGTTCTTAAAATAACAATCTGTTCATAAGACTGCGCCAAACCCGTACATGCAGAAAGAATGGCAAACATCGCTGTTGCAATGACAATGACGCGTACACGTCCAAAGCGATCACTTGCCCATCCACCAATCAAACCACCAATCGCCATTCCAAAAATAGACCAGCTCCCGAGTGCTCCTGCCTGTACACTGGTTAAACCAAACTCTGCTTTCAAACTTGTTAGTGTAAAAGCTAAAATCCCAATATCTGCTCCGTCACACAGCAACACCAAAAAACAAAATATAAACGCAGTCATCCAGACTTTTTTTGGCGTCTGAATCACCGTATCTTTCTCAAAACCCAAAACTTCCATTTTCATATTGCCACCTATTTCATTTAGATGAATTTGTTGTACTTTTAAATATTGAATATTTTTAAATACAGACTGGTGATCCATCACCAGTCTGAATAGCACCATTAATCCGCTTTTTGTGGATTAAATAGTCTGTCTTTAATGAATAACAGTGGAATCACACCACAGATAAAATATGCAGCGGCCATCACCAACAGCCCCAAACCAATTGAGCCGCTTTGAGATAAATAACCGATAGTTAATGGAGAGAAAATAGAAAGTACTTTACCAACATTGTATGCACCACCTACTGCTGTACCACGAATCGACGTTGGAAAACTTTCCGTCATATAAGTTGCATTGATGGCATAAGGAATTCCGTAAAGGAAACCAAAGAACAGCATTAACCAAAGAATGTTTGTAGGCGTATTGAGATAAACAATGACTGGGATAAATAAAGCAGTCCCAATGGTTCCAAAAGCAAATACAGCACGACGCCCTAAACGATCTGCAATCATACCTGCAATGATTTTGGCAAAAATCATAATGATGAATGTGCCCACCATATACATGGCCATTTCTTTGAATTTGATACCGAGTTCAGATTCAAGATATGCTGGTAACCAGTTACTGACACCGTAATAGCCAAACTGCAATGCACCTGTACTCACCACCCAAAGCAAAAACATGATGCCGTGTTTCTTTTCTTTAAAGATTTCACGATATGGATTTTCACGCTTAACCGCTTTCATACCGCCTTCGGTTTGTGCTGCACGAAGTTGACGCGATTTTTTCCATGATTCTGGTTCAGGCACCATGAAATACATAAAGAAAGACAAAACAATAGGTGTAATCGCTAACCAATAAAGATAACGCCAGCCATGATCTGGAATAATATGCCCAGCCAATAAAGTCGCAAGTAATGAACCTAATGTATAACCTGTCATTAAGGCTGCAAGAACCGTCGTACGATGTCGGGTCGGTACCATTTCAGACATCAAAACGTTACAGGCAATATACAGTGCGCCCAAGCCCATTGAACCAAAAACACGCACCAGCGCAAATTGTTCAAAGGAATGAGTAAAGCCTAAAGCACAGGTCAAAATTGAAGAGTAAGCAATAAAGAATACGATGATACGTACGCGCCCAAAACGGTCACACGCCCATCCCCCGATCAATCCCCCGATTGCAGAACCGAATAAAGTTAAACTACCTAATGTCCCGGCTTGAACCCCAGTAAGATGAAACTCTGTTTTAAGACTGGTCAAACTTAATGCTAAAAATCCTAAGTCAGCACCGTCACAGAGCAAAGCAAGAAAAGCAAATATAAATGCAGTAATCCAAATTTTTTTAGGCGTTTGAATCGCCTGTATTGTATTACTTGATGTAATTGTATCTGTTGTCATGTCTATTTCCTCAGACAAAAAACACATGAGGCATCCAATTGCCTCATGTCATATAAGATCAGAAGTTAAGCAGTCACTTCCTTAATCATATTTTTAGCAATAATGATTTGTTGAACTTGAGTTGTTCCTTCATAAAGACGGAACAAGCGAACGTCACGATAAAAACGTTCAATTGAATATTCGCTGATATAACCCACGCCACCATGAATCTGTACGCAGCGATCTGCTACACGACCACACATTTCAGTAGCAAACATTTTTGCGCAAGATGCTTCAGTGCTAATGTTTTGACCTTCATCACGACGACGCGCAGCATCTAAAACCATACATTTGGCTGCATAGATTTCAGCTTTAGAGTCTGCAAGCATGGCTTGAATCAATTGGAAGTTTGCAATCGGTTGACCAAATTGTTTACGCTCTACTGCATAACGAAGTGCATCATCCAGCATACGTTCTGCCACACCAACGCTATATGCACCAATGTGTAGACGACCTTTATCCAAAACTTTCATTGCAGTTTTGAAACCTACGCCTTCTACCCCACCGATTAATGCAGAAGCAGGTACACGACAGTTTTCAAAAATCACATCACAAGTATGTGATCCTTTTTGTCCCATTTTTTTATCAATTTTACCGAGCGTAATTCCTGGGGTATTGGCTTCAACCAAAAATGCAGAAATACCACTTGCACCTTTAATTTCAGGATTAGTACGTGCCATCACTGTAAAAGTCGCAGCATGCGGTGCATTGGTAATAAAACGTTTAGTACCATTTAAAACGTAGAAATCGCCATCTTTTACCGCAGTTGTTTTTAAAGATGCCGCATCAGAACCCGCTTCTGGTTCAGTCAGACAGAAAGAACCAATAATTTCGCCGCTTGCATAACGCGGTAAATATTTTTGTTTCTGCTCTTCAGTACCATCAATGATCAGACCACTTGAACCAATGCCGTTATTTGTACCAATTAACGAACGAAATGCAGGAGAAGTATGACCCAATTCAAAGGCAACATTGACTTCCTCTTCCATCGTGATACCTAAACCGCCGTATTCTTCTGGAATGGTCAAACCGAATAAGCCCAGTTCACGCATTTGCTGAACAATATCTTCAGGAATACGGTCATTTTCAGCAACTTCATGTTCTCTTGGAATCAATTCATTTTTGACAAAATCCCGAATCGTCGAGAGTAATTGTTGCAACATTCCTTCATCGCGGATCATGAGTGATCTCCCATTTCATATATTTCGCTATTGATACCAACTATTTTGCAAATTAGTCAGCACACAAAGTTTCACAAAATCTAGTTCTGCATTAAATTAATTTCATACTACGAGAATTAAAACCATTTTTTCAATACTTTTTTAAAAATAAATTTCGTTAAACGAAATTATGTATCATCTAGGCTTTATTTTTCAGGCATTTACTGATTTATCAAAAAGTTCAATCAATTAATGTCATAAAAAACACTTGAAAATTTTTGTCGATTAAGCATTATATGAGGAATATAGTTTTGATATGCGAAACAAAGGATGTAAAAATGACAGATATGAACAAGGATAATTTCGTCGAAATCGATTATTCAATTGAAAAAATAGCAATCGTCAAAATCAACCGCCCTGAATCAAAAAATGCGTTAAACACAGAAGTGCGCAAACAGCTTGCACAGGCATTTAGTGAACTTAGCTTTAATGACGATATTCACGCCATTGTTCTTACAGGTGGTGATGAAGTGTTTGCAGCTGGTGCAGATTTAAAAGAGATGGCAACAGCTGGTTCAACTGACATGATGCTACGCCGTACAGAACGTTATTGGAACGCGATTTCTCAATGTCCAAAACCTGTTATTGCGGCTGTGAATGGCTATGCTCTTGGTGGTGGTTGTGAACTTGCCATGCACAGCGACATTATTATTGCAGGTAAAGGTGCCATTTTCGGTCAGCCTGAAATTAAAGTCGGTTTAATGCCAGGTGCTGGTGGTACACAGCGTCTGTTCCGTGCGGTTGGAAAATTCCATGCGATGCGCATGATTATGACAGGTGCCATGGTTCCAGCAGAAGAAGCCTATATCATGGGTCTAGTCTCTCAAGTGACCGAAGATGACCAAACCATTCCTACTGCTATCAAAATGGCGCAAAGTCTTGCCAAAATGCCACCGATCGCATTGCAGCAAATTAAAGAAGTTGCGCTGATGAGTGAAGATGTGCCATTAAATGCTGGCTTAACCTTAGAACGTAAATCTTTCCAATTATTATTTTCTACTGAAGACAAAAACGAAGGGATCAATGCTTTTATAGAAAAACGCAAACCTTCTTATCAAGGCAAATAGGTCTTTACAGTCGAATATTGAGGAAATGAAATTGATGGCGCGTAAAGTATTTATTAGTGCTGGTGGTTCCGGGATTGGTCGATGTATCGCAGAAGCCTTTTTAAAACAAGGCGATGACGTTTTTGTATGTGATATCAATCAACAAAGCTTGCAGCAATTCAAACAGGATTATCCTCAACTACAGATTGCGTATTGTGATCTGGGTCAAATGAATGCAATTCAACCCATGTTTGAAACTGCCATGCAAGCGTTAGGCGGATTAGATATTTTAGTAAATAACACAGGAATTTCTGGCCCTACCGTGGCAGCAGATGAACTGAGTTTTGAAGACTGGACACAGGTTTTAAATTTAAACCTGAACAGTACCTTTATGATGACGAAATTGGCGATCCCTTATCTCAAGCAATCCAATTCAGGTGTCATTATCAATCTTTCCTCGATTGCAGGACGAATGGGTTATCCATTTAGACTGGCCTATTCGACTTCAAAATGGGGAATCATTGGTTTTACTAAAACGCTTTCGATGGAACTGGGTGCCTTTGATATTCGTGTCAATGCAGTTCTTCCCGGTGCAGTCGATGGTGAACGTGTGCAACGTGTATTACAAGCTCGTGCAGATGCCATGAATATTTCTCTTGAAGAAGTGACTCAAAACGCACTTGCCAATCAATCCCTTAAACAATTTGTCAATCCTAAACATATCGCAGATTTATGCGTTTTTCTCGCATCGGATAGTGCGAGTTCCATCTCTGGGCAAATATTACCGATAGATGGCGATAAACAGCGATTAACCTAATTTTTTATATCTTTATTTTTTAAATGATTACAGTATCTTAGGACAGTTATCATGACACAACAGATCAAAACTATTGCCATTATTGGTGTCGGTGTTATGGGTAGTGGTATTGCCCAGATTGCAGCCCAATCGGGTCACACCACTTATTTGTACGATGCCAAAGCTGGTGCAGCACAGCAAGCCAAAGAAAAATTGGCAGCGACCTTTCAAAAGCTACTTGATAAAAACAAAATCACAGCTGAACAAGCTGATGCAGCCAATGCAAATCTTTTGATTGCCCATGAACTTAGTGATTTAAAAAGCTGTGATTTGATCGTTGAAGCCATTATTGAGCGTTTAGATATTAAACAATCTTTGATGGATCAACTTGAAGCGATTGTCCCAGAAACCACAATTTTGGCTTCAAACACTTCATCACTTTCAATTACTGCGATTGCTGCAAATTGTCGGCATCCTGAACGTGTGATTGGCTATCACTTCTTCAATCCTGTTCCACTGATGAAAGTGGTTGAAGTGATTCAAGGTTTAAAAACAGATCCAAAATATGTGGAAACGCTGAATCAGCTTTCTCGTGTATTTGGTCATCGCCCAGTGGTGGCAAAAGATACTCCAGGATTTATTATTAATCATGCGGGTCGTGCTTATGGCACAGAAGCTTTAAAAATTTTAAATGAAAATGTCACAGACATTAGCGAGATTGACCGAATCTTACGTGATGGTGTGGGTTTCAGAATGGGTCCTTTTGAACTGATGGATTTAACAGGACTTGATGTTTCACATCCTGTGATGGAATCAATCTATCATCAATATTACGAAGAAGCACGTTATCGTCCAAGTCCACTTACCAAACAAATGCTCGAAGCCAAACAATTAGGTCGCAAAGTTGGTCAGGGTTTTTATGACTATCGTACAGGAAGCAAAACAGGTGAAATACCTGCCAAAGTGGTTGAACGTTTAGATCGCTATCCGACTGTATGGATTGCAGCTGATTTTGCAGCTGACAAAAAATTGCTTGAAGCCTATCTCACTGCACAAAATATTCAACTGGATACTGGAACGACACCTCAAGCAGACAGCTTATGTTTATTGGCTTGTTATGGTGAAGATACCACACATGCAGTGAAACGTTTCAATGTAAACCCTGCGCATAGTGTCGCGATTGATATGCTGTATGGCATTGAAAAACATCGTACCTTGATGCCTTCACTTGCCACCCAAGCCGATTATGTTCAGGCCGTGCATTCAATATTCAACCTTGATGGTGCATTAGTCAGCATGATTGCTGAAAGCACAGGTTTTGTTGCGCAACGCGTATTGGCGATGGTGATTAATTTAGGTTGTGACATTGCACAACAAAATATTGCAACGGTCGACGACATCAACGCTGCTGTTCGTCTAGGTTTGGGTTATCCGTACGGCCCAATCGAATGGGGTGACGTACTCGGTTCAGATAAAATTTTACTGATCCTAAATCGCATTTCCGAATTAACTTACGATCCGCGTTATCGCCCTAGCCCGTGGTTACAACGCCGTGTCGCACTGAATCTTCCACTTACTTTTACTGCTTAATTTAAAAAGGGAATTTACTCCATGTTAAACGCATATATTTACGATGGTTTACGTACTCCATTTGGTCGCCATGCAGGTGAACTTGCTTCGATTCGTCCAGATGACTTAGCTGGCTTGGTCATTCAGCGTTTGATTGAAAAAACAGGCGTACCGGGTGCCGATATTGAAGATGTCATTTTTGGTGATACCAATCAGGCCGGTGAAGACAGCCGTAACGTGGCACGTCATGCTGCATTATTAGCAGGCTTACCTGTGACTGTGCCGGGTCAAACGGTCAATCGTTTATGTGCCAGTGGTTTAGGTGCAATTATCGATTCTGCGCGCGCGATCACTTGTGGCGAAGGCGATTTATATGTCGCGGGTGGCGTAGAAAGCATGTCTCGCGCTCCTTTTGTCATGGGTAAAGCAGAAAGTGCATATAGCCGCGATGCTAAAATCTATGACACCACTATTGGTTCACGTTTTCCGAATAAAAAGATCGTGGCACAGTATGGCGGTCATTCTATGCCTGAAACAGGTGATAATGTCGCCGTTGAATATGGCATTACTCGTGAACAGGCTGACTTATTTGCTGCTCAATCTCAAGCGAAATACCAAAAAGCAAAAGAAGAAGGCTTTTTTGAAGGTGAAATCACGGCTGTTGAAGTCTCTCAAGGTAAGAAATTGCCGCCAAAACAAGTGACTGAAGATGAACACCCTCGCCCAAGCTCAACCGTTGAAGCTTTAACCAAGCTCAAACCATTATTTGAAGGTGGTGTAGTCACAGCTGGTAATGCGTCAGGCATTAATGATGGTGCTGCTGCGGTATTGATCGGTTCAGAAGCTGCTGGTCAAAAATATGGTCTTAAGCCAATGGCAAAAATTTTGTCTGCGGCTGCGGCTGGTGTTGAACCACGCATCATGGGTGCAGGTCCGATTGAAGCAATTAAAAAAGCGGTATCTCGTGCAGGCTTAACATTAGATGACCTAGATATTATTGAAATCAATGAAGCGTTTGCTTCACAGGTTTTATCTTGCTTAAAAGGTCTAGGGGTTGACTTTAATGATCCACGTGTCAATCCAAATGGTGGTGCAATCGCCGTTGGTCATCCTTTAGGTGCTTCTGGTGCGCGTTTGGCATTGACTGTTGCACGTGAGTTACAGCGTCGTAATAAAAAATATGCTGTTGTCAGCCTATGTATTGGTGTTGGTCAAGGTTTAGCAATGGTCATTGAGAACGTCGCTTAACCATCAAAACATATCCATTCATCATAACCATGTTTATGATGAATGGATTCATTTTACAATGCAAAATAAAATGCTCTATGATCAGGAGATCCTTTTTAATTTGAGAATTCAATGTCGCAACACGCTGAAAGTAAAAAGAATGATAAAACACTCAATTTTGATGAAATTCGCCTAGATCCTATTTCTCATATTCATCGTGAAAATAATCCTCAATTTATTGCATCTTTAGCACGTGGTTTAGAACTACTACGTTGTTTCTCATTACAACATCAAGTCTTAGGTAATTTAGAATTAGCCAAAATGACAGGCCTACCTAAGCCGACCATTGCCCGCATTTGTAATACTTTAGTTAGCTTAGGCTATTTGAAACAAATGCCTGATTCTCCCAAATATATGCTTGATATTGGCGTGCTTTCTTTGGGTTATGCTGCATTATCAAATCTAACCATTCGCACTACGGCACATCCTTTTATGGAAGAAATGAGCCTTTATGCGCAAGCACCTGTAGCGTTAGCAGCTCGCGATCGTCTGAATATGCTTTATCTGGATGTCGTTCAAACCAATAGCACCTTACGTCGTCCGATTGGTTCAACATTACCGCTGTATAGTAGCTCGATGGGTCGAGCCTGTTTGGTGGCAACGCCCGAATACGAACGGAATTTAATTTTAGAGGCCATACAAAAACGAGAACCAGAACAATGGCCACAGATTCAGGAACAGCTTGATCGGGCTTTTGAACAATATGCCAAATATGGTTATTGCCTTTCTTTAGGCGAATGGCAACAAGGTATTAATTCTGTTGCTGTACCATTAATTAGTTCCAAACACGGTTTATATGTTTTTAACTGTGGTTCCCCCTCTTATCTATTAAGTGCAGAAAAAACCATTGAAGAGATCGGCCCGCGTTTAAAATATATGGTGAATAGCATTCAGGATGCATTAACAGAAAGCTTATAAATCAAATCATCAAAAAAGGAGCAATTGATGATATCAATGCTCCTTCTCGCTTTAATGGTACTGGCTTAGCCTTGTTGAACCACTTTCTTGTCTTTTAAATCTTG
Organism: Acinetobacter ursingii DSM 16037 = CIP 107286; assembly: GCF_000368825.1. GTDB lineage: Bacteria > Pseudomonadota > Gammaproteobacteria > Pseudomonadales > Moraxellaceae > Acinetobacter > Acinetobacter ursingii. Next base: position 40,664 of record NZ_KB849716.1, on the reverse strand, counting down.
TAGCTCTGTTGGCGTTAAAAACCGATCTAAAATAGAGTCTGTATCTTCTCCTAGATATGGCGGAGTTTTAACATACTGTACTGGTGTTTTAGAAAGCTTGATGGGTGAGCCAATCGAGACATAATCGGAACGTAGTGGATGCTGCATATTTACGACCATTTCCCGAAAAACCACCTGTTCTTCTTCTAAAGTCTGCTGCAAATTATTGATCATCCCTACTGGTACTTTTACCGCATGAATACGCTCAACCCAAGCTTGAGCAGGTTGTGTCATAAAATGCTGTTGTAAAATGGCACTGATTTCTTCGCGATGAGTGACACGACCTTTATTCTTTTCAAATTTCGGGTCTTTGCACAGTTCAGGCAAACCAATGCTTTCACATAAAGCCTTAAACTGCTGGTCATTACCGCAGGCAATAATAAATTCGCCCTCTTGGGCTTTAAACACTTGATAAGGCACGATATTGGCATGTGCATTACCAAAACGGCCCGGCACTTTTGCAGAAGTCAAATAATTCATCGCCAAGACTGAAAGTGAAGCGACTTGCGTATCGAGTAGTGCCATATCGATGTGCTGCCCTTCACCTGTGGTCACACGTGATAACAGTGCCGCTTGAATCGCAATCGCAGCGTATAAACCTGTAGTGAGGTCAGCAAATGCCAAACCTGCTTTTTGCGGCCCGCCACCGGGCAAATCATCGCGTTCGCCTGTGACACTCATCATGCCACCCATGCCTTGAATGATAAAATCGTAGCCGGGTTCTGCTGCACGTGGGCCTTTTTGTCCAAAACCTGTAATTGAGCAATACACGAGTTTTGGATTAATCTGACTTAAACTTTCATAGTCAAGTCCGTATTTTTTAAGAGAACCTGCTTTATAGTTTTCAATTAAAACGTCACTTTCTAGCACCATTTTTTTAATCAGGGCTTGACCTTCGGCAGTTGCCATATCAATGGCAACCGAATGCTTACCACGATTTGTAGACAAATAATAAGCCGATTCACCCGTGTCCTGACCGTTATCATTTTTAAGAAATGGAGGCCCCCAGATGCGTGTATCATCACCCTGAAATGGTTTTTCAATCTTGATGACCTCTGCACCCAAGTCTGCCAAAATCTGGCTACACCAAGGTCCAGCTAGGATTCGACTTAAGTCCAGAACCCTAAATCCTGTTAAGGCACTCATATTCTTCCTCATTATTGTTGATTAAATTTAACTATTCCCAAGATCGAGTAAATTGAATATGTCTTACTCGATTTTTTATAATAAATTAAAATATCGCATTGCAAAATATAATTCTATTATTATTGTAAAAAATTTGTTTTTTCATTAAGCTTGTTGAATCCCTCTATGTGTAATCAAAAATTGCACTAAAAAAATTCAAGTGAACCTGCATGAAATCGTCGAGTATCTATACACCAACCGTTATTTTGATGGCAGTTGCGGCTGGTATTTGCTCAGGAAGTAATTATTTTAGTCAGCCTTTAATCCATTCGATGGCAGTGGCATTACATCTTTCAGAAACAACCGTTGCATGGGTACCTACACTCGCGCAAATCGCTTATGCCAGTGGACTGCTTTTGTTAATGCCTCTAGGAGATATCCTTGAGAAAAGGCGACTATTATTTATCTTAATGCTGCTCGCCTCTTTGGGTTTATTGATCAGTGGATTTTCTAGCCATATTGGCTGGATCATGTTTGGTACATTAATTACAGGCTTATTTTCGGTTTCTGCACAACTTTTATTACCACTGGCTGCAAGTTTAGTCCCTATTCAGCACAGTGGTCGCGTCGTTGGTTTTCTGATTAGCGGCTTAATGATTGGTATTTTATTGGCACGTTCTTTATCAGGACTAATGTCAACATTGTTTGCATGGAATATTATCTATCAGATTAGTGGCTTTTTATTACTCATCATAGCAGTTGTTTTATATAATAAAATCGGTTCTTTTCCTGCTACGCAGTCCGAAAGTTATTTGAAAACCATTCGTTCCATTCCTGTTATTTTTAAACAAAATCAACGTTTACGTCGTCGAACCTACATTGGTTTTTTAACCTTCGCAGGAATCAGCATGACCTTTACCACAATGTCGCTTTTACTTGCTCCTGCACCTTATTTTTTTAGTGACTTTACCATTGGTTTATTTGGTTTTGTGGGAATTATTGGGACATTTATTGCCAACTTTTCAGGTAAATATATCGATCAGGGTTATATTCATAAGATTTCAATTAGCTGTGGTATTGGTCTGATTTTAAGTTGGTTGTTATTTACTTTATTGCCACTTTCTTTTGTTTATTATGTGATTGCGACAATTTTAATTTATTCATGTCTTTCAGCAGTTCATGTTACCAATCAAAGCATCGTGTTTAAGCTTAATCAACAACTCAGATCAAGATTCAATGCAATTTATATGACTGGCTATTTTACAGGTGGCGCAGTTGGCACAACCGCTGGAAGCTATGCATGGCGGCATTTTGGTTGGAATGGAGTATGTATATTAGGCATCATTTTTGCTATTTTAGCACTTTATTGTTGTCTTCGAGATGCAAAACTTTCCCCAATTATGGATAAATAAAAACCAGTAATATTTTGAGTATTACTGGTTAACTATCTGATTTCTTTCATCATCATCTAAACCTTCTTTATTTTCTCCCAAAAGAGAAATAAAAGGGAATGATCAAAGAAATCTATAAAAAATAAAATTAACCAATTTCAGTTTTTATATTATTGACCATGTGTAATAACCGTGGTGCGATATCTTCTTCTAGCTTTTCACGTTTCATAATAAAGCTTGGCCCGCCGCAGTTAAAGACTAAAAGACCATGTTGCTCATGCAATAAAGGCACCGCGACCGAATTCACATCTTTATGCCAATCCCCCATAGAAAAGCAATAGCCAAAATCCTGATAGTCTTTAAATGCTTTATCCAGATCACGGTTGATCTTGATCCAGTCTTCCTTATGTTTAAGACGAATTGCATTGAGTAAAAAGTCACGTTCATCTTCAGGCATTGCGGCTAGACAAGCACGACCCATCGAACTCAAGTGAATGGGCAAATAGGTTCCAACCTGACGACGCATGGTCACATTACCTTTGCCCTGCACCACATCCAGATAAATCATATTCAGACGATCACGCGTCGACATGGCCACCGCAGCACCCGCATAATCAGCCAACTCTTTCATATAAGGCTGAGCAATAGATCTTACTGAGACATTGGCGAGCATCGAATAACCAAAAGCCAAAACACCTACAGATAATTGAAATTTAGTTGAATTTGGTACTTGGCGAATATAACCCAAACGCGACAATGTATGGGTCAAACGCGTAATCGTTGGCTTGGGTAGCCCCGTCATTTGTGATAATTCCTGATTACCCAAATGTGGCTGTTTGGCTGAAAAGCAACGTAAAAGCTCTAAACCACGTGCAAGCGCAGTAATAAACTGACGATCGTCCTCTTCTTGCATGTCTTCAATAGGATGAAGTAATTCATGGCGTAGCGGAACCAGTAGTTTTTCCGTTTGTTCGGTTTCGTTTAAATCAGTCATGGTATTAGAGCGCACTCAAATCTATTAATGTTTCGCAATGCGAAAATTATAATCTATTTATTCTATCAATAGCAAAAGAAGCATGTACAAAAACGTTTACTTCTTTTGCTATTACCGCCTTTTTGTAATCTTATTCTACAATCCCTTTTGATTTTAACTCATCCAGTGTTGATTTAGACAAGATCCTTGAAAGTATTTCATCGGTATGTTGTCCCAACATCGGTGGCGCACGTTTGTACTCAATAGGTGTCCGTGACATTTTGATTGGAGAACCAATGACTTTTAAATGTTGACGCTGTGGATGTGGCATATCGACTAACATTTTCCGTTCCACGACTTGTGGTTCTTCAAATGCTTGCTCTAGGTTATTAATCACGCCAACAGGGACTTTTGCCGCATGAATTGCAGCAACCCATTCATCAGCTGTTTTGCTTGCAAAATGTGTTGACAGTAAATCGGTGATATCTTCCCGATGCTTGATACGATCCGCATTTCGAGTAAATTTTGGATCATTCGGAAGTTCTGGCAAACCAATGGCCTGACAGAGCTGAATAAATTGTGTGTCATTACCACAGGCAATAATAAAATCGCGATCGCAAGCTTTAAACACTTGATAAGGCACGATATTGGCGTGGGCATTACCATAGCGACCAGGCACTTTACCTGATGCAAGATAATTCATCCCTTGATTAGCCAATGTTGCAATTTGCACATCAAGCAATGCCATATCAATGTATTGCCCCAAGCCTGTAATATTTCGATTGAGTAAAGCCGCCTGAATCGCAATTGTAGAATACAAACCTGTTGTAATATCGGAAAATGCAATACCTAATTTTTGTGGTCCGCCACCCGGTAAGTCATCTTTTTCACCAGTCACGGACATCAGTCCGCCCATGCCTTGAATGATAAAGTCATAACCCGGCTCTTCTGCACGAGGACCAGTCTGCCCAAAACCCGTGATTGAACAATAGATCAATTTTGGATTGAGTTTAGATAAAGTTTCATAATCCAGACCATATTTCTTTAATGAGCCGGTCTTATAGTTTTCAATCACAACATCTGACTCAAGCGCCAAAGCCCGAACCACTTCCTGCCCTTCAGGGGTTGCGATATCAATGGCGACAGAAAGCTTATTACGATTAGTCGATTGATAATATGCTGCTTCGTGTGTATCGCGTCCTTCATCGTCTTTCATCCATGGTGGTCCCCATGCACGCGTATCATCGCCACGTTTAGGACGTTCGACTTTAATGACTTCAGCACCCAAATCTGCCAAAATTTGACCACACCATGGTCCTGCTAGTACCCGACTTAAATCTAGAACACGAAATCCTTCTAGAGCACCCATATTTTTTCCTATAACGATCAGAATCAGCAAAAGAATTAATATTAAAAATTAATATTAAGTTTCGCATAGCGATATTAAATAACTAATATACACCCATTACCTGTAATAGCAAATACTGAGCAGTTCACGACTAAAGTCGTAGTTTTTGCTTTTCACAAAATTTTTCATTAAAAAACATAAATTTAATATACATAATAAAATATCGCTGTGCGATACTTATTTTTATAATTATTGTTTTATTTGACTCTTTGTTTTACTATCCGAAAAATTTTAGAAATCTCCCACATAAATTTCCGATTTTTAAATCGCTAAAAACTCGGTGTTGTGCTTTGGGAATCTCCTCTGTGGTAAAGGAACTGCTGTGAACACAAACAAACTGACGTCCAAAATTGGACCAAATACATGGAAAATTGCATTTCTATTTGCATTTTTAGCACTGTTGGTTGATGGTGCTGATCTGATGCTGCTTTCATATAGCTTAAATAGTATTAAAGCAGATTTCGGATTAACTTCAGTCGAAGCGGGGATGTTAGGAAGTTTTACCTTAGCAGGTATGGCTGTTGGTGGGATTTTCGGCGGTTGGGCCTCTGACCGTTTTGGGCGTGTTCGTATCGTCGTTATTTCTATCCTGACATTTTCAATCTTAACCTGTGGATTAGGTTTAACTCACAGCTTTTTACAGTTTGGAATTTTACGTTTCTTTGCTTCGCTCGGCTTAGGTTCTTTATATATTGCCTGTAATACGCTAATGGCTGAATATGTGCCTACACGCTACCGCACTACAGTTTTGGGAACATTACAAGCAGGCTGGACAGTCGGCTATATCGTAGCAACCTTGCTTGCAGGCTGGATTATTCCTGAGCATGGCTGGCGCATGCTGTTTTTTATTGCGATTATTCCTGTGATCATGGCTGTATTGATGCAAATTCTTGTACCTGAACCAGCAGCATGGCAGCAAGCACGCTTACAACCAATCCAAAATAATGAACAGCCAAAAGAATCTGCATTTAAACTGATTTTTCAGGATAAACGTAACCGCAATATGTTTATCTTGTGGGCACTCACCGCAGGCTTCTTGCAGTTTGGTTATTATGGTGTAAATAACTGGATGCCATCATATCTTGAAAGTGAACTTGGGATGAAGTTTAAAGAAATGACTGCCTATATGGTTGGTACATATACAGCCATGATTTTAGGTAAAATTTTGGCTGGGTTCATGGCAGATAAATTAGGTCGTCGTTTTACTTATGCATTTGGTGCAATTGGTACAGCCATCTTCCTACCTTTAATTGTGTTCTATAACTCACCAGACAACATTTTATATTTATTGGTAATCTTTGGCTTTTTATACGGTATTCCATACGGCGTAAATGCAACCTATATGACTGAAAGCTTCCCAACGGCAATTCGTGGTACAGCCATTGGTGGTGCTTATAACGTAGGACGTTTAGGTGCAGCCATTGCTCCAGCAACCATTGGTTTCTTGGCTTCTGGTGGTTCTATTGGACTTGGTTTTGTGGTCATGGGCGCAGCTTACTTCATTTGTGGTGTGATTCCAGCGCTGTTTATTAAAGAGAAACAGTTTGATCCGCAAAAATCGTAATTAATCATGATATTAATAACAATTTAAATCGAGTTCAGTTTATAGCCAGTATTAGCCCTACTGGCTTTTTTTTATCATTAAAAAGCCTTGTCTTATTAAAAATAACAAATTAAAATATCGACAAGCGAAACTAAATTTCTTTTTATTATGGATAATTTTGAACGAGAATCAATGGAATTTGATGTTGTCATCGTTGGTGCAGGCCCTGCGGGTTTATCTGCTGCGATTAAAATCCGTCAATTAGCCATTGAAAATAATCTGCCTGATCTTTCTGTCTGTGTCGTTGAAAAAGGCTCTGAAGTAGGTGCACACATTCTTTCAGGTGCAGTACTTGAACCACGTGCGATCAATGAACTCTTTCCAAACTGGAAACAAGAAGGCGCACCATTAACTGTTCCTGTTACAGATGATGAAACTTATTTTTTTCTATCTGACACAAAAGCACAAAAAGTTCCATATTGGATGGTTCCAAAATCTATGCATAACGAAGGAAACTATGTCGTTTCTTTGGGAAATGTGGTGCGTTGGCTAGGTCAAAAGGCAGAAGAACTCGAAGTCTCTATTTTCCCAGGCTTTGCAGCTGCTGAAATTCTTTATCATCCAGATGGTACGGTAAAAGGCATCCAGACTGGTGATATGGGGATTGCTAAAGATGGCGAACCTACCCCTCATTTCACACCCGGTTATGAGCTTCATGCTAAATACACCTTATTCGCTGAAGGCTGTCGTGGACATTTAGGAAAGCGCTTAATTAGCAAATTTAATCTGGACAAAGATGTGGATCCGCAACATTACGGTATTGGTATCAAAGAATTATGGGAAATTGATCCTGAAAAACACAAATCAGGTTTAGTGATGCATGGTACGGGTTGGCCATTATCTGAAACAGGTACTGCGGGTGGTTGGTGGTTATATCACGCTGAGAATAACCAAGTCACTTTAGGTCTGATTGTGGATTTATCTTATGAAAATCCACATATGTATCCATTTATGGAAATGCAGCGCTGGAAAACTCATCCAACGATTAAACAATTTTTAGAAGGCGGTAAGCGAATTTCCTATGGCGCGCGCGCGGTCGTTAAAGGTGGTTTTAATTCTCTGCCTAAACTAACATTTCCGGGCGGATGCTTAATTGGCGATGATGCTGGCTTTTTAAACTTTTCAAAAATCAAAGGTTCACACACGGCGATGAAATCTGGCATGTTATGCGGAGAAGCTGTATTTGAAGCGATTGCTGCGGGTGTTGCCAAAGGTGGCGATTTAGCCATTGCTCGCGTAGTGGAAGGCGATGATCATTTTGATAAAGAACTGACTAACTATACGAACAAATATGACAATTCTTGGCTGAAACAAGAGTTATATCAAGCACGTAATTTTGGTTCTGCCATGCATAAGTTTGGTCAGTGGATTGGTGGTGCATTTAATTTTATTGATCAAAATGTCTTTAAAGTTCCTTTTACTTTACATGATTTAAAACAAGATTTTGCTGTACTAAAAACGGTGGATACAGCAACATTTAAGCCGGATTATCCAAAGCCAGATGGTAAATTAACCTTTGATCGTTTGTCTTCGGTCTTTATCTCCAATACTGTACATGAAGAAAATCAACCTGCGCATTTAAAACTTACTGATCCATCAATTCCTGTAAACATCAATTTACCAAAATGGGACGAACCTGCTCAACGCTACTGCCCTGCGGGTGTTTATGAAATTATGGAAAATGATGATGGTTCTAAACGTTTTCAGATCAATGCTGCTAACTGCGTGCACTGTAAAACCTGTGATATTAAAGATCCATCACAGAACATTACTTGGGTCACGCCAGAAGGTGGTGGTGGTCCAAACTATCCAAATATGTAAATATTGGGGTCATTCTTGCGAAGCTATAATCGCTTCTCATACCCTAACATGTCATTTGTATCCGAAGATGTAACATTCGGCTCATGTGAAGCTTTAATCATTTTTCATACCCTATGCAATGTGCATCATCTATATTGCATCGGTATGAAATTGACTTAAACCAGTTATCAGTAAATATGCTGACGTTTCAAAATATGGTCATCCATAAATACGACCAAACCAAATATATAAGTTTGAACGATTTCAGACTTATATATGCACACTAATCATTATTAGTGCTTTATATCATTTTTTAGGTAAGCATAGTCCCCAAGGGGGCTATGCTTAAAAATTACATCCAGAAAGAAATAATTAGCATAATCGCACTAAGTATCGTGAAGTAACTTAATACAATAGGTAAATTGGTTCGATAGCCTTCAATCATTTCTAACGGCGTAAGTGACTTCAATACAACTCGATACTGAATAATCGATAAGATACTAATGATTAATCCCAAAACGATCACCAGCACACCAAGCCAGCGATTAAATAAAATCTTATCGTGATAGCGAACAGGATCAATCAGATGGATTAACAAAGTCGATTTTTCGATTAAAAATCCAAATGCAATTAAAGCGAGGCTACTTCTATTCCATGCCAATAAGGTTCGTTCAACAGCAAGTAATACACGGGGATCTTCTAAATTTGACATGACTCAGACTTTAAAATAATTCAATGGTAACTTTAAATAAGATTGACCATTCGATTCAGGCAAGGGAAACTTTCCTGCATCCATATTGACCTGAATAGCGGGCAAAATCAGTTTAGGCATTGCAAGTGTAGCATCCCGAGCCTCTCGCATTTTAATAAAATCTAATTTTGCAGTCGTCTGATCAATATGAATATTGAATTGTTTTTGTGTCTTTACATCAGTTTCACCGATAAAATATTCACGTGTTTCTGGTAAATAATCATGACACAAGAACATCCGTATGGTTTCAGGCAAATCATATAATCGCTGAACTGAATCATAAAGCTGTGCTGCACTTCCATTGGGAAAATCACAACGTGCTGTACCATAATCTGGCATAAACAGTGTATCCCCCACAAATACAGCATCCCCTATCACATAGCTCAAACAGGCGGGCGTATGCCCTGGAGTTGAGATGTTATACGCATCTAAATGACCAATACTGAAATGTTCACCGTCTGCAAATAAGTAATCAAAACTCTGATGCAAGTTAAAGTATTTGATATCAAGATTGTAAATTTGACTAAAGGTTTGCTGAACAATAGATATTTTATCACTCATGGCGATTTTGCCGCCGAGTTGATTTTTTAGATATTGTGAAGCAGTTAAATGATCGGCGTGAACGTGAGTTTCTAAAATCCACTCTATACTTAGGCTATTTTCATGGATATAGTGAATGACTTTATCTGCCTGAGTAGTAGAAGTTGTGGCCGAATCTGCATCATAATCCAGTACACTATCAATAATCGCGCTTTGTTTAGTATCAGGATCACTCACCACATAGGTAAAAGTATGAGTCGCTTCATCAAAAAAACTCTTAATCAAAGGTTTCTGAGTATTCATATTTTTTAAACACCTCTTATTTTCCGATGAAGTATCATGCCAATCAACATTGCACCAATAAAATATAGAGCCTGAGCATATCCGAGTCCAATTAAGGTTAACGCGGGCGCAGGACAAATTCCTGCTATCCCCCACCCAATACCAAAAATCAATGATCCAAAAATTAAATCTTGATCAATTTGATGATTCTGAGGTAACTCAATTTTCTCTTTAAATAATGTTATTGGATGTCTTTTCGCTCTTTGAAATGGAATAAATGCCACTAGAATTGCACCGATCATCACAAATGCCAAACTTGCATCCCATTCGCCAAGAACATCTAAAAAAGCGAGAACCTTTTCAGGATTAGACATCCCTGAAATTATTAAACCTAATGAGAAAAGAGAGCCAAATAAAAAAGCAAATATATTTTTCATGATAGGCCTCCCAGTAAATGACGCATCACATAAACTGTAACAAAGCCTGCAAACATAAATATGATTGTTGCGAATATTGAACGTTTCGATAAACGACTTATTCCACAGATTCCATGCCCACTAGTACAACCCGACCCCAGACGCGCACCAAAACCAACCAATAAACCCGCAATGATTAATTGATAAGGATTGGAACTGATCTTAATCTGTGGTGTATAAAAATAAGAAACAACGAACGGCGTAATCAATAAGCCAAGTAAAAACCAGATTGCAGGTGTTTTGGCTATTGTTTTAGGATTTATCACCTGTGCAAGTAAACCGCTGATGCCTGCAATGCGACCATTCACATACAAATAGCCAACGATGGCTATTCCAAGTAATACGCCGCCCAAAAAAGCTAACAAGAAACTATGCATGGTTTTAGCTCAAACAATATATAAAAACATAATATATTTTTACGTAATTTAATCAATGCACATTTGACTCATTTTTCAATTGATTAAAATCGTATCTAACTACATAAATTCCTTAAGTACACGATCTACAAACCATTTAGGGAAATGTTGCAGGTTCTTATTTAATTTTAAAGTTTCTGCTTTTTCAATTTCAGCTAAAAAAGATGCTTGAGTACCATCAGAAGAATTATCAAATATATAGGCTCGATCTGAGGCATCTATTGCATCTAATAGTAAATCCATACTTCTCAAATAGCGCGTTCGAATTTTATCTCTTGGAACATCGTGACCACCTTGACTCACGCGATACTGTACTCGACTGATATTGATATCAGGATCAACAGTAGAAACATAATAAAGATAAGTACGGAAGCCCTGTGCTTTAGCATGTTGAAGAAACTCAACCTTACTCCTATGCGACATGACTGTTTCAAAGGTAAAGCTAATTTTTAACTCAATAAATTGAATACGAATAAAATCAATAATTCTTGCTGCTAGATATGAATCAATTTCACTTGCTTCAAAAGCAATTTTTCCATTTGCTAAAATAATCGGATTGCTATTAAGTAAAGGCATCATTGTCTGATTCACTTTACGTTTTTTTGATTTTAGAAAATTGATAAGTTGCTGACTTTCAAGTGCTTCATGAAAATCTGTCAATGAAAAACAGTGATCCTGAACGAGTTGTTTTTCCAGTTCATCGGCATTGAGATACGCACCAATATGTCGCGGTAATAAATAATCTTTAATAGTACTTTTACCCGATCCATTTGGACCTGCAAACATCCTTATTCTGGGTTGTGGCATAAAAAATTAGAATGCCACTTTTTTCTTACGTTTTAATGTCGTTTCTGACACGGCGATGTCAGTATAATAAGATGAAATATTTTTCAGGATTTGTGTCTCGCCATTACAGGATTGCTTAAGCAAATACTGGTCTTTGGCATACACTACAGAAGCTGATTGTGAAGCTTGACAAAAAGCATGACGAAAAGCCTCCACAGCGAGATGCGGAATCATTTCTTCCTCTCTTAAACTGGCTTTCATGGGAACAAATGCTGTCATGCTTAATCTCCCGTATGGATTAAATACGTTTCTAGTTATCTTAGCATAATTTTGAAAATTGTCTATTTGACGACCATTTTTCTGATTTATAGATTATTTATTCTATTCAGTCTAAGCCATTCATATTCTACTCTTTGCTTACAGCTCATCAGATTGATAATGAGATTGGCACATTGCTTGCTTTATGCACCATATTACCACTCAAATAAGGTCATAAAGAATGCACGACACATCAGTAACGGATTCTTTTGATGCAACCAAACCCAATAATGCAGCAAATGAAACACTTGAAGATTATACATTACGTTATGCACCGCATAGCTTTCGTCGCTGGAGTCCCAAAGTAGTCGCCATCACGGCGCTTGGTGGTATTGCATATCTTGCAGATTTCTCTATTGGTGCAAGTATCGGAATGACTTATGGCACGACCAACGCGATTTATTCGATTTTATTCGCTGCTATTATTATCTTTATCACAGGTATTCCTCTTGCCTACTATGCTGCCCGCTACAATATTGACCTCGATCTGATCACTCGTGGTGCAGGTTTTGGATATTTTGGCTCAGTCATTACCAGTATTATCTTTGCAAGCTTTACCTTTATCTTTTTTGCGCTTGAAGGCTCCATTATGGCGCAAGGGTTATTGCTTGGACTGGGAATTCCATTATGGGCAGGCTATCTCATTTCCACGATTATGGTCATTCCTTTAGTCATCTATGGCATGAAAGCCCTAAGTAAGTTACAAGTTTGGACAACTCCAATCTGGCTGATTTTGATGATTGGCCCCGTGGCTTATTTGATTCATAAAGAACCTAATCTGGTTGGTTCTTTTGCGACTTATGCAGGTAATAGCGGTTATGCGCCTATGGATATGGCAGCAATCATGCTCGGTGCTGGTGTGTGCTTATCGCTAATTATGCAAATTGGCGAACAAATCGACTACTTACGCTTTATGCCAGCCAAAACTAAAGAAAATAGTAAATCTTGGTGGGCAGCAGTCATTTCGGCTGGACCAGGCTGGGTCATCTTGGGTGCGATTAAACAAATTATTGGTGCATTCTTAGGTTTTTACTTATTGACCAAATTACCAGGGATTAATGCGACTGAGCCTGTTCAACAGTTCAATGCGGCATTTCATGACATGTTACCGGGCTGGTTAGCTTTAGCATTGGCAGTTATCTTGGTGGTGATCTCTCAAATTAAAATTAACGTGACCAATGCCTATTCCGGTTCTTTGGCTTGGACAAGCGCTTACACTCGTATCAGCAAAAAATATCCGGGTCGTATTGTATTTGTATTAGTCAATCTGGCTGTTGCACTTGCGCTCATGGAAGGCAACATGTTTGCGGTACTCGGTAAAATTCTAGGCTTTTACTCAAACTTCGCAATCGCTTGGGTCGTTGTCGTTGCAACGGATATTGCCATCAATAAATATTTATTAAAGCTTTCACCTAAACAGCCTGAATATCGCCGTGAAATGCTGTATGACTTTAATCCTGTTGGTTTGGTGGCTTTTGGTGCAGCAGCAGGTTTATCGATTGCAGCTTTCTTCGGTTTATTAGGTGATTTCCTTTCTTCTTATTCCCCACTGATTGCTTTGATCGTTGGTTTCGTACTTACTCCTTTCATGGGCTTACTGACTAAGGGTAAGTATTATATTAAAAAGCATGATGATGGAATCAATGAACCGCGTTTTGACGCTGAAGGTACACCTGTTGCGACTGTGTATGCGTGTGTAGCTTGTGATCAAGATTATGAACGTCCAGATGTGATGTATTCACATCAGCATAACGGCGTGATCTGCTCACTATGTAAAACGATGGAAAAATAATGAGTTCTATAACAAAATTGTATTAGCAAAATAAAAATTTAACTGAGCCCTGAATTGTCAGGGCTTTTTTATGACTGAATGGACTTGATTTTAATCACCGCAAAAATTAGAGTAATTACTCTAATTTTAATGGAATTATTATAATGCTAGGATCGTATCATTGGGCGCAAGAAAAACGTGGTCAAATGACTTTAAAAGAAAAGCTGTATCTTCTACAGAAAACATTCATCCCAACCACGCAGCATTTACTACAACACCTCTTGCCGAAACAACGAGAAACAATTTTTATTGATTTTAACAAGATTATTTTACCAGACAGTACTTTAGTCAAAGCAGCGATTGAACAGCTTGAAGAAACAAAAAAAACCTCTTTAATTTATCATTCATGGCGGAGCTATTTTTGGGGAATCGCTTTTAGCCAAATTCATGGATGGCAATATGACAATGAAGCTTTTTTAGTGGCTACCCTTTTGCACGATATTGGTTTAATTGATCAACATAAAACCTCGAATTGTCAGTGTTTTACTCTTAATAGTGCAATGCAGGCTGAACAACTTTGTAAGTATCACCATTACCCTAAAGAAAAAACTGATTTAATCGCTGATGCAATATGCTTGCATATGAATGGCTTTGCAGATATGAGTCAGCCTAAAGAAGTGATCATGCTACAAAAAGGAACCAGCTGTGATGTGATTGGATCGGAACTCCATCTCATTGATAAACAATTCCAAAAACAGTGTTTGGAAAACTATCCTCGTGAAAAATTTAACACTTCTTTTAAAGCATATATTCAAGAAGAAATAAAACGTCATCCACATTCTAGAACGGCGTTTTTGAATAAACTGGGTCTCAGCAACTTGATTCAACTTAGTCCATTTAAGGAATAAAATATATGGAATGTATTCAAAAGCTTATTCACTTTCCAAAATTTGATGGGATTTATGCAGAAGTGAATACCATCAATCAATATGCAAAAACGATCGTTATTCTTCCTGCTATCGGTGTTGAAATTGATAAATATCAAAAACTGATCAGGGGTTTAAATACGAATGGATTTAATACAATAGCAGCTGATTATCCCGGATGTGGCAGAAATATCCCAAAAGTTTCTAGTCACTTTGATTATGGATATAGAGATTTATTGCAAGATTTTATTCCGCAACTTATAAACTTAGCCCCACAACCTCATTCACAACAAAACGTGGTACTACTTGGACATAGTTTAGGTGGGCATTTGGCTACATTGTATAGCCAACAACATGACGTTACAGTGATTGGGATCGCAACAGGCAATATTGGACTACATTATTGGGATTTAAAGGGTAAGATTCAAATCTTAAAAGCAATCTCAGTCTTTAGTCTTCTCATTCAAATTTACGGTTATTTACCAGGAAAAAAGGTTGGCTTTGGCAATAAAGAAGCAAAATCTCTTATTCAGGATTGGTGTAAAACTGGACTGACAGGAACATATGATCATATTTTAAAGCCAACTCATGTTTCAGATAACCAAGCTCTTTTTATTCAAATGAAGGGCGATGAATGGGCACCAATGTCCTCATTAATGGGCTTAACTCAATATTATAGTCATCCTCAAATTAAACAGCTCGATTTAAGACCAAGTCTTCAAGGCAATCAGCATAGCGTTTGGATTAAACAGCCAGAACAAGTCGTTGATGTTATCCAAAACTGGCTTAACTAAAAACGAATTTGATCTTGATGTGCCTTAATAATACTTAACCATGCTTTAGTCGCAGCGGTCATCGGCACAGAAGTATTCCATGCCATACTTAGTGTCCAACGCAAAGAAGTATTGGCTAAAGGCGTAATATTAAACTTGCTTTGATCAAGTTGCTCACAATAGATTTGTGGCAATAACGCAATGCCCATCGAAAATTCAACCATTTTGGCAATAAAATCCCATTGGCTACTTTTACATACAATTTTTGGCTGAAATCCTTCCACCTGCGCCGCCTGAATAATCAGGTTATTCAAGGTAAAACTATCGTCATATAAAAGAAAAGATTCTTCTTTTAAATCTGCTAAGCTCACCTCTTGTATATTTTTCCATCTCGAATGTTTCGCGGACAATAAACACAAAGATGAATCTACGATCGGAATTTCTGCAAGAATAGGATTGTGATTACTTAAAAGCACACCTACATCAAGGGTTCGGTTAAGAATTGCTTCTGAAATGGCATTTGATCCCACTTCCATAAATTGTAATTCAATATCAGGATATTGTTTATGAAACGATGCGATCAGTGAGGTAAGCAACACCGAGCCTAAAGGTGGTACACCCAAAGTCAATTTTCCTTTTTTTAAATGTTTTATATCTTCTAATGTTTCATAAATTTTTTTTTGTTCATCCAATATAGTAAGCGCATGTTGATAAATTTGCTGACCCGTATATGTCAGTTCCACTTCACGTTTACGCCCTGCTTCCCCTTTTTTAAATAAGGTCGTAGCTAACTCCTGTTCAAATGCAGCAATGGCTTTACTGACGGTAGGCTGCGTCATATAGAGTTGCTCCGCTGCTGCAGTAAAACTTTGGCTTTGTACAATTTGTACAAAAATCTTTAGGGTTTTAATATCCACTTACAACCATTCCATAGAAGCATAATTAATTTTTTATTATTCATAATATGGCATAACAACTCCATTTACAATTGTTCTATTCCAAACGCATCATACAGTTTATAGGTGATCCCTTGTCTTATTCCAGCCTTGCATATTTTGCCAAAGTGATCATCCAGATTGGTTTATTACTTATTTTCTGGTGGATTGGATCACTCTTGCAACAAACATTAAATCTGCCTGTTTCAGCAGGCGTTATTGGGCTTTTTCTAGTTTTGATCGGGCTTGTAAGTGGTGTGTTTAAATTACAGTGGATTAAAACTGGTTCGGATTTCATGCTAGCCGAACTTGTGCTGTTTTTCATTCCTTGTGTCGTGGGACTGATCAACTATAAAAGTTTATTTATAGCTGAAGGCTGGCAATTAATAACTGCAATTGTGCTCGGTACTCTGTGTGTCATGGTATTCACCGCCTATACCGTACATTTTTGCTTTAAATTGGAATCACGACTCAAACAACGCAGCCAAGATAAAATGCTACATCAACATGAGCTAAAATCATGAATATTGCCTTGATATGTTTTGTTGGAACACTTTTCGGTTATATCTTGGCCAAACCCATTTATCGTCGTTTGCCTTATTTACCTTTTGCACCTGCAATTTTAGTTCCTTGCTTGATTATGGCGCTACTCATGATTTTCCATGTGCCTTATACCACCTATATGCAAGATAATCACTGGATCGTGT
Source organism: Acinetobacter ursingii DSM 16037 = CIP 107286 (assembly GCF_000368825.1). GTDB lineage: Bacteria > Pseudomonadota > Gammaproteobacteria > Pseudomonadales > Moraxellaceae > Acinetobacter > Acinetobacter ursingii. The sequence continues at coordinate 23,644 of NZ_KB849716.1, read as the reverse complement.
GGATGTTAGGACCAACTACAGTAGCATTTGCGATTCCGATTTATGAATACCGCGATATCATTAAACAGCATGCATTGTCTATTTGTATGGGTATTATCGTAGGGATGGCGGCAGGTATGCTGAGTGCTTTTTATCTGGCGCGTTTGTTTCATTTTGATCAGCAAACCACTTATAGTCTCATGTCTCGCTCGATTTCTACGCCTTTTGCGATGGAGCTCACGCAACATATTGGCGGTTCGGTTGAATTGGTGATTTTGTTTACCATTTTGACTGGCATTGTAGGTATCATCTTTGGTGATCTTATTTTAGCTGGATTAAAGCTCAAGTCTTATTTGGCCAACGGCGCTTCTCTGGGCAATGCTGCGCATGGTTTTGGTACAAGTAAAGCATATATGCGCAATAAGCAAGAAGGTGTCATTGCAAGTTTAACCATGGTATTGGCAGGCATTTTTATGGTCATTACAGGCCCTTTTCTGGTTCACGTTATTGTTAAATTACTGACCTGAAAACATTGATCAATAAAAGCTGCTTAAAATAAAACTGAGTAATAAAGTTGTTTCTAGTAGTTCAATACTTGCTCCGATGGTATCGCCTGTGATGCCATTAATACGTTTGATAAAAAGATGTCGCAAATAAATCAATCCCGTCAGAAAAACAAGTAAGCTTAAAACACCTTGTAATTTCAAGTAGAGCAAACTGAGTAAAACCATCAAACTTATCAGCCAAGCACTTTTTTTAGGTAAATCCTTAGCTAAGTGCCGTCCCAGACCATTTTCACGAACATAGGGTGTGGTGAGCAATAAAATTAATGGCACAACTCGCCCAAGCATCGGTATAACAATCAAAAATAGCGCTAAATGTTGCTCTAGTAACATATAAATACAGACCCATTTAAGCAAACAGACTGCGATCAGACTTAACACACCAATCGGCCCGCAGCTTGGATCTTTCATAATCTCAAGAGTACGTTGTTTATCACCGAAACCACCGACCCATGCGTCAGCAGTATCTGCCAAACCATCCAGATGCAGTCCACCCGTTAGCCAAATCCAGATCAGCCAAATAAGACTTGCGCTCAAAAGATATGGGACAGGACTCAATAATATGCCAAAAGCATATAAAATTAGGCCGATCATTAAACCAATCAACGGATAAAATAAAACAGATCGGGCATTTTCAGTCTGATTGGGTATCCGTGATAATTGAATAGGAATCACGGTCAAAAACTGTAAGGCAATCCAGAATGGCAACATACGTTATTCCTCGGATATCTGTAACTGTTGCTGATCATCCAGAGTGATTTTAAAGCGATACAGTTGCCCTAAACTTGCCTGCATTTTCAGCAGATCATCCAATGGCTGGTGTTGCGCCAAACAACGCAATAACTTGATTACACCACCATGCGTGACCAATAAGGCATGCTCATGTTGCTGTATTTGCATCTTTTCAATGACTAAGAATAACCCTTGTTGAATGCGTGATTGAAAATCCAATAAACTCTCGCCATTCGGAGCCGTATATTGGGTGGGTTGCTGCCAAAAATTTGTAAGTAGTTCAGGTGACTGTTGATAGATCTGCGCTGTACTGATCCCTTCCCAATCTCCAAAATACATTTCCTTAAAATTTGCATCCATATTACAATTCAGATTCGTTTGTGCTGCAAACCTTTGTGCAAATGCAGCACAACGTTGTAAGGGCGAAGTAAAAACCACTTGCCATGCAGAGGGCTGCATTTGCTCAATCGTGGTCTGCATTTGCTGCCAACCCGTTTGTGTCAATGCATCGTCCAGATGACCACGTAAAGTATGGCTCAATGTCGTTTCACCATGACGTAACACATCAATGATCCACACTTTTTGCATGTTGTTTTATACCTGATCGCCTGAAACTGAAGCTTCGGCAAAAGTTGCCATTTGGTTATGTAAGGCACAGGCCAATTGAATGACACCTAACGCTGCCCCTGCACCACTACCTTCACCTAAACGTAAATTTAAGTTTAATATCGGCTGTGCATTGAGTTCAGCTAAAACACGACAATGTCCATATTCAGCAGATTGATGTCCAAACAACATCCAGTTTCGCGCATCGGGATTCAAACGCACAGCGCATAGTGCTGCAACCGAACTGATAAAACCATCAATCACCATCGGCATACCAAGCTGTGCGCAGCGAATATAAGCTCCCGTCATAGCAGCAATTTCTAACCCACCGACTGCGGTCATTATTTTAAAAGCATCCTCTTTTACATGAGGTTGATGCAATGCGATAGCGCGATCGATCACTTGTTTTTTGTATTTTAACTTTTGCGCATCTATTCCTGTACCAATGCCTGTCAATTGCTCTGCATCTTCATTGAGTAATAAACATGCCAAAGCTGAAGCTGAACAGGTATTGCCAATACCCATTTCACCCGCAACGAAAATGTCGGCCTGCGCACTCATGGCTTTCTCGACACTGTCACGTCCTAATTTCATCGCCTGATGACATTGAGCTTTAGTCATTGCAGCTTCAATTGCAAAATTTGCGGTTCCAGCACGAATGCAATGCGTTTCTACACCTTCATAACAATAAGACTCACCCACCGTACCACAATCAATCACCTGTAAATTGGCAGCATATTGTCGTGCGATTACACTGATACATGCACCACCTGTCGCAAAATTTTGTAGCATTTGTCGCGTCACTGCCTGCGGATAAGCCGAAATATTTTCTTGCATCACCCCATGATCGCCTGCAAAAATAGTGATCCACGGTTGATTCACATGTGGATGAGTAGTTCCTTGTAATGCAGCCAGTTGTATGGCGATCAACTCTAAATCACCCAATGAACCCGTTGGCTTAGTCAATTGTTGCTGGCGTTGCCTAGCAAATTGTTTAGCTTGCTCATCGATGGCTTGAACCGGTTCTACCCACCAACTCATGACTTTTCTCCTTTCAGTAACATTGGGAATCCTGCGACACAAAATTCGACCTTATCTGCGATTTTTCCTAGACGCTGATGTAACCGTCCAGATTCATCAACAAAACGACGTGTCATTTCCCCCATCGGCACCACACCCAAACCTGTTTCATTACTCACTAAAATAATATCTGATTGAAGCCGTGGTAAGAGCTCAAGCAAGTCCTCGCATGCTTGAGTTTGCTGGCTATACTGTGGATTGCAATCATCTAACAATAGAAGATTGGACAGCCATAAAGTCAAACAATCAATCAAAATGATCTGTTGTGGTTGATCAATCATCTTAAGTTGCTGAGCCAATGTAACGGGTTCTTCAATGAGTCGCCATTCACTCGGTCGTTGCCCACGATGATGGTCTATACGCTGTTGCATTTCATCATCCAGTGGCCGCGCAGTTGCAATATAAGTCACAGGATGAGACAGCGCTTTGGCAATAGCCTCTGCATGTCGACTTTTACCAGAACGCGCGCCACCTAAAATGAGATGTATCATAGATCAATCCAGTTGTAAGCAATAAAGAGAATGTAGAGGGCCTTGTAATTGTTGAGCATCATAATAGCCAAAATGAAGCTGATCGATGGTTATTTTTAAATTAATCTCAGGGCATTGCCGTATATGGTCAAGAATCACATGACTGGAATAAGCATCGCGATACAATCCAAGCGTAATATGCGGATGATATTGCAAAGCTGCAATTTCCTGATGCTCATCGAGTTGAAGGTTTCGTCGCAGATCAATGAGATAATTTTTTTCATCTCGAATATCAGCAAATAAAGCACTGCTAAAACTATTTAATTTACTGATATTCAGTTGGAATGCAGTTTGTTTTAAAAGTTTTCGGCGTTGCTGCTCAAACCAATCTATACAAAAATCATCATTATAAACAGGCTTTTGCTCCGTCAAAAAACCACAAATATACAGTGTTATATGATATTGACGTTGCGAATTGGGCAATAGCAGATCTGAAAAAGAAGCTTGTAATTGATCGAGTTTTGCAACCAATTCTGTATATTGATCACGCTCAACTAAAATATACCAAAGTGCATAGATACTACGTCCATGATGCCATTCGGAATAATCACGATGTAAAGTTGGAATGACACAACCATTTGGCTTCAAATACAAGAAAAAACACCAAAAATCAGAATGCTTTATTAAAGCATGATTTTTGGTGGGATCACTAAAATGATGAGATCAGTTTTGCGCGTGAGTTAAGCGTATGAAGACTTTATCTCTTCAGGCAAAGCAAAACTTTTGAATTGTTTTAAACACGAAGGATATTCTATGAGTTGATCAAGATGCTGCTGTATGCTCTGCTCAATCTTTTTCTTTAGAGCATGATCTAAATCAAGTTGGGCAATATTTAACTGCAAATGCTCGGTGATATTTTCAAGACTCATGTCAAACGTCTCGATCGCATAAAAATAGCCCAAACTTGCCCCCCATAACAAACTATCGATGGGTTGATCAAATTTAAGATTGTTGGCAATAGAGCCCATAACTCGTTCATTATGATTCAGCTTGCGCAAAGGATCACGTGCCACCCGCTGACACGGATCTTTGTAGGCATATTGACACGACAATACAAAGCTCTTGGCTAGTCGATCCAAATCTTTCGCTCTTTTGGGCAAACAGACGCAAAGTCCTTGCTTGATCTCTTGAACTAAATGCTCAACCAATGACTGTACCCGCGCATCTCCCATTGCGATCCCAATAGTTTCATGTCCCAATAACGAGGCATACCACGCCAACATGGCATGTACGCCATTCCATAGTCGATTTTTAATGAGTTGAATATCGGCAATATTATCCACCACAATCATTTGTCGCATTTTAGCCAACAATGGGCTGTTATTTTCGACATAGATCGGCATATCCGTTTCACTATTAAATAAAATCAGGTCCATCGTCTGCAAAATATGACTCGGCTGAAAATTACGTCGCATATCATCAATATATAAAGAGGCTTGATGTTCCTGCTCAGATGAAAGCTTGCTGGTATCTTCAATTTCGACATTTTCATCCTCAACATCAGACTGATATTGCTTAAAAAAATTATATTTAATTTTGAGCTGTCGATACAAATTTTGCTCAGAAAGTTTAGATACCATACGGTTGACAACCGTATCACAGAAATAATGTTGTCCCATAATCTGATCTGCAATTTCCACGTTGGATAATTCGATCAATTGCTCCCGAATATGAGCTAATACTAAGGTTTTAGCTCCTACTTTATTTAAAATAATCAAAAAAGTGAGTGGACGTGTATTTTGCATGGCTTGTGAAGCAAAACGTGCATAGAGTCCTTTCGCAATAATTTTTGCCTCGCTGGCAATCGCATGTTCAGGCAGGCACAGCGCGATCAAAGATGATTCCAAATACATATCCAGCATATGCTGTTGATGGTCTGTATCAATCACTGACATATATTCAATTCGTTCATCATAGGAAACTTGGCCATAACGAATACAATAGGTGCCAAAGGCATTGACTGCTTCACGATATAAACTGTTACGCGTTGAGGCAATAATGCGCTGCGGACGCGTATACCCATCCCAATGTGATAAAATCTGTGCAATGTATCCGCCACCAATTGCACCAAAACCGTGAATCCCAACTGTTAGCTGATTCAAGGTCTGTGGAAATGCTTCCTGTAAAATCGGCATCTCCATCGCAGGGACATATTGATCTAAATCCTCTAAACACTCGTACATAGTCTCAAAGTAAAAATCGGCTTTAGACAGCATATTGTCATTTGGCGCTTTGATATCTTTGAGCAAAATGGTCATGCCACCTGCTGCATGTGCAGATGTGATTCCATTTTCAGAATCTTCGAACATCAGGCACTGTGAAGTGTCCAGATTTAATTTTTCTGCGGCTTTCTCAAAAATTTCAGGATGTGGTTTGCCATGTTCAACTTCATCACCACAAACCAGCACATCAAAGAATTTATATACATTGGCATTAATCAAATATTCTTCTGCTATTGCGCGGCGGCTAGATGTTGCAACAGCCATACGTAATCCAGATTTTCTTAACCGTTCTAAGACCTGAACCAGACCTTTTTTAATAGGAACGCCTTCTTTACGTACCGTTTCCAGTTCAAGTTGATCGGCACGCTGGCGAATTTCCTGGTATGGAATATCTAAACCGTATTGTTGTTGAGCCAGTTGTTCTGCTGTTTTGGCACTTAATCCTAAACATTGCATTAAATATTCATCGGAAAATGCTTGTCCAATCAGCTCTTGAGATGCCTGTTTCAATGTTTGAAACCGTAATCGTTCAGTATCAAACATTGTTCCATCCATATCAAAAAGTGCAGCTTGAACAGCAGAACCATGAAAAATCAGCATCCATTTACCTCTATTTATTTATAATTCACATATTTAGGGTATACAAAAACTGTGCAGAATAACGGCTTATTTAATAAATGAAACATTTTTGAATGTTTTTTAATCAAACATTTTATAATTGTGCGACGAAAGCTTATTTTATTCGTTAAATTTTTGATTTTTATTTTGAATTATGAAATTAATAAAATTAAGGATACCATTCACTTTGTAATGATATCCCGAATAAAATTTCAGTGATCAGATACTGTTAGTTAACACTGTAGCACTGCTTAAGCTTTTGATAATCATAATAAAAACTCGTCGAGTTATAACGAGCATAATCACAACTTGACTTAAATAAAGTTTCTTTCTCGTTATACAACATTTTGACCAAAGTAGAACCTTGTGCATTTTGATAAATATCCCATTGCATATTGGCCGCCATAGGTGAAACATCCTCACCACGCCAAGTGCTTGAACTATAACTATAGGTTTGATTTAAGGCTAAAGGTGTCATCATTGCTTTTAATTCAAATGTCGTTGCAAGGGGTATAATGATTTCGGCATGGGCAAAACGTAACACAGCTTTATGTTGCTGTTGTTTATTGATAACCTGATCTACCTGAGCAAAGAAATCCTGTTTAAGTCCCTGTGCAATATTGCTGGTCACTTGATTGGACTCAGTAAAGCTTGGACCTTTTTGGTAGAAATCCTGTGCATCATTATATTCTGCATAAAATTTGGCAGCATCTATTGGCATATATTTTGTAAAATCTGTATTACCTAATTCTTTTTTCATCCCGGGTGCAATTGAATACAGCTCATAGAGATAAGCTGCTGCATCCACGGTACTAGCTATAGTGTTTTTGCCTTTGCCTTTTTCAGTAAATTGGGTACCATCTAAAGCTGTTGCAGTAAATGATCCAGTATTACTAAAAGTATAGCCTTGGCTACCTAATTTCTGAATAAACTCATTTTTAAACAATGGCGTCAGTACTTTCAATGCAATTTGCTGAGCGTTGTTATTATTCAATAATTCTTGTAATTTCTGTTTTAAATTCACATCATTTTCTTCAAAATCCTGATATTTCAGACTAGCATCATAGATACTTTGTCTAAGGGGTGAATTCATTTGGCTCAAATCTGTCGCTTTATCCAGACTATGGAAATAAAGTAAAAAGCGATCAACCCCTTGATCGTCAATCGACGGATTACTGTTACTATCTAAACTCGTATAACTTACTGGACGAATTTTTTCTTTAAGATCTGGACGTTTGGTGATCAATTCATTGGTAAAGAATTTGGCGCTATCCACTGCACGATCTACACCAGAACTTTGTACAGCAATATCCATTTGCCCTAACACTGAGGTATTAAATAATGATGGTAATCGCTGTAACAAACGATCTGCAATTCCACGATGTTCCTCAATACCTAATTGGCTTTCATTGCCATAGCCAGACTGACGAATTCCAGACACGCCATACCCCAACAAGATATTGACTTTCATCATTGCTTCAATATCAGCACCAAGCTGTTCACCGAGTGGTGTTAATGCATGATCAGCTTTGGCTTGTTTCCATAGGTTATAAAGCGCCAAATCGTACTTGATGCTAGATAGACCACGCGAACCATGACGGGCAACCAGCTCGGTGAAAACAGGCTGAAATCCTGTTGGTGCACTCTGATAGCTATTTAAATCTTGCTGTGGTTTATAAGGTGTTTTAGTTTGAACATACGCTGAAGTTTCTACTGCTGCAGAATGCTCAGACGTGCTGTCGTTATCATCATGATCATTACAGGCACTTAAAACGAGTATTCCGCTCGCTGCCATTAAAAATTTCAATATGTTCTTAGTCTTCATTGAATTCAGTCATTAAAAATTTTGACTTAAAATATCTGGCTTCAATGACGATTGGATGACAACCACCCTAAAATTTAAACTAAACAATATTAATGGCTTATCTTGATCTTTCTTCAAAAATTATTGATCGAGAATATCAACAAATTGAGCATCTAATATTTTTGCAATCGCTTGTGGCGCTACTCCAATATCTAAACCACGTTTTCCACCACTGACATATATTTTTGTTTTCATTTCAGCAGAAGCATCAATCACAGTTTTAAGACGCTTTTTCTGACCAAGTGGACTAATTCCTCCCACTAGATAGCCAGTCAGTCGTTCTGCATCTTTCGGATCTGCCATATGTAACTTTTTACATCCCAATGCTGCCGCAACTTTTTTTAAATTTAATTGATGATTGACAGGTAAAATTGTGACATAGTGATTTTTATCATCGGTAACCAACAAGGTTTTAAAAACTTCTTCCACATCCAGATTTAGTTTCTCTGCTGCTTCCAAACCAAAACTTTTAGCATTGGGATCATGTTCGTATTCATGCGTACTATATTCAATTTTATTGGTTTTAAGTAACTTACAGGCTGGGGTCATAATCTTTATATAAGCATGTCATCAAAGTTTGAATTTTATAATAGTTTTTCTAGGAAAAAAATCAAACTTGCTTAGGCTATTTACATCTTGATCACCTTGCAAATTGTCACATCACTTTTGTTGACGCTATGGCAATGACAAATTAAGATTTTTCAACTTGAATATTTATTGATGGTACTTCGTTTTGCAATTGCTTGATACTTTTATAAATGCTAATCGCCTGATTTTCGATAACTACAAAATTACATTCTCTAAATTATTCCTTGTAAGTAGTTTAGGTCTTTTTTTTACAGGTTGTACGACACTTGGCCCCAATAGTGGTTCTTTAGAAAAACGTTCAAATAAGCTCTCAAGTGGATTACAAAAAGCTTATGCTGTTTCACCATCTACGGCAAATCGATTATCTCCAATGATTATCCAAAGTGCTGATCGCTATGAAGTTCCACCCTTACTGATTGCTGCCACTATTCGTCAGGAATCAAACTACAATTCTTATGCACGTTCATCTGGCGGAGCTGTAGGTTTAGCTCAAATTATTCCAAGTTACTGGAGACAAGCCTGTCCTGGTAATCTGGCCGATGAATATAATAATATTCAATGCAGTGCCTATATTTTAGGACATTATAATGAAATGGCTGGAAGTTGGTTCAAAGCTAGTGCTTATTATAATGTTGGCCCAACGGGATATAAGTCTAGCTTTTGGACACGTCACAAAGCCAAAAAATATGCTCGCTCTGTCAAACGTTTTGAAAAATCCTTAAAGAAAGAACTCTAATAAAAAGTTCTAATCAACTTGAGATTAACTAATCGTCGAAATTTCATTTTATTTAAAAAAAGGAACCTAGAATGTAATATATTCTAAGTTCCTTTTCAGTAACTTCATTTAACTGAAGCTATAAAAAACACTAGCTCGCCCGAGATCAAATCTGCCGAGAATAAGTTATTCTTCAAATAAACCATCAAATAATACAGAAGACAAATAGCGCTCACCACTATCAGGCAAAATTACCACAATGGTTTTACCGTCATTTTCAGGACGCTGTGCAATTTTTGCAGCAGCAGCAAGAGCTGCGCCACTTGAAATACCCACCAGAATTCCTTCTTTAGTGGCACAGTTACGTGCCCATTCGATTGCCTCTTCACTGGTAATCGGCATCACTTCATCAACAATATTTAAGTCCAGATTTTTAGGAATAAAATTGGCGCCAATGCCCTGAATTTTATGTGGTGCAGGTGTAATGCTCTCACCACATTTGGTTTGACTAATAATCGGTGACTCCGCAGGTTCAACTGCAACTGAATAAATTGGTTTATTTTTGATATTTTCAAAGAAATGTGAAATACCAGAAATTGTCCCACCTGTCCCCACGCCTGCCACTAAAATATCAACATTTCCATCCGTCGCTTCCCAAATCTCTGGCCCTGTGGTTTGTTCGTGAATTTTAGGGTTGGCAGGGTTTTCAAATTGTTGAGGCAAGAAATAGACATCAGGTTGCTCAGTCGCCAAACGTACTGCTTCATCAACAGCACCTTTCATTCCTTTTGCTGGTTCAGTAAGCACTAAATTTGCACCAAAAGCTTTTAGCACTTTACGACGCTCAAGACTCATACTTGCAGGCATGGTCAGTGTAATTGGATACCCTTTTGCGGCTGCTACAAACGCCAGTGCAATACCTGTATTTCCACTGGTCGGCTCAACAATATGCATCCCAGCTTTCAACACACCACGTTTTTCAGCATCTGCAATTAAAGCAGCACCAATACGGCATTTTACTGAAAATGCAGGGTTACGGCTTTCAACTTTTGCCAATACTGTGGCGCCTGACTGAATAATACGATTAATGCGAACTAATGGGGTGTTACCAATCGCCTCTGCATTATCAGGATAAACCGCTATTCCTAAATTGGCAGGCGCTTTAAATTGTTGATCGGTAGACATGTTATTTCCTTATTAGATTTGGAATGATTCTGAATTATTATAGGCTTGTCAGCTAAGGAGAAAAGCAAAAACGTTAAGATTTATAGAAAATTATTGGGGACTGTTCTAAATTTTGTGTAAGTACTTAATTTTCATTTATCCTTCAGAGGATAATTACAAAAGGTACTTCACATGGATGAAGCAACAATCAAAAGTATGGCTGCTGAATTGGCTAAGGGTCTAAAAACACCAGAAGACTTAAACCAAATGACCGCCATATTTAAAAAGTTCATGATCGAAACTGCACTCAATACAGAGCTTTCAGATCATCTTGGTTATGAAAAGCATCAGCCGAAAAAAGGCTCAAATAGCCGAAATGGTTTTAGCTCAAAAACTGTTTCAACTCAAGATGGGCAATTGGCTTTAGATATTCCACGTGATCGGGAAGGTTCATTTGAGCCACAAATTATCAAAAAACATCAAACACGCATTACCAGTATGGATGACCAAATTCTTTCCCTGTATGCCAAAGGAATGACCAATAGAGAAATTGTCGCATTTTTCAAAGAAATGTACGATGCAGATGTCTCAGCATCACTTATAAGCAAAGTGACCGATGCTGTGATTGAGCAAGTGACTGAGTGGCAAAATAGAGCATTAGATAGTCTGTATCCAGTCGTCTATCTCGACTGTATTGTTGTAAAAGTCCGTCAACACTCCAATGTGATTAACAAGTCTGTATACCTTGCTTTGGGCATCAATATGGATGGGCAAAAAGAATTACTCGGTATGTGGATTGCTCAGACAGAGGGTGCCAAATTCTGGCTATCCGTCATGACAGAACTCAAAAATCGAGGGGTACAGGACATTCTTGTTGCCTGTGTAGATGGGTTAAAAGGCTTTCCTGATGCCATTGCCTCTGTTTATCCTCATACGGACATTCAGCTGTGTATCGTGCATGTTGTACGCAATAGCCTGAGATTTGTAAGCTGGAAAGACTACAAGGCTGTTACAGCTGGTCTAAAAGCGATCTATCAAGCAAGTACAGAAGAAAATGCCTTAAAATCTCTAGATATCTTCTGTGATCAATGGAATCATCAATATCCGAAAATTGGAGAATCCTGGAGAGCCAATTGGGAAAATATCCGTACAATATTTAGCTATCCAGCTGAAATACGTCATGCGATTTATACAACCAATGCGATTGAATCGTTGAATAGCGTAATTCGCCATTCAACCAAGAAGCGAAAGATCTTCTCGTCAGATGATTCAGTCAAAAAAGTCATTTACTTAGCAACAACCAATGCTGCTAAGAAATGGACAATGCCAATTCAAAATTGGCGTTTAGCAATGAATTGGTTTACGATTCAGTTCGATGATCGATTAAAAGATCATTTATAAAAAATAGAACTTACACAAAATAATTTACAGGCTCAATTATTGTTATAAATTTTGATCCCACAATAATCAAAATAGCTATCTACTACACCGAAAATAACTTAAATTAAATGCTGTTATTTTACCTTCAGGCAAGCAATACTGTAAGTTTTTACACCTTTTAAGATGAATAATGTCTGAAATAAACTGAATATTTTTCTTCGTTAATCTCTGTTTGCCACCAATAAAGCTGTTCTGGTTGTATAGGTTCAATCTCAGTGAGCTATCACATAGATGCTACTGATTTTGGATTAACGTTTTGCTTAAATGAGAGATCTGGAGGCACAATAACTTGACCAACGTATTTGCATAAAAGTATCTTTA
>NZ_KB849716.1:0-2927 GCF_000368825.1 Acinetobacter ursingii DSM 16037 = CIP 107286 | reverse complement strand
GGGGCTGTAGTAGATTAGAAGTGTGATAGTCTACTTTTATGAAGATAACTAGATGTAAATTAAGTAAAAAAACTCAAAGAAAACTACTTGAGTTTTTTATTGCAGAGGTAACCGCTAGAACAGCAGCAGATTTACTCGGTATTCAACCTAATTCTGCTGCTTTGTTTTATAGGAAAATACGCCAAGTCATCATGTATCATCTTGACCAAGATGCCATAGAGGTTTTTGAGGGACAAATTGAGCTAGATGAAAGTTATTTTGGTGGTGTTCGTAAGGGAAAACGTGGGCGTGGAGCTGCGGGAAAAGTAGCTGTATTTGATATGCTTAAACGTGGTGGCAAAGTTTACGTCAAGATTTTTCCAGATACAAAGACAGCAACCTTACTGCCAATAATTACTAGAAAAATTGCTCCAGATAGCATTGTTTATACAGATAGCTATCGTAGTTATAATGCCCTTGATGTCAGTGATTTTAGCCATCATAGAATCAATCATTCAGAAAAATTTGTTGAGGATAAAAATCATATCAATGGTGTTGAAAATTTCTGGAATCAAGCAAAACGAGTACTAAGAAAATATAATGGTATTGACCGAAATGCCTTTATATTGTTTATTAAAGATGAGAAGCACTGCTTCGCAAGATTTCGATTCAACTATGGCAGTCCAAAAGAGCAGCTAAAAACTCTACTCATTTGGACAGATATTTAAGCTTATCTACTACAGCCCAATAACTTAAATTAAATGCTGTTATTTTACCTTCAGGCAAACAATACTGTAAGTTTTTATACCTTTTAAGATAAATAATATCTGAAATAAACTGAATATTTTCCTTCGTTAATCTCTATTTTCCACCAATAAAGCTGTTCCACTTGTATAGGTTCAATTTCAGTGAGCTATCGCATAGATGCTACTGATTTTGGATTAACGTTTTGCTTAAATGAGAGATCTGGAGGCACAATAACTTGACCAACGTATTTGCATAAAAGTATCTTTATCCTATTGATTAAGCTTTCTATCAGCTCCTAATAAGCAACTAATTTGATAATCTAAGGATTAAAAAAAAATAGGGGCTGTAGTAGATTAGAAGTGTGATAGTCTACTTTTATGAAGATAACTAGATGTAAATTAAGTAAAAAAACTCAAAGAAAACTACTTGAGTTTTTTATTGCAGAGGTAACCGCTAGAACAGCAGCAGATTTACTCGGTATTCAACCTAATTCTGCTGCTTTGTTTTATAGGAAAATACGCCAAGTCATCATGTATCATCTTGACCAAGATGCCATAGAGGTTTTTGAGGGACAAATTGAGCTAGATGAAAGTTATTTTGGTGGTGTTCGTAAGGGAAAACGTGGGCGTGGAGCTGCGGGAAAAGTAGCTGTATTTGGTATGCTTAAACGTGGTGGCAAAGTTTACGTCAAGATTTTTCCAGATACAAAGACAGCAACCTTACTGCCAATAATTACTAGAAAAATTGCTCCAGATAGCATTGTTTATACAGATAGCTATCGTAGTTATAATGCCCTTGATGTCAGTGATTTTAGCCATCATAGAATCAATCATTCAGAAAAATTTGTTGAGGATAAAAATCATATCAATGGTGTTGAAAATTTCTGGAATCAAGCAAAACGAGTACTAAGAAAATATAATGGTATTGACCGAAATGCCTTTATATTGTTTATTAAAGATGAGAAGCACTGCTTCGCAAGATTTCGATTCAACTATGGCAGTCCAAAAGAGCAGCTAAAAACTCTACTCATTTGGACAGATATTTAAGCTTATCTACTACAGCCCAATAACTTAAATTAAATGCTGTTATTTTACCTTCAGGCAAACAATACTGTAAGTTTTTATACCTTTTAAGATAAATAATATCTGAAATAAACTGAATATTTTCCTTCGTTAATCTCTATTTTCCACCAATAAAGCTGTTCCACTTGTATAGGTTCAATTTCAGTGAGCTATCGCATAGATGCTACTGATTTTGGATTAACGTTTTGCTTAAATGAGAGATCTGGAGGCACAATAACTTGACCAACGTATTTGCATAAAAGTATCTTTATCCTATTGATTAAGCTTTCTATCAGCTCCTATAAGCAACTAATTTGATAATCCAAAGATTAAAATATATACAAAATAAAGCTTACCAAAGCTCACCTTCTCTCCAATTGGTGCAAATTACATGATGCTCGGTACTATGTAGTAGTAAATCTTTCAATTGAATATTCAATGGATACAGCATTATTTTATTCTCATCCGTTAGGTAAGTAGACTTACCTTGATGAATATATAAATCCCCCAACCAATTAATCCAACCTAATTTTTTATAGAATTTATCATATTCAGGTTGCAATGCTGCAAGTTCATAACCTAAGTGAGTTAAAGTATCGATCAAATATCTTAATAGTTGTGATGCGAATCCCTTCCCCCGTATTCTCTCATCAGTAGTCACATATTCAACATAAGCTGTTTTCAATTTTATAGTGTTATTAATAGTGAAAACTCTGTCTGTCCATAGCGCATGCGACACGATTTTTCCATCCAATATACCAACAAGATGAGACGCTGTTTGCATGAAAAGATATTGGCTCCAAGGATCTTCATCAAATGCAGAAAAGCACAATTTGGCAATTTGTTGTCGCTGCTGAGGATTTAGCTCTTTAACTTCAAAAAGTTTAAACTCCATAAGCAGAGTCTCAATAAAAGTTAATTATATTTTAAATAAGGATCTGGAATATATGAGTTATCTTTCATTATAAATATAATCAAAATAAATGGGTATATTTATTTTTTCCAATAAAAAGCCCCCTGATCTTTTGATCAGGGGGTATTTAGCATTTAAAAGCTGGCGATGACTTACTCTCACATGGCTAACGCCACACTACCATCAGCGCGAAGAGGTTTCACTTCTGAGTTCGGGAAGGGATCAGG
>NZ_KB849715.1:179457-360620 GCF_000368825.1 Acinetobacter ursingii DSM 16037 = CIP 107286 | reverse complement strand
CATACATTATTAAGTAATGTGAATAAGACCCCAAAGCACCACAACAGTTTGCTGGCGACAATAGCAAGAGTGAACCACCTGATCCCTTCCCGAACTCAGAAGTGAAACCTCTTCGCGCTGATGGTAGTGTGGCGTTAGCCATGTGAGAGTAAGTCATCGCCAGCTTTTAAATCTAAGGCACCCTCATCTTTATACAGATGAGGGTGCTTTTTTTTGGGAAAAATTTATATAAATTAAAAATTGACTCATCAGGTTGATTAAACGCTATTGAATGATATAGTTTGAATAGGATATCGTTAAAACTTATGCTATAAATAGCATGTAGGCATATTTTTTGCTTGGCGGGCGTGATTAGGGTATCGGTTTATGAAGCTATCTGTTGGATTGAAAGTTGCGAATAGTTTGTCGCTTACCCCTCAATTACAACAAGCAATCCGTTTATTGCAACTCTCGAGTCTTGAGCTTGAACAAGAAATTCAGATTCAACTGGATAGTAATCCGTTGCTTGAAAAAATAGAAGATGAAAGTAGCACAGAAAGTCTAACTCATTTAGAAAGCAGTGATACTAATGATTTAACACAAGATTTGAATGCTGATCATTTACCTAATGACCTTCCTGTCGATACCGATTGGGATGATGTCTATACGCATCAATCCACTGCTTTAGCATCGCCAGAATTTGAAGAGCGGGAAGATAATCGCCAAGCTCATCATACTTTAAAAGAACATATTTTAGAGCAAGTTAATTTATTGCATTTTTCTACAGTTGATAAATTAATTGCTTATTGCATTATTGATTGTCTGGATGATAAAGGTTTTCTTGATGCTGAAATTGAAGAAATTTTATTAGCAGCACAGCATTTGCTGATAGAAGCAGACTATGATGAAGAAATAGAGCACGATGAAATTCTGGTGGTGCTTAAGCATATCCAGCGTCTTGATCCAGTTGGTGTTGCTTCAATGAATTTGGCTGAATGTTTAAAAATTCAATTAGAAATGATGGATATTCAAACACCATTTCGTCGTGAAGCACTGAGTTTGTTACAGTGTTACGAGTTATTAATTGCCAATGACTTAAATAAGC
Source organism: Acinetobacter ursingii DSM 16037 = CIP 107286 (assembly GCF_000368825.1). Classification (GTDB taxonomy): domain Bacteria; phylum Pseudomonadota; class Gammaproteobacteria; order Pseudomonadales; family Moraxellaceae; genus Acinetobacter; species Acinetobacter ursingii. The sequence continues at coordinate 359,536 of NZ_KB849715.1, read as the reverse complement.
TTTTGAAATCCACAGGCTTGAATATGAGTCAATTAAAAGAAGCAATTGGTTTATTAAAAACATTAAAACCTTATCCGGGTGCAGACTTTGAAAGTCAGGAGTCTGATTATCAAATTCCAGATGTGGTTGTAAATAAAAAAGATAATAGCTGGCAGGTGCAATTAAATCCTGATGTTTTACCTAAGCTAAGAATTAATTCTTTTTATTCAAATATGATTCGTCGAGCCGATCAGAGTGATGAAAATCTCTATTTACGTAATCAAATGCTGGAAGCTAAAAATTTTATTAAGAGTATTGATGAACGTCATAAAACATTATTAAAAGTTGCGACCTGTATTGTAGAACATCAGCGAGCTTTCTTTGAGATTGGTGCGGAAGGGATGAAACCGCTTGTATTGCGTGATGTGGCAGAAGAAGTGGAGTTGCACGAATCTACAGTTTCACGAGTGACCACCAATAAATATATGCTGACCCCACGTGGTTTATTTGAATTGAAATACTTTTTTTCAAGTCATGTGGGTACGACCTCAGGCGGTGAATGTTCTTCAACTGCAATTCGTGCCCGTATTAAAAAAATGATTTCAGTAGAAAATCCCCGTAAGCCTTTGTCTGATAATGCGATTGCGGAATTATTAAAAGAAGAGGGTATCGATGTGGCTCGTCGTACCGTGGCGAAATATCGAGAATCGTTACATATTCCTTCGTCATCTGAACGAAAAGTCTTGATCTGATTTTTAAAGTATGACTATTCTAGAGATTCATTGTTGCAAAATAATGAATCTTTTTTTTCACCAAAGGAGTAGCTGAAATGGTTTAATGATTGTGATGCAGAATTCTGTTTTGTCATTAGATCGGCTTGGCTATGACTTTATATCCTGAAAGAAGGTGAGGGATAGAATTATGCAAATAACAATTCGTGGACATCATTTAGTCATAACGCCTGCAATTGAGCAAAACATTAAAAGTAAGTTTGATCAACTGACTAAACATCTGGATCAGGTGAATAGTATGCAAGTGAAGCTTTCCAAAGACCATCAAATCGATAAAAGAACGCATAAAGGAAGTGCGAATCACATCGCGGAGGCGATTGTACGTTTGCCTGGCGTAGAACTTTTTGCTCAGGCTTCAGCCGATGATATGTATATGTCGATTAAAAAACTGAGTGAAAAATTAAAACGACAATTACAAAAACATCGCAAAATACAGTGTAATCATCAGCAACTCGTTGTTGATATTTAATTTTTATTTTCTGAAGAGGCTAACAATTAGCCTCTTTTTTTATTTATAAAATATGATCATGTGCTGAATTATATCGATGATTTATAGTAAAATAATGCGTTTTACGCCTAAGCTTGTATATGAGGTCTAGCAATGAATAGTGAGCAGCTCACTCAAATTTTACAAGAAGCTTTTCCAGATGCGGAAGTGGCTGTCACTGGTCAGGCGGGAAAATTTGACCTGCGTATTGTAGATGATCAATTTGAAGGTAAGCGCAGTGTTGCGCGTCAGCAAGCTGTTTATGCGCCTTTGAATTCTTATATTGCAAGTGGTGCCGTCCATGCGGTGACAATTCGGGCAATGACCAAAGCCGAATGGCGCAAAGCAAGCCTTTTCGGAGCATAATAATTAATGGATAAATTTTTAATTTCGGGTGGTACTAAGCTCGAAGGGGAAGTGCGCATTTCAGGTGCAAAAAATGCAGCTTTGCCCCTACTGGCTGCTATGATTTTAGCAGATTCTCCTATTACCTTGACCAATGTTCCAAATCTAAAAGATGTCAATACATTGGTGAAGTTAATTGCTGGTTTAGGTATTACCATGGAATATCAAGGTGATACGGTTAAGGCAGATACTTCGACTTTATCTAATCAGTTTGCACCATATGAATTGGTGAAAACCATGCGTGCTTCTATTCTGGTGTTGGGTCCTTTATTGGCACGTTATGGCAATGCACAAGTATCTTTGCCAGGTGGCTGTGCAATTGGCTCGCGCCCTGTCGATCAGCATTTGAAAGCTTTAGAAGCTCTAGGTGCGCACATCGAAGTTGAAAATGGCTATGTGCATGCCACGGTCGATGGGCGTTTAAAAGGCGCAGATATTACCTTTGATATGGTTACAGTCGGCGGGACTGAAAATATTCTGATGGCAGCAGTTTTAGCCGAGGGTGTGACCACACTACGCAATGCTGCACGAGAACCTGAGATTACCGACTTGGCTAATATGCTCGTGAAAATGGGCGCTAAAATTGATGGTATTGATACTGATACACTCATCATTACAGGTGTGGAAAGTTTGCATGGCTGCGAATATGCAGTCGTTGCAGATCGTATAGAAACAGGTTCTTATCTTGCGGCTGCTGCGATTACTGGCGGACGCGTGAAAACCACACATACCGATCCAAGTTTGCTTGAGTCAGTTCTTGAGAAATTTGAAGAAATGGGTGCAGAAGTGACCCGTGGTGATGATTGGATCGAGCTGGATATGCAAGGCAAACGTCCTAAAGCGGTGAGTTTTAGAACACTTCCTCATCCAGAATTTCCAACCGATATGCAGGCGCAGTTGATGGCGGTCAATGTGATTGGTCGTGGTTTTGCTACGATCTCAGAAACGATTTTTGAAAATCGTTTTATGCATGTACCTGAGCTTGCGCGTATGGGAGCCAACATTCAAGTTGAAGGGAACGATGCAGTGGTAACTGGTGTTGAAACCTTACAAGCCGCTCCTGTGATGGCAACGGATTTACGTGCATCTTTCTCTTTGGTCTTGGCAGCATTGGTTGCAGAGGGCGATACGCTGATTGACCGTATTTATCATATTGATCGCGGTTATGAAAATATTGAACAGAAATTGCAAAGTTTAGGCGCGAACATTAAGCGAGTCAGTTAATGAATGATATGAGAAACGATGATCCTAACTTTAACGTCATGGGAAATTTTGATCATGGTTTAACATTGGCACTCAGTAAAGGTCGAATTTTAAAAGAAACTCTGCCTTTACTGGAAGCAGCGGGCATAAATTTGCTTGAAGACCCAGAAAAGTCACGTAAATTAATTTTTCCAACGACACACAAGCAAGTGCGTATTTTAATTTTACGTGCTTCTGATGTGCCAACTTATGTTGAAAACGGTGCTGCCGATATTGGTGTCGCGGGTAAAGATGTGTTGATGGAACACGGTGCACAGCACGTTTATGAATTGCTTGATCTCAAAATAGCGAATTGTAAATTGATGACCGCTGGTAAAGTCGGCATGCAACGTCCACAAGGTCGCTTAAAAATCGCCACCAAATATGTCAATTTAACGCGTCAATACTATGCAAGCTTAGGTGAGCAAGTGGATGTGATTAAGCTCTACGGTTCGATGGAACTCGCGCCTTTAGTGGGTTTGGGTGATTATATTGTCGATGTGGTCGATACTGGAAATACTTTACGTGCCAATGGTTTAGAGCCATTGGACGAGATTATGAAAGTCTCTTCACGCTTGATTGTCAATAAAGCCAGCTTTAAGCGTAAACAGACTTTACTGGACCCGATCTTGTCGCAAGTCGAACAAGCAGTCAGTGATCGCCAATCTTAATTTTACTCCTTAAATGTCTTGTATTTCTGAACCGTCAATTTTTGGCGGTTTTTTATGGCTTGATCTTTATGAAGCAAGCGTAGAGAATAAAACCATAATTTTATTATGGGATTTTATAATGAAAAGTGTAAAACAACGTAAGCAAGAATCAATATCTAAATTAAGACAACAAGGTATTCCTTATATTGAACATTTACCCGTCATTGAATCGTTTGATGAGGCTTGTATTCGCTCTGCTGAGGAAATCGCGAAACGTGCAATTACTTGTTTACTCACCGTTCAGATTGCCTGTGATATTAACAACAATAAGTATGATCAACCAACCAAAGATTTTTTTATTGGATTATTCAATCAATATGAAGTGGCTGATCAACTCACGGCTAAAGAAAGTGCCATACTCAATGATCAAGCGGCGCCTCAAGATGTGATCAATATGGTGTGGAAATATGAATCTTATTGGGTTTTGCTTTGGGCTTTGGGAATTGTAGATGAATTAAATTATCCAGACCAAGTGGTTGATTGTGATTTTGCAATCCAAGCTGTTTCATCTTGTGATTCATTTGATACATTTATGCAAAAAACTCAACTTAGGGAAATCGAACAAATTTTGGATGAGGCCGATCTTATCTATCGTTATGACTGGGCATGTGTTGAGGCGAGATTAAAACAACGTCCGACACCTGCAAATCTAAATGCTTCGGTTGTTCTTGAACGTCATGCCGCACTCAATTGGCTTATTCAATATGATGCAGACTGGGATGAACCTGACGTGAATACCTGATTAGAAAATTAAATATAGTTTAATTTTATTTTCGATAAAACAAAGTCAGATCATTGATGATTGATTACCCACAAACCATCCGAAACAAGGTAAACTAAGTTTTTCTTTTCACTCAAAACCTTGTAGGTAAATTGATGCGACGTTTATCGACTCAAGATCAAAACTTCAAACAAATCTTTGCAGATTTGTTGGCGTTTGAGACTGTTAATGATCCTGAACTTTTAAAAACTGTAGATCAAATCATAGCTGATGTTCGTCAGTATGGTGATGATCATGTTCTTAAGCTCACTCAACAGTTTGATCGACATCCAGCGCATCAATTTTCAGATCTGGAACTGAGCCAAGAACAGCTCAAAGCGGCGTTTGATGCGCTACAACCTGAAATTCGTGAAGCACTCGAATTGGCTGCTGAACGTATTCGTAGTTTTCATCAGGCGCAAAAACAAGAAGGCTGGACTTATGTCGATTCATTAGGAAATACCTTAGGTCAGAAAGTTACGCCTTTAGATCGGGTCGGGATTTATGTGCCCGGTGGCTTAGCTTCTTATCCATCTTCTGTATTAATGAACGCGATTCCTGCACACGTTGCAGGCGTTCCTGAAATTATCATGGTAGTTCCAGCACCGCAGGGTGAGCTGAATCCATTGGTATTAGCTGCTGCCTATTTGGCTGGTGTAAATCGTATTTTTACCATTGGTGGCGCTCAAGCAGTAGCAGCATTGGCTTATGGAACCCAAACCATTCCTGCGGTGGATAAAATTACTGGGCCGGGGAATCGCTTTGTAGCGGCTGCCAAACGTGCAGTTTTTGGTCAGGTCGGTATTGATATGATTGCGGGACCATCTGAAATTTTGGTCTATGCAGAAGGCCAAAACAACGCCAAATGGCTAGCGATGGATGTTTTGTCACAAGCTGAACATGATACTGTTGCGCAAGCGATTTTTATTACGCCTGATGCAGACCTACTAGAGGATGTGGCGCACGCGATTGAGGAACATTTAGCTGCATTGCCTAAAGCCGATATTGCGCGCACATCGATTGCTAATCGAGGTGCTTTGGTCTTGGTGAAAGATCGAGCTGAAGCAATTCAACTCATCAATCAAGTTGCACCAGAGCATTTAGAGCTTTGTCTGGATGATGCCGAAGCCATGAGCCAAGACATCCGTCATGCAGGTGCCATTTTTATGGGACGCTATACACCAGAAGCGATTGGGGATTATTGTGCAGGGCCAAATCACGTTTTGCCGACCTCAGGTACAGCGCGGTTTTCTTCACCGCTTGGTGTCTATGATTTCCAAAAACGTTCAAGCCTGATTATGTGTTCAGAAGCGGGTGTTAAAACGCTTGCCAGAACAGCGGATTTGTTGGCGCAACAAGAAAATCTGGATGCCCATGCACGTTCTGCTCGTTATCGTTATGACGTTTAAAATAGAAATAGGTGTCGTGGTCTAGCGCTATCATCAATATAAACCTCTCCTTTTCGAAACTATATCGCTCCTCATCTCCTAAAAAGAGAGGGAACTTGTCAGGAGCGATGCGAAAGGTTTGAAGACTCCTCTCTCTTTGAGAGGTTAGGAGAGGGCAACAAGAGAATATAAAATGACGTTTACAACAGAACAAATGCGTTTCTGGAGTCCAGAAGTTCGTGAATTAGAACCCTATACACCGGGTGAACAGCCTAAAATCCAGAATTTACTCAAGCTTAATACCAATGAGAATCCGTATCCACCTTCTCCAAAAGTAGTGGAAGCGGTGCAAGCCGTATTGGCACACCAAGCAGATGCTTTGCGTTTATACCCAGATCCCGATGCGACTCAATTGAAACAAGCAATTGCCACTCAGCAAAATGTGAGCGTTGAACAAGTTTTTGTGGGTAATGGTTCGGATGAAGTCTTAGCTCATATTTTCAAAGCCTTTTTTATTCAGGATCAACCGATTCTTTATCCAGATATTACCTATAGTTTTTATCCTGTCTATAGTCAGTTTTTTGGTGTGAAAACTCAACAAATTCCACTGAATGATGATTTTGAAATCGTGTTGGATGATTATCGTCAAGCCAATGGCGGCATTATTATTACCAATCCGAATGCACCGACGAGTATTGCTTTGTCACTGCAACAGATTGAGCAGATTTTACAAGCCAATCCTGATCGTGTGGTGGTGATTGATGAGGCCTATATTGATTTCGGTGCTGAAACTGCGGTCGGGTTAGTCAATCAATATGACAATTTAGTGGTGTGTCAAACGACTTCAAAATCACGTTCATTGGCAGGTTTGCGTGTCGGCTTTGCCATTGCTCAAGCACATTTGATTGCTGCACTTGAAGCAGTAAAAAATAGTTTTAATTCATATCCGATGGATCGATTTGCGATTGCAGCGGCGGTTGCATCATTTGAAGATCAGGCTTATTTTGAAGCACAATGCCAAAAGGTGATTCAAAGTCGAGATAAGTTGGTTGAGGAATTAAAAGAAATTGGTTTTAAGGTGTTGCCATCTAAAGCCAATTTTATTTTTGTGACACATCCCGCGCGCGATGCTGCTGAGTTAGCAATACAATTACGTGAGCAAGGCGTGCTTGTACGTTACTTTAATAAACCAAGGATTGATCAATACTTACGAATTACTATTGGTACAGATCAACAAAACCAACGTCTTGTAGAGACTTTAAAGACACTACTTTAAGTTTATTTATCGTCAAAACTTAATCTTTGATCTGCCATGTATTGAGTAAGTCGAGCATGGCGGACACTTTATCAAAACATTCCTGATATTCTGCATCGCAATCAGACGCAATGGTAATTCCACCCCCCGCCCAAACCGAAAGCTCATCCTGAAACTTTTGAATGCTGCGAATCAGGATATTCCAACGACCAGAACCATCAAAATTAAAATAACCGAGTGAACCACAATACGCTCCACGTGGTGCCCCTTCGAGTTCTTCGATAATTTGCATCGCACGGATTTTAGGTGCTCCAGTGATAGAGCCACCCGGTAACGCGGACATCAATACTTCAAACGGATTGACGTCTGGCTTTAATGTCGCTTCAATTTCACTGACCATGTGATGAACCTGATTAAAACTTTCAATTTCAAACAGTTTATTGGTTTTGACCGAACCTGTTTCTGCATAAACACTTAAATCATTACGAAGCAAATCCACAATCATGACGTTTTCAGCTTGATCTTTTTCGGAAGCTTTTAATTTTTGTTTCGATGCAGCATCCAGTTCAGGATCATCAAAACGCGGCATCGTACCTTTAATTGGACGTGTAATAAGTTGCTGTTGATTAAATTCAATAAATAACTCTGGAGAACAACTGAGCAATTCAAAATCATCCAGTTTTAAATACCCTGCGTAAGGTGCATCGGTAAGGCTCCAAAGGTGTTCAGCACGGCTTAACAGTGAACCTTGCGCTTTGGCGATAAATTCTTGAGTTAAATTAATTTGATAGCAATCACCTGCTAAAATATAATCTTGAATCCGTTGAAATGCTTGACGATAAGTTGCGGGTGACCAACGTGGGCGTAGTGTTTGTTGTAAAGATAAAGTCTCAATTTGAGTCTTTTGATTGAGTAAGATTTCAAGTTGTTGCCATTGTTGTTCAGCATCATCCGCATCACTATAAAAATACCAATGATCATCGTGAAACTTTAAAAAGCTATCGTACTGCCCGATATAAAAAGAAGGCTGTAAACGTTCTTTGACAGGAGTAAATTGATGGGCTGCATAATCATAAGAGATGAAGCCAATATAGCCACCTGAAAAAGTTGCTGCTGTTTGAGGATTATTTGCAGAATGGAATTGAATAAAATTGTCAATAGTGAATTCATCCATCATTTCATATTGATAAATTGAATTAATTTTAAAATATTTAAATTGTTTATTGTTATAAACTACATAATGTCGAGGGTTAAATGCTATCACTGGATGATTTTGATCCTCTAGAAAAACCAGTCCATGTGTAGAGTGAAGTTTGAATAATATTTCAGAAGTAGATCTAATATTTTGATTTAACTTACAAAAAAACTTCACTGAGACAAGCCTAAAAATATGAATAAAGATGAAACCGTGATTTTACTACAGAACGCCAACAGACATAAGCTACCGAACCGTTTATCGGGTAGTTCATCAAATTTGATTAACAGCAGTTGAACAAAAATTAACAGAGTTGTAATTTAGAGAGGCAAATTCAGCTACTCATGGATAGGACGTTTCTACTGGGGAAATTCAAAAAACCGTAGAAACATAGAGTAGTGAAAACCAAAAAAAATAAATGCTCTTGGGAGAGTACGGAATGAAAATGTTTACTAAACTTGCTTTGGTGTCTTCAATTGCGATCAGTGCAAATGCAATGGCAATGCAGTCAATGGATGATGCTGCGCTTAGCTCGACCACAGGTCAAGATGGTCTGAATATTGGTATCGGTATTTCTAAAGTAACCATTGATCAATTAGCGATCCATGATAACGATGGTTATTCTGATACAACTAAAGGTGGTACAAGTACTGGTGGTGCTATCGTAATTAAGGCAAATGGTGATGGTACAAACGGTACAATTACACATGGTATTGAAATTACACCAAATACTGCATCTCTTTTAACATCGCATAACCTTGCTGATTTAGTTATTGATACCGATGGCGGTGGTGCTAATGGTGCATTCTTGAATATTGCGGCGCAAGTTTCTGGTTTGAATATCAAAATTGGTGAAATTGGTATTGCGAAAAGTAAAACCTATACAGCAGGTTCAGTAGCTCGTGGTGTTGAAACTACAGGTTATAATAAAATCTTGAATGGTTTGACTTTGAAAACTGGTAAAATGGATGCCAATATCCAATTAGGTACAGCTCCACAAGGTGCTATGATTAATCTTAAAACAACTATGGTTGGTGGTCTAGAGCTGGCTAACCTATCAATTCATGACGGATCAGCAGGTGCTGGTGGCGACATCGTACTGGATAGCATTAAGGTTGCTTCTACTGGTAGCACAACAGGTGACTTAAATGTTGATGCATCTGTGAAAGTATTAACGACTGGTCTGCAAATTACTTCAAATGACGCTGCTGGTAATGATATTTATATTAAAGGTATCCATCTAGGTAGCTCATCAGTTGGTTCAATTGGCGATGTTGAAATTAGTGGTGTAAAAACTTTCTATGGTGCTGCTGGTACTACAGCGGGTTCACAAATTACAATTTCTGGTCACTAATCTCATTTAGATTTATCCATAAAGAAAAACGCGCATTGATGCGCGTTTTTTTATTTACATCAGTTACAAAAAAAGACGCATTCTGTCAAAAAAATAAAAAAAAAGGTATCTTCAACAGACAAGGAACGTAGAGTACTTACTCTAAAAATAATAGCAACGTAAGGGCATCAGATGCCAAAAGTAGAAAAGTCAGATTATGTTAGAGATTACATTGGGGTCGGCACTGATTTATTACTTTGCGACTCAAGCCTTTGATATTAAGGAAAAGCCGCCGGGTACTGTCAACTACACAGAAGTTCTCGATTCACGTGAACCTTCATTCACTCGTTTTCACCGCGAACAGGTCAATATTAAACCTGCGGTTGAAGATCAATTCCGAGGCATCGTCCGTCAAGCCTATGACTATAGTTGTGGTTCGGCCGCATTAACGACTTTGTTAAATGGTTATGTGGGTACTCGTTTAACCGAGCAGCAAACCATGAACGGGCTTTTACGCTTTGGTGAATATAACCGTATTGTAGAACGTCGAAGCTTTTCACTATTGGATATGAAGCGTTTTGTGACTGCGTTAGGTCTAGAGAGTGGGGGATATCGGGGGGAGTTCTCTGATCTGATTAAACAAGGACAACCTGCAATTGTTCCAATCTCTTATGCGGGATTTAAACATTTTGTCGTTTACAAAGCTTATAAAAATGGACGCGTTTATGTAGCTGACCCCGCTTTGGGAAACATCAGCTTTGATCAGGAAAGATTCAAAGAGATTTGGGAAAATAACACTTTATTTTTAATTAATGTTCCTGAAGCTCAAAGACAAAATATGTTGGCACTACAAGATGCTGATATGCGTCATGTGGAAGATGCAACTGTTAATAAATATGCACTTGTTGATATTCAATATCCGACTTTTTATATGGAAAAGATTGCAGATAGAGCATCAACTGTACGCAGAGGGCCTGATTTAAATAAAGAATCAGATACTTATGGTCAGAACATTAATACTTTTATGCGCTTGTATTACAAGCGTAAATAGTCAGAAAAAAAATAAGTGGTAGGAAATAGATGATGAGAGCTCAATGGATGAATAAAACTCTACTTGCAGTCAGTATTCAAATTTTTATGATGGGTGGTGTATATGCGGCAGATGTAAAGGCACAGGATGTGCCAACAGCATCTAAGCCAGCAACTGCATTTACAGAACCTGATCCAAATGCAACAGCTGTACAACCTGAGGATGCACCTGCGATTGAACCTGCTCCAGTTGCTCCATCTCATACAGCTCAAACTGTTCAGTCAAACGGTGCAGCTGAGGCATTACAGAAACAAGAAGGCGATGCAACACAGGAAAGTAACCTGCAAGAAGTATTTACTTCAAATGAGCGTCAGTACTCTTTGATCAAAAGAGGCGAGATCTCGACATATTATGATATCGATTATACCTACTATCGAGATAGTCAGTTAAACCTTGCCATTCAGGATGGTAGCGTTGCACAGCTAAGAGTGGATGAAGATGCAACCCATACCCTGACCAATACCTTTACCTTGCAATACGGTCTACGCGATAATTTGACATTATCGACCTCGCTTCCATTTGTTGCGAAATCAGATAATTTAAAAGATACGACCACCGCAGGATTGGGTGATATTTCATTTGGTGCACGTTGGGAACCGTTTCCTTTAAAAGCAGGTCGTTTACCTCTGATTTTATTTGGTAATATTTCGACTAAAACAGGTGATAGTCCATATGAAGTCAATCCAACCAAGGATTTATCAACAGGTAAGGGTTATTACTCAGCAGGGATTGGCGCAAGTACTCGTAAATATATTGATCCAGTCGTATTATTTGCCTCGGTTTCTGCCAACTATGGTTTCAAAGAAACAGGTTTAAATCAGATTCGTGGTACACGAATTATCGATGAGTTTGATCCTGGGATTAGTGGTGGCTTTGCTTTTGGTTTCGCGTATTCGTTTAACTATGACGTGTCTTTGACGATGTCCTATCAGCAAAGTTTTAATACTCAAAGTGAGTTCACCTATAACACTGGTGAAACTTATAAACCCGCGGATCAAACCAGTGCAACATTCTCGATTGCACTCGGTGTACGTGTTTCACCAGATACCATTGTAAATGGTACGTTGGGAATCGGTCTAACTGAAGATGCGCCTGATGTTTCATTAGGTCTATCTTTCCCATTGGATATTGTTGGTTTTGCCAAGAAAATTCGTAACTAAAGGGAGTAGTCGGTATGTTATACCCAAGACTACGCCCGTTAGCTGCTGCAATTTTCTTAACGGGCTTTTCAAGTGTGGCTTTCGCTCAGCTTGGACAAAACTTATCAGTTGATATTCGATCATTATCTTTGGGAAATGCGGTGACGGCTGATCCTCCCGGGATTAGTGCGATTCACTTTAACCCAGCAGGGTTGGCTAAAATTGAAGGTTTACAAACTGATGTACAAGGCATTGTTGCAAACTTTAACGTAAAACGCGATTTATCTGCCCCAGCAGGTTATAACGTATTTGGTTATTCAGATGACCCATTAGTGTGTAATGACGCGCCTGAAAATCCATCCAGTTTATGTACAGACTTCAAAGGTACAGTGAATGCTGATGTTGAATATGCCAGTATTTATGTGCCTATCTTAAAAAAGATGGTGGATTTAGGTGAGGGTGTTCCTATTGCTGCACCTACAGCAGGTATTGCCTATAAACCACCGGGTTCAAAAGTCACATATGCAACCGCAATTTATGCACCCTTGATCGTAGGTTATGGTTCTGAAAATGGCAATCCCGGCAATTTTATGGGGCAACAGGTTGCATTTGAGCGCATTACCTATCTATCACCATCATTTGCATTCCAAGTCAATGATGAGTTGTCTCTAGGTGCATCATTGGGTATGTCTTATCAGGCAATTTCCTTAAAAACAGATTTACGCTTCCCTAATGAATTGATTGGTGTGTTGCGTATGGTGGATGATGTGGTCTGTTCGCCATTTCGTGATAATTCAGACATTATTACCGATCTTTTACTATTAGGTCTATGTAATGCCAATGAAGGTCTCAATCCATTTGGTAAATTTGGTCAACTCAAAGCGACCATGGAGCAATCATTAGCGCCAAGTTATAACTTGGGCTTAATGTGGGAACCTTCGGATGATTTTGCTTTTGGTATGGTGTATCAAAGCGAAAGTAAAACAAGAATGAAAGGCAAATATTATATTGATAATGCCAATGCTCCGCGTGAATTGATTCGAGCTTTGAACTCATCTGCGACGGGCCAAATTTTTGCTGCTATTTTAGGATTTCCATCTTACATTCCAGCCAGCGAATCAGGTTTGGTTTCGATGGATTTAAAATATCCTGCGCATTTTCAGGCAGGGATCAAGTATAAAGTTTTTCCAGACTTACAAATTAATTTTGATGTGGGCTGGACAGATTATAAGCAGTGGGATCAATTCAGATTTGAATTTGATCGTCAAGTTTCGGCGCTTAAAATTGCAAAATTACTTTCGAGTGGGGTGACGGATAGTACTTTATCTGTACCTTTAAAATTTACCTCTCCATGGAGTTGGGGGATTGGTGTGGAGTACTCGGCAACGGATCGTTTGAAGCTACGTGCTGGGTATGAGCCTCGCGCTTCTGCAACACCAGATGATAAGCGTAATACATTGATTCCAATCAATAATGCACAATTATTTGGTTTGGGGTTAGGTTACCGATTTGATGCGGATACAGATATTGATTTGACCTTAGCTTTCTTACGCAGTCGTGACAACATTCCTGCATGTTCAAGTTCGTTGTCAAATGCTTGTGGGATTGATAATTTAATCTTGAACCCTTATGCAGGATTAAACGTTCGTACTAATACACAAGTTACGATTTTAGGGATTAACTACAGAACAAGATGGTAAGTATGTTTAAAAGTAAAAAATCAATGGCGTATGTTTCAGGGGTATTGTTTTCATTAGGAACAGTACCGATGGGATATACTGCCGATTTTTTTACAATTATTGGGCCGGATGGTCGTCCTTTGGTGATTCCACGTGATCCCGTGGAATCTAAAAAGGCAACTTATCGGAAAGTAGTTGCCGAGCCAGATGATACGTCTAAGGTGGTTGAATCTAAACCAGTTCAAGCGACTCGCTCAGAGTCTATAAAAATCATTCAACCACAGGTTATACAACCAGATCATTTACAAAAAGAAGCTGTTCCTATAACAGCAAAAAGTGTGACTAAAACTTTGCCTGAAACAATTGTTCAGCAAAAAGAATCTTCTGAAACAAAAAATATAGTGCCTGCACAAGTTCAGTCAAAGCAAAAGCAAGGAAAACAAGCACAGCCTGCACAGTCAGCTTATACTCAGACTCAAGCCAAAGTATCCTCGACAACGCCACAAACTCAAAAAGTAAAGACCGAAACTCATTTAAACTCAACTGATCAGCCACCTCATAATGAAGCTGATCAACACATCGATGAGTTGAATGGCGAAAAATATATTGATAGCGAATATTTAGAAGAGAAAGAGTTTAATCTTGAAGGTAAAAAACGATTTTACGTGATGCCTGAAGGCATTGTTGATGCCCGACTTGGTGCGGTGCGTATGCAGCCAGAACAGCGTGAAAAAGGGGTAAGTAAGTCTTTTTTACAGTCGATGTTGAAAAAGAATCAAAATGAAAAAGCAGAAGAAGTATTGGCCTTATCTTCAACCTATTATCGCATGCCGAAAGAGCAAGTGGTTGAAAGTCTAGAGACAGCATGCTTTACAGGTAAGAAGATGAAAGATGCCAAACTCTTCAATGTTGAAAAGCAAATAGGACTATGGCCAAGAAAACCTATCAAAGACACTTTTGATTATGATGTGGTTAAATTATCTGCGCCATTGAAACAACTGAAACTGACCTCTTATGCTACGACTGAACAGAATCCAACATTTTACTGGCCTTTTGTGGTATTTCTGGATCAGAAAGGATGCATACTTGAAGGTGTAAGTGGCTACAAAAATCAGGAATTTCCAGCCACCATGTTGCAACATGCGGCAATTGAAGGAACGATAAGACTTCCAGATCAGACATCTTATATATTGTTGACCCCATTGGCTTCAGCATTAGATGTTCAGGAAAAATCTTTATCAAATCAAGGACAAATAAAATTAACGGCGATCCGTTAGGTAATAAAGTGATTGTATTATGAAAAAGCAAATATGGATTCCTTTTACATTAACAGCTCTCATGGCTGCTTTAAATGGTTGTGGTGGAGAGGGTGGCAATATTCATGTTGATCCTCCAGGAAGTACAGGCGTTACTGCAAGTACCAGTTGTTCTACCACTTCTACGGATTGTCTTGAGTTTGTTTTTGATTATCCAGTAGCAGGTTTAAACTTTGATTGTAGTAGCGATACAACGAATCACTTTATTACTCAAAATAGCTCTAATGCGGTCTCTGGTGCGTGTAAATTAGGTGATACTGTAACATTCTCGATCAAGGGACAGGGAACGGATAAGCAGATTAAATTAGGTGCGGTCGATTTAAAAACGATCACTTCTTTGAAAATATCAGATGCTCCTATTTCTTTAGTTGATATAGCTATAGCGATGGTTGGTAAAGCCCCTGCCAGTCTAGATCCAAATGATGAAACCATTAAAGTTGCGATGGGCTTAGTTAAAATTTTTCAGGCTGCGGGAGCGGTGAACGAAAAGAATGCGATTGGTGATCTTCAGCCGATGGAGTTAGATGAAGATTATAAAAGTAATCTGAAAAATATTAGCCAGTCGATTGATGTGAGCAATTTTAAAGATGGTAGTTATGCGGCACTATTAAAACCATGGGTTGATGTTTCAGAAGTCAGTGATCAGACCGCTTTCGATATTGTGGTGAAAATGCTGAATATGCAAAATGCGGGTAGCTTCCAATCTGACTTTTTACCATGGCCACTCCCTGCCGAAAGTGGTGTCGATCAGCAATATATTGAAGGTTTCCATGGTAAGAGCTTATTAGGTAATGAAATTATTGCCAATATGTACTTATTGTCTGATCGTACTGGACACACATTTGGTTATGGTTTGCAATGGAAAGGCAAGCCTGATGATAAGACCAGTGAGGGGACGATCATCAGTGATTCCTTAAAACGTCTGACACTCATTAGTAAAATCGCACCAAAGAAAATGAATGCTGAGGCGCAAACGAACTGGATTAATCCATTAACTAAAAAGTTGGCAAATAGTCCTTTTGTATTTTCTATGGCGGATCAAAGTGGTGATCCACTCAAAATTACCCAAGGCCGTTTAATTAACGGTTACATCATCACAGGAACAGAGGCTGTCTATAAGCAGGCAACTGGTTCTAAAGAGGGTGATGCGGCCAGCTATGGTAAATGGACGCAGCAATTTAGTCCAGAACAGTTTGATGGCAGCATTGATGTCTCTAAAACCAATCCAATTACCTATCTCGACAAGAAAATCTTAACGACACCAAATAATGTGAAGTCGGGCGAATATTATGTTTTCCCAATGTATGCAACTTTGAATTTTAAATTTAGTGATACCAGTGTTAAGGATGTCAAACTGGGAATTGTGATTGATGAGAATGGTGATATTCGTTCGGATATCCGACCTGATGCTACAGCGAATGATATGTCGGGTACTTGTGCGAGCATAAATCCAGCGACAATGGTGGACAGCAATGGCGTTCAACAGTTTAGAATTGGGACTACGGGTACAGGTAATTATGCTGAAACCGATAAATCATTAACTATTCGAATGATTTTAACCAATGCAAAATTTGGATTACTGGAAGGAATTATTTTAGGATTGAACCAGAATCTCTCTGTTCGAGCAGGAAGTGATACAGGACAATCCTCTCAAACATTGACTTCAGGCGGCGTAAAAATTAACTTACACAACCTATTAACCGATCATAATACGACGCGTGGCGTGAATATTACGAATTTTAGTAATGCAGAAGCGAACTGGATTAATATTCATGCGGCTTATCAAAAAGTCTATAACAATATTAAAGATATCTCGCCTGCACCAACTCCTGTACAGCAAGACTTGGCCAAACGTGTTAATGGTACTTTAAGTATCGATTTGCCAAGCTGTTATACGATTAAACAAAAGTAATCAGTTCTAAAATTAAAACAGGGGAATCATCATGATTTCCCTGTTTATATCGACTTATCTCTAGGATTTTTAAATATTTTAAAGTTAACCTGTATGATCTAAGCGTGTACCTAATGTTTCCAAATGAACTGGAAATTTTTGTATTTTTCGGTCTTCAAAATAATGTCTTAATGTGCGTTCTACACTTGGAAAAGCCAATTCCCCCCACGGAATCTCATGTTCTTCAAATAAGCGACATTCAATACTTTCTTCGCCAGCACCAAAATAACCTTCTTTCAAGTTTGCTTTAAATAGAACATAGATTTGGCCAATGCGGGGAATGTTGTACATGCAATATAAATGTTCAATGTCGATCTCAGCCTCAGCTTCTTCGCGAGTTTCACGTGCCGCACCTTGTTCCATGGTTTCAAATAACTCCATGTATCCCGCTGGCAGTGTCCATAACCCATAACGAGGTTCAATGGCACGACGACATAACAAGACTTTATTTTCCCAAATAGCCAAAGCGCCACAAATCAGTTTTGGGTTTTCATAATGAATATTCCCACAATGTGTACATACACGACGAAGCTGATGGTCGCCTAACGGAATTTTATCTTCAGTTTCATGTCCACAAACGGTGCAAAAACTCATAATGATCATCAACGATAAGGATGCCTCAGCATAACTGAAATTTTGGACTTTCGCATCATTTCTATACGAAGCCACGCATTTTTCAGCTATGATGAAAAGATAAGAAAACAGAGAGAGAAGCATGGTAGAGCAGGAACTCACGCATCTTTTGCAGCAACGCTTACGGTTCTCAAAACGTACTTCGCCTGCACAGGCTGCAGTGTTAATTGCGATTACCAATGAACACCATCCTAAAGTTTTGTTGACGCGCCGTTCCACCCAATTATCCAATCATGCGGGTGAAGTTTCATTTCCAGGTGGGAAACGTGATGCTGGTGATACCAGTAATATCGTAGTCGCATTAAGAGAAGCTCAAGAAGAAACGGCTCTCAATCCTTTCGATGTTGAGTTGATTGGTGATTTACCGATGCAACGTGCGCGTAATGGGATGCTAGTTAAACCCATTGTAGGACTCATTCCTCCTAACGTTGATTTGATTGCTCAACCGACCGAAATTGATCGCATTTTTTTTGCATCTTTAAATCAACTCCTCAGTGCGCCTGCAACGCCATATGAAGTGAAATATGCACATCAATCACTATATTTTCCAAGTCTACAAGTAGAAAATGAGGTCATTTGGGGATTAACTGCAAGAATGTTAATTTCATTGTTTCATTACGGGTTGAATTATCAGAAAGACTGGCCTTTTCTTCTAAATTCGCCACATTTTCAGCCCCGCAAATTTTAATTCCACCACCAACTAAACAGGATGCTGCCATTATGATGTACAGCTTTGAAGGACATTCACCAAAAGCATTGATTGAACCGTGGGACGGATGGATTGCAGACAATGCCACAGTGATTGGTCAGGTGGAATTAGGGCAACAGGTCAGTGTCTGGTTTGGCGCCGTGATTCGTGCAGATAATAGTCCAATCCGTCTAGGACATTTTACCAATATTCAGGAAAATGCTGTATTACATACCGATGCAGGGATTGAGCTTCATATTGGAGATTATGTCACGGTTGGACATCAAGCCATGTTGCATGGTTGCACGATTGGTGAAAATAGTCTGATTGGGATCAATGCTGTGGTGTTAAATCATGCGGTCATTGGTAAAAATTGTATTATTGGTGCGAATGCATTAATTCCAGAAGGTAAGGTGATTCCAGATAACTCAGTGGTCATGGGTTCTCCAGGTAAAATTGTTAAAACACTGGACGAAACTGGTGCTGCAAAATTACGTCTGAGCGCTTTACATTATGCAGAACACTATAAAAGATTTATGCAACTCAAGCCGTTTTCATTTTAGTGCGTGCTTTTCGTTGTATTGCTAGAGCACAGTTTTTTGTATCAGCAAAACTCAAATTCTCGCCTAAATTAGTGTTGTAGAGTATGATAGCCCACGTTTTTTAAAAGATAATGGCGTGAAGTTGCATGAACGTGCTGGCATTGGAAACGGCAAATGATCATTGTTCAGTTTGTTTGATTGATGAATCAAATGAGCTTTTTTTTCAACTGGATACGCAAGCGAAGGCGCAAACACGTACCATCTTGCCGATGATTGAGCAGGCATTGCAACAGACACAACTCAGTTATAGCGATCTAACTGCGATTGCATTTAGTCGTGGGCCAGGTTCCTTTAGTGGTGTCCGTATTAATGCGGCAGTAACGCAAGCTCTGGCTTGGGCCAATGATTTGCCTGTGATTCCAGTTTCTACTCTGCAAGCTTTGGCACAAGCGGCTTATCGTGAATTACAACTCAGTCAGGTGACGGCGGTTTTGGATGCGCGGATGCAGGAAGTGTATCTGGCAAATTTTAGCTGTGATACAGATGGCATCATGCAACTGCAAGGCGAAGAACAACTGTTAAGTTACGACATGGCAACGTCTTTTGCCCAGTTTAGCTGTGTGGGGTCGGGAGCTAAACTTATTTCCTCTCCAATTTCAGAACAACACAGTATGATCAGCCCGTCTGCCCGAGATATTGCAATACTCGCCCGATATTATGCCAAACAAAAGCACTGGGTTAGTGCTGAGCAGGCATTACCCGTCTATTTAAGGGACAATGCTTGGAAAAAAATTGCAGAACAAGGTAAGCCGAACGAGAAAAAATGATGGATTTTTTACTGCTTTTAAAAGCGGCGATTATGGGAATTGTGGAAGGAATTACAGAATTTCTTCCAATTTCAAGCACTGGACACCTAATTTTAGCCTCTGAATTATTAAATTTTTGGACACCTGAGAAAAGTGCAGTTTTTGTGGTTGCGATCCAGATGGGCGCAATTGCCGCGGTGATTTATGAGTATTGGTCACGCCTTTGGGGTGCAGCTATTGGTATGGTGACAGGTGAAGCCAAAGGGCGTCATTTGGCGATTAGTCTGATCATCGCTTCTATACCGATTATCTTGGTGGGTCTCACTTTTGGGCAAACCGTAAAAGATTTATTATTTAATGATATTGCCGTTGCCGTGGGATTGATCGTGGGCGGTTTGATCATTATGTGGATCGAAAAAAATCCACCCAAAGTCAATGCGGTTGAAGTTGAAAATATCACCTTTAAGCAAGCCATCTGGATTGGTTTAATTCAAGTATTGTCTTTGATTCCGGGGACTTCACGTTCTGGTGCGACGATTATTGGTGCGATGTTTTTAGGTGTATCGCGTAAAGCCGCCACCGAATTCTCTTTTTTTCTTGGAATTCCTGTGATTATTGGTGCAGGGTTGCTTGATTTATATCAAAGTCATGATGTATTTCAAGGACAACAGGACTGGATCGTTTTAGCTGTAGGACTGCTGGTTTCATTTATTTCCGCGCTATTATTGATTCGTGCTTTGGTGGCTTATGTGGCAAAACGTGACTTTATGATTTTTGCATGGTATCGAATTTTTTCTGGGCTCATTATTTTACTTTTTGCTTTTACGGGCTGGAAATTGTGGTAATCAGGAGTTTTAGTTAATCATCATGCAATTATTTTCTACTGCCTCTTATTTAAATGCTGCGCATCACTATCAGCAAGTCTTGTCTCAGCGAGGGGTAGAGATTGATGTGTGTGAAGTGGAACAGCTCAATGCGCGTTTTTTTAGACAGCATCCTGATTTGGCACTTTGTGTAGATGAACAAGGTTTGTGGTTATGTGCCAATGGCATGCGAATGCAACCAGACTGGAAAGCGGAAGTTTCTCGTTTAAAACGCGCCAGTATTAAGTCAGAAATGATTGCACGTGCCTGTCAACTTAGCGAAGCGCCACAATTGATCGATGCGACAGCAGGTTTAGGTCACGATAGTTTACTGATGGCGCATTTGGGTGCAAAGGTGACATTGCTCGAACGACATCCGATTTTATTTACGTTGCTTGAAGATAGCCATTTTCAAGCACAGAATGATCCATTTTTAAAACAGATTGTTGATCGGATACATTTGGTTTTCATAGATTCTGCGGATTACTTGCAGTCATGTATTCAGCAGCATCAACAGGTAGATGTGATCTATCTTGACCCTATGTTTCCACAGCGTGATCAACATCAACAGGCCATTAAAAAACAGGCACAGGTTAAAAAACAAATGCAACTTTTGCATTTACTTTTACCAGAGCAAGGTGAAATGGATTTAGGCGATGCGTTACTGCCTTTGGCGAAACAAGTGGCGAAACGGGTCATTGTAAAACGTCCGCGACATGCTATTTTTCTTAATCAACAAACGCCCGATCATCAATGGTTGGGGGATGCTTGCCGTTTTGATGCGTATTTTCAGCTTGCTCTGTGATGAATTGTGATCATTGCTTCAATAATATCCAAATATTTGTTATATAGATAAAAGCATTATTGATATAATTCCACGCAAGCATAAACTGATTATGCATTATCACTCCTGAATAATTTTCTATGATTGACCTGAAGCCCTCCATCAATTTTTGGCATGATTTCAAAAGCAACCAAATTGCTGGGATGTGGTTATTTTTAGGGTCACGCCGTTGTTTACAAATTGTCCATCCCTCGATTTTTCAATTGTTGGTCTGGGGAGTGCTTGGCGGCGCGGCTAATACATTATTTAGCTGGTTGGTCGCTGGGCAGGATGGTCAGTTTAATTCTCAAGGTTTAGTGAGTT
Source organism: Acinetobacter ursingii DSM 16037 = CIP 107286 (assembly GCF_000368825.1). Lineage (GTDB taxonomy): Bacteria > Pseudomonadota > Gammaproteobacteria > Pseudomonadales > Moraxellaceae > Acinetobacter > Acinetobacter ursingii. The sequence goes on along the minus strand of NZ_KB849715.1, from coordinate 338,137 downwards.
ATGCGCTTTGGCCGTTTCTTGCTCTTATTGTCGGGATTTTTCTTTCACAGCGAACCAATAACGCCCGCTTGATGTTGGTGCCTGCCATTTTATGGTTAGTGCTGGATACCAATATCGCCTTACTGCAAAGTTTTATTCAGTTTCTGGGACAGCTCGATTACCTCCCTTACATTACTTATGACTATTTACCGACACTCTTTATGGTGTTATTTGTCTGGCAAAGTTTGGCTGTGGTTTGGGTATTTGCACGTGAGCTAAAATGGCCGTGGTGGGAACGTGCTTTGATTATGATTGCCACGCTAGTCACACTGGTGGTTTGGCAAGGTTCGGTACGTAGTCAGCCGATCTGGAAAGTTGAAGATGTTGCGCCGACGTTTACTGAAGATGCTTTTTATGCCCAGAGTCGCTTACTCAATCAGTCGCTTGAACAGATCCAATATGGTGAGTTTGCGCAAAGCCACTGGTATTTTCTCGGTGTTGCGGGTGCTAGCTATCAAGATGTATTCAAGTCGGAAATTATGCGGATCAAGGAGCAGTTTGATACACGTTTTGGCACGTTTGGCCGTTCGATGATGTTAATCAATAACCCAGATACCCGCACAGAGGTGCCTATAGCCTCTCAAACAAGTATTGGGGCAGCATTACGTCGTATGGGCCAGCAAATGAATAAAGAAAGCGACGTTTTGTTTTTATACATGACTTCGCATGGTGCGCCCAACGAATTTGAAATGGAAAATGCGCCGTTGGACTTGCATCAGGTCGATCCAAAATGGTTACGTGAAACTCTTGATAAATCAGGGATTCGCTGGCGAGTGATTGTGATTTCGTCGTGCTTTTCTGGAAGTTTTATTCCTGCACTTCAGTCACCTGATACGCTGATTATCACAGCTTCTGCGGCAGATCGTCAGTCGTTCGGCTGTACCAATGAAGCGGATTATACTTATTTTGGTCGTGCCCTGTTTGATCAGGCGATGCGTGATCAACATACGATGAAAGATGCATTTAAGCAAGCTCAGGATACTGTTGCCAAGTGGGAGTCTGCACAAGGCTTTGAACCTTCAGAACCACAATGGGTCATGGGTAAAAATATGGAATTGATGTTGCCACAACTTGAACAACATTTATTCCCTCAACAAAATCTCCCTCAAACTACGACTGCTGCCAAACACGAGGATAAAAAACATGCAAATGTTGCAAAAAAATCGCTGCTTTGATGGTGAACAACGTATTTATCAATGCCCATCCAACGCATTAAAAGGTACAAGTAAATTTGGGGTATTTTTGCCACCAGCGGCATTGAAAGGCGAACAATGTTCGGCATTGTTTTATCTTGCAGGTCTGACTTGTACTGAGGAAACCTTTGCGATTAAGGCGCATGCACAACGATTGGCTGCTCAACTTGATCTGATTTTAATCACGCCAGATACGTCGCCACGTGGTGAAGATGTGGCTCAAGGGGATCATTGGGATTTGGGGTTGGGTGCAGGGTTTTATATTAATGCGACTCAAGCGCCGTGGGCAGAACATTATCAAATGGAACGTTACTTGCTTGAGGAACTTTATCCTTTAGTGCAAGCGGAATTTCCTGTGATTCAAGATCAAATCGGAATTTTTGGCCACAGTATGGGCGGGCATGGTGCCTTAACACTTGCACTCAAATATCCTGAAAAGTTTAAATCAGTTTCTGCTTTTGCACCGATTTGTGCGCCAAGTCAATGCCCGTGGGGTGAGAAAGCTTTTTCAAATTATTTGGGCGATGATCGTGGTGTCTGGAAACAACATGATGCAACCGCTTTAATTGAACAAAAAGGGGCATTATTTGCTGAAATCTTGATTGATCAGGGTTTAGATGATCAATTTTATAGTCAGTTAAATCCCGATTTATTCGAGCAAGCCTGTCATAAGGTGGGACAAAAACTGAGTTTAAGACAGCATGCTGGATATGATCACGGCTATTATTTTATTCAGAGCTTCATGGATGACCATTTGCAGTTTCATGCGGTTCAATTGAAAAGTTAAATTTACAAATAAGAACTATTTTCATTTAATAGCCTCGTCTGACTAGAAATTGCCCTGTAATATGAGTAACATATCGGGGCTTTATTCATTTTACTCTGTAAAATTTGTTCAAACGATCAAAAATAAAATATTAGGCAAACAATGCAAAACTCAGAATCATTTCCTTTAAATCAAGATGAATTAGATTATCCTTCTGCACCAGTACCTCCTGAAAAAACAGGATTAGAATATTCAGGTAAACAGTATCGCTTTCAGTTTCATGGTCAGGCGATGGAATATTTTGGTATTTGGATCGTAAATATTGTATTAACCATTATTACTTTAAGTATTTATGCACCTTGGGCAAAAGTACGCCGTCTTCGCTATTTTTATGGCAATACCGAATTTTTTCATCGTAAGTTTGATTTTACGGGTATCCCTACAAAAATCTTATTTGGACGTTTGATTGCGATTGGAATTTATGTGGCTATTTCAGTCATTTCCCAATATTCAATGACGGCTACGTTGATTGGTATAGCGATTTTATATCTGGCGGTACCGTGGTTAATTCGTGCTACTTTGCGCTTTACAGCTAGAAATAGTAAATATGCCAATAGCCGATTTTACTTTGCAGGAAGTTCTAAAGATGCGTATGTGCTGTTTTTAAAATCTATTTTAATTTATATTTTTACACTGGGTATTTTTACTCCATATTTGATTTATTTATATAAACGTTATTGTATCAATCACTTGTATGCTGGACAGCTCAACTTTCAATTACATGCCAAATGGGCTGAATATATGAAAGCCGTTTATTTTCCAGTATTAATCTTTTTGGTGATTTTAGCAGTTGCAGGTGGGCTGGCTTTCGGATTAATACGTTCAGGTAATTCGGCGGGAATTTATATGGCAATTGCTGTATATATCTTTGGTTTATTGTTTATTGGACCATTGGTGGTTGCCAGAATATTTATTACGACATGGAATAATGTGTCCATCGGTCAAAGTGTGTTTGCAACTGACTGTAATCAGTGGCGTTATACTTGGATTGTTGCAACTAACTGGATTGCCAAAGCACTGACTTTGGGATTAATGTCGGCGTGGGCTGCGGTGCGAATTTATAAATATCAGATTGAGTCACTTACTTTAACCTTAAATGACGACCCTGATGAAATGATGAATTTGGCACAACATGATATTAGTGCCGTTGCAGAAGAAATTAGCGATATTTTTGATATCGATATTTCTTTATAACATCGATAAGTGCTTATGATGTCTTTATCTACTTCTGTTATTTTTTATGATGGTGTGGTATCCAAACCACGCCAAGCTCAGATTTCTCCATTCGACCATAACAGCGTACAAGTTCGTTATGAGGAGGATGGTGAATCCATTCGCCAATATCAGTATCAGGACATGATCTTGATTGGTGCTTTGGGTGAACTAAGACCCGTGATTGAGCTGCCTGATGATGCGCGCATAGAGTTTAGTGACGAATTACCAGATTGGTTTGAACTGGGAAATAAAACACTGCATCATTCCATTTGGAAACTTGAACGTTCACCTACGCTGATTTTGTGTAGTGTGCTTTTTATGGTGGCCTTTGCATTTGGGATTGTAAAATGGGGGATTCCACAAGCTGCACATATTGTCGCGTATCAGTTACCAGAACAGAGTTTAACTCAGCTTGGCAATGAGGCTGAACGATATGTACTCGATTGGACAACGCCGAGTCAGTTGCCAAAGTCACGTCAACAACAGATTCAAAAAGAATATTTGGCCTACGTCGCAGAAGGACAACCTGCTCAACTGGTTTTTCGTGGAGGCGGTCAAATTGGAGCGAATGCCTTGGCATTACCCAATCACACCATTATCTTGACCGATGAGCTAGTGCAACTGGCAAAGAATGATCAGGAAATTATAGGTGTTTTGGCGCATGAGCAAGGACATTTAATCAAACGCCATAGTTTGCAACAGGCTTTATCTAGTTTGGGACTAAGCGTGTTATATGTTGCGATTACTGGGGACAGTTCCGATCTGTTCACCACCATGCCGTTGGCTTTGGCAGGAGCAAATTATTCAAGAAATTTTGAGGCTGAAGCAGATCAATACGCTTTGCAAACTATGCATCGTCATCAAATTCAGGTTATTCATTTTGCCAACTTTCTACAAAGACTGGGTGATGAAGATGAAAGTCAGGATCAGAATTCACCATTTAAATTTCTTTCAACCCATCCAGCAACGCCTGAGAGAATTAAAGCTGTTAAAGCCTTTGAAATGAGACATCAGTCTCAATCATAAGTGTTCATTTAAGTGGTCTGAGCAATAGGAGAACAGCTTTTTCTCCTATTGCCGTGTCCAATCTGCCTGAAATTCTTGTTGTGCCATACGGTTTAAATGATCGAGGACTACATCTTCCAAACGAATATCTTCTGCATTTTCACTGCTGATCAGCACATCTAAATGTTGTTCAAGCGGTGTCAAAGTCACAGTTGCAGTCGGCATAAAAATTTTATAATCCTGCTCTGACTCCGCGACTTCAAATTTATGTTTCCAATGATTGAGCAGACGTTTTGCAATTCGTCGTGCTTCTGGGGTACTAATCGAGGTCGAGCTTTGCATAAACGCTTACACCTATAAAAGATGGTTGAGAAAATAGGAATTACCCTAACAAATTTAACGCTGAAATCGATAGAGAAAATAAAACAGAGTGTTATTTTTTTGCAATTGACCGCAATGCTGAGTTTTGAGTTTGATCCACAGCAAAGTCAGTTTTTGTTATAATCACGTTTTGTTTGCTATTTGCCAGGTCCCGCATGTCCAAGCCTTATTTAATTGCACCCTCTATTCTCTCTGCTGATTTTGCACGTTTAGGTGAAGATGTTGAAAAAGTATTGGAGGCAGGTGCGGATGTGGTGCATTTCGATGTGATGGATAACCACTATGTACCCAATTTAACTTTTGGTGCAGGGGTGTGTAAGGCCTTAAAAAATTATGGGATCAAGGCGCCCATTGATGTGCATCTGATGGTTTCGCCAGTCGATCGTATGATTGGCGATTTTATTGAAGCAGGCGCGGATATTATTACGTTTCATCCTGAAGCTTCCGATCATATCGATCGTTCCTTACAGTTAATAAAGGCTGGAGGGGCTAAAGCGGGCTTGGTCTTTAATCCTGCAACACCTTTACACTATTTAGATTATGTATTGGATAAAGTTGATCAGATTTTACTAATGAGTGTTAACCCTGGATTTGGTGGTCAAAAATTTATTCCGATGACTTTAGAAAAACTCCGTCAGGCACGTCAACTGATTAATGCCAGTGGTCGCGATATTCGTTTAGAAGTCGATGGTGGGGTTGGGCCTGCTAATATTCGTGAAATTGCGGAAGCGGGTGCAGACATGTTTGTGGCAGGATCAGCGATTTTTGGAAAACCAGATTATAAAACGGTCATTGATGAAATGCGTGCTGAATTAGCGAAAGTTGGTGCACAAAACGCTTAATCCTTCTTTTCGATATCATCATTATTACGCACAGTATGAGCATTTATATGGTGCGTAATATTTTATTTTCCTTTTTTCTTAGATATACAACAAAGCCCGCTGTATTGCATTCTCAGTAAAGCGTTGACTATTGTCTTTACTCATAGCGCAAAACTATTCGTCTTACGCCAGAAATAAAGTAATACTTTATTTACCGCTCATGTGGATAACTTTGTTTATAACTCTCTGGATAACTATGTTGATAAGGCGGTGGATAAGCTGCTGATAGAATAATCAAAACGATATCAATCGTTTAAAAAATCCATAAAATCTGTATAAAACTCATTCGATCTGATTTATTTTTATGCGATTTAAGTCATTTATTTTGCTTTATTTTTAATCTGTGAGTCATGTCACGGTTATTGATTAAAAAATAGAAAATGATCAAAATAAATCCTCATAAAATGTAGATAAAAAACGTCAAAATCGGCCTATTTTATCTACTGATGCTCATCAACGTTCCAGAATTGAAAAACAGTTTTATCCTTGATGGATGGGGATAAAATGATTCAGATTTGTATCAAGTCATAAACTTGGTTATGCTGTGTTTATATATCGACTGATCAATGTATTTTTGAGGATATTCAGTTTGCATCTAGCTCAGCGCAGACAGACTTGGTTTGTGTTGCTTATGGTTTTTATCATGAGCTGGAGTGGTGTGGCTGTTGCTTCAGTCAAAAATATGCATGCCTCTATGATGCAACAGACTGCTCAATCGATGTCGCATGTTTCTGATCAATCATCGTGTCATCACATGGGCATGCAAGCTACAAAAGCAGCGCATGCGTCGCATGATTTAAAACATGCCAATACAAGTATGCTGCATTGTGATCAACCAACTTCCTTACATGCTTCTAACGCCGCACAGTCCTGTCAGGATTGTCATCAGTTACATTGTCAAAATCTAAATACGTATGTTGAACATGTGATTCCAACATTGCCGCAACAAACTGTCTTTGCTGCCATCTCAGATTCTCATACGGATTATAGAGGCCAGCATTTTTCTGGTTTCTGGCAAGAAATTCTCAGACCACCCAAAGCCTAATCTCAAATTCAAACTAAATATTCAGTTTTAAATTTTGAGGTTAGTCATGTCTATTTTATTAAAAAATGTCCTTTTTACAGGACTGTGTTTGGCTATTTCGCCGTTTAGTCTAGCGGCGGTCAAAGAATACCATTTGGATATTGCTGAAAAAACCGTCAATATCACGGGAAAACCTGTTCAGCGAATTACCGTTAATGGTCAGTTTCCTGCTCCCAAACTTGAATTTGAAGAAGGTGATGAAGCGGTTATTCATGTTCATAATAGCCTGAAAAATCAGGATTCTTCGATTCATTGGCATGGTTTATTGTTGCCCGGCATTATGGATGGCGTACCTGGGTTTAATGGCTTTCAAGGCATCAAACCTGACGGTTCATTTGAATATCGTTTTAAAATCCGTCAAAACGGAACGTATTGGTATCACGCGCATAGTAAGGGACAAGAGCAGGATGGCTTATATGGCGCTTTTATTGTCTATCCTAAAGATAACAAGCCATTGACAGCACAGGAACAAACTAAACGGGATTATGTGGTGATGCTGTCAGATTTTCATGATTCATCGAGTGAAACATTGATGAAAAATCTGAAAAAGTCTGCCGAATATTATCAAAATCAGCGTGAAACCTTGGGCGATGTATTGCAACAGGTCAAACAACAAGGGCTGAAAGCCACGTGGCAAGATCGTAAAATGTGGAATCAGATGCGGATGCTGAAAACCGATCTGTCAGATGTCACAGGCTATACTTTCTTGGTCAATGGTAAAACGCCAGAACAGAACTGGACTGGCGAATTTACTTCGGGTGAAAAAGTTCGATTACGTTTTATCAATGCATCTGCGATGTCATTTTTTGATGTGCGTATTCCCAACTTGAAAATGACCGTGGTCAGTGCTGATGGGCAAGCTGTCAAGCCTGTCCCAGTGGATGAATTTCGAATTGGGACAGCAGAAACTTATGATGTGATTGTTGAGCCGAAAGCCGCGCATTATCAAATACAGGCTGAGTCGATTGATCGGAGTGGGTTTGCATTGGCAAGTCTGCAAAATGTGGCGATGCCTGCACCACAGCAGATTACCATTCCAGACGCACGACCACGTGCATTGCTCACAATGCAAGACATGGGACATGGCAACATGTCTGATAGTTCAGAACATACAGATCACGCTGCTATGTCAATGCCAATGTCGCAGAAGATGTCTCATACATCCGAACCTTCATCAACCAAATTGTCATCGATGCCAGATATGTCAGAACACATGGATCATGATGCGATGTCACATAAACAGATGACGCAAGAAATATCACATCAGCAAATGACGCATCAGGAAATGATGCAACATGAGACCTCTCATCCGCAAACCCTATTCGAGTCAAAGCAAACCGTACAAGGTTGGGCCAATGCTTCGACTCCACAAGGTGCAAAGGCATTGCGATATCAGGATTTACAATCACTCACCCCACAAACAGATACGCGTCAGCCGACCAAAGAATTAGTGATTCGTTTGGGCGGAAATATGGAACGTTATATCTGGACCATGAATGGCAAAAAATATAATGAGGCTGAACCTTTACAGGTCAAATATGGAGAGCGAATTCGGCTGAAATTTATTAATGACAGCATGATGGCACATCCAATGCACTTGCATGGCATGTTTGTACAATTGGAAAATGGTCAATCTATACAAAATCTTCCAAATAAACACACCCTCATTGTGCCGCCCGGTAAAACAGTGACAGCACTTTTGACCGCAGATGAATTAGGTGAATGGGCGATTCATTGTCATTTGTTGTACCACATGTCGGCGGGCATGATGAATAAACTGATTGTGGCAAAAGTCGATCAATATACACTGCCTAAAGTTTTATCTGAAAATACTGAACAACCTGTTCAAGGAGATCAACATGCGCACCACTAAAATGATGACTGTGTTGATGTTCTCAACAGGCTTTATGATGAGCTCATGGGCTTTTGCTCATGAAGGACATGACATGATGATGTCCAATATGTCGATGTCGGATGGTCAAGATCATACTGAAATGCCAATGCCAGAAAAAAATAAAGTGCAGACAAATAGTGAAGTACCTTCAAATGTGAGTGTTGATGATCATTCAGATCATGATCATCGCCGTGAACATGGCGGACAAATTTATCAGGCAACGAAACTGGACAATCAATGGCGATTGGATAAACACGGGCAGGGCGAGTTTAATACTGAACTGGAAACCTGGATTGGCACAGATCAAAATAAACTTTTCATCAAAGCTCACAGTGAAAAGTCAGAATCTGAGAAAGCTGATTATGCGATTTCGGCATTATATAGCCGAAACATTGCTGATTTTTGGGATGCTCAAGTCGGCTTGCGTTATCGCAGTGAAGCCTTTGAGGCACATCGTCAGGAAGCGGTGGATGCAGCATTTGGTCTACATGGTTTAGCCCCATATTTCTTTGAAACTGATGCCTATATTTATGTCGGTCAAGATCAACATGTCAGCTTAAGTCTGGAAACTGAGCGCGACATTTTGCTGACGCAAAAGCTCATTACTCAACCTTATCTTAAAGCGGATGTTTTAATTCGGGATGAATCTGATAATGCAAAGAAGACAGGCTTAAGCTCTTTGCAAACAGGCGTTCAAACCCGTTATGAGATCAGCAAAAAAGTAATGCCGTTTATTGATGTCGCCTATCGTTATGAAAAAGGGGATCGTGAAACCAGTCGTCAAGTTGCAACCAGTTCAGAATCGGGCTGGCTGTATGGTGCAGGGATTACTTTCAAGTTTTAATTGATTCGTCAAAATAAAGCTGTATAGAATGTCATCACAATTAACCTGATGACATTCTTTTTGCATCTAATCTGGTGCGTCAATGAGCCTAAAACAACAGTACCAACGCTTTTTACTTTCAAATGCTTTTTTTCAATCGCAACGGGAGTTACACACAGACGGCAATTTACTTGCAGATGATGAATATGATTTTTCAGAACAAGACAATATTCAGTCGGAATGGGTGAGTTATTACTATATTCCCCAACTGGATATGGCGCATGAACGTGAATTGCGCAAGGCTTTGGTGCAATGTCATCAGGTCAAATATATTGAGATGGATCATCAAACTCAACATATGGCCATTTTCCATGATGGTGAAGTAGAGGTATTGACCAGTTTATTAAAGAACAAAGTGAAACAGGCGGATTATCAACAAACGCTATCTAATTTTGTGCCTGTCACCACCACCTTAAAACCCGTGATCAAAACCACGCAAATCCTGTCGTGGCTATCTTCGATTTATATTATTTTGTGTCTGGTCACTTTGTGTATGGCAATTCTGGCGACCTCGTTTAGTCTCTTGGCGATGAGTTTGTTGATCCTGATGGATGCCGTGATTTATTTGGTCGCCAATAATGCCATCGTGATTGAGCCTTTGCTTCGAAATAGATTAATTCAGGCATTGGCGTGGTTTGAACTGGTCGCAGCCACTGCTTTAATGATCGGCATTGTATATGATTATTTTAATGCACAGGTTGCATTGGCGGGATTTGTGCTGTTGCAAGGATTGGTGATCCTGACAGCGACTATTTTATCGCGTTATTTGATTGCTAAAGACTATATTAAAAATCGACCTTTGCACTGGAGTCATTTAGTGCGCAATATGGATGTAACAATTGCAATCACGTTGGTGATGGCTGGTGTGCTACTTCAACTCACACAGAACATAAGTATTGATTTGATGATGGCCATGTTGGTGATATTTTTAATTTTTTTACGAGTGTTTAATATTCTGATTTTAAATAAACTCGCACTGAAACCATCAAAATATTGAGTACACAAATGCGTAAATGGATGTACTTTTTATTGATCATCGCGGTCGCGTGGGGCGCTTGGACAACATGGATAAAACCAGCGCCCGATATTCAGACCTTTAGTTCAGATCACAACATTCATATTCAACAATTACAGCCTTATGAAGGAACATTCAGGGTTTTGTCACGTGAGGACTATCACGCTGGGAGAGAGGCTCAATTTTCACCGATGGATATTGCGGTGGGATGGGGCGAAATGGCAAATCCCAGTATTTATAAACAGATTGATATTTCACAAGGCAATCGTTGGTACCATTGGCGTATTGATTCAATTCCTCCAATTTCATTGAATGATATTTCGACACACAGTGCCAATATGCATCTGGTTCCTGCAACGCCAGAGATTGCCAAACAATTACAGCAGCTAAAAAAAGATGATTTAGTTTTCCTCAAAGGTGCTTTAATCGAAATTCAGTCAAGCGATGGCTGGCGTTGGCGAAGTTCCTTATCACGTGAGGATACGGGTGCGGGGGCGTGTGAGTTGATGCGAGTGGATCAAATTATTTGGCGTGAACAATGACGTTTCAAAATCAAAATTGGTCATCCCGATTAAATTGACTATAATCATCGTTTTGGAGGAACGACCTCCCCCAGATGAGGGAAACAATGTCAGGACGACCTGACGCCTGATTATGGAGCATAAAATGGCTTGGGCAATCTTAATTTTGGCGGGACTTTTTGAAGTCATCTGGGCATATTCGATGAAAATGTCAGACGGTTTTACCCGTTTGCTGCCAAGTGTCATTACCATCGTATTTATGGTATTGAGTGTCATATTATTATCAATTTCAATGCGGAGCTTGCCGCTTGGTACGGCTTATACAGTCTGGACAGGAATTGGTGCCATTGGTTCTTTTATCGTGGGTATTTTGATTTTGCATGAACCTATGGGAGCAATGCGCATGATGGCTGCGATTTTAATCGTCTCAGGTCTCGTGCTCATGAAACTGTCATCACCTACTTAAGGTTATTTGGTATGCAGTTATCTTATTGTTATATGGCTTCGCCTGTGGGACAGCTTAAATTAGTGGCGAATGAGCAGGCTTTGGTGGCTATTCTTTGGGACAATGAAAACCCAAAAAGAGTACGTCTGGCTGAATTAATTGAAGATGTATCCCATCCGATTTTATTGAATACCCAACAGCAATTAATCGAGTATTTTTCAGGTCAGCGCAAGGTATTTGATATTCTACTTGATTTTGAAGGAACAGATTTTCAGAAACAAGTCTGGAGTGCCTTACTGACGATTCCTTATGGGGAAACTCGCAGTTATAAACAAATTGCCCAGCAACTTGGTAATGAAAAAGCAGTTCGCGCTGTAGGGGCTGCCAATGGTAAAAATCCGATTTCAATTATCGCACCTTGTCATCGTGTAATTGGAGCGGGAGGAGCATTGGTAGGGTTTGCAGGCGGTTTAGATAAAAAAGAAATTTTACTGCGTTTGGAATTGAATAATATTTGAATTAGCTAAACTGTCACCTCTATAAAATAAGGATAATGAGATGTTTTTATATATCGTTTTTTTCATTGTTATCATGGGGATTGTTGCTTATCTATCTTCGCCTGCATTTAAAGGGAAAATGGGTGAGAGTATGGTGATTGATCATGCGAAACGACATTTAGGCGAAGAATATATCATGCTGAATAACTGCACGATTCCCGATGAGCAAAACGGAACAACACAAATTGATCATATTTTGATTAGCCCATATGGCGTTTTTATTATAGAAACTAAAAATTATACAGGCTGGATTTTTGGCAGTATTAATCAAAAACAATGGACGCAAAAAATCTATAAAAAAGTTATCGTTTTCAAAACCCAATTCATCAGAACTTCAAGCATTTAAAAGTATTGGAGCAAATTCTTGAAGATGTGGTTGCTCCTGAATATCTACATTCAGTCATTGTATTTACATCACGTAGCGAGTTTAAAACCGTCATGCCTGAACATGTTTGTCGGGGTAAAGATTGGATCACACATGTGAAAAAATTTAATCAGGAGGTGATTCCAACTATGAAACAAAAACGCATTAAATATCGGATCGAAAAAGAAATATTGGAGCCTTCATGGAAAACCAATCGTACACATATTGCTAACTTGCAACAGAAAAATTCAGTGACAACGAATATATCTCAATAAATGGCTACATTTCATAGCCATTTATAAGATACGGTTTGTACGTTTTAAAAATTATGCGACTTCATGTTGACGAGCCAAAGCCTGATTTTTTAATAATTGCTTTTCCTGTTCAGATAAAAAAGCCACTTTGAGACCATTTTCCTGCGCAGTTCGGATTTGATCTTCGGTTAAACCTGCTTGTGGTGCTGCAACCTGATATTCATGCTGAATTTCAATGCCTTCTACCGCAGGATCATCGGTATTGATCGTCGCCAAAATCCCATGTTGTAAAAAGTCCTTGATGGGATGTTTTTCAATTGAACTGACCGTGCTGGTTTGTACATTTGATGTGATGCACGATTCAATCCCGATCTGATGCTCAGCTAGATAATCCATCAGCTTTGGATCATGAATAGCTTTGACACCATGCCCGATACGCTCTGCCCCAAGTTCCTGTATGGCTTGCCAGATACTTTCTGGACCTGCGGCTTCGCCTGCATGAACGGTAATATGCCAGCCTGCATTTCGAGCCTGTTTAAATTGATCCAGAAAAAGCGTTCCGGGAAATCCCAGTTCATCACCTGCCAAATCCAAAGCTGTGATATGGGTTTTATGGGTGAGTAAGGCATCGAGTTCAGCCTGACAAGCGGCTTGTCCAAAAGTGCGACTCATAATACCAATCAAATTTGCCTGAATCCCTAAATCACGGCAACCCTGTTGTACGCCGTCAATCACCGCCTCAACCACACCTGCTAAAGGCAGATGATGAGTCATGCCCATATAACCCGGAGAAAAACGTAATTCGACATAGTCTAGACCTTGTTGCTTGGCATCCTCAATATTTTCATAGGCGATCCGTTGGCATGCCTCCAGACTTGCCAAAACCTTGACACCCCAGTCCAGCTTTGCCAAGAAACTGAGTAAATCGGGTTGATTATCCATGACTTGTACGTGTGGACGTAACTCTTCGAGCGTTTGAGCGGGTAGGGCAATATGATATTGCTGTCCCAAATCTAAAATGGTTTGTGCGCGAATATTGCCATCCAGATGTCGATGAATATCGGTGAGGGGGAGGTTTGTTGAAATCATCGGCATTACCTCTCTAGCATTGTTTTATTGTGTTTTTATCTTGGCAGAGATGGATTAAATAAAAAAGTAAGGCGATGTTATTTTTTGCTGATAAGTTGAAAAATGACCATTCATGCATGTTCAAAATAAAAATGCCGTGAGCTTAGAATCACGGCATTTTAAATACAGAATAAATTTAGAAAATCACTTTAGTGGTCAAACCAAGTACCAGTGCATTATCCACTTGATCGGTCGCACCCGGTTGAATGACATATTGCACCACAGGGCGTAACATCAACCACGGTGTGACATAGTGCGAATAGTTCAATTCAATATTGTATTCAGCATCTTCATTAATTAAGGCTTTCTTGTTGTAGATACCATCCCGATAACGATCATTGACATGAATGCGATTGACACCTAAGCCTAACATATCAGTGGGATGATCATCTAATAAGCCCAGATAACGAATCCCGATTTGTTGAGTATTATCAATTTTATTCACAGTGGTGTCATGGAAGGAAATATTGGTAAATCCGTATAAACCCCGTTTGCCGCCATCCACAGAAGTGAATTGTTGATCTGCGGTAAACCAACCTGCATAAGCATGGTCTTTCTGCTCACCTGTAATGACATCTTTGTTTTGGGTTTTATCGGCATTGTTATAAAAAACACCTAGACGATAGCTACCCGGTAAATGGTTAATCCCTTGTTTAGGTTGATAATGCAGTTCAACAGGGACAGTGACACCATCCATGTGGTCGGATTTTAAATTCCAACCCTGATTCTCTTTGATATTGGTCGGGTTAAACTCAAATACACCTACTTGGGCAGAGAGTTCAGGGGTAAATCGATATTTTACAATTCCCGCCCATTGCGCCACGGGTTCGTTATACCAGACATTACCCATCCATTTTCCGTTTTGTGCGGTACAAAACGAGGTACTTTGGAAGTCACATCCCATCGTATTAAAGTATGAACCCATACCGATACGACCAACGCGAACACTCCAACCCGTATCTGTAAAAATCTTTTCAATCGAGAGTTGAGTTAAGCGAGAGTCGACATTGCCGCGACCCCAAGTGGCTTGTGTATTGGCCATTTGTGGCGCACCCGGATACGAAATATTATCAACACTGGTACTTTGACCCTGACGAGCAGTGACAATGGCACGAACTGAAACGCCATTCCAACCCAACATTTTTTCCAGATCCAGACTACTGCCTAACCAGAGCTGACTTGCGAAGGTTGCACCATCTCGTGGTTTATAGCCACCATCTGCCAGATAGTCGGTATCGACATAAAGATTGGCATCAAAATTTACGCCCTGACTGGCGAGCTCTGTCCGTTTTCCATTCCAGTCACCAAACAAATACTTGCTTTGAGGACTGAAAGCATCATCCGCATGACTTAAATTAAAACATGTTATTGCTGTCACAAAGCTAGCAAAGCTTATTTGTTTCAGTCCCTGAATTTTCATTTGACTCAACCACGCATACTTAAAATTTGTCCATTCATTGTTTATCAACAATGAGTTTGAAAAATCTAACCATGTTTTAAAATTTAATCAACAAAAATTCACTTGAATTTTCATATTTAATATTTGACTGAACGGTTTAGTTTTTATGAATAATTTGATTTAAAGTTGTTATAAGTATTTCATTTAGAATTTTTTTTAGAAAATCTGAAAAAAGACCATATTTTCTAGAAGAATGGTGGTAGTCCATAATATATTTTTAAAGTCCCCAGTAAGAAACCTAGATTACTTACTGGGTGTATTATATTTCTTATTAATGACAACTGATGTGTCGCCTGACGGTCCGTTAGGCGACACATCCTCTATCATTTTTGAATTGTTAAACTCAAAAACTTAGCAATCTTTGCGACACATGATGAGAAAATATAACGACACAGCCCATGTCACTATCACAAAGAAGTGACACATTTGGTGTCATTTTGATAAGAGCACATAAATTCATGAAAAGCAGTAATTGTGAAACTTATGTAAAGTAATTTTAGTTTTTTGTTAAAAATACGTCTGTTTGTAATTAATATATAAAACGAACGGAGCTGATAGCTTATTTTTCAAACGACAAATTTTGTCGTAGAACTAGAGTGTTTAACTTATAAAAAATAGGCTCAATGCTACTATTCCAGCTCTAACCTTACCAAAACCTAAAAGAGAGAATTATGTCTGACAAAGTATGGACTACCACTATTATGTTTGATGAAAACTATCGAGTATTTGAATTATCTTTCCCTGGTTTATTTAACTATCCTGAGTTTAATAAACTAAATAAAATGGGAGCATCGGCAGAGGAAAAAGAGAAAAAAAATGAAATGACTCAAAAGAGTATAGAAATAATTAAAAGATACCATAAAGCTGAAAAGCTAGACCTAGCCAATGTGCCGACTATTTTATATGCACATGGTTTTAGCAAAACAGTTAAATTACCAAGTTTTTTTCGTACCCAAGATGGCTTTGTGATTGTCACTGAAGCATGTGCAAATGTACTAAAACAATTTCGTTTAGGGGAAAGTGTACTTTATCCATTGTCATTTTTTGATATTCAATTAAATGAACCTGTAAATGCTCAGACTTACTATTTTTTCAATATTGTTGAGCTAAAAAGCTATTTATGCCCAGAATACTGTACACAAGAGTTGGACAAACGTTCATATACCAAGCATGAAGGTTACCAACTTTTTAGCTTATACCATGCTGATTATGCTGATTATGCGATAGCAGTAGAGAAAGAAGTTTTAGCATGTGATGTCGATTTATGGCAAGATCCAGAATTAAATCACTCAATTTTTATGTCTGATGAACTCAAGAAAGCTCTAGATGAAGCTCAATTGAGTGATGCATGGCAATTATTTTTATGTGACCTTAAATAATAAAATAGATTAGAAATAACTAACATGGCTATTTCGTTTCAAGTACATCATATTTTATGAAGTCAGATTCTTAATTTTTATTTTTTATAATTAGATAGCTATTTGAGTAGCCACCAAAATTATTGACACACAAAACCATCTTTTGGACTGCCACCATTCTCCTAGACAAATATCGTCTATTCTTGGACTGCCACCATTCTCCTAGACAAATATCGTCTATTCTTGGACTGCCACCATTCTCCTAGACAAATATCGTCTATTCTTTTTGCATAGGAGAGAACCTTATGAGTGGACAACGATACACCCCAGAATTTAAAGATGAAGCTGTCAAATTGATTACTGAACGTGGATATTCTGTCACCGATGTTGCAGAACGTTTAGGTGTATCACAGCACAGCATTTATAAATGGCTAAAGGCAGTACAGCCTTTACATAATAACTCTGATGAACATGAACTGCTCGAAGCAAAGAAAGAAATTCTACGCCTTAAAAGTCAGCTCAAACAAACTGAAGAGGAACGGGATATCTTAAAAAAGGCCGCAAGGTACTTTGCAAGCCTGCCCGAGTAAAGTATCAATTTATCCTTGAATACAGCCATCAATTTAAGATTAAAACGATGTGTCGGGTTCTGAAGATTGCTCGTGCTGGCTATTACGCCTGGTTGCATGAACCTGAATCAGGCAGGACTATTGAAGATAAGCGCTTATTACAGCTCATCCGTTCTTCTTATGATGCCAGTTATGGTATCTACGGTTATCGTCGCATCACACTGGATCTTAAAGAGCTAGGTGAAAACTGTGGGCCTAATCGTGTGCTGAAGATCATGAAGAACAATGCCATTGCCGCTGTTCGAGGATATAAGAAGCATAAAAGCTATGGTCGTGGTCGTCCGCAGATTGTGCCACCTAACCATTTAAATCGAGAGTTTGTTGTAAACACACCTGATACCTCGTGGGTGACTGATATTACCTACATCCGCACTTGGCAAGGCTGGTTATATTTGGCTGTGGTTCTCGATTTATATTCAAGGAAAGTCATCGGTTGGTCAATGAAACCTACGCTTGCCAAGGATATCGTTTTAGATGCAATTCTTATGGCAGTATGGCGACGCAGACCCAATGAACCTGTGATCATACACTCAGACCAAGGCTCACAATACAGCAGCGGAGACTGGCAGAAATTCTGTCAGAAGCATAATTTGGTTCCAAGTATGAGCCGGAGGGGAAACTGTTGGGATAATGCTGTTGCTGAATCCTTTTTTAGCAGCTTAAAGAAGGAAAGAATTAAAAAGCGAATCTATAAAACACGAGAAATGGCTCGTGCAGATGTGTTTGATTATATCGAGATGTTTTACAATCGAATCAGGCGTCATTCGCATCTCGATGGGATGAGCCCAGAAGCATTTGAGGCAGCTTCAAAATGAAGCTGTCTCATGTCTAGGATACTGGGAGCAGTCCAGGTTACCCTGGAAGTAAAAATGATCCTAATATTAGTATTTCCAGTAAGATTGACCAAATTGAGACATTAGGTCATGAAAGTGCAATACGTTTTAAGATTAATAATGATGGTGAAGAGGAAATTAGAATTCCTGAGGGATTGAATGGACTAGGTTTCAGAAGGTTAATTTCTATTACTTTAACATTGATAGATTTTCGTGAAACTTGGTTACGCAAGAATAAATTAGATCAAGAGCCCATAGAGCCTTTACATTTAGTTCTTATTGAAGAACCAGAAGCTCATTTACATGCCCAAGTACAGCAAGTCTTTATAAAGAAAGCATATGAGACCTTGTGTCTAGGTCAACCTAGTCATTGTGGAACACAATTATTGGTAAGTACTCATTCAAGTTATTTAGCTCGAGAACTAGACTTTTCAAATCTGCGTTACTTTAAAAGGAAAAATAGTGATGCGATACCACATGCAGAAGTAGTAGATCTTTCTAGAACTTTTGATGAAAATTCATCACAGAATGAGAAGTTTGTAACTCGATATATTAGAACTACTCATTGCGATTTATTTTTTGCAAATGGGGTTATCTTAGTCGAAGGCGATGCTGAAAGGTTATTATTACCGCATTTCATTAAGAATCACTTTCCTAAACTTAATAGCAGTTATATCTCTATACTCTCAGTTGGGGGAGCGCATGCACATCGATTAAAAAATTTAATTGAAAAACTTGCCTTACCGTGTTTGATTATTACAGATCTAGATTCAGTTAGAATGGAAATTCAGACGGATGAAGATGGGAATATTAAAATGAATAATAATAATAATGCTGAAAAAGTAAAATATAAAAAGTGTGTACCTTTACCTAATGCAAATCAATTAACAAATAATGATACTTTAAAAACATGGTTTCCTATCAAGGAGAAAATTGATGATTTGTTAAGTTTAAAATATGAAGACAAAACTAATGGTAATATAAGGGTAAGTTATCAGACTCAAGTTTCTTTGAATTTTAATGATGAAAATAAAATAGTATTTCCTTACACATTTGAGGAGTCTATTTATTTTGAAAATAGAACTTGGATCAACACTATTTTTAAAAAAGATGTTGATAAAGATGATCCTCGTATAAAAGCGACTGGCGTTTTGTTAAAAATGATGAAAGCTGAAGGTTGTGAGGATTTTAATGATTTTAGACAGAGTATTTTTTCAGCCCTAGAAAGCAATAAAGTTGATATGGCTATGGATTTAATTTATGGTCTGGAGCCAAAGGATTTAAAAACACCAAGATATATTGATGAGGGGTTAACTTGGCTAGAAAATAAAATATTAGGTATTGACGATTTAGCGCAAGGAGAAGCTAATGAAGTCTGTTAATTCTTTAGTTTTAGAAGATTTAATATTTGATTATGTATCTTCATCTCCTCCACAAAGTTTCATTCTATATGCAGGTGCAGGTGCTGGAAAAACCCATACATTACATCAGGTATTAAATAAAATAAAGGAAGATATTCTTTTATCTCTTGGTAGAGAAAATAAAAAACTTGCTGTTATAACATATACAAATGCTGCCTGTGATGAAATTAAAGAGCGGGTAAATTTTGATAATAATTTTTTTGTCAGTACAATACATAGCTTTGCTTGGAGTTTAATATCACCCTTTACAAAGGAGATTAAAGATATTATTAAAGAGAATTTGAAGGAAATTATTAATGAAGAGGAAAAGGCATTAAAAAAATCTAGAGATTTAAATAATAAAACCAGTATCGGTAGACAAGAGAGAATTAGGAAGTCTTTAAAAAGATTGTCTTCATTAGAATCAACTAGATGCTTTAATTACAATCCAAATTATTCAAATGTTGAAGAAAGTTCATTAGAACACTCAGAAGTTATAGACATCTTTTCAAAATTATTAGTAGAAAAGAAGTCATTTAGAAAAATTTTGGTGAATAAATTTCCTATTCTATTTTTAGATGAAGCTCAAGATACCTATGAAAAAGTTATTGATGCATTAGTCCAAACGCAAATTGAATTTCATAGTCAGTTTGTAATAGGGTTATTTGGTGATAATATGCAGCGAATTTTTACTAATAATAAGAAAGATTTAAGTAAGTTTATTCCTGAAAATTGGAAACGCCCAGAAAAGATTGAGAACTGGAGATGTCCGAAAAGAGTAGTGACATTAATTAATAAAGTAAGATTCGATGCCGATAAATTTCAACAAGAATCTAAAGTTAATCATAATGGATTTGCTCGCTGTTTAATTGTTGATACAAATAAGCCGAATTTAGATAAATTGTTAGTTGAAGATGAAATATGCAAAACAATGAGAGAAATAACCAATGATGATAAATGGAATATAAGGTCTGAGATAAAAACCTTAATTTTAGAGCATCACATGGCTGCAACTCGTTCTGGATTTCATAAGTTCTATAAACCATTATATGATTCGGCATTACGAAGTAAATTGAGTGCCGCTGATACTCAGTCTTTAAGATTTTTAGTGGGTACTTTTTGTGAATTTATTAACTCTGTAAAATCTAAAAATAACTTTAATATCATAAGGATATTGAGGAGTAGTTCAGATATTTTTCTTGATTTCTCTACTGTGGAAGATCAGTTGAGTTATTTGAAAAATATAAGAGATAAAAAAAATGAGTTGTTTGATCTCTTGATGGATAGTAGTAACTCTATAAAGATTATTCTCAATTATATTTATCAGACTAACCTTTTGAACATTCCACCATTATTAATACAGGCATTAATTTTAGATAATTATGCTGTAGATGCAGACAGTAGCTCCTCCGAACTTATTGCGTATAGTCAAGCCTTAGATGCAAAAATAGATCAACTATTTAAATATGCATCTTATATAGATGGAAGTTCGGCATTCGATACTCATCAAGGAGTTAAAGGATTGCAGTTTGAGAGGGTCATGGCGATATTAGATGATGATGAAGCTGGAGGTTTTTTATTTAACTATGATAAATTTTTAGGTATTAAAAGTTTAAGTGATAGTGATAAAAAGAACGAAGCTCAAGGAGAGGATAATGCATTGTCTCGCACTCGTAGACTTTTCTATGTAATTTGTAGTAGAGCTGAGAAGAGTTTAGCTGTGGTTTGCTATACGAAAAACTCTGAGCTTTTAAAGGGTAAATTAATTGAAAAAGAATGGTTCGATGAAAGTGAAATACATTTAATTTAAATAAATAAAAAATCCGACTAAACGTCGGATTTTTTATTTCAGTGTCATTACATGTGTCGCGTAATGTCGTTACATGTGTCGTAAATGTCAACTCATGTGTCGCGTGACGGCGGAGATTTTAACTTACCAGCTCAACGCCCCACCAGTCTGATAATCTGTCACACGAGTCTCGAAGAAATTCTTCTCTTTACGCAAATCCATCATTTCAGACATCCATTGGAATGGATTATTTACACCTGGATACTGTTCAGGTAAACCAAGCTGAGCCAAACGACGGTTACAGATGAATTTTAAATATTCTTCCATCATCGCTGCATTCATGCCTAATACACCACGTGGCATCGTGTCACGCGCATATTCGATTTCAAGCAAGGTACCTTCAAGAATCATTTGAATGACTTCTTGTTGGAACTCGGCTGTCCACAAATGCGGATTCTCGATCTTGATTTGGTTAATCATATCGATACCAAAGTTCACATGCATGGATTCATCACGCAAAATGTACTGGAACTGTTCAGAAACACCGTTCATTTTATTACGACGACCCATACTCAAAATTTGACTAAAGCCGCAGTAGAAGAAAATTCCCTCAAGTACACAATAAAATGCAATCAGATTACGTAATAATTGCTGATCAGTTTCAGGTGTGCCTGTTTCAAATTTTGGATCACTCAAAGATTGCGTATATTTCAAGCCCCAAGCTGCTTTACGCGCCACACTTGGAATCTCATGATACATGTTGAAGATTTCGCCTTCATCCATACCCAAAGATTCAATACAATATTGATAGGCATGCGTATGAATCGCTTCTTCAAATGCCTGACGTAAAATGTACTGACGACATTCAGGATTGGTAATTAAACGATAAATCGCCAGAACCAAGTTATTGGCAACTAAAGAATCCGCAGTCGAGAAAAAGCCAAGATTACGTTTAATAATAATACGTTCATCTTCAGTCAAACCATTTTCAGACTTCCATAATGCAATATCATGGTTCATGTTGACTTCTTGCGGCATCCAGTGGTTGGCACACCCATCCAGATATTTTTGCCACGCCCATTCGTACTTAAATGGCACTAACTGGTTTAAGTCCGCACGACAGTTGATCATGGCTTTATCATCAACTTGTACGCGATTTGCACCCGTTTCAAGCTCTTCCAGACCCACTGTAATATCCAGATTTTTTAAGGATTCAGATGCTCGAGCCACCGAATCGGTTGAATCTGTTGATCGGCTGGTAGCGGTTCCAGCGGGTTGTACATTTGCCACACGCGGCGATGATGGCTCTGCATCAGATACCAGCGGCGCAGTTGGCGCTTTTTGCGGTTCGACGGGCGCAGACTTGTGTTCAGGTGCAGCCGGTTTTTGCGAATCATCTTCGAAATCGTCCCAACTCAGGATAGACATAATCAAATTCTCTCTTCGTTGTTAATATCTTTATCGACACCTTTCTACGAAGATGCCATTACTATACGCTTATTATGTGTAAGCAAAATTAAGTTTTGTCGATAGATGTTCTAAAATTATTCAATAGAACCTATATCCCCACTACTTATTTTGATTACGCTGTTGATTACGAATCTTAAAAAAAGCGTAAACCATAGGCGCGTAAAAGAATAAAAAGGCAAAAATCAGTACAGCTAGACCTAATGTGTAGTTATGACTGAGATGTAACATGATCTTTACCTTTTATTGTGCAAGGAAATATTGTTCTGATATTTCCTTGCGTGTTCGTCATTACTGACAAGCTTCACAGTCTGGATTGTCGATTGAACAAGCCATTGGCACTGGTGCCGCCGTCGTGAAACCATCTTCTGCTGTCACTTCAGGCTTTACTTCCTGAGCCACTGCTGCAACAGGGGCTGTAACCGTAGTTGCTTTAACTGCATTTAATGCGCCAGTATTGATGGTGGATTTCTCAGCCGAGGTTGCACCTAAAGCTCGGAGGTAATACGTAGTTTTTAGACCACGTAACCATGCCATTTTATAAGTGATATCCAGTTTCTTACCGTTGGCACCTGCAATATACAGGTTCAGCGACTGTGCCTGATCGATCCATTTTTGACGACGTGAGGCAGCATCCACAATCCAGCGTGGCTCAACTTCAAATGCAGTGGCAAAGATCGCTTTCAGTTCTTCTGGAATACGTGAAATCTTTTGTACTGAACCTTCAAAATGTTTCAGATCATTGACCATCACGCTATCCCAAAGACCACGATCTTTCAATGCGCGAACAAGGTAAGGGTTGATCACGGTGAATTCACCAGAAAGGTTAGATTTCACATACAGGTTTTGGAATGTCGGCTCAATCGATTGAGACACGCCACAAATGTTAGAAATCGTTGCAGTTGGTGCAATCGCCATAACATTTGAGTTGCGCATACCATCTTTTTGCACTTTGGTACGTAAAGTATCCCAGTCCAAACGTTGAGTACGATCCACTTCAAACATACGTTCAGGGCGTGTTTTACCAACAAGGTCTAAAGAGTCGATTGGTAAAATACCTTGATCCCAGAGTGAACCTTTAAAGGTTGAGTAAACACCACGTTCAAGCGCAAGATCACTTGAAGTTTGAATGGCGTAGTAACTAATGACTTCCATCGACTCATCAGCAAAATTAACTGCTTCATCAGAGCCATACGCCAGATTCATTTCGTATAAAGCATCTTGGAAGCCCATGATACCCATGCCAACAGGGCGATGTTTCAGGTTCGAATTTTTGGCTTGTGGTACAGCATAGTAGTTAATGTCGATGACGTTATCGAGCATACGCACGGCTGTTTTGATGGTACGTGCCAATTTTTCACGGTCTAAAGCGCCGCCTTGTACGTGTTGTACAAGGTTGATCGAACCTAAGTTACAGACTGCAATTTCATCCTGATTAGTATTCAGGGTAATTTCAGTACATAGGTTTGATGAGTGAACCACACCTACATGTTGCTGTGGCGAACGCAAGTTACACACGTCTTTAAATGTAATCCACGGATGACCTGTTTCAAACAGCATTGACAGCATTTTACGCCATAAGTCCTGAGCGCGAACTTTCTTGTAAAGGAAGTTTTGCTCTTTAGCAATCGCTTCATAATGCGCATAGCGTTCAGCAAACGCTTGACCTGTTAGATCATGCAAATCTGGAACTTCGGAAGGAGTGAACAATGTCCATTCACCATCTTCAAACACACGTTGCATAAAGAGGTCAGGAACCCAATTGGCGGTGTTCATGTCGTGGGTACGACGACGATCATCCCCTGTGTTTTTACGTAATTCCAAAAACTCTTCGATATCTAGATGCCATGTTTCAAGATACGCACACACCGCACCTTTACGCTTACCACCCTGATTTACGGCAACCGCAGTATCATTGGCGACTTTAAGGAAAGGAACAACACCTTGTGATTTACCATTGGTGCCTTTGATGTAAGAGTTCAGGGCACGTACAGGTGTCCAGTCGTTACCTAAACCGCCTGCCCATTTTGATAACATTGCGTTGTCACGCATGGCTCCATAAATGTTGTAGAGGTCATCACCAATGGTGGTTAAATAACAGCTAGATAATTGCGGACGCAATGTGCCTGAGTTAAATAGGGTAGGCGTCGATGCCATGTAGTCGAAGCTAGACAACAAGTCATAAAACTCGATGGCACGTTCTTCACGATTGGCTTCATTAATGGACAGCCCCATGGAAACACGCATAAAGAACAATTGTGGAAGTTCGTAGCGAATGCCATCTGAGTGAATAAAGTAACGGTCGTATAGTGTTTGTAAACCTAAATAAGTAAACTGATTTGATCGCTCTGGTTTGATTGCTGCTGCAAGTTTGGCAAGATCAAAGTTTAATAATTCTGGGTCGAGTAACTCAAGTTCAACCCCTTTTTTCAGGAAGATTTCAAGCGCATCACTTTCAAGCGTATCTTCAGGTAAACCTAAAAATTCAAGACCTTTGGCAACCAGTTCATTACGCAATAAACGCGCAGTGACATATGTATAATTTGGCTCATGTTCAATGCGGGTACGTGTTGCCATCATCATTGTCGTGGCAATATCGCTCGCTTTCACGCCGTTATATAAGTTTTTAACTGTTTCATCGACAATCGCTTGAACATCAATCCCTTCCAGACCTTCAGCCGCTTTCTCAACTTCTGCTGATAGCGCATCGAGATCTAATGGCTGGAGCTGACCATTAGCATCCGTAATCTGTAAAGTCGGGTGATGATTTGCACCGGCCTGTTGACGGGCATTAGCGCGTTGTTCACGATAGATGACATAGGCACGCGCAACTTTTTGTTCGCCTGTACGCATCAAGGCCAGTTCAACCTGATCCTGAATTTCTTCAATGTGAATCGTACCGCCAGAAGGTAAGCGACGATTGAAAGTATTCATGACCATTTCTGTAAGTTGAGTAATACGGTCGTGAATACGGCTTGAATCTGCACCTTGTTGTCCTTCGACCGCCAGAAATGCTTTACCAATCGCAACGGAAATTTTCTCTGCATCAAATACAGCAACTTCCCCAGTGCGTTTAATCACCTGAAGTTGGCCAGGAGTTGAAGTGATTACGCTCATGTCAGCATAGCTCCATTGTCATCTATAGTTATGTTCATTGGACCGTTTCAATCGGGCAAAAAGGTGGCTCGATATTTGAGGAATAAACACAAGACTTAGTGGTTAGTGTTTGTTTTAAACACAAGATACGGGAATTTTAATCTGATATCAATCTTGACATTTTATTAATTTTTTATTCATTCATTATCTGTCTGATTCTGCGATGCATAGCTTAGCAAAGTCCTAAAAAATTACGTATAGATAACTATGTGGATAACTCAAAAAACAGACATTTACAGGCTTAAAAAGCGGCTATAGAAATAATTTGTTTAATATTTATACGTACTATTTAGCGAATTAAGATAAGTGGTAATTTTTAAACCAAAATAATAAAATCACTGAAAATTCAACAGCTAATAAAATTGCAACAAAATACAACTGGCGTGTATCAGTTTGGTGAACAAGGACTTGTTTACAATGTAAACGTGTGTATATTGCTTTCTATGAAGCATGTCTATCTGTCGGATTTTAAACAGATACACTTAAATATATAAATAGGGGCATTGTATGAGCCAGGAAGAAAAGTTACCTAAGATTCTGATTGTTGAAGATGATGAGCGTCTTGCACGTCTAACACAGGAATATCTGATTCGTAATGGACTAGAGGTTGGGGTTGAAACAGATGGTAATCGTGCAATTCGTCGTATTATCAGTGAACAGCCTGATCTTGTCGTACTCGATGTGATGTTACCTGGTGCAGATGGTTTAACCGTTTGTCGAGAAGTGCGTCCTCATTACCATTCTCCGATCTTGATGTTAACTGCGCGTACTGAAGATATGGATCAGGTTTTGGGTCTGGAAATGGGCGCAGATGATTATGTGGCTAAACCAGTACAGCCTCGTGTATTATTGGCGCGCATCCGTGCTTTGTTACGTCGTACTGATAAAACGGTTGAAGATGAAGTGGCGCAGCGCATCGAATTTGATGATTTGGTCATCGATAATGGTGGACGCTCAGTGACCTTGAATGGTGATCTAGTTGATTTCACCAGTGCGGAATATGACTTACTCTGGCTATTGGCTTCAAATGCAGGCCGTATCCTGTCTCGTGAAGATATTTTTGAGCGTCTGCGTGGGATTGAATACGATGGACAGGATCGTTCGATTGATGTGCGTATTTCACGCATTCGTCCAAAAATTGGCGATGATCCAGAGAACCCGAAACGTATCAAAACTGTGCGTAGCAAAGGCTATTTATTTGTAAAAGAAACCAATGGTATATGAAACATCCATTGTTAGTAAAAATCTCCCAATAAGGTTGATCGAGTGTTTAAACACAGTATCTTCTTACGCATTTATGCTGGTTTGGTGGTCTTGGTTATGTTGGTGGCTTTATTTGGCTACTTGCTGGTTCAGATCATCAATTACCAACGTGCTCAGGAATATCGTGAATCCCTGACGGATGGTATTTCTTTTGTCATCAGTGAAGGTGTTGCTCGACAGCCGGGAGAACAACAAAAACTGGACTGGATTTCAGATGCCTCTGATTTACTTGAACTGCCAATTTATTATGTGGCGTCAAATAAAATTGAGCTTTCCAGAACAGAAAAGAAACGTATTGAAGAACAAAAATCAGTTGTTCGTTATGATGCTGAAAATAGCATTGCTTACGTCATTATTGGTTTGCCCGAAGACAATCAACATTTCCTCTATGTCAAAGTAGATAAAATTGGTGAGCGCCAAATGAAAGCGCTTCCCATCTTTATTTTGGACTACTTGATTTATTATCCAGGTCAGGAAAAAGAATACATTAATCGTATTCAAAAGCATTTTTCTTATCCAATCACCATTCAGGATGTTAAAGATATCCAACTGGATTCTGAGCAAATTGGTCGTTTGCGTCAGGATCAAAGTGTGATGTTGTATAAAGACAGCGCAACGGTACGCGGAACCACGATCTCCATTGTTTCTCCGATGCCGAATAATCCGACTGAGGTTTTGGTTTTAGGTCCAGTGCCTATGTTTAACTGGATGCCATTTCAGTTATCGGCAGGAATTACCCTATTTAGCTTATTTCTGTTGAGTTTAGGGGTTTATGGACTGATCTTACCGCTAGAGAGAAAAATCAGACAGGTACGATTCGCTCTAAATCGCATGAAGTCTGGCGATTTATCTTTGCGAGTGCCTATTGATGGTAGTGATGAGATGGCCAATCTGGCATCGAGCTATAACAATATGTCAGATCATATCCAGCGTTTGATTGAAGCGCAGCGCGAATTGATGCGCGCAGTTTCGCATGAGCTACGAACGCCTGTGGCACGCGTCCGTTTCGGGATGGAAATGCTGGCTGAAGAAGATGATTACAATTATCGGATTCAGCAAATGGAAATGATTGATAAAGATATTGAGGCCTTAAATACCTTAATTGATGAGATCATGACTTATGCCAAGTTAGAGCAGGGGACACCTTCGCTGGATTTTGAGGAAATTGCTCTGATTGATGTGTTGGATCAGGTCGCCGTTGAAACCGAGGCGCTAAAAACTCAAAAAGAAATTGAGCTGATACCCCCGCCGAATTATGTGATAGCAGATGCAGAACGTCGTTATTTGCATCGTGTCGTACAAAATCTGGTGGGTAATGCAGTACGTCATTGTGATCATAAAGTTCGCTTGAGTGGTGGTATCCGCGCAGATGGAAATGCTTTTGTCTGTGTAGAGGATGATGGTTCTGGTATTCCTGAAGAAGATCGGAAACGTATCTTTGAAGCTTTTGCCCGTCTGGATGATAGTCGTACACGGGCTTCAGGTGGCTATGGTTTAGGGTTATCTATTGTGAGTCGGATTGCGTACTGGTTTGGTGGAACCATTAGTGTGGATGAAAGTCCTGATTTGGGTGGTGCGCGTTTTATTATGCTTTGGCCAGCAAAACGCTTTAATCAAAAGCTTAAACAAAAAAATCTGTCAAAACAAAAAGAAAGCACTCATTAGAGTGCTTTCTTTTTGTCTGATTTGAATCAGTTTATTCTTGTAAGGTCGCATCTGGTGCAATTAGGGCTTTGCCTGCGCGTAAACTGGTTAAAGCATCTTGATCAAAATCGATTAAGAGAAAGTTATTTTCTGCATCGATTTTATAACCACTAATAATTTTTTGATCACCATTGATGGTTTCAATACGATATTCATCCGTAATGTTAAGAATACCTTCTAGATTGGTTGTGGTTGATGCGAGATCCTGACGAAACAGGTCATAAATATCACGTAAATCAAAAATTGCATTGTCTGCATCGGGATGCTTTTGCACATATTCTTGAATATGTCGAATGAGCAATTGAGCATAAAGAAAATAGTTTGGCTTATGTGTATAGTGCAGACTCATTGATTTTACTCCTTATTCTTTGTTTTTAGCATACACATTGGCTCAAGGTTGATGTGTATAAAGTTAATTAAAGCATGTAACTGAATTGCAAAGATTTATAGATCTAATTTTATATATTTTCCTCATTTAGAAATTCTGCTTGTTTAATCAGTTTTATTTCAATCCTAATTTGAATTGAAGTAAAAAATACCACTCGAGTTCAGCATGATCTACTTCTCAAAATAGCATGCTCTTTTGAACTTGAGATAGTCTTTTAGAGCTTTAATTTTCAGCAAAATCACCGTTTAATGTAGGCTGATTTTAAGCCAAGTTTGAGGTTGAGGGTATTTCTTGAGAAAATAGCAAAATAATTCAAAAAAATACATGATAAGTGATGGTTAAAGGTGTAATCATGATTTAGGACAAAATTGTCCGAAATATTGGTTAAAATGTAAGAAAATGAAAAAAATAATCATAATATGAGAATTGATTTGATAAACCGATAAATACCAGTGGATTTAGCGTTCAAGCCCTATATTTTCTAAAATTGTCCAAAAAATCATCCTAAAGACTAAGGTACTTCACCTAGCAACAGAAATTAGAAATCAGGTACAATTGGCGGGATTAATTTTATGTTTGGTGTATTTGAAGGCCAATACATACATTCTTTGTTAAATAATAGGCCTGCCAGGAGTTATCCCCGCATGAGTGCCATTACTCCATACGAATGGGCAACTATTGCCTTCGTGATCGGTGTTACATTTCTGTGCGTTTTTATGCTTACCGTTCCCTTGCTCCTAGGGGGTAAATCGTGGGGGCGCGCGAAGCAAGAGCAATTTGAATCAGGTGTTGTGAGCGCAGGTGGGGCACGTATCCGCTTGTCTGCAAAATTTTATTTGGTCGCGATTTTCTTCGTTGTTTTTGACCTTGAAGCACTCTACTTATACGCATGGGCAACCTCTGTCCGTGAAGTGGGTTGGCTTGGTTTTACGACTGTTGTAATTTTTGTTGTCGATTTATTGATTGCTTTGGTTTATGCATTTGCTGTAGGTGCATTGAACTGGGCACCAGCAGATCGTCGTAAATCAGCAGGAATTAAGGCCAAAGTGGGTTCTGCACAGATGAATATTGCTGATATTACCCGCTTCAATTCTATTGAGGAGTTGGTGATGGACCCTACAGGTCACATTCCAGCTCAATCCTCAGGTCGTATGAAGTCTA
Source organism: Acinetobacter ursingii DSM 16037 = CIP 107286 (assembly GCF_000368825.1). Classification (GTDB taxonomy): domain Bacteria; phylum Pseudomonadota; class Gammaproteobacteria; order Pseudomonadales; family Moraxellaceae; genus Acinetobacter; species Acinetobacter ursingii. The sequence goes on along the minus strand of NZ_KB849715.1, from coordinate 307,845 downwards.
TTTCAGCGACTCAAACCTCATCTGAACAGGAGTAACTCGGGATGAAATATACATTAACCCGTGCGAATCCGAGTGCTGATCAATATCCTTTGCAAGAACGCCAAATTGTCACTGATCCGCTTGAAGAAGAAGTCAATAAAAATGTCTTCATGACCCGTCTGGAAGATGTGATGCATAATGTGGTCAACTGGGGGCGTAAAAACTCAGTCTGGCCATTTAACTTTGGGACTTCATGCTGTTACGTTGAGTATGCAACCACCTTAACAGGTGTCCATGATTTATCACGTTTTGGTGCCGAGGTTATTCGTGCTTCACCGCGTCAAGCTGACTTGATGATTGTTGCTGGAACCTGTTTTGTCAAAATGGCGCCCGTTATTCAACGTCTTTATGAGCAAATGCTTGAGCCAAAATGGGTCATTTCCATGGGAGCTTGTGCAAATTCAGGCGGTATGTACGACATTTATTCGGTTGTACAGGGCGTCGATAAAATTATTCCTGTTGACGTGTACGTCCCAGGTTGCCCGCCTCGTCCTGAAGCATTGATTCAAGCATTAATGCTACTCCAAGACCAAATTCAATTAGAGCGCCGTCCACTTTCTGCCGTAATCGGTGATGATCTTAAGCCAGTGTATAAGCCAAAGATGATGCCAGAACGCGATCGCAAAAATGCTGAGCGTATTGCGGTGAAAAACCTACGCTCTATGGATGAAATTAAATAATTATTCATGATGAAGTTTTGATATATCGACTGGATATGTTTCATCAGAAAAATTGACTGAATTTGTATTAAATAGGAAGCCAAGCCAATGGCTGAAACTGACATTGCTATGCCAGAATCGACTCCAGTTGATTCACGCCCAGCATTTGCAATTGTAGAGGAACTCCAAACCAAGTTTGGTGAAAACTTCTACGTGCAACCGACTTGTGAAGAGTTTCCGACTGTCTGGGTTGAGCGCGCACGCGTACAAGATGTACTGATGTTTTTGCGTAAAGTAGAACGTCCTTATGTGATGTTGTTTGACTTATCGGCGGTGGATGAGCGTTTACGTACCCACCGTGATGGTTTACCTGCATCTGATTTCACGGTGTTCTATCACTTATTATCATTAGAACGTAATAGTGATATTCGTATCAAAGTGGCGCTGAACGAGAATGATATTAACATTCCAACAGCCACCAATATTTGGCCAAATGCCAACTGGTACGAACGTGAAGCTTACGATATGTTTGGGATCAATTTCGAAGGGCATCCGATGCTACGTCGAATTTTGTTACCAACTTATTGGGAAGGGCATCCACTGCGTAAAGAATATTCTGCACGTGCGACCGAATATACCCCGTATATGCAGAACAAAGCCAAGCAGGATTTTGAACAGGAACATTTACGTTTTGTCCCAGAAGATTGGGGATTAAAACGTGGAAATGCCGATGAGGATTTCATGTTCCTGAACTTGGGTCCTAACCATCCATCTGCACATGGTGCGTTCCGTGTGGTGTTACAGTTAGATGGTGAAGAAGTCAAAGACTGTGTGCCTGATATCGGTTATCACCATCGTGGTGTGGAAAAGATGGCTGAGCGTCAAACTTGGCACTCGTTCATTCCCTATACCGACCGTGTGGACTACTTGGGCGGTTGTGCGCAAAACATGCCTTATGTCATGGGCGTTGAGCAGCTTGCGGGTATTAAAGTGCCTGAACGTGCGCAATGTATCCGTGTCATGATGTCGGAATTGTTCCGTATCAACAACCACTTGTTATATATCGGTACGGCGATTCAGGATGCGGGTGGTATGACCCCAGTATTCTATATGTTTGCCGATCGTCAAAAAATCTATGACGCGATTGAAGCGATCACAGGTTTCCGTATGCATCCTGCGTGGTTCCGTATCGGTGGAACAGCACATGACCTTCCAAACAACTGGCAAAAACTGATTCGTGACATTCTCGAATGGATGCCAAAGCGTTTGAAGGAATATCATACTGCTGCACTTAAAAACTCAGTATTTGAAGGTCGTACCCGTAATGTTGCTCAATATGATGCAAAATCTGCATTGGCTTGGGGAATAACAGGCACTGGTTTACGCGCCACAGGTATTGACTTTGATGTGCGTAAATATCGTCCATACAGTGGTTATGAAAATTACGATTTTGAAGTACCACTTGAGTATGAAGGCGATGCCTATGCTCGTGTCATGGTGCATTATCGCGAAATCGAAGAATCGCTCAAAATCGTGAAACAATGTCTGGATAATATGCCATCTGGTCCGTATAAAGCGGATCATCCTCTGGCAGTTCCACCACCGAAAGATAAAACCCTGCAAGATATTGAAACTCTGATTACGCACTTCTTAAGTGTGTCATGGGGGCCTGTCATGCCAGCGGGTGAAGCATCTGTGATGGCGGAAGTGGTGAAAGGTGCGTCTAACTATTATTTGACGTCTGATAAATCAACCATGAGTTATCGTACTCGTATTCGTACACCGACCTTTACCCATCTACAGCAAATTCCATCTGTGATTAACGGTAGTCTGGTTTCAGACTTGATCATTTATCTGGCAACCATTGATGTGGTTATGGCCGACGTGGATCGCTAAGGGGTACGCATTATGATGATTTTGACTGATAAAAAGCCACGTGTGAATGTTGAAGGGATTTTGACTGCGGATGAAATCCACGAAATAGAACATCACATTGATCACTATCCGTATCCACGTGCGGCATCATTGGATGCACTGAAGTGCGTACAACGCCGTAATGGCTGGGTAGATGATGCACAGATGAATGCAATCGCGCAGTTATTAACGATTAGCGTTGCAGATTTGGAAGGTGTGGCGACATTTTATAACCGTATTTATCGCCAACCTGTGGGTCGTCACGTAATTTTATTGTGTGACTCGATTGCCTGCTTCTTGATGGGTGCTGAAACTTTGGCTGAAGCGTTCCAACGTGAGCTGGGTATTCAGTATGGTCAAACCACGCAAGATGGCCGTTTTACCTTATTACCCATTTGCTGTTTAGGTAATTGTGATAAAGGCCCAACACTTATGATTGATGAAGATACCCATGGTTTGGTAGATGTATCTTCGGTCAAACAGTTATTGGAGAAGTATGTATGAATACTGAACCAAAACCGATTTATGGCGAAGGTAATCCAGAAACTCATCCACTGACTTGGCGTTTGAGTAAACAGGAACATGTCCGCAATGCCGATGATTACGAAGCTTTAGAGGGTTATCAAGGCTTTAAGAAAGCCATTGAAATGAAACCTGCGGAAGTTTTGGAAGTCATTAAAGCAGCAACGGTCAAAGGCCGTGGTGGTGCAGGTTTCCCAGCAGGGATTAAATGGTCGCTCATGGCACCGAATGATGGTGGTCCACGCTATCTCATCTGTAATGCCGATGAAATGGAACCCGGTACATTCAAAGACCGTTTGTTGATGGAACGTCTTCCGCACCAATTGATTGAAGGCATGTTGATCGCTGCTTATACCTTAGAGGCAACGCAGGGTTATATCTTTATTCGTGGTGAATATATTGAAGCGGCTCAATACTTAAATGAAGCTTTGGAACAAGTTCGTGCCAAAGGTTATTTGGGTGACAATATTCTGGATACAGGCTGGAATTTTGAGCTGTTTGTGCATACAGGTGCTGGCCGTTATATCTGTGGTGAAGAAACTGCATTGATTAACTCGCTAGAAGGTCGTCGTGCTAATCCACGGACTAAACCGCCATTCCCGCAAGTTGCAGGAGCATGGGGGCGTCCAACCATCGTCAATAACGTCGAAACTTATAACAACTTACCCGCGATCATGTTACGTGGTCCTGAGTGGTATATCGGTTTGTCTGCGGGTAAATCCAAAGATCCAGGTACTAAAATTTATGGTGCCTCAGGTAAAGTTAAATTCCCAGGACTTTGGGAGTTGCCATTTGGTACGACTGCGCGTGAAGTGATTGAAGACTACGCGGGTGGTATGCGTGATGGTCTGAAACTTAAAGCATGGTTACCGGGTGGTGCATCCACTGACTTTTTAGCAGCTGAGCATATTGATCTTCCGATGGATTCTGAAAGCATCATGAAAGCAGGTTCGCGTTTAGGTACGTGCTTGTTGATGGTGGTGGATGAAACCCAATGTATGGTTTCTGCGGTACGTAACCTTGAAGAGTTCTTTGCGCGTGAATCATGTGGCTGGTGTACACCATGCCGTGATGGTTTACCTTGGGCGGTCAAAGCACTGAAAGCACTTGAAAATGGTGAAGGCAAGATGGAAGACATCGAGCATTTGTCTGAACTCACCAAAAAGTTGTGGATCGGTAAGACCTTCTGTGCCCACGCACCGGGTGCGATGGAGCCGCTTATGGGCGCACTCAAATATTTCCGTAGCGAGTTTGAAGCAAAAGTGACCAATCGTCCTGTTGCCCAAGCCAGTCACGTAGAACAAGTTTAAGGAATTCGACTATGGCTACAATTCATGTCGATGGAAAATCATATGAAGTCAATGGGTCAGAAAACCTGCTACAAGCATGTTTGTCCCTAGGCATCGACATTCCATATTTTTGTTGGCATCCATCCTTAGGTTCTGTGGGTTCATGTCGTCAATGTGCGGTGACTCAGTATGCAAATGCTGACGATACCCGTGGACGTTTAGTGATGTCATGTATGACACCCGCGGCTGACAATACGTTTATTTCAATCGAAGATAAAGAAGCGGTTGATTTTCGTGAGTCAGTGGTTGAATTTTTAATGACCAACCACCCGCACGACTGTCCAGTTTGTGAAGAAGGTGGTCACTGTCATTTACAAGATATGACCGTAATGACAGGTCATGACCGTCGTCGCTATCGCTTTACCAAACGTACGCACTATAACCAAGAGTTGGGTTCATTTATTGCACATGAAATGAACCGTTGTATCGCGTGTTATCGTTGTGTGCGTTACTACAAAGACTACGCAGGCGGGACTGACTTTGGTGTCTATGCCAATGCATCGCGTGTGTACTTTGGTCGTCCAGAGTCTGGCACTTTGGAGTCTGAATTTTCAGGTAACCTGACAGAAGTTTGTCCAACAGGTGTATTTACCGATAAAACTCACTCTGAACGTTATAACCGTAAATGGGATATGCAGTATGCACCAAGCGTGTGTCAGGGCTGTTCTTCAGGTTGTAACATTTCTCCGGGTGAGCGTTATGGTGAATTGCGCCGTGTAGAAAACCGTTTTAACGGTGAGGTCAATCAGTACTTCCTCTGCGATAAAGGTCGCTTTGGTACGGGTTATGTGAACCGTGCAGATCGTCCGCGTCAGCCACAGTTCCGTGTCGGTGAAGCGGTCAGTTCAGTTTCAGTTGATCAGGCACTGGATGAAGTCATTGTAAAACTTCAAGGTAAAAAAGTACTGGGAATCGGTTCTCCACGTGCCAGCCTTGAATCGAACTATGCATTACGTGAGCTAGTCGGACAGGAAAACTACTCAACAGGCCTGTCGCAAAAAGAGCAAAATCTGGTTGAACTTGCGGCTTCAATCATGCAAACCGAGGGTGTTTACAACCCGAATATGCGTGAAGTCGAAAGCTATGATGCAGTACTGATTTTAGGTGAAGACCTCACTCAAACTGCACCGCGTATGGCATTATCCGTTCGTCAAGCAGCGAAAAATAAAGCCAAACAAATGGCGGCGGATCGTCGTACTCCAGACTGGTTAGCAGAACCTGTACAACGTATTGGTCAGGATGAGAAATCTCCGATTTATATTTTGGCAGCGACTCAAACTCGCTTAGCGGATGTCGCAACAGGTGAAGTAGTTGCATCACCAAACGACATCGCGCGTCTTGGTTTTGCAATTGCGGCAGCTGTGAAAGGTGAAACCCTGAATGGTCTAGATGATGATGCCAAAGCCTTTGCTCAAAGTATTGCTGACAGCTTAAAAGCTGCGAAAAAACCTTTGGTGATTTCGGGTACAAGCTTACAAGATCCAGCGATTATGGAAGCGGCTGCGCAAGTCGCACAAAATCTAGGCAATGCTGGTCTTACACTGACTGTGCCTGAAGTGAACTCAATGGGTCTGGCATTGTTTGGTGGTCAAAGCTTAGAACAAGCCTTTGCACAAGATTATGACACTGTCGTGATCGTGGAAAATGACTTATTCCGTCGTTTACCTGCACCTCAAGTCAAAGCTGCTCTTGCCAAAGCGCAAACCGTAATTGTGTTGGATCACAGTGAAACTGAGACTGTGAAACAGGCCGATATCGTGCTTTCAGCGGCAAGTTTTGCTGAGGGTGATGGTACAGTGGTGAGTCAGGAAGGTCGTGCGCAACGTTTCTACCAAGTTTATGATCCAAGCTATTACAAGCCAGAGTATGCGATCAAAGAATCATGGCGTTGGTTACATGCTATTGAAACAGGACTCAACGGTAAAGTGATTAACTGGACTTTACTGGATGATGTGATTGAATCTGTGGTGAAAAATGTTCCTGTGCTTGAAGCGATTCAGGACGTTGCACCAGATGCAGGCTACCGTGTTCATGGTTTAAAAATTGCGCGTGAACCGCGTCGTTATTCAGGTCGTACCGCACTTCGTGCACCAATTTCTGTACATGAACCAAAACAACCTGTGGATGTCGATTCAGCTTTAACTTTCTCGATGGAAGGTTATGTGGGTCCACAAAAAGCATCATCATTGGTTCCATTTGCATGGGCACCGGGTTGGAACTCGCCACAATCTTGGAATAAATACCAAGATGAAGTCGGTGGTCACTTGAAAGGTGGCGACTCAGGTATTCGTTTATTTGATCGTTTACCAAAACGTCCTGCACGTAGCTTTGTTGCACCAGCAGCGATTACGGTCAATCCTGAAAGTTTCCGTCTGGTTCCAATGCATCACATTTTTGCATCGGGTGAATTTACCATTAAGACACCTGCCATGCAGTCTCGTATTCCTGAAGCCACTTTTGCTTTGGGTGAACAAGATGCAACTCGTTTGAATCTCAAAGATGGTGAACGTATTTCATTACAAGCGGGTGAAACCACAGTGAGCTTACCTGTTCAGGTGATTGAATATTTACCAACGGGTTATATCGGTTATCCAATTGGTTTGGCACCGACGGTGTCTTTGGCTGAACCTGTATCAGTCGCGGTAGGAGTGTAATTCATGCAACAAGAAATTATGCGTCAAACACCGCTTTGGGCTGAGAACTGGCCAATTGCTTATGCTGTGGTTCAAGCGATTGTGATTATGCTGGTAGTGGTTGTGATTGCAGCTTTAATGTCATTTATTGAACGTCGTCTTTTGGCACTCTGGCAAGACCGTTATGGTCCTAATCGTGTAGGGCCAGGCGGTATGTTTCAGATCGTGGCAGATATGCTGAAGATCATGTTCAAGGAAGACTGGACACCAAAGTTTGCCGATAAATTGACCTTTCGTATGGCACCAGCAGTGGCAATGGCAACTGCGGTACTGTCATTTATGGTGATTCCAATCAGTCCGACGCTTGGCGTTGCGGACATGAGTATTGGTCTATTGTTCTTTATGGCAATGGCGGGTATTGCAGTTTATGCCGTGCTGTTTGGTGGTTGGTCATCAAACAACAAATACTCGTTACTGGGTGGTTTACGTTCTGCGGCTCAAACCATTTCTTATGAAGTGTTTTTGGGTATTTCCCTGATGGGCGTTGTTGCCATCGCAGGTTCATTTAACCTGCGTGAAATTGTGGAAGCGCAACGCGATGTTTGGTTTATCATTCCGCAGTTTATTGGCTTTATGGTATTTGTGATCGCGGGTGTTGCGGTCACGCATCGTCATCCATTTGACCAACCAGAAGCTGAACAAGAATTGGCTGAAGGTTATCACGTTGAATATGGTGGTATGAAGTGGGGCATGTTCTTCGTTGCAGAATATGTGAATATCGTACTGATTTCTGCCTTGATCGTGACCTTATTCTTTGGTGGTTGGCTTGCGCCATTTAACCTTGAAATTCCGTTTGTTCCGCCTGTGTTCTGGTTCATTATTAAAACAGCGTTTTTTATGATGATGTTTATTTTGGCTCGTGGTTCTTTAATGCGTCCGCGTTATGACCAAGTCATGAATTTTGGTTGGAAAATTTGTTTGCCGCTGGCGTTAGTCAACTTACTCGTGACTGGTGCTGTGATTCTGATGAATCAGGCCTAAGACAGCAGGGAGTACAAAATGTATAAAGTTCTAGCTGGAGTTGGGTCAATCGTTCGTACCTTGTGGATGGTATTTACCCACATTACGCGTAAACGAGACACAATTCTTTATCCTGAAGTCCCAGCAGAGGAAATTGTACCGCCTCGCTATCGTGGCCGTATTATTCTGACTCGTGATCCAGACGGTGAAGAGCGCTGCGTGGCATGTAACTTGTGTGCAGTGGCTTGTCCAGTCGGCTGTATTTCACTGCAAAAAGCAGAAAAAGAAGACGGACGCTGGTATCCAGAATTTTTCCGTATCAACTTCTCTCGTTGTATTTTCTGTGGCATGTGTGAAGAGGCGTGTCCAACGACCGCGATTCAGCTTACTCCTGACTTTGAGTTAGGTGAGTACGTGCGTCAGGACTTGGTTTATGAAAAAGAAAATCTATTGATTTCTGGTCCAGGTAAATATCCTGACTATAACTTCTACCGTGTTGCGGGTATGGCAATTGATGGTAAAGGTAAAGGTCAAGCGCAAAAAGAAAGTGCACCTATCGATGTACGGAGTTTATTACCATGATGTGGCCATTTTATTTGATGGCTCTCGTGGCCATTGTCTCTACGATTCGTGTGGTGACCAATGCGAATCCTGTACATGCTTTACTCAGTCTGATTGTTTCATTACTTGCAGTAGCGGGTATCTTCATGATCGTGGGTGCGCCATTTGCTGGTGCGCTTGAAGTGATTGTTTATGCTGGTGCAATTATGGTTCTGTTCGTCTTTGTGGTGATGATGCTGAATTTAGGTCAGCATACTGTGGAACAAGAACGTAAGTGGTTGAGCTCTGAAACATGGGCAGTTCCAGCACTGATGAGCTTTCTGCTCGGTTTGACTTTGGTCTGGATGTTATCAAGTGATTACACGGTACCGGGACAAGTCATGGGTCGTGAAGTGATCGGTCCAAAAGCAGTCGGTCAAGCTTTGTTTACTCATTATTTATTATTGGTTGAAGTTGCCGCGATGTTATTGCTTGCAGCATTAGTTGCAGCATTCCACTTAGGTAAACGTGAACCAAGTGCAGAAGGGGAACTATAACAATGGGCAATATCCCTTTAGAACATGGTTTGATTGTTGCAACCATTCTTTTTGCACTGGGTTTTTACGGTGTAATGGTGCGACGCAATCTTCTCTTTATGTTGATGAGCCTTGAAATCATGATGAATGCTGCGGCATTGGCATTTGTTTTAGCAGGAAGTGCATGGGCACAACCTGATGGTCAGATTATGTTTATCCTGATTTTGACTCTTGCTGCGGCAGAGGCTTGTATTGGTCTTGCGATTGTCCTTCAGTTTTACCATCGCTTCCACCATCTGGATGTGGATGCTGCTAGTGAGATGCGCGGATGAGTACTTTATATTTAACGATTCTTTTTCCGCTGATCGGTTTTATTTTATTAGCGGTAGGGCGCGACAAGCTCTCTGAAAATGTCGCAGCCATTATTGGTGTCGGCTCGGTTGGACTCTCTGCATTGTTTGCTCTCATTGCCGGACTTGCATTTACCAGCAGTGGACAACCATTTTTTGTCCAACATTTGTGGACTTGGTTTAATGTCGGTGGTTTTGCACCGGGTATTACGCTATATCTCGATGGTTTGTCATTACTGATGACAGGCATGATTACGGGTGTGGGTTTCCTCATCCATATCTTTGCTTCATGGTATATGCGCGGCGAAGAAGGCTATGCGCGTTTCTTCTCATATTTCAACCTGTTTGTTGCCAGCATGTTGGTGTTGGTGCTTGGCGATAACTTGGCGTTATTGTTCTTGGGTTGGGAAGGCGTCGGTCTGTGCTCATATCTATTGATTGGATTTTATTATTCAAATCCAGACAATGGCTGGGCTGCGATCAAGGCATTTACAGTGACACGTGTTGGTGACGTATTTTTACTTATTGCATTGTTCCTGCTTTATCAACAGTTTGGTACGTTAAATACGCATTATATCGTTGAAAATGCGGCGACAGTGATGACACAAAGCTCATCGCTTTCAATCTGGACCGCTTTAATGTTGTTCTTGGGTGCGGCAGGTAAATCTGCGCAGATTCCATTACAAACATGGTTGGCCGATGCGATGGCAGGCCCTACGCCTGTTTCAGCACTTATCCACGCTGCAACGATGGTGACAGCGGGTGTCTATCTGACCAGTCGTATGCATAGCGTGATTGAAATGGCGCCAGCAGTGATGCAATTCATTTCAATTACAGGTGCTGTAACTTTGCTCGTCGCAGGTTTTGCAGCATTGGTTCAAACCGATATCAAACGTATTTTGGCTTACTCAACGATGAGTCAGTTGGGTTATATGTTTATGGCAGTGGGTGCAGAAGCCTATCAGGCAGGTCTGTTCCATATGTTGGCTCACGCATTCTTTAAAGCGTTATTGTTCTTATCTTCTGGTGCAGTGATTTTAGCGTGTCATCATGAACAAAACATTTTCAAGATGGGTGGTTTGCGTAAAAAGATTCCATTTGTATTCTGGTGTTTTGTCATCGGCGGCGGTGCACTTGCTGCGCTTCCAATCGTGACCATTGGCTTCTTCTCTAAAGATGCGATCTTAGGCGCAGTTTATGCACAATCTGTGATTGCAAACTTACCACTTTACAATACCTTGTATTGGGTCGGGGTTGCAGGTGCATTCTTAACGTCTATTTATACTTTCCGTTTAATCTGGGTGGTATTTTTTGGCGAAGAAAAAACAGAAGCACATGCTATTCATGGTGTGACTTACTGGGGACCTTTGGCTATTCTTGCATTCTTATCGACAGGTTTCGGTTACTTCTTACAAGCTCCAGTTTTGAAGCTTTTAAGCAGTGCTAATATTCCAAGTTTTGTGATTCCAGAAAGTTTGGAAGCTGCGGTTTCTCACGCAGAACATTTGGCAAGCGGTATTGCGATTGCGGGTTTAATCGTAGGAATCTTGTTGTTTGTATTTGCTTACGCGGCAGTTAAATCTTTTGCTCAAAGTGGTTTGGGTTCAGGTTTAGTGCATATTTGTCGTACTGCATTTGGTTTTGATGCCTTGTATAACATCGTGTTTGTAAAACCTTATTTGTTTATAGCAAGACTTTTAGGTCGAGATCCAATCGATAGCATGTGGCTGGTATTGCCTGCCTTAGTGAAAGGCGGCAACAAATTTACGAGTTCACGTCAAACTGGTTTAGTGCGTGAATACGCTTCCAGTATGTCGCTTGGTGTCGTCGTGCTGTTGATGATCCTTATCGTTATTCAGGTGGTGGGGAAATAAAATGGAAAACAATTTAATTTTACCCGCGCTGATTTTAGTTCCTTTCATTGCTGGTTTTGTTTGCTGGTTGGTCGACAAGCTCGATCAGCATTTACCGCGCTGGATTGCCTTAATTGGTATGCTCGTGACTTTGGGATTGACACTTGCACTATGGCAAAGTGGTCAATTTCATTATGAGCTTGGTGCTCGAGTTCCAACGTGGTCAGCAGAGTTTAATCTTCCTTGGATTCAGACTTTAGGGATTAATATCCATCTTGCTATTGATGGTTTATCACTCTTGATGGTTGGCCTGACTGCACTACTGGGTGTTTTGGCAGTTGGTTGTTCATGGGGTGAAATCCAGAAAAATGTCGGTTTCTTCCATCTAAACCTTTTATGGTCTTTGGGTGGCGTGATCGGGGTTTTCCTTGCAGTTGATTTGTTCTTGTTCTTCTTCTTCTGGGAGATGATGCTGGTTCCAATCTACTTCCTGATCGCACTATGGGGTCACCGTGGTGCAGACGGAAAATCACGTGTCTATGCGGCTACCAAGTTTTTCCTTTATACCCAGATTGCAGGTTTAATCATGCTGATTGGTATTCTGGGTCTGGTGGTCTATGGCTACATGATGACAGGTTCGATCGGATTTGATTACAACTACTTGCTTGCAGTCGCCAATACACTTGATCAGCAAGCACCTGCGGTTGCTTATGCCTTTATGATCTGTATGTTTATTGGTTTTGCAGTGAAATTACCTGTATTTCCACTGCATGGCTGGTTACCCGATGCGCATGCTCAGGCACCGACCGCGGGTTCAGTAGACTTGGCAGGTATTTTGATTAAAACTGCTGCGTATGGTTTACTCCGTTTTGTGATTCCATTCTTCCCAGCGGCTTCGGCACAATTTGCAGATATCGCGATTATTTTTGGTTTGATTGGTATTTTCTACGGTGCTTGGTGTGCCTATCAGCAAACCGATATGAAACGTTTGTTGGCGTATACCTCAATTTCGCACATGGGCTTTGTGCTTCTTGCGATTTATGCCGGTAATATCCTGACCTATCAGGGTTTAATGATCATGATGCTGGCACATGGTTTATCTTCTGCTGCACTCTTCATTATGTCTGGTCAAGTCTATGAGCGTCTACATACGCGTGATTTACGCCTGATGGGTGGTTTGCGTGGACAGCTTCAATATTTACCATTCTTCCTGATGTTCTTTGTGGCTGCTTTGGTGGGTATACCAGGACTAGGTAACTTTATTGGTGAATTCCTGATCCTTATGGGTTCATTTAATAAATATCCTGCGTTCACGATTATCGCTGCGGTGAGTTTGGTCTTTGCAGGACTATATGGTTTGATTTTGATTCATAAAGCATTGTTTGGTGAGCCAAACCCTGAACAAAAACAGCACTATGTTCAACCGCTTAAAGATTTGAATTTACGTGAGCTTGTTATTTTGATGGTGTGTCTGATTGGTTTGGTCTGGTTGGGTCTTTATCCTCAAACCTTCCTCGACGTATCGCACTCAAGCATGCAATGGTTAGCCAATAGCTATAGTCCTGTACAACCTGTGGTTGACTTGACTCAGCAAGCAGCGACTCAGCTTAGTAATGTGGAGATCCAATAAGCCATGAACTTCACAATGTCTTTTTCTCAGCTTATGCCTTTGGCACCCGTGATGATTGTGGCGTTGACCGCAGTCGTTGTGATGATCCTGATTGCAATTAAACGTAATCATAATTTAATTGCAACCGCTTCAGTGGTGGGTCTAAACCTTGCCGCAGCTTATATTCTCATTACGATGTTTGGTGGTCATTTTGTACCATCGAATGTCATGGGAATGTTTATGATCGATCCGTTTACGCTGATTTATCAATTACTCATTATTGTGGCTTCACTTGCGTGCTGTACTTTGTCACATGCGTATATTGAAACCTATAAAGATAATCGCGAAGAACTTTACTTATTGCTTCTGATCTCGGTATCAGGGGCAATGCTGATGGTTGCAAGCGCGCATTATGCTTCTTTCTTCATTAGCCTTGAGTTAATGTCGATCCCAGTTTATGGCTTGTTGGCTTATACCTATCAGCGTAGTCGTTCACTTGAATCTGGTGTGAAGTATCTTGTACTTTCTGCAACTGCTTCTGCAATGCTTTTGATGGGCATGGCTTATATCTATGCCTATACAGGTTCATTGTCTTTCTATGATTCTGTACAAGCATTATTTAATGCGATTCGCCAACCAATGGTGATTTTAGGGCTTGCACTGGTCATTTTTGCGGTTGCATTCAAACTTTCACTGGCGCCATTTCATAAATGGACACCTGATGTTTATGCAGGTGCGCCAGCGCCAATGGCGACCTTTTTGGCGACTGCGGCTAAAGTGGCAACAATTGGTCTATTTGTACGTTATATGCTGACTTCTGGTGCGATCCTTGTCGATTCACTAGTAACGATTTTAACGATCATTGCCGTGTTATCTATTTTAGCGGGTAACTTGCTTGCAGTTCGTCAGGTCAATTTAAAGCGTATTTTGGCTTATTCATCGATTGCGCATTTTGGTTATTTGTTGATTGCTTTAATCAGCATGACCTACGCAAGTTTAGGTAGCGTTACGGTGTATGTCGTGACTTATGTACTGACTACCATTGGTGCATTCGGTGCGGTTGCGTTGATGTCTAGTCCTTATAACAATGTCGATGAAGCTGAAAGTCTTGCGGATTATCGTGGTTTATTCTGGCGTCGTCCTGTTTTAACTGCGACTTTAACCGTAATGATGCTGTCTTTGGCGGGTATTCCATTAACTGCGGGCTTTATTGGTAAATTCCTTGTGGTAATGGCTGCGGTAACGACTCAGCATTGGTTCCTTGCAGCCATGATTATTGTGGGTAGTGGTATTGGTTTGTACTATTACCTACGTGTGATGGTGGTCATGTATATGACTCCGCCTGAGGTTCCTCGTATCGATGCGGATAAGCATTGGGGACAAAAAGTAGGTGGAATCATGGTCTTGGCTGCGGCTGCATTGGTTTTAATTATTGGTATCTATCCAGATCCAGTGATTAAACTAGCCTTAGAAGGCGAGATTTTATCACCTCTGCATTTTGTGTTATCACAACAGCATTAAGCTTGTGTTTTAACAAAAAAAACCTCCATTCGTGGAGGTTTTTTAATTTTCGTCACTAAAACTATTTATAATATATCAAGTTTAATGTTGTTTTAGGTGTTCTCCCGTGCCCATTCAAGAAATCCGTCATCCTCTGATTCGTCATAAACTTGGCTTATTGCGACGTTCGGATATCAGCACAAAAAATTTCCGTGAACTTGCTCAAGAAGTCACAATGCTTCTGACTTATGAAGCGACAAAAGATTTGCAACTGGTCGATCATGAGGTTGATGGTTGGGCGGGCAAAGTCACGACCCAGCGTATTGCAGGTAAAAAAATTACCATCGTTCCGATTTTACGAGCAGGAATCGGCATGTTGGAAGGCGTACTTAACCTGATTCCTAGTGCCAAAGTCAGTGTACTCGGTTTGGAGCGTGATGAAGAAACCTTACAGGCGCGAACGTATTACAAAAAATTAGTTCCTGATGTAGCGAATCGTATCGCGATGATTATTGATCCAATGTTAGCGACGGGTAGTTCACTTGTTGCTGCGATTGATGTTCTTAAAGCCAGCGGATGTAAAGATATTCGTGTCATGATTTTGGTTGCTGCACCTGAAGGCATTAAAAAAGTGCATGAATTGCACCCCGAAGTGGAAATTTATACCGCATCGATTGATGATGGATTGAATGCGCAAGGTTATATCGTGCCTGGCCTTGGTGATGCAGGAGATAAGATTTTTGGTAGTGTCCAAAAAGATTAAAAGACTCCTTTAAAAAGCTGCCAATTTGGCGGCTTTTTTTTTGCAAAAAAGGGATGTGCATTCCAGCTAAATTACTGTTTAAGTTTTTTAAAAAATTAAAATAACCTTAAATTTTTTATAAATATTAAATGGAAATAATTATTTACTAGCTTAGGTGAATAAAAAAATACAATTACAATTATGGAGATAGTATGAATAATGTTAGTGATAATTATTATCAATTGAGATAGGATTGCGCTAATTTTATACAGGGGTACATTTAATGTTTAATACTCAACCCAAAATATTAGCCCGTACAATTTCAGTGATGATGTTTATGGCGGCTGGTAGTAGTTTTATTCACGCTGAAGATATATTACCGACCATCAAACTGAAAGCTGACGATCAAGATCAGCAAGGTTATACCGTTAAAAAATCTAAATCTGCAACCAAGATGGATTTGGCGCTGAAAGATACACCTCAGTCTGTGAGTGTAATTACAAAAGAACAAATCGATGATCAAAACTTAACAACTGTTGAAGATGTATTGAATCAGACCCCGGGTGTATATGTACAGCGTTTTGGTGCGCAAGGTGCAGTAGGCAATGGGGGAGAATATGTATTTTATTATGCTCGCGGTAAACAAATCGTAAATTATCAAGTTGATGGTGTTATGACAGCGCCAGCGATTGATGGCAAAAATGGATCATCTCTGAGTAATTTTGACCCCGCTGTTTTTGAAAACGTGACCGTAATTAAGGGTGCTACTGGCTTGACTAATGGTGCGGGTTATCCAAGCGCAAGTGTAAATTTTAATAGAAAACATGCCAATAGTAGTGTCCCAACTGGAGAGGTTAAACTGAGTGGTGGCTCATGGGATACTTACCGATCACAATTTGATGTACAAGGTGGTTTAAATAGTGCTGGTTCTATTCGTGGTCGCGCTGTGGCATCGTATGGTCAGGGTGATTCATGGAAAGCTTGGGGAGATAATCAGTCAGGGACACTCTATGGCATTATCGATGCTGATATTGACCCTAAAACAACGGTTTCTGTTGGTGGTATGCTAAGTCGTAACAAAGTGACGGGTCTTGGTGTGCATGGTATTGATATGTATGGTATTGACGGTGGTATTAATCCATACACCCCTAGCTTTAATGCCAATGCAAAATTGGCATATAGTCGGGTTGATACTATTAATCTATTTGCACAAGCAAAACATGAATTTGAAAATCGTTGGAATTTGCAGGCAAACTATAACTATACACAACAGCAAATTAAGTCGCTGTTTGGGGTGATCGGTGTAGCCTCAGTCAATTATTCTGATCAGGATGTCATCAAAGGTACAACAACTTATAAAGCACATTATGCATCTCTCGCCGCCTCACAAAATAATTTCAATCCCGAAGAACATAGTTTAGATGTTTCTGCGTCAGGGCCGTATCAATTATTTGGTCGTGAACATGAGTTGATGTTGGGTGCAAGTTATCAGCATATTGAAAATAATAATAACAACTTTTCAGGTTCTAACAGTGCTAATGCGGTTGATTTGAGAACGTGGAATGGCGATGTTGCATTACCTAACGCGGCGACTCAAGTAGTGGGAGTAAATAACAAGAAATATGAGCAAGTCGGATATTATTTGGCTACACGCTTGAATCCAATTGATCATTTACATGTCATTGCTGGTGCTCGTTTATCCGACTATGATTATGAAACATTAGTCACGACTGCAACCAAAAATACACCTACCCATTTTAGTACTTATGCAAAAGTTACTCCTTATGCAGGTATTACTTATGACATTGCTCCGTGGTTAACTGCTTATGCAAGCTATACTAATATTTTCATGCCACAAAGTAACCGTGACTACAATTATGCTTTATTGGATCCGCAAGAAGGTGATAACTATGAAGGTGGTTTTAAAGCGACATTCTTTGAAAATCGCCTGAATCTAAGTGCTTCATATTTTGAAGCCAAGATGGATAATGTAGCGGATGCTGGTACAAAATATGGAAATAATATTCCTTCTGATTTAGTTGGAATCGTCTTACCAACTGATAACTATTATACTGAAATGGATGGTGTAAAAACTAAAGGCTATGAGATAGAAGCAAGTGGTGAAATTCTAGATGGATGGAATATTCAAACTGGTTATACTCATGCAAAATCAAAACAAAATGGTGTAAAAGTAAATACAACGATCCCAGAGGATCAATACAAGCTATTTACCACGTATAACCTACCTGTATTAGATAAAAAACTTACCATTGGTGGTGGTGTAAATTGGCAAAGTGCTTTCTATAATGGCAATGTCACAGGTGTAAATTATATCGCCTATAAACAAGATCAATTTGCACTTGTTAGTTTAATGGCAAAATATCAGATTAATCGTGATTTAAGTGTTGCTTTAAATGTGGATAATATCACAAATGAAAAGTATCGCCTCAATACTTGGGCAAATACTTATGGTGACCCAACTAGCTATACAGGCTCTCTGACCTATAAGTTCTAAATTATCTAATCTAAACAGCAGATACTTTGTTTGCTGCTGTTTAGAAAAATAGAAAAGATAATTTAATTTATAATTGTTTTTATTCTCATTTGAGAATTTATCTTATATAATTAGCCCGATTTTTAATGGGGAAATTTCGTGAAAAAGAACATATTATTTTTATCTCTCATTGCACTACCCGCTTTTGCCTTTGCAGAAGAAAATGTTGTGCTACCTACTATCACTGTTAAAGCGGACTCACAAGCAACCGATGCAACGGGAAAACTTAAAAAAGATGCTAATTTAGGTATTTTGGGTGAAAAATCATTATTAAACACTCCTTTTAGTATTCAGTCTTATACAGAGCAGGCGATACAAGATAAACAAGCTGATTCTGTAATGGATGTTTTAAAAAATGATCCAAGTATACGCACAACAACCAACAGTGGGCATTTAAATGAAAACTTTAAAATACGTGGTCTGAGCGTTGGTTGGGAAGATGCGAATATAAATGGTTCTTATGGTATGGGGCCAACAGGTCGTACACCAACTGATATTTTAGGTTCTGTTACAGTATTAAAAGGCCCAAACGCCTTGGTCGCAGGCATGCCTCCGAGTGGAGGGGTAGGTGGTGTTATTATGGCAACCACTAAACGTGCAGATAGAGATTTAACGCAAGTTTCTGCCATGTATGAAGATGGTGGATACTATAAATCTGGTTTTGATGTAGCTCGCCGTTTTGGAGAAAATAAAGAATTTGGCGCTAGAGCTAGTGCAACTTATGGACAAGGCGAACATATCATTGATGGTATGGATGATAAAAATACTGCTGCGGTAATTGGACTGGATTACACAACAGATAAAGCAAAAATTAATCTTGATGCATATTCTGTTCGTGATGAGCGTGATGGTGGTTCGCCAGCAATGGTATCGTTTGCGACTTTGAAAAGTGTACTTGCAGCACCAGATGGTAAAACAAATTATTTTCCTAAACTTCAAGGGGAACAAGAAAGTCAATATGTAGGTTTATCAGGTGAATATAAGCTTTTATCTAATTTAAAAGCTTATGCAGGAATTGGTTACGCTCAAAAAGAATATGTAGGTCATTTGTTTGGCACACGAATGATTGTCACAAATGCGGCAGGAGATGCCTCAACACAATATTATCGTGTACATGCTAAATATGATAATAGTACAGCTAACATAGGTTTGGAAGGTCAATTTAATACAGGACTAGTTTCACATACCGTTGGCTTACGTGCAGATTATCTATCGAGCCATTTAAAGCAACATTATGCTGCAACATCATCATCATTTAAAACTAATCTATATAATTCAGATGTGGGTAGTTATGGTGAAATGCCAACAACATATCCTGTCTGGGGGCCATATAATCATAGTGAGTTTCTCAGTTATAGCTTGACTGATCAAATGTCTATGTTAAATGACAAGTTGCAAATAATACTAGGTGCACGTTATCAGGATATGGATATTGATTCAATTAACGCGACTACTAAGACATGGAGCAATTATAGTAAAGATAAGATTTCACCAAGTATTGCATTTGTAGTGAAGCCATTTGGAGATAGCTTATCGTTCTATACCAGTTATGTTGAAGCATTAGTACAAGGATCGACGGTTACTTCTACAGCGGATGCAAACTACGGTAATACTTTTGCGCCATTTGAAACTAAACAGTATGAGATTGGTGCGAAATTTCAAGGTGAGCGTTGGTTGCATACTTTAGCAATGTATCAGATTGAAAAACCAAGCACTATGACATTAAATTTGTCGACAAATGATTCACGCTATGTAGCAGGTAAAACTACTACAGTAACAACAGATGGTGCCGAAACTAAATCTAAAGGAATTGAGTATGGTGTATCTGGCAAAGTAACTGATGACTTAATTGTTTATGGGAACTTGGCTTATATTGATACTAAGTATGAAAAAGCTGCATCAAATCAAGGGAATACAGTTGAAGGTACACCAGAGTTTACCGCAGGCTTAGGTTTAGATTATCAAATTCCTTTGATTGAAGGATTAAGTGTTAATACTTTTGTTACTTACATTGATGATCAGTATTTAGATTCAGGCAACACATTAAAATTACCAGACTATACTTTGGTTGATTTAGGCGCTAAATATGTAACTAAACTAGGCGGAGTAAATACAACTTTCCGTGCCAATGTTGATAATGTAACAGATAAAAAATATTGGGATGGTGTATTTCAAAGTGGTTTTGCCACAATTGGAGCTGGTCGCACTTATAAACTTGGCGTAACATTTGATTTCTAACTAATGCTTCCTATAAAAAAACCTTTCATATGAAAGGTTTTTTTATTTATGTTTTTAAATTCTCAATTCACACGATTTTCACAGAAATTCATAAAGGCTTTTAAACCTGGTCCCTGATATTTCTGACGATGTACCAATACGTGCAGTGGGCGAGTCAATTCCCAAAAAGGCGTTTCTAAAATTACCAACTGTCCTTTTTCAATTAAAGGTTCAATGGCAAGTCTAGAAATACAAGACATTCCTAAACCACCTGCAACGATTTTCAAGATTGCTTCATTATGTCCCAGGGTGAGGCGAATATTGGCATCAGGGACATCTTGTAAAATGGCGTTATCAAAGACTTCGCGCGTTCCTGAACCTTCTTCACGTAAAATCCATTCGACGTTTAAAAAATCCTGAGGTGTCAAAGGCCGACCTAATTTTGCCAAAGGATGGTCAGGCGAGCAACAGACAGCAAGTTCATCATTCCGCCAATGGATACATTGTAATTGTGGTAAATGACACGAACCTTCAATGAGTGCTAAATCAAGCTGAAATTGATTTACTGCCTCAATCATCTGGCGAGTATTCCCGACTTGCAACTGCAAATGTGCCTGAGGGTGAATTTGTAGAAAATCTGCCATGAGGTCAGGGATCAAATAATCACTAATGGTGAGTGTCGCACCTAGACGTAAATCGATACTTTGTAATTCACCTTTAGCGGCTTGTTCAAATGCTTCACAACGCCCCAAAATTTCCAAAGCTTGAGGCAATAAAAAACGACCTAGATCGTTCAATTGTAGGCGTTTGCCTAAACGGTCAAAGAGTGGAGCGCCTAATCCATCTTCAAGGTCAGCCAATGCCATACTGGCAGCACTTTGAGTTAGGCGGACGGCATCGCTGGCTTTGGTTACTGTTCCTTCTTGAGCGACTGCCACAAAGACAGCCAACTGACGTAATGTCATGCGCATGAATCAAGCCTTACCCTTGAAAAGTAGTCATAATTTCTGCTGTCATGCTAACATGAGCATACCCTGTCGTGCCATGTTGAAATTATGTCAATTGAGAAATTTAGCGTAGAAAAAGTCTTATCTGTACAGCGTTGGGCTTCAAATTTGTTTAGTTTTACCATGACCCGCCCAGCGCATTTTAAGTTTACTGCGGGTCAATTTGCCAGAATTGGTTTAAAAGTGGGTGATGATTTGGTGGTGCGCGCTTATTCAGTTGTGTCATCACCGTTTGATGAAACACTAGAGTTCTTTTCGATTGTCGTTCCAAATGGTGCGTTTACGTCAAATTTACAACATCTCAAAGTGGGTGATGAGCTTTACTTAGAAAAAATTTCTTATGGTTTTTTAACCTTGGCGCGTTATCAACTACCTTTACCTCAAGATTTATGGCTATTAGCAACAGGTACAGGGCTGGCGCCTTTTCTTTCGATGTTGCAGGATTTTGCGACATGGCAAAATTACCAGCAAATTCATTTAGTCTATAGTGTTCGTACCGTTTCTGAATTGGCTTATGTTGATCGTATACAAGAGATTGCGGCAAGTTTTGGTGAAGGGCATACTGGATTTAAGTTCGTTCCTGTGATTACGCGTGATCCAAATGCTGTGTTGCACGAAAGATTGCCAGTATTAATTGAAAATGGTGAACTGGAAAAAGCGGTTGGTTATTCGTTAAATCCTGAATCCAGTCATGTCATGCTTTGTGGTAATCCACAAATGGTTGAAGATACCAAAGAGGCATTAAAACGCCGTGGTTTAACCATGAACCGTCGTGGTGAAGGCAATATTGCCGTGGAAAATTATTGGTGATGAGCTGCGGTTATAGCAGCGCAAGAGCGACTAAAGCAGTGCAAGAGCGGTTTAGCAGCTCAAGAGCAAAGCAGAGCACGAGTGATTCAAAGCACCCGCGTCATCAAATCACATGAACAGATATCATGACTTAAATATGACCCATATAAATACGGGCTTTAATGTACAAACATGTCCATAAATTCACGTAATTCCTGAATGGCTGAATCCAGATCTGTACTCAACCACGTTGGCTCAAAGAATCCCGCATAATGTTCTAAACGCTCTTGTGGAACCACCAGACGAATTGGACATTCTTCTTCAAGTAGACGCCACGGTAGTATGGGAACTTCATTGTCCAGAAATGAATTGACGTTTCGAATATCAATGATCATCGCATTGATACAATCGGGAAAAGGCATGACTGAAAATTCTTCCGTGCGGCGTCTAAAATATTCCAGATCACCCCATTTCAAGCTATAGCTTGCTTTATTAAAGCTAATAATTCCGATCAGATGTTCATCACGCGTGACGTGTAATGAGCATTCATGTGTGACGTCAGTGTCTAAATCCAGAGTGACGCTTTGCTGACGATACGACATAAAGACCTGAGCAAAAAAATGGGTGGGCTATTATAGCCTATTTTTATATACAACGCAGAAACAAAGAACACGATAGCGCTATGCTTTTTCACACAATGCTACATAAGTGCTTGTTATGATAAAGAACAATGGAAAATAAAAGAGGGGATTGCGATGACACATGATTTTAATAAACCAACACCACATACTTCGTCACCAGAAGAGACCGAAAAGAAACGTCGTTTGCCGGTTTATATTTTGGCAATTGTGGGAATTTTTTTAGTGGCATTGATTGTGTATATGGTGGCTGATCATAAACCAGATGCAAGTGATGCACCACCAGATCATCCAAATCCAAATGCACAGCCTGCTACGCCAAATAATTCAACTACCAATAGTCAACAGTCTTAAATTGTTATCGATTCTAATTTTTAACAAGCCATCTAATGTGATTAGATGGCTTTTTTGCAATCTTTTACTTCATTTTTGTAGTAGTTCTTATATTGCATCTTGAATAAAAAATAAGCACATAATATGTTGAGGTAGATCACAAATAATATCCATTCTTAAAACCATTTTACAGCTTAACTTCATCAAGACTAAGCCGTGATTAATATAACAAAGAGGGCATGACCTATATGAACGATTATTTTAACAATGAGGCTGCGCAAGCCCATTATGGATTTATGTACTATTGGGATATGTTTCAGCCCATTATCGCGGCAATTGCAGTTTTTATTATTGGTTGGATTTTGGCACTGATTATCGCTGCGGGTGTCAAAAAATTACTCAATCTAATTGGAACCAATCGTCATTTATCGACCGCAACGGGTAAAGCACCAGACTTTGAGTCAATTATTTCAAAATTTATATTTTGGTTTGTGTTGATTATTGCGCTGATTGCTTCTTTAAACGTACTGAATATTTATAGTGTCAGCGGGCCATTTAGTGCCATGATCACCCAAGTATTGGTTTTTGTGCCGAATCTTATTGCAGCGGCTGTCGTGGCTTTTGTGGGTTGGATCTTGGCGCGTTTGGTGCGAGCAGGACTATCCAAAGCTTTGTCTAAGACTCAACTTGATGAGAAACTGAGCAATGAAGTCGGTGTTCGACCACTCAGTGAAAATATTGCAGATATTATCTATTGGTTAATTCTGCTTTTATTTTTACCTATTGTCCTTTCGATTTTAGGACTCTCAGGTCTTTTACTCCCTGTTCAGGCAATGGTGGCTGAAGTTGTTGGATATCTTCCAAACATCTTTATTGCAGGCGTGATCGTTTTTGTTGGCTACATTTTGGCAAAAATTGTACGTGGGATTACAGAAGGCTTGGTCAATAGTGTGGGTTTACAAGCTCAAGCTGAGAAAATAGGACTGTTTAAAAACAGCAATATCGCCAATGTACTAGGTTCTCTGGTTTTTGCGCTGATCTTTATTACTGCATTGATTATTGCATTTGAAGCGCTTGGAATTGAGTCTATTTCTCAGCCAGCAACAGCCATGCTCAATGAGATCATGTTTGCGATACCAAATATTATTGCTGCTGGTCTGATTTTGATTATTGCCTATGTCGTCTCCCGTTTTGTCGCAAAACTGGTTGAAGATATTTTGGCAGGTACAGGTGTCGATGATGTTCCTGCAAAGTTTGACTTACAGCGTTTCTTGGGATCGACTAAAATCTCGCATGTGGTTGGTGTCTTAATCGTATTCTTTACCATGTTGTTTGCGGTTGCAGAAGCAGCGAATCGTCTTGGTTTTGATCAGATTAGTCATCTGGTCGCGATCTTCATTGCCTTCGGCGCCAACATTTTACTTGGTGCTTTAATTCTGGTCGTAGGTTTCTGTTTAGCCAATATCGTGGCAAATGTCGTTCAACGCGGTGAATATAACAGCTCACGCTGGTTAGGTAATCTGGTTCGTATCTTGATTATGGGCTTGGTTCTAGCGATGGGACTACGCGCAATGGGTATTGCCGATTCAATCGTCAATCTGGCTTTTGGACTCACACTCGGTTCGGTGGCAGTCGCATTTGCTCTCGCTTTTGGTCTGGGTGGTCGTCAACCTGCAGAACGTGTTTTGACCGATCTTATTGATAAAGCCAAAGCTGAGGGAAATAAACCCAATCCAATCGCGAAAACTCAATCAGCGGTTGTGGTTGAAACACCTGTTGCATCATCGCCTGTTGCACCCTCAGAGGCGGCAACAGATCATAATGTTCCTACCACGTTTGATGTAGACCCCGCGCATAAACCTTTAAATAATCCTTATGGCTCTAAAGGCGAAGGTGAGGATGATCCAACATCAAAACCCGATGATCAACCGAAATAAGTTTTGATTTTTGCACCAGAATCGGCCACTCTATCCTGAGTGGTCGTTTTTTTAGACCGTTAAAATAGATTTTTCATCACTGTTTCGCCTTCTTTATTTTCTCTCTAAAGAAGAAATAAAAAAGACGTATGAAAGCAATCTAATCAATGACTTATAAAAAATAAAAGAGGAGTGAAAAATGCAAAAGCAGCCGAATCGATTTATCGCCCCGATTGTGATTGCGGGTATTACTGTCGGATTTTTGGTCAGTGCTTATAAGTTTGTATTTGCCAAAAATAAAGTGACACAAACAGAAAAAACAGGTGTAGATGAAACTCCTTCAATCGAAGCCAATCAGATCGATGCTGCACCATAATTTTGACGTATTTTATACATATTGTGCAGCGGCATAGGCCGATGACCACGCCCACTGAAAGTTATAACCGCCTAAATGTCCAGTCACATCTAAAACTTCACCAATAAAATAGAGCCCCTTAACTTTCTGGCTTTGCATGGTTTTGGATGAAATTTCAGCGGTGTCTACTCCACCCAAAGTCACTTCGGCGGTACGATAGCCTTCAGTCCCGGAGGGTTTCACTACAAAACCATGAAGCTGTGCTGCAATCTGCTCCAAGACTGTATCACTCAGTTGAGCAATCGCGGTTTCTGCATAGTTAGGCCAGATCAGTTGTTGTAACTCAAGCACAATGCTTTTTGCGGTCAGTTCGGATAATAACGTGCGTAACAAGACTTTGGGTTGCTGCTGTTTTTTTTGTTTCAAATAATCAGCTAAGTCTTGGGTAGGAAAAAAGTTGATCTGAAAAGATTCACCTGCTTGCCAATAATTCGAAAGTTGCAGTGAACTTGGACCACTTAAACCACGATGAGTAAAGAGTAGTGCCTCGGTAAAACTGTTTTTATCATTGGAAAGTGTCACCTCCAAAGCATTCCCACTCAGGCGTGTGGTTACTTCTTTAAATTTATCAGAAAAAGTAAAGGGGACTAATCCTGCGCGAGTTGGAAAAACCTGATGACCAAATTGTTTAGCTAGCTCATAGCCAATTCCTGAACCACCTAGTGTTGGAATTGAAAGGCCACCTGATGCAACAACCAGAGATTCACAAGTAAAGGTTGCGTGTGTACTTTGAACTTCAAAAAGTTGATGGTCTAATTGCTTCACAGTTTTTACTTCACAGTCCGTTTTTATGTTGACCAGTTTCGTTTTATCGCATTCAGCTAAAAGCATATTCAAAATATCTTTTGAACCATTTAAGGTAAAAAGCTGTCCATGCTTACGTTCTTCATAGGCGATGCCATAGTCACAGACCAAGCCGATAAAATCCCAATTGTTATAACGTGATAAGGCCGAAATCACAAAATGTGGATTATGTGAAATAAAATTCTCAGGCTCGACATACAGGTTAGTAAAATTACATTTACCTCCGCCAGACATCAGGATTTTTTTTCCGACTTTGTTGGCTTTTTCGACCACTAAAACTTTGCGTCCACGCTGAGCAGCCTGAGCCGCCAGCATTAGTCCAGACGCACCGGCACCCAGAACAATGACATCATAATGCATGGACATAAATTTACTCAGCGTTATAAAAGCGCGACATTATAAAAGATTTTGCCTGCCCTGTAATCCACCACTATGAATTGCTAAAATTCGGGTATGAGGAGGAAAGTAAGCCTTTTCGATCAAGTCAAAAATGCCAAATAGCATTTTTCCTGTATAAATGGGCTCAAGTGGAATTTGATATTGTTTTTCGAAAAACTGAATAAACTCGATTAACTGCGCGGAAGTCTTGGCATAACCGCCACAACAATACTCATCTATAATCTTCCAGTTTTTCTTTGCGGTAAGGTGGGTAACGTCACTCGTTAAAAAATCGCCTTTTAACGCAGAGAAACCCAAAATATTTTGATTAAAGTGACTTGATTCAATCAATCCTGTGATCGTGCCGCCAGTTCCCACCGCACAGCAAATCACATCGTAATTTTGTCGATCTTGTTCGCTTAAAATTTCTTTGCAACCTTGAATGGCAAGAGAGTTTGTTCCACCTTCTGGAATAATATAGGCGTTTGGAAATCGAGATTGTAATTCTGCCAAAAAATCAGGTTGCTCTTTATTGCGATAATCCTGTCGATTGATGAATTCGAGTTGCATGCCAAACTGCGAGGCAGTGGCCAAAGTGTGATTTAAGCGTTGATCAGCCAGTTCTTCACCACGAATGATGCCAATACTGTTAAAGCCAAAATAATGGGCTGCATAAGCTGTAGCTGCAATATGGTTGGAAAATGCGCCACCAAAAGTAATCAGGGTATCCTGCCCCAGTTGTTTGGCATGCTGTAAGTTATATTTGAGCTTATAAAATTTATTGCCTGAAATATGTGGATGAATGAGATCCAGACGTTTTAAATCAAGATGTATGTCAGGCTGATCCATGAGAGTTTGATATCCCACAGCTTGTGCAATAGCGTTGAACATAGAAGACAGCCTGAATTAAAACGTCATATCAATAAGAAAAATAGCTAGTCCATAGCTTTGGATGATGTATCTACCGAAGTGATCACCGACATCCCCGGACGTAAGCGTTCCAAGCCTTTTTGATTCGGGTCAATCGCAATCCGTACAGAAATTCGCTGTACCACTTTGGTAAAGTTACCTGTCGCATTATCTGCTTTGAGTACACTAAACTCTGAACCCGCAGCAGGGGAGATTTGCTCAACATGACCTGTAAATTTCTGATGATCTAAGGCATCGACGGTGAAAGTGACTTTTTGCCCAATTTTCATATTGGCGATCTGGGTTTCTTTAAAATTGGCAATCACCCAAGTTTGTTGAGGAATCAAATACAATAACTGTGAACCTGCTGCGACATATTGCCCCACACGTGGATTGACTTCACCTAATTGTCCATCCATTGGCGCAGTAATCACACTATAATCTTTGGTGGTCATTGCCTGATCCAGTTGTGCCTGTGCATTGGTGACTTGCGCTTCTAAACCTGTTTGTGCGACTTGCGCGGTTTTTAGGGCTTCCTGTGCAACATTTACATTGGCCTGAGCTTGTTTGAGTAACGCCAGATTATTTTTTACATCTGCTGCGGCTTTATCACGTTCTGATTTAGAGGCTGCGCCGCTATCGCCCAGTTGTTGGTAGCGCTGTAATTGTGTCATCGATAAATCATATTGCGCCTGAGCTTGGTCAACTTTAGCTTGAGCCGCAGCAATATCGGCTTGCCGCTGAGCAATCGTCTGAGTTTGATTGGCCAGACTATTTTTTGCTTGTTCAACCGCAGACTGTGCTTGCGTCACTTTTTGGTCATAAGTCGTGGCATCAATATGCATCAAAGCTTGACCTTTTTTGACGTAGTCAAAATCTTTGACCAGTACATCTTTGATATAACCATTAATCTGTGACGAAAGGACAGTGGTTTTACCTTTGACATAGCTATTGTCAGTTTGCTCAATGGCAGTATGAAATGGCCCAATACGCCATGCCCACATAATGAGTCCTAAGCCTACCAACAGCACGATAAACATGATTGCCAATGTCGATTTTTTGGTTGGAATCAACTTCCCGACGCGCTGAACAGGTTTGAGCGGGGCAGGTTGTGGCGTGGCAGAAGATGTCGTTCCAGATTGAGACTGATTTGTTTGATTCGAATCAGGTTCATTCTGTGGATTGGTTTTTTGCTCGTCACTCATAAATTATACTCAAACACGCCACTTAGGATGATGTCGATGAGGCAGTCAGTTTCTCACGATAAGTAAGATACTTCGCCCAGATAATATTGCACAATCCCCAAAGGAATAACACAATCGCCACGATACTATTAAAATTAATCACATCGTTATAAGCTCGGACTTGAGCCTCACGATTTGCAGTTTGCGATAAGGTTTTGGTTGCCTGTAATTGATCCTGAACAGGATCGGCAATGTTGGGGCTAAATTTTGCCTGATATTGTTTTAAACGTTGATCAATGGTTGGATCAGTTCGTTCCAAATTACGACTGATGTCCATTTGATACACTTGGGTTTGACGTTTTTGATAAGTATTATAAAACGATGAACCAATCAAGCCACCAAAGTTTTGTGTGGCAGAAAATAACACGATAAACGTCACCACATGTGCAGGGCTTTCTTTCAAAGCGCGTCCAAATCCCACCAAAAGTAGGGGGCCAATAAATAATCCATTGGCAAAGGCAATCAGAAATTGACTGTGATAGAAATTTTGTGGACGAATATCACTGGTCAAATGTGCATCCAGTTTACTGGCGATCAAAATCAAAAAGGAGGCTAAAACCAGATGTAATAATGTTCGTTCTCGAGAAAATGTGACCGCACTAAATAAAACGCCTGCCAACATCCCAAAAAAGATCACGCTATATAGCCCAACAAACTGATCTGGCCCCATGCCCATGGTTTTTAGAAAATTCACCGCGGCATAACTTTGTTCTGACAATAAAAAGCGCAGACACAACGCTCCAAATACAAAGCGTAGTACAGCAAACGTACCTAACCAGCGGGTCATAATCAGGGGGTTACTACGATGATGTTCATAAATAAAGCCAAACACCAGTAATACAAAACCCGTCATTAACACATAAGCCAGCCAAGGCGAATCAAACCACCACAGCAAAGGCCCTTGTGTCAAAACCGCGCAGATGCAGGCGAAACCCGGTGCCAGCAATAAAAAGGTAACAATATCTTGTCGTTCAAAAACAGCAATACGTAAACTACGGGGTAACTTGAGGGAAACCACCATGGCATAGCAACACACTGCCAAACCTAACTCAAAAGTATATAAGACCGTCCAGTCGTTGACCGTAACCAATGCAGGCGAAATGATCCATGCCAGTGGTACACCGAGTTGACCGAAGCCGAAGCCAATATACAGACCTCTTAAACGGTGTTCTTTGGTAAAGCCCTGCATGATGTAATACATGCCCAGAGAGCTAAGTGGTGCTGCAACCATCCCACTGATAAAACGTACAAAAATAGCCATATGATAATTTTGTACGAAAATATGCAGGATCATCACTGCGATAAACGCAAGCAGACCAATTTCAGTAAAGAGGCGTAAACCATATTGTTGTCTGGCTTTAAACAAAATCAGGTTAGAACTGACATTCGCCATGACATAAGCCGCAGGAAGCCACGCACTCTCAACAGGCGTTAGTCCATATTCACCCTGTAACTGAGGTAAATTAGCGGTAATAAAACCATTACTTAGCCCTGCGGTGAGGGCAATAAAAGTTCCGATAATAAAATATAGATATCTTTTATGAGAGGGATGTTCAATTGAAGGCGGCGAACCCGGTAATACGGGACGTTCATCATCTGTCCAGTCTGGTGGTGTTTCCAGATAACGCGGACTCTCAGCCATGATACACCCCGTTATTCAAACAAATGCCATTGAGTAATAACTCGACTGCACGGCTGGCAAATCGAATTCTTTGTGTTTCATCGTGCCCGCGAAAAGATGACGACAACATGGAAACAATGCTACGGTAATCTTCAAAATTAAAGTCAGGACGACAAATTCGTTTTTCAATCGCCCGATCAATGAGCGGCTGCACAATCTGTTGATGATGCTGTATCAGTGAAATCAGCACTTCATCGTGTTGGTCCAGCACTCGCCAATACTCCATCAGAGCCGAAAGATTATTTAAATTATGGACATGACTTTTAATTAATCGAATTAAACCATCATCGTACATACGATATTGTTCCGCACGAAGTTCCAGATGAGAAACGGCTTGCTCAAGTAAGGCATAGACTAAAGCCTTTCGATCAGTAAAGTTTCGATAAAAAGTTGCACGCCCCACACCAGCATGGTCGATAATGATTTGTAACGGAACACTCATTCCATGAATTTTAAACATCTCAACCGCAGCTTCGAGTAAATCTTCCCGATTTTTGGCCGCACGTTTGATATGTTTACTCATAGAGGAGAGATGCTGAATTTGATCGATATATTTTACGGACGTTTTTGTCCGATCTCCCAGAGAAATTATTATCAAATTGTAAAACATAACTAAAAGTTATTAATAATTAAAAAATTCATTATTTTATTTTTTATATTCTTCAGATTAAGCTCAACATCACTACTCAATGAGAAGATCAAAATGACCACTCAACATGAAGTGAATCAGCAACAATATCAAGACAAAGCAAAGGCTTATCTAAATAGCTCAGTCCATGCACAAGGAGCAGAATTTGACCAAATACGTGAAGTTTTACAGCAACAAGCTTTTCAACGTGTTTTAGATTTAGGCTGCGGTGCCGGGCATGTTACGTATCAGATTGCACCAGATGTGGAGCAGTTGATTGCTTATGATTTAACTGCTGAGATGGTGCAGTTGGTGGTTGAACAGGCGAAGGCGCGCGGGTTAAATAATGTCACGGGACAGCAAGGTGCAGCAGAACTACTTGATTTTGCAGATCAGAGTATATGTGCGGTTGTGAGTCGTTATTCTGCACATCATTGGCAGAATGTTTCACAAGCAATGAGTGAAATCTATCGTGTGCTTAAACCTCGTGGAAAAGTGATATTTGTTGATATCTTAGGGAATCAACAACCTGTACTAGATACCTTTTTACAGAGTATTGAGATCATTCGTGACCCAAGTCATGTTCGCGATTATTCTTTAGCTGAATGGATGACATTTGCTGAGCGTGCCGGTTTTAAAATTGAGCAAATGCAAAAACAAAGTTTGCAGTTAAATTTTGCAAGTTGGGCCGAGCGAATGCAAACCCCAGCAGAAGCTGTGGCAACATTACGTTATTTACAGCAAAAAGCATCGGATGTGGTAAAAAATTATTATCAAATACAGCCAGATGGTTCATTTCAAAGCGAAGTCATGTATTTGGTTCTTACAAAGCCTGAGTAATGCGTTAAAATTCATGTCTATGATCACTGACGCTATGGATACCCACGTGGAAAGTTTGTTGCCTTTATTTTCTATTGCGATGGCGCTGATGTTAGGTGCAATGAGTCCTGGCCCAAGCTTTATCTATGTGGCGCAAAACTCGATTGCTAAATCACGTAAGCATGGTTTATTTACCGCTTTGGGGACTGGCACAGGCGCGGCATTTTTTGGTTTACTGGCAGTGATGGGTTTACAAGCGATCTTATTGGCTGTGCCATCGGCCTATCTCATGCTAAAAATTGGTGGTGGGCTATATTTACTTTGGCTGGCTTATAAGATTGTAAAACATGCTAAATCACCGATTGAGATGGATGCCCAACAGCAACAAACTATGACTTATCAAAGTGCCTATCGTTATGGTTTGATTACACAACTGAGTAATCCAAAAATTGCGGTGGTCTTGGCCAGTGTATTTACCGCCTTATTACCTAAAGAAATTCCAAATTATTATTATGTGGCATTACCCGTGATTTGTTTTGTAATTGATGCAGGTTGGTATTCACTCGTCGCCTTACTTTTATCGTCTGAAAAACCGCGCCGTGTTTATATCAAAGCCAAAACTTTGATTGATCGAGTAACAGGTGGAATTGTGACGGTATTAGGTCTAAAACTCATTTTCTCAAGTCGTTAAGCTAAAATATAATATGGTGGGCATATTGTCAGTACGTGGTGGTCATTAGTAAAGTGTCATAGATCATATATGCAATGTGCTGCGCCTAAAATGTAAAGATTTGGCGAAGCAGGCGCACTACCTCTATCAGACGGTTTGTGAATTTTAGACCTTACAAACCGTATAAAAAGGTCGTGTACTCGCCCAATATGCCCAGATTGATCATACTCAGTTTATTCCTTTAAATCTATCTGCCAGTTGGATGCCTGAATTTCAAGATTGATTAAACGTAAACTTTGACTGATTTCATCTGCTTGTTTTTGTAGCTTAGAAACAGAAACAGCTTTAATCCATTTAATTTCACGAACACTATAACGATCCGTATCTTTTTGCGTATTGTCTATTGCTTGCTGAATGATTCGATGTTCAGCGGTAAGTTGATCGCGCTGATTGAGGATATCGAGTGAAGCTTTTCCATTATTGGCTTGTGCTTGCGCATTGGTTTGATGGATTTTTTGTATAAGCTGAAATAATTGTTTATTCACCAGAACCGCTTCATCTATAAGTTGTTCTGGATCTTCACTGGGCGTATCTCCATCTTGCACGAGTACATTTTTATGAATACGTTGCTGCAAGGAAAGGAGTTTTTTCTGTAAATCACTTCTGAGCAATAATGCTTCTGCAAGCTTCATAAAAACTCAATATATGGGTCTAAAATGAATGATCATAAAATGAAAAAACATCGCTGTCCGTTTCAGAACGTATACATCTGCATCTGAATAATATAATTTGAAATGTTTTTTTGCTCACAATTTAAACAGGTTGTGATAATCTGACGATAAAAATAATGAAAATAATCAGGTGGTCGTATGAAAAGGATATTTCTATATGTCTTGGTTGTGAGTTCCAGTGTTGCTGTGATGGGATGCGATATGAGGGCAAAGGTTCAGAGCGAAAGTATTCAATCTTCTACCTCTGCGCGAAGTATGAGTATCGCGGGAATGCCTGTCTATGACAAAGATTTTAAATTAGCACCATTATTGGCAAACGATACTCACCTTAAGCAAAATCAATAATCAAATTTAAAAAGCAAAAGAGACGTTTCAACGTCTCTTTAAAAAAATTTAAGCCGCTAATAATTTCTTGGCAGCTAAACGATGTTCAGCTTGTAGCTTTTCAATATCGATCGTGGCTAATTGACGTTCTTTAACAATCCACTTGCCGCCGACCATGACATGTTCAGCTTGATCTGCCCCGCACAGCAGCAATGCTGCAATTGGGTCATGACTTCCTGAAAATTTCAGTTCATCCAGTTTATATAAAGCAAAGTCTGCCTGACGACCAACTGCGATTTCCCCCAAATCATGTTCACGGCCTAATAATTTTGCCGAACCCTGAGTCGCCCAGCCAAATGCTAATTCTGGCGTAATTCGTTCTGCACCATATTTAAGACGTTGCAAATACATGGCTTGACGAGTTTCTAAAATTAGATTTGAAGCATCCCCAGAGGCAGAGCCATCAACACCTAAACCAATCGTTGCACCCGCCTGCATTAAATCAAGAGTTGGGCAAATCCCAGAGGCAAGGCGCATATTGGAGTGCGGACAGTGACAAATACCGACACCTGCCTGACCTAAACGCTGAATTTCTTCGGTATTAAAATGAATACCATGCGCCAGCCATGTACGATCGCTTAACCAGCCAACGCTTTCCAGATAATCTACCGTTCGCATACCAAACATTTGTAAACAAAAGGCTTCTTCATCTAGCGTTTCTGCCAGATGAGTATGCAAACGCACATCCAGACGCTGTGCCATTGCTGCACTTTCTCGCATAATCTCTGGTGTGACTGAAAAAGGAGAACATGGTGCAAGCGCAATATTGACCATGGCACCTGCACCGCGCTGATGGTATTTCCCAACAAGACGTTCTGAATCCAGCAAAATCTGATCCATCTGCTGTACTGTCTGCTGTGGAGGCAAACCGCCTGATTCTTCACCCAAGCTCATAGAACCGCGCGTCAGCATGACACGAATACCTAACTCTTGTGCTGCTTGCACTTGGATATCAATGGCATCGGTTAATTGCTGTGGAAATAAATAATGATGATCGGCTGCGAAAGTACATCCTGACATGACCAATTCTGCTAAAGCCACTTGGGTAGCAAGATGTAATTGTTCAGGCGTTAATTTTGCCCAAACAGGATACAAATTTTTTAACCATGGAAATAATGGTGTATTCACCACAGGTGCCCATGCACGAGTTAATGTTTGATAAAAATGATGGTGGGAATTGATCAACCCTGGAATAACGACACAGTCTTGGGCATCAAATGTTTGATCGACAGGTTGAGTAGGGGCTTGGCCTTGTGCAACCAGTTCAATAATTTGACCATTTTCAATCACAACGCCATTCGTTGCATCCTGCTGATTGGCGGTAAAAATAGCAAGTGGATGTTTGATCCAGAGACGTGACATAGCAGATTTCGCTCAAATATTTTTATATTTGAAAAGCAATGCCTGTACCAAGATTCAGTTTTTACACGATGCTAGATAATTGATATAAATCAATGGATATAGTGGGATATATGACTATCGATCACTATTCTCATCGAAAAAATGCCAGTCGTTTTAACTCGACTGGCATTTCACAAAGTACGGGTTTGAAGCGAATAATATCAGGAGTGATTTTCAGCAGTTGCAGCGACTTCAGGTAAATTACTCACTTGTGGCTTTTTTCCTACATGTAAGTGATTGAAGAACAAATTAAGCAGAACAGCCATGATACAGGTAATACTGATACCAGAATGAAATAGGGTTTGTACCGCATCTGGCATTGCATGGAAGAAATCAGGGCTAATCAGTGGAATAAGACCTGCTGCAAGTGAAACGGCGACGATAATTAGATTGGATTGAACTTGATAATCGACTTTAGACAAGGTACGAATACCACTGACTGCAACACTACCAAACAACACCAAACCAGCGCCACCCAGTACAGGCATTGGAATAGAAGCAACAAGACGACCAAATACAGGAAGTAAACCCAAGACCACTAAAATTCCACCCGCAGTGGCAACTACAAAGCGACTTTTGACTCCTGTAATGGCAACCAAACCCACATTTTGTACAAATGCACATTGCATGAAGGCACCAAAAAGAGGGGCAAGTGCGGATGAAAGCATGTCTGCACGTAAACCATCAGCGATACGTTTATTGTCAACTTGGGTATCTACAATTTCACCAATTGCGAGCAAACTAGCTGTGGTTTCAGTCAAAATCACAATCGTAACAATACTCATGGTTAAAATCGCAGGCCATTCAAACACTGGCATACCAAAGCCTAAAATATTAGGCAATGCGATCCATGCACCATCACTGACTTTAGAAAAATCAGCTAAACCTAATGCAAACGCAGCAATTGCACCACAAAAGATGGAAAGTAGAACGGCTAAACGTTTGATGGCTGGAGTACCAAATTTGGTGAGCAGCAATAAAACAAATAAGGTAAAAGCTGCCAAACCTATATTTTCCATTGAACCCCAGTTCTCAGCTTTAGGATTGCCACCCATCATCCAGCGAATCGCCACTGGTAAAAGTGAAATTCCGATAATGGCAATAATAGAACCTGTGACGATTGGCGGAAAGAATCGTACAATTTTGGAAAAAAATGGTGCAATAATGATCCCGAAAATCGAACTCACCATAATTGCACCAAGAATGGCCTGAAAACTGCCCCCATTTGAACCAATCGCGATCATACTGGCAACGGCTGCAAAAGAAGTGCCTTGTACAATTGGAAGTTTAGAACCGAACCATTTGAAACCCAGCGTTTGCAGTAAGGTTGCTAGTCCTGCCACTAAAATAGAAGCAGTAATGAGCAAACCAATATCTGCCTGAGATAGCCCAATACCAAGACCTACAACCAGTGGTGCTGCAATCAGACCACCGTACATGGTCAAGACATGCTGAAAACCATAAGTTAAGTTTTTACCCATTCCAAGATGTTCATGTTCTGGAGATGCGGTTTTAGTTTCATCGTTCATATCAAACCCTTTCAACTTTGTGTGTATGACAAGAGTAAAATTTGCAACATGCATGCCATCTTCTAAGTATTTAAATAAACATGAATTTTAAAATATGAAAAAACATATAACAGTGACGGATACTATCGGTGGCACAGCAATTGCTCAATCTTGAACAGGTACAAGTCATATATAAGTCTAGGTAATGGAGTAAGGTATGAGTGTTTCAATTCCTGTGATTGATATATCAGGTCTATTTAGTGCTGATGTGAAAGAGCGTCAGATGGTCGCGCAACAGATGAAACAAGCATGTGAGGATAAAGGCTTTTTTTATATTTCAAATCATGGAATTGCCACTGAATTACAACAGGCAGTTTTTAAACAAAGCAAACAATTCTTTGATTTGCCCATGAACGAAAAAGAAAAAGTACATAAGAAAAACTCAATTGCCAATCGGGGTTATGAACCTTTAAAAAACCAAACGCTAGAAGCAGGAACTCCCGCAGATTTAAAAGAAGGGTTTTATTCGGGGCGGGAATATGCGCTAGAAAGTAAAGAAGTGTTAGCACAACGTTTTAATCATGGGCCCAACCAATGGCCTACACAGTTTCCAGAATTTGAATCTACCATGCAGCGCTATCAGGCTGAACTCGAAGTATTGGCAAAATACCTGATGCGTGGTTTAGCCTTGTCATTGTCGCTAGCAGAAAATTATTTTGATGATTTCTGTCATGATTCATTGGTGACTTTACGCTTATTACATTATCCACCACAACCTGCTAATCCTGAACCAAATGAAAAAGGCTGTGGGGCGCATACCGATTTTGGTGCATTAACCTTATTACTTCAAGACCAGCAAGGTGGTTTGCAAGTTTGGGATCAAAACAGTGAAAGCTGGATGGATGCGCCACCAATCGAAGGAACGTATGTAATTAATCTGGGTGATTTAATTGCACGTTGGACTAATAATCGCTTTAAATCGACTTTGCATCGAGTGATTAATAAATCAGGCAAACAGCGTTATTCGGTTCCTTTTTTCTTTGGTGGAAATCCAGATTATCAAGTGCAATGTCTGCCTAATTGTAAAACTGAAAACGAACCTGCTTTATTTGCACCGACGACAGTCGAAAAGCATCATATTGAAATGTATCGGAGAACCTATGGCTAAGCATATTGTATTGGTACACGGTGCTTGGCAGGGAAGCTGGTCATTCGACTTGATCAAGCCATTATTGGAGCAAACGGGCTGGCAAGTACATGCAGTTGACTTGCCTGATAATGGTTGGAATAGTGACACTCAACTTTCTGCCAATCAGGACAATTACTGTGATTTTGTTGTGCAGACGATTCAAAAAATTGGTGAACCTGTCGTATTGCTTGGACATAGCGGTGGAGGTTTGACCATTTCAGCAGTGGCAGAACAAATCCCTGACCTAATCAAGAGTCTCATCTATTTGGTTGGGATGATGCTGCCCTCAAACATGTCATTTCTGGATTTTAAAATATTGTGCGAGCAGCATTTTCCAGATGAGGATTTTGCTGGAATTTCTCCGTATCTGAGTTTTACTCAAGAGGGTTATAGTATTGTGAGTCCTGAAGGTGCGAAGAAAATCTTTTTGCAAGATTGTGATGCAGAACTTGCAGAAAAATTAATTGCAAAATTACGACCGCAACCAGAAACAGGGCGAGATTTAAAGCCAGTATTAACGCCTGAACGTTTTGGTCGTGTGCCGCGAATTTATGTAGAAGCGCTTTATGATCAGTCATTATCAATCAATATGCAGCGTTTGATGCAACAGTTACAACCTGATCATTTACAAGTCATTAGCATGCAAACAGGGCATGTACCTCAAGCGATTCAACCTCAATTACTAGTTGAAAAGCTGAATCAATTATTTACTGAAAAAGTGCCTGTTTGATATCAATGGTCATCGAGGAAAATCAATTGTACAAAGTGATTTTCCTCTTATGAAATGATAGAAAAGATTGATTTTAATTTAGAAGAGCGGGTCAATCTTTAAAATGCACAGGAATCCACTGATAGCTTTTACCATCTGCTGAATAAATATGACCAATTCCCGGAAATGGTAAATGTGGTGCTGCAATGGTTTGACCATTTTGGGCAAAATTGGCAAACTGTTTTAAGCGGGTTTGGACGGCTCGTTTTGCGTCTATATCATATTCAATTGCGGTTTCAGGTCGGTCAAACTGAACCGTATGCGAATGCACAATATCGCCAATAAATACGACTGTTTCAGCATTGGTTTTAAGTTCATAACTAAAATGTCCTGGGGTATGTCCCGCGGTGTTAATCACTTTAAATCCCTGAATTTCATCACCGAGTTTATAGGTTTTAAAGCGTTGTTTGACCTGATAAGGTGCTAAAGCCGCCTTGATTTTCTCCACTGTAGCTAAATAGCCTGCACGTTTAGCTTGTGGAATTTTCTCGGCTTGTTTTGGATCTAACCAATAATTGACTTCATCTTGTGATACATACACTGTGGCATTAGGAAAATTCGCTTTTCCATCTTTACTAATCCCACAGACATGATCGGGATGTAAATGAGTCAGTAAAATACTATCGACTTGTTCAGGCTTGTATCCAGAAGCTTTTAAGTTGCTTAAAACTGAACCTAAATGTGCGCCAAAACAACTTGCTGCACCACTATCGACCAAAACTAAAGATTTTCCTGTATTCACTAAAAAGGCATTCACAGAGGTTTGTACGCCTTTCTCTTGATCGGCATAATATTTCTTTAAAATCTCATGAACCTGTTTTTGCGGAATATCTTTAAACAGCGTAGGCGACATAAAGTTTGTGCCGTCGAGCAGGGCTGTGATTTGTACGTTTCCAGCTTGATATTGATAAAAACCTGCCGCTTGTTTTTGTTGTTCAATCGCTGGTGATGTTTTGGTTGTTTCTGCATGAGTGAGCAAAGGGAGGTAAGCACATACAGCTAAGGTAAGTATCTTTTTCATTTATAAATATTCTCTAAAATATCTGAGTTGTCTGTTTTTTTAGCATGTAATACTAGATATTCAAAGTAAAAAAAGCCCCTACATCTGTAGAGGCTTTCATCTTATAAATTAAATCTTAAGAAACTTTATCACCCGCTTTAGCACCAGATTCAGGTGAAATCACCCAAACCCCTTCGCCATTACCTGCAGCAAGTACCATACCGTTAGAAATACCAAAACGCATTTTACGTGGAGCAAGATTCGCCACCATTACCACTAATTTGCCTTTTAAGTCTTCTGGCTGATAAAACTCACGAATGCCACTAAACACATTGCGCGGTTCAGCTTCGCCAACATTTAAAGTGAGTTGCAGCAATTTATCAGAACCATCCACGATTGCTGCTTCAAGCACTTGCGCTACACGTAAATCCACTTTTAAGAAATCATCAATTTTAATGATCTCAGAATTATCCGTTGCAGAAGGCGCTTCAACTTTTTTCTCAGCCTTTTTGTCTTTTTTCTTTTCCGCTTTAGATGTTTCAGCCGTAGCAGCTAAAGAATCTTTAGATGCATCGACCATTGCAGTAACCGCTTTAGGATCAACACGTTGCATTAATGGTTCAAACTGAGCAATTTCATGGCTCACTAAAATCTGCTTGCGCGATGCAAAATCAAAACTTTCGAGTTGTAAGAAAGCCTGTACTTGCGTTGCAAGCGTTGGCAATACTGGCGCAAGATAAATCGCCAATTGACGGAACAGGTTAATCCCGACAGAGCAGACGTCATGAACTTGTTGTTCTTGACCTTCTTGTTTTGCCAGTGCCCACGGTTTTTTCTCATCAATATATTGATTGGCACGATCTGCAAGCGCCATAATTTCACGAATGGCAGCACTAAACTCACGTTCTTCGTAGGCTTTGGCAATTGAATCGCCTGCATCAATAAAGCTTTGAACTAAATCAGATTCCGCGCAATTTGCAGATAAAGTATGATTAAAATCTTTATTGATAAATTTGGCACAACGACTGGCAATATTCACGACTTTGCCGACCAAATCTGAGTTTACTTTTTGAATAAAATCATCCAGATTCAAGTCTGAATCTTCAACTTTATCAGAGAGTTTAGAAGCAAAGTAGTAACGCAAATATTCAGGATTTAGATGCTGTAAATAAGTTTCAGCCTTGATAAATGTGCCGCGAGATTTCGACATCTTTTGACCATTGACTGTCAAAAAACCATTTACGAATAAACCTGTTGGCGTGCGATAATTTGCACCTTCAAGCATCGCAGGCCAGAACAATGCATGGAAATAGACAATGTCTTTACCAATGAAGTGATAGACTTCATTTTCACTGTCTTTTTTCCAGTAATCATCAAAGTTTAAGTCTGGACGTTTGGTTTTTATATAGTTTTCAAAACTTGACATATAGCCAATCGGGGCATCGACCCAGACATAAAAATATTTATTTGGTGCATCAGGAATTTCAAAACCAAAATAAGGCGCATCGCGGGAAATATCCCAGTCTGCCAAACCCGCCTCAAACCATTCATCTAACTTGTTGGCAATAGAGACAGGTAAGCGACCTTCGTCACGTGTCCATTTTTGCAAATATTCAGAAAAATTTGGCAGTTTAAAGAAGTAATGATCTGACGATTTTTCGACAGGTGTTGCACCGCTTAAAGTCGAACGTGGATCGATCAGTTCAGTGGCATTATAGGTTGTACCACAGACTTCACAGCTATCGCCGTATTGATCGGGTGATTTACATTTTGGGCAAGTGCCTTTAATAAATCGATCCGATAAAAACATTTGCTTTTCGGGGTCAAAAAGTTGGGTCACAGGACGAATGGCAATATTGTCAGCATCACGGTTTTTTAGATAAATTTCTTGTGAGCGTGATTTATTGGTGTCGCTATGAGTTGAATCATAATGATCAAAACTAATCCCAAAACCAGCAAAGTCGCGTTCATGTTCTTTTTGAACATTGGCAATTTGCTGTTCTGGACTAATACCATTGGCTTCAGCACGAAGCATAATCGCTGTGCCGTGAGCGTCATCCGCGCAGACATAAGTCACATCATGTCCCATTGCACGCATGGCACGAACCCAGATATCCGCTTGGATATAACCGAGTAAATGACCCATATGGATCGGACCATTGGCATAAGGAAGGGCATTGGTGACTAAAATTTTACGCACGGATTTCATTCTCTCATTCGTATTCATCAGAAGATCAATGATTTTACTTGAACAGCAGAGGAAAATAAACTTAAAGCATAGGTTTAAAGCGTTGTCCCGAAGGCTATCGCCAAAAATAGCCATAAATGTCGTGCTGAAACTGAGTAAGTGGGTAACGATTTCTTTCGTTGCATGCCTTGTTGATATAATTTTAGCTGATAACACAATACATGCATCAAATTTCAACAGACCTTATTTATATGAAAGCACAAATTCAGCAAATATATGAGTCAATGGCGGAGTTACAATGATTCTGATTTGCCGCAACCGTTGCAAACATTCTCAGCAAAGGATTTGATAATTATTCCTTTAAAATGAATAACAAAAGTTTCGCTACATCCTGTATCTACTTTGTTTCAAATTGCAGTTTTTACTTAAAAAAAATTTAAAGCAAGGTATAAATAAAGTCAGATTCAAGTACATTGATCCGCGCTTAACCAGCGTGTCCTAACATTTTTAAAATGAACAATGAGGGCGTAATAATG
Organism: Acinetobacter ursingii DSM 16037 = CIP 107286; assembly: GCF_000368825.1. Classification (GTDB taxonomy): domain Bacteria; phylum Pseudomonadota; class Gammaproteobacteria; order Pseudomonadales; family Moraxellaceae; genus Acinetobacter; species Acinetobacter ursingii. The sequence goes on along the minus strand of NZ_KB849715.1, from coordinate 265,871 downwards.
ACAACTGAAAATAAACTTGATGATTTGAAAGCAAAAGCCAGTGAATTAGGTGATGAAGCCAAATATAAAGCTGAACAAGCAAAAATTGAGGGTGAAAAAGCCTTAGATGACGCTAAACACCAAGCTCAAGAAGCAAAACTTAAAGGTGAAAAGGCATTCGATGATTTGAAAAAAGATGCCTCTGAACAGTACGCTGAAAATAAGGCAATAGCAGATGAAAAAATCGATGAAGCCAAAAATAAATGGGATGAGTCGAAACAAGATGCTCAAGACAAATATGAACAGTTAAAAACAGAAGCAAGTCAAAAACTGGATGAAGCTAAACTCAAAGCCAATGAACTGAAACATGAAGCTTCTGAAAAGTTTGATGAATTAAAAGTTCAAGCCAGTCAAAAAATTGACGAGCTTAAAAAAAGTGCAACTGATGTACTGAATAAATTTAAAGGCAATGATAAGACCTAGTCTTCAATTGACTTAAAAATATGCTGATGTTTTGAATAACTGCTCATAATGATATGGGCAGTTTGTTTATAAAATATATGTTCAAAGCTTATCAGCAAAATCAAGTACGCGCCTACAAACTAATACTGTTAAACTAGCACATCGTTCAGTTTAAAATTCCATACTTGGAGTGCAATATATGTCGTGGCTTTCTTCATTAAAATCGGTTTTTTCACCTGCTCAAGAGGTGAAAGAAGAAGAAATCCAGTGCATTTTACAACAATATCAATTACCTCAATCTGAACACTTAATCAAAGATCGTATTACACAGGTCAATGTAGAAGGTCGTGTTTTACAACTGACCATCAATACTTATCCACACGAGGTCGATCATTTACAACAAATTCATGATGATTTGGCGGCTGCTTTGCTGCAATGCGGAATCGAAGAACTCAATTTGCATGTCATTCAGCAGAAATCAGCCAAGTTAGGGCAAGATCAATCTCATAGCGAAAAACATGCAGCTCAAAGCTCAAACTTACCGCCAGTGGTCGATGCATCTGCACCAGTTTCAGAAGATCCTAATAATCCGCCTATTCAAAAAGCAGCGCCTAAACAACGAGATGTGGCTGCACATCCACGTATTAAAAACGTGATTTTGGTGTCTTCTGGCAAAGGTGGTGTGGGTAAATCAACCACAACCGTCAATCTGGCGTTGGCTTTACAACAAAAAGGATTAAAAGTTGGAGTGTTGGATGCCGATATTTATGGGCCAAGCATTCCAACTATGCTAGGTAATGCGGGCAAGACCCCTATGATCGAAAATGAGCATTTTGTACCTTTAGATGCATATGGTTTGGCGGTACTTTCAATTGGGCATTTAACAGGGGATCATAATACGCCAGTGGCATGGCGTGGGCCAAAAGCCACGGGTGCCCTGATGCAACTGTTCAACCAAACCTTATGGCCTGATCTGGATATCTTGGTCATTGATATGCCGCCAGGAACGGGTGATATTCAATTGACACTTGCACAGCGTATTCCTGTGACTGGTGCTGTGATTGTAACCACACCACAAAATGTTGCGCTGATGGATGCGACCAAAGGTATTGAACTATTTAATCGGGTCAATATTCCAGTGTTGGGCGTGATTGAAAATATGTCGACTCATATTTGTTCAAATTGTGGCTATGAAGAACAGATTTTTGGGGTAGGCGGTGGTGATAAACTTTCAGAGCAATATCATATTCCATTGTTAGGTCGCTTACCTTTAAATGTGCAAATTCGTGAAAATGCCGATAGTGGTAAACCGAGTGTGATTGCAATGGATGATGCAGCAGAGAGTTATCTTCAAATTGCAGATGTCGTCTGGCAGCAACTACAAAAACAACCGCAGCGTCAGCGCGATGACAAACGAATTTTCTAAATAATTTTAAAGCCCGAAATGATCAAAAATCGGGCTTTTTCTTTTGTTATATACAAATAATATAAACATTAAAATTAAAGCTGGCATGTCAATTGCTAATAATTCAATTGTTATTTAATCATCATTGAATAAGAATATTTGAGTGAAATATGCAATTTAAATCAGTATTGGCCATCGCAACATTTTCAGTCTGCATTATGCTTAGTGCATGCAATAATGAGGATTCATCGGCAGTGACTCAAAACAATCAAGATCAAAAATTAAAATTACAACCTATCGTCATTCAAGGTGCGTTACCTGTCGAATCTGAACGCATGGCCTCTAAACTGGATCAAGTTTCAATTGAAACGATTGGGGGCTGGAAATTCTGGAAAGGCACTTATCATGGTTATCCAATGATTATTTCCAAAACGCGCATGGGGATGAGTAATTCTGCGGCTGCCACAGCGATTGCGATTGAACGCTTTAAACCTATCGCGATTATTAATCAGGGAACTTCAGGGGGACATGATCCTAACCTCAATGTGTATGACATTATATTAGGTAAATATGCAACCAATATTGGCGCGTTTAAAACACCTTCCAAAGCAGTGGGTGCGGGATCAAACTCGCTTGAGTGGGTTGAAGCCTTTGATGTATTGCCTGAGGATGAAACCGATCCAGAACCGATTGCAATTCGTAAATTTGAAGCAGATTCAAAATTGCTGGCAGCGGCGCACCGTACACAACATCTTTATCAAAAAGGCAAAGTCGTTGAGGGAACAATCGGTTCAGCAGACGTCTGGAACAATGAACTTGATCGCATTCATTTCTTTTACCAAAACTATGGAACATCAGTCGAAGAAATGGAAGCTGCCTCTGTAGCACAAATTGCCAGCCAGTTTAATGTTCCCTTTATTGGGGTTCGAGTGGTCTCCAATAACATTACCAATGGCGGTTCGTACGATGCAGGAACGGGTGAAGCGTGTCAGGATTTTGTACTTGAAGTTGCTGAACAGTATATGAGTGAACAATTAAAAGATTAAGGCGTGGTTTTTCTATGCACGTTGGGTAGAGTGGCATTTAACTGATTTGCCTTACGTTTTTTCCAATGACGGTAAATGCTGAAACGCCAGAAAATTTCTGTAAGTAGATATAAAACTAAGGCAACAACGAAAGCTTCAATGATTAAGCCAGACATTAATATTTTGGCAAGACTCAAATCAATATGACCATGACCCAAATGTTTGACCCAATTACAAATTTGATGCAAGACACCCAGCATCATTTCTTTATTAATCATGTGCACATGAAAAATTTGAGTGCCAATCCAGAAGCCAATATACAAAATAGGAACGAGAGTGAATGGATTACTCAACCATGCTAAAGCAAGACCTACAGGTAAATTGACTTCAAAAAATAGAATCGCTGCGACAATGAAAATGCTATGAAATGGAATAGGCAGTAACCCGAAAAAAGTACCAATGAATACAGCCTTTGCTATGGATTTTCGATTGACATACCAAAGCACTGGATTTAAGGTTCTTTGCCCAAAAATCCGCATAAATTTCAGACTGGAGACTTTCTGTGGAGAAGGAAGCCAGGATTGAAAAAATTGCTTTGCCATAGACTGATGTTCGGAGAGTATTGTCTGAGTATGTCTTATAAATCAAAGAACTAGATCGATCATAAAACGCCTGTACTCAGACATAGTGAAAGTGAAAACTTAGCGAAAGCTTAAAATGGATTTAAACTTGAGTTAAAAAGAAAACACTATAGGCTGATCTTTATAAATTACGCCTTTCGTTGATTGAAGTCAATTCCATATATCTTATAGGTGTTTATATTGCTTTTAAATCAATAAAGTAAATGAATATTTATCATTTATTTATATTATTGTTAGTTTTACTAAAAAAGCATGTGGGATTAGCAGTTGAAATGCTGACTATGCAGTCTAATCAATTAATTATGTGATTTTACAATCTTTTTTACAAAACTCTTATTGTTTTTTAAAAGGCTTTGTAAAGTTTGTTTTGCTTCTTTAAATCGTTTGGATTAGTCTTGCAAGATTACTTAGTGAGGTCATTTTATGATTTCATTGCTTTTTGTTGGTCTTGTGACTGCCTTACTTCTGACTCCCGGCCCTACCAATACGCTATTGGCTTCATCTGGTATCCAGATGGGGATTCGTTGTTCGCTTAAATTGATTCCAGCCGAAGCGATTGGCTATTTGATTGCGATTAGTACATGGGGCATGATGATTGATCATGTTTCCAAAACATTTGCGCTTTTGCCCACCATATTAAAGCTTCTCAGTGCATTTTATATTTTGTATTTGGCAATTAAATTGTGGCGAACCGCTGATCTTGAAATTAATTTAAATCAGCCAACCATTCGTCCACGTGAATTATTCTGCGCGACTTTGTTAAATCCGAAGGCATTGTTATTTGCTTCTGCTATTTTCCCTGAAAGTGCATGGATGAATGTGCAAACTTATATTGTGCATATTTTGAGTTTTTTGTGTTTGATCCTTCCAATTGCTGTTTTTTGGATTTTTCTTGGTTCTGTCTTGGCTTCAAATAAAATTCATTGGTTAAATGCCTGTAATTTACAACGGACTGCATCTTTGGTTCTGGTGAGTTTTTCTATTCCGCTAAGTTATTCTGCAATTTTAAAGTTTTAAATTGTGCATCAAAAAATGCCTTCGTTTCATTGAATGATTTTCATTGGGAATGAATTACGTTAAAGTAGCGAACAGTAAAATCTTGAGTATTGGGATATCACACATGGCAATTAAGTCTGATCGCTGGATTCGCGAGATGAGCGAAAAACACGGCATGATTGAACCGTATGCAGAAAATCAGGTTCGCTTTAACCCGCAAGGCGAAAAACTGATTTCGTATGGCGTATCCAGCTATGGTTATGACGTGCGCTGTGCTCCAGAGTTTAAAGTGTTTACCAATGTTCATTCTGCAATTGTTGACCCTAAAAACTTCGATGAAAAAAGCTTTATCGATATTGAATCTGATGTTTGCATTATTCCACCAAACTCCTTTGCATTGGCTCGGACAGTGGAATATTTTCGTATTCCGCGTAATGTCCTGACAATTTGTTTAGGAAAATCGACCTATGCACGTTGTGGAATTATTGTGAATGTAACTCCGCTAGAACCTGAGTGGGAAGGTCATGTGACATTGGAATTTTCCAATACCACCAATCTACCTGCGCGTATTTATGCAGGGGAAGGCGTGGCGCAAATGTTATTTTTTGAAAGTGATGAAGTGTGCGAAACGTCTTATAAAGACCGTGGTGGTAAATATCAGGGTCAAGTGGGTGTGACGTTGCCGAAGGCATAAATTTCTATTTGATTGTTAAAACGGCTTAATCTAAGCCGTTTTTTGTTTTAGGAAACAATAATTGTTAATAATGTAATTTTCTAATATTTGTAAAAACCGATGAATGATGAATAATTTAGGGTTTTTTTGTTATAAAATAGTTAAAATATAGTTGATTTTAATCTCAACAAAACCTCGTTTTTCGTTGAAATCAAGATCGAAAATTATTATTTTCTGTTGCACAGAAAACAAGTCCAATAAGAATAAATTATTATTTTGTTCGATTGATATGGAGATCGGTATGACAAAGTTAAGTGTTTTACTTCTGATGAGTTGTACAGCCTTTAGTGTCGGAATTGCAAATGCTGCTTCTGGTTTGATTTCAATGTCTAATAATGAGCTTGCGGCCACCGAGGGTCAGGCCTTAATGAGCTTATCTTATATAGCTCCAAACGATAGCACTAATTTAGAAAAACTAAGAGATAGCAGTAGTAATATTGGCTTCTATAGATTAGGTATGGAGGCAAAAGTAGAGTTGAATGCCAATATCGCTAATTTACAATTAGGCTGTGGGGGAGCAAATGGTGCTGGTGCCTGTGATATTGATATTAAAAATGTATCACTTAGTGGCTTAAATGATGGTACGGTAACTAGTGGAGCGCAGTTAGGTAGCCCAACTTTTTCAAATCCGCGAGCGTCGACGAGTGCGCAAATCACAAATCCCTTTCTAGAGTTTGCAATTAAGAATCCTCAAACTGCAGCTACGCGACAAATGGTAGGCTTTCGCTTAAGTGCTGAAGCAATAGAAGGTTTATTAAGTCTTGGTCTGGATAATAATAACGCCTTATCTGCAACAGATGGGATTCAGAGTTTAAGCGGATATCTACAATTAGCCAATTTGAGTGGTCAAGTCACAACTGCTGCATCTACTTTTGGGGTTAGTGGTAGCTCTAACTGTGCAGCGATTGTTGGTATGCCAAATGGTTCATGTCAAGCAATTGCTGGGAAATTAAATTCAACGATTGGTGGCCAACGTGATTTTGTAAGTTATACAGGAAGTGGTAATAGTGATACTAAAGGTATTTCTGTACCGAGTATGACTGTACCTTTTACTAAAAATACGACTTCAGTCATTACGGGGAATCGGATGACGGCAGCGGTTGTAAATAATATTAATGTCTCTATTCCTCATATTGCATTGGATTGTGCGAATTCAGATCGGGCAAGTGCATCGGCATGTGGTGGACTTCCAACTGGTAGTTTTGTGAATCAACTAGCTGTGGATTTAGTTGACTATAAGAAATATAATACTGGTGAGAGTATTACTCCAAATGGCAATAGTGCTAGCTGTATTGAGGTGTTCTGGATTTGTGTTGTTTCTACAGCTAAATTCCAGATGGCATCAGGTTCAACATTAGATGGTTTGAATCTGAATGTTACATTTTCAGAAGCACTTAATATGTTCCATAATATTCCTTTAAGAGGAACGGGCGGCTATCTTGCATTGCAGAATCAGGTTTTGCGTTGGCCAGGAGCAAACAATGACGATATCGCGCAAAAGGGATGGTGGTTATCCTTTAGAGATCCAATTGACTTGGGGTATCTAACCTCTACAAATGCAGCAGATATTTCTGCAGTATTACCTCAAGTTGCTGGTTTTATTACACAATCATTAATGAATAGTGATGATATTCCTATTGGTCTTATTGATGGTTTAGGGGCTGCAACTAATAATGCTATTAAGAAGAAACTTAATATTGATGTAAGTAGTCAAACAGCAAATCTAACTTTGAATAACTTGCAGCTAACTTCTCAATACTTAAAAAGTAATTGTTATGGTAATTTAAAATTTTGTTAGCATGAGCTAGATATTCTCATACCTTCATGATTTCTTCATGATGTTTGTTTTTTTGTGAACCAATGTGTTTAAATTTTTCTGTTTAAACTAGTCTTGAGTTGATGATATATCGTACTTTTATCGATTTATAAATGGGTAATAGTGCGATTTATTCTTCAAATGACAGGAGTGTCATATAAGTTATAAGGAAATCTCAAGATGAAGAAAAACAAAAAACAGAGAGCGATTATGCTTTCTATATTGCCTTTGAGTTTAATGTCTTTTTTTTCATATTCTCATGCCAATATTACTTCATTAAGTGATGGTGAGTTGAGAAAAGTGGAAGGTCAGGGTTTAATGACACTTTCTTATATTTCGCCAACAGACTCTCAAAATCAGAATACGGGCAGTAACATTGGCTTTTATAAATTGGGTATGGAAGCTCAGGTTGACTTAAATGCGAATATCAAAAAATTGCAATTGGGTTGTGGAGGAGTAAACGGAGCGGGGGCTTGTGATATTGATATCGATTATTTGAGCTTAAGTGGAGTAGCAGATACCAGTACAGGTAGAGCAAGCTCATCTGCAACTATTACCAATCCATTTATTCAATTTGCGATTAAGAATCCAAATTCTGCTTCTACACGTGAAGTGAGTGGATTTCGTTTAAGTGCCGAATCTATACAAGGGTTACTTACTTTTGGTTTGGAAAACGGAGATGCTAAAAGTGGCATTAACTCTTTTAGTGGTTATATGGTCACCAAGGATACTACGGGTACGGTAAGCACGGGTGCAGTAAATTCTGGATTAACTCAATCTGCACTGGGAAAAGTAATCACTGGGATGGCAAAAAGTTCGACTGGACTTATTACTACAAACTTTAGATCTACTGATTATAACTTAACTCTAAGTGCTGCATCGGGTAGTTTAGTACTTCCTTCTCAGGTCATTACAGGTAAGCGTATTACGAGTGCAAATTTAACGGGTACAGCAACTGTCAGTGGAATAGGTTTGGGAGGAACAATTAAAGCAGACACAGATTTAGGAATAGGAGTATCTGGTAACCTGAGCGGAACAATAAATAATTTAGGCGTGAATGTATCGGTTAATGAGGACTTGGGATATTTTCATAAAGTAAATCTAAATGGTACTGCTGCATCTCTTTCTATGCAGAAGCAAAACTTAATTTGGCCTGATGCTAAATCTACTGCTCAGACAGGATGGTGGTTAGAGCTTTCAAACCCAATTGATATTGGTGATGTAAGTCCGTTGAAAACAGTGGATATTACAAAAGATGTTGTATCGGCTACGCTGGATCAAGTAAGTGCATATTTAGGGCAGAAATCTCATGCCGTCAACTGTGGTATATTGGCTTTGAGTTGTGTAGTAGCTGGAAAGATTGATACAGGTACTGTAGATCTATCAAATTCAGCCTCAGTTCCTATGGGACTGACGAATCTTGTGCTTACAAATCAGACTTTTGCACCTAACTGTTATGGTAATTTAAAGTTTTGTTAATGGTAATTATTGAAATTTCGAGAGCCAATCATTTACAGAAAAAGATTGGCTCTTTCATTTATCGGAAAAGTTTTTTTTTACATGTTTTTTTTTGCATTTGCGTAATTAATGCGCATAATAGAAATTGAGCAGAGGTTGGCAAAAACTGTCAATAATTTCTCTTAAGTTCGGATGACTTAAGTAAGCTCAAGGATTCATAGAAAAAGAAATATGATGCGGAGCATCGTATAAAAGGATGGTCATGATGACGGCAATTACTTATACGGTAAATTTTAAAAAAACCGTTTTAGCAAGTATAATTGGCTTATTTTTAAGTCAACCGTGTTTTGCTCTGCAAGAAATTTCTGATGAAAAATTAAGTGAAACCACGGGTGAGGGCATTGCATTACTACCTACGGATTTTTCATTTCAATTAAATGGTGCAAACAGTACAACAAGTACTTCTACATCAAAAACTGATATTTCAGATAACACTAATCCAGGAACAGGATATTTACATATTATCCCTGTAGGACCTTTAAGCTCAACTATACAAACCTACAATCAGACAGCAACGAATAAAATAGGTAAAGCAGATATTTATTTATATGGTCTCGCACTTTCCAAAAATGATAATAATGTAAATACTCGATATAGTGGAACTAACATTTCAAGTTGGGGAACTGCAGTAAATCCTTGGGTATTAAAAGTGTTGACTGCCTCCAATATTCCAAACTTTTCAGGTGTTAATAAACCTGTGAGTTATTTGACGTATGAAGCTCCTTTATATGATCAGAGTGTTTATTCAAATCCGAGTACAGCGCCTGATGATTATAATCTCAAGTTGGGTTTATGGGCGGATGCATTTGTAAGAGATCCGAGTAAAATAGAAGGTAGTACTGCTGAATTTTGTTTAAACGGTTCAATTGATTGCAAAACCAATAGTGCAAATATGCGAGCGAATAGAGTCCGCTTACAAGGTATATGGAATGGTCTAAGCATTAATGGAAGTAATCTTAAACTCTTTCAAACTTTAGATGGTTCAACAGTATCGAGCTATAATAATACACTGGGTATTGCTGGTTTATTACGATTTAATACTTTAAGTAGTTTAGGTGCTGGGACTATTACAGTTGCTGATTTAGACAGTAATGGAAATCGCCAGGTTGCTGCAGGTGGTGATACAAATAATAATGGGAAATGGGATACTGGCGAGGCAATAAAGACTAAAACCCTTAATACGTCATCGAAAAATACATCAAATGATGATGGTGTTTTAAGATTTAGTACTCAGGAAACAGCAGCAAGTTCAAGTTTAAATAATTTACTCAATACGCCTGCTATAGATGGTGGAGTTGCTCCAACATTCAATTCGCTTGAAGGGATGTATTTATATAATGCGCATATCAATTTAGCATTAGGTAGTCTATACCAACCTGTTATTTTAGGTGTGGCTGAGGATGGAAAAAATATTGTTCTGGAAGTAACAAGAATACCTGATGTGGCGGCAGTTTATAATCAGATTTATACAGATTATAGCAATACTGCTAGCAACACGTATTTTGGTTCAACCTGTAGCCAATTTGATTGTGGTAGTTCTACGCGAAATCCTACTCATAGTAGTATTACTATTGGTGATGTAGCTTACGATTCATCGACAAAATCTATTATGGCTGATACGTCTTCATCTGCAAAAGGTATTACTTTTAAAGATGGTGCTGGTACAGCGGTTAATTTGGGATCCGCTGCAATAGATGGTGTGCTTATTCAGCATATGAAAATTACGACCAAAGGTCTATAGGGAGCTGAATATGCAAAAAATTCTTTTGAGTTTGGCGGTGTTGATTTCATTACCTAGTCATGCGGCATTAGAGCAACTGAACAATACTGAACTACAAAAAGTTGAAGGGCAGGCGGGTGCTGATATTTCCCTAAAAGTGACACTAAATCAGACTGCAACAGGTCAGTTCGATAGCACCTTATGTTCAGATTTAAGATATTGCCGATTGGCAATTAATCTTAATAACCGTTTTGCAAATGATCAAAATGGAAATATAACCACAAATCGTCAATGGCTTGTTTTTAAAGGCATTCAGGGAACGATTAACATTCAAAAGTTAGGTTTGGATGGCGTTGATCTAAAATACACTGCCGATAGTGGTACTAATAGTGGTAAAGAGGTTATAAAACCAGCAATCCAGCTGGGCGCAAAATACGATAGTCCTATACTCTTTCGTAATTTTGGCTTTGATACAATGTCCATTGAAACCGATAATGGTACAGGCGATGATAAAGCGGGTTACTTGGCAAATACATCTGGGGGAACTGCTAATGTGAACTCATATTCAAATGGTGTATATACTGTTAGTGGATATGACAATGGAAGAGAGGTTGGTTTCACAGGAATGAAACTGACAGGGAATCTCGCATTAAATGGTAAAGTCATGATTTTTAGTTGTGATTCAACTCATCCACGCTGTTAAGTAAAATAAAAAGGGAGTTTGAAAATGACGGCTAAACTGAATAAACAAAAAAAATTTCTTTTAAATGTTCTTAGCTGTAGCATTTTATTTTCTATGCAAAATGGTTATGCCATGCAGGCAATGAACGATAGAGATATGCGGGCAGTGGATGGGCAGGATGGGATTATAGCTGATGTTAGTTATGGTTCAGTGGGTTTTGATCAGCTTTACTGGGATGATAAAACTGGAAGTTCCGCAACAGCAAATACTCAGGATAGTTTAAGAGCAAGTTTGACTGGTGTAAAAATAACAACAGCCAATGCAAATCAGTCAAATGTGACTGTAAAAATGAATGCAGGTAGTTTGGCAAATGGCAGCAAAACTGGTCTTGATCTTGATGTCGCTGCTAATTTGGGAACCGTACAGGCAGATAAATTTACTCTATGTAAAACATCGGATTCGATTAGTACCTGTACGAATGCAGCTTCATTTGGAAAATTAAGTATTCAAAATACTGCGAATACACCGATAACGATGCACATGACGACTGCTGATGGCCTATTTAGTAAAACGGGATTCTCCTCACTAGATTTAGGTATAAAAGGGCTAGATATTGGTTTAAGTCAAAAACAAGATAGCTCAACTTATAATGCGCTTGTAATGAATGATTTTAATTTTAATTTTGGTGCCAAAGGTAGAGGTGGTCCCACATGTTTGAACAACTAAAAGCTTATTTATAAGTGATACTCTGCTCTAGTTAAGCTACCTTATTTTGTTGTGGTAGCTGGTCATAGTAAAACTCATCTGGAGTCATTTTGTCCAGACTCGAATGAGGTCGTTTCAAATTATAAAATTCAAAATATGCGTTTAATTGCTTCTTCGCATCCAAAACATTGCTGTAGGCTTTGAGATACACCTCTTCATATTTAACGCTCCGCCATAATCGTTCAACCATCACATTATCAACCCATCGACCTTTACCATCCATACTGATTTGAATGCCATTTGATTTCAATACATCAATAAATGCATCACTGGTAAACTGACTGCCTTGGTCTGTATTAAATATTTCAGGTCGACCATATTTTTCAATAGCTTCATTTAATGTTTCTATGCAAAATGTAACCTCCATACTAATCGATACTCTATGCGCAAGTACCTTGCGGCTATGCCAATCAATCACAGCACATAAATAAACAAAGCCTTTTGCCATAGGGATATACGTTATATCCGTAGACCACACTTGATTACTGCGCTGAATAGCCAATCCTTTGAGCAGATATGGATATTTGCGGTGAGCTTGATTAGCCTGGCTTAAATTTGGTTTGCAATATAACGCATTAATGCCCATTTTCTTCATTAAAGTACGTGTATGACGTCGTCCTATATGATGTCCTTGACGATTCAACAAATCACGCATCATACGGCTACCTGCAAAAGGGTATTGCATATGTAACTCATCCATACACCGCATCAGCTTCAGATCTGATGTACTCACAGGTTTTGGGCGATAGTAATAACAACCACGGGAGACTTTCAGCAGCTGAGCTTGCTTAGATACTGAAATCTGAAGTGAGTCATCGATTAACTTTTGTGGTTGAAGCGGCCCAGTTTCTTCAACACACCTTCTAAAAAATCAATTTCTAATGCCTGCTCACCGATTTTTGCATGTAGTTTTTTTAGATCGATGGGTGGTTCTGTTGGAGCTTTTGATTGATCGAAAGCTTGCGAGGAAGCTGAAATCAGTTGATTTTTCCAGTCGATAATTTGGTTTTGATGAACATCAAATTCAGCACTCAATTCAGCAAGTGTTTTTTCTGCTTTAATCGCAGCAAGTGCTACCTTAGCTTTAAAATCATTTGAATGATTTCTTCTTGGTCTACGTGCCATAAAATACTCCATATATTGATGTTTATAACATCATTTGGGGAGCAAAATATAACTTATAAGTGTTGTTCAAATTTCCTGATCCACCTCTGGTTATATGTATGTTGACCCGACAGAGGGTTTGGTTTTAAGAACAAATCCTGTTGCAGGAAGTGGTGCCACTGATATTGGTTATGTTGATTTTAAAAGAGATGTAAATGGTAAATCTGGATTGAATCTAGAGTTTATGCTGCAACCCAATGTAGCAAGTAATGGAACAATGATAAGTGCAAACTCTGCAAAAGGAGTAATACGCGCAGGCGCCAATGGTCGTATGATCAATGGGGTATTGCAGTTAAGAGGTACTCAAGATACTGCATCGACTATTTTAGGTGTGACAAATGGTAACTCAATTGCAGGCGATACTGGTCTTGCATTTCGTCTAAATGGTGAATTTACAAGTGATCGCGACAATTTGTCAGGAGTTGAGGCAACAAGTTTGGAGTTAGGTGGAGCAGGTAATCAGACCTACGGATTAAGATTCGCCAATATTACTCCATTGTTGACACGTAAAAATATCATAGGTACAGAAACAACTTCTGGAGTCGCACTAAATAGTGATCATGCTGGTTTAAGCATGGATGGTATCTATTTTAATTTAGTTAATGCCAATCAAATTACATTACCTACCAATACAGCACTGACTTCAACATATTTAGGTAACTCAGTTGATGCGAATAAATTAGTCAACACAAATGACTACATCCAAACACTCTCAACTAATAATACTCCTTATACGGTGTTGGCAATACGAGGGATGAATTTTTCAGCCTTGTCTCGTCGAGGTCAATTTATTTATACAGATGCCAATGGCGTAGTAAGTCCAGTATCTACGACAACTAAATGGGGTTTGGGATTACCTATTTATAACTTAAATGCTAATTTTGCATTTAGTCCACGTTTAAGTAATGGATCTGCTAGCGGCGATTACTTGGTTGCTTATAATAATGGTGTTATTCAGAAAACGGCAATAAGTGGTTCCGAAAGAATTGGATTTAGTGGTTCAATTAGTACACAGGGCGTAAGTAGTGATGGCTCGAAATCAACGTCAATTATCTTAATTGATGGTGGAGCAAATGCCAATGATAATAACAACCCAACTGATTACTATGTAGGGCTACGCAATATTGATATGCTACTTAATGGTACAGGTAGTATGGGTTTTGAAAATGGTCGAATTAATGTCAGTATGCCTAAACTACTTATGGCCATGTCAGCACAACTCGCTGCTGGTTATTTACCAGGAGCTAAATATAAGACTTGTCCGAGTAGTAGCGGATGTTATGCATCTTCAGACAGCTTCACGAAAAATTATGATGTATTAGCAGCTATTAAATTAAGGCTAGCTGGACAAGCTAATTTTTCTATTATCCCACTTTCTTTAACAGCTTCCGACTATAATAGTGATGGAACTCCTAAAGAAGATAAAAATGCACTGAACTTTATTGGGTTATTAGAGCTGGATAAAACTCAAAATAACTCAATTCAGCTTGTAGATCCTATAGATGGTTCAACGATGGGCTTGGATAATATTGTTGGTACAGTTGCATTTGATAATAAAATAGTTGTGAATAGTAATAACGTTGGTTTTAATTTGGGTTTTAACTTTAATCCGAATAAAACCGCTGCTGAAGTTTTTAGAGTTAAGAATATAGACTTTTATCCTTCAGTGAACGGAACAGTAGGGAGTGCACAACGTCTAGGAGAACTTGCAATTACAGGTGGACGCTTAACGAGTGAAATGAAAATTACACCGCGTGACGGAGTATTTTGACAGATTGATTTCATATCGAATATGATTTTTTTAATTGATCTACTTTATGCTGATTTTTTATTCTTGATTTATAATCTAGGATAATTTTTAGGCAAATCTAAAATTCTGCTAATCAGCCTTTAGTCGGATAAAATCTTACGTGTACTTTAATTATTGTAATATGTATGATAAATAATCAAGTTGTATTTGTCTTAAGGAATAGGACAATGAAAAAAAATAAAATACTCGGATGTATAAGTCTTATTTGCTTTGCACCTTTCACTTTTGCAATGCAGCCACTAGACGACCAAAGTCTGTCAGCTACTACAGGGCAGGATGGTATTAATATTGGTATAGGTATTAATAAAGTACAATTTAATCAAGTTTCTTTGATTGATACAAATGGTTATGGTGCACAGGCAACTTCATATGCTAATAGGGCAAGTTTAGTTGTGGCAAGTAGAAATGCAAGCCCAACAACGCTTACTTTTAATGGTGCAAATAATACTCCAAGTTTAAATATCGTCGCTGATACAGATGGTGGTATCAATAATAAAGCATTTGCAAATTTGGCGGTTTCCTTTGCAAATCAAATCACTGGCCTGACGATTTCACCTTTTTCGATTTACTTGGCAGGAACAAATTCAACTTCTAGCTCAACGGGTTCCAAATCCATATTCACAGGAACGAATTTAAATAGTGATGTCAAAGAACTCCTACGTGTTGGCAGTAATATCGATGTAAATTTTGTGTCTGGTAATGCACCAAAAATGAACATTCAGCTCGGCAATGCTCCGCAGGGGCATATGATCCAGTTTGGAGGCGCGATTAGTTCGATTTGTAGTGCTGGGTGTCCAATTACATTAGTATCAAATTATACGGATACACAGACTCCTGCAAACTCTTATTCTACAGGGATTACGTTTAATTTAAGTTTAAAAGCGACAGATACGACCAATGGCTATTCTCTAAATAACTTCTATTCTGGTGTGGAGACAGGCGGTTTTGTATTTGGAAATACCGGTGATTCGAGCAAATTGGATGCTGGTTTAAGTAATGTGACTCTAGGCACGACTGGGCAAAGTAATGCTACGGTTTTCAATGGGGTACAAAATGGCCCAATTGGTAATATAGGAGCAGTCGGTGCATCTTTTAAAGATCTAAAAGTAAAAATCAGTGGTATGTAATAAAAAAATAAATGGTGCGCTCGGCGGGACTCGAACCCACGTCGGTCACTTAGGAGGCAACTGCTCTATCCAGTTAAGCTACAAGCGCGCAATTTTATGATTATAAACAAAAAAGTTATTGTTGATGCAATAACTTTTTATTTTTATAGGGTTTCTTATTCTGAAATAATTTTACACCGATAGTAAGCATCCAGTGAACCGCACTTGAATTCAAGCAGGCTTCCAGTTATGCGGCAGCAACTCTTCAATGTCTTTCATTTTATGCGTTGGTAACCTTCTAAGAACATCGGTTAAATAAGCATATGGATCAAGACCATTGAGCTTGGCGGACTGAATTAACGTCATGATATTGGCTGCCCGTTGACCACTTCGCAATGAGCCAGCAAATAACCAGTTCTTACGTCCCAAAGCCCATGGTCGCATTTGATTTTCCACCCAGTTATTACATATAGGCAAATGACCATCATCCAAATAACGGCTTAAGGCAGACCAACGTTTTAGACTGTAATTGATCGCTTTTGCCGTAGGCGAACTTGCTGGTACTTTGAGCTGATGTTGTTTGAGCCAATCATACAGTTGCTGCATGATTGGCTCACTGTCCTGTTGCCTTCGCTGTCGTCGTTGTTCTGCTGTACAGTCTGGAATGTCTCTTAATTCTGCTTCAATTCGGTAAAGCTGTTGAATCATTGATAACGCTTGCTCAGCAATCAAACTTTTACCCGTCACATGCAGCTCATGGAATTTACGACGGGCATGCGCCATACAACCCACTTCAATCATCTGACCTGAGGCAAAACGTGCCTTATAACCACTGTAATCATCACAGACCAGATGACCTTGCCAGCCTTTAAGGAAATCTTCGGCATGTTGACCTGATCGACTCGCTTGAAAGTCATACACGATCGCTTGAATCGAATTGTACTGTGTGGTGGCATAAGCCCAGACATAACCTTTCTTCGGTTTCTTCTCAGCAATCTGCATCACGGTCACAGGCGTTTCATCTGCATGAATCACCTGTTGTTGTAATATGATCTGTTTTAAAGCTTCTGCCAATGGCTCAAGTTCCACGCCGCAACGGCCCACCCAATCAGCTAAAGTGGATCGAGCCAAGTCTACGCCAGCTCGTTGGTAGATCAGTCTCTGACGGTATAAAGGTAAATGGTCCGCATATTTGCAAACCAGTACATGGCTGAGCAGTTCAGGGCTCGCAATGCCTTTATCAATCACATAAGCAGGCATCGGTTCCTGCTTGATGATTTCGCACTGATCACACACCCATTTGCCACGGATATGCTGCTCTTTCATAAACTGTGCGGATTTAAAGGTCAGTTTCTCACTGACATCTTCACCGATACGACGCAAAGTACAGCCACAAGTGCATACTATTGAGGCGGGTTCATGCTCTATACGAATGGTGGCGAGATGATCTGGCAGTGCTCGACGTTTAGGTTTGATTGCCTTGGTTTTATGGGTGTTGGGTTGATCCGCATTCAGTCGTTCCAATTCAAGATCAACGGCTGCGATGTCTTCTTCGACTGCTTCATCTAACAGGCTAATTTGTTTAGCTGTTAAGTGTTCATTCTTCTGAGCGAATTTATGTCGTTTAAACAGAGCAAGTTCATGCTCGTATTTTTGCGTGAGAATGGAAAGATGTTGAACTTTGGCATCTAGGTGTTGATTAGATTGTTCTAACTGTTGTTTTGATGCTTCAAGCTGCTGCTTATCTTCTACAAGTTGCCGATTCTGCACTGCCAACTGCTGGGTAAATTCCAGTAATTGTTCATGGGTCAGTTGGCTTAAATTAGGCAATATATTCATGACCGCAGTATGCCTGAGATCAGGTCAAGGAGGAAATAGATCCTTTGGAGGATGGCAAAATAGATCTATCTGGTTTAGAGCATATTGACCACCTGAGATTGTCCAATTCTCTGCCAGGCTAAACCCTGAATCAGTGCCTGTAATTGTTCTACACTGATACTCATTGTTTCACCCTGATGAATCTTAGCCCAGTGGAATTTCCCTTGTTCCAGCCGCCTTGCACAGAGCCAAATACCCAATCCATCATGTACCAATACTTTCATACGATGACCACGTTTATTACAGAACAGATAAGCACAATGCGGTTTGACACAGCCGAAGGCTTTAAGAACTTGAGCAAGTGAAGTATCTGTACCTGCTCGCATATCCATGGGCTGGGTAGACAACCATATTTCATCAATACGAATCATTTGATCAAGCCTTGCAGCAGACATAGCAATTCAGTTGTTGATTCCACAGGCCACTCGATTTCAATCATTTGATGTCTTACGGAATGTTGTTCCTCATGCAGTGGAATCCTGATATAGGCAGTAGCTTTCTCCTCTGGTACAGACGGCGGTGATGTCTCTTGTTTGACTGGCATCGGGTGAGCAATGACAGGAAGAAAGTCGGCCTGTGGGCTAGGCGGTCTTTTTAATGGAGGGGGCATTGATTCGGACTGGCGAATCCATTTATGCAGTAGATTGGCATTGATCTGATGTTGCATTGCAACCTTGGCCACAGATGTGTCTGGCTGCTGGCATTGTTGAATAAGCTTATTTTTAAATTCAGCTGTGAAGGTTCGGCGGGGCTTTTTTAGCGTCGGTGCACTGTCTGTAACTGTCTTTAAATCCATAAATAGGTGTCCACTAAAATTTAAGTGGACACTATCGGCATATACATGCGTTAGAAAAAGTGGGGTTCAGCGGACGCTTACCACCGATAATATTCATCTTATGGGTAATATTTAAGATCAAGTATTATACATAATCAAATGATTCAATGACCTTCACAACGATAATATTAGATGATGAGTTATATGGTGTTTGTCAAAATCAGTTCATCTGATTTGAATGAAAAACAATCTAACATTGATCTTGCAACACTTACTCAAATGGATTGAGGAGCTTGGGAATATCTTCATCAACTCACATGTCTGAAAAATTAAAAGCCAGTTAATTATTTAACTGGCTTTTATTGGAAATTTTCAGAAACTTAGGCTGTACCCACTTTACTTTTACATTTGGCAGAGCTGTAAAGGTTTGCTAATCGGCTTACCTTTAAATAATGCCTGACCAGACTGATACTGAATAGTTTGATTACAAATCCATTCTACCACTTGAGGATAAATCAGATGTTCAAGTTCATGCACACGTTTTGCTAAAGTGTTGACATTATCATTTTGAGCAACTTTAACTACACCTTGTAATAAGGCAGGGCCCGCATCAAGTTCTGCCGTCACATAATGAACAGTACAGCCATGAAAAACGTCGCCAGTATTAAGTACTCGTTGATGGGTATGCATGCCTTTATATAAAGGCAATAGGGAAGGGTGAATATTAATCATTTTCCCTTCCCATGCTTTTACAAATTTTTCACTCAGGATCCGCATAAAACCAGCAAGTATCACAAGGTCGACACCCCACTGTATAAGTTGATGATGCATAGCATCATCAAACATTTCACGGTGAGGATAAGCTTTATGTTCAATGACTTGCGTTTCGATATTGGCTTGTTGGGCCCGTTTTAGCGCATAGGCATCTGCTTTATTGGAAATGACACCGACAATTTCACCAGACCAAAGTTGCGCGCATTGCGCATCAATCAGGGCTTGTAAGTTGCTGCCATTTCCTGAAACAAGTACCGCAATTTTCATCATGCAAAGATCACACGAATTTTTTCGTCAGCACCTTCTACAGATTCAGCATTATCCTGAATATGACCAATTTTCCATGCTTTTTCACCTTGTGAATTCAGCACTTCAATGGTTTTATCTGCATCAGCCGCATCTACTGCGATGACCATGCCCACACCACAGTTAAAGGTACGATACATCTCAAACTGTTCTACACCACCTTCTCGTTGAAGCAGTTTGAATAATTCTGGCCATTCCCAAGATGCTTCATCAATTACTGCTTGAGCACCGTTTGGAAGTACGCGTGGTAAATTACCCGGTAAACCACCACCAGTAATATGTGCCATTGCATGCACATCGACTTGTTTGCACAGTTCAAGCACTGATTTTACATAAATCCGTGTAGGTTCCATTGCGACATCGGCCAATGAACGACCGTCAATTTGTTGAGTCAAATCAACATTTTTCACATCAAGAATTTTGCGAAGCAGTGAATAGCCATTTGAATGTGCGCCGCTTGAAGCGATGCCAATCAAAACATCACCTGCTTTTACTTTTGAGCCATCAATAATTTTGCTTTGTTCAACCACACCGACTGCAAAACCAGCCAAGTCGTAATCTTCACCTTCATACATGCCTGGCATTTCAGCAGTTTCACCGCCTACTAATGCGCAACCTGCAAGCTCACAGCCTTTCCCAATACCTGTCACGACATTAGCTGCAACGTCCACATTTAAATGTCCTGTTGCATAATAGTCGAGGAAGAATAATGGTTCTGCACCACAGACCAATAAATCATTGACACACATGGCAACCAGATCTTGCCCAATGGTGTCGTGACGATTGAGGTTGAGTGCTAAACGTAATTTTGTGCCTACACCATCTGTGCCAGAAACCAAAACAGGCTCTTCATAACCTTTTGGAATTTTACAGAGTGCGCCAAAGCCACCTAGACCGCCCATGACTTCAGGGCGAGTAGTACGTTTAGCTACCGACTTGATACGATCGACCAGTGCGTCGCCCGCTTCAATGTCGACGCCCGCATCTTTATAGCTTAAACCAGTATTTGGGGTAGAAGTTGAGTTGCTCATAGTGAAGTCTCCGCATTGGCGGCAGATTATAACCTGAATATACGAAACTCTTATGTTATTTATGCTGTTAAATGCTATCTTTAATTAAATATTTTTGCCTCTATAACGAATACATTAGAAAAAGGTCAGATTTTATGCAAGATCGTACCCTGCGTCGCATTTTTATTTTGACAGGTATAGCACTTTTAATTTGGGTTCTTTATTTACTTAAACCCGTTGTGATTCCATTTGTGGTCGCATTTTTGGTTGCCTATTTATTTAGTCCACTGGTTGAGAAACTCAGCAAAATCGGACTTCCGCGTTGGGTCTCTATTGGGATTGTATTTATTGGTATTGGCATCTTGTTGGTTTTGGCAATCTGGTATGTCGTTCCTTTAGTTTGGCAACAGTTGATCTATGCCAGAGATAGTATTCCTGCGGGCATTCATTGGATCAATGCGACTTTTCTACCGTGGGTATCACATACCTTTAATGTGGAACGTATGGAAATTGATACCGATCAGATTTCAACAGTGGTCATGGAATATATACAGACCAATTATAGTGCCGACAGTATTCAAGCAATGGCTTTAAGACTGGCTCAGTCTGGTCTAAGTTTTATCCAAATTGGCGGAACTGTTGTTTTAATCCCTGTAATTGCGTTTTATTTCTTACTCGATTGGAACCGTATGTTGCAAAGCTTACGTCGTCTCATTCCACGTCCTTATGAAGAAAGTACTCTACGCATAGTAGGTGAATGTCATAGTGTGTTAGGTGCATTTGTAAAAGGTCAATTTTTGGTGATGTTGCTGCTAGGTATTGTATATGCTGTAGGACTTCAACTGATTGGTCTTGAAGTTGGACTCATTATTGGAATGGTAGCAGGGTTGGCCAGTATTATTCCGTATTTAGGTTTTGCTGTAGGCATTATTGCAGCACTTATTGCCACACTGTTTCAGTTCGGCGTGGACTGGATGCAACTCGCGCTGGTCGTGATTGTATTTATGATTGGACAAGCCGTTGAAGGTTATATTCTACAGCCATTTTTGCTGGGTGATAAAATCGGTTTGTCGCCTGTGGCGGTTGTTTTTGCTGTACTAGCAGGTGCACAACTTGCAGGCTTCTGGGGAATGTTGATCGCGCTGCCTGTCGCTGCTGTTATCGTGGTATTGTTGCGACATGTTCGTGAAGCTTATGAGCATAGTCAGCTATATGGGTCAGATGCCATTGTTGTACAACATGCTGGGGGTGAACATATTAGTGTCGAAACTGAAAATGTTGATCTTGATATTGAAATCAAAAACCCGCAAGATACTGATGTCCCAAACAATTCTACACCTAAATAGCCAAGAGGTTGCTCACGAGGTTTATGACATAGTATGCGTCAACTACAGTTGGATATTGAACCTCAACTTGATGCCCGAATCAGCGATTTTTCTGGGCCGGGTTGGGGACATGTTGTTGATGCCGTTCGTCAGTTACATGCAGGATTAGTCAATCGCTTTTATATTTATGGCGGGGCGGGTTCTGGAAAAAGTCATTTACTTTCAGCAATATGTGATTCCTATCTGGAGATAGGTAAATCTGCAATCAAAGTTTCATTGCTTGAACTTTTAGATGCCCCGATTGAGGCGATTACTTCACTGGAGCGTTATGATCTGGTCGCGTTAGATGACATTGAAGCGATTAGTGGCGTTCCGCATTGGCAACGGGCTGTTTTTCATCTCATTAATTATAATAATGAAGTCGGTGGACAACTAGTATTTTCATCGCGCGTTGCTCCGATTGAACTCAAACTGGAACTTCCTGATTTACAGTCGCGTTTAACACAGGCTGTGAGTGTGAAAGTACCCAATGGCAGTCTGTATGCTGACCGTGAAGCTTTGGTGTTATCCACTGTAGCACGTCGCGGTTTGCATTTTGATCCGCAAATAATTGAATATCTGCTATTGCATGGTCCTCATCAAGCGTCTTTACTATTACAGACATTGGCACAGCTTGAAAAAATGCTCAAAGGTGAAAAAACCAAGCTTTCTAATGCGACTTTGAGGCAAATCTATGCCTTGATAGATGAGTATCGCTAGTCATGTGAAAAATCTTGAGTAATTACTCAAGCTATGCGAAAGTACGCAAATTGAACGAAAAGTTGCTAGGACGTGGCGACTTTACAAAAATAATGAAAATGGAAATGAAGGAGAAAGGTATGCTCAAGCGGGGTATAGGCGTTGGGCTGTTGTTTGTCGCTGGTCATGCATATAGTGCTGGCGAAATCATAGTCAATACAACAGCAGACGAAGTTAAGAACGATAATCTCTGTTCTTTGCGCGAAGCAATTGAGTATATCAATCAGGGAATGCCAGAAGCAGGCTATAATGGATGTGGGGGAAAAGACTCTACCGCTGTTGTATTGCTGGAAAAACAAAAAACCTATGAATTAAATAGCCAGATTAAAATTCAGAAAGCGTTACAGCTTAAAACAACGTATGACACCAGTGTCGGTGAACCAATATGGTTTAAATAATGCCACGATTAAAATGGTCGGCAATGACCGTATATTCTATATATATGATGACAATAGTGAAAATGCCCAATATAGCGTTTCATTGATTGAGGTCAATCTGGAAGGCAATCCAAATAGTCCTATTAATAATGGTGGATTAATTTTCAACCATGAGACTTTGGGTTTGCAATATGTCAAATTGATCAATGGACATGCCACGGTCAATGGTGGCGCGATTTATAACGAAGGTGTCTCTACTGACAAAAGTGCAGGCTACGTTAGTGCCCAAAATGTTATTTTCCAGAATAATACAGCTTCGCAAGGCGCAGTCATTTATAGTGAATTACCAAGGTTTCATCTTTATCAGACTGTTCTGCGTGACAACAAGGCAACAGGTTTAGATCAATCGACATTGTTATATTCTGCTATCGCATTTAATGATGACTCAACCAGTGGTAATGCCAGCTCTCGTTTATATGGGGCGGATTCAAGCGGCAAGTGCAACAGTATAAAAACCAGCCATAACTTCACTCGGTGTATACCAACCTAGTGTTTTTCTAGGACGATGGTTGAGTGCAAATTCTATCTGCTCTATTTGTTCGTTTGACACGCCATCAAACGATGATGATTTTGGCAGATATTGACGGATTAAACCATTCGTATTTTCATTTCTAGCTCGCTGAATAGACTTGTAAGGATCAGCAAAATACGTCTCTATGCCAGCATCGGTAATTCTTTTGTGTTCGGAAAATTCTTTACCATTATCAAATGTCACACTATAAGCATGGCTCATTCGTAAACGATCTAACGCACAAGTAATCGTTTGAGAGGATGCTCTCGTTGATCCTAAATGAACAATATGTACATACAGGCTCTTTCGATCAACAAGGGTTAATAAAGCACCTTTATGATGTTTACCAATCACCGTGTCACCTTCGAAATCTCCTAAACGTTGTCGTTGATCAATGACCTGGTCTCGGCAGTGAATACTTGTTTTATCAATGATTTGACCCCTACGATCCGTGTTTTTGTAACCGCGTTTTCGATATTTCTTCTGATGCCTTAAGTGTAGATGGAGTTTACCGCCTTTTGATTTATCTTGATAAATGTACTGGTAAATCCACTCATGTGAAGGTACATCCAGCCAACCGCGTTGTGTTAAAGCACCTGAAATTTGTTCTGGTGACCAGTCCAAACCAATCAAATAATCAATATAAGCGAAGGCAAATGCTGTCATTGATGATGAAGGACGGTACCGTCTTTGACTTGCAAATTTAGCTGCCTGTTGAGCTCTATATCCACGTTGCCCAGTATTTCTTTTTAATTCACGGTAGATGGTTGATCGTGAACGTCCTAACTCCCGAACAAGGGAGGCGATTGAGCCTTTACTTTTCAACGTAGCATAAATTTCGTATCTTTCATCTTGAGAAAGTTGGGTGTATTTCTTCATTGTGTGCTTTCCAATTGCGAGTTGAAAAAGTCTAATGATTCTATGAATACACCTAACTTTTTCAACTGACTACAAATGTGTTGCACTTGGGATTTGAATCTGCGTGGTTTAAAGAACAGTACGATTTTTAATAATACGGGCTATATCACCAATGTACGTGATGGCATGATTATTAATAATATCACCATGATTCGAAATAACGCAGGTTTCTACCTTCAAGCACCAAAAGGTGATGCTTATGTGTCTAATAGCATCATTTCTGAAAATGGTTCAAAAAACTGTGTATTTGCAGATGGCGATAAAACCCAATTCATTAACAATCTGACCAAGACTTCTGATTGCGGTAGTGGCAATTCGACTGATCCAAATATCGAGATAGGCAGTAATACCTTATTGGCGGGTGAGTTAGAAGGCAAATGTAATGCTGCTCCAGCAGAAGGTTTGCTTTGTCCATATTACTTGCCTGAAAAGCAGTTTCTGGGATTCTTCAAACCCCGTCTTTTGATGTCTTATCAAACTTTAAGTGATTCGCTGATTGTGAATCGAGGTCGTGTCCTCAGTGATGGGACTAATATTACCAGTCTTTCCAGTTGCGAATCGGTCGATCAGCGTGGCAGAACACGTAGCACGAAAGAGCTTTGTGACATTGGGGCGATTGAATTGGTCATTGATGCAGATTCTATTTCACCTGTAGGCCAAGATATTTTGTATGGTGAAACTGCGAAGTTTTCGATTGCGGATCAGTTAGCCGATGGGGAACTACTTCCTGCCAGTGAATGTGAAAGCTTATTGGGCAAACGAGAAGACGGTAAAGCATGGCAGGCAGGTTGTTTGCAAATCGTGCAAACCAACACGCCATCTAAAGGTACATTAACACTCGATCAGGAAGGTAATGTGACTTATGTACCAAATGGAAACTGGCATGGTTCTGATGAGTTTAAACTTCGCGTTATGACCACGATTACTCGATTCAGTGATTCTATTGGAAATCGCTATATCGATATTCCTGGAAAAATTGTACAAGATCCACCGAATGATTTTGAAAGTAAAAAAGTAAAAACGGGTGGTGGTAGCTTTGGTTATGGAATGTTAATCGCCTTATTGGGACTTGTAGGTTTAAGACGATTTAAAAAGTAGGGATAGGGATATAAGGGATAAGTCATGAAAAATTATAAAAAAGGACTACTGACAGTAATGGTGTTATCTGCCATGTCACTCATGGCCGCAGAAGATAAAACCATTTATGTCAATACTTTTGATGATATTGATGATCAAGGTAGCAGTAAATGTTCACTTCGGATGGCGATGAAAGCGGCTGAACTGAATCGATCTTACGGTGGCTGTGGTGCTGGAAATACCGCAGCTTCTGCCATAGATTACATTCAGCTTGAAGAAGGAAGCTATAAGCTTAATTCGGAGCTGGTTCCAGCATCATCTATTTCATTGATGGGAAAAATTCCTCAAGACTACAGCAAGATCGATGTCATAACCAATGATTATCCAGCTAAAACGATCTTGAAGACGATTATCGATGGTCAGGGTAAGAGCCGACTCATTAATACCAGTGGTACAAAAGCTTCTATTACGGTGAGTAATGTCCAGTTGCAAAATGGTAAGAGTGACAGCCGTGGTGGTGCACTCTATCTAGGTGCTGCGACAACTTTAACAGGGGTTTCGATTTTAAATTCAAGTGCAAATCAGGGTGCTGCGATTTATCTCGAAGGTAATAATTCATCGTTAACTTTAACCAGTGGGATTTATCAGGGTAATAAAACCGTTAAGAAGAACCAAAATGATGTCGACAATATTGGTGATGTACTCGCCATGAGTTGTCTGGATAATTTGTCATACAACAAACGCACGTTGGCGTTTACCAATAACAGTTTTATTCAAAATGGTTCTTCGGATAGTAAAAGTACACTGGAGTTTTGTGGTGAACCGACCACGACTTTAACTGCAAATACCATCGCACAGAATACGGTAAATGCTGATAATGGAAGCATTATCAAATTTACAGGAGATAGCCGCGTAAATACCGATGTAAACAAGTTAAGTACAGCAAGTACTTTGCAAATGGTGAGTAACACGATTGTAGAAAATAATGCGTTCAGTACTTTTTTATATGACAAAATTGGTATCAAAGTGTTGTCATTTAACATACTAGCATTTAATAGTAATCGTTCATGTCGTTATTTACTTGGTGAAGCCAAAGATCAAAAAGATACTGGTGTAGGCTTAGTCTATAATGCAGTAAGTTTGGCCGCTGGAAGTCAAAGTCAGTGCGATGTTGCAAGTGAAGTCTTGCCAGAGAAACAGACCAATATCGACATGAGTAACAGCAGTATGTCGAGTGTGTTAAGTAGCTTGCAGACACCTTCGGAATATACCAGCTTCTTACCTCTTTACTTCCCTAAAGATAATTCATCCGATACAGATTTGGTCGATGTGAATACCGATGGATGTAGCACCCAAGATCAACGCGGTATTAATCGTATCACTGATGGAACTTTAATCTTAAATCCAGCAGGGCGAAATAGCTGTGATCTTGGTTCAACTGAAATCATGCGTTTAACCGCAGGCGATATTAATGGTATCGTCAATAGTTCTCTTGTTACCTTACTGGATGGCTATCAAACACAATTAGATTTCTTTAAGGCGCAAGTTGCAAACACCAGTACAAATCCAGATTTCTTGCCTTATTACAATAAACGTATTAAAGAGTATGAAGATCTCCTTAGCTATACCAAAGCCAATGAGAAATATCGGGCTGTCTATGTAGATCCATTTGCATTTAGTCTGCCAGATGAAGTTGTGCTGCCAGATGGTGGTCGTCAAATTCAGCATTTGACGCCAGATACTTATGCCGTTTCTGTAAAAGCCTTGGGTGTTGGCATGATCACAGGAAGTGGTGATAGCACTAAACTTGATGTTCGACCAGATGAAAATTTAAAATGTGAATGGAATCCTGATCTTAAGCGGATCATGGTTTATCGTCTGGATGATGGGATTACTCAAGCAGGTGAATATAACTTCTGTCAGTATACCTTAACCCTAAAAAATGCAGATGGTTCACTCAATACATCTAAACAATCATCAGGTTTGATGCAGGTGAACTTTGTCAATATTGCTCCAATTGCCAAAGCCGCTGAATACACCATCCAATATGGAACTGATCAGAAGATCAATGTCAATTTACTGAGTAATGCTTCTGATGATGGTGATGGGCCTGTTTCGGCTTTGGTCAATAAGCCAAACAAACCTGCTTTTTACCACGATGAAAATGGGGTTGAATTACCAATTCGTTTAACCACCGTTCCTTCAGGTATCACCGTTACTTCTGAGCATACTGGGCCATGTCCATATCCTGATCAAAAAGAAACCTGCTATGGCGGTAATCTTGCGATTCAGGTTAAAAATAATTTCAACGTATTTGACTATAAATTTAGTTATCTCATTTACGATGCTGATGGCACAAAGTCATCAGAGGCGACTGTGACTTTAAAAAATACAGCATCTACTACTAATAACCAGAGTAGTAGTGGTGGCGGTAGCCTAGGTATCTTTACAGTATTAGGACTTGTTGGACTGGTACTTTATCGCCGCCGATCATGATTTAGACTTAAAAATAAAAGAGAGGCTCAATTGAACCTCTCTTTTATTTTATTAAGTGCATTGAATTATCAAACTCGATGCACTTAATTTTTTATTTAAAGATCGACTTATTTTTTGGTGTCCAATTGAGGAACAGCTGAACCCTGACCAATCGACAGTAAACCTGTATTGGTATAGATCCCAAGTTTGGCACGTGTATCGGTAATATCCAGATTACGCATGGTTAACTGACCAATACGATCCATTGGCGTAAACATGGAATCGCCTTTCTCCATGGTTAAACGCTCTGCTTCATAAGTCAGATTTGGAGATTCAGTATTCATAATGGTGTAATCGTTACCACGACGAAGTTCAAGCGTCACAGTACCCGTAATCGCTTTAGCAACCCAACGCTGCGCTGTTTCACGTAGCATCAGTGCTTGTGAATCAAACCAGCGACCTTGATAAAGCAAACGACCTAAACGCAAACCGTTAATGCGGTATTGTTCAATCGTATCTTCATTATGGATGCCAGTAACTAAACGCTCATAAGCGATATGAAGTAATGCCATACCAGGCGCTTCATAAATACCGCGTGATTTTGCTTCGATAATACGGTTTTCAATTTGGTCAGACATACCGAGACCATGACGGCCGCCGATACGGTTTGCTTCTAGGATAAACTCAACAGGATCTTCGATACGCTGTCCATTCAGTGCAACAGGCATACCTTCTTCAAAAGTCACAGAAACCAGTTCAGGCTGAATCTCAACTCCATCTTTCCAGAATGCCACGCCCATGATTGGATCAACGATTTTGATACCTGCATCCAGATACTCAAGATCTTTGGCTTCATGCGTTGCACCGAGCATGTTTGAGTCAGTTGAATAGGCTTTTTCTTTTGACATTTTATAGTCAAAGCCGTTATCAATCAGGAATTGTGACATTTCTGCACGGCCACCCAACTCATCGATAAATTGTTGATCTAACCATGGTTTATAGATTTTTAAATTTGGATTTGTGAGCAAACCATAACGATAGAAACGTTCAATGTCATTCCCTTTATAGGTAGAGCCATCGCCCCAGATATTGACATCATCTTCTTTCATGGCAGTCACCAGCATGGTTCCAGTGACCGCACGACCAAGTGGCGTCGTATTGAAATAAGGAACACCGCCAGTGCTGATATGAAATGCGCCGCATTGAATCGCCGCAATTCCTTCTAAAGCCAGTTGTAAACGACAGTCTACAAGACGGGCTTTGACTGCGCCATATTGTTCAGCCTTCTTTGGAATGGCATCGTAGTCATCTTCATCAGGCTGGCCCAGATTTGCAGTATATGCATAAGGCTCTGCACCTTTTTGTTTCATCCACAATAAAGCTGCTGAAGTATCCAGACCACCAGAGAAGGCAATACCCACTTTTTTGCCTACTGGTACATGCTGCAAAATGGTTGCGTTATCAGTCATTGCTAATCCTAACTAACATTTGTAAAAAGACCTAAACCGATGGTCTTGAGAATTCAGAATGGCAGATATTGTAGCACTTTTTTCATTTTATTTTTTCTGATCGTTCAATATCCATCCCGAAAAATAAAAAATCGATGTCGATATTTTTAGAGGCGCTAAATTTTTCAATTTTAGTTTTTTAAGCCACTTTAACCTGATGGAAGCTTTGACTGTTTTGAAGAGTATCATTTAATCCAATAAATTGTTTCTCAATCGGGGTAAAGATATGGTCGCTACGTGCGATCAGATATAAACCAATATTGCGATATTGTTCAGGTATTTCCCGATAATATTGAATCTTATATTTTTCAATCAGTGATTTGGCCAGCATAGAAATGCCCATTCCAAGTTGCGTGAAATGAATCAAAGCTTCATGATCATAAATGTGGGTAAACTCACCTTTAGTTAAACCATAGTCTGCATAAATCTGATCCAGTGTTGTGGCATAACAGCATTCTTCAGATGCCAACAGAATATTTTGCTGATTCAAACAATCCTCAAGCCGTTCATGATTAATCACATTTTTTCCGATAATCACTAATTGGTCTTCAGCTTTTTGAATATACTGAATATTTTTTTGCTTAGGATGACCAAGCACATAAGCGATATCCAGATTTCCAGCTAATATTTCATCCTCAATAAAACCTGTTGCACCAGTTTTCATGGTAATCGAAAGCTCAGGGTAGGCCTGATAGAGTTGACTAAAAGAGGGATAAAAGCGCATGCCACCTAAACTGGTATTGGTGCCAAAGCGTAAGTTATTGTCTTGTTGATCGATTTTGTGTTCTGTTTCTTCCCATGTAAAAATCATTTTTTTGTATTGACTATAAAGATGTAATCCAGATTCAGTTAACTCAACGCCTTTGGGCTTGCGAATAAAAAGTTGACGTTTGTAATGGTTTTCAATTTTCTTGATTTTGGCGGTCATGTTGGATTGTAAATAATTAAGCTTATGCGCCGCTGCGGTAATGCTTTTTAATTCGGCAACCGTAACAAATGACCGGATATCGCTAATGTCAATATTCATAGAGATGCCTCAATCTGTGCAAAATAGCCAATTTAATCAGATCAATCAGACTCTTTTAAAAAGGCATTAAAAAAAATGATGTATCTATTAAAACATAGCATTATTCATGATGTCATTTGTTTTATACACTATCACCATATTATTTGATTTGTTGAGAGACGCTCGTGAATATTCGGGTCATCAGTGCGATCGCATTATTATGTCTGGTATGGGGATCTTTATGGGGACTGGTCAAACATAGCTTGCAGGTTTTTCCACCTTTTTTATTTACTTCGCTCCGTCTGATTTTGGCTGCTGTGACTTTAATGCTGCTTCAGTTGATTTTGAAGAAGTCGATTCTGCCTAAACGTGGCGAATGGAAATCCTTAATCATTTTAAGTGCGCTGGTGTGTCTGGGTTTCTATGCGACACAAATCTTTGCCATGCAATTTGTAGATTCTGGCTTGTCCGCCGTGTTGGTGTTTACCATGCCTATTTTTATTGGGATTTTGGCACACTATGTTTTACACGAACATTTAAACAGACAAAAGATCTTAGGATTAATTTTAGGAACATTAGGCCTGATTGCGATTCTTTGGCCACAACTGTTACATTTGAGCTGGAATTTGTCTTTAGCAGGTGAGTTACTTTTGATTGGATCGGGTTTTTTCTGGGCAATGGCAACGGTGTATATCAAAAAAAATTTTGCAACTTATGACAAAATTAAGCTAACAATCTGGCAAATGCTCATCGGTGGGATTGCGATTCTGATAGGTGCTTTAATATTTGAGCCTGTAGATATAACGGTATGGATGAATCCTTTAAACCAATCATTGCTTTTTTATATTGCTGTCATTGGAACTGGTTTTGCATTTGCCCTGTGGAACTGGATTGTGAGTCAGGTCGATACCTTTATCGCTTCGATTTCGATTATGTGTATACCTGTTTTAAGTTTATGTTTTGGTGCGTTAATCTGGCATGAACCTCTCACGATGAATATTCTGATGGGAGCTGCCTTGATTTGTTCAGGGATTGTGATGAGTTCGTTGAAATTAAAATCAAAAAATGCCCAATTTAATTATTGTTCTAAACAATCTCGATAAGAATGACCATTTCATATTGAAAGAAAGCGTTTTAACTTGGAAGCCATTTTTTTATGGCTTTTTTATTTTTTAGATTCTCAGATGAAGTACAGCAGAGATTCATTTAGGATAGGAATAAGATGGAATAACATTATTTAAGGATCGACCAAAGTCAAAGTTGTTCAATGAACTATAGTCATCATAACGGTATGGAGTTCATTAGAATTCCAGAATGAATAAACGCGTTGTTTCAGCAATTCATCTTTTGTAGAGAAAATAAGATATGCTTTAGTGATGATTGACAATTTCAACAGCTAAAAAAACATAACAAGCCATCCCAACCTATAAAAAAAGTATTAAAGTATTATGCAACAAGTTGCACCGCCAAATTCAACAAGGATTTCCTATGACTAGCTATGCACATATTTTAAAACCATTACATTTGGGTTTTACCACAATTAAAAATCGAGTTGTGATGGGATCGATGCATACGGGGCTAGAAGACCGTTTTTATAATTATCCCAAGTTAGCTGCTTATTTTGGCGAGCGGGCCAAAGGGGGGGTGGGCTTAATTATTACGGGAGGGATTTCACCGAATCGTCAAGGCTGGTTGTTACCTGCGGGTGGAACCATGAATTCATTGGCAGATATACCGCACCATCGACTGGTCACTCATGCGGTGCATAAACATGGCGGCAAGATTTTGATGCAAATTTTGCATGCGGGTCGTTATGGATATCAGCCTTTTGTGGTGTCAGCGAGTCCGATTAAATCCCCTATTTCTCCGTTTAAGCCTCGTCAAATGTCGGAAAAGAATATCCTTGAAACCATTGAGGATTATGCGCGTTGTGCCAGTCTTTCCAAAAAGGCAGGCTATGATGGTGTAGAAATTATGGGTTCTGAAGGTTATTTACTGAATCAATTTTTAAGTCGCCATGTCAATCAACGTACAGACCGTTGGGGTGGCTCAGTCGAAAATAGAATGCGTTTTGCAGCTGAAATCGTCAAAGCGATTCGTGAAAAAGTAGGCGAAAAATTTATCATTAGCTTTCGTTTATCCATGCTTGATTTGGTGCACGATGGCAATACCATGCAAGAAGTGATTACCATTGCTCAAGCATTGGAAAAAGTAGGCGTAACCATTTTAAATACAGGAATTGGTTGGCACGAAGCACGTGTTCCCACGATTGTAACTTCTGTGCCACGCGCTGCCTTCGTGGATTATACGGCGTATGTTAAACAGCATGTTTCAATTCCTGTGATCGCGTCAAATCGTATTAATATGCCTGATACTGCCGAAGAAATTTTGGCAGCAGGTAAAGCGGATATGGTCCAAATGGCACGTCCACTCCTTGCTGATGCATTTTGGGTCACTAAAGTCGCAACCAATCGTGTCGATGAAATTAACACCTGTATTGCGTGTAATCAGGCTTGTTTGGATCACACCTTCAAAAATAAACGAGCCACCTGTCTGGTTAATCCACGGGCAGCCTATGAAACAGAATTGGTTTATGTCAAAACAAAAAAACCGAAGAAAATTGCGGTTGTCGGTGGTGGTGTTGCAGGCATGTCTGCGGCAACAGTTGCGGCAAGTCGTGGTCATCAGGTGACGTTATTTGAAGCAAATTCTGAAATCGGCGGCCAATTTAATCTGGCGAAAGTGGTGCCAGGCAAAGAAGAATTTCATGAAACCATTCGTTATTTTAAAGTTCAAATTGAAAAAACGGGTGTGGATTTACGCTTAAACACACGAGTCAATCGTGAGCAATTAGAGCGTGAGGGTTTTGATGAGGTGATTGTTGCAACGGGTGTGATTCCTCGTCAGCTTAAAATTGAAGGGAGTCAATTACCACAAGTTTTATCTTATGCAGAAGTACTCAAAGGCGCTCCAGTCGGAAATAGTGTAGCGGTGATTGGTGCAGGTGGGATCGGTTTTGATGTATGTGAGTTTTTATTAAAACCAATACATCAACCTCAGCCGCAACCGTTAGTTGATTGGCAACGTGAATGGGGCATCGATCCTCAACCAGATTATATGACCGAAGGTGGTTTGCAAGCTCCGCAAATTGAAGCACCCATTCGTCAGGTTTATCTATTACAACGTAAAACGACGCCATTGGGTATCGGTTTAGGCAAAACATCTGGATGGGTACATCGTGCACAGTTGAAAAAACATGCAGTGCGTATGATGCGCGGTGTGCAATATAAAGCTGTGACTGATGAAGGACTGTGGGTTGAGCTTAATGGGTATGATCAGTTATTACGGGTAGATACTGTTGTCGTCTGCGCAGGGCAAGAATCGATTAAGGATTTGATGCCAAGTGAAAATGAAGCGACACTTGCGAATTATCATATTATTGGAGGTGCAAAATTGGCTGCTGAGTTAGATGCTAAACGCGCAATTCGCGAAGGTGCAGAATTGGCTGCCCAGCTTTAATTTTTGATGAAACAATATCCAATTGAATATCAGGCACTCAAATTTTTCTTGAATAAAATGAAGTGTCTTTGTATTCTTACGCACATGGAAGCGTGGCAGAGCGGTTTAATGCACCGGTCTTGAAAACCGACGAGGGTGCGAGTCCTCCGTGAGTTCGAATCTCACCGCTTCCGCCAAATATCAATGACTTAGCCCCGAATATCGGGGCTTTGTTGTTTTTGGGGTTTATGCAACGTAAGCCTGTAGTAAGCAATAAAGATAATTAGGAGGGGTAAATGGCATTAAATGAAAATTATATTCTTGAGGACTCAGATGCCTTGGGTAGCTTCGGTTTTATAACTTATACAGTTTCCTTAAAAGCTAAGGATAGAAGCTTCTTAATGAGGTTGAGAAATAAAGAAGACTTAGCGACTTTTGAAGAGTCGCTAACGACCTATTCTACAGCTATTCATGAGTATAGACATTATTATGATATGACCCATACTACTTATGGGATAGAGTATTTTTATAATTTAGACCAAGCACTTAGACAAAGATTTAAGCAGGAAAATGGTGATGAATATCATTTTCATAAAATTAAAAAGTTTGCAAATGAACTAAAAAAAATTAGATATCCTTCTTATTACAACCAACTTTGGCAAGATGATGATAGTAAAAAATGGGACTTAATACCTTCTATTGGTAAAGTTTTTGATTCATATGGTAATGTATCAGACAGACCAATTTTATTTGCACGTTATTTTAATGCTCAAGGTGAATCTTTAGCTAGACATCCTTTCTCTATGGTGAGTTTGCTTGAATGCTCAGCAACAATTGATGAATATATTAATTCAATGGGGAATATCGTTGGTTTACTTAAAGATGATGAAACGCAAAGAAATTTTTTAGCGACTAGGTTCAAACAAAATAGTTTAGATTATATCTATAATATTTATTTAACAGAATATTCAACTTGTTTTCATCTAATAGCAAACCATTTTAGAATTGAAAATTTAGATGATCTTTTTGATATAGCTAGAGTGTTACTAGATATCTGTTTGAACTTTACAGAAAAACATTTTGATTTATTTAATGATAGTAATGTTGTAGATAAATTATTTAAGCCCTCAGAAGGGTTTACGACAGAACAGTTAAATGATTATATTTATTTCAATGCTTCATTAAAAAATGGTCTTAAGTTTTTAGAAAGACCAATTTTATTCTATGTTTTGTTACAGCTAATGGAAAAGAAAAAATTTGAAAATAAACAAGAAGTAATTCAAGAAATTGATAGGATATTAAGTTCATGTGGTTTAAGTTGTAAAAGTATTATCATAGACGCAAGAAAATTAGTTAAAGATAAAGCAAATCTAATTATTCACTCAGATATAAATTATTTCGCAAAAATATCTCAAACAATTGGTTCTAACTTAGACAGGATTAGCAGGGCAGAAAATATTGATTCAGGATTTAATTTTTTCTTGAAATTTATTCAACATTTAGATTTACCTCTTTTAGAAATGGAGTCTGGTTTTGAAATCTTACTTCCTAGAGATGGTAATATATTGGCAGAGGTTAATTATCCTCAGGAAACAAAAGCAATCTTATTACTAAAAAATTGGGTGGATCAGTATGATGATGCATGTATTTTTTAAAAACAAAAGAAAGATAAACTTTTAATTCCTAGTATCGTCAACTAATTGTTGTTGATGTGGTACAGCAATAGCTTCCCACTCATCATAAGACAAAATAGGTGGAAAAGCGGCTACTAATTTAATAGTAGTCGCTTTGTTCTTTCTGTGGGTTTCGACTTTAGCTAAACGCTTTTGAAAGTCTTTTAAAACCTTAGCCATTATCGGTATGACCACAATTAGGGTTAGGGTATTGTACCCACGGTTGCCCCTGTAGCATGGTTTTAACCGTTACTGGTACTGTAGGAGGTACATAGTCG
This sequence comes from Acinetobacter ursingii DSM 16037 = CIP 107286, assembly GCF_000368825.1. Classification (GTDB taxonomy): domain Bacteria; phylum Pseudomonadota; class Gammaproteobacteria; order Pseudomonadales; family Moraxellaceae; genus Acinetobacter; species Acinetobacter ursingii. Next base: position 229,802 of record NZ_KB849715.1, on the reverse strand, counting down.
TGTTTGACACAGGTTTCAATAAGCGCAATACGTTTAAGGTTTAGAACAGAAAATTAATTATTTGTCGGAGGTTTGAACTGAATACGAAGACGTACTCGAATGCGCTTGTGCTTCAAGCCATGCCATTAAGGTTGAACGTAAATAGCGGACACGTGACTGGGTATCTGATCCCACTTTAATAAATTGTGGTCCTTTACCTTTAGTACGCCATATTTCAAGGGTGTTCTTTTTAAAGCCAAGTAATGAAGCGGCTTCTTTAGTCGTCAGTAAATCTTTATGATTGTTTGCTGAAATAGTCATGTCAAAAGTTCCTTTAGCAATGAGCTATCTGACATGCAATAAAAAAGGGACAGATAGCTCAAGTTTAAATTAACCTTGAAGCCTCTATCCCATGATAGATACAAGCTTAATAATGTAACCCATGTTACGTGAATATTAAGCGAGGTGTTTGCAGTTAAAAACAACTATATTATGTTTTATGTTAATGCACAAATGATTTTTTATGATTTACTTTTATTAATCCAATCAGCTACTTGCTGAACTTCGGGACGTAAATATTGCAAGTGTGTAGTTTCTAAATAATGAATTGCTGTAACCCCTTTAGGCACATGGTTTGTCAGCAATTCAACCTTGTTTAAATCAATACCACAATGTGCCACTCCTATTGTGGTAAACGTTCGTCTAAGGTCATGTGCTGTAATTGGTGTTCCAGCAACTTCACTCATACGTTTCAATGAATCTCTAGGGTCAATAATGTGTCCTGACTTTGACCATGAAGCAAAAACAAAAGGTGAGTCGTCTGTTCTTGGTCTAGCTTTGAGCAAGTCTATTGCTTGAATTGATAAGGGTAAATAGACTGGATTGTGGTTTTTAGGGTCGGGTATATGCCACCATGCTTCCTCTAAATTGACCCTATCCCAAGTTAAAGAACGAGCTTCGCCTAATCGTGCGCCTGTGAGCATTAAGAAAATGATTAAATCAATGCTTGCTAGAGTTTCACGGTTAAAAGCGGTTTCCCTTGTTGACCACAGATATTTCCAAACATTATTTACCTTAGAATCAGGAATACGACTGGTACGAGGTTTTAATTTCACCATTTTCTTTTTAAGAATATTAACTGGGTTCTCTTGGATTAATGGTGTGCCATCTTCCTTTCTATATTCGTCCATTGCGTAATTAATTAATGCTCGTAATACACTGAATGCTTGATTAGCTTGGGCAGGTGCAGGGGCATTACCACGTAAACCATGTTCTTTAAGTTGGTTGTAGCGTTTATTCACATCCTCACGGTTTATGGCTGCAATAGGAGTATCCTGCCATGCTTCAAAACTTGTGGTCACATGTCTACGAATTTCACTTTGCGAACTTGCTTTAAGCGACCTATCTTTAATGTAAGAGTCGCAGACTTCGCGTAACGTAATAGACATTAATGCATGTGCTTTTGCCTGCGCTGTTGGGCTTGTACCCATGCGCATTGTGCGTAAATGCTCGCGGGCAATGTCACGTGCTTGGTCAGGGGCAAAGACACCATACTGCCCGATAGTAATACGCTCCGAGCGACCATTAACACGGTTTTGCACAATAAAGCTAACGCGACCTTTAGGGGTAACTCGAATACCGAAACCTTTTAATTCAGTATCCCATTCAAATTTATCTTTGTTGATTGGTGCAGGGTATTTGTCGATGAAGCTCTTAGTCAACTTAGGCATGATAGAACTCCTCACCGACATTGTAGTTGGTGATAAATGTAGTATGATTCATTTGTTGTTTCCTAGTAGGGATATAACCACAGGCAAGGGCTATTGGCGTAGTCGCTTGCCTTTTTTGCACTGTAACTCGTAAGCAATTTGTAAGCGATACAGGGAAAGCATAAACAAGCTACATAAAACAAAATATAGCTTCAAGGCATTGTTTTGTAAAGGAATGTATGGCTTACTAAATGTTAATAAAGCCTAGTAAAGTGTAAGTCCCAATAACTTGAAAACCGACGAGGGTGTGAGTCCTCCGTGAGTTCGAATCTCACCGCTTCCGCCAAATATGTTAAACGGGATCAAATATATAGTTTGATCCCGTTTTTTATTCCAATTTTGTTATTCTCAATTTGAGTCATTATTTTCTCGTTCTTTCTTCTTTTATAATCCTATTAAATAAAATCTATAAACATCAACTTAGTATTGGTTTAATACTGAGATATATGCGATATTTTGATAAAACTTTGACCAGGAAAAGGTGAGATGTTTACAGCGTCTTGTTTATGCGGCGGCATTCAATTAAAAATATTGGCTCCTTTAAATTCTATCAATGTTTGTCACTGTAAACAGTGCCAAAAAGCCCAAGGCAGCGCATTTGCTGCAATTATACAGGTTGAAACCAAAGATCTGGAAATTGTGCAGGGTGAAGAACTTTTACAAGCTTATTTTGCAACACCAAATAAAAAGCGGGTATTTTGTAAACAATGTGGTTCACCAATTTATAGCGCACGTTTGGATAAACCTGAGGTCATTCGCTTACGTGCAGGATTGATCAACGAACCAGTCAATGTCAACGTGATTTCACATGCCTATATCAACTCGAAAGCGACATGGGACGTCATTGGTGATCAGGCTCCGCAATATCCAGAAGCTTTGCCTGCTACATTAGTTAAATAAAGGTATTTCTGGGTCAACAGCCTGTTTGTGATCCAGATCTAAACTTTCCAGAAGTGACTCGAGCAAATGATTATCGCGGTCGCTACGCCATGCCATGGCGGTAGTAATAAATTCTAGATGTTCTGCTAAAGGTAAAATGACGACATTGGGATATGAAAAGCGTGTAATAGAGTAGGGAACCAATGCAATGCCTTGTCCACATCCCACAAACGCAATTTGTGAGGCAACCGAGCGCACTTCATGAATGACTTTTGGAAAAAAACCTTGTTTACGGCACATTCCTGTCAAAATATCATAAGATAAAGGGCTAATTTTGCGCGCAAACATAATAAATTGTTCTTGGCTCAATTGAGAAAGAGAGACTTCCTGATGTGCTGCCAAAGGATGCTTTTCGGGGAGCGCAACGGCAAGATGTTCACGAATCAGGGGACGAGATGCAATATGATTCCCCAAATCACCTTCTAGACGGGCGAAAGCCAAATCAATATCGCCATTTTCCAGTGCGGGAATTGCTTCCACTGTATCAATTTCTTTGACATGAATGGTCAGATTGGGAAAATGCAATTTGGCGTGTTCAATAAATTTAGGTAAAACCTCAATAATCGAAGCACTAATTGCCCCAACAGTAATGGTTCCAATCTGACCTTGCGCCGCTTCTCGAACTGCAATTTCCAAATTTTCCAGCTGATCCGCCAGTTTTTTTACCGCAGGAAGAATGGCACGTCCAGCGGGTGTCAGTTTGGTGCCCCGTCGTGAACGTTCAAATAATTGTAAGTTTAAAGAATGCTCCAAAACCTTAATTTGCTCAGTCAAAGGAGGCTGTGACATTCCAAGTTTTTTTGCGGCTCGACCGAAATGTTGTTCTTCTGCAACAGTTAAAAATAACCATAAATGACGAATCAAACGAAAGTTGATCATAAATAGTAAAATAGTATGACAGTGATCTTAAAATTATATTTTACCTATCAGAGAAAGAACAGTACATTTATTATCAGCTTTAGGATGCCATTGATACACAACTGATCAAAGTCGGTTTTTTAACCCATCTTTTGTCAGAGATAAGCCAAGATTGAAAAGGGACTCAATACCATGATTTTAAATGCTGAATATCACACTTCACCGAACCCCGTGACTGAGATACCTGTTGTCGTGTTACACGGTTTATTTGGTAGCTTGTCAAATTTGGGGATGATTGCAAGAAAGCTCAATCAGAATCATCATGTGATTCAAATGGATTTGCGTAATCATGGTGGGTCGCCACATTCATCAGATATGAGTTATGAGTTGATGGCGCAGGATGTGGTCGAAACACTCGATCATTTACAGGTCAATCTTTTCTCTCTGGTTGGGCATTCTATGGGTGGAAAAACCTCGATGAAAATCGTCGGTTTATTTCCTGAACGCGTTGAGCAATTGGTCATTCTCGATGTCGCACCTGTGCCTTATGCAGGTGAGCGCCATGAAGGCATGTTTGCTGCGATTGATGCTGTGATTGAACAACACAATCCAAATTTAAGCCGTACTCAGGCGGCAGAAATCATGAGAAAGTATCTACCGCATGAGATGATTGTGCAGTTTTTACTTAAATCCTTTGTAAAAGGTCAATGGCTATATAATGTAGACGCATTTAAAGCCAATTATGGAAATCTTGTGGGATGGAATCCAATCCAGCCTTGGAATAAACCTTGTTTGTTTATCCGTGGTGGAAATTCGGAGTACATTTTGCCTCAATATCAAGCCGAAATAGAACAGCAATTTCCGCAAGCGCACATTGAAACTGTTGAAGGAACAGGGCATTGGTTGCATGCAGAAAAACCAGATATCGTTTTAGGTTTTATTCAAAATTATTTGAATCATGAGGTTGAGGTAAATGTATAAGTTGCAACCGCGATTGTTAAGTTCAATTGCCGCAAAATCCTATGGATTAATACATGTTAGCACCCCGCTTGAAGGCTGTGTTCAAACTAGCTGATCAAGATAAACCTTCTTTTTTCTCAGTCCTCCTCATTGGAATCGCACAGATTATCATATGGGGAGGATCTTTCTTTTTATTGGCAGTCATGGCGCGTCCAATTATGTCCGAAATGGGCTGGGGGCGTGAGCTGGTCTACGGCGCTTTATCTTTAAGCATTTTGGTTTCCGCATTTGCACTGCCTTATATTGGTCGCTTAATTTCCCGTCATGGTGGCAAGGAAATTCTGGCCATGAGCGGGATCATCACGGCTTTAGGATTGTTCATTCTGGCCTTTAGTTATCATCTGGCTTTTTTCTTTTTGGCGTGGATTGTGATTGGGCTAGGGATGGCGATTGGTCTCTATGACACGTTATTTGCAGTCTTGGGCAATCTCTTTGGTTTAAATGCCAAAGTTGCGATAGTGAGCGTTACGCTCATTTCTGGCTTTTGTACAACCATTGTCTGGCCTGTTCAGGCTTATGCAGTCTCGTTATTTGGTTGGCGAGCGACTTGTGTGTTTGGTGCAGTCTTGATGATTATTGTGATCTGGCCGATTTATCACTATGCATTGCCTAAACCTAAAAAAATCGCTGAACCGTCTGCGCTACAGCAAAAAAATAAAACCAACTCGATGAGCTTGCCCAAATCAACCTATCACTTAATATCGATTATTTTTATGATTACTTCAATTATCATGACAGTGATGACAGTGCAATTGATTGATATTTTGCAAGAAAATGGTCTGGCTTTAGCCAGCGCCATTGCGATTAGTGCTTTGATTGGGCCAAGTCAGGTGGCATCACGGATGCTGGATTTGGTGATTAAGTTTGATCATCCGATTAAATCGCTTTTGGTATCGGTTGTTTTAGTGGTGGTCGGGATTATTTTGCTGTGCATCTCACCGAAATATGCTGCACTTGCAATGATTATCTATGGCGCAGGCAATGGCTTACGTTCTATCGTACGTGGCACTTTACCGCTGACCTTGGTCAAAAAAGAGGAATATGCCTATCTTATGGGAAAATTGGCTCGTCCATCACTCATTGCACAAGCCATGACGCCGTTGATTGCTGGGTATATGATTGATGCGTTTGGTGCAAATACGGTACTTTATAGCATCGCGTTACTGGCGCTTTTAAATGTTATTTTCTCGATGATATTAATGAAAGAAATTCGACAGGGAAAAGTGATGACTCAAAGTTAAGGTTTCAAAAGGAAATTAAAAATAGAAAAAAATCCAACCCGACCCAGGGTTGGATTATAAAACTGGTGTCGTTTAAACCAGAGCTTTATATTAACCTTAATTATCTTGGATTTAAATTATTATTTATTAAAAAATGATCATATTATTTTATTGTTCTTATAAAAATAAATAATCGGATATGTGTGGTATTCTTTGTTAAAATATACTTGTGATTATAGCTGAGTTTTCAAAAATGGATTTGGAACAATTATCGATACATGATCATTTTTCTGGGAAAGATGTTTTGCTTGCTGATGTTGTTCGGGCGCATGTCTATCAATTGCTCAAACATATGGAAATACAGGATACATCGACAGATAGTAAGCTATATCCCTATTTTTTAAAAGAAATGGAAAAAGGCGTATTCTCTGCTGTACTGATTAATACACGAGGTAATCAGGCACAGGCATGTCAGTTTTTGGGTATTAGCCGTTTGTGCTTATATAAAAAATTAAAGAAATATAAGCGTTTGAGCTAGATACTGTTAAACAAATAAAACGACTAAACATGATATTGGTGATGGATTATTTTTATATTTTATTTCTATAGTTGTTATTGTTTTAATTTTTTATTACTTTTATTAATTATATAATATGAATTATTTTCCAAGATTATTTTTTAAATAAAAACCGAATAATTAAATTATCCGGTTTTTGTTTTGAGGGTATACATAGTAATAATAAGTTACTTATAAGCCTAATGCCTGTTGCACTAACTCAGCTTGTTGTTTGGCATGTAAGTAAGGTGAACCGCATGCGGGTGCAGCAGCAGTTTCTCTGCCTGCGTACTGTACATCAACCGTTTTGCCTAGTTTTGCCATGAGCTTATAGAGGCGTAAAACCATAAATAACCATGCACCCTGATTTTCTGGTTCTTCTTGTGCCCAAATCAATTGTTGCAGATTTGAATATTGGCGCAAGATTTCAGTTAAACGTGCTTCTGGATACGGATAAAGTTGTTCAATCCGCACCAGAGCGACATGCTCAAGCTTCTGCTCACGACGTTTTTCTAGTAAATCGTAGTAGACTTTACCTGCGCAGAGCACCACTCGCGTTACCTGTTCGGCATTGATATCATCTATTTCATCAATCACCGTCTGGAATGTCCCAGTCGCTAATTCATTCAATGTAGATGTAGCAAGTTTATGCCGTAATAATGATTTTGGTGACATCACGATCATCGGCTTACGGATATTACGTAGTGCTTGACGACGTAGTGCATGAAAAATCTGGGCAGGTGTCGTCGGCGTGATCACTTGAATATTATCTTCGCCACAAAGTTGTAAAAAGCGCTCTAGACGTGCCGAAGAGTGTTCAGGGCCTTGACCTTCAAATCCGTGTGGAAGTAATAGGGTCAGCCCACAGTTACGCTCCCATTTGGTTTCGCTCGATGCGATGAATTGATCGATCACTACCTGCGCACAGTTCGCAAAATCACCAAATTGCGCTTCCCAAACCACTAGACTTTTTGGTGTTGTGGTCGCATAACCAAATTCAAACGCCAAGACCGCTTCTTCGGTCAGTAATGAATCATACAGGGCAAAATTCGGTTGATTTTGTTTAATGTGACAATGTGGAATATAGGTCGTGCCATCGACCTGATGATGCAGTTTGGCATGACGATGTGAGAATGTACCACGGCCCACATCTTCGCCAGTAATACGGACTGGATAATCCTGATCAATGAGGGTTGCATAAGCCAGATTTTCAGCAGCGCCCCAGTTTAAGGCGAGTTCACCTGTCTGCATGGCCAAACGATCATCGACGGCTTTTTGAACTTGACGTTGCAACACAAAACCTTCAGGTACTGTATTTAAAATCACGCCCAATTGTTTGAGTCGATTGAGATCAAATGTGCTATCACACTCATCGCTATAACTTAGACCAATATACGGAGCCCAGTCGACATACATGCTTTGATCAGGGTCGAGCACCAGATTATCTGTGACATGTTGACCTGCATCCAAGCGATCTCGATATTCGCGTAGCATTTGATCCGCTTCAGCTTGAGTCAGGATTTTTTCATTGATCAATTGATTTAAGTAAAGGTTGCGCGTGGTCGGTAGTTGATTGACCACTTGATACATGAGCGGTTGAGTGCCTGATGGTTCATCAGCTTCATTATGACCACGACGACGGTAGCAATAGAGATCGACCACGATATCTTTACGAAATTCTTTACGGTAGTCATGTGCCAATTGAATTGCATAAATCGCAGCTTCTGGGTCATCCGCATTGACATGTAAAATGGGTGCCTGAACGGTTTTGGCCACGTCGGTACAGTATTCAGTTGAACGCGTATCTAAAATATTGGAGGTGGTAAATCCAACCTGATTATTGACAATCACATGCAATGTTCCACCGACATAGTAGGCACGGGTTTGTGACATTTGGAATGCTTCCATCACTACGCCTTGACCTGCAAAGGCAGCATCACCATGCACACTGACCGACAATACTTCATCGACATTTTGACGACGATCTTGACGGGCACGGGCAGACCCAACTGCAACAGGGGAAACGATTTCTAAGTGCGATGGATTGGGTTGAAGTGCCAAATGGACTTCACCGCCATCCGTCATGACATTAGATGAATAACCTTGATGGTATTTCACATCGCCTGAGCCTGAGTTGGTGAACAGCTTACCTTCAAATTCGGCAAACATTTCATTGGGATGCTTACCAAAGATATTGACCAGTTGATTCAGTCGACCGCGATGGCACATGCCAAGTGCAATTTCTTTAGTACCTGTTGCACCTGCACGTTGAATAATTTCGTGCATCAAAGGGACTAAAGTTTCTGCACCTTCTGCACCAAAGCGTTTTGCACCCACAAATTTGTTAGCCAGATATTTTTCCAGACCTTCTGCTTTATTGAGCAAATTAAAAATTTGTTTTTTCTTGTCTGCACTAAAATTAAAACGATTTTGAGTCTGCTCTAAGCGGCGTTGTAACCAGCGTTGTTCCTGAGTATTGATCAAATGAGTAAACTCGGTACCAATACTTTGGCAATAGGTATTTTCAAGGTGCTGAATGATCTCTTTTAAGCTTGCTTGTGGCTTGCCAATGGCCAGATCATCCGTAAAAAAAAAGGTAGCTAAGTCTGCTTGGGTTAAACCATGCGTGGCCAATTCTAGCTCAGCAATATGTTCACGTTTGGCCAAACCTAATGGGTCAAGTTTGGCTTTTTGATGACCACGATGACGATAAGCTGCGATCAGTTTAATTACTGCAATTTGACGCAGTTGTTGTTCTGGGCTGACCTCAGTTTTTTCAATGTTTTGACCACGATGTGCAGTACGTGCCAGATCCAGAAATTGTTGTTTGATCGGGCCGTGGGGTTGATCGCCCTGAGGAAATTGCCCGAAATACCGTTGCCAATCTTCACTTAGCGTTTCAGGTGCAAGCAGATATTGTTCATACAGCTCTTCAATGTAGGTGGCACTGTCGGCAGAAAGCGTCAGATCTGTACTGATTTTGCCGATCACCTCTTGCATCTGTGCTTTCATATCCTTTTGTATATACATAATCTGATGTCCTGCGATCAATAAAGATTATTGCTATCCATAATCTTTGTTTTTTAATACGATGTTAAAAGGACATTGACCATCTAATCGCTGATCATGCAAACCTGTGAAGCTCAAACATGCCATGCTAAAGAATGGGGCGAAATCATGGCAGGATCAGTTGAGGCAACATAGACAGGATGGTGATCTAAATGATGATGTCCTTTCATCAATGATTGGAATAAACATCGCACTTTGCTGCGCTGTTGTTTCTATTTTGATCATAAGAACAAAATACTGATTTTTAAAATACTAAGATTTAATAGCTGTGATACGAAAAGCATATAAGTGAAAACAGGGTATAAAAAAGGATTGCATTAAAAAAATACAATCCATTTTATTGATGAAAGTACGATTTAAATCACATGCTGTTGTTTAAGCAGATCAATCTCGTTTTGTGAGTAATTGAGTTCAGTTAAAATATCGGCACTATTTTCACCGAGATCTGGCACTGCTTTAATTATAAAATCCTGATCATCAGTTAAACCGACGGGCTTGAGAGTTGGAACTTTACCAATCGGTGTTTCGACTTCTGTCCAGCGATGACGCGCTTGAAGTTGAGGGTGATGCCAGACATCCTGCATTTCGTTGACACTGGCATTGGCAATTTTGGCTTTTTCCAGACGCTCAATCACTTGATCACGAGTCAGTTGACCGAAACATTCAATAATAATCTGTTTGAGTGCTTCACGGTTTTTAACACGCAAGGTATTGTTGATAAATTCAGGTTGATTTGCCGTTTCTGCCTGTTCCAACACGATCTGACAAAATGCTTGCCATTCACGTTCATTTTGAATACCCAGCATGACTTGACCATCTTGAGCAGGAAAAGGTCCATAAGGATAAATCGTGGCATGCGCTGAACCTGTACGGGGCGGTGGTGTGTCGCCGCGGAGGGTATAATACAATGGATAACCCATCCATTCGGTCATACTTTCGAGCATCGAAACATCGATACGTTTGCCTTTACCTGTTTGGCTGCGTTCAAGCAAAGCCGCTAAAATATTGCTATAGGCATACATACCCGCTGCAATATCGGCAATTGAACAGCCTGCTTTGACATAATCATCAGGTGTACCGGTAATGGATAAAAAGCCAGATTCGCTTTGAATCAATAAGTCATAGGCTTTTTTATTACGATAAGGACCGGGATGCTCATGATCATCGCCATAGCCTGAGATATCACAGACGATGATTTTAGGATTAATCTGTGAAAGTTCTTCATAGGACAAGCCTAAACGCGCCGCAGCACCGGGTGCCAGATTTTGTACTAACACATCGGCTTGCATAATCAACTTATGCAAAATATCTTTGGCAGGATCAGCTTTGACATCCAGCGTCAAACTTTCTTTGGAACGATTGGTCCAGACAAAATGTGAAGACATACCATCGACACGTTCATCATATTTACGGGCAAAGTCACCGACATTGGGACGTTCAACCTTAATCACCCGAGCGCCTAAGTCTGCCAGTTGACGCGTACAAAACGGTGCAGCAATGGCATGTTCAAGGGTAATGACCGTAATTCCTTCTAATGGTCGCATGAGATAACTCCCTTATTTAAAACTGACTTTTGCCTGCATGGCAGTTTGGCCATCGACATGTTCAATCCAGAGTTCACCGTCTTGCTCTTGAATATCGCCACAGACATAAAACTCATTAAAATCAAAAACAGGTTTAACTGCACGGAATTCGAAACTCTTGACCTGTTTGTCTGGGTATTCCTGTGTTAGGAAGTGTAATAACAGGGTGGCAAGCAAAGGCCCATGTACCACTAGACCCGGATAACCTTCTATTTGGGTACAATAAGAACGATCGTAATGAATCTTGTGACCATTAAAGGTCAATGCTGAATAACGGAATAAAGTCGGGGTGGTCACGGGATAACTTTTTTTATAGCTATAGTTTTTGGCAGGCAGCTCAGATTTTTCAGGCGCTTTGGGCTTTTCTGATGCTTGTGTAGAACCTTTATTTTGCAGATTACTGGTTGCTTCGCGGTAGACAATATCGTGTTCTTCCACAATCGCCAGCACATCATCGGCATAAATTGAATGCTGCACCGTCACAAAATATAAATCACCACTACGACCTTGCTTAAATTCAACTTTTAAAATTTCAGATTCGCGGCGCAGTTGCTGATTGACACAAATGGGTGAGTGAAACTTTAAGCGACCACCTGCCCACATCCGTTTTGGAAAAGGAATTGGCGGTAAAAAACTACCTTTGTGTGGATGTCCATCTTCAGCAAGTTCAGACTGGTTGACGACTGGCAAGAAATATAACCAATGAAATAAAAGTGGAAGTTCATCAATTGGTTGTCCATATTGATTGAGTAACGCTTGCATCATGCCTATCGGTTTATCATTACAAACATCATGATAGACTTCTTTTTTACCAATCCATGCTTCAAAATTATTCATTTTATTGATCCTGTAAAGTCCTTTACTCAACCGAAGCCTGTAACACCTGCTCGGCACGACGAATCACCGGCAAATCGATCATTTTGCCATCCAGACTAATGGCTTGACCTTGTGCTGCATTCACTGCATCAAGCACACGTTTGGCCCAGTCAACTTCGGCTGTACTTGGATGAAACACCTGATTCACCTGCTCAACTTGCAAGGGATGGATACAGAGTTTGCCTGCAAAACCTAAATTTTTGGCCTGCGTGGTTTCAAGTTTTAACAGTTCATCATTTTTAATATCGACTGTGACACCGTCAATCGGTGCTTCGATATTGGCTAGTTTAGACGCCAGCACAATTTCATTACGGAAATAGACCAGTTCTGCGTAGCCGCCATTCATGCCCATTTCCAGTTGGAAATCAATTGAACCAAACATCAAGGCTTTGACATACGCCGTTTTAGCAATGTCACGAACTTGCGCCAAACCAAGCGGCGTTTCAATGAGAGGGTAGACATCCACTGCTTTCACTTGTGTTACGGCTTCAACATCGGCTGGTGCCTCAGTTTTAGGCAGCACAATAGCAGAAACATTTGCATATTTGAGTAACGAAAGATCATCGTTAAACCATTGGGTTTGTCGAGAATTGACACGTAACATAACGACTTGATCAGGATGAGCTGCGAGCCAATCTGACAATAACTCACGTGCCTGAATTTTAAGTTCGACTGGAACAGCATCTTCAAGATCAATAATGACTGCGTCACTGCTTGCATTCAGCGCTTTTTCAAAGCGCTCAACACGGTTAGCAGGAACAAATAGAAACGAACGAGGTGTAGTTTTCATCAATTGTTCCCCTTGATCTTAGAATGAACGAGGTAAACCAAGCAAATGTTCAGACACATAACTTAAAATGAGATTGGTTGAAATTGGCGCAACCTGATACAAACGGGTTTCACGGAACTTACGTTCAATATCATATTCGTTGGCAAAGCCGAATCCACCGTGAGTTTGTAAGCAGGCATTGGCTGCTTCCCAACTGGCTTTAGCTGCAAGATATTTCGCCATATTGGCCTCTGCACCACATTTTTGATGGGCATCGAACAGTTCACAAGCGCGGAAACGCATCAGGTTTGCTGCTTCAATTTCAACAAAAGATTCAGCCAGTGGAAATTGTACACCCTGATTTTGACCAATCGGACGACCAAACACCACGCGGTCATTGGCATATTTCACAGCACGATCCATAAACCAGTAACCATCACCAATACATTCAGCCGCAATTAGCGTACGTTCTGCGTTTAAACCATCCAGAATGTATTTAAAGCCTTTGCCTTCTTCACCAATCAGGTTTTCTTCAGGAATTTCCAGATTTTCAAAGAACAATTCATTGGTTTCATGGTTGACCATGTTTGGAATTGGACGAACAGTCATACCGTGTTTGACTGCTTCCTTCACATCCACCATAAAAATTGACATACCTTCAGATTTTTTCTGAACTTCGGCAAGCGGGGTGGTACGTGCCAATAAAATCATCCAGTCACTGTGCTGAATACGAGAGATCCAGACTTTTTGACCATTGACCACATATTTATCGCCTTTTTTCACCGCAGTCGTGCGAATCTTGGTGGTGTCTGTACCGGCTGTAGGTTCAGTCACACCCATGGATTGTAAACGCCATTCACCACTAGCAATCTTTGGTAAATACAATTCTTTTTGCGCTTTTGAACCATGACGTAGCAACGTTCCCATGTTATACATCTGACCATGGCAAGCACCCGCATTACCGCCCGAACGGTTAATTTCTTCCATCACCACGGTTGCTTCGGCAAGACCTAAACCTGAACCGCCGTATTCTTCAGGAATCATGGCCGCTAACCAGCCTGCATGGGTAAGTGCATCCACAAATTCTTCTGGATAGCTTTTTTCTTCATCAATTTTACGATGATATTCGTCAGGGAATTGCGCACATAAGGCACGCACTGCTTCACGAATTTCAGAAAAATTATCGATAGTTGATTTCATGGGATGTCCTTATCAAAATGGAGCGTTTTAATGATCATATATTGTTATTGTTAAATTATTAAAATAGAATAATTTGATGGGTGTAATCTCAAAAGAGCATTGATATGGATATTAAGCAGTTAAGGGCATTTCTGACCATTTCAGAGACACGCAACATCACCAAAGCAGCAGCAATGCTGAATATTGTACAACCTGCGGTTTCTCGTCAAATTCATTTACTTGAGGAAGAACTTGGGGTTGAACTGTTTGAGCGTGGACGACACGGTATGAGTTTGACGCAGGAAGGTAAAGTTCTAGAAGACTATGCTCGACGCGCCTTAAAAGAAATTGAAGCTGCAAAAATGGAACTGACCTCAAAAGATGGGGCGCTTAAAGGCACGGTACATATTGGAATCTTAGCCAGTTTAAGTGAATTACTCTCAGTGGCTTTAATGCGGGTCATGAAAAAGAAGTTTCCTGACGTGAACCTAAAAATATCGGTGGGTTACTCAGGACATTTGAAAGAATGGCTAGAGGCAGGAGAGATTGATTTAGCCTTACTTTATGATTCTGTACCATCAAAGTTTATTGATAGTCATCAGATTGTGGCAGAACAATTATGGTTAATCGGACCTTATTCCTCTGATTTACATCAGTCTAAAGCTGTTGAATTAGCTGAAATTTCAGAATTACCTTTAATTTTGCCTTATTCGCCACATCAACTGCGGTTTTTAATTGATCATGGTTTTCAAATTGAGAAATTAGATTTAAAAATAGCGGCTGAAATTAATGATCTCAATGTACAAAAACAATTGGTGAAAGAGGGGCTAGGTTATACCATTTTACCTTTGGTCGCTGTAAAAAGTGATTTGCAGCAAAAGACCATCAAAGTCGCCCCTATCCAACATACAGAATTTTCACGAAACATCGCCATCGCATTACCCAACACCCGACATATTTCCAAGCTCGTGCATGTAATTGCAGGAGAAACATTTAATTGCTGCAAAATTGCGATTGAAACCAAAGCATGGCTCGGTGGTTCATGGATTTCTGATCGTTAAAGAAAATACCAGTACGTTTAAATAACTTTAATTTAAATAAATTTAGATATGGTAGTTAAAACTCTCAGTTGGACTCTGGGAGTTTTTTATTGCTTATATTTTATTCTGATCAGTTCCATCAGTTTAAATGATCGAATAATGAATAAATTTAATAAAAATAAATCAATAAAAAACAATAAATTATTTAATTTTAAAAGACCTTTATTTTTGAACTGACTTTTTTTCGCATTGTTTAATCAAACTGGCTTTGTTAACTATTACGCAAAATGATGGTTTAGGTAGAACTAGCTAGGGCTAACTGGTTCTAAACATGTAAATGGCTAAGGAGAAGCCAAATGAGTATCGATCAGGCGGTTGATAAAAAATTAAATGCGAATCTGGATCAGAAAACACGCATTAAGTCTATTTTGGGCGGTTCAGCAGGTAATCTAGTCGAATGGTATGACTGGTTTGCCTACAGTATGTTCACTTTATATTTCGCAAAATCTTTCTTCCCAGCAGGTAACCAGACCGTTGAGTTGCTTCAAGCAGCAGCGGTTTTTGCGGTTGGTTTCTTGATGCGCCCCATTGGCGCATGGATGATGGGTATCTTTGCAGACCGTAAGGGACGTAAAGCAGGTTTAACACTCTCTGTTACCTTGATGTGTATCGGTTCAATCCTGATTGCGATTGCACCAACGTATCAACAGATTGGGGTGATGGCTCCTGTTATTTTAATTATTGCACGATTGATCCAAGGCTTGAGTGTCGGTGGAGAATATGGTGCAAGCGCGACCTATTTGAGTGAAATGGCAGGAAAAAACCGACGTGGTTTTTTCTCAAGTTTCCAGTATATGACCATTATGGCTGGTCAGCTTCTGGCACTTGCAACTTTAATCATCTTGCAACAAGTGTTAACTGAAGCGCAATTGTACGAGTGGGGCTGGCGTATTCCATTCTTTGTCGGTTCAATTTTAGCATTGTCTGTCTTTATTATCCGTCGCGGTATGGTAGAGACTCAATCTTTCAAAAACGCGACGCAAGAAGTCAAATCAAGTGCATTTGCATTGTTTAAACATCATCCCAAAGAAGCATTAGGTGTTTTATTCTTAACTGCGGGTGGTACGATTTCATTCTATGCTTATACCACTTATATGCAAAAATTCATGGTGAATACGACTGGCTTTTCTAAAGAAGTCGCGACGATGGTTTCTGCTGTCACTATCTTTATCTTCATGCTTGCACAACCCGTGATGGGTTCTATTTCTGATAAAGTTGGTCGTAGAGCCGTCATGATCTTTTTTGGTATCGGTGGCGTTTTATTCACTTATCCAATTTTTAGTACTATCGCAACGACATCAAGTCCTGTGATTGCAGGTTTATTGATTCTGTTTGGTATGATGTTCTTATCTGGCTATACCTCAACCAGTGCAGTCATTAAATCTGAAATGTTCCCCGCTCATATCCGTGCGCTTGGTGTGGCACTTCCTTATGCGATTGCCAATACGATTTTTGGTGGTACATCAGAACTTGTGGCGCTACAGTTTAAAAACATCGGCCACGAAAATTTCTACTTTATCTATGTAACGGTGATGTGTGCGATCTGTCTGGTGTATTTCTTCCGCATGAAAGATCAACAAAAACATAGCCGCATTCTGGAAGATTAAATCAACTGTATAAATGATTTAATTTGCAAGAGAGGGGAAAGTAATTTTCCCCTCTTTTTTATTGAATAAAATCCAGAAATCAGTCACAAGAATACAAATCTTCAGCTTTAGCTATCCATTACAATTAATGCAGTTCGGCATATAAGTACCACTATGCAAGTATTTGAATCAGCAAAAGGTTTATGGTCTGCAATCCTCCAACAATTTCGTTGGGAGAGTCATACGCCCAAGCGTACACTGGATGAAATTGAAATTTTATGTTCAGTATTCCTTGCTATTTTATTTGCTCATTACTTTGGCGCAGAAAATATTGGATGGGCAGCCTTTAGTGGTTATATGGTATTGCGTTCACACATTGTCGATACCTGTATTCGTGGAATGCTGAGAATTTTGGGAACGGTAGTTGGCGCTTTATTGGCATGTTGGATTGAACTTTATATTTCTAAAAGCCTGTGGATGAACAGTCTGGTTTTGTCTTTTTTTGCTGCATTTTCGCTATATTTTGCCATGACTACACGGTATGGCTATGCATGGCTGTTTTTTGGTCTGACTTTTGCGATGGTGATTATTGATGGGTTAATGTATCCCTTTGTCGATATGAGCCAATTTGCCAAAACCCGAAGTATTGAAGTGATGGCGGGCACTGTAGCCTGTATGCTGGTTAGTCTCTTTTTTACCTACCTGATTCGTCCAAGATTTTCCTTAACGGCCAATAAAAGTGGTTTGGTCGAAATCGCAAAGTTTGAGGGTTACAGAAAACTGACGCTCATTCATACCGCACAAGCTGCTTTGGCAATTGCAGTCGTGCCTTTTTTAATTCAGTACTTTTCGGTAGATTTACTGACTCAAACCGCGATTACGATCTTAGCGGTTCTGATGATTCCGCTACCAGGGTTAAATAATAAAAAGTTGATATCAATGAGAAATTTATATCGATTATTTGGCTGTTTGTTGGGTGCTGGGTTGGCATTTATATTATTACCTTTGAGCGCGATAAATTATGCTTTTGCTGCATTGGCAATTGCACTTGGAATTGTTATTGGGCGGCATATTGAAAATAGTGGACAGAGTTTTGCCTATATAGGAACCCAATTTTCTTTGGTATATATCGTCGTGATGGTGCCTGATCAACTTAGTTTACTGAGCATGGATAATGGCTGGATTCGTTTGGCGGGCATTTTGTTAGGTATTATTCTCATTGAATTAACCCGACTGGTCTTTGTGCCGTTACAACATTGGTTGCTACAGGAACGTTTGCATTCTGAGTAAATGGTTAACGTCAAACGTCTTGGTGAAAACAGATTTAAAAAACCAATATTTGAAATTATAGCGTTTGAAAAAAAGCTCAACTTAAAAATGTTTAATTTTATAGAAATGGCTTTAATCCAATTTAGAATTTATAGAGGAATAGGCGAAAGCTAAAATAGCAGCTAAAAAAATAACCCTTTGTAGCAAACAAAGGGTTATTTCGATATTTGGCGGAAGCGGTGAGATTCGAACTCACGGAGGACTCACACCCTCGTCGGTTTTCAAGACCGGTGCATTAAACCGCTCTGCCACGCTTCCAATGGCGGCTATCATATAAATAAAAGCGTGTTTTGGCAAATTATTTCATCAAAAAAAAGAGTGAAAGCTCAAAATTAAAGCAATATCGTGGTGGCGAGGTTTTTTATTGTGATTTTATGGGGTTTGGTTTTTTAAACTTTACAAACCAGATCCCTGCTTAGAGTGATAGAGCTGGGTCAATGCTTAACTGAGAGGTTATTTATTTTATATTCTTTAACCAGAAAACTAGAGCTTATTTCTATCTTTTCAATTGTATATTTGCATAATTATCGATATATTTCTGAAAACATATTGAAAAAAGGCAATCATCATGTCGACTCATCACACAAAAAAAATAATAATTTCAATGCTATTCAGTTGTAGCGTAGGCTTAGCTATCCAAGCCCATGCAGCCAATGATGTCACTGTATATGCCGCTGCAAGTTTAACCAATGCAATTACAGATTTAGAAAAAGCGTTTGAAAAGCAAACTAAAATTGAAGTTAAAACGTCTTATGCAGGTTCTTCAACTTTAGCCAAACAAATCGAAGCTGGCGCACCTGCTGATGTATTTATCTCGGCAGATGAACAATGGATGAATTATCTGCAAAATAAAAAACTGATTGTGTCTAATCAGCGTATTAATTTATTGGGCAACAAACTGGTTTTGATTGCACCTAAAAATTCGACAATCAACACTATTAAGATGGATAAAAATGTCGATCCAAGTACAGCTTTTCAAGGGAAATGGTGTACAGGAGATACCAAAAGCGTTCCAGTCGGAAAATATGGAAAACAGGCACTTACTTCACTCGGATGGTGGCAAAAACTTCAGCCCAAATTAGTTGAAACAGAGGATGTTAGAGCTGCTTTAAATTTTGTTGCGCGTGGTGAATGTCAATTAGGTATTGTCTATGCAACTGATGCTGCCATTAGTAAAGATGTCAAAGTTGTGGGAGTATTTCCTGAAAATACCCACGCACCGATTATTTATCCTTTAGGCCTCATCAAAAATAACCCATCCGCCGTAAAATTTTATCAATTTTTACAGACAAAACAGGCAAATACCGTTTTTAAACAATACGGTTTTACTGTGTTATTACCAGCTAAATAATGTTTTTTTCTCTTTCGGCAGAGGAGCTTGAGGTTCTCAAGTTATCTTGTCAGGTGGCTGCTTTTAGTTTATTGGTGAATTTAATTCCAGCTTTATTTGTGGGCTGGTTATTGGCACGAAAAGAATTTTGGGGAAAATCTCTATTTGAGACTTTGGTTTTTTTGCCATTGGTTTTACCGCCTGTTGTTCCTGGATATCTGCTACTACAGGTTTTTGGTAACAATGGCATATTGGGACAGTATCTGAATGCTTGGGGTTTAAGTTTAGCTTTTAACTGGAAAGGCGCTGTTTTGGCTGCCGCAGTGATGGGTTTTCCCTTATTTGTACAGTCGATTCGGCTTGCGATTGAACTGGTTGATCAACGTCTGGAAATGGCGGCTAAAACATTAGGTGCATCGGGATTGGGCACATTTTTTAGCATCACTTTGCCATTAGCCAGTAGTGGGATTTTAGTAGGTGCAATTTTATGTTTTTGTCGTAGTTTGGGGGAGTTTGGTGCGACGATTACCTTTGTCGGTAATATTGCAGGTGAAACCCGAACTTTGCCTTTGGCAATGTATAGTCTAATGCAACAACCTGATACTGAACATCAAGTTTGGCGTTTGATTATTCTTTCTTTGAGCGTTGCTTTTTTTACGTTGTGGTTTGCGCAATGGTTTCATCGTTATCAAAAAAACAAGCGAGGCTAGAACAACGATGTTGAATTGTCATATCCAGTTGCAACTTGGAAAGTTTAGCCTAGATCAGACTTTTCAGTCGGATCAGCGTGTGATTGGTTTATTTGGCGCATCGGGTTCAGGTAAAACCAGTATTTTACATGCGATAGCTGGTCTTCATACACCAAAGGCAGGCTGGATTAGAGTGCAGGAGCATACATGGTTTGATGCTTCGCAAAAGATTAATTTAAGCACTCAACAACGCCGTGTGGGATTGGTATTTCAGGATGCCCAGTTGTTTCCGCATATGAATGTCAAAAAAAATCTATGCTTCGGGTTGAGGCGAATTGCACCTGAAAAAAGATATTTTAAAGAAGATTATATTGTTGACTTATTAAAGCTTGATCATCTGTTGAATCGTATGCCTGCTAAACTATCTGGTGGAGAAAAGCAGCGTGTCGCATTGGGGCGAGCTTTGCTGTATTCGCCGCAACTTTTATTATTAGATGAGCCTTTATCCGCTTTGGATGCAGCCCATAAAGCTGAAATTATTCCTTTTTTTCAAAAAATTAAACAGGAAATTCATATTCCGATGCTGTATGTCAGTCATGATATTAATGAGATTCAGCAATTAACAGACAGTATTTGGTATCTGTAAATACTCGATTTCATTCTTAAGTCCCTTTTATTTCTCCGTATGGAAAAAAAATAAACAGGGTTTAAACGATAATGAAAGAAGTCAATTGTTCTAAATGAACTTTTATCTTTTTTCCATAAAGAAAGGCAAAATGTTTATTTTTGCCTTTCTTGGAAAATTTAGACAACTGATTAATCAACGATTTCAATCGCAATCGCAGTTGCTTCGCCTCCACCAATACACAGCGCTGCAATACCTTTGCGTTTGCCCAGTCGTTTTAGCGCATGAATCAAAGTTACGATAATGCGTGAACCTGATGAACCCAATGGATGACCCAATGCACAAGCACCGCCATTGATATTGACTTTTTCAGGATCGAGTTTAAATGCATCAATCGCTGCCATGGTTACCATAGCGAAAGCTTCATTGATTTCCCATAAATCGACGTCTTCGGCAGACCAGCCGACTTTCTTGAGTAATTTTTCAATCGCACCTACGGGAGCAATCGTAAATTCTTCAGGTAATTGGGAATTGGTTGTATAAGCTTTGATCTCAGCCAAAACCTTTAGACCGCGCTGCTTGGCTTCCTGTTCAGAAGTAATCAGCAGTGCCGATGCACCATCGCTAATGGAGCTTGAGTTTGCAGCAGTAATGGTGCCATCTTTGGCAAATGCAGGTCGTAGGGTGGGAATTTTATCGATTTTGGCATTGCCCGGATTTTCATCGGTATCAACCACAATGTCACCTTGGCGAGTAGTGACCGTAACAGGCACAATCTCAGCTTCAAAATAGCCTTCCTGTATTGCTTTTTGTGCGCGAGTCAAAGAGCGAATTGCAAATTCATCCATTTGTTCTCGTGTATAGCTTTTCTTATCTGCCATGTCCTGTGCAAAGGAACCCATTGCACGTCCTGTATACGCATCTTCCAAACCATCCATAAACATATGATCGATGACTTGACCATGCCCCATGCGATAACCTGTACGGGCTTTCGGCAATAAATAAGGGGCATTGCTCATGGATTCCATACCACCCACCACAGCAATTTTAATACTGTCTGCTTTAATGGCATCGCTTGCCTGCATGGCAGCTTTCATACCAGAACCACAGACTTTGTTGATCGTAGTAGCACCGACATGATCAGGTAAGCCCGCTTTACGCATGGCTTGACGTGCAGGGCCTTGTTTAACGCCCGCAGGAAGTACGCACCCCATAATGACTTCGTCAATTTCATCGACGGGAATATTCGTCTGTTTGAGAGCAGCTTGAATGGCAACAGCCCCCAGATCAGGCGCACTTAAACCAGAAAGGCTGCCTTGAAAGCTGCCCATTGGTGTACGTGTAGCAGCGACGATCACAATTTTTGTCATGAAATGATTCCTTATAGTATCAGTTTAGCTTATAAGCTTGAACTTCATTATGATTGATTAAAATACGGGTGGGGTATAAGTCAAAGTTTGTCCTAATATCCACAATAAAAAAAGCACTAAAGGTAAATGTACAACCAATTGTGTCACGGTAAAACCAATCACATCCTTAGGTTTGAGTTTTAAAATACCGAGCATCGGTAACATAAAAAATGGATTGATTAAGTTGGGTAATGCTTCTGCTGCATTATAAATTTGTACCGACCAACCCAGATGATATTTCAAATCGTTGGCTGCTTGCATCACATAAGGTGCTTCGATAATCCATTTGCCACCGCCTGATGGTACAAAAAAGCCTAAAATGGCAGAATAAATTCCCATGACCACAGCAAAGGTATCATGCGAGGCAATTGAGACAAAAAAGTGTGCAATATAATGTGAAAGCGATAAATCTTGAGCATTGACCGCTTGAGTCATCATATAGGCAATACTGCCATACAGTGGAAACTGAATCAGCACTCCTGAAACCGCAGGAACCGCTTTACTGACTGCATTTAGAAAATTGCGTGGTGTGCCGTGTAATGCCAGACCAAGCATCAGGAAAATAAAGTTATAAGTATTGAGACTAGAAATCGCAATAATTGGATTGTTTTTAGAAAACTCCAAAATCATCCAGATTAAGCCTAAAGCCACCACTAAAATGGTCAGGATCGGTGAATTTTCTAACCAATCTCCCGGACGTTTCGATTTCGTTTGCTCCAGTTCCTGTTTTTCTTCTTCGTCAAAGTTCAGATTGAAATCTTGCATGGTTTTGACATTCTGACCTTTGGGTGCAGACAGGTAGGCAATGACAATCGAAACAATGATCAATATGGCAGTCATCACAATCGATTGCCACAAAAATATAGTTTCCGTAAACGGAATGACACCGGTCAGATTATAAATAGACTCAGGCAAACTGGCTTTATTGGCCTGTAATTGAGCCGCAGAAGAACTAATCCCCAGCGCCCATGTTGCTCCCATACCAATAATCGCTGCGGCCGCCGCCGCCCGATAATCCATATTGAGTTCTTTACGTTTGGCGAGGGCGATCACCAAAAGTGCAGTTAAGATGGTACTAATGGCCCAATTGACCAAAGAAATGAGCAAACTGACAGTGGCAACTAGCACAATGGCACTGCGTCCCGAATGTGGGATTCTGGCCATCTTCTGGATCAGTTTTCTCATAGGGCGCGATACGGAAACGACATAGCCCACAATAATTAGCATGGTCATTTGTAAGGTAAATGGAATCAGGCTCCAAAATCCATTGCCAAAAGAACTTGCGACTTCTTTGACTGGTGCGCCAATGAACAGTGCAGCAGTAGCCACAATAATCACGCCAAGTAATGCAAAAATATATGAGTCAGGAAACCATTTTTCTGACCAGTTACTAATACTAATCGCAAACCGTTCTAAAATTGCAGGTTGTTTATTCATGATCAAATTCCATCTGATATTAAAGGTGATCATTCATCCAAAAGTGATCACCGCTTTTTTCTAATTCACTTTGTATATGCCAGTATTTCGTTTAAAAGAATATTTAGATTGCTAGGGTCGTAATGAGTTTGACACCCGAGGCAGCCTGAATTTTCTCAACTGTTACACCATCTGCAAGTTCAATTAGTTCGATACCCTCAGCAGTAATATCCATCACGCCTAAGTCGGTAATGACACGATGTACTACAGCCTGACCTGTCAGCGGCAAACTGCATTCAGATACAATTTTCGGCGTACCATCTTTGGCACAATGTTCCATGAGTACCACCACACGTTGTACACCCACGACCAAATCCATTGCGCCGCCCATGCCTTTGACCTTTTTACCCGGAATCATCCAGTTGGCAAGATCACCTTTTTCAGAGACTTCCATTGCACCCAAAATCGCAATGTTGACATGTCCACCACGGATCATGGCAAAAGATTCACTACTGGAAAAAAATGCAGCGCCCGCACGTGCGGTGACCGTTTGTTTACCTGCATTGATTAAATCTGCATCCACCGTTTGTTCGGTTGGAAATTCTCCAATGCCCAATAAACCATTTTCGGACTGAAGCCAGACATCAACATTTTCTGGGATATAATTAGCGACCAGTGTGGGTAAGCCAATACCAAGATTGACATAAAAACCATCTTGTAATTCTTTGGCGGCACGTTGTGCCATTTGTTCACGTGTCCATGCCATGATTATGCTTCCTGTGCTTTTAGGGTTTTTTGCTCAATTCGTTTTTCTGGGTGCGCATTAAGTACAATACGTTGTACAAAAATACCTGCCAGATGGATTTCATCAGGATCTAACTCACCAATTTCCACCACTTGTTCAACTTCCGCGATGGTAATTTTTCCTGCCATCGCACATTCGGGATTGAAGTTACGTGCCGTTTTATGGAAAATCAAATTACCTGCTTTGTCCGCTTTATACGCTTTGACCAATGCAAT
The DNA here is from genome assembly GCF_000368825.1 of Acinetobacter ursingii DSM 16037 = CIP 107286. Lineage (GTDB taxonomy): Bacteria > Pseudomonadota > Gammaproteobacteria > Pseudomonadales > Moraxellaceae > Acinetobacter > Acinetobacter ursingii. Next base: position 205,481 of record NZ_KB849715.1, on the reverse strand, counting down.
ATCAGCGGTTAAAGAAGGCTCCAAAATATAAGGTTTACCATCAAAATCGCGCTGTTCTTTGCCTTCTGCGATGAGCGTTCCAACACCAGTTTGAGTATAAAATGCTGGGATGCCTGCGCCGCCTGCGCGAAGTTTTTCTGCCAAAGTTCCTTGCGGCGTCAGTTCAACCTCAAGCTCACCATTAAGATATTGGCGTTCAAATTCTTTATTTTCACCGACATAAGACGAAATCATTTTTTTGATTTGTTTTGTTTGAAGTAAAATTCCCAAACCAAAATCATCTACACCTGCATTATTGGAAATACAGGTTAAACCAGTAACTTGGGTTTGTTTTAATGCATTGATCAGTGCTTCTGGAATACCACATAAACCAAAACCACCCACAGCAAGAGTCTGATTATTCTTAACAATATCCTGTAATGCGAGTTCTGCACTTGCATACACTTTATTCATTGTATTTACTCAACGTCCCTATGTTTTCTTATTATTAACATCTGTAATTTATTTAAGGAAGTTGAAAATTTTAAAGGATTAATGAGAAAAATTAATGAATCTGTTTAATGTGCGAATATCGTTTTTTGATCGTTGATTTTCTATGGCTACTAAAATTGAAGGATTTTTTCGTAAGGATAACTTGAAAGTGTCTGAATGAATTCGCTGGAAATATTTGAAAGTTCAGTGTCTTTTTTATAAATAATACCGACCGCTTGGTGTACCTGACTATTTTCAATTTCCAGTAACACATTATACTCTTTATCGATCGAATGTTGAAAATGGCGTGGAATTGCACTGACTCCAATGCCTAAAGCCACAAAACTTGAGAAAGTACTAATCTGGTGACACTCAACTTTTAAATCAAGCACCAGACCTAAGCGTGAGGCGTTTTGTTCAAGGAGGTAACGCACGATTGAAGGGTGTTGTAAGGTAATAAATGGATTGGCATATAATTCCTGCCAAGTGATGCTTTTTTTACTGGCTAGCGGATGTGTTTTGGGAATGAGTGCTAAAAAATCTTCATCAAATAAAGCTTTAAATTCCAACTGTTCATTTAGAATTGGCTGAAAGCAAATTCCAAGTTCAAAAATTCCGTCCAATACATTTTCAATAATTTTTTCATTGGGAATATCATGAATTGAAAAATTTAAATTAGGGTGGGCATTTGAAAAAGTCTGAATGACTTCGGGTAAAATTGCATGGGTAACAAAGGGCATTGAAGCAATATTTAAAGTACCGCGATTAAGTTTAAAACGTTGTTTTACATCATTTTCCATGTCTTCCCAGTTTGCCAGTAACTTTCTAGCATAAGGGATCAAAGATTTTCCTTCCTGAGTGAGTTCGACACGGCGAGTATTACGCTTAAATAGCTTTCCACCCAATTCCTCTTCTAATGATTTGATACTCAAACTCAAGGCGGACTGACTTAAATGAAGCTCAGTCGATGCATTGGCATAATTCAGAGTACGAGCCAGTGCCAAAAAAGCTTTGAGTTGCTTGAGCGTCATTTATAGATTCCATCCTAATCAAAAGTTTTTGATTTTAAAGAAAAATTATATCTAACTCTACGATTGATATACTTGTTTTTTTGTAAAATTAAATCAAGCTCAGTTTTATATTAAAAAAACAGTTTTTTAAAATGTGGCTGAAATGATCCAAATCAAAATATTAAAAGCAGAATTTTTTCATTAAATAGACTTCTTTCATAATTTTTAAACTCTCTTTATTTTTCTCCTATAGGAAGAAATAAAAGGGACTTATGAAAGAAAACTAATAATTAATGAGTTTTATTAAATAATTCATTTGTTTTTTAAATAAATAGATAAGTCGTTTTACTTAAATAAAAATCTTATATTTCAATGTTTAAATTTTTATTTAACAGTCTTTTAAATAATATTCTTGTATTTCGTAAAAATATTGATATTTTAAAATAAATATAAAATCTTATTTGCTAAGTATATTTAATGGCTCATTTTGGACAAATTGTATTTATTTATTATTAGGCAAACTGTTATCAAATATTAGGCACAATATTTGAGTTAAACCTAATCTATATTCTTCATAATGGAGTAAGAAAGAATATGTGGGATTTATTTGTTATTCTGCTGTCTTTAGTCTTACTGATGTACACCGCTTATCGCGGGTTTTCAGTCATCCTGATGGCACCGTTATGTGCATTATTGGCGGTTTTTTTAATCAATCCAAGTAATGTCTTGCCTTTTTACTCAGGCGTTTTCATGCCGAAAATGGTCAACTTTATCGAGGATTATTTTCTGGTATTTTTACTCGGTGCAATTTTTGGCAAAGTGGTTGAAATGTCAGGGATCGCTGAGTCGATTGCAAAAACTATTGTGAATTTGATTGGTGCAAAAAAAGCAATCTTGACCGTGGTGATCCTCGGCGCAATTTTGACCTATAGTGGTGTCAGTTTATTCGTAGCTGTATTTGCGATTTATCCATTTGCCAATCAATTATTTCAGCAAGCTAACATCCCTAAACGTCTAATTCCCGGCACGATTGCACTTGGTGCATTTACCTTTACCATGGACGCGCTACCGGGTACGCCACAAATTCAAAACGTGATACCAACCACTTTCTTTGGAACCAATATTTATGCTGCTCCATTTTTAGGGATTATTGGTGCGATTTTTGTATTGAGTACAGGTTTGTTATACCTAGAGTGGCGTCGACGTGTGGCTGCTCAAGCAGGGGAAGGCTATGCAGGTTTTGTCTCAGATAATTCTGCAAATAGTGTTGATTCTGATGTAAATCTTGTACAGGAAAATGCGCATGATAATGGTTCGGTTATTCGTCAGATTCTAGCCTTCGTTCCTTTAGTGTTAGTTGCTGTGATGAATAAATATTTATCGACAGCAATTAAAACATGGTACCCAAACGGTTTTGATTTTAATGCAATTGGTCTTGCAAATTATACGGTTGATGTTGCAAAAACGGGTGCGATCTGGGCGGTCGGTTTGGCACTGATGGTTGGGATTATCGCGGCTATCTTATTTGATTATGGTCGTGTGGCGAGCCAATTTAAAGAAGGTGTAAATGCCAGTATTGGCGGTTCGCTTTTGGCTGTCATGAACACCGCGTCCGAATATGGTTTCGGTGCGATTATTGCGGCTTTACCCGGTTTTGCTTTAGTGAGTCATGCATTGGGAACGGCATTTACTAATCCTTTGGTGAATGGTGCGGTGACCACAACTGTATTGGCAGGGATTACAGGTTCAGCATCAGGCGGGATGAGTATCGCTTTGAGTGCGATGGCAGAGCAGTATAATGCTGCTATTTTGGCTGCGGGTATTCCGCCCGAAGTGATGCATCGTATTGTGGCAATGGCATCGGGCGGCATGGACACACTTCCACACAATGGCGCAGTCATTACCTTACTCGCTGTAACAGGTTTAACACATAAGCAATCTTATAAAGATATTTTTGCAGTTACGATCATTAAAACAGTTGCAGTATTTGTGGCGATAGCTGCATTTACATGGTTCGGAATTGTGTAATTTTTTGATCAAAATAAGCTATGAACTTGTTTTGGTTTAAAAAACCAAGGCATTTTATAAATGAGGCAGGAGAAAGAACGTGACAAAACAACTCGATGGTAAGGTGGCTTTTATTACAGGTTCTGCGAGCGGAATTGGTCTGGAAATTGCGAAAAAATTTGCATTGGAAGGTGCAAAAGTAGTTATTTCAGATATGAATGCGCAAAAATGTGAAGAAGCTGCACAACAGCTCAAAAGCGAAGGTTTTACTGCTATTTCGGCGCCTTGTGATGTGACCAATGAACAAGCCTATCAAGCTGCAATTGAACTAACACAAGAAACATTCGGAACACTGGATATTTTAATTAATAATGCAGGGTTTCAACATGTGGCAGCAATTGAGGAATTCCCAACTGAAGTTTATCAAAAACTGATTGCGGTGATGCTAACAGGTTCATTTATCGGCATTAAACATGCTTTTCCAATTATGAAAGCACAAAAATCAGGTCGTATTATCAATATGGCATCGATTAATGGCTTGATCGGTTTTGCAGGTAAAGCAGGCTATAACAGCGCTAAGCATGGTGTGATTGGCTTAACCAAAGTCGCTGCACTCGAATGTGCACGTGATGGTATTACAGTAAATGCTTTGTGTCCTGGCTATGTGGATACACCTTTGGTTCGTGGGCAAATTGCAGATTTGGCTAAAACGCGAAATGTGAGTGAAACCAGTGCGTTGGAAGATGTGATTTTGGCGATGGTGCCGCAAAAACGCCTTCTTAGTGTTGAGGAAATTGCCGATTATGCGATTTTCTTGTGCAGTGATAAGGCAGGTGGAGTGACAGGACAAGCTGTAGTGATGGATGGCGGATATACTGCTCAGTAGTTTGTTCTGATAAAAAAGACCACGATGTGTGGTCTTTTTTATGACTTGTGTTTTGCATTTTAAATTTTCTCGGGTTCAGGTCGCCGCCAAACCCAGATAAAAACGAGCAGCATGCATACAATACATACAAGGTTAAACCAGAAATGAGGTACATGAAGTATCAAGATGCTGCTAGCAAGTGTCATACTAACAGCCATCATATATTTTGATTTTCTGGAAACCTGACGCTGATCTTGCCAGTTACGAATCATGGGACCAAATAATTTATGCTGGTAAAACCATCGATGTAATCTGGAAGAGCCTTTTCCTGCAAAAAAAGCTGCGAGTAATACAAACTCAACTGTAGGTAAACCCGGAACAAACAAACCAATCACACCAATACTCAGGCTCAAGCAAGACAGACCTATAAATACAATTCTTAAAAAGCTGGATTTAGATAAGCTTTCATGATGTATATTTTTAGATGTAGTGAGCTCGATCTGATCATGATTTAGGTGATCAGAGGTTGAGGGCAACTTGGACGGATGGGTGGGTACTGACATTTTACTGATCTGTATTTGCTGTGGTTAACAGCGATGCAAAGCGGGCAAAACCATCCATTGCACCTTGCACGACCTGATCTTGTTCAGTTTGACTTAAACCTGCATCATCGAGTGCCTGAACAAAGCGTTTCCAGACTTTTGCTCTGCCTTCAGGATAAGCCGCCAGATTTCGTGCGCCAAATTCTTCAGAAAGTTCCAGCTTGGTTTTGGCTTCCTTAAATAAAAACGCAGCTCCGAGCGTTGAACCTTCAGAAACGTAAATCCAGCCTAGCGCTTCAAGTGCATTGGCATCCTGACTCGCGATATTAAGATCTGTAGGTGAAACTCCTAAATCTTGTAAATCTTTAAACGCTGCGTCTGAGCGACCACGAACATCCAGATCAGGAATAAAATCAATGATTTCTGGATATTTAAATAAATCCTCAACATCACGCTGAAAATAATATTGAGCCAGTGTAAATTTTGCATAATGCATCCGACTTGCAAAAACATCTGCCTGAGCCATTAAGTGATGCATATGTTCATGTTCTGCTGCTGTTTCAGTTTTTAAGCGAAGTGATAGTGCCGAACTTATATGATGTTGAATGTCTGTTTTGCCAACGGATTGGTTCATATCGTTACCTAAATAAAGATGTATATTTGCGGAGTAAATAAAGGTCTATATACGCTATGACGAAGGAGGATAGAAAAAGACGCAATAAGGAATGCAGCTTTTTTATAGAAAATATCGTTCAGAAATAGTTTACAATAATCACATTAATAAATGATAATAATTCTTGTTTATATTATTCATTCAATATTTTGCTATGGATCAATCTTTCTCCCCAACTGCACAGAAACAATTCATTCATGAAATGTATCTGGATCATCATGATTGGCTTCAAAAGTGGCTTAGCTATCGCATTCGTTATCCTTTTAATGCAGCCGATCTGGTGCAAGATACTTTTGTTAAGTTATTACAAACTCGGCAAAAACTACTCGGAATTCAGGAACCAAGAGCTTATTTAGTCAATGTTGCCAAAAATGTACTGATTGATAAGCATCGACGTTATGTATTAGAGCAAAGCTATCTGGAAACTCTGGCAGGGGAGTTACAACTTCAAGAGATTGAATTATCAAATAATCAACTTGAAGAAGTGGTACAAATTTTAGATTTTTTAACAATCGCTTTAAACGAAAGCCCAGTATTTGCAAGAAAAGCTTTTCTGATGTATTACTTTGAAGGTTACAATCAAAGTGAAATCGCTAAACGGATTGGTAAATCTTTAAGGACGACGCAATCTTATTTAGCAGATTGTCTAAATCTATGTCTTGAAGCGCGAGAACAGTTGCTTGAGTCGGAACATGACTGACCCAAAAAAATTACAAAAAGAATTATCTTTATGGATTATTCGTTTAAACACAGATGATCCGATTGAACGTTCTCAAGCTCAAGTCGAATTTGAGCATTGGCAACGACAGCATCCCGAATATCATGATCAATTCGATAAAATTAGTCGCTTTTCTGACGAATTAAAACAACTTCAGGAAACACACCGTATTCATAGCCAGACCTTGCAAAAGTCGCTAAAACACACTCAACAAAGTCAACAACAGCTAAAAAAGGCTTTTGGTCGTGGGATATTGGGCATTGGTTTTATTGGGCTATTCAGTATTTTGACCTACCATTATTTTCCCTATGCTTATTACACCGCAGATTATAAAACTGCAACGGGAAGTATGCAGTCATTTGTACTTAAAGATGGTTCAAAAATTACGCTAGGAGCTAAATCTGCCATCAAATTGCATTTTAATTCACAGATACGTCAGGTTGAACTGGTTCAGGGTGAGATTTATGTGGATGTCGCAAAAGACAAACATCGGCCATTCATCGTGCAATCAAAGCAAGCCGATTACAAGGCATTAGGAACACGATTTATTGTGCATCAAAATCGTGAAAACAGCAGTATTAGCATGTTGCATTCAAGTGTTGAAGCAAGTGCGAAGCAGGTCAATCAACGTCAGCGTGTACATGCTGGTGAAAAGGTACAAGCTGACGCGCATGGCTTTGGACCGATTCAACCGATTGCAATTCAATCTACTGAATTTGCATGGCAACACAACCAGATTTTAGCCAATAATCTGGCTTTACCTGATTTACTAGAACGTCTAAATCGACAGCATCACGTTTATTTTATTTATCGCGCATCTGTACTTGAGTCATTCAAAGTCAACGGGGTGATTGATGCCCAACAGGATGTGGAGCAAACCTTAAGCTTAATCAAAGCTCAATATCCACAATTAAATATTCAAAAAATAGGAAGTCATGTTTTTATTATTCAGTTTGAAAGTTAGAAAATAACGACAAATTGCGTGTTTTTGGATGGTGGTGCGTCATATAGGGAAGAACAGCAATTATTTGCTAATTGGCTTGGTTAATGATTATCATTTATATGGGGCTATCGTTTTAATGCACATTTTATCTTCCCAATATTCCCTACAAAAAATAGCGTTGGCCGTTTCTCTGGCAATTTCTGTCAGTTGCGTTTCAGCCCCTATATACGCTGCAAATAGCAATAGTTCTGCGTACTTTCAAGTGGAGCGTGGTTCTCTGACTCAGGCACTCAATAGCGTTGCATTGCAAGCCAATGTTTCATTACTGATGGATGCAAAGAAAACCAATCGTTACCAAGTAAATGCGATAAAAGGCAATTACACCGTTGAGCAAGCATTTGCCAGATTGATTGAACATACACCGTTTCAGATGATGAAATCATCGGCAGGTTACTTATTGGTGGATAAGAAACTAGAGCATGAACAGTCTGATGAAAAAAATGTGGGGACTTCAAGTGCCATAAAAAAAGGGCAACTGAATTCATCTTCAATTTTCAATCAGGATAATCATCAGTTATACCAAATGCCAACCCTTTCTACGCAGGCAGAAAATTCAGATACGGTTCAGTTTGGGCAAAGCGTTTTAAATCAGACCGCGATTGATCGTTATCAGGCCAATAATGTTGCACAACTATTAGACACCATGCCAGGAGTATCTTCGGCTGGCTCTCCTAGACCCGGCGGACAAACGATTAATATTCTGGGTATGGGAGGAGTTGAAGATGTTCCCATTACACTGGATGATTCGGTCAAATCTTTTGATAAATATCGACAAGGGTCAGTCTTTATTGAACCTGAAATTTTAAAACGGGTCACGGTCGATAAAGGTCCGCATAATGTTGAAGTTGGTAATGGCGGTTTTGGCGGAAAGGTGACACTGGAAACCAGAGATGCGCAAGATCTATTAAAACAAAATAAAGATGTCGGCGCATTTCTAAAGTATTCGCGATTTAGTAATAACCAACAAAATACTTATACGGGTGCAGTGTATGGAAAAACTGAAAATAATCTGTTGGATGGGCTGTTTTACTATACCAAACGCGATAGCGGTAATGTAGAGCGTCCAGATGGAACCTCTTTTTTATATTCAGCTCAGGAACAGGACACATATTTAGCAAAACTGAATATTCGTCCAGATGAAAGCCAAAAGATTTCTTTCAATGCCATGCAAAGTAGCCATACAGGCTGGGAACCTTTTGCTGCAATGCGTGATCAGGATGCTGTTCCGAGTGCCGCAGATATTGCAAAGTATGGCTATGACGAAGCGTGGAAACGCCGTTTAGTCTATCGTGACCAAAAAGATACAAGCTATTCCGCTGGTTATGAGTTCAATCCTGCTGCGAATCCTTATATTAATTTCAAAGCAAATTTTTCTTATTCAAAAACCAAACAACATGATAAACGTTTGGAAGGGGTTTCTTTTTCAGCGGCCAATCTTGGCGATGAAAGCTGGGTGAACTATACCAATACAGCACTAAAACTTTTAAATATCAGTGATATTGATACGGCGTATGGTACACATAAGCTAAAAATCGGGGCACAATATTAAAAGATGAAGCAAAACTCTTTGATGCTGGTTCGCTCTTATCTGAATAATCCTCAATATAATTACGGACTCTATCAACCGAATTATATGCCCGCAGGTGATCAGCAAATGTATAGCGCATTTGTTGAAGACCAATATCAAATTGGGGCAGTCACGATTACGCCGTCTTTACGTTATGACAATATTATCAATCAGGGTTATGGCAATCTGGCTCCACGTTATAGCACGGCTGAAGCAGGTCATGATTATTCAGAAAAAAGTTATACAGGCTGGTCACCCCGTTTAGCGTTGGCATGGAAACAGGCAGATTACCTCACGTGGTTTGCTAATATTAGCAAAACATGGCGTGCGCCACGTGTTGATGAACAATATTATAATGATGGTCCAAGTTCTACGGTATCTGCGACCAGTCTGTATTTGCGTCCCGAAAAAATGTTGGCGATAAGACTTGGCAATGAAATGAATTTTGATCAGCTTTTGACAGATGATGATCATTTACAGATCCGTCTTAGCTATTATCATAACCGCGGTTCAGACGAAATTTTTCGTAATCGTTCAGTTTTCTGTCAGGCACAAGCCGAGATTATTGCACAGGGTGGAAGTGCGAATGCCAGTGTTTGTAATGGCCAATATGATCATGGTTTTTACAGAAATATTACTGATTACACCATCAAAGCTTATGAAGCAGAGCTATTTTATAATCAGCCCACCTATTTTGCAGGTTTAACTTATTCTTATGTGCGCGGTCAACGTGATAATTCTCCTGTTAATCCGTGGTTTAATCAAAAAACATGGATTGAACAAATACCTCCACGCAAGGCGACAGCTACGCTAGGTGTCAATGTTCCTGAACATGATTTGACCATGGGCTGGCGTGGAATTTTTGTAGACGCGCAAACCAGAAGTATTTTAAATACAGATCATTCAATTGGGGCTTCTGGTTTTTCATTGCCTCGTACTAAAGGCTATGCTTTGCACGGTATTTTTATCGATTGGCAGCCAGTCGGTGAAAATGGCCCTCAGTTGAATTTCTCTATTGATAACCTGTTTAATCGTGACTACAAAATGTATCTGGGAGAATATATGACAGGTACTGGACGTGACTTTAAGTTGAGTATCTCTCAGCGTTTTTAAAATTAAGTAATGAATGGTTTGAGAAAGAAAGCAACGGGTTTTCTTTCTCTTTTGTGGGTTCAACTGAAACTTAAAGCACCATAAAATTAGCTGTACTTCGTGCCAGCATTTTATGATTTTGCCATGCTTCACTTTCGATATTTAAAATAGATTTACCTTGCTTTACAAAGCGGCATTTGGTCTGCACGACACCGACCTGACATGGGCGTAGAAAATCTACTGTCAGATTAATCGTGGTGGCAGGTTGTCGATCATTCGCCAGAAATGCAAATAAGCCCATCACATCATCCAACATTGCGCAAATCATACCCCCTTCAACTGTACCTCTAGGGTTGGTAAAACTTTCTAATGCGACATAATCAATTTCAAGTTGCTGCGCTTGATCGTTCCATTGAATATGATGCCCGCCTAGCAAATAGTGAATAGGAGGAAGTTTGTCAGTCATATCCATTTTTTATTTTCCCTAAATTGAAGTAGGCTCCCGATGATTTAGAGCCTATCAGTGTTATTTAAATTTCCACGTATAATCAATATTGATACGGGTTTCGTTCACAGGTTTGATATTGGCGTTGGCCGACATGTTATTGTCATAGATGGCATAACGTGCGCGAAGTCCCAGATTTTTGAGCCAACCGTTTTGAATGGTATAGCCCAGATCAAAATCAGTTTCTCGTTCTTTTAAATTGGTTCCACCCAGATTGGGTGCATAAATATTACGACCCATGGTATAGCGTGTCATAAAGTGTAAACCCGGAACATAATCTTTAAAGTCATATTCATAGCGGAAACTATAAGCTTGTTCTTTGGGATTGAGAAACTCGCCTGGCCATGTATCAATCAGTAGTCCTGTTTCTCCACCACTTAAATAAGGAAACGCAGTTTCACCATGATGCTGAAACGTTCCAAAAATAAATTTATGATTTTGATGCTTCAGTTCAAAATGCGCATGATATAAGTCATTATCGACTAAGCCTGCTTTTGCATTGCCTTCATCACGACTTCGATAATAATGTAAATAACTACTCAATCGTGTGGTTGGGTTGATCTCCCATTTGTGTAAAAAACCTGTTGTCCATTGATCATAAAGATTATTCACATCCAGATAGAATAAACCTAAACGTAAACTTGGATTGACATTGTAATACCCGCCTGCATAGTACAATCCATCGGTTTCAGCATTTTTAAAACGTCCATTCACCGCTGAAATTCTGATATTCTCAAAATTAGTCGAATCACGTTGATTCACTTTATCAATATAAGCAGCCTGTAATTCAAAATCTTTTAAATCTTTAGATTCTAGTGAAATTCCACGATAAGTTTGTGGTAACAAACGGGCAGGAGAAGCGACTAAAACAGGATTCATCGGTCTAAGCGTTCCTATTTTAAGTTCAGTCTGACTAATTTTAGCTTTACCCGTGACACCGATTTCACCGTAACTTGATGCGGGTTCATTGGTGGCAGTGTCTCGCGGTAGATTTCCAGTTCCTGCATATTTGGCACTGGCATCCAGCTTAAAACCAGCGGTGGCGAGAATATCCAGACCAAAGCCCACTGTTCCTTCCGTATAGCCTGAATTTGCCTTGAAAATAAAGCCTTGTGTCCAGTCCTTCGCTGCTGGATATTTGGAAAGCTCCTGATAATCGCGGTCAAAATAAAAGTTGCGTGTAGTCAGTTCTACACTGCTGTTATCGACAAAACTTCCCGCAAATATAGAACCAGAAAACATAAGCGTGGAATACACCCATAATTTAGACATAGCATTTCATCCTGAAATATCATTGTTGTTTTAAGCAAGACCTGTTGGTTCTTTCTGCCTTGCTTCGCTGTTAAAATTTAAATTATTTTCCCAAGAGTTCACGCGCCACGATTTCTTTCATAATCTCGTTGGTTCCGCCGTAAATTTTTTGCACGCGGGCATCGACAAAGAAACGTGAAATTGGATATTCCTGCATGTAGCCATAGCCACCAAACAGTTGTAGTAATTGGTCAATCACATCACATTGGGTATCGGTGATAAAACATTTCAGTGCGGCGACGTGGTTGACGCTGAGTTGCTGTTGGCTATACATCTCAGCACATTGATCGACAAAGGCTTGTGCGGCTTTGGCTTTAATTTGCGCATTGGCAAGTACAAATCGGGTATTTTGCATTTGGCTTAAGGGTTGACCAAAGGCTTTGCGTTGTAAGACATAGTCTTTAGTCAGTTCAATTGCACCCAAAATTGACCCAAGTGCCATCATGGAAATGCTCAGACGTTCACGCGGTAATTCTTGCATTAAGTAAGCAAAGCCTTGTCCTTCATTGCCTAAACGTTGTGAAGTGGGAACTTTGACCTGATCAAAAAATAGTTCGGCGGTATCTTGGGCATGTAAACCAATTTTTTTCAGTGAGCGTCCTTTTTTTACACCTTCTAAATGAGCATCAACTAAAAACAATGAGATACCTTTGGCACCTGCCAGTGGGTTGGTTTTTGCCACCAGTACAATTAAGTCTGCATGTAAGCCATTGGAAATAAATGTTTTTGAACCATCAATCAGATAGTGATCATCTTCCAAAATGGCTTGTGTACGAATCGCCTGTAAATCAGAACCAGCATTGGCTTCAGTCATGGCAATCGCAGTGACCACTTCACCTGTGACCATTTTAGGAAGCCAATATTTTTTCTGTGCTTCAGTACCGATATTTTGAATATAGGGCGAAACTAATTCATTTTGCCCACCAATGGCCACTGCCAAAGAGGTAAATCCTGCCTGTGCAGTTTCTTGAACTAGCATCAGTGAGTAATGGATAGGTGCGCCATAACCGCCATATTCTTCTGGAACATCGACGCATAAAAAACCATTTTCACCCAGTTGATTCCAAAGCTTTCGTGGAATTAGGCCATCCTGTTCCCATTGTTCATAATAAGGAGCGACTTGTTCTTTTAGAAAACGTCGATAATTATCTCGAAATAGTTCAAATTCCGTATCGTGTTGCATATTTCACCTTTTTTAGGGCAAAACTAAGGAGGAAGCTCAAAAGTAAATTTGAACTTCTTATCTAATTTCAAAGGATTAGTGGTTTAGGACAGGAATCCGAATAATCAGGGGATTGTCCGTTTGCTTTTGATAAAGTTCTTCAATCAAATCCGCTCGACGCTTAGCGATGTTGCCCTGATTCAGATTTCCTTTATCGGTGACTTCTCCTGCATCAAGTTGTGGCGGTTCAGTCATTAAATACAGCATCGACACTCGATTAGAGCTTCCTGTTGCGTCTTTATTAAAATTTAATAAAAATTGGCGGAACCATTGCTGTACTTTGGGATGTTTTAAAATTTCTTCGGCAAGATGATCCTTAAAAGTTAAACCTGCATATTGTGCACAAGCGTCCAATTTTGGAAAAATCAGAAAACCAATGGCATTTAGGTTAGACCCTGTAATACAGACATCCTGAATCAGTAAATTGCCTTGAATCAGGACTTTATTCCGTAGGGTTCCAACATTAACAAAAGTACCAGTATTGAGCTTAAAGTCCTCTGCAATTCGTCCGTCATACATCAGGCCTTGCGTTGGATCATTGGGGGATACCAAACGCACGGCATCACCTGTATGGAAAAAGCCTTCATCGTCAAATACGATACTTTGTTGATCGGACTTTAAACGCCAATAACCCTGCATGACGTGTTTACCACGCACACAAAATTCCATTTTATCGCCGTGTGGCACCAGTTTAATTTCACAGCCAGGCGCAGGATAACCAATAAAGCCTGCCATGACTTTTGGCCCTGTGGTAAAGGCGCAAGAAGGCGCAGTTTCAGTCATACCGAGACCACTCATAATCCGAATTTTTTCACCGCAATGTGCTTGTGCAATTTTATCCAGACGATTCCAGCCTGCTTCGGACAATGCTGCACCTGCGAAAAATAGAATTTTGACATCTTTAAAAAAGCGATCACGTAACTCAGCATCTTTTTCCAAAGCATCCGTGAGTTCTTCCCAACCTTTTGGCACATTTAAATAGACTGTCGGGGAGATTTCTTTTAAGTTGCGAATGGTCTCATCAAACTTGCCTGCAACGGGTTTGCCATCATCGATATAAATTGTACCGCCGTTATACAGAGCGATGCCGACATTATGGCTACCCCCAAAAGTATGATGCCAAGATAACCAATCCAGTAATACAGGCGGGGTCTGCTCAAATTCTGGAAAGGTTTGTAATAACATCTGCTGATTCACACACAGCATCAAATGCGTGGTTGGTACAGCTTTAGGCAGTTTAGTCGAACCAGAGGTAAACAAAAATTTGGCAATCTGGTGTTCATCCAGTGTTTGATAAAACTCCTGAACATTGGTCACAGGGGTATCCAGCAAGGATTGAAAAGAGGTGCATTGCTGCTGCCCAACAATTCCCGTATTGGTAATGATTTCGATATCGGATGTTGCACACGTTTGGATCGCTTTGTTAAACGCCTGACCATCACTGGCATAGACCATGCCCGGAGTAAGGACTTCAAAGATATGTTTAAGCTTTCCGAAATCCTGAGAAATCAGAGAATAAGCAGGAGAAATGGCAGAGAATGGAACACCTGCCAACATTGCAGCCATTGATAAGGTTAAATGTTCAAGATCATTACCCGACAGAATGAGTAATGGTCGTTCCTGACTTAAATTACGTTGATGCAATGCCTGAGCAATGTGCCAAGCGCGTTGCAAGGTATCGGCATAACTCAATTTGACCCATTGACCCTGAGCATTACGTTTTGCAGCAAAAATATGATCAGGCTTATTTTTTGCAAAATGAATCAGGCGATCTGTAAGCTTTTGCGGATAGGGCTTTAATTGCTCTGTAGGTTGAATATAAAGGACCTGACCTTGATATTGATACTCAACATCATGTGATCCTAGTTGAACAAACCGTTCACGATCTTGTGATTGAGTGGCATTCATTTGCATTTCTTTCACTCCGTGGAAAGCGCATTGCTGCGCTTGTTTTGCATCATGCAATTTTTTTATTCATTCAATGTTTATTGTGGTTATTTAACCGCTTCAGTTAAATTGACCTTTAAATCGGATAGTGGCGTGATTGAGTTTGAACCGTAATCCATCTCAATTCGGTAAATTCAGCGATGGAAGCCTTACTACCAAAACGTCCATAACCGCTCGATTTGGTTCCACCAAATGGCATTTGTGCTTCATCATGTACAGTGGCACCATTAATATGACAAATCCCTGAATCAATCTGCTTGGCGACTTCAAAGGCTTGAGCAAAGTTTTGGCTAAATACAGCAGATGACAAACCAAACTCACTGTCATTGGCCAGTGCAATACCTTCTTCAAGCGTCTCAAAGCGTTGTACTGTACAGACTGGCCCAAAAGATTCTTCGCGGTATAGCAACATTTCAGGCTGAATATTCAGTACCAGCGTAGGTTGCATGGTGGTGTCTTGAACTTGAATGCCTAAAGGTAAATCTGCACCTTTGATTTTTGCATCTTCAAGTAAATGTTGAATACGCTCGGCAGCTCGACGGCTTTCTAACACACCCAACATATTCTGCTGATCAGTCGGATTGCCAGCTTTTAGTGATTTGGTTTTTGCAATGAGTTTTTTAATAAACTGATCGGCTATACCCTGTTGCACTAACACTCGTTCAGTCGACATACAGATCTGACCCTGATTAAAAAAGGCACCAAATGCAACGGCATTGACTGCTTCATCCAGATCAGCTTCATTTAAGATGACAACAGGTGCTTTACCACCAAGTTCTAGCAACACTGGTTTTAAATATTTCGCCGCAGTTTCTGCAATGATTTTCCCAACTTTGGTGGAACCCGTAAAATTAATTCGTTTTACCGCAGGGTGTTCGATTAAACGCTGAACAATCTGTGGCGCATCTTCTGGGGCATGGGTAATGACATTGACCACGCCATCACCTAATCCAGCCTCATTTAAAATCTGTCCAATTAGACGATGCGTGGCAGGGCAGGCTTCAGATGCTTTTAATACGACGGTATTACCACAGGCAAGCGGCATTGCTAAAGCACGAGTGGGTAAAATCACAGGTGCATTCCACGGTGCGATTCCAACCACCACACCGCATGGAACACGAATCCCCATCGCCAGATTACCCGGGACATCCGAGGGAATCAGACTGCCATCAATCTGGGTGGTCATGGCAGCAGCTTCACGCAGCATATTGGCGGCAAGATGCACATTAAACCCATACCAAGTCGCAGTCGATCCTGTTTCTTGCATCCCAATCTGAATAAATTGATCAGTATGTTGATCCATTAAATCTGCTGCTTTTAATAAGCGTAAACGACGTTCAGTTGGAGACAGTTTTGACCAAATCTGAAAAGCTTGTTGCGCCGATTCAATGGCACGGTCAACATCTTCAAGCGTTGCGGCAGATGCAATACTAGCAACCTGACCGTTAATCGGGCTGATGCGTTCAAAGCTTGCGCCATTAGATGCGTCAAGCGATTGACCGTGGATGAGTAACTGTACATTTTGCATGGGTTGTGTCCTTACATAGCCAATAAAAATCAAAAGTTAACCAGTACGCTTATAGCTCTGTAAACCCGGTTTAATCGATTTTTCGTCCAAGAATTGTTTCAGTCCTTCTTCACGACCACCTTCTGTATCACGGTGGTTACACTGATCCAGTTTGGCATATAAATAGTCTTCGTTTTGATCCCAAGTCAGTTCACGGCAACGTTTAAAACCATTTTTGGCGGTACGCAATACTACAGGATTTTTCTCAAGCAGGCAGTTTGCCAATTCAGTGACTTCCGCTTTAAGTTGAGCTAATGGAACGCTTTTATTAATTAATCCCATTTGCTCGGCTTCTTTGCCACTAAAGGTTTTACCAGTCATGATGTAATATAACGATGCACGGTGTCCGACAGTATCTGCCATTGCTTTACTCACAAGGTTGCCCGGTGGAATACCCCAGTTAATTTCAGATAGTCCAAAAGTTGCTTCATCTGCTGCAATCGCAAGATCACACGCCACTAATGGAGAGAAACCGCCACCAAAACACCAGCCATTCACCATCGCAATCGTGGGTTTTGAGTACATTCTGAGGAGTTGCCATTGCCAGCGACATGAATCACGGCGAATACGTTCTTGAAAAATTTCAGGTTGTGTATCTACTTCACGGAAGTATTCTTTTAAATCCATTCCCGCAGTCCAAGAATCACCAGCACCTGTTAAAACTAAAACTTTGGCATTTTGATCAAGTTCGAGTGTTTCAAGTACATCAATCATTTCACGGTTAAGGGTTGGACTCATGGCATTTTTCTTTTCGGGACGATTTAAAATGACCCATGCGATACCATTTTCAAGTTGTACATCAACGGTTTCCCAGCGTTTTTCATATGTCATGTGTATTCTCCTTGAATGACAATGGTGTTGTTCTGGATTTAATTTAATATCAGTTAAACTTACATTCAAGTCTTTTTTGTGAAATATTTTATATTTTTTATAATTGAATGAAAAATATAAATAAAAAAATTAAATTAAAAAATATTTATAAAATACTATTGATTTTTTTATAAGCTTAACTGATATTTTAGCGGTGTTATTTAAACACTACACAATAAAAAATGTCATGGAAATATGGTCTAAATAAGGAAAGGACTATGGATAAAGTATTGAATCCGTCAGGAAGGGCGAAACTGACTTTACTACTGTGTTTTGCCATCGCAATCTTTGAAGGTTTTGATCTTCAATCAATGGGTGTAGCAGCGCCACGTATGCGTGCGGAGTTTATGTTGGATAATGCTCAAATGGCTTGGGCATTTAGTGCTGCTATTATTGGAACCTTGCCTGGTGCAATTATTGGTGGACGACTTGCCGATATTATTGGACGTAAGAAAATTTTAATTCTGAGTATTCTCATTTTTGGTGTGATGTCTTTACTCACCGCCTATGCCGAAAATTATACTTTGCTTTTACTTATCCGTTTTTTTACAGGGTTGGGTATGGGCGGCGCTTTACCGATGATGATCACTTTGGCTTCTGAAGCTGTTGCTGAAAATCGAAAAGCGACCGCAGTCAGTATTATGTATAGCGGGATCCCTTTTGGTGGATTGCTGACTTCGGTGGTTGCAATGTTGTTAGCAGGCGATAGCGAATGGCGACATATTTTCTATGTGGGCGGTATTGCGCCTATCTTGTTAATTCCGTTATTGATGAAGTATCTACCCGAGTCAAAAAGTTATTTGCAACAAAAAACACAAGCACCAACGCCTTTTTTTGAAGTGCTATTTGCCAAAGAAAGACGTATGTCGACCTTGCAAATTTGGGTCAGTTTCTTCTGTACACTCGTAGTTTTATATTTCTTGCTGAACTGGTTGCCGCTACTCATGGGCGCACAAGGACTCTCCAAACTAGAAGCTAACTATGTACAAATGGGCTATAACATTGGGGGGATTTTCGGATCAATCCTGATGGGGATGTTATTGGATCAAATGCGCATGGCAACGGTCATCAAATTTATTTATGCAGGAATCTTGATCGCGCTTTGCTGTTTATCGATTTCTCCAACAGTCGCTTTATTGGCACTTTCTGCGGTGGGTTGTGGTTTGTTTATTGTAGGTGGTCAATCTGCACTTTATGGACTAGCTGCGATGTATTATCCAACCGAAATGCGAGGTACAGGTGTTGGTGCTGCGGTTGCGATTGGGCGAATTGGTTCATTTGCAGGGCCATTGTTTGCAGGATTTTTATTATCATTAGGGCAAAGTGCCACAATCGTCATTGGTTCAAGTATCCCTGTGATTTTGATTGCTGCAATTTCTGCGTTGCTGCTTGTCAGAAAGCCTAAACAGGCAGTACAGTTAGCACATAGCCAAAGTACAACTTAAGTAAAATGAAAAGTATGGGGCAGGGCTTCATACTTTCTTTAAATTTTGATGATCAAACATGATGCCAAACTCAAGTTCAGTTGAAAAAAAACGAGAAGATGAACCAAGACTCAGCTATATGATTGCCCGTGTGGATCGAATCATTAGTAAACATCTCACCGAACATCTCAAAGATTTAAATATTAGTTTGCCGCAATTTACTGCTTTATCAGTTTTGGCAGCAAAGCCGAATCTTTCAAATGCCCAATTAGCAGAGCGTTCTTTTATTAAGCCGCAATCTGCCAATAAGATTTTACAAGATTTGCTGGTCAATGACTGGATCGAAAAAACACCAGATCCAACGCATGGTCGTCGTATTTTATTGACCGTCACTGGAAAAGGTCTGGAAAAATTGGCAGCGTGTAATCAAATTGTTGAAAAACTCGAACATCAGATGTTACAGGGTGTCGATATTCATTTGGCGTATTTAATTCGCAATAATCTGGAAATTATGGTGAAAAACCTAAGTACCACAGTCGACGATCGCCAAACGTGACACTTTCGTTTAGCGTTCACTTTTTGCCAGTTCGACATTGATGTAGCTCATAATCATGGTTTTTAAACCCTGCACCAATTCATCAAAGGTAATATAGGGGTTTGGCAAAATTAAATGGCGGGCAATATTAAAGATTCCGCTATTGATGCTGACATAGGCTGTGACCGCCAGATTGTTTACTTTCAGATATTTTGGATTATTCATCATGTATTTCATGACAATATTCATCAGTTCACGTTCAATCTGATTGATATATTTGTCATATTTAAGCTCACTTGCATAACGTAAACAGATCAAATAACGTTCATTGTTTTGAGTCAATAAATCGCGAAAGGTATAGAAAATAAGTTCAATGACCGATTCTAGCTCCATATCCATAATGATCGGAGTGAGATTTTGAATCATCTCCAGAATTTCCTGCACAAAAGAATGTGCCATCGCATCGTAAATTTCTTCTTTGTTTTTAAAATATTCGTAGAGTGAACCCACACTCACGCCTGCAATGTCTGCAATATGTCGAGTCGTTGTACCACTGGTGCCATGCAAGGCCACAGAGATAAAACCTGCTTCGATAATGGTATCCACCGTGACTTTAGCGCGAGTCTGGCGCGGTTTGCGTGTACTCAACATCACATCCTTGAAATCCGAATATTTATTCAAGTTATCATGTCGGGCCATATTTACCAAATTAAAAAACATAAATCCGAACAGCAAAAAATTCTGAATTTTATCCAATTTTATCAAGATAAATAAATGCATGATGTCATTTGCTTAAAAGCTCATTATTGCGATTATTTTTTGCTAATTTATAATTTTGCTCTTAATAAAAACAATATGTTATGGAGATTTAACTGGGGTATTCAATTTAATCGCTTCGGTTTTTACAGATAAGCTCAGCCATTTAGACCCGAATTGAATCCGAACATAAGATCAGATTAGGATGAAATGGTTAGTAAAGTGCGAACAATATTTCAGTTTGCATCATTGAGCTTCGTAAATATTGAATGTTGTAACAAATTGAATGCTTTAAGTAGGTGTCGCCATGATCACGACCGCAGTAAAAAAATCAGTCCAAGCTTTCAAATCATCGCCTAAATTTGAACAACCTGATTATGCTTTGAAACAGACCATTCCAATTCGTCATTTAGCCATTGGATTTGAAGGTCAGGAAATTGATATGTCATTTTATATGAATAATCAGTTTGCCACGATTTTTTTCGCCACGCTTTCTGTATTTTTGACTTATGGTGAAGACTTAGTTATTGAAACAGCTCGTTTTCACCGAGATATGGTAAAAGATCCTGTTCTCAAACAGCGTGTAACTTCTTTGATTGGACAAGAAGCGATTCATTCCAAATTACACAATGAGTTTAATGATGCGATTGCACACGAAGCCATTAATTATCCAGTCGCTTTATATCGCTTTCTGGGCGAAAAATTCTTTGACAATATTTTCTTAAAGTTTCCACAGCCGCTTAAGCTTTCCATGATGGCGGGAATTGAACATTTTACCGCAGTGCTTGCCGAATACATGATGAAGCATGAAAAGAATTTTTATTATTCTGATGATGCTAAAACACGTGCCATGTGGATGTGGCATATGCTGGAAGAATCGGAACATAAAGATATTGCCTACGATGTTTATCAGCTGCTCAATGGTAATTATTCACTTCGTGCTGCTGGATTCTTTATCGCATTGGGGACGATTTTAGGTTTAATTCCATTTTCGACTTTATTTGTACCTTTATTTCGTAAGCCAAAAGATGTGCTGACCCGAAAGTTCTGGAAAGATGCAGGTCGGGGTGTGAGCCTCATTTTTAGTCCTAAAGATGGTGTATTTGGTAGCACTATAGGGCAGATATTTGATTATTTACGTCCCGATTTTCATCCGAATGACCATGACACATCGGCTTATCTCGAATATTACAAAGACAAACTTCTCTCCGAAGGCGGGGCGATTGCGCCTTATCTGGTGAAAACATTTACACCACCAGTACGTCATTAAGTCCTACGTTATTCAACAAAGAGATGTTCAGTCAAGATGCTGACAGGAAAAAGGATATGCCATGAAATTATTTGGCTCAAAAAATAAAAAGCCAAGCCAACAGTCTTATGCTGTTGTAACAGGCGCAGGCAGTGGTATTGGACGTAGTTTTGCACTAGAGCTTGCCCGTCGTGGCGGTACTGTGGTGTGTTCAGATATCAATCTAGAGGCAGCTCAAGCAACAGTGAGTCTGATTGAACAACTGGGCGCGACTGCATTTTCTGTGCAGTGTAATGTAGCGAAAGCTGAACAGGTATCGGAACTGGCTGAACAAGCCGAGAAGTTACTGAAAAATCCAGTCACTCTGGTCATTAATAACGCTGGTATTGGTTTGGGTGGTAAGTTTGATGAAATGACGATGGAAGATTGGCAATGGTGCATGGATGTCAATTTATGGGGCGTGATTCATGGCTGTCGTGCATTTGTGCCTAAGTTTAAGCAACTTGGATATGGCGCGATTATCAATGTGGCCTCAGCAGCTTCTTATACTGCGGCGCCAGAAATGACAGTGTATAACGTCAGTAAAGCAGGGGTTCGAGCATTATCAGAAACATTGTCTGCTGAGCTTAAAAAGTTTGATATTAAGGTGAATGTACTGTGCCCAACCTTAGTACCCACCAACATTATAAAAAATGGGAAAGTACCGCATAAAGGTATTTTAGATTATGCATTGACTCATTTGGCATTTACCACCAGCGATAAAGTCGCAAAATTGACACTGGATCGTTTGGATAAAAATCAGCTTTATACCATTCCACAGTTCGATGCCAAGCTTTTCTGGTTGATGAAACGTACAGCACCCAATCTTTATGCAAAATTTCTAGGGACTTCCTACAGATTAATGAAATAACCCACGATGAAATTTAGATAGGAATTCGGTCAAATGCCGTTTTAAAAGATCTATTTTTCAAGTACAAGGATATTGTAAATGACAGCTCAAGCAAAAAAATTAAACTCGGCTGAAAGCAAAGCATTACCCCAGCATATTTATGACACGTTTATTGTCGGTGCTGGTATTTCAGGAATTGCAGCAGCGATTCGACTCGACCAAGTCGGTTATACCGATTACAAAATTATTGAAAAAGCAGGTCGTGTAGGCGGAACATGGCGTGAAAATACCTATCCGGGTTGCGGTTGCGATGTACCATCAGCTTTATATTCTTATTCATTTGCACCCAGTGCTAAGTGGAGTCATCTATTTGCGCGTCAACCTGAAATTCTCAGTTATTTAGAAGAAGTGAGCCACACATTCAATGTTCATGAAAAAATTGAATTTGAAACTGAACTTGAAAAAGCAGCTTGGGACAATCAACGCAATGTCTGGGTACTCGATACCAATAAAGGACAGTATCTTTCTCGTACTGTCGTGTTTGCGACAGGACCCATTACCGAAGCGCAAATTCCAAAATTAGAGGGCATCGAAACCTTTACAGGCGAGATGTTTCATTCAGCAAAATGGAAGCATGACTATGACTTAACCGATAAACGTATTGCCGTGATTGGGACAGGTGCTTCAGCGATTCAATTTGTGCCACAAATTCAACCTTTAGCAAAAGAACTCTTTGTTTTTCAGCGTACTGCGCCTTGGGTCGTGCCAAAACCAGATATGCAACTGGGTGAGTTTGGTAAATCTGCGATTGAAAAATTTCCACTGATTCAATCAACATGGCGTAAAACCGTAGCACAATCTTTGAATGCGATTAACTTTGGTTTACGTAATCCTTCTGTATTAAAGCCTGTCGGTGAAGTATTTAAACAAGTACTAAAAGTTCAGGTAAAAGATCCTGAGTTATTAAAAAATGTGACGCCAGATTTTACCATTGGCTGTAAGCGTCTATTATTTGCAAATAATTACTATCCAGCATTACAAGCTGAAAATACGCATTTAATTCCACATGGTTTGGTCAAAGTAGAAGGCAATACGGTCATTGCTGCCAATGGTGAACGTCATGAAGTTGATATCATCATCTGGGGAACAGGCTTTGAAGTCTCTCATCCTCCTATTGGTCGCCGTGTTTATAATGACAAAGGGGAATGTTTAAATGATCTTTGGAAAAGTAGTTCTCCTGAAGCGTATTTAGGAACCAATATTGAAAATGTACCGAATGCATTTTTGGTACTCGGGCCAAACGTATTGGTTTACGATTCATTTATTGGCTTAGCCGAAGCGCAATTAGATTATATTGTCGATGGTTTGCAAAAAATCAAAAAACATAATATTGCCAAATTAAGTGTTAAACCCCAAGTCATACATGCGCATAATGAATTGGTGCAAAAGCATTTAAAAACCACAGTATTTAATGCAGGCGGCTGTAAAAGCTATTATTTGGATGCAAATGGGCGTAACTTTGCCGCATGGCCGTGGTCGTTAAAAAAATTAAAACAGCGTTTAAAAACTTTGAACCTACGCGATTATGAAGTGACTTACAGAGGTGGATCAGGAAATTTGAACAACACTTATAAGTTATATTTTGCTCCCCAAATGATGTTATAAACATCAATATATGGAGTATTTTATGGCACGTAGACCAAGAAGAAATCATTCAAATGATTTTAAAGCTAAGGTAGCACTTGCTGCGATTAAAGCAGAAAAAACACTTGCTGAATTGAGTGCTGAATTTGATGTTCATCAAAACCAAATTATCGACTGGAAAAATCAACTGATTTCAGCTTCCTCGCAAGCTTTCGATCAATCAAAAGCTCCAACAGAACCACCCATCGATCTAAAAAAACTACATGCAAAAATCGGTGAGCAGGCATTAGAAATTGATTTTTTAGAAGGTGTGTTGAAGAAACTGGGCCGCTTCAACCACAAAAGTTAATCGATGACTCACTTCAGATTTCAGTATCTAAGCAAGCTCAGCTGCTGAAAGTCTCCCGTGGTTGTTATTACTATCGCCCAAAACCTGTGAGTACATCAGATCTGAAGCTGATGCGGTGTATGGATGAGTTACATATGCAATACCCTTTTGCAGGTAGCCGTATGATGCGTGATTTGTTGAATCGTCAAGGACATCATATAGGACGACGTCATACACGTACTTTAATGAAGAAAATGGGCATTAATGCGTTATATTGCAAACCAAATTTAAGCCAGGCTAATCAAGCTCACCGCAAATATCCATATCTGCTCAAAGGATTGGCTATTCAGCGCAGTAATCAAGTGTGGTCTACGGATATAACGTATATCCCTATGGCAAAAGGCTTTGTTTATTTATGTGCTGTGATTGATTGGCATAGCCGCAAGGTACTTGCGCATAGAGTATCGATTAGTATGGAGGTTACATTTTGCATAGAAACATTAAATGAAGCTATTGAAAAATATGGTCGACCTGAAATATTTAATACAGACCAAGGCAGTCAGTTTACCAGTGATGCATTTATTGATGTATTGAAATCAAATGGCATTCAAATCAGTATGGATGGTAAAGGTCGATGGGTTGATAATGTGATGGTTGAACGATTATGGCGGAGCGTTAAATATGAAGAGGTGTATCTCAAAGCCTACAGCAATGTTTTGGATGCGAAGAAGCAATTAAACGCATATTTTGAATTTTATAATTTGAAACGACCTCATTCGAGTCTGGACAAAATGACTCCAGATGAGTTTTACTATGACCAGCTACCACAACAAAATAAGGTAGCTTAACTAGAGCAGAGTATCACTTATAAATAAGCTTTTAGTTGTTCAAACATGTGGGACCACCTCTATATTAGTCAAACCACGAATACATTGGCTGGTGACCAAGGAAATAATACTTTAAATGGCACTGCAAATAATGATTTGATCAGGGGTTATGCTGGAAACGATATTTTGAATGGAAACGATGGAAATGATATTTTAATTGGTGGTGCAGGAAATGACACTCTTAATGGTGGGGCAGGTTACGACTATCTATATGGTGGTGTTGGCAATGACACTCTTAATGGCGGTGCTGGTAACGATACTTTAACTGGTGGTACAGGCAAAGATACTGCAATCTATAACGTATTGAACTCGGCTAATGCGACTGCTGGCAATGGTGTTGATACGTGGACAGATTTCCATGTCGGCAATACGACAAGTGATGTAAATGCTGATGTCATCCAATTCTCAACAACATTCTTTACAGGCTTAACACAGGCTATTCTAGCGACAGACAATGCAACGACCGTTGGTAAATATATTTCTGTGACTTATGATGCTGATAAGGATACTGCAACTATTAAAGTGGATCGAGATGGTGATGGTACAGCATTTACTACGCATGAAACATTATTGGTATTAACTAATCAGACTTCTGAAGTTACTTTACAGACACTATTGAATAATGACCAAATCATTATTGGCTAAGTTCTATTAAAAGCATTGAATAAAACTGCTTCAGTCATGAAGCAGTTTTTTTAATGGTGAAATAAAATTTAGTGAAATGATAAAATTGTACTTGAAATCAAGTACAATTTTTGACTTGAATATTAAGTTCAAATTCTGGAATAAAAGAATGAACAAATGGCGGCATTTTATAAGAATTCCTCTTTATTTATTATGTGGTTTTTATAGAGGTGGTCCCACATGTTTGAACAACTAAAAGCTTATTTATAAGTGATACTCTGCTCTAGTTAAGCTACCTTATTTTGTTGTGGTAGCTGG
>NZ_KB849715.1:0-179447 GCF_000368825.1 Acinetobacter ursingii DSM 16037 = CIP 107286 | reverse complement strand
CAAATGATGTTATAAACATCAATATATGGAGTATTTTATGGCACGTAGACCAAGAAGAAATCATTCAAATGATTTTAAAGCTAAGGTAGCACTTGCTGCGATTAAAGCAGAAAAAACACTTGCTGAATTGAGTGCTGAATTTGATGTTCATCAAAACCAAATTATCGACTGGAAAAATCAACTGATTTCAGCTTCCTCGCAAGCTTTCGATCAATCAAAAGCTCCAACAGAACCACCCATCGATCTAAAAAAACTACATGCAAAAATCGGTGAGCAGGCATTAGAAATTGATTTTTTAGAAGGTGTGTTGAAGAAACTGGGCCGCTTCAACCACAAAAGTTAATCGATGACTCACTTCAGATTTCAGTATCTAAGCAAGCTCAGCTGCTGAAAGTCTCCCGTGGTTGTTATTACTATCGCCCAAAACCTGTGAGTGCATCAGATCTGAAGCTGATGCGGTGTATGGATGAGTTACATATGCAATACCCTTTTGCAGGTAGCCGTATGATGCGTGATTTGTTGAATCGTCAAGGACATCATATAGGACGACGTCATACACGTACTTTAATGAAGAAAATGGGCATTAATGCGTTATATTGCAAACCAAATTTAAGCCAGGCTAATCAAGCTCACCGCAAATATCCATATCTGCTCAAAGGATTGGCTATTCAGCGCAGTAATCAAGTGTGGTCTACGGATATAACGTATATCCCTATGGCAAAAGGCTTTGTTTATTTATGTGCTGTGATTGATTGGCATAGCCGCAAGGTACTTGCGCATAGAGTATCGATTAGTATGGAGGTTACATTTTGCATAGAAACATTAAATGAAGCTATTGAAAAATATGGTCGACCTGAAATATTTAATACAGACCAAGGCAGTCAGTTTACCAGTGATGCATTTATTGATGTATTGAAATCAAATGGCATTCAAATCAGTATGGATGGTAAAGGTCGATGGGTTGATAATGTGATGGTTGAACGATTATGGCGGAGCGTTAAATATGAAGAGGTGTATCTCAAAGCCTACAGCAATGTTTTGGATGCGAAGAAGCAATTAAACGCATATTTTGAATTTTATAATTTGAAACGACCTCATTCGAGTCTGGACAAAATGACTCCAGATGAGTTTTACTATGACCAGCTACCACAACAAAATAAGGTAGCTTAACTAGAGCAGAGTATCACTTATAAATAAGCTTTTAGTTGTTCAAACATGTGGGACCACCTCTTACCAAACTAATCTAAGCAAAAGTAAAGTAGACGCTTAATTTTCTGGTTTATTTTCAAATGAAGCAGTCTATTGTTTTCAATCGACTGCTTTTATTTTGCTTTTAAAGGAAGATGACATGAAACAAGGACGGTCAAGTCGTACCGCAGAAGCCGCTGCGGCATTACGCGCCCATCATTATTTATTCGCGCATGATCCGATTTTTGCCGATGCTTATGCATTTGAAATGACCAATAACGCGTGGAAAAGGTTATTAACCTTGCCTTTGGTGAATAGAATCTTTAACTCACCAGCATTGAATCGAACGTTAGGTTTGTTAACAGCTCAGGTCGTGGGGCGTTCGCGTTATGCTGAAGATTGCTTGCAACAGGCGATTGAAAAGGGAATTGATCAATATGTGCTTGTTGGGGCAGGCTTAGATTCATTTGCCTTACGTTTGGCACAGCATTATCCAGATTTAAAAATTTTTGAGGTTGATCACCCCGATACACAGCGTTTAAAAATCCAAAAACTTAAACAACTGGGTGATATTCCTGCCAATGTCGAATTTGTTGCCATCGATTTTGAAAAGGAAGCTTTGGGAGAGGTTCTAGCTCGTAGTAACTATACGCAAGATCGTCCTGCTTTTTATTCATGGCTGGGTACAACGCACTATTTACAGCCTGAAACCACCTTACAGACCTTAAGTAGTATTGCCAGTTTTGCAGCGAAGCAAAGTGAAATTGTTCTGGATTATTCGATTAATTTTGATTCACTTCGGGGGATTGAAAAAATAGGAACTCAAGCCGTTGCTCAATTCACAAAAATCTTACGCGAACCATTGATGGGGCAATTTAATTCATTAGAATTGCATGATCTCGTGAATCAAATGGATTTTCAAATACTTGAAGATTTATCTGGCGATGCTCTATCAGAACGTTATTTTCATGCCCGACCAGATCACATCAGACATACCACTGCGACCCATATGTTGCATTTGATATTAGAACCAAACAAGAAATAAGCAAATATAGATTTCACAATTCATTGAGCATAAAAATTTAAAAATGGATGCTGGTAAAAAATTCGATTTATAAATGACGAGCGTAGTCACGTACCGAGTGACGCGTTATGATAAATGCCAGTGAGTGATTGGAACAGTATATGAAGATGATTGCAGATGAAAATCTGGCATTTACCGACTATTTTTTTTCTGAATTTGGCAAAGTTGAACATCGTGGTGGTCGACATTTGCAGCATGAAGATGTCAAAGATGCCGATGCTTTAATTATTCGATCTGTGACCAAAGTAGATCATACTTTAATCGATCACAGCGCATTAAAATTTGTAGGCAGTGCGACCATTGGTACAGACCATATGGATATTACTGCACTGCAACAACAAGGCATTGCGTGGAGTAATGCACCTGGATGTAATGCTCAGGCGGTCGCGGAATATGTCATTACAGCGTTATTACATTTAAGACCAGAGCTTTTACAACAAGAACAGCAGTTTACCTTAGGTATTATCGGTTTGGGCAATGTCGGTCGTCGTTTGGCTTACATGGCAAAATTGTTGGATTGGCACATTATTGGCTATGACCCTTATGTGCAGCTTGATCAGATTGAAAATGTTTCATTAGATGAATTACTACAACGTAGTAATGCCATTTCAATCCATGTTCCACTCACCAAAACAGGCGATTATCCGACTTATCATCTCATCAATGCCGATCGACTCGCATGTATTCCAGCTCAAACGATTTTGATCAATAGTGCGCGAGGGCCTGTGATAGAAGAAGCTGATTTAATTGAAAATATTCAAAAAACGCAGCGTCAAGTGGTGCTGGATGTGTTTGAACATGAACCTGTCATTTCTGAGCGACTGTTAGATTTAGTTAGCTTGGTGACACCGCATATTGCAGGTTACAGTTTGGAAGGTAAAGCGCGCGGTACACAAATGGTGTATCAGGCGTTTTGTCAGCATTTTGGTTTTAAAGCTGAGAAGCAGTTTGAGTCACAACTCCCGATTGGTGAACCTTACTTTAAAGATTTATCCTTAAAACAAGCGTTACAACGATATTTAACAGAGATTTATGATATTCAGCGTGACGATCAACATTTACGTGCTTGTGTCAAAGAAGGACAAGTCGATCAGCAAGCTTTTGATCGACTTAGAATAGAATATCCACTACGCCGTGAATGGGCTGCATATGGAGGGCCTGCGGCATGAGTAAACAGTCGGATTTAAATTTAAAAACGTATCAACCGACCTGTTCGATTGAAGCACTTAAAGCACGTGCCAAACTGTATCAGACCATTCGTACTTTTTTTGCAGAGCGTGATGTGTTGGAGGTCGAAACACCCATTATTTCTCAGGCAGGGGTAACCGATGTGCATTTGGCTTCAGTACGTGCATTACGCCATATTGAAGGCGAAGAGTGTATTCAATATTTACAAACCTCGCCTGAGTTTGCCATGAAGCGTTTGCTCGCCAGTGGCAGTGGCCCGATTTATCAGATTTGTAAAGTATTTCGTGATGATGAACATGGACGTAAACATAATAGTGAGTTTACCATGTTGGAATGGTATCGCCCTGAATTTGATCTTAAAGACTTAATGCATGAAACGGCTGATTTATTACACAGTTGTTTGTATCATCGTTTTGATGAGATTCGCCCGATGATACTCAGTTATAAACATGCCTTTCAGGATCGTCTGGATATTAATCCATTGCAAGCCAATCTAAAGCAATTGAAAGATACCGCGCGACGCGTCGGGCTGACGCTAGATTTGGGAGAAGATCGGCTCGCCTATATGGATTTATTATTTTCGCATTTTGTTGAGCCGAGTCTGGGGTTTGATACGCCCGTATTTTTAACTGATTTTCCTCCAGAAATGGCATCACTGGCTAAAGTGCGTATTGATGATGACGGTGAACAGGTTGCCGCACGTTTTGAGGTTTATATTGAAGGTTTAGAACTGGCCAATGCTTATGATGAATTATTGGATGCGCAAACATTAAGACAGCGTTTTGAAGCGGATAATCTTGAACGTAAACAACAAGGCTTAGCCGAAATGCCACTTGATGAACATCTTTTGGCAGCTTTACCACATATGCCTGCTTGTTCGGGTATTGCTTTAGGGATCGATCGGTTACTGATGATCGCAACTGAAAACATGCGTATTGATCAGGTGATTGCTTTTCCAGCGGCAATAGCATAGTAAAAGTGTGATTTTAATATTGTATCTGATGATTAATATTAAGATCACAGATAAAAAAATAAGCCGCTGATGCGGCTTACTTTATTTTTAGCGAAACGTTAGTCTTGCTGAATCCCAGCCACTTTCCAATCTTCACTTGAACCTGCTGGCTTAACAAAGTGCCAGATTTCAGAGAAGGGTTGCGGTAAGCTATTCAGATCTTCACTTACTGTACCTGTGAAACGAACACTGACCACATACTGACCATTTTCCGTTGTGCTATCCACCACCATTGCATTTAAGTTACTAAACTCAGCAACGTCCTGATCTTGATTCGCCATAATGTCGTTATACATTGAGCTATAAAGATCTGGTGTCAAATAACGACGAATTTCTTCAATATTGCTAGCAGAATTCACCGATTGAATATGGTTAAAACGCTGGCGTGCAACACGTAAGAAAGTTGCAGGTTCTGTTCCATCGGGAAGCTGACTACCACTGTTGGTATAAGCACTACCAAACGGTGCAGAAGATGGTGCTGCATTTGCGTTGCCACCGACACTTTGCCCAAAAATATTGGTGTTATCACCAGAATTAGCGCGGTTTGTCGATGTGTTTTGTCCAAATGGTACAGCATTGCCACTATTGTTTGGCGCAAACGGATTATTGCCAGCAACTTTTTGCTTATTGCTAAATCTACGGAAAATAAAGAAAGCAATCGCAGCAATCAAGATAATCCAGATCCAGCCCGGGATGCCACTTTTCTTTTCTTGCTCGGCTTTTGCCTGCTGAGCTGCTGCATCCTGTTGAGTGGCTTGTTGCTCAGGAGAAGTTGAATGACGGTCATCCGCCAGCGCATTGGCAGCAACGGCACCCACAGCAGCACCTGCCACACCCGCAGCAACCATTGAACCAACACCCGGACCAGAACGCTGTGGTGTACCAGCAGGTGCTGTTTGAGGTGCAGGAGTCACTTGACGAGGTTGTTGGTAAGACTGGCTTGGAGCGGCTGAACGTGACATACCATGACTTTTACCGCCACCTGCACGTTTTGCTTCAGCAAGCGGTGCAACGACCAAGGCGGCCATCAAAACACCTGCCAATAAACTACGCTGTCGTACTTCCATCGAAAAATCCTATATAAATTCAATTTACAAGTGTATTTATGCAGGCTTTTTTGACGAATTTCAATAACAAAAATATGTTTTTTTATGTCAAATCATATCGGACGATTTAATTTAACTCGTCACTTAGTTGCATGGCTTCTGTTAATGCTTCGTGCAACCTTGCAACCGCAATAATTTGTACCCCATCAACGGTCTTTTGCGGAGCATTGCCACGCGGCAAAATGACATATTTAAATCCATGTTTGGCGGCTTCTTTGAGACGTTCCTGACCATTTGGAACGGGGCGAATTTCACCCGATAATCCGACCTCTCCAAATACAGCCAATTGTTGTGGTAAGGCTTTGCCACGTAAGCTAGACGCACAGGCTAAAAGGACTGCCAAATCTGAACCTGTTTCGGTAATTTTTAAGCCGCCCACCACATTAACATAAACATCTTGTCCAGAAGTTTGAACGCCACCATGACGATGCATCACTGCAAGTAACATGTTTAAACGGTTTTGTTCTAAACCTAATGCAACACGACGTGGTTGTCCATGCGCATCATCGACCAGCGCCTGTACTTCGACTAAAAGTGGGCGAGTACCTTCGCGGCTGATCATGACAATAGAACCCGGAATGGCTTCATCATAACGACTTAAGAAAATAGCCGAAGGATTGGCGACTTCACGTAAACCTTTATCGGTCATGCCAAAAACGCCCAGTTCATTGACTGCACCAAAACGGTTTTTTACCGCACGAATCATGCGGTAGCGTGAATCTGATTGCCCTTCAAAATACAAAACACAATCCACCATATGTTCAAGCACACGTGGACCAGCCAAAGCACCTTCTTTAGTGACATGACCCACGATAAATAGGGCTGTTCCGCTATGTTTGGCAAAACGTGTGAGTAAAGCAGCAGATTCACGGATTTGAGAAACACCACCGGGGGCAGATTGTAAAGTTTCTGTATATAAGGTTTGAATGGAATCTAATATGGCAACGGCAGGGCGTTCCTGAGCCAAAATTTCACATATCCGTTCTACACAAGTTTCAGCCATGACTTTGAGTTTATCGGTCGGTAAGTCGAGCCTTTGGGCGCGTAATGCAACCTGAGATAAGGATTCTTCACCTGTTACATAGAGTGCAGAGCTATTACTACTCGCCATATAAGTTGCGGTTTGCAGCAAAATGGTCGATTTACCAATGCCGGGATCGCCCCCAATCAGCACCACTGAGCCAGTCACCAATCCACCACCGAGTACCCGATCAAACTCACCAATCCCTGTGGCAACTCTTGTTTCGTGCGACACAGAGATCTGATTTAAGATGGTGACTGCGGAAGTTTGACCTGCATAACCGCCTAATTTAGGTTTAGCACGATGTGAGGAAGCGGGTTCAACACGCACTTCAAGCAAACTATTCCATTCACCGCATTCTGAGCACTGACCTGACCACTTGGGATGATCTGTACCACATTGTTCACAGCGATAAACCGTTTTAACTTTGCTCATATTCAGTGCATCTTGGAATTAATAAATCAGTGAAATGTAACAATTGGGAACTTTAAACACAAATTTTGCAGGAAAATATCGCCAAAAAATACTTTGGCACGTAAACTGCAATCTCAGGGATAAGTTCAATTACAGCTT
This sequence comes from Acinetobacter ursingii DSM 16037 = CIP 107286, assembly GCF_000368825.1. GTDB lineage: Bacteria > Pseudomonadota > Gammaproteobacteria > Pseudomonadales > Moraxellaceae > Acinetobacter > Acinetobacter ursingii. Next base: position 172,275 of record NZ_KB849715.1, on the reverse strand, counting down.
AAAAATGGAGTAAGTATGTCTAAAAAAACATCTTATAGGCGTTATTTATCAAAAAAATAAAACAATAAGTTAAAAAAACTTTTTTGTTTTAATGGTTTTAGGCTAATTTTAAAGTACAAAATTTGAGAGTTAAAAAAAACAATGTCAAATGAAAATTTTGGTTCACATTCTGGAGAAGGTGAACTCTCACGCAGCTTATCCAACCGTCATCTCCAATTAATTGCAATTGGTGGGGCGATTGGTACAGGGTTATTCATGGGGTCAGGTAAAACCATTAGTTTGGCTGGTCCTTCTATTCTCTTTATTTATGGCCTGATTGGTATCATGGTGTTTTTCGTCATGCGCGCGCTGGGCGAATTACTGTTATCCAATCTTAAATATAAGTCTTTTATTGATTTATCGACTGATTTGATCGGCCCATGGGCGGGTTATTTTGTCGGTTGGACGTATTGGCTGTGTTGGGTCACGATTGGGATCGCAGATTTATCCGCCATTATTTATTATCTGGAATTCTTCAATGGCGGTGAATCTTTCACGGCATTGGGTGGGTTGCTGATTAGTACCGTTGCCATTTTATTTGTACTTGGATTAAATCTGGTTACGGTAAAATTGTTCGGTGAAATGGAGTTCTGGTTTGCGATGGTAAAAATCACAGCAATTATTGTATTAATTGCTGTTGGTTTGTGGATGATTTTTACAGGCTTTACCAACTCTTCGGGTACGACCGCAAGTGTGAGTAATCTTTGGACTCATGGTGGCTTTTTTCCAAAAGGACTAGATGGCTTTTTAGCAGGTTTCCAGATTGCCATTTTTGCCTTTGTTGGGGTAGAGCTGGTCGGAACGACGGCTGCGGAGACACAGGATCCAAAACGTAACTTACCAAAAGCGATTAATTCGATTCCAATTCGTATTATTATTTTCTACGTATTGGCATTGTTTGTGGTGATGTGTGTGACTCCGTGGGATCAAATCAATCCTAAAGTCAGTCCATTTGTGAATATCTTCTCACAAGCAGGTATCGCCTCTGCTGCGATTATCATGAATCTGGTCGTACTGTCTTCTGTAATGTCATCCATGAATAGTGGCGTGTTTTCGACTAGCCGTATGTTGTTTGGTCTCTCAACAGATCAAAAAGCACCAAAACTCTTTGCCATGTTGTCTAAGTCAGCAGTTCCAGCAAAAGCGTTGATTTTCTCTTCTATTTGTATCTTCATTGGTGCGTTTGTCCAGTACATTTATAAAGTACAAACAGGCACAAATGATGAAGTCACCGCGTTTACATTAGCGACGACATTGTCGACCATTTTGTTTATCTGTGTGTGGATTATTATTATGTGGAGTTATATTAACTACCGTAAAAATAGACCTGAATTACATGAGCAATCGATCTTTAAATTACCTGGTGGTGTGTTTACTTGTTGGGTGGTGATCTTATTCTTCCTTGCAACCATCTATTTCCTTGCTTTGGATGAAACCACACTTGAATCATTAAAAGTTAGTCCAATCTGGTTTATTATTTTGGCTATAGGTTATTTCTTTGCTAAAAAGAAATAGGTCTGAATAAATCCATAGAACGCCAGTATAAACTGGCGTTTTTTTATGTTTAGACTTTAGCTGCTGAGATGATCACGCTATACTGCTCCGAATTGTAAAAGTTCGGTGTTCAGATGCTTAAAGTCATTTGCTCTATCAGTATATTACTGAGCGGTGCTGCGCTCACGGCATGCGGTCAATCAGGTGCATTACATTTACCTTCTGATCCAAATTATGACAAACGTGCCAAATATTTACTGTATTCATCTAAAGATGCTGAGCAACAAGCTCAGAAAAATGCAACTGAGGAAAAAGAAAAATCCTCAGCTTCAGAACCTACACCATCCCCTTAACGTCTCAAAGATAAGGATACATTCATGAGTTTCTCCCGCATTCAAGGGATATTGCATGCTGAGCAATGTTCACTGCTTCAGCTTGCTGAACGGTTTGGTACACCGTTATATGTTTATTCAAAAGCAGCTTTTGAAAAACATTATCTGGATATGGATCGTGCTTTTGATTTTATCGACCATCAAATCTGCTTTGCGGTGAAGTCAAACTCAAACCTTGCGGTGTTGAATGTATTAGCCAAGCTTGGGGCTGGTTTTGATATTGTGACTGGGGGTGAGCTTGCGCGCGTGTTGGCAGCAGGTGGTGATCCAGCCAAAATCGTATTTTCTGGTTTAGGCAAGTCAGAAGCAGATATTGAAAAAGCGCTGCAAGTCGGAATTGCCTGTTTCAATGTTGAGTCGTATGCAGAATTGGATCGCATTCAAAAAGTTGCAGAAAAACAGGGTAAAAAAGCCCCGATTTCCTTGCGTGTTAATCCAGATGTCGATGCCAAAACTCATCCTTATATTTCAACGGGATTAAAAGAAAATAAGTTTGGTATTCCTAGTGATACGGTTTATGAAACTTATCAATACGCGGCATCTTTATCCAATTTAGATGTTGTGGGAATTGATTGCCATATCGGTTCACAACTGACTGAGACCAAGCCTTTTGTGGATGCTTTGGATCGTGTCATGGTGATGATTGCTGAATTGAAAAAGCGTGGAATTGACCTCAAACATATTGATATTGGTGGTGGTCTAGGTGTTTGTTATAAAGATGAAACACCGCCAAGCGTTGAAGAGTATGCCAATGCGTTGAAACCCGCACTGCAAAAATTAGGCTTGAAAGTGTACATGGAGCCAGGGCGTAGTATTAGTGCCAATGCAGGCGTATTACTGACCAAAGTAGATCTGCTGAAACCGACCAATCATCGTAATTTTGCGATTATTGATGCTGCGATGAATGATTTGATTCGTCCATCTTTATATGAAGCGTGGATGGATATCCAATCGGTGGATGCCAATACAGACGTTAATGAAAAAGCTTGGGATGTTGTTGGTGCGATCTGTGAAACTGGCGACTTTCTAGGCAAAGATCGTAAGTTGGCACTAAAAGAAAATGATGTCTTGGCTGTACTGGGTGCAGGCGCTTATGGTTTTGTCATGAGTTCAAACTATAATAGTCGTGGTCGTGCTGCTGAAGTGATGGTGAATGCAGATCAAGCTCATTTGATTCGTGAGCGTGAAACGATTGAATCATTATGGGATAAAGAACGTTTATTACCTGAGGAGTAAAAAACATGTTGCTTGAATTTACAAAAATGCATGGCTTGGGTAATGATTTTGTTGTGGTTGATTTAATCAGCCAACGCGCGTATCTGGATACTACTACCATTCAGCGTATGGCTGATCGTCACTTTGGGATTGGTTTTGATCAACTTCTAATAGTTGAACCGCCCGATTTTCCAAGTGCAGATTTTAAATATCGTATTTTCAACGCAGATGGCTCTGAAGTTGAGCAATGTGGCAATGGCGTTCGTTGTTTTGCGCGTTTTGTACATGATCGCCAACTGACCAATAAAACCAAAATCAAGGTGCAAACCAAAGCGGGAATCGTTGAACCTGAATTGGGACCAAATGGTTTAGTTCGAGTCAATATGGGCTTTCCAAAATTTTCTCCAAATGAAATTCCATTTGTCACGGAAGAGTTTGAAGCACTTTATCATCTTGAGCTTGCCAATGATCAAAGCTTAAAAATTGATGTGGTCAATATGGGCAATCCCCATGCAGTTACGATTGTGCCAGATGTATTAACTGCGGATGTTGCAACCATTGGACCACAAGTTGAATCGCATGTACGTTTCCCGCAACGGGTCAATGCTGGGTTTATGCAAATTCTGGATGAAAAACATGTACGTTTGCGTGTTTTTGAGCGTGGCGTCGGCGAAACTTTAGCATGTGGAACAGGGGCATGTGCCGCAGCAGTCAGTGGAATGCGCCGTGGTTTACTCGCCAATGAGGTTGAAGTTGAACTGGCAGGCGGTAAGTTACAAATTGCTTGGCGTGAAGGTGACGTGGTTTGGATGACTGGACCAACGTCTACCGTCTATGAAGGCCGTTTGGATTTACGTTATTTTCAGAGTTAAATACAAGCGAACTGGTTCAAGGGAGTCAGTTCGTTTTAATTTTTAAATAAGACATATAATTTTAGCGTGATGATGTGTTCATTATTTTGAATAAATAACAAAACTTTAAAAGATTAGTTCATTTTGATGAGAGATTAGGTAAATATAAATGGATAAACAAGAAAAGTATTTAGAGGAACTTCTTCAAAAAGCAGCTAATGAGCCAGCGTATCGCCCTGTGTTTCTTGAAAAATTATTAAATGGTCATGTGTATTGTTTGGGAACTACTGATACTCAACAGCACAATCGTCATGGTTTAGTTGAGCTGCAACAAGGTGATCATATCTATTTAAGCAAATGGCAAAATCACGAGGGCAGATCAATTGTTCCTTTTTTCTTATCTGTAGATAGTTTAAGTAAAGCAATCGAGCAGCAAGAAAGCTACTTGCGTTTGAGCACTCGCGAGTTATTTGATATCACCCTCGGGGATCATTTGATGCTGAATCCAAATCTTCCTTATGGCAAAGAATTTATTCCAGAAGAAATAAAAAGTCTTTTACAGAAAGGTAGTGTTGGAGCCACAGAGCAATTTGTTGCTGAAGAAGATATACAAGTGTTACTAGGGCAACCGTCCCAATATCCTGATCAGATGGTCGAACAACTGAATAAATTTTTTCAACAGCATTCTGAGATTGAAAAAGCATATTTGGCTTTAATGCACAATCCTGCCCGAGATGAAAAACCGGTTCTAGTGGTGGGCGTATTGTTCAATGTAGCAGAGAGAAACCAAACTTTAATGAATCAAATTGGACAGGTGGCTTATGATAGCCTTGGAGAAATTGTTGATATCTTTATGATTGATCCTCAAGAATCTTCAGGTTTATCAGGCTACATGTTTGAAACTGAGCCTTTTTATCATCGTCAAATGAAAAAAAGAGGATTCTTTGCACAGTTTTTTTCTAAAAAATAATGCAAGATAATAGTTTGTAAAAATACTTAAAAATACATGGTTAGAATTTAAAAAATGAACATGCTAAAACATTTTATTTTTCTACCCGGCGCATCGGGCAGTACCGAATTTTGGTGTCCTCTCATTAAAAATTTACCCGAAGAAATGACGACACAAATCATTGCTTATCCTGCTTTTGCCAATGAACCTGCCCATCCAGACATTCATGGTTTTGAACAGTTACAGCAATATGTGCTCAATAAAATTGATCGCCCATGTATATTGGTCGCTCAATCTATGGGTGGCATTTTTGCAGTCGCAGCAGCTTTACAAAAGCCTGAATTGATACAGGGTTTGGTCTTGATTGCGACTTCAGGAGGGATTGACCTGAGCCAGTTTAACGTTGCGGATTGGCGACAAAGTTATGCCAAAGATTTTTTAAATTATCCTGACTGGTTCATGACCACTAAAATAAATTATGAAGCTCAATTGGCACAGATTCAGCAGAAAATTTTACTGATCTGGGGTGATCAAGATGAGGTAAGTCCAATTGCTGTCGGGCAATATCTGAAAGATCTTTTTCAGTATGCCGAGCTCAAGATCATTCAAGGTGGAGGACATGATCTCGCGAATCGCTATGCCGAACTAGTGGCGAAAGAAATTATGTTATATTTAAATCAAATTGATACCAACACTGAATATTAAACTAGGAGCAATGATGTGAATATTAATAATCATCAACTCCTCGACATGTGGCTCAAAGAGCGTACCATTCAAAATCAGTCTGAACACACCATTCATGCTTATCAACGCGATTTAACTGATTTTTTTATGTTTTGTGAAGTTAAAAAGCTAGATTTGATCGAGATAGAAGCATCAGATTTACGCGAATATCTGGCTTATAAAGTTGAACAATCCAACTTGAGTAGTAGTAGTATTCAGCGAATGTTGTCGGCGATTCGCCAATTTATGAAATGGGCGCAGCAAAGTAATTATCTCAATATGAATCCTACTGAGGATTTTAAACTTAAACGTAAAGCGCGTCCCTTACCGGGAATGATTGATATCGAAACGGTCAATCAAATACTGGATCAACCTGTACCTGAAAAAATCAAGGATCAACAGCTCTGGATACGCGATAAAGCCATGCTTGAATTGTTGTATTCCAGTGGTTTACGTTTGGCTGAATTGCAAAGTTTGAAAATGAATGATCTTGATTTTAAACGACAGCTTTTACGTGTAACTGGTAAAGGTAATAAAACGCGGGTGATTCCATTTGGCAGCAAAGCTAAACACAGCTTAATCGAGTGGTTAAAAATCTATACGATTTGGAAGGGTAAAGTATTACCAGTGAGTCCTGTTTTTGTTTCACAACATGGCGGCGCACTTACACCAAGGCAAATTGAATCCAGAGTTAAAATTCAGGCACATCGCGCAGGGGTAAATGTCGATTTGCATCCGCATCTACTACGCCATTGTTTTGCCAGTCATATGCTCAGTGCTAGTGGTGATTTAAGATCAGTACAGGAAATGTTAGGGCATACTAATTTGAGTACGACTCAAATTTATACGCATATTGATTTTGATCATTTAGCGCAAACTTACGATAAAGCGCATCCGAGAGCGTAATAATTTTGCGATAACCCGACCTATTATGTTTTATTGTTACATTTCGACATGTTTAAGTTTTTTTATAATTGTGGACTGACATTTTTGATCTGACGAGTCAGTATTGAATAAATTTGTACTTTTGTATAAAAGCTATGCAAAAAAAGTCGCCTATCAGTCAGACTGATGAAATAAATCAAAATAAAACATATTATAAATCAAATATTAATAAATCATAAAAACTGCTGCAATTTCATGGGGAAACAATCAATGAAAAAAACAATGAACTGACCATTTCAGCCTTTTTAGTGTTTTTTCGCATGGTTGGTGTAATTGTGACTTGACCGAAATGCCAAACACATTGCAAGATAAAGCACCTAAAAAATTCAATATGAAGCGTTAATATAACTCTTCTCAACATTTACTTGCTGAAACAGCCGAGGATTACATGAAGGCTCTTGTTGCTGTAAAACGTGTGGTTGATGCCAACGTTAAAGTTCGCGTTAAGCCGGACAATAGTGGGGTTGACCTTACTAACGTTAAAATGTCAATTAACCCATTCTGTGAAATCGCAGTGGAAGAAGCGGTTCGCCTAAAAGAAAAAGGAACAGTATCTGAAATCGTAGTGGTTTCTGTTGGACCTAAAGAAGCGCAAGAACAAATTCGTTCTGCAATGGCGCTCGGTGCGGATCGTGGTATCTTGGTTGAAACAACTGATGAAATTGGCGCTTTAGAAGTTGCTAAAATTCTTAAAGGTGTTGTAGATCAAGAGAAACCAGAACTTATTCTTCTAGGTAAACAAGCAATTGATGACGACTCAAACCAAGTCGGTCAAATGTTGGCTGCTTTGCTTGGCGCAGGTCAAGGTACTTTTGCTTCAGAAGTAAAAGTGGACGGCGGAAAAGTTCAAGTGACTCGTGAAATTGACGGTGGTTTACAAACTGTTGAGCTTACACTTCCTGCGATTATTACCACTGACTTACGTTTGAACGAGCCACGTTATGCGGCACTTCCAAACATTATGAAAGCGCGTAAAAAGCCGCTTGATACCAAATCACCTGCTGATTATGGTGTTGCTACAGGGACTAAACTTAAAACTGTTAAAGTTGAGCCACCTGCTGAGCGTAAAGCTGGCGTACAAGTGAAGTCTGTAGACGAACTTGTTGAAAAATTAAAAAATGAAGCGAAAGTGATCTAATACAGAAGGATAAAATCATGAGTATTTTAGTAATCGCTGAACACAATAACCAAGCACTTAACGGTGCGACGTTAAACGTTGTTGCAGCAGCTCAAAAAATCGGTGGTGATATTGCTGTATTGGTTGCTGGTTCAGGCGCTCAAGCCGTAGCGGATGCTGCTGCTAAAGTGGCTGGTGTCAGCAAAGTATTACTTGCAGACAATGCACTTTATGCCAACCAATTGGCTGAAAATGTAGCAAAACTGATTGCTGATGTTGTGAAAGAAGGTGGCTATAAATACGTTTTAGCAGCTTCAACTACAACAGGTAAAAACATTTTACCACGCGTTGCGGCATTGCTTGATGTCAGCATGATCACAGATATTATTTCTGTTGAATCTGCAAACACATTTAAGCGTCCAATCTACGCAGGTAATGCGATTGCAACGGTTCAATCTGATGAAGCTGTGATCATTGGTACTGTACGTGGTACAGCATTTGATCCAGTTGCTGCTGAAGGTGGTTCTGCTGCGGTTGAAACTGTGGGTGAAGCGGCTGACGCTGGTGTTTCTTCTTTCGTAAATGAAGAAATTGTAAAACTTGATCGTCCAGAATTAACTGCTGCGCGTATCGTTGTTTCTGGTGGTCGTGGTGTTGGTTCTGGTGAGAACTACCATAAAGTCCTAGACCCATTAGCGGACAAGCTTGGTGCTGCGCAAGGTGCGTCACGTGCTGCGGTTGATGCTGGTTTCGTACCAAACGACTTCCAAGTAGGTCAAACAGGTAAAATCGTTGCGCCAGATCTTTACATGGCAATCGGTATCTCTGGTGCGATTCAGCACTTGGCAGGTATGAAAGACTCTAAAGTGATCGTTGCGATCAACAAAGACGAAGAAGCACCAATCAACAGCGTTGCTGACTACTGGTTAGTGGGTGATTTGAACACTGTTGTACCAGAATTGGTATCTAAACTTTAATTCGTTATTGAGTTAAGTTGATAAAACGCTCTTGCGCGATTTATTGCGCAAGAGCGTTTTTTATTGAGAATGATAAAAAAATAATGTGGTTTTTCTGGTCTTTGACTGCTAAATATTTCACAAATTTTCTAAAACAATGTGCGCTAAGTATTTGATTTATTCTATTCCTAATGACAGTTTGGAACTGTCTGTTTTTTCAGCATAAATTTACTCAAATATTAAAGGCTAAGCTGTATTAATCCATCACAATCTCCACATGATTTATGCTATACTTTTTAGCTATGTTTTTTACTTTTAGTTCAGTTTTTTGAACTAAGTTTTGCGAGATTAATACATAAATTGTGGCTGGCTTTTGCTTTGCTGCATAGAAAGGAGTATGCATGAGCGTATCGGAAATCCGACCGATTGCCATTGAAGATGAGTTAAAAAACTCATATCTCGATTATGCAATGAGTGTAATTGTTTCACGTGCATTACCTGATGTGAGAGACGGCCTGAAACCAGTTCATCGTCGTGTACTTTATGCAATGCATGAGTTAGGCAACGATTATAATAAAGCTTATAAGAAGTCTGCTCGTGTGGTGGGTGATGTGATCGGTAAATATCACCCGCATGGTGATACGGCTGTTTACGACACCATTGTTCGTATGGCGCAGGATTTTAGTCTACGTTACCTGTTGGTCGACGGCCAAGGTAACTTTGGTTCGGTCGATGGCGATAGCGCTGCGGCGATGCGTTATACCGAAGTTCGTATGACCAAACTCACCCATGAGTTATTGGCCGATCTTGAAAAAGATACGGTAGACTGGGTGGATAACTATGATGGCTCAGAACGAATTCCTGATGTTTTACCAACACGTGTGCCTAATTTATTAGTCAACGGCGCAGCGGGCATTGCAGTGGGTATGGCGACCAACATGGCGCCACACAATTTGACTGAAGTGATTCACGCCTGTCTGGCCTATGCAGACAATCCGAATATTTCGATTGAAGGATTGATGGAACATATCTCAGGACCAGATTTTCCGACAGGCGGCATTATTTACGGTAAATCAGGCATTGTCGATGCTTACCGTACCGGTAAAGGCCGTTTGCATATTCGTGGTAAATATCACTTTGAAGAAGACGAGAAAACGAATCGTACCACCATCGTTTTCACTGAAATTCCATATCAGGTCAACAAAGCACGTGTGATTGAACGTATTGCTGAATTGGTCAAAGAGAAGAAACTCGAAGGGATTTCTGAGTTACGTGACGAATCTGACAAAGACGGTATGCGTATTGCGATTGACTTAAAGCGTGGCGAAAACGCTGAAGTCATTGTCAATAACCTGTTCCTCAATACTCAGCTTGAAAATTCTTTTAGTATCAATATGGTATGTCTAGATAACGGACAACCAAAATTGATGAATCTAAAAGACATCATTGCGGCATTTATCCGACATCGTCAGGAAGTGGTGACGCGCCGTACCATGTTCGAATTGCGTAAAGCACGTGAACGTGGTCATATTTTGGAAGGTCTCACCGTTGCCCTTGCCAATATTGATGAAATTATCGAAACCATCAAGACTTCTGCAAATCCAGCAGAAGCGCGTGAACGCTTACAGGCGGGCGAATGGGCGGGTGGTGGTGTTACTGCTTTGCTTGAAAAAGCAGGTGCAATTTCAGTACGTCCTGATGAAATCGAAGGCGAAGATCCAAATCGCCCATTTGGTTTGTCTGGTGATATTTATCGTTTATCCCCAACTCAAGTCGCTGCGATTTTAGAGCTTCGTTTACATCGTTTAACCGGCCTTGAGCAAGACAAGTTACATGCTGAATATACCGAGATTCTAGGTCAGATTGCTGAACTGACTGCCATTTTGAATGATTTCAATCTTCTGATGGGTGTGATTCGTGAAGAATTGGCACAAATCCTTCAACAATATGGCGATGCACGTCGTACAGATATTATTGAGTCACGTATCGATTTCTGTCGTGAAGATTTGATCCCAGAAGAGCAAGTGGTGTTGACCGTTTCTCAAACAGGTTATGCCAAAACACAACCATTGTCCGATTACCAAGCTCAGCGTCGTGGTGGTCGTGGTAAATCTGCAACCTCGATGAAAGATGACGATATTATTCAGCATCTTGTCGTGGCTTCCAACCATGCAACGGTCTTGTGCTTTACCAATGTGGGTAAAGTATATCGTTTGAAAGTGTTTGAAGTTCCTCAGGCTTCGCGTGGTGCAAAAGGTCGTCCAATGGTCAATTTATTGCCACTGGATGCCAATGAAACCATCACTGCGATTTTACCTTTGACTGAATTCCTTGAAAATCACTACGTCTTTATGGCAACAGCTTCGGGTACAGTCAAACGTGTTGAACTTGAGCAATTTGCCAATATTCGTGCGAATGGTTTACGTGCGATTGAACTGAACGAAGAAGATACCTTGATTGGTGTCGCGATTACTGATGGCAAGCAACAAATTATGTTGTTCTCCAACGAAGGCAAGGCGATTCGTTTTGCTGAAACCGATGTCCGTGCCATGGGGCGTACCGCCAAAGGTGTGCGTGGTATGCGTGTGGCGTTAGCTGCAACACTGGATAGCGAAGACGCAGACGTTGAGAATGATGACTCTGATGAGAGTGATGATTCAGATTCAAATGTGGTGAGCCGTATTGTCTCGTTGGTGGTTGTTCCAGAAACGGGTGAAGTGTTGTGTGCCAGTGCCAATGGTTATGGTAAGCGTACGCCAGTGAATGACTTCCCGACCAAGAAACGTGGCGGTAAGGGGGTGATTGCGATCAAGACTTCCGAACGTAATGGTGAGTTAGTTGGTGCAGTCTCAATTGATGAAAGCAAAGAACTGATGCTGATTTCAGATGGCGGTACTTTGGTACGTACTCGTGCGGCTGAAGTGGCAATGACAGGTCGTAATGCACAAGGTGTTCGCCTGATTCGTTTAAGCGATGATGAAACACTGGTGGGTGTGGTTTCGATTGAAGCGGTGGAAGAAGATGATGAAACTCTTGAAGTGATTGAAGGGGAAGCATCTGAATCTCAAGCTGAAGATATTGCTTCTCAAAATGATGAGATGAGTGAAGAATAATTCACCGAGCATCGTAAGATAAAAAAACCTGAGTTTTCGGACTCAGGTTTTTTTTATTTCTCAGCTTTTTTGAAAATGAATCATGGCAGGTCTGTTTACAGATTGCTCCTCTGTTTTAAATCTAGCAAAATAGGACAACAATCGGCTTGTGCCGATTTACACTCATCGATCCAACTGCTGAGACGCTGCTTTAAGCCTTCTAATTCCTGAATACGAAGATCAATTTTCTCAAGACGCTGTTCAATCACATGGCGAACTTGTTCGCGATCATTCAGTTGTAATTGGAGAAGTTCTTTAATCTCACTGAGCTGTAATCCTGCATCTTTGGCTTTTTGTATAAAACTTAAAGTTTCTATATCTTGATCATTATAATAACGATAGTGGCTGATGGTGTCTGGGGTACGCATGAGACCAATACGTTGATAATAACGAATCGTTTCAACATTTAAATTGGCCTGTTTAGCCAGTTTGCCAATGGTTAGCATGGCTAATTCCTCTTATTTGCCTCAATAAAAAGCTTGACTCCGTACCTAGGTACAGCATTTATCTTAGCACAATCATATAAGAATACGAGAACACCACCATGACTGAGCCAAAGCAAACTTCATGTTGTTCCAAAGCTACGGTTTCACCGAAAAAAATCGTGTCTATTGATCCTGTTTGTGGAATGACCGTAGCCGAAGACAGTCAATATCATATTGATCTGGATGGAACTCGTTATTTATTTTGTTCCGCCAGTTGTAAGCAAAAATTTGAACAACATCCTGAAAAATATCTAGTTAAAGAAACTGAATCTGCGTTATCCAGTCATTGCTCTAATCCAGCCGTAAAAATGCAACAGTCAGAGAAAAAATCAGAGAAAAGTTGTTGTGGAAATGAAAAAACCACAAGTCATGAGACAGGATCGGGGGGTGGATGTTCCCATCCAGCACCGCCTAAAGCCGTTTCAAGTGGTTGTGGTCACGATTCAAAACCGTTGGATCAAAAAAATGACGTGATCCAAGCGACTGCTATGTCGTCATGTTGTGGAGCAAAGTCTATTGAAGCGGCTGTATCTACTGAAAAGACTCAACCTCAAGCCAAAAGTTGTTGCAGCGGAGGTGAGCATCAGCATGCTGAGCATGAAAATTCTCAAACTGAAATAGACCCAGTGTGTGGCATGAAAGTCAGTAGCAGCAGTCCTTTGCATACACATTATCAGGGTAAAGAATATTATTTCTGTAATCCTTCCTGCTTAGATAGATTTAAAAATGATCCTGAAACGTATTTGATTCCATTGGATGAGCGTGCTGTACCTGAAGGTGCAATGGATATTGATTATACCTGTCCGATGGATCCTGAAATTGTACAAAAAGGCCCTGGAACCTGTCCGATTTGCGGGATGGCTTTGGAACCGATGCAACCGACGTTGGATGAAGGACCAAATCCAGAATTGGTGGATTTTAGTAAACGTTTCTGGACGACTTTACCTCTCACTTTATTGGTGGTGGTTTTGGCCATGGGTTCACATATCCATGCTTTTATTTCACCGCAGATCCAACCGTGGATTGAGTTGGTTTTGAGTATTCCTGTGGTGTTATGGGCGGGTTATCCATTTTTGCAAAGATGTTGGGTTTCTTATAAAACCCGTCACTTGAATATGTGGAGCCTGATTGGAGTTGGTGTACTTGCGGCGTTTATTTATAGCGTGATTGCGACCATTTTCCCATCACTGATTCCAATGGAAGCAAAAACAGGGCATGGCGTTGCGGTATATTATGAAGCGGCTTGTATGATTGTGTCTTTGAGCTTGCTTGGACAAATCATGGAGCTGAAAGCCCGAGCGCAAACAGCCGATTCCTTAAGAGCCTTATTACGTTTACAGCCACATACAGCCAAACGGGTTCGGGATGATGTGGTTGAGGAAGTCGACATCAGTCAGATTAAAGAAAATGATATTTTACAGATTTCTTCTGGTGAACAGATTCCTCTGGATGGCATCGTGATTGACGGGAAAACCTATGTCGATGAATCCATGATGACGGGTGAACCTGTACCTGTAAAAAAACAGTTGGAAGATAAAGTGATCGGGGGAACAGTCAATCAGCAAGGCAGTATTCGTATCCAAACCACGGCGGTGGGAACCAATACCACCTTATCAAAAATGATTCAGGCTGTCGCAGAAGCACAGCGTTCAAAAGCGCCCTTGCAACGGATTGCCGATATTGCAGCCAAATACTTTGTGATGGCAGTCCTCTCGATTAGTGTCATTACATTTATAGCGTGGATGCTGTTTGGGCATGCACAGTTTGATTTAGCTTTAATGTGTGCTGTCGCTGTTTTAATTATTGCTTGTCCATGTGCATTGGGTTTAGCAACGCCAATGTCGGTGATGGCAACCACTGGTCGTGCTGCCCAAAAAGGGGTACTGTTTAAAGATGCCGAAGCAATCGAGGCTTTAAGCAAAGTCAATGTTTTGATTATTGATAAAACAGGCACGTTGACAGAAGGAAAACCGAGCCTAAAACAAATCCAGTTATTGGATGATTCTCTAGAGCAAAAAACCGTAGAGCGTTATATTGCTTCAATTGAACAATATTCAACGCATCCGATTGCGCAAACATTAACAAAACTTGTGAAAACAGATGAGTTGTTAAAAGTTGATGATTTTGAAGATGTCACTGGTTTTGGGGTAAAAGGTCAATTTGAAGGGCAAACCTATTATGTGGGTAGCCAGAAATTGGTTGATCAACTTGGATTAAAACTGGATGCTACGCTTAGTGCCAAATTGGATCAACTGCGTGAACAGGGCGATGTGATTAGTTTTCTGCTGAATGACAAAGCCGTCATTGCTTATATTGTGATTCATGATGCGATTAAAGAAAATGCGAAAGCCGTCATTGACCAACTCCATCAAGATGGGATTGAAGTGATTATGGCAACAGGTGATCACCATAAATATGCCCAAATGGTTGCGCAGCAATTAGGGATTGAACATGCTTATGGCGATTTAGATCCTAAACAAAAATTGGAGATCGTGAAACGCTATCAATCACAAGGCAAAGTCGTGGCGATGGCTGGAGATGGCATCAATGATGCACCTGCTTTGGCACAAGCCGACGTGGGGATTGCCATGGGCACAGGCACTGATATTGCCAAACAAACTGCGCAGATTACTTTGGTCAAAGGCGACATACAAGGTGTTGCCCAAGCAGTACATCTGGCTAAACAAGGCGTGAAAAATATGAAACAGAATTTGGCGTTTTCGTTTCTCTATAATGGTTTGGGTGTACCTATTGCAGCAGGAATTTTTTATCCACTGACAGGTTGGCTACTCACTCCGATGTTTGCAGCGATTGCCATGTCCTTGAGTTCACTTTCCGTGGTAT
Source organism: Acinetobacter ursingii DSM 16037 = CIP 107286 (assembly GCF_000368825.1). Classification (GTDB taxonomy): domain Bacteria; phylum Pseudomonadota; class Gammaproteobacteria; order Pseudomonadales; family Moraxellaceae; genus Acinetobacter; species Acinetobacter ursingii. The sequence continues at coordinate 157,113 of NZ_KB849715.1, read as the reverse complement.
TAAATGCTTTAAGATTACGCAAACTTTAACAATATAAATCTATAAAAAACAGGAGCCTAAATTTGGCTCCTGTTTGATTTACGGAGTTTAATTTCTACTTGTGTTTATTTAAAAAGATCAGATACTGCTGCGCCAAAATTTGATCAGCCTCCATAATGGGCATATGTCCTACATCTTTTAAAATCAAAGGGGGTTCAGCATTTTTTAATAACTCTTTGAGTTCTTGAGCGGCTTCAACATTGATAATTTTATCTTTGTCTCCCCAGACAATATAAGTTGGTACATCGATAGATTTTGCCGCGATTGCAAAAGTCTCAGGCGTATATACTTTGGACATGGCAACGAGCTGATCGACCATGCGTTGAGTACTTTTAGACTGAGAAATCATGAGTTTTTCTTGTTCAGTCTTTAACTCAGTGGGAATAAAGGGCGGTGTTGCCGTGGCAAGCTGAAACAGTTTGTCAAAATCGCCAGACTTTTTTACGACTAGTTCGCTGAGTAAAGCAGGATTTTTTAAATAAGGCGTATTCGCCGTTTTAAATACACCTGCGCTATCGACCAAGAGTAAAGATTTTGTTTCAGTTGGATATTGTGCTGTATAGAGCAGGGCAATCGCGCCACCCATGCTGTGTCCTGCGATATTAGCCTCTTTTTCAAAATGTCCAGCTTCAGCAAAACGTCTTAACTTTTCAGTTAAATTAGGGATAGACAGATCAAAATCATCGGCGACTTTCGTATCGCCATGTGCAGGCAAATCAGGAATGATGACATGATAGTTAGGCGTTAAATAACGTGCTACACGATTCCAGTTATCCCGACTACCTGCTAACCCATGAATTAAAATAATAGTCGGTTTGGAGGACTGACCTCCTTCGCTATATACCCATTCAATATCACCTACTTTTAATTTTTTAGTTTGTAAACCTGCCCAAGCGCGTTCTTGTTGTAATACGTTCTGAATATTGATATTTGAGGCAGCTATCGCGGTGTTGGAATGAGTGATGATTGCGGTAGTTCCTAAGCTTAAACTGAGGGCCAAACATAGATTTGAGAATGTCCGTTTCATTTTAATTTACTCTAATTTTATTCATCCTTTATTTGAGTCTATCTAAAAGCTCCAAACAAAACATTTGCAGTAAATACGGCAACCAATAAATAAAAGCCAATTCAGACCAAAATTGATAAAGATGTAGAAAAAAATTAAATTGATGAAACTGCCCATCGGAAATGTCAGATGAGTCAATTTTATTTTTGGAGCACTCACCTAATGTTTAAATGATGAATAGGGAGTTTGATGATGGATCATTTAAAACAAAAACAGTATTTGATAAGCGTTGAGTTTAATCATGCAATTGATCATTTATGGATGAAATTATCTATATTGATCATATGTTTATTTCTATTAATTCCACATGGTCATGCTGAAAAACTAGACTTGTCTCTTTCTGAGCATTCCACTCAAAAAGTTAAAAAATTACTTAATGATCCAAAGACGTGGCAACAAATTCCCAAACAAGTCATCTTATGTGTTTACTCACCAAATGGCGAAAACAGCGAAGCTTTTCAGCAGGCAACCAGCTATATCAGCGAATTACCACGTATTACTCGGGTTGCCAAAGACTTTGGTGTGAATATGAATGTTACGCGACCTTCCAATTTACAAATCAAAATTGATATTGATTATCCTAAGTTAAAGAAAAAAGCTTCAACCATGGTTAAACTCAATGTTTATACCGATGAGCGTATTTTGACAGAGGATTTTAGAAGTAAAAAATGTGATGGTGCAGGAATTAGTAATTTAAGAGCCAAGCAGTTTAATCCGTTTGTCGGAAGTATTGATGCTTTGGGAGCAGTACAGACTTATAAACAACTTGCTTCAGTGATTCAGATTTTAGCAAAACCCGAATTCGATTCAAAAATGGTAAATAAAGATTATGAGGTGGTCGGTATTGTTCCAGTAGGTGCTGCTTATATTATGGTCAATGATCGAAATATTAATACCCTAGCAAAAGCCGCAGGACGTAAAGTCGCGGTATTTCAATTTGATCCCACCCAAAAGAAATTGGTTCAAAATGTAGGTGCACAACCTGTTTCAGTCGATCTTACGAGTGTTGGGGGGAAGTTTAATAATCGTGAGGTTGAAATCATTGCTGGACCAGCATTGTTATTTAAGCCGATGGAATTGAATAAAGGCATGATGGATAAAAATGGAAAAGTTGTTGGAGCAATCATTCGTTTCCCTTTGATTCAGGTTACAGGTACATTGATTATGCATCGTAATAAATTTCCAGCAGGCATGGGATCAATTGCGAGAGAAGTCATTGCCAAACAGCTTACGCCTGCATTTGAATTTGTAGATAAGATTGAAAACGAAATCCCTACAAAATATTGGATGGATGTGCCAGAGGGCGATAAAGCAGGCTATGTCAAAATTATGCGCGAAGCACGAATCCAGATGACCAAAGAAGGGTATTATGATAAAAGCATGATGCACTTGTTGAAACAGGTGCGTTGTGGGCAAAATCCAAGTAATTATGAATGTGCGTTAAATGATGAATAAACATGATTCAAATACTTGTTGGTTTTCTATTATACCGAAGGTAAATACATGCTTTAAATCAAATAAAGTATCTATTTACCTCGGTTTTCTCGTGATGTTGTACAGTAGATACTTAGAAATGGTAAGCCAAACTGAATGAAGTCACCAATGGATCAACATCAATATCGGCACGCATAAGGGCATCTCCCATAGCAAGTAAAGAACCTTTCGCTTGGGTATCAAACCAGACTTTTTTGACATCAATCACAGCACTCCATCGTGGATTGATCGGAATATCAAGGCCTATTTGAGCCACTGGTCCAATGGCATTTTTAATTTTTAAGTCTTTGACAAAGGCATCTTTGCTGTTAAACACAATCATCCAAGATGCACCAATTCCAATATAAGGACGAATGCTTGCATCTGCAAGTGGGCTAAGACGCACTGTAGCAACAGCTGTACCATAGGTCGCTTTACCTAAAACACCAGCACTCTCTAAAGTTCCTTTTCCTCTAATCGTAGTGGCGGGTAAAATATTATAGGGATCTGTAAAAAACCTGTAATTTTGATAAATATTTTAACTGGTTAAAATCTTACACATTCAAATAGTTAATTTATCCAAAATAAATCTAAACAATGCCCATTATAAAAGGGCATTGTAGGTCGAATTTTTAGAGCTTTTAAATAAAAATCATTTTTAAATAGCAGTATATCCACCGTCAATATTGTAATAACTTCCATTAATAAAAGTGGCTTCATCTGAACTTAAAAACAAAACTAATTTAGCCACTTCTTCGGCATTGCCTAATCTTCCAATCGGATGTAAAGAAACTAGGCCCTGTTTTTGTTCGGCAGGAAGCTCGTCTAATAATGGAGTATCGATGTAGCCTGGACCAACAGCATTGACCCGAATATTCTGGGAGGCGTATTCAACACCAAAATTACGTGTCAGACCTAGAACGCCATGTTTTGACGCTGCATATCCCACATGGCCTGCTACCGCTGTAATACTGTGAATCGAAGCAATATTGACAATTGCACCGCCGCCATTTTTCAACATTTGTTGGGTGGCATACTTACTGATCCTAGCCAAAATAATGGACAATGATTCCCTCTAAAGATAACGTAACATTAACTTTGGAGATGTAAAAATGGCTAAACGCTTTAGTCCAGAATTTAAACAACAAGCAATTGATTATGCACTTTCAAACTCGCACGAATCTGTGGCTGCTATCGCCCAGAAATTAGGTGTGGGTTATTCAACATTAGATAAATGGATTCGTGAGACCAACCCCACTGGTTCCAGCAAAAGACAGCTCTCGCCAGAACAACAGCGTATTCTCGATTTAGAAAAAGAAGTCAAACAACTCAGGGAAGCTAATGATATTTTAAAAAAGGCGCATGTGTACTTCCTGACAGATCATGCCAAGAAAAGTACACGGTAATCCAAGGCCTAGCTGTGACTGAAATTACGGTTTCTTCTGCCTGTAAATGCCTAGGTGTCAGCACTTCGGGCTACTATGCTTGGCGAAAGAGACAGATTTACGTCAATCAGAAGTACACTGATTTAAAAGCTGTATATTGGCAACACCATGCTCGCTTAGGAGCACCTTCATTGGTGCACGACATGCATGATTTAGGTTACTGCATGAGTGAACGTACAGTTGGAAGGATGCTGAAAAAGCTCAGTTTACGCAGCAAGATTGGACGTAAATATAAGCATACGACTGATTCAAATCATCATTTGCCGACGGCACCGAATTTATTAGATCGCCAGTTTACAGTCACTCTGCCAAATAAAGTTTGGACAACAGACATCACCTATATCCGAACCAAAGAAGGTTGGCTGTATTTATGTGTGATGCTAGATTTATTTAGTCGTCGTATTATAGGTTGGCAAACCAGCCATCGGATAGATCGTCAATTGGTATGTGATGCATTTAATTATGCAATGGCACGTCAGGGGTATCCAACAGGTGTCATGGTGCATTCGGACCAAGGCTCACAGTACTGTAGTCGTGATTTTAGAGCACTATTATTGGCGAATAACTGTATTCAAAGCATGTCACGTAGGGGGAATTGTTGGGATAATGCGGTGACTGAAAGCTTCTTTCATACATTGAAAGGTCATGTGATACATGGCAGTGTATTTGCCACTCGAAAAGAAGCCAATGCTGTCTTGTTTGAATATATTGAAGTTTACTACAATCGAATCAGACGACATTCTGCAAACGGCTGGTTAAGTCCTGAAACCTTTGAACATAAATATTTTAAGAATTTAGAGGGATATGTTGTCCACGATACTGTCTAGGATCAAAACCTTGCCAATCTGCTTTTAGATATTCAATCACCTCTGTTTTGTATAAACCGTTTACCGTTTACCGTTTACCGTTTACCGTTTCAGCTAAAGCATTATAGTATGAGTCCCTGTCCACTCATAATGTTCTCTCCTATGCAAAAAGATGGACTGCTCCCAGTATCCTAGACATGAGACAGCTTCATTTTGAAGCTGCCTCAAATGCTTCTGGGCTCATCCCATCGAGATGCGAATGACGCCTGATTCGATTGTAAAACATCTCGATATAATCAAACACATCTGCACGAGCCATTTCTCGTGTTTTATAGATTCGCTTTTTAATTCTTTCCTTCTTTAAGCTGCTAAAAAAGGATTCAGCAACAGCATTATCCCAACAGTTTCCCCTCCGGCTCATACTTGGAACCAAATTATGCTTCTGACAGAATTTCTGCCAGTCTCCGCTGCTGTATTGTGAGCCTTGGTCTGAGTGTATGATCACAGGTTCATTGGGTCTGCGTCGCCATACTGCCATAAGAATTGCATCTAAAACGATATCCTTGGCAAGCGTAGGTTTCATTGACCAACCGATGACTTTCCTTGAATATAAATCGAGAACCACAGCCAAATATAACCAGCCTTGCCAAGTGCGGATGTAGGTAATATCAGTCACCCACGAGGTATCAGGTGTGTTTACAACAAACTCTCGATTTAAATGGTTAGGTGGCACAATCTGCGGACGACCACGACCATAGCTTTTATGCTTCTTATATCCTCGAACAGCGGCAATGGCATTGTTCTTCATGATCTTCAGCACACGATTAGGCCCACAGTTTTCACCTAGCTCTTTAAGATCCAGTGTGATGCGACGATAACCGTAGATACCATAACTGGCATCATAAGAAGAACGGATGAGCTGTAATAAGCGCTTATCTTCAATAGTCCTGCCTGATTCAGGTTCATGCAACCAGGCGTAATAGCCAGCACGAGCAATCTTCAGAACCCGACACATCGTTTTAATCTTAAATTGATGGCTGTATTCAAGGATAAATTGATACTTTACTCGGGCAGGCTTGCAAAGTACCTTGCGGCCTTTTTTAAGATATCCCGTTCCTCTTCAGTTTGTTTGAGCTGACTTTTAAGGCGTAGAATTTCTTTCTTTGCTTCGAGCAGTTCATGTTCATCAGAGTTATTATGTAAAGGCTGTACTGCCTTTAGCCATTTATAAATGCTGTGCTGTGATACACCTAAACGTTCTGCAACATCGGTGACAGAATATCCACGTTCAGTAATCAATTTGACAGCTTCATCTTTAAATTCTGGGGTGTATCGTTGTCCACTCATAAGGTTCTCTCCTATGCAAAAAGAATAGACGATATTTGTCTAGGAGAATGGTGGCAGTCCAAGAATAGACGATATTTGTCTAGGAGAATGGTGGCAGTCCAAGAATAGACGATATTTGTCTAGGAGAGTGGTGGCAGTCCAATAATAGATTGAGTCGTTTGATAAAGGTCTTCTATCCTTGTAAAGTATATAAGCTTCAGCAACTGTTGGAATTAACCTAGATAGTTCCTGATTAGAAAGATAATCAACGCGAACCTGCTTTTTTTGTTGAACTGGATCTACTCCTTCATCCATTAAAATAAGTAGACGCTTAGCTTCAGCTCTGGCTTGCTCAAGTGTATAAACGCCGTGCTTTCCTATCACTTTGCGCTTTGATTTGGCATCTTCTTTTCTGCAAAATAGCTTTTTGTCTTACCGACGCACAAACCAAATCCTATTGTCGCAGTATCTCGATAGAAAACTTGTTTATCCTGACAAAGTGGGATTGAATCTATTGCTGATTTTTTAAATTTAATATGATTGGCCATTTCAGTTATAGCAGTGATAAGCAATTTCTAACGATACAACACAATAATTATGAAGTCTATTAAGGGTCTATTTTTGAAGAGAATATGGGTGGTTTTGAGATGAGGTCTTTATCTAAATTATTGTTATATAAAATTAAAAATGCCTCCGAAGATGCCGCTGCAATGTCTTTACCCTTGAACCCTTAAGTTCAAGGTGGAAGCGACGCGTACTTGCTGGGTTTCCTGCACAGGACAGGCATACGCTCTAAATACGCAGAACGCTATCCTAAAAAGATAGTATCGGCTCAGGGGAATCAGACGCGCTGGCGAACATCCCAGAGACAGTTTAAGTATAACCGATCTTTGGTCGATGACAATCCATTGCAGCAATCGTTATGTAAAGTTAGTTTTCAAATGGTGAAGCTTTGCTCGATACCACTGTATTGTTTATACAATTTGTTCGACATCGTTTAATATTGTTTCAAGTAAACGCTCACAGTGCGCATATTCCTGAAGTGATTTGTTCATACTCAGCACATCCTGCATCAGTTGTAATGCCACCATAATCACTAATTTATTGTGTTCAACACGCGGTGCATTGCGACGCATTTCATTAAATTTCTCATTGAGCATTTGCCCTGCGCGTTCAAGTTCTTCTTTTTCAGAGGCCGTTGTAGCTAAACGAAAAGTTTGTTCAATTAGACGCAATTCAACCATTACCTGTTCACTCATGATTGAATCTCCTCTTGGTTATCTACACTATTTTCAACACTAGGATCAGCCAATTGTTGAATTTCCTGCGCATGTTGATCTTGTTCTGTACCTAAAATAGCCAAACGCTGAATAATCGCCTCGACCTTAGATTTGGCGAGTTCATTTTTTTGAAGTAGACGTTCGCGATCTTGTTGGATGTCGTGTAATTCTTGCTGAGAGTGCTTTTGTTGTAACTGCAATTTTTCTTTAGTCACACGTAAATCATTACGTTCTGCCAAAATTTCCTGAAAACGATTTTTAAGATCAGTACAACTTTTTTCCAAACGACTATAACGATCAGCAAGGGCTGTGGCATCGATATTGAGTTGCTGAAATTGATTTTGTAACTGGGAAAGTTGTTCAGTCAGGTGTTCAACTTCTTCCTGTTTGGAGGTGATGATCCCATTTTTTTGCACAATTTGAGCATGATGCTGCTCTTCATCTTGTTGCTTTTTTTGAGTCAGTGACTCATTTTCACTTTCAAGGTGATGTAAACGCGTTTTCAAAACGCCAATATGCGCCTGTAGACGCTGTAATTGTTCTAACATAACGTAGTCGCACAGAATTGCAATCAAAGGTAATATATACGAAGTATAGAGATTGGATAAGCGAATGCAAGACGATATTTCAGGTTGGAATGAATGGTTCACAAATTTTAACGGAATTGAGGAGATTTCAAGCCCAAGTGAGCTTCATGGCTTACTAACGGGCATCGTTTGTGTCACCGAAGCACCAAGTCGTGATGAATGGTTACAAATTTTAAATACACTTAATGTCCCTCAATTAAGTGATGAAGCACTTGCACTGCTTAGTGATGAAGCAGAAGATGTTGCACATGCCTTATCCGAAGATGAACTGGATTATTTACCCATGCTTCCAGATGATGAGCATTCTTTGCAAGAACGTGTTCAAGCCTTAGCAGACTGGAGCGCGGGTGTGGTACTTGGCTTTGGATTGGCATCAGGTCATATTCGCAGTGATGAAATGGAATTGATTGAGCATTTACAGGATGTTGCTGCCGTTGAGTTTGAAGACTCAGATGATGACGAAGAAGGTGAAAATAGTTACGAAGAACTGTATGAATTTGTTCGTTTAATTCCTGTAAGCCTTTCAATGGGACGTAAAAAAATTCCAGTAGAAGAAAGTTCATTACTCAAAAACTTTCATGCCAAGAGCCAAAACGATCCTGCACGAAAAGATAACCAAAGCATTGTTGAAATGTTTACACCGCATCGTCCAAGCTAATTGGGCGATGTGAGCGTTTAAATTTTTTACCACTTGATAATTAAAGACTTATAGCCTCATGAAATTGACTCAAGCAGATTTTGAACTTCGTCGAGACCGCCTCGCTCAACACATGGGGCCAAACAGTATTGCCATTATTGAAACCAGTCCTGTTGCCTATCGTAACCGTGATGCAGACTACAAATTCCGTGCCGATAGCAGTTTTTTCTATCTAACAGGCTTCGCTGAACCTGAAGCTGTGGCGGTCATTGAAACTTTCGATACGGTGGATGATTACACCTATAGTTTGTTTTGTCGTGAACGTAACCGTGAAATGGAAATCTGGAATGGTTATCGGGCGGGGATTGATGGCGCAATTGAAGACTATGATGCAGATGAAGCCTATGCGATTGATCTGCTTGATGAAGAGATTGCGGAAAAACTATTAAATAAAGAGCGACTTTATTATCGCATTGGTCATCGTGCTGAGTTTGATGCACGTGTGAGTCAGTGGATTAAACACGCCGATGCTCAGCAACGTCGTGGCAATGGTGCGCCATCGCAAATTCTGCAATTGGATCGTATCATCGACGAAATGCGTTTGATTAAATCCAAGCAAGAAATTGAACTGATGCAAATTGCATCGGATATCAGTGCTGCTGCGCATACTCGTGCCATGCAAAAAGTTCGACCTGAAATGATGGAATATGCGTTAGAAGCTGAACTAAATTATATCTTTGGACAGCATGGTTGTGTGCCATCGTACAATAGTATTGTTGGGGGTGGAGCAAATGGTTGTATCTTGCATTATGTCGAAAATGACAAAGCACTGAAAGATGGTGATTTGGTTCTGATCGATGCTGCTTGTGAATATCAATGTTATGCATCCGATATTACTCGAACTTTTCCTGTGAATGGTCAATTTAGTCCTGAACAAAAAGCACTTTATGAGGTGGTGTTAAAAGCTCAGTATGCTGCCATTGATACGGTTCGTGTGGGCAATTCTTATCGTGAACCGCATGAAGTAGCGGTGCGTATTTTAACGCAAGGACTACTTGATTTAGGCTTGCTCAAAGGTGAGCTGGATGAGTTAATTGAAAATGAAGCATTTCGCCAGTTTTATATGCATGGCACAGGGCATTGGCTGGGGATGGACGTGCATGATGTGGGCAATTATAAAAAAGAAAATGAATGGCGCCCATACGAAGAAGGTATGGTGGTGACCGTTGAGCCAGGACTTTATATCGCACCTGATGATGAAACAGTCGATGAAAAATGGCGTGGTATTGGGATTCGTATTGAAGATGATGTGGTCGCTACTGCGCAAGGCCCGCTGGTTTTAACGGGCGCTGTAGTTAAAGAAATTGAAGAAATTGAGCAACTCATGGCACAAGCCAAACTATAACGATAAACGTATTGAGGAGTTTTACCGTGCAAAAAGTCATTATTGTCGGTGGGGGAATGGTCGGTTTAAGTCTAGCGCTAATGCTGGCCAAACAAAATATTGCGGTTCAATTGTTGGAAGCAATTCGTTATCCAAATTATGAAGATGATCAACTTGCACCGTATCATTCAAGTTTCGATGCTCGAAATACCGCATTGTCACGACGTAGTGTCATGATTTACCAGCAGCTTGGTTTGTGGGACGCTTTACAGCAGCATGCGACCCCAATTTTACAAGTGCATATCACAGAGCAAGGCAGTTTTGGTAAAGCTCGTTTAGTGGCAGAGCAGGAAAAAGTCGAAAGCTTTGGTCAGGTGATTGAAAATGCATGGCTAGGTCGAGTGTTGTTGACTCAAGTGCGTCAGCAAGCATTGATTGAACTGATTGATGGTGTGGAAGTCACTTCACTTGAACAAGATCAGCAACAAGTTACGATCCATGCTCTACGCGATCAAGAAAATTTAGAGCTTCAAACCCAATTATTGATTGCTGCTGATGGTCGTGATTCTTTCTGTCGTCAGGCGATTGGTGTTGGCGTTGATGTGCATGATTATGACCAAGTGGCGATTGTCACCGCTGTACAAACATCAAAACCGCATCAACATGTCGGATTTGAGCGTTTTAGTGCACTGGGTCCATTAGCCTTGCTACCTTTGCCGGGCGAATATCGTCGCTCTGTGGTTTGGCCTGTTAAAAAAGGCACAGAAGCTGAATGGTTAGGTGAAGAAAACGATCAGCATTTCCTCGATGCTTTGCAACAAACCTATGGGGATCGTGCTGGAAAGTTTGAAAAGACGGGTAAACGTTTTAGTTATCCTTTGTCACAAGTGCTGGCGCATAAACAAGCTGTGGGTCGTGTGGTATTGATGGGAAATGCTGCACACACCATTCATCCCGTTGCTGGGCAAGGTTTTAATTTGTGTCTACGTGATGCGGATGTATTAGTGCGTTTTCTCACTCAACATTTAACGCAATCTGAAGATATCGGTGATCCTGAAAATTTACTGGCTTATGAACAGTCGCGTTTAAAAGACCAACAACGAGTGATTAAATTTTGCGATTCAGTTGTTCGTGGTTTTAGTAATCAAAATCCCGTTTTAAAATTACTGCGTAATACAGGTTTGGTTGCGTTTGACGTTGTTCCAGGGATTAAACCACTCGTTGCCAACTATGCGATGGGGTTAAAAGCATGAGTGAAATTCTTGATGTAGTGATCGTGGGTGGTGGTCTGGTCGGTGGTTTGACCGCCTTACTATTGGCCAAAGGTGGTGTGCAAGCGACCGTATTAGATGCTGCACCTGTGCTCGATCCTGAACAGGTTAAAAATATTCTAAATCCACGGGTATTGGCACTGAGTCAGGCAACGATTCATTTATTAAAAACCGTAGATGTTTGGAATGATTTACCCAGACAGATGCCTTATACGGGCATGCATGTCTGGAATAAAAATGGCTATGGTGAAATTGAATTTGGTCAGGCATCAGCCGCTTTTCCGACACCTGATCAGGCTTTGGGTTCTATGGTTGAACCCAGTTTACTTAATTTGGTCATTCAACAAAAAATGCTACAACAGATTCAGGACTATCGTACTCAGGTAAAAGTCGTTCGTGTTGAACAGCAGGTGCAAGGTTGGATTGTTGAACTGGCAGATGGTCAAGTGTTAAAAACAAAATTAGTCATTGGGGCGGATGGTGCAAACTCTTTTGTACGTGATCAGGCTTATATTGAATTAGATGTTTTAGACTATCGTCAAGCTGCGATTAGCTGTGCCATTAAAACCACAAAACCACACCAATATGTGGCACGACAAATCTTTTTACCCACAGGGCCGTTAGCCTTTTTACCAATGGCGAGTCTGGATGAGCAGGAAAATGGATATTGGCAATCGATTGTCTGGACATTGCCTGATGATTACGCCGAGGAATATTCAGATTTAAACGATGCTGAATTTTTACAACTTTTAACTCGCGAAAGTCAGCATATGTTAGGTGAAGTTATCGAGGTTCGCTCCCGTGCGAAATTCCCGCTTAAAGCGCGTTCAGCACAGCATTATGTGAAGGCTGGTCTGGCGTTAATTGGGGATGCTGCTCATGTGATTCATCCTTTAGCAGGACAGGGCGTGAATATTGGCTGCTTAGATGCCGCAGTGCTATGTGATGTCTTGCTGCATGATCTGCAACGTGGTGTGTGGGCGCATGAACAGACTTTAGCGCGTTATGAACATGAGCGTAAGGGACAAAATCTAGCCATGATGCATAGTATGTCTACCATCGGATGGCTAGAAACGACAGAATTAAGACCACTGATTTTTGCACGAAATTTGGGCTTAAATCAGGTCAATCATTCTCCTTTATTGAAAGATGCCTTTATGCAACAAGCCAGTGGTTTACCGAGTTTAAAGAACACGCGTTATGCAATTTGACAAGAGAGTAGATATTTTTTAAACAATCATTTATATATTATTACCAATATGGTTAAAAAAGATACGAATATGGAGTAAAAGCCTCTTTGCGAATGCCAAAGAGATTGCTACATTTCTTCGTAATTTATGATGAGTCTCATAAACCATTTACTGATCATGATGGGGAGCAAAAATGACAGATACAAATGATTATGATGAAGCTGAAGATTCAGCTGTCGATGAAGATGAAGCCAAAGCGGCTGAACGCGGTGCCAGTGATAGCGAAGAAGGCGGAAATTTAAGTGACGCTGATCTTGCTGAGGCTGAAAGCCTCACCGTAACTGCAAAGCAAAAGCAACGTCAGGCACTTGAAGATGAGATTGCAGCCTTTCTCGCAAAAGGTGGAAAAATTACTGAAGTACCTGCTGACGAAGAAGCAAGACATTAACCCTAAGCATCACTTCGGTGATGCTTTGTTTTTGAAGTGATTTAATCCGTCTGATCTTGATTCAGCTCTAGTGCGCGTTGATACGCCACTTTCTTTTTTACGCCTGTTAAATCGGCTGCCAGTTGAGATGCCGCTTTAACTGATAAATCTTGCAATAACCGTGTGAGCAATTGATCCATTTTTTCCTGATCGAGATCTTTGTGTTCGGGATTACCACCGACCACCAACACAATTTCACCCTTTTGTTGATGATGATCCTTTTCAATAAATGTCACTAACTCTTTTAAGGTCATTTTTTTAATGGTTTCAAAGGTCTTGGTAATCTCACGGGCGAAACCTACTGGACGATCTTCACCAAAAATTGCGACCATATCTTTGACGCAATCTAAAATACGATGCGGCGCTTCATAGAAAATCAATGTTTGAGTTTCATCTTTGAGTTTTTCGAGTTGACCGATTCGCTGTGATGACTTAGAAGATAAAAAACCTTCAAAACTAAAACGATCGCTTGGCAGTCCGACTGCACTCAATGCTGCTATTGCAGCACATGCACCAGGTACAGGCGTGACACGGATACCATGTTCCTGAGCAGCACGAACCAATTTAAAACCGGGATCACTGATTAAAGGTGTGCCTGCATCACTAATCAGTGCGACATTTTTGCCTGATTGAAGCGTCTCGATCAGTTGTTCAATTTTGTTACTTTCATTGTGATCATGGCATGCGGTGAGGGGTGTTGATATATTATAATGCTTAAATAACTGCGCAGATTGGCGGGTATCTTCTGCTGCTACAATAGAAACTGATTTAAGAATATCAATAGCCCTAAAGGTCATGTCATCCAAGTGCCCAATTGGGGTTGCTACAACAAATAACTGAGCACTCATAAGGTTTACTCCATGTTGAATAATAAAAAAAAATGGCTGCTGGTCGGTTTTGCAGCTTTTATATCTCAAGCGCAGGCTGAAGTGTTGGTCATTCTACCTGAATCGGGTCCTATGGCGCGAGCGACAAGCAGCATTAAGTCTGGTTTTATGAGTGCGTATGCATTGTCTGAAGATAAAGTACCGCTTAAATTTATCAATTCTGATAAAAAAACGATCAAAACCATTCTGGCTAAACATCTTAATAAGAAAACCCAGTTGATTGTTGGGCCATTGGCTAAAAATGAAGTAGAGCAAATTGTCGCGATTAATCCTAAAGTCCGAATTTTGGCTTTAAATGAAGTTGAAACGCAATCACCTAACGTGATCCAGTTTAGTTTGTCCAAGCAAGATGATGCTTATGCCTTGAAACAGATTATGCAAAAAGACAAAGTTTCACAGTTGCTTGTATTGCGCCAAACAGGTCGAGAGCAGGACAGTGAGTTGTATCTGATGTCGATTATGTCGCAGTTTGGTCAATCTGTGGAAGTGGTTGAAGAGATACCTAAAAAGCTTAAAAAAGGGCAGGGATTATTACTTTTGGGAGATGATGCGTGGATGAATCAGCTTTCTCATCTACCTAAAAATAATGTTTATGCTCAACCAACTGCTATTGAGGAAAATCAGCCGATTCCAAATGGGCTAAAATTTTGTGATGTTCCTGCTTTATACGAACATCAGTGGGATGATGTTGCACAGGCTTATTTGCAGCAGCCTGTCAGTATGCCGTATCAACGCCTGATTGCTTTTGGAGCGGATGCATGGATGCTCGCGGAACTTTATTTAAAAACCCCAAAAATTCAAAATTTCACATTACAAGGGCGTACGGGCGATCTGGATGTGAATGCGCAACGAGTGACACGAATTCCGCATTGTTATCAAAAACAAAAAAATAACATTTTACAACTCCAATAACGAAGTGTATCCATGACAACCAATCACCAACATGCACTCGGTCAATGGGCGGAACAGCAAGCACTGGTCATTTTACAACAACAGGGCTTTCGACTGGTGACGCAAAATTTTCATTCTCGATTTGGAGAGGTGGATTTAATTGTAGAGCGAGGTCAGGAACTTGTTTTTGTTGAGGTTAAAGCACGTTCATTGGGTGGCTATGGACATGCCAATGAGATGATTCGTCTTACTCAACAACGTAAAATTATTCGTACTGCTGAATATTTTTTGATATGTCATCCAGCCTATGATGAGTTTTATTGTCGTTTTGATGTAATTTGTTTTGATTTTCCACAGAAAATTGCAAAAACAGTACAGCAAGATTTTTCTAAACTTCGATATGATCAGCAATGGATTGAAAATGCATTTACTTTGTAACCAGAGTTCATTACTCTTGAGCGAGATGCAAACATGATTTCAAAACAGTTTTCAGGGAGCTTTGCTGAGTGTTTAAACGTATTGCAATAACGGCGTTGTGTGTCGCGAGTTTATCTGGCTGTGCCAGCTTTATTTCTGGTGGAACTGGCTCTGCGCCAGTAGGTACAGAAAGTGGTGCACGTAGTTTGGGTCAGGTGTTTATTGATTCTTCTATTAAACGTACTGCAAGTATCAATTTATATAAACTTGATCCGCGTTTTAAACAGTCACGTGTCAACATTGAAAGCTTTCATAGCAATGTTTTATTGACAGGGCAGGTTCCTGATGAGCATCTTCGTCAATTGGCTGAAGACAATGTTAAGTCAATGAGTGATGTAAAAACAGTACATAATTATATTACTGTAGGTCCTCAAGTCAGTTACTCCACCATCATGCAAGATTCTGCTGTAACTGCAAATACACGGGGTTTGTTGGTCCGTGCACCAGTGGTTTCTGACACCAAAGTGTTGGTGCATACCGAAGATGGTGTGTTGTATGTCATGGGGCGCTTAAATACGGCTGAAATTAATGATTTGAACGATGTCCTGCAAAAAGTCGGTAACGTGACAAAAATTGTGACCTTGATTGATAATATTGACCAGCCAAATGCAGGTACCACCGCGAGTTCACTAGTTGCAAGTCCGATGGTGGGCAATGCAACAGCGCAACCAGAGGTGCAAACACCTGTCGCTATTGATCCTGATCAAGGTGAGCCTGTGAATGCTCAATAATCCAAACGAGATCTTGAAACAATTACAACAGCGATTTGAGCAAGTCAAACATCACTATCATGAGTTTCGATTATATGATTTGGGAAGCTATGCGCTTAATTTTCTAACACCCAAATCGACTTATATCGCGCAAAAAAATATTGCTTATGGGCTTAAAGCACGGCAGCGTCTGGATTTATATCGCGCAAAAAAACCATTAAAGCAACAGCCCCTGATAGTATTTATTCATGGCGGCGCTTGGCAGCATGGCGATAAAAAAGATTATGGCTTTATAGGGGAAAGTTTTGCTCGCGAGGGATATGATGTCGCTGTGATTAATTATCATCTTGCGCCTGAATATATTTTTCCAAGCTATATTGATGATTTGGCATTGGCGCTAAATTTTCTGGATCAACATCAAACTAAACTGAAAATTTCAACTGAAAATGTAATTTTGATGGGGCATTCTGCTGGGGCATTTAATGTCATGTCAGTGGTGTATCATCCACACCCCAATTTAGTCCATTGTCGGGACAATATTAAGGCAATTATTGGAATTGCGGGACCTTATCACTTTGATTATAAGGGTGATCCTTTGGCACAGGATGCATTTGATCAGGAGATTCCGTATCAACAAGTAATGCCTTATTATTTTGTCGACTCTAATCAAATTCGGCATTATTTATTAATGGCGGAAAATGATCAAATTGTTGCAGCAAAAAATACGATCGATTTTGATCATATTTTGAGACAACATGGCAATCATAGCCACATTGCGATTATTCCAAAAACAGGGCATATCTCCATTATTGGTACCTTATCGAGTTTATTTAGTCGATATTTTAAGACCAAACGTACTATTTTGAGTTTTCTAAAAGAGAGTCTGGAAACCTAAAATACAGCTTCCAGATTTATCTTGCTTCGACCAGCGTTATGAGCTTTTCATCAAGCTTGATGATGCATGACTTGCATAATCATGGCATGCGCAATACTTCCTTTAAAGGGAATTTCAGGCAGTTGATCAAATTTAAAAAATTTCGCATCGCTAATTTCCTCTTCCTGAAGCTTGATCTCGCCTGAATCGTATTCAGCCTGAAATGCAATCATGAGATTACTTGGAAAAGGCCATGGCTGACTGGACATGTAACGAATATTTTTAAGTTTTAAACCGACTTCTTCCAGCGTTTCACGTTGTACCGCTTCTTCAAGTGTTTCACCCACTTCAACAAAGCCCGCAATCAGTCCATACATATTACTTTTATTATGTGCATTTTTAGCCAGTAAAACTTCATCCTGACCTTTGGTAATAATCGTAATGATACAAGGCTGTACACGTGGATATTGGTGATAGCGACAGGCAGGGCAAACCATGGCATATTCGGTAGGGTGAATCTGGGTTTCATGGCCGCAGTGACTACAAAATCTATGATTACGTCGCCATTCGAGCAATTGAACTGCACGGCTGGCTTTTTGAAACTCATCGACAGACCATAAAGTAATGAGTTGTCGAATCGGGATCAGTTGTAGGCCTGCTGGGATAGGTTCATGCTCTAGTAAATCACGGGCAATGACTTCATCACCCGCTTTAAACTTTAAATCACTTGCCAGTGTTGCAACTTTGGGAAGTTGGTAATTTTCATCGACAAGCAGTTGTTGATTATGAAAAATATAGGCAAGTGAAAGTTGTGACATTAGGCCGCCGCTGTTTGTAATTTCTGACTATTTTCCAATGCTACATCAAACATTGACTGTAAAACAGGTTGTTTGTTTTTTAAATTGTCAATCAGCATATCCAGACTTGCTAACACGTTTAAAATCAGACAAATTTGTTCAAGATTCAGGGTTTGTTGTTGTTCGTTTCTGCTATGCACAAATTCCGCAGTGTTTAACAATGCAAGTTGTTGTTCTTTACTTCCCAGAAATAAGGCTGCGCCTGACAATTCTTTTAGATGAACACATAAAGGTTCAAGCAATGCTGCTTCTGGTTGTTGCTCATACTGTAATAGCATTTGAATGACCATTTCAATCAAGGCTTTACTTTCTGTAAGTAATACTTGATGAGCTTCATCCAGACGATCTAATGAAATATTCATATTGTTGACACGAAGCTGTAAACGGCTAGATAAGTAATTACGCTCCAAAATGCCAATCGAATTCATCGCTGCCAATATACTTTTCATCAACTGCTGAGCATAATTTTCATCGTTAAGAATTGTCGGTTGATTCAATGCTTCAGACTGACGATATAGCTCTTGATAGGCTTCATTGAGATTTAAGACTTTAAACACGTTGGCCAGATTTTTTAAACTTGTCTGTAACTCCTGAATTTTTTCTGTCGACATATTTTGATAGTTATATTCAATGTCGTGGCGAATTTGAGTCATGGCATCGGTAATCAGTTTACTGGCACTATGAATGGTGGTGTAATCTGGACCATACAAATGACGACTTAAAACTTCAAGTTGAGTATCCGAAAGTTGCTCATCACCCATATTGAGTTGTTGGCGAATGTGTTCGGAAATCTCGTCTTCCTGACTGATGCACAGACTCAAAATATCGGCAAGATCTGCGCTAGTTGCAGTAAAACTCTCGGGGTGTTGAAGAAACTGTCCTATATTGGTTTCTAACTGAATAAAAACACGTAAGCGCGCCTGATTTAAAATGAGATGATCAAGATAACCCAGTGCAATATTGACTAATTCCCAGTATTGCTGACTAGGCGTATTTCGCGCAAATGATGCAAGGTAAACGCCAACAATTTTAATTGCCTGAAAATCCAATGATTGCGCAGTATGTTGAAGTAGTTTATGCAAGCTTAGCTTATAAAGTTGATGCACATAAGCTGATTTTTCTAACTCAGGTGTCGCTGCTAAATTAAAATTAGGCTGGAAACAATCCAGTAACGGTAAAATCTGTGCGCCTTCTCGTGTTTGTGGTTTACCGAGAGCGAGTTCAAGCCGATTAAGAGTGTCGATTAAAAATTGGGGAACTCTGACTTCACGTAAGCAAATAAATTCGATGTAGCGTTTCAGCATTGTGGTGCCTTCACTTAAGGCAATCACATCTTGAGTCCGAATATTTTGCGGTTCAGACATAATTTTGCGCATCAATGACGCTGAGTAATCTATAATGAGTGCCAAGCGTGGCATATCAATCATGGCTAAAATACGAGCGCATTGTTCAAATTGATTGAGTGCATCATCAATACCAAAAGGCAGCGTTTGTTCTTCTGCCAATGTACTCACTGCGTTTTCAACCAGTTTGATTGAATTATCAATTTCATTTTTTATTATCAATAATGCAGTTGGGTCGAAGTGAATAGAGCTTTGATAAGACATGTAAGCTGCACCTTTCCTATGTTATTGGTGTCAAATTGCCTGACAGACCAGATTAAATCCCAGATCACCAAACATACACATGCATCCCCACACATGCTGTCGTACGTTATTGATTGCTAAGTTCAGGGTGACTTGGGTGATCGATTCTGATCATCAGCACTTTATTTATCAACTAATATAACTGAACTTTTAAGGCTTGGAATACTAAAACCCAAGCTTGCTACGAATTTTATTTGGCAAAAAAGCAAGGCTTACCCTGTTTTTCCTCAAATTGTTTGACCCAAGTCTCATGTCTTGCTAATTCTTCGGGTTCAGGCAAAATCACAGGGAGATCAATCTGCACACGCTGTCTACTATTTTGCTGTCCATGATTTTCATGTTGTGATAGGACATCCATATCAAATGACACTTGTCCGCCAGTCATGGCCAGATAGACATCTGACAAAATTTCGGCATCTAGCAACGCGCCATGGAAGGTACGATCACGCGCAGGAATGTCGTAGCGTCTGACCAATGCATCTAATGAGTTTTTTTGTCCTGGATGCTTACTCTTGGCCAGTGCCAAGGTGTCGGTAACAGCACACACTTCTGAAAGGGCAACTAAACCAGCGCGTTTGAACTCGGTATCCAAAAAGTTCATATCGAAGGTGGCATTATGCGCAATGATTTCTGCACCTTTGAGATAATCAAAGAGTACGTCCGCAATTTCTGCATATTTAGGTTTGTCTTTGAGAAAATCGTCACTGATGCCGTGAATATTTTCGGATTCACCAACGGGCTTTTCTGGATTGATATAAATATGAATAGAACTGCCTGTTAACTTACGATTGATCATTTCAATCGCGCCGACCTCAATAATGCGATCACCATCCTGAAAATAAAAACCTGTGGTTTCTGTATCTAAAATAAGTTGGCGTGGCCCTTGAACATTTAAGGTCGCTGGCGTGGTGACAATATGTGGATGCGTTTTGCTTTGATCGATAGGGTTATTAATTAATTGGGTTGCTGTTTGTTCATTTTCATCCGCTGACTCAACTATCTTTTCATCTTCTATTTCTACCAACGCTTCATCGTCTGTAGAGGCGATAGGATATTCATTGATGGTTAAATCGTCGCTATCAAGGTCATGATTATCAAAAGCATCCTCGGGAACATCTAGTCCAAACGGATCGTCGAGCAGCCAGTCATTTTCAGATTTTTTTTTTGCCTCGGTCTTCATTTTTGCATCTAGTTGAGCCAGTTGGTGTCCAATCCATTCAGCTTCAGGCACGACCACATGCTGCTTTTCAGGATGCTGCACGCCTAAATTGGCCAGTTGATCTGCCATTTCATTGCCTGCATGTCCTGCATGTCCTTTAATCCAGTTCCATTCGATGTCCCGCCCAGCACAGACTTGATCCAGTTGTTGCCAAAGCTCAGGATTTTTGACATCTTTCCAGTTTTTCTTTTTCCAACCGTGAATCCATTCAGTAATGCCTTGTTTGACATAATTGGAATCTGTCCAGATGATGAGTTTTGCGTCCTTTGGACAAAAAGAAACACCTTCAATGGCAGCGGTCAGTTCCATGCGATTGTTGGTGGTTTCGGCTTCACCACCAAAAAGTTTATGTTCAGCATCTTGGCTAATAATATAAGCACCCCAACCACCTAAGCCAGGATTACCCTTGCAGGCACCATCAACATAGAGCGTGATTGTTTGTGAGATCATATCAAACCTAAAACTAAAAAAATTAACTTAACGTCCCGTATTGTATATGCAAATCGTGCTTTTCGAGCCGTAGATTCACTGTTTTTTTTAATTTCTTGTAACATTTCCACGCAATTCACGTTAAATTATTGCCTTGTCTAAGCGACATGCTTCACTACAATGGCATATCAAAGAATTAAACTTTACGCGAGTTGTTTGGAACATTTTATGTATAAACCGACCAATATGGTGTGGCAATTTCCCGCAGCATCACTTTTTAAAATTACGATATTGGCTTCTGCTTTGGCAGCATTGGGTCTCACCACTGGCTGTTCCTCAACTCCACAGACTGCAAAAACAAATACAACAAAACAAGTTGGTGGTTCAGGATACCTGGATGCCAGCAGTCTGGATTCACTTGAAGATTTGCTTTCTGCAACAGATATGCGTGCGGTTGAAGGTGATCGCTTACAGATTTTAAAACACGGTGATGTCTGGAAGCGCATGACCGTTGGTTTTAAAATGGACTTGAATCATTGGGATCCACGTATTGAAGCACAACGTAGCTGGTTTATTTCACGCCAGCCGTATCTGGATCGTTTAAGCGCACGTGCCAGCCGCTATTTATATCACACGGTGAAAGAGGCAGAACGTCGCGGCATTCCAACTGAATTGGCATTACTGCCTGTAATTGAAAGTTCATACGATCCTGCAGCGACCAGTAGCGCAGCCGCAGCAGGATTGTGGCAGTTTATTCCAAGTACAGGTCGTATTTATGGTTTAAAACAAACCAGCCAGTATGATGGACGCCGTGATGTCGTGGAATCAACTCGTGCAGCCTATGAGTTTTTAGGAAGCTTATATAATCAGTTCGGCTCGTGGGAGTTAGCTTTGGCAGCTTATAATGCTGGACCAGGACGTATTCAGCAGGCGATCAATCGAAACCAAGCCGCGGGTTTACCAACGGATTATTGGTCACTCAAATTGCCACAGGAAACCATGAACTATGTACCGCGTTTTCTGGCAGTTGCTCAAATTATTAAAAATCCTAAAGCCTATAATGTAAACTTACCACCGATTGCCAATCGTCCTCACTTTCGTGAAGTCATGCTCAATGCACCTGTTGATTTAAATCAAATTGCGTCTTTGACAGGGTTAAGCCGTGCTGAACTTTATGCATTGAATCCGGGTTATCGTGGTGAACGTATTGACCCAGAAAGTCCAATGCGTATTTTGATTCCGTCAGATGTCAATCCATCAGTGGATGCTAAGCTCAAAGCTTTAAAATCATCCTCTGGATTCTGGGCAAGCAATAATATAGCAGCTACGCCTAATGCCAATGTGACTGTCAACACATCCACGCGCGGTTCTACTCAAACTGTAACGCCAAGTCGTACAACACCACCCGTCATGACCGCGAGTAGTATCAGTCGACCTTCGACCAGCAGTACGGTTGTTTCATCGATCACTCGACCTTTGAAAACCACGCCGCGTAGTGCAGATGAGCTGGCTGCATTTGCGGCCAGTGCGGATATTCCGAGTGCACCCCGTATTCCTGTTGCAGTGACGCCTGCCAGTAATGTGAAAGCCTTAAGTGCCGAACCACCAATTTCCAAGTCTGAACGCGAACAAATTGTGGCATTGGTGAAGCAAGAAGGAGTCAAGGAAACAGTGACTCAGGCTTTAGAACCACAACCGACGCAGGCTGAAAAAGATCAGGTGGTTGCAGAACTCAAAGCGATTGCACCTAAAGGCACCGAAATTGTAGATCCTTATGATGGCAAAATCAGATTAACTGCGATTCAGACCAGTCAGTCAGTTGCCGATACTGAAGGTAAGGAAGTGACCAAAGGCTTTGCTTATCCTAAAGCTGTGGCTGCAACTGTTAATGCAGATAGTTATGAGGCACAAAATAATAAAGATAAGCCTTATATTAAAACGGATACTGATATTGTCGTGGTACAGCCTTCAGGCAAACGTTCAACTTATACCGTTCAGCCAGGCGATACTTTAGCCATTATTGCGGCTAAGAATGGGGTGAGCTGGCGTGATATCGCAAAATGGAACCAGATTGATCCGAATAATACTTTGTTTGTTGGGGCGACTTTGTATCTGTATGATGCCAAACCGCAAGCGATTGATCGACCAGTTCCTGTTAAAGCCGAGTCCAAACCTGAAAGTTATACGGTAAAAGCCAACGACAGTCTGACAGGTGTTGCTGATCAATTTGGTCTCACAGTCAAACAATTGGCTGACTATAATAATTTGTCTGTGACCAGCGGTTTATTTGTTGGGCAAAAACTTTCTCTTAAAGACAACGGTACAACACATAATGCAGGGTCAAATCGAAATACAGAAGCGAAAAGTGATGCAAAGACGACACGTGTTGCAACTAAATCCTATACAGTGAAGCGTGGTGAATATCTCAAACTGATTGCAGATCGTTATGCTTTATCAAATCAGGAGTTGGCTGATTTAACCTCAGGATTAACCGTAAGCAGTAGCTTATACGTGGGGCAAAAAATTAACGTGCCTTTGCGTGAAGTGACTGTGCGTGATGATGACAAAGCAGATCCAAAGGAAACACGTAACAGCAAATTAGCCAATCAAGTTAAAACTGAAAATTATCAGGTACAACGTGGCGATACTTTATCCAGTATTGCAGCAAAATCAAAAATGACGTTGGCTGAACTTGCAAGTTTGAATAATATTGCAGCTAATAGCGGTGTCCGAGTTGGACAGACCTTAAAAATTCCTGCGGGTTCTAGCATTCCTGAGCAATACACCGTTCAGTCAGGAGATAGTTTAAATAGTGTCGCCAATAAGTTTGATCTGGAGCTTTCTGATCTTGCGGAGCTCAATGGTTTAAGTCGTAGCGCAGGTTTACGTGTTGGACAAAAATTAAAACTAACGGGTGACATTCCAGCTTCGGCAAAGGTTGAGGTACAAGAAACTTCACCAGATACGCATACAGTCAAATCAGGTGAAACGCTGGCGAGTATCGCAAGCCGCTATCATCTTCAGTTGAATTATTTGGCTGCTTTAAATGGTCTAAGTCGTAACGCTAATGTACGCGTAGGGCAAAAATTAAAATTGGAAGGTGATCTACCAAAAACTGAAACCGCCAAAGATGACAGCCCAAAAAGCAAATCAAAAGGCAAAACAGCTGCAAATACTGAATCTTATACCGTAAAATCAGGTGAATCACTTAACAGTATTGCCAGTCGTTTAGGTATGAGTGCAAAAGATTTGGCAGATCTAAATAATCTCAATGCACGTACATCGTTACAGCGCGGACAATCACTGCAAATTCCAAAAACCATTACTGAATACACAGTTAAACGGGGCGATACGCTAATTGGTTTAGCCAGTAAGTTTGGTATGGCAATTACCGAGTTGGCAGATCTGAATGACCTGAAACAAAATGCACAGCTTCGTATTGGTGATGTCATTAAAGTTCCAAACTTATAAGTTGTAACGGATGATGGATTTGATTTCAGGACGAGGCTTGCATAGCGCCCATCATCCAATGATGGGTCAGCTGATCAAAAGTACTATTTTGGCAGTGATTTTTTATGGCGGTACTGTCAATGCTGCGGTACAGACCACGCCTTATATCGCGATTCATAGTAAAGCCAAATATAGTGGATTGAGTCATATGCCTTATGCCAATCCACAGGCGCCCAAAGGTGGCATACTGAGTGAATATAGCAATGGTACTTTTGATAACCTGAATAGTATGAATGGCAAAGGCAGTTCTACAGACGGTATAAATTTTATATTTGACAGCCTGATGTCACCTTCGCTTGATGAGCCTGCGGTGATGTATCCAATTTTGGCGAAGACTGCTACTTTTGATCCTGAACATACCCATTTTGTTATTTTTGATTTAAATCCGAAAGCAAAGTTCAGCAATGGTCAGCCTTTGACAGCAGAAGATGTTAAATTCAGTTTTGATACCTATCAAAGCAAAGCCAATCCGGGTTTGCAAATGTATATTGCAGATTTGGCAAAAACCGAGGTGTTGTCTAAATATCAGGTCAAGTTTAGTTTTAAATCCGAAAATAATGCTGAAATGCCCATGATTTTGGCAAGTCTTCCTATTTACTCCAAGCAAGACTGGAAAAATAAAGATTTTAGCCGCATCACCATGGAGCCGATTTTAGGTTCAGGCCCCTATCTGATCGAACGCATTGATGCAGGACGCAGTATTACTTACAAGCGCAATCCAGATTATTGGGGCAAAGATTTAGCCGTGAATCGTGGACGGTATAACTTTGATCGCCTGAAATATGTGTACTATCGCAACATGGATATTGCGTTTGAAGGATTTAAGTCTGGGCAATATACATGGCAAGAAGAGTTTACTGCGAGAAAGTGGGTCACTGCCTATAATTTTCCTGCAATAAATAACAAGATGGTCAAAAAATTTGAGTTTAAACATCGTAATCCGATGACCATGCAAAGTATTGTGATGAATACCCGTCGTGCGCCACTCAATGATATTCAGTTTAGGCGTGCTGTCAGTTATGCCTATGATTTTGAATGGCAAAATAAAGCCCTGTTTTATGGCAAATATCGGCGTTTACAAAGCCATTTTGATAATAGCGAATTGACAGCGACTGGGAAACCTTCAGCAGCAGAACTTAAAGTTTTACAGCCGTACCTATCCAAATTAAATCCGATTGTGAAACAGGGTGTACTTGCAGACTGGAAATATCCCGTGAGTGACGGCAGTGGTTTTAATCGTCAAAATTTGCTGACCGCAAGACAGCTATTGATTGATGCGGGTTATAGCGTTAAAGCAGGGCAATTGCGAGACCATCAGGGTAAACCCATTCAGTTTGAATTGTTAATCTATCAGGATGGTTTACAACGTACCCTAATGCCGTTGGTGCGAAATCTTAAACGTCTCGGGATTACAGTATCGATTCGACAGGTGGATGTACCACAGTATTTAGAGCGTATGCGCCGTAATGATTTTGATTTAACCACCTTGGCGATGCCGCAGTCTTTAACACCGGGAAATGAACAATTTCAATTCTGGAGTAGTTCTGCCGCAGATCAGGTGGGTAACTATAATTTTTCAGGTATTAAAGACCCTGTGATTGATGCAGTGATCCAAAAACTGGTGAAATCTTCTAGTCGAGAGGAACTGATCACCCATACCAAAGTGCTAGATCGTTTGTTACGTGCAGGTTATTATCAAATTTTAACCTATGGAAAGGGGGAGAACTGGTATGCCTATTGGGATATGTATGAACATCCTCAAACCTTGCCGACACTTTCGGTAGGGCTGGATTACTGGTGGTCGAATCCTAAAAAAGCGCAAGCGGTTGCAAATTATTTGCGCCGACAATAAATCATCAAAAGACGCCAAAGGAACCAAAACATGGGCACCTATATTATTAAGCGACTTTTACTCATTGTTCCGACCTTATTTCTGATTTTACTGATTAATTTTTTAGTGGTTCAAATTGCGCCAGGTGGCCCTGTTGAGCAGGCAATTCATCAAGCTGAAAATTTTCAGGGGATTAATCAAAGTGGTGGCGGTGAAACAGTCAATGTCTCGTCTGATCGATCTTATCAGGGAGCTAGAGGTTTAAGTCCTGAAATGATTGAGCAGATAAAAGCCCAATATGGTTTCGATAAATCTGCGCCTGAACGTTTTTGGTTGATGTTAAAAGGTTATTTAACCTTAGATTTCGGCACCAGTTTTTTTAAGGATAAACCCGTTACCCAACTGTTATATGAAAAAATGCCAGTGACCATATCACTTGGGCTCTGGAGTACTTTGTTGATTTATTTAGTATCGATCCCCCTTGGGATTCGTAAAGCTAAACAACATGGTTTATTTTTTGATAAAGCAACATCGATCCTGCTGGCTGTTGGCTATGCTGTACCGACTTTTGTATTTGGTGTATTACTGATTGTATTTTTTGCAGGCGGTTCATATTTTCACTGGTTCCCATTACAGGGTTTAGTCTCTGAAAATTTTCAACAACTTAGCTTTTTTGAGCAAGTTAAAGACTACTTTTGGCATATGACCTTGCCTTTGTTGACGATGGTGTTGGGCGGTTTTGCAGGCTTAACTTATTTGACCAAATATTCTTTTATGGAAGAACTGAATAAACAATATGTACTGGCAGCACGTTCAAAAGGATTAAGCGAAAATCGGGTTCTTTATGGTCATGTTTTCCGTAATGCTATGCTGATTGTGATTGCAGGTTTACCCGAAGCCCTCATTGGCATTTTCTTTGTGGGTAATTTATTTATCGAAATTATTTTTAATCTGGATGGCGTAGGCTTACTCGGCTTTGAGGCAATTACTCAACGTGATTATCCTGTGATTTTTGGTACTTTATTTTTATTTACCTTGCTTGGTTTGGTTTTGAGATTGATCAGTGATGTGTTATATCAGGTGATCGATCCACGAATTAACTTTGAATCACGGGGAGCAAAATAATGTCCCCAATGATGCAGGCGCGTTTTAAACGTTTTAAACACAATCGGCTGGGCTTTACTTGTTTCATTCTGTTCGTATTGATTTTTATTTTGTCGTTGGGTGCAGAGTTTATAGCCAATGATAAACCGATTTTAGTCAAATACGATCAGTCTTATTATTTTCCAGTGATGAAATCCTACCCTGAAACGACCTTTGGTGGTGTGTTTCAAACCGAAGCAGATTATAAAGATCCAGCAGTTCAAAAAATGATTGATGATAAGGGGTGGGCAGTATGGCCGTTAATTCCATTTTCTTATCAAACTCCAAATCTGGATTTAGCAGTGCCTGTACCTTCACCACCAAGCCAGCAAAACTGGCTCGGAACAGATGATCAGGGGCGCGATGTATTGGCACGGATTCTTTATGGCTTACGTGTATCTTTAATCTTTGGTTTTGCATTAACTTTTTTTGCCGCAGTGATCGGAATCATAGTTGGCGCGATACAGGGATATTATGGTGGATGGATTGATCTGATTGGCCAACGTATTCTTGAAGTATGGGGTGGTTTACCTATGCTGTTTATGGTGATGATTTTGGTCAGTATGTTTACCCCAAGTGTGTATTGGTTGTTTCTGATTATGCTGTTGTTTGGCTGGCCCGCACTGGTTGGACTGGTTCGGGCAGAGTTTTTACGGGCAAGAAATTTTGATTATGTCCGTGCCGCGCGTGCTTTAGGGGTAAAAGATCGAACCATTATGTTTCGTCATATTTTACCCAATGCCATGAGTTCGAGTTTATCGCAGCTTCCTTTTATGCTCACCGCCAATATTACGGCACTTACCGCACTGGACTTTTTGGGCTATGGCTTACCGCCTGATGCTGCTTCATTGGGTGAATTATTATTACAAGGTAAAAATAATTTAACCGCGCCGTGGTTAGCGCTCTCAGGTTTTTTTTGTTTGGCTGTGGTGTTATCTCTTCTTATCTATGTTGGGGAGGCGACGCGTGATGCATTCGATCCAAGACGACAATAATCAAATGCAGCAAATGACTTGCCTGAAAGTAAGTGGCTTACATATTGAAAATGAAGCGGGTCAAGTATTGGTTCAACAACTGGATTTTGAACTGAAACAGGGTGAAACCCTAGCAATCGTGGGTGAAAGCGGTTCAGGTAAATCAATCAGCAGTCTCGCCTTACTGGGACTACTCCCTCAGCATTTAAAGATTGATGGCAAAGCTTTATTTGAAAATCAAGATCTATTGCACCTCAATCAAGCGCAGTATCGACAGATTCGCGGTCAAAAAATTGCCATGATTTTTCAGGAACCGATGACGGCCTTAAATCCGTTGCATCGGGTGGAAAAAATCGTCGGTGAAACATTGCTGCTAAAAGGATGGTCAAAGCAGCAAGTTCGAACCCGCGTACTGGAATTGTTGCATGATGTTGGAATCCCTGAGCCTGAAACTAAACTGAGACGTTATCCGCATGAATTATCGGGTGGTCAGCGTCAACGGGTCATGATTGCGATGGCGTTGGCGCAAGAGCCTGAGATTTTAATTGCTGACGAACCCACCACTGCACTGGATGTCACGTTGCAGGCACAGATTTTAAATCTGCTTAAAACGTTGCAGCAAAAACGCAATATGGCCATGATTTTGATTAGTCACGATTTAAATCTGGTCAAACGCTATGCAGACCAAGTCATTGTCATGAACAAAGGTGGTGTTGAGGAGCAAGGGCGGGTCAATGATGTCTTTAATCACCCAAAAACCAGTTATACCCAACATTTGCTTAATCATGATTTCGGTCATGCATTAAAACTCCAGTCTGGACAACCATTACTTGAGCTGCAACAGCTTGAGGTCAAATTTCCAATTAAACAAGGGTTACTCAATCGGGTTAAGGATTATGTGGTTGCTTTAGAACCGATGGATTTAATCCTGTCTCAGGGAGAGTCGATTGGGATTGTAGGGGAAAGTGGTTCGGGTAAAACCACACTTGCACTGGCAGTAACTCGATTGATTGAGTGCGATGGGAAAATCATTTTATTGGGCAAAGATTTAAATCATTTAAAAGAAAATCAACTTCGCCCGTTACGTACAGATTTTCAGATTGTATTTCAGGACCCATTTAGCAGTTTAAATCCACGAATGACAGTGGCACAAATTATTGGTGAGGGACTCGTTCTCAAACACATTAAAGCGGATGAAATGGAAGATCTGATCGACGATGCACTATTGAAAGTGGAATTGCCGATTGAATTTAAACAGCGTTATCCTCATGAGTTATCTGGTGGACAAAGGCAACGTATTGCTTTGGCACGCGCATTAATTTTGAAGCCTAAGTTGATTATCTTGGATGAGCCTACATCGGCATTGGATCGTACGACACAGCGTTCAATCGTCCAGTTATTACGACGCTTACAGCAACAACAGCAGTTGAGCTATTTATTTATTAGTCATGACTTACAAGTCGTCCGCGCCTTATGTCAGAAAGTTTTGGTATTGCGACATGCAAAAGTTATTGAATATCAAGATACTGAGCAACTTTTTTTAAAACCGCAATCTGAATATACCCGTCAGCTCATTGCCGCAAGCCAATATTAAACTTTTGCATATAATTGACATGTGGTATTGTCAATTTGTAAATACAGGATGACTTTAACTTCAATTTTTAATTCAAATTGGAAGAATAACTCCGATTTTTTAAAAGAGAAAAACATGACACAGATTGCCGATTCAATTCAAATCAGAAATACCACATTTAAAAATCGCTTAATTAAGGGAGCGATGAGTGAAGCATTGGCAAATGATGCAGGACAGCCCAATCAACTACATCTTGGGCTTTATGAAGCATGGGCGATAGGAGGGCTGGGTTGTGCCATTACAGGCAATGTGATGGTCGATATTCGTGCTAAAAATGAGCCTGGCGTTGTTGTCGCTGAAAGTGAACGTGATCTGGTTGAACTAAAAAAATGGGCGGATATTGGCAAGCAGTACGGAATGGTACAGTTAATCCAGTTATCTCATCCGGGGCGTCAGTGTCCGAAAGGATTGAATAAAGAAACGGTTGCACCTTCTGCCGTGCCATTTAGCCCTATGCTTGCCACCATGTTTGGAACGCCTCGTGAGCTTCGAGAAGATGAGATCCTGGATATTATTCAGCGTTTTGCGAAAGCCGCAAGTATTTGTGAAAAAGCGGGTTTCGAGGGTGTACAGCTACACGGTGCACATGGTTATTTGATTAGTCAGTTTTTATCGCCATTGACCAATAAACGTCAGGATCAATGGGGCGGTTCGATTGAAAATCGTATGCGGTTCCTGCTTGAGATTTATAAAGCAGTACGTGAAGCGACTTCAGAAAACTTTATCATTTCAGTCAAACTTAACTCGGCTGACTTTCAACGTGGTGGCATTACTGAAGAAGATGTAATTACAGTATTTAAAGCCATTGATGCCGTTGGAATCGATTTAATTGAAATCTCTGGCGGAACCTATGAAGCCCCTGCGATGGCAGGTGCGAAATCAGAAAAACGTAAAGCCAGCACCATTGCGCGAGAAGCCTACTTTTTAGACTTTGCAGAAAAAATTCGTCAACAAGTCACATGTAAGCTGATGGTTACAGGTGGTTTTCGTACAGTGGCAGGCATGAATGCTGCTTTGCAAAGTGGTGCTTGTGATTTTATTGGTATTGCACGTCCATTTGCAGTTGAAACGGACTTAGCAAATCGTTTGATTGCAGGGCAGGATGTCAAATATGCAGTCAAACCAATTAAAACAGGATTACCATTTGTCGACAAAATGGCGATTATGGAAATTATTTGGTATGCGGCGCAATTTAGAAGTATTGGAAAAGGCAAAAAGCCAAATCCGAAATTATCGCCACTTCTTGTATTTCTGAATTATGCGAAGGGCAATATCAAGGCTGTGATTAAAGGTCAGGTCAATTCACGCAAGTCTGCATAAATATATTCAATGCAAATAGGGATTCGTCAGAGTCTCTATTTCTTCATGATCGATTTGATA
Organism: Acinetobacter ursingii DSM 16037 = CIP 107286; assembly: GCF_000368825.1. Taxonomy (GTDB): domain Bacteria; phylum Pseudomonadota; class Gammaproteobacteria; order Pseudomonadales; family Moraxellaceae; genus Acinetobacter; species Acinetobacter ursingii. The sequence goes on along the minus strand of NZ_KB849715.1, from coordinate 125,661 downwards.
GAAATAAAAAAGCCACTCGCATTATGCAGTGGCTTTTTTGGAATTTGGCGTCCCTACGGGGATTCGAACCCCGGTTACCGCCGTGAAAGGGCGATGTCCTAGGCCTCTAGACGATAGGGACTTATATGAGGCTGTATCTGAAATTGGCGTCCCTACGGGGATTCGAACCCCGGTTACCGCCGTGAAAGGGCGATGTCCTAGGCCTCTAGACGATAGGGACGTTTCAGAGGTGGGCGTATAGTAGGGTGATTTGAGGAGGGTGTCAAACGATTTTAATGATAAAAACAATAAAATAAGATTAAGCGTTTAAAATTAAATCAATGAGATGTAAATTTCAGCAGTTTTATCGATTTAGATCAAATGGATCACTCATGCCTATAAATGATGTGGGAAACAATCTCTCCATTTTAATAGGTAAAAGATTGCACCCACTCAAATCATCATCAGCTATTTCACATTAATGATCATTAATTTCCACGATAGGTTGAATAGCCATAAGGGCTGATTAAGAGCGGAATATGATAATGATCTACAGCTCCATCAATCACAAATACAACGGGCACTTCAGGAAAAAATGAACGTTGATTATGTTCGCGAAACCAATCCCCAGTTTTGAATGTCACCCGATAAGTTCCTTTAGCTAAAGTTTTTTCATCTGGATAAAGTGCAGTGATACGTCCATTTTCATCGGTTTTACCCTGATTAATTTGCACCCACTTTTCACCTTGTTGAGCTTCCAGAACAACATTGACATCAGCAGATGGCAGACCATTTTCAAGATTAAGTACATGCACACTCAATGGATTTTGAGCAAATACGAGACTCGAAGCGCTCAGGCTGAGTGCAAAAAGTGTTGTTTTATACACAGTTTTTCTCATAGAAATAACAAAGAATTTTATTTTATCGATTTATTTATCTCATTTTGATAGAAAATATGTAAAATTAACTCAAAAAAATAAGGCTATCTTCATTGAAATATAGGGATTTGACCTCATGTAAGACCTGTATTGAGGTACAACGGTTTATTTAAACGAAAAAAATAATAAATTTGACGAATATTGCTGAGAAGATTTACTTTTACTATTTTCTGGCGAAATGTCGTTATCACTAGATATTACGTTGACTGAAATGCAATGAGAGTCGATACTCTCAGGGTTTTATTTAAGCAAATCGGTTCGTAGGAGAGGGTCACAAGCTCATTCCTCACAACGCAATCCAAAGCAGGAGATATATATGGCTGGTGGAAAGTCAACAATCATTTACACACTGACCGACGAGGCGCCACTTTTAGCGACCTACTCACTGCTTCCAATCATTGAGACTTTTACCAAGCCAGCTGGCATTGAGATCGACAAAAGCGATATCTCTGTGTCTGCACGCGTACTCGCAGAGTTCTCTGAATATTTAAAAGATGAGCAGAAAGTACCTAACAATCTTGCAGAACTTGGTCGTCTTACCCAAGATCCAGATACCAACATTATCAAGTTACCAAATATTAGTGCTTCAGTGGGTCAATTAACTGCATGTATTAAAGAATTGCAGTCAAAAGGTTACGCAATTCCTGATTATCCTGAAAACCCAACCACAGACGAAGAAAAAGCGATCAAGGCACGTTATAGCAAATGTTTAGGTTCTGCGGTAAACCCTGTATTACGTGAGGGTAACTCTGACCGTCGTGCACCTGCTGCGGTAAAAAACTACGCGAAAAAACATCCTCATTCAATGAGCGAATGGAAGCAATGGTCTCAAACGCATGTTTCACATATGGAAGAGGGCGACTTCTATCATGGTGAAAAATCATTGACACTGGACCGTGCGCGTAAAGTGAAAATGGAATTAATCACCAAAAGCGGTCAAAGCATTGTACTTAAACCTGAAGTCGCTTTGCTTGATGGTGAAATCATTGACTCTATGTTTATGAGCAAAAAAGCACTTTGCGACTTTTATGAGAAACAACTTGAAGACTGTCGTGAAGCGGGCATTTTGTTCTCATTACACGTGAAAGCGACCATGATGAAGGTGTCACATCCAATCGTATTTGGTCACTGCGTTAAAATTTATTATAAAGATGCATTTGAAAAACACGGTAAGTTATTTGACGAATTAGGTATTAACGTCAATAACGGTATGGCAGGTCTTTACGAAAAAATCGAAACTTTGCCGACCTCATTACGTGAAGAAATTATTGAAGATTTACATGCATGTCAGGAACACCGTCCTGCACTTGCAATGGTAGACTCAGCCAAAGGCATCACCAACTTCCATTCACCAAACGATATTATTGTTGATGCTTCTATGCCTGCCATGATTCGTGCTGGTGGTAAAATGTGGGGTGCAGATGGTAAGCAGTATGATGCTAAAGCGGTGATGCCAGAATCAACTTTCGCGCGTATTTATCAGGAAATGATTAATTTCTGTAAATGGCATGGTAACTTCGACCCACGTACCATGGGTACAGTGCCAAACGTAGGTTTGATGGCACAAAAAGCGGAAGAATACGGTTCTCACGATAAAACCTTTGAAATTCCTGAAGCGGGTGTTGCCAATATTACTGACCTTGAAACAGGTGAAGTTTTACTGTCTCAAAATGTTGAAGAAGGCGATATCTGGCGCATGTGTCAGGTTAAAGATGCACCGATTCGTGATTGGGTAAAACTTGCTGTTACTCGTGCGCGTAACTCGGGTATGCCTGCTATTTTTTGGCTTGACCCATACCGTCCACACGAAAATGAATTGATCAAAAAAGTTGAAAAATACTTAAAAGATCATGATACAGCAGGTCTTGATATCGAGATTATGTCGCAAGTCCGAGCAATGCGTTACACGCTTGAACGTGTGGCACGTGGTTTGGATACGATTTCTGTAACAGGTAATATTTTACGTGATTACTTAACAGACCTATTCCCAATTATGGAACTGGGTACTTCTGCGAAAATGCTGTCTATCGTTCCGTTAATGGCGGGCGGTGGTATGTACGAAACTGGTGCGGGTGGTTCAGCACCAAAACACGTACAGCAGTTGGTTGAAGAAAATCACTTGCGTTGGGATTCTTTAGGTGAGTTCCTTGCGCTTGCTGTTTCTCTTGAAGAGTTAGGTATCAAGGAAAACAACGAACGTGCCAAGTTACTGGCTAAAACTTTAGATCAAGCAACGGGTCAATTACTGGACAACGATAAGTCTCCATCACGTCGTACTGGCGAGATTGATAACCGTGGCAGCCATTTCTATTTAGCATTGTACTGGGCTCAAGCACTTGCTGCTCAAGATGACGATGCTGAGTTAAAAGCCAAGTTTGCACCACTTGCGAAAGCTTTGGCTGATAACGAAGATAAGATCGTTGCAGAGCTCGCAGCAGTTCAAGGTAAACCTGCTGATATCGGTGGTTACTATGCGGTTGATCCAGCGAAAGTAGAAGCAGTAATGCGTCCAAGTTCTACATTGAATGCCGCGCTAGAAACGATTTAAGTCAAAATAATATGGGTTATTTTACCCGTATTGTGAAAAAAAGCCGATGCAAAAGCATCGGTTTTTTTATCGTTTTTGGTTTTGTATGGGGATATAAAAAAAGCCCACTTTCGTGAGCTTTTATTCATAACTAAACCTCAACGACCATTACGGTTACGACCACGCGGCGCTTTGGTATTTGGGCGAGTGGTACCATTGGTCTTACGACGCGGCTTCTCATTTTCATCCATCTGCCAGATACGCTTAGTTCCTGACTTTTTCTTATTCGGATCTTTTTTATCTGCATCTTTATGCTTATGCTGCATCGGTTTACCGCCAGTGCCACCCGGTTTTTTAACATAAGAGCGCGAACGATAAGGTTTATCCTCTGGCACATCCTTAAAGTCAGGATAAAGTAGTGGTTCAATCTCAGTTTGTTCACCGGGTTGCAAACCTAGTCGAACCAAATCAATCGAACCAATTTTGGTACGAATCAAGCGTAAAGTAGGAAAGCCAACAGTAGCCGTCATACGACGTACCTGACGGTTGCGTCCTTCACAAATTGAAATTTCAACCCAAGAGGTTGGAATATTGGCACGAAAGCGTACAGGCGGGTTACGTTCCCATAGCCAATCTGGCTCTGAGACTTTAATTGCAGTGGCAGGTAAGGTGAGACCATCAGCCAGCTCTACGCCTTTACGTAATTGTTGCAATGCTTCTTCAGTGATATCTCCATCCACCTGAACCAGATAAGTTTTATATTTTTTATTACTTGGATGAGTAATGAACTGATTTAAACCACCATGATCAGTTAAAAACATTAAACCTTCTGAATCTAAATCCAAACGTCCTGCAATACGTAATTCAGGATCATGAATAAAACTTGAAACAGTTAAATGCGCACTATCCTCCCGAAACTGGGATAAGACATCATAAGGCTTATTAAAAACAACAATTTTCATATCAATAAACTACTTTGGTTATTGGTCATCACCGTTAATAAAAGGTTTTTATTTAATGGAGAAATGTAGTTATTCAACCTTAAAATCTCAAAAAAACCTGTTTTGGATTAGACTATTAGCGATTAAAAAATAAACTTTAACGTATGTCCTTAGGGGCACACGTGATTCGCCAGTTTAAAAAGGGAGAACCTAGACAATGGGTTATCAAAAGATCGTGGTTCCAGCGGATGGTGACAAAATCACAGTCAATGCAGACTTATCACTCAATGTTCCAAACCATCCAATCATTCCTTTCATTGAGGGGGACGGTATTGGTGTGGATATTACACCAGCTATGAGAGCAGTGGTAGATGCTGCTGTGCTAAAAGCGTATGGTGGCAAGCGTTCAATCGAATGGATGGAAGTATACTGCGGCGAGAAAGCAAATACTATTTATGGCACGTATATGCCCGAAGAAACTTTTGAAGCATTACGTGAATATGTCGTTTCTATCAAAGGTCCGCTCACGACGCCAGTGGGTGGGGGTATTCGTTCACTGAATGTCGCTTTGCGTCAGGAATTGGATTTGTATGTCTGTATCCGACCTGTTCGCTGGTTTAAAGGAGTTCCGAGTCCTGTTCAACATCCCGAACAGACCAATATGGTGATCTTTCGTGAAAATTCAGAAGATATCTATGCAGGGATTGAATGGAAAGCAGACTCACCTGAAGCTAAAAAAATAATTAAGTTTCTTGAAGAAGAAATGGGCGTGACCAAAATTCGTTTCCCTGAAAGTTGCGGTATTGGGGTCAAACCTGTATCTAAAGAAGGTACACAGCGTCTCGTGCGCAAAGCGATTCAGTTTGCGATTGATCATGACAAGCCAAATGTGACTTTGGTACACAAAGGCAACATCATGAAATATACCGAAGGTGCATTTAAAGAATGGGGCTATGAACTCGCCATTGAGCGCTTTGGTGGTGAACTCATTGATGGCGGACCTTGGGTAAAAATTAAAAATCCTAAAACTGGCAAAGACATTATTATTAAAGACGTGATAGCCGATGCTTTTCTGCAACAAATTTTGTTACGTCCTAGCGATTATTCTGTGATTGCAACCTTAAATCTAAATGGCGATTATATTTCCGATGCCTTAGCTGCTGAAGTGGGTGGGATTGGAATTGCGCCAGGTGCAAATATTGGCGGAGCTGTTGCGGTTTATGAAGCAACGCATGGCACAGCGCCGAAATATGCAGGTCAGGATAAAGTCAATCCGGGTTCGATTATTCTTTCGGCTGAAATGATGTTACGTGATATGGGTTGGACAGAAGCTGCGGATTTAATTATCAAAGGGATTTCTGCTGCAATTGCTGCAAAAACCGTAACCTATGATTTTGAACGACTCATGCAAGGCGCAACACTATTGCGTTGTTCTGAATTTGCAAATGCGATTATCCAGCATATGGATGATGAATAGTTTGAAAATAACCTCTCATCCTAGAGAGGTTAATTTTTTGGACTTCATCATGTGTTGAAATAGTAGACTTCTTTCATCATTGTTTAACCCCCCCCTTTATTTTCCTCCCATAGGGCAAATTAAAAGGGAAGAATGAAAGAAGTTGAGTATTGGATGCTAAATAAATCAGTCATGTTATATTTTAACAAATTCATTTAAATAAAATGCTTAGAAGTAAAAACTATAAACATAGGCGTTACTGTCTAACCAATTAAATCATGAGGGGCTAGTTTCGTAACAGCTATCTATGCTCCAATATTACCAACGATTTTTGTCAACTTTCAGGTGTCTGAATGAACTGGCCCTTGCTGATCAATATTATTATTTTTATTGGATTAATTATTTTACAGACGCGGACGCATAAAACTCACTGGAGTTTGTCAAAAAAAGTCCTCGCAGGTTTGTTGCTGGGGGTGTTGTTTGGATTGGGTCTACAACTGGTGTACGGTGAGTCGAGTCCAGTGATTAGCGCATCCATGCAATGGTTTAATATCGTGGGTAATGGCTACGTCAAACTGTTGCAAATGGTAGTGATGCCCTTGGTTTTTATCTCGATTTTAGGCGCTGTGGCTAAACTGCATAATGCCAGTTCGTTGGGCAAAATTAGTTTTTATACCATTGGGATTTTGTTGTTTACTACGGCAATAGCCGCTTTTGTCGGTGTCGGCGTAACTCATTTATTTGGCTTAACAGCTGATGGTTTGGTGCAAGGCACACAGGAAACAGCCCGATTATCAGCACTGCATAGTGATTATATCGCTAAAGTCACGGATTTAAATGTACCACAGTTATTGTTGTCATTTATTCCTACCAATCCCTTTGCAGATTTAACCGGTGCAAATCCGACATCCATTATTAGTGTAGTGATCTTTGCTGCTTTCTTAGGGGTGGCCGCATTAAAGCTGCTAAAAGACGAGCCAGAAAAGGGACAACGTGTATTACGCGGAATCGAATCTTTACAAGGTTGGATCATGAAGCTTGTGCGTTTGGTCATGACTTTAACCCCTTATGGTGTATTTGCGTTAATGACCAAAGTCGTTGCAGGCTCAAATATGGCGGACATTTTAAAGCTGGGTGGATTTTTGATTGCGTCTTATCTGGGTTTAGCGATTATGTTTGCAGTGCACGGCATTTTATTATCGCTATCAGGGATTAATCCACTCCGCTTCTTTAAAAAAGTCTGGCCAGTTTTAACCTTTGCATTTACTAGTCGTTCCAGTGCGGCAAGTATTCCTTTAAATATTGAAGCACAAACGCAGCGTTTAGGTGTACCTGAGTCAATTGCCAGTTTTTCAGCATCTTTTGGTGCGACCATAGGTCAAAATGGTTGTGCAGGTTTGTATCCTGCGATGCTGGCAACGATGGTTGCCCCAACTTTAGGAATTAATACTTTTGATCCTTTATGGATTGCAACGCTGATTTTGGTTGTCACTTTAAGTTCGATTGGAGTCGCTGGTGTGGGTGGCGGTGCAACGTTCGCGGCATTGATTGTATTGCCTGCCATGGGTTTGCCCGTGACTTTGGTTGCACTTTTGATCTCGATTGAACCGTTAATTGATATGGGACGTACCGCATTAAATGTGAATGGTTCAATGACCGCAGGTACCATCACCAGTCAATTGATGCATCAAACCAATAAAGATATTTTAAACAGTGACGATGATTCTGAGCTGAGTCATGGTTAAACTCAAAATTTAAAACAAGGAAAAATCTAGAATGAAAATGTATCAGGTCGATGCTTTTACCCAGCAATTATTCAAAGGAAATCCTGCTGCGGTTTTGGTGGTAGAAGCTTGGCCTGATGAAGCACTGATGCAATCGATTGCTTTTGAAAATAATCTATCTGAAACGGCGTTTGTAAAAAAACTTGATGATGAAAACTATGCAATTCGTTGGTTTTCACCGATGGATGAAGTGGCTTTTTGTGGTCATGCAACCCTTGCAAGTGCATTTGTACTATTTAGAAATTATACTCAGGCAACAACGCTACAATTCCATGTTAAAGATTTAGACATTTTTATCGTGACTCAAGCGGAAGATGGCAAAATCTTGATGAATTTTCCAATTCGCCGTGCTGAAAAGTTAAGTGAGTATCCAGCTATTTTAGATGAAGCATTGTCAAAACCATTTAAAGCGGTATATGCCAATCCGCAAGCTTATATTGTGCAGTACGAAAGCGTACAGGATGTCTTGGATGAACAACCTGATTTAGTCAAGCTCAAGACATTGGGTAAAATGCGTACTGCAATTACAAGTTCAACATTGGATGTTGCGATCACCGCATCGGATAGTATCGAATATGACTGTGTATCACGTTATTTTGCACCTGCGATTGGTATCGATGAAGATCCAGTCACAGGTTCAATTCATACTGCAATTGTCCCTTTGTGGGCAGATCAATTGAATAAAACTGAGCTGATTGCTTATCAAGCTTCAAAACGAGGTGGTGTGTTATATAGTCGTCTTTTAGAAAATGATCGAATTGAAATAGCGGGATATGCGGTGTTATATATGCAAAGTGAGATCGAAGTTCATGCATTATAAAAATACATTCTTTTTTCAAGTGGAATAAATTGCTGCCACGCGTTAAGCTTATTTTCATGTCGTCAAATCATAATAGCGATATATTTCCACTTTAATACAATAGCTATAGACGCAAGTATTTATGAAAGTTTTCCCGTCCTCTGAGTACACACAGATCATTCGTTACACAGCGTACTGGGTGGTTGCTTCTGTGATGATTGGGTTAATTTCAGGCTTGTCATCCAGTCTTATTTTTGTCTGCTTTGATCTTGCCAATCAAACTCGAATCAGTTATCCATGGTTGGTCTATTTCTTACCGTTTATTGGCTTATTGATTGGATATTTGTTTTATTACTATGGGACGCCGATTGAGAAGGGAACTCATTTGCTGATTGATGAAATTCATCACCCTCGGGCTTTTATTCCCAAACGAATGACACCTCTGGTTTTTTTTACAGCAATCTTGACGCAAATTTTTGGCGGTTCTGCTGGACGCGAAGCGCCTGCGGTACAACTATCGGGTGCATTGACCGATCATATTACCCAAGCGTTTAGAGTGCCTGGAGATAACCGAAAAATATTTCTGATTGCCAGTATTGGTTCAGGTTTTGCTGCTATTTTTGGGCTGCCATTGGCTGGGGCAATCTATGGTTTAGAAATTACTGCATTAGGCAAATTGCGTTATTCTGCGGTGTTTCCTTGTTTTGTTTCTGCACTGGTTGCCTCGCAGATTCCTGAATTATTTCATATTAGTCATCCTCATCAGTATTATGTTGTTTCGAGTTTCCCAGATTTTAATTTCACCACCATCTCAAGCCTGATTGTCGCGGGATTATTATTTGGATTTGTGGCTCGTATTTTTATTGCTTCTATTTTATTCGTCAGTAAACAACTCAATCATTACGTGCGCTTTATGCCATTTAGACCGATGGTGGGCGGTATTTTAATTATGTTGATGACGATTATCGTGGGGCATCAAAAATTTAATGGTCTAGGTGTTGGTAGTATTATCTCCTCATTTTATATCGATTTACCTGTAACTGATTTTCTTGGAAAAATCATTTTTACCGCAACCACCCTCGGTTCAGGTTTTAAAGGTGGGGAGATTACGCCACTATTTTTTGTTGGTACAACTTTTGGCAACGCCTTAGGTCAGTTTTTACCTCTACCGATTTCATTGCTTGCAGGTTTGGGATTAGTGAGTTTATTTGCTGGTGCAAGTAAAGCACCACTGACGTCTATCGTATTGGCAATTGAGTTGTTTGGAGCAGATATCGCGCAGTACGCAGTCATTACCTGTTTGTTGGCTTATTTGTTTTCTGGAAATTGTGGTCTATATATCCAGCAGAATTTAAAATTACGTGGTGAAGAGTAGCCGCGTTTTCAAAACTTCACTATAAAAATATTGTGGATTTTCATACTATAACGGCGTTCAAATAATTCATATGACTTAATTAATTTTTGGAATTTTTATGTTAATGCGGTTTAAACAACTTACTCTTTCGTTGTGTTTTCTTGGTTTAAGCGCAACTGCTTGGTCACAAACCGTATTGGTCAAAAGCGAAAAGAATATCGAAGAATATAAGCTGGATAATGGTTTTCGGGTCGTTCTTGCCCCAAACAATAAAGAAAATAAAGTCTTTGTAAACACCATTTATTTTACAGGTTCTTTAAATGATCCAAAAGGCAAGGGAGGACTGGCACATCTTTTGGAGCATTTGGCATTTAAGGGCACGCAGGATGTAAAAGGGGATGAGTTTCAACGTAGGCTTGATCAGTACACACTCATGACCAATGCCAGTACAGAATATTATTCTACACGTTATACCAATATTGTACGTCCCGAGCCACAAGCCTTAAATGAAATTCTATATTTAGAATCGCAACGAATGGATAAATTGGTATTACAGAAAAAATTTGTACCTTCTGAGATTGAAATCGTCAAACGCGAACGTGAAATCCGCATGGATCAGCCATTTTCAGTGCTGATGGATCAAATGTTTAAAGCGGCGTATGGCAATCAATATTTAGGTCGTTTACCGATTGGCGATTTACCCGAGCTCAAATCGATTCAACTGGATGAAGTCAATAAGTTTTATCGAACATGGTATGCGCCTAATAATGCTGTAATGGTCATTTCAGGGAAATTTGACAAAGCAGAAGTGTTGAAGAATATTGATAAAAACTTTAGCCCAATTGCTGCACGTACGATTCCTGCCAGTGTACAAGTGCCAAAACTGGATTCAAGTAGAATCAATCCACGCAACTTTTTAGTTCAAAAGGGCAGTGATTTGGCTAAGTTTCATATTTATATGAATGGACAAAATCAGAAAATCCAACCTGCATTGGCACTTTCGCCGTTACTTTATACCATGCAACCGAGTGGACATTTATATCAGGGATTAGTTGAAACGGGGATCAGTACAGCAGTTCAGTCGACTACATGGTTAGATCAGGATTTTAACCTTGTGTTTTTAGGTGCAATTTATGCGCCGAATAATGATGAGAAAAAAGTCGAATCTACCCTGATTTCTCAGGTGGAAAATGGCAAAGCATTTGACGACATTGAGTTAAAACGTGTCAAAACTCTGATGCAAAATCAGGCAGATCTGATCATGAATGACGCGACTGCTTTGGGTTCGCGTTTGAGTGATTATATTGTCTCCTCAAAAGGTAATTGGGGGCAATATTTTAATGATCTGGATGCGGTGCAGAAACTCAATGTGAATGAGGTTAATCAAACTTTAAAACAGTTTTTAACGCCTGAACATCGTATTGCGGGGGATATTAAACCCACCCCAGAAGAACAGAAAAAGGCACTGGAACAAAAAAAGCAGCAGGAAAAACCCAAAACGCTAGATCAACAACAAGCTGCTGAAGAACCTTTAAAAGATGTCAGTATTTATAAGCAGGAAGTCAGTCAATATGTAAAATCATCGGCAGATTATTTACAAAATACTGAGAAAAAAATTCAACGCGGTAAACTTAAAAACGGTATGCAATATGCGTTGTTCCCAACACAAACCCGAGATGATCGTGTTTACGCTACGATCACGCTTGATTTTGGTACGGAAAAATCTCTATTTGATAAAGGTACAGTGCTGGATTTAACTTCTTATTTGTTGCTGCGTGGTTCAGACAAATATACTTTACAGCAAGTTGCTGATAAATCGATTGAAGCGGGCGGTGCTGCGACAGCGACCAGTGCAGATAATGGGATGACCATTAATATTCAAGCGCGTAAAGACAAATTTGAAGACTTTTTTAAATTTGTGGTCGAGGTGATGAAACATCCAAGTTTTGAGCAAACCCAGTTTGATTTGATTAAGTCACAAAGCTTGGCCAGTCTGGATCGTCCATATACTGAACCTGAGACAGTAGCTGCTTTGAATTTGGCACGACTTATTGAAATTTATCAACCGGGCGATTTGCGTTACCACTTTGAACCTGAATTTGCAAAAAAGCAGCTTAATCAAGCGACGCAGGCACAAGTCAAACAGCTTTATAATCAATTCTTTGCCATGAATCATGCCCAAATTGCAATTACAGGCGATTTTGATGCTAAAAAAATGCAGCAATTCATCGCTCAATCATTTGGTTCTTGGTCAAGTTCACAGCCTTATCAGAAAATTTTATCGACAGATACAGATTATCCTGCTCAGAAAATACATGCCTTGTCTGAACAACGCGAATTTGGAAACTATCAAAGTATTTTGACTTTCCCTGTGGGGGTGGATCATCCCGATGCACCAGCGTTGATTGTCTTTACCAATATTTTAGGTCAATCACAATTATCTTCACGTTTAGGGCAGGAGCTTCGTGAGAAAAATGCGCTGGTTTATGGCTTTGGTAGCGATTTGCAATTGGATAGTGGCACCAATGTGGGTGCATTAACCATTGAAGCTAACTATACTGCAGGGCGTGGTGAGCAAGTTTCTCAAACGGTGCATCATGTCTTGCAAAAGTTATTGCAAAGTGGAGTCACCGAACAAGAATTAGAATCTGCCAAGGCTGATATTTTGAAAAAACGAGTGACTACGCTTGAGGATGAACGCAGTATTCATCGTATGCTGAATAGTCAGTTAGAACGTGGTAAAAATATGCTGGATCGAGGACAACGTGATCGAGATATTGCTAAGTTAAGCAAGGCGGATATTGATGCTGTGATTAAAAAATACATCAAGCTCGATCACTTTGTTGAGGTCATGGCTGATCAATATGGTCAAACTGTAAACAAACCATAAAATTTAATTGTTCAATGGGCTGCCCAATCCATCTGCCTAAGTTTTAGGAGTAGATGGTTTGGCAGCTTTTTTATAAATGTGGATTTGGATTTGACTCAATAGTAAAAAAAAGGCTATGTTAATTTTGTTGAAAATATAAAAGTTCAAAATAAAGGTAAAATCATGTTGAATAAAAGCACAAGATCGTTCGTTATCATTGCATTAATTACATTATTGGGCAGTCCAGCCCTTGTTTTAGCCAGTACAGAAACCAGTACAGTTCGCAGTCAAAATGGAAGCTTGGTTTATCTTGGGGATAGTTACGCTAATCTAATGCAAAAAATGCAGCAAGCGCCTGTTTCTCAGCGCAGTTATGAGTGGGAAGAAAATCGCAAAAAATTAACCGCAGTCGATTATATCTATTTGATTGATAATACCTATTATACAGTGACCATCGTGAATAATGTCGTTAAAAAAATTGTTTGGGATCGTAAAATTGATCACTAAATTTTATAGACTTCTTTCATCACTGTTTAGATTGTCTTTATTGTCTCCCAAACAAAAATAAAAGAATTGATGAAAGAAATCTTAAAATAAAAGACATAAAAAAAGCCCGTAAGGGCTTTTTCTCAATGGTTGTGATCGTGTTTATGATCATGCTTATGCGTATGAAATTCTTCATTTTCACGAAAGCGTAAATAGTTATCAAACTGTTCGCAATACTCGTCATAATTATCTTCAAGCATCATTTGGAACTGTTGCAAAACATATGACATCACTTGTTGTTTGGCATCACGCATTTCATTGCCATCTTTAAAGTTATTGGCAGCAACCCAAGTATTAAAACGCGCTGTTCCAAATAACATGGCTGCACTGACCTGACCGCGAACTTCGGCAGGATTTGGTTTTTCACCCTTCTTAGGGCGGCAAAACTCATTGGCAAGTTTAATAAACTCATCAGCACGCTCAAAAAAAACTGCATTTAAAGCTTCTTCTTCAGTGATATCAGTGGCATCAATTTTTTGAGACATGGCTTTTTCCAACACAAACGAATGCAGCTATTATACGTGAAAGCCTTGCATAAACTAAACCTTTGATCTAGGCTTAAAATAGCCTAAGTAAATTTAAAACAGGTGCTTTATGCAAGATGCAATCGCCATTCAACGTTTAAAAACGGACATCGCTGTATTGCGTCAGCATAGTTGGCCACCTGAACATCTGGAGCATGTCGAAGGTTTACCGATTTATTATGGTTTGCAAAATGAAGTTGAACAATATTATCTTCAATGGAAAGAATTGATTGAAAGGGCACAAGCGCTATGCCAGCCTTTTATGCAAGATGAAGTCTTAGATGCAATTCATTTACCTAGCCATTTAAATTTACCACTATTCTTCTTTCATGTTGATCGGATTCGGATTAATAAAACTCGGGCGAAAGAATCCAAGACCTTTAGAGGTGTTGCCAGCTTAATCGAAAAATGTGGACAGTTTGACACAGATCAAATTTTTGCTATGCAGCAATGGCTGGAAAACGATGACACAGCCGCTTTAGTGGCTCATCGCGAATTTATTGATTTAAGAACTTATGTTTTCCAGCATGGGCAAAGTGACTATACCCGTACTCGATTTTATGTAAATGGTATTATTTTAGGGGTTGAGCCGCATTTTAAACTGGTCGATGCCCGTGAAAAACCAAGAAAACAACGTAGTGATAGTTATCAAGACCCAATTGCAGACAATGGCGTCTGGAAAGTCTTTGCTAAGCATCGTTAATATAAACATGAGACCTAAGTCTAAAACTTAGATCTCATTAACTTACCAAAACACTTTAATGTCTGCCAATTTCTTCAATGCTTGTTCGGACTCATGTAAAAGTTGCTGCTGTTTCGCTTTACTCCAACCCACGGCAAACCAGTATTCAGCTTGTTGATCGGCAGATTGACTAAAGACCTGCTCAGTCACGTGTAAATCGTTATATAAACCAAGTTTGTCTTGAACAGCTTGCAATTGTTTTAGATATTTTTTTACCGATTTTCCATCATATAAGCTTGAAACAAACTCAATGCAATAACGTAATCGTTTACACCGTTTACGGGTACGATGTCTTGCTTCAACTTCAAGTTGACTAAAATGATCAGCATCATGAATGATGTTCTGATGCAATTGGTTCAATGACTTCTCGATTTTTTTCTTGAGTTTTGATGATTCTTTATGATTTGTTTGCTCGTGATAACTAAATGCTAAAAGTTGTAGCAGCAAGCACATGGTTTCTGTTTTTTGAAAAAGTAGATGAAGCTGTTCATCTATTATTGCCGTTTCAGGTAAATTTTGAAAAGGCGCGTCTGCTTTTAATAATTCAGGCAATATTTCATCCCGAACCACGTCTAAATCACGAGTTGTCCCAAGCGCCTGAAAAATTTGCTTAAGCTGCGGCTCCCATAAAGGATCAATATCTTCTGACCAAGATTTAAAACTTTTAAAAATACTACGCATACGTCGAATCGCGATACGTGCCTGATGAATGTGTTCAGGATCAGCAAACCCATCTGCAATCACTGCGACATTGGGTAATAACTGTTGCAATGTATTTGACACCATTTTTCGTATGGCGGCATCTGGGGAATCTTTTTTACTTAATATCAAACTTTTGGCTTTCACCGCAGGAGATGCTTTTTGTTGAATTGACAATAAATTACCCCGTTCAGCTTTACTACGCACATCGAGCCAAAGCTGATATTTTTTCACCCATTCTTGGGTAAATAAAATCAATTGTTCGGGTGAACCTTGCTTTAACTCAAACTCAACTTCGCAAATTTTTTCGGATAGCTCTGCTGCGGAAACGATGCCATCATCCAGACAAACTTCAATGTCTGTTTCATCAATGGAAAAAATTTTAAAAGTACGCTGAACATCTGTTTTAAATTGCAGCATTAACTGCTGTTGTTCACCTAATACTTGGTCAAGTAAATCTTTAACAACTTTATTTTCAGAAAATAGCTCAAGATTTAATTCGGGTTCAATATCACATTGACCTAAATGAACTTCATGTTCAATGCGTTCCAAATGGTTTTTACCCGAAGCTTTAAAAGTTTGTACCCAATGATCACCTTCCTGACGTAACCGAATAGCCATATGATTTTGCGCAAGTAAACGTTCAGTCGTGTCATAGTACTTGGCTTGTAAACGAATTTTTTGGGCAGTTTTGGGCTTTAGTGCTTGCAATACACTTTTTTTCTTACTCTCAGGAAGCTGAAATTTTAGTTCAATTTCGACCATGCGCTTACTCCTAAAACTTCTTTAGATTTTAATGGTTTAATTTTGCTTAAGCATAACATTAAAAGCTGTTTTGAAATTGTAAGATTTCATGAGGTTAGCTTTGATCGTTGTATATCAGAATACATCTAACATGTTCTATTACTCCATTTCATATTACCAGAAAACAGGCTTTTTAAAGATTGAGCTTTCAGGTAAAGTCAGGAATAAATAGTCTCAGGATGATGACCATGAATGCGCCAGTAAAGTTTCAAAAAAATTCCAACAGCAACCTAAATATTCAATTACCCATTAGAAATTATCAGGAATTTTATCACTTCTATCTCACCGAACATCGCAATATTTTAAGCCGTCGTTTACATGTTACGGGAAGTAGTGTAGGGCTCTATTTTTTGAGTAAAGCAATTCGTAAGCGTCAACCGAGGTACATTGCTTATGGATTATTTTCAGGTTATGCCTGTGCGTGGATTGGACATTTTGTTTTTGAAAAAAATAAACCTGCCAGTTTTAAGCAGCCACTTTATAGTTTTATTTCAGACTGGAAAATGTTTTCAGATGTGGTTCGAGGTCGACTCAGTTTAAAAGATCGAAAATTGGATAAAATTAATAGTTGAGTATTTAAAAGCTTAACAATCAGTAAAATGATGATGCTTTGAATCAAGCAAGTTTAGATATATTCATTACTATCTTATAAAGTTAATTTTTGATTATTTAATTTATTTTTAAGGTAACTCATTTTTTAAAATATAGGTAAGTCGTAATTGATTATTACTTGCCTTTTTAGTGAATAAAATTTGAGGTGTTATGTTGATATTGATAAAAATAATTTTAATAAAATTCATGCAATTATAAGAAATGAACTGGTTAAGTTATAAATCTGTATTGATCTTTTAAGTATTTATTCTAATAATTGTCAAACAATAAGGTTTGGACGCCTTAGACCTTATCGTATTTACGACAAATTGATAGGATTTCCCATGAGAAAATTAACAACAGCACTCCTACCAGTAGCATTACTTGCTACAAGCTTTGCAACACACGCAGCAACTTCTGACGGTAAAACTATTGGGGTTTCAGCAGGCTGGATGCACATCATGCCTCAAGGTGAGAAACAAGGTGTTGCAGGAAGTTTAAATTTAGGTTCAAAAATCTCAACTTCTGATCCAGATGCAGGCTTTGAGATTGACGATGCTGATACTGGCGCAATTCTGTTTGATTACTATGTAAATGATAATGTATCTTTAGAATTTGTGGGTGGCTATCCACCGAAAATGAAAATTGATGGAAAAGGCACAATTCTAAAAAGTATTAGTCTAGGCAATAATACACTTGCAGGTCCATCAGTAAATCTTGGAAATATTGGTGAAGTAGGGGATGTGGATGCATATACACCTGCATTATTGGCTAAGTATCAGTTTGGGACTGTAAATAGTAAATTTCGTCCATTTGTTGGCGCAGGTATCATGTATGCTCATTTCTCAAATTTCAAACTTAATGGCTCAGTCAATCCTGCTCTAAATGCTTCTATGACGAGTTATCTAGGTACTCCAAGTGGTCAGGCAGTTTCAGGATATTTAGCATTGACTAATCCACAAGTGGCTAAAGCAATTGCAGCAGCGGGTGGTAATTTCGGTTTAGCTGTATCAAAAGTTGATATTGATGATGCGGTTGCTCCAATTGCAACCATTGGAGCAGACTATAATTTTAATAAAGACTGGTTTGCGACAGCTTCTGTATCTTATGCACATCTTCAAACAACTGCTAAATTAGATATTACCTCTAGCACTTTAGGTGGTGCGAAAGTTGTATCAGGTCAAAGTGAAATTGAAATCAATCCAATCGTGACTTACGTGGGTATCGGTTACCGCTTCTAATACTTTAAGTATAAAAAGACCTCGATTTATCGAGGTTTTTTTTATGGGAAAAAATTAAAAATAGATTGGACTTTCACATTATTTAATTGTGATTTTTGCTATAGTGATGCAGTTTATTATCCAGATAAGAGTAGTTAAATGTTAGAAGCTCATCATCGTAAAGCATTATTTTTTATGGGATTGGGGTTATGTTTTCTATTTTTTCTTATTGGAATGGCTTTTTGGGCAGCAAAAAGCGATGCAGAAAATCAGCGTCAATATCAGCAACAACGCGCAGAAATTGCCAAAAAATATAACCAATCTGATGCTGAATAAAACAGAATTTTATCAGCTTAAAATCTGAATGATTACAAAATGTCTTTATGTAATTGACGAATACTGGGGACGTTAGTATATCGAAAAATGCACTATGTCAATGAAAAATATATAAAGAAACTATTTGATAACTTTATTTAATTAGGAAAAGTGAATGGTCGTCGAGTTCTATGACCGCGATCACTTCAAGCGCATCATTTAAAATGACAAAATCTGTGACTTTTCGATTAAATTTACGTCTAATTTTATAGTGATTACTGGTAATCAAAGCACTAAAAGCGACTTGGGCCAGAACATGATGATTGGGAAAAGCACTTTTCAACCGATGAAACATTTTTGATTCAAAAGGTGTGATAGGAGCGCGAGCAAAAAACTGTTGTCTGGAAAAGAAAAATGATTTAAAGCAAGTAATTAGAAGCAATAGACTGGATATACAGCCTAAACTTAAAAAGAATATTTGAGATGAACTCAACACACTTTGCCTATACTAAAAAGAAAACCCACTCTAAATAGAGTGGGTTAAAAATTTGGCTCTCCCACCTGGGCTCGAACCAGGGACCTGCGGATTAACAGTCCGTCGCTCTACCGACTGAGCTATGGGAGAATCTGGAGTAGGATTCTAAAAGGCAATCGGTTTTCGGTCAAGCTTTAATAAGCTGAAATTATTAAAAAAAGTTTAACTGATTTAAAAATAGTCAGATGCTAGTTGCTTAGCTTTATTTTTAGATTTTTATTCAATCATTTTAATCAAAACAATAGACTTCTTTACATGATTCTTAGATTAGCGTTTGAAATGCAACGCCATGTTGTAGCCATAATACCTGTCTCGGACTTATAAAATACGTCTAATATTAATTCGAATCTGTTTATGATAATTTGCAAGTGTTATACAATATTTTTGCGTTTTACGATTAAATTTGAATTTTTATTGTATTTTATTATTTTAAGTGCAATTTAATTGCGTTTTATCGGTACAAACGCTTATTATTGCTGCTTAATTATAGTATCAACTCATTTATTGTGGTTTTCATTCAACTGATGTTGAATTTAATTGAAAACACAATAAATTTCAATTGGGTAAAGACCTGATATGAATGATTCACTTGATGAATATGATTTTAAAATCTTGCAGCATCTGCAATGTAATGGTCGATTAAGCAATCAGGAATTGGCTGAAATCATTGGTTTATCAACTTCACAGTGTTCTCGTCGTCGTATCGCGCTTGAGCAAAATGGCATGATTAAGGGCTATTATGCCCAGTTGCATCCTGAGGCTGAGTTACAGCCGATCATGGGAATGATTGAAATCAAGTTACTTCAATATAGTGATGATGTCTTGAACAGGTTTCTGGATTTTGTACAACATGAGAACATGATTCGTGAAGTTTATAAACTGACGGGTAATTTTGATTATTTATTAAAAGTGATGGTGCGCGATTTAAATGAAATGAGTCAACTGATTAATAAGCTGACTACGCTAAAAATTGGGGTAAGTAATTGTCATACCTCTATTGTTCTTGAGCGTATCAAAGAAAATTATCAAATGATGAATCTGGATCAATCACATGACTAATCTGACTGCTGATCTAAATCTCAATGCTGAGATCAAAACTCGACCACATACTTATATTGAAGATGGTCTTGCGATGATTATTGCGACCTTTATTATCTCATTTGGCATGATGTTGATGCAGCAGGCGGGAACACTGACAGGTGGGACAGCAGGTTTATCTTTATTGATTCATTATGCGACAGGACTAAAATTTGGTCTGGTTTTTTTCTTGATCAATATTCCATTTTATTATTTGGCATACAAACGCTTAGGTATGCCCATGGTGATCAAAACTTTCGTGGCGGTCGCGCTACTTTCTGTGTTAACAGAATTACATCCTTATTTTATTCATGTTGATGGCTTAACTCCATTGTATGCTACGGTTTTAGCCAATGTGTTAATGGGCTTGGGTTTTCTGATTTTATTTAGACATCGTTCAAGTCTGGGTGGTTTTAATTTGCTGGTTTTATTTATTCAAGAGCGTTATGGAGTTCCAGCAGGCAAAGTTCAAATGGGTTTGGATATTAGTATTTTACTGGCATCAGTTGCGTTCGTCAGTTGGACATTACTGGCTATTTCTATTTTAGGTGCAATCATCCTTAATTTGATATTGGCACTTAATCATCGTCCAGATCGCTATGTAGCTTAAATGATCTATACGCTTAAAGCAGCAGGGGCAATCCTCGCTGTTTTATTTACTTCTCACAAATAGACATCCAGCCATGACAATAAAAAAAGCCTACATTAAATATGTAGGCTTTTTTTGAATCTTGGCTCTCCCACCTGGGCTCGAACCAGGGACCTGCGGATTAACAGTCCGTCGCTCTACCGACTGAGCTATGAGAGATTAGTTTTGGCTCTCCAACCTGGGCTCGAACCAGGGACCTGCGGATTAACAGTCCGTCGCTCTACCGACTGAGCTATTGGAGAATCTGATGCGCATTCTAGGCACATCTTATGTACAGGTCAAGGATAAAAACTGAAAACAACATTTAAATGATTTATTTATCATCAAAACATAAACTTATGCTGCTTTATTCGGCATGCACGATGTCTTTAAAATGGTTTTAACCAAAGAAGATACAAAAATTTGTCTTTTTGAGCATAACAATCTTATGAAAATGTTTTCTCATGGTCTTGAGTATTAGGCTAAGCAAAAATACATTTATTGTTTAATCTATAATTAACTTGCTGAAATTAAAAACATTTATTTTTATATCCTTTGTTTTTTGATTTTTATAGTTATCATACAAAAGTATAATTGTTGACAATATTATTGATTTTAACCAATTAAACCATTATTTTTGACTTATTAAATATTAATTGTTGACAATATTGTGACAACTGAAATAACTCAACCGATTAAAGAGCTAAATTCAATCACGCTCACCGATCAGATATTTAGAAAGATTCAAACCGCAATTGTCAGTGGTGATATTGCCCCAGGTACTAAAATTTCTGAGCCTGAGCTTGCTCGCGTTTATGGGATTAGCCGTGGGCCATTACGTGAGGCGATTCATCGTCTAGAAGGGCAAAAGCTGGTTGAACGTACTGCGCATGTCGGTGCGAGAGTCGTGTCGTTGTCACATCAACAGCTTTTCGAGCTATATCAAATTCGTGAAACTTTAGAAGGTTTGGCTTGTCGTTTAGCTGCACAGAGCATCGATAAACAACAAATTTTAAATTTGCGTGAAGTGTTGCACTTGCATGCGCAAGATCCAAACTTTAAAGAAGGTAAAGGTTATTACTTACAAGAAGGTCAGGATGATTTTCATTATTGCATCATCAAAAACTGCGGTAATAAAACTCTTGAAAAAATGCTGTGTGATGAGCTTTATCATTTGATTCGTATGTATCGGGTGCAATATTCCAAAACGCCGAATCGTCCACACAAAGCGCTGTCTGAACACATTCGTATATTAGATGCGATCGCAGATGGCGATGCTGAACTGGCAGAGCTTCTGATGTGCCGTCATATCGCTTCATCTTATCGCAATATCCAAAAACATTTTATTTAACCCGATGTTATAGATCAGTTATAAAGACAAGGAGTAACAAATTCATGTCAGTATTATCCGCAGGACAAAAGTTTAGAGAAGCAGTTGCCACTGAGCATCCACTACAGGTTGTGGGTGCAATCAATGCTAACCATGCTTTATTGGCACAACGTGCAGGCTACAAAGCCATTTATTTGTCTGGTGGGGGTGTTGCAGCAGGTTCATTGGGTTTACCTGATTTGGGGATCAGTAACCTTGATGATGTTCTAACCGATGTTCGTCGTATTACCGATGTTTGTGATTTGCCATTATTGGTCGATGTCGATACAGGTTTTGGTGCTTCTGCTTTTAATATTGCGCGTACCACCAAGTCGATGATTAAATTCGGTGCGGCTGCAATGCATATTGAAGATCAGGTGGGTGCAAAGCGTTGTGGTCATCGTCCGAATAAAGCCATTGTGACCCAGCAAGAGATGGTCGATCGTATTAAAGCGGCGGTCGATGCACGAACCGATGAAAACTTTGTGATTATGGCACGTACTGATGCTTTGGCTGTAGAAGGTTTACAAGCTGCGATTGATCGTGCGGGTGCATACATTGAAGCGGGTGCAGATATGTTGTTCCCAGAAGCGATTACAGAGCTGGCCATGTATAAACAGTTTGCCAATGCCACGAAAGTGCCAGTTTTAGCCAATATAACCGAGTTTGGTTCTACGCCATTATTTACTACGGAAGAATTAGCATCTGCCGATGTCAGTATTGCGCTCTATCCACTTTCAGCATTCCGTGCCATGAACAAAGCAGCGGAAAATGTCTATGAGACGCTGCGTAAACAAGGCACACAAAAGAATGTGGTCGATACCATGCAAACCCGTCAAGAATTGTATGAGCGTATTAATTACCATGCGTTTGAGCAATATCTTGATGGAACTTTTGCGAAGAGTAAATAATTTTACCCCTCCTAACCTCCTCCAGAGGGAGAGGGAATTCACGAATTTAAGCCCTTCTTTCATGAAAGTCTTAGTAATCGTGAAGGCGGCATGGATGCCGCCACGTTGGGCTGCGGTAGCAGGGAAGTACCGTCAGGTCAACAAAGGATTTTTGCTTACTTTTGATCCCTCAAAAGTAAGTCCAGCCGAAGGCTTATCCTCAAATAAGATGAGAGTTCGGTAAGACACCGCTACGAAATTCACCAAAGGATATAAAAAGGACAATCTTATGAGCAGTAATGAAACAACCACAGGCTTCAAACCAAAAAAATCAGTTGCACTCAGCGGACAAGTGGCAGGCAACACTGCACTCTGTACCGTAGGCCGCAGTGGCAACGACTTGCACTACCGTGGTTATGACATTCTCGACCTTGCAGTCGGTAGCGAATTTGAAGAAGTGGCGCATTTACTGGTACATGGCAAACTTCCAAACAAAGCAGAACTCAAAGCCTATAAAACAAAACTTAAAGCACTTCGTGGTTTGCCCGCAGCACTCAAAACGGCGCTTGAACAATTACCACCATCTGCACACCCTATGGATGTGATGCGTACAGGTGTTTCAGTTTTAGGTTGCCTAACCCCAGAACATGAAGACCATAACGAAGCGGGCGCGAAAGACATCGCTGACAAATTAATGGCAAGCTTGGGCTCAATGTTGTTGTACTGGTATCACTTTAGCAACAACGGTCGTCGTATCGAAGTTGAAACCAACGATGACTCAATCGCTGCACATTTCTTGCATTTACTTCATGGTGAAGCGCCATCTGAAGAATGGATTCAAGCCATGCATACGTCTTTGATTTTGTATGCAGAGCATGAGTTCAACGCATCAACCTTTACTTCACGTGTGGTTGCAGGTACAGGTTCAGATATGTACTCAGCAATTACTGGCGGTATTGGTGCGCTGCGTGGTCCAAAACATGGTGGGGCGAATGAAGTTGCATTCGTGATTCAACAACGTTATGACAATGCTGATGAAGCAGAAGCAGACATCCGTAGTCGTGTTGAGAAAAAAGAAGTGGTGATTGGTTTTGGTCATCCCGTCTACACCGTTTCTGACCCACGTAATGAAGTGATCAAGAAAGTGGCGTGTGATCTTGCCGAAGCGCAAGAGAACAACAAGATGTACCTCATCGCTGAGCGTTTAGAAGCGGTGATGAAAGAAGTGAAAAACATGTTCCCGAACCTGGACTGGTTCAGTGCGGTGAGCTATCACTTGATGGGTGTTCCAACCGCAATGTTTACCCCATTATTTGTGATTGCACGTACCGCAGGTTGGTCAGCACATGTGATTGAACAACGTCAAGATGGTAAGATCATTCGCCCAAGCGCGAACTACACTGGCCCTGAAAACTTAGAATTCAAACCATTGGCGGAGCGTGGTTAATGACAAATCAATACCGTAAACCGCTGCCAAATCAGAATGGCAATACCCAGCTCGAATACTATGACGTGCGTCAAGCCGTTGAAGATATTCAGCCAGGCGCATATGAAACTTTGCCATACACCTCGAAAGTACTGGCTGAACAGCTGGTGCGTAAAGCTGATGCAGAAAACTTAACTGATTATTTAAAGCAATTGATTGAACGCCGTCAGGACATGGATTTTCCTTGGTATCCTGCACGTGTGGTCTGTCATGACATCTTGGGTCAAACTGCATTGGTTGACCTTGCAGGCTTGCGTGATGCGATTGCTGATAAAGGTGGTGATCCTTCTAAAGTCAATCCTGTGGTGCCAACCCAGTTGATTGTAGACCACTCATTAGCCGTGGAATTTGGTGGCTTTGACCCTGATGCATTTGAGAAAAACCGTGCAATTGAAGATCGTCGCAACGAAGACCGTTTCCATTTTATTGAATGGACGAAGACTGCATTTAAAAATGTTGACGTGATCCCTGCGGGCAACGGCATCATGCACCAAATCAACTTGGAGAAAATGTCTCCAGTGATCCAAAACCGTGATGGCTTGGCGTTCCCTGATACCTGTGTTGGTACAGATTCACATACCCCACATACCGATGCGCTTGGCGTGATTTCAGTGGGTGTAGGTGGTTTAGAAGCTGAAAATGTCATGTTGGGTCGTGCATCGTGGATGCGTTTGCCCGATATTATCGGTGTTGAATTGGTCGGTCAGCGTCAAGCAGGGATTACTGCAACTGATATCGTATTGGCACTCACTGAATTTTTGCGTAAAGAACGTGTGGTAGGCGCATATTTGGAATTCTTTGGTGAAGGTGCGGGCAGCATGTCGGTGGGCGATCGTGCCACGATTTCCAACATGACCCCAGAATATGGCGCAACCGCGGCCATGTTCTATATCGATCAAAACACCATTGATTATTTACGCCTGACCGGTCGTGAAGACGCACAAGTGGCATTGGTGGAGCAATATGCCAAAGAAATCGGGCTTTGGGCATCGGATATGACCCAAGCGGTTTATCCACGTGTGCTTCGTTTTGATTTATCGCAAGTCACACGTAATATTGCAGGCCCTTCAAATCCACATGCGCGTGTATCTACGGCTGATTTGGCAGCCAAAGGCATTGCAGGCAATTTGGATGCGGCAAAAGCGCAAGAAGCGGAAGGCTTAATGCCTGATGGTGCAGTGATTATCGCAGCCATTACCTCGTGTACCAATACCTCAAATCCACGTAACACCGTAGCGGCAGGTCTATTGGCACGTAAAGCCAATCAATTGGGTTTAGTGCGTAAACCGTGGGTGAAATCGTCTTTTGCACCTGGTTCTAAAGCGGCTGCGCTTTACTTAGAAGAAGCTGGCGTACTCGAAGACCTTGAGAAATTGGGTTTTGGTATCGTGGCCTATGCCTGTACCACCTGTAACGGGATGTCGGGCGCACTTGACCCTGTGATTCAACAAGAAATCATTGACCGTGACTTATATGCCACCGCCGTGCTTTCAGGTAACCGTAACTTTGATGGTCGTATCCATCCCTATGCAAAACAAGCGTTCTTGGCATCTCCTCCATTGGTTGTCGCTTATGCAATTGCAGGCACGATTCGTTTTGATATCGAAAAAGATGCACTAGGTACAGACAAAGATGGTAATCCAATTTACCTGAAAGATATCTGGCCTTCAGATGCTGAAATTGATGCGCTCGTCAAAGAAGCGGTGAAGCCTGAACAGTTCCGTAAAGTCTACATTCCAATGTTTGACTTGGGCGAATTTGAACAAGCTGAAAGTCCGTTATACGACTGGCGTCCGCAAAGTACTTACATCCGCCGTCCGCCGTATTGGGAAGGTGCATTAGCTGCTCCACGCACTTTAACTAATATGCGTCCGCTTGCGATCTTGGGGGATAACATCACCACTGACCATTTATCGCCTTCCAATGCGATTATGATGGATTCGGCTGCGGGTGAATATCTACATAAAATGGGCGTACCTGAAGAAGACTTCAATTCATACGCAACCCACCGTGGTGACCATTTAACTGCGCAACGTGCGACATTTGCCAACCCGAAATTGTTTAATGAAATGGTGGTTCGTTCAGACGGCACCATTAAGCAAGGTTCAAAAGCGCGTGTCGAGCCAGAAGGCGAAGTGATGCGCATGTGGGAAGCGATTGAAACCTACATGAACCGTAAGCAACCGTTGATCATTGTCGCGGGTGCGGATTATGGTCAGGGTTCTAGTCGTGACTGGGCTGCCAAAGGTGTACGTCTTGCAGGTGTTGAAGCGATTGTGGCTGAAGGTTTTGAGCGTATTCACCGTACTAACTTAGTTGGTATGGGCGTTTTACCGCTTGAGTTTAAAGCTGGTGTAAACCGTAAGACCTTAAAGCTAGATGGTACTGAGCTGTATAGCGTGATTGGTAATATTGCACCGCGTTCGACTTTAACTTTAGTCATTGAACGTGCCACAGCGGATGGTAAAGAAGAGATTCTTGAAGTGCCTGTCACTTGCCGCCTAGATACAGAAGAAGAAGTTTCTGTTTATGAAGCGGGTGGGGTGTTGCAGCGTTTTGCGCAGGACTTTTTAGAAGGTCAAGTGGCGTAATGCTTTAGCTAAAAGTTATTGATATTGTTTCATAAAAGCCCTATCTTGATGATGGGGTTTTTATTTTGAGAAAATACATGAAAGTAAAAGAAATCCGTCTTAACAATTTTAAAAGATTTTTTAACTTAACAATTAGAAATATTAATGAACAAGCTAAATTAATCATTATTGTTGGACCAAATGGAAGTGGGAAATCTTCACTTTTTGATGCATTTCACCATTACTATAAACAAAGGGCTGGTTGGGGGTGGAGCGGTGATACAAGTTATTATTCGAGAAATCCCTTATTAAGCTTTGATTCTTATAATTCGGTTCAGATTGATTTTTATGATTATAAAGAACAACATTTACCGCGGAATGCAATTTATTTTAGATCTGCATATAGGCATGAGCCAGATTTTCAAGTAAATCAATTTAGTAAAATGAATCAGCCATTTGATCATTTGAAAGTGAATAGATCAATTGATACAGATCAAACGGTTTCCGAAAACTATCAAAGACTTGTGCAAAACACTATGAAATCTTTATTTAGTGAAAATAATAATACGAGAACTGTGGAGGATTTAAGGGGTGAGCTGATTGGAAAAATAAGAGAATCTTTTAATAGAATTTTCCCTGAATTAACTTTAAGAAATATTGTCGATCCATTAAGCGATAGTTGTTTTACTTTTAAAAAAGGAAATGTTGAGAACTATCCGTATAAAAATTTGTCAGCTGGTGAGAAAGCTGTTTTTGATTTGATATTAGATTTACAAGTAAAAATAGATTCATACAATAATACTATTTTTATGATAGATGAACCTGAACTTCATATTCATACTTCTCTTCAATCTAAGCTTTTAGAGGAATTGTATAATATTATTCCTGATAATTCACAGCTTTGGATAAATACACATTCTTTAGGCATTATGCAAAAAGCTAAAGAGATTTCGACTCAATATTCTGATACTGTTAATTTTATTGATTTTCATATAGAGAGTTTTGATGATGAAACAACTTTATATCCTACATCTATAGATAAAGTGGTTTGGGAAAAGTTTCTTGCAATTGCATTAGGAGAATTAAAAAATTCATTTTTACCTTCTAATATTATTGTATGCGAAGGTAGTTTATTAGGTAATACCCGAAAAGAATTCGATGCATTTATATACTCAATGATCTTATCAAAGAGTTCCCAAAATATTACTTTTATAAGTGGGGGAGGATGTAATGATATTGAAAAACCAGATCATGCAGTTACCTTGGTTTTAAAAAATTTAATGCCTAGAACGAAGATATTAAAGCTATTAGATAGAGATGATCGTTCAGAGCAAGAAGTTAAAGAACTTAATCAAGATGATATTTATGTAACAAGCAGGCGTAATTTGGAAAGTTATTTGCTTGATGATGAAGTAATAGAAGAATATTTAAAGTCTATTGAAAAACATGAAAAACTAGCAGATGTATTAAAAATTAAAGCTGATGCTTTACAAGCGAGCATAATGAGAGGAAACCCCAATGATGATTTAAAATCAGCTTCTGGCGATTTCTTTACAAAATTTAAGCAAGAGTTAGGTATAACAAGAATTGGAAATAGAGCAGATACTTTTTTAAAAGATACCATAGCACCTGTGATCAAACCAGGCATGAAGATCTTCGAAGAAATTGAAAGTATGTTTGTTTCTATTTTGGATAGAGTCCAGTTACCAGAAAATTAAAAGAGATCTTTTTTATCTGAAAGTAGTCAACTCAATAAAAAAGCCCGACATACTGTCGGGTTTTTTCGTATTTGATTGTTAGATATGCCCCCTGTTGTATTCCATCCTTCATCTTTCCGCCACCACCACTCGTCAGAAAGGTCAATCATTCACTAGTCTTATCAAGTTATAATATATATACCATTTCTAAAATCTATGGAGAGCAAAAATGGTTACTGCTGGCGAAAAACCTGGAACAGGCTTCTATTTTTGTATTCAATGCGGGCACCGCGTTTATTTAGAAATTGGTACTGATCGTTTACCTCCGTGTACCAAATGCCTTGGCAAGCAATTTAACAGTAAGCTTGCTTAAGCTGCACACATCAAACAGTTATCCACTGTTGAGAATGAAAGCCCTGTTCATCGACAGGGTTTTTTATTATTTCCGCTTAAAATAATGGGTGCGTAAAATTTAAGCCTCAATACTTCGACTAAATTTCCAACATACAATAACGCCGAAACTCACTAAACACGTTCCAATCCAAAACGTCCATTCTGGAACTGTTCGTAGCAATACACTGGCAAATATACTTGATAGAACAGGGGTAAAATAAGTCGCCAACAATAACAATTGAATCTGTCCAAACTGTAAACTTTGATTCCAGTTTTTATAGGCAATCCCAATCAAAGTCCCCATGACAATGATGACTAGCCACAGCTTTACAGAAGGCATTTGCCACGACTGATGTGTCATAAAAAACAAAATCCACAGTGCGATAGCCGTAAAACAAAAAAATAAAGGAACGCCATTATGACCTTGTGCCAATTTTCGAGTCAGCACACAATATAACGACCATAAAATTGCCGCGATAAAAGCCAATAGATAAGCAACAGGATTTTTAGAAATAGTATCTAAAAATAAAGACAAATGAAAAAGTTGAGGGTTAATGACTATCCCTAGCCCTAAGATAGAAATAGCGATGCCTAAAAATGCAGGGAGTTGAAAAGAAAGCTGTCGATAGAGATAAGCAAACAATAAAGTCAAACTTGGCCATAAATAGTTAATCATCGCCAAGATCAAAGCTTCTTCACGTGTATGAGATAGACCAATCGAAGTTAAAAACAAAATTTCATAAAGAACAAAAAAGCTGCTGCAATAGACTAAATATTTTGGTGGTAAGGCTATTTTTAAGGCTTTGGGGTTGGATAACACAATACTAAATGCACTGACGCTATAAAGTAGTGCAATACCAAGCATAGGGGTTAATTGCTCGGTCACCAGTTTGACGCCACCCACGATACTCGCCCAAATCAAAATGGAAGAAAATCCAAGAAAATTGGCAGTCATGGGTTTCATCTAACATTACCAGTGCAAACAATTTGTTCATTTTAAACAAAATAAGAATAATGAGAATATTTTAATTTCAAAGTTATGCACCGCATTAAGACAAAAAAATGAAAACGCACCAATATGGTTCATAAATTTAACAGTTAAATTGCGCTAAAATGAAAATGTTTGAATATGGTGCAATTAAAATTGCAAGCAGTATAATAGCAATGGGATAAACAGGTCTTTTTTAATATTCTGCTAAAGAATTCAATAAATTAGAATAGTCTCAAAAAGTTGGTATGGGAATTGCTTTATAACAGCCAACGACTAACACGCACTTCACAAGTGCAATAATACTTCATTGGAGCATACAGAGCATGGCGAACAAGGTCCTCGAACTCATCAAAGAAAGTGGCGCTAAATGGGTCGATTTTCGCTTTACGGATACTAAAGGTAAAGAGCAACACGTTACTTATCCAGCAGATTCAATTGATGAAGATACATTTGAAGACGGTAAAATGTTCGACGGTTCTTCAATTGCAGGTTGGAAAGGCATTGAAGCTTCTGACATGATTTTACGTCCGGATGCAGAAACTGGTTTTATCGACCCGTTCTTTGCTGAACCTACAGTGGTTGTAACTTGTGACGTTATTGAGCCTTCAACTGGTCAAGGCTATGAACGTGACCCACGCTCGATCGCTCGTCGTGCAGAAGAATATTTAAAATCAACTGGTATTGGTGATACAGCATTCTTTGGTCCAGAGCCAGAATTTTTTGTATTTGACGAAGTAAAATGGGACATCGATATGTCTGGCGCTCGTCATACATTGATCGCTGAAGAAGCTGCATGGTCGACTGGTAAAGACTATGAATCTGGTAACTCTGGTCACCGTCCACGTGTTAAAGGTGGTTATTTCCCAGTTCCACCAGTGGATTCTTCACAAGATATGCGTGCAGAAATGTGTGCAAAAATTGAAGATATCATGGGTCCAGGTCGTGTAGAAGTACATCACCATGAAGTTGCATCTTGCCAGTTAGAAATTGGTGTGAGCTTCAATACACTTGTTCGTAAAGCTGATGAAGTACAACAATTCAAATATGCAGTTTGGAACGTTGCTCATCAATATGCAAAAACAGCAACCTTTATGCCTAAACCAATGGTAGGTGATAATGGTTCTGGTATGCACGTTCACATGTCGATCTCTAAAGATGGCAAGAACTTGTTTGCTGGTGATGAATATGCTGGTTTGTCAGAAATGGCACTTTACTTCATCGGTGGTGTCATCAAGCACGCTCGTGCATTGAATGCAATCACAAACCCGTCTACAAACTCTTATAAGCGTTTGGTTCCTCACTTCGAAGCACCAATTATGCTTGCTTACTCTGCACGTAACCGTTCAGCGTCTATCCGTATTCCTTACGTGTCTAGCCCGAAAGGCAAGCGTATCGAAGCTCGTTTCCCAGATCCAATGATGAACCCGTACTTGGGCTTTGCAGCATTGTTAATGGCGGGTATTGATGGTATTCAAAACAAAATCCATCCGGGCGAAGCGGCTGACAAAAACTTGTATGATCTTCCTCCTGAAGAAGAAGCAAAAATCCCAACAGTGGCTCACAGCCTAGATATGGCGCTTGAAGCACTTCAAAATGACCACGAATTCCTTCTTAAAGGTGGCGTGTTCACGAAAGAAATGTTGGATGCTTATATCGAACTTAAAACTGAAGATGTACGTCGTTTAAATACAACGACTCATCCAGTTGAATTTGATATGTACTACAGCTTGTAATCCATATCAATTTAAGAAAGCTCGCGTAATGCGGGCTTTTTTTATACTTTAAATTTTATGCTACATTGATGGAATTAAGAAAATAGAATAATAGTGAAGACTTAAATCATAAATTTCAGGCATAAAAAAACCCGCTTTAATGCTGCGGGCTTTTTTGTATTTGGCTCTCCCACCTGGGCTCGAACCAGGGACCTGCGGATTAACAGTCCGTCGCTCTACCGACTGAGCTATGGGAGAATCTGAAAGCGATTATAAGGGGATTTTAAATACGGTCAAGTCCAATCTGTCATGTTTCTTTCATTTTCCGTGTGTATGATGTTTATTTGAACAAATACTATATCTGACATAAAAATACTTGTGCTTTGAGTTGTAGATTGCTATGTTTAACAGCGTAAGAGTGTTTGAATGGACATTCAAACTGTGTGGATTTAACCCAACTTGCCAGCACTAAATGGCTAAATCGGAGGGCAGTATTATGCCAATTCTTCATATTCAAGATATCTTCTCTCAATTTAAATTTTATCAAGCTCAATATCTGGATATTGTGCGTGATCCCGCTTTGTATTATCAGCCGGTTGAAGATGCTCACATTCATTTTTCTATCGTGAGTGAAGAAAAAATCTATCTAGGTGATTTGTTACAATTATGGTTTGGGGATAAATGGACTGAGCATCAGGTAAAAGTTCTAAATGATGTCAATCATGGACTATGGACGCAATTGAGCGAATGCTGGTACAACTCTTTATTTCTTTTTGCAATTGAGCGTAAAGGTTTATTTGCCAAAACTTCTGCGCTGGCTTGGAGTACAGAAGAACAGCAGATTAAAGAAATTACCCTAGATCAAACCTTGCCTTATTATTGTCATTATTTAAGTCTGGAACGACCTAAACGTTATAGTTAATTTTAATCAATTGAACGAGTTTCCTTACTTATAAAATAAAAAAATCTATCCGAAGATAGATTTTTTTATTTGCAAAAGTGGATTAAGCTTTTTTCTCAGCTTCAATAGAGGCAATTGCAGCATCAATGCCATCGATAGATTCAGCTGCTTTTTTGATACGCGCTAAAGCATCGACTAAAACTTCGTCTGCAGTCGCATACGAGATACGCATAAAGCCACCCAGACCAAAAGCATCACCCGGTACAACGGCAACACCAGTTTCTTCAAGTAACCATTCAGAAAACTCGGTGCAAGATTTTAAACCTTTGGCACGAATGAGTGGACGAATATTGGCATAAGCATAGAAAGCGCCATCGGCTGGTAAGCAGCTAATACCATGAATTTCGTTTAAGCCATTTACAACTAAATCATGGCGGCGTTTAAATGCCTCAATCATTGGCTCAAGTACATCTTGTGGGCCATTCAATGCAGCTTCAGCAGCAACTTGTGAAATCGAAGTCGGGTTTGAAGTGGATTGAGACTGAATTTTTTTCATTGCGCCGATGAGCTTTGCTGGACCTGCTGCATAACCAATACGCCAGCCTGTCATGGCATAGGCTTTAGATACACCATTTAAAACAATAGTGCGGTCATACAAATCAGGAGCAACAGTTGCGATATTGTAGAACTCATCTTCCCAACGAATCGGTTCATACATATCGTCAGAAGCGATATAAACCTGTGGGTGTTTGCGTAAAACTTCAGCCAATGCTTCAAGTTCAGCTTTGGTATAAATCATACCTGTTGGGTTAGAAGGGCTATTTAGTACCAATAAACGAGTATTTGGTGTAATCGCTGCTTCTAATTGTGCTGGCGTAATTTTAAAACGTTGGTCTTCACCACATTTTACAATCACAGGTGTCCCTTCAGCGATAATCACCATATCTGGATAACTTACCCAGTAAGGTGCAGGGATAATGACTTCGTCACCTTTATTTAACAATGCCAATGCAAGGTTAAAAAATGATTGTTTACCGCCACACGATACCAAAATCTGGTTCGCTTGATAATCAAGATGATTGTCGCGTTTAAATTTTGCAATGATTGCTTTTTTTAGGCCTGGCGTACCATCAACCGCTGTATATTTAGTAAAACCATTATTAATGGCTTCAATAGCAGCATCTTTGATGTGTTGCGGGGTATCAAAATCTGGTTCACCTGCGCCCAAACCAATCACATTTTTACCTGCTGCTTTAAGTTCAGCAGCTTTGTTGGTAACAGCAAGAGTAGGGGACGGTTTGATGGCATTTACACGATCAGACAGACGTACGTCCACGGCAGCATTCCTTCTTATGGGATTAAAAAAATAAAAGCATACTATCTTAGCCCAAAATTGTTGAGACGTGTTTTATTATCAAAACAAATTTATAAAAAACATGACGCGAGTGTAATTCAAATAAACGAATAGACATTTACTTTGTTATTTTTAGCGGCATCTTAGGTGAAAATCATTTAAAATAAATAAAGGTCACCCAAAATTTAAGTGAACATCATGAGTGAACAAAAGCCCAAAGCGAAAAAGGCTTTAGTGAAATTACCTTTTCCAATGCCTCAAGCGGCAGATTGCGATGACGAAGATGCTGTGCATAATCAGGTTCGTCCAAAACCTGAACAATATGCTGATCGTACTTGGATGCCGCCACGTGGTACGCGTAGATCAATGGGAAAACGCTAATTTTAAGCTATTTTCTTTACGCTGAATCAAAAGCCTTTCATGTAACCATGAAAGGCTTTTTTTCGACTATGAACATTGTGACTTGACGCAGGATGATATTTTAGATTAATGTTATATTATAACATATCTATTAATGGGTCTTATATTATGCAAGTTCTATCTTCTCTTAAAAGTGCAAAAAAGCGTTCGCCAGATTGTCAAATTGTTCGTCGTCGTGGCAAGCTGTATGTGATTTGCAAATCCAATCCACGTTTTAAGGCACGTCAAGGATAAAAACAGGATTTTCCTGTTTTTTAACTCGCCTCTTTATCCTGATAAAAATGCTTTTTGCGCTGATACATTTGTTGATCGGCGCGTTTAAGCATGGCTTCAATACTTTCATTTTCAAGTGTGGTCGCAGACCCAAATGACATACTAATCGGCTGGCTTGAATAGTATTGATTGTCAATATTAAACAGTTCCTGAATGGTCTGTAGCATCACCAAAACTGCGGTTTCATCTGTTCCTGGCATCAGGATGACAAATTCATCTCCCCCAATACGTGACGCTGTATAGGTTGTATTTTGAATTGCTTGAGTTAATACACTGCCAACACGACGTAATAAACCATCGCCCACGTCATGCCCCAGTTGATCATTGACTTCTTTTAAGCCATTCATATCCAGGAAAATACAGGAAACAGGTCGCAAGATACTACGTTCCAGACGATTAAGTTCTTCCGTAAAGAACGAGCGATTATATAGTTTGGTCAGCACATCATGTTTGCCTAAATATTCCAGATAATTTTCTGCTTTTTTCCGTGCAGTGATGTCGGTTAAAGCAACTTGAACCAGCCCCCAATCCTTTTCATAGCCCGGAAAAACGGTAAACTGCAACAACACATTACGAATACTGCCATCTAGTGCATAATTGACCGCTTCGCGTTGATGATGAATATTACCTTTCCATAACTCAATCAGTTGCTCGCGGAAGGTGCCTAGCATCTCATTTGAAAAAACTTTATGGATATTTTTGAGCAGGATTTGTTTGTCAGGGGCTTGAAATAAATCGAGTGTCGCCTGATTGACATCGAGGATTAAAATATCCTCAATACATTGATTGACAAACTCAGGATGTACATCTAAAAAAGTTCGAAAATCGTCAATTCCAATCTGTTTTAATTGATCAATTCGAACTTTAACCCGACTAAAATCTTCAACCCAAAGAGAAGCTGGTGAATATACAAATCTTGCTTCAGCCAATCTGCGATTTTTTTCTTCTAATCTACGTGCGTTTTGATAAGAGGTTACATCTTCAGTGGTAATGAGTAACCTTTCAAAAGATTGTTCGTATCCAGGAAGGATTGACCCACGTAGTTGGATGTCCAGACGTTTGCCAGACAGAGTGTAATTGACTGCTACACTCGAAAAATGAGTTTTACCATTCCATAAATCAATTAATTCATAAATATGGGATTTGAACATATCTTCCTGAAAGATACGATCTAGATTGCTACATAAATGTTCCTGTGAATTTGCTTCAAATAAATCCAGTGTTTGTTGATTGACTGAGATGATTTTTATTTTATGAGCGCATTGGCGTACCCGATCAAGATCTTCGCTTAAAAATGCATGTAAATCTTCGACCCCCTGAGCGCGCCATGCATCAAACTGGATTTTTATATCGCTATAATCCTCCAGCCACATTGGAATCGGTGCAAGGTCAAAAATAGATGAATCTAAAGTCTGCATTCAGGAAATTCCAATGAATTATTTATTTTTCATGGAGTATAAAACCAACAGTTACACTTGGAAATAGTAAGGTGTAAAAAATAGACAATTTATGTGAAGTAGGTGAGCAAAAGCATCCATAGTTTTGCTGTGAAAGAGTCAGCATAAGATTTCTTTGATCACGTATTCAATTTTATTTATTCTTCTTCGCAAAGCCGAGATAAAAAAAGACGGAATAAGAGAAATCTATAAAGCTCTTTTATAAAGGAATAAAAGAGCAGGGAATACAATATCTTACGATTTTATTCGATTAATGGGATGTTGAATGGTGATGTCACCACGCCAGAGTTTAATGAAGTCTTGTTCATCGATATCATAAAGTTCCATCAATGCCACAATCACCCCGACAAAAATCATCGCGCCTTCGCGATTATCATGAAAATTAAAAATCTTGCCATTGAGTTTGCTTAAAATATCTTCAAGCTCACTTTCGCGGCCACGGCCATAACGGTCGCGCGGGTACATATCTTCATTTAAAACAATGAGTGCAATCGATTTTTCAGCATCACTTAAATCAGTTTTATCTAAGGCTTCTTCAAAAGAGTCACTACCATGATCAAAATAAAAAATCACATCGTCGTTAATAAAGGACTGTACAGTATGCGAAGTCAAATCTGGAAATTGTGAAATGGCATTTTCATCAATATAGGGTTTAAACGACTCAGGCAAGATCACATTGTTGTGAATCCCTTTAAATAAAGGAGCAATTTCAGAGACTTTATAACCTGCAATACCACAACCCAAAGCAGTGATGAAATATTTCATTTTGGGGTGATGTTGGGCATAGACTTTAAAATCATCTATATAGTGTTCAATTTGCGATAATGGCATCCGCTGCAAATGTTCATTTAAAGTGGGAATGGCAAAGCTTTGACCTGCCCAACCACGACCAACATGATTCACCGCACCAAAATGCTGTGCAGCGACACGTGCTGCACCATGTGTGTGTTGTCCAGCCATATTACTGCCAAAGACAAAAACCGTATCTTCAGGAAGTTCCGTGATGATGCTTTCGTCGTGATAATGGTATGCCATGTTGTTTCAATTCTGATGCTGATGTGTTCCATGTTGCAGACGAAACGCAGATGGGTCAAGTACAAAATGTAGAAATTAAATTTACAGGAAAAGCCTTTAAATTGAGGGTGAATTACCCCATAAAGGGCTTAGTGAAATGAAATTTTGAAAAGAAGAGAGCAGCCGAGTGAGCGATAAGCAACCCTTTGAATTAGTCACCAGTTACCAACCCGCAGGTGACCAGCCTCAAGCGATTGAAAAACTGGTACATGGTGTTGAAAGTGGCTATCGCAATCAGTTGCTATTGGGGGTTACGGGGTCGGGTAAAACCTATACCATGGCTAATGTCATTGCTCAGACTCAACGCCCCACGATTGTCATGGCGCATAATAAAACCTTAGCGGCGCAGCTTTATGGTGAGTTTAAGGCTTTTTTCCCTAATAACGCGGTGGAATATTTCGTCAGTTATTATGATTATTACCAACCAGAAGCATATGTGCCTTCGTCAGATACTTTTATTGAAAAAGATGCCGCGATTAATGATCATATCGATCAGATGCGTCTTTCGGCGACACGAGCTTTATTAGAACGTCGTGATGCAATTATTGTGGCCTCGGTTTCTGCTATTTATGGTTTGGGTGATCCTGAAGCCTATATGAAAATGTTGCTGCATGTGGTCGAAGGTGATCGTGTCAATCGTGATGATTTGATTCGCCGTCTGGTTGAAATGCAATATACCCGTAATGAACTGGAGTTTTTACGGGGTACTTATCGTATTCGGGGTGAAATTTTAGATGTATTTCCTGCTGAATCCGATCAAAATGCGATTCGCATCGAGTTGTTTGATGACGAAGTTGAATCAATTCGCTGGTTTGATCCTTTAACAGGTAAAATGTTGCGTCAGGTGCCGCGTGTAACCATTTATCCAAAAAGCCATTATGTGACGCCAAAAGACAATTTATCCCGCGCGATCGATACTATTAAAGTTGAATTACAGGATCAGCTTAAATTTTTCCGTGAACATGACAAATTGATCGAAGCACAACGCATCGAGCAACGGACGCGTTACGATCTGGAAATGATGCAGCAATTAGGCTACACCAATGGCATCGAAAACTATTCACGTCATTTATCAGGTCGTCCATCGGGCGAAGCACCACCGACTCTATTTGATTATATCCCTGATGATGCGCTACTAATCATTGATGAATCGCACGTGACTGTTCCACAAATTGGTGCAATGTATAAGGGTGACCGTTCACGCAAAGAAAATCTGGTGAATTATGGTTTTCGTTTGCCAAGTGCACTGGATAATCGCCCGATGAAATTTGAAGAATGGGAGCGTATTGTTCCGACTACAATTTATGTCAGTGCAACACCTGCCAAGTACGAATTGGAACGATCAGATCAGATTGTAGAGCAAGTGGTGCGTCCGACAGGTCTAGTCGATCCTGAAATTGAAATTCGTCCAGTGTTGACACAAGTCGATGATGTATTATCTGAAATTAATCTGCGCAAAGATCTGGATGAACGGGTTTTGGTGACGACATTAACCAAACGAATGGCAGAAGATTTGACCTCTTATTTAAAAGAATATGGGGTGAAAGTCGCTTATTTGCATTCTGATATCGATACGGTTGAACGGGTCAAGATTATTCATGAACTCCGCACAGGCGTTTATGATGTGCTAGTGGGTATTAACTTGCTCCGTGAGGGATTGGATATGCCAGAAGTATCTTTGGTGGCGATTTTGGATGCAGACAAAGAAGGCTTTTTACGTTCCGAACGTTCACTGATTCAAACCATTGGTCGTGCTGCACGTAACCTGAAAGGTAAAGCGATTTTATATGCAGATCGTGTAACCGATTCGATGCAAAAAGCCATCGATGAAACAGATCGTCGTCGTAATAAGCAAATTGAATTTAATCAGGAACATGGGATTACGCCGCGTAGTGCAGTACGTCAGAAAATTAAAGAAATTGATACTGGCGAAGTCTTTAATGATGATGAAATTGATGCCAAAATTTCTGATCAGGCGAAGGCGCTTTCAGCAGACGAACGACATATTCTGGCTGATCCAAAACTCTTTACCAAGCATATTGGTAAATTAGAGAAGGAAATGATCAAGGCATCGAAAGAGTTGCAATTTGAGCAAGCAGCGCGGTTACGCGATGAAATCGTGCGTTTAAAAGCGCAGATGTTGCAATAAATCTGGACACCATTCTCTGTGTAAATTGCTACATATCTATACATTATTTGCATATAAAACAAGCTAATGTGAGTAATCTTGAATAAATCGATGCCGATTAAATCAGGCAATGAGCAGGGGAATACAAATGTCATTAAAACAGAATCTCCCAAAAGCCAGTTGGACACTGACTAAAATTGCAGTGGGCGGGATTGTATTAACAGGTTTAGCGGTTGCAACGGTTGCTTATGCGCAAAGTAAGCCATTGCCAACGGTAGAGCGGGTTGAGTTAGACAAATACTTGGGTGTCTGGTACGAAATTGCACGTAAACCAATGTATTTTGAGAAACAATGTGCCAAGGACATTACCGCAACTTACACCTTGAATGAAAATGGCAACGTGACTGTTGATAATCGTTGTTACAGCAAAGATGGTGTGCTTAAACAATCGGTTGGTGAGGCTTTTGTCGAAAATCCTCCTTTTAATACCAAATTAAAAGTCAGCTTTTTGCCTGAAGCAATACGTTGGGTTCCTGTGGCGCGGGGAGATTATTGGATTCTTAAACTTGATGAAAATTATCAAACTGTATTGGTCGGAGAACCTTCCCGTAAATACTTATGGGTACTATCCAGAACGCCTGAACTGTCTGAAGATGTATTGAATGAGTATTTGAGTTATGCAAAATCTTTAGGTTATGACCTGAATGATATTATTCGCCCTCAACATACTCTAAAATAATGGTTATGATGATAAGATCAAGCCATGCGAATGCATGGTTTTTTTGTTTTTTAATCGTTTGATATTTTAGATATTTTTCGCGCGTTAATATAAGAGGTCAGGATGTTTAAGGGCATAATATTGTCGGTTATCGCATCGGTGACCTTTGGTGTATTGTATTTTTATACCCAGTTATTAAAAGGTCTGGACAGCGAACAAACCTTTGGTTGGCGCATGTTGGCAACCTTGCCTTTTTTAACGCTGCTGATGTGGTTGTTGGGGGATTTGCCGCATATTAAAAGCATTTATCAACGAGTGCTTGCAAATCCAGCTTTCCTTTTATTGGTGATCCTATCTTCGTTGCTGACTTCAGTTCAGCTTTGGTTATTTTTATGGGGACCTATGAATGGACGAGGTTTACAGGTTTCACTGGGATATTTTTTATTGCCGTTGGTTCTGGTATTGAGCGGTAGCTTATTTTATGGCGAAAAACTGTCTAAATTTCAAATCGCTGCTGTAATTCTTGCGGTTATAGGCGTTAGTCACGAAATTTTTCGTTTAGGGTCTATTGCTTGGGAAACGGCACTGGTTGCTTTTGGTTACTCGGCTTATTTTTTATTGCGTAAAAAAATGGGTACGGATAATCTTGGTGGTTTTTGGTGGGATATTGTCATTATCTTGCCTATTGCTGTGTACTTTATTCAAAGTGGAACGGGAAGTCTGGCGATACAACAGCAACCGTTCATGTGGTTGGTTGTGCTTGGACTAGGCTTATTAAGCGCAGTGGGTTTGGGGAGTTATATTTTAGCAAGCCGTTTTTTACCGATGATTTTATTTGGTCTGCTTAGCTATTTAGAGCCTATTTTATTGGCATTGGCTTCTTTGGCATTGGGTGAAAAAATTAGTCCTCAAGAATGGTACACTTACATTCCCATTTGGTGTGCGGTGTCATTGTTAGTGATAGAGGGAAGTTGGCACCTTTATCAACAACATAAAAATAAACGAGCACTTGAGCGAAATGTTGCGCATTATCAAAAACGCTTAAACGAGGAGATTTGAGATAATTTTAATCAAATTTCAACACTTTAGACTTGAGTAACATTTGATATGATCAAAAAAAATACGACGAAATTTAAATTTTGACTCACTTTTAGAAAAATAATGTAAAAATTAAAATAAAAAATTATAAGTATTTTATAAATTTATAGTGAATATCACTGAAAATATCATCGACATTCACAGCTTTTGATTCAATCTTGATGATAATTCCTTTACAATTATGGGGTTTTGAAATTCACGCCTAAAATTATTCATTAGAGGACGTATTTGTGAGCAAAGACACTATCATCGCCCTACACGCGGAACACCAAGGTCGCTGGGAAAACCGCGAAGAAATTGCGGAACATATGATCGCGTTAATCGGTCAGTTATACCGTGAAAAAAATATTGTCGTTTCTGTTTACGGTCGTTCTTTAATTAACCGCTCTGTGATTCAGATTTTAAAAACGCATCGTCGTACTCGCGTGGTTGATGTTGAGCTTTCTGTTGTTAATACTTTCCCAATTTTAGAAGCATTGGCTAAAATTGAGAATATCGGTTCTGCTGAAGTGGATATTGGTAAACTTGCTGTTGAATATAAAGAAAAAGGCGGCGATATCGATGCTTTTGTTGCTCAAGCTGTTGAGTCAATTAAAGGTAATGCAACTTCTGAACAACCTAAAGATGTCGTGTTGTACGGTTTTGGTCGTATCGGTCGTATCTTGGCGCGTTTAATCATCAGTCAATCTGGCTTGGGTCGCGGTTTAAGCCTTAAAGCAATCGTAGTACGCAAATCTTCTGATGGTGATTTGGCAAAACGTGCGTCTTTGTTACGTCGTGACTCAATTCACGGTACTTTCGCAGGAACCATTGCTGTTGATGAAGAAAACGAAGCGATCATCGCAAACGGTAACTACATCAAAGTCATCTATGCATCTAGTCCAAGTGAAGTGGATTATACCCAGTATGGTATTAACAATGCGCTTCTGATTGATAATACGGGTAAATGGCGCGATGCTGAAGGTCTAAGCCAACACTTGAAATGTGCGGGTATTGCACGTGTCGTGTTGACTGCACCAAGTAAAGGCGAAATGAAGAACGTCGTATACGGTGTAAATAACGCAGATATCTTGGATGAAGACAAGATTATTTCTGCTGCAAGCTGTACTACCAATGCAATTACACCAATCCTAAAAGTATTGGATGAGAAATATCACGTGTTAAATGGTCACGTTGAAACTGTTCATTCATTTACCAATGACCAAAACTTGATTGATAACTATCATAAAGCGGATCGTCGTGGTCGTGCGGCAACCTTGAATATGGTGATTACTGAAACTGGTGCAGCGAAAGCGGTTGCGAAAGCATTGCCACAGCTTAAAGGTAAATTAACAGGTAACTCGGTTCGTGTACCAACACCAAACGTTTCACTTGCGATCTTGAATTTGACTTTAGATAAAGAAGTAGATCGTGACGAAGTGAATGAATATATTCGTCAGATTTCAATTAACTCGAATCTACAAGGTCAAATTGGTTATACCAACTCAACTGAAGTGGTTTCAAGCGACTTTATTGGTTCACGTACTGCGGGCGTATTTGATGCTCAGGCAACGATTACTTCGGGTAACCGTTTAACTGCTTATGTTTGGTATGACAATGAAGTCGGTTATAGCTGTCAGGTATTACGTATCGCTGAGCAAATGTGTGGCGTAAGCTATCCAAAAGTTCCTGCTGGAACCGATGCTTAAGCATTTTTCTGATCAAGATTTCCAAAAGCTCAGTTTCGACTGAGCTTTTTTACATAAGATACAAAACCAAAGCTGAATATTTTACAAATTATGTGAACACTATTCACGAAGGAAAAACAGATTAAGGATAGATCGTTGCAATTCAGACAAGCGTTGGGTGCATTGGCATTTATTGTATTGGCAGCTCTGATTGGTGTTGCTATTGCTATATGGGTATTTAAAAACTTTAATATTTATATCCCATTGAAAAATCAAGCTGTTGATATTGATTTACAAGAACCTTTACAGGCCAAAGTTAAAATTCAGGATGCTTTGGATGTGGATGTGACGGGGAGAGTCAATGCCTCTATTCCCATTCGTGAAGATCTGAATATCCCTTTAACTCAGAC
This sequence comes from Acinetobacter ursingii DSM 16037 = CIP 107286, assembly GCF_000368825.1. Taxonomy (GTDB): domain Bacteria; phylum Pseudomonadota; class Gammaproteobacteria; order Pseudomonadales; family Moraxellaceae; genus Acinetobacter; species Acinetobacter ursingii. The sequence continues at coordinate 82,725 of NZ_KB849715.1, read as the reverse complement.
ATTGACTCCACGTGTTTATTTCGATAACCAAGTTCCAATTAAAACTTCGATTCCAGTCAAAGAAACCTTAAAAGTGAATCAGGATTTACCCATCGACACTAAAGTTCAGGTCAAAGTTTTGGGTAAAGATATTACTTTACCTTTGAAAGGAACGATTCCAATCAAACTGGATGTACCGATTGATATACAAGTTCCGCTTGAGCAAAATGTGCATCTTAAATTTGATGCCCCTGTACGTACAGTTTTAAAAGAAAATTTAAATATTCCACTGGATACGACGCTTAAAACCAATATTCCAATTAATGGGCATTTGAATGTTCCCATTGAAACAGCTTTAGCTGCTTCGGTAGATGTGCAAAATACTTTGCCGATTAAAATCAGACAGGGCGAGTTAAAAATTCCATTATCGAGTGTCCGGATTCAAAAGGCTGGCGATTTACAGCCTGCGCCACAGAACAAGGATTCTGTTGCTGTGCAGCATAAGGAACGGTAATCAATGTGGATTTTTGCTTCTGTTAAACGGACTTTATTGATTTTTATTAGTATCGTGATGTTGGTCGCGGTTTTATTCTGGTTGTATTTGAATATTCAGGCCTCTGTTTCAGTCTCTTCTCATCATGCCCAGATTCATTTACCAGAATCACTTCCGACCAAAATCTATGTCGGAAATTATCTGCAAACTCGATCGGTAGGTAAACTAGATACGACGATTGATATCAATCGTCAGTTAGATTTACCGTTACGTGGTAAATATTTGGCGGATTTAAGTTTTGAAGTAGAAACGCCAATCACTGTCAATATCGATTATTCTACGATGTTGAAAGTTGATGAAACGATGCCGCTTGAAACCACAACAGATCTGATTTATCAAAATAAATTATTACCCAAGTTTCCTTTAAAGTTAGATATTCCGATTCAACTGGATATCCCTTTTCAGCTAAAACGCAATTATACCTTGCCTGTTAAAATTTCATTTAGTGGGCCTGTCTATTTTGAGTTTAATGAACCAGTACATTTAAATGTACAACACCAGTTCAAACCGACTTTGAATATTAATGATCCAATGACCCTGCGTAAGATTGCGACTTTTAATGCCATTATGTATAACTCCGTACAAACGACTCAGGCAAATCTGGATATGCAGATGCAGTTACCATTAAAGAATATTCATCCCTAAAAATCAGTCTCAATTTTCATTTTTTAGGTCTTGGTTTTTATTCAAGCTTAGTGTTTTTTTAGCAAACTCAGAGTTTGTCTGCATTTTCTATTCGAGAATTTTAGTAAAATATGGCAGAATAGGCGGTTTTTAGAGATTTCAGAGGATTGGCACATGCGCTTTGTTGATGAAGCAGTCATTACCGTAGATGCTGGCGACGGTGGCAATGGCGTAGCCAGTTTTCGCCGTGAAAAATTTGTACCGTTTGGTGGGCCAGATGGCGGCGACGGTGGTCGTGGTGGTAGCGTGTATATCCAAGCGGATGATGATACCAGTACACTGGTGGACTATCGTTATACGCGTAAATTCCGTGCAGAACGTGGAAAAAATGGTTCAGGTGCGAACTGCTCAGGTCGTGGCGGTGAAGATGTTATTTTAAAAGTTCCTGTGGGAACAACCATTGTTGATACTGACTCAGGCGATATTATTGGCGATTTGGTCAAAGACGGTCAGCGTGTTTTAGTTGCTCATGGTGGCGATGGTGGTTTGGGAAATACTCATTTTAAATCATCAACCAACCGTGCACCGCGTAAATTTACTACAGGTGTCAAAGGCGAATTTCGTGAAATTCGTTTAGAGCTCAAAGTATTGGCAGATGTTGGTTTGCTCGGTATGCCAAATGCGGGTAAATCTACTTTTATCCGTGCAGTCAGTGCGGCGAAACCGAAAGTTGCGGATTATCCGTTTACCACGATGGTGCCAAATCTGGGTGTGGTTGATGCCGATCGTCATCGCTCATTTGTGATGGCAGATATTCCAGGTTTGATTGAAGGTGCAGCAGAAGGTGCAGGGCTCGGAATTCGCTTCCTGAAACATTTGGCGCGTACTCGTATTTTATTACATATCGTAGATGTGCAACCGATTGATGGTTCAGATCCTGCGCATAATGCTAGAGCGATTGTGGCGGAACTGGAAAAATTCTCTCCGACCTTGGCGAAACTGCCGATTGTATTGGTTTTAAACAAACTGGATCAATTGGATGAAGACAGCCGTGATGAATGGTGTCAACACATCATTGATGAATTGCAATGGACAGGACCAGTGTTTAAGACTTCTGGTTTGTTAGAGGAAGGCACTAAACCTGTGGTGTATTACCTCATGGATCAGATTGAACAACAACGCGAACGTGAAGTTGAAGATCCAGAATACGCAGCAGAAGTGAAAGCATTCCGTGAGCAGCTTGAAGCTGAAACGCGAGAACAAACCATCGCAGCCAAAGAAGCATATCGTGCTATGCGCCGTGCACAACGTCTGGAAGGCTTACTGGCTGGTGAAGATGATGATGACTTCGATGACGAAGATGATGATAACGATGTCGAAAGTATTTATGTACGTGACTAGAGTTCGCAATTTGGCTTTTTAAAAAACCTTTAATTCTCCCTGAGAAGCACTCGTCTCTGCTTCGCAAGGGGGAAATAATTTGAGGAAAACATGATAGAAGTGGTGGATGGGCAACGTCAGCTCAATGCGTGTAAACGAATCGTTGTTAAAATCGGATCATCGCTACTCACAGCAAACGGGCAAGGTTTAGATTTAGATGCAATCTCGCATTGGGCAATGCAAATTGCTGATCTACACACTGCTGGACACGAAATTATTTTGGTTTCGTCTGGTGCTGTAGCTGAAGGGATGGTACGCATGAAACTGACCAGCCGACCCACCGATCTACCCAGCCTGCAAGCCTGTGCGGCTATTGGTCAAATGGGCTTGATCCACACTTGGTCAAGTGTACTTGAAAAGCATCATATTCAGACTGCACAAGTGCTTTTGACACATGATGATCTTGCCGATCGCCGTCGTTACTTGAACTCTTGTGATGCTCTGCAAAATCTGATTGACTGGCGTGTGATTCCTGTCATTAATGAAAATGATACGGTATCCACCGATGAAATTCGTTTTGGTGATAACGATACCTTGGCAGCCATGGTGGCAGGGCAAGTGCATGCAGATTTATTAATTATTCTGACCGATCAACAAGGCATGTTTGATTCCGATCCACGCAGTAATCCAGATGCCAAGCTCCTAACTGAAGTCCGTGCTTTAGATGACAGTTTGTTTGAAATGGCAGGCGGTGGTGGAGTGCTTGGTCGTGGCGGAATGGTCACTAAAGTCCGTGCAGCACGTCTTGCTGCTAAATCAGGCTGTCCAACGCTGATCGCCAGTGGTGAAAGCGATCGTGTTTTATCACGTTTGATGGCAGGTGAAATGCTCGGAACTTTATTTAGTACCGATAAAGACCGTATGACCGCGCATCAGCAATGGTTGGCAGCACATTTACAAACCGCAGGTCGTTTAATTATTGATGATGGTGCTGTGGAGGCGATTAAGGAGCGTCATCGCAGTTTATTACCTGTGGGTGTGAAAGCGGTCGAAGGACATTTTGATCGTGGTGATGTGGTGGAATGTGTAGACAAATCGGGTAAACGTATTGCCGTCGGGCGAGTCAATTTTAGCTCACAATCTGCTGATATTATTAAAGGATTGGCTTCGGACAAAGTCTATCAAGTGCTAGGTGAAGCGCGTTCACTGGAAATGATCCATCGTAACCACATGGCGATTTACTAAATTTTAAAAATAAAACAACTCGCTTAGGCGAGTTTTTTTACATCTGCTAATCGAGGTAACTGTTGATCTTCTCCGACCATATAGCAGCTATCTGCCAGACTAAACATCTGTAAATCTTCATAGCTATTGCCATACGCATAAACATGCGCGTAATCATTGAGATGATAAGCCTCATGAACCCGAATCTTTTTCTGCTCAGAACTACAGTCGGGTGTAGAATATTGACCTGTAATGAATCCATTATGGATTTCAACTTGTGTACAGATCAGATCGATATTGAGGAGTTCACACACTGGTTTCAGATACAAATCGATTGAAGCAGAAACCAGTACCACTTTATCGCCTTGCGCCTGATGTTGTAATAGGCGTTGAAATAGCTGAGTGTCCAGATTTTTCACTAAAGTTTGCGCGTATTCTTGACCCAGTTGCTGTAGTTGTTTTGCTGAATTTCCTTTAAACATCGTACTAAAAAGCTTGGCGCGCATAGCATCAGCGGGATAAAGTTTTAAATAATAAGCCTGAATCCATGGAAGAATTCTCAGGCCTTTACGCATGATATGTCTTTTAGACAAAGTATAAAAAATAAAGCCAGTGAAACTATCTTTCGTACAGAGTGTTCCGTCAAAATCAAACAGGGCGAGATTTATAGTCTTATTCTTTTCGCTCGTTGCATACATGTTTCATATCTTCCATTGACGCGGGAGGCAAACCAGTTGGTATTGTAATCTCGGCTTAATTTAGGCCCAGAAATAATGACTTGTGGCATGATGGCATAAATAGGTTCTTTGCCTGTCTTTGTTTTGTATAGTTTTTTCACTGCAATATAGGTTTGAGTATTTTCAAAAGATTTCTCTTTCTCTTTTTTTAGATCTGAACGAATTTGACGTGGTGTCACCAGTACATTATTTTGCGCAAAGACAGAGATAAGTTCTTTCTCAGATTGGCTAAGAACCGCACGAGGACTGCCATCTTTATTATAAAGCAATAAATCACCATCCAGATCCAGTTCTTTCGGTGTTAAATCATTGAGCATACTTTGAAAAGCCGCGTTACGACTTGAATACATGCCTGAATTATAATCAGCAAATCGATAAATCGATTTATTATAATCGGCAGGATACATCATTAAACGATGTATTCCATAATACAAGCCACCATATTGTGTATATAAATCGTCACGTAATTCATTGGTATTCATGCGTGAACGCTTATGATCCTGAGCATAAGTAATCAGCACCTGCATGGAACCCAGCGTAGTAATCGGATTCATCTTTTCGCCAATATCCTGACCCACCAGTTTGGCTGCACCTGTTAGGGCACTGACATGGTAATGACTCGCCATAAAATCAAAAATCTGGCGATAAAGTAAATCCAGATCGCGTTCTGTACGGACTTTACGCATTTGGCTCATATAATTATTATCTGGAGAGGGTTGGTTTTTGAGTACGTCCTCAAAATAACCCGCAACTTGACCACCAATCGTAGTCCCTAGCTTTTCTTCAAATTTTTCATTTAAACGTGTATTAACTTCTTTAACCGCTTTCGCACCCAAGCCAGGTACCACGGGATCAGCCACAAAATTAGATTCTTGATCGACCACGGCGACAATACTGCATACATTTTCTTTGGTTTTTGGAATGCCTAATTTTTCCATAATGTCGTCAATATCATTGGCCCAAGATTCACGACCATTTACGCGTGTCGGAATCACACGTTTAATCTGTTCTGCTTTAAATTCTGGCTCATCTTTTTGAGACCACCAATTACCATCACCGCATCCAACTAATGCAAGACTCAACGTAATTGTGCTCAATGATTTTAAATAAAAACCAGATTTAATTGGGCTATTCATGCAAGCAGGGCACCTTGATAAAAAGATGAGCAAAAAAGACAGATGCAGTATACTATGTTGATCAAAAAAAGCATGAATATTATGTATATTGGCTCCTATCAACTGTCAAATAATTTAATCGTTGCCCCAATGGCCGGAGTCACTGACCGTCCATTTCGTTCGCTATGCAAATATTTTGGAGCAGGGCATGCGGTCAGTGAAATGATGACCGCCGACAAAACACTGCGTATGACGAAAAAAAGTTTATATCGTGCTAATTTTGATGGTGAGCTTGCGCCTATTTCGGCACAAATTGCAGGTTCTGACCCTGAGCAACTGGCTGAAGCGGCACGTTATCAAGTCGAAAATGGTGCCCAAATCGTGGACATTAATATGGGTTGTCCTGCTAAAAAAGTCTGCAATAAGCTGGCAGGCTCAGCCTTGTTACAGGATGAAGATCTGGTGGCACGTATTTTAGATAGCGTGGTTGCTGCAGTGGATGTTCCTGTGACCTTAAAAACTCGACTAGGTTTTTTAAATGGTCATGAAAATATTCTACGAGTTGCGCAACGTGCCGAACAAGCAGGCATAGCAGCATTGGCCTTACATGGTCGAACTCGTGAAGATATGTATTTAAATACCGCGCGTTATGATTTGATTAAGGAAGTAAAGCAACTTCTAAATATTCCTGTAATTGCTAATGGCGATATTGATGGTCCAGAAAAGGCTAAATTTGTGCTGGATTATACGGGTGCTGATGCGATCATGATTGGGCGTGCAGCGCAGGGCCGTCCGTGGATTTTTCGGGAAATTGCCCATTATTTGAAAACAGGTGAACATTTGGCTGCACCCAGTATCGCTGAAGTGAAACAGGTGTTGCTGGGGCATCTGGATGAGCTGTATCAGTTTTATGGCGAATATTCAGGCTGTCGCATCGCACGTAAACATATTGCTTGGTACACCAAAGGCTTACGTTCAAGTAATGAGTTTCGCCAAAATATGTATCAAGTTGAAACGACCCATCAACAGGCTCAAGTCGTGGAAGCTTATTTTAATCAATTATTGGATCAAGGACATATCATGAGTGATGTCCAAGTGGAACAGGTCGATTTATTGGTGATCAATTAAGGATAAGCAGCCATGACGGATATTTATAAAATCAGTAAGGAAAGTCTACTGCTTTTAGCTGAATATAATGTCTGGGCAACGCAGCGATTATTGAATAGCTTGAAGCCATTATCTGATGATGAACTGCATTGTGATGCCGGTTTATTTTTTGGCAGCATTTTGGGAACATTGAATCATCTTTTGGTCGGTGAACATTTACTTTGGTACGCGCGGTTTGCCCAGTCTATTTCTCCCAAAATGACACTGAATGCTATTGTTGAACAGGATCCTGTGCAATTATTTATAGAATTAGAGTCAAGAGCTAAAAACTGGATCACTTTTCTTGAGCAGTTAGATCAAGAAAATTTGAACAGTCAGTTCAGTTATCAAACGGCAAGTGGTGAAGCAAAGTGTTTACCTTATGCAGCGACGTTATTACATGTGTTTAAACATGCGACCCAGCATCGAGGGCAGATTACCGCAGCCTTAACGGGATTGGGTTATGAGTGTCCTGAGCTTGATTTGGTCTATATGCTGGTAGAAAAGCATGCATCATTTTTAGATACTGAATAGATGTCTTTTATCGCTTTTCTTTCATCATTGTTTAGCTCCTCTTTATTTTTCTCCTGAAGTGAGAAGTAAAAAAATTATAAAAGAAATCTGCATCTATTCAGCTTATTCACTCATTTCTAAAATCAATTGATTGATTAAATCTCGTGCTTCCATTTCACGAATTTGTGCGACATTACTGCCTGCCCAAAACGCACCATAGCCAGAATCACCTGCCTGAGTTGCGATAGCATGTAGTTGTTTAGCCAGATCATAAGCATAAGGGTAAGCCGCTACAGTTGGGCGTTGTGGATGGTCAACCTGAGTATGCCAGTGATTAATAATGCCGCGCGCAGGTCGACCAGAAATACTGGATGTGATTTGGGTAAGGGGCTGATTTAAAAGTGCCTGACGATAAGCTGCATTGGCATTTGAAGTTTTACATTGCACAAAAGCGGTGCCGAGTTGAACGGCTTGTGCACCTAAGCTGATGATTTTTTTGGCTTGACGACCATTCATAATCCCGCCTGCCGCAATCACAGGTGTATCACAATGCTGAGTCATCAGTTGTACCAGATCCGCTGTTTTTACAGCACCATCTAGATCGGCATTGAATATTCCACGATGCCCACCCGCTTCGATACCTTGTGCAATAATGATATCAATTCCAGCTGCCTCAATCGCTTTAGCTTCAGCCAGATTAGTTGCAGAAACCAATGTGATGATTCCTGCTTGTTTTAAAGCCTGTATTTGATGAGGATGTGGAATTCCAAAATGAAAACTGACCGCTTTGGGTTGTGTTTCCAATATCAAATTTAAAAAGTCATCATGGTCCAAAAAGCTTGGGTAAATACATTGCAAGGTTCGCGGCGGTTGTACATGAAAACGTTCAAATTCTGGGGTTAAATACTCGATCCAACGTTGAGCTTCCTGCTCATTTAAAATTTGAGGTTGATGGCAAAAGAAATTCACTTGAAATGGCGCATCTGTAAGGGCTTGGGTTTTAAGTATTTGTTCTCTAGCCGAACTGACATTATTTGCTCCAAGACCCAAAGAACCTAAGCCACCACTGTTGGAGACTTCGGCTGCTAGTTCAGGTGTTGATACACCTGCCATCGGAGCTAACAGAATCGGGTGTTTAATTCCAAGCTGCTGTAATATTGACATATTCTTATGATCCAGATGTTTTACTCACCATAGCCTGAATTGTTCAAAAGAAGCAAATCATGTTCAGTATTTTTTTATTAAATGATGAGCTTGATGAATTGCTTCTGATTTTTGTGGATCTAGCCCATATTTTAATGGTGAACTTTGTCACTTTACATGCCTTAGACGTTTAAATTCCAAATATCTGGTATGAATTATGCTTGTTTCTTCTCATAAAAATGAAAAATGAGAGAAAGCTCATGTCAGAAACCAAATCCATTGCAAGTGATATTGCTTCGTCTCAAGATGAACATAAAAGCCATCATGAATATTTTGCCCAAAGGCAGCTAAAACAAGGCGCAGTTGGCTGGATACTTCTGGTTGGACTCGGTGTGGCTTATGTCATTTCTGGGGATTTTGCGGGTTGGAATTTTGGTCTCGCGCAAGGTGGCTGGGGAGGTATGTTTATTGCCACTGTGGTCGTCGCCATCATGTATTTATGTATGTGTCTTGCCATGTCGGAAATGTCAACCATGCTACCTACGGCGGGAGGCGGTTATAGTTTTGCCCGCACAGCCTTTGGGCCATTGGGAGGTTATCTGACAGGGACGGCCATTTTGATTGAATATGCGATTGCACCCGCTGCGATTGCTGTATTTATCGGTGCATATTGCCAGTCCTTATTTGGTATTGGCGGATGGATCGTTTATTTAGTTTGTTATCTGATTTTTATGGGGATTCATTTAAAAGGTGCAGGTGAAGCCCTAAAAATCATGTTTGTCATTACCGCCGTTGCTTGTGTTGCATTGTTTGTCTTTATTATTGCGATGATTCCACATTTTAATAGCGCCAATTTATTTAATATTGCGGTCACAGATCATGCGGGAGCAAGTAATTTTTTACCCATGGGCTATATCGGGATCTGGGCGGCGGTGCCATATGCTATCTGGTTCTTTTTGGCCGTTGAAGGAGTGCCTTTAGCAGCAGAAGAGGCCAAAGATCCAGCGAAATCCTTACCACGCGGTTTGATTGGTTCCATGTTGATTTTAGCTGCTTTTGCCTTGCTTATTTTATTTTTAGGGGCGGGTGCAGCAGGTGCGGATCAATTAAAAGCCTCTGGTGCACCATTGGTGGATGCGTTGGTAGCTGTTTATGGCAAAAATACATGGTTGGCCAGTTTTGTAAATTTTGTTGGTTTAGCTGGACTCATTGCAAGTTTCTTTTCAATTATTTATGCCTATTCACGACAAATCTTCGCATTGTCTCGTGCAGGTTATTTACCTAAAAAGTTATCGCTGACCAATAAAAATAAAACTCCACATTGGGCGATTATTATTCCTGGCATTATTGGCTTTTTATTATCGTTATCTGGGGAGGGGGATTTACTTATTTTAATGGCTGTTTTTGGTGCAACGCTCTCTTATGTGTTGATGATGTTGTCTTATATCAAACTCAAAATTTCACGTCCAAATTTGCCTCGTCCTTATAAAGCTCCGGGTGGCATTGTGACTGCTTCGATTGCACTAATTTTATCGGCGATTGCAGTCGTGGCAGGCTTTTTAGTGGATCCTAAAGTCTGGTTGATGGCAGCAGCGATTTATGTGGCGTTTATTTTATATTTTATGTTTTATAGTCGGCATCATTTAGTGACAGGTACGCCTGAAGAGGAATTTGCCAATATTAAATCGGCTGAAGAAGATTTGCGCTAGGGGAATTGTCATGTCATTTGAAATCATCGTTGCCCAACAGCGATATGTGTTTAAGGACTTAAAAACATTATTGGCAAAAGCAACACCTGAACGCTCGGGAGATCAACTGGCTGGTGTGGCGGCAAAGGATGCAACGGAACGTGTCGCAGCACAAATGGCTTTAGCCGATTTACCGCTCAAACATTTTTTGAATGAAACGGTGACAGCCTATGAACAGGATGAAATCACGCGTTTAATTATTGATGAACATGATGCTTTGGCATTTTATCCAATTTCGCATTTTACCGTAGGTGATTTTCGAAATTGGTTACTTTCTGCGGATGCCACCACTGAAAAACTGACTGAATTGGCAACTGGACTCACGCCTGAAATGGTCGCTGCGGTGAGTAAGATCATGCGTAACCAAGATTTGATTTTGGTTGCGAAAAAATGTCAGGTCATTACCCAATTTCGAAATACCATCGGTCTGGAGGGACATTTATCCACTCGTTTACAACCGAATCATCCCACCGATGATCTGCTTGGAATCTCGGCCAGTATTCTGGATGGTTTAATGTATGGTAATGGCGATGCGGTGATTGGGATTAACCCTGCCACCGATAATTTACAGAATTTATCTGAGCTGTTGAAATTACTGGATCATGTGATTCAGCATTATGAAATTCCAACACAGTCTTGTGTTTTAACTCATGTCACTTCGGGGATTGAACTGGCAAATCGAGGTGTGCCGATTGATTTAATGTTTCAGTCCATTGCAGGAACGCAACAGGCCAATGATGCCTTTGGTATTTCTCTGTCTGTTTTACAGGAAGGTTATGAGGCGGCATTAAGTTTAAAACGTGGAACTTTGGGGCAAAATGTCATGTACTTTGAAACAGGTCAGGGCAGTGCTTTATCCAGTAATGCCCATTTTGGGGTCGATCAGCAGACCATTGAAGCCCGTGCTTATGCCGTTGCCCGAAAGTATAAGCCGCTACTGGTCAATACTGTAGTTGGCTTCATTGGGCCTGAATACCTTTACAATGGCAAGCAAATTATCCGAGCAGGTTTGGAAGATCATTTTTGTGGCAAATTATTGGGTGTGCCGATGGGCTGTGATATTTGCTATACCAATCATGCCGATGCTGATCAGGACGATATGGATATTTTACTGACCTTATTAGGTAATGCAGGAATTAATTTTATTATGGGAATTCCTGGTTCAGATGATGTGATGTTGAATTATCAGACCACGTCATTTCATGATGCGCTGTATGTACGTCAATTATTAGGGCTAGAGCCCGCACCTGAGTTTGCGGCATGGCTGGAGCAACAAGGCATTTTCAAACAATCGCAGCATCATATTCACTGGGCAGAACAAATGCCTGAAAAATTTTCACGTTTGCTGATGTCTTAAATGGAGGTTGTCGTGAACTTGATGAAAGATACTCAATACCCACAGTCATTACATGAAGATGTCTGGAGCAAGCTTAAAAATTTTACTGATGCACGAATAGCACTGGGACGTGTAGGTTGTAGTGTGCCAACCAAGCCATTACTTGAGTTCCAACTGGCACATGCGCAAGCCAAAGATGCTGTTTTACAGGCATTAGATATCGAATTATTTAAAAGAAAGTTATCACATTTAAATCATCAATTACTGCTGATTCAGAGTTGTGCTGTAGATAAAGAAACTTATCTTAAACGTCCAGATTTGGGGCGAAGTTTAAGTGAAAATTCACGTCAGGAATTACAACACTATCAAGCCCAAAATCCCAATAAATATGATGTTGTCATCGTCATTGGAGATGGTTTATCTGCAAGAGCCATCGATGAGAATGCGCCCATTTTGATTGAACATCTAATAGCTGAGTTTAAAGCACTGAAATGGTCAGTTGCGCCTTTGATCATCGCACAGGGCAGTCGCGTTGCATTAGGCGATGAAGTCGCCCAGATTTTGAATGCTAAAATGTTAGTGATGCTGATTGGAGAGCGTCCGGGTCTCAGTTCGCCCGATAGTCTAGGGATCTATTATACTTATGATGCCCATTTAGGTTGTCATGATGCGATGCGCAATTGCATTTCAAATGTACGTCCAGCGGGACTTCCCATATTGATTGCAACACAGCGCTTAATTGCTTTAATGAAAAAATCCCTACAACTGGATTTTTCGGGTGTCAATCTAAAAGATGAACACGAAATGACTGTTGAACATCAGCAGCATGAGACACATTTATTATTTTGATATTGAATGATTAAGACTTATCCGTTACATTTTAAGCGACATCTCATGTCGTTTAAAATGAATACAAATCCCCTGATCAGCGTTGATTTTTTATAATAAACGAATGTGAATTATAAGGTGGATGTTCATGTCTGATCGTATCCGCGAAAAACTACAGATTTTAGCCGATGCTGCCAAATATGATGTATCTTGCTCATCCAGTGGCAGCAATCGGAAAAATAAAGATAAGGGATTGGGCAATACCGGCTCAGGCATTTGTCACTCTTATACTGAAGATGGTCGCTGTGTGTCATTGCTTAAAATTTTATTTAGCAATGTCTGTATTTTTGACTGCGCTTATTGTGTTTCACGTCGTTCCAATGACATTCAACGTGCTGCATTTACCGTGCAGGAAGTGGTTGATCTGACCATTAATTTTTATCGCCGTAATTATATTGAGGGCTTATTTTTAAGTTCCGGTATTTTTAAATCCGCCGACCATACCATGGAGCGTATGTTACAGGTAGTGAAGAAGCTGCGTTTAGAAGAAAATTTTAATGGTTATATTCATCTCAAAACTATTCCAGGTGCTTCACCAGAACTGATCACTGAAGCTGGACTCTATGCTGACCGCATGAGTATTAATCTGGAAATGCCGACAGAAGCAGGATTAAAACGTTTTGCACCTGAAAAAACACATGCTGAAGTACAAAAGGATTTAGGCATTGTACGTGATCGCTTAATTCAGTTTAAGGATGAACGAAAACTGATTCGAACTGTCCCTAAATTTGTGCCAGCAGGGCAAACCACACAAATGGTGGTGGGAGCAGCCAGTGAAACTGATTATGATGTGATGATGATGGCGGATCAGCATTATAAGGAATTTAAACTGAAACGCGTTTATTATTCAGGTTACATTCCAATCAATGAACAAGAAAAAGCTTTGCCTGCAATTGGATCAGCACCACCATTGCTACGCGAAAATCGACTCTATCAGTCTGATTGGCTGATGCGTTTTTATGGCTTTGCTGCCGATGAAATTGTCAATCCGCAACATCCCAATCTAGATCTGGATATCGACCCAAAACTGAGTTGGGCGCTGCGTAATCCAGAACAATTTCCTGTTGATCTAAACCGAGCTGATTACAAAATGATTTTGCGCATTCCGGGAATTGGGGTGAAATCAGCCCAAAAAATTGTACAGGCACGTCGTTTTGGGGCTTTGCGAATTGATCAGTTGAAACGTATGGGGGTGGCGTATAGCCGTGCACAGCATTTTATTCGTTGCGTGGATACTCCACAGTTTCAACGTGATTTACAACCGCATCAAGTACGCCAGCAAATTTTACAATCAGGGCAGTCCAAATATACCAAACAGATTTCACCGCAACTCGGTTTTGGTTTTTAATACGATGGTAAATACGATAATTCTAAAATGATCATTTATCAGTTCGATGGCAGTCTGACTGGACTATTAAGCTGTATTTTCAGAGCATTTCAATTTAAGCAATTTGAAGTGCAATTGGCATTAGAGCATCAGGTGCAGGATTCACTGTTTGCTGAAAGTGTTGTAGTTGCAAGTCATGAGCAGCAAGCACAGCGTGTTTGGAAGGGTTTGACTCAGAAACTTTCTTCAGAAGGGATAAAGCGTTTTCATTATACGTTTTTATCTGAACAATTAATTGCCTTTCAGCATTTGTTTAATTTCGCCATTTATGTATTTCAAAATCCATTTTCAATTGAAAAAAATTATGGTCATGCCGATGTGCTTGGCGTATCACAATGGACCAAACAAGTGGGTCGTGAAAAGCACCGTATGGAAGCTTTTGTAAGATTTAAGAAAACACAAGAAGGCTTATTTATCAGTCTGGTACGTCCAGATTTTAATGTGCTGCCGCTGATTGAAAAACATTTTAAAGCACGTTATCAGGATCAAAAATGGCTGATTTATGATGAAAAACGCCATTTCGGTATTTATTATGATTTAGATCAGATTCATCAGGTCGAACTGGATGCCTCGACACTGGATAAAAATATTGAAAATGGCTTTAGTCAGGATTTTAGTTTAGAACTAGATGAAAACGAAGCCTTATACGACCAGCTTTGGAAAGATTATTTTAAAAGCGTCAATATTGAGGCACGCAACAATATCAAATTGCATATTCAATATGTGCCGAGACGTTATTGGCGCTATATGAATGAAAAAATCCTGTAATCTATACGATACGTTTCGACCAGTCTAAAGCATCCTGTAAACGATCATTTCCCCAAAACAGCTCACCATTCACAATAAATGACGGCGCACCAAAAATACGTAATTGTTCTGCGTGTAATCCATTGTACTTTAAAGCTTGTTTTGCAGGCTCTGTTGTAGACATTTCGATAATACTTTGACTGTCCAACTGTAATTTTTTTAAAATACTTTCAATTGTTTCAGTTTGGCTAATATTTTGTCCATATACAAAATTAGCTTGATAAACTTCGCAAATAAAGTCAAAAATCCAGTCAGCCTGCGCATATTGACAGACAATTCGAGCGGCCAATAAACCATTTTGTGGGAAAATCTCAGGGCGATTGAATCCAATTTCAAGCTTTTCACAAATACGTTGCATATCACGCCACATGTATTCGCCCTTCAATGGATAAATATTGAATGGAGAATCATTGAGTCCTTGTTTGTGAAAAATACCACCTAACAAAAATGGGTGAAGGCTAAATGGATATTGATCTTTTAACTGTCGAATTTGCATAGCCGAAAGATAGGAATATGTACTTGCAAAATCAAACCAGAATTGAATGTTCGCCATGAATGTTAGGTCTCAAAAATTTATCTTTAACATACTGGTTACATTGGATTTACATGAAATAAAGAACCAATCCAGCTTGAAAAAGCCATCGCCAGAATGCCCCAAACTGTAATGCGTAAACTACCTTTCCAAAGTGAAGTCCCTGCAAAATAACTGGAAAGCGCACCTAAAATCATCAAGGAAATAATACCTGTAACCAAAACGACCTGAGCCGTATAAGCGCTGGGGCTAAATAAAATAGCCAGCATCGGACATAATGCGCCAAGTGAAAAAGAAAGGGCAGAAGACAAGGCCGCTTGCACTGGACGAGCTGCTGTTTGTTCGATGATGCCAATTTCATCACGCGCATGTGCTTCTAAGGCATCTTTTTGTGTAAGTTGAATCGCCACTTCTTTTGCGAGCTCCGGTGTTAAACCACGATGAATATAAATGGTCGTCAACTCTTCTAATTCTAAATGTGGATGTTGTTCGAGTAAAGTTGCTTCAAATTTAAGGTCGGCGTGTTCAATATCTTTTTGTGACTGCACAGAAACATATTCACCCGCAGCCATTGAAGTAGCGCCTGAAATTAAGCCAGCCAGACAAGCAATCAATAAAGTATGGGTATTTGCACCACTGGCTGCCATTCCCATCACTAAACTTGTGACGGAAATAATGCCATCATTGGCACCCAACACTGAGGCACGCAGCCAACCTGTCCGTTGGATAAAATGAGGTTGATCATGATGGGAATGAGACATAAACCGCCTGAATAAATGCTTTTATATTTTAGTGACAAGAATGCTGAATTGGTAAAAAAAAAGCAAGAAAATCATAAGAGTTGATTTTCCTGCCGTCTAGTGAGATGAATTTTTTATTATAATGATAGGTTTATCAATTATTTTTTAAATTTGGCTTTAAAATCAGCCCATTTTTGTTGACGTTTTTGCTTGTTTTCTTCTTTTCTTTGTTCCTTTAAGACTTTATTGGCTTCTTTATTGGCGTGTTCCCAAGCTTCGATTGAAGCTTCTACTTCAGCTTCTACAACTTCATAATTCCAGCGATAAACCGTCGCTCCAAGATTACGAAGCAGCGTATCAGTTGCATTTTCATCTTGTTCCTCGATATCAATAATTAATCCAGTTGAACCAATAGGAAGATATTTAGAAATTTCAGCTAAAACAGCTTCATCAGTATCAGCATCATCCAGATCTGCCAGAGAACCAATCAATGCACCCGTAGAAAACCCAAGGAGCATCCCTAAAGGACCACCTAAAATACCAATGAGAGTCCCAATAAGACTGCCGCCGACTGTATTGTCGCCAGCGGTGTAGCTATAACCGTCATTAATTGATATTTTACCGTCATCTTGCCGTTCGATGACGGCCAATTGATTAATATTGCCTGTGATTTGATTCTTAACCTGACTATAGGCTTCATAGGCTTTTGAAGATGTATCCCAAGTAACGAGTAGAATATTATGGCTCATGTTATGTTTCCTGTAGTAACGTTCGTTATTAGTAAAATAAATAATTATATTAGGGCTTGTTGTTCATCATAAAGACTTGTTGCTCTCTTAGAGTAAAGTTCTAGTATGAATAATTATGTATATAAATGATGGTGGATTGTATTTATATTTGTGGGGTGTTGTGGTTTTGTATCTTAATCGGTCTGCATTAATTTATAAATGATTAGTTTTACATTCTATTTCACATAGGAGTAAATCCAAAAACAATAAACATCTCTGAGTTGATTATGTGTGTATGTTCACATTTTAAAACTTAAAGTTTATGAAATAATGACTTAAAAAATAAAAAATATTTTAAGTATTCTTTTTTTTGTTTTGATGATGATTACGTATAATTACTTATATTTACATTAGGAATATCTTGATATAACACAAAGTAAAGAAAATAAAGTATTTTAGTTTTAGAGTAGTACTGTCTTTTATAAGTATATTTAGGAACAATTATGTCTCTTGAAAAAGTTGTTTATCGTGCACAAGCCAAAGCAACTGGCGGTCGAGATGGTCAAGTCGTTTCTTCAGACGGTGTTTTAAATGTGAAATTGGGTGTTCCCAAAGAAATGGGAGGCGCGGGCGGTGCCGTTACGAATCCTGAACAATTATTTGCTGGAGGATATTCAGCCTGTTTCTTGGGTGCAATGAAATTTGTTGCGCATAGAGATAAAATTAAGATACCAGCGGATGCTTATATCGAAGGCGAAGTGGGTATTGGGCCGATTCCAACAGGTTTTAGTATCGAAGCTAAGTTAAATATTCATTTAGAAGGTATGGATGAAGCAGAGGCGAAGAAATTGGTCGATGCTGCACATATCGTCTGCCCATATTCGAATGCGACACGCGGTAATATTGATGTAGATCTTAATATTATTGTTTAAACCTTTTGATCTAAAATAATTAATTAAGAAGCATAATTAAAAAAATATATTATTTAGTTGTTCTGATTAATACATAATGATTGATAAGTTGGACTTCTTTCATAATTGTTTAGATCCTCTTTATTTTCTGCTATTTTGGAAGAAATAAAAGAAGCTTATGAAAGAAGTCTATTATTATATAGTAATTTTAATGTTATAAATGAATACAAATTATAGAAATTGAGGCTCTCCTAACCTAGGTCGGGAGTTTCCTAAAATAAAATTAAATAACTCTTGAACTTAATAATAAAGAAAGTGAGAGGTCTAAAGAATGGAATGGCTACAAAGTATATTAAAACATAGCCCTGAAATATTACTGTTTCTATCAATTTCAATTGGTTTCTGGATTGGAAAATTTCAGGTTGGAAAATTTCAATTAGGTGGTGTCGCAGGCTCATTACTTGTAGCGGTGGTGCTGAGTCTAATCGGTGTTTCAGTTGATAATGGTGTCAAATCCATTTTATTTGCATTATTCATTTATGCAGTTGGTTTTGAAAGTGGTCCACAGTTTTTTAAATCTTTAGGGCCAAGTTCAATCAAGGAAATTCTCCTTGCTGCATTTATGGCGATTTGTGGTCTGATCACTGTCTTGGTCATGGCAAAAATCTTCCATCTGGATAAAGGTTTGGCAGCAGGTTTGGCGGCAGGTGGAATGACGCAATCTGCGATTATTGGTACGGCAGGTGACGCATTGTCACGTCTGGATTTACCATTGGAAGAAATTCAGAGATTACAAAGTAATGTCGCGATTGGGTATGCCGTAACCTACGTTTTTGGCTCACTGGGCGCGATTATTGTCTGTGTGAATCTACTACCCAAGTTTATGGGGCGTGAGATTCGTGATGATGCCATCAAAGCGCAATCAGAATTGCTTAAAGGTGCTGTTGAACTTGTACCAGGGCAAGAAATGGCGATGCCTGAGATTGTCAGTCGTATTTATCAGGTTGATCAAGCAAATGGTAAAACGGTTGAAGAAATTGAATCTAAGACTAACAGCGTGACCATTGAAAAATTAAAACGCAATGACCGCTTGGTCGATATTACACCTGAGACGATTTTACAAAAAGATGATGTTGTCTTGGTGGTGGGTCGTCGTAATGGTGTGGTTGAGATTGCAAATAGTATCGGGCATGAGTTGCAATCGTCTGAAGGTATGGAATTAATCATGGAGACTACCGATGTCATCCTGAAGAATTCAAAATATATCAACCGAACACTAGGCGATTTAAAATCAAATACTCCACCGTATTTAAAGCACGGTATTTATATCTTAGGTATTAAACGTAATGGAGAGCCTGTTGAACTTACCGATGATTTTATTTTTCATCGTGGTGATGTAGTCACTGTCTATGGTACTCAAAGTGACCTAGCTCGAGTCGTGAAAGAGGGCGGTCAGGCGATTCCAGAAAGCATTAAAACTGACTGGATTTTCCATGGTGCGGGTTTAGCCATTGGTTTAGCGATCGGTCTTATTGTTGTTCATCTTGGAGATATTCCTTTAACTTTAGGTGCAGGCGGTGGTGCACTGCTTTCAGGTTTAGTCTTCGGCTGGATACGGAGTCGTGATCAAATCCACGGCAATATGCCTTTAGCTGCTTCTCAGCTGTTAAAAGATCTAGGCTTGGCAGGCTTTGTGGCAGCAGTGGGCTTGCAGTCTGGTTTACAGGCAATTCAAACGGTGAAAGAAAGTGGACTTTCTCTATTCCTTATTGGAGTGGTGGTGACACTAGTTCCTCTTATTCTGAGTATGCTATTTGGACGTTATGTCCTTCGGTACGATAACGTTGCCGTCTTTGCAGGTGCGCTCTCAGGTGCGCGTAGCGCAAATCCAGCCTTTGGTGCGGTATTAGATAAAGCTGGAAACTCTATTCCTACGGTTCCGTTTGCAATCACTTATGCGCTTGCAAATGTATTCTTAACTTTACTCGGTCCTTTAATTGTGGGTCTGGTCAGAGGTGGTCCCACATGTTTGAACAACTAAAAGCTTATTTATAAGTGATACTCTGCTCTAGTTAAGCTACCTTATTTTGTTGTGGTAGCTGGTCATAGTAAAACTCATCTGGAGTCATTTTGTCCAGACTCGAATGAGGTCGTTTCAAATTATAAAATTCAAAATATGCGTTTAATTGCTTCTTCGCATCCAAAACATTGCTGTAGGCTTTGAGATACACCTCTTCATATTTAACGCTCCGCCATAATCGTTCAACCATCACATTATCAACCCATCGACCTTTACCATCCATACTGATTTGAATGCCATTTGATTTCAATACATCAATAAATGCATCACTGGTAAACTGACTGCCTTGGTCTGTATTAAATATTTCAGGTCGACCATATTTTTCAATAGCTTCATTTAATGTTTCTATGCAAAATGTAACCTCCATACTAATCGATACTCTATGCGCAAGTACCTTGCGGCTATGCCAATCAATCACAGCACATAAATAAACAAAGCCTTTTGCCATAGGGATATACGTTATATCCGTAGACCACACTTGATTACTGCGCTGAATAGCCAATCCTTTGAGCAGATATGGATATTTGCGGTGAGCTTGATTAGCCTGGCTTAAATTTGGTTTGCAATATAACGCATTAATGCCCATTTTCTTCATTAAAGTACGTGTATGACGTCGTCCTATATGATGTCCTTGACGATTCAACAAATCACGCATCATACGGCTACCTGCAAAAGGGTATTGCATATGTAACTCATCCATACACCGCATTAGCTTCAGATCTGATGCACTCACAGGTTTTGGGCGATAGTAATAACAACCACGGGAGACTTTCAGCAGCTGAGCTTGCTTAGATACTGAAATCTGAAGTGAGTCATCGATTAACTTTTGTGGTTGAAGCGGCCCAGTTTCTTCAACACACCTTCTAAAAAATCAATTTCTAATGCCTGCTCACCGATTTTTGCATGTAGTTTTTTTAGATCGATGGGTGGTTCTGTTGGAGCTTTTGATTGATCGAAAGCTTGCGAGGAAGCTGAAATCAGTTGATTTTTCCAGTCGATAATTTGGTTTTGATGAACATCAAATTCAGCACTCAATTCAGCAAGTGTTTTTTCTGCTTTAATCGCAGCAAGTGCTACCTTAGCTTTAAAATCATTTGAATGATTTCTTCTTGGTCTACGTGCCATAAAATACTCCATATATTGATGTTTATAACATCATTTGGGGAGCAAAATATCACTTATAAGTGTTGTTCAAATTTCCTGATCCACCTCTAAAATGCATCGTTTAGGGTTCTAATTAAAATTGATAATAAAAGAATATCAGACGAGAAGCGATTTATATGATTCAAGGTCATAGTGAAAGTCAGCCATCATGATGGAGCATTTTTAAATATTGCAGCGCAATTTGTTGAGAAAAATCTGTGCTATCTTGTAGTTGATTGGCAATTGCTTCATCTGCAACCCCATGTACACCTGAATAAATCAACAAAGCGGTTAATCTTGGCTGTTCTAAATGCCAAATATCCGCCTGCTGCCCTCCATTTAAGATTTGCAGCAGTTGTTCCAATATCATATTTTTTTCATTATTTTTTCGTTCATGGTGATGTGCACCAAAAACAATATCATGTATAGCATAGCTTTCGAGATAGGTTTGTATATTGGCAGAGATCCAAACCTTAAATTGACTGACCCAATCTTCAGCATCACATGTTGCAACAGCTGTGTCTAAGGCCGCGATAAAAAAATCGATATAACGTTTTTTTAAGGCTTCAACAATATGCTGTTTCGATTCAAAGTAATGATAAAAGGTCCCTTTAGCAACGCCCACACTGGCAATAATTTCACTAATCGTGGTGGCTTCAACGCCTTTTGCTAAAAAAAGCGTTTGTGCAGCATTCATCAGCTCATCAATTCGGACTTCTGCTGGCTTGGTTTGCCTTTTTGTCACCTGAGTAGAAGCGACTTGAGATTGTGATGACATACTTCTCTATTTTCTACACGCAAGAATTTAATTATAGATGAGCCTTATCTAATTCACAATTCAAGCTAATACGAGTTCCCGAATACATCAATGTGGATATAATCCTAGTTCAGTCATACCAAATAATATTTTAGCTGATAAAGAGACTTGTTCTTTTAAATTCTCTAATGAAAATAGACCTACTTAAAATGTCTAAATATTTTTTAATACTGATATAAAAAATGGGAGAACTGAGTCAATAAGTTCTCCCATTTTATTCTGTGCTATTGATCTAAGCCTACACATTTAAGTTTCGTTATTTCCCCCCTAACCATTTGGTCGAGTCACAATTGGGAAAATTGAATCTGGACGTTTAAACATTGTAAAGAATTTTCCAATTTTCAATGGATTGCCTTTGACTTTACTGTCTTTAGAAAGCAGGACTTTTACCCCTTCTATTTGACCTGTAATCATTTTTAGATATAAGGGCTTGGTTACGGTTAATGTTGGGCAATCCGATGCCAAACCATTACTGTCATCATGACGTTTAAACTGCATGACTGAGTTTTCAACCCATAATGAAAAATTCTCTTGGGTATCCGACAAAACCAGATTGATACACTGGTTTTCATTTTTTAAATTTTCCACATCTAAATTTGTCGCCATGGCTTCAAGAAATCTTTCAGTTGGCGTGTGAATCAATAAATCACTCGGATCAGAGGTATTTTGTAGTGGTACATTATTCTGTAACTCTTGAGCGCCCACCAAAAAGAAATTACGCCAAGTCGAAGCCTCAGCAGCATAGCCCAATTGACGATAAGTATTTGCCAATAAGTCTTTCGCTTGTTGGTTTTGAGGGTTATTCAACACAATATGTTTTAAAATCTCGGCAGCCCATCTATAGTCAGCTTGAGCATAGGCATCCTGCGCATTTTTCAATGCATTGTTCTCTCCACCTGCTAACTCAATATATTTTTTTGCAACAGCTTTAGGCGGTAAAGGATCTAAATTGGAAGGATGAGCATCGAACCATCCCATATAGTATTGGTATACCGCTTTTACATTATGCTTTAAGGTTCCATAATAGCCATGCGCATATAGCTTTTGATCAAGTGCCGCTGGAAGCTGAATTTTCTCGGCAATTTCAGCACCATTAAAACCAGAGTTCATATATCTTACCGTCTGATCATGAGTGAATTTATAAACATCTCGCTGGGTTTTAATAAAATCTTGAATATTGTCATTGCCCCAGACCGGCCAATGATGTTGTGCAATCAATACATCGGATGCTTTGGCATGCTGCATTGCTTGGTCTAAATAGCCCACCCATTTTAAGGCATCACGTACTTTAGCACCTCGAAGGGTATAAAGATTATGCATGGTATGCGAAAGAATTTCTGCGCCATTATAAAGTTTCAGTGATGGAATAGAGAATGTTAATTCAGCAGGTGCTTCTGAACCCGGCACGTTATAGAACACAAAATCCAAACCATCAATGCTCATTTTCTGTTCTGCTTGGGTGATCAGTTGTGTAGGCTCAAGGATTCCCATTTTTCCCACAGCAACAGCCTTACCTAAACCAGTATCCACCAATCCTTCGGCATTCTTAGGTAAAAAAGTTCCATACATATAAGTCGCACGACGTATCATGGCTGAACCTGCCATTACATTTTCACTGGTCGCTTCTTCCATAAAACCTTGTGGCGCAATAATTGGAGTTTTTCTTGCGTTAATTTCGTCACTAGAAAGAACCCCTAACGCCCCACCAAAATGATCGATATGGCTATGGGTAAAGATAATGGCTGAAATTTTTTGCTCACCTAAATGCTGCCTAGCAAATTTAAGTGCTGCTTCTGCCGTTTCTTTGGAGGTTAATGTATCCACAATAATCCAGCCAGTATCACCCTGAATAATGGTCATATTTGCCAAATCAAAACCACGAATTTGCCAAACTCGATCTGTCACTTTAAATAGACCAACATTGTTGTTTAGCTTTGCTTGTCGCCATAGCGCAGGATTAACAGTATTTGGTGCTGGATCATTTAAAAAATTAAATGCATCAAAATCCCAGATCACATTGCCTTTCTCACTTTTAATTTGACCGGTTGGCTTAGCAATAAAACCTTTTTGCGCATGATTAAACTCAGTCATATCGTCTAAATTATATTTCGTTTTATACGCATTATTTGATTCAATGACCGCTTTTTCGACTTGCCCATTTGCTGCCAAAACAGAAAATGGCAAAATAAACATCAATGAGACTGTTAAAAATTTAATTTTCATTGTCATTCCTTTTTTCAAAATATAGAGGTGGTCCCACATGTTTGAACAACTAAAAGCTTATTTATAAGTGATACTCTGCTCTAGTTAAGCTACCTTATTTTGTTGTGGTAGCTGGTCATAGTAAAACTCATCTGGAGTCATTTTGTCCAGACTCGAATGAGGTCGTTTCAAATTATAAAATTCAAAATATGCGTTTAATTGCTTCTTCGCATCCAAAACATTGCTGTAGGCTTTGAGATACACCTCTTCATATTTAACGCTCCGCCATAATCGTTCAACCATCACATTATCAACCCATCGACCTTTACCATCCATACTGATTTGAATGCCATTTGATTTCAATACATCAATAAATGCATCACTGGTAAACTGACTGCCTTGGTCTGTATTAAATATTTCAGGTCGACCATATTTTTCAATAGCTTCATTTAATGTTTCTATGCAAAATGTAACCTCCATACTAATCGATACTCTATGCGCAAGTACCTTGCGGCTATGCCAATCAATCACAGCACATAAATAAACAAAGCCTTTTGCCATAGGGATATACGTTATATCCGTAGACCACACTTGATTACTGCGCTGAATAGCCAATCCTTTGAGCAGATATGGATATTTGCGGTGAGCTTGATTAGCCTGGCTTAAATTTGGTTTGCAATATAACGCATTAATGCCCATTTTCTTCATTAAAGTACGTGTATGACGTCGTCCTATATGATGTCCTTGACGATTCAACAAATCACGCATCATACGGCTACCTGCAAAAGGGTATTGCATATGTAACTCATCCATACACCGCATTAGCTTCAGATCTGATGCACTCACAGGTTTTGGGCGATAGTAATAACAACCACGGGAGACTTTCAGCAGCTGAGCTTGCTTAGATACTGAAATCTGAAGTGAGTCATCGATTAACTTTTGTGGTTGAAGCGGCCCAGTTTCTTCAACACACCTTCTAAAAAATCAATTTCTAATGCCTGCTCACCGATTTTTGCATGTAGTTTTTTTAGATCGATGGGTGGTTCTGTTGGAGCTTTTGATTGATCGAAAGCTTGCGAGGAAGCTGAAATCAGTTGATTTTTCCAGTCGATAATTTGGTTTTGATGAACATCAAATTCAGCACTCAATTCAGCAAGTGTTTTTTCTGCTTTAATCGCAGCAAGTGCTACCTTAGCTTTAAAATCATTTGAATGATTTCTTCTTGGTCTACGTGCCATAAAATACTCCATATATTGATGTTTATAACATCATTTGGGGAGCAAAATATCACTTATAAGTGTTGTTCAAATTTCCTGATCCACCTCTGTCTAATGACCAACCCACATCATAATTACACGATTTACTATAATTAATAATGGAGACACTTCTCATGGCCAAAGTAGATTATTCCAAGTATTCAAAACTTAGCCCATTTGAATTAAAAGACGAACTCATTGCTCTGGCGCAGAGTAAAACAGATCGCATCATGCTGAATGCAGGTCGCGGGAATCCCAATTTTTTAGCGACAATTCCACGCCGTGCTTTTTTCCAGTTAGGTCTATTTTCTGCGACAGAATCTGAGTTTTCTTTTTCTTATATGCCAGAAGGCCTAGGTGGATTTCCACGTCCTGTCGGTCTACAACAACGATTTGATCATTTTGTTCTGGAAAATCGTGATAAACCTGGTGTCGTATTTTTAGGAAAAGCAATTTCTTATGTACGTGACCAATTAGGTTTGGATGCAGATGCTTTTCTACTTGAAATGGTAGAAGGTATTTTAGGTTGTAACTATCCTGTTCCTGACCGCATGTTAAGAGTAAGTGAATCTATCGTTAAAGAGTATATCTTGCGGGAAATGGGTGTGCAGGGCATGCCGAAAGAGTCTCTGGACTTGTTCGCTGTTGAAGGTGGTACGGCTGCAATGGCGTATATTTTCAACTCTTTAAAAGAAAATAAGCTCATTGACTATGGTGATAAAATTGCAATTGGTGTTCCTGTTTTTACGCCATATCTTGAAATCCCAGAGTTAAATGATTATCAGCTTGAAGAAGTGTTGATTCATGCAGATCCAAATATGGGATGGCAATATCCAGAATCTGAATTACGCAAACTCGAAGATCCTTCGATTAAAGCCTTTTTTCTCGTTAATCCAAGTAATCCACCTTCTGTAAAAATGAGCGATGAAGGTCTGGAAATTTTGGCGGATATTGTCAAAAAACGTCCTGACTTAATGATCTTAACTGATGATGTGTACGGAACGTTTGCAGATAACTTTAAATCTTTATTTGCGATTTGCCCCGAAAATACCATTTTAGTGTATTCATTCTCCAAATATTTTGGCGCTACTGGCTGGCGTTTGGGAATTATCGCGACTGCGAAAGAAAACATTCTGGATAAAAAAATCGCAGCTTTATCGAAAAAGGACAAAGCTGAACTTGAGAAACGTTATGGTTCATTGACGACTGACCCTGCTAGCATCAAGTTTATTGATCGATTAGTCGCAGACAGTCGTAATGTCGCCCTGAATCATACTGCGGGTCTTTCGACACCTCAGCAAGTTCAAATGGTTCTGTTTTCATTGTTTAATATGATGGATTCACGTCAGGATTATAAAAAAGCGGTTAAATCTGTAGTGCGTGAACGTGATGCAACCTTGTATCGTCAATTGGGTGTTGAAGTGCCACAAGATCCAAATTCGGTTGATTACTATACTTTAATTAACCTTGAAGATACTTCACGACAACTTTATGGAGATGATTTTGCGAATTGGATCATGAAAACCATGAATCCAACAGAATTATTATTCCGTGTTGCCGATGAAACTGGTGTCGTCCTATTACCAGGTTCAGGTTTTGGCGTACAGCATCCATCAGGTCGAGCATCTTTGGCGAATTTGAATGAATATCAATATGCTGCGATTGGTAATTCTTTGCGAAGTTTTGCAGAAGAGTACTACCAAGAGTATCAAAAAACGCTGAAGAAGAAATAACTTCAGAACCCTAAATATGATCCTCGATGCAAGCTAGTGTATCGGGGATTTTTTATGGGAGGATAATAAGCGTTATGATTTATTTAATATTTCACAAATCAAGCGTATTTTTAATCAACATCTGACTGTAAAGTTTTCATCTGTAGCGCAATATAGGATGATTTTTTATGTAAAAATCATGAGAATCTTTAAGTCTCAAGATAGAACAACAATATTGAAAAGGAAGTACACATGCTAGCTTATGATGCTGATCTGGAATTATTTCGCGATAATTTTAAACGTTATATGAATGAGCATATTGCCCCACATTATGAACAATGGGAACGTGAAGGGATTATGCCACGTTCAGTCTGGTCATCACTGGGTGAAAATGGTTTTTTATGTGTCGATGTACCTGAACAATATGGCGGTTATGGCGTACCTACCCATTATTCTTTAATGTTAGTTGAAGAATCTGCCCGTGCTGGCTATGGGGCGTTATCCACTGCAATTTCATGTCATTCCGAGATTGCTGCACCTTATATTTTGCATATTGCAACAGAAGAACAAAAACTACATTGGCTTCCGAAAATGGTCAGTGGTGAAGTGGTCGGCGCAATTGGTATGACAGAACCAGGTGCGGGATCAGACTTACAGGCAATGCGAACCAGTGCCATTTTGCAAGATGATCATTATGTCTTAAATGGTTCTAAAACCTTTATTTCCAATGGTCAACATGCAGACTTGGTAGTACTTGCCGTCAAGACAGATCCACAAGCCCGAGCCAAAGGCGTATCGCTTTTACTGGTAGATACACATCTGGATGGTTTTAAGAAAGGAACCAATCTCGATAAAATTGGGCTACATTCTCAGGATACCTCCGAGCTGTTCTTTGATAATGTGCAAGTGCCTAAAGATCAGCTTTTAGGACAGCCAGGTCAGGGCTTTGCCTACTTAATGCAAGAATTACCACGTGAGCGTACTGCGATTGCAGCCACAGCTTTAGGTGCGATTCGTGGTGCAATTGATGTCACTACAAAATATGTCAAAGAGCGTCAGGCTTTTGGTCAACCAATTGCAAACTTTCAAAATACGCGCTTTGTTTTAGCTCAGGCGAAAATTGATGAGTTAGCCACGGCTGCTTTTTATAATCAGAACCTTGCCTTATATCAAGAGGCAAAATTAGATGTCGAAACAGCGGCAGCACTTAAAAGTTTTAGCACAGATATGCAGATGAAAGTTGCCGATAATTTGCTTCAATTATTCGGCGGTTATGGATATATGACCGAGTATCCAATTTCACGTTTCTTTGTGGATGCGCGTATTCAGCGTATTTATGGTGGAACTAATGAAATCATGAAAGAAATTGTAGCGCGCGGCATCATTGGAAAATCATGAAGGCCATGTAAAAAGATAAAAAAACGGTAGATTATCTACCGTTTTTTATTTGTAAGACGCTTTATAAACGTAGTACTTTTAATGTTTCATCAACAAATTTTGGAAATAAATCAGGACTGCGAGAGGAGATGTATAAATTATTATCATTCACTACGTCTTGATTAAGACACACCGCGCCTGCATCCTCCAGATCATTCAAAATGGTTTGCATCGCGCAAATTCTCCGACCTTTCACTACACCTGCATGCATTAAAAGTTGTGGTGCATAACAGCAAATAAAAATCGGTTTTTGTAGATTGGCAAAACGTCTGACGAAGAATACAAATCGTTCGTCGTTTCTCAGCGCTTCGGGGGATTCCCCGCCTGGAATAAACAACGCATCAAAATGATGAACATCACTATCATCAATGCCTAAATCAATGGTCGTTGAGGTTTTGCGTTGAATGCCGTACACAATATTGCCTTCATGGTGTTCGATATTAATTACGCTATGACCCGCAGCACGATAGGCATGAACGGTTTCGCAATATTCAAGATCTTCGAAATCATGCGTCACTAAAGCTGCAATTGTTTTTGACATCTCTATACTCCCTTTTTCAGGAAGGTTTTTTATAGGAATTATTACAATACGACTTGATTAAAAAAACAACATTGACGCTTTGTAGTGAAAGCGTCATTAATTGTAATTTTGTGATCAAAGTGATTGATTTTAAAATATTTAATTTTCATCAAATAATTTTTCGCAATTCTCAGTACTGTTACATGCAGCAAATAAAATCGCTTTAGGAAGACTGGCATACATATTGGTAATGTGTTGTTCAGCAGGATGGTTAAAATGCCAATAATGAAGTCGATCTGATTTTAATGTTTTAAAATCTTCAAAGAAATTGGAACTGGACGGTTGAGCACCTCTAGGCGGACGTCCACGTCCTTCAGCAGTTCCCACCGTAGTCATCACTAAAATTGGCGTTTTAGGTTCAGTTTTTTTATCTTTGAATTGCTGTAACTCTTTGCCCAACACATTTTGATCGAACCACAAAGAGGGGCTAGCGGCAATATAACGATTAAAGCTTTGCGGGTATTCGAATAAAGTATTCAGCGTAAATAAACCACCAAATGAATGTCCAAATAAAGTTTGTTGTTGGGTATTTATCTGGATTCCTTGCTGAATTCGCGGTTTCAATTCATTTTGAATAAATTTCAGAAAATTATCTGCACCGCCATATTGGTATCGTTCATCTTTTTGCGGATCATTTTTAGGCAAGGGCGTATAGTCAAGCGCACGTTGCTGACCAGAAAACTGGGTTTCACTTGGATAGCCAATTGTTACGATGACAATGGGATCGAGTCCCATTTTATCCGAACCACCACCAAGCGACTGAGCAATGCTGCTGGCACTATTAAATACCGCGTTGCCATCTAGCATATACAAAACGGGATAGCCTGATTTCGGAGCTGGTGTATAGGGAATATACACCTGAATAAAATATTCATTAGGGGTATATTTTGATTGCATGCTGAATTGTTGAGTGGTGCCTTTGCGTTGTAAATCCAGTCGAGGTCCTTCGCTCGATTTTGTTTGGAGAGGGGCATTATTACTGTTTTGCGCACAAGTCAATGAGCTTAGTCCACTCAGTGAAATTGCACAGATGCTGTAGAGGAAAGGTTTTAGCATAATAGGTGATTAAATGAGATTAATTCTTAATAAAATGTATTAAAACATAAATAACAAAGATGTGAAGTGAAAATCAGGATTTTATCCATTTGACTGATCTCGATTGCTATAGCAAACATGGCAAGTCTTGATATACTGTCGCAAACCATTTGCAGAGGCTGCATTACAATGATCCATGATGATCAGAACTCGTCAACTTCTCTCGATTTACAACAAATTCGCGATGATATCGATTCTGTCGACCAACAGATTCAGGAACTCATTAATCGTCGTGCAAGTCTGGCTGAAGCAGTAGCTAAAGCAAAATTTGCAGCCGAGGAAAATCCGTTGTTTTATCGACCAGAACGTGAGGCACAAGTTCTGCGCAGAGTCATGGAGCGTAATAAAGGCCCATTATCTGATACCACGATGGCACGTTTATTTCGTGAAATCATGTCGGCTTGTTTGGCATTGGAAGCGCCGCAAAGCATTGCATTTTTAGGGCCAGAAGGGACATTTACCCAGTCTGCCGTACTTAAGCATTTTGGTAAAGATGCGATCGTGCGCCCATTACCGACCATTGATGAAGTATTTCGTGAAGTTGAAGCTGGAAGTGCGCATTATGGTGTGGTTCCTGTTGAGAACTCCTCTGAAGGGATTGTGAATCACACACTGGACTGCTTCAAAACCTCGCAACTGAATGTGATTGGTGAAGTAGAGCTTCGCATCCACCATCAGTTTTTAGTGTCTGAAAATACTCGTAAAGACAGCATTAAACAGATTTATGCGCATCAGCAAACACTAGCACAGTGTCGTCAATGGCTTGATGCACATTATCCAGGTGTTGAGCGTGTAGCATTAAACTCAAATGCAGAAGCGGCGCGTCGTATTCGCAACGAATGGCATTCGGCTGCGATTGCTTCTGACCTTGCCGCATCACTTTATAATCTTGAAATCTTACATAGCAATATCGAAGACAACCCAGAAAATACCACACGTTTCTTAGTCATCGGTCGTGAAAAAATTCCACAAAGTGGCAATGATAAAACCTCGCTTTTGATTTCTGCACATGATCGTGCAGGTGCTTTACTGGATATTTTAGCGCCGTTTGCAAAACATGGTATCAGTCTGACCAGTATTGAAACACGTCCAGCTTTGCCTGAAAAATGGGCTTATGTGTTCTTTATCGATTTAGAAGGGCATATTGATCAGGAAAATGTCAAAGCAGCGTTGAATGATATCCGACCAACTGTTAAAGAGTTACGTGTACTTGGTTCTTATCCAGCAGCTGTATTGTAGTTCTGTCTTGATTTTTTCATGATACAGAGATGACACTGTCCTTTTAAATATTGCTTATGGATCTAGATATACACATGACGCCAGAACCTTTGTTTCATAAAGTCGCATTTATTGGACTCGGCCTGATTGGTTCGAGTCTGGCACGAGTGATACAGGCTGAACATTTAGCAAAAACAGTGGTAGCTTCGACCCGTTCGCAAAAAACACTGGATGATGCCAAAGCCTTAGGTTTAATTGATGTCGGTTATCAAAATCCGATTGATGCTGTGCAAGATGCAGATTTGGTTATATTGGCCTTGCCTGTTCGTGCAACACAAAAAATTTTGCAACAAATTAAACCCTATTTAAGTGAAGATGCGATTTTAACCGATGTAGGAAGCACCAAGGGCAATGTTGTCGCTGCTGCTCAAGCTGTGTATGGGCAAGATTTGCCCGTAGGTTTTGTGCCAGGTCATCCGATTGCAGGAAGCGAACATACGGGTGTGCATGCAGGAAAAGTTGATTTATTTGCTAATCATAAAGTGATTTTAACGCCACTTCCAAGTAGCGCAGATTGGGCGGTTGAAAAATTAATTGAATTATGGTCTGCGGCCAAAGCCGAAGTGATTTGCATGGATGTGGAAAAGCATGATGAAGTGCTGGCACATACCAGTCATTTACCACACTTAATGGCGTTTAATCTGGTTGAGCAGCTGGCCAATCGTGAAGATAATCTGGACATTTTTCGTTATGCGGCGGGTGGTTTTCGGGATTTCTCACGGATTGCAGCCAGTGATCCTCAAATGTGGCATGACATCTTTTTTGCCAATAAAACTGCGATACTCAAGGCTGTTGATGGTTTTGAACAGCAACTTGCTCAATTACGACAACTGATTGAAAGTGAAGACTCACATGCACTGATGGGGCTGCTTGGGCATGCTCAGGCTGCGCGTCAACATTTTAATCATATGTTAGCTCAGAAACCCTTCATGGAGAAAAATAAGGTGACACAGCAATTTAGTATTCTACCGGGAAAAAAATCATTTCAAGGTAAATTTACCGTTCCGGGTGACAAATCTGTGTCACATCGCTCCATCATGTTTGGTGCGATTGCGGAAGGTACCACCCATGTTACGGGATTTCTGGAAGGCGAAGATGCATTAGCCACTTTGCAGGCTTTCCGAGATATGGGAGTCAGCATCGAAGGACCTAAAAATGGTGAAGTGACCATTCATGGTGTAGGGATGCAGGGCCTGAAAGCTCCTGCGGGCGCGTTATATATGGGGAACTCGGGCACCAGTATGCGATTACTTTCGGGCATGCTTTCTGCACAAAAGTTTGATTCGGTGATGACGGGTGATGCATCACTCTCTAAACGTCCAATGGAACGTATTGCCAAACCGCTTCGTGAAATGGGTGCTCAAATCCAGACCACAGGCGAAAAAGGAACACCACCTGTCAGCATTACGGGCAGCCAGACATTAAAAGGCATTCACTACGATTTGCCGATGGCATCTGCACAAGTCAAATCAGGTATTTTATTGGCAGGTCTATGGGCGGAGGGAGAAACGTCAGTGACTGAACCTGAACCTACCCGTGACCATACCGAGCGTATGCTTCGTGCTTTTGGCTATGAAGTCAAAACTGAAGGAAATAAAATTTCACTCATTGGCGGTGGTAAATTAACGGGGACGGATATCCAAGTCCCATCCGATATTTCCTCTGCCGCATTCTTTATGGTGGGTGCTGCGATTACGGAAGGTTCAGATGTTATCCTTGAAGCAGTTGGGATTAATCCTACCCGTACCGGTGTAATTGAGATTTTAAAACAGATGGGTGCTGACCTGACTGTGGAAAATGAACGTATCGCAGGCGGTGAACCCATTGCAGACATTCATATTAAGGGTACACGTACACTAAAAGGTATTCATATGCCTGAAGACCAAGTGCCACTTGCGATTGATGAGTTTCCAGCCTTATTCATTGCGGCAGCTTGTGCAGAAGGTCAAACGATTTTAACAGGTGCGGCTGAGCTTCGCGTTAAAGAATCTGATCGTATCCAAGTGATGGCAGACGGTTTAAAAATCATGGGCATCGATTGTACTCCTACGGATGACGGCATCATCATTCAAGGCAAAGGAAAATCAGGTGATTGGTCTGCAATTTTCACAGGTGGTGAAATTGAGTCGCATCATGATCATCGTATTGCCATGAGTTTTAGTATGGCAGGTTTACGCACTTCTGAAGAAATTAAAATTGTGGGTACTGAAACGGTCGCGACAAGTTTTCCTACTTTTACCGAGTTGGCAAATCGTGCGGGCTTAACCATTCAGGTCAGCCAATAATTTAGCAGCTAGATTGCGCTATACTGGTTAACATAATAGTGACACAGCGGTCGAGTTTCGGCTTGGCTGCTGTTTGTTTATTGCTTTATGCTAAATGACAGTGATAACTATAAATGCAGGGTGCGCAACATGAGAAAACTACAGTTTATTGCGAATTGTCCTCATCACTATGAAGGTCATGAGCTAAATGAATGCCGTATTACGCAGGAATATGTGGCTGCACTTTTATTTAAACAACTAGGTGAGTATGGCTTTGATGCCCAGCATATTGCCCATGAGCATCAAAAAGTTGAAGTGAATATTGAAAATCATCAGCTTCCTTTATCTGTAACCTGTACTCAAAAAAATGATGATGGGCAATTGATGTGTGAAATCACGGCCTATCCCAAAGAAGAACAAGACTGGTTTGAAAAAATAGAAACTCAGAGTGTGATCCGTCAGTTGGCACAGGCCGTTGAAAATAGTTTGAAATCAGATCAGACCTTTACTGCATTTGAGTGGAAAAACTAACACAACAATTATCAGTATCTCTGGAAGTTGTTGCGGTGTATATTTTTAAATATCTAAAGCCGTTGTCCAGAGTTCAATTTACATGTCACAAGTCGATTTTTCCCAACTTGCTCCAAATTTGGTCTGGAAACATTTTCAGACCTTATGCACAATTCCGCGTCCCTCAAAAAAAGAACAAAAACTACGTGATCATCTGCAAGCTTGGGCTGAACAATTAGGCTTGGAAACCTATGTGGATCAAGTCGGTAATCTGATGATTCGTAAAGCTGCAAGCCAAGGCAAAGAACACGTGACAGGTGTGGTTTTACAGGGTCATCTGGATATGGTGACGCAGGCCAACTCGGGCACGATTCATAATTTTGAGCAAGACCCGATACGACCTATATTGGAAGATGGTTGGTTGGTTGCCAAAGACACGACATTGGGTGCTGATAATGGCATTGGCGTAGCTCTGGCGCTAGCGGTACTGGAATCCGATGATATTTCTCATGGTCCAATTGAGGTTTTACTCACTGTAGATGAAGAAGCGGGCATGAGTGGCGCGAGATTACTTGAAAGTGGTGTTCTTAAAAGTAAGTGGCTATTTAATATCGATACCGAAGAATGGGGCGAGCTTTACTTGGGTTGTGCGGGTAGTCAGGATGTTGAGGTTCATCAAAAGCTAAGCTATATCGCGGCTCCTCGATCGGGATTAAAAACGGTTGAAATCTCAGTTACTGGATTGAAAGGTGGACATTCTGGCGTAGATATTCATTTAGGGCGTGGTAATGCCAATGTCATCCTGTCAAAATTTTTGCATCAGTATTTATTTGAGTTGGATGCTTATCTGGTTGAATTTAGCGGCGGTAGTGCGCGTAATGCAATTCCGCGTGAAGCCACAGCTTTGATTCTGATTGATGAAAGCCGAATAGAGACGCTACAAAAATATGTCAAAAACTATGAGAATCAATGTCTACAAAAATTAAAAGGGATTGATGATCGATTAAAAATTGACGTTGAACTTAAAGAGCAAACAGTCACACAAGCGATTCATCCTCAACAACAAACCTCGTGGTTAAGTGCTTTGGCAACTTGTCCTTATGGGGTGGCAAAAATGAGTGATGTTTTAGACAATGTAGTTGAAACCTCGAACAATATTGGCGTGGTTCAACTCAATCAACAACAAGCCAAAGCTTTGATTATGGTGCGTTCAATGGTTAATCGTGAAGCTGAACGTTTTTCTCAGGAGATTGCAGCACATTTTAATAAAGCTGGTATCGCATCTGAGTTTACACCGCTGGTTTCAGGTTGGACACCTAACCCAGATTCTGCGGCATTAAAATGTCTACAACAGGCTTATCAGACGGCTTTTAATATTGAACCGCATTTAAAAGTGATACATGCTGGTTTGGAGTGCGGCATTATTGCTGAGCATTATCCTGATTTACAAATGGTCTCATTTGGACCTGATATTCAAGGTGCGCATGCACCGGGAGAGCAGGTGAAAGTGGATACGGTCGAAAAATGCTGGAAGTTGTTGGTAACCGCATTGGAAAGTGTGAAATAAAAAGAGTGAATACGGCTCAAAATCAAGGTCATTACTTTGATCCAGAGCCGATACCTTCATCAAGTGTTTTATTTCAATTGATATTTATATAAA
Organism: Acinetobacter ursingii DSM 16037 = CIP 107286; assembly: GCF_000368825.1. Classification (GTDB taxonomy): domain Bacteria; phylum Pseudomonadota; class Gammaproteobacteria; order Pseudomonadales; family Moraxellaceae; genus Acinetobacter; species Acinetobacter ursingii. The sequence goes on along the minus strand of NZ_KB849715.1, from coordinate 47,200 downwards.
CGATGATTGTCAACAAAATCCTAAATTCGCTTTGAGACTGAAAGTGTTATAGTCTTACTTATTATTTATTTACAGGTTTATTGAGGTTTTTATGCTTTCAGTCATTTCTCCCGCCAAGACTTTAGACTATGAAACCACATTACCAACAGATAAACACACTTTACCAAGACTACTAAATCAGTCTGAGCAATTGATTGAAGTTTGCCGTGAGCTATCAGCATCACAAATTGCCAGTCTAATGAGTGTCAGTGACAAGATAGCAACTCTAAATGCAGATCGTTTTCGTGATTGGACCGCTGATTTGTCGCTTGCCAATGCACGACAAGCCATTTATGCCTTTAAAGGTGATGTTTATACGGGCTTGGATGCATACAGTTTAAAACAGGCAGATATCGAATTTGCTCAGACCCATTTACGCATGTTATCGGGTTTGTATGGACTACTGCGTCCATTGGACTTGATGATGCCATATCGTCTGGAAATGGGAACCAAATTACACAATCCGCGCGGACATAATTTGTATGAGTTCTGGGATGATCAAATTACCCAGTTGATCATTAAAGATTTGGAACACACCAAAACTGATATCCTAGTGAATATTGCTTCAGATGAATACTATAAATCGGTCAATGAAAAACTGATTGATGCGCAGATTATCAAACCTGTATTTCTCGATCAAAAAAATGGTAAATACAAAGTGATTAGTTTTTATGCCAAAAAAGCCAGAGGTTTAATGGCACGCTTTATCATTGAAAATAAACTGGAAAAAGCACAGGACTTAAAAGCATTTAATGGTGATGGTTATTATTTTGATGCTGATAATTCCACTGAATCTGAACTGGTATTTAAACGTGATGAACAGGCTTAATAATGGTGAAACTTGCTTAAGAGTACAGCAGGAGTGATGATCGATGTGGAACGAAATACTTCATCGTTCATGGCTTCGGTTAGAGCAAAATTATCATTTTAATGATAGTCAAAATGTTCTAAACGTGTTAAAGCAGGCTTATGCTGAATCCCAACGCGCCTATCATACTTTGCAACATATAAGTGAATGTCTATTCCACTTTGAACAGGTGCAGGATTTACTTGAGGATGCCCGCGCAGTTGAACTGGCTCTGTGGTTTCATGATGCAGTTTATAATCCTAAAACTTCAGATAATGAAGCATGTAGCGCAACATTATTTCAGGATTTATTAAAAGATGATTTATCTACCGCGCTCTTAGCTAAAATTTCGCAATGGATTATTGCGACCAAACAACATTTCCCCAGTTCCGATCAGGATTTAAACCTGTTATTGGATATTGATTTGGCAATTCTAGGGGCTACATCTAAACGGTTTATAGAATATCAACAACAGATTCAATGTGAATATGATTGGGTTGATTCAGAAATTTATCAACATAAACGTAAGCAGGTGTTAACGCATTTTTTTCTGCAACAACCGTTATATCAAACGACTTTTTTTCAAGATCATTTTGAATTACAAGCCAAACAAAATCTTACACTGGCACTTGCTGGAAATCTAAAATGAATACTGGTGTATCAAGAACCATTGAAACTCCATTACGTCCATGGAGGCTTGAAACCGATCTAGAGCCTTTCTTTATCCTTAATTCTGATCCACAAGTGATGAAATATTTTCCCAGTCCTTTGACTCGTGCTGAAAGTGATGCCTTAGCACTAAAAATATTTGAATTGATTGAACAACAGGGTTGGGGATTTTGGGCGATTGAATTAAAAGAGACGCATCATTTTATTGGATTTTGCGGTTTACATTCGCAACCAGATTTATTTGATTTTTCGCCATGTGTAGAAATTGGTTGGCGGTTGGATAAAAATTATTGGGGGGAGGGGTATGCTTTTGAAGCAGCGCAGGCAGCATTGAACTTTGCTTTTACTCATTTGAAGTTAGATGCGGTAGTTGCATTTACTGCAATACAGAACAAGCCTTCAGAAAAACTGATGCAACGCTTAGGAATGTCTTTTCAATCGACATTTAAACATCCTAAGCTTCCAGAAGAAAGTCCTTTACAATTGCATGTTTTATATAAGATATTATCTCCCCAATAAAAAAATCCCGCTTTTAATGAGCGGGATTTTTTGATCAACATCAATCAGTGTTGAGTATCTTTTTTCACATCTTGTGCTGTTTTCTCTACTGAAGCAGCGGCATCGTGAGCAGCATCACGAGTTGCTGCTTCTGCTTTATCCGCAGCATGTTCAGTTGTTGCCGCTGCATGATCGGCCGCAGCATCTATTTTCGCGACTGCATTGTCTGTAGCCGCATCAATTTTTGCAGCAGCGTCAGAAGTTGCATGCTCAACATCATGGCTCGCCTGAGTGGCTGCATTTTCAAGATGTTCGCCTGTCGTTGCCCCTGTTTCTGGTGCTTTATCTTTATTACAGCCAACGAGGGCAACGGTCGCAGCAAGACCAAGAATCATCATAAATTTATTCATTTTAACTTTCCTTTTAATATGGCATCCAAAATGACTGGATGAATAAATTGTACGCATAAGAAGCAATTCATGACGATTATAATTTGTAATTAAAATGTTAAAAAATGCAATAAAAAAAAAGGCTTATCCTTCGAGGTTGGATAAGCCTATAAAATCAAGTCTGATTTTTACAACATTTGTTTAACTATTCCGAATAATATAATCAAACGCTGAAAGAGATGCTTTCGCCCCTTCACCTGTGGCAATAATGATCTGCTTATACGGCACAGTGGTACAGTCACCCGCAGCAAATACACCTGCTACATTGGTTTCGTTACGCTCGTTGATAATAATCTCACCGCGTGGACTTAACTCGACTGACCCTTTCAAGAAATCTGTGTTCGGCAATAAACCAATCTGTACAAAAATTCCTGACAGTTCAATACTGTGTTCTGTATCTGTGGCACGGTCTTTATATTTCAAAGCGGTCACCTGAGCACCATCACCGACGACTTCAGTTGAAAGTGCATGGGTGATTACAGTCGCATTCCGCAAGCTATTTAATTTGTCCTGTAACACTTGGTCTGCACGAAGTTTGGTATCAAACTCAACCAAAGTCACATGCTCCACAATACCTGCCAGATCAATTGCCGCTTCAACACCCGAGTTACCACCACCAATTACCGCAACTTTTTTGCCTTTGAATAATGGGCCATCACAGTGTGGACAATACGCTACACCACGAGTCGCATATTCCTGTTCACCCGAAACGCCCATCTTTCTCCAGCGCGCACCTGTCGATAAAATCACGGTTTTCGATTCAACTTTGGCACCATTTTCCAGTTCAACTTCCACCAGACCTGAAGCAGTTTGATCGGCACCGACAATTTTACTGACACGTTGCAGATTCATAATGTCCACATCGTACTCACGTACATGTTTTTCCATATCCGCAGCAAACTGTGGACCTACAGTTTTTTGTACAGAAGTAAAGTTTTCAATGTCCATGGTGTCCATGACCTGACCACCAAAACGCTCTGCGATCATGCCTGTACGAATGCCTTTACGTGCTGCATAAATCGCCGCAGTACCGCCCGCAGGACCCGCACCGACCACTAATACATCAAAAGCCTGTTTGGCATTAATTGCCGCCGCATCTTTTTCAGCAGCTCCACTGTCCAGTTTTGCCACAATTTCTTCTAAGGTCATACGACCTTGACCGATATGATTGCCATCTTGGAATACCATCGGAACTGCCATGATTTTGCGTTGTTCCACTTCATCCTGGAAGAAGGCACCATCAATCATGGTCGCAGTGGTATTGGGGTTATAAATCGCAATTAGATTCAGTGCCTGAACCACATCTGGACAGTTATGACAGCTCAAAGATACAAATACATCAAAGTCTGCTTTAAGATTCAAACCTTTAATCTGGTTGAGCAGCTCATCAGAGACTTTCGGGGCATAACCTGAAGTTTGTAATAAGGCTAAGATCAATGAGGTAAACTCATGACCCATCGGTAAACCCGCAAAGAACACACGTGGTTGTTCACCGACTTTGGCAATACCAAAACTTGGACGGCGTGTATTTTGACCATCAAAACGGGCCGTGACTTGATCAGAGAGTTCCGCAATTTCAGTAACCAATTCTTTGATTTTGGCAGCTTTGTCTGAATCATCCAGAGCAGCGACCAATTCGATAGGACTTTCTAAACGTTCTAAATAGGCTTTTAACTGAGTTTTGATATTTTGATCTAACATAATCAAGCTCCAAAGGAGAAAATTTTTAACTTGTTGAGAATATTACGATAAAACTTCAAATAGGTGAAACAGTATGTTTTTATAATTTTAATCGGTTTATTGAATAAACGGATTGTAATAAAAATCACGCTTTATTGATTCATACTTAGTGAAAATCACTTTGTTATATAAATGACATCTTGAGATGAGATAAGATGATCAACCTTATACTTAAGGAATATCAGCATGAAACTACAGGCAGGAATCTATCAACATTATAAAGGTAATCTTTATCAGGTTTTTCATGTGGCTAGACATAGTGAAACAGAAGAAGAGTTGGTCGTTTATCAATGTTTATATGGTGATTATTCTATTTGGGTAAGGCCTTTGACCATGTTTATTGAAACGGTTGATGTGGATGGTCAGCCAGTACCGCGTTTTAATTTTCTTCATCAAGTTTAAAAAGCTCTAAAGGTGAGTGTATGCTAAATCGTGAATTTTTATTGCGTCTATCCGAATTATACGATGAGTTTCAACAACACGATGCCAAGCAGTCTGATCGTCTTCAACGTTTTCGGAATATCGAGCCGGATTCCGCGCAATTTCTTTCGATGCTAATTCGGACGCAACAATCCAAATCTATTTTAGAAATAGGCACATCGACAGGTTATTCAACTTTATGGTTAGCTGAAGCAGCACAGGCAACTGGGGCAAACATTGTTACACTCGAAATAGAAGAAAAACGCAGCCAACAGGCAAAAAACTACGCGCAGGAACTCAAACTGGACACAGTTATTGAGTTTTGGGTGGGAGATGCCGCTCAATATTTACAACAAGCCCAAACCACCTTTGATTTTATTTTATTGGATGCAGAGCGAAGTTATTATCCAAATTACTGGAATGATCTTAAGCGTTTAATGCGTAAAAACGGTGGAGTCTTGATGGTGGATAATGTGATTTCCCACGCGGCTGAGGTCAAAGCTTTTTTAAATATGATTAAACAGGATGGGGATTTTTTAACCAGTACCATTTCATTCGGCGCAGGTTTGTTTATGGTGGTGGCAAAATAAACGATCAAACGGGCGTGTATGGCAAGGTGACTCAGCTTAAATAAACACGATCGTGCCTTGCCTAAAGATAAAGAATGTGTCGTATAAAAAATTGTTGAGATTTAAAAAATCGACAGTCGACTAAAATGTAAATCAAATTCTAAATATTTCTGCACAAAAGCGGTTTTATCTTGTGAGCGCAGTAAATTGTCATAAATAAATTCTGGTACGGGGTGATACAGTTCACCTTTGCCATTATTATAAAAAATTTTTAGATAACGTGAAGCCGCATTGTATTTCCAGGAAGTGACGGCAACCAATTTTTCCATAGAATTCTCCCCTAAAGGTGAGCAGCATACGATAAAAGATCGTGCTACTCATTTGAACATTAATGTAATTGATGCTGCACCTATAGATGAGAATTGTAAAAGTTTAATTCATGATAAATTAATCACTTAAAATGAAAGAGCCACCCAAAAGGGTGGCTCCAGATCTATTTAAAATCTAAAGAATTAGATTTTACCAACTAGATCAATTGAAGGTGCTAGAGTTGCGTCGCCTTCTTTCCATTTTGCAGGGCAAACTTCACCTGGGTGAGAGTGAACGTATTGCGCTGCTTTTACTTTGCGAAGAAGTTCTTGCGCATCACGACCAATACCACCTGCATTGATTTCAACGATTTGGATTTTACCTTCTGGATCGATTACGAAAGTACCACGGTCAGCAAGACCAGCAGACTCAATCAGAACTTCGAAGTTTTTAGCAAGTGCCCAAGTTGGGTCGCCAACCATAACGTATTGGATTTTTTTGATTTCTTCAGAAGAATCATGCCAAGCTTTATGCGTGAAATGAGTGTCAGTTGAAACTGAGTAGATTTCTACGCCTAATTTTTGGAATTCAGCATAGTTGTCTGCAAGGTCACCAAGTTCAGTTGGGCAAACAAATGTAAAATCAGCTGGATAGAAGAAAACAACAGACCATTTGCCTTTAAAGTTTGCTTCAGAAACTTCAACGAATTGACCGTTGTGATATGCAGTTGCTGTGAATGGTTTAACTTCTGTATTAATTAAGCTCATCATTTTCTCCATGATTGAGGTTTATATTTAAACTCTAAAATTCTGATTTAGCATAAAGAATTTTATTTTATTGAGGAAATGGTATTTTTGCATGATTAGAATCGGAAAAACTAATAATCCTGTAAAATGACCATCACCACATTATGGTTTCCATCATTTCAGCGCAAAATTATGATCTGAAAATGACAATCGCCTATAAATTTGATTTGCATTAGAACATGCAGGCGATTGAGAAAAAATTCAAGGTGAAAATGTAAAAAACAATGAATTTGTCAGAAATAAACCAGTTCTTTCATCATTGTTGCAACCCTCTTTATTTTTCTCCCAAAGAAAGAAATAAAAGGGACTGATGAAAGAAGCCTAATGGCTTTCGTTATCAGGTTATACCGCGTAAAATAGATCGCTTGTTTATCAATATTTAGGAAATTTTATCTGTGCAGCGTGATTTAGATGTAAATCAATGGGTGATGGTGCGTGATCGACATCGTTTAAATCGACTAGGCAAAGGTAAAGAAAAAAATTTAGAGCAATATCAACAATTATTCGAAAAATCAAATGCTCAGGTGAAAGCGCGAATTGCTCGTTTTCCCAAAATAAAACTCAATCAGGATTTGCCTGTCACGCAATATGCGGATCGTTTGATTGACGCCATCCAACAGCATCAAGTGATCATTGTGGCGGGTGAAACAGGTTCGGGTAAAACCACCCAGTTGCCTCAGATTGCGATGTTGGCACGGCGTGGTGCAACAGGCATGATTGGTCATACTCAGCCTCGACGTTTGGCAGCGCGGAGTGTCTCACAACGGATTGCAGAAGAAGTCGGGGAAAAACTAGGAGAATCGATTGGTTTTAAAGTTCGTTTTAATGAACAGGGTTCCAACGATTCCATCGTTCGGTTAATGACCGATGGTATTTTATTGGCAGAGCTGGGACATGATCGCTACTTAAATAAATACGATACGATTATTATCGATGAAGCACATGAACGCTCGCTGAATATCGATTTTATCATGGGCTATCTCAAGCAGATTTTAAAAAAACGTCCAGATCTAAAAGTCATCGTGACCTCGGCAACTTTGGATGTCAATCGCTTTAGTCGTTATTTTAATGATGCCCCAATTTTTGAAGTCGAAGGGCGTAGTTTTCCAGTCGAAGTGCGTTATCGCCCAATTTCGGAACTCAGTATTGGAGGTAGTGATGACGACGAGTTTGATGATTTTGAAGAAAATTTGCCACGTGCTGTGGTACAAGCGGTCGAAGAATGTTTCGCTGATGCCGAAGAGAAGGGGCATCCTGAACATGCCGATATTCTGATTTTCTCTAGTACCGAACAGGAAATTCGAGAGTTACAGGAAACCTTGCAAAAACACGGCCCACGTCATACTGAAATTTTACCGTTATATGCACGTTTAGGTCTGGTTGAGCAACAGAAGATTTTTAGTCCAAGCGGTAAAGGTCGGCGCATTATTATCGCCACCAACGTGGCTGAAACTGCGTTGACGGTACCGAATATTCGTTACGTGATTGACAGTGGTTTTGCGCGTATCTCCCGTTATAGCTACCGTTCACGGGTTCAACGGCTACCAATTGAAGCGATTTCCCAAGCAGCCGCCAATCAGCGTAAAGGACGTTGTGGTCGTATTGCACCTGGGGTTTGTATTCGTCTTTACAGTGAAGAAGATTTTCTCAGTCGTCCTGAATTTACCGAACCTGAAATTAAACGGACTAATCTAGCGTCAGTGATTTTGCAAATGCAAAGTCTGGGCTTGGGAACCGTTGAGGAATTTGATTTCATTGAACCGCCTGATCATCGTTTTGTCAATGATGGGCGTAAACTTCTGGTTGAACTTGGTGCGATGAACGAGCGTAAACATGAGTTAACCAAAGTTGGACAAATGATGTCACGCATGCCGATTGATCCAAGATTGGCTCGAATGATTGTCGGTGGTTCTCATTTCGGTGTACTCAATGAAATTTTGGTCGTGGTCAGTGCGCTAGCGGTACAAGATCCGCGTGAACGTCCCGCAGACAAACAAATGCAGGCGGATCAAAAGCATGCTTTGTTCCGTGAAGCAGATTCAGACTTTCTGTTTTATTTAAAACTTTGGGATACTCTGCAAAATAATCCTGACATGGCAACGGAAAATAAACGGCGTCAATTTGCCCGTCAGCATTTTTTAAGCTGGTTGCGTTTACGTGAATGGAAACAAACCCATGCGCAATTGGTCGATTTAGCGCAAAGTATCAAACTGTCTTTTAACGATAAAAAAGCCAGTTATGAAAATTTACATCGTGCATTACTCACGGGTTTATTGTCTTTTGTGGCCAATAAAACTGATGAACGTAATATTTATATGGCAGTGCGTCAGCAAAAAGCCAAAGTCTTTCCTGCCAGTACTTTGCACAAATCTAATACGCCGTGGGTGATGGCCTTTGAAATGGTGGAAACGTCTCAGGTGTATTTGCGTACACTGGCCAAGATTGATCCCGAATGGATTTTGCTCGCGGCGCGTGACTTGTTGAAATATCACTATTTTGAGCCACACTGGTCGAAAAAAGCGGGAATTGTGCAGGCCTATGCCCAGATTTCTTTGTTCGGTTTAATTATTGAACCGAAACGTTTAATTAATTTTGAAAAAGTCGATCATCCAGCAGCGCGTGAAATTTTTCTCAGAGATGCATTGACGACTGGTCATCTGGGCATCATGCCGCCATTTTTAAAACATAATTTACTCAAACTTGAAGAAGTCGAACGGGTTGAGGACAAATTACGCCGACGTGATCTGGTGGTCGATGAAGAAACGATTTATCAGTTTTATGCAGAACGTGTGCCTACTGATATTGCCAGTCGAAGCAGTTTTGAAGATTGGCGCGCGACGATTGAGCCCAAACAGCCGCGTTATTTATTTGTTGAAGATGATGCGCTTTGGCAAAGTGATCGACCCACCACGCAACAATTTCCTGATTATTTACACAACGGTGATTTACGTTTAGCGACTACTTATCGTTTTGATCCAAGTCATGATCAGGATGGTGCAACCGTTAAAATTCCTGTGCAGGCTTTAGCCCAAGTTGACGAAAATTTATGGTCGTGGGGCATTCCGGGATGGCGGCTGGATTTGATCGAGGCCTTACTCAAAGCCTTACCCAAAGACAAACGTCGACATTTAGTCCCGATTCCAGATACCGCTAAAAAACTGATGCAAAGTGTCGATGCAACCCATTTACGCGAGCATATTTTTAAGTTTCTGGCGTTTGCGCTACGTGGTGAACAGATCACCGAAAAAGATTTTTCTTTTGAACGTATTGACCAATATCTGGTGCCTTTTATCTTAGTCGTTGATGAAAAAGGTCGAGTGATTGAAAAAGGTCGCGATTTAGCTGAATTAAAAGCACGTTGCCGTACTGAAACCCATCGTCCGGTCAAACAAATGCAAGGCGAGTTTAAAACTTTCCCAGAAAGCTTTGTGTTTGAAGCATCACAGAAAGTCACAGGCGTGGTGGTCAAGCAATATCAGGCTTTAGTTCCAGTCAAAAAGTTTGCTGAATTGCAACAAAAAGATGAATCTGGCGTGGTGATTCAAACTTTTAATGATCAGGCTGAAGCAATCAGACAGCATCGAGAAGGGATTATTGGTTTAGTGCATATGCAACTGGGTGATCTGGTCAGACAGTTGAAAAAGCAAATCTCTAAACCATTGGCTTTGGCTTATTCTCCTTTGGGGGATAAAGCCAAACTTGAACAGATGCTGGTCTATGCGACATTGCAACTGAGTATCGATCAACTGCCAGTCAATCAGGCTGAGTTTCAGCAATTATTACAGGACGTTAAGCAGACGTTTTTAACGCATGGGCAACAGGCGCTTCAAGTCATTTCGGATATTTTTATTCAGTGGCAAAGCATACGCCGTCAACTCATGATGCTAGATACCGAGATTTTTGGACGCAGTATCGATGATATTGAAGATCAACTGGATTTGATGCAACTCAGTGATTTTGTTTATACCCGTAGCTCAGAGGTCTGGCTTGAATATCCACGTTATTTAAAAGCATTGTTGATGCGTCTGGAGCGTTTGCCGAATAATTTGCAACGTGATGAAGCTGCAATTAAAGACGTTGATCCATGGATGGATAAACTATTTAAGTTTAAAAACAATCCTCAAATTAAAGAGCTATACTTTATGGTAGAGGAATTTCGAATTTCCTTATTTTCTCAACCGATGAAAACCAAGATGCCTGTTTCTCCCACTCGGCTACAAAAACTATGGGAAAAACAAGGAATCGGTTAGAATACTTACATTCTTAACAAGGAGTTTTACATGGGCATCCGTATTACTGGAACTGGTCTATTTCATCCGACCGAAACAATCAGCAACGAAGAACTGGTTGAAACGCTTAATGCTTATGTGGAACGTTACAATACAGAAAATGCAGATAAAATAGCCGTAGGCGAGTTGCCTGAGCGTCGTGGTTCAAGTGCTGATTTTATTGAAAAAGCATCTGGTGTTAAAAGTCGTTATGTGGTTGAAAAATCAGGGGTACTTGATCCAGCACGATTACGTCCACACTTGCGTGAACGCAGTGATGATGAGATTTCATTACAAGCAGAGTGGGGCGTGATTGCAGCCAAACAAGCCATGCAAAATGCAGGCGTAGGGCCAGAAGATATCGACGTGGTGATTTTGGCTTGTTCAAATATCCAGCGTGCTTACCCTGCTGTTGCCATTGAAATTCAGTCAGCATTAGGCATTCAAGGTTATGCTTATGACATGAATGTCGCCTGTTCAGCCGCAACTTTTGGTCTAAAACAAGCCGCTGATGCGATTAAATCAGGTGCGCGCCGCGTATTATTGGTCAATGTTGAGATTACATCAGGACATACCGATTATCGTTCACGTGACTGTCACTTTATTTTTGGTGATGTTGCCACCGCTTCAATTATTGAAGACACCGAAACCAAAGAAGGTTTTGAAATTCTAGATATTCATTTGTTTACTCAGTTCTCCAATAATATCCGTAATAACTTTGGCTTCTTAAACAGTAGTGAAGAAACCAGTCGTGACGACAAACAGTTCCGTCAGGATGGCCGTAAAGTATTTAAAGATGTTTGTCCTTTGGTTGCCAAAATCATTACAGGTCAACTGGAAAAAATGCAGATCCCCGCGGATGATGTTAAACGTTTCTGGTTACATCAAGCCAATGCCAATATGAACCAACTGGTTGCAAAATTAGTTTTGGGTAAAGAAGCCGAAGCTGATCGTACACCGATTATTCTGGATGAATTTGCCAATACCTCATCGGCTGGGGTGATCATTGCCTTGCATCGTACGGGTAATCAGGTCGATGCGGGTGAATACGGTGTGATTTGTTCATTCGGTGCAGGTTACTCAGTCGGTTCGCTCATTGTACAAAAGCGCAAAGCAGGCTAAGTTCTGATTTAAAAATTTTGAGACTCCACTTTTGTGGAGTTTTTTATTTTGATCTGTTTAGATTTATGTAATAACGCATTGAAAATCGGGTTTGAAAAGTAGATATTCATTCAAAGATCAAGATAAATTAAGTCCAAACATTGAACCCACATATATAAAATTCCAGAACCAGAAAATCCAGGAACAGAAAATATAGAACCACGATTTGCTTTCGATGATGAATTTAATGTGTTTAATCGTCTCTTACAATATAAATAACGGCAGGTGAAGTGATGGATCATGATAATCAAAAGCCAGAACACGATCATGGCTATGCAAGAATTGAACCCTACGATCAACCTGCTGGAGGTTGGGGAGCCTTACTCAGTGTAGCCCGAAATTTAAAACGTCAGGAAACGTTCAAAAAAGGTTCTATTTCACTGCTCAATATTAATCAGCCGACAGGTTTTGACTGTCCGGGATGCGCATGGCCAGAAAAGAAAGATGCGCATGCTTTTAATTTTTGTGAGAATGGTGCAAAAGCAGTTGCATTTGAAGCTACCAGTAAACGTGTCAGTCCTGAGTTTTTTGCAACACATACGGTAAGCTGGTTAACTGAACAAAGTGACTTTTTTCTGGAAGATGCAGGGCGGATTACCGATCCGATGCGTTACGATGTCGTAACGGACAAATACGTTCCTATTAGCTGGGATGAGGCCTTTGAGTTGATTGCCAAGCATCTACAGGCATTGGATGATCCTAATCAAGCCGCATTTTATACTTCAGGACGAGCCAGTAACGAGGCTGCTTTCCTGTATCAGCTTTTTGTGCGAAGTTATGGCACCAATAATTTTCCTGATTGTTCCAACATGTGCCATGAAACCACCAGCGTCGGTTTAAAAGATTCGATTGGTTTAGGCAAGGGGACCGTGACACTAGATGATTTCGATCAGGCAGATGCGATTTTTAGTTTCGGTCATAATCCGGGGACCAATCATCCTCGAATGCTCGCGACCTTAAGAGAAGTATCGAAACGCGGTGGAACTATTATTGCAATTAATCCTTTAAAAGAACGTGGCTTGGAGCGTTTTCAGGATCCACAAGCGCCCTTGGAAATGATCACTAATGGTAGCACACCGATTAGCCGCTATTATTTTCAACCGAAAGTGGGCGGTGATTATGCCATTATGTTTGGAATGCTTAAACACCTGTTAGAGTGGGATCAACAGGCGATTGCCAAATCGAAGGAAAGTGTATTTGATCGCTCATTTATTGTGGTGAATACGATTGGTTTTGAAGAAATGCGTGCAGAAGTGCAAAATACTTCATGGTCAGACATTCATCCGCATACGGGTCTTAGCCCTGAACATCTGGAGGCATTAGCCAAGCTTTATCTTGAATCCAAACGTGCCATTTTCTGTTGGGGCATGGGCATTACCCAGCATCGTCATGGTACAGCCAATGTACATATGCTTGCCAATCTCATGTTAGCGCGGGGGCATATCGGTCGTCCTGGTGCGGGTTTGGCACCGATTCGTGGTCATAGTAACGTTCAGGGTGACCGAACCATGGGCATTAATGAACTGCCAAGTCCTAAAATGCTGGACAATATTGATCGGGTATTTGGTATTCAATCTCCGCGAGAAAATGGCATGGGTGTGGTTGAAACCATTAAAGCGATGGCAGAAGGGCGAGTCAAAGTTTTCATTGGCTTAGGAGGGAATTTTGCGGTTGCCACACCTGACACTGAATATACTCAGCAAGCCTTACGTGCTTGTAATTTGACGGTACACATCACCACGAAAATGAATCGAAGTCATCTGGTTTGTGGACAAGATGCCTTAATGTTGCCCTGTTTGGGGCGTACTGAAGTTGATATCCAAAAACATGGGCCACAGTCAATTTCCGTTGAAGATTCTATGAGTAATGTACATTTGTCTGCTGGACGCAATGAACCGATTTCATCAGATTTACTCTCTGAGCCCGATATTATCGCCAGAATTGCCGAAGCAACCTTGCCTAAGAGTCAAATCAAATGGCGTTGGTATATCGAAAGTTATGATCGTATTCGTGATGCGATTTCGGAAGTCTTTGATGAGTTTCATGACTTTAATCAGCGTGTTTATCAACCCGGCGGTTTTCATTTGGAACACCCTGCCAATCAACATATCTGGAATACGCCAAGTGGCAAGGCGCAATTTTTAATTACTCCGATTTCGGAAGTCTATGCAGATCACGAACATCGCTATGCAGATGCTTACACCGAGGCTAAAGTCTATACACTCATGACCACACGTTCGCATGATCAATACAATACGACTTTGTATGGTCTGGATGACCGTTATCGAGGGGTATATGGACAGCGCCGTGTCTTATTTATGAATGAACAGGATATTGAAGCAGCAGGTTTTCAGCCTGATCAATGGGTCGATATTGAAAGTATTTATTCAGATGGGATAAAGCGCATTGTGCATAGTTTTCGGATTGTGCCTTATAACATCCCGCGTGGAAGTTTGGCGGCTTACTATCCTGAAACTAATCCACTTGTGGCGCTGAGTAGCCATGACAAATACGCCAAGATACCAGCTTCTAAAAGTGTGCCAGTGATTTTGCATGTAGGACATGCGCCTGAACATTTTAATCTGGCGGCAGAGGTTGATCCTGAGAAAGCCGATCAAATTATTGCTACGACGAAAGTCAGTTAGTGTTCTATTCATGTGGAAATGGCGTGTCAAAAGCGCCATTTTCTGATAAGGAAAAATCGATGGATGATACCTTACAGTCGCCATTAGGTTATGAACCTTTGATCGTTCAGCGTTATAGTCATGGAAGTGTTCAGGAGCAGTTAGACGACGTCGTGCAAGAAACCCCTGTAGCACTGGTTTACAATGGGATTTCTCATGCCGTGATGATGGTGACTCCGACGGATCTTGACGTCTTTGCCAAAGGTTTTAGTTTATCGGAAGGTATTCTGCAACATCTCGCTGAACTCTACACACTTGACATTGTAGAAAATGAGCTAGGGATTCAGGTAGGCATGACGATTTCATCGCGTGCTTTTGCGGCATTGAAGCAGCATCGTCGTGCTATGACTGGTCGTACTGGTTGTGGACTTTGTGGGATAGAAAGTCTACAACAGCTTCATCAGGATGTAACGTCAGTCAGTACCAAATTTTTATCGACATGGCTCAATGATATTCCACAAGCAGTTTTACAGTTAAATGCAAAACAAAAAATCACAGCATTGACTGGAGGAGCACACGCCGCTGCATGGGTAGTGAATGGTGAAATTTGCATTTTGTTTGAAGATGTAGGACGACATAATGCACTGGACAAGTTACTTGGATATATTGCACAGCAACAATTGGATGTTTCCAATGGTTTTGTGCTCATGACCAGTCGAGCCAGTTATGAATTGGTACGAAAATGTGCTCGACTGAACATTGCCTTACTCGCATGTATTTCTGCCCCCACCAGTTTGGCGATTGAGATGGCTAAACATTCAGGTTTGGCTTTGGCTGCATTTTGTCGAGGACACGGCTATGTGCTATATAACGATTAAAACCCTACGATTTAATTTGTGCTGAATTTTCAATTTCACTGTCAAACTTGAGTTTTAACTCGCTTGTTCTGGATCTAGCCTCAAGGCTTCATTTGGACAAATCGATTCAATAATGCTTTGTACCACTAAAGGATGCTGTAAATAACCTACGATCTCATGAGGTTTATGCGCAAAAGTCGAAATTCCTTGATTGATAATCGACGGTTGAAAATTGAAAAAGCTATGATCAAGCGGAAAAGTGGTCAAATAGTCTTCATGCGAATAAAAATTATGCCAATCTCCTTGCAAGGCTTCGAGTTGTTCTGTTGGACGATTCAGTCTGGATTGCACTACTCGAAAAGCCAGTGGTGAAGCAAGAGTAATGAAGCGCTTTATTTTTACTTTCTTTGAAAGCTGTTGCAGTAAATTATAGGCAATCACCGTTCCGAGTGAATGTGCCACAATGATGTATTCTTCATCTTCGTCAAAAGATTGAATCACACGCTGATGTACATCATTCATAAAGTCTGGATTGGCGAGATACAAATACACTTCCAGAATATATCGATGCAACATATTTTCATGCAATTTGGGAAATTTGTTTAATAACATCACAAATTCACGTAATACATGATCTTTGGCTAAATGCGAAAACAAATATAAACGCGAAGTCAAACTTAATTCCTCATGGTGTTTCGCCAATAAAGGAATTAATTTTCGATCCTGATCAATCTGTTGCGGTTCAGGATTTTGTAAATAGGGTAAATGCCAGTCTTGCCATGCTTGTGGCATAAAAGCATCTAAGGGCGTATCTAATTGCGCCAATCGATGTTGATGGATTAAATCGCCATAGTAAGGAAAAGCTAGATTAAGATTTTGAAATGGAACCTGAACATCAAGATGATCTAAACCGAGTTTAAAAATATTTAACCAGTGATTTTGTAAGCCTTGAGCATCAAAGCCTTGTTGTTGTGCACCGTGTATAAAAATTAGTTTCATTTTCATGGTATCAATTATTCTTATGCTTGATTTGACTGTAGCACTGAGAGGTCTGGAGATACCAGCCATACAAATAAAAAAAGTGTAGCGATTTGCTACACTTTTGCTAGAAAAATGAAGTTATTAGCGTTTAATGATTCGAATTACGATAAAATATAAAATGGCTCACATAGCACAAAGCAATAAAAATTAGACAGCAAATAAAACCTGTCAGCATTTCAGGATCCGCCGCCATACTTAAGCAAGTAATCAGGCAGAAGAAAAACCCTAAAATCGGCACAATTGGAAAAAGTGGCGCTGCAAATTTCAAATCCTGAACTGTATGACCTGTCTTATACCATTGTCTTCTGAAATTAAACTGACTTAAACAGATACTCATCCAGACCACAACCATGGTAAATGCTGCTACACCCAAGAGATTTTTAAAAATCGTTTCAGGTGCAAATTGCTCAGATAATAGTCCTGGAATTGCACCGAACATAGTCACAATTAAGGCAACAATAGGTGTACCACTTTTGGTGAGTTTAGAAAAAATACGTGGTAAATGTTGCTGTGAGGAGAGTGACCACATCATCCGTGAAGCAGCATATAAACCTGAATTGGCTGCGGAAAGTAGCGCAGTGATAATCACGAAACGAATAATATCATCCGCATAAGGAATCCCAATGTAGTTAAATACCGTAACAAACGGACTATTACTCACACTATGACCGCCTAAACCTGCTTGTTCAAAAGGCAGTAGGGCACTGATCACAATAATTGTACCCACAAAGAAGATCAATAAACGCCAGATTGCTGCATTAATCGCTTTGGGGACATTATCCGCAGGATCTTTTGTTTCGCCTGCTGCAACACCAATCAGTTCTGTACCCGAAAAAGCAAAGTTCACAATCAGCATGGTAGCGAAAATCGGCATGAATCCCTGAGGAAACCAGCCTTGTGCAGTTAAATTACTAAATAGAGGAGCTGATTCATAACCATGAAATGAAATGAAGCCCACAATAGCCAGCAAGCCTAAAATAATAAAACTGATGACGGTTATGACTTTCACCAGTGAAAGCCAAAACTCCGATTCAGCAAAAATTTTGGTCGAGCTGAGATTGAGTGTGAAAATAGTGGCTGCAAAGATCAGTGTCCAGATCCACATCGAAATATGAGGAAACCATTCCTGCATCAGTAATGCCGCGGCGGTAAACTCGGTTCCGAGCGTTGCTGTCCATGTCAGCCAGTAGAGCCACGACACCATATAGCCTGTACTTGGGCCAATATATTTGGCTGCATACGCCCCAAAAGAACCAGAAACAGGCATATGTACAGCTAATTCGCCTAAACACAGCATCACCATGTAGGCAATCAATCCACCTAAAATATAGGCAAGAATTGCTCCAACTGGGCCTGTTTGAGAAATGACTTCACCTGAGCCTAAAAAAAGACCTGTACCAATTGCACCGCCTAAAGAAAGCATAACCAAATGGCGCGTACTCATTGCTCGTTTTAATGGAGCAGAATCACTGGATGAGGTGATATTTGAAGATTCAGATGGTTGCATACACAACGTCACGTTCAAAATGGACAAGCGCGCTATTGTAGAGAAAAATTAGAAATGTGCAATCTTGAGGCAGACAAACAATAGCCAATAGGCACAATAAAAAAGAAAGGATTTTAAAAATATGGCGTCCCTACGGGGATTCGAACCCCGGTTACCGCCGTGAAAGGGCGATGTCCTAGGCCTCTAGACGATAGGGACGTTGAGGATGGCGGTATCTTAAGAATCCGCCGGTAAAGTGTCAAGTAAGTAAGGAGCGAGTTTGTTCAAAATATAGCAAAACAGTTCAGCCGTCTTTTGTGTATCGTACAAAGCCGAATGTGCTTCTTTACCGTCAAACTCGATTCCAGCCTGAATACAGGCCCTTGCCAATACTGTTTGACCAAACATGACAGCGCTTAAAGTTACGGTATCAAACACCGAGAAGCTATGAAATGGATTCTGATTTTTGGTTGAAGTACGTGCAATCGCTGCTTGTAAAAAACCAAGATCAAAATGCGCATTATGACCAACCAGTACCGCATGGGTACATTGTTGTTGACGACGCACCTCATTGAGCGATTTAAAAATACGGCGTAGCGCTGTTTTTTCATCTTCAGCCATGGCAACACGCATGGGGTTAAAAGGATCAATCCCAATAAAATCTAAAGATCTTCGATCAAGATTAGCGCCTTCAAATGGATTGATGTGCGCATGATAAGCCTCACCAGGTACAAACTGACCTGCTTCGTTATAAACAATCGGAATACAGGCGATTTCGAGTAAAGCATCTGTTTGTGAATTAAAGCCCGCTGTTTCGACATCGACTACAACAGGCAAAAAACCACGAAAACGCTGCCCAATCACGGGTGGAGCGCTGATTTGTTGGTTCACACTTTCCTCCATTGAAGAGTTTTACCTGCATACAGCGGAATAATTTTTTCACCATCCAGATAATCGAGCTGTTCTGGAATGGTTTGTTCCTCTTTGACCAAGGTAATGGTTGTCGTATTGCGCGGTAAACCATAAAAGTCTGCCCCAAAGTGACTGGCAAAGCCCTCAAGTCGTTCAATTTTACCGACTTGATCAAATGCTTGCGCATACAGCTCAATTGCAGTGGGGGCACTATAGCAGCCTGCACAGCCACATGCATTTTCTTTAGCATTTTTCGAATGCGGTGCACTATCTGTACCCAAGAAAAACTTTGGATTACCACTGGTTGCAACTTCAATCAATGTTTGTTGGTGCGTTTGACGTTTTAAAATCGGTAAACAATAGAAGTGTGGTTTAACTCCACCGACCAACATATCATTACGATTAAACAATAAGTGCTGCGGGGTAATAGTTGCAGCCACATTGCGATCATGTTCAAGTACAAAATGTGCAGCTTCGCTGGTGGTGATGTGTTCAAGAACCAGTTTAAGCTTTGGAAATTGTTTTAATAATGGCGATAAAATTTCATCAAGAAAACGTTTTTCACGATCAAAAATATCTACATGATGATGAGTGACTTCACCATGCAGTAATAATGGAACCTGATGTTCTTCGAGTTGTTCAATCACCGCATAGACTTTGCGGATATCACTGACCCCATTGTCTGAATTGGTGGTTGCACCAGCAGGATAGAGCTTAATTGCATTGACATGTGCTGAAGCTTTAATTTTACGGACTTCATCTGGAGATGTTTGATCAGTGAAATACAACACCATACGCGGATCAAAATTTATCCCTTCAGGTACATGCGCCATGATGCGTTCACGGTAGGCCAGTGCTTCTTCAACAGTTTTTACTGGTGGAACCAGATTAGGCATACAGATTGCGCGGGCAAATTGTTGAGCTAAATCAGGAACAGTACGTTGTAGGGCTAAACCATCACGTAAATGAGCGTGCCAGTCATCGGGCTGAAGAAGAGTAATAGTATCCAAGGCGATTCAAACTGAAAAATAAAACAGATGATAATCCATATATGCTCAAAATGGTAAACAGTTTTATGGATAAAAAGCGAAATCAGGTTGATAAAAGTCATGTTAAGTGTATTATTTTTATTCAAATAAGGATGATTTCTTGCAGGGTGTAATGGATTATAAATACAACCTTGACGAGCTTCATAAAAGAAAAGAAGAAGTTGAACAGCTTTCACATGTACGTGAAAAACAGACCAATCGGGCTTTACCAAGGGTATTGGAAAAGCAGTTCTGGAATATGCATATTGAGCGTACACGGCTAAATACTATTCAATTTTTTTGGAGCGGTCTCGTCACCTATATTATTTTTATGTTATTGACGGTTCCTGGTGATTATATGGTCATCGAGAAACAATATTTTATTTCAGATTTTGTTCGATGTCTTTTAAGCGTGATCAATGGGGCGGTATGTTTATTGGTTTATGTCGCTTTTGCCAAAATTTCATCATTAAGGCCATATTTTTATCAGGCAGCCTATACGATCGTGCTTTGGGCAATTGTTGTCACATCAATTCTGATGATGACTGTACAGAGCGAGGCACTTAAAAATCAGGCGATGTTATTGATCTCATTTATATATATGTTGGGTTTTATTCTGAGTGGGCTAAAACCTATACATATGTTAATGGTCGGAATGCTATCTGCATTGATTACGTTGACGTGGCTTACAGTTTTTAATATTGATTTTCATCTGGTGATTTTAACGCGCGCTTTAATCGGGAGTTGTTTATTAGGTTTTGCCATTAGTTCAATGTTGGTATCTAAAGAAAGAATGTTGTTTTTAAATGCAAAGCTTTCTGAAATTAATGAAAATATTCAGCGCATTCATGCCTCTGAATTTTTACATCTGAGTCAGCATGATGGATTAACCCAACTTTCTAACCGACGAACTTTCGATGAAATGTTAGATGTGTTCTATTTACAGACCCGAAGGGATAACAGCTCTTTAGGAATTTTGTTTATCGATATCGATTTTTTTAAAAATTATAATGATTTTTATGGGCATCAGATGGGTGATCATGTCATAGCCAGTCTGGCAAAAGCCATAAAAAATTCGATTCGGCACATGGACTTCGTGGCTCGCTATGGGGGCGAAGAATTTGTGGTGTTATTACCTGAAACCGATGCACAAGGGGCTTATGCAGTTGCATCGAATATTTATCGTTCGATTGAACGGCTTGAAATTCATCATGAAAAATCGCTAGTTTCGAAGCAAATCACGATTAGTTTAGGAATAACAGTATATCGGGGTGAAGCCAATATTGATCAACAAGAACTACTCTCGTATGCGGATCAAGCCTTATATCGTGCAAAAAAATTGGGTCGTAATCAGATTTATTATCATTCACTACGTGGTAATCAAGTTTAGTCAATAAAAAACCAGTCTTTAACGACTGGCTTTTTGATCAGTGAGATTGGGGCGTCAAATATTTTTCTATGTATTCTTCACGTATTGCAGCACGCTCCTCTAAAGGGGCCTTTTGCATACGTTTACGCAAATCATTTCTTTCCTGAGTGCTCATCTTTTGCCATGCGTCACGCATTTTTTGCTTTTCTTGCTCAGGCAATTGAGTAAACCAATCCATTCTTTGCTGTAAATCAACAGATTGATCTTTGGGTTCATCTTTTAAAGACTCATAACGTTTGATCAATGCACGTTGTTCATTTTCGGATAAGGTATTCCACGTTTCATTGACTTTGGTATCTGCACTTTTTGAAAATATCCAAAAGCGTTCAAAACCAGCAAAACTGGTTTGTAAAAAACTAAGCGCACAGAGTGCCAGCGCTATTTTTTTAGCTACCATGTGGAACTTTATCCTCACCTAAAACACTCAGCATTTCCAAATCTTCCACCATTTGTGGTGAAAGTTTTGGACTTGCCATCACCTGATTTTGTGATTGATCCGACGTATCAAAGCTAGCAGGTAAAATGACAAATCCTGTAATCGCCGCAGCGAGAGCAAAGCCAGACATTTTCCAGATATGATAAAAAGATCGTGGTTCCCGCTTAATCGTATCCAAAACGTTGGCGATGACCTGAGGTTTATGCTTATGGTGACGTGCAAGTCCATCAAGCTTGGACGTTACCTGCTTGGTAAAATCATCTCGATTCATCTGATGAACCTCCCAAAGATGGATTTAAATGAGCTAAAGCAGTACGAAGCCCTTGAATAGCGCGATGATAATGCGTTTTTACACTGCCTTCGCTACAATTCATGATCTGTGCAGTGGTTTGTGTATCAAAGCCTTCCCACGCACGTAACATAAATGCTTGCTGCTGACGTAGCGGAAGTTCTGCAATGGCTTCTTGAATTTCTTCAATGGTGACTTCCTGACTTAAAAAATCTGAAGGATTCAGTGTTGTTTCATCAACAACCTCAATGACTTCATCATTATCACTATCAAGACTCACCTTTTTAAAAAAAGAAAAAGGATTAGATCGGCGCGCTTCTTTACGTCGCCAGTCCTGTAATTTGTTATTTAAAATCGTATAGAACAGGGGATACCATTCATCAAGAGTTTTATCGGCATAAGATTTGTGTAAAGAAATAAAAGCTTCCTGTACCAAATCCATCGCTATACCTTGTTGCCCCTGTGTTGCACTTTCCATCATGACCAGCGCGCGTCCTGTGACTTCATTCATAAAATGTTTTAGGCGATGTTCAGCCGTATTCACATGAACACTATCAACTTCTGATCCAGACTGCTTTGGCGCTAAGTCCATAGAAATGGAAAATCCTGTCATTCGATCCCCATTCTTCCTTTTTTACAGTTACCTACTATATAACGCAGAAAAGAAAGAATAGGTTGACAATATAAGATGTTATTTTGACAGATTTAAGTTTAAATGATTTTTTTCAAATGATTGAGCCGCTTTAATATAAATTAACGATTTAAAGACGTTGTCGAACCATTTCAAAAAAGCAAATTGAGCCTGCAATTGCGACATTAAGAGATTCCTGTCCGCCAGGCTGTGGAATCGCGACTGCTTGCGCATGGCCGAGGGCATAATCAGAGGCCCCTTGACCTTCGTTACCTAAAATCCAGACGCAAGGCTTAGTTAAATTTTGTTCGTATAAACTATTTGAACGATGTGAACTGGTAACAAATACTGGGATGTTAAATTGATCTAGTAAGCTTTCAAGTTCAATATTTTCAAAGGTATGTAAACTAAAATGCGCACCCATACCTGCACGGAGTACGCGAGGTGACCAAAGCGATGCAGAGCCTTTAGTACAAATAACTTGTTTGATATTGGCAGCAGCAGCGGAGCGTAAAAGAGTACCTACATTACCTGGATCCTGAATATTTTCCAAAATAAGCGTATCTGCCTGAAAATCCAGTGCTGTGCTACTTTGCGGTAAATCTATCACCGCGAGACAAGCTAAACTGGTGCCCAATGTACTAATGTCTTTGTACAAAGTTTCACTAATGACAAAAACAGCGCCATTATATTGTTCAATAATCGCTTGTAAATCTGAATGCTCTAAAGCAGCTTCAGTAGTAAAAAGCGAGACAAGTTTGCCTTTTTCCTGCAACCATGACAGGCACAGATGAGTTCCCTCAAGCACCGTTTGACGTTGTTTTTTTCGGTAGGCTTGTTGCTCAATGAGACTGCGCAAATGCTTAATTTTAGCGTTGTCTTTTGATTCAAGAAAAATAATAGCCATAAAAGAAAATCCACGATGATGCGGTGAAGCATCATCGCTATAAAAAATAATTAATGGTAACTGGTTACCAGCTCAACTTCTTGTTTAGAGCCAATGATCACAGGGACACGTTGATGTAATTCAGTGGGCTGAATCTCTAAAATACGGACACGGCCTGTCGTAGATGCGCCACCAGCCTGTTCGATCAGCATGCTCATCGGGTTGGCTTCATACATTAAACGTAAACGTCCTGCTTTCTTTGGATCCTTTAAATCATAAGGATAAAGGAAAATACCGCCACGACATAAAATACGATGAATATCACCCACCATACATGCGACCCAGCGCATATTGAAGTCTTTTGCACGAACTGAGGTTTTTCCTGCAAGAAGTTCATCAATATAACGTTTTACAGGCTGCTCCCAATGACGCTGGTTAGAAGCATTGATTGCAAATTCTTGTGTCTCTTCACTGACTTTGACTTGATCAGCCGTCAGAATAAATTGCTGACTTTCTGGATCATAAGTAAAGAATGCAACACCATTGCCAACAGTTAAAGCCAACATCGTAGATGGGCCATACAAAACATAACCTGCTGCAACTTGTTCAGTTCCAGCTTGCATGAAATCAGCCGCTTGAGTGACTGCATTTTTGGCAGGTAAAATTGAAAAGATTGTACCGACACACATATTGATATCAATGTTGCTAGAACCATCAAGTGGATCAAATAACACCAAATATTTACCGTTTGCTTGAGCTGGTGTGAAATCATCGAGTTCTTCAGATGCCAAACCACCGACATGTGGGTGAACTTTTAATGCATCAATTAAATAATCATTTGAGATCACATCCAGTTTTTTCTGGGTTTCACCTTGAACGTTTTCATTTTCTGCACTCCCCAGAATGCCTGCTAAAGCACCTTTTTGTAATGCCTGATCAATGGTATTACAAGTAGCGGCAATGGTTTCAATCACTTGAGCAAGTTCAGGTGTCAAATGGCCTGATTGTTGTTGTAAATATTGCGTCAAATTCAGGTTTGACATACAGGAAAACTCCAAAATGAAAAGGGTCGTTTAGAAATGGCTATAGTGTAGATGAGATCGACCTAAAAGAAAAATTATATGACTTTATTTGTTGCGATTTTATGCTTGCAAGTGTACAGCAACGTGTTATGTTGAATAATAATAAGGATGTGAAAAGTCAGTATAAGTATGAGAGGAGACGAGGCATGACGACCAAAACCTTCGGTGCGATGCCAACCCCAAATGAACCGATTAATCTCGACGAAATTTCAAAAGAGTCTGTAGATGAAGCGTGGAAAGGGTATGAGGCGAAACCTGAATACAAAGAGTTTAATAAACACGATTTGATTGAATCCATGCATCCGCCTAAAACAGAGCAGGAACAACAAAGTCCCTAAATTAAAAAATCGCTTAGAGTCTGAGACTTTAAGCGATTTTGATGATCTAAAGAATCATTATTTCAATAGGGGTGGAACAGCTTCGTAGTTAATTTCTACACGGCGGTTTTCTTTCCACGCTGCTTCATCATGCCCTGCATTTACAGGCATTTCTTTACCATAACTCACCGCTTCTAATTGTTGCGGATTGACACCATTGGTAATCAAAAAGCTTTGAACGGCTTTAGCACGACGTTCACCTAAAGCCATGTTGTATTCACGTGTACCACGTTCATCGGTATGTCCAGTGAGCGCGACACGTGAATTTGCATTTGCCATTAAAAACTGAGCATGCGCTTGTAGCGTTTGATAATCTTCAGAAGATAAGTCACTGCTGTCATAATCAAAGTGAACCACACGTTTTGCAAGTGCAGCACGATTTGCAGCAGTCACACCTTTTGATGATGCACCTGTTAGGTTTTGTGCATTTAATGCAGCATCGTCACTCAACCCAGATGTATTGACTGTGCCAGCACTATTTGGATTATTTCCTGCTTGAATTTCAGCAGCAGGTTTACGGCTTGCACAGCCTGTCATAATGACAGCAGTTGCGAGTACGGGTAAAACGAATAGTTTAACGGCTTTCATTGTGATCTCCATCTAATTCAGTTAAAAAATATAAGTGCTTCATCGTCATTTAGGCGACCAATTTATTTAGGTGCCCAAGCAGGTTCACGAACTTCGCCTTGTTCACTTGGTAAATTCATGCGGAATCGACCATCTGTGGACATCACAGAGAGTAGGCCACGATTACCTTCGCGAGTGGCATAAACCACCATCTGGCCATTTGGTGAAAAACTTGGCGATTCATCTAAACTGGTTGGGGTCAAAATATTTACGATACCCGTCGAAATATTCATAATGGCCACTTTGTAATTGCTACCCGATGGGCGATGTACCAGTGCAATATTTTTTCCATCTGCACTTAAAGTTCCACGGGCATTGAAAGCACCTCGGAAAGTGAGTCGGTTAACAGAAGCATCATCAAAACTATAGCGATAAATTTGTGCTGAACCGCCGCGATCAGAAGTAAAAATAAAAGACTTTCCATCTGGCGCGTAACGAGCTTCGGTATCAATCGCACTGTCATTGGTCATCCGTTGCAGTTGACGGGTTTCCAGATTCATTTGATAGACTTCTGGGTTGCCATGCATAGATGCAGTAAACAACATCGACTTACCATCAGGTGAGAAACTTGGCGCGCCATTTAAACCTTTAAAGCGAGCCAACACTTCACGTTGACCTGTTGCCAAATCTTGTAAATAAATCGCGGGACGTTTTGTTTCAAACGAAACATACGCGATTTTTTTCGCGTCAGGTGTCCATGCAGGCGAAAGGATTGGATCACGCGAAGACAACACAGTTTTAGGCTGCTCGCCGTCAGTATCTGCGATTTGTAAAGTATAGCGCTGTTCAGGTGTGGCGGGGTTACGTAGAACATAGGCAATACGACCACTAAAGTCACCCTGAATCCCTGTTAATGCCTGATAAATGGCATCACTGATCATATGAGCAGCTTGACGCACACGGGAATTAGGTACGGTTAATAATTCATTCAGCAAAAACTGCTTTTTTTGTACGTCATAAAGTTGATAATGCACTTCAGAACTATTATTGGCGGAAGGTTTGATATTTCCCACAACAACATAAGGAATACCCGCCGCTTGCCATGCATCTGTCTGAATCTGATCAATTGCACCTGTAACAGGTAAATTGTTTGATGCACTGGTAAAACGACCAGAACGGTTTAGGTCATTTTCAACAATAGGATAAATGGATTGATCATTGGCAAAGGGAACAATCGCAATTTTAGGGGCTTGTTCTGGTGCTTTGGCGATTTCAAGATGCAGTTGTGCAAATGCTTGGGGAACAAAAGCTGAACTCAGTGCAGTAATGATAGCGATTGATAAGAGATGTTTGCGATTCATATCCATAGTCGTATTGTGAGAGCGGCTCATTTTTGTGGAATAAAAGTATTTAGCATAATTACAGGGTCAAAATCCATTTAAACCATGTAATTATGACCAAAATATTATTTAGCAGTAAATGTTGATGTGAAAGTTCTTGCTTCACGACGTGCATCTGCATCAGAAGGCATCGGATAAGGTGCGGCTGAACGAACAGCAGCTTCTACACTCGCTTTCATATCTGGATCACTTGCATTTACAATCACGGAGGCAACAGCACCACTATCGGTTAAGGTGACACGAGCAGTTGCTTTTTTACCCGATGATCCCATTGGAATATCCCAAGTGCGATAGATTTTCTGCTCAAAATCACGTTTTGCTGTGGATGCAATTTTTTTAGCGTCAGCTTTTTTCTGAGCCGCTTCTTCAGCGGCTTGCTTGGCAGCTGAGGCTTTTGCTTCCGCATCTGCTTCTGCTTTTCGTTTAGCATCCGCTTCTGCTTTCGCTTTGGCATCTGCTTCATGTTTTGCCTTTGCTGCCGCATCTGCTTTAGCTTTTGCATCTGCTTCATGTTTTGCTTTTGCTGCTGCATCGGCTTTAGCTTTTGCATCTGCTTGTTGTTTTGCTTTTGCAGCTGCATCGGCTTTAGCTTTTGCATCTGCTTGTTGTTTTGCTTTTGCCGCAGCATCGGCTTTAGCTTTTGCATCTGCTTGTTGTTTTGCTTTTGCTACTGCATCGGCTTTAGCTTTTGCATCTACTTCATGTTTTGCTTTCGCTGCTGCATCTGCTTTAGCTTTGGCATCCGCTTGTTGTTTTGCTTTTGCTGCTGCATCAGCTTTAGCATCCGCCTGTTGTTTTGCTTTAGCTGCTGCATCAGCTTTAGCTTTGGCATCCGCTTGTTGTTTTGCCTTTGCTGCTGCATCAGCTTTAGCATTCGCCTGTTGTTTCGCTTTTTCCGCGGCCTCTGCCTTAGCTTTGGCATCTGCCTGTTGTTTCGCCTTTTCCACTGCTTCTGCTTTAGCATCCGCTTGTTGTTGTGTTTTAGCCGCGGCCTCTGCTTTGGCTTTCACGTCAGCTTGCTGTTTTGCTTTAGCAGCAGCTTCAGCTTTCGCGTCGGCTTGTTGTTTCGCCTTTTCTGCTGCTTCCGCTTTGGCTTTTTCAATGGCTTCAGTGGATTTGGTTAAAGCAGGGGTAGGTGGTGGACTGCTCGGAATAACAGGTGCTGTAACTTCAGGTTCTTGTGTAGTTTGAATTTGCTCAGCAACTTGGGTGCTGGTGGTTTCTGCTTCTTGAACAGGAATCGCTAAATCCGCAGGATTGACCAGCACAGTTGTGATTTTTTTTGGTGGTTCAGGCGGTTTACTTAAACCTAAATAAAGCAAGCCGACAATCGCAAGGGCATGTACGCCAAGCGTAAAACCAAGTGCAATTGCTTTTTCCTGAAAAGGTGGCTTTTGAAAATTCTTCATAACTTACTTTAATGGCTCAGTGAGTAGACCAACTTGGGTTAAACCCGCTTCTTGCAAGCTTGACATTAAAGAAACCACATCACCATATGGTCTGGTTTTTTCACCGTTAACCAATACCGTTATTTTTTGATTACTATCATCTGCTTGAGTTTGTGCATCACCTAAAATTTCTTTTAACTGAGATAAAGAAACCTGCTCTTTATTATGTTCTTTATATTGCAGATAAATATTGCCGTCTTGCCCTAATGTGACAATCGCGGGTTCTTTGGTTTCAATCGGGGTATTGGTCGCTTGCGGTAAATCAACTTTGATACCACTGGTAATCATCGGTGCTGTTACCATGAAAATCACCAGTAATACGAGCATCACATCGATATACGGCACGACATTCATATCACTTTTTAATGGTTTTTTGATACGCTCAAAGCGTCCTGAACGCTGAATGGCCATTAAACTTCTTCCTGTGCAGA
Source organism: Acinetobacter ursingii DSM 16037 = CIP 107286 (assembly GCF_000368825.1). Taxonomy (GTDB): domain Bacteria; phylum Pseudomonadota; class Gammaproteobacteria; order Pseudomonadales; family Moraxellaceae; genus Acinetobacter; species Acinetobacter ursingii. The sequence continues at coordinate 18,501 of NZ_KB849715.1, read as the reverse complement.
ACCCACAGACTGACGTTGTAATAATGCCACCATTTCCTCGGCAAAAAGCGCACGATCTGAATAAATCGCTTCGCCTTTAGCGGTATAGTGGTTAAAAGCGAGTACCGCAGGAATGGCTGCAAATAAACCGATCGCAGTGGCAATCAAGGCTTCAGCAATCCCTGGAGCTACGGTAGCAAGTGTTACTTGATCCACATCAGCCAAGCCAATAAACGCATTCATGATGCCCCAAACGGTTCCAAATAAACCGACATAAGGCGCCACTGAACCAATACTGGCCAATGCACCAAGCCCTTGTTCAAGGATACTTTGATCTCGGCTTAAACCGACACGCAAAATACGTTCAGTTCCTTCAATGGTCTGGTTTGCAGTAGCATGACGTTTTTTTAGTTTAAAAAACTCGCCTAAGCCTTGATAAAAAATATCCTCCAGACCATGACGTTTTGAATTTAACTGTGCATTGTTATAAAGCGTATTGAGTTCAGCACCCGACCAGAACATTTTTTGAAAATGTTCATCTTGTTGTGCTGCTTTCTTATAGCCCATATGTAACTTGGCGATCAGATACCAGCTATAAATTGATGCCAAAAGTAATAAAAGCATGACTGCCTGAACGACAGGGCTTGCTTGTAAAATAAGATCAGAAATATGTAGAGAAGATTGGATCTGTGTTGCCATAGTTACATGTGCCAAAGTATGTTTTTTTAATCTTGTTCCAGTTCTTGAAGAATAAGATTGCGAATTTCATCAGGGAGTCGGCGTGGTCGCATTTCTGTGTTTAAACATGCCAGTTCAACCTCGCCAGAAGCAAGCATGATTTCACCACGATAAATATTTTGTTGCAATACAAATGACGAAGCTTTACATGAAAGTACACTCGCTGTAACAGTAATCATGTCGTCCATCATAATTGGGCGCATGTATTTCAATGCGATTTTATGTACGACAAAATTATAATCTTTTTGATGCCAATAATGATCGATGCCAGAAGCACGTAGCCATTCTGTACGAGTCCGTTCCATAAAGCGGATATGATTGGCATGATAAACGATACCACCAGCATCTGTATCTTCAATATATACGCGAATTTTGAACTCAAAAAGATTAGCCATGATAGATATCCGTACTAAGGTATAAACAATAACAAGTAAGCAGGGCTTGCCCGATTTTTATCGGCTAGGGCGCTCTGGAAGTAATGCTCTTAAACGCATGGAAGTTTAGCATAATGACTATTTCGTCAAATGGCACAAGCTTTCAATCTGAGATCGCTTGATAGCAAGTGGTTTGAAAGCATATCGACTTAAACGTGAGCAATAGATCTGGCAAAAGGATGCTCCTTTAACACTGTGGTTTAGGGCATCATTGTTCAGCTTAGAATGAGGTCTATGCACGAAAAAGCCTTAAAAAGATGCATGAAGTTTATTTAACGCTTTTACTCAAAGCATAGCTTCTCGTCTTGCGCATGAGGAATATATTCCGTAAGAAGCGTTGTTTTGCTTATCGCTATCACTCACAGCCTAGCTGTTCGTCTTGCGCCGCTAAAAAGCCTCGTTTTTCTTAACGCGTTTACTCGAAGCATAGCTTCTCGTCTTGCGCAGCGGCAAAACGTTGTTTTGCTTATCGCTGCTCAGGTGGGGTGATTCCAAACTGGGCATAGGCATGATTGGTGGCAATACGCCCACGTGCAGTACGCATCACGTAGCCTTGCTGGATCAGATACGGTTCAATGACATCTTCCAGAGTTCCGCTATCTTCGGCCATAGCAGCAGCAAGAGCTTCAACGCCTGCGGGGCCACCTTCAAAGCGTTCTAGTATCATACTCAGGTAACGTCGATCGAGTGTATCTAAGCCAGATTTATCGACATTGAGCATATCTAGTGCACGTTGTGCCATGTCCTGAGTGACTTCACCTGTGCCTTTGACCTGAGCATAGTCACGTACACGACGTAATAAACGATTGGCAATACGTGGTGTACCACGCGAACGTCGTGCAATTTCTTCAGCACCTGTTCGGGTAATCGGTACATCCATTAAGTTGGCAGAACGGGTGACAATATGCGTTAAATCTTCAACGGAATAAAATTCCAGACGTTGCACAATCCCGAAACGATCACGCAACGGTGAGGTGAGCAAGCCTGCGCGTGTTGTTGCAGCAACCAGTGTAAACGGCGGCAAGTCCAGTTTAATTGAACGTGCCGCTGGACCTTCGCCAATCATAATATCCAGTTGGTAGTCTTCCATCGCAGGATATAAAATTTCTTCAATAACAGGAGAAAGACGATGAATTTCATCGATAAATAACACATCACCTTCTTCAAGATTGGTGAGCATGGCAGCCAAATCTCCAGCCCGTTCCAGCACAGGCCCAGAAGTGGATTTTAAATTGCCTCCCATTTCTCGGGCAATAATATTGGCAAGTGTGGTTTTACCGAGTCCTGGCGGGCCAAAAATCAGGGTGTGATCCAGTGCTTCACCACGACCACGCGCAGCACCAATGAAAATTTCCATTTGCTCGCGTACCACGGGCTGACCAATATAGTCTGCCAAAGAAGTTGGTCGAATGGCACGATCGAATTGATCTTCTGGTTTTTCTTTGCCACTAATTAAACGGTCATGCATGATTGGTTACTTCATCATTGATTTGAGTGCAGCACGAATTAAGTCTGCGGCTTCAGTATAATCAGCTTTCACTGCAGCCACTGCTTTTTGTGCTTCAATCGGTTTGTAGCCTAATGATTGTAATGCAGCTTCGGCTTCGGCAACAGGAGAGTTAGATACAAACTGAATTTGCGAAATAGTATTGTTTGAGGTCGCACTGCCTTGATTTGCAAGTGCTTTAAAACGATCACGAAGTTCAATCATCAAACGTTCGGCAGTCTTTTTACCCACACCCGGAACTTTCACCAAGGTATTGATATCATCATGTTCAATGGTTTGGATCAAAAGCTCAACGCTTAAAGTCGATAAAATACCCAGTGCCATTTTAGGGCCAACACCATTAACCTTCAGCAAGGTACGGAAAATGGTCTTTTCCTGTGCTTCTAAAAAACCATAAAGTTGTTGTGCATCTTCACGCACCACTAAATGCGTCCACAAGGTTGCTTTTTGCCCTTTTTGGAGTTGGCAAAATGTTGAAAGTGGCGTATCAATTTCATAGCCAACCCCATTGACATTCAGGAGTACCGTAGGTGCTTCCAGTGCAAATACTTCACCAATTAAACAACCGATCATTGAAAACTTATTTCCTAAAATAATATAAAAATTAGATGTCCGAAATCATCCCGACATTACATAAAACTGGCACGACGACCTTGTAGTACCTGAGCGAGATCATAAGCTTGGTGATCTGAAAATTTACTAATAATATCCAATATTTGCATAATATTTTGGTAGTGATTGTCCTGAAAATTGGCACCAAACTGCTGCAAAATGGACATCAGCCGTTTCTCTTTAAAACTCAAAGCTTTTTGCGGTACGGACAATGGAATAAATGCATCCAGAATCGATTGCAAACTACTATGTGCAATAATTTCCAGATCAGACTTTTGCCGATGCTCAAAAATTTTATTGCGCGCCAAATCTTTGGCTTTTTCGATTCCCACGCCAATATCCGCAGGGCAATATTCTAAAAGTGTTCCCTGTAATTGTCCTGATAATATTTCAACATGATGTCGGGCAAAGGCGCTGGAAACCTCAGCAACCAGACGTTTCATGACTCGTCCACGCAAAGCGGCAATTTTTTGTTGCCAAGTGGTATTACGTTGACCCAATTCGTCAGGAATCCCATAATCTGCAATTAAATTTAGAAAAATAGGCTCAACTTCTTCATAAGTCAGCATATTTAAAATAATACCATCTTCCAGATCAATCAGCGCATAACACATGTCATCTGCTGCTTCGAGCAAATAAGTCAGAGGATGACGGCAATAATGATATTCACCCAATTGAATCAGTCCAAGCTGATCAGCAATTTCGACCAAAATTTCTTTTTCAGTCTGATAGCAACCAAATTTTGCACGTTGGTTGGAAGGACGGTCGCCTTGTGACTCAATGGTTTTAGACAACCACGGATATTTTAAATAAGCACCTAACGTGGCGTGAGTCAGGCGCATACCGCCATCATCAGGATGATAATCAATACGTGTTAATAAGCGTAAACCTTGTGCATTCCCTTCAAACTGGCGCACATCAGCTTCTTCTTCAGGGCTAAGTTCTTTTAGGAAATCGTTATGTGAAGCATCGTCAAACCATTCGCGAATCGCATATTCACCTGCATGTCCATAGGGTGGGTTGCCAATATCGTGGGCGAGACATGCCGCCTGAATAATGGCTCCGACATCGGATGGTGAAATCCATGCAGGTAAATCATCCTTAATTTTTTCAGCGGTCATCATGCCGAGCGACCGCCCGATGCAAGACACTTCAAGGGAATGGGTTAAACGAGTATGGATACCATCTTGGAGTGCGAAAGGATGAACCTGTGTTTTACGATTAAGCTGACGAAAACTTTGTGAAAATATGATCCGATCATAATCTTTATGAAAAGGGCTTCGTCCCAGTTCTGTTGTACTTTTTTTACTACCTAAACGAACTGCTGAAAGCAGCTCCATCCAACGCATTTGTTCCATTTATAACTGTTCTTGAGAGATCTACTTTGCATCATGCCAAAAAAATATTGAAAGCACTAGGGTAGTGCGACATGATTTGTCTGCTATCTGTATTTTTATCAATTTATCCAAGCACTTTATAGATATTTTATAAGCTTGGGAAGAATGATTGAATCGAGCCATGTTTTATTATTTCTATTTTAAAAATATTCATAAGCAATCCATTTTTTATTATTTTAAATCATAAAGCAGAGTGCCATACCATTGATAACAATAGCGACTTTTATCAAATGTTATGAGTAAGAAAAATTCTAAACCTTTATGGATTACAGCAATCGTCCTTGTGGCGATTGTTACATTTATTATTTATCAAAATCGTAAAGGTCAAGATCAAACACCTGCTGCACAAAGTGTCGGTGGTCAATCGGTGATTATTGCCTACCAAACTGGTGTTGATCCGAGCAAAGTTGCACAGGCAAACGGTGATTATGAAAAAGACAGTAAGCAGCACATTCAATGGAAAAAATTTGATGCGGGTTCAGATGTCGTCAATGCGTTGGCTTCAGGCGATGTGGTGATTGGCAATATTGGATCAAGTCCCTTGGCTGCAGCAGCAAGCCGAAATGTCCCTATTGAAGTGTTTTTAATTACTGCAAAACTGGGTGGATCAGAGGCATTGGTGGTCAGTCAAAAATCTAACATTCAGTCGCCACAGGATTTAATAGGTAAAACCATTGCGGTGCCTTTTGTTTCAACCACCCATTACAGTTTATTGTCTGCACTGAAACATTGGGGAATTTCTGAAAATCAGGTCAAAATTATTAATTTACGCCCACCAGAAATTGCCGCGGCTTGGGAACGTGGCGATATTGATGCCACTTATGTCTGGGAACCTGCTTTAAGCAAAGCCAAAGCAACAGGGAAGGTACTTACTGACTCTAAACAAGTGGGGGAATGGGGTGCGCCGACTTATGACCTATGGGTGGTGCGTAAAGACTTTGCAGAAAAGAATCCAGATTTCATCAAATCTTTTGTTAAAACCACACTGAAACAAATCGATGCTTATCAGCAAAATCCGCAAGCATTTGTGCAAGATCAAGCAAATATCGACAAGATTGCCAAACTGACAGGTTCATATCCAAAAGATATTCCATTGTTATTGTCAGGAAATGATTATCTCAATCTCGAACAGCAACAAAAAACATTATCAGGCGAGTTTGCTAAAAATATTTTCGATACAGCGACTTTTTTGAAAAGTCAGGGCAAGGTCGATCAAGTTAAAGCAAGTTATGCCGAAAATGTCACGACCGCCTTTTTGCAATAATTGGAGTGTGCCATGAGTACCTTGAAAGCTGAACATGTGCAATTACAGTTTCCAAAGCAATCATTACCTGTTTTGCAGGATGTCAATCTCTCGATTGAATCGGGCACTTTGAATGTAATTTTGGGGGAATCTGGCTGCGGTAAAACCACATTGCTCAATATTTTGGCGGGCTTCCAAAAAGTAGATACAGGCCAAGTCAAAATTGATGATGAAGTTTTGAACGGCCCTGATGCACGCCGTGCCGTGGTATTTCAGGATCATGCCTTATTGCCGTGGCTCAATGTCGAGCAAAATGTTGGTTTCGCTTTGGAGCTTAAAGGGTTAAGGGAAAGTGAAATCGAACAACAAGTGACCTCGATTTTAAACATTGTGGGGCTGTCTCATGTAGCCAAAGGCAATATCTGGGAGCTTTCAGGGGGCATGAAGCAGCGTGTGGGGATCGCACGTGCTTTGGTCAGTCATGCACCCTTCATTTTATTGGATGAACCTTTTGCGGCACTGGATGCCTTTACACGTGAAACGATGCAACAACTGGTTCTGGATTTATGGATTCAGCAAAATAAGGGCTTTTTCCTGATTACGCATGATATTGAAGAAGCCTTATTACTGAGTCAGCAATTGGTGTTGATGACCGCTCATCCTGGGAAAATTGTGCAGACATTGCAATTAAATTTTGCGGAGCGTTATCGGGCAGGTGAGTCGATTCGTTCGATTAAATCTGATCCTGAATTTATCGCGTTGCGGGAACAGTTGTTTGAGCGACTACGCGAACAAAAGCAACAACGAAAACAACCTAGCCATGAGGTGTTGACATGAATAGTCGAACTGAGTCGGTCAGTTACAAAAATCAGATCGCAAAGAGTAATACGACAGCACGTCTAACACAGCGTTCTTTCGGAAATTTTCGCGTGTGGTTCACTCGACATCATCGTCTGGCATTAAGTGCGCTAAGTGTTTTTAGTGTGTTATTGCTGTGGTTTTTGATGACTGCTTTACATCTTGTGCCTGCATTATTTTTACCGAGCCCTCAAGCAGTTTGGCAAAAGTTTTTGGAAGTCAGTCAGCAGGGATTTATGAAAGCCACACTTTGGCAACATTTGGCGGCCAGTATTTCTAGAGTTTTATTTGCGTTGCTCGCTGCGATTGCAATCGGTGTTCCCGTTGGATTATGGATGGGGCTGAATAAATATGCACGAGCTGTGCTTGATCCATTGGTTGAATTATTACGACCTATCCCACCTTTGGCATATTTACCATTACTCGTCATTTGGTTTGGTATTGGTGAAACCACCAAAATTTTACTGATCTTTTTTTCGATTTTGGCACCGGTAATTATCAGTAGTACCCATGGCGTGATCAGTCATCAACTCAATCGTGAACGTGCTGCTTTGTCACTCGGTGCAACACAGGCACAAGTGTTTTGGAAAGTGATTTTACCTACAGCCTTACCACACATTTTAACAGGAATCAGAATTGGACTTGGTGTGGGTTGGTCAACATTGGTCGCAGCAGAATTGGTGGCAGCTGATCGTGGTATTGGCTTTATGGTGCAATCGGCTGCGCAATTTTTAATTACTGATACGGTGATTTTAGGGATTATCGTGATTGCTGTGGTTGCGGTCAGTTTTGAATTATTTTTACGTTGGTTACAACAGCAATTATCTCCCTGGTATGGCCAGCAGTTATAGGGTATAGGCGATAAAATGAGTTTAATTATCGAAACAATCAAACCAGCCATTGGCGCAATCATTACTGGCGTTGATTTAAATCATTTGAACAAACAGCACACAACTGAAATTCAACAGGCTTTATTGAAACATCATGTGATCTTTTTTCGTGAGCAGCAATTAGCGCCACAAGCTCAGGCAGCATTGGCGCGTAGTTTTGGCTCTTTGCATATCCATCCGATTTATCCTTCCATTGAAGATGTACCTGAAGTGTTAGTTTTGGATAGTTGGCAACAGGATTTACGCGATAACGAGCTTTGGCATACCGATGTCACTTTTAGTCAAACTCCGCCATTAGGCTGCGTACTGCAAGCGATAAAAATCCCTGCAACAGGTGGTGATACACTGTGGTCAAGTGGCGTTGCTGCGTTTACTGGACTTGATATCAACTTGCAGCATAAGCTGAGAGGATTAACGGCAACTCACGATATTCGAAAATCCTTCCCAATTGAACGATTTGCAACAAATGAGGTAGAACGTGAAAAACTGCTACAAACGTTTAAACGTAATCCACCTGTTATTCATCCTGTCGTCAGAACACATCCTGTGACAGGACAACCGATTTTATTTGTGAGCGAAGGTTTTACTACCCGAATAAATGAGTTAAGCCAACAGGAAAGTGATGAATTATTAGAGTTTTTATTTGAGAAATCTACTCAGGAACAATTTCATTTGCGCTGGCAATGGCAAGAAGGTGATGTCGCGATTTGGGACAATCGCTGTACTCAGCATAAGGCATTGTTTGATTATGGAGATGCACATCGAATTATGCATCGCGCAACTATAAATGGCGATACACCTTATTATCAACAAGCCAGTTAACCTTATAAAAATAGCGAATAGCCCTATCTGAATGATGGGGTTTTTTATTCACATCATAATTTTAATAAATGATTAGACTTCTTTCATAATTGTTTGAACTCTCTTTATTTTTCCTCCAAAGGAAGAAATAAAAAGGACTGATGAAAGAAGGCTGTTAAACTTTGCGAAAACATATTTATGGCCTGTGTCATCCTATTTTATTGCAGATAAGATAGAAGGCTAAAATGAATGTCTTTTTATATAAATGTTATTTAACTTTTTGAATGTAAATTATTTTTTATTTTACGGCAGAAGTTCTTTTATTTTTTAAGAAAACTTTAAGTTTCAGAACACATTTAAGCAACGATACCATGAGCGTTTTTAATTCTTAAAATGATGTAATAGCGACTCCCATACTAAATAAAATTAATAAGGTTTAAAGCTATGGTTCATTCTTCCATCTATAGAAAAAACAGCAGTATACCCGTAAAAATATTTTCGGTGATCTTACTGTTATTTGCCCTTACATTATTCATTGGCGGTATCTATTTAGCGTATTTAGGAGGTTCGTGGTACTACGTCATCAATGGAGTGATCTTAATCGCTTCTAGTGTTTATTTGCTTAAAAATGATCAATTAGGTGTAAAACTTTTTTGGCTGTTCTTCTTCTACACTCTGATCTGGACAATATGGGAAGCGGGTACACGCTACTGGGGCTGGGTGCCTCGGCTCGCTATAGTGGCTGTTTTTGCATTTTTTATGAGCTTACTTATGCCAAATATTGGTTCAGGAGCGAGTAAGAAAATTTCATATAGTTTAACTGGCTTTATTATTCTATGCTTTGTTGTTGCGGGTGGTCTGGCTTTTTATCCACATTCATCCTATGTGTCAGGGCAGGAAATTTCAGCGCAGTCTTTTAGCACCAATTCATCAAATGCTACAACAATTCAACCTGACACTGACTGGCAATATTATGGTCGTGATGAAAATGCGACCCGCTATTCACCGCTTAACCAAGTTACTCCTGACAATGTCAATAAACTTGAGGTGGCATGGACGTATCGGACAGGTGATGTGCCTCAGGCAGGTCAAACCAATAAATGGGCTGCTGAAACCACGCCAATTAAAGTGGGTAATGCCGTATATTTATGTAGTGCGACCAATAATATTATTAAATTGGATGCAGCCTCAGGCAAAAAAATCTGGGAACACAAGTCTGGTGTGAAATATGAAAATATTCCATATACCGCTGCATGTAAGGCAGTCACTTTTTATCAATCTAAAACTATTCCCGAAGGACAGGCTTGTCACAACAAACTTATTGTTGGTACCTTAGACATGCGTTTGCTGGCGGTTGACGCAGAAACAGGTGAGTCGTGTCAAGGTTTTGGTCAGCATGGTCAAACTGATTTATCTGTAGGTATTGGTAAGTGGGTACCTGGTCAACTTGCGGTTACTGCACCTGTACCAATCATTAATGGTGTAATTGTAGTCAATCATCAGGTTCTTGATGGACAGCGTCGATGGGCACCTTCTGGTGTAATCCGTGGCTATGATGCAGATTCAGGTCAGTTTAAATGGGCATGGGATGTCAATCGTCCAAATGACAACACTGAACCTAAAACAGGTGAGCAATACAGTCGTGGTACACCAAACTCATGGGCTGCCATGATTGGCGATGAAAAATTAGGATTGGTTTATGTTCCAACAGGGAACTCGGCTGCGGATTATTATAGTGCGATGCGCAGCGCTAATGAAAATCGTGTGTCTTCAGCAGTTGTTGCGCTCGATGTAAATACGGGACGTGAAAAATGGGTCTTCCAGACTGCACATAAAGATGTATGGGATTATGATATCGGCTCTCAGCCAACATTGGTGGATTATCCAGATGCTTCAGGAAAAAAAGTTCCAGCCTTGATTATGCCAACCAAGCGTGGTCAGACGTTTATTCTTGATCGCGCTACTGGTAAAGCTTTAACCAAAGTTGAAGAACGACCAGCACCTGTACCAAACGATGCAAAGGCTTATCATGCTGTACCAAATGATCCACGTGCTAAAACTCAACCGTGGTCTGTCGAGATTCCACGTTTAGGTTTGCCTGATCTTCAGGAAAAAACCATGTGGGGAATTTCTCCAATTGATCAAATGCTGTGTCGTATTAAATTTAAACAGGCAAATTATCTTGGAGAATTTACACCCCCAAGTATCGATAAACCATGGATTGAATTCCCTGGCTACAATGGTGGAAGTGATTGGGGCAGTGTAGCGGTAAATCCTCATTCTGGTTTAATGATTGCAAACTGGAATGTGACACCAATGTACGACAAATTGGTTACCCGTACAGAAGCCAATAAGCAGGGCTTAAAGTCAATTGATGACCCAAGTTATAAATCAGGTGGTGGCGGTGCTGAAGGAAATGGTGCGATGGCTGATACCCCTTATGGAATTAATGTATCACCATTTTATGCTCCAATTTCTCAAGTCCTCTGTAACGAACCACCTTATGGCATGATTACGGCTATTGATTTACATAGCAAAAAAGTACTTTGGCAGCACCCATTCGGTAGTGCTGAACACAATGGCCCGTTTGGTTTGCCAACTTACTTGCCAATTAATATTGGTACACCAAATAACGGCGGTCCAATTATTACAGCCGGTGGTTTAACATTTGTTGCTGCTGCAACAGATAATAAATTACACGCCTTGGACAACCGTACAGGTAAACTCGTCTGGACTGCAAATTTGCCTGCGGGTGGTCAAGCAACACCGATGACTTATGCCATCAATGGAGAGCAATATATTGTGATCATGGCGGGTGGACATCACTTTATGAAAACACCAGTAGGTGATTATGTAATTGCTTATAAACTGAAAAAATAATCGGGTTTTATGTGAAAAAACGGACTGTTAATCAGTCCGTTTTTTTATTTTAGTCTGCATGGTTTTGGTATAGATAAATAAAAAGCCCAAATCTTTTGATTAGGGCTTTTTAAAATTTTGGAGCGGGAAACGAGACTCGAACTCGCGACCCCAACCTTGGCAAGGTTGTGCTCTACCAACTGAGCTATTCCCGCAATGTGAGATGCATTATAGACAGTTTCATTTAACTGTCAACATCCATCCATTTTAATTGTCGATTTAATCAGCACGTCGCCAAACGGTTCCTTGGCGGGTATCTTCAAGTGCAACACCTTTTTCAAGTAAAGACTGGCGAATACCATCGGCTTTGGCAAAATCTTTTGCTTTTTTTGCGTCATGACGTTGTTGAATCAAAGCTTCAATTTCATCGTCATTCAAGCTGAGTGCTTGTTGGCCAATATCTGATTTTAAGAATTCATCAACATTATGCTGAACCAAGCCCAGAATTGTCGTTAAATGGCGCAAAGTTGCATAATAAAGCGCCGCTTGTTCAGCGCATTGCTCTTTCACCGCTCGATTGAGTTCACGATTCAAATCAAACAGAACCGCCATGGCTTCTGGTGTATTAAAGTCATCGCGCATGGCTGAGTTAAAACGTTCTATAAACTCATGATCTAACTGGTCAGAATGAATTTGACCATAGGTTTGTTCATAAGCTTTAAAAGCATGATAGAAGCGAGTGAGTGCAGTTTTCGCTTCTTTTAACGCAGTATCTGAAAAGTTCACAGGACTACGATAGTGCGAAGACACAATAAAGTAGCGAATCACTTCAGGATGAAACTTTTCCATTACATCACGAATGGTAAAGAAATTTCCCAAAGACTTTGACATTTTCTCGCCATCGACATTGATAAAGCCCACATGCATCCAATAATTCACATACTGTTCGCCTGTTGCAGCCTCGCTTTGCGCGATTTCATTTTCATGATGTGGAAATAATAAGTCTGACCCACCACCATGAATGTCAAAGTGATTGCCTAAGCAGCAAGTTGACATGGCTGAACATTCAATATGCCAACCCGGACGACCATTGCCCCAAGGGGATTGCCATGACGGTTCATTGGCTTTGGCATGTTTCCACAGCACAAAGTCAAACGGATGTTTTTTCTCGACTTCGACATCAACACGCTCACTGGCTCCTGCTTGCATATCATCCAGTTTACGTCCAGATAGGCGACCGTATTTGGCAAATTTAGTGACTTCATAATAAACATCACCATTGGAGGAAGGATAAGCGGTGCCATTTTCGACCAAAGTCCCAATCATATTTTGCATTTGGTCGATGTATTCGGTGGCTTTGGGCGATTCATCAGGTTCAGCACAACCGAGACTGGCTGCATCTTCATTCATAGCAGTGATAAAACGCGCGGTTAGTTGCTGAATCGTTTCACCATTTTCATTGGCACGACTGATAATTTTATCGTCAATATCGGTGATATTACGGATATACCGTACTTTCCAGCCCTGACTACGCAGAAAACGAATAATATAGTCAAAAGCAACCATGACTCGAGCATGTCCAATATGACAGTAGTCATACACCGTCATGCCGCAGACATAGATATCTATCTGGCCATCAACACGTGGGACAAATTCAACTTTTTTACGTTGCTCTGAGTTATATAAAACGAATGGTTGCATAAGACTCTTAAAAACATTCACCAAAAATAGTGTTACATCTTAACGTAAGCCACATATTTCACAAAGGTTTATCCATAATTTTTATAAGTAAGTGAAAACTTGTACATTTAAAAACGTGACAGGAAATGAGATGTGCTAGAATAGCGCAAATTTTTTAGTTAAAAAGTCTATTGTCGGTTTGGCAGTAGCGAATTGTTTGAGCTCATATTTTATGACCAGTACCACCGATTTTAAGAAAATTGCACTGGAAACCATTGCGATAGAACAACATGCCCTAGATGTATTGGCAAGTCAAATAGACGATCGTTTTGATCAGGCTTGTGAAATTATTTTACAGTGTCAGGGTCGTGTAGTGGTGACAGGTATGGGTAAATCTGGTCATATTGGTCGAAAAATGGCAGCCACTTTTGCTTCCACAGGTACACCTTCGTTTTTTATGCATCCTGGTGAAGCGGGGCATGGTGACTTGGGAATGTTAGTACGGGGTGATGTACTCATTGCCATTTCCAATTCAGGCAAAAGTGATGAGATCATGATGCTGATGCCTTTGATTAAACATCTGGAAGTACCATTGATCACCATTAGCCGTGATGATACAGGTCCAATGCCAAAAAATGCAGATGTAGCTTTAACTTTGGGTGAGTCAAACGAAGCTTGTCCATTAGGGCTTGCACCCACCTCAAGTACCACTGCGACATTGGTATTGGGTGATGCGCTCGCGGTTGCATTGTTGGAAGCGCGAGGCTTTACTGCCGACGACTTTGCTCGCTCGCATCCAGCAGGTGCTTTAGGTAAACGTTTACTTTTACATGTAAAACATTTAATGCATACCGGTGAGGAGCTTCCAAAAGTATCTCCTGATACCCCAATGAATCAGGTCCTTTACGAAATTTCAAACAAACGTTTAGGTTTGACGACCATTGTTGATGAACAAGATCATTTATTAGGTATCTTTACGGATGGTGATTTACGTCGTCTAATTGATAAGCAACAAGGTTTTGATGTCAAACTTCCTGTGTCTGCGGTGATGATTGAACATCCTGCGACGATTTCTCAGGAAGCTCGTGCAGTAGAAGCATTACAACAACTGAATGCTAAAAAAATTAGTCAGTTTGTCGTTGTTGATGATCAAAATAAGGTGATTGGTGTGATCAGTATGCATGACCTAATTCAGGCAGGGGTAAATTAATTCATGGCATCTTATGCATTACTTGAACAGGCTCGTCATATTCAGGCACTGGTTTTAGATGTGGACGGTATCTTGAGTGATGGATTTGTGACATTGACCAATAGTGGTGATGAAATCAAATCTTTTGATATTCGTGATGGTTTGGGGATGAAACTGGTTCAGCAAGCTGGTCTTAAAGTCATTATCATTACAGGTCGTAAAAGTCAGATCGTTGAAAAAAGGATGTCTGATTTAGGCGTCGATCTGATCTTTCAAGGCCGTGAAGATAAAGGCGTGGCATTGCGTGAAGCATGTGCGCAATTTAATTTAGCACCTTCTGATTGTTTATATATGGGTGATGATTGGCCTGATTTATCGGCTTTTTCACTTGCAGGAATGTGTGTGACTGTTCCAAATGGACATGTAGAATTACGCCGTCGTGCTCATTTGGTAACTCAAGCGATGGGCGGTCGTGGAGCAGTGCGTGAAGTCTGTGATATGTTACTGAATGCAAAAGGAGTTTACGAAGAACTTCTTGCAAAATATCTGACTGTACCCCATTAATATTCTAAGCCAGAGAAAAAGGTGATATTACGCCGCTTATGGATACTAGAGTTTTATATATCGTGGCGATTGCAATCGCAGCTGTAAGTGGTGGCTATTATTACTACAGTGGCAGTGCGAACAAACTGGATGCTGATGATAGTCGCAATATGACTTATACAGCAAATGATATCAATTTGACTCAGACAAACGATCTTGGTCATTTGTATATTCGTGCAAAGGTCGATCGACTTGAACAGGATATGCAGAAACAAACGTCAAAACTTGAAAATTTACATGCGTCAATGTATGAAAATGGACAAGTGAATGCTACTTTTTCTTCAAAAGTTGCAAATGGTTATGATGATAACGAAAAGGTTATTCTTTCAGGTGATGTCATTGCAACAAGACTTGCTGAAAAAGGTGAAATTGTTTTTCGAACGGATGAGCTGACGACCTATCCGAAAACAAAAAAAATTGAAACGACACATCAGGTGGATGTGCAATCACCACAGGCTTCTTTTGTCAGCAATGGTTTAAAAGCAGATCTGGAAAATAGCCAATACGAATTTTTTAATATTCGAGGAAAGTATGCACCAAACTCTTAAATCGATTTCTTGTTCGACTTTCCTGAAACAAGTAACAGGTTTCACGATCTTTGCCGTGATGTCTGCATCTGCATTGGCGCTCCCTTCAGATCGTAGTCAGCCTATCTCATTGGTCGCTGACAAAGCTACCTATAATGATAAAACAGGCATTACAACCTATACCGGAAATGTGGTGATCGAACAGGGCACTATGAAATTACAGGCGGATTCGATTGTTGCACAACTGAATTCCAAACGTGAAATTCAAACCATTACTGCCAATGGTCGACCATCCAAATTTCAGCAACAGATTAGTGCTGAAAAAGGGGTCGCACGTGGTGAAGCACAGAAAATTATTTATAACGCAGATACAGGCATTATTACTTTAACAGGCAATGCTTATTTATTTCAGGATGGAGCCAGCATTCGAGGCAATAGCTTAAAATATAGTATGAATAAAGGTGATATTGAAGCACAAGGTTCAAGTTCAAATCGTGTTCAACTGATTATTCCACCATCAAGTTCTAAAAGTTTTCCGGGAGCACGTGATTAATGGAGCAAACACGTCAAAAACCACAAACCCTTTGTATCAAACACTTGGCAAAAAACTATAATAAACGCTGGGTGGTTAAAGATGTGTCCTTTCAAATGCAAAGTGGACAAATTGTGGGATTGCTTGGTCCAAACGGTGCAGGGAAAACGACCAGTTTCTATATGGTGGTTGGCTTGGTTCGTATGGATAAAGGAGAAATTCATTTAGACAATGAAGACTTATCTCACCTTGCCATGCATGAACGTGCTAGAAAAGGTATTGGTTATCTACCACAAGAAGCCTCTATTTTTAGAAAACTCACCATTGCCGAAAATATTATGGCAATTTTGGAAACTCGTAAAGACTTAAATAAACAGCAACGTCAACAGCGTTTAAACGAATTGCTGGCAGATTTTAAAATTGGTCATATCAAAGATTCGCTTGGCATGAGTGTTTCTGGTGGTGAGCGTCGCCGTGCTGAAATCGCTCGCGCTTTGGCGGCTGATCCAAAATTTATGTTGCTGGATGAGCCTTTTGCGGGGGTTGATCCTATTTCAGTGGGTGATATTAAAGAGATTATTCGTAATCTTAAAGAACGAGGGATTGGTGTTCTGATTACGGATCATAATGTACGTGAAACATTGGCAATTTGCGAGCATGCTTATATTGTGAGTGAGGGATCCGTCATCGCAGAGGGCTCTCCGCAGGATATTCTCGAAAATGAACAAGTTCGCAAAGTCTATTTAGGTGACGATTTTACAGTTTAACTTTTAAATAACTGCACTTGTTGGATTGAAATAATCCTCTTTTTGTTGAAAAACAGAAAGGGGATTATTTTTTAATATAAAAACACCATGATTATTAAGATTATATTAATGATGAATTGTATATTTATTCTATGCAATTTTTTAGTTAAAATGAATGTAATTCAATTTTTATATTATATTTGAATAATCATATAAATTTTAACTAAATAAAAAATAATATTTGTTTATAAAATAAAGACTCATCTTTTTTTTAAAATAAATTTTTGTAAAAAATATTCGAAAATAAATTCTGCATATCAATAAAACTTATAAATAAAAGTGATGACTTTTTAGTCAGATTATAAGCGTATCACTGTTAGTCTTTTTTTAAAAAAATGTGATTAATTTATCTTTTTATTGTAATTTTTATGTTGTAATATCTATACAAAATTTAACATTTTATGGGGGTTCTTATGATTCGTAGCGGTAGTCTTGTTCTTCTTAGCCTTTTACTCACGGCTTGTGGTACACCTTTAAGTACATATAACAAGCCTTCAAATTTATTATTTCAACAAAAAGATGGAAATAGTAATCAGGTTATTCATGTTTATCGTGATAATAAGCTTTGTTTAAACGATGATAAAAATAGACAGGTCTGTCCAATTAATTTTTATATCGATGATTTTAAGGCTGGAACTTTCTATATTAATAATAAAGCGAATTATTATTTAAAACCTGATGCCTATGTCCTAAAAGTTAAGAGTTGTAAAACAGAATGTGCAACTTATGTATTCAAATTGGATTTAAATAATCAGCTTAAAGCTCCAGATTTTAAAATTTCAATTGATGAAAATGACAAGCCATTTATTACGCAAATTAGCACTCAAGGAGTTAGCTGATTTCTATAAGTATATCTAAATTTTGATGCAAAAAATCTTATCTATAGATATGAAATTTTGAAGTAAGTGCTTTATTTGGCTGCAAATTTTAAAAAATCAGATTCAATTTTTCAAAAGAATGATTGTATCTAAAAAATGTAATCGTTTTTAAGTGAAATTTGGCGGCTCAAAAATGGTTAATGGACGAATTCGAGCTTTCTTAAGCAACTCATGTTCAGAGATCTGAGCCGTTAAAAGAAAGTAAATCATAAATTATTTATCAAGGGTTTAGTAATGGGTTTACTCATTATTGGGGATAAGACATGACAAAATTTGTAGTAACTGAAAAAAAATCTTTAGTAAAGAATACGATAGATAATTCGCAAGTCATATTAAAAGCGGCGGCTATTGTTCAGGTTAACTTACATCGAGAAGATGTTGCTGAGTTTATTCAAGATGGTAATAATTTAATTTTAAAACTGCAAAATGGCGATGTCATTACCATCCAAAATTTCTTTGTACAATATGAAGATAATATCGTTTCAGATTTAGTTTTTGAAGATAATGATTGTGCTTTCTTGTGGTTTGACTGGAACAATGGTGCTCCATTATTTAAAGAAATTTCTGGTTTAGAAGTTTTTTTGCCGATTGCGAGTGGCAGTAGCTCAGGTGCGCTTCTTCCATGGATTGCTGGTGGACTTGCCGTGATAGGTGGAACTGCTTTGGGAAGCAGTGGAAGTAGTGGGAAAGATAATAATGAATCAGTCAATAAAGCACCACAAGTTCTCGAAATTAATAAACAACAACCCATAAGTGTCATTGAAGATGTACCTAAAACTGGTGTAATTATCAATGTCACGGATCCAGATAGTGATCATCTTACTTATAGTGTTTCAGAGAAGCCGACGCACGGTACCGTCAGCATTGACTCAGCAACAGGTGGTTATACTTATACGCCAAATGCCAACTACAACGGTTCAGACAGCTTTGAAGTGACGGTTGCTGATGGCAAAGGTGGAACGACGACT
>NZ_KB849714.1 GCF_000368825.1 Acinetobacter ursingii DSM 16037 = CIP 107286 | reverse complement strand
ACTACCACCTTCTTTTAAAATTCTAGTCTTTCCACGAGCAGTTAGTACTACTACACAGTTATTATTCATAACACCACCAAAATATATAAATAAGCCTATACTATATTGAATATAGCTAAATTTAAACATTAGTACAAGCTAATACTAACAAATAAACACCAACATACTAGAAAATAATTACATCCCAAAATCCATACCTCGATCTTGCTTAGGTCGAGGTTTTTCTATCTCTTGTTTACGCTCATTCATCTGGACGAGATTTTTTTCAATATCTCGGATGTTTCGAGCAAATTCTGCTGCGCTTTGGCTACTTCTGACGAGACAGAATGCTGTGTGGTTGAGATTCTCTCCAGAATTTCTTCGTTGTTGGCTGTGATAAGGCTCATCTCTCGGACTTTGCCATTGATCTGCTCGGTATAGCTTGCTGTACTTCGTTCTAGCTCGTGAAATTGCTTCTGCATTGTCGCTAATGATTTCTGTGCTTGCTGTAAGCTTTGCTGATCGCTCTTGATTGTCTTTGATTGTGCTGACAAGGCTTGGATAATTTTGGTTTGCATTGTGTCTAAAGCTTGCTGTTGCTTCTGCAATTGCACTTGTTGTTGCATTAATTGTTGCTGTTGTTCTTCGATGATTCTCAATAATTGTGTTTCTAATTCGGTCATCGTTTAATACCCCATTGGAATCATGTAGCCGTTCTGCCATTCGCCTGCGTTCTTGTTGATCTGAATACATAGGCGCTGTGCTTTGCTGTCTGGTCGCTTGCATGTGCTGATCATCAAACTGCCCCCCGATCGGTTCAAATGGTCGACCCTCATTTGTTTCTCGTTGATCACGGTGTTTAGCGCCTGCATCTCGCTGTACTTGTTTTTGGTGACGAGACCAAGCGAGAAAATCGCTATAAGCAAAATAACTGCTGCTGAAATCAGCCCCATATTCAAAATGGTAAGTTTTTTCTGTACGGCTTGATTCTGGGCTTTCTGTTCTTGGCTCTGTATTTGCTCGTTTAATTGCGTTAAATGGCTCAATTTCGATTGCAGCAAGCTTTGGTACTGGCTCAACTGCTTCTCGACCGTTTGGGCGTTGTTTTGAATGCTCTGGGCTATTTTCTCGTCCGACTGTTGGATAGCGGTCGCAGTGATATTGGCTCTTGTGTTCAAGCTGTCTCTGATAGTCTGTGACGTTTGCTCGATACCGCTCAGAAGTTGTTCCTCTGTATTCTTCAATTCGTTGTTGTATTTCTTGTCGATATTCGCCAGTAGCTCTAAAGCCTTGCTCATAAATCTCGCCCTCTAAACGGATGGGACGTTTTGCGCCCTCATACGGGTTTTCAATGGATATGGAGTTTTTTACTTGTCGAGTGACATTGATTTGATTCGATTCAAGCCATTGCACCAATTCTTGCCGATCGGCAACTTCCCTATTAGAAACCGCTCGGTAAACACGTTGATGTAACTGCTCTTTAAAACCCTTAATATCTTTGGGCAGGTTCTTTTTATTTAAAAATAGCTGTCGATGCTCAGGATCATCGGGGTCATACAGTGAATGTTCGGTATTGATGATCTGCTTAAATAGATCGACTCGATCTAAATCGGCTGGCGCATAGAATGGCTGTAGACGTTTGCCTGTTGAAAGCTCAACATTGGGAATCACAAAATTAAGCTCAAGCCTTGTCTCACCTGTGTCCTGATTAATTTTGTCTTGGTGCTGCACCCATAAAATTTGATATTGGTCTTTATCTAGTCCTGGAAATAAACATTCCTCAAAATTTTGCATGATTTTCTGTTTATCCTGGTCAGATAAATCATGCTCATAAAAGGACAAACAACCACTGGTATATTTTTTGGCAAAAGGACTGCTATCAATCAATTGTGCTGTCAGCTCTACATTACCACTAAGCACTTGTGCATGTTCACGCTCTCGATCTTCACCTAATAAATAATCAAGACAACCTTTTGACAAACCTGAACCATGCCGAAAAAAATCAACGATCATCTGGACGTAACTCCCGAAGCTGTTGATCAATTGAAATCAATAAATGAAGTAATTTCACTTTATCGAAAGCACCAGTACCCGCAATATCTGTATTTACTGCTTTGGCAATCTGATTCACATTATTACCAATCCGACTAAGTTCTAAAATTAATGCTCGCTCTGTCTTGCTATACGAAGATTCAACAACCTTTGTTTCTTTAATTTTTTGGTCATCTTCTACTTTGGAATTATGAATTTTAGTCGCTTTCTCTACTGCTGCTTGTCTAAGTAACTTTGCAATCGAACCATAAGGATTATTGGAATCAAGCAATTGATATTCTGATTCAGAAAGTCTGACTTTAAAAGTTCTCTCTCGAATAGCCTTGCCTTGCTTATTCTCTTGTTGTTCATGTCCTGACATTTCAATCTACCCTGCTTTGGCTTTTGTAAGCTTTAAAATGGAAAATCTTTGATTTTTCTGTTTAAAGCTTTTCGGGGGTATCGGGGGTGAAGCCCCTGATCAAGGTCACAGCTTAACACTATTGAACGAAGTGAAATAGGGGTAGCTGTGTATCCTTGCTTATTTAAAAATGGACGAGTGAAATTCAATAAAAATTAATCAAATGACACGGTATATAAACTATAGTAGGTATTGGCATGAATCTTGTAAAAACACTTGTAAAAACAAATGCGCTCAACTCTTTCTCACCGTCCCCACATCCCTCGCTTTGCTCGGGCTGATGGTGAACGTTGAGAGAGTTTCGGCAATACTTTCCCTAAGAGGCTTTGATTTAAAAAAATCAAATATCCTCTTAAGTATTGCCGATTAACCTGTAATTGGGCTGACGGAGCCACGCATCGGTCGTATCCGCACATGGTTTTGCTGACCATGCAGACAAGGACTAAAGGTTTTGCACCTTCTCCCACGCGCTCCCTGTCGAAGTATGGTGGTATCTCTGCGAGGATTACTCCAACATGCAACTTAACCAACCTATACAACTACTTCCAACGCTCCGCCTATGTGAGATCCCCTGTAAGCGGTTTAGCCTTGCGACTATCGCTACGATGCACCAGTGACACTTATTCCCTCCACATGCAACGCATATCTTCCTTAAAAAAGGCGCACAGAAGTAGATAAAGCTCGACCGTTAGGTGCTTATTTGATGATTTAAACTGCTGAATTAACGAAGGACTTCAAATTGAGGCTTGTCAAACTGTTCTAATTCTTTAAAATAGATAGTGGTACTAGCCTTTAAGGTGAATATCAGTATGAGTTGCAAGCTCTGCCGATCTTTCGTTAATTGATGTTGCAAGCATCAAATAACTGTACCCATAGAATTTAAAACTAATGGACAGATTTCGCAAGAGACCTGTCCATTATTTTTTTGATCACACCTAAGAATTAAGCTGAAACTCCTATTCTTTGGACTATTAATGTCAAAACTTCCTAGATTTCATAACAAGCACATCGAAAAACGTAAGTATTCAAATAGCCTCCTAGCCAAATCTATTTCTTCTAAAGTACGTTTCTCTAATAAAACATTTTTTAATGTTAATTTGAGAGGATCCCGCCTACGATCATGTTCATTCAAAAATATAAAAATTGTTTTATCTGATTTTTCAGGAGTAATCTTAAATAAGAATAGGTTTACGAATGTTCACTTCAAAAAGTGCGTATTTTATGCTGCTATTTTTAGAGATTGTCGCTTTAAAAATTGCACATTTGAAAAATGCATTTTTATTAATACAAATACAGAAAGCCTAAATCACTCGATATTAGACTGTTCTAAAAAATATAATTTTTACGAAATGAAAATTCCTGATGACTTAAAAGATCAACTAATAGAATATAGAAATATTCCAATACTGCAAAAAAACCGTTTACTTCATCTAAAAGGGGGAAGAATCAATACCGCAACCTTATTCATTCTCCTATCCAAAATATCCAAATACAAGCTGCTAAATGGTCTTAAAAAAATTTATATTGAGGAACAAAGTAAAGTAAAAATACTTAGCACTTTCAAACTCCTTGAAGAAATAAAGAACCTAGTTGACACTAACACCGCATTCAAACAGAATAATGGTGCTCTGCCCCATCCAATCGAAAGGTTGGATAGTTAAGACAATCACTGGGAGCTCACTATTGGATGTAACAATTCAATTAATAGTCTAATTACTGACATTCTGGGAGGGCTTACTATGTTAGGAAACACTGCTACCGTTATCGGATTTACTGCTTTACTACTAACCTTGTTAATTCAACATTTGCAAAATAGTCTGACCTTTCGATTGTTTGGGGTGAAATTCTTATCTTAAAAATCTAAATATTCTTTTAGATCTAATGCAGATTGCTCGATAAAATCGTATGTATTAATACAACGACAGTAAATAAATTTTGTTAAAACCTCTAAATCATTTTCTAGATTACGGTTAAAAATAATCGGTTCATGATGAGCAATCCTGTTTCTTAATTCACGTAATTGATCTGTCCAATCGTAAAAAATTTGCCTGTTTTCAACTGTTGCATTAGGAAAAATAGAATTAAAACATCCCTGCCAAATACGTTCTTCATAATTAGCCATAAGCATCTTTTGCCAGAATACAAATTTAAGCTCAGGGATCATTTTACTAGGCGAATCTGGGAACTTCTCTTTAGCACTATCAAACATACTTTTAGGGCTATACCTCCCTCTACGGCTAAGGCTTCGAATAAAAGCTTCATTTTCATGCCAACTATTTGTTTCATTACACCTAAAAGATATTTCTATTGCCTGAACAACAGCATTTCTCAGAACAACTTCAAAATAATTTAATAAGTAAAAAAACTTATTGGAAATTATTAAATTACGTTCATAAAGCATCAATACATCAGATTTTTCATATGGTTCACCTTTATCTTTATAGAAATTTTCATACTTAGATAAGCGTGGTATAGATAAAGTCTGCTCTATCTTAAGCACTGCATCATTTGACAATTCCACCGTATATACCCTAATATATAGTTGTAAGTTTGAGAGACTGCGGATCTAAGATCTTCCCTCCCAAGCGCTAAGATTCAAAAAAGCCTTTCATTAACGTGAAAGGCTTTTTTCTTTTTTTGGTCAATTAAAAGCTTACATATTGATTGTAATTGAAATATTTTCTTGAGGGACATCAAAATAATTAGCTAATAGTCTCTTAGCTTCAGGAATAGATATTTTATCCAGTGTTTTAGAAGAATTATCTTCATTTAATTTGGTAAATTTCAGCTCATTCAAATCGATATTCATCTCTTCTAATGAACTATAAGAAACTGGATTCCGATTACCATCCCACATATTGGGAATAGATATATCAGCATATTCGGAGATATTTATTATCCATCTACCATCTGCATCTTCTTCTTGAGATTGGCTGATACTAGATATTTTGCCAACTAAAAATGCAGTGTGATGATCAGCCTCTGGTTCTCCCCAAGATTGTTTCCTATTTTGCACACAAACTAGATAATCGCACTTTCCTGCATTATGAGCATTTAGTCTCCAAGACTGACTACCACCTTCTTTTAAAATTCTAGTCTTTCCACGAGCAGTTAGTACTACTACACAGTTATTATTCATAACACCACCAAAATATATAAATAAGC
>NZ_KB849713.1:53013-76759 GCF_000368825.1 Acinetobacter ursingii DSM 16037 = CIP 107286 | reverse complement strand
AAAATTGGAGAATCCTGGAGAGCCAATTGGGAAAATATCCGTACAATATTTAGCTATCCAGCTGAAATACGTCATGCGATTTATACAACCAATGCGATTGAATCGTTGAATAGCGTAATTCGCCATTCAACCAAGAAGCGAAAGATCTTCTCGTCAGATGATTCAGTCAAAAAAGTCATTTACTTAGCAACAACCAATGCTGCTAAGAAATGGACAATGCCAATTCAAAATTGGCGTTTAGCAATGAATTGGTTTACGATTCAGTTCGATGATCGATTAAAAGATCATTTATAAAAAATAGAACTTACACAAAATAATTTACAGGCTCGTTAGGTCAGGTGGCCTAACTTAAATAAAAAAGTCTCCGACAAACCCGGTACGGTTCACTCTCGGCATACACAAATTTCTTTATGGTCATTGGTGTAATCAATCTCTCTAGCACCATGAAGGCCAAATATACACATTAATAATCTGATCATCTTATTCCTCCTTTAAGTACTTAAAAGGTATATATCTTAGGCATCTATATTTATATGAATCCCTGTAAGACAGCATTTCGAACAACTGTGTCGAAGTTTGAATGAAATGAATTTTCAGTAGTGTGACGCTTTGACAATAAACAGAAACTTGCTACCGCACCTATGCTCACCAAAGTTAATATTTTCATCTTTAATTCCATCCATTTAGAACTTTTGATTCAAACATATCACTGTGATTTGTATTTATCTAACCGCCTTGTGATGAATTACTGTTCACAATGTAACCACATTATTATTTATGTAATTGAATTTATTAAATAATGAAACAATTCCTATTAAATTACACTGATTTATTACAACTTATAAATTTAAAGCTTTATGTGCCCATTTCAGAAATTTATCTTTATCGTTGAAATTAGGGACATTCAATAAATTGATATAGGAAACTTCACCAAAGTTTCCTGAGATTTTATTTGATTCAAGAATTGTAAAATCTTCTTCTCGCCTTACATGTACTTCCCGAAAAAACTCCGTAACTTTCCGATCAAGGTTTAGTGAGGTAAACGCCTCTCTTTCAACTAAAAAGTCATAGATCTGGCTAATCACATGTAGTTCAAATTTTCTATTCATTTTTTCCGTTCTCATAATTATTTTAACAATTGGTTCAATTTAAACTAATATCTTTTACGGATAAAGACAATAAAAACTTACTATCAGGGACAGTTAAATAGATTTTCGCTTAGTCTTTGCCAGTAAGATCTCTATACGTTGAGTAACTTCCAATAATTTAAGCTCAGCATCACGCCAAAAATAATAGACGTCACCATGTATGACATACATTTGCTTAATGTAGTTTGCTGCTTTTGTCTTGTTTACTTTTTTAGCATTAAAACATGGTTTATCAAGCACTATTACCCTGCCATCTAAATCACCACCGATATAAATATTCATTTCTATTCTTCTTGTTGTAAGTAATGATTAAAATATATCACAACAAAAAAGCGCAATTATTTGAACGCACTTTATCGACTAAGCATCTGATAAAAAATTAAAATTTATACCAATACGATTTAAGTTAAGCTCCTATTAAAAAAGCCCTACATTTCTGTAAGGCTTTCCCCTTGGTCTTTTGCGCCGAAACAAGGAATCGTTGTTTTTATTTACAACAAAATAATTAAATCATTAATCGAATAAAAAATGAAGAAAAAAAACCTGCAACTTGGGGAAGGTGCAGGTATAAACTGATATTAACTACCATGGAGAACTTAATACCAAATAATATACTTGGTTTATATTGAGATCTCATTCACATTTTATACCAAATTATCTAGTAACAAAAAAAGCCCATCAAATGATGAGCTTTTTACGGTAATTAAGTGAATTTCCATATGTACGTCCACTATAGAAGAAATATGCCATATACCTTGATCAAGGTCAAGTGAGCATATTCTCAATTTGCACTTATAGCTTTGCTTTAATACTATTCATCTAACCACTTAAAATAATTGACCTAATGTCTGAACCTCAGTTTTCTCTTAGTGATTATCTATCCACAGTACAGGAAGTAATTCAAATTACTTTCAATGAGCCTGTATGGGTGAAAGCTGAGATCCGTAATCTAAATATTAAGGGCGGACATTACTATCTTGAGTTAGCTGAAAAGGATGAAAGTACCGACAAAGTTATAGCGAGTTGTAAAGGAACCATCTGGAAATTTATAGCTCAGAAAATGGTGCTTAAGTTTGAAAGAGAAAGCGGTGTAGAGCTTTCAAAGGATTTAAATGTCTTGGTAAAAGTTAGAGCCAAGTTTGATCCTCAGTATGGCTTTTCGGTGAATGTTGAAGATATTGATTCAAGCTATACGCTTGGAGATATTGCACGGCACTATCAACAAATTTTAGAAAGACTTACCTCTGAAGGCCTATTAAATAAAAACAAGCTCGTCCCTACTCCTTTTGATATTCAGAATGTCCTGGTAATTGCTCCTGAAAATGCTGCAGGTCTAGGTGACTTCAAAAAAGATGCTGATGCTTTAGAAAAATCTGATGTATGTCATTTCAAGTACTACTCAGCAACATTCCAAGGGAACACAGCTGCGCAAAGTATTATCACCTCTCTAAGTAATGGCCTCAGACAATGGGCTACCGATTTCAATACACCACCTGATCTCATTGTGATTATTCGCGGCGGTGGTGCTGTAAACGACCTTGCCTATTTAAATGATTATGAACTAGCAGCATTGTTGGCCAAACGAACCGTTCCGATTTGGGTCGGCATTGGTCACGAGAAAGACCGTACGATATTGGATGAAGTTGCAAACCGTTCTTTTGATACACCAAGTAAGGTAATTAGTGGCATTCGTAATCTAATTGCTGAACGGATTCAGGATGTCTTAGATTTATTCCAAACCATTAAGCTATTATCCCAACATCAAATCACGGCGTACCAAAGCCAAAATGATCAATACATGAGAGTGATTAAGACGCTTGCGCATGGGCAGATTAATGAAGCAAATAAGAGCGTAGATTTGATGCGAAGCACCCTACATTATTTAGCCCAGCAACAGATCAAACTGGCAACGAATCAAGTCGAATCACTGCTGCGGGAAACCCTAATTCAGAATCCAAGAACCGTGATGGCTAAAGGCTACGGAATTGTTCGTAGTGAAGGAAAAGCTATTCGCTCTATTCAACAGATTTCAGGTGATAGCATCCAGGTCGAATTACAGGATGGCACCATTCAAGCAAATGTAACGAAGGTAATTAGTAATGAGTAAAAAAGAACTCTCTTTCAAGGAAGGCTATGGAGTCCTTAAAAAGAATGCCGAGCTATTGGAGTCACAGGAAGAGCCAGACATCGACAATTTAATGAAAATCGTTGAAGAGTCTATGGTGGCATACAAAGCCTGTAAAACACGTGTTGATGCTGTACAACAAGCTTTGAATGAGACATTTAAGGAATAATAAGTGGTGGTGTTTCAAAAAGTATGCTGAAAAAAACAATATGGCTTTTGATAAAATAGAGGTATGAAAATAACGCTACAAATCAAATGTCCTACCTGTCTAAGTAGCAATATAAAGAGAAATGGCATCAAAGTAGATGGGAAACAAAACCATCAGTGCAAAGATTGCAAACGTCAGTTTATTGGTGATCATGCATTAAGCTATCAAGGGTGTAACTCAGGTATTACCGGCAAGATCTTACATTTAATGGTGAGAGGAAGCGGTGTAAGAGATATTGCTGAAGTCGAGCGTATCAGCATTGGCAAGGTATTACGAACCTTAAGTGAATCGATCTATCAGATTCGGCCTAAACAAAGCCACTACGAATGTCTTGAAGTCGATGAACTTTGGACTTTTGTAGGGAATAAGCAAAATAAACAATGGCTTATTTATGCCTACTATCGAGAATCTGGAGAAATTCTTGCTTATGTTTGGGGTAAGCGGGATTTAGCAACGGTTCAACGTCTTAAAGCTAGACTTAAAAAGCTTGGGGTTCAATATGCTCGAATTGCGAGTGATCACTGGGATAGTTTTATCACAGCATTTCAATGTTGCAAGCAAGTGATCGGTAAGTTTTTTACCGTCGGTATTGAAGGTAACAATTGTAGAACTCGTCATCGAATCAGGCGTGGATTCAGGAGAAGTTGCAACTTTTCTAAAAAGCTCGAAAATCATTTTAAAGCCTTTGATTTGACTTTCTTTTACCTTAATAACGGATTTGTTTAACGCCAGCATACTTTTTGAAACACCACCTAATAAGTTAATAATATGGGAAAATTTTATTTTACTTTTTGGTCTACATTAGATGAAATAAGGATTTGATCATTAAACAACATTGAATAGCGGTGTCAGAGTAAGTTTGATTTCGACCATGCTTGCCTTGTGATTGTGCATACACTAGGTCTTTGGATCGAACCAAATGGCAATATTCCCACGATTAATGAGAGCTCGGTTATTGGTGGACCAATTCATTGTAAGATAAATTTTAGGTACAGGCTTCTTCATTTGGAATTTATATTGTTGAAAAAACCTTCAAGAAGAAATTTATGCAATAAAGCGACTTCAACTTATACATCTTTGTGTAACAAAGCCATAATAAATATAAAAAATGAATTCTTATTAAACATGTAAGAAAGATTTACGATGTATTCTAAGCGTTACTAATGTAAATTACGTTCTGCTTGTGTTTGCTTATTGACAACTTAAGTATTATAAAAAAAATATCGATCTATAATAAAATATAATCGCAATATGAGATATTAAAAATTGAGAGACATAATAGATAAATCAATTTCAAAACTAGAATACTTGAACTCTTTAAGAGATAAGCTTAGCTCAAATTACAATAAGCCATGTCTATTTTTAGATATAGATGGCACTTTATCTGATTTTCAATTAAATCCTATCGATAGTTATATTCCGACTAAGACTTTAAATATTTTAAGACAAATTATTTCAAAGAAGATTCCTGTTATAGCTGTGACTGGACGAGATATTGATTCTGCACGTAAATTATTTGAATCCATTGATCTTCCAATTGCCGCATTGCATGGATTAGAAATATATATAGGAAATGAAAAAAAATTACATACACCAAAGAGTTTCTTAGAAATTTCAAATATTTACAAAATTTTAGCTCGAGCATGTATCGCCTATCCAAGTTTACTGATTGAAAACAAGAAATCATCAATTGCGTTGCATTATAGGAAAGCTCCAGAGCTCGAAGATATAGCAAAAAAAATAATGTTAGAAGCTCAAAAGATATTCCCCAACCTAAGATTAATTCAAGGGAAATTCGTTTATGAATTAATACCCGCTCAAGCCAATAAAGGCTTGGCAATCAAGGAAGTTTTAGCTCATTTAAACCAGTATGAGGTTTACACACCAATTTTCATTGGTGATGACGTTACGGACGAAGATGGTTTTTATTTTGTGAATCAGTTGGAAGATGGCATCTCAATCAAAGTCGGTCAAGGGCTTACCCATGCCAAATACCAGCTTAAAGACACAAAGCAAGTATATGATTTTTTAGAATTATTTTTAGACCATATTCGAAACCATGATAACAATTTTAAGGGTAACAACAACTTAGATGGAGAGAAAACATGTCTAAATTAATTATTTTATCGAATCGAGTCACTATTCCCAACGGGCAAAAAACTACCGCAGGTGGGCTTGCAGTCGCTATACAAGATGCATTAGATGATATTGGTGGTATATGGCTCGGATGGAATGGCGAACGAGTTCATAAGCAAGAGGAAGTACATTTTAATATTTTTCGGAAGGATAAAGTTGATTATGTCACCTGCCCTTTAACAAATTCTCAATATTCAGATTATTATGCAGGGTTTGCCAACAATTCACTTTGGCCTGCCATGCATTATCGTTCAGACCTGATTGAGTTTAAAACATCAGAATACGAAGGATATCAAAAAGTAAATTATTTATTCGCTCAAAAACTTGCCGAAATTGCAGATCCAGACGATACCATTTGGGTTCATGATTATCATTTTTTAAGTGTGGCGAAATATTGCCGTGAACTCGGTATGCAGAATAAAATTGGATTTTTCCTGCACATTCCTTTTGCACCTTTATTTATCTGGCAAAAAATTCCATGTGCTCAACAATTGATTGAGGATCTATGCCAATACGATGTGGTGGGTCTACAAACAGATAAAGATCAAAAAGTGTGTATGCAAGTATGCACATCTTTATTGAACGCACAGAAAATTCAACAAACTTTGTTAAGCTACCATCAACGTTTAACCATAATTAAATGCTACCCAATTGGTGTAAATCCAACAGCGATTCAAAAAGCGGCCCATAAGTTTATTGATGTACAAGACTTCCTTACCCGTCCAGTAGAGCTGAATGCTGCAAAAACCATTATCGGCGTAGATCGGATTGATTATTCAAAAGGTTTACTGGAACGCTTTTTGTCCTATGCAGAGTTCTTAGAGAAATATCCTGAGTATCAGCAGCATATTCAACATTTACAAATTGCTTGCCCATGTCGTTTGGAAGTTCCAGCTTATCAACGTTTATTTGAGCGTTTCAAGATTAAGATCGAGATGATTAATCAGGAATTTGCAAAGGAAGAGTGGCAACCCGTGGAATGTATTTATGATGCAATAAAACATCATCATTTGATGCAAATCTATCGTCAAGCCGATGTGTGCTGGATCAGTTCAATACGAGACGGGATGAATCTGGTCGCGAAAGAATATATTGCCGCGCAAAATCCATCAAATCCTGGTGTACTTATTCTATCCAAATATGCAGGTGCTGCAGAGCATATGTCAGAAGCACTACTGGTTGATCCTACCGATAAAACGGCAATGGTCGATGTTTTAAAAACAGCACTGGAAATGCCACGACAAGAACGTATTTCACGCTACAAACAACTAATGAAAGGTTTAAAAGATTTTGATATTAATGACTGGCGCAATGCATTTCTTAACGACTTACAGAACAAAACCGCTATGCAGGATTTCAGATTCCTGGGAATGCGTAACGTTAACCCTATTTATCAAAATTTATAGTACTTCGATTTGTAAGGAACTGGCAATAATATCCAGTATTGCCAGTTCAATTCACTATGATGCTTATTTCACATAAGTAAACCGATTTAAAGCCACAATCAATAATAATAGACCAGATAACGCCATAAATACTGTCTTTAGACCAATCAGCTCACCAATCATTCCAATGAAAGCAGGTCCAACCAGAATACCTGTATAAGCCAAAGTCGAAACACAGGACAGTGCAACTGCGCTCGGCATCACCGTCTGACGTCCAGCACGGGAAAACATGATCGGGACGATGTTAGAACAACCTGTACCAACCAGTGTATAACCCACTAAAACCAGCCACCAATGAGGCGCGATACTGACTAAAACCAAACCTAAAGTTGCACAAATCGCGCTAAAAGTTAATAGCTTTTTTTCACCAAAATAACGGATCAGATAATGCCCCGTAAAACGTCCTGTGGTC
The DNA here is from genome assembly GCF_000368825.1 of Acinetobacter ursingii DSM 16037 = CIP 107286. GTDB lineage: Bacteria > Pseudomonadota > Gammaproteobacteria > Pseudomonadales > Moraxellaceae > Acinetobacter > Acinetobacter ursingii. Next base: position 69,285 of record NZ_KB849713.1, on the reverse strand, counting down.
ATGGCAATCGCGAAGAAGGTATACGCCAATCCCGCAAAAGCGGCATTAACTCCATATTGTTGCGTTAAATAAATACCACTCCAGTCCATCGCCGCACCTTCCGTCATGAAAATGATGAAGCAAGTAATACCAATTAATATAATCAAAGGTTGTGGCAGACGCTGGCGTATCGACTTTTTCACTTTCGATGACGCTTCAAGAAGGGTGTTTTCTACAGCTTTTATGTTGTATGGCACTGAAAGAAAAACAATAATTACCAACAGTAAACTCACAGCAAATGCGCTTATAACAGACGAAATACTTAAAGCAAGCAATGCAGTAATCGTCAGTACCCCAGCTAATCCACCTAGACTTGCCATACCATGAAAGCCAGACATCAATGATTTTAAGCTATTTTTCTCAACCACTACGGCCTGAATATTGAGAGCAACGCCCAGACTTCCTGCTGCTGTACCAAATAAGAATAAGGTGATCGCCATCATTAACGGCGTGCTCAATAAGCTTAGGCTTGGCAATAAAACGGCAAGCAAAAGTAAAGCGAAACCGATCGGCACACGACAACCAATACGCTGAACAATTTTACCCGTTGCAGGCATAGCTAGCATTGCACCTAAGCCGCCGCATAATAGCAACAAACCAAAATCGGCATGATTAAAATGTAAACGTTGCTGGGCAAAAGGAATCAGCGGTGCCCATGCAGCCGTGGCGAAACCCAGACCGAAAAAGCTAAAACGAGTTGAAAGACGTTGAGCACTTAATTGAATTTCAGGATCAATAAGAGCAGTTCTGGAAAAAAGGATCATTTAATACCATCCACACAAATTAACTCAGAGCGTCCATCTCGGATAAATCGCCATAGAAAAACCCCTGCTAATCTATAGAGAAGTTCTATAAATCCACAGAGGCTTTTATGACGAAATTATACACAAAACCAATCTAAAAACAGTATTTTTTACAAAAATAAAATTTATATATATCAATAACTTATTATTACTTATCCAAATAAAATTAAAGCATTTATTTTTAACACTTTTTCTTCTTAGCTTTTCAATTTAATTAGGCAAAGATATGAATTTACTTAAATTTTGTAAAGATGACAGAATTAAATAGCTCATTTATAAAGCTGAATAATATATGTCACCCGCTAAAGCTGTGGATTAACTTTCTCTCTCGAATTAGGTCAATTTTATAAATGTTTTAAAAAGTACGATAAACCTTCAGGTGCACGTCCATTTAATCGACTGCTAGTGGTGACCCGAACCAAATTGCTCCAAGTGATTTTGCAACATTGCTTAATAAATTTTTCAATTAATGAGACATCCTCATGACAAGGAATAGGTTCAAAGCCTCCTGCCTGAATATAGGCTTCGGCACTAAAGCTTAAATTCGCCCCATGTATATGTTGATGATCCATCATGTCCTGATAATGCGTCAGATATTTCTGCTGTTGTTGTATTGATAAGTGACTAAGATCATCCAGTATAACGATACCACAAATGGCATCTGTTGGCTGATGTCGCATTTGGCATAGTAACCAATCTGGATCTACAATTGTATCAGCATCCGTGCAAGCGACCCATGTAACTCCTTGATCGATTAGCTGCCTAATACCAAGGTCTCTGGCCTTGCCCACACAAGCAAAATTACATTCAACCCAGTTCATCTGATGTGACTTTACAATCATGAGGGACTGGTCAGTACAACTGTCTAAAACCACTAGAATCTTGACCTGACCGTGACCTATATACTGTGTAGCTTGTTCAATTGACTGCAAACAAGCGGATAAATTCTGTTCTTCATTATGGGCTGGGATAACAATACCTATTTTCATATTAAGCCCTGTTGTTTTGCCAAAGATGAAGGATTTACCGTCCAGATATCAATAATGAAATCTGGATCATTCAGACTTAAATAATGAGTGAACAACAAAGATTGTTTTAAATGATGATGGACTTGAGAAGCATCTAGTTCAAAATCCTGAATGGCGTGACGCCAGTGACAACACAGGATTTCACCTTGTGGCGTTAAACTGTCTTGGAGCTGATCGATCAGTTCATGCAGTTCATTGCGTGATAAGTAATAGGCCACTTCACTGATGACAATCAGATCAAATTTCTGTTCAGGAAAATATTCAGGAATTTTTTGGTGTTGAACGCTCACATGCTTCAAACTCTCTAAACGTTTAGAGGCCCAATGAACAGCATGTTCAGAAAAATCTAGACATAAAAGCTGATCAGCGCGTTTGGCTAAATGTACACTTAAATGTCCATTGGAACAGCCGATTTCCAACACTGATGAATAACGCTCTTGAGTAAGCAATGCCAAACAAATCTGCCTTTTACGAGCTTCATACCAATGTAAATCATAGCCCCAAGGGTCATTATTGTGATGATATAAGGCTTCGAAATATTGACTAGAATCATTCACAAAGATAAACCTCCCAAGGCATTAACAAACGTTCGATGATTGCTGGAGATAAAATCGCAGCATTGCCTGTACTTTCATCAGCTTCAATCTGACTCTTAAACTGCATGATGGCCTGACGTTTTTTGATTAATTGGGTCTGAGTTAAGTTGTAAGCTCTAGCCTTTTGCCAGTTGATACGCGGATCTAGTGGTCGCGCCCAATGCCAAGCCCAGATCAGCACGTGTAAATATGATATGTCATGAGCTAGAGCAAATGCCTGTACAGTTTTTCCTACCGCTTCATGATCTGGATGCCCATCCTGTGCATAGCTACAAATTAAAATATCTTCCGCTTTAACCAACTTGTCTAATTCTTGCCACAGATGTTCCCTGTGCAAATGAATCTGCCCGTCTGGTAAATTTAATGCAATACGTTGAACATATTCAGAAATATCTAGACACTGTAAAGCCGCCAAGCTTTCTTGTGGGCGAATTTGATCTAATTGATCTGGGCTGTATTTGGTTGAATGTGGATGGCTTTGTGTCCCATTACTGACGGCAACGATCACCAACTGACAATTCAACATAATTAATTGTTGCATCAAGCCGCCACACCCCAGTATCTCATCATCGGGATGGGGTGCGACAATCAAGATTCTTTTGGATTGAAATTTTTTAAAATTGAGTAGAGAAAGCGGCTGATGCTCAAATGCATGCAGCCATTGTTCTCGGGAGGTCCCATGCCCTTCAATAATACGATCTTCGACTAAAGGATGTTTTAGATCTGCCATGATATTTGCTCCTGTAAACATCGTTCAGCAATTTGCTCATCATCAAATGCCGCATGACTTTGCCGAATAAATACAGGTAAATCAGCCATTAGGCTGGCAAAAGTTGCTTGTTCACAAAAAGGCCGTGCTCCAAGCGCTTTTCCTACCCCTTCAATAACCTCCAAACAGCTTTGCTCTGCCTGCGCACGCAAGATCCGTACATCCCGTTCATGGCTAAGTTTGGGTTGGCTATCAATCAGTTGCGCGATATATTGGAAATATTGTCGGGTTACAGCAAGTCGAGTTGCCAACTGACCTAAATACATTTTCTTAAAAGGATTAGGGGTTTTAAGGCAACTTTGTTGTAGCTCATGCACTAACCGCACCGCGGCACCGTACCAGCAAGCTGCAACACCCGCAGCACCATGCCAAAAACCAACCCGATCAAGGTAGTCATTGGGATGACCAATGAGTTTGACTGCTATCCCCTGAAAATTGACTCTTGCGGTCTGTGTTCCCTGCATGCCTATAGCTTGCCAGTGAGCCAGATCAATGGTGATCAAGGATTGGTTGAGGTCAATAATGCAGAGCTGAGATTGCCCCTGTTGATCTTTAAAACTGATTAATGCTTTATGAATAAATTCAGCGCCTGAACACCACGGCTTAATTCCATGACAAAGCCCATTTACGACCTGTAACGGCACGGGTCCACCATCGGCAGCCCAAACAGCCCATGTCTCCTCATCGATTTCATGTTGATAACCGAGTTCATGCAAAATACTTAAAGCATCAAAATGGGACTCAAAAAGCTTGGCTAAACTTAGGTCAAAGCCAGCTATCTGAGCAAAAATTTGCCAGCGTTGATAGGTTTGTCCCGAAGCAGGTTCAGGCAATCGTCCAACAGAATGAATCAACTGTTTCAACACAATTGGACGTTGACTTAATTTTTCTTCAGCTGAGTACTGCTCAAAGCGATTTAATATGTCTAAAGTTGAGCCTTTTATAAATATTTTGCTATTCATTCTTAAAATGTTAATTCAAATGAGTTTATTTAAATAATAATTGAAACAATCCGTTTAGTTAAATAGATAAATTGTAATGAAAAGATAATTGTTCATACTTATTTAACTATTTATTTCGTTTTGTTTCATTGTTAACTAAACAGTATTTTTAAGTGAATCTATAAAATCATCATGTAAGGATTATTTAAAATCCAACAATTATGAGGAAATATGCAGTAGCTTAAAGGCCTCCGTATTGTAATGTTTATAAAAGAGGTTTTAAGAAATGAGTACTCTAAATATTCCAGATATAAAAAAACATTCAGATGTTATTGCTTCTTGTGGTACAAAAGTAGGAACAGTTGACCATCTTGAGGGTGATAATCAATTAAAACTTACTCGAGATGAAAATGATCAACATCATTTAATCCCAACAGGCTGGATTGGTGAAGTAAAAGGTGACAAGGTTGTACTGATTAAAAATTCAGAAGAAGTTAAACAGCAATGGCATGCTATTTAAATTATCCTAAATAAAGAGTACGACTAGTCGTTGGTCGTACTCTTTTATTTCTTTTTACGTAATTTCAAATAAGCCTGAATCCGTCGCAATGTCCATTTGAATCAAAGGTAGTTTCATTTCTTACTTGTAAAAAATAGCTAAATGCAATCTATTTGTCATAGACTACATCTTTTCTATATAAATTAATAAGTTAGCCTACTCTCATTTAAAATTATTGCCTAAGAATGGGAAAATATACTCAACCACTTTTTGCGTAGCCCATAAACCAATCTCTTGGTGGTGTTGATGTGGAGCTAAATATGGTATCAACTTACTAATTTTATGCCCAGTATTTGTAGATATCTGAATTTGCTGCTGTAACAGCAATAATTCTTTTTCTGATAAATAACTAAAATCATTTAGTTCTATAAAGTTTTTTATATATTCTGAATTTACTGGATTAATGCGTCTACTTAAATTAGCACCAGCAATCCAATCATAAATAAAAGTTTTTTCTGCAGCAGAGAAAACTCCAAACATTTTCCCATCTTCTTCATTGATCAGCTTCCAAAATTGGCTATGTTCCGGATCTTCGTTAAGCTTAATCCATCCTATTTTTATTAGCTCACTAATGAATTCCTCAACCTGATCTTCTTCTGAAAGCCATGAATTTACAGACTTATTATTAAACTTGCATTTCTCATTATGCATGTGCTTTCCAACCAAAGCTTTGCTCTTGAAAATGTCCAGAACCACTCGCTCAGTATTTAGGTTCTTTATTATTTGAACTGAGCTAATTCCTCGATTATTCAATAAAAAACCTATCTTTAATTTACGAATAAATTCGGATTGATTTGGGTAGCGTTTGGCTAAACATTTAATCGCATTTGTAGCTAAATGAGCATGTCCATTATCAAAGTTATCAATTGTAATGTGTAGGTTAAAATATTTGGAATCAATACCTAACTCTTTAAGTTCATAATTTGTAATCAGTAAATGAAGTGGTAGTTGTTCGTATCCAAAATTAAAACCTGCAATCTCGGGTATAAAATCTGATGGAGCATAAGCTAAAGCTAATTGTATTGCTGACTGGTGATAATATTCATCAGGCAAATTCATTGAAAATTGATGAAGACCAAGTGATAGAAGTAATTTATTGAAAAGTTTTACATGGTTACTTTGACTGGAACCTAACCCCAACTCCTCAACATATATCTGTATAAAGTCTCTAAAAGCTGGATCATTCCAGTACTGTATAAAGCTATAAAGCCAAGCCCCGTCTACACGTTTGGTCGGTGCTACTTTGTATAAAAACTCATAAGCTTTACTTGTAGTTCCAAAAAACTCCCTTGCACTCCCATTTTCACGCCTTTCTAAGTACTCCTTGTAATGCAAGCATTGTGTTTTATTTTTTTTCTGCATCCAGACTGCTAATTGATCAACATTAGTAGGAAAATCAGAGAAATCACTATCCAAATGAAGTATTTCGTTTTCTAGGAAATGAAAAGCTTTCAACTCTTTTGCAGAACGCGACACTGATGGATCTAAGAAAAATTGTGTTATTTCAAAATATTTCTGATGGGCATCGGTTATTAAATTTAAAATTCTCTCTTTTACTGCAGTAGGCATTATAATTCTCTCACGGTAAATAACTTATACCAACATAATTGACACTTGTACTTAATTAATTAACAACTTTGAAAAGAAACGTTAACAAATGTAATCCTTTAGTTTATTTAGTTTTAAAATACAAAAATTTAAGTAAATAATTATAATATTTGAAATAAAGAAACATTTCACTATATGTGATTTCAATCACATTCATTAAAATTAAAAAAATATGGTGCTTAAAATTAGTGAAAAAGCATTTTATCTAATTTATAAAATTGTTAACTGTATTTATTGAAAGTACATGCACTGCTATTATTTCTGTCGTTATTCAGTTGATATCCTACACGGATTTTTCTTGTTTTTAAAATTAAAAAAAAATCAATAAATTACAAACACAACTCCAATCAAAAAGATATAAATCTGAATTAAGAATAAAATTAAACATTGTTAGCCTTTTGTAAAAAACAAAATATATATTTCCATTTATTATCAATACCTAAACTTTTAAAACAAACACAATTTAACTCAAAAATTAAAATGTAACACCTCTGATGTTTTTTTAAACACAAATTATGATATTAATAATAAATCTACTGATTAATTAATGTAGATTAATTCTAATCTTATGAGGTTCAGTAAAATGACTAATCAAAATCAACAGCAGAAAAATCAGCAACAGCAGCAGCCAAATCAACCGCAAAAAAAGCCAGATCAGCAACAACAGCAACAGCAACCAGACCAACCGCAAAAAAATCCGAATCAGCAAAAACAACCGAACCAAAACCAGAAAAATGACCAACACGCTCAACAGAAATAATAGTTTTTCATGTTGAATAATATTATTAAATTCTTAAACTCATTCATTAATTAAATCCAACTAAGAATTTTTTTTGAATTCTTAGTTGGATAGAATTGGAGTTCATTATGACTATCAATGACCATCAAGACGAAAACCCAATCAAGCATGATTGGCGTACAGATTATTCAAACCGCCCATATTACGGCGATATCCAAAGAGAACTTCCTGATGTGGATTATGACCGTGATCTTCGTTCAGCCTATGAACTAGGTCAGCATGCCCGTAATGAGCGTGGTACTGATGCACGATTTGAAGATTCCGAAAGTGATTTGAAAGTAAAATGGGAAGAACTAAAGGCTGAATCACGCTTAAAGTGGGAACAAGCCAAACATGCGATTAAAGATGCATGGGACAAAATGTAAGCCAATATAATGATAATGAGCCTTTTAGGCTCATTATCAGCACATCTAAATAATAATTAAATAGGTGTAAAATGGACTTTATAAAAATACTATTAGCTGATACTACATTTACTTTTGCAGCAGAAATTGTACTTCGTAGTGTCTTGATGTACTTCCTGATTATCTTAGTTTTAAGATTTTCTGGTAAACGTGGTGTTAGGCAACTTTCCATCTTTGAAATCGCAATTATTCTTAGTTTAGGATCTGCTGCTGGCGATGCTATGTTCTATGAAGAAGTTCCGATCATACATGCTGTCATCGTTTTTGCAGTAATTATGGCTTTATATCGCTTAACAACTTATTTAATGATGAAATCCGATGCTATTGAGACCGTATTGGAAGGTCGACCTATATACATCGTCAAAAATGGTTTACTGATTGTTGAGGATATTAAGCAAGAAAAGTATTCATACGATGAATTCTTTGCTGAAATGCGCCAAAAAAAAATAGAGCATCTCGGACAAGTTAAAATAGCACTGCTTGAGACTGATGGCTGCCTAAGCGTGATCCCATATTCTAAAGAAAATATAAAATGGGGCCTTCCTCTGTTTCCCGATGAATACCAAATCGCAGATCATCATAATGTCGATCACTTTTATTCTTGTATGTTGTGTGGTCAAACCCAACGTTTAAATCATTTAAATGAAGAATGCCCTCGCTGTCAAAATACAAAATGGGCTAAATCCTGTTTGTATTGTGAGGAATATCAAAATTAATAAGCTTTTGTTTTGACTTAGATTAATTCAATATTATTTAAAATGAATAGTTTAAGCGAACAAAAAATACACATTTCTTTACCTTACTCAAAGCGTAAATACTTAAAGTTTATATGGGTATCTTTGATCCAAAAAAGAGTTTTCTTGCAAGTAACTCATATTCGATTGTAGATAACCTATTAAATTGTATAAGCACAAAATATCCGTCAACAAATAAGCCATTAACTTACGTGAAAATAAATACTTATTTTCATAAAACGTTATAAAGCAAATGTATAAGAGAATGTGATATGAAAGAACCAAATACACCAAAAATCGACCAACTTTCTGAGGAAGCATACGTGGATCCTATAGGTAAAACCCTTACCTCTTCTTTAGGTGTTCCCGTAGCTAATAATCAAAATAGTCTAAAAATTAATGAGAAAGGCCCTACTCTTCTCGAGGACTTTCTTCTAAGGGATAAACTTATTCATTTTGATCGTGAGCGTATTCCAGAACGTGTTGTACATGCTCGAGGGGTCGGTGCTCATGGTTACTTTCAAGCTTATGCAGGTAATGAAAAATGGACTAAAGCTAAGTTCCTAACGGACACAAATAATCGAACTCCTATCTTTGTCCGTATTTCTACAGTTCAAGGTGGGCGAGGTTCGGCTGATGTCGTTCGAGATGTACGAGGTTTTTCTATAAAATTTTATACTGAAGAAGGAAATTATGATTTGGTGGGGAATAATATCCCTGTCTTCTTCATTCAGGATGCTATTAAATTTCCGGACTTTGTTCATGCAGTAAAACCAGAAGATGCCAATGAAGTTCCAACTGGTCAATCTGCCCATGATACTTTCTGGGATTTTATTTCTTTAAACACCGAAGCATCACATATGACTACTTGGATAATGTCTGATAGAGCAATTCCAAGAAATCTACGCTCTATACAAGGTTTTGGTGTTCATACATTTAGATTGATTAATAAGAATAATGAAGCATTCTTAGTGAAATTCCATTGGACTCCAAAGCAAGGGGTAGCTCAAGTCGTCTGGGATGAAGCCTTAAAAATTAATGGCAAAGATCCCGATTTTCACAGACGTGATCTGTGGGATGCTATTGAGCGTGGCAATTACCCGGAATGGGAATTAGGCGCACAAATTTTCTCTGAAGAAGATGCAAAACAATGGGACTTTGATGTCTTAGATGCTACAAAATTAATCCCAGAAGAACTTGTACCTGTCACTCCACTAGGTAAATTTGTTTTAAACAAAAATACAGATGATTTTTTCGCAGAAACAGAACAAGTTGCTTTTAGTCCTGCAAATATTGTCTCAGGTATAGATTTTAGTAACGATCCCCTTTTACAGGGACGGCTATTTAGCTATACGGATACTCACTTACACAGACTAGGTACGGTAAATTTTAATCAAATTCCAATTAACAAACCCGTTTGTCCTTTTCATACGAATAGACGAGGTGGTTATGCTAATCACGAAGTTTATAAAGGAAAGGCAAATTATGAACCTAATTCTGTTGATGAAAATTGGCCAAGAGAATCACCTAATGACAGTGGTGCCTTTAAGACACATCCTGAAGAAGTACAAGGCAGCAAACTAAGAGTTCGACCAGAAAGTTTCGCTGATCATTTCTCGCAAGCCACAATGCACTACCATAGTTTGGAAAATCATGAACAACAGCATATTAAGGATGCATATTCTTTTGAATTATCTAAGGTTAAATCGGAAGATATCCGCAGACGTGTAGTTTACGCTGTCTTAGCTAATATTGACTTGGACTTAGCTGAATATGTTGCGAAAGAGTTAGGTATTAAAACTCCCCCTAAACAGCAAGATAGTCTGCACCAACCCGTAATTGCATCTTCGAAAAGATTAAGTACCTCATCTTTTCCTGCATCTGATATTAAACAGCGAAAAATTGCCTTACTCGTTCATAACGGTGTAAATGCGTCATCAATAGATGATATTAAAATATGGGCTGAAGCAGAAAAAGCTATTGTGGAAACTTTAGCACCGAACGCAGCCCCTGTTAAATCTAGTGATGGCAATGAAATACCAGTAGATGGAAGACAAAATGGCGAGCCTTCAGTGACTTATGATGCCGTAATCGTGATTGATGGGAATAATTTAGAAGTATTTAAGGCTGATGGAGTTTCTAAACATTATGTATTAGAGACATATAAACATCTCAAGCCCATTGTTTTCCTGGGTGATAAATGCGCTTTAATAGATGAGTTTCAGCTCACGAAGGATGCAGCTCTATTCTCTACTCAAAATTTTAAAGAGATCCAAGATCAATTCAAACAAGCTATTCAAAATCACCGTTTGTGGGATAGAGAAAAAGTTGTCGCAGCTATTCCAGCATGAATTTATTTGAGATTAAAAGTAGTGTAAGCATTTGATTTCAAAAAGCCCTCGACGAGGGCTTTTTGATCTACTTTTGCTCTTTAAGTGGATTCTCAGGCTCTTCATTTGGTTTTTTCTGAGGATCTGGATTCTGATAGGTTTTCTGATCACCCTTGTCATCGTTTGATTCTTTTTGAGGTTTTGATTCTGGATTTTGCTTATTAATCATGTCGGTTCCATCACGTGAAATACTATAATAAATATGACATCAGGCTCTGACTATCAATAGGGTGTGTTGACACTTTTAGCTTAAAAAAATAGCGAAGTAGTAAAATCAAATCGCCAAACCCAATTTTACTATTCACTATGCCTCGTACCATGCTGACAGATCAACACTGGCAAAAGTTGAAAGTTATTCTGCGTAATTTATCCATTCACCACAACTCAAATTTACGCAATTTTATTGAAGCTATTCTCTATACAATTAGAACAGGCTGTCCGTGGCGAGATATTCCTTGTTGTTTTGGTCATTCAAACTCTATTTTCAAACGTTTTAATCGTTGGTCAAGCAGCGGTAAGTTACTTAGATTATTCAAATTACTAGCCTCATGCCCCAATATGGAGTGGATTTTTATTGATGGCTCTCATGTACGTGCTCATCAACATTCTGCCGGCATAGCGAATCAATCTATTTCTAAAAGTGTAGGAGGAAACTCCTCAAAAATACATTTGATTGTTGATGCACATGGCAATCCTATTGATTTCATGATTACCGATGGAACCACACATGATGTTAAAGTTGCACCTGATTTAATATCAACATTAGATTTAAAAGAGACAAAAGTGGTATGTGCAGATAAAGGCTATGATTCAGAACCACTGCGTGAACAGATCAGGAAAATAGGGACTAAAGCGAATATACCAAAGAAAACAAATAGCCAATCGAACAATGACCATATGGACTGGTATTTATATAAAATCAGGCATTTAGTTGAAAATATGTTTTGTAGATTAAAGTAATTTAGATGAATAGCTACTCGATATGACAAGCTCAAAAGAAATTTGCTTAGCTTGTTGATTTTCATAAGACTTTTGAAACTGTCGCACCTCATGTTTGAATTCGCCCTAGTTTTTGATGAAGAAAATTGAAAAATAAAAACAGGTGATTTGATCTGTCTTGATTAAAGAATAAAAAGCGCCTAGAAGGCGCTTTTTATTCTTTTAGTACATTTACGGTGTCAGAATGACTTTACGACAGTCTTCTTCCTTCTTATCAAAAATACGGTAACCTTCCGCAGCATCTTCCAGTTTCATGCGATGGGTAATAATCACATCTGGAGACAGATCTCCATTTTCAATATGTTCAAGCAACTGCGGCAAGTATTTATGCACATGGGTTTGCCCCATTTTAAAAGTCAAACCTTTATCAAAGGCATCACCAAACAGGAAGCCATGAATTGGACCGGCATAAACCCCCGGTACACTCACCACACCACCGCGGCGGACTGCTGCAATACATTGTCTGAGCGCTGAACCACTCGAACCTTCTAATTTCAGGTTGGTCATTACTGTTTCCAGAACACTGCCTTTGGCTTCGAAACCAACGGCATCAATAACCGCGTCAACACCACGATAACCTGCTGTATTTTGAATAATAAATTCAGCTGCATCGACTTCATCAAAGTTGACCGGAATGACCCCATAGGTTTGATGAGCAAATCGCAAGCGATAAGGGTGATGGTCTACCATGAAGATCTGTTCGGCACCGAGCATCCGTGCACAAGCTGCAGATAACAGACCGACTGGACCAGCACCATAAATTGCCACTGTAGAACCACGGGTGACTTGAGCATTGGTTACTGCCTGCCAGGCTGTTGGCAGAATATCGGTCAGGAATAATACTTTTTCATCAGGCAAGGAGCCGGGAACCTTAAACGGTCCGACATTACCTTTAGGAATCCGCACATATTCAGCCTGACCACCCGGAACACCACCATACAGGTGGCTAAAGCCAAACAAGGCCGCTCCTGGTGGAATCTGTTTTTTATTGAGAATTGCACCACGACCCGTATTGGTATTTTCACAGGCAGCCATGAGTTCATGTTCACAGAAAAAACAGTGACCGCATGCAATGACAAAGGGAATGATCACCCGGTCACCTTTTTTTACTTCTGTCACTGCAGGGCCGACTTCTTCTACAACTCCCATAAATTCATGGCCGAAAATATCACCGTCTTCAGTGGCCGGGATTTTACCCCGGTATAGATGTAGATCTGAGCCACAGATGGCGGTGGCTGTCACCCTTAAAATAACGTCATCTGGTTCCTGAATCACTGGATCTGGAACGGATTCAACTCGTACATCCCGAGCACCATGATAGGTAAGAGCACGCATGCGGATTTCCTCTCTCTCTAGTTCAACATTAAACAGACTTGTATCAAGGCTGCCAAAAATAAAAAACACTTTTATTAGAGCCTTATGCGCCAAGAAATCGCTGTAAATTAATGTATGAAATAAGGAAGCTGAGTGTTTAAAAAATAAACTTATATAGTACTTGCGTAATTCACTACAAAATATGTCAAAAATCGAGTAAATGATTAGGGTCTGTTGATACTTACTGTTCATAATTAACCCTATAAAGGTAGCCATAAAAATATACAGGCTAAAGCAACAGAACTTTGATAATTTCTTTTGAGCTTGTCATATCGAGTAGCTATTCATCTAAATTACTTTAATCTACAAAACATATTTTCAACTAAATGCCTGATTTTATATAAATACCAGTCCATATGGTCATTGTTCGATTGGCTATTTGTTTTCTTTGGTATATTCGCTTTAGTCCCTATTTTCCTGATCTGTTCACGCAGTGGTTCTGAATCATAGCCTTTATCTGCACATACCACTTTTGTCTCTTTTAAATCTAATGTTGATATTAAATCAGGTGCAACTTTAACATCATGTGTGGTTCCATCGGTAATCATGAAATCAATAGGATTGCCATGTGCATCAACAATCAAATGTATTTTTGAGGAGTTTCCTCCTACACTTTTAGAAATAGATTGATTCGCTATGCCGGCAGAATGTTGATGAGCACGTACATGAGAGCCATCAATAAAAATCCACTCCATATTGGGGCATGAGGCTAGTAATTTGAATAATCTAAGTAACTTACCGCTGCTTGACCAACGATTAAAACGTTTGAAAATAGAGTTTGAATGACCAAAACAACAAGGAATATCTCGCCACGGACAGCCTGTTCTAATTGTATAGAGAATAGCTTCAATAAAATTGCGTAAATTTGAGTTGTGGTGAATGGATAAATTACGCAGAATAACTTTCAACTTTTGCCAGTGTTGATCTGTCAGCATGGTACGAGGCATAGTGAATAGTAAAATTGGGTTTGGCGATTTGATTTTACTACTTCGCTATTTTTTTAAGCTAAAAGTGTCAACACACCCTATTGATAGAGCGCCTCACGGCGCCCTATCTTTTAGAAAAACGTATCTGCCGATACATTAAACCGCTCAGACAATGCCTTAATATGACGAATATTCAGTTGGCGTTTTCCACTTAAAATCTCAGAAATCACAGATTGGGTTGCAACCTCTGATAAGTCAGACTGACCTAAACCATGTTGCTCCATCAAAAAAGCCAAAGCAGCACGGCCATCCCCTTTAGGCATAGGAAGATGCTCATTTTCATAATCAGAAACCAAATCACCAAGCTGATGAATAAGCCCCATTAAAGGATGAGACTCGTCATCACCAACGGTATCTAAAAGTTCATCTAAAGCTTCAACAAGTGTATGAAAGTCGTCTTCATTTTCTGGCTTGCTGAGCAATGGTGCAACGTAGTGCCAGTGGTCTACGGCCTGTTTAATCATCGCGTTCATACTAACCTTCCTTCCAATGACCTTTGTCATATTCTTTATGGGACAAGACATGACGAATATACACACGTTTCGCGTGATACATCACGACGGCAATAAGTCGGATCTTGTTTCCGCCAATATCGAATACATGGAACTTTCTAACTTTATCGACCGCTGGAAAGAGCTGTTTCATCTCAGCAAAATCTTTCGGATCGTTTGCCTTTATGATTCGATACCAACCATCTAATGCCGTTTCAGCCTGTGGCCACTTGTGCATTGCTTCTATAATTCGAGCGTGGGTGATCACATGCATAACATATTATCGCATTTTGCTATAAATCAAGTATAAACCAATTATCGCATTTTGCAATATTGAAGGACTAGGATGAATAAAGCGCCAAACGGCGCTTTATTAATTATCAGAATACACTTAATCTGATGACCTTAAAAATTCCTGTTCATTAATCTGACTTTTCCCCGTCACATGCAGTTCATAGAATTTACGACTTACATGGACCATGCAACCCAAGTCAATGACTTGATTTAAAGCATGCTTTCCATCTCAAAGGTTTCAGACAACTTAAGCAACCTGTTGATTTATTTAGATCTCTTCTAATGCTTTTACCAATTTAGTTAAGTTATGCTCCGGATCCAGCCACCAATCAACTGTCCACACTGATAATACCTTCCAGCCTAACCCATTTAATACTGTTGGTCTGAGCTGATTACAGTCTCTTGCTGTAGCTGCTTTTGCATAATTTTCACCATCGACTAGAATACCTACAATATAGCTATCTGCATGCAAGTCATCTTTAATAGCCAGATCTACACAGCTATCGCCCTGACCTATTCCGAGGTCAACGCTCCAATATTTTTCTTGAAGCCTATTTTATAAGTACTGAACCGTACCGGGTTTGTCGGAGACTTTTTTATTTAAGTTAGGCCACCTGACCTAACGGGTTAATCTTATCATAGTACATTGCTTCAAACTCAAAAGGCGATACATAACCCAGTGCACTGTGTACACGCTTTTTGTTGAACCAATCTACCCAATTTAATGTCGCAAGTTGTACATCTGCTAAACCTTGCCAATCTGCTTTTAAATATTCAATCACCTCTGTTTTGTATAAGCCATTCACCGTTTCAGCCAAAGCATTATCGTATGAATCACCAGTTGTACCGACTGATGCTCGTAAATTTGCTGCTTCTAAACGATTGGTATAGCGAATCGAAAGATATTGCACACCCCTGTCGGAATGATGAATCACATTCTTTGGCATGCCTCGATCGTGCAATGCTTGCTCAAGTGCATCGAGCACCATATCTGTATTCATCCGTGTAGATACTTTCCATCCAACAATTGCTCGTGAGAACACATCAATAATAAAGGCGGTATAGACCCAGCCTGAATGAGTTTGAATATACGTAAAGTCACTGACCTGAGAAGCACTGCTTCGCAAGGGTCAGGTCGATCAGCACTAAAATTACGTTTCACTAAATCATCTGCTCGTTTTTGATCATCTCGGTTGCGGGTAGTTTGTTTGTTCTTACCACGCCAAACACCTTGTATATCTAGCTTCTGCATCAATCGAGCAACTGTACAACGTGCAATAACATAGCCTTCACGTTTCAATTTTTGCCAAACTTTACGTACACCATATCGACCTAAACTTTCCTTCCAAATTCGTTTAATTTGTTCAGCATGATGCTCATCATGTAGATCTCGTTTCGCTCGATGTTCTGGATTGTCAGCGAGATCTAAAGTTCGGTAATAGGTTGAAGCTGCGATCG
>NZ_KB849713.1:1674-52673 GCF_000368825.1 Acinetobacter ursingii DSM 16037 = CIP 107286 | reverse complement strand
AATACCAAACACGCAATGTTTCAGGAGTACAACCGATTTTAGGAGCAATAGCTGTGATTGCTGCCCAAGTAGAAGGATAATCTTTTTCAGATTCAATTAGTAATTGAACCGCTCTTTCTCTGATTTCAGGGGTATATTTTAATTTTGTCATCGGGATAGTCTCTCAGAATATTGACTCTCCGACAAACCCGGTACGGTTCAGTACTTTACAAATTCTTTTTAGTCTGCTGTTTGCTTTGATCAGCATAATTTAAATGCAGCTGACCACTACGAGCAAAAACCAAGAAATCTTTTAGATCCCTTACACCCTCACTATTGGTGCGTGCCAAATTAATTTCTTCTGGACTTAAGGCCGAGACAACATGTAATCCTTGACGAGCACTAGTAATTGCTACATTTAGACGGCGCTGACCACCTTGACGGTTAAGCGTACCAAAATTCATAGATAAGCGGCCATCACGGTCTTTTGCGTAAGTAATTGAGAAATCGATAATATCGCGTTCACCCCTTGCACATTCTCTAAATTTTTAACAAATAAATGCTCAATGCCTGCTTTACTCAATGTCGACCTACATTCACCATGGCAGAAAGGCACATGCGAAAATATGAATGGTTTAATTAGGCAATATTTACCTAAAGGGATTGATTTAAATCAGGTAGATCAGCATTATTTAAATCAAGTTGCCATGTCACTGAATACTCGTCCTAGAAAAGAGTTAGATTGGCTTACACCATTAGAGAAGTTTGCTCAAATTTTTGATTATCATAAGGCTTTTGAAACTGTCGCTCCTCATGTTTGAATCTGCCTGTTTGTGCATTTTCATTAGTTTTAGTACGTGAAGGACAAAAGTTCACGACTCTTGATTTGTTGCTTATAGTCTGTCTAATTGTATTTTCTTACCTATCATTCAAATATTGGTACATTCCGTTATGGAATTTTAAGGCAAATAATTCGAAATGTGACACTTAAAGGTATGATAATCATGTGCTCGAATTACCTATTTCCAAGTAAAAGAAATTTGATGCTTTTGGGTGTCGATACTAGCCAGTTCGATCTTGAGCTTAAGGATCATGTCTTTCCTTCTTATCACGCTCCAATCATCTTGAATGGCTCAGAACATTTGGAACTTGATATCGCAAAGTTTGGATTACTTCCGAGTTGGGCGAAAGAATTGAAATTTAGCAGCCACACTTATAATGCACGTACCGAGTCTGTAGCTGATAAGCCCAGCTTTCGACACTCATGGAAATACAGCAAGTTCTGCCTAGTCCCTGTGCAAGAGTTCTACGAACCCAAATACATCAATGGCAAGCCATACTGGTACACCATCAAGCGTAAAGATGATCAGCCTTTCACGGTTGCAGGGATCTATGATGATGCGGCGATTGATGGCAATAAGGTACGTTCCTTTTCAATGTTGACCATCAATTCGGATCATCACCCCTTCATGAAGCAATTCCATGCACCGATGGATGAAAAACGCTCCATCATCGTTATTCCACAGCAGTACAGAAAAGACTGGCTGACTGCAGATCATGAACACGCGCATGAATATTTTTTTCAACTGCCCGATGAATTCATCACTTTTCCACGCGATGAGCAGAAACAAAACGTCTTATTCTGACGCATCCTTGTTTATCCACAACTTTTTAAATTTGATTTTCAAACGTTGTTAGTAATATCCTATTTAGACAAATTCTACTTCCAAACACGTCTCGTAGCGTAGGAGTATCACATGTCTAAGAAGTTGCCTATCTACTTCTCTGACGACGCATGGTCATCTTTACAAGAGCTCATGGGTCCAGAGGGTAAGCCAAGCCCTACCATCAATACCGTGCTTGAACAAATCGCTGTTCAAAATGAACTGGTTGCGCAGTTAGGGCTTACTGCAGTTCTACCCAAATCTAAAGTATCCATTCCCGTCTCTTTAGAGCGCATCCCTGCAGGCCCAGCCTTCAGCACCAAGGATGAGCAAGACAAAGCGCTCGATCTGAATGAGTTCCTGATTCACAACCCGATTTCTACGTTCATTGCTTATGTAGACAGTGAATCCATGCTTGATGCTGGCCTAGAGATTAATGATCCAATCATTATTGATCGCAGTATTGAAGCCAAGCATTACGATATTGTTATTGCCCTGATTGATAACAATGCCTCGACAATTAAGCGGCTGATGATCACCAATAAGATGTCAAAGTCCGAAACCAAAGAGATATTTGGCGATGAAGATTATCCGCTTCCAGAACTTTGGTTGAAGGCTGAAAATCCTAACTACAATCACATCATCCCTGATGACAGTCAGACCATCTCAATCTGGGGTGTGGTGACTTTTAATTTAAAACGTATTTATCACCGCTCATAAAAAGAAGAATAACCATGAAAAGTGAAAATGAAATATTCGCGTTAGTCGACGTGAATAATTGCTACGTCTCGTGTGAACGTGTGTTTAATCCTGCCTTGAATGATCGCCCGACCATCGTGCTCAGCAACAATGATGGCTGTGCGGTGGCCAGAAGCCAAGAAGCGAAAGACCTCGGGATTAAAATGGGTGTTCCTGTATTTCAAATTCAGGATCTGATCAAGCAACATGACATTCAGGTGCTATCAAGTAATTTCTCCTTATATGGCGAAATGTCCAAGCGCTTTATGGAGCTGCTTGGGGACTATGTTGCACCAGGAGACCAAGAGGTCTATTCCATTGATGAATGTTTCCTAAAGCTCACAGCTTATGAGCATCTATTTGACCTGACTGAATATGCGCAAGATATGAGGGCTAAAGCTTGGCGTTGGTTAGGACTACCCTGCTGCATTGGAATCGGTCGCTCTAAAACTGAAGCCAAGATTGCCAATCATCTCGCCAAAAAGAACAAGTTCTTCAATGGGGTCTGTAATCTGGCCCATATGGACCCGTGCTCTACAGAGATGCTACTCGCACAAGTGAATGTATCCGAAGTTTGGGGCGTTGGCAGGCAGAACTGCAAGAAGCTCAATGCCATGGGTATTCAATCTGTTCTAGATCTGATCAATGCCAATCCTAAAGAAATCAAAAAGCAGTTCAGTATCGTGATGGAAAAGACGGTGCTTGAGCTACAAGGCCTTTCTTGTATTGACCTGAGTGATGATGCGGTAGCGAAGAAGCAAATCATCAGCAGTCGTTCATATGGGAACCCAGTCTATGAAATGGATGACATCAAAGCATCTGTCCGGCTTTATGTTGCTCGAGCCGTAAAGCGAATGCGGGAAGATGGCTCAATCTGCAAAATGATTGGGGTCTATATCCAAACCAGTCGCTTTGATAAGTCCGAGCGCTACTCGCCATATATCGTGGTTCAGATGCATGAGCATACAGACGACTTATTACTCATCACCAAGGCAGCAATGAAAGGTATCGATCAGATATTTAAGAAGGGTTTTAAGTATAAAAAGGCGGGAATCGTGCTGCTCGAAATTACGGATAAATCCAAATTTGTACCCGATCTATTCACGGACTATTCACATAGGCATGAACGCGAAAAACTTTCAGATGCCATCGAAGCCATCAGTGAACGGTTTGGGAAGAATCTCGTCACATTGGGAATTGCCAACAATCAAGAAGCCTCATGGCACATGAATCAAAACCTTAGATCACCATCGTATTTAACCAAATGGTCAGACTTACCAAGAGTGGGATAAAAACATGCACTTATTTAAATTAACTGATGAACAACTCGCACAGCTTCTTATCCCGAAACGTTTTGTACCACCTACTCCAGCTGAACATGAAGGCAAGAACATGGTTTATGTTTTTGATAGCTAGGATAAGTTTGAACTGACTTATGCTGAACTGGTGGAGATCATTAGCAAAGCGAGAATGGCTGGACCGAAGTTGATACCTGTTTTAGGTACTGTGAATTAGATTGAGCAGTGGCCGCACGCCACTTGAATCATTATTTGATTGGAAGCGGATTTGGGCTGAGAATAATTTAGCTCAAATTTAACTTAACAAGCCCATTAAAAAATGGGTAACTGTCAGATCGAGTTTGGACTACAACACTTTAGCTCATCGATTTACCAAAGCGCTAATCTTCACACTATTGTCTAAAATCCAGTAATCAAACTATGATGCTAAAGCTTTTAAATTCCCCTTATTATGAATCAAAGTCAGCATGATGCTTTTCATAAAGACAGTTTACTTATAACAAGGAAATTTCTAAACAATACCCCTTTCAACATACTTAGGCTATTTCAACCAGATTTCATTTTCTTGCATGATTTTTAACATTAAATGGCTTTGTTGCATAAAGATTTTAAAAATAGAGCTTTCCTAAGTTGCTCAAATTTAAGTGACAACTTGGGTATGAGGTCGGCCTAATTCTGTAAATTTATTTAAAATGGCTATACGGGCATGTACTTCGTTGACTTGGCTTTGAAAGTTCCTAGCACTGAGTTTATCGCCTAATAATTTAATGCAGTGCATCTTGGTTTCAACCAGACTTTGCTGATGATAGCCCGACCATTTTTTCCATAGTGTCCTGCCTAAACGTTTAACAGCGCGAAGTAATTCATTTCGCTCTAGCGAATGAGCTTTTTTATCTTTCCAAGGCTTGGCATTTTTTCTTGGTGGAATCACTGCGTGTGCTTGCCGATCTGCAATAACCTGACGACATTGCTTGGTGTCATAAGCTCCGTCTGTATAGACTGAATCAATCTGCTCATCCAACGGGATTTGATCCAGTAAATCACCAAGGACTTGTGAATCACTTACGTTATTGGTTGTAAGCTGAACAGCTCGTATTTGTAGGGTTTTAGCATCTATACCAATATGCAGTTTACGCCATTGCCGACGATATTCAGGCTGATGTTTCTTACGCTTCCATTCGTCTTCACCTAAAAATTTTAAACCCGTAGAGTCGACGAGTAGCTGTAACCCATCACGACTTTTCTGGTAGCTAATTCGAATATCAATATACTTTTGTCTTCTACAAAGCGTCGTGAAGTCTGGTGCTGTCCAATCTAATCCGCAAAGTTTAATTAAGCTTTGGACAAAGCCAGTGACCATGCGTAAAGTGAGTCTAAATAGAGATTTGATCATCAAACAGCATTGAATCGCTATGTCGGAGTAGGTTTGACTTCGACCTTGTTTGCCTTGTGGTTCTGCATACCATTGTGTTTTTGGATTGAACCAAATGGCAATATTCCCACGATTAATGAGAGCTCGGTTATATGCGGGCCAATTGGTTGTGCGGTAGATTTTGTGTGTAGGCTTTGAACCGTACCGGGTTTGTCGGAGAGTCAATATTCTGAGAGACTATCCCGATGACAAAATTAAAATATACCCCTGAAATCAGAGAAAGAGCGGTTCAATTACTAATTGAATCTGAAAAAGATTATCCTTCTACTTGGGCAGCAATCACAGCTATTGCTCCTAAAATCGGTTGTACTCCTGAAACATTGCGTGTTTGGTATTTAATGCATCTGGATCAACTAAATCCTGCCAAAGTACAACAGATATCTGACCAAGAAAAAATGAAGCAAATGGAACGTGAAATTAAAGAATTAAAACGTGCCAATGAAATTCTACGTAAAGCAGCCGCTTTTTTCGCCCAGGCGGAGCTCGACCGCCCACACAAATAATGGTGGATTTCATCCATAACAATAAAGACTTATATGGTGTTGATGCGATTTGTAGGATTTTACCGATCGCAGCTTCAACCTATTACCGAACTTTAGATCTCGCTGACAATCCAGAACATCGAGCGAAACGAGATCTACATGATGAGCATCATGCTGAACAAATTAAACGAATTTGGAAGGAAAGTTTAGGTCGATATGGTGTACGTAAAGTTTGGCAAAAATTGAAACGTGAAGGCTATGTTATTGCACGTTGTACAGTTGCTCGATTGATGCAGAAGCTAGATATACAAGGTGTTTGGCGTGGTAAGAACAAACAAACTACCCGCAACCGAGATGATCAAAAACGAGCAGATGATTTAGTGAAACGTAATTTTAGTGCTGATCGACCTGACCCTTGCGAAGCAGTGCTTCTCAGGTCAGTGACTTTACGTATATTCAAACTCATTCAGGCTGGGTCTATACCGCCTTTATTATTGATGTGTTCTCACGAGCAATTGTTGGATGGAAAGTATCTACACGGATGAATACAGATATGGTGCTCGATGCACTTGAGCAAGCATTGCACGATCGAGGCATGCCAAAGAATGTGATTCATCATTCCGACAGGGGTGTGCAATATCTTTCGATTCGCTATACCAATCGTTTAGAAGCAGCAAATTTACGAGCATCAGTCGGTACAACTGGTGATTCATACGATAATGCTTTGGCTGAAACGGTGAATGGCTTATACAAAACAGAGGTGATTGAATATTTAAAAGCAGATTGGCAAGGTTTAGCAGATGTACAACTTGCGACATTAAATTGGGTAGATTGGTTCAACAAAAAGCGTGTACACAGTGCACTGGGTTATGTATCGCCTTTTGAGTTTGAAGCAATGTACTATGATAAGATTAACCCGTTAGGTCAGGTGGCCTAACTTAAATAAAAAAGTCTCCGACAAACCCGGTACGGTTCACATAGCTGTCTTTAACAAATTCACAGAATCTAGCTGCACTTATACCCAAGTTGTCACTTGAATTTAGCTCAATTAGGGTAGCGCTGTCTTTTAAACCTTTCTGTAATAAAGCGTGCGTAAGTCATATTTAATTAGATTCTGATATCATCTCTAATCACCAAATATCGTGCACTCAACCACGTAAGTGCCCATCGCACGGCGCTTAATGTGGCTTGTTGAGACATAATTCTAAAATAATTATATTTATTATGTTTCATCAT
This sequence comes from Acinetobacter ursingii DSM 16037 = CIP 107286, assembly GCF_000368825.1. GTDB lineage: Bacteria > Pseudomonadota > Gammaproteobacteria > Pseudomonadales > Moraxellaceae > Acinetobacter > Acinetobacter ursingii. The sequence continues at coordinate 45,844 of NZ_KB849713.1, read as the reverse complement.
CATCGGAAAAAATTGATGTTCTGTAAGGATTGAAAGCATAGGTTCATCCTCTGCGGTAAAATGCATCAATGCTTTTGTTACATTACTTTCATACAACCATTTTTTTATTAACCAATTATAAGTTTCTGATTGGTTTTGTTCTAAATAATCAAATCGCTCTAAAATCTCTTGTGCAGAATTAAAATCTACAGCACTGAGTAATTCAGGCAAACGAGCTAACTTTCCTTGTGTCGATAATGGGTGTCTTCCTATATTTGAACCACGTTTACCTGACGGAATGTTTGCCATCGTAATCAAAGCTCTCTTCCAGGGCTCAATATCTAATCGTGGCTGCCCCTGCGCAGAAATAAGATACCGCTCAATATATTCAAACTTTTGAAATAATTCGTGTTTAATTAATTTTCCAGTCGAATTCCCTCTTTTTTTAGCATAGATGACCCACCTCTGACTTTGTCTTTTTTTGAGTACATATTTTTCAATGGTATCTCTCAACTCATATTTTAGATTACCATTTTGTTGATGAATCGCTTGGAAATGCCTGAATAAATTACTCCGACTCATGACTCGCTTAAAAAATGCAGTATGTAAATTGGGTTGCTGTTGTTGCATGCTATAGGCATAAGTAGCCAGAAATAAGATATGAACATAATGCTTTAATGTTGTCGATTCATGTAAATGTCCAAGCACTCGACTAATCGCCTTAATCCCTTGCCCAACCTGTCCTTCATTGCCTACTAGCGTATTAAATTGCTCATTCGATGGCATCCAAGTTTGTAGCCATGGCAGTTCTATTGTCAGCGCTTTAAAATCCACCACTGTTTGCAAACACTTTAAAGTATATGCACTTGCAAACGTATGTCTTAAATGATGTAAGCTGAGATCAACATCTCCAGTGACTTTCTTTAATATTTGAGATATTTGATTGAAAAAAGGCCTATGCTCACTGTCCTCATCAGACATTAATATCGAATATTTTTTATTCTTATAAATATCATCTAATCCCTTTTGAATCGTCTGACTTAATAAATTCATCGGAACAACACGTTCTGATCCAAGTGTTTTTAACTGATGCTCACCATAAGGACGAATTCGGAGCATATCCTCATCAATATCTAAGGGCCGTAAATGAAGTGTCTCTGAACGGCGTACACCCATCGCTGCAGATAAACGAAAATGACGCTGAATCTCTAGACGTAAAGCAGCATCACTCACCCCAGATTCTACAGATTGTAATATTTGAACGATCTGCTGCACTTCATTTTTTGCAAAAACTTTAGCACTTGCTTGATGCGCTGTACGATTGTGTAACTTTATACGATCATCATTTAACTGAATTAAAAAATCTCTAAAGCGATTCCACGCAGCGAGATGCTTGCGGTGTGGAAAATGCTCTTGCGTCAACTCCATCCATTTTTGAAATACATCTTCATCAATCTGGCTATCTTTTGTTAAGTCTTCTGAAAACCCCAATATACCTGCACTGACTATGGCCAAATGTAGATGAATTATATTTCGATTCTGTCGACTTAACTCTTCTGCATCACAGCGTAAAATCAACCATTGCACAAAGCACGTTAATAAATTGACTGAGTAGTGATTCGTTTTATTATTGGCAAGCTGTTTAAGCCAAATGCTTGATCTAGACTCACCTTTTAGTTGCTGAATCATCGCTAAAATATCAGACAAATTTAGTTGCTCATCGCCTATTTCTATTTCATTTTCTGGCTCAGTACTATCTAAACCTGTGGTTAATTTTTCATATTCGGATAAGCGTAATAATTCATTTATTGAAAGATCTTCAGTCAGGACTTGGCCTGCTATATAACCTGCAATTAACGGAGTGCTATTTAACATCACATTTTGCTGTAAAGCTTTCAACCATTGAGCCAACGATAGAGTTGACTTAAGCCCTATTTGTTTTAAATATGTATTAAAACACTTTTGCCAAGTCGTTCTTTGTTGATTTCTTGACTGTGCTAAAATCTCTTTTAATCGGGGCTGTAGATACTGTCGGTCTACTAAAATTAAAGTCGAGACATAAGGACTTAACAGTACTGTACGGCGTATCTTCGTCACAGATCTATCATTATTCACTGTCAGCTCAACGAGCCGACTATTCCCCATAGCGACTATATGTTGATCAGAAGCAATAAACTCCAACATCGCTTGTAAATGGCTCACTCTGCACAGTTGTGCATACATGGAGAGTACAACCAGCAAACGTCCTATTTCAATATCACAATTTTGATGTTCAGGTAAATGTTCTAAATCCTTCTGAATAAGATCAAGTAAGTTTTGTTCAATATAACACCATGTACTAAAACTATTTTCAGATGTCAGCCATGTACGATGAGCCTTTTGAGGAAGTTGAACGAATAAAGGAATTTTCGTTTTATCGCGAATATAAGCACAATATGCTTTGATCGCTTGTGGCAAATCAATGTTTGTATTTTTAGCTAAATGGGAAGCTAATACATGTCCAAGCTCGAAAGATACGTTTGGCTCAGGATTTTCCTCAAAAATCAACTGACAATAGGACTCATACTCTGAGTTTTCCAGCCATTCTTTTACATCATTTTCTGAATATTGTATTCTCGGCTTCGTCTCTGCTTGAACTGTTTTAATCTCTTTGGTTACAACAAATGTTGGAATATTCAGGTTTTTAAAAAAATCAAGACATTCGAAACCTAACTGTTTTTGCAGGTTTTCTTGTACATCAAGCCACTGTTGTTTAAATGTTGATACAGGAAATACTGATAACATATCCCATGGATAACGACCGCGTACCCAGTGCCCAAGTCCAGCATCCTTGAACCGTCCAGGTAACTGATTATTATCAGAGCGAACCAGCTTCCGTGCCCAATTTCTACCTAAACCTTCAATCTGATGAGGATCACAAAGTTGCAACGCATAAGATGATAAATCAACACGTGGTTCAACTTGATCCCCCAGCATTCTCATCAAACCACGTAAAACTTGAATCTGTTTGATAAATGCTGCCGTCAATGGCACATAACGATCGGTTGATTCATCTTGATGATGTTTATCTTGAATCAATGCCCAGCCTTGCTGACTTATCCACTTTGGAAAGGGTTGCTTAATCCCCCGTCCTGCAGTTGCAAGATTCATCCATAATTCTGTATACAACGTTAAGTTATCAAAGAGCGTCTGCCAATCTTTCTGTTCGGCAGCCTGATTTATTCTCTTCTTTATTCGTGTAATTTCATTTTGTATTTCAACAATCTTTATCCCAGTCGGGCTACCCACGCGTTCACTAGAAGAGTGCATATATTCAGGAATATCAATTTTTATCGTTCTTAAACAATCAGCCCATAACTGCTCAAGTTTCCTCTGTTCAAAAGATGCATAATGAATTAAGTTATCATAATTCCGACCGGATGCATTAGTCACTGCTTTAACGACAGCTAAATCACCTTGGCTATGCTCATATAACAACCGTGGAAGAAGATCTTTAATGCTTTTGAGGCTGATTTCTAACTCTTTCGGCACACTGTTAATAAGTCTTCTAACTTCGCGTTCAACTGCCGGTTGACGGGTTTTAATCGCAAGATTTTTGACTTGATTCACCAAATCATTGAGCTCACTTGGTAAAACCAAATGTAATTTCTTGGTCCATGGCACATGAAATTTAGACTCTTCTGGCTTTGTTTTGAGTGTCGGTGTGCCTGCTAAAACGCTCAATACGTATGCAGATAAAGTATGATCATACTGAATAGCAATATTATTCTGATCAGTATTTTGACTAAAACACGGCGCTGTTAATTCAGTAACCGAACGTCCAGTGAGTAAACTCAATATCAAAGCTAATTTTGCGCGTAAAATTAAGCTGGTATCAGCCTTAGATGGTTGACAGAGCCTAAACACATCTTGAATCGAATTTAATGACAATCGCCATTTGGTCCAAACTAAACCAGCATTTGTAGCTTCAACATGCTGAAAAATAGACTTAGATGCATAAAGCCCTCGAATTAAATCGGATTGTTCGGCCAAAAAAAATGTAAACAATGGCTCCAATGGTGTTTCATCTTCTTCAATCTCATCATCCTCAAATACTTCAGAGACTAGACCACGATGAATTTCATCTACATCCTCTAAAGGTTGGATAGCAATACTTAATGAGCCGTATCGTTGCAAGATCAGTTTTTGATGCTTTAACCCTATACGGTGTAAAAACTCTCGACGTTTTTTCTTATTTTTTAGTCGATTCTTTTGCCAAATTTGTGATAAAAAGAGCTTTAATGCATAAAAAACTTCATTTAATCGTTTGTCTTCAGAACCAGCGGACATCAAATGAATCAGTTGTTTCGGTCCGTTTTTAGTCAGTAATTTTTCGACTTGTTCTAAAATATCCTCATTACTTGGATCACCCAATAGCCTGATCGCTAAAAAGGCGTTATACACACGAGATCCTTTTTGATCTTTCAGCTTTATGCTTCCATCACCCTTTAAATAATGACTATAAAGCTTTAGAGTATGTACATTTTTTTGAAAGTGAAATATTTGCTCTAAAAACCAAATAATTACAGTATCAAAACGCTCATTATTTCGACTTAGTCCTGCTTGAATCAATAGCAAATCACAAATTCCACTGTCTCCAGTGTATGGACGTAATGGCGTGAGTTTATGTTTGTTTCTATCTGTTGTTTCTGAGAAAAAATGTGAATGTTGATCAGAATTCTGTAATGTACTAATTATCTTTAAAGTATTAAGCTCATTACGAAATATTGGTAATTCATGATCACCAATCAATGTGAAAATTCGCTGACAAATGACAACAATACCAGCTAAGCTATAATGTGCACGCAACAAAAATAATGCTTGGATAAGTTCTTGTTCTTCTATATTTTCATGCTGCTTCATCCATTCTATGAGCTGCTTAAAATAAATATTCATAAACTGCTCCTAAGACGATAGATCCATGCTTTCTTAAAGTCTGTTAAAGCTAAAGCAATTTCTGCGGTTGGTGCCACACAAACAATTTGCTGCTGATGTTTTTGATAAAGTTCCTCCAGTCGAGGTAAAAATACAAAAAAGTCAGCTATGTGAAAATAGGGTTGCACAGACTTGCCAAGCTCTTTTACTTTAATTTTTTCTAATGGCAAAAGCTTCTGGGCGATATAACCTGCTAAAATATTTTCGATTAAAAAAGTACCACTCACCACCGGTGGTGCCCAATCTACCAATTTTTGAACAAAGGAAATCGGTAGTTTTTTTAAAAAATGCTGTGTATGAAAAAATAAAGGCATTTCTTCTAGATCTAAATGCTTTAGTCGAAGTTCTTTTGCAACCACCATCTTATTCTGTGCTTTATCCACTTTAGCCCAGTGCCTTCTTTTCACACTGTTCTTTAGAGTTTTTACATTAAATAAATCCCGATCGACAGCAAGCAGCAACTTACGATATATCGCGAGCAGTAGTAATGCTTGATTCTTAATTTCTTCTGAAAACCTGCTCTTTTCCCCATTAAGTAACATCATTTTCAAAACTAAAACAGGGCATGGTTTTTTAAACCTGCCTTCAGATATTGTTAATGCATCAATGAGCAATGGTGTCATCATTTTTTCTGCAAGTTAAGTTATTTTTAGCGTTGAAATAATAGACTAACATAGTCCCAAAATAAATAAAATTAAATCAAACAAATTTAAGATTTAATAAGAAAATAATTGATTTATATAATTTATTTACTAACTTTATTTTTATATCAATTCATTAAAGTACGTGTATGACGTCGTCCTATATGATGCCCTTGACGATTCAACAAATCACGCATCATACGACTGCCTGCAAAAGGATATTGCATATGTAATTCATCAATACATCGCATCAGTTTCAGATCTGATGAGCTAACAGGTTTTGGGCGATAATAATAACAACCACGGGAGACTTTCAGCAGCTTAGCTTGCTTAGATACTGAAATCTGAAGTGAGTCGTCGATTAACTTTTGTGGTTGAAGCGGCCCAGTTTCTTCAACACACCTTCTAAAAAATCAATTTCTAATGCCTGCTCACCGATTTTTGCATGTAACTTTTTAAGATCAATGGGGGGTTCTGATGGAGCTTTTGATTGATCGAAAGCTTGCGAGGAAGCTGAGATCAATTGATTTTTCCAGTCAATAATTTGGTTTTGATGAACATCAAATTCAGCACTCAATTCAGCAAGTGTTTTTTCTGCTTTAATCGCAGCAAGTGCTACCTTAGCTTTAAAATCATTTGAATGATTTCTTCTTGGTCTACGTGCCATAAAATACTCCATATATTGATGTTTATAACATCATTTGAGGAGCAAAATATCACTTATAGCTGTTGTTCAAATTTCCTGATCCACCTCTGAGGTGCTATAGACAATAGATTTTCACTGGAATATTTTTTTCAAACACGATATAGAATATTACGTCTATGTAGATACTAAGCTGTTTTTAAAAAATCAGAGATGGTCACATCTAAAACTATCAGCCAATCACACAGTCCAGCACCATCCATCTTCCAACACAGCAAGAATCTTGTGAAACGAAAGACCAGCTGCAAATCGAACTGGAACGTGTAGAAAACAGTATTGTTCAACTCAATCACGAAATCAGTATTTACCAACGCTATGCCGATCAATTCCCACGGCTGTCGAATGCTCTTCATTATTCCTGCATGAATCACAGCCAAAATAATTTAGAACTACTCGAATGTGAAACGTAAGAGTCTATATGTACATATCGTTCATTTGTGGCAAATGAGAACCTCAACTAAAACGATCTCGTGTCCTTTAGAATGTTTGCGTAGCAGTCATGCTTATAGTGTGACTTTTGATAATGGTAAGGAGTTTTCAGAGCATAGTAGGATAACAGATGCATGCATAGACACTTACTTTGTGGATCCATAAAAGTCTAATCAACGCGCTAAAAATGAAAATACGAATGAATATTTGCCAAAATCCTTATCGTTTGATGATGTATCAAAAGAGCGAATAGAATAGATAGAGTTTGGTCTAAATAATCGTCCTAGAAAGATACTATGTTGGTATACACTCAGTGAAGTGATCGCTGGTTTTTATAGTGTTGCACTTGTTGCTTCAATTCGTCTTATTTAAAATTTTATTAAAAAATTAAATTAAAGGTTTATAAGTATTTATATATGTTTATATATATTTAATAAGGTTTATAAGGATATTTTTATATTTAAATTCAATTGGTTATTCATTAATAACCATACGTTTTGTCCGTTCAACCATACGTTTTGTCCGTTCAACCATACGTTTTGTCCGTTCAACCATACGTTTTGTCCGTTCAACCATACGTTTTGTCCGATAACCATACGTTTTGTCTCAATTTATCCACAAAATTATCAATAGTAAAAATTCTCTTAAAGTGAATATACAAATATTCATTGCAGTTAGCACAATAAAAACTATAACCATGAATTTTTTCTATTCCAAATAAATGATGATGTTTTAAGCACTATCAATACGTTTTGTCCGATGTACATGCTTTTTTATTGAAGATTGGTTTTTCTTTCTATTGATATATTGGATTATTTTACTTATTTTTTTTATTGTAATGACATTAAAAGCATTTAATAGCAATGCTTTGAGCTTATTTGAATTTTATTTTTGATATAACCATACGTTTTGTCCTGTTCTCATTATTTATTAGATTATATGAAATGACCATACGTTTTGTCCGTTGTTGATAATTTTATTAAATATCTGTGAATAACCATACGTTTTGTCCGTAAGCTAAAAGATATATTTTTATTGATCTGTTTGCTTTCATTGTTGATTTCAATACAAAATGTTATTAATGTATGGTTATAAAATTGTAACCACGGAGTTTGGTTTGAAAAGTACAGAATTAATAAAGCCTTCTTCTCGTCGTGTTCAATACACTGATTTAGTGGCTACACGTAATGATATGACCACTGCAAATTACAGTTATGAAGCTAATGAAGAAAAGCTAGTGTACTGTGCTATGGTTGCTGTGCGCAAAAATGAACTAAATAAAAATATGCGCTTTGATCCAGATGAGTTAATTACGATTAGTGCAGCTAATTTTGGTGAATTGATTTCAGAAAAAGATTTAGATAAAGATGTTGTCACAGCAAGTGAGCTATATGAAATTCATCGGTATGGTGAAAAGGCCTTGCAGCGTGTTTATGATAGTTATAAGCCTAAGGTAATGTTGATCAAGAAAAAAGATGATCCTACACCAATTAAGGTACCAATGATTATTTATTGTCATTATAGTAAAGAAACTAAATGCATGCAGATTCGTTTTGCTAGAGAATTTTATAATTACTTCTACAACTTAATTAATCCGACAGGTATGACGCATTCATTTAGTACACACCAAATTCGCTATGTTATGCGGATGCGTTCTAATTATGCCATGCGGATTTATAGGATTCTCAATTCTGAATTATGGAAAGCTGAGTCATTAGGTATTCAGCAAATTCATGATATAAGTTTGGAAAGATTGCGTTTTGCTTTAGATATTGAAGATAAATATAAACTAATCGATAACTTAAAAAGCCGTGTTTTGAATGTTGCTAAAACACAAATTAATAAGTTAAGTAATCTTGAAATTGATTATGAAACGATTAAAAATGGAAAATTTGTTGTAGGTATACGTTTTACTTACAAAATGAAGGAAGAGCATAGAAATCTAATTTTTCAACGTATTATTGATCGATTAAAAGAAAAACATCTTAAAAATGCAATTCCATATAGTGATGATGGATCACACTTTAAAGATAAAGAACGCGTTAAATATATTAAACCAGTCACTAAGTTGAGCTCTAAGCAAATCACAGTTTTAGTGAATTGTGATGTTTTCTTAAACGATTATGGTTATTTTTTAGGTAATTTGGATACGATTACAGCTAAAAAAACGATGCGTAGCTTATTAACAAATAAGTTAGATATATTGAATGATCATAAACTTATTGATCTGGATTACTATTTTTGGATACAAGCAAAACGCAATATGAATATCTTTAAAAAAGATGCGTCTGAAGATAATATGGCAGAGCATGAAGATAAAAATATTGCAGATTCTGATATGGATGAAATTTTAGATCCTGCAGAAGATCAACTACCTTTCTGATGATAACCTTTCTTATGTATCATTTTTTAATCTTATATATATGGTAAATGGTAGTATCCAATATCAATCTATAACATATTGGATACTCAATTATAAATTTCCACTGTGGAAATTTATAATTTTTTATACCTTATCGTCTAAATCAGCAAGAAAAGCTTCTAGTTTTTCAATTTTTTCTTGATTAAATTCAGCATTTAAACTAGTACGAATATTTACGACTGTCTTCCCATTGAGATTTTTTTCAATCTTAATTGAGCCAAATTTAAGACCATTTTTATCTTTTAGTACCATTTTATTAATTTTAGACGTATTTGTGATATTTTGTTCTTGCTTTTTAGCTATCTCTTGTACAGTTAATGCTTTTTCTATTTCGTAAATGAATTTTTTTGATGGACGATTAGTTTCTGTAAATTCATTTAGATATTTTTTCCATATATTAAATGTGGCAGATTCAACCAATTGATGATTAAATTTTAAAACGAGTTTATTTAATTCGGTTAACAATTGTTGTGCAGTTGCACCTGAAATAGCTTTTGGATTTATTTTTAGATCTTCTTTTATATAATCTGGAAGTTTATAAAAGCTCATTAATCTAAAGTATTTAGATTGATCTAGTTGATATTTTTGAGTGATAAATTCTACATTTTGTATAGAGTATCCAAACTCATTACAATGTTTTTGTATGGCGTTGACTAATTCAAAATCACTAAGATTCGATCGATGTAAGTTATCAATCAATGAAATTAAAGCTGTTTTTTCCTTGGATTTATCATCTCGAATAATTGCACGAATCGTCTTATGCTTTAATATATCTCGAACAGCTCTAAACCTTTTTTCTCCACCGACGAGCTCATATCTTTCCTCTTTTTTTATAACAACAATAGGGTAAATTTGTCCATTCGTTGCAATACTCGTGGCAAGAATTTCAACTTCCTGTAAAACTTTATCTGTAATAATACGAGGTTGATGCTCTGAGAAGTCAATAAGTTCTATAGGTACATCAACAATATTATTTTCAATTGATGATATTAACGATACTTTTCCTGTTCCTGCTGCATTAATAAATGCCTGCTCCATTTCAAGAGAATCATTAAAATCGACAATTAATGGTTTTTTTGCCATTACAGGATCTCCACCAAAAATTCATTTAATTCATCTTTTGCTTTGCTGCTACCCATTTCTAATACTGATTTTCCTTCGATCATCGCATCGCGAAATTGTTTGCGATCACGCAAAATTGTATTTAGTGTTTTAACAGACTTGACTTGCTGTAATAGCTCTAAAGCAGCATCAATTTCTGTAGATTTATTATTAGTTGGGGCTTTATTTAACACCACAAATGTTTTTAAATTTTTATTCACTTGTTTTGCTGTATTTACTAATCTTAGAACAAAAGGTAGTACTTCAATATCTGTTTGACTAGGTTGTGTTGGAATAATAAGAACATCTGCTGTTAATAATGCTGAACGAAATTCAGCTGAATCACGCCCTGCAACATCCAATACAATATATTTATTATTTTGTTTTAATTGTTGTAATTCTTCTTTTAAATTATCTTTAAGAGCAATGGTTGTAATAGAATCTTGTAGTCTACGTTTACTCCATTTTATAGAGGATTGTTGATCATCTCCATCTACAAGAGTCGTCTTGCCTTTTTTACTCAGAGCAACAGCTAAGTTGGTTGATAGCGTTGTCTTTCCAACACCACCTTTTTGATTTGCGATTACGTATATTGTCATGGGTAATATATATAAAAATTAAATTTATATTAGCATAATAAAAAAATAAAAAAAATATTTTTAAATTTCCACTGTGGAAATTTAAAAAATCAAATTATCTATAAGCCTAGTTATTATCTTTTTCGGATTCAATAGGCCTTGTTGCACAAAGATTTAAAAATTAAGGTTCCCCATATCACTTCAAATTTAAGTGATAACTTGGGTATGAGGTTGGCCTAATTCCATAAATTTATTTAATACTGCTACACGGGCATGAATCTCATTGACCTGGCTTTGAAAGTTCCTTGCACTCAGTTTATCCCCCAATAATTTGATGCAATGCATTTTGGCTTCCACCAAAGAAGCAATGTACTATGATAAGATTAACCCGTTAGGTCAGGTGGCCTAACTTAAATAAAAAAGTCTCCGACAAACCCGGTACGGTTCAGTCAATTTTGAGAGAATAAAGCATATTTTTACGAAAAAACGTATTATTTCTATTTAAATGATAAAAATCATTATATTGTGAATTTAAGGACGTAATGATTATAAAAAAATGTGTTATTATTTGGTGCATTAGTCACTATAATTATGCATTTTTGCCTAGAATCTTGATGGCAAGCACTCAATTAATAATAATTCTCAATAATTGGTTATCATAAGCAATTAAACCGACTTTTTTGAATCAGAGCTTAATTTATATAACTTAAGTTAGATGTCGCCATTCTCCAGACTATTTAAATTACATTTATCTTATGTGATTGAGTTTATATTGGAGAAGACTATGGAACTGATTCGTTTACCAAATACCGCAACTGGTGATGACATTGCAAAAGCATTGAGAGAGCATGGTCATTGTATCATTGAAAACCTAGTTTCTCCTGAGATTATGGATCGTATTGCCGAAGAAACGCATGAATATGTTTATTCAAGTCCATATGGCGAAGATGTATTTTTGGGTAAAAAGACCCAACGTACTGGTTCTTTGGTGGCTCGTTCAAAAACTGCACGTGAAGAAATCATTACTCATCCATTAATGCTGGATGCGGCAAAAAAACATTTGCATAAAGCGTCTACGATTCAATTGCAATTAACCCAAATCATTACAGTTAATCCAGGTGCTCCAGCACAAGTATTGCATCAAGATCAATTGACTTGGGACTTTTTTGATTTTCCAGATGATTATGAACCACAGTTCAATACACTTTGGGCAATGACTGAATATACAGAAGAAAACGGTGCAACTCGTGTCGTACCAAACAGTATGTATATTGGTGCACGTCAAAAATTTACGCAAGATCAAACGATTGCTGCGGAAATGAGCAAAGGTTCTGTTCTAGTGTATACAGGTAAAATTTACCATGGTGCTGGTGTGAATAATACCGATAAAATTCGTCAAGCAATTAATGTGAACTATTGTGCAGGTTGGTTAAGACAGGAAGAAAACCAATATTTGGCAACGCCACCAGAAATAGCACAAACACTTGATGATGAATTGCTTAAATTGATGGGTTATCAATGTGCTTGCTTTGCATTGGGTTATGTACGTGATTTTGAAGATCCTTTGGATGTATTCAGGGGTAAAGCTGAGCGTCGTTCTGCGGGGTTAAACCTTGTGGTTGATACAGGTAATGACATCATCAAGGAATATGCTGTGGAAGTAGGGGATCGCACATGAAATTAAGTACACCAGATTTGGATTACTTCAAGCAAGATGTTTTTGATCTGTTTGCGTTCAGTCAAATAATAGAGGTCGGTAATACGGTATATCTTTCGGGCATTGCACCACTTAAAGGTGGCTTGGCGGATTTATCGCTGGTCGGAAGTACTGTTGCGGATCAATTAGATTTTGTTCTAAGTATTGCTAGTAAAAGTCTAAACAGTATTGGATTAGATTTTGGCAATATTGCAACGTGGACGATTTATACGACTGATATCGCTGAATTTACAAGCCAATCCAGTGATATTCTGAAAAAATATCTTGGCTCACATCAACCTGCATGTACTTTGGTTGAAATCAGTAAATTGATTCATCCAGAGCAATTGCTTGAAATTACGATTACAGCTGTTAAAGCATCATAAATCATATGATGGTTGCTTGATTTGGACCCAATCAAGCAGCCTCCTTTTGGGAGAATACTTCATGTTTGAGCATCCACCGACATTGCGACTGGTTGTGGTTTCTGGCGGATTTGGCATGCAATCCAAAACCGAAACATTGGTGCAAACGATTGCCGATGAAATTGCCAAACGACTTTCAGTTGAATTGGAATTTGTTAAATTTAGTGAAATTGGTGGCTTTATTGGTCAAACATTTGATCGTAAGCAATTACCTGAACATGTGCAAATAGCGTTGCATACAGTAGAAACGGCTGATGCCTTAATTGTGGGAACACCTGTTTACCGTGCGTCTTACCCTGGATTATTCAAGCACTTTTTTGATCTGATAGAGCAATTTGCTTTGGTGAATGTTCCTGTCATCCTTGCTGCATCTGGTGGCAGTGAAAGACATTCACTGGTGATTGAACATCAATTAAGACCTTTGTTTAGTTTTTTTCAAACTCAAACAATGTCATTGGGTGTGTATGCGACAGACAAGGATTTTTCCAGTGATTATAGGATTATTAATCATGAATTGTTAGAGCGTATTAGCTTGACAATCCAACGTGCCTTACCTATTTTACGAGCCATAAAATTAAGACATTTTATGAAAAACTAGACCGATTGCACAGATTCTTATATTAATTTAGGGACTTAAGAGATTTATTACAGAGTAGTTTAAGTGTGAAAATTGAGGTATAAATTACCATGCCGATGATTGAATGTATATCTTGCGAAGTGGTGCTACTCACTTTAAGATGCAAATACAACAAATTTTTGTCAATACCATTAAACTTACTAAGCCGCTTTTCGCATAGCCCCAGAATGATTTTATGTCATTAATATGACGTTCCCCACAAGCAAATTCATTGTTACCATGATCCACTCTCAAATGCTTGTCAAAAACAATATCAACTAAACGATCAAAACCTCTTCAGCCATCCGTATTGATTACTGAATCTAGGTCGATATGTCTACGGATAATCCCTTGAAGCGTGGCTTTGGAGCAATCAGTAACAATTTCTGTGTAGACATCCCCACCACGTATAAGTATTTCAAATACGATTTTTACCTTACGCAGCAGTGCTGCTCACTCCAGGACCTCTTTTACCTTTTACACGATGAGCACAAAAGTAGGATTTATCATCGACAGTTCCATTGAAAGGAGATACTTCTTCGCATTGACTCGCAATCTTTTTTACGTAATTGTATAAATGGTACTTAAGGAAGTTACCATACTTTTTAATATGATTAACTTCCTAAGCCCCCAATGTATTACTATACTTTCACCTCAGTAGTATACCAGTGAGCAACTATGTGAAATATCGTCACAACTGGGCTGTGCCCTATGATTAAATCACAGTGAGTACTCAAGCATTTTGCTTGCGATACAAGCTTGGTGAAACATGTGCCCAGCGCTTAAACGCACGGGTAAAATTCGATGGATCTTGATAACCTAATGTTTCTGCGATTTTCTCTATAGAAAGTTCTTTTTGATTTAATAACATCATGGCTTGCGTATATTTTTTGCTTTGTTGTAATTTTTGAAAATTCTGTCCTTGTTGTTTTAGTTGCCTATAAACGGTTTTGGTGGATACGGATTTTATTTGTGCGATGTCATTCAATGTGTGCATCGTCACATGATCAAAGGCTTGATTTTGATGATACACTGCCAATACTTGTTCGCAATGTGTGATGGCACGCTCAAAGCTTAACTTATTCGCACAAAAACTTTTTTCAGCTAGAAAATGCTCAGGAAAACGAATTTTCCATTCCGTCGCATGATACCCAATGTATATTCCAGAAGGAAAATCTTGGGTATTTTTTTCGCCTTTGAAAAATATATGAATATCAGATGCCTTAAATGGTAATATTTGCAATATAATTTTATAAAGGCAAATGATTGCAGATTTTAAAATAATCTTTTGGTATTTTTCATTGATAGGTAAAGTTGGTTGAATCTCTAATTCAACATTATTGCCGTGTTTTCGAGAGAGTAACGCCAATCCAATACCAAAGACATCCCAATATTTTAAGGCAACGTCTAATCCGGATGACAACGTTTCTGAGGATATGATTGCAGTGCCAATGGGGTCAAATAGTTGTGACGTAAATCGCCAACCAATTTCCTCACCAAGATCATGATCAGGAAGTTGTCGCCCAATCCAGTCTAATAACAAGAAATATTGTGTTAGTTCAACATGATCCTTAACAATATTTTGTTCACTACAAAATTTTGCCAAATCAACACCTTGTTCTTCAGCATAGTCCATATACGTGTCTACCAATATCGATGGTATCAACATTATTTCATCCCTTTTTGTTGTTTTGTCCGAAAATGACAGATTTTATGTCCGATCATGAGCTTCAATATTGCACCTTATGCTTACAAAATCTACTTGAATTGTTTGATAGGAAGCAAAGAAAATGCCAAAAGATTTTGTTTATGATGATGCAACTGCGTTAGTACAATCCATCCAAAATGGACAAATCAGTAGCCGTGAATTGCTGGAATCACAGATTGAACGGATTAATAAATACAACAAACACATCAATAGTTGTGTTGCATTTGATTATGACAATGCAAGGATTTTAGCAGATCAGGCTGACCTCGCCATCAAGCGACAAGCCCCACTTGGTAAATTACATGGCATTCCGATGACCATCAAAGATGCCTTTAAAGTGAAAGGCATGCCGTGTACCGATGGCAATCCAGAATTCCAACACTATGTCCCCACCGAAAATGCTGTTTCGGTCAATAAATTGGTCGGTGCTGGAGCCATTCCTTTTGCAAAAACCAATGTACCCTTTAAATGTGCAGATATTCAAACCTACAACAAATTTTATGGTACTGCCAATAATCCATGGAATTTAAATCTCACAACAGGCGGCTCATCAGGTGGTTCTGCTGCGGCACTAGCATCGGGATTTACACCGATTGAGCTTGGTAGTGATATTGGTGGTTCTATTCGAACACCAGCACATTTTTGTGGTGTCTATGGTCATAAATCCACCTATGGATTGATTGATTTCAGAGGACACATCATGAATTACGAGGACGAGTTATCCCAACCTGACCTTGCCGTCATTGGTCCAATGGCTCGTTCAGCACGGGACTTAAGTTTATTATTAGATGTTTTAGTCGAGCCAAATGCGGATGACTTTAGAGCTTTTAAACTCAAGGAATCTGAAAAACAAACCATTCAAGAGTTTAAAGTATTATTCTGGATGGATGATGAATCGTGTCCAATCGATTCACGCCTAAAGAAAAAATACGATCAACTTTTGCAAACCCTGCAAACTGCCAAGGTTAACGTGGATGTAGGTCGTCCAAAAAATTGGGATTTTGATGAAATATTTAAATCCTACGCCACTCGATTGATCAGCCAAATGACTTTTGCAGATCCTAAACTAAGTCGATTGTCCATGTCGGCATCTACGCCATTAATCAAATTACTTAATGGTAAAGCAGGCATTCCGCCTTTGGCCTATGGATTTACACAAGGTGCTAACCTGAGTCATGCAGAATGGCTTGCCAAATATGAAGAGTCATTGCATATCAAGCAAAAATGTCTTGAAATTTTTGCAGAATACGACGTCATTATTTGCCCACCTATTTTGACTCTAGCGTTTGAACACAATCATAAAGAACCTTTGATGTTTCGCACGCTACAAGTCGATGGAAGAAAACGTTTCTATCTTGAGTTATTCAAATGGATTTCGCCAGCAACTGTATTTGGGTTGCCATCAACCTCTGCACCGATAGGCTTATCTGAGGACAATCTACCAGTCAATATTCAAATATTGGGACAACCGTATGCAGACAAAGTCACCATTAAATTTGCTGAACTGCTTGCACAAATTACGGATGGATTCCAAAAACCGCCTTTGGATTTTTAGTTGCACTATCCATCATAGCGTAATTTAACAGTCTTTCACCGACTAGAAATCAATTGATTGACGATGTTTTGTTGTTTTAACACAGTTATGAACTAAACCATTTTTGTTAGGGGAACTAAAATGAACAAATCATTTTGGGGCTGTAGTAGATAAGGTCAAATACCCGTCCAATCCAACAGTATTTCGAGCTGTTGTTTTGGACTCCCATAGTTAAATCTAAACTCACATTCTTTAATAAACAATGGAAAGGCATTTCGGTCAATCCCATTGTACTTCCTTAGGATGCGTTTAGCTTGATTCCAGAAATTTTCTACACCATTAATATGATTTCGACCTTTTGCAAAATCTTTAGAATGGTTAATTCGCTCATGATAAAAACAATTAACATCAAGCACATTGTAGCTTCGATAGCTATCAGTATAAACCACACTATCAGGCGCTACTTTACGTGTAATAACAGGCATTAATGTATCAGACTTGGTATCAGGGACAACCTTGACATAAACCATACCACCGCGCTTTAGTATACCAAATACAGCCACTTTTCCACCAGCACCACGCCCACGCTTTCCCTTACGAGTGCCACCAAAGTAGCTTTCATCTAACTCAACCTCTCCCTCAAAAATATCATCGGCAGTTTGGTCAAGGTGGTACATGATTATTTCACGTATTTTTCTATAAAATAGTGCGGCAGTATTAGGCTGAATATCCAGCAAATTGGCCGCAGTTCTAGCTGTTACCTCAGCAACAAAGAACTCGACAAGCTTTCTTTGGGTATTTTTATCTAATTTACAACGATTTATCTTCATTTTCATAGAGTAGCACTTCTGCTAATCTACTACAGCCCCATCATTTTTATATGTTGGTTTGATATGCATCACTTTACCTGCAAGTGCTTACGCCGATTCAAAATATTTTAGCCTGAAAAGTGATGAGGGCTTTAAGCGATTTTCAGTTTCTGCGGGATGGTTGCATACCATGCCACAAGGTGCCGTGACTTCCATGGATGTCATTTCAGCAGCTAAAAGTGGCACCTATCGAGTGGGGGATGTGTCCAAGTCAGTTGTGGCTGATGCTGCTGTACGTGAATCTAATCCTGCATTATATGACACCATCATGTCCTTCCCTGCTGATGTCGTTCCAGCAGCAGTCACTGGTTCAGTTCAGGTCGATAGCCTAGCAAGCTGGACAAATCATGGGACAGGGTTAGAGGCGACAAAAGGGGATGCCTTTGGAATGATGTTTAATTATCATTTTACCGATAATTTATCACTGCAAATAAAAGGTGGTATTCCACCTAAAGTACGTATTAAGGGAGTTGGTACAACATACTCACCGTTACGTGGTACAAATATCACGCCACTGGGTGATATTGAGCTAAAACGGGACACGTATATTACCAATTTAGAGCAGGGAAGCAGTGCCTCTACAGCACGGGCGTGGCTACCCGCAGTTGAATTACATTATCAATTTGGTAAAACTGGAGAAAATAAATTAAGACCTTATGTTGGTGCAGGTCTAGTATACGCCCATTTTGGCAGTCTTAAATTGAATTCTGTAATTGAAGCTGAAGTTGCTGCTTCGGGACATATGATTCAGAATATCCTTGATGGTGAAGCAGGTCCTAGTATCGAGGGTAAACCGTCTTCCGCATCACCTGTAGTTAAAGTTAAGACTACAGATGTTTTTGCACCTGTTCTCACATTAGGGACAACCTATGATCTTAATTCAAATTGGTTTGTCGTTGGTTCGGTGTCATATATGCCGATGGATAGCAAGGCAAAAGTATATGTCAATGATGCTAATACTGGTCGTGAGCTAGTTTATACTGAAACACGGATTGATATTAATCCGATTGTCACATATTTGGGAATAGGCTATCGATTCTAATCGATAAAAAAGTTAAATTTTACAAAGGATCTTATAATATGAAGAAAATTCGTCATCTAGTTGTAGGGATATGTTATGGATGCCTAGTTCAAAATGTATCTGCAAAAATTTAGATTTATGTGTTTTTGATATCTGCAATAGGCTTTGTTGCACAAAGGCTTGAAAGGCAGAGCCACCCTAAGTGAGCCAAATTTAAGTGGCAACTTGGGTATGAGGGCGACCTAATTCTGTGAATTTATTCAAGACTGCTACGCGTGCATGAATCTCGTTCACCTGACTAGGGAAACTCCTTGATGTTAATTTATCGCCTAATAATTTGATGCAATGCATCTTGGTTTCAACCAAACTTCGGCGATGATAGCCAGACCAGTTTTTCCATATAGTCTTGCCCAAATGTTTAACTGTTCGAAGTAGTTCATTGCGTTCTAACGAGCTAATCTTTGTATCTTTCCAAGGTTTAGCATTTTTTCTGGGTGGGATTACTGCATGGTAATCCCCCCTAAAAATAATAGGATCTAAAAGTAGAATTTTCTCTTAAGATACGAGCAGGAGATTCTGCATGAAAACATCTAAATTTACTGACAGTCAGATCATGTCCATCTTGAAACAGGCAGAATCTGGCACACCTGTAGCGACCCTTTGCCGTGAACACGGCATGAGTAATGCTACCTTTTATAAATGGCGTGCCAAATATGGTGGTATGGATACATCATTAATGGCTCGACTGAAAGAGCTAGAAGCCGAAAATACCAGACTTAAAAAGATGTATGCGGAAGAGCGATTAAAGGCCGAAATCATCCAGGAAGCGATGGCAAAAAAGTGGTAAAGCCATCTTGCCGGCGTAAGATGGCACAACAGGCAGTTGCCCAGCATGCCATTAGTATTCGTTTGGCTTGTAAAGCATTTGGCATTAGTGAAACCTGCTACCGCTATCAAGCCAAACTCAGCGATGACAATGCACTCATTGCTGAACAGCTCATTGAACTCACTGAGGAAAATTCCGATTGGGGCTTTGGTTTGTGCTTCTCGTATTTACGGCATGTTGAGAGTTGCTGCTGGAATCACAAGCGGGTTTACCGCATTTACTGTGAGTTGGCACTGAATCTGCGTATTAAACCGAGAAGAAGACTAAAACGGCATGCGCCTGAACCATTGAAAGAACCAATCCGAGAAAATCAGGTTTGGTCATTAGATTTTATGCATGATCAGCTTTCCGATGGTCGCAAGTTTCGATTATTGAATGTGATTGATGATTACCGCCGCGAAGGCCTAGCCATTGAAGCAGGGTTCTCATTGCCCACAATCAGGGTTATTCGTACGTTGAATCAATTGCTGGAGTGGAGAGAAAAACCGTTAGTGATCCGATGCGATAATGGTCCCGAATTTATCAGTCACGAATTTGTGCGCTGGGCTACTGAGTACGGTATTCGTATTGAATATATTCAACCGGGTAAGCCCCAGCAGAATGCGTATATTGAACGCTATAATCGGACCATACGTTATAGTTGGCTGAGCAAGCATTTATTTGATACTTTGGATGAAGTACAAGATTATGCAACAAACTGGTTGTGGCATTACAACCATGAAAGACCACATCAAGCTAACAAAGGAAAGCCACCTCTAATGGCTGCTTAACCTCTACTTTTAACTTCGGTTATTTATGGGAGGATTACCGTAAGAAGTCCATCTTCACTCCAAAACATTGCTACAATTTTTTTCCAATAAATGTTTGTAGCTATCTTCTGTTTTTCGGAATACCCATTGAGGCCTAAAGATAATTTTAATCTATGGAACATGCATGCAATCCAACAGCATGTATAAATTACATCACGTTTAACAAAAGTATTTGGATTTTTTTTTGATAAAGATTCATGGACTAAGTTTACATGCGCTAGTGAAGCTTTCATATTTGGATGATCTGGACCAAATTCAAACCAAAACCAGAAATGTTGTAAAGTGTCATCTGCCCTTTTTTGCGGCTGTTTAACCGCTTTTTTGGTTGACACACCCATTACGATACTACCCTCAGGAGGCTGAGTAAACGCTGGAATACCAAGGGTATAAATAAGATTCATCACAAAATCATCGATATAATAATTTGTAGATAATCTCCAAATCTCGGCATAATCCACTGCTGGATCAAGGCTTTCGATGGCCTGACTGATCCACTTATAATCTTTTTTATGATCGTAATCATTAACTAAATGATCAGCATGATTTTCCATAGTAAAATTCCTTTTTTAATTACATTCTAGAGAGTTCATCCTTATTAATTAGTAAATTAACTTTGGACATTACTCTGATTTAGCAATTTTTCGATAATTTTCCTCGCTCTATTTGCAGCAACATCGACATGAATATCTATATCTGATCGATTAGGAAATTTTTGCATATTTAGATACTGTTGATGGATGACTTCTCTGTCTTCATCAAAAGTAAGAATGGTTTGCTGAATTACTTTCTCTTTAATTTCTTCTTTCTTAGAGTCATCAAAGGGATTTGTAGCCATCGTCCAAAAATAATGACATGTATTTTCAGTTTCAGGTGTTATACCGTGGAATCCTCTCATATGAAAACCACCTTTACTATCATCTTCAAGTGACTCACTACTTACATTTACAGCACCAGTCCAAATGAGAATGTGAGAAACATTGAATGAATAGCCACCGATTTTGTAGACACCTTTTAGTTAGATATGGACTGCCACCACTCTCCTAGACAAATTTCGTCTATTCTTTTTGCATAGGAGAGAACATTATGAGTGGACAACGATACACCCCAGAATTTAAAGAAGAAGCTGTTAAATTGATTACTGAACGTGGATATTCTGTCACTGATGTGGCAGAACGTTTAGGTGTATCACAGCACAGCATTTATAAATGGCTAAAGGCCGTACAGCCTTTACGCAACAACCCTGATGAACATGAACTACTCGAAGCAAAGAAAGAGATCCTTCGTCTTAAAAGTCAGCTTAAGCAAACTGAAGAAGAGCGGGATATCTTAAAAAAGGCCGCAAGGTACTTTGCAAGCCTGCCCGAGTAAAGTATCAGTTTATCCTTGAGTACAGCCATCAATTTAAGATTAAGACGATGTGTCGGGTTCTTAAGATTGCTCGTGCTGGCTATTATGCCTGGCTACATGAACCCGAATCAGGCAGAACAATTGAAGACAAACGGTTATTACAACTGATCCGTTCTTCTTATGATGCCAGTTATGGTATCTATGGTTATCGTCGCATCACGCTGGATCTTAAAGAGCTAGGTGAAAGCTGTGGACCGAATCGTGTGCTGAAGATCATGAAGAACAATGGCATTGCCGCTGTTCGAGGATATAAGAAGCATAAAAGCTATGGTCGTGGTCGTCCTCAGATTGTGCCACCTAACCATTTAAATCGAGAATTTGTTGTAAACACACCTGATACCTCGTGGGTGACTGATATTACCTACATCCGCACTTGGCAAGGCTGGTTATATCTGGCTGTGGTTCTCGATTTATATTCAAGGAAAGTCATCGGTTGGTCAATGAAACCTACGCTTGCCAAGGATATCGTTTTGGATGCCCTTTTAATGGCGGTATGGCGACGCAGACCCAATGAACCTGTGATCATACACTCAGACCAAGGCTCACAATACAGTAGCGGAGACTGGCAGAAATTCTGTCAGAAGCATAATTTAGTTCCGAGTATGAGTCGTCGTGGAAACTGTTGGGACAATGCTGTTGCTGAATCCTTTTTTAGCAGCTTAAAGAAGGAAAGAATTAAAAAGAGGATCTATAAAACACGAGAAATGGCGCGTGCAGATGTATTTGATTATATCGAGATGTTTTACAATCGAATCAGGCGTCATTCGCATCTCGATGGGATGAGTCCAGAAGCCTTTGAGGCAGCTTCAAAATGAGGCCGTCTCGTGTCTAGGATACTGGGAGCAGTCCAGTGGATCGAAGTCTTGAAGCTAAACACGAAGATATTGTTATTGCCTTAATTGACAATGAGTTCACCGTTAAGCGGTTAATGGTTGAAGGTGATAAGTGTTGGCTTAAAGCAGAAAATCCAGATTATGACGATATTCACCTTAATGATTGCCAAGAATTATTAATATGGGGTGTAGTGACATTTGTCATTAAGCCATTTAGGAAACATAAATAATCTAATCCTATTGGTCTAATCTACATGGAAAATCAAAATAAGATCTTTGCTTTAGTAGACATTAATAACTGTTATGTAAGTTGTGAACGTGTCTTTAATCCAAGTCTAAATAATAAGCCAGTAATCGTATTGTCTAATAATGACGGTTGTGCTGTGGCTCGTTCACAAGAAGTTAAAGACTTAGGCATAAAGATGGGCGTACCTTTTTTTCAACTCAAGGATCTTGTAGAGCAGCACAACATTACAGTCCTTTCGAGTAATTATGCTCTATATGCGGAAATGTCCCGTAGATTTATAAAAGTCCTAGCTGAATTTGTTACACCTCAAGAACAAGAAATTTATTCGATTGACGAATGCTTTTTAGATCTAACTGCTTATGCTTCAAATTATGATCTAACTGCTTATGCTCATTTAATTCTGGATCGGCTCACACGTTGGCTAGGTTTGCCAGCCTGTATTGGAATTGGTCGGACTAAAACAGAAGCAAAACTGGCTAATCATATCGCTAAAAAGAATAGTTATTTAAAAGGTGTATGTAACCTTGTTTCAATGGACTATTGTTCAATTGAGGGCTTATATCAGTCTATAGAAGTTAGTGAAGTATGGGGTATTGGTAGAAAGCATACTAAAAAGCTGAATAGCCTAAGCGTAAATACAGTTCTAGATTTTGTCTGTTCTTCCCCCTTAATAATTAGAGATCAATTTTCTATAGTCATGCACAGAACATTATTAGAATTACAGGGAATCTCTTGTATTGAAATTGAGCAAAGTCCTAAAGCAAAAAAACAAATAATAGCAAGCCGTTCCTTTGGCCAGAAAGTTTATAGCCGTGAGGATCTTAAAGAAGCAATTACGCTTTATGTTCAGGATGCCGTAAGCCGTTTAAGGAGTGAAAATTTACTATGTGGCTGTATTATTAGTTTTGTGCAATCTAATCCATTTGATAGTTCTGAGCGTTTTTATAATAAATCTTTGTCTTATGCTTTACCCGATCCATCTGACAATAGTTTATTACTTTCTAAAATTGGCACGAAAAGTAACATAAATACAAAAAGAGTAAATGCTCAACTACGGTTGTAAAATGAACTGAAAAGTTAAAAAATATACTTGTGTAGAGTAAAAACACTAAAAAAAAATATTAATTTTATGATTTATATGGATTTATTTTTAAATGCTGAGTGGCTGATTGAATATTATGCAAAATGTTTAAGTGTTTATTTGTTGCTCAAATGAATCACAAGTGTATAAAAAAGAGCGTAGATGTCATTGTTGAAAAAGAAAAAACCATCTTTACAGATGGTTTTTTCAGCATTAATAATTAGAATTTGTAGCCCATTTTTAGGCCGTATGCGATTGCATGGTTATCTTTGAATTCTGCTACATAACCTGCTGTATCAAACTGAGCGCCAGTTTGGGCTTTAGCATCACCTAACCAAAAGTATTTCACGCCGCCAGCAATGAAAGTTTGTGGTGTTGGGCTAAATTGAGCACCTAAACCTACATTCCAATAACCTTCTGTTGGACCTAGCGTGTCTACAGGATTACCTGCACCAGAGTCCCAACCTACAGAAACGTTACCTGCCCATTGATCATTTAACTTACGTCCAACACCTACTGTTGCAGAAATTTGGTCGTCAGTATATGCAACAAGATCAAATTCAGGCTTACCACTTTGACTTTGTACAAGTGCATTTTTACTTGCTAAACCAAACTTATAAGGTTGAATAGAGAAATTTGACCAATCAACCCAACGAACATTAGCAAAAGCAACTGTATTTGCCATGATGCCTGTTTGGAAATCTAGGTTTACAGATTGTGGGGTCGTGATATCTGTATTTAGAGAAGGTGCTGCATTTAAACCAGCAAATAGACCAGCTGAATTAAAACTTTCTTTAACATTTACAGAGTGCTCAATTTCAGAGCGATATGTAACAGATGCTTTTAATGCAATATCAGGAATTTGAAAAGCCGCACCAGCTAACCAGCCAATATCACCAGTTTCTTTAATACTTGCATTATAGCCACCAAAAGTAGCACTTCCATCGTATGCTAAGCCACGAAGTTGAACATCACCTTCAATGGTTTGATAAACAGGACCAGCATAGAAATTAAAGTTTTCAGTTGGTTGGTAGCCAAATATCATTGAAATACTTTGTGACTTTACTTCAACTTCAGTTGGCTCGGTACCATTATGAAATAATCCTGACCCATTTAGCGCTAAAGCTGAATCAGTAGTTGAATACGTAGCATCAGCACCAAATGGCTGATCGTAAAGTAAACCAAACGAGAAGTGATCAGTAACTTGTAGTTTTAGTGCCGCGCTAGGGAAGTAATAATCATCACCCATGTCAGATAGTGATGAGCCATTAGCATTAGCTTTACCAGATACATCTGGATCTAATACAGAAATACCTGCTTCAAAATAGTTACCAGGTTGCAAGAATGCAGAGATTGACTGACCTGAACGATCTAGAGCAGCGGCAAATGCCCCCGTCATTGGTACAGTTGCTAAAATCATTGCTGTCGTTAATGTCTTTAATTTCATTCTACGTCTTTCCTTGAGGTGCAAATGTTTGTTGCTCATTTTGTGTTTTTTCATGATGCTCGATCACCTTTTCACCAAATTCGACCACTTTAATATCGGTGAAATATCGGCTTTAAACTTGACAATAAATCATGAGCATAGTCGCTTGAAGTCAAGTTGCTCTTTTTTTTCTTTTATAAGATCAGCTCAAAGTCTGGGACTCCGCACCCAAGATCAGCATGAAAAGGAGTACAACATGAGCGTCCAACAAAATGAATATTTAAGCATTCAACAACTCTACGAATTGGCAAAAAAAGCCATGCAAACCTATCCAGCATGCTATCAAGGCGAGATCAAATTACTCTGCCAATCTGAAAATGCCACCTTTGTTGTGAAAACCGCTCAACAACAATATGCACTACGCATTCATCGTCCCAATTATCATTCCAAACAACAAATCGAAAGTGAACTAGCATGGTTAGATGCGTTAAATGCGCATGGCATCGCGGTGCCGATTGCCATTGCCGACTGTCATGGAGATAAAGTCCAAACATTGGCACTCAGTCCAGATATTTCAAGGCATGCAGTGCTCTTTCATTGGGTGAAAGGTGTAATGCCTACAGCAGATAATGTCGATCCATGTGATTTTAAGCAGTTGGGTGAAATCACAGCACAACTGCACCTGCACAGTAAAACATGGGAGATGCCAGCCTACTTCCAACGTATTGTTTGGGATCATGAAAGTATGGTTTTTGCCGATGGACATTGGGGTGACTGGCGTCATGCCCCACAGTTAAAATCGGTAGATCATGCCGTGATTGATGAGGCAATTTGCCGTGTTGCCACCGAGCTAAATCAATTTGGGAAGTCCAAAGATCACTATGGGCTGATCCATGCTGACCTCAGACTGACCAATCTGTTGTTGAATGAAAAAAAGGTTGGTGTGATTGATTTTGACGACTGCGGCATGGGCTGGTTTATGCATGACTTAGCTGCAGCAATTAGTTTTAATGAACACTATACTGCTGCACCCAAGTGGGTCGAACAATGGTTGAATGGTTATGAAAAAATTGGGCATGTGAGTGCAGAAGAGTATGCGTTGGTTCCCACCTTTATTATGCAACGTAGAATCCAATTGATGGCTTGGTTCGGTTCACATGCCTATACCGACATGGCCAAAAGTTTGGGAGCTCAATGGTCGGATGAAACTGTGCGACTTTGCAAAAAATATCTTAACAACCAAATTCCAGCAGGTATATAAAAAAATACCTGTAGGCAGAAGCAAACCGTAAAGCATTGAATGGCATAGCTCTTGCTTAATTTAGAACAATAACGGTTCTGTATTAAAAGAGGCTATGCATGATTCAATTTAATCCTCTCTCCATCAACGCTCAAGACATCAGCAACCAAGGCATTTTATCAGCTGCCGCGACAGGCCTAAGTGACTTTATTCTGCATAAAGGTGCCGATGTCGATCGCATTTTTGGGATCAGTGGTATTAATCCTGAATTATTGCTCAGCCCCACCCTCAGTTTGCAACTCACCAATTATTGCGAAGTCTTGGAACAATCCGCAAAACTATCACATTGCGATAATTTCGGACTGCATTATGGACAGCAATTTCATCCCAAAGCTTTAGGACTGATTGGCTATATTGGTTTATGTTCAGCATCGCTGGAAGATGCATTAAAGAACATGACCTCACATTTTAATCTGCATCAAAAAGATACTTTATGCCGTATGGTTGAAGTCAATGATGCCTATCGTTTCGACTACCAAGTCCAGCATGGTGCAATTTTATCGCGACGACAAGATGCCGAACTCACAGTGGGCATGTTTATGAATGTAATTCGTGAAGTCTTGGGCACACACTATTCACCACGCGAAATTCATTTTGAACACCCACGTCCCGAGTTTTGGCAAGAACACAGTAAACTGTTTAATGCATCAGTGTTTTTTGATCAGCCATTCAATTCAATTTTGATTGCCAAATCAGACCTTAAAACCGCAATGCCACAGTCGGACCCGTTGCTGCTCACCATGATGCTCGACACTTTAAAAATTCTGAATACGCAATCGCAGTCACAAAGTTTAACCAATCAAGTCCGTGCACACATTCAGCAAGATTTGATTCATGGTGAACCCAACTTGGAAAAAGTTGCACTAGATTTACATATGAGTCCATGTACCTTATCACGGCGCTTAAAATCACACGACATCACCTTTACTCAACTAATTGATCAAGTTCGTTATGAACTGGCCAAACACTATATTCAACAGAAGAATTTACCGATTTCTGAAGTAGCATTTTTATTAGGCTATTCCGAAGTCAGTGCCTTTTCCCGTGCATTCAAGCGTTGGTTTGGCTGTACACCACGCCAATTACGACATTAAGTGGTAAGACATCAATAAAAAAGAAACCCCGCTCATTGAGCGGGGTTAAATATGTATGACATTTAAGTTTATTTTTGCAGTTTACTTAAGGCTTGATCCAATGCTCCAACCAACCAATCAATATCCTTTTCTTGGAACACCAATGGTGGACGTAACTTCAAGACATTGCCATATGGTCCCGCAACAGAGGTCAGCACACGATGCGTATTACGCAATTCTTCAATCAAATCCAGTGCCAGAGCTTTATCAGGCATTTTGGTGAAACGATCTTGTACCAATTCGAAACCAATAAATAAACCAGCACCACGCACATCACCAACACAGTCATACTTTTCCATCAGCTTACGCAATTCTGTCAAAAGTAGACCACCAAGGCGCTGACTATGGGCTTGTAACTCTTCTTCTTGAATAGTTTTCAGCACGGCCTGCGCCGCTGCCATCGCCACAGGATTCCCCCCAAAGGTATTGAAATAAGGGATTTTTTGACTAAACGCAGACAACACATGATCTTTCGCGAGTAAACCTGATACTGGAATACCATTGCCCATCGGCTTGCCTGTGGTAATGATGTCGGGCACCACACCATGACGCCCAAAACCCCAAAAAGAATCGCCTGTACGAGCAAAACCAGGCTGTACTTCATCAGCAATGAAAATACCACCATTGGCATGCACTACATCCACTGCTTTTTTCAGGAAACCAATAGGATTTGGTATTACCCCGTCTGATGAAAAAATGGAATCGGCTAAGAAGCCTGCAAACTTGATGCCATTGGCATTCATATCATCAATTTGTGCTTGAATTTGCGCGGCGAACCAGTCACCTAAATCTTCACCCTCAAAACGATATTGATCAGGTGCTGCCACCAAACGAGTTGTAGCAGCTAAGGTCTGTCCTGTACCAAGCGCAGGCGAACAGCCCGAAGTAAGATCACTAGTACCATGATAGGCTTCTTGCGACACAATAATACCCGTACCACCACTGTATTCACGGGCAATACGAATGGCCAAATCATTCGCCTCAGAACCCGTACACATATACATGGCTTTGTTAATTTCAGTCGGTGTGGTCGCTAAAAGTTCGTCGGTATAATCTAAAATGCGCTCATGTAAATAACGAGTATGTGTATTCAACATTTGCATTTGTTCATTTACGGCATTGATTACCGCAGGATGGCAATGTCCTATACTAGCGACATTGTTATAAGCATCCAAGTATTGATTGCCTGCAGCATCCCAAAGGTATTGTCCTTGCCCTTTTACAAGATGCACTGGGTTTCGATAAAACAAGCGGTAAGATTCACCTAAATTTTGGCTACGTCGATCGGTCAGTTTTCGGGTTTCAGAATCTAGTGCACTCGCATGCTCGGCACGGAAGCTATTGGTATCCATAATGGTAGATCGCGTATTCATCTACTATTCCTCTCTCACAAACTGTTTTTTAGTGCATTTGAATGATTTTTATATTGCACACTGCTCATTTTAAAGACTTGACTTTAGAGCGCGATATGTAATTTTTGAAGTCAAATCTTATAAGATAATTTCTTCACAATACGAGTGATAGGATATCTATCTGAGCACTTTTATTATGAAAAGTGAATAAATAGCCTTTAAATGAATTCGCTAAAGAAGAGAGGTGGTCCCACATGTTTGAACAACTAAAAGCTTATTTATAAGTGATATTCTGCTCTAGTTAAGCTACCTTATTTTGTTGTGGTAGCTGGTCATAGTAAAACTCATCTGGGGTCATTTTGTCCAGAGAGGGCGTTCAAAATTCTGTGTCAGTAAATTTGACTAGATTTTAATTATATCATCTAATCGACCTTCAAAGTAAATGGATAATTGAGTAATCGTTTGTCCCCATTCCTGAATAGGCATTGTCCATTTTTCTGATGCCTGTTGAATACCAATATACAGTAATTTCATCAGACTATCCTCATTGGGGAAAGCTCCTTTGGTTTTGGTTAGTTTACGGAATTGACGATGTACGGCTTCAACGGCATTGGTGGTGTAAATCGGCTTCCTAATCGCTTTAGGATATTTGACATAGGCGGATAGTAGATGCCATTTGGTACGCCACGACTGAATGACCACACCATATTTTTCGCCCCATTTTGCTTCTAGCTCATCCAGTGCTACTTCTGCCGCTCCTTTGGTATCAGCACGGTAAATTGGCTTTAAATCAGCCATAAATGGCTTCTGATCTTTACTGGCAACATAGCGTAAGGAATTACGGATTTGATGAACGATACACAGTTGTATTTCTGTTTGAGGGTAAATCGCTGCTATGGCTTCGGGGAAACCTTTTAGTCCATCTACACAGGCAATCAGAATATCCTGAACACCACGATTTTGTAGGTCTGTCAGTACACTAAGCCAATGGTTCGCCCCTTCGCTTTCCGATAAATGCAAGCCGAGTAGTTCCTTCTTACCTTCAACATTTAAAGCTAAAATGGTATAGATCGCTTTGCTCACATAAACACCTTTATCCTTCACTTTGTAATGTATGGCATCTAACCAAACAAAGGGATAAATTGTATCGAGTGGGCGTTGTTTCCATGCTTGTAACTGAGGGAGGAGCTTATCTGTAATATTGGTGATAGCACCATCTGAAATCTCCAATCCATACATATCAGCAACATGCTTTTGAATATCACGATAGCTCATACCAAGTGCATAGAGTGATATGATTTTATTGTCAATTTCTTCTGATAATTTGGTCTGGTTCTTTTTAACTAACTGTGGCTCAAATTCACCATTTCGATCTCTAGGGGTTTCAAGCTCAAATGAACCTGATGTAGATTTTACGGTCTTGCGAGTATAGCCATTGCGGCGATTACCTTGTTTCGGATTCGCTTCAATGTAATTCTCGATTTCTGCTTCAAGAGCAGCTTCGGTCAGTTGTTTAATTAAAGGGGTGAGTATGCCATTTTCTCCAGTCAGTGCTTGTCCTGACTGGAGTTGCTTTAAGGCTGTTTCAAAATCAAATGTAGTTGCCATAATGCATCATTCCTGTTTTTAACAGTTTAAGGAAATGACACAGTTTTTTGAACACTACCGTGCAAAATACTGGATAAAACGACCACCTATTCCTGTTCGTAACATACCAGTCATTCCTATTTCTTGAACCACTTGGATATGAGACAAAATCTCATATCCTTTTAACTGGTTACATAGCTAATTTTGCGGATACTAAACGATTCATACTTACACCACGTTCTGCTGCTTCTAATGCTAGTTTTTGATGAACCATTGATGGAACACGTACAGCAAAACGACCACTATATTTCTTCTCTGAAAGTGGCACTGGTACTTTTTCATTATTACTGATCATATCGGCTACAACCTCAGCAACAACATTAACAATACCTGAAAATGCTTTAGATTGATCTGCATCAAGCCAAGATAATGATGGAAATTCAGCACATTGTCCAACGTATTCATTATCTTCTGCTGACCACATAACACGGTAAGTATATTGCTTACTATCCATTTTCCACCTCACAATACGTTAAGTTTATCGAGTGCAGCCAAAACTTGCTTCACTTGGTATGGTTTAGCTTTCCCACCATCATCTTGAAGGTTTATACGAGGATCGCCTTGCCACGGTGTTTTAAATACGGTGTGACTACCACCTGTTTGTCTTGGCTCACCAAAATACTGTTTGCAAACCTTGATTAAATCCACAAAACGAATATTTTTTGGATTATTCCGCATTTGCTCTATGAGTTGATCAATATTAGCCATTAATATGCCCAATAATTCCAATCTCTAAATAGTATCTATAATGGTACTATTATTCAAGTGCTGATTTCACCATCACCATGTACAAGCCAAGACGGATTAACCTTTAGATACTCTGCTATTTCTCGAAGTTGATGGAAAGATGGTTCATGTTTACCTTGTATCCAATCTAATACAGGTTCAGCAGTTTCATATCCTAGTTGTTCAGCAATGTGTGTATATTTAATTTCTTTTACCTGTAATGAATTAAACAACTCTATTGCTTTAGTTAAGCGATTTGATAGTTCTTTCTTGCGATCAATAAGTTGATATTGGTTCAATACACTATTATTGTCTAATTTTTTAAAGTTAAAGCTATTTTCTAATCGTGCCACAATTTCAGCATTCATAGATCGTTTCAAGCCTTGAGCTTCATTTTCAATTTTTAACTTTAATGTTGTTGGTAATCTAAGTTTAAATTGTGTATCTAATGTTTGTGGTTTATTCATTTTCGGCTCATTACGAAAGGAACGACTGGTACGTTACGAACAAGAATGGGTGGTATGTTTATGCAGGAATATGCAACTAAGTGTAAGCCCAAAATAGAAATGTCTATATTCTCACCAATAAAAATGTCTAGTTTATGATGGCTTAAACATCATGGACTGGATATGAAATATAGATGCTGATCACTATGTCTGACAAAGAAATTCAACGTCTTGCTGTTCTGCAAGACGTTCGAGATCATCGTATTACACAAGTCCGTGCTGCAGAAATTCTTAATCTTTCAACCCGTCAAATAACCCGATTATTGCACAAGCTAAAGCAAGATGGTGTTTCAGGCCTGATACATGCCAGTCGTGGTCAACCAGGTCATCGTCGCCATGATGATTTATTAAAATCGAAATTTTTTCTATTATTTCTGAACATCTGCTTGGATTTGGACCCACCTTGGCTCATGAGAAGCTCAGCAGCATGTTTGCCCTAGATATCCCGGTAGAAACGCTTCGGCGCTGGATGACGGCAAATGACCTCTGGATTCCTCGATCCAAGCGCCTTAAACGTCCATATCAGCCACACTATAACCGTGATTGCTTCGGTGAGCTAATCCAGATTGATGGCTCATATCATGACTGGTTCGAAGGACGCGCTGCTAAGTGCTGCTTGCTGGTTTATATCGATGATGCTACTGGAAAGCTGTTGCATCTGCGCTTTTGTGAGGCCGAAACGACCTTTGACT
Organism: Acinetobacter ursingii DSM 16037 = CIP 107286; assembly: GCF_000368825.1. GTDB lineage: Bacteria > Pseudomonadota > Gammaproteobacteria > Pseudomonadales > Moraxellaceae > Acinetobacter > Acinetobacter ursingii. Next base: position 13,103 of record NZ_KB849713.1, on the reverse strand, counting down.
ATATGCTTTCAACCCGAGCCTACATTGAACAATACGGCAAACATCTGGCCTTTTATAGCGACAAACATTAGGTCTTCCGAGTGAACCAAAAATCTAGCCTAAACAGCCAGATCACGCAATTTGGCCGGATTCTGAATGAGTTAAACATTGATATTATCTTTGCCAACTCACCACAGGCTAAAGGTCGCGTAGAACGCGCGAATAGAACCCTTCAAGACCGGTTGATCAAGGAGATGCGTTTGGAAGGCATCAGTTCAATTGCCGAAGCCAATGCATGGCTACCCTGCTTCATTGAGCACTTCAATCAGAAATTTGCCAAGTGTGCGAGAAACTCGAAGAATTTACATCTACCCCTAACCGAATCTAATCTTGAACTGGATGATATTTTTACCTGGCAGGAACCGCGTAAGGTCACGAAGAACCTAACCATCACGTATGATAAATGTATTTATATACTTGAACCGACAGAGCTGAATCATAAGCTTGCTGGGCAATACATTTCAATTCTAGAGTATCCAGATGGCACTTTGGCCCTCATGCATGAAGGACGAAAGCTCAACTACAGCATCTTCAATAAATTGGCTGGGCTGCAGCAAAATGAGATTGTTGAGAATAAACGGTTAGGTTCAGTCCTGGCTCATATCCAGCAACAGCATGAAGAGTTGGAAAAACAGAATAAACGTTCCCGTCTCAAGAAGAGTATGCCAAGTCGTAAAGCTCAGAAAGCTGTTATTGAACAAAGAAATTTAAATCCTGTGCTTGACTCTTGCAGTTAAAAACAGGACATTTTAAATGGTTTATCGCATAGACATTTTAATTGGTGAATAACATAAAAAATCCTAGACTCAAATCTAGGGTTTAAATTTAAAAAAATACATAAAAATTAATAACATGGTATTAATATTATCCCATTGTAATTTGTTTCAATTCTAATGAATTATGAAACTCAAAATGTAAATAATTATCAAATATTTTGTATTTAAGCCAACTGTTACTTTCTCTTTCGGGGGTTCCAAATAAATTAGCTACAGATTGCATCGTACTTTTGTGATTAATACCTGTGATCAGATTTTCTAAAAATGGGTATGGGTAATATTCTTCATTCTCTTTGACGTAGATGAAAATGGTATCTAGTATCTGATGTTCATTAAACCTGAACGTAATACCTCTCTTAAAAAATTGCCAATAGGATAGCTTTTCTCCACCAAAATTAGTCTCTAATGAGTCAAACTCACTTGCAACAAGAATAACTGCTTTCAAAATATCTGAACTTGACTCTTTAGTTCCAAGACAAGATAAAAAAACCTCTACATCACCTGAAAAATTCACTTATGACATACCTAAATCAAAATTTTCTTTATCCTTTGGTTTTTATCAGGCGGATTCAAGCGGCAAGTGCAACAGTATAAAAACCAGCCATAACTTCACTCGGTGTATACCAACCTAGTGTTTTTCTAGGACGATGGTTGAGTGCAAATTCTATCTGCTCTATTTGTTCGTTTGACACGCCATCAAACGATGATGATTTTGGCAGATATTGACGGATTAAACCATTCGTATTTTCATTTCTAGCTCGCTGAATAGACTTGTAAGGATCAGCAAAATACGTCTCTATGCCAGCATCGGTAATTCTTTTGTGTTCGGAAAATTCTTTACCATTATCAAATGTCACACTATAAGCATGGCTCATTCGTAAACGATCTAACGCACAAGTAATCGTTTGAGAGGATGCTCTCGTTGATCCTAAATGAACAATATGTACATACAGGCTCTTTCGATCAACAAGGGTTAATAAAGCACCTTTATGATGTTTACCAATCACCGTGTCACCTTCGAAATCTCCTAAACGTTGTCGTTGATCAATGACCTGGTCTCGGCAGTGAATACTTGTTTTATCAATGATTTGACCCCTACGATCCGTGTTTTTGTAACCGCGTTTTCGATATTTCTTCTGATGCCTTAAGTGTAGATGGAGTTTACCGCCTTTTGATTTATCTTGATAAATGTACTGGTAAATCCACTCATGTGAAGGTACATCCAGCCAACCGCGTTGTGTTAAAGCACCTGAAATTTGTTCTGGTGACCAGTCCAAACCAATCAAATAATCAATATAAGCGAAGGCAAATGCTGTCATTGATGATGAAGGACGGTACCGTCTTTGACTTGCAAATTTAGCTGCCTGTTGAGCTCTATATCCACGTTGCCCAGTATTTCTTTTTAATTCACGGTAGATGGTTGATCGTGAACGTCCTAACTCCCGAACAAGGGAGGCGATTGAGCCTTTACTTTTCAACGTAGCATAAATTTCGTATCTTTCATCTTGAGAAAGTTGGGTGTATTTCTTCATTGTGTGCTTTCCAATTGCGAGTTGAAAAAGTCTAATGATTCTATGAATACACCTAACTTTTTCAACTGACTACAAATGTGTTGCACTTGGGATTTGAATCTGCGTCATATTAAAAATGAAATCTCTGATTCAAAGTTAAAATTTTCAAAAGCTGTATCCATTTAACATAAATCTCTTATACGAATTCTAGCCCTGCATAGGGCGGGCTAGATATAGCGATTAGACCCAATTCTCTAGCTTCAGACCATCAATTCGTTCAAATTCTTTTGTATTGTTCGTAACTAATACAACATCCAATGCCAAAGCATGAGCAGCGATCAGCATATCTAAGCTGCCAATCGGTTTACCTGTAGATTGAAGATTCTGGCGTAATTTGGCGTAATGCCAAATCGCCTGTTCATCGTAAGGAAGAATCTCTAAAGGTGACAAAAACTTGTTTAACGCCTGTTTATTGCGTTCAGATCCAGACTTCTCTACACCAAAAGCCAGCTCAGATGCCGTGATACTCGAAATCGCAAGCTGGCCGAGTTGATATTGCTTAAAGCGCTCAAAAACTTGTTGAGGCTTATTGTTGATGACATAGATACAAATATTTGTGTCTAAGAGGTAAATCATCTGAACTCCTCACGGAGCTGTTCGCCTTGATCAGCTCGCTCCAATTGGAATCCAACCTCAAACTCATTTATTGCTTCTAACATGACATCCCAAGGATTGTCGATGGGCATGAGTAATACACCACGACCGAAGCTTTTGATGGCCACTTCCGTGCCATTAAAGCGAAAGGCTTTAGGCAAGCGAACAGCCTGACTGCGACCAGTTTGAAATACTTTCGCAATTTCCATAATTACCTCCCGAAACCAAGATATATATCATTGATATATATCTTAACATTAAATCTTGTAAAGTCAAAGTGAAATTAAAATCATAAGGCAATAAAAAAGCCCGACATCCTGTCGGGCTTTTTCATATCGGGGTGCTCGTCTTACTGATCTCGTGCTGCCCATTCCTTGCGCTATTTTCTTATTCTTGTTTTCTGGAAACATCCAGTTCCCTTATGTATTCATCATAGGGCTAATGCTTTGGATTACCAATCCTCAAAAATCTTAAATTCATGTAAGTTTTAGCTTACAAAGTTGGCCTATTTTATCCCAAGAGTTGTCCGCAGAAATTGGGGATTATTTATGAACTGTGACCCTTGAGAAATCAGGAAAAAATGCAAAAACGAATGTTTTTTGATCAATTTTATTGGCTAAAAGTTACAGTTTTACTTAAAAAGAAACCGACTTGTTTCCAAGTCGGTTGAACGAGAACGTTCCAGAGGGTATGAATAACGATAAGATACTGATCTTAAAGTAATATTAAAAACACTGTTATTCACCAATTAAAATGTCTATGCGATAAACCATTTAAAATGTCCTGTTTTTAACTGCAAGAGTCAAGCACAGGATTTAAATTTCTTTGTTCAATAACAGCTTTCTGAGCTTTACGACTTGGCATACTCTTCTTGAGACGGGAACGTTTATTCTGTTTTTCCAACTCTTCATGCTGTTGCTGGATATGAGCCAGGACTGAACCTAACCGTTTATTCTCAACAATCTCATTTTGCTGCAGCCCAGCCAATTTATTGAAGATGCTGTAGTTGAGCTTTCGTCCTTCATGCATGAGGGCCAAAGTGCCATCTGGATACTCTAGAATTGAAATGTATTGCCCAGCAAGCTTATGATTCAGCTCTGTCGGTTCAAGTATATAAATACATTTATCATACGTGATGGTTAGGTTCTTCGTGACCTTACGCGGTTCCTGCCAGGTAAAAATATCATCCAGTTCAAGATTAGATTCGGTTAGGGGTAGATGTAAATTCTTCGAGTTTCTCGCACACTTGGCAAATTTCTGATTGAAGTGCTCAATGAAGCAGGGTAGCCATGCATTGGCTTCGGCAATTGAACTGATGCCTTCCAAACGCATCTCCTTGATCAACCGGTCTTGAAGGGTTCTATTCGCGCGTTCTACGCGACCTTTAGCCTGTGGTGAGTTGGCAAAGATAATATCAATGTTTAACTCATTCAGAATCCGGCCAAATTGCGTGATCTGGCTGTTTAGGCTAGATTTTTGGTTCACTCGGAAGACCTAATGTTTGTCGCTATAAAAGGCCAGATGTTTGCCGTATTGTTCAATGTAGGCTCGGGTTGAAAGCATATAGTCAAAGGTCGTTTCGGCCTCACAAAAGCGCAGATGCAACAGCTTTCCAGTAGCATCATCGATATAAACCAGCAAGCAGCACTTAGCAGCGCGTCCTTCGAACCAGTCATGATATGAGCCATCAATCTGGATTAGCTCACCGAAGCAATCACGGTTATAGTGTGGCTGATATGGACGTTTAAGGCGCTTGGATCGAGGAATCCAGAGGTCATTTGCCGTCATCCAGCGCCGAAGCGTTTCTACCGGGATATCTAGGGCAAACATGCTGCTGAGCTTCTCATGAGCCAAGGTGGGTCCAAATCCAAGCAGATGTTCAGAAATAATAGAAAAAATTTCGATTTTAATAAATCATCATGGCGACGATGACCTGGTTGACCACGACTGGCATGTATCAGGCCTGAAACACCATCTTGCTTTAGCTTGTGCAATAATCGGGTTATTTGACGGGTTGAAAGATTAAGAATTTCTGCAGCACGGACTTGTGTAATACGATGATCTCGAACGTCTTGCAGAACAGCAAGACGTTGAATTTCTTTGTCAGACATAGTGATCAGCATCTATATTTCATATCCAGTCCATGATGTTTAAGCCATCATAAACTAGACATTTTTATTGGTGAGAATATAGACATTTCTATTTTGGGCTTACACTTAGTTGCATCGCTTGAATCCGCCTGATAAAAACCAAAGGATAAAGAAAATTTTGATTTAGGTATGTCATAAGTGAATTTTTCAGGTGATGTAGAGGTTTTTTTATCTTGTCTTGGAACTAAAGAGTCAAGTTCAGATATTTTGAAAGCAGTTATTCTTGTTGCAAGTGAGTTTGACTCATTAGAGACTAATTTTGGTGGAGAAAAGCTATCCTATTGGCAATTTTTTAAGAGAGGTATTACGTTCAGGTTTAATGAACATCAGATACTAGATACCATTTTCATCTACGTCAAAGAGAATGAAGAATATTACCCATACCCATTTTTAGAAAATCTGATCACAGGTATTAATCACAAAAGTACGATGCAATCTGTAGCTAATTTATTTGGAACCCCCGAAAGAGAAAGTAACAGTTGGCTTAAATACAAAATATTTGATAATTATTTACATTTTGAGTTTCATAATTCATTAGAATTGAAACAAATTACAATGGGATAATATTAATACCATGTTATTAATTTTTATGTATTTTTTTAAATTTAAACCCTAGATTTGAGTCTAGGATTTTTTATGTTATTCACCAATTAAAATGTCTATGCGATAAACCATTTAAAATGTCCTGTTTTTAACTGCAAGAGTCAAGCACAGGATTTAAATTTCTTTGTTCAATAACAGCTTTCTGAGCTTTACGACTTGGCATACTCTTCTTGAGACGGGAACGTTTATTCTGTTTTTCCAACTCTTCATGCTGTTGCTGGATATGAGCCAGGACTGAACCTAACCGTTTATTCTCAACAATCTCATTTTGCTGCAGCCCAGCCAATTTATTGAAGATGCTGTAGTTGAGCTTTCGTCCTTCATGCATGAGGGCCAAAGTGCCATCTGGATACTCTAGAATTGAAATGTATTGCCCAGCAAGCTTATGATTCAGCTCTGTCGGTTCAAGTATATAAATACATTTATCATACGTGATGGTTAGGTTCTTCGTGACCTTACGCGGTTCCTGCCAGGTAAAAATATCATCCAGTTCAAGATTAGATTCGGTTAGGGGTAGATGTAAATTCTTCGAGTTTCTCGCACACTTGGCAAATTTCTGATTGAAGTGCTCAATGAAGCAGGGTAGCCATGCATTGGCTTCGGCAATTGAACTGATGCCTTCCAAACGCATCTCCTTGATCAACCGGTCTTGAAGGGTTCTATTCGCGCGTTCTACGCGACCTTTAGCCTGTGGTGAGTTGGCAAAGATAATATCAATGTTTAACTCATTCAGAATCCGGCCAAATTGCGTGATCTGGCTGTTTAGGCTAGATTTTTGGTTCACTCGGAAGACCTAATGTTTGTCGCTATAAAAGGCCAGATGTTTGCCGTATTGTTCAATGTAGGCTCGGGTTGAAAGCATATAGTCAAAGGTCGTTTCGGCCTCACAAAAGCGCAGATGCAACAGCTTTCCAGTAGCATCATCGATATAAACCAGCAAGCAGCACTTAGCAGCGCGTCCTTCGAACCAGTCATGATATGAGCCATCAATCTGGATTAGCTCACCGAAGCAATCACGGTTATAGTGTGGCTGATATGGACGTTTAAGGCGCTTGGATCGAGGAATCCAGAGGTCATTTGCCGTCATCCAGCGCCGAAGCGTTTCTACCGGGATATCTAGGGCAAACATGCTGCTGAGCTTCTCATGAGCCAAGGTGGGTCCAAATCCAAGCAGATGTTCAGAAATAATAGAAAAAATTTCGATTTTAATAAATCATCATGGCGACGATGACCTGGTTGACCACGACTGGCATGTATCAGGCCTGAAACACCATCTTGCTTTAGCTTGTGCAATAATCGGGTTATTTGACGGGTTGAAAGATTAAGAATTTCTGCAGCACGGACTTGTGTAATACGATGATCTCGAACGTCTTGCAGAACAGCAAGACGTTGAATTTCTTTGTCAGACATAGTGATCAGCATCTATATTTCATATCCAGTCCATGATGTTTAAGCCATCATAAACTAGACATTTTTATTGGTGAGAATATAGACATTTTGAATGGGTTCTAACATTTTAATTTCGTAAAACCGCCATTATGTTAAATTTAGAACATGTTACTTTAAGTTCATAGAGGCTTTGTTGCACAAACCTATCTGTAAAGGCTTTTTCAGCGATATAATTTTCAAATGAAGAAGCCTACACATAAAATTTACCGCACAACCAATTGGCCCGCATATAACCGAGCACTCGTTCATCGCGGAAATATTGCCATTTGGTTTGATCCTGCTACACAATGGTATGCTCCATCAAAAGGCAAAATAAGGGCGAAATCAAACCTACTCCGATGCAGCCATCCAATGCTGCTTAATGATTAAATCCTTACTCCGTCTGTCTTTACGTATGGTCACTGGCTTTGTGCAAAGTCTGATTAAACTTTGCGGATGAGCAGCTACGAATATCAGTGATATTCGTACACCACGCTTTGTAGAAGACAAAAGCATATTAATATTGCAATCAATTACCAAAAAAGTAGCGATGGGCTGCATCTACTCATAGACTCTACAGGCATGAAGTTTCTAGGTGAGGGCGAATGGAAACGCAAGAAATATGGACCTGAATATCGTCGCCAATGGCGTAAACTTCATATTGGCATAGATGCTAAAACTCTACAAATACGCGCTATTCAGCTTACAACCAATAATGTCAGTGATTCACAGGTGCTTGGTGATTTACTTAATCAGATTCCACAAGATGAGCAGATTGACTCTGTTTATACCGATGGAGCTTATGACACCAAGCAATGCCGTGAGGTCATTGCAGATCGGCAAGCGCATGCGGTGATTCCACCTAGAAAAAAATGCGAAACCTTGGAAAGATACAAAGAGCAGCTCGCTAGATCGAAATGAATTACTTCGAACAGTTAATCTTGGAAGCAGTGCTTCTCAGGCAGGACACTATGGAAAAAATCAGGCTATCATCGGTGAAGTTTGGTTGAAACTAAGATGCACTGCATTAAATTATTAGGAGATAAACTCAGAGCAAGGCGTTTTGATAGCCAAGTCAATGAGATTCATGCACGTGTAGCAGTCCTCAACAGATTTACGGAATTAGGTCGACCACTTACCCAAATTACGCCTTAAATTTAGCTCAATTAGGGGCGCTTTGCATTTCAAATCTTTGTGCAACAAAGCCGACCTGTAGCGAAAACTTATCAAACGAAGTATTGGTTAATCTTTTTCTTCAACATCTTCCTTAAACTCAAACAAATCATTCATCGTACAGTTAAAGTATTTACATAACTTATCGGCGACTGGCAATTCAATACGTACAGCACGATCATAATACATACTCGTAAGCGTATTGCGATTGATGCCTGTCGCACGTACTACATCACTTAATTTTAAAATTTTTCGATCGCCCATGAGGCTGGATAACTTGCAAGTAATCATATATCAATTAATTTACAAAAAAATAACCTACTAAGAGTTATTTTAAGTTGTTGACTGAGTAATACCCTGCTATAGTTAACCTACAGCAGATCATTACAACTTATAGAAAGCATAATTCATCTATTTCAACTAAATTATAACTTTTTAAATGTAAGGATTGAAGCTGTATTAGATTATTTTGTGGAGATGACAGCCATGTTGCCAAATGAATTATTGATCAGCCAGCAAGCTCGTGACTTAGGAAATCAATTAATTAAAGAAATGAACATCAATAGAAGTTACGGAATGGCTAATTTTCTTGGAGTAAATACTTGCTATGATAATCATCAGGCTGTACTTATTTGGACATTTCAACTTCTTGAAAGGGAACCTACCTTAAACGAATTAGCAGAAATTAAAAAATATTTTCTTTTAATCTTTCCAGATAGTGTTTATCAATTAGCCTAAGTTGTTTTTAAAAATTATTTTCAGGGAGGGATTACCGGATAGTCTGATAATTCTGAATAAGATCATAATCCGCTGACGTTTAACTAATATTTACGAAATTCCACACTGACTGTATGGTGGATGGTACTCCATCGAGGTGATGTGTGCTGAAAAAACAGGAGGTTTTAACTTGGTAAACCATACATACTCATCAGGAGTTTACCATGAGCAAGAAACACAAGACGTATACGGCAGAATTTAAAGCTGAAACCATCAAAGCAATAGAAGCCATTCAAGGCAATGTATCTAAAAACAGCTAGAGAACTCGGCATTTCCATGCAGACCCTTTCGCATTAGAATAATAAGGCAAAGGCAGGGACTTTAGCTGGTACTAAATAGTATTCATCTGATCTAAACGCTTTGCTCGAAGAAAAATAAGCAACTTAAACAGCAGCTTAAATCCGCTGAAATGGTGAAATGGAACGTGAATTTCTAAAAAAGGCAGTAGCGTACTTTGCCAAATAAAGTCAGTAAGGTACGCCTATGTGAAATCCCAAAACACTTATTTCCGATTATTTTGATGGCACGATTACTTCATGTATCAGTTTCACGCTTTTATGATTGGCTAAAACGAGGTGTGAATAAACGATTAGTTCAGGTGGCCTAACTTAAATAAAAAGTCTCAGACAAACCGGGTACGGTTCACTATTTTTGTCGTGTACAGAGAGTTTTTCTATATAAAAGTATGATACTCACCTAGCCATTACTTAAATAATCACCCCACCACTGCATCATTTCAGTCCGTTGAGCTAAATAGTCAGCGTGATTATAGCTGGCACGGGTACGGTTCTTATCAATATGTGAAAGTTGTGCCTCAATCCAATTATCTTGGAACAAACCTGAGTCATTCAAAATGGTACTAAAAGTTGAACGTAATCCATGAGAAGATAGTTGATGTTTGCCATACCCCATCTTACGTATGGCCATATTTAGAGTATTAAAATGAATCGGTTGATTGTGTTTGCGAGGGCTAGCAAAAAGGTATTTTTCACCGTATGACCACTGCATGACGTCTTTCAAAATCTCTAAAGCCTGATTTGAAAGTGGAACTAAAAAATCTGGAATCTCATGGCCTAATATGACTTTTCGTCGAAACTGTTTAATATGCAAGGCAGGTATTTTCCATATTTTTTCATTTAAATCAAAATGATGAGGCTCAGACAATAACAATTCAGCCCCTCGCACTCCAGTATATAATTTAAACATCAGTGCTTTTTTAATAATCGGATGGGCATCCAATTTTTGTAATTTATACTTAAAATCAGATATATCCTCCGCTTTCAAATACGGATAATTCTTCTTGATTTTACTGTTAATGGCGATTTTATTTAAACCATGCGCGATGTTGAATTCACAATAACCCATCGCTACAGCGTAGTCATAAATTTGGTTCAAATAACTACAAGCTTTCTTGACAGGTTCTTTTACTTGGCGTCCCTCTATTTTTTTGATTACTGAAACCAGGTCATAACGCTTGATGTTTTGAAAAGGTAAATCCTGAAGGTCTGGATAAATATCTTGCTGTAAGCATCTTTCTGCTAACTGTAGTACACCACAGCGGGGTAGATCGTTGAAAGCATTCTTCAGTTTGAACTGTAACCACTCCTCCCCGACCTTACCAAAGGTGATGACATTAGAGGCAGTATCATGTTCAAAACAGAAATTATTGTCTTTAAAGTCATCTCTGACTTGTCGTGCCTTTTTCAGTGATAAATCAGGATAAAGACCTAACTGAATGCGTCGACGTTTTTTAGTTTGTGGATTTGTATAGCGATAGCACCAAGATTTTCTTCCACTCGGTTCAATCTTCAGGCTAAGCCCATCTTCATCGGATAAAAAACAGGTTTTTTCCTTGCAATGAGCTTGGCGAACTTTAATTTCAGTAAGACTCATGGAATTTAAATGAAACCTAATAAGGGGTTGATTGTATCAATTATATCAAAATAGAAAGCTTTATATATGATGCGTATGATACGCATCATATGAAATTGTAAATTATTATTTTATATATTTATTATTGAGACTATTCTATATTTAGTAACCAGTTTAAGTACCACCTTTACTTTAAGTTCCCAACAACTAACTTTTTCTGTAATCAATGTTTAAATAAGTATTATGCAGCTAATTCTAAGATGATTTAGCAAAGGTCTTATCTGAAAAATTTGTCAAATATGTAGCAATTCACACGATTAATTTTTTTCCAGGGTAAATTATATTGATGAGTGAACCGTACCGGGTTTGTCGGAGAGTCAATATTCTGAGAGACTATCCCGATGACAAAATTAAAATATACCCCTGAAATCAGAGAAAGAGCGGTT
>NZ_KB849713.1:0-1664 GCF_000368825.1 Acinetobacter ursingii DSM 16037 = CIP 107286 | reverse complement strand
ATAAAAAACAGGTTTTTTCCTTGCAATGAGCTTGGCGAACTTTAATTTCAGTAAGACTCATGGAATTTAAATGAAACCTAATAAGGGGTTGATTGTATCAATTATATCAAAATAGAAAGCTTTATATATGATGCGTATGATACGCATCATATGAAATTGTAAATTATTATTTTATATATTTATTATTGAGACTATTCTATATTTAGTAACCAGTTTAAGTACCACCTTTACTTTAAGTTCCCAACAACTAACTTTTTCTGTAATCAATGTTTAAATAAGTATTATGCAGCTAATTCTAAGATGATTTAGCAAAGGTCTTATCTGAAAAATTTGTCAAATATGTAGCAATTCACACGATTAATTTTTTTCCAGGGTAAATTATATTGATGAGTGAACCGTACCGGGTTTGTCGGAGAGTCAATATTCTGAGAGACTATCCCGATGACAAAATTAAAATATACCCCTGAAATCAGAGAAAGAGCGGTTCAATTACTAATTGAATCTGAAAAAGATTATCCTTCTACTTGGGCTGCAATCACAGCAATTGCGCCTAAGATTGGTTGTACTCCTGAAACACTTCGTGCCTGGCATCAAAAGCATTTAGATCAGCAAAATCCTATTAAAGTACAACAGATATCTGATCAAGAAAAAATGAAGCAAATGGAACGTGAAATTAAAGAATTAAAGCGTGCCAATGAAATTCTACGTAAAGCAGCCGCTTTTTTCGCCCAGGCGGAGCTCGACCGCCCACACAAATAATGGTGGATTTCATCCATAACAATAAAGATCGATATGGTGTTGATGCGATTTGTAGGATTTTAACGATCGCAGCTTCAACCTATTACCGAACTTTAGATCTCGCTGACAATCCAGAACATCGAGCGAAACGAGATCTACATGATGAGCATCATGCTGAACAAATTAAACGAATTTGGAAAGAAAGTTCAGGTCGATATGGTGTGCGTAAGGTCTGGCAACAATTGAAACGTGAAGGTTATGTTATCGCACGTTGTACAGTTGCTCGATTGATGCAAAAGCTAGGTATACAAGGTGTTTGGCGTGGTAAGAATAAACAAACCACCCGTAGCAGAGATGATCAAAAACGGGCAGATGATCTAGTGAAACGTAATTTTAATGCTGATCAACCTGACCCTTGCGAAGCAATGCTTCTCAGGTCGCTGACTTCACGTATATTCAAACCAATTCAGGTTGGGTCTATACCGCCTTTATTATTGATGTGTTCTCACGAGCAATTGTCGGATGGAAAGTATCTACACGGATGAATACAGATATGGTGCTCGATGCACTTGAGCAGGCATTGCACGATCGAGGCATGCCAAAGAACGTGATTCACCATTCCGACAGAGGTGTGCAATATCTTTCTATTCGCTATACCAATCGTTTAGAAGCAGCAAATTTAAGAGCATCAGTCGGTACGACTGGTGATTCATACGATAATGCTTTGGCTGAAACAGTGAATGGCTTATACAAAACAGAGGTGATTGAATATTTAAAAGCAGATTGGCAAGGTTTAGCAGATGTACAGCTTGCGACACTAAACTGGGTAGATTGATTCAACAAAAAGCGTGTACACAGTGCACTGGGTTATGTATCGCCTTTTGAGTTTGAAGCAATGTACTATGATAAGATTAACCCGTTAGGTC
>NZ_KB849712.1 GCF_000368825.1 Acinetobacter ursingii DSM 16037 = CIP 107286 | reverse complement strand
TAAAACGAGGTTTACCTTGCATTAAAACGAGGTTTACCTTGCATTAAGCGAGTTGATAATATAACCTCGTCTTATTGACTTAAAAATATAAATTTTTCATATGAAAACCGAACTAATTGTCAAAGATAACGCTTTAATTAATGCTAGTTATAACCTTGATCTAGTAGAACAACGATTAATTCTTTTAGCTATCGTTGAAGCCAGGGAATCAGGTAAAGGGATAAATGCTAATGATCCATTAACAGTTCATGCTGAAAGTTATATCAATCAATTTGGTGTACATCGAAATACTGCTTATCAAGCCTTAAAAGATGCTTGCGATGACCTATTTGCAAGACAATTCAGTTATCAAAGTCTTAGTGAAAAAGGTAATGTTATTAATCACAAGTCAAGATGGGTAAGCGAGGTTGCTTATATTGATAATGAGGCTGTCGTTAGACTTATTTTTGCTCCTGCTATTGTGCCTTTAATAACTCGATTAGAAGAACAATTTACAAAGTATGAGATACAGCAAATAAGCAATTTAACGAGTGCTTATGCTGTTCGCTTATATGAAATATTGATTGCGTGGCGTAGTACCGGAAAAACGCCTCTTATAACTATCTACGATTTCAGACAAAAAATAGGTGTACTCGAGACTGAATACAAAAGGATGTACGATTTTAAGAAATATGTTTTAGACATTGCATTAAAGCAAGTAAATGAACATACCGATATTAATGTCAAAGTTGAACAACATAAAACCGGCAGATCCATTACGGGCTTTTCATTTAGCTTCAAACAGAAAAAGTCAGCAACAAATACAGCCAATGACATTAGTCAGGACAAAGAGCTAAAAATCAATTTGACTGATGCACAACGATATTTATTTGCTAGTAAATTATCAGAACTTCCTGAGATGGCTAAACTTTCACAAGGTAATGAAAGCTATGAACAGTTTGCTGCTCGGATTGTAACCATGCTACAAGAGCCAAATAAATTAAAAGAATTTATGCCATTACTTCGAAAAGTCGGCTTTCAATGAATGATGTCAATTGACATAGTAAAGTTAACAATCAACTATTAACACTATTTGAAAACTGGTTTACATAATGAAAAAACTGTCAGTTTCAGAACTAGCGAAATTATATGGATATTCAAGACAAGCTGTATATGCCCATATAAAGAAAGGAAATTTATCAAAAGGATCGGATGGATTAATTGACTTTTCAGAAGCCTTAAGAGTTTTTGGGGAACCACAAAAAAGCAATTCTAGTGTCAACCAAAGTCAATCAACTAGTAGGCATAACTTAACAGAAGTTGACTTGCTAAAACGTCAAGTTGACATGCTGGAAAAACAATTAAATCAGGCAATACAGAGAGAAAATCAATCATTAGAACGTGAATCGTTTTATCAAGAACAGATTGAGGCCATGCAGCGCTTACTGGAAGCTCCAAAAGCCAATATGACTACGTTTACCGATCATAAATCTGAACAGGATATAGCAACAGATTCTCGGCCACAGACTGAATCGAACTATGACGGATTGACTACTCCAGAGAACAAACGCATCCCTGTTCCAGAACATATTGAGCCTACACCTAAAAAGAGGGGCTTCCTGAGTCGTTTTTTCCTTCCTTACGGTTAACTAGGACTCCACTTTTTTGATGAGCCAATTTCAGTGCAAGCACATGAAATAATGACTCCTCAAAAAACCGGATGATGTTTATTAAAACTGAATAAAGTCGTGAAACATTGGTCAAAGAATAGGCGTGGAACGTGAAAAATCATAAAAAAAACCCACCTTGGGGAAGATGGGCTATCAACTAGAAACTACAGCATTGATTTCTAAGTGGAATTATAACGCATTTCGTATAACGTGTATTATGTTAATTTTAGAAAATCTAAAAAAGGGATAGTTAAAAACTATCCTTTTATCTTTTAAAAATTATCTTAATAATAATACTGGTTTTGTAGAGCTTGATAACAATTTGGTCGTCGTACTACCAATAAAAAACTGGCGTATTTTTGAGTGACCATATGCACCAATAACCATCATATCAATAGAGTTTTTCTCTTGGTAATCTAATATTGATTTCTCGACATCACCTTCGAGTACACTCTCAATGACATCAAAACCATTATTTGCAAGCAACTCTTTTGCCCAAGTGACTTGAGATGTCATATCACTATTTGGCTTACCAACATATACCAGATGAGCTGTCAGGTTTTTTAATAAAGGGCTATTGGCAATTTTGTCTACACAAATACGTGCAGTCTGACTTCCATCAAAAGCAATTAAAAAAGACTTAGGTGGACTAAATGGTGCAGACGTTATTAATACGGGTTTATGAAGGGCACGAACAACATTTTCAATATGGGTTCCAATTTTACTGGAATCATGCTCGGTTTCATTCCCATGCTTACCCATAACAAGAACTCTAATGTCGTCTTCCATTCCCATGATTGTTTCTAAAACACTGCCATGGCGTTGAAAACTTTGAGCATCAATAGAGAACTTCTCCAATAAATAGTTCTTTGCTTCCCGAAGAAGAATCTGGCCATGCTCTAGCTCGATTTTTCCCTTACGTTCTTCGAGTTCAACCAATTCTTTGAGCAAGGTTTCTCGACTTCCTAGACCAATTGCACCACTTAAATCTTGTGGTGCTTTTGCTTTTGGCTTATCAATGACATGCAATAGTTTAATAGGTGAATTAAGTTTATCGCTAAACCAAGCTGCATAATCACACACAGTATTTGTTACTAATGATCCATCAATACATGCAATAATTTTTGACATAACTAATCCCTCTTAGTGGCTATTTAAGCGATCTAAAGCATCTGGCTTATCATGGATACCAAACTTATCGACTAATGTTTTACTAGCTTCATTCATTCCAATAAGTTCGACTTCTGTTCCTTCACGTCTAAACTTAATGACCACTTTATCTACGGCAGCAACCGCAGAAACATCCCAGAAGTGTGCCTGACTGACATCAATCACCACTTTTGAAAGTGCCTCTTTGAAATCAAATGCAGAAGTAAATTTATCTGCTGAACTGAAGAACACTTGACCTGTTACCGTATAAGTACGTGTGCTTTCTGATTCATCAAATA
Source organism: Acinetobacter ursingii DSM 16037 = CIP 107286 (assembly GCF_000368825.1). Classification (GTDB taxonomy): domain Bacteria; phylum Pseudomonadota; class Gammaproteobacteria; order Pseudomonadales; family Moraxellaceae; genus Acinetobacter; species Acinetobacter ursingii. The sequence continues at coordinate 5,793 of NZ_KB849712.1, read as the reverse complement.
CAGATTGAATCGCCATATAGCGTTCAATTTTATTGGCAAAAAATAATGCAGAAAGAAGAACACCGACTAATACACCATAAGCCAGGTTATGTGTGGCAACAACTACGACGACTGTAACGATCATCACGATATTGCTAGAGAGAGGATATTGGCGGATATTGCGCAGAGAATCCCAGTTAAATGTTCCAATTGATACCATAATCATGACAGCAACCAGTGCAGCCATTGGAATGACTTTAAGCCAGTCACTGATAAACACCACCATAATCAACAGGAAGACCCCGGCACTAAATGTAGATAAACGGGTACCCCCACCAGATTTCACATTAATAATCGATTGACCAATCATGGCACAGCCTGCCATTCCGCCTAAGAAACCTGAAGCAATATTGGCAACGCCTTGTCCTTTACACTCACGGTTTTTATCACTATTGGTATCTGTTAAATCATCGACAATCGTTGCTGTCATCATAGATTCAAGCAAACCTACGGCTGCTAATCCCAGTGAATAAGGCAAAATAATCGTTAAGGTTTCAAGATTTAAAGGAATATCAGGAAGCAAGAAAATTGGAAGCGTATCCGGTAATTGCCCCATATCTCCGACGGTTCTTACATCTAAACCAATGAATAAGGCAAAGAGCGTAAGTAAGACAATACAGATGAGAGGAGAGGGTAAAAGCTTCCCTATCACTGGAATATAAGGGAATAGATAAATAATGGCTAAACCACCAATTGTCATCGCATAGACATGCCATGTCACATTAGTGAGTTCAGGTAATTGAGCCATAAAAATTAGAATAGCCAGGGCATTCACAAAGCCAATCACAACTGACTTGGATACAAACCGCATCAAGGCACCTAATTTTAGATAGCCGGCTAAGATTTGAATAAATCCTGTCAAAATTGTGGCTGCTAATAAGTATTGCAGACCATGCTCTTTAACCAGTGTTACCATTAATAACGCCATGGCACCGGTTGCCCCAGAAATCATACCAGGGCGACCACCTACGAAAGCAATCACCACGGCAATACAGAATGAAGCGTATAACCCGACTTTAGGATCGACACCTGCAATAATAGAGAAGGCAATTGCTTCAGGAATTAGAGCCAAAGCGACAACAATACCCGCAAGGACATCCCCGCGAATATTAGAGAACCATTGTTCTCGAATAGTGGATAACATGAAATAGCCTATTTTTTTAAATTTTAAGAAAGGCTAGTGATGTGATATATACGACACACAAGCTACTACACCACATCACTAGACAGTGATGAGTTATTTACTGATTTAAGAGGTAAATAAACTTATGGTGGCGTAAGTGTCATATTAAGAAAGATATCTATTTTGGAGGATTTCGGGGGCAATCATAGCAGCTAGCCCCTTTTCTATCCACCCTAAACGCAGTACTGAAGTAAAAGCTAAGAATTATCATAGATAATTTTAGAATTGATTTATGCCCATTTAACATAATGGCGGTTATACGAAAACCCCGGCAGAATGCCGGGGTTTTTATTATATAAATAACTGTTTTTATTAAATATTTTAGTATATTTAACAAATGAAGTTATTAGAGTCCGCAATCGTTTCCTTCAGTATCCGTTCTTACTATTAGTTTCCACTCTATTTTTCCAGCTAATGCAGTATGCTGATGATGATTCTGGGGAGGAAATGGATCATTTTTATTACTAGTTATTTCCTTCTTACAACCTTTACATTTATAAATACCTGAAACAGGTACTGTATCCCCAGCACTATAGGTATTAGCCCACCATTCTTTTGAACTATTTATTTGTACTATAAATTTTTCTGTATCTTTATTCACGATAGCCAATTTAAATCTCCAATTAAAATATAATTTAAATTAATTAATTCAATAACTTATGCCATTTTTCTTTCTTTACCATGTTTTTTTAAAAGTTCTTCTGCATCTTTTAATTGCTGCTCTAATTCCTGATTAGCTTTCATAAGTTCTCTATACATAATTTTCTTTTCAGCCTCGACAAAACGCTTTAATACTTCACGCATTAATGCTTGATACCCCATTTTTTGAGCCTTGCTGATATTTTTCAAATCATCTATAAGATCTTTCGGCAACCGAATTGAAATCATCTGCATATTATTAGATTTATTTAATAACTCATGGAAAGATGCTGGAACCGATGTAGATCTTGCAAATTGAGGATCTGATCCTAATTCTCTACTTTCCCACTGTGTAGCATCATCTAGTTCAAGATCTGCTATTTCAGGTGAATGTTGATCTATATTTTTCATACTCTATACCCATAAACAATTTGTTCGTGTTTTCTTCACGTCACTTTATATAAGCGTATTTAATGTATATCTGAACAAAACCCCATCGACCAAGATGGGGGATTAGTCAGATAACCCGAACACTCTGAACAATGATGAGTCTTCACTGCTCAGAATGTTCAAATTTGTCTAAGAATTAACTGTCTTCTGGAAAGAAGAGATTTAATTCATTTTGATTAGGTTCAAAAGCAGACTTAATAACAATCTTTTGAACATCTTCTAAATAAATAAAACAAACCTTTAACAACCGCCCTGAATCAGTTTCAGAGATGAACCACTTTGTTGGTGGGTTAGTCTTATTTTTTTCCCGAGAATCTTCTAAAAAGTTATTCTCAGTATAGTTAAGAAAGCACTGCGAAACTTCTGCAGGTACCACTGAATGCTTGTCTGCCAACTTACGTCGCACACGAGCAGAAATGATGAGAAAAGGGTCATTATCATCAACCATTATTCTACCCTCAATATGTTATAGTTTTATATATACAATTTGTATATACATCCATTGATTGAAATATCTACTATAACTAAGGATTAGTCAATGAAATAAAAGCAAAAAAATCAATTAATAGAGTAATAAATAACCCAACAACCCATTTTTTGTATATACAAATAGTATATACGTTCTTTTTTAATACATATCAATCTTTTTTTAATAAATTATCTTGTTTAACATCGAATCTCTTAGGGGAGATTACATACCAACTTTAACCACATTGTGGACAGGTTGGATTTTAGAGATAAGAAAAACTTCTAGGGCATTTGCTAAATAAGCCGTATCACGTTCAAAGCCTATTGTAATGATGGACCCAGCATCTTTCAGTCTTGGATCTATCGCAATATATTCAGTTTTATCTTCATTCCATCGGCAATATTTCATTACCCTGGCGCTTAAGCCATTACCACGATAACGGCCAGCACCTCTAGAAGTCCCAACACCGATATAAGTCACTAAATCCCCTTTGATAAACGCATATACACCTTGTTTATCGTAATTAGGAATTTTTCCAAAATTAAAATGTACTGGTGACCATTCAGGAGGCTTTCCTAATAGATCTACATTCCAGTGATGTTCAAAGAATAATTCTGTATTACGTATTAACTCATTAAGTGTTGAATCTTCCACTACTCATCTCTCAAAATTTATAGATTAAAAAGCTTTCGGTCACGCTCATCCGTTAAATACTTATCCATCTGAGCAATTAGTTTAGCTCTGGCTTGTTCATCATCTTCAGTGATTTTTAGCATGCAAGATCCGATCAAAATCTTACGTCTGGTATCATCCTTTCGAGCCTGTTCTTTCTCTTTGGCTCGTTCTCTTGCTAGTGCTGCCTGCCTTTGAGCTTTGAGCTGTTTCAGCTTTTCTTCCTGGGCTTTAATTTTGCTGTCTAGTGTTTCAGTAACGCTCATTAATCCAATACCATCATCCTGGGAAACCATCCCTAACATAAGCGCACTTGAATCTGCATTCAAGGTGCTATATGTATAGTAATGTTTTCCTCGAAGAGCGCACTTATGCAAACTTCGTTTGCAAGTCCGATTGGGGTCTCCCCAATACCCCGACAACCGTATTCACGGTTGTATTTCACTACGTGAAAATTTAAAAGCGAAAAACAGGCATGGCGATTTACCACTTTTCAGTCAAAACCGTAGCACGATCAGCAGGGCGTTCCGCCACTGCTGCGATTGCCTATCGGGCAGGTGAAAAGATCTATTGTAAACGTGAAGGCCGAGAACATGACTACAGCCGAAAAACCGGTGTGGAATACAAAGAAATTTATTTACCCGAAGGCGCACCACAGCATTTAAAAAACCGGGAAAAACTCTGGAACGAAGTTGAACAAAGGGAAACCCGAAAAAACTCGACAGTCGCCCGGGAATTTGAGATTGCCTTTCCAAGTGAGTTGAACCAGGAACAACGCCTGGCCATGCTCGAAGAACTATGCACCAGTATCGTGGACAGACACCAGGTGGCCGTCGATGCCTGTATTCATGCACCGCATACCGGATCCGGCAGTGATGAACGCAATTATCACGCCCATATCCTGATGAGCACACGTAAGCTCACTCCCGAAGGTTTTACCGAGAAAACCCGGGAGCTCGATCAGAAACACAGTGGAGAAATCGAGCACTGGCGCGAACACTTTGCCGATATCTGCAATATGCACCTGGATCTGGCCGGATCCACCGCCCGGGTCGACCACCGTAGCTACAAAGACCAGGAGAATGGCCTGGAAGCCACCCTGCACGAAGGACCGAAAGTCACCGAACTACGTAGAAGAGGCATCGAAACCGAAATCAGCCGAAGCAATGACGAAATCAAAGAAAGAAATCAGGCTCAGCTGCAATACGGCAAAAATATGGACCTGCTGATTGCTGAAAACGAGATAAAACTTAGTGCATTGAAAACAGAACAGCAGACTCAGATTGAAAATAGTGCTAAAACGCCACCAATTGATGAAAAAGCCCTGTTTGAGGAAAAACAGAGGGAAACCCTTGGCAAAGTGCTAAAACGCGAAATCAGCGCAAAAGACACGAATCTAGACCTGGATTTTATGCAGGATGTTTTTAAAAAGGCAGAAAACACCCTAGGCAAGATGCAAAAGCATAAAAACGAGTTTAGTCAGCAGCTCGCCCAAGACATCGTGAAAAGCGGACTCAAACAAAGTCATGACAAATTACAAAGCCTAGTGGATCAACACAATGAATTAACCCAGAACAAACCCTTACTGTTTGGAAAAAAAGCCTGGGAAGCACAACGTGATGCGATTTACCAAGAACACAAACAGCTAAAAGGCAGACATGAATACCAGAAAAAAAATGGTGTGAAGGATTTATTGGAAAATGACAAATTCAAAGAACATGCCTGGAAACAGTACCAAAAGCAGCATCCAGCCAAAGCCGAGCAATACCAAAACTTATATAAAAACTATCGGACCATCAAAACCTGTGTGGATGAGATCAAAGCAGAACAACAAATGAAACTTAGACAAGAACAACAGCTCAAAGCACAGCAACATGCACCAAAAATGAAATCTCGTGGCATGAGTCGCTAAACAGAGCGAGTGTCTACGAGCGAACTGAAAAAATTTGCCCATCCCTTTCCCTGATTACAAGCTCCCTATCCATCAATCACCTGCTTTACAGAGCATCCCGAATGGGTGCGAACTTTCCAAGTTTGATTCCTAAACCGAGCGAAGCGAGAAAAAAAAGCTCATGAGCGAAGCGAATTCCGAGTTGCTTTTGCTTTTTCTCAAAGTCACGAAAACATGAACCAAAAATTGCCCCGACGAATCGAGCGAAAGCGAGATTCAATAGAGTTTGAGCGAAGCGAAAACCAAGGGCAATTTTTCATGAAATATGCTTTTAATTATTTTTAAGCTTTTAAATGCTTTTAGATAGCCTGTAAACCTGAATTTATAAGGCTTTGAGAGATTATAAAACGAGGTTTACCTTGCATTAAAACGAGGTTTACCTTGCATTAA
>NZ_KB849711.1:294634-344355 GCF_000368825.1 Acinetobacter ursingii DSM 16037 = CIP 107286 | reverse complement strand
TGGTGGAGACTAGGAGAGTCGAACTCCTGACCTCCTGCGTGCAAAGCAGGCGCTCTACCAACTAAGCTAAGTCCCCAGCTTATATCATTTACGTATCTTTAACTCTGTACTCATTAATCTATTCGTCAGAATGGTGGGTCTGACAAGACTTGAACTTGTGACCCCACGCTTATCAAGCGTGTGCTCTAACCAACTGAGCTACAGACCCTGAGAAAGTTTTAAAGCACCGCTTTAAAAGTTTCGCAAGACAAACAGCTTCGCTGTGCGTAGTGTTTGATTCTCGCTCTTTTTTTAAAAGCTTCTCTCTAAATCTTTTTCATTCAGATACCAGAAGAACAACTTGTTGTGGATTCTTACCAATCAACCAATCTTTTCGTTAAGGAGGTGATCCAGCCGCAGGTTCCCCTACGGCTACCTTGTTACGACTTCACCCCAGTCATCGGCCACACCGTGGTGAACGTCCTCTTTGCAGTTAGACTATCCACTTCTGGTGCAACAAACTCCCATGGTGTGACGGGCGGTGTGTACAAGGCCCGGGAACGTATTCACCGCGGCATTCTGATCCGCGATTACTAGCGATTCCGACTTCATGGAGTCGAGTTGCAGACTCCAATCCGGACTACGATCGGCTTTTTGAGATTAGCATCCTATCGCTAGGTAGCAACCCTTTGTACCGACCATTGTAGCACGTGTGTAGCCCTGGTCGTAAGGGCCATGATGACTTGACGTCGTCCCCGCCTTCCTCCAGTTTGTCACTGGCAGTATCCTTAAAGTTCCCACCCAAAGTGCTGGCAAATAAGGAAAAGGGTTGCGCTCGTTGCGGGACTTAACCCAACATCTCACGACACGAGCTGACGACAGCCATGCAGCACCTGTATGTAAGTTCCCGAAGGCACCAATCCATCTCTGGAAAGTTCTTACTATGTCAAGACCAGGTAAGGTTCTTCGCGTTGCATCGAATTAAACCACATGCTCCACCGCTTGTGCGGGCCCCCGTCAATTCATTTGAGTTTTAGTCTTGCGACCGTACTCCCCAGGCGGTCTACTTATCGCGTTAGCTGCGCCACTAATCCCTCAAAGAGACCAACGGCTAGTAGACATCGTTTACGGCATGGACTACCAGGGTATCTAATCCTGTTTGCTCCCCATGCTTTCGTACCTCAGCGTCAGTGTTAGGCCAGATGGCTGCCTTCGCCATCGGTATTCCTCCAGATCTCTACGCATTTCACCGCTACACCTGGAATTCTACCATCCTCTCCCACACTCTAGCTAACCAGTATCGAATGCAATTCCCAAGTTAAGCTCGGGGATTTCACATCCGACTCAATTAGCCGCCTACGCACGCTTTACGCCCAGTAAATCCGATTAACGCTCGCACCCTCTGTATTACCGCGGCTGCTGGCACAGAGTTAGCCGGTGCTTATTCTGCGAGTAACGTCCAGTACCTGGTAGTATTAATACCAGTACCCTCCTCCTCGCTTAAAGTGCTTTACAACCATAAGGCCTTCTTCACACACGCGGCATGGCTGGATCAGGGTTCCCCCCATTGTCCAATATTCCCCACTGCTGCCTCCCGTAGGAGTCTGGGCCGTGTCTCAGTCCCAGTGTGGCGGATCATCCTCTCAGACCCGCTACAGATCGTCGCCTTGGTAGGCCTTTACCCCACCAACTAGCTAATCCGACTTAGGCTCATCTATTAGCGCAAGGTCCGAAGATCCCCTGCTTTCTCCCGTAGGACGTATGCGGTATTAGCATCCCTTTCGAAATGTTGTCCCCCACTAATAGCCAGATTCCTAAGTATTACTCACCCGTCCGCCGCTAAGATCAGTAGCAAGCTACCTCTCTCCGCTCGACTTGCATGTGTTAAGCCTGCCGCCAGCGTTCAATCTGAGCCATGATCAAACTCTTCAGTTAAAATCATTTCGCACCTTATTAAAGACAAGGTGCCAATTCTGGCTCATCAATTACTGACAAATTCTCTCAAATAAACTTCGAGTAATTTAAACCAATCAATTAATGATAATATTTCGATCAATCAATTAGTAAAAATCCACACAAGTTGTTCTTCTATTCTCTTAATGATCTATTCCTTACCTCGTCAGTAAGAAATTCAACTCAATACAAACCACTCAACCTTAACCCTAAAAGCCAAGATCTTCATCGTGTATCGCGTCGGGATGAGTGCATTATAGGGCAATTCCCTACACAAGCAAGCCCCTTTAACTCATTGTTTTATTGAGTGTTCTATTTTTGTGCATCGATCTAGTTTATTTTATAATCAAAACCAATGTAACTATTTATTTATAAAGCAGAAATATTAATTTCACATTTCTGCTTTATTGTTTGTTATTTAGCACTTTTTTGTGGCTTGATTTGCACACTCAGGATTTTAATCGGTTGTTTAGGCACATTTTGATAAGAACCTATAGTCGTTGTTGGAACTTTAACAATTTTATCGACCACATCCATGCCCTTTGTGACTTTACCAAACACTGCATACCCTGCATCTACTGGAGAAGCATTCAGGAAGTTATTATCTGCAACATTAATGAAGAATTGGCTAGTTGCAGAATTTGGGTTACTGGTACGCGCCATTGCTAAAGTACCACGTGTATTTTTAAGTCCGTTACTTGCTTCATTTTTGATTGCTGGTCGAGTCGCTTTTTCTTTGAGGTTGACATCCATGCCACCACCTTGAACCATGAAGCCAGGAATAACGCGATGAAAAATCGTCCCTGTATAAAAGTTGCTTTTTACATAAGTTTCAAAATTTTTGCTAGAAATTGGAGCTTGATCATTAAAAAGCTCAATCTCAATATTGCCCATAGAGGTTTTCATTTCAACGAGTGTATTTGCAAATACACTAATACTCATTAAACACCCCGTTGCCATTAAAGCGACTTTCTTTAACATGGTTTTTCCTTTTCTATCTCTATAGCGACCAAATTGCTAGCCAGACTAGCATAGTATGTTCATGGTCTATTTTTATAATATTGTTATTTGTATTATCAAAAAGATGTTCCACGTGAAACACCTTTTTATCTTTGATTTATCGTCTTGATTTCAATTAGGCGTGTTTATCCCAAAACTTTCTAAATGATTTACTCATTTGTACCAGATTGGCTTTGGCTTTACGCGAAACAGGTGTCAGGTTAATAAAACCGTGGGTTTGATCCAGATATTCATCATATTGAACCTTAACACCATTCTGACGCAATTTATGACTATAAATCTCACCCTCATCGTGTAGCACATCATGACCAGCCGTCACTACATATGCGGGTGCTATTTTTTTCAAATTTCCATAGGTGGGTGAAATCACTGGATCTGTTAATTCAATATGATATTGGGTTGCGTAGTAATCTGTGACGTAATCGATATCACGACCGGTCAATACCAAACCATCTTTATAGGCATAAAAAGAGGGATGACGGCTTTTAAAGTCTACCGCTGGATAAATCAAGAATTGAGCTTGTGGTGCATAAGACTTACCAATGGTTCGTTGAGCCACCACGGTGCTGATATTGCCGCCTGCGCTATCGCCTGCCACAGCAATACGATTTTTTAGAATTTTAAAATAGCGGCGGTTTTGATAAACCCAAGCCAACGCATCTTCACAGGACTGAATTAAATGCTTAGGAGAAAATTCTGGAGCGAGCGGATATTCAATACTTAATATTTGCACATTGGCTGATTTAGCAATCAGGCGACAAGCTTCATCATGTGTATCGACATTACCAACCACAAAGCCACCACCATGATAAAACACCACCATAGGCAGTTTTTTATTTGGATGCGGATGATAATGTCTGGCAAAGATCGTACCACTTTGTAAAGGTAAACGAATATCTTCTACAAACTCTAATGGTGTTGGTTTGCGTCGAATCGCCTGCATTTGCAGTTCAAACATTTGGCGGGAACGGTCAACATTTTCATCGATAAAACCCGAATACCCCTGTTTGTACTGCACCGCCATCAAGCATTTAGTGAAACTATCAAGTTGGGGATACTGATAGGGATAGCCCAGTAATTTAACAATGGACTCCTGAACAAAAGCAGGGAGTTTGTCTAATGCGCGCGCTGCTGGTCCCTGCCCTTTTTCTAATAATGCCTGAAGCTTTTGCTGCGATAGATTCACTGATTTCTCCCTTCAAATTGCTGTTATTCATTTTTTCTACATATTCAAGCGTGTCTTGACTATATGCGCATACAAGACACCTAATCAAGTTACATTTCCTTAATTTTTCCTACGCTAATCGCAACCACAATAAAAGTCATTGACTCAAACCTGAAATGGCATTGGATAGTTTTGTCATTGGTTAGATCAAAAATAAGGAGCAGTAAAATGAAAGTAATTTTGATCTCACTTGTCACTGCATTGCTTGCAGTTGGATGTGTAGTTTTACCTGAAGATCACAATCATCGGCATGGTGATCGATATGACTATGATCGAAATGATGATGGATATAACAGAAAAGGTCACTGGGACAGAGATCATGGTCGCTGGGATCATGCTAATGGGGGTTGGAGATATGCGGATCGCCCTTAACATCTGTACTCGTTAAATAACGTCGTTCAAATAAATCAAAGCCTAAATCTACGGAGATTTAGGCTTTGATTTGGTTCGTACTCAAGCATCCTGCCTTATTTACTGTACGACCATTTGCAACAAACATCCTGTTTGCTATGGAGCTACTATAATTGATGACTAAAGCCTTGCCTGAAGGCAATCGACCTAAGTATCTGTACGTCATATCTTCGCTGAATGTCGGCTTTGAACGTTTCAAATGAGTAGCAGCTCATCTAAAACTGAGTGTTATGGTGGCATCCAATGATCACTTTCATTCACCGCATCGCAGACAAAAAATATTATTGAACCGGTGCAGACTCAGGGGCAACTTGTGGTTGTTCAGGAGATGCCTGTACAGGTTGAGCCTGTGTTGAAGTATCCGCTTGCACTGCTACACCACCCTGCACACCCGTTGCTTCTGGGCTTGCAGACGCTTGTGTAGAACCTGAAGCATTTAAGCCAGCTTCCGAAGCACAGCCTACTGCTGTGAATGCTACACCTGCGAATACCAATGATAATAGACCAAGTTTCTTCATGTTTCTTTCCTTTCATTATGACGAAAATTTGCAAAGTCCAACTTTGCGCTGCCTATGATTCACAATTTCTTTTGGTCAAACTCACATCATTGGTTGGTGTTTATAGAGTTAGACGTACATGTTCTGCAATTTTTTTTAACTAAAAGCCATTTTGCTAAAAACAGAGCTTTAAATCATAAAAGCCGCGCTAACTTGTTATCCAACTTTTATTTTTTAATTTTAAATTGCAGGAGAATGATCATAAATCTGGATGTTTACGTTATATAAATCACCTAAAACCATAATAAATTGTTACATCGTAATTGAGGGCTTTTTGCAGTACTTATCGTACATACAGGCCCATTCTTTTTGAATGAGCCCATTTTGCAGAGATGAAATTTTACAGCGTTTTGAAATTATGTCTCAAATTAAGGCCATTTCATTTCACCTTTAACTACCTTTGCACCCAAATCCAGAGTATCTGTTTCTTTGAGATCAGGATATTGTTGTTGCATTGTTTGAGAAAGTTGTTGTGCAGTTTTTGTGGTTTTTACTGCTTTCTCATAATTGTTTAAATAGTCCAATGAAAAATTCACGGCAGCTAAATTTTCTGGCGCATTTTCGAGCATATGTGCAGGTACGACTATTTGCGGCTGAAGAGCCTTGATCGCTTGCAGTGTACCAATGACTTCAGCACGATCTTTGGTTCTAGGCGTATCCGCCATCCATAAATGAATGCCCGATGACACTGGAATCCCCCCTACCACGGCTTTGATTGACGGAATCCATAAATAAGTCAATTCATGATTTCCCTTTATCTCGATCTGTTCATTTTCCAGTTGGAGTGTTTTGCCAGTGAATGCTTGTGGAATGATGATGCTCTCAGGTGCATTGACGCCCATTTTAGGAGACCAATACTGCACTTTTAAGACCTGAGTATCTTGAATGTGCTTTACTGTTTCTGGCGTTGCGATGATTTTGGCATTTGGAAAATATTGCTTAAATACATCCAGACCGAAATAAAAGTCTGGATCACCATAACTGACAAAAATGGTTTTTAGAGTCTTACCACTATCCAGAATATCCGCAGCCACTCGCAGTGCTTCTGATTTGGAAAATTGTGCATTCACCAAGATCACTTCTTTCTCCCCTTCAATCAAAGTCGAAGTCACACCAAAATGTTGTGGTTGAGCTAAAAAATTTTTGAGGGTCAATGGTTGAGCCAGTACCATTTGAGAAAATAAAGCTGAGGTGACTGCGGCCAAAATAGGTGCTTTTAAACTGCGCATGACTAAATCCAGATAAATAAATAGCACTTTAAATTGCAATTTGTATCAGATAAAGCCGCTAATTCAAGATAAACTATTACAAATAATGCAACAATCAGATGTCATGATGGATACTATAAAAGCCATGCAAGTCTTTGTTCGTATTGCAGAACAAGGCAGCCTGAGCCGTGCCGCCGAGCAACTTAATTATTCTCGAGCCATGGTGTCACGTTATCTGGATCATTTGGAACAAACATTTTCCGTACGCCTATTTCAGCGGAACACCCGTAAAATCTCGCTGACCCCTGCGGGTGAAAAAGCTTTACTGTATTGTGAAAATATTTTACAGCAGCAGGCGTTACTGTTTGAATTGGCTGCGCATGAACAACAAACAGGTACAATCCGTCTCACCTGCGGTTTATTTTTATATCAAATGGGGTTGAATGCGTGTCTACGTGCGTTTAAACGACAACACCCCCATATTCAATTTGAAGTAATTCTCACTGAAAATACTGTTGATTTAATTGATCATCAGATGGATTTGGCGCTTCGCATCACTCAAAAGGTGGCTGATGGTTTAATTGCGCGCCCCGTACACGAGATCAAATCAATTTTTTGCGCACATCCCGATTATTTGGCTCAGCATTCTCAGCTGTCACATCCTAGCCAGCTTTTACAGTATGACTGTATTACCCATCAACATGCCAGTCAGTACTGGACGTTGTTTAATGTCGAACAGCAGCCCCAGAATTATCCGTTAAATAGCACCTTTAAAAGCAATGACGTAAATGCTTTGTATGATATGTGTATCAATGCGCAAGGAATTGCGATGTTACCTACACGATTGGTGCAAAATGATTTGATTCGCGGGCGATTAATTCAGGTGTTGGCTGATTTTTCTGCACCAGATTTGACGCTCTCGTTGGTGTATGTGTCTCGTCAACATTTACCCAGAATCATTCAGCAATTTATTGCTTTTTTAATCGAACACCTCGATTTTTACTTAAATAAAGAAAATTAAAGAGATTTAAATATAACAGCATGCTTGAATTTTTAAAGGATGACCTTACTTCATTCATCAAGAATCAAAACTCATGGCAGTTCAGCATAATGCTGTTTTAAACACCGATGCCAAAAGGACTGTACATGTTTAAAAACCCATTTAAACGGAGATCATCAATGGCTAATGAGCAAAACGAGCAAGCTCAAGACATTCAAAATGAGCAACAAACTGAACAAACTCAAGCTGAAAGTGTAGAGCAAGCAAACGAGCTTAGCGTTGAAGATTTACAAGCTCAAATCACTAAACTCGAAGAAAGCCTAAAACTTGAAAAAGCACGTGCAGCCAATGCGATGTATGAAGCTGAAAAAGTTAAGGAGCGTGCTGAGCGCGAAGCAGATACAGCCAAAAAATTTGCGCTGGAAAAATTTGCTAAAAGCTTGCTTGATTCAGTGGACAATCTGGAACGCGCGATTCAGGCAGCAGGCAATGAGCCATCCCCTTTATTAGAAGGTGTGCAGCTCACTTTAAAATCATTATTAAACACTTTAGAGAAGTTCGATATTGTCGCTGTCGATACTGAGCATGGTTTTAATGCAGATCTTCATCAGGCTGTGGGTATTGATCCAAATGCCAAATCAGGTGAGATCGGTACTGTTTTACAAAAAGGCTATACCCTTTCTGGTCGTTTATTACGCCCAGCAATGGTCATGGTTGGTCAATAATGAATAAAAGTTGAGCGTTTTTTGATTTTTTTTCATAAAAATCCTTGAAAAAAAACAATTAACTCTCATATCGAATAACAAGCAAAAACATTGCAAAAAAATTTGAGGAATACACCAAATGGCAAAGATTATTGGTATTGACTTAGGTACAACCAACTCATGTGTTGCGGTACTTGAAGGCGATAAAGTTAAAGTCATCGAAAATGCAGAAGGTGCACGTACCACTCCATCGATTATTGCGTATAAAGATGGTGAAATCTTGGTGGGTCAGTCTGCAAAACGTCAAGCTGTGACTAACCCAAAAAATACATTATTCGCGATCAAACGTTTGATTGGTCGTCGTTATGATGATGCTGCGGTACAAAAAGACATCGGTCTTGTCCCTTACAAAATCATCAAAGCAGACAATGGTGATGCTTGGGTTGAAGTCAACGACAAGAAACTTGCTCCACAACAAGTATCTGCTGAAATCTTGAAAAAGATGAAAAAAACAGCCGAAGACTACTTGGGCGAAACGGTTACTGAAGCCGTGATTACTGTTCCTGCATACTTTAACGATGCGCAACGTCAAGCGACTAAAGATGCTGGTAAAATTGCAGGTCTTGATGTTAAACGTATCATCAACGAACCAACGGCTGCGGCACTTGCGTTCGGTATGGACAAAAAAGAAGGCGACCGTAAAGTTGCAGTTTATGACTTGGGTGGTGGTACATTCGACGTATCAATCATTGAAATCGCAGACCTTGATGGCGATCAGCAAATTGAAGTGTTATCAACCAATGGTGATACATTCTTGGGTGGTGAAGACTTTGATAATGCCTTGATTGAATACTTGGTTGAAGAATTCAAGAAAGAACAAAGTGTTAATCTGAAAAATGATCCACTTGCATTACAACGTTTGAAAGAAGCGGCTGAAAAAGCAAAAATCGAGCTTTCTTCATCAAATGCCACTGAAATCAATCTGCCATATATCACGGCTGATGCGACTGGTCCTAAACACTTAGTGATCAACGTAACACGTGCAAAACTTGAAGGTTTGGTTGCAGATTTGGTTGCCCGTACCATTGAACCTTGTAAAATTGCATTGAAAGATGCAGGTTTATCAACTTCTGAAATTTCTGACGTAATCTTGGTCGGTGGTCAGTCTCGTATGCCACTTGTACAACAAAAAGTACAAGAATTCTTCGGTAAAGAGCCACGTAAAGACGTGAACCCTGATGAAGCAGTTGCGATTGGTGCGGCAATTCAAGGTGCAGTGTTGTCTGGTGACAAAACTGACGTACTTTTATTAGACGTAACACCATTAACTTTAGGTATCGAAACAATGGGCGGTGTATTAACACCAATCATTGAGAAAAACACCACGATTCCTGCGAAGAAATCACAAGTGTTCTCTACTGCTGCTGACAACCAGCCTGCTGTAGACATTTCGGTTTACCAAGGTGAACGTAAAATGGCTCAACAAAACAAATTGTTGGGTAATTTCCAGTTAGGCGATATCCCACCTGCTCCACGTGGTGTACCGCAAATTGAAGTATCGTTCGACATCAACGCGGATGGTATCTTGAAAGTATCTGCGAAAGATAAGAGCACGGGTAAAGAGCAATCGATCCAGATCAAAGCAAACTCAGGTTTGTCTGATGCTGAAATCGATGCCATGATCAAAGATGCTGAGGCGAATGCTGAAGAAGACCGTAAGTTTGAAGAGTTAGCAAAAGCACGTAATGAAGCGGATGCTTTAGTGTCTAGCTCAAACAAAGCAGTCAAAGATCTGGGTGATAAAGTCACTGAAGATGAAAAAACTGCAATCGCTACTGCGGTTTCTGAGCTTGAAGCAGCCACTAAAGAAAACGATGTGGATGATATCAAAGCGAAAACCGAAGCATTACAAAACATCTTGATGCCAATCACGCAACGTGCTTATGAGCAAGCACAAGGTGCTGGCGGCGCAGAAGGTTTTGATCCAAATGCCTTCCAAGGTGGTGATGCTGGTCAACAACAAAAAGCGGACGATGGCGTGGTAGATGCTGAGTTCACAGAAGTCAAAGATGACAAAAAATAATTTGTCTCTTTAAAAAGGCCGCGCGAAAGCGCGGTTTTTTATTCATTTTAAATAAACTGATGTATTATTTTAAAAAGAATAGACCATTTTAAATTCTCAAATGAATAAAAGTAGTTCAGCTCAAATTCAATACATTATTAAAATTCTGACTTGCACCGTTATTATCAGTATAATTTCAATCATTTTTGATAAAGACAAAACTTCAAATTTCTTCTTATGGGCAACGTTAACGAGCTTCTTTACCCTCCAAGCAGATCAAAATATTAAAGTTAATTTTAATCAAATTACAGGCAATATTATTGGCTCAATAGTTGGAATTTTAATTTGGTTTTTAATTTTTTCTGCCTCACATTATGTCGCATATATTAATTTGGAATATTGGTTTTTAATTCTTGGAATTTTTCTTACGACTCTGATTTGCATTATTGTCAGACATACTGAATACTGTGGAATTGCATTAGCCAGCTTTTTGATCGTGACGATCTATGATGTCGCTCATCAAACCATTGAAGGTGCATTATTTCGAATTGTATTCTGTGCGGCAGGCTGCTTCATCGCCTATCTCGTTGATATTGCTGTGCGTAGATGGATGTACAAATAATCTAGAATATAAAAATAATCCGACAATAATTTTTGTAATTTGTTAAAACCTGAGAGTACCTAGAGTCGAAATCGTATTCAGATTCATGTTATGGTGCTAGATGAATCTAATGAACAGGCAATGGAGATCGACGTGAGTTACTATCATATCTTGATTGAAGTGAATGATCTAATCAGTACGATTGAGCAAACACGTGATATTGAAATTCTTGATATCATTGAGATTCAACCCTATCTCCATTCAATTTTGTTGCCCTATTTCAATGAGCAGGAAATTGAACTCGAAGATGAAAATATCGAATTTAAGGATATTTTACATCTGGAAGTGAAACAAACTCTCTTACCAATTGAACATCTGATCGAAGAAGAACAAAAACTCTTGCCAAGTGATACCGATGTCACCATCACCGCCTATGAAATTTTTAATGATCGTGAACTGAGTCAGGATGTCACTACTGTGATTATGGACATTCTTGAAGCGGTCAAACTGGATCAATCCCCGATCGAATAAAACCATTACATACAGTAAAAGGTCTACACATGTAGACCTTTTATGTTTTCATTAGTCAGATTTTAAAAAACTACTGCATCATTTTTACCGCTTGCTGAGTACGAATCGCTTTTAAAATCTGCTGCCCTGGTCGACCTGTTGGATTTAGCCCCAAACGGCTTTGTTCCTGACGAATTGCCTGACGAGATTTATCTCCAATCAAACCATCGACTTCACCAATATCATAACCACAGCTGACTAAATAACGCTGAATTTCACGGCGTTCAGCACGCGATGTCCCAGGATCATCCGTCGGCCATGAGCTGACAAATGGTCCTGCTCCTTTTAGACGATCAGATAAATGGGCAATTGCCAAGCCATAGCTTTCGGCTGCATTGTAACTATAAATGGCATCAAAGTTTTTAAACACCAAAAAGGCTGGCCCATTTGCACCTGCGGGTGTCATGAGACCTGCGGGAGTAGACAATGAAAGATTACCCTGAACCAGTGCCGAACCATCTACACGTGTCACGCCTCGCTGTTCCCAACTACTCAAAGGCTTTTTATTACGTCGCCCTTCTCCACTTATAGAGATATTTTCTGGAATTTTGACCTCAAATCCCCACGGCATACCCGTTTGCCAACCTGCTTGTTTCAAGAAATTCGCGGTCGATGCCAATGCATCTGGCACACTAGAAACCAAATCACGGCGACCATCACCATCAAAATCAACCGCTAAGCGCTCATAAGTGGATGGCATAAATTGAGTATGACCAAATGCTCCTGCCCATGAGCCTTTCAACTGATCCTCCCTCAAGTCACCGCGCTGTAAAATGCGTAGCGTGGCAAAAAACTCACCGCGAAAATAGCTTTGACGGCGTCCTTCACAGCTTAATGTTCCCAAAGCCTGTAATAACGGATATTTTCCAGAAATATCACCATAGTTACTTTCCACACCCCAAACCGCAACAATAGTTTCTGGCGGAACACCGTAGGCTTGTGACGCGCGATTCAGCACATCGCGATATTGCGCCATTTTTTGTTGACCTGCCTGTACCCGTTCATCATCTACTAAGCCCGAAAGATAGTCCCAAATTGGTGTTGAGAACTCAGGCTGATAATTTAATTTATCAATTACCGAATAATCAGGACTTAAATTTTGCGTATAACGATCATAAGTGGCTGCACTGACACCTGAAGCAACCGCTTGTGAACGCAAATTGGCAATACAACCCTGAAAATCATTTTGGGGTGAAAAACTGCTCGCTGCGGGTGTTGTTGTAGTTGTAGAAATGCTTGCACCATTCATAATGAGTTCAGCTTGGGCTTGAGTCGCTAGAAAAAAACAGGAAGAAAGAAAGAAAGGCAAACGTCGCATTGTTATCAGCACCATTTTTGAATTCAAAGTTTGATTTTACCTTAGCATTTAGATGGCACGATGACAGATAAGTTTGGTAACTTTGAATTCATTTTTATCATTTTAAATTCATCATCGAGCGATGCTTTTAAATTCAAACTTTTCCATCACATTATTTTTAAATTCAAAAATCGTTTTTCCATTTAAATTCAAAACATGTTCAGCATGATGCTATGTCAAAATATTGAATTAAAACCAAGAATTCGTGATTTTTTAGTATTTATAATGACTTAGACAGCATCCTATACAGTTTATAACGATCACTTGTTTTGAATTCAAACTTTAGGATACGCACCGATCGCCACTTTAAATTCAAACACCACTCACCACAGTATCTGTGGATAACCTTACGCTTGGTTTTTGAGTTTAAAATACAGAATATAAAAAGCCTACTTTTGAATTCAAAAATATTCTTCATCATCGACGTATTTTATTAGTCCTTTGTATTTCTTCCTTATGGATAAAAATAAAGAGACCTTAAATAGTCATCAAAGATAATTTAAATTCAAAATAAAAAGCCTAGATTTTATTACCATTTGAATTCAAATTTTTAGCCATTTATTGTTGAAGTAAAGATAGATTTTATCTGATCAAATCATGTTAAAAAATAACCAAATTTACGCGACTTGACGAGATCAACAAGATAAAAGGTCAGATTGAAAGGCGGTCTAGCAAAATAAACCACAAAAAAACGACCAGTATTTTGATCGTTTTTTTGGAGCTAAAATTTAAAAATTACAGCGTCATATTGGCTTTTAAGGCCAATGGCTCAGGTAAAATCTGCGCTAATTGGCGGCATAAACCGACCAAATCCTCGCTATTCACAGGCATTAAGGTGATATGACCGAGTTTACGACCTTCACGCTCTGTTTTATTGTAAAGGTGTAAATGCGCGCCATTTAAGGCTAAAACATCTTCAGATTTTGGGTGTTGCCCAATGATATTGACCATCACGGTTGGACGTATCACATCTGTTGAACCCAATGGCAAACCCGCCACCGCACGAATATGATTTTCGAACTGTGAACACACCGCACCTTCAATCGACCAATGTCCTGAATTATGTACACGTGGTGCCATTTCATTGGCAAATAAACCCTGATCTGTCACAAACAATTCGAGTGTTAATACACCAACATAATTCAGATGATTGAGTAAACGCGTGATGTAATCCTGTGCAACAGGTTGCAAATCAATGCTGTTCGGTGCAGGCACAATTGAATGCGATAAAATCCCGTGATGATGATGATTTTCTGCCAAAGGCCAAGTTTTTACTTCACCATTTTGGCCACGCACGGCAATAATGGACACTTCACGCGAGAAAGTCACAAAACTTTCCGCAATCAAGGATTGTGCAGGCCCCAGTTCAGCCCAAGCTTGCTCGATCTGATCGGCTTGACGCAAGACAAATTGTCCCTTGCCATCATAACCACCTGTCGCGGTTTTTAATACAATCGGTAAGCCTAGCTCGGACACAGCTTGTTTTAGTGAGTCTAGACTATCGACCGCTTTAAACGGTGCAACTGGAATATCAAGCTGATTAAATAGAGTCTTTTCCGAGAGTCGATTTTGCGCAATCGCGAGTGCCTGACGTGGCGGATAAATTGATTTGGTTAGACTTAGAGCATCCACATCTTCAAGCGGCGTATTTTCAAACTCAAGACTAAATACATCGGCACTTTGAATAAAAGCACTTAAACCATGTTCTGCCTGACTTGAAAAAACATGTCCAAGCGCCGCGGCTGGACAATCTTGCTGGGCTTCAAAAAAAGTACATTGAATATTTAAAGGTAAAGCAGCTTGAGCCATCATGCGACCCAATTGACCACCACCAAATATTCCGATGGTTTTATCCATGATTGCCTCGTTATACTTGACCAGGAATATTGTTACTTGCGACTTTATCGGTCTGCGCAGTACGGAAATCAGCCACATTTTTAGCAATTTCAGGATTATGTAGACCTAAAATCTGTGCCGCCATAATCGCAGCATTGGTTGCACCCGCAGGGCCAATCGCCAAAGTTCCCACCGCGATACCCGCTGGCATTTGTACAATTGAAAGTAAAGAATCAACACCATTTAAAATCGAAGATTTTACAGGAACTCCAAGTACAGGCAGATCAGTTTTAGCTGCACACATACCTGGTAAATGCGCCGCGCCGCCAGCACCTGCAATAATCACCTGAATGCCGCGTTCACGCGCCGTTTCTGCATATTCAAATAAACGATCGGGGGTACGATGTGCCGAAACCACTTCAGCTTCGAAAGGCACACCGAGTTGTTTGAGCATATTGGCAGTATGTTCTAGCGTTGCCCAATCCGATTGAGAACCCATAATAATTCCGACTAAGGGTTGAGCATCTTTCGCTGCGACCGCGTTCATTGGCATTTCCAAAGTATCAAAGATAAAAATAGAGATCTCGGTTTGCACCAAGAAAGATAAGAGAATGCGCGGCATTATAGCGGTTTTTTTCAACAGCTCCAAAACTCTGAGACAATTTGATCTGAATTGATCAAGTTTGATGCTTTTACCCAGTTTTTGAGCCAAATTAAATCACAGGAAATATGATTTAAAGCTGAGCGAGAAACTGCTGTAAGCATTTACTGACAAAATTCTCAGAAAATAGCGTCTAGGTCTATTTTTTATTTTGTCCTATGATGAATTCATCAGGAACAGGAAGTTCCAGAACAGAAAACAAAAATGATAAGTTCTTGCATCAGGATCGTGAGGGATGACAGGAGTTATACCTAGGCGCAAAATATGAGAAAGCTCGACAGGATGTCGGGCTTTTTTCATTTGATCTAGATCAGTTTACTGTCCACGAAACACAAAATAGACGCACCCCATCAAACATAACATGGCCCATAAATAGTCCAGTTTGAACGGTTGCTTGAATAAAAACAGCATGAAAGGGACAAATACGATCAGCGTTACCACTTCCTGCGTAATTTTCATTTCACCTAGCGTCCAACCTTGTTGATCCAGATAGCGTGTGGCAGGAATCATAAAGCTATATTCCATCAGCGCGATCAGCCAACCAAACAAGATGGCTTGCCATAAAGGCGCATGATGTAAAAACTTCAAATGACCATACCACGCCATCGTCATAAAGCAATTTGAGATAATTAAACAGCCAAGTGCAATCAATGTTGGATTCAAATGAATATCCTTGATCAGAATAGACCACAAACGGTCTGTGAACAGTCAAATTTATTATAAAAGCGAAATTTCAAAAAATAATTCTTTTATCAAAATTTAATCCCTGTCATTTCACCTAAAAGCAACAGCAAAACACCCGAATCACATGATTTATGACTATCTTTTCCCAAGCAGCCTTGTTATCGTTGCTGTCAATTTAAATTGATATTTTGACGTTGGCGTATAGAAATAAAAGGCCAACTCAGGGCAGTGGAGTAGGCGAGTTATGCATCTGCATATTTTGGGTATTTGTGGCACTTTTATGGGTTCTTTGGCACTTCTGGCAAGAGATTTAGGACATAAAGTCACAGGTTCCGATGCCAATGTCTATCCACCCATGTCGACCCAATTAGAAAATGCTGGCATTGAACTCATGCAAGGCTATGATCGTAGCCATTTACAGCCGCATCCCGATCTGGTGATTGTAGGCAATGCAATGAAACGTGGTATTGATGCGGTTGAATATATGCTCAATGCAGGTTTACCTTACATCTCTGGCCCACAATTTTTGGCTGATCATGTTTTGCAAGGGAAACATGTATTGGGCGTTGCAGGCACACATGGTAAAACTACCACCACCACCATGCTGGCTTGGGTACTCGATCAGGCAGGTTTAAATCCAGGCTTTTTGATCGGCGGGGTCCCGCTTGGTTTTAGTGAAAGTGCGCGTTTGGGAGGCGGTCAGTATTTCTGTGTTGAAGCGGATGAATATGACTCGGCTTTCTTTGATAAGCGTTCAAAATTCGTTCACTATCATCCTAAAACCGCGATTTTAAATAATCTTGAATTTGATCATGCCGATATCTTTGATGATTTGGCAGCGATTCAAAAACAATTCCATCATTTGGTGCGCACCATTCCCAGTGAGGGGTGCATTATTGCGCCAATCACTGAAACTCATATTGATGAAGTGTTGGATATGGGTTGCTGGACGCCAGTGGTGCGTACCAGTTTAAATCCAAATCCTGATGTTGCACTCAGTGCAGAACAACTTAGCGCGGATGGCAGTCATTTTGAAGTACTAGAACACGGTGTGGTCAAAGGTGAAGTACAATGGAGTATGACGGGGCAACATAGCGTCGCCAATGCCTTAGCAACCATTGCAGCAGCACAACATGTCGGTGTGAGTATTGAACAGGCTTGTCAGGCTTTATCCAATTTTGGCGGAGTCAAACGCCGTATGGAACTGCTTGGAACCGTTCGCGGCATTGAAGTTTATGATGACTTTGCCCATCATCCAACCGCAATTGAAACCACGCTAGACGGCGCACGTAAACGCTTGGGCGAACGTAAACTTTGGGCCATTATTGAGCCACGTTCCAACACCATGCGTATGGGCAGCCATAAAGAGGGACTGGCACAATCAGCACGTTTGGCCGATGAAGTGATCTGGTATCAACCCGAAGGTCTGGACTGGGATTTACAACCTGTGGTCGACGCTGCAACCAATCATGCTCAAGTCAGCCGTTCATTGGACGAAATTATTAATCGTATTGTGAATGAAGCAGGTGAGGGTGATGCTGTAGTGATTATGTCAAATGGCGGTTTTGGCGGATTACATCAAAAGCTTTTAAATGCCTTAAAATAAATTTTTCTCAAATCGTAGCGTTATAAAGAGTCCTTTTTGGACTCTTTTTACTTTTTTTTCGTCCTTAATGCCTTAATTTTATCCATGCTATTGAGGTATAAATAGATTAAATTTGATAAGCTAAATCAATATTTTTTAATTCATATTCTATTAAATATTAGTCTGAATCCCAATAATTTAGAAATTAAGAGGCTATAAAAACATTCTTTTAAATGTGATTGTTCATATAACATTTATCAATTAAAAACCAAGTATAAATTCAATTGTAAATGTAAAAAACACAATATAATGGAAATATCCATTCTTTTATAGATATAGAGATTAAAAAAAATATTTTTTGAGTATAAATAACAATAATAAATACAAATTCACAAATAAAATTCATAACACGTAACAATTTATATCAAAATATAAAATTTTTTGATTTTTTAGTTTTATTAAGTTATTCATTTCAAATAATTTTTATTTAAATGAAAAATCAACTATTTTTTATGAATAAATTAATCAAATTTATTTCAGATGCTGATTGGCTTGAATAAAAATTAAAAAACAATAAATAACAACAATTTAAACCAAATAAAAAATCAAAGTATTTTATTTTATGTGAAATAAATCACATTATTGTTTATTAGTGTGATTAAACTATGCTTAAAGAGCGGTTATGAATAGAAGATTTTTTCAAAATCCAGATCTCATAATTGTAAATTTATAAATAACAAACAGCATCTTAATAATAAAAGATGGGAGATACGTTATGAACAAGCTTGTAAAAACAATATTGTCAGTGATGGCTTTTGGTGGAGTGGTTGGTATTGCTCATGCAGAGGTAGAAACGGCGAGCTTATGGGGTGGCGGAGGCGGTTCGCAGCACCCTGAAGGTTGTACAGAACTCTGCGGAAGCAAGTCTATTCCTATTGAAATCACAATTCCAAAAGTATGCGAACTCAAAAATGTCACTACAAAAATCACCCTAAATAGCACTACAGGCACTGGTACTGGTGGTTTTAGTGTAGGTGCAAATGCAGCATATAACCTATTGGTTGATACCGATAATCGTACTTCAGGAACTAATAACTCTGCATTAAAATATGGAACTTATTCTATTCCAACAACTGTTACTACTAAACGTGGCTCCAATAATGTCAATTTAGGTTCAATCAAATATAATGAACCAATGACTGCTGGTACTTCTTCACTTAACGATTATAGCATTACAGTACAAACCTCTGGTTCTTTAGGTATTAGCAAACCCGCTGGAACTTATACTGATAAATATAATATTTCAGTTTATTTCTAATCCATTTTATTTACTGTTTCAAAAAGTTGGTTCTATTCTAGCAATGGAGCCAACTTCATTACTTCAAATCCAATCACATTATAAAAAATACCATTGAATACAAAAGTTAATTACTTATAAATAATATACGGGTGGGTTATGAAAAGAAAAGTTTTAATCTTAATACTTGGTTTATGTGGGTATACTCATATAGTATGGGCAGGTTTATCAATTAGTCCAATCCAACTCTATATTACCGATAAAACCAAACAACGTAGCGCAACAGTCACCATGGACTCAAAAGACATGGAGGACACTAAAACCTTTGAAGCAACCGCCGTGAAATGGTCACAAAATGACAAAGGAGAGGATGTCTACGAGCCAGATCCCAATATCATTATTAACCCCAAAAACTTTATTATTGCGCCTAATTCAAAACAGGTCATTCGTGTTGGATTTAATCAACCTTTAGCAGGTATCACCACCAATGACGAAAAGACCTGGCGTATTATTTTTCAAGAAGTAGCTCCGCCTGTTGAAACGGATTCAGTAACGTTTTTATTTAATATTTCTGTCCCTTTATTTGTGGGTAAGCTTAATCCAGTCAATATCAATGTCATACCGAAAACGATTAATAACAATTTAGTCGTCAATATTAAGAACAATTCTCCTTCACATGTTCAGATTTTGAAATTAACGTTGGTAGATGCTTCAAAAAAAGAAGTCGCAAACTTAAGCCAAATGAAATATTTACTTCCAAATACAGCTCAAGATTTTAATTTTGAGAAAATTAATCTGCATAATAATCAATATAAACTTCTCGTTCTGACCGACAAACAAGATCAGCCTTATGAATATAGTCTTAAGGAGTGATCTGTATGAAAATATCGACACTTTCTGCACATATCTGCTTGATATGTGCATTTACACATGTTCATGCGGCAGACAATGTCATCTTATCCAATCTCTGGATTAATGGACTCGATCGGAATACGGAGGCCTTAGTTTTACAACAGGATAATCAATATTATGTTGAATGTCAGATTCTTAATTCACTTAATTTAAAAGTATTTTTATTAAAAAAACACGCCACTCAAGAACAATATTGTCTAGTAAGTAGTGATCAAATCCACTCCAACTTTGATAACGCAAGTCAGTCACTCAAGATTGATTTTCCGGCTGAATATTTTCTGGGGTATTCCAATCAAAATACCATGCTACAACCTGATAAAGCATCTTTGGGAGCATTTCTCAATTATGACTTCTTTTATGACAAATTTGATCAAGGCTATGAATTTAATAATTTTTACGAACTAGGGATTTTCAAGGATTATTGGTTACTCAATAACTCATTGATATACAGAAAAAATGATGCAGACGATGACAGTACAGGAGTGATTCGTCTAAATAGTTCTTTGAGTATTGATTTTCCTCAGCATTTCACCAGACTGACATTGGGGGATAATACCAATATATATAATTCACTGATTGATTCTTTTCGCTTCGGTGGGATTAGTTTCGGGACTAATTTTAGCGAACGTTCTGATTTTATTTACTGGAACACACCTATTTTACGAGGGAGTGCAATTGTTCCTTCAACTATTGATTTATATATCAATGGTGTAAGTATCTATCGACAAAATGTGACTCCAGGAGACTATACCTTACAAACGGGTGCAAACATCCAACAATCAGGTAATGCCCAAATTGTGGTTGAAGATATTTTAGGCAACCGCTCCGTGCAAAACTTTCCAGTTTTGATCAACAATCGTTTACTCAAAGTTGGACTCAATGAATATAACGTCTCTTTAGGTAAATTACGTTTTAATTACGATTATGACAGCAATGACTATCGTGATTTCTTTACCAATGTCTATTTTCGTCGTGGCTTTAGCACCGATACCACCCTCGGTTTTAATGGATCATATAGTGATGATGTAAAAAATTTAGGATTGATGTGGACACAATCATTAGGGCGTTATGCCTTATTAGATGTAAATGCAGCAGGAAGTTCTGCTTATGGGAATGATGGTTATTCGGTTGGTGCTTCTGTAAGCAATAGTTTTGATAGCTTTTCGATGGGACTGAGCACGCGTTACTCTTCTGAAGACTATCAATCACTTGGATATACTCAAGATTTTCGAAACCCTCGTATCGATTCGTTGGCGTATCTATCCTTCTTTAAAGTGCCTTATGTCAATAG
Source organism: Acinetobacter ursingii DSM 16037 = CIP 107286 (assembly GCF_000368825.1). Lineage (GTDB taxonomy): Bacteria > Pseudomonadota > Gammaproteobacteria > Pseudomonadales > Moraxellaceae > Acinetobacter > Acinetobacter ursingii. The sequence goes on along the minus strand of NZ_KB849711.1, from coordinate 323,442 downwards.
TGTTAATTTAAACTATGTCGAACGGCGTTATTATCCAGATGATGAAGTTCCTCGAAATAACTCAAAATTATTAACAGTCGGAATATCCAAAAGCTTTTCCAGACGTTTATCTTTTACGGCGTCCTATTTTAAAGATTTTGGGGATTTTAATGATTCTGGCGCTTTTTTCTCCCTTATTTTTAATTGGGATGACAATAAAAATATTTATCTGGATCAAACTACAGATGGAGATACACGTTTAACCTTTGCGAAAAGTTCTCCTGAACAGACAGGCTTTGATTATTCTGTAGGTGCTGAACGTCGTGATGGTGAAATGACTTATAACGGATTTGGTTTATTTAAAACTGATGTTGGTGATTTGACTTTACAACATACTCAAAATTCTGACTCTTATGATTCACGCGTGTCCTATCGTGGCGCACTAGTTTGGCTGAATCATCAGGTGAATCTAACAAAATCTGTCGATAGTGCCTTCGCATTGGTCAAAGTTGGTGATTATAAAGATGTCGATGTGATGCGTTCTTTATCGCCTGTTGGTCGAACCAATAAAAATGGCTATTTCTTTATCCATGATATTTTGCCTTATATTTCTTACGATTTATCTTTTGATCAGGATCAACTTCCGATTGAAGATAAAATTGATTACTCATCCAAAAAAATGGTCGCACTAAATCAACGCGGTTATTACATTGATTTTCCAGTAACTCATACCCAACAAGTGATCGTAAAATTACGCGATAAAAATGGAAATTTATTGGCCAGAGCGACACCCGTTTATCTGGATCAAAATACAGATCAAGTCTATCCAGTCGACCAACAAGGTAACGTTTATCTCTACGGTCTTTTACCTAAAACCTATCAACTCAGTAGTCAAGGAGACAAGGCTTGTCATAGCCAATTACAAATTCCAGAAAAAACCAGTACCACCACATCCAGTCAAGTCATTGAGTTGACTTGTAAATAAGGAGAAAGGCAATGAAAATATTACTTGGCATCATTGCATACTGTGCTTTAGGCACTCTCTATGCAGGCCAGTGTTCTATGGGACAAATTACCGAACCACGTATGCGTTTGGGAAGTTACTATCAAAGCCAAGCTGCGACATCGTTTCACGTCAATTGTGATAGTGCTTACACCATTCGTTTTAATAGCATGAATCTGCGTAGCACAGATGGTTCAAGTTTTGTGACCAATGGTCCCTACAAATTAAGAACCCGTTTAACCGTAGCAGGGCCGGTGGATAATTTATGGAATGTGCCATTAACCGCCAACACCCATAAAGATAATAAATACATCATTTCAGTCAGATTAGAAGATCGTCCGTCCATACAGGTTCCAGCAGGTACTTACCGTGATATGGTGTATGTCAATTTATCGTTTTAATCCAAAGATCTGAATAGATTTATAAGATAAAGGATACTGAACACCATATTTTGAGGAATGATCTAGCAACATGATGTTTAAAACGTGATTTTTTAAATAAAATTTTGATCGTGATCAAGCCCTTGCCTTGATGTGTGACGCTAGGGCAAGGATGATTATGAAATCTTCTAATGACTTTTTTAGACCTAGGCAGGTTGAAAAAAATCCGATTTGCTTAAACAGCATAAATATGCGATGCTAGAGACACATTTGGATTTGATCCAAAACCCAATTTAAGTAGACAAGGGGAGTAGCCTCCTCCAAGCGTTGTAAACTAATGTAATATCAAAAGTTAATTTACAACGTGTCAGATATCGTCAATACACTTTGCAAAAAGTCGGTATCTGAGCATCAAATATAGTTTGATGTAGGCAAGACCTTGATCATGTTGATACAGATGTTTTTTTTATTCATCTGGCGACAGGTCAAGGTTTTTTTATGGCCAATTGTCAGATGTGGAGAGATTTATGGACTCTATCGGTAATATTTGGCTGTATCTGGTCTTTTTTGGCATCGTATTTGCGATGCTGTTAATCGACTTTCTCGGCTTTAAACAGAAAAAAGACCAGTCCGTGCCCATTAAACAGGCACTAGCATGGAGTATTGCTTGGGTGACCGTGGCGATGCTGTTTGCAGGTGGATTATGGCTATACCTACAACAAACCGCAGGACTTGCGCTTGCCAACCAAAAAACCATGGAATATCTGGCAGGTTATTTACTGGAAAAATCATTAGCGATTGATAATGTTTTTGTCTGGTTGATGATTTTTGCTGCTTTTGCCATTCCACCTTCGTTACAACGTAAAATTTTGCTTTACGGCGTATTAGGCGCGATTGTTTTAAGAACGATCTTTATTTTTATTGGTGCATGGTTTGTTCAGGAGTTCTCTTGGATTTTATATATTTTCGGTGCATTCTTGGTCTATACCGGCTTTAAGTTCTTAAAAGGTCAAGGAGATGAGCAGCCCAATATTGAAGATATGGCATTACTGAAATGGTTACGCAAACATATGCGTATCACGCCAAGTTTTAAAGGCGATCGTTTCTTTGTCAAAGAGCAAGGCATCCTTTGGGCAACTCCATTGTTTATTGTACTGATCTTGGTGGAGTTCTCCGATGTGATCTTCGCGGTAGACTCTATTCCTGCCATTTTTGCGGTCACCACCGATCCGTTTATTGTCCTTACTGCCAACCTGATGGCGATTTTGGGCTTACGTGCCATGTTCTTTTTATTGGCAGGAACAGCATCAAAAATGCATTATCTGCCCTATGGTTTAGGCATTATCTTGCTATTTATCGGCTTTAAAATGTTGATGCTTGATGTGTTCCATATGCCAATCTGGATTTCCTTGAGCTTTATTGTGTTGGTGCTGGGGATTACCGCGTGGTTATCGATTCGCCACAATAAAAAACAGGCTCAATCCTAATCTCAATTCTGATTGATCCAGCCCTTTTGTCTTGAAGATAAAAGGGCTTTTTATTTGCGAGATTCAATCAATTTAAGCTTGGGCCAACGTTGTAGCCATTGTTTTTCAATGACTCGATTTTAAAAAGTCTCATAATTCACCAAACGCGGATTCCAACGTAGTTTTAGCTCGAATAAATCTGATAACCCAAAGGGTGCAATGATTTCAAGCAGATCATTTTCAGTGAGGCGTACTGCAATCGCGGTCGCGGTTTCAGGCCATGCAGAAATTGCATCGAATAAAGAGGTATAGGCTTTTATCTTCTCAGCATTTTCGTTTAAATACCAATGATGTACGGTCGCCTGATTGACCACATCCCAGTCGTTTAAAGGAAATTGTCTATGTAATGCCTGTTGAATGCGCTGCTGTTGTTGTGAATCTGCATCAGGATCGTAAAAAATCACATCGATTTCTACCTGTTCAATCTCATATTTTTGATGATGTAACGCAGACCAGATCAATTGCCGAATCACACCTGCACTCAGGTAACAGTGTGCATTGATGGTGCGTAATACTTTTAAACGCTGAACAAGTGCGGCTTGATGCAAAAACCATGATTGAATTTGATCATCATAAGCCCCTGAAATATGGTGCAATGTTGTCATATCCATTATTCTATTGCGTTAAATTTATACCATTTGGCAAGTTCTTTGCATTATTTTAAGAAAAAAACTGAGATTTAAGGACTCATCTTCGGGTCCTTAAATTTCTTATCTTTAATTCACGATAATCCTTGTTTTGCTTTTCATATAAACACTGCAATTCTAGGTAAATACGTTACAATCAATCGAAAAAATTACAAGTTAAAGGTTTTTTAGATGTCATCTTCCGCTCAAACCACCATTGTTCGTGGTCGATTTTTAGATATACAGTCTTTGGTTCAACAGGCTCAACAGATTCCTGAACAAGTTCGTTATCTTGAAGACGGCGTTCTGATTAGCGAAAACGGTAAAATCAAATGGTTTGGCACATGGCAAGATGCACAGCCTCATCTTCCTGAAAATATTGAAATTCAACATTATCCAGAACAACTGATCGTCCCAGGATTTATCGATACTCACATTCATTATCCCCAAACTGAAATGGTGGGTGCGTACGGTGAGCAACTTCTGAGTTGGCTAAATACTTATACCTTTCCAACTGAACTTCAATTTAAAGACCCAGCCTATGCACAAAACATTGCCCAGTTTTTTGTGCAAGAACTATTAAAAAATGGAACAACGACAGCACTGGTATTCTGTACGGTCCATCCTGAATCTGTTGATGCCTTATTTGAAGCCGCAGAACGCATTCAGATGCGTTTGATTGCAGGTAAAGTGCTGATGGATCGTCATGCACCAGATGGTCTTTGTGACACGCCACAAAGCGCTTATGACGAATCTAAAAACCTTATTGAAAAATGGCATGCTAAGGGCAGGGCGCTCTATGCAATTACCCCACGTTTTGCACCAACCTCGACGCCAGAACAATTAGAAAAAGCGGGTCAACTCAAGCAGGAATATCCTGATGTCTATGTGCATACCCATTTAAGTGAAAATAAAGATGAAATTGCGTGGGTAAAATCACTTTATCCTGAACAAAAAAGCTACCTCGATGTATATCATCATTATGGTTTGACAGGCCAGCGCTCGGTATTTGCCCATTGTGTGCATTTAGAACAAGAGGAATGGCAATGTATGCATCAAACAGATTCAGCCATTGCCTTTTGCCCGACCTCAAACTTATTTTTAGGTAGTGGTTTATTTCCATTGAAAAAGACTTGGGAACAAGGCGTTAAAGTGGGCTTAGGCACTGATATTGGGGCAGGCACATCCTTTAGTCTGTTACAAACCGTCAATGAAGCCTATAAAGTTCAACAGCTACAAGGCGATAAACTCTCTGCTTATGAAGCGCTTTACCATGCCACAATAGGCGGTGCAAAAGCACTGGATTTACAGGACCAACTCGGTAACTTTAATGTCGGTAAAGAAGCTGATTTTGTGGTACTGAATTTAAAAGCCACTGCTTTGCAAAGTCTGCGTCAATCTCGCGTGAAATCGATAGATGATGCCTTGTTTGCGCTGTTTACTATGGGCGATGATCGCAATATCGAGGCGACGTATATTTATGGACAATGTGCCTACCAAAAAACCGAATAAATCAAAAGTGAAACCCAGACCGTGGCTAAAATGGACGATCTTCGCAGTAGTATGTAGCTTACTGCTCAAACGTGATCAACCTGACAAAAAGAAGCCATAGTTACAGTTAATCATTTGAGAAGGGATGCATCATCTGCTTTTTTGTTTTAAAATTTACAGATGAATTGAAGATTTCAGGGTGTTGCAGGTCAACACCTTTTTTATTTTTAACTTTTGCGTTTTAGGTATCTACCCCATGACCGTTGCAATGAGCGTGATGATCTCAACTGAAGACATTCAAGCCAAAGTCAAACAACTCGGTGAACAAATCAATGCTCACTATACCAATAGCCAAAAAGATCTGGTGTTGATTGGTTTACTCCGCGGCTCTTTTATTTTTATGGCAGATTTATGCCGAGCCATCGAAAAACCGCATGAACTGGATTTTATGACCGTTTCCAGCTATGGCAGCAGTACCACGTCTAGTCGTGATGTTAAAATTTTAAAAGATCTGGATGGTGAGATTCGCGGCAAAGATGTGCTCGTGGTCGAAGATATTATTGATTCTGGCAATACTTTAAGCAAAGTACTTGAAATTTTGCAAACGCGCGAACCCAATTCTATTGAACTCTGTACGCTGGTGAGTAAACCTTCACGCCGTGAAATTGAACTTGAAGTTAAGTTTTTGGGTTTTGAAGTTGAAGACCGCTTTATTGTGGGTTATGGATTGGATTACGACCAAAAATATCGTCATTTACCCTTTATTGGTGAAATTGGTCTGTAACCAAAAAAATGGCGCTTTCGCGTCATTTTTTATGGATGTTTTACACGATATCGACCACACAAAAACGCAACATGATTTAGCAATCCGTGACTATCAGCCTGATTTAAAACCGTTCACTATAATAAAACAAGCACTTGTCAAATCAGAATAAGCAAAACAAGGAGAACGTCTTATGTGGTCATTTATTGTTGCCATTGTCGTCGGTTTTATTGCAGGTTTAATCGCCCGCGCGATTCATCCTGGTGAAGATAAAGCGGGTTTTATTGTTACCACACTACTTGGGATTGCAGGTTCACTTTTAGCAACCTATGGCGGACGTGCTTTAGGACTTTATCCCGAAAACTCCAGTGCGGGCTTTATCGCCTCGGTTGTAGGCGCCATTATTATTCTGTTTATTTATAATCTGATTAGCAAAAAAACTGCCTAAATTTTCTCTAGATATAAATAAAGGTGGTAATTTCTCTACAAAAATTACTCATCTTTTAAATTTGATTCAAGGCTGATATCTCTATCAGCCTTTCGAGTTGAAAACGAAATTTGTAGCTTAATCCAGTTTAAATTCTTTCCACAACGATTCTATTTGTTCAGCCGAAACCATGCCAGCCGCCTTAAATCCATTAGAAAAAATCAAAGTTGGTGTACCTTCAATTGCTAGTGTTTGACCTAACTTTAAATTTCGATCAATCGGATTTGCACAGGGGACTGTACTTTGTGGAACAATGCCCTTACGAATCAGATTATTCCATGCATAAGTACGGTTTGCTTCGCACCAGACTTGTTTAGAAGGCTGTACCGATTGACTGCGAATAGGATAAATAAAAGTATAGATCGTGACATTTTTCAGTTGATCGAGCTGATTTTCGAGTTGTTTGCAATAAGGACAATTGGGATCTGAGAAAACTGCTATCTGGCGTTTACCATTGCCTTTCACGGTTTTAATAGCATCCTGTAAAGGTAAACTTTTCCAGTCAATGCTTTTGTTTTTGACCACCAGATCCTTCGTTAAATTATGCTGATCTTTTAAGCGAATCATCGAACCAATCAAAATATGTTCTGCATTTTCACCAATATAAATAATCTGATTATCCAGTGTCGCACTATATAAACCCTGCATTTCGGTTTTCTGGATATTTTCAATATTTAACTTGGGATACTTTTGTTTAAGTTGAATCTGCACACTTTCCACACTGGCTTGACTTGAAAAAGCCCATGCACTTATTAAAGCTGCCAGTAAAATTTTATACATTGCATCATACTCAACCTAAACAAAGCTGTATTGTAAAAGAAACGCAGCTCAGCTCTGTTATATTTTCTTTGAATCTTAGACCTTGAATCAGATGTTTCACGTGAAACCTTTTTTGATTTGATGATTCTGATGATGCTACAAGCTGCTTTAGCTTTAGATTAAAATCTTTTTCACATAACTTATACGCAAACTGATCGAAATAGGTTTAAGCTGAATAGATTCCGAAACTCTCCACGCACTCATGACCGAAAGATCATGAGTGTTTTTTTATTTTTGTTTGATTACTTTCCAATACAAAATGAACCAAAAATCTTGCCGAGCAGATCATCCGCACTAAAACCCCCTGTAATTTCACCCAGTGCATTTTGCGCCAAACGTAAAGATTCAGCGACCAACTCACCAGCATGGAATACTACAAGCTGTTCGCACGCCTCATCCAGATAGTGCTGAGTGCGCTTCATTGCGTCTAAATGACGTGTTCTGGCAATAAAGGTGTCTTCCTCAGGCTGAAAGCCTGCATGCGCTGTAATCGTCTCTATGAGGCTGTCTACGCCAGTTTCCTGTTTGGCCGAAATCCTAACATGACGAAACCCTTGATATTGGTCATTCACTGCGCTTTGTTCAAGCAAATCAGACTTATTCCCAATGAGGATTAAACGTTTCGGATCAAGATGATCTTTAAAATACTCCTGAGCAAGTTGTAAAGGATCGTCACCTTGACTTAAGTCATAAACCAACAGCAACAGATCAGCTTGTTCAATTTCTTTAATCGCGCGGCGGATGCCTTCTTTTTCGACAATATCACCTGTTTCACGTAATCCCGCAGTATCTGTCAACGTAATGGGTAAGCCATTTAAGCTAATTTTTTCATGCAGTACATCACGGGTGGTTCCTGCAATGTCCGTCACAATCGCGCGCTCATTGCCCGCCAAGGCATTGAGTAAGCTTGATTTGCCTGCATTAGGCTTGCCCGCAATCACGACTTGTAAGCCTTCTCGTAACAACTGACCTTGTCTTGCAGATTGTTGTACCGCCTGTACTGATTGTTTTACCTCATCCAGCAAAGCCAAAATTTTACCATCCGCCAGAAAATCAATTTCTTCTTCTGGAAAATCAATCGCCGCTTCAACGTGCAAACGCAAATGAATGAGTTTTTCTAAAACGGTATTAATTTTAGTGGAAAAAGCGCCTTGTAATGAGCGTACAGCGGAACGTGCAGCCGCTTGCGAGGTGGCATCAATCAAATCTGCAATCGCTTCTGCCTGTACCAGATCCAGTTTTCCATTTTCAAAGGCACGCATGGAAAACTCACCGGCTTTCGCGGCTTTGGCGCCTAATTCAAATAAACGTGCCAATAACGCATTTTGAATGACAGGGCCGCCATGCCCTTGTAACTCCACCACATCTTCGCCCGTAAATGAATGCGGATTAGGGAAACACAAAACCAAACCTTCATCCATCACCTCGCCAGCCGCATCATAAAACTGACGAAAACCCGCCATACGCGGTTCAGGAAGTATTTTTTTCGTCAATGCCTCTGCGATCGTAAAAGCTTTAGGGCCAGAAAGACGAATCACACCCACACCACCACGTCCAGGAGGGGTAGCAATTGCAGTGATGGTGGTTTGTGCAAGCATAACAATAACCTAACTATTGCAAGAAAACAGAAATAAAAAAATCCGCTCAAGATTAGCATCCTGAGCGGATTTTATCAGCTCTTATGAGTCAGAAAGTCAGTTAAGAACTTACTTCTGGTGCAGCTGGACGATTTTTCGCAACGTTTTTATTAATAAACCATTGCTGAAGAATCGTAATACTGTTGTTCACGATCCAGTACAACACCAGACCTGACGGGAAGAACAACATAAATACGGTGAAAATGATTGGCATAATGCGGAACACTTTGGCCTGCATTGGATCGGCAGGTTGCGGGTTTAGCATTTGCTGGATAAACATGGTTGCGCCCATCAACAACGGCAAGATAAACCATGGATCCATTGCAGATAAATCCTGAATCCAAAGCATCCACGGTGCATGACGCAATTCCACACTTTCCATCAAGACCCAATACAAGGCTAGGAAAATTGGCATTTGCAGCAATAGCGGTAAACAGCCTGAAAGTGGATTGACCTGTTCACGTTTGTAAAGCGCCATCATTTCCTGAGAGAAACGCATACGGTCTTCGCCAAACTCTTCTTTCATACGTTGCATTTCAGGTGCAATCACACGCATCTTGGCCATTGAACGGTAGCTTTTTGAAGATAAAGGCCACAGAATCAATTTCACCACAATCGTCAAAAGAATAATTGACCAGCCCCAGTTTCCTACGATGCTATGGAAAAATTGCAAACCGAGGAACAACAGTTTAGCAATTGGCCACAACCAACCATAGTCAACGGTTTGATTCAAACCAACCGCGAGATCTTTCAATTCAGACTGGATTTTTGGCCCAGAATAGAACGTCGCATCGACCGTCATGGTTTTGCCAGCAGGCACATTGATGGTCGGAGAAGTGAAGCCAATGATATTCATATTATCGGCAGATTTACGCGACTCTAACTTGGCGGTATAAGCCTGATCACCAAAATGACCTGGAATCCACGCACTAACGAAATAATGTTGCACCATCGCGACCCAGCCGCCTTTGGCATCCACATTTAGTTTTTCATCAGAGAAATTAGCAAATTTTAGCTTGTTGTAATGCTCATCAGGCGTTCCCCATGCACCCCCAAGGAAAGTCCCCAAGGTAAAGATACCTTGATCAGATTTACCCGGATCTTCTGAGTTATCGCGCTTGATCTGCCCAAACATTTGACCTTGCCAGTTTTGCGCGCTACGGTTCACGACCTGATAGCTCACCTGAACTGGATAATCGCCCTGTTTAAAGGTAAAACGCTTGATAATTTCAACACCATCAGCCGTTTTGTAAACCATCGGGACCGTCAGAACTTTTTCCGCTTTACCGTCTTTGTTTTGGCTATCCTTGGCATCCGCTAATGTATAAGCTGTTTTTTCAACTTCATACTGTGGACGACCTTGGCGACTACTGTCTGGGCCATTCAATCCAATTAAACCAGATTGTGCCACATAGGTCCGCTTCGCATCGCTTTCCAGCATGACAAAAGGCTGGTCACTGTTTTTGTCTTTATCATGATTGAGTAATTCAATACGCACAATATCGCCACCTTTAGGATTAATCCAAAGGTGATAGAGGTCAGTTTGTACTGAAATAAGCTGTTGATTCACAGGTGCTGTCGCATCTGTAACTTGTTGCGTCGCAATATTTGCTTGTGGCACATCTGTTGATGTCGCAGTAGCTTGGCTATTTGGCAGGTCGGCAGACACTTCATGAGATTCAACCACAGCGGCAGGCGCTGGTTGATTAGAAGTAGTGCTATGACCATAATCTTTTTGCCAAGCCAAGATAAGCAAATATGCGGTGACAAACATGGCTCCGAGAATCGCAAACCTGGCCCATTGTTGCATATCAATTATCCCAAGTGGTTAAAGTGATTTTGGTTTAATAAACGCTCACGAAAGGGTACAGCAACGTGAGGCTTTTGAGAATCTATTTGCTGAAATGAAATAAAACGAATTGCTTTAGCAGGTACAGGATCATACCCACTCCCTCCCCAGGGATGACATCGACAGACACGATTCACCGCCAACCAACTACCTTTGATTGCACCATAGCGATGAACAGCTTCCAGCGCATATTGCGAACAGGTGGGTATATAGCGACAACGCGGTCCGAGCAAAGGACTCAAGGCAATTTGATAAAATCGAATCAACCAATGCAGGATAGATACCATTGGTCATCTCTATTTTTCAATTGAGGGAGAGATGGTGTTTTGATGCTTGTGTGCAAGACGATTTAACTTACGCCAAGCCAATTGAAGTTGCTGAGTCAGATCAGCATTAGATACGGTTTCAATGCCAAGTTTAGGCATAACCACAATATCAATCAGTGCTAATTGTTGTTGATGCAAACGAAAGCTTTCACGTGCAAGTCGTTTTATTCGATTTCTTTCATGCGCACGGCGCACTTTTTTTTTGGCAACAACCAATCCTAAACGGCTTTTAGGCTGTTCAGAAGGTTTTGCCAAAAATAAAAAATGGGGTTGATGCACTTTAAAAAGCGCACCATCAAACACACTTTTAAAATCAGCAGCACAATGTAAGCGTACATTTGTACCGAAGCTATAAAGTGCCATAACACCCGATCGTGTAGTAATAACGATTTAAATAAATTAAACAGTTAGGCTATGACGACCTTTAGCACGACGGCGAGCCAATACTTGACGACCAGCTTTAGTTGCCATACGAGCGCGGAAACCATGAACACGTTTACGTTTTAGTTCAGAGGGCTGAAAAGTACGTTTCATATCGAAACTCCCAAAATATGATCTTTCTGTAAAGGTTCGCGATTTTATGGTGCAACGACCCTACTGTCAATGAAAAATCAAAAAGTTTACATTTTATTCAGTATTTTTTGAAAACCCTTAGATTTATTCTGTCTTTCTCTAGAAATAAGCCTACAAAATTTATACACAATCTAATCTATTAAATTTATTCTTGTTTTTTATATACCCACAGCTTATTCTCATGTTTATCAACAAGCTTAGGATGAATTTGGTGATTGCGTTGCGCATTTGAATTTAAATTCATAAATCGCTAAATTATCCACAGCGAGTGAGACGCTATTAAATAAATTCAAATTTTAAAATTTAAATTTATTCTTATTAGGGCGCGTTTTTTCTGTGGAAAGTGATGATTTAAATTTAAAAATCAGTTTGTTGAGTTGTGAATAACTGTGTTTTTATAAAACTTATAAATTGTGGATAACTCATCTTATAAAACTATCCCCAGCTTATGGTGAAACTTATCCACAAGCGCTTTGAATTTAAATTTAAAGCGCGAAAGGATTCTTTTTGAACAAACATGATGGTTTCGTTCATGACAGATGTGGATAACTTGGTTAGAATGGCGACCCTTTCTTTTGGAAGGGCAGTTTATTTTTTGAATTTAAAAAGAGATAGGGGAATCACATGCTGTGGACAGACTGCTTAAATCGCTTGCGACAAGAGCTCTCTGATAATGTCTTTGCGATGTGGATCCGCCCTCTGGTTGCTGAGGAAGCGGAGGATACCTTACGTTTATATGCGCCAAATCCATATTGGACACGTTATATTCAGGAACATCATCTGGAATTGATCTCAATTCTGGCGGAGCAGTTATCAGAAGGTCGTGTTCGTCAGGTGGATATTTTAGTGGATTCACGTCCTGGCGCGATTTTATCCCCAACGGAACAGCCAGCAACCACTACAGCTGCCTTAAATACGGTGGCAGCACCGACTCGAGTAAAAAAAGAAGTTGCTGAGGTAGCATCGACAGCCACAGCTAAAAATTTAAATTCAAAAAAACGTTTACTCAATCCTTTATTTACTTTTTCACTTTTTGTTGAAGGTCGTTCTAACCAAATGGCGGCTGAAACTTGTCGTAAGGTTTTAACCCAACTGGGAGCCTCGCAGCATAATCCCTTATTTTTATATGGACCGACAGGTTTAGGTAAAACGCACTTAATGCAAGCAGTTGGCAATGCATTATTACAAGCCAAGCCCAATGCGCGGGTCATGTATATGACTGCCGAAAGTTTTGTTCAGGATTTTGTCTCTTCTTTACAAAAAGGCAAAGTCGAAGAATTTAAGAAAAATTGTCGTTCATTAGATTTATTGTTAGTTGATGATATTCATTTGTTGGCAGGTAAAGAAGCCAGTCTGGTTGAGTTCTTTTATACGTTTAATGCCTTGTTGGATGAATCCAAACAAATTATTCTCACTTCAGATCGCTATCCTAAAGAATTAACGGAACTTGATCCACGTTTGGTCTCGCGTTTTTCGTGGGGACTTTCTGTGGGTGTAGAACCACCTGATATCGAAACCCGTATCGAAATTTTACTAAAAAAAGCTGAAAACAGTGGCGTTGATTTGCCGCGTAATTGCGCTCTATTCATTGCCCAGCAAGTGGTGGCCAATGTCCGTGAACTTGAAGGCGCTTTAAATAAAGTGGTGGCGATTGCCCGTTTTAAGGGATCGCAAATTGATTTAGATGTGGTTCGAGAATCATTAAAAGATGTGCTAGCCATTCGCGCGCGAACCATTAGTGTCGAAAATATTCAGCGCGTGGTCAGTGAATATTTCCGTATTCCACTAAAAGAGTTGATCGGGCCAAAACGTACTCGTATTTATGCGCGACCAAGACAATTGGCGATGGGCTTGGCACGTGAGCTTACAGGTGATAGTTTTCCTGAAATTGGCATGGCTTTTGGTGGGCGTGACCATAGTACGGTCATGCATGCCTGTGAAAAAGTACAAAGTTTAAAAGATGAAGATCCGATCTTTAATGAAGACTATAAAAACTTGTTGCGCTTACTGCAAAGTTAAGCATCAGGGCAGTTGCAAAGTCGTATCAACTCCCGCATAGTACACTGCTAAAAAATGAAATAATGGCTTTCAGTTGTTAGAGGAATGAATTGTGCGTTTGAAAATCGCTAAAGAAAGTTTAGTCAATGTTCTGTCTCATGTTGTAGGTGCGGTGGAGCGTCGTCATACCTTAAATATTCTTTCAAACGTTAAAATTCAGGCCACTGATCAGGCTTTGACCATTACTGGTTCTGATCTGGAAGTGGAGCTGGTAGCCAGTACGACGTTGGCTGAGGGTGCTTGTTTGCAATCTGGTGAAACGACCGCGCCTGCACGTAAATTGATGGATATCTGCAAATCATTGCCTACAGCGGCATTGATTGATCTGCAAATTACAGAAGACCAGCGTTGTATTTTAAAATCAGGCAATAGTCGTTTTGTGCTAGGGACCTTACCCGCAGAAGATTATCCTTTGCTGAATACTGAAAATAGTCAGGGCACACAGGTTCAGGTCACGCAACGTGAACTTAAACGTTTGTTTGAAAAAACAGCCTTTGCGATGGCAGTTCAGGATGTGCGTTTTTATCTGACTGGAACTTTACTGGAAATTGATGAAAATCAACTTCGTGCAGTGACGACTGATGGTCATCGTTTAGCTTTGTGTGAAGTTTTGGCTTCATCCAATGCGACTCAACTGGTGCAAGCTATTGTACCGCGTAAAGCCGTGGGCGAATTACAGCGTTTACTGAGTATCGAAGATGAGCAATTACGGTTATTGATTGGACGAGAATTGCTCAATGTGACGATTACAACACCAAGTCGTGATAAAGAACAAGGTGATATTACCGTTCGTTTTACCACCAAGTTGATTGATGGTAAATTCCCAGATTATCGCCGTGTGATTCCACGTGGTGGCGATAAACTGGCTCAAATTGCGCATGATGTGTTTAAGCAGTCTTTGCAACGTGTCGCGATTCTGAGCAATGAAAAATTACGTGGTGTGTTCTTAAACTTTAATCCTGATGTATTACAACTACGTGCCAATAATCCTGAACAGGATGAGGCGATTGAAGATTTAGCCATTCAATATCAAAATACCTCAATGGAAATGTCATTCAATGCACAGTATTTACTGGATGTATTGAATGTGTTGGATGGTGATGACGTCAGTATGACCATGACTGAAGCCAATCAATCCGTGTTGTTACAGGATCCGACACATACCGATCAAACTTATGTTGTGATGCCAATGCGTGTCTAAAGAACTGATCCGATTATGCATATAACACGTTTAAATATCGAGCGTGTGCGCAATTTAAAAACGGTTGCACTGTCTGGGTTGCAGCCGTTTAACGTTTTTTACGGCGCCAATGGTTCGGGTAAAACCTCAGTGCTTGAAGCCATCCATCTGCTTTCGACTGGACGTTCTTTTCGAACTTATACGCCCAAGCATTATATTCAGCATGGCGCACAAGACGCGATTGTATTTGCTCAATCTGCCGTTGAAAAAGTGGGAATGCGTAAACTAGCCACAGGCGAGCAGTTGATTAAAGTGAATGGTGATCCTGTGGCGACGCAGGGACAATTGGCCAAACTGTTGCCTTTACAACATATCGACCCACAAAGTACCGATATTTTAGATCATGGTGCCAAACCACGACGACAAATGCTGGATTGGCTCATGTTTCACGTGGAACCTGAGTTTTATACCACTTGGCAGCAATATTCCAGAGCGCTGAAACAACGCAACAGCTTGCTGAAGCATTCTCGCCAGATTTCACTGGCAGAGTTGGAACCCTGGAACAAACTTCTGGCAGCTTATGGAGAGATGTTGCATAACCAGCGCTCATTGATGATCGAGCAATGGCAGGTTTTTTTGCAGCAGGATTTACAGCAATTGTTACCTGAGCTGCGTATTGAATTAGATTATCAGGCGGGTTTTCACCAAGAGCATGGATTGTTCAATGATCTGATTCAATATCATGCCAAAGATGTTGAACGGCGATATACCGAATATGGTCCTCATCGTGCCGATTTGCGTTTAAAAACGCCATTGGGCGATGCGGATGATGTGCTGTCACGTGGGCAAAAAAAGCTCCTGATGATGGCTTTAAAACTATCACAGATTGCAATGTTACATGCGAGTAATAAGGAAACTGTGGTATTATTAGATGATTTGACAGCAGAATTAGACCATGCCGCACAGCGGCGATTAATTGAACGATTAAGCCAGTTAGGTAGTCAGGTTTTTATGACCACTTTAGATCAACAAGCGGTACAACATCACCTACAGGATCTGGCTGTATCTTATCAATTGTTCAACGTGGAACATGGTCAGGTTCGGGCTGTCCCCATTTGATTTTTTCCCCACTGGGGATTGATCCATAAATTTGCTAGGGAGAAACCATGAGTTCAGAGTCTCAATCTGCCTCTCCAACAGAACAATCAAACGAAAAGGCATATGATTCCTCTAGTATCAAGGTATTACGTGGTTTGGATGCAGTGCGTAAGCGTCCAGGCATGTATATTGGTGATACAGATGATGGGACAGGCTTGCACCACATGGTTTTTGAGGTGGTTGATAATGCAATCGATGAAGCCTTGGCAGGTCATTGTGATGAGATTATTGTCACGATTCATGAAGATGAGTCGGTCAGTGTTTCAGATAATGGTCGTGGTATCCCAACTGATATTCATCCAGAAGAGGGTGTTTCTGCTGCAGAAGTGATTCTAACTATCCTACATGCGGGTGGTAAGTTTGATGACAATAGTTATAAGGTTTCAGGTGGTCTGCATGGTGTGGGGGTGTCCGTGGTCAACGCACTCTCCAGCAAATTGCAACTGACGATTCATCGTGCGGGTCAAATCCATGAGCAGGAATATCATCATGGTGATCCACAATACAAATTACGTGTGGTCGGTGAAACGGATAGCACAGGGACGACAGTACGTTTCTGGCCAAGTGAATTGACTTTTAGTCAAACTATTTTTCATGTGGAGATTTTGGCGCGTCGTTTGCGTGAACTTTCATTCTTAAATGCGGGTGTGAAGATTATTTTACGTGATGAACGGATTAATCTGGAACACATTTACAACTATGAAGGTGGTTTGTCTGAGTTTGT
Organism: Acinetobacter ursingii DSM 16037 = CIP 107286; assembly: GCF_000368825.1. Taxonomy (GTDB): domain Bacteria; phylum Pseudomonadota; class Gammaproteobacteria; order Pseudomonadales; family Moraxellaceae; genus Acinetobacter; species Acinetobacter ursingii. Next base: position 306,863 of record NZ_KB849711.1, on the reverse strand, counting down.
AAAATACATTAACGAAGGCAAAACTCATCTGAATGACATCTTTCACTTTACCGTGGATGCTGATAACGGCATTGGTGTTGAAGTGGCATTGCAGTGGAATGATAGCTATCAGGAAAATGTACGCTGCTTTACCAATAATATTCCGCAAAAAGATGGTGGAACGCATTTGGCTGGTTTCCGTGCAGCACTGACTCGTGGCTTAAACAGCTACATGGAAAATGAAAGCTTACTGAAAAAAGAAAAAGTTGCCGTTACGGGTGATGATGCGCGTGAAGGTTTAACCGCGATTATTTCAGTCAAAGTCCCAGATCCGAAGTTTTCTTCACAAACCAAAGAAAAATTGGTGTCGAGTGAAGTCAAACCTGCGGTAGAACAGGCGATGAATAAAGAATTTTCAGCCTATTTGCTGGAAAATCCTCAGGCAGCCAAATCCATTGCAGGCAAGATTATTGATGCCGCACGTGCCCGTGATGCCGCGCGTAAAGCCCGCGAAATGACGCGTCGCAAGAGTGCGCTGGATATTGCAGGTTTACCGGGTAAATTGGCCGATTGTCAGGAAAAAGATCCTGCTTTGTCAGAATTGTATCTGGTCGAGGGTGACTCCGCGGGTGGTAGTGCCAAGCAAGGTCGTAACCGTAAAATGCAGGCGATTTTACCGCTGAAAGGTAAAATTCTGAACGTGGAACGTGCGCGTTTTGACAAGATGATTTCTAGTCAGGAAGTCGGCACACTGATTACCGCATTGGGTTGTGGAATTGGGCGTGAAGAATATAATCCTGATAAATTGCGTTATCATAAAATCATCATTATGACCGATGCGGATGTCGATGGTTCACATATCCGAACTTTATTATTGACCTTCTTCTTCCGTCAAATGCCAGAACTGGTCGAGCGCGGTCATATTTATATTGCACAACCGCCGTTGTATAAGCTGAAAAAAGGCAAGCAAGAGCTCTATATCAAGGATAATGAGGCCTTAGAAAGCTTCCTGATCTCCAATGCCATTGATGATCTGGAATTGCATATTAGTGCCGATGCCCCTGCAATCAATGGCGAAGCTTTGGCCAAAGTCATTGAAGATTATCAAGTCTCGCAAAAAAGCTTACAGCGTCTGACTCAGCGTTATCCTGCAAGTTTGCTCGATGCTTTGCTTGAAGTTGAACCGTTTAAGGCAGATCAAAGTCAGGATCGTCCTTATGTGGAACAATGGGCTGAACAATTACGCGCAACCATTGAAAAGTTGCAGCCAAGTTTACGTCCAGAGATTAGTCTGGAAAGCTTTGAGCGTGAAATACCGACAGGTGAAAAATCGATTCACTGCTGGCCTCGTGTGACAGTTTATGTGCATAACTTGCCGCACCATTACTTGTTAGATGCAGGCTTGCTGAATTCGGCTGAATATGCCCGTTTACTGAAAAACTCCAAGAGCTGGTTTAAGTTGCTTGAAGAAGGCGCGTATTTGCAAAAAGGCGAGCGCAAGATTAATGTGAATAATTTCCATCAGGTCTGGCAGCAAATTTTGCAGGATTCACGCCGTGGGATGATGATCCAGCGTTATAAAGGTTTGGGTGAGATGAATGCAGAGCAGCTTTGGGAAACGACCATGGATCCTGAAAACCGCAATATGCTGCAAGTCACCATCGATGATGCGATTGAAGCAGATCGTATGTTTAGTTGCTTGATGGGCGATGATGTCGAACCACGTCGTGCCTTTATTGAAGAAAATGCATTGAATGCAGATATTGATGCTTAATCTGTAAAAATTCATATAGAAAAACAGGCGCAAAAAGCGCCTGTTTTTTTTGAATGTCCTTATTCAACCTGACTTCCCTGAACCTGTTATTGCCACTGTTGGAAAACTTGATCTGCTGTTTTATTGAGTACTACCTGATTACCCTGAATCTGTTGTACCCATTGAGTTGGAATATAATGATGCTGACCATTTGCAGATTGATCATTTTTAGCCAATTTGATCTTGTCCTGACCATCTAAATGATCGACTGTACCAACATGTTGATGATCTGAACCGACGACTTCGGCATGTTGTTGAATATCTTGTACATTGATAGTTGCCATGAGTATTGTCCCTCATATATTTCATGATGTTTCATGTTATTGACTTGATCTTTGTATCAAGCAGGCAAGTCATTAAATCAAACTTAAAACAGCATCAGTGCTGTGCCTTAACATCCAGCCTAAGGGTTTTTTAAAACAGGTGTGCAGTGCTTATGTAAGCCTTTATAGCGATTTCATCAAAAGATCAAGCTTTGCTGGTGAGGTCTGTTAATTTATATTTTTATTTAAAATCAAGGAATTAATTTTTTTATAAAGTAAAAATTTAATAAAAAGAGAACGCTATATTTTTTAAAAGACTGAAAAAAATAGTCGACTTGTAAGATTAGGCAAATGAATGTGTCGGGCTGTAAAGCTACAGCCCAATATTTAAATGCTCAGAGCATATCTTAATCAAAAGAACTTTCCAGCTCTTCCAATTGCATCATGAGTTCCAAAAGTTGCTCTTCCGCTTGTTCTAGTTTTTGTTTCAGATCAGTTTGTTCATTCATGAGTTTAAGCAGATCATCCTTACGATTTGCCTCATAGAGTGAGCTATCTGCAAGTAATGTTTCAATGGCAACTAAACGTGATTGAAATTTTTCGATCTGAGTTTCGCATTTTTCAATATTTTTACGAATCGGTCGGGTTTGTTCACGACGTTGAGCAGCTTCTTTACGTAAGGCTTCTTTATCCAGTTTCGAGGTTGTAGGTGAGGCAGTCACTTCTGAAATCACAGGGGCAGCAGGTTGCTGGCCTTTTTTGATCATGTCGTTGCGTGCTTGACGTAGCCAGTTGGCATAATCATTGAGATCACCATCAAAACTTTGACTATGACCATTGTGAACTAGAATCAACTCATCACAGACGCTGGCAATTAACTGACGTTCATGTGAAACCAGCACCACCGCGCCTTCAAAATCTTGCAAGGCCATGGTCAAGGCATGGCGCATATCTAGATCTAAATGGTTGGTCGGTTCATCCAAAATCAGCACATTCGGACGCTGCCAGACAATTAATGCCAATGCCAAACGCGCCCGTTCGCCCCCAGAAAAGCTTTCACTTGGCGTGTCCATGCGTTCGCCACTAAAGCCAAAGCTGCCTAAAAAGGCACGTAGAGTCGCATCACTGATTTTTTTATCGGCAATGCGGGATAGTTGTAGCATCGGGCTGGCATTGCCATCTAGTGCATCCATCTGATGCTGGGCAAAGTAACCAATATTGAGTAATTCTGAGGCGTAGCGTTGCCCCTGAATCAATGGAAGATCCCCCACTAAAGATTTAATCAGCGTTGATTTTCCAGCACCATTCATCCCCAATAAACCGATTCGACTGGTCGGGGTGATTTGTAAATTAACATTGGTCACAATCAGTTTGCTTGCATAGCCAATATCAGCGTGTTCTAAAGCCAAAAGTGGTGAACTCATTTTACTTGGTTCACGAAAACTAAAGGTAAACGGCGTATCCACATGCGCAGGTGCTAGCTCTTGCATTCTTTCCAGTTGTTTAATTCGACTTTGCGCCTGACGTGCTTTGGTGGCTTGTGCTTTAAATCGATCAATATATTTTTGTAAATGCGCGCGAGTTTCTTGCTGTTTTTCAAAAGCTTGTTGTTGTTGCGCTAAACGTTCGGCACGGGTGGTTTCAAAGGTCGAATAGTTGCCTGTATATAGGGTGAGTTCCTGATTTTCAATATGTAAAATATGATCGGTAATTGCATCTAAAAAATCACGGTCATGTGAAATCAGGACTAATGTGCCTTCATAGCTATTGAGCCAGTCTTCCAGCCATAAAATCGCATCTAAATCCAAATGGTTAGTCGGTTCATCCAACAACAGTAAATCTGAACGACTCATCAAGGTTCTTGCCAGATTCAGGCGCATCCGCCAACCCCCTGAGAAACTGGATACGTCCAGTTGAGATTGGTGTTCAAAAAAACCCAGACCTGCCATTAATTGTGAAGCTTTGGCTGAGGCAGAATAGCCATTAATTTCATCAAATCGACTATACAGATGCGCCAATTCATCATTGCTGAGTTGTTCTGGATGTTCAAGCTGATGCTGAATTGTCCAGTACTCTTCATCTCCTGATAGCACAAAATCAATCGCCTTCATGTCTAAGGCTTTAATTTCTTGTGCCATGTGAGCCACAGTCCATACATTTGGACGGCTTAAGCTGCCACTATCTGCTTCCATTCCCCCCAATAATGCAGAAAATAAAGTGGATTTTCCTGCACCATTGACGCCAGTCAACCCAATTTTCCAGCCTGGATGCAGTTGCATCGATGCTTTTTGAAATAAAACACGTCCGCCGCGGCGAATTGAAAACTGGTCAAGCTGAATCATGGAAATGAACACGCTACATCATAAAGAAAGGCGACCATTTTAAAGGGATATGCAAAATAAGACAAAGTTTTAGTCAGTGTTATCTATTTTACAGAAACTTGAATTGTGTCGAAAAAATGATGCATTTCGTCAGAAAACTGGCAGGATTTACGCTTTTTTAGAGCTAAAGCTCTATTTTTGATTGAGTCAGGCTTAAGATAATGAGTATAGTAATCAATAGAGAACAAAAACTAAGCAAAAAAAGTCGGATAAGGAATGCGATGATGAATAAAGGACTTTCGATACTGGGGGCGACCGTGTTGTCTGGATGGATGACAACTGCTCATGCTCAAATTAATGTCTGTGCTTTTGATTTATTGGGAAAAGCAGGTGACTCCTACAAAATGTTAGAGGAATGGGCGCTGGCGGCCAAAGCATGGAATGCAGATATTAATCTCATACCGCGTCAGGATGAAGCCCAAGCAGAAAAAGATTTTCGCGAAGGCAAGTGCGATGCTGTTTATATAACTTCCATGCGTGCACGTCCTTACAATAAATTTGCTGGCTCAGTTGATGCATTAGGTGCAGTTCCAAATAACTCAATCGCACAAAAAGCCATTAGTTTCGTCTTGGACAAACGCAATAATCATCGTTTAACCACTACGATTGATGGAGATAAATATGAGGTAGCGGGAATTGTTCAGATTGGTCAGGCGTATTTATTTGTACGTGATCGCAATATTAATAATCTTGAACGTGTCAAAGGCAAAAAAATTGCAATCTTGCATTATGATGAAGCCCAAAAAATTATGAGTCAGCGTGTGGGCGCTGTTCCTGTCGCTTCAGATATTTCCAATTTCGTCGCTCGATTTAACAGCGGACAAGTCGATATTGTCCCCGCACCTGCCTATGCCTATAAACCTCTCGAAATTCAAAAAGGCTTAGGCAATAATGGGGCGATGATTAACTTTCCTGTCGCAAATATTACGGCTGATCTGATTATTCGACAAAATAAATTTCCGACTAATTTTGGTCAACAATCACGTCATTGGTTTCTAAATCAATTACCGAAAAATTTTGCGATGGTACGCCGTTTAGAGGCAGGTATCCCAGATAAATACAAAATTAATTTAAGTAATGAGGAAAAAGTCAAATATCAAAAACTATTGCGAGATGGGCGTATCGATTTGGCAAAACAGGGAATTTATGATCCCAATATGATGACAGTATTAAAGCGGGCGCGCTGTACAGTAGAGCGTACTAATTTTGAATGTTCATTAGGCGGAGAATAAACAAAAAATCTTAAAATGACCTAAAGAGTTTTCTTTTTCGATTAAAAAAATAAATTTTAAGAAAACTCTTTATCTTTTAATATTTTATTTATGTATCTTTAATTGAATTTTACTAAAAATAAGAAATCATTCACGATTTTGTACAATAAATATTCATTTTTCCACAAAAAGTGGAGTAAATACTCTATTTTTTTTTAAATAACCCGATTAATATTTGCCGTGTAAGGATACTCCTAACTGGAAATTATGTACAAAGGAACAACAATATGAAAAAAATTGCATTCGCTCTGGCCGCTACCACTTTAGCTGGTGTTTCGGTAACAGCTCAAGCTGCAACAGTATGTGTATTCGATTTGCTAGGGAAATCAGGCGAGTCGTATAAAATGATGGAAGAATGGGCATTGGCAGCCAAAGGCTGGGGTGCTGACATTACGTTGGTTCCGCGTCAGGACGAAGCTGTTGCAGACAATGATTTTAAAGCAGGTAAATGTGATGCAGTAACCATGACTGCAATGCGTGCTCGTCAATACAATAAATTTGCTGGTTCAATCGACTCTTTGGGTGGTGTACCTAATAACCAGATTGCGCAACGCGCGATTACTTATGTGTTAGATGCACGTAACGCTGCAAAATTAACTTCGAATCTCGGTGGTAAAAAATATGAAGTTGCAGGGATTGCACCATTAGGTTCAGCCTTTATTTTTGTACGTGACAAGAGCATTAACTCGGTAGAAAAAGCAGCGGGTAAAAAGTTTGCGGTATTGGGGTATGACGATGCGCAAAAAATCATGGTTCAACGTGTAGGTGCACAAGCCGTTTTATCTGATATTTCTAACTTTGCTGCCAAATTTAACAATGGTCAGGTTGATATGGTGGGTGCGCCAGCCTACGCCTACAAGCCACTTGAGTTAAATAAAGGTTTGGGTACCAATGGTGCAATGATGAATTTCCCAGTTTTGCACGTCACTGCTGATTTGGTAATTCGTCCAGAAAAATTCCCTGCTGATTTTGGTCAAAAATCACGTGATTGGTTTGTGAAGCAATTACCAAAGAGCTTTGCAATGATCAACCGTCTTGAAGCGCAAATTCCTGCGAAATACAAGATGAACTTGACACCAGAAGACAAATTAAAATATCAAAAACTGCTGCGAGATGGTCGTATCGATTTGACTAAACGTGGTGTGTACGATGCTGGTATGATGTCTGTATTGAAAAAAGCGCGCTGTTCAGTAGATAAAGCCAATTTTGAATGTTCGATGGCTGGCGAATAATATTGATTTTGCTAAAAAACTCGGAATAATTTCCGAGTTTTTTATTTCTAAAATACTGTCAGTTCAGCCATTGATACGGTGTATAAAGTTGATAATCTAAAATTAAACAATAACTTCACATGGATCAGTGATTACGAAAACTTAAACTGAAACCTAAAGGGTTTTAGATACGTGATTTGCTCGACATGTGAACTTATCGGTTGAACGGGATTGAAACATGATCAGGTGTTGGAGTGCATCTGTATGATCAGCAAACAAAAACAACAACGCTCATAATGGAAGGTAAATATATGAAATGGTCAAAAACTCTCGCAGTGACAGCTGGATTATTGGCGGCATCTATGGGAGTACAAGCAAAACAAACCATTTGTGTTTTTGACTTGGTTGGAAAAAATGGCGATGTCTATAGTGTAATGAAAGACTATCAATTGGCCGCCAAAAACTGGGGCGCGGATATCGAGCTTAAAGTCAGTCAAAATGAAAGTGTGATTGCGGATGATTTTAAAGCAGGTAAATGTGATGGCGTCAGTATCACAGGCTTACGCGGTCGACAGTTCAATGCATTTACGGGTTCTTTAGACGCCATTGGCGCCATTCCTGATTTAAAACTTGCAGTGAAGATCATGCAAGGTCTTTCAAGTCCTACATTTGCCAAATATATGACTCAAGGTCAATATGAAGTGGTGGGTGTCATTCCAATTGGTGATGCGTATTTGCTGGTCAATGACCGCAATATCAATACGGTTGCCAAAGCCGCAGGTAAAAAAATTGCCGTTTTAGATTACGATGAAGCACAAAAAATTATGGTTCAACAAATTGGTGCGCAAGCGGTGAGTGCGGATGTCACTAATTTTGGTGCAAAATTTAATAACCATCAGGTCGATATCATTGGTGCACCTGCCGCCGCCTTTAAAGCACTTGAGCTACATAAAGGTTTAGGTACAAAGGGTGCAATTGTGAATTATCCTATTTTACAGGTCACAGGTAACCTGATTATTCGTCCTGATAAATTCCCTGCGGGATTTGGTCAAAAATCACGTGATTGGGTTAAAACCCAGTTGCCGCGTTCTTTTACTATTTTAGGTAAAATGAAGGCGGATATTCCTCAAAAGTACTGGATGGATGTTCCTGAGGCAGACAAACCTGGCTATCAAAAGTTGATGCGTGAATCGCGTATAAACCTGACCAAAAAAGGTATTTACGATAAACGCATGATGAAACTATTGTGGCAATTCCGTTGTAAGGAAAATCCGAAAAACTTTGAATGCGCATTACAGGATGAAAATTATAAATAATCCTGATACAAATAGTCTGAATAAAGTTTAAACTTCCAGAACTGACCATATATTGTGTATGTTATACTGTATATGGTCTTGTTCTTTATAAGACATCAGATTTAGGTTGAGGACCCCATCATGAATGCCCAAGCTCTTGTTATCTCAGATAATGCTGCCAAAAAAGTGCGCCAACTCCGTGACAGCGAAGGGAATCAGGATTTAATGTTACGTGTTTACGTGACGGGTGGTGGTTGTTCTGGTTTTTCTTACGGTTTTAATTTTGCTGAAAGTGCCAATGAAGATGATGCCAAGTTTGAAAATGGTGATGTCACCATGTTGGTCGATTCTTTAAGCTATCAATATCTGGTTGGTTCAGTAGTAGACTATCTTGAAGGTTTGGAAGGTTCACGTTTTGTGGTGCAAAATCCAAATGCAACTACGACTTGTGGTTGTGGTTCTTCATTTTCGATCTAAAATTTGATGCATAAAAAAATCCCCAATAGGGGATTTTTTAGTTAGAAAGGGCTCAAAGGATCATGCCTTTCTAAACACAGGTCATGGTTCCTAATACCCGAAATCCTTCTGCACCAGTGACTGATGGCAAGTTACCGCTTTGCTGCGTCATAAAACGCATGGCCAGCCATGCAAACGCCGTAGCTTCAACCCATGTTGGCGATAATCCAAGTACACTGGTACTTTGCACCGACCAATTATGTTTGCGCAAACGCCAGCGTAGTTGTTCTAATAAATGTGAATTATAAGCACCGCCACCGCAAACATAGACTTCACCTGTATCCAGATCAGAGCGATAAATAGCTTTTTTAATCGCGCGCGTGGTAAGTTTAAGCAAGGTTGCCTGTACATTTTCAGGAGTATCTTCTAACTCGTCATATTCCAGTTCATCATTACGCCAGTCAGCAAGTTGATCATCCAGCCAGTCGATATTAAAGTCTTCACGGCCCGTACTTTTTGGCGGTTCTTTGGAAAAAAATTCATGCGCTTGCAAGCGTTCTAATAACCCTCGAATGGGATGGCCATAGGCTGCCCAATTGCCATTTTCGTCATAAGGATGACCTGTATAACGTTCGCACCACGCATCCATTAAAATATTGGCAGGTCCTGTATCAAAACCATAAACATCCTCTGGACGACCTGCGGGAAGCAGACTGACATTGGCAATGCCGCCTAAGTTTAAAATCACCCGATGAATACTGGAATGTTGAAAAATAGCCTGATGAAATGCGGGAACCAAGGGCGCACCTTGCCCGCCAGCGGCCATATCACGACGTCTGAAATCTGAAATTACAGGAATTTTTGTAATTTCTGTAATGATATTCGGATCACCAATTTGCAAGGTAAAGCCATGTTCAGGGCGATGGCGAATGGTTTGGCCATGTGAACCGATAGCTTTGATTTGACTGCGATCTAAATGGTTTTTTTCAATCAGCTCATTAATCCCATGACCAATCAACTTCGCTAGTGTGACATCAGCTTTACCCATGCGATCAATTTCATTATCGTCCGGCAAGGTCAGCGCCATCAGCTCATCACGCAACTCAGGTTCAAAGGGAATGGTTAAAGTGGCATGAAGATGTAAAGGATCAAATGAAGCAGCAACCAAATCGACCCCATCCATGCTGGTACCGGTCATTACCCCAATATAGATCGATGTCATGATTAACTTCGCCTGCAATCTGCTGAAAAAGTGTTAGTATATCGCACAAATTGAATAACTGATGTGTTTAGGTTTTGTGATGTCAAATTTCTTGCCTGCTGAAGAACAGCTTGCCCTCATTCAACGAGGCACTCATGAAATTATCTCTGTAGAGGATCTGCTGAAGAAACTCAAGGAAAATCGTCCTTTAAAAATTAAGGCAGGTTTTGATCCAACTGCGCCAGATTTACATTTTGGTCATACTGTTTTGATCAATAAGCTTAAAACCTTTCAGGATCTTGGGCATGAAGTGACGTTCTTGATTGGTGACTATACGGCTATGATTGGCGATCCAACGGGTAAAAGTGCGACACGTCCGCCGTTAACCCGTGAACAGGTCGAAGCCAATGCCAAAACTTATCAGGAACAGGTTTTTAAAATTCTTGATCCCAATAAAACCAAAGTGCGTTTTAATTCAGAGTGGTTTAATCAACGATCTGCGGCAGATTTGATTCAATTGGCCAGTCAGCAAACGGTTTCACGGATGTTAGAGCGTGATGATTTCACTAAGCGCTATAACAGCCATCAGCCGATTGCGATTCACGAATTTTTATATCCACTGGTTCAAGGCTACGATTCAATTGCACTTGAAGCAGATGTGGAACTTGGCGGAACAGACCAAACCTTCAACTTGCTGATGGGTCGTACCTTACAAAGCCGTTACGGACAAGAATCACAAGTATGTATTACGGTGCCAATTCTTGAAGGTTTGGATGGCGTCAACAAAATGTCTAAGTCATTAGGCAATTATATTGGCGTATTTGATGCACCTGGTGCGATGTATCAAAAAGTCCTATCGATGCCTGACATCCTGATTGAGCGATATTTCGAATTACTCAGCTTTAAATCCATGGATGAGGTTCAAGCTCTGCTCAAAGAAATGGCTGACGGTCGTAATCCGCAAGAGCTGAAAAAGATTCTGGCGATTGAGTTGGTGGAGCGTTTTCATGGCGCGGAAGCCGCCGCCAATGCGCATAAAGGTGCGGGTAATATCATTACTGAAGGTGAAATTCCAGAAGATACGCCAGAAGTGACGATATCTCGTGGAGAATTTGGAGGAGAAATTTTTATTGCCTCTATTCTTCGCTTGGCAGGACTCACCAAAAATGCAGCTCAAGCCAAAGATGCGGTTGCTCGTGGCGCCGTGAAAGTAGACTGGAACGTGGTCGATGCCAATTTCTCTGTCAAAGAGAACCAGACCTACATTATACAAGCAGGCAAAAAAGCCATTGCTCGAGTCACTTTCATTGACTAATACATACAAAATTTTGTGATATTTCTAAAGCAGACCTCGTGTCTGCTTTTTCTTTATATTCCAATTCATGCTTTGTTAAATTATGAATATGAGCTGTACAACTATGGTGAGTATCACTTTGTTTATCCGCATAAATACATAAAAATAAGTCAAACAAACAGTAAAATGATCACAATCGAATTCTTTTAGGAAAAGGCAAATAAATCCTGTACAACAGAAAAAACTACGGTATAAATAGATTAAACAAAAAATTCATGACATGTTGAAGTTTAAGGAGAGCGTCCTCGCGAACCATTATAGATAAACTGCACTCATCAGTAAAAATGATATTTACCTAATAGAAACTACATCTTAGTAGATAAAAACAACGAGAGGAGAGCTATCCATGGGATTTGATCAACAACACCTCAACTGGCTTATCACTTTTTTATTTGACACAGATCCTAGCGCTATTGAAGAAGAACAGTATTTATTAGCGCATTATTATCTAGATAAATTAGATGTTGTTGAAAATTACCAATTATCAAGCATGGTCATGTCCAGATTACCTTATCGAGCAAAACTATTTTTCTTTGGGGAAAGTTATATAGGAAGACAGCAAATGATTCGAGAAGTGATTGATGTACGCGGTAATTACCATATTCACTGAAGACGTCTAAGATTCCATTTATGCTAAAAGTACATGCTTGCATGTACTTTTTTTAATGCCAAGTTTGAAGAATAATCAATTTATGTTTATTTGTTGAACGCTCAAGGCTAAATTGCTGAAAAAAAGTGCATCTATTGAAAATAAATGCTTTCAGGGCTTGCGTTGCTTTAAAAACTGTATAAAATACGCAGCATCCCGACGCGATACACGATGAAGATCTTGGCTTTTAGGGTTAAGGTTGAGTGGTTTGTATTGAGTTGAATTTCTTACTGACGAGGTAAGGAATAGATCATTAAGAGAATAGAAGAACAACTTGTGTGGATTTTTACTAATTGATTGATCGAAATATTATCATTAATTGATTGGTTTAAATTACTCGAAGTTTATTTGAGAGA
>NZ_KB849711.1:102519-283799 GCF_000368825.1 Acinetobacter ursingii DSM 16037 = CIP 107286 | reverse complement strand
CCCGAACTCAGAAGTGAAACCTCTTCGCGCTGATGGTAGTGTGGCGTTAGCCATGTGAGAGTAAGTCATCGCCAGCTTTTAAATCTAAGGCACCCTCCGCTTATGCAGAGGGGGTGCTTTCTTTTATAAATAAAATAGATGCAATAAATAGAAAATCAAAAGCTTAAGTAACTGTTAATTCCTGAACGATAGCTTGGTTAAAGTATGGAATATCATCGGGATTACGTGAGCTAATCAATACCCAGCCTCCTGTGTTACATCGATGTACAGTTTCATCCACCCAGTTCGCTCCTGCATTTTCAAGGTCTAAGCGGATGCTTTTATAAGACGTTAAGTTTTTATCTTTAATGCGTTCTGCATTAATCAGTACCCAAGGCGCATGACAAATGGCTGCAATGGGTTTTGCGTGATCTGTAAAGTATTGAATAATTTGTTTTGCATTTTCATCGATACGTAATTGATCGGCATTAACCGTGCCGCCTGGTATTACCAAAATATCGTAATCAGCGGGATCTATTTTATCTAAACTTGTTAGTGGGGTATAAGTTGGACCCAGTGTTTTATCATGTTTTACCGTTTGTACTTCACTTTGTTCAATCGCCGCATGAATAGCTTCTATTCCTTTTGATTGTAAAAACTCGAAAGGCTTTATGAGTTCATCATGTTCAATACCCGTATTAGAAGTAATAAATAATGCTTTGCCTGCCATGAGATTAGATCCTATTTATTGGAATATAGAATTTAGCCTAGCCAATTCTGAGTGATTCTCCTGTTGTAGTTTGATATTTGATCTGTTGAGATCAGATAACTATGTAGGATTTATTTACATGAAAATTGATTCATAAAAATAGTATTGATTAAAAATGCAAAGTAAGCCGCAGATAAAAACTGACATTCGGTCAGTTTTTCAAAGTCTTATCATCAAGTTAACCAGATGTTTAGATTCTATAATTTTTATTGTTATCGGCAAACAAACATGCTGGTTTCATAGAGATAAAATCTAAGCTAAATTGATAGAGACTTGAGTAATAAAATCGATATGTTTTATACGCAATGAGCTATATCGGTTGTTCATGATTCGTTTGGCGAATTTCGGGTTTTAACGCGGTTTTCATGAGTGTACGATGAATAAATCTCAATTTATCCAATACAGCATTGGATAGCGTAAATGGATAAGCATCCTGTAAGCCCATACTTCTATTTAAACCATTCAGGACATAACTCAAGGCAAACCAGTTGGTCAGGGTATGTTCAAAATCTAGTGATCCGATTGGTGATTCTTTAAAATGCATGTCTGGATCAATCTGGTGATTCGCTTCTATGGTCATCCCTGTGTGGTACGCAGTGTCTAGGGTATCCATTATGTGTAAATAATGTGCCCATGTTTCAGCCCAGTCCTCCCAAGGATGTGCTCCTGCATAACGGCTAATGTATGAATCTTGCCAATGTTCGTCTGAACCCTTTTGATAATACTCTTCTAATGATTGTGCATAATCGGCACGTTCATCACCAAAATAGAGTCGAAATTCATCTAACCACTCGGGATAAAGATGAGTCATGATATCAAAGTAGTAATGTCCACTTTCATGACGAAAATGACCGAGTACCGTTCGATAATTTTCCTGCATATCCAGACGGGTTTTTTCACGATGAACCACATCCGCCTCACTGGCATTGAGGGTAATGGTTCCCAATTGATGTCCTGTCATCACAGGTTGATCGGGGCTCGGCATGAGGAAGTTAAAGCGTAGGCCATAGCGATCTTCATCATTATTTTTTGGGCGTGGAAAAATATTCAACTGTTGAGTTAAATATAAGAAACGACGTTTAGCCTGCTCCAGCCTGCGCCAATATAGTGTGTTTTGCGGTATGGATAAATCTGGAATGGTATGAGTTAGGCGACAGGACTCACAATAAATTTGATCGCTTTCTACTGGAATCATCCAGTTACACACTTGATGATGCTGATAGTTATAACAAGGTTTATATAAGCTGTATGTGTCTTTAGGATTCAGGCTTTTCCAAATACTTTTGTCGATCTGCTCGAAAGTCCCCATGGTTTTATTTTCGACTTCATAACCCAAGAGCGCATGGCAGTTTTCACAATGCGTATTGTTAAAAAAAACCTGATGGTGGCAGTTGTGACAGTAGAAAACTTTCATAGAAGCTAAGAGTGTTAGAAAATGCTCTTATAGTTTAAGAGCATTTTAAATAAAAAAAAGATTAAAAATGTGCTTCCAGACCAACATATGGGCCTTTAAATTCCATTTTTAAACTATCGTTGTCATCATCAAGGTCAATATTTAAAATGCGGTAGCCCACTTTTGCACCGACATCAACCAATAAATTCTGGATCATATTGTATTGAAGTTCTGCCTGAAAATCGGTAATTTTGACTTCATCATAATCGCTATACAGCATTTCGGCTTTGGCTTGAAAACCTGTAAATGGAAGTTTGCCACCGACTTGAGCATACACTAGCGGATTATAACCATCGACTTTACTGGTTTTATATAGAATATCATTCGTCGATTTGAACTGATATTGTTTGACTTGACCATCTAACTTAAGCAAACCCAAACCTACATCAGCACTGATGACATTATCTAAAATTTCGTAATATAAGATTAGATCCGTTTGATCTAAGTCAACATTGGCTTGATCTAAAAAGAGCGTATTTGCCTGTGCATCCAGATCCAATTTTGTATATTTGAGTTTTACGTTGGGAATCATGGGTACAGGATGCTCAATCGCCAAAGAAGCCTGAAAAGCACCGTTACGATTAATGTTATATTTAGTGGTGTTGTTGAGGTAAGGATCTAAAATAAGTTGATCACTATTAGCATCATAATATAAAGAACCCGAGGTGTGTTCAGTTACATCACCATCTACTGACCAATAATTAATATCCCCTGTGACCCCAATAAAATCGGCCTGTGCCAGACCACTCAATGTTAAACCCATGACACATATTGCACTTTGAAGCATTTTCATTGTGAAAAACTATCCTTGAAATATCTAAAACTATATTTTGTATTGGTATTTGTTACCGAATCACAGCCGATTATTTGGCAGATTCAGCGCATGATATAAGAATAAATCTTGAAATACAGTGACTAAATTTAAATAAGGAAGAATTAATTATGCCGACACAAATGTCTACACCAGCTGAATACCCACTTTATGTGGCAGGTAAGCCCGTAAAAACAGGCCAATGGCTTGAGGTTCAACATAAGTTTCATCATGACCTATATGCGCGGGTTGCACTGGCAGATGACAAAATCATTGAAAAGGCGACCGTAGCCGCAGTAAAGGCAGAAGCAGAGATGGCCGCTCTGAAGCCTTATCAAAAACAAAAAATTTTGTTGCACTGCGTAAAACGCTTCACTGAAGAAAAACAAGTATTAACTGAAATCTTGATTGCAGAAGGGGGAAAGCCCCGCAATGCAGCATCGGCGGAAGTGGAACGTTTAATTAATACCTTTCAATTAGCTGCGGATGCAACCACTCAAATGGAAACTGGTCGAGTGATTCCCTTGGCTGTGACCCCAGTTGCAGCAGCGTATCAGGGGATGGTGCGTCATGTACCGATTGGCGCTATTTCGCTTATTAGCCCATTTAATTTTCCGTTGAACTTAACGGCACATAAAATTGCACCTGCGATTGCAGCAGGATGTCCATTTGTTTTAAAACCTGCCAGTCTCACACCAATAAGTGCGATAAAAATTGCTGAGATATTGGCTGAAACTGATTTACCAAAAGGCGCATGGTCAATTTTACCGTGTGAGCGGAGTGCTGCTGATATTTTGGTGACGGATGATCGTTTTAAAATGCTCAGTTTCACAGGATCGGATCAGGTCGGTTGGGATATGAAAGCTCGTGCAGGGCGTAAAAAGGTCACATTAGAGTTGGGTGGCAACGCAGCCGTGATGATTGAACCAGATACAGAGATCACAGAGGCATTGATAGACAGGCTGATTGCTGGAGCATATGGTCAATCTGGACAAGTATGTATTAGTGTACAACGCATATTGGTACATGCTGATCTCTATACGGAGCTAAAGGAAAACTTAGTGGCTAAAGTCAAAAAACTCAAAGCTGGAGATCCAGGTCTGACAACCACTATGGTGGGCCCAATGATTAAGGAAAAAGAAGCAGTTCGATTAAAAAAATGGCTTGATAAAGCTGAGAAAAAAGGCGCAAAGATTCTTGCAGGTGGCTTGTTAGATGGCGTGATGTTTGAAGCCACATTACTTGAAAATGTCGATGAGAAACTTGAAATTTATAGAGATGAAGCCTTTGGTCCTGTCGCGATCTTGGAGAAATATAAGAATTTTGAACAAGGGATTGCCAAAATTAATCGCAGCCGTTTTGGTTTGCAAGCAGGTGTGTACACCCAAAACCTGAATAACATGATGTATGCATGGCAACATTTACAGGTCGGAGGTGTGATTATCAATGATATTCCGACGTTCCGCGTTGATAATATGCCTTATGGTGGTGTCAAAGATTCTGGTTTGGGGCGAGAAGGCATCCATTCAGCTATTCGCGATATGCAAGAAGAGCGCTTATTGGTGATTAAGCAGCCCTAATCGAGCTGTTATTCGAAATGCGAGTGTTTGTCACCAAACAGACGCTCGTTACAACATAAAGTCCAGTTAAAAAAACGGTATACATGTTTAATGAGAATTTGAATTTAAAACTTGGTGCTGGATTTTTACTTATGAAAAGTGGCTTAAGTACATAAAAGTTTCTGACCAAGCTGCTATAAATGATGTTCACTTGACTCAATAATATAAATAGGGGATGGGACATAAGTTCCACGTGGAACTTATTGGCAGATCAATTGCGATGAAAACACAAAGCTTAATTTATCTTTTCTTGCTTTTTTACAATGCACTGTTTAATTAGATTAAATCTTCAATAGGATCATTTAACCACCTAATTTTTAGAAAAAATAAACAAATAAGGGTTAAAACAGCCTAATAATGCTTTTTTTTCAGCAAAATAAGAGAAAATCAGGAAAAAAGAAGGTATTGTTCAACCATTAGAAAGACAAAAAATATATGACTATCTTTAAGGAAGACGGAATAATTTTTTGTCTGTATGGACATTAGCAGGGCTCACAAGGCGAGATAAAGTCCAGAGCAAAACAAATTTTATGAAATGGTATTGATCTTGCAATGTTCAATAACTAATCCAAGCAAGATCAAGACGAAGGATGATCATTTATGACTGATACTCGTGAAAACTGGTCTTCACGATCAGGTTTTATTATAGCTGCCGTTGGCTCCGCAGTAGGTTTGGGAAATATTTGGCGTTTCCCTTATGTGGCCTATGAGAATGGTGGCGGAGCATTTTTAATTCCGTATTTATTAGCACTTATTACCGCAGGATTGCCTCTTCTATTTTTAGATTATGCAGTCGGACATAAAGCCCGAAATTCACCGCCTAAAGCTTATCGTAAACTATTTCGCGGTGGTGAAACATTGGGTTGGTGGCAGGTCTGTGTATGTATCATTATCGGATTGTATTATGCCAGTGTACTGACTTGGGCTGGCAGTTATGTTTATTTTTCCATCGGGCAAATGTGGGGCAGTGATCCAGAGGGGTTCTTCTTTAAAACATATTTACAAACGACCGATGCAAAAACTTTTGATTTTCGATTTGTTGGACATCTTTTTTGGCCAATTGTTGGGATCTGGGCGGCAACCTTAATCATTCTTTATGGTGGAGTGAAAAAAGGTGTAGAACTCTCCAATAAGATTTTTATGCCTTTACTGTTCGTTTTATTCACAGTCTTGGTGGTTCAGGCTTTGCGTTTACCAGGCGCAGTACAAGGACTGAATGCATTTTTTACCCCAAATTGGGCAGCGATGATGGACTATAAAGTCTGGTTAGCTGCTTATGGTCATACTTTTTTCTCTTTGTCGGTTGGCTTTGGGATCATGGTGACCTACGCGTCTTATTTAAAACCTAAAACTAACCTTACAGGTTCGGGTTTAATTGTTGGCTTTGCCAATGCTTCGACTGAAATTTTGGCTGGTATCGGGATTTTTGCTGCATTAGGATTTATGGCGCATGCGGCGGGTACAGAAGTTAAGGACGTGGTCAGTGGCGGTATTGGACTGGCATTTATTGCATTTCCAAAAATTATTTCAAGTTTAGGTGCTGGGGCTGATTTGTTCGGTCTTTTATTTTTCTCTTCACTTTTTGTGGCGGGGATTTCTTCTATGGTCAGTATTTTGGAAGTTCCTATTGCAGCCATGCAAGACAAACTCAAATGGGGGCGTAAAAAAGCGGTCACGATTATTGGTGGTGGCAGCGCTCTGGTTTCGATCTTTTTATTCTCAAGTGTAAATGCCATTAAACTGGTGGATATTGTAGATCACTTTATCAATAACATCGGCATTATTGGGGGGGCATTGATTTCGATTGTTGCAGTTGCATGGTTTAAACGTTCTGCATTAGTGCAATTAAGAGATCATGTAAATGCAATTTCGACCATTCAATTAGGTAAAGGTTGGGATTTTACCCTCACCGTGATCACTTCTTTGATTCTACTAACAACCCTCAGCATGACTGTTTTTAATTTGATCAAAAATGGCTATGATACTTATAGTATGAGTTTACAGGGTGTATTTGGCTGGGGCAGCGTTATTTTCTGTGCTGTTGTGGCTATTGTATTAAGCAAAATGAAAGATCGCTAGGAGGCAGTATATGAATACTTCCGCAATCATAATGATGATCATTTCTATGGTGTTTGTATGGGGCGGTCTGGTTCTTTCGATTATGCATTTAAGCAAACATCCTGAAGAACTAGACGAAGTACTAGATGAAGTTAAAGATCAGCATACGCTTTGATTTTTAAGTATTGGAATAGATTGATTTATTGAAAATGAAAGTCATTATCATTTATGATGATGACTTTCTTTTTTTAGGAGCAATCACAATGTCGTCATTGTTTGGCCCAGATGTCTGGATTGCTTTTGCAGTCACTTTTTTAGCGGGTTTAGCAACATTGGTCGGTGGTGCGATTGTCCTGTTTTTTAAGCAACCGAGCTTTCGTCTTTTATCTTTTGGTCTGGCATTTTCTGGTGGGGCGATGGTGTATGTCTCACTGACCGAGATTCTTAATAAATCATGGCATTCTTTTTCTGAAATTTTTCAAGATAAAGTCGCATATGCTTATGCCACTTTTGCATTTTTAGCGGGTGTGATTTTAGTTTTATTACTTGATCGATTTGTACCGAATCCGCACACCATGGTTGAAAAGAGCGCAAATCTGCAACTGGATCAGGCACAAATTCGTCGTACTGCTTTACTCACTTTATTGGCGATTACAGCACATAATTTCCCTGAAGGTTTGGCGACCTTTTTTGCGACTTTAGACAGCCCAACATTGGGTACGCCTCTGGCGGTTGCTATTGCGATTCATAACATTCCTGAAGGTATTGCAATTGCTGTTCCTGTTTATATCGCGACGAAAAAAAAATCGATTGCGATTATGGCAAGTTTATTGTCTGGTTTAGCTGAGCCTTTTGGAGCGGCGCTAGGGTATTTTGTCTTGGCGCCTTTTTTGGGGCCGATGGTTTATGGCATTGTATTTGGTCTGATCGCAGGGGTGATGGTGTATTTGTCTCTGGATGAATTATTGCCTACAGCTAAACGTTATTCCAAAGGACATGAAACGGTGTACGGTTTAGTTTCTGGTATGGCCGCTTTGGCGCTCAGTCTGGTGCTATTTAGGTTTGTTTAATAGCATCATGGGTGGTGATAAAAAAAGTCGCATTAAGCGACTTTTTTGATTTTACAATAATAAAAGCCATCGCCCTGTCCAGTGACTGGAAGTAACTGACGACCATGAATTTGTTCAATTCCCCAAGTTGCCTCGATTTTTATTTCTTCAGCATTGGCATGTTCAGCAAAAAACGTAACCATTTGCTGTTCATTTTCAGCTTTTAAAATCGAACAGGTGATATACAGCAACGTGCCGCCTACTTTAAGCTGTTGCCATAAATTCTGCAAAATCTGTTTTTGCAGTTCGATGGTTTGGGCTATATCACTAGATT
This sequence comes from Acinetobacter ursingii DSM 16037 = CIP 107286, assembly GCF_000368825.1. GTDB lineage: Bacteria > Pseudomonadota > Gammaproteobacteria > Pseudomonadales > Moraxellaceae > Acinetobacter > Acinetobacter ursingii. The sequence goes on along the minus strand of NZ_KB849711.1, from coordinate 275,727 downwards.
GACGCAATAAACGAATGTCAGGATGACGACGGATCACGCCTGTAGCAGAACAAGGTGCATCCAGAACAATACAATCCAATGCTTGATTGGCTTGCCAAGTGGTTGCATCCGCAGCAATGATCTCAACATGGCTTTGATCCAGTTGTAAGCGCTGTAAATTTTCAGTGACCCGAAGTAAACGTTTCGAATCCTGATCTAAGGCAATCAAAGACTGTGGTTTAAATTTTTCTAGTATATGTGCCGTTTTACCACCTGGTGCGGCGCAAGCATCCAAAACGACTTGATCGTTTAAATCGGGTAACAGGGTGGCACAAAGCTGTGCATGTTCATCCTGTACCGAAAACCAGCCCTGTTCAAAACCTGGCAATGCTGTAATTTGAACGGATTGCTCTAAGACAATACCCACCTCTGACCAGTTGCAAGCACGTGCCTGAATTTGTTCAGCCTGAAGTTTAGCCAGATAAGCATCGCGCCCAATATGGCGCTGGTTAATTCTTAATGTGAGCGGTGCGGTTTGTTTGAGTTGCTGACATAAGTCATCGACTTGTAGCGGCCAGTCTTTTCTCAAACGTTTATACAGCCAGCTTGGAAGCCCATGCGCTTGTTGTAAATGTTGTTGAAACTCTTCAGTTTCCCGCGTAGCACGACGTAAAATGGCATTCACAATACCGCTTAAAGCATGAAAACCGAGTTGTTTACTGGCAGTAACTGTTTCTGAAATGGCAGCATGGGCAGGGATGCGCGTACACAATACTTGATATAACCCAACGTACAAACAGGTTTCCACTGTTTCATTATTCAGAGGTTTGGTCAATAAAGGTAAGGTGATCGCTTTGAGTGCATACCATTGGCGTAGGGTTCCCAATACCAGTTCATGAAACAAAGCGCGATCACGTTCTGGAATTTCACTCAGTTGCTGATGTAATAAGCTCGCTAAAGATTGACCTTGTTGCACCTGTAAAAGTGTTATCACGACTTGTGCACGTAAATTAAGTTCGGTACTTGGACGCGGAAATTGTTTCATGCCAATACTTGCCCAATATTAAGTTTTTGTGTTTGTAGAATTTGTACAGGATTTAAAGCTTTACCACCTGGCCATTGTAATGAACTCAAGCAGACTGCACCTGTAGCACAAGCGACATGTACGCCATTTTTATCTATGGCAATAATCTCACCGATTTGAGCATTTTCATTGCTGAAAGAAGAAATACTGGAATTCCAGACACGTAAGTTATTGCTCTCATCAAGCACAATAAAAGCGACAGGCCACGGATTAAAGGCTCGAATATTGCGGTCTATCTGAACCGCATCGAGCGACCAGTCAATCTGTGCTTCAGGTTTTGTAAGTTTGTGCGCATAGACCGTTTGACTCTCATCCTGAACCTGACGCGTATGCAAATAACTTTGTAGGCTCTGTTCTGACTCTAGCACTTTGCAAATGGCTTCTGCGCCTTGAGTGGCCAATTTTTCATATAAACTGGCAGATGTATCCGTGGCTTGAATATCATAAAAGGTTTTGTAGAGCATATCGCCTGTATCTAGACCTGCTGCCATTTGCATAATCGTGACACCTGTTTGAGTATCACCTTCGGCAATGGCACGTTGAATAGGTGCTGCACCTCTCCAACGGGGTAATAATGAACCATGAATATTCAGGCAACCATACTTTGGTGTATCCAAAACTGCTTGCGGCAAAATCAGACCATAAGCTGCAACGACCATGACATCTGCACCCAACTCAGCCAATTGTTGCTGAGCTGTCAGACCTTCTCCTGTCGATGCTTTAAAATGTAAAGGTTGATAAACAGCTAAATGGTGTTCAAGCGCGAGTTGCTTGACTGGAGAAGGTGTGAGTTTTTGACCACGACCTGCTTTGCGATCTGGCTGAGTGTAAACAGCAACAATCTCATGTTCTGTTTGAACTAAGGCAGCCAAAGCCGTAGCGGCAAATTCAGGTGTTCCTGCAAAAATAACTTTCACACATTCACTTCCATAAAAACTTATCGCTATTATAAGGCAAAACCGCGTTTAAGCCTAAAATCCAGTGATTATTTGCGTAATTACAATGGTTTAAATGGCATATTGGGTGCGTTTGAGCATCATTATTTTTATTAATAACAAAAGGTAATGCAAAATTAAAAAATTATTCATGAAAGTTTTGTATTCAATTTTAAACAGATCAGTTTATATTGAATCTCCTATTATCCCCATTTTATGGTTTTGTGATGAGCAGCGTGCATCGAATGTGCCTTAAAATGAAAGTCATTTTTGCTCATCGCTTAAACACTAAGCTGTAGTATGATGTAAGAATCTGCTGAAATAGCCTAATTTAGCCAGAGACCCATTTAGATTTGTCTCAAGCACAACTTGTTGGAAACGCAAATGCCTGATTATCGTTCAAAAACATCTACGCACGGAAGAAATATGGCTGGTGCGCGTGGCTTATGGCGCGCAACAGGAATGAAAGATGAAGACTTTGGTAAACCGATTATCGCGGTGGTCAACTCGTTCACTCAATTTGTTCCGGGACACGTACATCTTAAAGATCTAGGTCAACTGGTGGCTGAACAGATTCAGGCAGCAGGTGGTGTTGCAAAAGAATTTAATACTATTGCGGTCGATGATGGTATCGCGATGGGGCATGATGGCATGCTGTATTCATTGCCTTCGCGTGATTTGATTGCAGATTCTGTCGAATATATGGTCAATGCACACTGCGCCGATGCCATGGTGTGTATTTCAAACTGTGACAAAATCACCCCAGGCATGTTAATGGCTTCAATGCGCCTGAATATTCCAGTGGTCTTTGTGTCTGGTGGCCCGATGGAAGCAGGTAAAGTCAAGATTCGTGGCAATGAAAAAGCGATTGATCTGGTCGACGCAATGGTCGTTGCTGCGGATGACAGCTATACAGACGAAGAAGTACAGGCTTTTGAACGTTCGGCTTGTCCAACCTGTGGTTCATGTTCAGGGATGTTTACTGCGAACTCAATGAATTGTTTAACCGAAGCACTAGGTCTGTCTTTGCCGGGTAATGGTTCGATTGTCGCGACCCATGCAAACCGTAAAAAACTATTTGAACGTGCGGGACAATTGATCGTTGAATTGGCAAAACGTCATTATGAACAAGATGATTACAGCATTTTGCCACGTTCCATTGCTACCAAAAAAGCCTTTGAAAACGCGATGACGCTAGATATTGCTATGGGTGGTTCGACCAATACAGTGCTGCATTTATTGGCGGCGGCACACGAAGCCGAAGTCGATTTCACCATGGATGATATCGATAACCTGTCGCGTAAAGTGCCTGTGTTATCAAAAGTTGCGCCAGCGAAACAAGATGTACATATGGAAGATGTACATCGCGCGGGCGGAATTATGGCAATTTTAGGCGAGCTGGATCGTGCGGGTTTACTAGACACCTCTGTGAATAGTGTGCATGAAAAAACCTTAAAAGATGCACTGGATAAATGGGACATCATTCGTACCGAAGCACCAGAGGTCTATGAGTTCTATCGCTCTTCACCGGGCGGTATACCGACTCAAGTGGCATTTTCACAAAATCGCTATTATTCGACACTGGATGGTGACCGTGAAAAAGGCGTAATCCGTAATGCTGAACATGCTTTTTCTCAAGACGGTGGCTTGGCTGTTCTTTACGGTAATATTGCGCTTGATGGCTGTATCGTTAAAACTGCGGGTGTCGATGAATCCATTCTCAAATTTACGGGTACAGCCCGTGTTTTTGAAAGTCAGGATTCAGCCGTAGAAGCAATTTTAGGTGGTGATATTAAAGCAGGTGACGTAGTGGTCATTCGCTACGAAGGCCCACGTGGTGGCCCGGGTATGCAGGAAATGCTATATCCAACCAGTTATCTTAAATCTAAAGGTTTGGGTAAAGACTGTGCTTTGATTACCGATGGTCGTTTCTCGGGAGGGTCGTCTGGTCTTTCTATTGGCCACGTATCTCCAGAAGCCGCAGAAGGCGGTGCAATTGGTTTGGTGCATGATGGTGATACCATTGAAATTGATATTCCAAACCGTACCATTCACTTAAATGTGGATGATGCAACAATGGCGCATCGCCGTACGGTGCAGGAAGAAAAAGGTTGGCATCCTGCTGAAGAGCGTAAACGTAAAGTCTCTAAAGCACTAAAAGCCTATGCGATGCATACTACCAGTGCAGCCCGAGGTGCGGTACGCGAAGTTTAAACATACCCACTGCGTTTATAAAACACTCACTTTTGTGGGTGTTTTTTTATGGAAAACGGTCATTTCAATGTTAAAGTATAATGCATTATGCTTTTACATCCTGTTTAACCCATTGTCCGATAAAAATTTATTAGAGGCTTGATTCATGTCACTGTTACGCCGTTGGTTTGATCCTATTCGATCGAGCTGGTTTTACCAAAAACCCTCGCGTCAAGCAGTGTTATCAACCGAGCAGGGCTTGAGTATTTATTTAAGACTGGATGATGTCTATAGCTATCTTGCGGTGCAGCAACTGACCCAACTAGATGACATCTTAACTGATGAAATAAAACCGCTTAAAGTCATTATTTCGCATCAGGGTGCAGAACCTCCCAACGGCATGACTGCATTGGAATGGCAAAATTATTGTTTTAACGATGCCAAGATTTTAGCCAAACAACATCGGTTTAGTTTTGATGAAACTCCCGAACCGCCTACCTCCGAAGCATTGAGTCAAGCTGAACTGATATTAAAAAATACGCCTTTACAGGGTAAAAATTTCCTGTATTTGCTTGAAGATGTGTTTCATATGTTGTGGCAACAGCAATATGGCAAGTTGCGAACCCTGTACACCATGGCCCGCCAACAACAAACTCCGCAGAATTTTCCAGAGCGGATATTTGAAGATGTTCCTGTGGCAGCCAGTTTCTTTGAGTTCGGTGGACGAAAATATCAAGCAGTCGATGATTTACTGCGTTTGACTCGCCGTTTAAAACAGCAAAAATTATTGACTGACAATCCAATTTTTTTGATCAATCACATTGAATGGCGTGAACATTTGCTCAGTGATGCTGAAGAGTTGGCTGATATTCAAGCCATGCATCCGGAACTGGATTTGTTTATAGCGCTTGAAGATCCGATTAGCTGGTTGCTATTGGCTTATATTCGGGAAGAACTGGCTAATTATTATAATATTCAACTCACGGTTTATCCGCTCAGCTATCAGGGGCGGGATTTATTTGACTGGAGCCTCGCGACACGCTTATCCAAGCGTACCGATGTGGCATTTACCCCATTTTGCCGTCCGACCCAACCAGCCACGCTAGAGATGGCAAAATTATATTACAGCACCCCTGAGGAGCAGCGTGTCGATGCCATGTATGACATTCTTCAGGCGGTCTGGACCAAAGGGAAGGATCTTTCGTATAAGCCGCATTTTCAGGCATTACAGCAGCAGTTAGGTATCGAGTCCTTGACTCAAGAAGATGTGGCGACTTTCTTGGTCGATAATGATGCTTTCTGTCACGAGAAACATCAACCTGATTTTCCTGTCCTTGAGTTACGTATAGAAGGGCAACGTTATGTGTTTAATAGCCTGTATCGTGTCTGGATGATTGAAAGTATCTTTAACAATGTACTCGAAGAAAAATATAAAACGGAAAGTCTTGAACACTAATTGATGTAAGCGTTTTGCGAGAAGAGAATTCTCTCAAAATTTACGCAATCATTTCAAAAGCTGCCTGTATCTTGATGATCATGGCAGCTTTTTTGTTTTTTCTTGGTAAATTGTTCAACAAAAATCGTACCTGACGTTGGAAAAAGGTATGTTTTTTATGCTAAATATTTGTGTACATAATGAATGATATTTTTCTTATGAATACAAATTGCAACAGTTGGTATTCATAAGAAAATTGGAGTTCTCTTATGATGACCACATCAAATCGTGATTTAAAATTGCATCGTATTGTTATTGTGGGTGGCGGCGCTGGAGGTCTGGAACTTGCCACACGTTTAGGTAACACACTGGGAAAACGTCGCAAAGCGGAGATTATTTTAGTCGATGCTGCTTTGACGCATATCTGGAAACCCTTGTTACATGAGGTCGCAGCAGGAACATTAAACTCTTATGAAGATGAGTTGAACTATTTTGCCCATGCCAATCAACATCATTTTGAATTTTTTCTAGGCCGCTTAAAAGATATCGATCGTCAAACTCAAGAAATTGTATTGGATGTTCTACGCGATGAAGAAGGCAAGGACATTGCACCTGAACGACGCATAGGTTATGACACTTTAGTGATGGCGATTGGTTCCACCTCCAATGATTTTGGCACCTCAGGTGCTAAGGAACATTGTATCTTTTTGGATTCACGCCCGCAGGCTGATCGTTTTCAGCGCGAATTTTTAAGTATGTATCTGGAAGCCCAAGCCAATCATTTGATGCATCGCCATCAGAATGATTTGAATATTGCAATTATTGGCGCAGGGGCAACAGGTGTTGAATTGGCGGCTGAGTTACATCATGCAGCCAATGAATTTTCTAAATATGGACTGAACAGTATTGATCCCAAAGATGTCAATATTAGTTTAATTGAAGCTGCGCCGCGCATTCTGCCTGCATTGAATGAACGTGTCTCTGAACGTGCCCAGAAAGAACTTGAAGACATTGGCGTAAAAGTTCTGACAAATTGTCGGGTTACGCATATTGATGCCGATAAAGTTTGGTGTGAAGGAGATTTACAGGTTAGTGCGACATTGAAAGTCTGGTCAGCAGGGATTAAAGCCCCAGATTTTCTGAAAGATATAGCTGGACTGGAAACCAATCGTATTAATCAGTTAGTGGTCCGTCCAAGCTTACAAACCACACGTGACGAAAATATTTTTGCGATGGGCGACTGCGCTTGCTACATCCCTGAGGGTCAAGAACGACCTGTGCCACCACGTGCGCAAGTCGCCAATCAGGAAGCCATATTTCTGGCTAAAGCACTGGAAAATCGACTGAATCAAAAACCATTGGGGCAGTTTCAGTTCAAGGACAAAGGCTCACTGATTTCCTTGAGTGAACATAGTAGTGTCGGCAGTATTTTTAATAACATCAATGTTGAAGGCTTTATGGCGCGGATGATGTATGTATCACTTTATCGTTTCCATCAAGTTGCATTACATGGCGTATTTAAAACCACTTTGATGATGATGACGGATTTGCTCTCTAAAACTGCATCACCGAAACTTAAAATGCACTAATGCTGGGCAACAGCTAAATCTTTTTGATGCATCATCTAATTTAAACCACTTTCCTATGACAAGTGATCTATATGCTCGCTTGTCATAGAGATTGCTGCGCATGCTGTATTTGTGAAAAATCACAGACATTAAACACTAAACTTTCAATCAAAATACATCCTGAAAAAACACCTTTTCTTGATCTAATCTGAATTTTCAAACACGCATGAGTTGCTATTGCCTGCATCTTTATAGCTGTTTTATTTTTAAAAATAATTCAGTAACAACAATGTCATATCGTTTTTTAAATTTAAATAATTTGTATAAAACGAAATTAACTCAAACTATTTTTCACTTATAAATAGATGTATTTAAAATCGGGGGTATTTGATTTTTTATACGTCAGATTAATAAATTTAATAATTAAAATAGAATGGTTTTAAAATTTATTTAATATTTTTTCAGTATCACAGTGATAATTAAATAGTATTTAAATTGTGGTTTCGATTGTTGCTTAATATCAGAAAAAAGTAATGTATTTAATTTACTATTATTCATGTTGTTTGTTAAAGAAATAAATTTTTTATTTAAATTATTGATATTATTTAATTTTAATATTTTTATAAATAATTTTAATGTCTAAAAATAATACTTTTATTTAATTTGAATCTGTATTAAATTAAAGCTGTTATTGATTTAAGACCAGATGGATTTGTTTGTTTTAAATCATGGCCGTGGCATATTAATTGCTATATTTATTTTAAATTTTGTTATTTTTATAAAATTATGAAAATAACACTATATTTTTTGCTTTAAACAAATCTTTTAGGTTTTAAAAGCATGTCTATAGTTATTAATTGATGCAGCAATCAAAACGATTTTTTTATAAGGGATATTTCATGTTAAAACATCTTCAGTTCGTATTCGCCCCAATCGTACTTTTAACTATGGCGCCACATATTTTTGCAGGCGAAGTGCTAGACAGAATTAAGCAAAAAGGTTCGATTACCCTCGGTTATCGTGAATCAGCGGATCCTATTTCTTATATCGCAAATGGTAAACCCGTTGGCTATGCACTTGATATTTGTCACAATGTGGTGACAGAAATTAAAAAACAACTTAAAACTCCACAATTAAAAATTGAATACAAAGCTGTCAATTCTACGAGTCGTATTCCAGAGGTTTTAGCGGGAAATATTGATATTGAATGTGGAACGACCACCAATAATAAACAACGTCAGCAACAAGTGGCGTTTTCTACCAGTTATTATGTGGCTGATGTTCGTATGGCAGTTAAAAAAACATCGAATATTCAAACCTTAAAGCAATTAAATGGCAAAGCTGTCGTGACTGTACAAGGGGGAAATCCTGAAAAATATTTAAAAATGAGTGCTAAAAAAGCGAATATCAAGATTATTTCATTAGGTGGGAAAGATCATGCCGATGCATTTTCAATGCTATCTTCAGGTCGCGCAGCAGCCTTTGTAAACGATGATATTGGTCTTGCAGGTTTAATTGCCAAGTCTGCGAATCCTAAAGATTATGAAATTGTCGGTCCTACTTTGTCTTCTGAGCCTTATGGCATCATGTTTGCCAAAACTGATCCTCAACTCAAAAGTATTACTGATGGCGTGGTCAATCAGATGTGGAAATCTGGTCAAATGGATCAACTTTATAAGAAATGGTTCCAGTCGCCAATTCCACCTAAAAATATAAACTTAAATTTGGCGCCAAGCGGCTCTTATAAAGCATTAAAAGCTAAACCAAATGATGTGGGTATTTGAGACTAAATTGAAAGTGAATATTGACCTGAATTGAGTACGTGTTGCGCTGTTGACTGTATTTTTTAATTCATAGTGTTAATTTTCAAATTTATCAACCATTGCAAAAAAGCAATGGTTTTTTATTTTGGCTTTCATCATATAGCCTCAATCTTTGCTTGAGCCCATCTACCAAAAACATGAATAGGAACTTTTACCTGACTCCATTAGCATAATCTTGTTCAAATTACAGAGTCCGTTGCTGATGGAAATGTTGGCTTTAGTCATCATGGTATTTATGTTAGCAGGCATGGTCAAAGGTGCCTTGGGTTTGGGACTGCCTACCGTCGCAATGGGATTGCTGACCCTTGTGATTGCACCATTTCAGGCGGCTTCTTTGCTGATTATTCCCTCCATGATTACGAATTTTTGGCAATTGTTTGCCGAAGGTCGGGTCTGGAGCCTGATTCAACGTTTTTGGTTGTTGTTACTTGGGATTATTATCGGCACTGTATTTAGTTTTTTACCGACTTTAAGTCAGGCGACAGGTAAAACCAGCGAGGTTTTATTGGGTGGGATGCTGATCGTATATGGTCTATATGGTTTATGGGTGAAACAACTCCCCAATCTCGCACCTTATGAAAAATGGTTATCGCCCATTATTGGTTATTTGGGGGGCGCTTTAATTGTTTCAACAGGTGTCATTATTATTCCAGCGGTGCCTTATTTGCAGTCTTTGCGTTTGAAACGGGATGATTTGGTACAGTCATTAGGTTTGGTTTTCACCTTATCGACGATCTGTCTGGCTATTTATTTACAACTGCACTCCACAGGAACTATGCCGATTGATTATCGTTTGGCATGGATCGCAGTGATTCCAGCAGTTTTCGGGATGTGGCTTGGGCAAAAATTACGTTATCGCATACCTGAGCAACGTTTTCGCCGTTTTTTCTTTATTGGACTGATTTTATTGGGTGCTTACATGGTTGTACATTAAGCGTTCATGGGCTGAGGTTTATTTTCGAGTAAGAACTGGGCAAAATCTTGATAGCTTGGAGAAAGATTAGAAAAATGACGAGCAGCTAACAGTAATTTGCGATTTGCCCATGCACCTGTGAGCGCAATTGTAGAAAAAGCATAAAGTTTTTGTAAATGTGAAGCAGCACGAAGCGGCATAATCGCGACACCGACACCATTGGCGACCACTTGAGCCATCGCACTAAAGCTAGGTAAGCGTAAACGATAGTGCAGTTGGTGATGAAGATGTTTGGCTTGCGTTTCGATCGATTGTTGTAATGAATGATGTGCCAAAAGCCCAATAAAATCTTCCTTTAAAATTGCTGCAAAATTCAATTGTCGATGTGTGGCTAAGGGATGATCTGGTGCGCAAATAAAGACCAATGGATCTTCAGCAAAAACGTGTGTTTCCAATGCATCATTTGGGGCAAAAAAACTGGAAATCAGTCCTAGTTCTGCCTGACCTTTTTGTAATGCAGCAATAATGTCATTACTCTCTGCTTCATGCAATTCAATCTGAAGTTGTGCATGTTCGATCAGATATTTGGGCAATAACATGGGTAAATATTCGCTTTGTGCAGATGAATTACACCATAAAGTCACTTGCTGTGTGGTTTTACGCTGGAAAGTCTGCATCTCTTGTTCTAATGCGTCGAGTCCATAGATCAGATATTGTGCATGTTGTAATAGGGTTTGACCTGAAATCGTCAATTCAACGCCTGTCGCATGACGAATAAACAAGGCGCTGTGAAAATGTCGTTCGAGTTTTTTAATGCGTTCACTGGCTGCCTGTAAAGAAATAGCTGAACGTTCAGCCCCTTTAGTCAGACTGCCTGTATCCACCACATGTAAAAAAAGTTGAAGATCAAAAAAATCAAAGCGCATAAGCCATTCAGTGAGTATTAAGCATGACAAAGTCATGATAACCAAAAATGCTTGATTCAAGATTTAATTTCATAAAAAAAGCAGCCTTATGGCTGCTTGAAGATTCAAAAATGAATATTTTAGCTTTTATCTTTTAGACCAAATAACCAATTGAGTAAAATCGCCGCAAACGTTGCGGTGCCGATTCCGCCTAAATTGAAGTTGCCAAACATGAGTTCAAAGTTACCTGCACCCAAAATAATCGTGACCGCAGCAACAATCAGATTTTTGTTGTTGGAAAAATCAACTTTGTTTTCAAGCCAGATTTTTGCCCCTGCAATGGTAATTAAACCAAAGACCACAATTGAAGCACCTGTCAGCACGGCGCTTGGAATGGTACTAATCACCGCACCAAATTTAGGCGATAATCCGAGGAAAATTGCAAAGATCCCTGCAATCACAAAGACAATAGTGGAATAAACACGAGTGACTGCCATGACCCCAATATTTTCACCATAGGTGGTCATGCCTGGCGCGCCTACACTACCTGACAATGTCGTGGCGATCCCATCAGCGACAAAAGCCTTACCCAGATAAGGAGTTAAGTCTTCACCTGTCATGGCACCGACTGCTTTGATATGTCCCAGATTTTCAGCCACTAAAATGAGGGCAACAGGTGCAATAATCAGCATGGCATTGGTTTGAAAGGTAGGTGCAGTTAAGCTGGGTAAACCAAACCACGGTGCAGCCGAAATTTGTGAAAAGTCAATCGCTTGACCCCACCCAAGACCATTGGTGGCAATCGCATAAATCAGATAAGCGATCAGTAGACCAATTAAAAGCAACAGTCGCTGTAATAGCCCGCGTGTAAATACCGCGATAATGCCCATACACAAAACTGTAATCAGCGCCATCCACATATCAAATGGATGACCAGCCACTGCTTTTACAGTCACAGGTGCCAAATTTAAACCAATAATCATGACCACAGCACCCGTAACGACAGGTGGCATCAATTTTTCAATCCAGCGCGTTCCTGTCAGCATGACCATAAAACCAATAATCGCATAAATCACACCACAGGCGACAATACCACCGAGTGCAACGCTAATATTCGGATTTGCACCTGAACCTGTGATATGGCCTGTCGCAGCCGCTACAACACCAATGAATGCAAAGCTCGAACCCAGATAACTCGGAACACGACCGCCTGTCATACAGAAAAATAAGATGGTACAGATGCCTGACATCAGGATCGCAAGATTTGGGTTAAAGCCCATAAGTAACGGAGCCAATACGGTCGAACCGAACATGGCAAATGCATGTTGAATACCTAAAACTGCACTTTGAGCAGGTGGAAGGTACTCATCGGTCGCCACAGGACGATGATCAATCTGCCCTTGATACGGACGCCATTTTGGAAACCAAGTGGACATAAAATAAACTCTAATTGTTTTAGCTGGCGCACATCATACTCTTTCTTTGATGATGGTTTAATTGATTTCTGAGCAACTGGTAAAGTAAGGCATTTGATTTATCTTTTATTTTTACCAAATGGTAAATTTATGGAAAATTTAACTCAAAGATATATCAGAAGATTGAGGACATGAATTTATAAGAAAAATAGAGGATCAGATCTGACCACATATTTAAATGTGAGCGAAAAAATTGTAAACATGCAGGGGCTAAATGCATGTAGGCAATCTCTTATTAAAGAAAAATGGCCTACATACTATTTAAAAAATGACTTTAGCCTGTATTACGCAGCCCTGCTGCAATGCCCGCAATACTGACCATTAACGCGTGATCAACAGGAGTATGTTCAGCCTGTTCAACATTTAAATAACTTCTACGCCGTTTCATGAGTTCTGCCTGTAGCAGATGTAGCGGAAGCAAGTAGGTTTTGCGCACACGCATGGCTTGATCCAGCACTTCATTATTGCTGAGTAACTTGGATTCACCTTTCATGGCAAGTAAGGTCTGGACTGCATCTTTCAGACGTTGGCGTAGTTCAGTACCTAGTGCTTTTAAATTTTCATCCTGAGTCAAATGCGACTCATAATACAGGGCAATACTGCCATCCGATTTGGACAATACCATTTCCAGCATATCGATAAGGGTTTGGAAATACGGCCACTCATGTAACATTTCGTCCAATGTCTGTTTTTGGCCTGCATCAATAATCTGATTAATCGCGGCGCCAGTCCCCAACCATGCAGGTAACATCAGACGAATTTGTGTCCATGCGAATACCCATGGAATTGCACGAAGCGACTCAATTCCACCACTGACTTTACGCTTAGCAGGACGCGAGCCTAATGGCAACATTTGTAATTCAAGCTCTGGTGTAACGGTACGCAGATATTGCACAAAATAAGGATTTTCACGCACAGTTTCACGATAGACCTGCACCGAAATATCGGTCATTTGATGCATCAGTTCGCGCCATTCCTGTTTAGGAATAGGAGGTGGTAATAAGGTCGCTTCAAGCGTTGCCGCGGTATAAATTTCCAGATTTTGTAAGGCAACTTCTTCCAGACCAAATTTAAAACGAATCATTTCGCCTTGTTCAGTCACACGAATAGCCCCAGAAATAGAACCAGGTGGCTGTGAAAAGAGCGCTTGCTGTGTCGGTGCGCCCCCACGACTGATCGAACCGCCACGACCGTGAAACAGGGTAAGTTGAATTCCGTGTTGTTTCGCAACGGCAGTCAATTCTTCCTGTGCGCGATATTGCGCCCAGTTCGCCGACATAAAACCTGCATCTTTGGCCGAATCTGAATAGCCAATCATGACTTCGTGCTTGCCATGAATATGCTGTTTGTACCACGGCATATTGAACAGTGTATTCATGGTCGCTGCTGCGCCGTCCAGATCTTTCAGGGTTTCAAATAATGGCACCACACGCAGAGGATGCAAAATGCCCGCTTCTTTTTGTAGCAGTAATACTGCGAGTACATCACTGGCATATTCCGCCATCGAAATAATATAAGCACCCAAACTTTCAGGGGGTTGAGCGGCTAAGGTCTGCATGGTCGCAAACACTTCTTTGACATCAGGATGTTGAATCAGGCTATCTTGTGGTTCGTCCAAATGTCGTGGAAGTAACGGACGCTTACTTTGTAATTCCTGAATTAAAAAGTTTTGCCGAGCCTGTTCTGTCCACGATTCAAAATTACCTAATCCCAAATATTCCGTAATCGCTGAGATGGCTTGACGATGTCGCCCTGATTCCTGACGAATATCCAGTTTGAGTAGTTCAATACCAAAACAATTTACCCGATAGATAAAGTCCAGTAATTTACCATTGGCAATTTCTGGTAAATTCGATTCGATCAGCGAGCGATGGCACAGCAATAATGGCTCAAGCAATTCACTTTTGGTCTGGATAATCTGGCTATCATCGGCTTCAAAACCTTGTAACTTTTGTGCCAACCAGTGTCGTGTCGCTTTAAGGCGTTGGCGGGTGTCACGTAAATATTCGCGGTACGGTTCAGGATGTTCATAGCCTAAAGCCTGTTTCAGCTCATCCGAACAAGCCTGAATAGACAGCTCCCAACGTAAATCTTCGATATCACGTAGATATAAATCTGCGGCTTGCCAGCGTGATAACCACAAGACTTCTTGTGTAACGCTGTGAGTCACGTTTGGATTGCCATCACGGTCACCGCCCATCCAAGAGGCAAAACGAATCGGTGCAATTTCTAGTGGTAATGAGTTTTCGCAATGTGCTTGAACCAGTTCATTCAGTTCACGTACAAACTTGGGAACCGCATTCCATAAGGTTTGTTCGATGGTGGTAAAACCCCATTTGGCTTCGTCTACAGGGGTTGGACGGTTATGACGAATTTCATCGGTTTGCCAAGCTGAACAGATCAATTCTTTAAGATTATTTAACACTGCCTGACGTTCACGCGGCGTTAATTTTTGCTGATCCAGTCGTGCCAGATCTTCATTGATATCGTCATATTTTTGAATGAGGGTACGGCGACTAACTTCGGTTGGATGCGCGGTCAATACCAGTTCAATTTTAAGCTGACAGATTTGGTCAAATAGTTGTTGTGCTGAAATCTGCCGCTCTTTAAATTTGGTAAATAAGTGTACCAGTGGATTTGGTGAGGGTGCATTTTCATCAAACTCACTGCGACGACGGCTACGCACTACATTATATTGTTCTGCAATATTGGCAAAATTAAGAAATTGCGAAAAGGCACGGGTTAATGGCAGGATTTCTTCATCCTTAAGCCCCCAGAAAAGTTGTTCCAGCTTTTTTTCGGCTTCTGCATGACCATCACGTGCACCTTTGGCGAGGGCGCGAATTTGCTCAACCTGATTAAACAAATCTTGTCCTGCGTGCTGTTTCAGGGTTTCTCCCAGTAAATTACCCAGTAGACGCACGTCCTCACGTAAAGGAGCATCAATTTGTTGAATCATGGCGTTAGCTCTCCTGCTTTGGTTCTTTTGACTATACCCCGATTCAATGACATTCCAAGTCTAGAGCGTAAAAATATATGAATTATTGTTTAAAAAATTAACACTTATACAAGAACCAACGCAGATGCAAAAAATGGCATCGGTCACAATACGCCAAAGGTCTATACCTGATATTTCAACATAAAAATTCCGATGGCATCATTCACAATATCGCCAATTTCTTCGTTAGAAGGCACGTCAGTAATACCGAGTAAAACCTGATGATGTCGAATACCCAATAACAGTGCCAATGTCAGTTCTGTTTGTTTAAGGGGATTATCCTGACGAATCAATTTTAAACTGGCTGCCTGAGTGAAAAATTCACATAACGCATCAAAAAGCGGTTGATGGGAAGCCTCAAAAAAATGTTGAGCCAACGGACTTTTTTCGGCAGCAAGCTCAAGTAACACATGTTCAAGTTTGATCGCTTCTGGTAAATAAATCATCTTCAGCGTGCACTCACAAACGTCTGAAAATACTTGTAAAAAATCACTCTGTGCGGTTAAACAAAAGTGTTGTTCGGAAATGCATTCTGCGCAGGTTTCCTGAATGGCACAGGTAAATAGACTTTCTTTATCCTGAAAATGATTATAGACCGTGAGCTTGGTCACACCAGCATCTTTGGCAATCTGGTTCATACTGGAGCCGTGATAGCCCTGTTTTAATAAAAGTGCCTTTGCTGCCTCTAAAATATGGGCTCTTTTTTCCAGATCTTTTGGTCGACCAATCGTATTTTGCACAAAAAATCTCTTAAATAAATTTAAAAAATAAAAACTTATCTCATTTTATATAATTAATGTACCGTTGGGTATATTAATTAAAAAACAAACAAATTAAGATACTGCTTATATTGTGCCTTAAAAAACAAATTTGAATAAGAGCGAAGGGTTATGACCGCGATAAAACTGACAAGTTTAAGTATATGGGTAGTATGTCTAATTACATTGGGTGGGTGTAATCAGCAAGCGCCTGAAGCAGAACAAATTCCTTATGTCATGGTGACACAACCCTCAGCGAGCATGAATGAACAGAAAAGCTATGCAGGCGAAGTACAGGCGCGTCAGCAAACGGCTTTGGCTTTTCGGGTGGACGGACAGATTACTCAGCGTTATGTGGATGTAGGTGATCGGGTCAAAGTTGGGCAAGTCTTGGCCAGGCTGGACGTAAAAGATGCCCAGTTACAAATGAATGCCGCTAAGGCCCAACTTGAAAGCGCCCAGTCTTCGGCAAAAATCGCCAGTGAAGAATTAAAACGCTTTCAACAACTTTTGCCTTTAAATGCCGTGAGTCGCTCTCAATTTGACAGCATCAAAAATCAAAATGATGCAGCGCAGGCCAGTTTACAACAGGCTCGTTCCAATTATGAAGTTGCAGCCAATCAGACAGGATATAACCAACTGATTGCCAATAAAAACGGCGTAATTACCCAGCGCGAAATTGAAATCGGGCAAGTGGTTGCGGCGGGACAAGCGGCTTATCAACTGGCGATTGATGGCGATCGTGAAGTGGTCATTGGCGCTCCTGAACAGGCGATGACTGAACTAAAAGTAGGGCAACCTGCATGGATCACTTTGTGGTCACAGCCTGAACAAAAGTATGCCGCTTATGTCCGTGAAATATCGCCTGCGGCAGATCAATCGCGTACCTTTAGTGTCAAAGTCGCATTACGTGAAGCTCAGCCTTCCATTCAACTTGGACAAAGTGCCCGTGTATTTTTTAACAATACCCAGCACGATGTCCTCAGTGTGCCTTTATCCAGTGTTTCTGCAAATCATCAACAAGCCTACGTTTGGGTGGTTAATCCGAATCAGACCATTCATAAGGTTGCGGTGAGCTTAGGTGCTTATGGACGCGATAGTGTTCCTGTATTGTCGGGTCTAAACGCCAATGATTACGTGGTGGTAGGTGGTGTCCATCTATTGCATGAACAACAAAAAATTCATCCAATCGATCGTGACAATCGTCCTGTGCAAATTGCCTCAGGAGCGAAGCCATGAAGTTTAACTTATCCGAATGGGCGCTGAACAATAAAGGCATCATTTTATATCTGATGTTGCTCTTGGCCATTGTGGGGATTTTTTCTTACTCAAAATTATCACAAAGTGAAGATCCACCTTTTACCTTTAAAGTGATGGTAGTTCAAACCTATTGGCCAGGTGCGACGGCACAGGAAGTGTCTTTACAAGTCACAGATCGCATTGAAAAAGAACTGATGACCACAGGTCAGTATGAAAAAATCATGGCCTATTCCAGACCGGGTGAATCGATGGTAACTTTTGTTGCCAAAGATTCGCTCAAGTCCGATCAGATTCCAGATGTCTGGTATAACGTACGTAAAAAAGTAGGAGACATCAAACAGCAACTCCCCGCTGGCGTACAAGGGCCATTTTTTAATGATGAATTTGGTGACACCTTTGGCAATATCTATGTACTGACAGGCAAAGACTACGACTATGCCGTGTTGAAAGAATATGCTGATCGTTTGCAATTACAATTGCAACGCGTCAAGGATGTGGGCAAGGTCGAGTTGGTGGGCTTGCAGGATCAAAAAATCTGGATTGAACTGTCCAATACCAAAGCAGCACAGCTTGGAATTCCTGTGACTGTGATTCAAGAGGCATTGCAAAAACAAAACAGTATTAATAATGCAGGTTTCTTTGAAACAGGCACAGACCGCATTCAGATTCGGGTCACAGGCGCATTACAAAACGTTGATGATCTTAAGCATATGCCGTTATTGATCGGCAATCGAACCATACAATTGGGAGACGTCGCAGAGGTCTATCGTGGTTTTAGCGAACCCGCCCAACCGCGCATGCGTTTTATGGGAGAAAACGGTATTGGCATTGCCGTATCGATGCGTAAGGGTGGAGATATTATTGCGCTCGGCAAAAATCTACAAAGTGAATTTGATCATTTACAAAAGACCTTGCCGCTTGGCATGCAACTCAAAAAAGTATCGGATCAGCCTGTTGCTGTACAACGTAGTATTCATGAATTTATTAAAGTTTTGACCGAAGCTGTGATCATCGTATTGTTGGTCAGTTTTTTCTCGCTAGGTTTCCGTACAGGATTGGTGGTGGCGTTGTCCATTCCACTGGTGTTGGCCATGACCTTTGCTGGTATGAATCTGTTTGATGTCGGACTGCATAAAATTTCACTGGGGGCCTTGATTCTCGCACTAGGGTTATTGGTAGATGATGCCATTATTGCAGTCGAAATGATGGCAATCAAAATGGAGCAGGGCTATAGCCGTATCAAAGCCGCAGGCTTTGCATGGAAAACCACCGCCTTTCCGATGCTGACGGGTACTTTGATTACTGCGGCAGGTTTTTTACCCATTGCTACAGCCAACTCTAGTACCGGTGAATATACCCGTTCGATTTTTCAGGTGGTGACCATTGCCTTGATTGTGTCGTGGTTTGCGGCGGTACTTTTTGTACCTTATCTGGGGGAAAAGTTACTGCCAGATTTTAGCAAGATGCAACAAACTGCGCCTTGGTATCAGCGACTTTGGGCAAGGTTACGCCATCAACCTGCGCCTCAGCCTGTTCAACATCATGCAGGTGAAAGCCATGATCCCTATCAAAGTGCCTTTTATTTACGCTTTCGTAAAATGGTCGAAACTTGCGTGAGCTATCGTAAAACAGTGATTATTACGACGGTTTTAATTTTCATTGGCTCCGTCCTGTTATTTAAACTGGTTCCGCAGCAGTTCTTTCCGCCATCGAATCGTGCTGAAATTTTAGTCGATTTAAAACTGGAAGAGGGTGCATCACTCACTGCCACCGAACAGGCGGTAAAAAAGGTCGAGCAATTCCTTGCCCAGCAAAAGGGGATTGATAATTATGTGGCCTATGTTGGGACAGGCTCGCCACGTTTTTATCTGCCGCTCGATCAACAACTACCACAAGCCAGTTTTGCTCAGTTTGTGGTGTTAGCGTCTTCCCTGGATGATCGCGATGAAATTCGTAAATCTCTGGATACACAAATCAAGAAACTATTACCTCAGGTCAGAACACGAGTGTCATTGTTGGAAAATGGGCCTCCAGTCGGCTATCCATTGCAATATCGAGTGTCTGGAGAGGATATTAATTTAGTCCGTGAATGGGCCCAGAAAGTAGCGAAAATCGTAGGGCAAGATCCAAATACCACCAATGTGCATCTGGATTGGGGAGAGCCAAGCAAGATCATTGAGCTGAATATCGATCAGGATCGAGCGCGTCAAATGGGCGTAAGCAGTCAGGATTTGGCCAACTTTTTAAATAGTTCGATTACTGGTGCGGTGATTAATCAATATCGTGAAAAACGTGAATTGATTGAAATTCGTTTACGTGGCGACCAAAAGGAGCGGGTCGATGTCGCTTCATTATCCAGTCTTGCCATTCCGACCAGTCACGGCAATAGCATACCCCTCGCCCAAATTGCCAAAATCCAATACAAGTTTGAAGATGGTCTGATCTGGCATCGTAATCGCTTGCCAACCATTACTGTCCGCGCCGATATTCGTAGCCATTTACAGCCTGCGACCGTGGTCGATCAGCTGTCAGAAAAGATGGATCAATTACGTGCGCAGCTACCTAATGGCTATCTGGTAGAAGTTGGCGGAACGGTTGAAGAATCTGCTAAAGGACAAAGTTCAGTCAATGCAGGCATGCCGTTATTTTTAGCGGTGGTGATGACTTTATTGATGATTCAATTGAAAAGTATCTCACGTTCTATCATCGTGTTTTTAACCGCGCCACTCGGACTCATTGGCGTGACGCTATTTTTATTGTTGCTCAATAAGCCTTTCGGTTTTGTTGCGATGCTCGGCACCATTGCGTTATCAGGAATGATCATGCGTAATTCACTGATTTTAATTGACCAGATTGAACAGGATATTGCAGCAGGGCACGATCCGTGGACTTCAATCATTGATGCGACAGTCCGCCGTTTCCGCCCGATTTTATTGACTGCACTTGCTGCCGTATTGGCTATGATCCCATTATCACGCAGTATTTTCTTTGGTCCGATGGCAGTTGCAATTATGGGTGGATTGATTGTTGCGACCTTTTTAACCCTGTTTTTCTTGCCTGCATTGTATGCAGCATGGTTTAAAGTGAAAAGAGCAACAAATTTGTCATAATTTTTTACGAATAAAAGATGCGAAATATTGAAAATTTCAATATAGTAGCATCTTATTGTTAAGACAAAAAATGACAGCAGAATTTCACCGCATAAAAAGATAAGGTGAAGACTGTGAGTTGAGGTTAAAAGTACATGGGGCAGAACAATCTAGTACAGCATCGCCGTTACATTGCAGCATCTTATGTGTGCATGTTTCTGGGGTTGTTTACGATTCTTTTTGCCGTGATTGCTTATTTCCTTGCACGTAAAATTGCCATGATTGACGGTGCTGAGGTCTGGATTCATACACATGCGCTGTGGATTATGCGTAGCGTGGTGATGTTTCTGATGCTGGCTGTATTTGCGGCTTTATGGTTTATCCCTTTGATTTTCTTCGTTTGGAATAGCGCACTCTGGGTAACGGCATGTGCGATTGCCGGTGTAGTATTTTCAGCCATTGCTTGGTTATATTTGTTGAACGCTTGGATTAAAGGCCTTGCAAAATATGCGAGAAACAAAGCTGTTTTTTAGAAAATTCTAATTTTTTTCAGTTTCCCCCCTTGTAAATCCGACTAAAACCCCCAACTTAGTCGCAGGTTAAGTATATTTTAAATTCCGTGAGGAGCGTCGCCAGATATGGCTAAACGAGATTATTATGAGGTTTTAGGCGTTTCGAAAACCGCGAGTGATGATGAGATCAAAAAAGCCTATCGTAAGTTGGCGATGAAGTATCATCCAGATCGTAACCCCGATAACGCAGAAGCTGAAGAAAAGTTTAAAGAAGCTTCCGAAGCTTATGAAGTACTGTCCGATGGCGAAAAGCGCAGCATGTATGACCGTATGGGTCATAATGCCTTTGAAGGTGGCTATGGCGGCGGTAGTGGCGGCTTTGGTGGTTTTAGTGCAGAAGATATTTTCAGTCAGTTTGGCGATATCTTTGGCGGTGCATTTGGTGGCGGTGGCCGTCAGCAACAACGCCAACGCCGTGGTTCCGACCTACGTTACGTGATGGAACTCTCCCTCGAAGAAGCGGTTCGTGGTGTCAAAAAAACCATTACCTTTACTGCACCAGCACCGTGTGATGTCTGTGATGGTAAGGGTTCTAAAAATCCAAATGATGTTGAAACCTGTAAAACCTGTCATGGTACAGGTCAAGTGCGTATGCAGCAGGGCTTCTTCTCGGTTCAGCAAACCTGTAGCACTTGTCGTGGACAGGGTAAAATCATTAAAAATCCATGTAATAGCTGCCATGGTTCAGGGGTAAAAGACCGTCAACAAACCCTAGAAGTGACGATTCCAGCAGGGGTCGACAATGGCGATCGCGTTCGCTTAACAGGTAAGGGCGAAGCAGTACGTGATGGTCAGGCGGGTGATCTATACGTGGAAGTGGTAGTGCGTGAGCATGACGTGTTCCAACGTGATGGTGCAGACCTTTATATGGATGTGCCTGTTAGTATTGCCGATGCTGCTTTGGGTAAAGAGATTGAAATTCCAACGCTTGAAGGTCGTGTTAGCTTAAAAATTCCAGAAGGCACTCAAACAGGTAAATTGTTCCGTTTACGTGGCAAAGGTGTACGTCCAGTACGTAGTAGTATGGTTGGGGATTTACTCTGCCGTATCGTGGTGGAAACTCCAGTGAATCTTACCAGCCGTCAGCGTGAGTTGCTGAAAGAACTACAAGCGACACTGGATGGTGATGAACATAGCGCATCATCCAAGAAAAAATCTTTCTTCGATCGTTTATTTGATTAATTCAAGTTGATTGCAAAAAAATCTGCCCATTTGGCAGATTTTTTTATGCTTAAATTTTAGCGAGCGATAAGAGTTTGGTATAGTAGATCGCATTGTCAACGCTTTTAATGATTTAGGAACAGATTATGTCAGCATCTCCACGCATTGGTGTATTGGGCGCAGGTGGTCGTATGGGGCGCACCCTGATTCAAGCCGTACAACAGGCAGGCTATCAGTTGGCCGCGGCGGTCGAACGTCCAGAAAGTAGTTTAGTGGGCAGCGATGCAGGTGAGCTGGCAGGGATGGGTCATATAGGCGTCAAGGTCGCTGGCAGTTTGGCAGATGTATTAACAGACTGTGATGTCGTGATTGACTTTACCGCACCATCAGCCACTGAACAGCATTTGAAGCTATGTGCTGAAGCTGGTGTGGCGATGGTGATTGGCACCACAGGCTTTTCCGATGCACAAAAACAATTATTGAATGATACTGCTACTCAAACGCCTGTGGTGTATGCTGCTAATTATTCGGTTGGTGTCAATGTTTCCATTAAGCTATTAGAACTTGCAGCTAAAGTCTTTGGGGATAGCGTTGATATTGAAATTATTGAAGCGCATCATCGTCATAAAGTCGATGCACCATCGGGTACTGCCCTGATGATGGGCGAGGCGATTGCAGAGACTTTAGGGCGTGACCTGAAACAGGATGCTGTTTACTGTCGTGAGGGTCATACAGGACCACGGGAACGTCAAAGCATTGGTTTTCAAACTATTCGTGGTGGAGATATTGTCGGTGAACATACAGCTATGTTTATTGGTGAAGGGGAACGGGTTGAAATTACCCATAAAGCTACCAGTCGTATGAATTTTGCAGCGGGTGCAGTACGTGCTGCGGCATGGGTCGTGGGTCGTGAAGCACATAAATACGATATGAAAGATGTACTGGGATTTAATGACATTCAGGTGTAATTGCAACCGTCATCACCGCTAAAAAATAAAATCGATTTGAGAATAAAATGAATAATAAATCATGGATGTTGGCATGCACTTTGAGCCTGAGTAGTCTCATAGTGCATGCAGGACCTGCAACTGAAGCTAAACTAAGCTTAGACAAGAATAATATTAAGGTCTGGACCTATCAGACTGCAAATAATCCTGTCATTCAGTACAAAGCAGAAACGACATTTGATGTTTCCATTGAGCAGGCTGTTGGACTGATTCTCAATGTAGAATATGCATCGAAATGGGTACCTTATGTCAGTGAAACCAAAGTGTTATCACGTGATGACAAAAAGGGGGAGTTCATACTGTATATGGTGCTTGATTTTCCATTTCCATTAAAAGATCGGGATTTGGTGGTGAAAGGCAAAATGTCCAAAACCAGCGCAGGTATCATTAGTATTAAAAACAATGCGATGACGGGTTATTATCCTGCGCAAAAAGACCGAATTCGTTTAAATAAATATGAAGGCGACTGGACTTTCCAAAAACTTGGAGCCAATAGGGTGAAGGTCAGCACCAGTGGCTATGCTGACCCAGGTGGATCGATCCCCTTGAGTTTCGTGAATATGTTTGTGCAGCAACAGCCTTATCAAATGTTGATGAAAATGAAAATGGAACTACAAAAGCCCACAAACTTTTCGGCAAAATTGCCTGATATTTTAAAATAAGTAAAGTGCCCATAAGGGGCACTTTCTCTATTAAGCTGAACATTGCTGCTTGGTTCGAATCGTTGATTTATTGCGTTGTATCTGTAGCAAAATCAAGACTAAGCCGAGCCCTGCCAATCCTGCACCAGCAAAACAAACAGCGACATAACCCAGATCTAAACTGAGCACTAAACCACCGACCGCAGCGCCAATGGCATTGCCCAGATTAAATGCGCCCACATTAATTGATGAAGCCAGTCCAGGTGCCGCATGAGCCATTTTCATGACCCGCATTTGGACGGGTGGAACTAGCCCAAAAGCTGCAACTCCCCATAGCGTCAGACCGAAAGCTGCTCCCAGTTGTGTCTGCGCCAACCAGGGAAAACAGAGCATGACGATAACGAGCAGACTAAAAAATCCTATCAGGGTTTTATTGAGTGCAAGATCTGCCAACTTACCACCCAAGTGATTTCCAATCGAAAAACCAACCCCGATTAACACTAGCATTAGCGTAATGAAAGTCGGTGAGGCCTGATTAAAATAAGTGAGTGCTGGGGCGATATAGGTATATAAAGTGAACATGGCACTAGCTCCGAGCACAGTCGTCAACAATGCCATGAGGACGGAAGGTTGTATTAGTACCTTTAACTCTGCTTTAACATCTGGACGTTGGGCTGGAGCAGCCTTGGGCAACGCTTGATATAACGACCACATGGTGACTAAACCGAGGGTGGAGATTGCCAAAAAAGACAGTCGCCAGCCAATATTTTGACCGAGCCATGTCGCCAAAGGTACACCACCAATATTGGCAAGGGTAAGCCCCATAAACATGGCAGCTACTGCACTGGCCTGTTTATGTACGGGCACGACACTAGCTGCGACTACGGAACCAATACCAAAAAAAGCGCCATGATTAAGGCTGGTGATGAGTCGGGCAATCATTAGACTCCAATAGTTTGGTGCAATTGCAGCGAGTAAATTGCCCAGTGTAAATAATGACATCAGTAAAATGAGTGCTTTACGTCGTGAAAAGTGTCCAAAGTATAAAGTCATGATCGGCGCACCAAGCATCACCCCCATAGCATAACCTGTAATCAAAAGACCAGCGCGAGGAATACTGACACCCAAATCATGAGCAATATTGGGCAATAATCCCATCGGAGAGAATTCAGTGGTGCCGATCGCAAATGCACCAATTGCTAAAGCCAACAAGGGTAAATTGCGGTTCATGAGGATCTTCCTAAGATTGTCGTCATAAGGGGGGGTAAATATGCAATCTGCATGCTTAAGCGCCTTATCAATGAAGAAATGATCTGCATCAAGACTGATCAAGATTGGGCATGTATTTTGTGCTGAACATTGTTGCGAAAAAATACTGGAGTAAGCAAAATATTATTGACTAGGAATCACGAATAACAGCCTATGAAATCTACCATCGAAGAATTGATCGCATTTATAAGTATTGTTGATACAGGCTCAATTGTGGCAGCGGCAGAGCAGCTTCAGCAAACCCCATCAGGTTTGAGTCGTGCGCTCAATCGATTAGAAAAGAAACTACAGGTCACATTACTTGAGCGAACCACTCGTAAGTTGAAACTGACACAAGAAGGTCGTTTATTTTTAGATAAAGCGCGTTCAATTTTGGCAGAATTGGCCGAAGCGGAAGATGCATTACTGAAATCTGACAGTGATACTTCTGGTCTGATTCGGATTGATTCAGCAACACCCTTTGTTTTACATGTGCTTGCTCCGCTGATGCAAAAATTTATGCAACGCTATCCCAAAATTGAGATCGAGCTAAATAGCAATGAGCAGGTCATCGATTTATTGCAGCATAAAACCGATGTTGCGATTCGTTTTGGCGCATTACATGATTCGAGTCTACATGCCAAATTGGTATGTAAATCACGGTTATATATTGTGGCAAGCCCCGATTATTTGGAGCAGGCGGGTATTCCCCAGACACCACAATCACTCTTACAACATCAATTGGTGGGATTTAGCAAACCCGTTTACTTAAATACATGGCCCTTAAAAATAGGCGATGACTATGTGATAGTTTCTCCGAAAATCAAGGCGTCTAGTGGTGAAACAGTCAGACAACTGACCTTGGCGGGTCATGGTATTGCGCGATTATCAGAATATGAAATCTGGCAGGATTTAGAGGCAGGGCGTTTAGTTGCTTTGTTTGAAGATCAGATTGAATTACAGTACCAGCATATTCATGCGGTGTATTATCAACAAAAACATCTGCCAAAACGGGTACGTTTATTTATTGAGTTTTTGGCAGATGAGTTGAGCCAGCAATTTTCAACGGCTGTGGCATCATAGTTTTGCTTGAGGGAGCTGAAATTCCATTAAGCTTTGCTTGGGTTTCAATCGTAAACGAAATGTCATCTGGTCCTGAATACAGTCAAAGTTTAATGCCTGATTTTTTAGTGCGCCGATCATCATGCCATTGTCGGTCACTGGTCGATAAATATAACGAAACAGTTTTGGGCGCTGCATATCCACCGACCATAATTTGTATTCAGTATACTGCTGTATTTTCAGATAGCCTTGAATCATACTGCGACAAATAAAATCCTGTTGCTGTTTTTCAGCACTTAAAGGCTGACATGCGCTCAGTAGTAGACCTATACTCAGCATAAAGCATAATTTTTTCATGAACTTATCTCATGGTGGTTGCTTTTTAGAGCATAATTGGATTGTATAGACCATGACAGATACAGATTTTGATAAAAAAGCAGTACAGATATGCAGTTTCATTATCAGCGTTTAGCACAGCAGATCGCGAACAAGATTTATCAGCAACAGCTTTTGCCGCAGCAAAAATTGAGTTCATTACGTGATTTTGCAGATCAGCATCAGGTTAGTATAAGTACCGCACAACGTTGTTATGAATTGCTGGAAGCACAGGGATTAATTGAAGTTAAGCCGAAATCTGGCTATTTCGTTAAAGCGCCAAAGCTGAGTAGTCGCTTACCGACCAGTCCGAGTTTTGAATCCAGACCTCGTGCCGTCACTAATTTATTATTGCAAAATCAGATTCAGGAGGCTTCTATTCAGCCTCATTTAGCTCCCTTTGGTGCGATACAGTTGAGTCCTCAACTGGTTCCCATCGAGCCTTTACGCCGTTCTATTCAGCGAGCACTTAAACACTGTAAACCTGAAGACTTTTTATATTGTAATCGACAGGGGCATCTGCATTTGCGTGAGGCTTTGGCCGCGCATTGGCGGGAAGATGGAATGTACATTGCCCCTCAAGATATTTTTATCACTAATGGTTGTATGCCAGCACTCGCCCTGTTAATTCAGCAACTCAGTTTACAAGGCGACAGTATTCTTATTCCCACCCCCACCTTTAATGGACAATTACAACTGATCGCAGGCTTAAAGCGCCGTATTATTGAAACACCTGCCGATGCAACAGGGATTGATTTAGTCCGTTTAGAGCAGGCGATGGCAGAGCATCGGCCAAAATTATGTCTGCTAACGGCTAATTTTCAGAATCCTTTGGGATACGTTTTGAGTGATGTTGATAAACAGAAAATTGCGCAATTGGCTGCACAATATCACTGTATTATCTTAGAAGACGATATTTATGCCGAGTGTAGTTATCAGGGGCAGCGACCCTTACCGATTAAATATTGGGATCAACACGGCTATGTGGTCTGGGTTGGTTCGGTGTCAAAGTCATTGTCTACAGCGTATCGTGTGGGTTGGTTTTGTATTGGTGGGCAATTAAAAGCGATGTATCCTGAATTCTATTCAGCCAATATCAGTGTCAATACGCCGCTACAACTGGGTTTGGCAGACTTTATTTATAGTCGGGAATATCGTAACCATTTAAGCCGTTTACAACCTCAGTTGATGCAACAGGTTGAACAATATCGTCGATATATTTTAAAGGCATTTGCACCGTTGAATATCGGTCTAAGTCAACCACAGGGGGGCTATGCCTTGTGGTTGGAACTTCCTCAAAAGATTGATAGTTTGGCTTTGTATCTGGCAGCCCAACAGCATCAGATTAATATTGTACCGGGCGTGGTATTTGGAGAGGATGAGCGTTATCAGCACTTTGTACGGCTGAATGCTGGACATGCGCTGACGCCGCAGTTACAAGAAGCGATTTTGTTTCTGGCGGAGTGGGTGAAACAGGCAGTGGATTGATATTGATTAAAACTTCAGGCAAGTCGTATCAGAACTTGCCTGCAAAATAACTGATTTAAAAATCTGCTTTTAACACGATACGATAACGCGCGTGACCTGAATGCAAACGTTCTATTGCATCATTGAGTTTGGACATAGGATAAAGCTCAATCTGCGGGGCAATATTTTTACGTGCAGCAAATTTTAATAACTGGCGCAGTGCAGCAGGAGAACCGGTTGGTGAGCCTGTAACTGACTTTGCTCCACTAATTAACGCGCCGACAGGCACCGCGACGGGTTCTAACACCAAACCTAGAAAATGAACCGTGCCATTTGGCGCCAATGTATTTAAATAGGCATTCCAGTTCAGTGTCACATTCACGGTACTAAGTAATAAATCAAACTTACCACGTTGTGCTTTCAGTGCGGCATCATCACGGCTATTCACCACATGATCTGCACCCATTGCTTTAAGTTCATCCGTCTTATCTGGATGAGAAGTAAATGCGGTAATTTCGCAGCCCCATGCTTTAAGCAGTTTAATTGCCATATGACCTAAGCCACCGATTCCAATCACAGCAACATGGTGAATAGCCTGAATCTGATGTTTCAAAATCGGATCAAATACGGTGATGCCGCCACAGAGCAATGGTCCTGCGCTAGTCGGATCTAGATCATCAGGTAGAGGAATGACCCATTGCCAACCAGCACGAACTTTATCGGCAAACCCGCCTGCATGGCCGACAATAGTCGCGGTATGTTCGCCAGTACACAACACTTGCTGACCACTTATACATTGATCACAAGATTGACAGCTTTCCGCCGTCCAACCCAAGCCAACTCGTTGCCCGACTTTTAAGCCTTTGGCTTCACTGCCCAGTTGAGTAATAGTTCCAATGACTTCATGTCCTGCGATGACAGGATATTGAGATGATTGCCATTCATTATTGATGACTGAAATATCGGAATGACAAAGACCACAATATTCAACTTTGATTTCTACTTGATGTGGTTGTAATTCACCTGCATCGAATTGATAGGGAACCAGTGGCTCGCCTGCTTGCATTGCTGCGTAAGCGTGAATGACGTTGTTGCTCATGCTGTATGTCCTTGTATATAACTTTAGGATCGAAAAGAACAATAATTTTCATGGTCATTGACCATGCCAACGGCTTGCATAAATGCATAACAGGTGGTGGGACCTACAAATTTAAAGCCGTGTTTCTTTAAACGCTTTGACAATTGCAAACTGTGTTCGGTTTGAGCGGGTGCCTGACGATAATCTGCGACATCATTGATGATGGGCTGCTGCTGTACCGTTTCCCAAAGCCATTGTGACATATCATGCCCTTGGTCTTTGAGATTCTGCCAAGCAATCGCATTGTCACGAATTGCTTTGAGTTTACCGATATGGCGAATTAAACCTGTATCACTGAGTTTATGTTCAAGTTGTTGATCTGTAAGTTGGGCGATGTCTGCGATTGGGTATTGAAAAAAATGCTGTCGATAGCTTTCACGTTTTTTAAGTACGGTGATCCATGAAAGCCCCGCTTGCTGTCCTTCCAGACAGAGCATTTCAAACAGTCGGGCTTCTTTATACTCAGGTTTTCCCCATTCTTGATCATGATAATCCATATAAAGCGGATCACTTGAACACCAACCACAACGTTGCACCGACATGCGCTGTTCCTCATTTTGAGCCAAGATTTAAATGATGGTTATAAAGTAAATAGTATCCACTGATCTGATGATGTATCCCAATAATAAAGTTCTGCCCGTGTTAAATCTTCAAATTTAAGCCAGAAATCTTGACCAGATTTATCTGCATAGCCTGTGCTCATGAGTAGGGCATCTTCAGAAATTTCCATAATCCAGCCCTGATAGCATTTTTCATTCAAACAGATTTTTTGTTGATTACCAGATTCGGCAAATTCAACCAATCGATTGATTAAAGCTTCAGACATCATGTATTTTCCTAACGTAAATATGAGTAAGGGTTGACTGCACCGCGTCCTTTCCCTGATAAATAAAGTCCATAATGCAAATGGGTGGCAGTATATCGGGCATTGCCTGTATTGCCGACATAGCCAATCAGATCACCTTTTTTGACATAATCTCCGACGGCAAGACCACGTTTATGCCCATCCAGATGCGCATAATAATGCCATGAGCCTGAGGGTCCTAAAATCCAGATGACCTTGCCGCCCAAATTATTATCACGCAAATCTGCCACTAATCCATCAGTGGAGCTGTACACTTTTGTTCCACGTGGAGCCATAATGTCAATTCCTTCATGGCGGCGACCCTGACCACGGGCTGCTCCCCATGTATCGGTCAATTCATTGCGCTTTATTCCTTTAACTGGAATCGGTAAGCGTGTATCCAGTCTTTGCATTTGTAATTGAGCAACGCGATTGGCGGGTAAAGGCTGCGATTTTTTCGGAACCGTGGTACAGGCAGCAAACAAGCTGATAATAAAGCCAAGAATGAAATAGGGGAGATAGCGAGGCACAAGCTCTCCATTATTGTTATGATCACGATCTGCACTATGTCATGAATCGATAGCCAAGATCAATTTTTTCATAGCGGTCGGAATTCCTTTGGCTGTTGCTTGTTCAGGGCTTAACCAACAGCCATTTAACTCCGTCGTCAGATGTTCTTGTTGTTCTGGTTCCACGTGGAACATTTGTATATTCAGCAACCATGTGAAATGCGTGAAACTATGCGAGATTTGCATTTGACTGGAAATAGGGGTTAGGTCAAATTGTGAGCGCCACTCTAATAATATTTTTTTATCTTCAATAATGGGTAAGCACCATAACCCACCCCATAAACCGTGTGAATCGCGCTGCTGCCAAAGCCATTGTCCATTTGATTGAATCAGAACAACATCCGCAGTTTTAACAGGAACTGCTTTTTTCGGTTTTTTAAATGGCAGCTCATTTTCTAAACCTTGCTGATACGCTTTACAGTGTTGCTGCATGGGGCAATATAGACATAATGGTTTTTTGGGCGTACAGATGGTTGCACCCAGATCCATAATCGCCTGTGTGTAATCATGATTGCGTTCTATTGGGCAAAGCTGCTCGGCTATTTGCCATAATGCACGTTCATGAATAGGCTTGGAGAGATCATCTTCTATGGCAAAAAAACGCGATAAGACGCGTTTAACATTACCATCTAAAATCACGCCGTATTGACGCAGTCCCAATGACATGAGTGCACCTGCGGTCGAACGACCGATTCCGGGCAATGCCATCCATTGTTCAAGATTTTGTGGGAAGTGCCCATTCTGATGGACTTGGATTGCCGCTTTATGCAAATTACGCGCACGTGCATAATAGCCTAGTCCTGCCCAATACGGGGCAACATCCTCCCATGAAGCAGTTCCTAAATCATCCACCGTAGGAAAGCGCGTAATAAAACGCTCAAAATATTGCAGTACAGTTTTGACTTGTGTTTGCTGTAACATAATTTCAGACACCCAAACTTTGTAAGGATCATCTGCTATTTGCCATGGCAGGTCATGACGACCATGATGATCGAACCAGTTGAGTAGGGCATCGGCAAAAGAAAAATCAGACATAACACGGACAGCAAAGACAGGTATCGCAGTATAACCAAATTAATCTGAGCAAGTCATGTACCCTATTTTATAGGCATAAAAAAATGATCCGAAGATCATTTTTTTAATAAAATACAGGATTAATCCTGAACAATGCCCCAGCGTTTATCCAATTTAAGCTCCTGACCTTGATAGCGAGGAATAATATGGATATGAAGGTGTTCAGCACTTTCACCAAAAACTTCACCATCATTAAAGGCGATATGAAATCCATCAGGTTGATGACGTAGATGAAGCTCATTTCGAGCCAATTCAATTAAGGAAATCAGGCTTTTTCTTTCCTTATCAGTGACGTCAAAAAAAGAGCTGACATGACGTAATGGAATAATGACCGAATGTCCTTTAGAAAGAGGATGAGCTTCGGGCAAAATCGCACCAAAATCATTTTGATGAATCACATCATATTCATCAAATTCACAATAAGGGCAATGTTTCTCAGTCATGATTCCATCCTCTCTTTCATTTTCATCGTTTTATAGGCTGCAAATTTTATAAGGTTCTTTCAAGTAAGCCATACATTGCATTTAGGCTTTGCTGCTCGGCTTGTGGATTGTAACCTAAATCAACGCCGTTAGCTTTGGCGCGCTCATCGGCTAAAGGATTACTAAAACCATGCTTGGCATTTTCTAAAATAATCACTTCATAATTGACATCGGCATGATCCATTTCAGCTTTAAATTTAGCGACATCATCTAGGGTCACCATGCTGTCTTGTTCACCATGTAACACTAAAATCTCAGCTTGAATTTTACCTTGTTCAGCAGGTGCCTTAGGACTTAATGTACCATGAAATGACGCTACTGCTTTTAAATCTGCGCCCGAACGCGCCAGATCCAGTACCACTTTACCGCCATAACAAAACCCAATAGCAGCGAGTTGCTCTGGATTGACTTCAGGTTGCTGAGCCAAAGTTTCTAAACCCGCTGATGCACGTGTCACAATGGTGTCTGCATCCTGAAAAGTTTGTGTCATCCACTCATTGGCCTGTGAAGCTTGATCTGTGACTTTTTTATCACCATACATATCAATAGCCAAAGCGGCATAGCCATGTTCTGCCAGTTCACGCGCGCGTTGTAAGGTATATTCGGTTCGTCCCCACCATTCTGGTGCAACAATGACCCCCGCCACAGGTGTTTCACTTACAGGTGCGGCAAAATAACCAATCAAATTTGAGCCGTCTTTTGCGGTGTAGTGAATTTCACGTGTTTTGATGGTCGATGTCATGTGCTAAATCCTGTTATCAAACTGAAATTAAAAATGATTAAATCATAAAAAATGCAGTGATATGCATATTCAATGTAATCAATTCATTTATAAATGTGAGAATTTATGTAGGGTTGCACATTCTATGTTCATTCGATCAACTGCTAGCGACACAGATCGGACAAAACAAAACCCCATTAGATGAGCATCTAATGAGGTTCGTTATTTATTTCAGAAGAATCTCGGATTCTTTTTAAAATAGAGCTTAAAACCAAGTGATTGGTGAGCTTATAGTTAAGCCCGACCTCGTGAAATAAAGCCAATAATGGCCAAAATCACTGCAACCACCAAGAGGATGACTGCAAAGTCTTTAGACAAACCTGCAACTCCACCGAAACCTAATAAGCTTGCAATCAATGCAATCACAGCAAAGATAATCGCCCAACGAAACATAGTTCTAATCTCCTTATATTTATCGTTCCTTAAATATAGAACCTTAGCTGCAAAAGCTATGTGTTGTTTATGTGTGCAATCTGTATATTGTCTTTAATATTCAATTAATTGAGTTACATAAACCACATAAAGGATGAACATTAGAAACAGTGTTATAATGTGTATTCGCTGTTAAGTGACCTGATTTATGAACACTGAAATCCGTCCATTTTTCTGGAAACATTATTCGCTAGAACAACTCAATCAAACAGAGTGGGAAGCTTTGTGTGATGGATGCGGATTATGCTGCCTGATTAAACTTGAGGATGAAGACACCGAAGAAATCGCCTACACCAAAGTAGCGTGTAAGTTGCTGGATTGCCAAACGGCACGGTGTTCAGACTATGCCAATCGGCATCAGTTCGTTCCAGATTGTATTCAACTAACTCCTGAAAAATTACAAAGCATAGGTTGGCTGCCTTCAAGTTGTGCTTATCGACGTTTAAATGAAGGTAAAAATTTACCATCATGGCATTATTTAAATACAGGTTCGCGCCAAAGTGTCATTAAGGCTCGTAAATCGGCCGCGGGTCGGTGTCTGTCTGAAGTCGATGTATCAGAGGACGATATTGAAGATTATATCGTCCGCTGGATTCGCTAACAAATTGGTTAAAAGTTAAAAGAGGTTTAATGCGAGTGCGATAACTGATTTTGCTGTTGCTCACGGCGTTCTCGCTGTGACTTTTTGATAATGCTCCAGCCTGCACTCAATCCTAGGCCTGCCATCAATAAGGCCACAATCAAATCAGGCAAAACGCTTTGTGTTCCAAATACACCCAATGCCGCAATCATCACCGCAATATTCCCAATGGCATCATTACGGCTACATAACCAGACCGATTGCATGTTGGCATCACCCTCACGGAACGCAAATAACACCACTGCACTGATGATATTGGCGACCAATGCCATCACGCCAATAATGCCCATGGTGATTGCTTCAGGTGGAACACCATGCAGATATGACCAGACCACTTTTCCTAAAATAATCAGCGCAAATACGCTCATGGTGAGGCCTTTAAATAACGCAACCGTCGCGCGCCAATACAGACTTAACCCTAGCGCCAGCAATGAAATCAGGTAATTAATCGAATCTCCGAAAAAATCCAGTGCATCTGCCCAAAGAGAAGTCGAACCGGCCTGCATACCCCCAAATATTTCAATCAGAAACATGCCCAAATTTAAAATCAGGGCAATCCATAATGCGATTTTAAACTTATTGCTTTTAACTTTAGGGATATCTTCGTGATCACAGTTACAGCATGCCATTTGCAATTTCCTCGACTTTGGATAAGCTGATTAGAAAGTCTGGAGTCGCTCTAGGGTCAAGTCTTATGATGAAATATTTGATTGGTGAATTGGCAAAAAAGTCTCAGGTTGCGGTCGATACCATTCGTTTTTATGAAAAACGCGGTTTACTTCAGCCCGCAAAACGAGCAGAAAACAATTATCGTTATTATGATGACGAGGCATTGGATCAACTGATTTTTATTCGGCATTGTCGTGAATTGGGCATGTCTTTACATGAGATTGAAGACCTTAATGAATTACGCAAAGATCCTCAGCAGCAATGTAAAGTCGTGGATCAAGCCATTGAACAACATCTTGGGCATATTAACCATAAAATTCAACAATTTGAAAAATTCAAAATACAGCTTGAACAGTTACGTGCACGTTGCCAGTCGAATAGCAATATTGATGATTGTAAAATTATTGAAACGCTGAAACAGCATGATCACTTAGGCTGACTTTGAAACATCATGTAATTATTTGAAATATATACTAAAACAAAAATACATTTTTCAAATATATATTTCTGATCTGCTCTTTAACATAGCAATAGAACAGAGAATAAACCGAGGATTGCCAAGATGACGATGCCATTTGCCACGTCGCTCGTTTGTAGTAGTTTCATTTTATTAACCGCTTGTAACTCCAACAATACTCATTCACAGGAACAACAATCAAGCTCAAAGCAGACGCAAACAGCAAATCAGCCGATAGCGATTCAGCAGAGTTTTAAAACGCAACAGATTGCTAACTTTGATGAGCCGTGGGCATTGGCTCAGCTTCCTGATGGACGGCTCTTGGTCACTGAACGTCAGGGGGTACTGAAAATTTTTGATCCGACCTCCAAACAAATGCTGCAAGTTTCAGGGGTTCCCAAAGTCCGTTATGGCGGTCAGGGTGGTTTGGGGGATGTGATTTTGCATACTCAATTTAGCCAAAATCACTGGATTTATCTGAGTTATGCCGAAGCAGGTCAAGGTGGGCAAGGCGCTGTGGTTATTCGTGCCAAACTGGATTTAAACAGTCCGAATCAGCCAAAGTTGATGGAGATAGAAAAAATTTGGCAGCAAGTCCCCAAAGTCTCTGGTCAGGGACATTATGCGCATCGTTTGGCTTTCGATCGAGAGGGTAAACTCTGGATTAGTTCTGGTGAACGCCAAAAATTTGATCCTGCACAAGACATGCAGTCCAATTTGGGTAAAATCGTGCGTTTAAATGACGATGGACGTCCTGCGGCGGGAAATCCATTTGCAGCTCAGGGTGGTGTCGCAGCACAAATCTGGTCATTAGGTCATCGTAATCCTTTGGGGATGGCATTTGATGAACATGGTCAGCTCTGGGTGGTGGAAATGGGGCCAAAAGGGGGCGATGAACTCAATCGGATTGTCAAAGGTGCGAATTATGGATATCCCGTGGTTTCCAATGGCGATCATTATTCAGGTTTGCCAATACCTGACCATGCCACCCGACCTGAATTTAAGGCACCAGAGATCAGTTGGACGCCTGTGATTTCTCCATCAAGTATGATTATCTATCAGGATGATCAATTTCCTGCATGGAAAGGTAAAGCCTTGATCGGAGGATTATCTTCAGAATCCATTACGGTGGTGGATTTGAAATCGCAACCTATACAGGAAGTTCAACGTTTAGACATGAAGCAACGAATTCGTGGACTTTTACAGGCGCAAGATGGTTCAATCTGGGTAATTGAAGATGGTGCAAATGCCAGACTATTGAAACTCAAAGCTCATTAGATTTTTGAGTAATCATTGAAGTTTTTAAAGTGAATAGAGAAAGAACCATGTTGTCGTTACTACAGCGATCCCGCTATAGCCATAAGCCATTATGGTCTAAAAAATCATTATGTCTGATGGGTCTTTTGGCCTGTAGTGCACCGCTAGATGCCAAAGACTTGTCTGAGCAGCAAGTGAAAGCAGTGATTGATCAACAGTTTAAGCCATTGTTAGCGCAGTACAATATTCCTGGACTTGCAGTTGGCGTGAGCCTGAATGGACAACATTATTTTGTCAATTATGGTGTGGCATCCAAACAAACACAGCAAGCGGTCAGTTCCCATACTTTATTTGAATTGGGCTCGGTCAGTAAGATCTTTAATGCCACTTTAGCCGGCTATGCTCAGGCAACAGGCAAACTTTCTCTTGACGATCATCCTGCCCAATATTTTCCAGCGTTAAAAAATACAGCAGTCAATAACGCGACTTTACTCAATCTGGGAACTTATACCGCAGGCGGTTTTCCGCTTCAGTTTCCAGATCAAGTGACCGAGCAACAGGACATGTTAAAATATTTCCAGACATGGCAACCGAAAAACACGATCGGCACACAACGGCAGTATTCCAACCCGAGTATTGGGCTAATGGGGTATGTGACTGCTTTGGCGATGGAAAAACCCTATACTGAACTGTTGGAGAAAATGCTATTTCCTGCATTGGGTCTCAACGAGAGTTTTATTGATGTCCCTGAACAGCAGATGACTCAATATGCTTGGGGATATAAAGGACAGCAAGCCATGCGGGTGTCTGCGGGGATGTTCGATGCAGAAGCGTATGGCGTAAAAAGTAGTAGTGCAGATCTGTTGAAATTTCTGGATGCACAAATCAACCCACAACAACTCAAACAACCATTACGTAAAGCGATTGAAAATACCCATGTGGGTTATTTTAAAGTAGGGGCAATGACGCAAGGCTTAGGTTGGGAGCAATATTCTTATCCAATAAAGCTAGATACTTTGCTAGAGGGAAATTCCAAGCAAATGGCATTTGAAAGTCATGCAGTGATCCCGATCAAACAGCCGAAGCTTGCTGATCCTGCGACTTTTTTTAATAAAACGGGTGCAACCAATGGTTTTGGCGCTTATGTTGCGTTTATTCCCCAGCAGAAAATTGGCATGGTGATGTTGGCCAATACCAACTTTCCCAATGAAGAACGGATTAAGGTCAGCTATCGTGTGATGCAACAATTGCTTCAGAGCAATAGTGCGCAATAGAATGTCGCTTTGATTGCAGAATCAAATTGTAGATTTGATCCAGACACAATAGACTACAGTAAAAGATTACACAGCTATTGATGATGTCAGATACGCATATTCCACTTCCTGAACGTTTACGTCCACGTGATTTATCCGAAATTATTGGACAGAATCATTTGCTAGGCCAACATGCGCCTTTGCGTCAAATGATCGATCAGGGACATTTGCCTTCGATTATCTTTTGGGGGCCGCCAGGCGTGGGTAAAACCACGATTGCACTGTTACTGGCGCAAGCGGTGGATCGTCCTTTTGTGAGTTTATCTGCACTGAATACGGGGGTGAAAGAGCTACGTGAGATCATCGCGGAAAGTGGTGATTTACTTACGCCAGTGGTATTTATCGATGAAATTCACCGTTTCAATAAATCGCAGCAGGATGCCTTACTGAATGCTGTTGAAAAGGGCAAAATTACGCTCATCGGGGCAACCACAGAAAACCCATCGTTTGAAGTAAATAGTGCCTTACTGTCGCGTTGTCAGGTGTATACGCTGAATTCATTGGATCAAGATGCGATTCAAACTTTGCTGAATAAAGCCATTCAAACTGATTCTTTTTTAAAAGAACGGCATATCCAGATTGAAGAATACGATGCATTGTTTCAATTTGCTGCGGGAGATGCACGTAAAGCACTCAACTTAATTGACCTGATTGCCAGTACCTTTGAAGCAGATGTTGAAAATATTGTGACCAATGCGGTGACGGTTAAAGTTGCACAGCAAAATATCGCGCGCTATGACAAATCGGGCGAGCAACATTACGATATCATCTCGGCATTTATTAAATCCATTCGTGGTAGTGATCCTGATGCGACGTTGTATTGGATGGCTCGAATGTTAAAAGGCGGTGAAGATCCCGTGTTTATTGCACGACGTATGCTGATTGCAGCCTCAGAAGATATTGGTAATTCGAACCCAAATGCCTTGCTGTTGGCAGGTGAATGCTTCCGTTCAGTGCAGGCGGTAGGAATGCCAGAAGCACGTATTATATTGGGTCAATGTGCGGTGTATTTGGCGACCAGTCCGAAAAGTAACAGCACCTATTTAGCCATTAATCGTGCTTTAGAACTTGCAGAAAAAACTGCGAACTTACCTGTGCCCTTACACCTAAGAAATGCGCCAACTAAACTGATGAAACAGCAGGGCTATGGCGTAGATTATCTTTATCCGCATAATTACCCTGAGCATTTTGTCTTGCAGGAATATTTGCCGCCCGAATTAAAAGGGGTCAAACTCTATGAATCGGCACGGAACAAGCGTGAAGTTGAGGGCGAACGCTTGCAACAGCGTCGCTGGCAGCAGGAACAACAGCAGCAATAAGCTGCTGTTTATTCTAGTTCTTCATTGACCTGTCCATAAATTAATAGAGTAAATACCCCAGTACCGCCAATAATATTGCCCAGTGTGGTTGGTAATAAAAATTGAAAAATATACTCTGAAAACGTTGCATGTCCTTTAAATACCCAATAGGCCATTTCTGCTGAACCCACAATCACATGCGTAAAACCGCCTAATGCCATAAGATAGGTAATAAAGAAAATCAGCAGAAATTTATTATTGGCTGAAGGTAAAATCCAGACCAGTGACGCGATCAAAATACCTGCGGGAATTCCCTTAATAATATTTTCAGAGATAGTAAAACTGGCGACATGGTGGGCCAATTGATCAAAGGATTGCATTAAATCTGCATCAAACAGATGTGGATTAAGTAAAAAAAATGCCGCCAGTGCAGTGCCGATGAGATTAGAAATAAACACGATTCCCCATAGACGAAATACAGCTTTTAATTTTTTAAGACTAAAGTTTTTAAATAAAGGAACGACTGTTGCAATGGTATTTTCGGTAAAAAGTTGCATATGTCCTAAAATCACCAGAACAAAACCCACGGTATAGCCCATATTTTCAATCAAAAAAGCCCACTTGGCATCGGGCAAATAGGCATTGAGAAGAGATTTAAAAACAAATGAAAAACTGATGACGATGCCTGCTGTGATACCTGAGAAAATCAGGGCTTTGGTCGGGCGTTCAAGCTCTTCTACTCCATTTTTACGAATAATTTCATAAACCAGTCGAGGCGAAAGTTTTTCATGCTCCTCAATCGCCATTTTTTCACGCCAAGTGAGGGTATTGTCAGTCTCTTTTTCCTGTTCTTTTTCTTCTGCACTCATTTTATTCTCCTCACAATTCAATGCGGTAATGATGGCTTTTGTGGTTATCATCAGGCTATATATTTCTTTTTTAAAAAATAAATGGATGTGAATCCAGAGCATTCATTCAGCTTTTATGTATTTTTTTATAATCAGCCTAAATATGTGATGCTTAATGATTTGCTATCCGCTCTTGATTTTTTGTCAGTAAATTGGCGCATATTTTGAGCTAGACCATATTTTGAATACAATACAGACAGATACAACCAAATAGTTAAAACCGATGAGCAATAAAATTCTCTGTAGTATCAGTCATGCAGAAGGCGGGTCGGATTTGGAACAGTATGAACTTCGCCCATCCAGACCAGATGTGATCGAAGGTATGGCTCAAGATATTAATTTGACAAAATAAAAAACGAGCCAGATGACGGACTCGTTTTTGATCAAACAAGCGGATTTAGATATTGTCTAAATCGATACCTAAACGCGCAGCAACTTCTTCATACGCTTCAACCACACCGCCCAAACCTTGACGGAAGCGGTCTTTATCCAGTTTTTTCTTGGTATCTTTATCCCACAAACGGCAACCATCTGGAGAGAACTCATCACCAAGCACAATACGGTCATGGAACACGCCGAATTCAAGTTTGAAATCGACCAGAATCATATCGCCTGCATCAAATAATGCTTTTAATACATCATTGACTTTGTAGGTCAATTCTTTCATTTTTTCAAGTTGTTCAGCGGTCGCCCAGCCCAGTGCAATTGCCTGAGATTCATTCACCATTGGGTCGCCTAGACCATCATCTTTATAAAACAACTCAAAGGTCGGCGGAGTCAATTGCTTGCCTTCTTCAACACCGAGACGACGGCAAAGTGAACCAGCAGCAAAGTTACGGATCACACATTCCACAGGAATCATATTGAGTTTTTTCACTAACACTTCGTTTGGTGTCAGCAATTTCTCAAAATGTGTTTCGATGCCAGCTTCAGCCAGTTTTTCCATGATAAAGGCGTTAAAACGGTTGTTGACCTTGCCTTTACGATCCAGTTGTTCGATTTTTTCGCCATTAAATGCTGAAGCATCATCACGAAAGACTAAAATCAAATGGTCTGCAT
Source organism: Acinetobacter ursingii DSM 16037 = CIP 107286 (assembly GCF_000368825.1). Classification (GTDB taxonomy): domain Bacteria; phylum Pseudomonadota; class Gammaproteobacteria; order Pseudomonadales; family Moraxellaceae; genus Acinetobacter; species Acinetobacter ursingii. The sequence goes on along the minus strand of NZ_KB849711.1, from coordinate 234,858 downwards.
CATCTGTTTCATAAACAGATTTGGCTTTACCAGTATAGAGCAAGGTTTGTTTTAACATTGGGGGAACCTTTTTCAAGAAAAAATTGCCTAGAGAATGCCTAGGCTGGCCAATTTTGATAAATCTGATTGAGCACTTCAGTGGCTTTAGCAGGATCGGCAAAGCTATTGTCTGGATTAAATAATGCCAGATTGTGAGTATTGCCCACGCCTGTCAATTTCAACACATAACTTTGTTCGCCAACTTTGATCGTTGCTTCATAACCTGCTTTATTTTCACCCAAAACTTTGTAGTTCAGGCTACTGAGTGTCGCTACGGTATATTGCCAGATGTCTGCGGTTGGCCCACTAATTTGTAATAGTGGGTTTTTATTGCCATCGACAACAAGCTGTGGACGTCCCATTGCCGTAGTACCTTCTGCACTGCTTTCAGCGGCAGTATTTGCTTGAAGGGATTCTGGACGAGGTAGTGCAAATCGTGTTCCCTGCTTATTTTCAAGCTTAGGGGCATTTTCAATTGCAAGCTGATCCACAGTCGGGGCAGGATACAGTGGCGTAAATGGGCGCACAGTTGCATCTGTCGGGAACTGGAGTGGAGCGAGTGTAGTGGTATTCTTATAATCTAAAGAATGATTATTAAAACTACTACAGCCTACTAAACCCATAGCGGCAATAGCAAAAGTTAGTCCAAGTCGTAACTGCATCATAATCTGCTCTTATTGAATAATTCCCGCTGCTTTCAGGGCATTACGGAGTGGTTCGCGATATTGCTGTGCAAGAGGAGTCAAAGGCAGACGAATACCTGTACCAATGAGCCCCATTTCATGTACCGCCCATTTCACAGGAATTGGGTTCGATTCACAAAATAGATTATTGTGTACATTTGCAACTTTATTGTTAATCGCTTCAGCTTCTGCTGCGTCGCCATGATTGACTGCGGAGGCACAGAGTTCGCTCATAATTTTTGGCGCAACATTGGCAGTCACAGAAATATTGCCTTTTGCACCAGCCAACATGAGTTGCCATGCCGTTTCGTCGTCGCCTGAATAGACTGCAATTTTACCGTCTAAGGCTTTGATTAATTCGCTTCCACGCGCAATATCACCTGTCGCATCTTTGACACCCACGATATTGGCAATATCAGCAAGACGCACCACAGTTTCGTTGAGCATGTCGACGCCTGTACGACCTGGGACATTGTAAAGAATCTGTGGTAGCTCAACGGCTTCAGCAATTGCTTTAAAATGCTGGAATAAACCTTCCTGAGTCGGTTTGTTATAATATGGAGTGACAAGTAAAGCGGCATCAGCCCCAAGCTCTTTGGCTGCTTGAGTCAGTTCAATCGCTTCACGGGTTGAGTTTGCACCTGTTCCCGCAATAATGGGAATGCGTTTATTGGCCACACGAATGATTTCTTTGATCACTTGCGTGTGTTCTTCCATGCTTAATGTCGATGGTTCGCCCGTAGTACCTACAGCAACAATACCATTGGTTCCCTGATGAATATGCCACTCAACCAGCTTTTCGAGGCTCTTCCAATCTACGCTACCATCTTCAAACATTGGGGTGACGAGTGCGACAATTGAGCCTTGAATGGTCTGTGCTTGCTGAGTCATTTTAAAAAAATATCCTATTGTGCCATCCATTGAGATAAAGAACGAAAGATGGATGGTTTTGCAGTCTTTTGATTTAGCGTCTCAACAAAAAAGTGATTTCTGTTGAATGACTATTATGCAAATTATGACTGATCAGACGCATAAGAACAATATGCTTTAGTCAAAGCAGTCAAAACTTTATCTACTAGACACACATTTAAGCCATATATGCGAGATCATTATGCGGTTTTGCCAATCATAAAAGTCGAATACGTGATGCAATGAACGCTTTATTTTAGTCACAGAGTTCTTATAAGATGCTGACAACCCCAGCATTCATGATGCTGTTTGATAGAAGGAGTAAAGCAATGAAACAGGGAAAAAATAGTGCTTTGATTGTGGTTGATGTTCAAAATGGTTTTACCCCCGGTGGACATTTGGCAGTGGCACATGCCGATCAGATTATTCCTTGTATTAATCGTTTGGCTCAAGTTTTTGACAATGTCATTTTGACTCAGGACTGGCATCCTGCTGATCATATTTCTTTTGCTGAGAACCATACAGGTAAACAGCCGTTTGATCATATTGAATTGCCTTATGGAACGCAGGTACTTTGGCCATCGCATTGTGTACAAGGAACACATGATGCCGAATTACATCCTGATCTGGATATTCCGTCGGCACAGTTGATTATCCGTAAAGGATTTCATGCAGATATTGATAGTTATTCGGCATTTATGGAAGCAGATCGAGTGACTTCTACAGGACTTGCTGGATATTTAAAAGAGCGTGGCATTGATACGGTTTATATCACAGGTATTGCAACCGATTTTTGTGTGGCATGGACAGCTATGGATGCTAAACAAGCAGGATTTGAAAGTTATGTGGTGGTCGATGCCTGTAAAGCCATTGATTTAAATGGTTCATTGCAGCAGGCGTGGCAGCAGATGTTAAGTTGCGGCGTTAAACGAATGACCTCATCGCAGTTATTGGGCAATTAATCATTTCGACGTATATTCGATAAAAAATCAGGATATTGCTATGCCATTATTATTGCGACTGACACAGTTGATGCAAAAGACTTTTGCACTTTGGGTCATTGTATTTTCAGCGATCTCGTTGTGGCAACCTGGCTATTTTGTCTGGCTCACGGCTTATATTCCGTGGATACTTGGCATTATTATGCTGGGTATGGGCATGACGATTAGCATCGCTGATTTTCGCGCTGTACTTCAATATCCAAGAGCCGTATTAATTGGTGTGGTGGCTCATTTTGTGGTGATGCCAAGTCTTGCCTTTATCTTATGTCAGCTCTTTCAACTTCCGCCAGAAATTGCCATTGGTGTAATTTTAGTCGGTTGTTGTCCGGGTGGAACCGCTTCCAATGTCATTACTTATATGGCCAAAGGCAATACTGCGCTTTCGGTGGCTTGTACGTCAGTATCGACTTTATTGGCACCGATTTTAACGCCGTCGATCTTTTATCTGTTAGCCAGTCAATGGATTCATATCAATGTCAGTTCGATGTTTATTTCGATCTTACAGGTGGTGATTGTGCCGATTATTTTAGGCATTATCATCCGTCATTATTTTGCTCGACAAGTGGATGCTTATATTCGAGTCATGCCTTTGGTTTCAGTCGTTGCGATTGTACTGATTGTGGCGGCGATTATTGGTGCGAGTAAGGCCTCAATCTTACAATCTGGACTATTAATACTCGCTGTCGTAATGCTCCATAACGGCTTGGGTTTCTTGATCGGTTATTGGGCAAGTCGCTGGCTAAAACTTTCACATTATGACAGTAAAGCCATTTCCATCGAGGTCGGTATGCAAAATTCGGGTTTAGGCGTGGCTTTGGCTGCTGTACATTTTGCAGCTTCTCCAATTACCGCTGTACCGAGTGCTATTTTTAGCTTATGGCATAATATTTCTGGTGCTGCGCTAGCGACTTATTGGGCGCGACAAGAAGATCAAAAACTCAAATAATTTAAGCACTTAGATTGAAGCTCTGAAGTAGTGCGTCTATCTCGCTGCATTGAACTATTGATTGAAGCTGAATTCATGAACAGGTCAGTTGAAGGCATCAAGCAAAGGATGCCTTCCCTATAAAAAAGTTAAGCGTCTCTGAGTACATCGCGAATCGATGGATCTTTATCAAAGACTGATTTTGCATACGGACATAAAGGAATAATTTTAATCTGATTGTTTCGGGCAAAATCGACCACAGCATCTAAAAGCTTACGGCCTACACCTTGTCCACGATAGTCATCTGCGACATCGGTATGATCAATAATAAATAGTTTTTCACCTGCCCATGTATAGACCATTTCGCCTGCAAGCGCGTCATGATCATACATTTCAAATGCACCATGCTTACCATCATCTTTTTGTTGAATATTCAAAGTAAGGCTCCTGAGATCATAGAAATATAAAAAGGAATTAAACCCACACTTTGATTGTGTCAGCATTTCAACTAAAAGTGAGTTGGATTTTGTTATAGTCAGCATCTTTATTAACACAAATCCACTGATTTTTTATGCAGAAATTCTTTTTAAAAGGCAAAAAAAAGACCTATATACCAATTATCGGTATATAGGCTTAAAAAGTAGCATTTGATTAAGGGTTTAGGACAAATGCTACTGGCGGTTACGAAACACAAAGATGGAGGTCTTTAGGTTTCAGGATCATTTTAAGAAGAATAACCAAGTGTTTCTTGCCAAAAAAAACAGTGATTTTTACCATTTTAAACAGCACAGGGTTTGGGGAATAATAAACAAAAAAATTTAGGTATATAAAACAAGGAAATAGATAAATTTATTGGTTTTTAAAAAATTTAAAATAAATATCGTGCTTAGATTTTTTTGTTTAGATGAGCTAAATAAAGCCACACTAAAACAGTCGGTATTTTATCGCCTTTAAATCAATTAGCATAAGTACAAGTATGACTCGATAATAGATAGAAAGAAGATTTATAAAATTTTAAATATTCTATTTTTAAAGAAAAAAATCATAAATCAGTTAGAACTTCTGTGTGTAATGAAAAATTTTTATGCAGGAATTGCTAAGAAATACTAAACAAAATAAATGACAATACATTTGAAAGAAAAGGTGATCCGACTCACATTTCTAGCATTTTTGTCTAAGTCGGGTAATTTTGAGATTGAGGTGAAAATCATGAAATTTAAAACCAACCTAGTGGCAATAATGGCAGTCGGATGCATGCTTCCAGTTTTAGCTAATGCTGCTCCAACTGTGACTTTTCAGGGTGAAGTTTCAACCCAAACCTGTAAAACTGAGGTGAATGGTCAGGAAAATGCGACCGTATTATTACCAACTGTTCCAGAATCTAGCTTGGCTTCTGCTGGAACAACAGCAGGTTTAACTCCATTTACCATCGCGATTAAAGACTGTGCAACAGCAGGTGCAGATACGCAAATTGGAACTAAATTCTTGGGTCAGTCCGTGACGGCTGCTGGTAACCTAGGTAATGTGGCTGCGGCTAATCCAGCGGGTAATGTTGCGATTCAATTGACTACTGATGCTGCGGGTACGACACCAGTGACTTTAAATGGTGTAACCACAGTGGCAGGTTTAGAGCTTAAAACAGGGCAAACTTCTGCAAGCCATCAATTCGGTGCGCAATATATTGCTGAAGGTGGTGCGGCTTCGGCTGGTGCAGTAACAGCGGTTGTTGAATATACCCTTAGCTATCAATAATCAAGTGATCTGTGGCATCTACTACCATTTTGGTAGTAGATGTTTTTAAAATTTGAAAAGATGCAAAGTTCAACAGGATCTCTCAAAACACAGTATAAAAAATTTGAAGTTTCATTTATTTTATAAAAATTAAAATCAGTTTTTACTCATTTACTTGTTAGAAAAAATAATTAAATCTTTCATTTTTATTTGATCTTACTCATCAAACTGAAATATACAATTCAAATCTTTATAACACATTATAAAATATAGAGAAAAAACGATAAATATAAATATGTATGATTTAAAAGGACTTATTAAAATTTATTTTTAAAATTAAAGCCATATTTTTATAAGACTTTTGCATGTAATGAAAACTTTTTATGCAGAAATTGCTAAGAAAAGCTACATAAAATAATTAACAATAGAATAGTTGGAAAAAAGGTGATTTATCTCACATTTCCAACATGTTTATCCAAGTCAGGTGATTTTGATATTGAGGAGATGATGATGAAATTGACTAAAAGTATTATGCTGATGTTAGCGGCTGGACTCATGCTTCCAGCGTTGGCAAATGCTGCTCCAACCATCACCTTTGAAGGTGAAGTATCTGCTCAAACTTGTGAAGCGGAAGTGAATGGTCAAGAAAATGCCACCGTATTATTGCCAACTGTTCCAGAGTCTAGTTTGGCATCTGCTGGTGCAAAAGCAGGCTTGACTCCATTTACGATAGCTGTTAAAGGTTGTGCAACAGCTGGTGTAGATACTCAAATTGGCACTAAATTTTTAGGTCATTCAGTCACAGCTGGTGGTAACCTAGGCAATGTTGCTGTGACTAGTCCAGCGGGTAACGTTGCTATTCAGTTGACGTCTGATGCTGCGGGTACAACTCCAGTGATTTTAAATGGTGTAACCACAGTGGCGGGTTTAGAGCTTAAGGCGAGTGAGACCACAGCGAATCATCAGTTTGGTGCGCAATATATTGCTGAAGGCGGAGCTGCAACAGCTGGAGCAGTAACAGCGGTTGTTGAATATACGCTAAGCTACCAATAATAGAATAATCATAAGTCCTGATTTGCCATGCAAATGGCAGATCGGGCAATAACAATAATATCAGAATAGGTGGTGGAGGGTCGTATGGTCAATATATCTGGTCACATGTCGAAAATCGGTTTGATCGTCATGAGTTCATTGATGTTGAACACGTCATTTGCTGGTGTGGTCTTAACAGGAACTCGTGTGATTTTGGCCGATGGTCAAAATGAAAAAACTATTCATTTACAAAATGTCGATAGTGTACCTGCTTTGGTACAGATCTGGCTTGATGATGGTGACGAAAATTCAACACTTGAAACAAGTAAAGCCCCGTTTGTCGTTAGCCCACAAATTTTCCGTATGGAACCCAATGTGGGTCAAACAGTTCGTGTACGTTTTACTGGTGCGGATCAGGTTGCTCAAGATAAAGAGTCTTTGTATTACCTAAATTTTGTGCAATATCCTGCTTCAAAAAAACAGGAAATGGACAATAACCGTTTGATGGTAGTCTTCAAAAATCGGATTAAAGTGTTTTATCGGCCTAAAAATTTAGTAGGAAATTCAGCACAGACCATTGAAAAACTTAGATTTAAATTTAATTCGCAAAGTAAACAGTTGAGTGTTACTAACCCGACTGCATATTTTGCCAATATACAAGAAGTCCGTTTACTGACTTCTCAAAATCAGCTCGTGGTAAATCGTAATCAGATTATTGCCCCCAATAGCACAGTAAATTGGGCAGCCAATATTTCTGAAGCAGCCGCAAAAGCAGCCAAAGTTAAAGTCACTCTGGTTAATGATTATGGTGCAACCGTCATTCATGAAGCATCTCTAAGTCCCTAAAGAGGGGAGACTGATGTACGCTGACTATTTTAAACCTTGCTTAATTTTGTCTATGTGTGTGGTCGGAAGTGCGGTCATGGCACAGCTCTATGCTGCTGAAGCTGAAACCGATGAGGTTTCATCGAGTGATGATTATGTCTTTGATAGTGCGTTATTTCGTGGTCAATCCGTTAATCAGTCAGGTTTGATGCAACGTTTGAGTCAAAAGCAAAGTGTTTTGGCTGGGCAGTATAAAGTCGATGTATATGTGAATGGCCATTTTGTTGAACGTATGCAGCTTGAGTTTAAAGATGATTCCAGCGATGTACAGCCTTGTTTTCAGCCTGAAATGCTCAAAAGTATTGGGTTACTGGATTCATATGTTCAGACCGCTAGCCAACTGAGTGCTCAACAACAATGCTTTTTTTTATCGCAACAGGTCAAAGGTAGTCAGCTTTATCTGGACTTTAGCAATTTGCGTCTTAATCTGACCATTCCACAAAGTGAATTACGTTATGTGCCAAGAGGCTATGTAAATCCGAAAGAATGGAATGCGGGCAGCAGCATTGGCTTTATAAATTATATTGCCAATTATTACTATAACTCCTATGAAACTGATGTGGGACGTCTAAATCAGGATGCAGCCTATTTGTCAGTGACGGGTGGAATCAATTTTGGTAAGTGGCAATATCGACAACAATCTAGTCTGAGCTATAACAAAGGACAGGGAACAGACTGGAATAACATTCGTAGCTATGTGATGCGGGCATTACCCGCAATTCGTGGTCAAGCCACTATTGGTCAAGTTTATACATCAGGTCAATTTTTCTCAGGTTTAAGTTTTAATGGGATCAATATTGCCTCAGATGATCGTATGTTACCCGAATCCATACGTGGTTATGCTCCGATGATTCAAGGCGTTGCCAGAACCAACGCGAAAGTTTCTGTACAGCAAAATGGTCGAGAAATTTATCAAACTTCTGTGGCACCCGGCGCGTTTAAAATTACAGATTTATATCCGACCAATTACAATGGCGACTTGACCGTTTTGGTCTATGAGGCAGATGGAACGATTAGTCAATTTAGAGTGCCATTTTCAGCCGTTCCTGAGTCATTACGTGCAGGTTCTTATCGTTATAATTTTGATTTGGGTCGTACGCGCGACATTGGAGAAGACACTTACTTTTCCAATGTAACCTACCAACGAGGCCTGAGTAATGCGATTACCCTGAATACCGGTTTAAGGGTTGCAGATGGTTATCAAGCGATCCTATTGGGTGGAACTTATGCTTCTTTCTTGGGGGCTTTTGGTTCCAACTTGACCTATTCACATGCTGATTTGGATACTTTGGGCAGTACCGATGGCTGGCTTGCAAGCCTAACGTACAGTAAGACGATTCAGCCAACCAATACCAATATTTCATTAGCAGGTTATCGTTATTCTACCGAAGGTTATCGTGATTTAGGCGATGTGATTGGGGTGCGTGATGCCTTGAAAAATGGTGGCACATGGCAATCCTCCAGTTATTTACAACGATCAAGAGTCGAACTGACCCTGAACCAAAGTCTGGGGGATTATGGCATTGTGTTCGTATCAGGCTCTATGCAGGATTATCGTGATGGGCGTGATCGAGATGTTCAGACTCAGATTGGCTATAACAAATCCTTTAAAAATGGCATTTCTATGAACGTGTCTCTTATTCGTCAGGAAAATGCATATTATCAATTTGTAGATCAATCAGGTCAGCAAATCATCTCATCAGACTCTAATCAGAATAATAAAGCGGACACCACACTCAGCCTCTCTGTGAGTCTACCATTGAGTGGAAAAAATAAAAGTCGTTCCCCTTATCTGGATCTTTCTTATTCACATGGTTCACAGCAGTCTGATAATTATCAGGCCATGCTTTCAGGTACTTTGACTCAGGATCAGTCGATTAATTATGCCTTAGGCGTGAGTCGTGATGAAGAGATGAATGCTACCACATGGAATGCTAATTTAAATAAACGCTTCTCTAATTTGACTGCGGGCATGAGTGCATCGACAGGAGAGAATTTTTGGCAAGCATCAGCCAATGCGCAGGGAGCTGTGGCAATTCATAGTGGCGGCATGACTCTAGGTCCATATTTGGGTGAGACTTTTGCTTTGGTTGAAGCTAAAGGTGCTGAAGGGGCGCGTGTCTATAATGGACAAGGGGCAACCATTAATAAGTCAGGCTATGCATTGGTGCCAGCCATCACTGCGTATCAATACAATACAATTGCATTAGATCCGCAAGGGATTTCTGAGCAAGTAGAAATAGAAAGTAGTGAACAGCAAGTCGCACCTTATGCGGGAGCTGCGATTAAAATCAAATTTAAAACCCGTTCAGGTTATCCGTTATTGATACAGGCAAGACTGGACAATGATCAAAAAGAATATGTGCCTTTAGGTGCAGAAGTGGTGGATGAGCAAGGCAATATCATTGGAATGGTGGGTCAAAGTGGGCAGCTTTATGTCCGTGCTGAAAATCGTCAGGGACGCTTGAAAGTGCAATGGGGAGAGCAAAATGATCAACAATGTCATGTTGCTTATCATATTGATGATGAAGCCATCAAGCAACCTTTGATTCGTTTTGAGCAAACTTGTCAAATGGAGCAAGCAAAATGAAAACATTAAAGTTTTGGTTACTTCAAATCCTAATATTCATGATGGGATGCTATACGGTATCTGCTTATGCGAGATGTACGAATGAGTTATCAGGAACAGCGGCTTACGATGGTAATAGTGCCCTTATACAATTTGGTGTGATAAATCTAACCAGCACCTATTTACAGCCCGTTGGAACTCTCTTAGCTCGCACAACCGTTCCTGCTTCTAATTACAAAGGGGGCACTTCTCCATCCTCAGTGGTATGGGAGTGTGATGTTGCAGATTTGCCGAATATTCAATTTTTGGTTGCGACCAATGGTGATGATCGTGTGGGGGGATATTGGGATTTGGGCGCCCAAGATGGAATGCCAAATGTCTATGCAACTTTTTTTCGTTATGTCGGGATTAAACAGACGATGGATGGGGTTGTACTCACTAAATTTTGGCAACCGCTTCCTGTTCGAAACTATGTCACTGTCGGTAATAAAATCCAGATTCGTTTGCAGGATATTCCAATTCTATCCGCTGAGCTATATCGAATTAGCCAGATCCCTAGTGCAGGATTAAATAACTATTGTGGTGCGGGAACCAGTGGAACGATTGCCTCGGGTACCTATACTTGTCTGCAACCAAATGCTTATATCCAGCTCAAAGGTCCAAATTTAAATAGTGATGAAATAGGAGAAAACTCTGAAACCAAATTCGATTTTTGGCCCGCAAATGGAATCGGTTATGGTATGCGCACAGCAACTCTCTACAATGAACCCACTTGCGTAGCACGAAATGCAACGCCGTTAGTGCTGTTTGATACGATGACTGTTGAAACTTTAAATCAGGGGAAATCTACGCAAGCTCAGTTTAATGTCTCGATTGAATGTTCGAATCAGGCTGTGTCTGGTGTAGCAAGTAAGCAAACAGCAATGGGTATACAAGCATCTGAAGGGGCTTATACCGCCGCCCAGAAACTAGGTTTGGTGAATGCGCAAAATGGTGTGAAAGCACTGCTCTCTGATCAATATGGCACCAATGGCATTGCCAAAGGTGTTGGTATTTTTCTACGCAATAGCAGTACTGGCACTGATATGAATTTTGTTGGGCAACCCGGTATATCAGGCAATGGTGCCAATGCAGGTTGGTATCCATTTAAAGACGGTGCAACGGCAAAAGGCTCTACCGAAGCAGGCTATACCCATTATTTGCAAAATTACACTGCGATCTTAAAGAAACTCGATGGTCAAACTGTCGAGGCTGGAAAAGTCCATGCCACGGCCTATGTGTTGGTGAAGGTGCAATAATGAAGTTAAAAGCAATATTTCTCCTCAGCCTAACAGGTCTGCTTACGGCTAATTCAGTCAGTGCAGGTATTCTTGCGGCAAAAACACGACTACTGTTTGAAGAAGGTCAGCGTGAAAGAAGCTTAATGCTTGCCAATGTCAATGATTATCCTGTGATTTTGCAAACATGGGTTGATCAAGGACAGGGGAGTCCAGATCACGCTGAAATTCCATTTATCACTTTGCCGCCTGTTTCTAAAATGGCTGCACGTGGTCTGCAAAGTTTAAGAGTGGTCTATAACGGACAAATACTTCCTAAAGATCGTGAATCAGTCTATTGGCTCAATCTATATGAAATTCCAGCGATTCCACAACCTGATCAGCAAGATGCTTATATTAGTCTGGCGATGAATACTCAGCTCAAGATTTTTTATCGCCCGAAAAGCCTGAAAAAATTTGAACTATCTGACATTGCCAAACAGCTCAATTTCTCCGTGCAAGTCGAGCAAGATCATTGGAAATTAATATGTGATAACCCAACTGCTTATCATGCTTCGATGGTCAATATTCAATTGAGCTATCAAAAACAAATGATTGAGACAAATGCGGAAACAGACATGATGAGCTATCCCAAATCACAACGACAGTATCAGTTCAATGGGACTCTGCCTAAGGCTGATCAGTATCAGCTCAATTTTAGTCTGATTGATGATTTTGGTAACCAACACGATTTTGAAAAAAATATTTCTTTTATTCAACCTTAATTGTTGAGTGAATCAGCTCCTGTTTTTGACAGGAGTCTCCCTAATTATATTTATAGATATGGTTGAATCCATCCATGCAACGAACTTTCTATCATATTAAATCGGTTAGCAGTAACTTAATGCGTTTACTGGAACTGTTTTGTGATCAACACGATTTGACCCTCCCTGATCGTGTTAAGGATTACGCGCTTAACGAGCGAGTTCCTTTTTCTGAGTGGCTATTTTTGTTAAATTATATTGAACAACAATATCCCGTTCCTGCTTTGGGATTGAAAATCGCAGAACTGGTCAAACCTGAACATTTGGGGATTATGGCTTATATTGGGCTTAGCAGTGACAATCTGACGCAAGCCTTATCCTCATTTTTACAGTTTCAGCGCTTAAGCTATGATTTTATGGATGTTTCGGTCAAATGCCATGATAATGAGCTGATCATTAGTTGGGAATTTGATCCATACTTCAAGGCGGGAGCAGTGGCCGATGAAACCATGATTGCCATATTTTTTAATTTGGTTAATCAATTGATTTATCCAAACAGGATTGCAATAAATCGTATCGAGTTTGTTTCGGCTAGCCCAAAAAATCCACAGCTCTATGAAAGCTATTTTAATTGTCCTGTCGAGTTTAGTCACAACAAGACCAATATGTATTTTCCGTTGAGTAATTTAAATCTGACGGTACCCAGTGCAGATCCTGTGTTAAATCAGATCTTGATCCAGCAGGCAGACATATTATTACAAGAGTTACCAGAATGTAATTCTTTTGATGAAGTGGTACAACGTGCCATTATCTATGCAGTGCACCAAGGCAAAATTTCTATCGAATATGTGGCACAACAATTGGGTTATACCTCTCGTATGTTCCAATATAAGCTTAAACAACAGGGTTATACTTTTAAGCAACGGTTGAATCAGGTGCGTAAAGAGCTGGCAATTGGATATCTTGCAGATCCGAGTCTAAGTATCCTGGATATTTCACTTTTGCTTTCCTATCAGGAACAAACCTCGTTTAATCGTTCATTCAAAAACTGGACGGGCATGAGTCCACTACAATATCGACGGGTAATTTTGGATGAGTTTTTTGAAGAACAGGATAATCCGTGGAATCTCATGGTTTAGTTACACATGAAAAGCAAATTTGCTCTCTTGTATTTGATGTTCTGCGCGCCATTGCAAAGGACTCATACCTGTCCAAGACTTAAAGGCACGATTAAATGAGGTCTGTTCTCGATAAGCCAGAAGCGCAGAAATTTCATTAATACTTAATGAGTCATCCTCAAGATACTGTAATGCAAGTGTTTTTCTGATCTTATTAAGTTTATCCGAGAAGGTCGTGCCATGAAGTTTAAGTCGGTACTGTAATAAACGAGGAGAAATCCCCATTTGATTAGCAACATATTGAATATCAACTCTATTTTTTTGAATGGCGGCTACAATATTCCGATAGACCAATTCATTAAATGAAATATTTTCAGGGTATTTGGTGAGTAGATAATTGGCATTTTTTTCCAATATGCGTTTCAGCATATGGTCTGAATAGCCCGCATTGACCGTTAAGTCGAGCATCTGGTGTGTATAAGAGACAGTGTTGAGGGAACAATCGAAGATGACAGGACAAGCAAAAAAACGTTCATGCGCAGAAATTACCGTAGGAGCAGGTGCACTAAACTCCATTCGTTTGGCATGGAACATCTGAGGATAGACTAGGTTATTGATAAAAGTCATCATCATGGCAAAAGCAACATCGTTTGCTAAACGTGCTTCTTTAACAAATTGACCTGCTTGTACAAAGGTAGGGCTTTTCCAAATAAATGAAAATGCATCATCCGTATTTTCAATGCAAACTAAAGAAATATGATACCAAATTCGCTGATAGCGTTGAAATAAATGAATAATTTGCCCAGAGGTTTCACAATTCATGGCAAGATAAGCCACAATACCGATATCGGCAGGCTCACATAACTTTCCAAGCTCTATCCCCAAATCATCTTTTTTATAATATTGACTTAAATAATTCAGAATTCGATACCACTCTACCAGTGGCAATCGCTCATCCACGTCATATAAACGAGTAATCGGGGACGGTATGGAGTGTAAGTCACAGAATTTCTGCACTAAATTTGTCAGACCACTGCTGACTCCTCTGGTATTTAGTAAAGTATGCACATGATCCTCTGTAATGAAATTATTGTTTTAATCTTATAATCAGTTTTACCGTTTTATTTATTGATTCTATCCTTAATTTTAAAGTACCAGCAATGTGATTAGATCGGATTTTTTTATTTGTATTAAAAAATTGTTTATCCACTAAATCATTTGATTTTTAGATAATTTTATAAAAAAATCCACACCTCATGCTCCTTAAAGCATAGTTGGTGTGGATTTTTTGAGCAATGCAGTATTACACTTTATTACTCAATACTTATAAAATATTCCAATAAATATAAATATTTGATTTTTATGTATATTATTCAACAGTGACTGATTTTGCTAAATTTCGAGGTTGATCAACATCCGTACCCCTTAGAACTGCGACATGATAAGAAAGCAACTGCACCGGAATACTGTAAATGATCGGGGCGAGCCAAGCATTAACCTTTGGAACATAGACCACGTGCTGACGATCTTTTTCCACAATGCCACTGTTTTCATCTGCAAAGACAAACAGTTCACCGCCACGAGCTTGAACTTCTTCCATATTGGATTTGAGTTTATCCAGCATGTCATCGTTTGGCGCTAAAATTACCACAGGCATTTCATTATCAACCAAAGCCAGTGGACCATGTTTCAGTTCACCCGCAGCATAACCTTCGGCATGGATATAAGAAATTTCCTTGAGCTTTAGTGCCCCTTCCAGTGCAATCGGATAATGTGTCCCGCGACCCAAGAACAAACAATGCTGTTTTTCAACAAAAAGTTCTGAAAGACGTAAAATCTGAGCATCTTGTTGCAAGGTATTCAGCATGACCTTTGGACAATGCCAAAGTTGAGCAGCAATTTCAGCAATCTGTTCACTAGAAATTTGTTGTTTGACTTGACCTACTTTTAAGATCAAGAGCATTAAAGCGGCAAGTTGGGTGGTAAATGCTTTGGTTGAAGCCACACCAATTTCAGGGCCAGCCAATGTCAATAAGTGATGATCTGTTTCACGTACCATTGACGATGTTGCAACATTACAAATACTTAAAGTCACAATATCTAAGGCATTGGCTTTGGCACGTTTCTGGGTTTCACGCAGGGCTGCCAAGGTATCCGCGGTTTCTCCTGACTGAGAAATACATACATATAAAGTATTGGCGACAATCACAGGCGAGCGATAACGGAATTCACTGGCAATCTCGATTTGACAAGGAACGCCAATCAACTGTTCAAACCAGTATTTGGCAATCATGCCTGAGTGATAACTGGTTCCACAGGCAATAATCTGCACACTTTGGATTTTAGAAAAATCCAGCTCTGCATTTTTCAGGAAGTCTTCACGCAGTGCATTACTATTTAATGCCTGAGAAATGGTTTGCTGAATCGCATCTGGCTGCTCATAGATTTCTTTGAGCATATAGTGTTTATATTCACCTTTAGACGCATTACTCACCGCGGCATCCAATTCTTTAATCGGACGCTCAATACGTTCACCCTGTGCATAAATATCAATGCTGTCACGGGTCAGACGAGCAATATCACCTTCTTCCAGATAGACAAAACGATTGGTGACTGGCAAAAGTGCCAATTGGTCTGAGCTGATAAAATTTTCACCAATCCCGACACCAATCACCAGTGGAGAACCTTCACGTACAGTAATCAGTTCATCAGGATGTTGGGTATGTACAATTCCAAGCGCATAGGCGCCTTTAAGTTTTGGCACCACTTGACGTACTGCATCGAGCAGGCTGTCACTATGTTTTAGCGCATCATTAACTAGATGGGCAACCACTTCAGTATCAGTTTGTGAACTAAAGATATAGCCTTCTGCCTGAAGCTGATCTTTCAATTCCTGATAATTTTCAATAATGCCATTATGAACGACAGCAACCTCACCCGATACGTGGGGATGAGCATTGTTTTCAGTCGGTTTGCCATGTGTGGCCCAACGGGTATGGGCAATCCCCAAAGAACCCGTCAAATGATGTTCATTCACCGCTTCAGCGAGATTGGCAACTTTACCCACCCGACGCTCGCGTAAAATCTGCTGGTTATTCACCAAGGCAACGCCCGCAGAGTCATAACCACGGTATTCAAGGCGTTTTAGACCTTCAATTAAAATATCGGTAATACTACGTTCAGCAACGCCGCCGACAATACCACACATAGGTTAATCCTCTTATTTCTTCAACTTTTGGGGACGTTGATAGTTTGATTTTTCAATTTGTTCGGCACGTTCAAAAGCCAATGTATTGTCTGCGACATTACGGGTAATCACAGAGCCTGCACCAATCGTAGCACCGTTGCCAATTTTCACAGGGGCGACCAGTGAGCTATTTGAGCCAATAAAGGCAGCATCACCGATCACGGTTTTATGTTTATACACGCCATCATAATTACAGGTAATAGTGCCTGCACCAATATTGGAACCTTCACCTACTTCGGCGTCACCCAGATAAGTAAAGTGATTGGCTTTGGAACCTAGCCCAATACGGGTATTTTTGACTTCCACGAAGTTACCAATATGCACTTCGTTGGCCAACACTGCACCCGGACGTAAACGCGCGAAAGGACCAATTTGGGTATTTTCACCCACAATCGCATTTTCAAAGACACTATACGGCTGAACTTTGGTACCTGCGGCGATTGTGGTGTTTTTGAGAATACATCCTGCACCAATTTCAACACCGTTACCGAGTTCACATTGACCTTCGATGATCACATTGATATCAATACGAACATCTTGACCGACTTTGACTGAGCCACGTAAATCAAAGCGCGCAGGGTCAGCAAAAGTGACTCCCTGTTGCATCAGCTCAGTCGCTTGTTGCTGTTGAAACTCACGTTCCAGTGCTGCGAGTTGCAGGCGATCGTTTACGCCCTCAACTTCATAGGCAAATTGGGGTTGAATGGATGCAATTTCAAGACCATCTGCCACCGCCATTGCCACAATATCGGTTAGATAATATTCGCCTTGCGCATTCTGATTGGATAGCTTTGGTAACCAGTCATGTAGTTTTTGATTGCTGACACAGTAAATGCCTGTATTAATTTCCTGAATCTGGCGCTGTTCTTCGCTGGCATCTTTATGTTCTACAATCGCCTGAATCAGATTGTTTTTGCGTACAATACGGCCATAACCTGTTGGATTATCGACATTTAAAGTGATCATGCCAATGTCGGAAGGTATAGACACTTCAAGCAATTGTTGCAATGTTTGCTCACGGACTAAAGGCACATCACCATATAAAATCAGGGATATACCGTCTTTTGGCAAAACAGATAAGGTCATTTGTACGGCATGACCTGTACCCAATTGTTCGGCTTGTTCCACCCATTGAATCTGTTCTTGGGCAAATTGTTGTTGAACTTGATCACCGCCGTGACCATAAATTGTAATAATATTACTGGCATTGAGTTTTTTTGCAGT
This sequence comes from Acinetobacter ursingii DSM 16037 = CIP 107286, assembly GCF_000368825.1. Lineage (GTDB taxonomy): Bacteria > Pseudomonadota > Gammaproteobacteria > Pseudomonadales > Moraxellaceae > Acinetobacter > Acinetobacter ursingii. The sequence continues at coordinate 217,475 of NZ_KB849711.1, read as the reverse complement.
ATTGATGACATGACCCAATAAAGGTTGTCCAGCAAGGGGTTGTAATACTTTTGGAAGTTGGGAGCGCATCCGCGTTCCTTTACCTGCTGCAAGAATAATAACGGTCGTTGACATGAATAACCTACTTAACGGCTTAGACCAAACAATAAATAAATGACGATACAGAGCGCAGCCCAAAGCCCTGCGATAATATCGTCCAACATGATACCAAAACCACCCTCTACGCGTCGATCAATCACGCGAATCGGCCACGGTTTCCAGACATCAAACAGGCGAAACAACAAGAAGCTGATGAGTGCCCATTGTATATTCATTAGATTAAAAAAGATTAAAGGCAGAACAGTAATGGATTGACCTGAAAATTCGTCCCAAACGATGCGCCCATCATCATGTACCCCCATCAAATCTGCGGTTTTTCCACAAATATAAATCCCAACCAGACTCATGAGAATGATCACAAAAACAGACGGATAAAAACCGAGCCATATCCAAATCGGAATAAATAACAAAGCAAACGCAGAACCAAAGGTTCCTGGCGCTTTAGGCAGAAGCCCTGAACCAAAGCCAACACCACAAAAGGTAATCAGTCGATCTGACCAACGCATCGTTTGAAAAGGAATGGAGGGTTTAGGCAAAGTGTTGATATCCATGAAATTGAACAGGATGATTTTGACCATCGTGTTCAAATATTAAGTCTGTGGTCTGTGTAATCAGGCCAATCATTGTAATCTTGACATTTAATTGTTGTTGCAAAAGTTTTTCGTAGTTTTGCGGACTTATTGTAAAACAAAGTTCATAGTCATCACCACCCGCCAGTGCATATTGCCATTTTTGTTGATTTGGCAGTGCTTGAACGGCCGGGTCAAGTGGCAATTGATCCAAAAAGATTTTAGCGCCGACATTGGACGCTTTGAGAATGTGATCTAAATCCTGTGCCAAGCCATCTGAAACATCGATCATGCTAGAGGCTAATCCCTTAAGGGTTTGACCGAGTTCACAACGTGGGGTTGGATAGTCTAATCTGGATTGTAACGCTCCACCTAAATGTTGCAAACCGTAGGCTGCATCGCCCACCTGCCCACTCACCACAATATAATCGCCTGCCCGAGCGCCTGAGCGACAAATCGCCTGACCTGATTCAATATAACCGAGTGCTGTGACGGTAATGGTGAGGTGTGCACTTTGCGTGGTATCACCACCAATCAGTGCGACACCAAATCGATCGCAACAATCGAAAAGTCCCTGACTAAAGCCTTGTAGCCAGTCATGGTCGATGTTGGGTAGACTCAATGCTAATAAAATACTATGAGGTTTTGCCCCCATAGCCGCTATGTCAGACAAATTCACCGCCACACTTTTCCAGCCAACGGCATGGGCAGAGGTTTCAAGTGGAAAATGTCGACCTGCAACCAGTGTGTCGGTACAAATCACCAATTGTTGATTGGTAGGAGGGGTCAAAATAGCTGAGTCATCACCGATGCCAATATCGTCCTGTTGCGTAAAGGGACGAGTAAAGTATTGCTCGATAATCGAAAACTCAGCCATGACTTAATAGTAGCTTATTGAGCTTGCTGTTTTTCAGCTTCACGCAGTGTGGAAGCTAAACGATCCAATACACCATTGATGTACTTATGGCTGTCTGCACCACCAAAATGTTTGGCAAGTTCGATGGCTTCATCCAGCACCACGCGGTAAGGAATTTCCAGATGATCGCGCAGTTCATATGCACCTAAACGCAAAGTTGCCAACTCGACACCATCCAGTGCTTTAAGCTCGCGATCCAGTACAGGAATCAGCAAAGTATCCAGATTGTCACGATCTGCAATGACTTGAGTCAACAGCTCATGGTAATAACCAAGATCAACCTTATGCATGGCATTTTCGGCACGAGTACGCGCTTCAATTTCATGTACAGGATTGTGGCTCATTTGCCATTCATAAATACCTTGTACCGCAAAACGACGTGCTTTACGTTTTGCCGCATATACGGCTTGAAGTGTTTGAGACATGCCTTAGATTGCCTTTAACAAATTAACCATTTCAATTGCAGTCAATGCAGCTTCTGAGCCTTTATTGCCTGCTTTTGTACCAGAGCGTTCAATCGCCTGTTCAATGCTATCAGTGGTTAGTACGCCATTGATGACAGGAAGTGTGCTTTCAAGTGCAACCACGCCCAAGCCTTTGGCACATTCACCAGCGACAAAGTCAAAATGTGGTGTGCTGCCACGAATCACTGCGCCTAGTGCAATGATGGCATCAAATTTGTCAGATGCTGCCAGTTTTTTTGCAACAATCGGAAGTTCCCATGCACCTGGTGCATAAGCCACAGTAATATTGTCTTCACTCACACCATGACGTTTTAAGGTGTCAATTGCACCTTCAAGCAAATGCTCAACCACAAAGCTGTTAAAACGACCCACTAAAATCGCGTAACGACCTTCGCTCGCGAGATGTAATAAACCTTCAATTCGGCGAATTGCCATAATAACCTCGATTAATTTTCTATCGTTTGATCAGCAGAAATATATTCTACCACTTCTAAATTAAAGCCTGACAGTGCATTAAAGCGTAAAGGTGAGCTAAGGAGCTTCATTTTCTCTACTCCCAAATCACGTAAAATCTGCGCGCCAACGCCAATAGTTTGATATTGGTGGGATAGTGCTGCATTGGATTTTACGGGTTTTGGCTTATTCATGCTCTCAAGCGCTGGGCCTAAATCCTGTAAATGATCCTGTCCAATCCAGACCAAAACTCCACGTTCAGCCGCAGCGATGGTGCTGAGTGCACGATCTAAATTCCATGCAGGTTCGCCATCTTGCTTATTCAGTTTAAGTAAATCACGGACGGGATTAAAACCATGGACACGAACCGTGGTCACGCCATCTTTAGGTTCACCTTTGACCAAGGCCAAATGAATATCGGGATTGCCAATTTCACGGTAACGATACAGTTCAAATGAACCATATTCGGTTTCAATGGTTTGTTGACCCAAACGTTCAACCGTTTGTTCATTGGTCATGCGGTAGTGAATGAGGTCGGCAATGGTTCCAATCTTTAAACCATGTTTTTCAGCAAACACCTCTAAATCTGGACGACGTGCCATCGTGCCATCTTCATTAATAATTTCACAAATCACAGACGCAGGTTCCAACCCCGCAAGACGAGTCAAGTCGCAGCCCGCTTCCGTATGACCTGCGCGGTGAAGAACTCCACCTGGTTGAGCCATAAGCGGAAAAATATGACCGGGTTGAACAATATCCGCAGGTTTGGCATGCGCAGCAACTGCGGCATGAATGGTATGCGCACGTTCAGCCGCAGAAATCCCCGTGGTAATGCCTTCAGCGGCTTCAATTGACAAGGTAAAATTGGTTGCGTGTTGTGCACCGTTATGATCGACCATCAGCGGTAAATTCAGTTGTTGGCAACGCTCACGACTTAAGGTTAAACACACCAGACCGCGCGCATGGGTAATCATAAAGTTGATATCTTCTGGGCGCACGTGGGTCGCGGCAATGACCAAATCACCTTCATTCTCGCGATCTTCATCATCCATCAAGATGACCATTTTACCCGCACGGATATCCGCGACCAGTTCCTCAACATTACTCAACGGCATGAGCCTTCACCTTTTGATGCTGTCCAAAAGACAGTTACGTTCACAATGTGTTGCATAGTCTACCGTGTTTTGGTCAGAATTGCCTATGCTTCTATCATTTAGTTCTAGGGTTCTCTTTATACACATAAGTGAATTCATTTGAAAAGTATTCTAATTATGAAATAGGCTGGTTTTGCTGATTGTTTAATCAAAGACTTTTCAGATATTCAGATAAAAATATAATTTCAAAGACTTAGCGTTTAAAAATAAAAAACTCCCCAAATTGGGGAGTCTTGCAAAAAAATTGTTCTTAGGCTTCCGATTGTGGGTCTGTCTGATTTTCAATCGATGCTTTGGCTTTTTTACCCATCAAAATTTCTGTACGAATCTGTTGGGCAACTTCTGCGCATTCAGTATTCATGCCATTTTGCATGAAGGCGTGACGGGTCAAAACACTGGATGGATTTGGCATTGCGACTAACTGATAGCATTCACTAATCGCCTTAAGCTGTTCATTATTTAAATGTAAAGCTGACTCTTTGGCATGTAAATGGCTGGTGAGACGTTGCGCTGCCTGTACAGCATCGAGTTGCATGGCAGCCACTGCGGTTGAAGTCGCGGAACGGGTTTGCAAGGCAAAACGCTTGTCTTCACGATAACGCTTATATAGAACATCTGACAATAGCTGGAATACTGAGCCAATCATCAGTAAACATTCAACCGCATGTGCGTCCTGATCTGAAATACTTAAATCTGCACCATTGGCATTAAACTCATGGATGACATTGATACTCGATGGACTGAGTTGATAATGTTTAGCGCACAGTTCAATGCTTTTATTCAGGAAAATCTGGCACAGTTTAAAATAAGGCACAGAAACCGATTGGTTGACACTGTTCAATAATTGTTTAGGGTCATAAAACTGAATATTTAGTGCCAGAGTATGATCGACTTGAGCATCTTGCTCCAATGTTTCACTTACAGCGGTGACTTTTGGTTTGGCTTGTTGTTTAGCTTGTGCAACCAAGGTCACAGTATTTTGTTTTTCAAGCTCAAGGGCTTGGGTGAGTTGTTGAATCTCATGTTTCAGGCGTGATTCGTTATTGATACGTGCCAGATATTCACTGCGGCTTGGGCGGGCAATGGCACGGTAAGCCAGCCACAATAAGCCATGAATCAGAAATGACACCAAGATTGCTAACCATTGGGTTCTTAGAATTTCACCAATACTCGGTTGAATCAGGGTGATTTCAATACTTCCGACTTTCTTTTCATTTTGCAGGGCATCACGCACAAATACTTCGCCCTGACGGGTTTGTGACATACCGCTCGTGGCCAATACCTGTTTGTTTGCATCTAAAATTCGAATCGAGGCAACACTTGGATTGGTTGCATAGCGATTTGCCAGAAGTGCCAGAGAAACCGTGTTGGCTGGTTCCAGTTCGGTCAAACTGTCAGTAACCAGTTGACTGGTTATGAGTTGACCCTGACTGGCACGGTTTTCATTGAGCTGATGCGTCGTTGCAATCACCAGTAAAAAGGTATGCAAAGCAAAACTTACGATTAATAGGCTAGCAAATAGCCCCTGTCTAGGTGCGTTCAACGTAAACTTCCAAGGCAAATAGATTCAAATTCGATTATCATTCTAACAATAGTTGCAGCTCAGACCCGAGTCAATTCATGCGAGAAATCATTCTTATCTCTTTTTTAGGACCTGATCAACCGAATCAGTTTACCCGATTAATGCAGGTTTTATCTGTACATTCATTGCAAATACTGGATGTAGGGCAAGCGGTGATTCATAACCAATTGACCCTCGGCATCGTGGTGGCATCGGATGATGAAACCGCAACCGCACTTGCCATGAAGGAAATCCTGATTTTAGCACATGATATTGGTTTGACTGTGCGCTTTAAACCGATTTCAAGTGCAGAATACGATCAATGGGTGAGTGAAGGTGGACGAACCCGTTACATCGTGACAGCGCTGGCACCAGAATTAACCGCTTCACATCTACAGGCGGTTACCAAAATTGTCTCTAATCAAGGTTTTAATATTGAAACCGTGACGCGCCTGTCAGGGCGTTTAGCGCGAGATCTGGAAGATAACGCGCCACGCCGCGCCTGTGTGCAGTTTGGTTTAAGTGGACAAATGCTGGATGCGCAAGCGATGCGCGCCGCCTGTTTAAGCTTGTCGGGTGAACTCAATATCGATGTTGCAGTTCAAGAAGACAATGCCTATCGTCGTAACCGCCGTCTGGTTTGTTTTGATATGGACTCGACCCTGATTGAACAAGAAGTCATTGATGAGTTGGCACTTGAGGCAGGTGTAGGTGAGCAAGTCGCTGAGATTACCGAACGTGCCATGCAAGGTGAACTTGATTTCCAGCAAAGTTTTCGTGCGCGTGTGGCTTTGCTGAAAGGTCTGGATGCCTTGGTTTTACCAAAAATTGCGGAACGGCTGACCATTACCGAAGGTGCAGAGCGTTTGATTTCAACGCTCAAAGCACTTGGCTATAAAACCGTGATTTTATCGGGTGGTTTTCAATATTTTGCTGAATATTTACAGCAAAAACTGGGTATTGATGAAGTACATGCCAATATTCTGGATGTACAAGATGGCTTTGTAACTGGTGAAGTCAAAGGCGCGATCGTCGATGGAGCACGTAAAGCAGAATTGTTGACCCAACTGGCGGATAAAATGGGCATTTCACTCGAACAAGCCATGGCTGTGGGCGATGGCGCCAATGACTTACCCATGCTGTCGATTGCGGGATTAGGCGTGGCTTTCCGTGCTAAACCGTTGGTACGTCAAAATGCTAATCAAGCCATTTCCAGTGTAGGTTTGGATGGCGTACTGTATTTGCTTGGTATGCATGATAAAGATTTAAATCGTGCTTAATCTGCTTAGATGTTCAAAAAAATGCGGCATTTAAATGCCGCGTTTTTTAATCAATAAATTAACTGGAATCAAGTGCTTTTGCACCGTTTGTCGGCTGTTAAATTTTGAAATAACTCTGTATAAAAATTTTTAAAAAGCATCAAATTTTAGCGATAGTTTTTTGTAATGACACGCGAGCGATGAAAGGATCAGGCACTTCGTAGGTTTTTGAAACATGCAGAATGTAATGACAAAATAATGTTGCGACAATATGTGTCGTATAAGAAAAAATCAGGACTTTTTTTCTTGCAAAAACTCTCCATAATGCATCTAACACGATTAAACAGATATTTTCGTCAACACAGATCTGTGTTGATTTGATTACGGTTTCGGGGATGAACTCAAGGTCTTATGACCCAGAGAATGATCTTAGACGGAGGTTTAGTATGGTAACAGCGAATTTCGCCACACTCTCAGGGTTTGGTTTGATTGCACTTGCACTAGCTATTGTTTTCTTCTCACCTTACCGTCGCTGGCTTGGTTTTATGTTGGCAGGCATGTTTTTTTGGGGACTTTTGGAAGTCGTCCGTTATGGCGTACAAACACTTTTTGAGATGCCTGTCACCTATAGTTATTTAACTGCCTTAAGTCTAGCGATGGTTGCTGTTACCTTGGTGTTGTTAAGAGAAGACCGTTTGGCGCAAAAAGCATTGGCAAATCGTCAATACATTGAACATACACCAGTGTATGAGGATGATCAGCAACAATGCTCTAGTCGCTAACATCGGCTGATAGGTGAAATGAAGAAGCGTGGGTTAACCTGCGCTTTTTACGTTTTATTATGTTTTGTAATACAAAGCTTTTATTTTAGGGCTTACATTTATGCTAGGATGATCGCGTTTAGTTCCATAAGAATACGAATAGGCTTGAATTGTCATGAAACTTTCTGCTCTACCTGTTGTAAAGTTACCATTGGTTGATGTCAGCACAGATCCATTGGATTTGCTGGTTGTAGGTTTGGCTTTGCGGATGAAGCAATTGGCACGGACTAGTCCCAAGTTTATTGAAATGACACATGATCGTGCATTTCGGATCCAGATTGGAACGGACTTAGGCTTTGCGCGTCAGATTATTGTCAATCGTGGTCAAATTGAAACAGTGGCAGGCCACCCAGAGCAGGCTGATTTTATTTTGCAATTTGCAGATAGCGAACAAGCAGTAAAAACCTTGATGAAAGGCGATCCGACGGCATTTATGACTGGTATGCAAAACGGTAGTATCAAAATGGAAGGTGATTTTGGTCTATTGGTTTGGTTTAATCAGGCGGCAAAACTGATTCCACCCAAGCTTCCAAAACCAGTTAAAGAAAAGTTAAAGCAAGCACGTTTGTTTATTAAGCAAAAAACAGGCAAGTAAATCGCGCTTGTAGAAAATCCTCATCCCTTAGGGTGAGGATTTTTTTATTCGACTTCCAACTGGAAGGTCACGGGCCCATCATTAACTAAATGCACTTTCATATCTGCGGCAAAAATACCTGTTTGCACATTTGCAAACTGACTTTGCGCGTAGATAACGAGTTGCTCATACAGCTCTTTTGCTTCGCTCGGCGGCATGGCAGGACCAAAATCGGGTCGTAAGCCTTTTTGGGTTTGCGCCATCAGGGTAAACTGGGAAACCAGCAACAGTCCCCCTTGAGCTTGAGATAAATTCCAGCCCATCTTGCCATTTTCATCATCGAAAATGCGATATTTTAAAATTTTATCAATCAGTTTTTGGCCCTTTTGCAAGGTATCTTCGCGGCCTAGTCCTAAAAAAACCAATAGACCTTGTTGAATTTCACCCGTGGTTTGCCCATCGACGACCACCTTAGCCTGTAAAACTCGTTGTATTAATGCACGCATAAACATCATCATTGATTTAAACCGCGGTGATTTTAACAGAAATACTTTTTGCTTAATAAAATTCATGTTCCACTAAAGTGGCAATGCTTTATACAAATCCTTGCGATTTTAACGACCAAAATATGCTTTAATGCAATAAGTTTATCCAAATTACTGACACCTTTATGTCACCAATTATTCACTCATTACTAGATACAGATTTATATAAATTCACCATGTTACAGGTGGTATTACATAAGTTTCCGCAAACCCATAGTGTTTATCATTTTCGCTGTCGAAATTTAGAAGATACGGTGTATCCATTAACGGATATTTTGTCTGAAATGGACGAACAATTAGACCATTTATGCACTTTGAAATTTAAGGACGATGAACTGAAATATTTGCGCAGTTTTCGTTTCATCAAAAGTGACTTTGTGGACTATCTGGAACTGTTTCAATTAAAACGCCGCTTTATCAAAACAGGCATCGATGAAGAAGGTCGTCTGGACATTTGGGTCGAAGGTCCGATGGTTCAAGCGATGATGTTTGAAATTTTTGTCTTGGCAATCGTCAACGAATTGTATTTTCGCCGTATCCGTACTGATGCTGTTTTGGCTGAGGGTGAGCGCCGTTTACAAGCCAAACTTGCGCTTTTAAAACAATATTCGTCGCAGCAACATCCAAATGATCCACCATTTCTGGTCTCAGACTTTGGTACTCGTCGCCGTTATAGTTTTGAATGGCAAAAACATGTGGTTGAAGAGTTCCATCAAGCCACACCTGATATTTTCCGTGGAACCAGTAATGTTTTGCTCGCCAAAGAGTTGGGAATTACCCCAATTGGGACCATGGCACATGAGTTTTTACAGGCTTTCCAGGCTTTAGATGTGCGGTTGCGTGATTTTCAAAAAGCAGCACTGGAAATGTGGGTACAGGAATATCGTGGTGACTTGGGGATTGCACTCACGGATGTGGTTGGAATGGATGCGTTTCTGCGTGATTTCGATTTGTATTTTGCCAAGCTGTTTGATGGCTTGCGTCATGATAGTGGTGATCCTTATGAATGGGGGGATAAAGCCTATGCGCATTATCGTCATCTCAAAATTGACACCCAGACTAAAATGCTAACTTTTAGTGATGGATTGAATCTGGAAAAGGCATGGCAATTGCATCAATACTTTAAGGATCGTTTTAAAGTCAGTTTCGGGATCGGCACTAATCTCACCAATGATATGGGACAAACACCACTGAATATTGTGCTGAAACTGGTCGAATGTAATGGTCAATCTGTGGCCAAAATCTCAGATAGCCCAGGTAAAACCATGACTGATAATGATACATTTTTGGCTTATTTACGTCAGGTTTTTGAAATTCCTGAAGAAGTTGAATGATTTTATTTAGCTGATTTTCTGCTAAACATTGGTAAAAAATCAGCAAAACCGTGAAAATGCTTATGTTAAGATCGAGCTACCTATTAATGCAACGCGATGATTTGCAATGACGGCACCTGAATTTAACTTTGGCCTATTGATTGAGGCGGAAGATTTAGTTCCTTATCTGGGAAATGAACATCTACGCATTGTTGATTTGAGTCGTAGCTCAGTCTATGAACAATTGCATATTCCCCACGCGATTCAACTGAAGCCTAAGCAATTGGTGGCACAGCATGAAGACGCCACAGGTGTTTTGCCATCGATCGAGCAGCTTCAGCAATTGGTGGAGTATCTTAATCTCTCGCCTGACCACCATGTCGTGGTCTATGACGATGAAGGGGGGGCATGGGCAGGGCGTCTGATCTGGAATTTACATTGTCTCGGTTTCACCCGAACCAGTTTATTAAATGGAGGGATTCATGCATGGTTGGGTGCTGGGTTTCCAACCACTTCAGAGATCGAACCGATAGCGCCTGTTGAAAATCTGGTGCAGGTTGATTTGTCCAAAGTGGCCCAATATAAAATTGAATATGATGAGCTAAAACAGCAGGTGGACTCCAATAATATCCAATTATGGGACTGTCGAACCACAGATGAATACACGGGCTTACGTCTAGCCGCACGTCGAGGTGGTCACATTCCTGCCGCACTTCATTTTGAATGGAGCACTGCCCTTGATCGGCAAAATCATCTAAAATTGCACCCGCTTGAACGTACCCAAGCCCGATTGCAACAACTTGGTTTTCAGTTTGATCAACCTGTGGTGGTGTATTGTCAATCGCATCATCGTTCGGGTCTGGCTTATATTATTGGTCGTTTACTGCAGTGGCCAATTCGTGCTTATGATGGGGCGTGGAGTGAATGGGGCAATCGCCTCGATAGTCCAATTATTACTGGAGAGAATCCGCTTTGAGTTTTACATCACGATTAAAAAAAGACTTATTTATTAAAGCTCAATCGCTTGTTCCTCAGCATCAGCTCAGCCGAGTAGTGGGTAAAGTCGCTGCTAGTGAAAATGTGGTCGTTAGAACCGCAGTGATTCAGGCCTTTAAAGCGAAATATGGCATTGATCTTTCGATTGCTCAGCAGGGCGATGCCCTAAAGTACAAATCTTTTAACGAGTTTTTTACGCGTGCCTTAAAAGATGGAGTACGTGTGGTTGATGATTCCGCGACGAGTATCGTATCACCAGCAGATGGAGCAATTTCTCAGCTTGGAACAATTAACGATGGCGATATTTTTCAGGCGAAAGGTCAAAGTTTCTCTGTTGAAAAATTGATCGGTGATCCGCAATTGGCAGAACCATTTAAAAATGGTCAATTTGCCACGGTGTATTTATCGCCACGAGATTACCATCGTGTGCATATGCCATTTTCGGGGACATTAACCGAAACATTGTATGTGCCAGGTGAATTATTTTCTGTCAATCAAGTCACGGCTGAAAATATTCCAGGATTATTTGCCCGTAATGAACGCATGGTGTGTTTATTTGATACTGAACTCGGTCGCATGGCAGTGGTTTTAGTCGGTGCCATGATTGTGGCGGGAATTGAAACGGTAGCAACCGGTAAAGTCAAACCGACTGGGCGTTTAGAGTTAGAGCAACACCAAATGAAACTTGAAAAAGGCGCTGAATTGGGACGTTTTTATTTAGGTTCCACCGCTGTTGTATTATTTGAAAAAGATAAAATGGCATGGGAAAAGCAGTTTAAAGCCAATTCCGTCGTGGTGATGGGTGAAAAACTGGGACATTCGCTCTAAGTTAGAATGAACATTAAAAGCTCTAGATTTAGGGCTTTTAATGCATTGAGAGGTTCATTTTTTAATAATTGAAATTGTTATATTTTTATAAATCACGGCTATCAACTAAATGAAGCTGCAAAAATTAAATTAAAAGAATTTACTGGCATTTGCAGCAGAGCAATAAAATCAGGAAAGTTTGAATGAGTATTGAAATTCGACATGAACAACAGCAAGACATCCAGACGATTGAAGCGTTAACTCAGGCTGCGTTTTTAAATGAACAACATTCGAGCCATACTGAACAATTTATTGTGAATCAGTTACGTAAAGATGGTCAACTCACCATTTCTTTGGTGGCACTTGAGCAGGGAGTTGTGGTTGGCCATGTTGCGGTTTCACCTGTGCGTATTTCATCGGGTGAAACCGATTGGTATGGTTTAGGGCCGATCTCGGCCTGGCCTGAACAGCAAGGACAAGGTATTGGTTCACAACTGATGGGTGCTGCGCTTGAACAACTCAAACAATTAGGTGCCAATGGCTGTGTGTTATTAGGTGATCCAGCGTATTACCATCGTTTTGGCTTTAAATCTTATCCAGATCTTGTTTTGCCAGATGTGCCTCCGATGTATTTTCAGGCGATCAGTTTTGTGAATACTATTCCGAAAGGAAGCGTGAGTTATCACGAGGCATTTAATGCAACTTCATCATAAAACCCAATAATAGCCTGATTGATTTAGCTCAAAAGCCGATGATACTTCATCGGCTTTTTGATGATGATCTCAGATTAGACTACTTTCCATTGGGTGTTTCAGGCTCTAGCGTATAGGCGTCTTCAACCAAAGGATCACGTTTTGCATCTGTGTGGATGAGTCGATCCCATTTTTCAGCCATTTGTTTTTTTGCATCTGCTTCAATCTCTTTGGGTGCTAAATTACGATAGGTTTTTTGCTCTTCTGTTACTACCTTGACAATAATGTCAGAGACTTGCTCTGGATCGTATTGTTTATGCGGAAAGGCAAGTTGGCTATAGTTAAATACAGTATTGGCTTGATCTTCTGGGTACCAATGCTTCCATGTCTCGAACATACGGTCATTGAATCCGGTTAAGATAGGGCCAGGATTTACTGTGGCAATTTTGACATTGTATTCATGCAATTCTTTATTTAGCGCTTCTGCAAAAGCCTCAATGGCATGTTTAGACGCAGAATATGCACCTGTAAATGGATCAGTGGTCAAGCCAGCGACTGAGGAAATAAAAATAATTTTTCCTGATTTACGTTCAACAAACTGTTTGGCAAATTTTTGGGTCAGTAAAATTGTCCCAAATACATTCACCTCGAACTGCTCACGCAATCGGTATTCAGGAATATCAACCACAGCACCACCTTCTGAAATTCCTGCATTGTTGAGTAAAATGTCAATTTCAAAATTAGAAATAAACTCACGATCAATATCATTGGTGATATCCAGTTTTTCAAACTGGATATTTAACCCTTGTTGATGTGCTTCGTCTTTTAAGGTCTGAATCTGTGCAACGGCTTCAACAGTTGCGATCACCTCATAACCAAGTTCTGCTAATTTAAAAGCAACTGATTTGCCAAAACCTGAACCTGCGCCTGTAATTAATATCTTTTTACTCATGTGTTTATCACCTTTTAAATGGATTTTTCTTTGGTTTGATTAAAATGATCTGCAATCGCCTGAGCAATGCTTTGATCTTGCTCGGCTGTACCGCCACTGACACCGACAGCCCCCACTACGTGTTCATCCAAAAAGAGTGGAACACCACCTGCGAAAACAATCACTCTTTGATTCAGCGTATTATTTAAGCCATAAAGCTCACCGTTGGGTTCACTCGGTTCTTTTAATTCTTGGGTTGGCTTTTGAAATAAAGCACTTGTATAAGCTTTATTAATACTATGCTCGATGCTCGGGAGTTGAGCCTGATCCATACGGACATGTGCGAGAAGATAGCCATAAGCATCCGCAATTGCGATATTAGATGGAGATTGAAGCTCTTTTGCTTTAGATATGCCGATATCCAGTAATTGCTGTGCAATATCCAGATTCACCGTTTTAATCGTATTCATATGGACTTTACGATTTGTTTTATTAGATTGGAGTTTTAATATAAAAAACAATGGGCAGTTATTATGTAGTCGGTTTCAGGTACATTCTTATTTGTTTGAATGCTTTTGGTGTCGATGCGTTAAGTTCATTGTAATCTTGTTTTTGAGCCAAATTTAAACCATTTGATACAAGCGTTCTTTAGGGAAAACAGCTTTAAATAAAGAACCATTATTTTCTTTGGATACTACATCCAGATAAGCACCATGTTGCATCAAGACATGTTTAACAATCGCAAGTCCGAGTCCCGTTCCGCCTGTGGCACGGCTTCGTGCACTATCCACCCGATAAAACCGTTCGGTTAAACGTGGTAAATGTTTGGGATCGATACCGATACCATTGTCCTGAACGGTAAAATAACCATGTTCACCATCATCATGCCAACCAATGGTAATGATGCCACCTTTGGGGGTATATTTAATCGCATTGGTAATCAGATTGCTAAAGGCACTGGCAATTTCCATATCTGAACCAATCAAATCACAGTGACTATCGATATCCAGATTGAGCGTATGTCCATAATCGGCATTATACGCCTGTGCATCGTCAAACAGTTGATTCATCAGACTTGGCATCTCAATAATCTGGTTTTTAGCAATTTTTTTGTTATTTTCCAGATTTGAAAGCAAGAGCAAATCATTGACCAAAGCATTCATCCGTTTGGTCTGTGATTGCATCTGATCAAAGGCACGTTTCCAGCGCGGATTTAAATCTTCCTGATCGGTAAAGGTTTCAATGTAGCCACTCAAGACTGTCAGTGGTGTGCGTAGCTCATGTGAAATATTATCGACAAAATCTTTACGCATTTGCTCCAGATTATGCATACGCGTAATATCGTAAGCGACCAGCAATACACTATCGCCCCCAAAAGGCGTCAATTTAATTTGTACGTAATGATCGTCCAGTATCGAGGATTTAAGCTTGATACCATCAGGTGCCTGATCAATATGATTAAAGTATTCAATGAAACTGGGCTGTCTTAAAATCCCTAACACATTGGTGCCGCGATCCAACAGACTGATGCCCAGCAAATGCTGCGCCGCAGGGTTACACCATTCGATTTGTTGTAAATCATCAATCAAAACCACAGCTTCATTTAAAGCAACCAATGAAGACTGAGCGCGATCGATGAGTCCCACCATTTCTGCTTGAACTACGCGTTCCTGCCGTTGGGCACGATATACGTTAAATAATAAGGCACCCCAAATCCCATTCAGGTTAGGTGGCGTGTCGTAAGGACGATTGGAAATCCATTCGTTGACGATGTACAGTGAACGTAGTTGCAGCACAAAAAAGATCAAAAAGGCGATCAGAATACAAATACCTAAAAGGTCGAGACCAAATCCCACAAACGCTGCAATGATCAGCAAAAAAGCCAGCAGTCTTAAATCCTGTTTGGCAAATGTCCATAAACTACTGTAGCGAAAACGTTTATGTTCACGGGCAAGATCGGGGACGGGATAGGGTTCGTACATAAAGGGTATTTTAACCTAGTGCTAAATCTGCACGTGTTGAAAAACGATAACCTGTACCACGCACGGTTTGTACAAATCGATCTGCGCCAAAAGGTTCTAAGACTTTCCGTAAACGACGAATATGTACATCAATGGTACGATCTTCAATATAAACATTACCGCCCCAGACCTGATCCAGCAATTGCGCACGAGTATAGGCACGTTCAGGATGGGTCATGAAGAAAGCCAGTAAGCGGTATTCGGTTGGCCCCATCTCTAAAATATGAGTTCCAAAGCTGACACGCTGACTGACAGGATCTAAAATCAATCCATTGGCGTCAATAGCTTTTTCACCATTTAATGCATTGGCACGGCGTAATACAGCTTTGATTCGGGAGACCAATTCACGTGTCGAAAAAGGTTTGGTCATATAGTCATCTGCGCCGGCATCCAGACCTTGTACTTTATGGTCTTCTTCACCGCGTGCAGTGAGCATAATCACAGGAATTTCAGACAAGGTTTCATCGCGTTTTAAACGGCGGCACAAATCAACACCACTTACGCCACCCGGTAACATCCAGTCCAGTAAAATCAGGGCAGGGCGCTGATCAACAATCATTTGGTGTGCTTGTTTGGCATCTTCAGCCTGTAAACATTGAAAGCCCGCCATATCCAGTGAAGTATGAATCATTTCACGGATGGGAAGTTCGTCATCGACGATTAAAATATAGTCATCTTTCACAACGCAATTACCCTATTTAGTTTATTGAACGGCGGACCGTTTTATTTATGACAGGCTTATTACAAAGATTAATTATGACAGTATCATTGCAAAATTCATCAGAACGGGTTTTTTTAACATGAATTGTGACAAAAAATTGCGTGGCTGATGACCAATTCATGACAAAGACTCAATTTTTAATGGCTTTAATGAACAGTAAATTTATTTTTGTTTCTGGGAAAATGTTTGTACAAGGGATAAAAATACCGTGCGGCAAGCAAATAGAACATCTTCCTGAGACTGTTTAAAACCACCCATCACCCAGCGAATTGCAATCTGGGTAACATAACCGTTTAATCCCGTTGCAATTAACGAAACTTCCTGTTCTGAACGTTGTAAATTCGGCATCATCAGCATGACAAAAGCTTGAATCATACGGTCAAAACGCAGCATGGTTTCCTGAATCGTGGCCTGATTATGCAGCTCTTGTACCAGCATGGCATCAATATAAATAATGCGGGCCAAACGAGGATCATCTTTCAAGGTACGTAACAATGCGCCCAGACCTGCATCGATCATTTTGGCTGGATCGGGAGCCGCTTGCATGACACTTTGCATGACATTCTGTTGTAAGGTTTCAATCAGTTTTAAGAAAATAGTTTGAAATAAATCCTCACTTTTTTTGAAGGATTCATAAAAATAACGCTCGGTCAGCTTGGCTTCATTACAGACGTCTTTGACTGTGACCGAAAAAAAACCCTGTATGCCATAAGTTTCAATGCCTGCTTCAATGAGTTTTTCACGACGCGCATGCTTACGTTCGGTTAAAGACAGTCCTTTAAATTGACGTTCTTTATTGACCTTTGTCGGCTTTGGTCTCGTATTTGAATCAGTTTCGGGGGTGGTCATTGATCACAGGCATCCTCGTTGGTTATGCAGAGTGTAGCAAGTTTTAAACAAAATAACCGCGTCAGTCATTTGTTTGAGTATTTACTCTAGATCGGATAGATTGTATTGACAATACGTATTGTCAAAAATATAGTGATTGAATCAGGTACATCAGCATGGGTTTGTGTACACCTATTTAAGGGAAAAGGTCAGGCAATGAAAAATTTTAAAAATAAAGTCGCTGCGGTTACGGGAGCAGGTTCAGGTATAGGCCAGCAACTTGCTGTTTTATTGGCAAAAGAAGGTTGCCATTTGTCACTGAGTGATATCAATGAACAAGGACTTGCAGCTACAGTAGAACTGCTTAAACCTTATAATATTCGTGTCACTACACAAAAACTGGATGTATCGGATCGTCATGCTGTAAAAGCATGGGCTGAACAAACCGTTCAAAATCATGGCTCAGTCAATATGATTTTTAACAATGCTGGTGTGGCATTGGGCTCGACTGTAGAGGGTGCGAGCTATGAAGAACTGGAATGGATTGTGAATATTAATTTCTGGGGTGTGGTGTATGGCACCAAAGAATTTTTACCTTTTATCAAACAAAGCAAAGATGGACATATTGTAAATATTTCCAGTCTGTTTGGGCTCATTGCGCAGCCTACTCAGTCGGCATACAACGCTACCAAATTTGCGGTACGCGGTTTTACTGAATCTTTGCGTCAAGAACTGGATATGCAAAATTGTGGGGTGAGCGCACTTTGTGTACACCCAGGTGGTATTCGTACCAATATTGCCAATTCAGCAAAAATGAATGAAAGCCTAAAAACACTGGGAATGCATCCTGAAAAATCAATCAAGGCATTTAATAAATTATTGCGTTGTCCGCCAGAAGAAGCGGCACGTCAAATTTTAGCGGCAGTGCGTAAAGATAAACGCCGTTTATTAATTGGTAATGATGCAAAAGTACTGGATCTGATGCAGCGTTTCCTACCGACAGGATATCAACGTGTTAGCGAATTTGGTACCAAATTGACCAATAAAATGTAATACAAAGATGCTCTAAAGCCCACCAAAAAAAGTGGGCTTTTTTTATGCCACTAAATGAGCGCTTTAATGGCTTTTTTCTTCCAGAAAAATTGATAATAGCCAGCTTGTAAAATGCACAGACTGACAAAAGCCAGAGCATAAGCATACCAGATGCCTTTTAATCCCCAGAGACTACTAAACCAATAGGCGCACGGCACTTCAATACATAAAATTGCGGCAATATTAATCAACATAGGCATAGTCACGGCACCGCTTGAGCGCATAATCGAGGCGAAAATAGCACTGGCGCCAAAAAATAAAATGGACCATAACACAATAAATAAGAGCTGCTGTCCCAGTTGTACCACACTGTCATCTGTAATAAATAACGCCATTAGATATTTTGAAAATAAATACGCCAATATCACCAAGGTTCCAGTAATGATGATATTCATCCACAAAGCTGTACGAGTGACGCGCGCCAGTAGATCTGATTTACCCATTCCAATCGCTTGAGCACCAAAAATTGAAGCCGCAATCGCAATCGATAAAGCGGGAAATTGAATATAGTTCAAGACCTGATTGACTGCACCATAGGCCGCCGTTGCATGTGCGCCAAAACGATTGACTAGTCCCACTACGACCAGTCCAGCTACAGAGGTGGTGACCATTTGAATACCTGTTGGAATCCCCAAACGTAAAATGAGTCGTGTGAGTTCCGCGTCATAACGGATATGTTTGAGCAAAGCCAAGTCGGGTTTGAGTGGGTGATTTTTTTTATTCAAATAAATGATTAAAAACAAAATAACCAATGCATTACCTGTAATGGTCGCAATGGCAGGCGCAATAATGCCGAGTTTGGGAAAACCAAAATAGCCTGCAATCAGCACAGGCGTAATCACCAAACCAATCAAACTGGTTAAAGATAACGCCACCAACGGTGTAATACTATCGCCGACACCACGTAAAATAGAGGTGTAAATAATATACACAAATAATAAAGGGCTACCTGCGAGCATGCAGCGGGCATAGGGCAAAGAAAGGTGTAAAACACTTGGATCTGTACCTAAAGCCAATAAAATATGAGGCGCAAAAAATACACCCAAGGCGGCAATAATACTGCCGCCAATCAGGGTCATAAATAGGGTTGAACCGACTACACTGCGCACTTTTTCAAAATTTTGCGCGCC
Organism: Acinetobacter ursingii DSM 16037 = CIP 107286; assembly: GCF_000368825.1. Taxonomy (GTDB): domain Bacteria; phylum Pseudomonadota; class Gammaproteobacteria; order Pseudomonadales; family Moraxellaceae; genus Acinetobacter; species Acinetobacter ursingii. The sequence continues at coordinate 198,529 of NZ_KB849711.1, read as the reverse complement.
CCATGCCTGTCCAACCAAAACAGTAGAACCTGCCGATAATCCAATCACAAATGCCATCAAACAAAATAGAATGGGAAAAAATACAGCAACCGCAGCAATCGCATTGACCCCCATCATTTGTCCGACAAAAACGGTATTAATCGTACCTGAAAGATTTTGCAGGATATTGGTGGCAATCAACGGCAGTAAAAACACCAGAAAGGTCTTCCAGAGCTTTTGTTGCTGAATCAGTGGACGGTGAGGGGGCATTCATTCTCCATGAATTTGTCAGTGTTATTGTGATGGATATCCTTGACTAACAAAATAACATGCTGCTTTAAAAAAGATTGTTATTTTACGCGAAGACTTGACCTGAGTTAACAAGCATTCAGTAACTGTACAGCACGTTGTAGAGTTTGTTCTGTTTTAGCAAAACAGAAACGGATTAAACGCAAATCCTTAGGCGGATGTTGATAAAACACAGACAGTGGAATGGCCACAATCCCTTTTTCCTCGGCTAAAAAGTAACACATCTCGACATCATTCAGGTCAGGGCGAATCTCAGTGTAGTCGACGGTCTGGAAATAGGTTCCCTGACAAGGAGTAAAGCCAAACAGGGATTGTTGTAGACCCAGATTAAACGTATCTCGTTTGTGTTGATAAAAATCGGCCAGTTCAGCAATGTGTTCGGGATGCTGCTGCATGTATTGGGTTAATGCGATTTGTGCAGGGGTATTGCCACAAAAGTTGGCATATTGATAAATCTGCCGAAATAATTGCATCAGTGTTGGACTGGCAGCGCAATAGCCTGTTTTCCAGCCGGTCACATGAAAGGTTTTACCAAAAGAACCCACCACGAAGCTACGTTCACGTAACTCAGGAAAATGTAATGCACTCCAATGTCGAGCACCCTCAAAAATCAGGTGTTCATAGACCTCATCTGACAAAACCAGCAAATCATATTTTTCCACCAGCGCAATTAACTGTTGCCAGTCCTGATATGACCAGATCGTCCCTGTTGGATTATGTGGGGTATTGACGATAATCATACGGGTGCGTGAGCTAATCTGCGCTGCAACCTTGTCCCAATCGACCTTAAACTCAGGGGCATCTAACGCAATATGCACAGGAACACCGCCTGCAACCCGTACCGCAGGATCATAACTGTCGTAACTTGGGTCAAAAATAATGACTTCATCGCCCGGATGAATGGTGGCTTGAATCGCGGCAAATAAGGCAATGGTTGCGCCAGGGGTAATGGTGATCTCAGTGAATGGATCAAGTGTAATCTGATCACGTTGTTGAAATTGTAGCGCGACTTGTTGGCGTAACGGTAAATAGCCATCGCCTGCGGCATATTGATTATGTCCATTTCGAGTGGCTTCACATAATGCTTCAATCAAATCTGGCGGTGCCGCAAAATCTGGAAAACCCTGTGAGAGATTGAGCGCATTGAGACGTTGAGCCAACGCAGACATGGTACTGAAAATAGTCACGCCCTGATCAGGCAATTTGGATAACAGTTGCATGGCTCAATCGGTTCTCATCTGGAAAAATAATCTTATAGCATATAATCGACCAATGCGCGGATGATGCCTAATACCAGACCAATAAACGCACCTACCACCACGCCATTGACGCGGATCATGTGCAAGTCGCCGCCAACTTCATTTTCAATTTTGGCAATCATTTCACGTGAATCCCATTCATGAATTCGCTCACTGATATAACGAATAATTTTATCGCTATATTGATCGCTAAAGCTAATCGCGAGTCCCGTCATTTTTTCGTTGAGCACTTCACGCACTGCACGATTTTGTATCAGACTCTGGCCGATTTGTTCAATCGCAATACGTAAATTTTGGGCAATGCCTGAATCTTCTTTAAGTAAATCCTGCTTAATCGCATTACAAAAGATCACCACTGCGCCACTGATAAAGTTTAGCACTTGCGGACTATCGAGTAGGGCATTTTTACCTTCATTTAAACGACGACTGGCTTCACTGTTTGAATCTGCCAGTTGTAACATCATGCTTTGTGCACCTTGCTCGATGCCTTGTCGCCACGGATGTTCTGGGTCGGCGAGCATCGACTCGACTTTCTCAATCAGTGAATCAATGGTGCGTTGTTGCACATCAATCCCGATCCAGCTTGCACCTTTGGCCAGTTTCCACACACCAAGTTCCTTAAACAAGGTACGGGTTAATTCTCGTGCCTGATCAGGATGAGTCACAATCCATTCATGCGCCAGATCCAGTCCACGTTGCAATACATCCTGATGAAAATCATTTTCCAGTACAGCGCGTAACATTTCACTGGCAAGAGAATTGATTTGGGTGTTTTTGACCCATTGCACACTATTGGTCTGTATAAAACGTGCAATTTGTTCCTGACTGACAAACTCAAATAGTTTGGGAACGGTTTGCTGAATCAATTGTACAATCTGATTGCTATTTTTAGGATTGGCCAGCCATTGTCCAATCGCCAGACTGAGATCAGTATTGTTTAAACTGCGCTCGACCACCTGTGGTGACAGGAAATTTTCCTGTACAAAACGCCCCATGGATTCGGCAATACGGGTCTTATTACGCGGAATAATTTCAGTGTGATCCAGTAAAAATTTGGGAATGGGGATCTTGCCAAAAGGATTACGAAATAACACGGTAATGGCGTACCAATCCGCCAGTCCCCCCACCACGCCAGCTTCGGCAGAAAGCATCAAAATGTGAATGATCCATGCATATTCAGGCCAGAATTTTGCCAGAACCATGAGGATAATCCATGCCACCACTGCGCTGAGTAGCGCAATCGTGGCATAGCGTTTACTGCGACTTAAACTTGGAGAATGAGATGTATCTTCAACCTGCATGCAAGCATCCTGTCTTAATTTTTGTTGTTGCTGCTGCCCGCGGGTTGAGCGTTGACTGGTTGAGGCAATAACACTGCACCAGACGGACTTAAGCCATATTTTTTCCCTAATGACTGTAAGATCAAGCTTGCATCAAAGGCATCTTTGGATGCAGTTTTTTGATCTTTATAACATTCTATACTATACGATACTTCGACAGGATCGATATTGACCACACGTGGTGAATCATAGAAGGGATCCGGCCAAAAACCAGGATAACGTCGATAATAACCATACGGATAATAATTCGGTGATGAATACACCACCGCTTGACGAGGCGGCTTTTGGGTTTGATTACTTGGATCATCCATCACTTTAAAATAGCGAAAACCGTTCTGAATCGTGGTCTGTGCGGCTTTAACCAGTGTGATTTCTTCAGCTGTACCATAACTCATATTGGGATCAGCTTTAAAGCTGATGCGGTAAATCTGATTATTTAACGGATAAGTGGCAAATTGCCCTAATTGATCAAAGGTTTTGGGTTTTTGTGGTGTTGTGGCACATCCCGCAAGGATCAAGACACTTGCAAGCGCGGCACCGAGTGAGAGATATTTCATCGCGAACTCCTTTTATCAGACATACACGGAGTAAAACAAAGATTACTTAAAAACTGCTGTTGGGTTGAGTTAAAAATTCACGTTCTTCAGCTGTTGATTCACGACCTAGCACGTCATTACGATGTGGATAGCGTCCAAAACGATCAATAATCGCTTTATGTTTTTTCTCAAAATCCAGATTGACTGGATTGCCTAAGCGTTGGAAGAGTTTAAGCGCAAACTCATGAATCAGTTTGGATTCGCTATGCATAAACGGCATGTAGAGAAAAGAACGCTGTGGTGGGCTCAGTTCTGCATCCAGTTGCAGACTAATGGCTTCCTGCGCCAGTGCCAACGCCATTGCGTCATGGGCAAAAGCCTGTGCTTGATCCCGATATAGATTTCTGGAAAATTGATCCAATACAATAATTTCCGCAAGACGGCCTTCGGCATCCTGACGCCATGACCATAGCTCTGCCTGTGTGGCTTGATGGTGAACTTCGGCAAATTGGCGATGAATTTTTGCGTCAAAATCATCACTTTTTTTAAACCATAACGGTTCTTGTTCAGGAGCAAACCAAAAATTCAGGACATCTTGTGGATTCATTTATTTTCACTCTTTTAATTTATTCTTCAATAAAATCACAAATCAAACATGTCTTATAGACCAAGTTTGTGATAAAAAATTGTCAAAGTGAAACGGCCAGTTTGTGCAAATCCTATCAAGTCCTGCGCGGTCTGGCAGATTTCGCGTTATACTAAAGTCATGATTTTTTTCATCGTTCTTTAAATCAGCGAGCAGGTGTACATGAGTCAACCCAAATCAGCTTCTCCAACTGTCGTGCCGACGTGGGTAGATTCTTCACTCTTACAAGGGATGTTGCGGGGAATTGAACGCGAAAGTCTGCGTATGCAGAGCAATGGCTTTTTATCGCAAAATCCGCATCCTCAAGCATTAGGTTCTGCTTTAACTCATCCGCGGATTACGACAGATTATTCTGAAGCTTTGATGGAGTTTATCACCCCGCCGAAAGACAGCATTCCTGCGGTTTTAGAAGATTTAAAAGATATTCATGCAGTGGTGCATCGTCATTTAAATCCCGGTGAAAAACTGTGGCCGCTGTCGATGCCCTGTATGCTGGATGATCAGGAAGAAAATATTCCTTTAGCCTATTATGGTACATCCAATATTGGGCGTTTTAAGACGCTGTATCGCCGTGGTCTGGGAGTCCGTTATGGTCGTCGGATGCAAACCATTTCAGGGGTTCATTATAATTTATCGTTTCCTGAGACGCTGTTTGCCGCACTACAGCAACACGAAACCGATCCTGCATTACAACAACTCAATGCGCAGGATTATCGTAGCCATCGCTATTTTGGTCTAATTCGTAATTTTATTCGTTTAACGCCTTTGGTGATTTTTCTGGTCGGTGCCAGTCCATCGGTATGTCGTTGTTTTCTAACAGGGCGTGAGCATCATCTACAGCCTTTAGTTAAAGGCACCATGTATTTACCTGATGCCACCGCATTACGCATGGGACGTTTGGGGTATCAGAACTCGGCACAGAAACAACTGGGTATTCATTATAACGATATTCAGGCCTATCTCGAAGGTTTGCAAAAGGCAGTGAAAACGCCGTATCCACCCTTTACCCAGCTTGGTTTAAATGATGAACAGGGTGAACCGATTCAGATTAATGACCATGTCCTACAAATTGAAAATGAATACTACAGTCTGGTTCGCCCCAAACAAGTTCCCCAAAATGACGAAACGCCTTCACAGGCTTTGCAAAATCGTGGGGTCGGCTATGTGGAATTACGCGCAGTAGATGTCAATCCTTATAGTCCGATTGGTATTGATGAAACGACAGCAGGTTTTTTAGAAGCGTTGGCTTTATATTGCTTATTATCAGAAAGCCCTGAAATTCATGATGATGAACAGGATCTCATAGAACGCAATCAAAATACGGTTGTGAATGAAGGGCGTTCCACCGTCGCCAAAATCATGAGCCTAACAGGTGAGCAGTCGGTGCAAAGCTGGGTCATACAGCATCTTGAGCAGATACAAAAATGTGCAGAGCTACTGGATGAACTTTATCAGAGCAATTTGTACAGTGATGCTTTGAAGGTGATGCAACAACGTGCGCAACAGATTGAGCAGACACTTTCAGCTCAAGTAGTCGCGGATACGTTGGCACATGGGGGTACCTGGAGTTTTGGCAGTGTATTGGCACATGACTATGCCAAGATGTACGATCAATATGAATTAAGTGTTGAAAAAACCGCTTATTTTGAGCAGTTGGCTCAACAATCCTTGCAACAACAACATCAACTGGAACAAGAAAGCGTGATGAGTTTTGATGGCTATCTTGCCCAATTTCGATAAAAACAAGAGGTATATCCATGCAATGGCGTAATTATCGCTTTATCAATGGATTATTGGTACTGGCCAGTATTGTCGGCATGTCATTTGCACTTTATCTGGAACATGTAAAAGGTCTGGACCCTTGTCCATTATGTGTGTTTCAGCGTGTTGGGCTGATGGCGATGGGGATTTTCGCCTTGATTGCTTTTTTGCATAATCCTGCTTCAAATCTTATGAAGCGTATGTATGCTTTACTGGCAACCTTGTCGATTGGTTGGTCTGTCGGTGTAGCGGCACGTCATGTCTGGTTACAGACTTTGCCACCTGATCAAGTGCCAAGTTGTGGTCCTGGACTGAATTATTTAATTGATGCGCTGCCTCTCAAAACAGTATTGAACGAAGTGCTGACTGGTTCTGGTGAATGTGCCGCAATTGACTGGACTTTCTTGGGGCAATCGCTACCTGTCTGGTCGTTGGTTTTCTTTAGTGTGTTATTGCTGATCTGTCTATGGCAACTTTTCAGAACATATCCCGTTGCGAAAAAAGCTTACAAGAAATAATGTAAGAACCAAAAATAAAGCCAGCAATTGCTGGCTTTATTTATTTCAGAACTAGACAAGAGCATGATGACTTGACCGCGGACAAAATAAATCAAGTCTCCACAATCCCAGTAAGATCAGTAGGATCATAATTTTGCATGTTAATCATATGAGTTTGCACACCCAAACATGCATAGTCATCATGTTCAGGATAAAACCAGCGGGTAATTTGTTCAGAAACGCTGGAATGATACTGAATTTCAAAATGATTTAACCCATGAAAAACGGCTTTATGCGAATCTGGGAGTTTGAGTTGAAAACGTGGATTTGGATGCTCTCCTAAGGCACTTTTTACACTGACCAGATAATCGCCAATAATCGACAAGGCTTTGAGACTTTTTTTCTGATTTTCATGTTCAACCGTACCAGCAACAAAGAACGTACTGATATGTGAAGGTAGTGGAGCAGGTTTACGGTTATCATCCATTAGTCCAATTCGGGCTTCCAAATGTTCCCAGTCATCATCACGCACACTGCCATGACGTAAGTCCAAAATACCGTTGCTGCGGATATTGACCAAATGGCCAATCAATTTCACGAAAGGAAAACTGCCTAGTCGATCTTGTAGCGCGAATCCAAAACGCTCCAACACTGCTCCATGATGTGGCGAACCGATACAGACCAGATTGCCCACCATATGTGTCCACTGGTGCATATTTTGTTTGCCATAAAACAACGAACTACGTGATACCAATCCGCCCATGCTATGCCCAATCAAATCGATACTAGTAATGCGAGGATTACGGGTGATCAAATCTTCAAGTGTATTGGCCAAGCTGCGGCCATTGGCTGAAATTCGACGTCCAGTATTGTAGTTGAGATACAGCATAATATTGTGATCACGCTGCGCCAGTAAACGTTCTCCAATGCCACCAAAATTACGATTGGTCCAGTCCGTATGATTCATACATAATCCATGTACAAAAATCACCACACGACCTGCAATGTCGCCTTGTTGCAATGCACCATAATGGTCATATAACACCATAGGTAATGCCATTGGATTTTGATGTTTGAGCAGATAATCGCCTAACACCCCATTTAATGCACCGACCAAAAAGTGCAGGGTAGGAGTTAAGGGTTTGTCGTGTAGGGTTGGAAATTGTTCAATAATACGACGTAAACTCGGGGCAAGAAAATAACGACCATATTTTTGTAAGGTGTTATATGACCATTGCTGCAAACGTTCAATTCGTGGAATTTTTAAAAAACGACGGGATTGCTGGTCACTCATCCCAAAGGTCGTTTGTAATACTTCACGATGGATAATCTGAACAACATCGTGAACCCCCAATAAACTGGTACTCACCAGTTGTGCCAAACCCTCAAGCACATCGGCCTGACTCGGTGGCGTACGATCCCATTTACAATAGGTCTCGTGTAAAGGCGTTAAACTTGGCATATCCAAATCCTTGATTCATGCACGCACCTGTTACTTTATTTTTCATTTGCTTCAGGCGATAAAACGATTATATTCATCTTATTAGGTGTTGCATTCACAACTATTTAAAAATACTGATGAATGACCAGTTATTTTTATTTTTTTGTCTAACAATTTAGGCATAGGTACAAATTAAAACATAGTTGTGATGAATATCACATTATTAATGGTGCTTCTGCGCATGAATCTGGTCTATTTACATGGCTTTCAAAGTAGCCCTTTCTCGATCAAAGGGCAACAGCTTAAACACTATTGTCAAATTCACCATCCTGAAATTCAGGTACATTTACCTGATTTAAATTTACCGCCGTTGGTCGTGGTAGACGTGATTCAGCAGTTGATAGAGGAGTTGGATCAGGTGGTGTTAGTAGGTAGTAGCTTTGGTGGGTTTTATGCGACTCAGTTTGTCGCCAAATATGCTTTGCCTGCTGTATTGATCAATCCTGCTGTGCGACCATGGCAACTGTTTCGCGATTTATTTGGTATCAATCAGATTCCTTACTGGGTGGGTGATCGTTGGACACTCACCGAACAGCATTTGGATCAGCTTGAGCAGATGGCTGTACCCTATGCTGATCCTGCCGAGAAAATACTCGTGTTGCTTCAGCAGGGCGATGAAACTTTGGATTATCGTGAGGCACAGCGTTATTATAGTCAGCCATCACATCGCGCCTTGATTTTATCGGATGCGCATGGTAACCATGCAATGGATGATTTTGAACAAAAAATACCGTTGATTCTTGAATTTTTAACCTATTCGCTTAAATAAGGAAATCGTACAAGGTGTCACAATATACGGCTCAATCACTTGAAGTTTTATCGGGTTTAGATCCTGTACGTCGTCGTCCAGGCATGTACACCGATACGACACGTCCAAACCATCTTGCACAGGAAGTGATTGATAATGCCGTGGATGAGGCGCTGGCGGGACATGCCAATAAAATCTGTGTGACGGTTTATAAAGACGGCTCATTGTCAGTTGAAGACAATGGTCGCGGGATGCCAGTGGATATTCATCCTGAATATGGTCAAAGCGGCATTGAGATTATCCTAACCAAATTACATGCAGGTGGTAAATTCAGCACCGATAACTATCAGTTTTCGGGCGGCTTACATGGGGTCGGGATTTCGGTGGTGAATGCCTTGTCCAGTCGGGTTGAGGTTGAAGTTCAGCGTCAGGGCAATCTTTATAAGATGGCTTTTGAGCAGGGTGAACCTGTCGCACCGCTTGAGGTGCTTGAAGGAAAAGTCGCAAAACGAGCAACAGGCACTACCGTACATTTTTGGCCAGAAACCAAATATTTTGACAGTCCAAAATTTGCCTTAAAAGCACTTAAGCATAATCTAAAAGCCAAAGCAGTTTTGGCGGCTGGACTTAAAATTAGCTACATCGATCAAATCAATGATGAAAAAATCGAATGGCAATTTGAAAATGGTTTGGTCGACTATTTGATGGATGAATTGGAAGACCGTGAGATTGTCCCGATGCCTGCTTTTGTCAGTCAGGGTCAAGCCGAACGCGCCAGTTGTGAGTTTGCAATCTGCTGGAATGTCGAAGGTGGTGAGCAAATTCAGGAAAGTTATGTCAACCTGATTCCAACTGCGCAAGGCGGAACCCATGTTAATGGCTTGCGTTCTGGTGTCACCGAAGCACTGCGTGAGTTTTGTGAACTTCGCAATTTATTGCCGCGTAATTTAAAGCTGTCTGCCGAAGATGTCTGGGATGGTGTCAATTTCATTCTGTCGCTTAAATTTCAGGAACCGCAATTTTCAGGTCAAACCAAAGAACGACTTTCCAGCCGTGAAGCCTCAGGGATCGTGCTTAATATTGCCAAAGATGCGTTTGCTTTGTGGCTCAATCAAAACTCTGAAATTGCCATGCAACTGGCAGAAATGGCGATTTCTAAAGCGGGACGACGTTTAAAAGCCGCCAAAAAAGTTGAGCGTAAAAAGATTGTGTCGGGGCCAGCTTTGCCTGGAAAACTGGCTGATTGTGTTGGACAAACTCGTGAAGAATCTGAGCTATTTATTGTCGAGGGTGATTCTGCGGGGGGGAGTGCCAAACAGGCACGCGACAAGAACTTTCAGGCCATCATGCCGATTCGCGGTAAAATTTTGAATACCTGGGAAGTGTCCTCCGATGAGGTTTTGGCTTCACAAGAGGTACATGACATTGCGATTGCGATTGGCGTTGATCCGGGCAGTGATGATTTGTCAGAACTTCGTTATGGCAAAATCTGTATTCTGGCCGATGCCGATTCGGATGGTTTACATATTGCGACGTTGCTATGTGCTTTATTCGTCAAGCATTTTCCTGCATTGGTCGAAGAAGGACATTTGTTTGTGGCGATGCCACCACTGTTTCGTATTGATGCAGGCAAAGATGTATTTTACGCACTGGATGAAGCTGAGTTAGAGGCGATTCTGTCTAAAGTTAAAAGCAAAAATCCGCAAATTACCCGATTTAAAGGATTGGGTGAGATGAATGCAGGTCAATTACGTGAAACCACGATGGACCCGAATACGCGCCGCTTGGTACAGCTTGATCTGGACGATACCCATTTGACCGCAGGTTTACTGGATAAACTTCTTGCCAAAAAACGTTCTGGCGACCGAAAACATTGGTTAGAGCAAAAAGGTAATTTGGCGGATATTCCTATCTAAGATTGAGTTTAAACACCACTTCTTAGAACCCCTATATGTGCATGCATATAGGGGTTCTAAAGCTGGTTAAAGCAGCTGAGGTATCAGTTTTAACACTTTTTCAACTTTCAGTTTTTCCAGATGTGCGAGTCGTTGAAAACGATGATGAATCTGCTGAAGTTCATCTTTTAAAGCCTGTACTGCCTGTTTTAATGATGTAACAGGCACTTCAAAGCCAGTATGATCCTGACTGGCATCTGGTTTAAATTTGATCATATCTCCCTGATATTCACATAACACTTGAGGATGTCCAATCCAGAACTGTTTCAGATTACCTTGAGCCAGTTGCTCCCAAGCATGAATATCATTTAAATCTGAGCAACAGCGCGGTAAAAGTATCGGTCGCTGTTCGGCATCAAGCAATACATAGCCACCGTTCAAAGAGGTATTTTTAAAAACGGTCTCTTTTAGAATTTTACTCAGATAAGCATCAGAAATATCTTGAATGGCATAGAACAAACAATCAGTTGCTAAAGGCTGAGACGAATTCTTCAATCCATCAGCTTGCAAACTTTGCTGACGATCATCCAAATCTAGCACTGGAATAAAGCGTATATCCATCTCGTTATTCTCATTTTGAGTCATTGTTATAAATACCGCAGCTTCATATTTTGATTGTGTCAGCTACTTGAAAAAAGTATGCAACAAATACGCTTCACTGTCGCTCAGTTTCAGACGAATATTGTTGCTAGCATCGCATTTTTACTGGCTCATTTATTTTTTTTAAAGAGCCAAGCTCGTATTTCAGTGATTAAAAACGAGGTCACAATTTAAATGGCTTTTATTTTTCAACTTGATAATAAGTGCCACCTGCATAGACATTGTGTCCAAAACCGCAGCCAGAATTATTGTCATTTTGCTCAACAATTATTTTTCGACCATATTGATCCTGACCGAATTTGAGGTCAATCTTACAATCTTCATAACGATACTGAGCCTGATGAGCAGACAAAGGCATACGGGTTTCAAAAGAACCCATATTAGGGCCGTAAATCAAACCACGTAAACCAAAATAATAACCATCAAATGCAATGCGATAAGTCTTGGCGGTTTTTGAAACAGTGATGCTACTCCATTGTCCAAAGCCAGCCGATGTAACATATTCGCCTTCAATTGTATTGCTGACTTTTGGCAAGGTGAGCTGTTTTAAATTGTATTGACTGACTTTGGAGTCTGGTGTCCGTAGAAACCATGCTCTAGCCCATAAAGGTTTACCAAGTTTGGCATAGCTCAGACCAACATTATTATTGGCGAGTTCAACATCACGGTCGGAAAATGTGATTTTGTCATCTTCAGCATTTAACTGGCAAAATTGTGTCCATGCGGCCTGATATTCAAAATATTCAATAGCCTTGGCGTATTGCTTTTGGTCGTAGTATTTTTTACCTAAAAGCGCATCACTTTTGACTTTGGCGCAGCCTTGCTGTAATTCCTGTTCAAAACTGAGTTCGGCAAAACTAAGCGGTGAAACCAAAATGCCACAGGTTAAGCATGCAAAAAGAGAATATTTTATTTTCATTGTTGAGCAAGTGTCGTTTAAATATTTATTCTAAAATTCTTTGCTTATAAAGAAAACCACTGCTCTGTAAACCAGTACAAGGCAGTGGATAAGGATTTCATGCGAGAAGATTAAGCCTCAATCTTCACAGCATAAGGGAAAGTATAAACATCACAATTGGGTCCTGAGCCAATCCGATCAATCACTGCAAAATCGCTCGGAGATTCAAGGGTTAGCAATGGATGATGCCAAGTTCCCGCACGATAATTGACACCTTGAGAACCATCGCTGATAAAAGCATGAATCTGATCAATATCGGGCTGCTGTGCATTTAAACTGGGCGCAACAACAATCAGAAATGCTTGTCCCTGCATGGGAATAAAAGCTTGAGATCCGTGGGGATGGCGCTCTAACATCTGAATAGTCAATGGTAGCGTGGTGGTTTTAATATTGCGGAAAATACTAATCCCTGCCTTGGCTTCACCCTGAATTTCAGTTTCGACCAGACCATGATAACGTTCTGTATGGGCATCATTGATATGGAAAAATTCATGCCCTGTACAGCCAATCACTTCGCCGAAAGGGGCAAAGTTTTCATTGGTCAGCGACAAAATTTTAATCACAGTTTTTGACATATTGTTCTCGGCTTAAGCCCGTTTTCCCCAAAGACGAATACGACTAATTCCGCCATCTGGAATCATATTGACACGGATATGAGAGATTTTTTCATGCGCTAAAATGTCATTGATATAGTCATGAATATGATCCATTTGCATATCCTGAGCATTGAGCAGGAATGGCCAGAACATACTTTGTGGAATCAGTTGCGGGTCGGTTGCATCTTCAATATAAACTGCTTGAATCGATACTTGCGCAGGATAGTTGCCCTTAAAGTGGGCGGTATCAATTTCAATTTTCTCAATTTTTCCTGCTTGTCCCAACGCCAAAATACACCAGTCAAAGCCTGGCGCACGACGACGTTTGGTTTCCCAGCCATCACCCATATTGATGCCACGTCCGGGATTGATCAGGTTACGGGGATGACCAAAGTGTGCGTCACTGTAGGCAATCACTCGTCCGCCATTTTGCAAAGCTAACAAATCAAGCGTTTCTGTGCTATTCGTGCTTTGAATTTGTACTTCACCATAGATGCGTAAACGTGCTACACCGCCATCTGGAAAAATATTAATACGGATATGGGTAAACACGGTTTGGTTTTCAATATCAAAAATATGATGCTGACTCGGCCCCAAAATACTGTTGGCTAAAATGGGCTGCCATAGTGCATTTTGAGTGTCATCATTTGGTGCATAGCAGCCCTCTAATGAAGCAGAAGCAGGATAGTTTCCTGTAAAAAACGTGGTATCGACATCTACTGCCTTGATTTTACCTGCAACGCCCAGTTTTACGATACACCAGTCATAACCAGAATGACGTTTACGGCGGGTTTCCCATCCATCCATCCATTTGCCATGATCATCGAATTTATCTTCGACAAAAATAGGTGCTTCAAATTGCAACATACGTTTTGCTTCTGCAAAAAATTCATCTGAACATTCAACAATTTGTGCGCCAATACGGCTATCTGCCAGATTGGTTAGGGAATGCAGTTGATTTGGAAGTTCAAATGCTGGAGCGAGAAGCGTAGCCATAAGTGATATACCATTATTTGCAATGAGATGATAAAAGTTTAATTGAATACGGGTGCATTTTTACCTCAGAATGAGAAAAAGTGCATCATCATTGCACTTTGCTATGCAGGGTATATGCCAATTCCAATAATAGGCTGTATTTCCCTACACATGGCATGGTTTTAGCTATAACACGGATAATGTTGCAGGATACATAAGGGGGATTACACAATGAATATTGTTATTATCGGTGCAGGTATGGGCGGTTTGACGACTGGAATCGCATTGAAAAAATTTGGGCATCAGGTCACGATTTATGAACAAGCCGAGCAAATTCTTCCTGTCGGTGCTGCAATTTCATTGTGGTCAAATGGCGTAAAATGCCTGAACTATTTAGGGCTGGGTGAGCAAGTGGCCAAGCTTGGTGGGGTCATGGATCAACTGGCTTATGTCGATGGTTTGACTGGCGAAGTGATGACCCAGTTTAGCTTGCAGCCTTTGATTGATGAAGTCGGACAGCGTCCTTATCCCGTTTCTCGTGCCGAATTACAAAATATGCTGATGGATGAATTTGGTCGTGAAGACATTCATTTGGGCAAACGTATGGTCGCACTGGAGGATCAGGGCGAACAGGTCGTGATCCAGTTTGCCGATGGTTCAAATATCAGCGCGGACTTGTTAGTGGGTGCTGATGGAACGCATTCAATCACCCGTGCCCATGTGCTGGGTGATCAGGTAGAACGCCGTTATGCAGGTTATGTCAATTGGAATGGCTTGGTTGAAATTTCGGAAGAATTGGCCCCTGCTGATCAATGGACCACCTTTGTAGGGGAAGGCAAACGGGCCTCTTTAATGCCTGTAGCAAATAATCGTTTTTATTTCTTTTTAGATGTGCCATTAGATGCGGGGCTTGAAAATAATAAAGCCCAATATCAAGAAACTTTAAAGGGCTATTTCACAGGCTGGTGCGCACCTGTTCAACAGTTGATTGAACGTTTGGATCCGCAAAAAACCAATCGCGTTGAGATTTGTGATATCGAACCGTTTACCCAGTACCATAAAGGGCGTGTGGTCATTGTTGGTGATGCCGCGCATAGCACCACGCCTGATATTGGTCAGGGGGGGGGTCAGGCGATGGAGGATGCGATTTATCTGGCGCGTTCGCTCCAGATCAATACATTGGGAGTAACCGATGCATTACGCCGTTATCAGGACAAACGTAATGAACGTGCCAATGAGCTAGTTTTGCGTGCACGTAAGCGTTGTGATGTAACCCATATGAAAGATGAACAGGTGACATTGTCTTGGTATGAAGAACTGCGTCAGGAACAAGGTCCACATATCATGCGCGGTATTATTAATAATATTGTAGGTAATCCGCTGGATTAATGCGCTGTGATTCGACTTCTTTCATCCGTGTTTAAATCCTGTTGATTTCTCTTCGATACGGAGAAATAAAAGGGGCTGATGAAAGAAGTCTCTTGAAGATTCATTTTAAAATAAATTTTAAAGACAGCCTCGGCTGTCTTTTTTACATTTGGTAATTATCGTATGACAAATCGTTAAGCACTTCGTATTTCAGTCACGTTAAGCTAAAGACAAATAACGATGATATGAGTACATAATAATGAATGCGATCTTGCTTGCAATAGAACCCAATGATCTCGAAATTTTAATGATTGAAGCTGAAAGCTTAGATGAGATTTATCATGCGACCTCGATTCGTTCAAAATTGAATCTGGGCGAAACATGGCAGGCACTCCATGCGCTCTTAACCAAAGATCTAGACCAACAACATGCGCTTCAATTTGCGATAGAAGCCGAATATGCTTTTTCTCATCCTTCTTTGAGTGTGGCTCATGTACGATACAATCCTGTGATTGAAGTTGATGAGATTGCCAAAGCATTAGAGCAGATTTCGATGGATGATTTTAAACATCGTTATGATCCAGCGTGGTTAAACCAACACAAGCTTTTCCCGTTTCAATGGGGCAAAGATGTCGATAAAGAGCAGCGTGAACTACTGATGTTATTTGGCCAGCTTAAAAATTTTTATGAGCTGGCAAAGCAACATAATCATGCGGTGATCAGCTTGCAAAGTAAGCAAATTATGTCAGATGTATATTATATGACTCAGGCTTCATCTAACTGACGTTGCATCAACACCAGATCACGCCATTGTCCAAATTTTTGTCCGACCTGTGGCAGATAGCCCGTTTGGACAAAACCTAAATGTTGATGCAGCACCAAAGATGCCGTATTTTCACTATCAATCGCCCCGATCATGATGTGAAAACCTTGTGCTGTTGCCAGCTCAATCAGCTTGTGCATTAAGGTTTTCCCAAGTCCGCGGCGTTTGTAATCAGGTGAAATAAAGACCGAATGTTCAATGGTGTGTTTATAGCCGCTAATCGTGCGAAACGCTGCATAATAAGCATACCCTGCGACACGCTGTTGCACAGGATCATAGGCAATCCACATTGGGTACTGGTCCTGCTGTAATTGTTCAAACCAGTGCATATAGGTTTCAAGCGATTTGGCTTGATCGTTCCAATTGGCAACACCTGTCATAATTTCGTGATTATAAATCGCAAGAATCTGTTCTAAATCATCTTGGGTGGCGGGGCGCAACTGAAAATCCATATTGATAACCTAGTATAAAATCATAAAAATTATACGTCGAAAACCAGCGATAATGCTTACTTCAGATATGAAAAAAGCAAGTCCGAAGACTTGCTTTATAAACGCTGAATATCGATCAGCCAGTTTTTAAAAATGATATTTAATCAGGGCGCTGACATTGTGTTCATCACGACCTTTCATACCAAATTTGTTGTTCCAGACCGAATGCTCAACACCAAGATATAAGCGGGTATCTGGTGAAATATGTTTACCCAGATTCCATTTATATTGTGTCGTCCAGTTCAGTTCGCTAGCGTGATCACCTTCTGCGGTTGACCAGTCCAGAAAACCATCGACTAAAAATTCTTCTGATGAAACTTTAAATGGCAATGCATAGGCTGCGGTCATTTGGTAGTCATCATCCGTATTTTCGTTATTTGCACGATAAAAGTTCAAATTGAAATACTGAAAATACGGGACATTTAAATCGACTGCAAAACCGTAAAGGAAGTTATCGAAACTACTAAAGTCGTCGTTATTGCTTTCCCAAGTGGTTGAAATCAAGACATCCTTAATCGGACCATAAGACAGTGATTGTCCTGAGATTTCACTCAAACTAAAACGTGGTGAAAGCTCGAAATACGTGACTTTATGATCATCACCGCCGCGCATGCGATCCATGAAAAAGAAAACATCCGCGTATTTAACTTTAGCGGCGTATTCTAAAGTAACCGTTGTTTCTTCTTTATCCACAACTTCGTAATTTTCACCATATAAACCCGTGATACTAAAATCTTGCCAGACTGGTTTCGCTTGAACCATGCTGGTAACGGATAAGAGTGTGGCTGCAAGTACCCCAAATTGAAATTTCATCGCAAATATCTCCCCAGATAAAAAGCGAGTAAAGCATACAGGCTCTTTGCTAAAAATAAAGTCAAATTTGATCAAAGGTTAAAAATTACTTAATTATTTGTTATAAATTGGGGGAAAATAGACTTCTTTCATCATGGTTTAAACCCTCTTTTTTTCCATAGGGAGAAAAGGAATTGATCAAAGAAGTCTCGAAGTCTAAGAGTAGTAGCGCTGTGTGAAAGATTTAAATTGGATTGATTTCATTTTATGCAGATAACCATCGATCTGATCAATCCGATCAAGCTTGAGTTGAAAGAATTTTAAAAAGACTCTCTCAACTCAAAATAGCGTTAACTGCCACGATAGGTTGAATAGGCAAATGGACTAATCAACAAAGGCACATGATAGTGCTCATCTGCATTTTCAATAAAAAATTGAATAGTGACCTGTGGGAAAAAGGTTTTTAAATCGTGTTTGGCAAAATAAGGTGCAATATCGTATTCGAGTAAATAGGCGCCACTTTGTAACTCTTCCAAGCCGAAATCTTTTAGGCGACCATCATCATTGGTATATCCATTGCCTAATAAATTACGGGTTTTGGCATCATACAGACGGACTTCGACCTGAGGGGCGGGTTTGCCTAAATGTGTATCTAAAATATGGGTACTAATCATGCTTGTATTCCTTGACTCAAGCGTAATAATGCGATGGCAGCCAGTTGTTCATGAACAATTTTTTTCTCAGTTTCCAGATCATGCTGTAAACGTTGCTGTAATGCACAGAGAATTTGCTCACTGCTCAGTCCTGCCGCTTTAATCAAAAAGATAAAGCCAAATTTTTGTTCGTAAGCAACATTGCCTTCGAAAAGTGCGCGTTGGGTGTATTCATCTTGTTTGACCCCAGACTGTTCACGATCCGAAAAATTTGCTTCCTGTTCCGTCAATTCAACTTTGGCTTTTTTTTCACCAATACGTGGATGGGTTGCCAATGCGGTTTCAATTTCAGTCCATGTCCAGTTTTGACTTTGTTGCGCAGCAAGATCCATAAGGTTTTGCGCAGAGGCATATGGCCGTTGCTGGCTCAAAGTGTCGATCCAAGAAGGAATATGTACACATGCACTCAATAAGGGCGTTACTTGATGGGCTGCGGCATGGTTAAATTCGGAAAAATGCACCATATTCATCCAGTATTTAAAGCAAAAGATAAAACAAATCGAGCAATTACAATGCCAGAGAAATAGATATCTACAAAATCAAATAATGTAGATATCTATTCATTTATTTTAACTTTCAACAAGTGAAAATTTAAAAAACTAGCCTGCATATGGGTGATGTTGATACCAGTGTTGGGCAACATCATTACGACGACAAATCCAGACTTTATCGTGTGATTGTATGTAATCTAAAAAGCGTTGCAAAGCCTTAAAACGACCTGGGCGCCCTAAAAGACGGCAATGCATACCGATGGAGATCATTTTTGGTGCACTTTCACCTTCGGCATAAAGTACATCAAATGCGTCTTTTAAGTATTGATAAAATTGTTCCCCGCTATTAAAACCGCCCGGAGAGCAAAATTTCATATCATTGGATTCAAGGGTGTAAGGAATAATCAAATGAGGACGTGTTTCACCATCGATATTGGTGAGCGTTGTCCAAAAGGGTAAATCATCGCCATAGTAGTCGCAGTCGTATTTAATTTGTGGAAACTCGGCTAAAAGTTGACGAGTATTCGGGCTATCGCGTCCGGTGTACCAACCGATTGGAGTTTCTCCAAACAAGGCTTCAAGTACTGAAATCGCCTGATCCATATACATGCGCTCTGTTTCAATATCCATATCCTGATAATGGATCCAGCGCTGACCATGAGACACTACATCATAATTGGCAGATTTAATGGCCTCCACAATATAGGGATTACGAGCTAATGCCATTCCTACCCCAAAAATCGTCATGGGTAAGCCACGACGTTGAAACTCATTATGAATACGCCAAAAGCCTGCACGTGAGCCATACTCATACATCGAATCCATTGACATATGTTTGGCGGGAAAACTGGCTGCGCCAATAATATCCGACAAAAATTGCTCTGAACCCAAGTCACCATGTTCGATGTGATTTTCGCCGCCTTCTTCATAATTTAATACAAACTGCACAGCAACACGTGCTTGATTGGGCCACTCGACCTGCGGCGGCTGACCGTGATAACCAATCAAATCGCGTGAATATGGTGCACTTTGGATTTGATCGATCAGATCTTGGCCGCGTAAATATGAAGAACTCACAATGATGCATCCTTTTTGATCAAAATGTCATGAAAAGTTAAAAAATCAGCTTGCATATTTCTGAGTATAGACAGATATTGAAGATAGAGAAGATCTTCATTCACTCAAAATACTTATAAAGCGTAAAAGGAGATAACAACCAATTACATAACTGAGATGTACAACAACACTGAATTACAGCATGCTCAAAGTATGCCAATTAAGTTTTGCATAGATTGTTATATAGAAATACTGATACAAAGAGGATGGAATCATGAATATTGAAATCCGCACAGATAAAAACATCCATAATAGTGAACGTTTAATTGAATATGTTCGTGCAGAACTTGCAAATGCCTTTCAGCGCCATGCTGAACGCATCACTCACTTCTCGGTTCATTTGAGTGATGAAAACGGGGAAAAAAAGAATGGCGAAGATGATATTCGGTGCATGATCGAAGTACGTCCAGCAGGATTAAAACCCATTGCAGTCAGCCATAAAGCGGGCAATATCGATTTGGCCATTCATGGTGCGATTGAAAAACTGAAACGTAGTTTGGAACACACCTTTGAAAAACAAGAACCATCGCGTGGTAGTCGTGTCGAATTTGCCGATGAAGAATAAGTACTAAAACAAGCCCTTCGGGGCTTTTTTTATGAGTAGTGATCTACTCATCTGAAAAATGAGATGAATTTACCTCAAAATAACATCAATTTGCGCTCGATTTTCGGCATAATAGTAGCCAAATCCCTTTCAAGTGGTGAGATCCTCCATGCTAACAGCCCAACAACAAGCCTTCGTTCAGGCCATTGAAGAGTTAGACCTTGAACAGGTACAGCGCCTGTTAGCATCAGGTCTTGATCCAAATTTTATTGACCCTGAGAAAGGCCCACCGATTTCAGTGTTTAGTGATGGTCTATTCAAATGGTGGGAAATGGTCTGTGAAGCCTATGAAGCTAATCAACCATTAAGCGAAGAAGAAAAACAACAAGCCTTAAAAGTGCACTTGGATATTTTGGATGAGTTAATTAAAGCCAAAGCCAATTTACACCTATGGGATTCGGAAGAACTGTATGGCCCACTTTGGGATGCCGCAAGCTCTGCCTGCGTGCCTGTGGTGCAGCGCTTACTCGATGCGAAAGTTGATCCAAATACTCGCGATGATGAAGGGCTTACCATTTTATCTTCGGTGAGTGATTTATTTTTTGATTGTGAGTTTGATCAAATAAATTGGGCAGAAGCATTGCCAGAAGAGAAACAGACACTTGAGCTACTGCGCAGTCGCGGTGCAAAAATGTCTAAAGAATAAATCTGATCTTGTAAAAAATCAGATGAATTAAAAAATGAACTGAATTTTGAGTGTACCCATGAACATGTTTAAAACACTAACTTTTATTTTGGCTGCGGGGGCAACTGTACCTACATTTGCTGCTGATTTTTCCTTTGATCGTCCTGGTTCAGGTTTTGGTACAGGGATTACCCCTGTGGGTCACTTAGCGTGGGAACAAGGTTTACCGACGGCGACTTATAACGAAACGACGGTGGATGGTGTCAAAGAAAAAACCGTCACTTTGAATGAAGATATGTTATTACGCACAGGTCTAACCAAAGATTTAGAATTACAGTTAGGTTGGCAAGGACCAGCATGGTATCAGACCAAGCGCGATGGTAAAAAAGTCCATGACAATGGCTTGGGGGATATCAGTATAGGTTTGAAAAAAGCCATCGATCTGGATGATGATCGTCTTTCAATGGCAATTTTGGCACAAGCGCTGATTGCAACAGGCAATGATGAGTTTACAGAACATGATGATATTTATAGTTTAAGTTCTGCTGTGGCTTATCAATACAGCGATTTGCTACAAACCTCGATTACCATGAAATACGAAGTGCAAAATAGCGACTGGGCAGTGACTGCAATTCCAACGATTGGTTATAAGATTACTGGAAAATGGTCAGGCTATTCTGAATTTGTCTATCGCAAAGCAGAAAGTCAGGACTATGAGTATGGTCTGGGAACAGGGGTGATTTATGCTATCAATGATCGTGCACAGCTAGATGCCAGTGTCGGTGTCGGTTTAAATGGAGATGATAAAAACTACAAGGGTGGTTTTGGTTTCTCTTACCTATTCTAAGTGATTGAGTCTAAGTTGTTGAGGAAGTAATGACGCATTTTCAAAGTCGCAGTGGCTTTTTTTACTTTTTAATCCTGTCACTTTGTTTTGTTGCGACACAGCTTTATGCCAAAAATGAGGCATTGTTGAGTCCTGAAGATGCGTTTTCTTTTTCTGTTGAATCACTTGATCAAAAAACAGCAGTTTTACACTGGTCGATTCAGCCACATTATTATTTATATCAGCATAAATTTGAGGTCAAACAGGGCATCCATCGTTTGCCCTTAGATTTGCCGAAGGCTGTAGAGCAATTTGATGATAACTTTGGTCAGAGTCAGGTTTATTATCAACAGGTTCAATTTCAGATTAAAACTCAGCCCTCGCAAACTTATCAGGTGACGTGGCAAGGCTGTGCCAAAGACCGAATTTGTTATCCTCCACAAAGCATTGAATTTCAGACGGATTTGGATGGTCTGATCAATATCCAAAATACAGGGCAGAGCAAAAAAACCTTTTTGGATGTCGCCAAAGCATCCAGTTTTGATCAAGCAAAGGACATCAATCCATCAGAAAACTCAAATTCACAGCTTGATTCTGTTCCTGAACCTGCTCAAACCTCACAACTCAATACGGCTCCTAACAATCTTGCTCAACCAAATCGAGATACTCAAGTTGCTCAGGATCAATTCTGGAGCTCGAAGCTTGAACAACATTCATTAGGCTATGGTATTTTGCTATTTTTAGGTTTAGGTATGTTGTTGGCTTTTACGCCGTGTTCATTGCCCATGTTACCTATTTTAACCTCACTCATCGTCAGGGACAGTAAAGGTCTACGCGCGTGGATGGTGGCACTGACTTTTGTCTGTAGTATGGCAATGGTATATGCAATCTTGGGTTTAATTGCATCATCGGCAGGGCTGAATTTTCAGCGCTGGTTACAGCAGCCCGCGACTTTAATTGCCTTTAGTTTGCTCTTTGTGCTGTTCGCTTTAAATCTATTTGGTTTATTTGAGATCAAACTTCCACAACGTATCATGAATCATCTGGATCGAATTCAATCGGTTCAGCGTGGTGGAACGCTGCTCGGTGCTGCGGTCATGGGGATGGTTTCTGCGCTATTGGTTGGACCGTGTATGACCGCGCCGCTAGCAGGCACTTTGCTGTTTATTTCACAAACGCAAGATCAGTGGCAAGGGGCATTATTGTTATTCTGTCTCGGCTTTGGGATGGGTATTCCTTTGCTGTTGGCGACGATTTTAGGTGCAAAAGTGCTACCCAAAGCAGGGCAATGGATGCATCAGATCAAGGTGATTTTTGCCTTTATCATGCTTGGCCTGAGTTTGTATTTTATACGGCCTTTATTGCCAGCTATCGTGGTACAAATTTTAAGTTTGCTTTTAGGGCTGAGTTTTATTGGTTATGCAGGCTATCGTCTGATCAAACATCATGATCGGTTACGTTGGCTGTATCTTGTGTTATTAATACTTGCCATTCCTGCGGTGCTATTCGATCAGTACCAGCATTTTCAACGGTATCAGCTTGATCAGCAACAAGGCGAAAATACTTGGCATGTTGCACATACGGCAACTGAGTTTCAGCAATTATTGGATCATGCACCGCATGATCGTGTCGTGATCATTGATGTATATGCAGACTGGTGTGTGGCTTGCCAACCGATTGAACATCGCATATTAAAAGATGTGGAAGTTCAAACTGCTTTACAACCGTATTATCTGATTAAACTGGATTTAAGCCAGTATGATCATTCTCATCAAGCTTTGCTGAATCAATGGCAGATTTTAGGGCCACCAACTTATCTGTTTTTAAATCCGCAACGACAGGAATTACGCCGTTTACGTCTGACGGGTGCCTTTAGTAAAACGGAATTGCTCGATCATCTACAGGCTTTAAAAAATTTAAGGAGTCAACCTTGATGGAACTTTATATTGGCAATAAAAACTATTCATCTTGGTCGATGCGTCCTTGGCTGGTCATGAAACATTTTGATTTGCCTATGGATGAACATTTGGTAGCATTTGATGATTTTGCCGCAGATGGGCAGTTTAAAAAAACCATGTCCGTCATGAGTCCGACCGCTAAAGTGCCAACCTTGATCGATCAGGAAATGGTGGTATGGGATTCTTTGGCGATTTGTGAATATCTGGCAGAGAGTTTTGCTGAAAAACATTTGTGGCCGATTGATAAAACCCAACGTGCCCGCGCACGTAGCATCAGTGCAGAGATGCACAGTAGTTTTACCACGTTAAGACAATATTGCAGCATGAATATTGAAGCTGATCTACGCTTTATTGGCACTAAACTCTGGAACGATCTACCTACATTACGTGCTGAGGTTGCGCGTATAGAGGAAATATGGGCAGAGCGACCTGAAATAAATGGTTTTTTATGTGGCGAGTTTAGCATTGCAGATGCCTTTTATGCGCCTGTGGTCATGCGTTTACTCAGTTATGGTTTGCCTGTTTCAGAGCAAAGCCAGCAATATATGCAGAATATATTGGCAAATTCTGCGGTCAATGCATGGGTTATGCAGGCTCAGGCAGAACGTCAATTTGTACAAAATCAGGAACCATATCGCCAACATGGCGAACAATTTATCAGGGGTTAATGTTTAGCTGATCTGTTGGGGTAAATCAAAAAAGCATTGTACCTGATTACGCCCTGTCGCTTTGACTGCATATAACGCCTGATCTGCTTGTTTTAAAATCTCTTTTGGGTCGGCGTTGAACTGAGACATGGCGATGCCGAAGCTTGCACTGATACGAATTTCGCTTTGGTCTTTCAGGCGAATCGATAATTTTTGAATCGCGACTCGGCAACGTTCTGCAACACTTTGTACTTGTGCTAAAGGCGTATTGGGCAGCAATAAAATGAATTCCTCTCCGCCGAAGCGTCCAATATAATCCTGATGCCGTAAATGACTCGATAGACAATTGGCAACTTTGACCAATACCTCGTCGCCGATGTGATGACCGTGACGGTCATTCACCTGTTTAAAATGATCAAGATCGAGCAGAATAACAGCATAGCAGGATTTCGAGTCGAGTAAGTTCTGATGCAATGTTTGCAGGCAAAGATTGATACTGCGCCGATTGAGTACACAGGTTAACGGATCAATTTGGCTGAGACGTTCAATATACTCTTCACGATTACGCCATTGGGTGAGTAAAATTTCAAATAACAACAAACATGTCAGAAACACTGGAGCACTAAAAAATAACATGGTATTGACCCAGAAAGGCTGGATAAATATAGACTCCCCAGAAGACACGACATGGAAAAGTGGTGCATAGGGGATCAAACCCTGACTCGATAAATAGGTACAGCCGAACAACATAATACTTGCAGGAATCATTGCCACATAAATTAGACGGCGCTGAAAAAGAACCAAACCTACCCCAACAATACTCACATAACCAATCATGGTTGCAGGACTGAGTGTTCCGACTAAATAACTCGCATGGCACAAGCTTAAGGTAAACAGACCAATACTTAACCATGGGATGAACCGTTGCACCCAATTCCGATCACGGTAATAAAGGGTGGGAAAAAGCAGAAGTACAAACAGAGCCAATCCAATCACATCAACCCAAAAGCTGATGTTGAACAATGACATGTTGATCATGAACCAGTATTGGGGCTGCAAAAGAATATAAATTTTCCAGATAATCCAGGTGAGGTGCATGCCACATGCCAAGATTAAAATCAGGCTACATTTTTGCACAGTCGACCAGTTCATGACGACATTATCTTCAAAAACAGCTTTGATCAGTCGTTGTTTCATTTGCATATACCTTTGGCAATATCATCGAAAAATGAAGTGCCGTGTTAAAGTCGTTAAAATTTTAATTATTGTGATGTTTTGGGTGTATCTTCGATTTTGTATTTTAAGATAACATACTTAGATCTGTATGAAAATTGATCTTTATCTAAAAAAATTGATAAAATTCATATTGATATTTTATTGTTCATGTATTTTATGGCGACTTATATTATGTTAATTTTGATCATTTGGTTGAAATAATAAGATCTTAAAAAGTACATTTCATTGAATAAAACGACCTTATTCAATGAAATGTTTTACACATTAATCTTTGTCTAATTGATGGGCGAATTCAGAAATATCCGTTAGAGCGTGCTTGGCTTGATCAAACCAAGCACTAAACATTTGAAAATTATGCCACATCCCTGTGTAGAGCTTAAATTCTACATCTACCCCTGCTTGTTTTGCCTGATCGCGAAAACGCTTGGCATCATCCAGTAAAATTTCCTTAGAACCTACTTGTACCAATGTCGGTGGTAATCCTGATAAATCATCAAATAATGGAGAAACTTGGGGATTGTCGGTCGCAATACGATTACCGAGATAATAATCAATACCTGCTTCTAATGCTTCAATCGAGAGTAGAGCATCATGTTTTCGATTAAAACGTAATGACTCGCTGCTCAGGGTCAAATCCAAAAATGGCGACATTAAAATCAAACCACTAGGCTGTTCATCCTGATTTTCTTTCAGGCGTAAACAAAGTGCCAAAGCCAGATTGGCGCCACAGGAGTCGCCGGACAGAATAATATCTTTGGCTTGGATACCTTGATCCAATAACAACTGATAAATATCATACAGTGCGTCTAAAGCATCGGGAAAGCCACTTTCAGGTGCAAGAGGATAATCCACATGGATCACCTGCATTTGAGTACGAGCGGCGATATCCGTCATAAAAGCGCGATGTGTGTTTAAACTACCTAAAAAAAACGCGCCACCATGAATATGAAAAATAAGTTGAGTAGAAGACGATTGCGGTTTGATTTCCTCTGCTTTGATTCCTGCCAAACGAATCGGACGGATATGTACTTCTTTATTGACTGGAAAAATTCGACAGAGTTGGTCTAATGCTGTTCTGGTCGTACTGGGCGGTAAACTGAACTGGCTTGGGGTGCGAATGACTGTTTTTAAAAAAGCTTCGGTAATATATTGTTTCCACATGGTATTTATCTTCATCATTTTTTCATAGTTGAGGTCTAATTCTAAAAATCGTGCGAAATTAACTAAACAAGTTACAAGGCTACACTAATTAGTCACAGACAAAAATTGCAATATTGTTGTGAGTTTTGAATACTAAAGAGGTCAATAAAGACTTAGGGATACTAAACAAAAATGAAAAAATTTGCATTGGCAATTGGATTACTTGGTGCGACAGTTTTGGCAAATGCTGCTGATCCATTGAATGGTACGGTTTGGAAGACGATTGATGATCAAACGAAACAGCCAAAAGCGATTGTGAAATTCACTGAGCAAAAAAATGGCACGTTGTCTGCGACGATTCAAAATGTATTAACCCCAGGTGAAGAAAATTCTTGTACCAAGTGTGAAGGTCCATACAAGAACAAATCACTTAAAGGCGTCACCATTGTACATAACCTGAAAAATACAGGCGGTACAAGCTATGATGGTGGATCAATTCTTGATCCTAAAACCGGTAAAACCTATAAGCTCAAAGGTGAGTTGGCTGAAGGTGGTAAAAAACTGAATATTCGTGGTTATATCGGCATTTCAGCGCTTGGTCGTAATCAGACTTGGATCCGTGCTAACTGATCCAATCTTCGCTACATGATTTAAAATAGCCGAATTAAGATTCGGCTATTTTTTTTTCAGTTTTTAAGACGTGGCAAGTTGTTGATAAGCGCTTTCATCAAAACCGACCAGATAACCTGTAGAGGTTTGCAAAACAGGACGTTTAATCAAGCTTGGATGGGCAATTAATGTCTCAATCAAATTCGCTTCACTGCTAAGCGCAACTTGTTGTTCATCGGCAGATAACTTGCGCCATGTCGTACCTTTTTTATTCAAGAGGGTGTCTGCACCAATTTTTTCCAGCCAGACCTTAAGTGTTTCGGCGTCAATACCTTGCTTTTTATAATCATGAAATTCATAACTTAAGCCTTTTTCATTCAGTGCATCAAAGGCTTTTTTCATGGAGTTGCAATTTTTGATTCCATAAATTTTGAACATATACTTGAACTATATCAATGACAATGCGTCATAGCCTACCCAAAAAACACACAAAGCTCTAGTCTGTGTTGAAGCTGGTCAATATTGAAGATAACAATATCAGAAAATGTGAAAACCCAAAGACTTGTAAAATAGAACCAATGTCATCATATTGACATATGTTTTGGCTATGATGGTGATCAAAGAATTAAGAAAAAATATAAATAATGCATTGGATGCAAAAAAGAGAAAACCCGCATTTAATCATCCTGATCATGCGGGTCTCAGTCCAACGTCCATTGTCACATCCCTGAATAACCAAACTAGGTTATATTTTCCTTCCTACGGCGTCCTATCCTTTTGTCATCCTGACATGTCCCTGTGCCGTGCAGCTATAATGCGCTTAAACGGCTGTAAGAAAAATATACAATTTCCACAACAATTGTAGGTAATAACCATTAATTGAGTGTACAAGTGTACTTATTTTTAGCCGATTTTATAGTCAATAATCACAGGTGCATGGTCGCTAAACCATTGTTCTTTATATACCCAAGCATTGACTGTGCGTTCTTTCCAGTCAGGTGAGCAGGCATGATAATCAATACGCCACCCGACGTTTTTAGCACGGGCTTGCCCGCGATTTGACCACCAAGAGTACAGTTCTGCTTCTTGACGGACTTCACGGAATGTATCGACATAACCTAAATCATCATAGATATGATCGAGCCATGCACGTTCATGGGGTAAACAGCCAGAGGATTTTTGATTGCCTGACCAGTTTTTAATATCGATGCGTTTATGCACGATGTTATAGTCACCACAGACAATGATCGATTTATTCTCAGTACGCCATTGTTTTAAAATATGGGCATATTGCTCTAAAAACACATCTTTACGTGCCTGAGCTTCATCACCAGAAGAACCCGATGGCAAATAGAGTGAGCAGATATAGGCTGATTGATCGAGTCCTAAATCAAATTCAGCAGCAATAAAACGCCCTTGTGAGTCAGCCAGTTCAAACCCTAATCCATCCTGCACAGATTTAAATGGAATACGGCTATAAATTGCGGTGCCTGCATAGCCTGCACGTTCGGCAGGAAACAGGTGGGTGTACCAACCCTCTGGTTTAAATTTGTCAGTCCACTGTGCGTGGGTAATGCGACTCTCTTGCATACACACCACGTCTGCCTCAGACTGTTCGAGCCATTCAAGTAGCCCTTTGGTCACAGATGAACGTAAGCCATTTACGTTAATTGAAACCACACGTAGAATTTTTACATCACTTGGATAGCGATCCTTTGGTATCATGCGCAAGTTTGACCTCAATTGATGAATCTGGAGCACCTATGACAACGCCATCGTCTTTTAACCCGCAAGCCTTTATTGAACTCGCGTTATCACGCGGTGTGCTTAAATTTGGTGAGTTTACCCTAAAATCAGGACGTGTCAGTCCGTATTTTTTTAACGCAGGTTTGTTAAACGATGGTGAAGCATTGTCGCTATTGGCTCAAGGCTATGCCGATAAACTTGTACAATGTCAAAATGTCGATGTGATTTTTGGCCCTGCGTACAAAGGGATTCCATTTGTGGCGGCAACGGCTGTGGCATTGTCTCAAGTGCATGCTAAAAGCGTACCATGGGGTTTTAACCGTAAAGAAGCCAAAGACCATGGTGAAGGTGGTGTGTTGGTCGGTGCTGCGGTGGCGGGTCAAAAAGTCTGGATCATTGATGATGTGATCACGGCAGGGACTGCAATTCGTGAAGTGGTGACTATTTTAAAAAATGCGGGCGCAACCATTGCAGGGGTTTTGGTCGCTTTAGACCGTCAGGAACGAGGGCAAGGTGATTTGTCTGCGATTCAAGAAGTACAAAAAGAATTAGAAATCCCTGTACATGCTTTGATTACCATGAGAGATTTGATGGACTTTTTGGATGCCAAAGGCGAAAAAGAGGCTTTGGCAAATATGGAAGATTATCGTGTGAAGTATGGCATCTAATTTTTGGATGCTGGTGGGAGGAAGCGAGGGCTTCCTTTTTTATTGAGTTTAGTTCATGAATTTTGGTTAACAATGATTGAAAAATGATGAAATCAAAATGGTAAAAACTTATTGATTGATGTTTATTAATTTTATCTGTAAGAAACTTTCTGGTCTAATTTAAATAATTGATTTGGAGAGGTGTAAAAGGTACGACCATCCAAATTTAAATCAACTTCGATACCAGATTCTAGCAAAACTCTTTTACCGACTTCAATTTGTTTAAAACCTTGACGTGTATTTTGCATTTTATTGAGGGGAATTAATGAAACAATAATTTCAGTGCCATTTTTAGATTTTGCAATTAAATTATTTATTTTTAACAATTGATATCCTTTTTTAGAGATTTTTAATTTTGAAAATAGAAGTTAAAGTAATAAAAAATACGTATAAGTACTTTTTATTACTTTACTATGAAGCTATAAATATTTTAGATAGCCACAATATTTACAGCAGTCGGTCCTTTTTGACCTTGAGCTATACTGAATTCAACTTGCTGACCTTCAACTAAGGTTTTAAAACCTGAACTGGCGATTTCGCTGAAATGGGCAAAAACGTCTGGACCTGATTCTTGTTGAATAAAACCAAAACCTTTAGTTTCGTTAAACCACTTCACAGTACCTTTAACAATAGCTGAGTTTGACATAATATATCCTACTAATTTAAAAAAAATTGAGTCGTTTTATTGACCGATTATAACTTCGAAATAATAAAGAATGAGACTTAAAATCTAAACAACGAAGGATTATGACTAAAACTGCGATACTTAAGGAAGATCTACCGAAACAAGACTTTTTTTCTAGTTAAGCTGACTATACACTAAAAATAGAAATAATCAAGTTTTTAAATATATATATTTATTTTTTTTATAAATAATCAATTTTTTATAAAAAATAATTTAATTCAATACTATGTTTTTATTTTAAAGGGTGATTTCTACTCAACCCATTTAAACTGCTCAAATGATTTTTTTAATTCAGTGAATCAGTCCATCTTTCATCAGTGCCTTTTATTTCTCTTTATAGGAGAAAATAAATAGGGTTTAAACAATAATAAAAGAAGTCTAATGCAAGGGTATGTTTATTAAATCGCAGTTGTTTTGATTTTGCTTTCGTCAAGTCATTGTTTGGTAATGTCTAATTTAGCAATATTGAATTTAAGGCAACGCTTCTATTTATATTATAGTCCATCGGTGACGAACTCCGCATATAAGTCCCAAATAGACATATCAGATTTCTCCAAAATAAAATGCCCAGTTTTAGAAGATGCATTTTGCAGTTGCTGCTACCCATAGTGTGATCTGTTGATGCCTATGTTGGATAAAGTGCTCGTCTTATTTCCAGTATGCACTAAAGCATGCTCTACTTATTCACTCAAATACTAAACGTCACGCGCAAAGCTCGTTTATAATCAGTCCAATTGAAAATAAAGAGTGAGCTGGTGATGCGTGTACTTGTCGTGATGGACCCAATTGAAACAGTGAATCTCAAGAAAGATTCTACGATGGCCATGTTATGGGCAGCCAGCCGTCGCGGACATGAATTGGGCTATGCATTACAGCACGATTTATATATCGATCAAGGCAAAGCCTTTGGTCTAATCTCACCACTTCAAGTATTTGAAGATTACAACCATTATTACGAATTAGGTGAGAAGCTCAAAGAATCATTGGCTGATTACGATGTGGTCTTAATGCGTAAAGACCCACCATTCGACATGAACTTTGTGTATACCACTTATATTTTAGAACAAGCAGAACGTGAAGGCGCATGGATTATTAATAAACCGCAATCCTTGCGCGACTGTAACGAAAAGCTATTTGCTACGCAGTTTCCAGAGTTACAAGTACCCACTTTGGTCACGTCTCAACAAAGCCTG
The DNA here is from genome assembly GCF_000368825.1 of Acinetobacter ursingii DSM 16037 = CIP 107286. Lineage (GTDB taxonomy): Bacteria > Pseudomonadota > Gammaproteobacteria > Pseudomonadales > Moraxellaceae > Acinetobacter > Acinetobacter ursingii. The sequence goes on along the minus strand of NZ_KB849711.1, from coordinate 167,099 downwards.
ATTCGTGAATTTATCAAAACACATGGTGATGTGATTGTAAAACCGCTGGATGGCATGGGCGGTATGGGCATTTTTCGTTTGTACCAAGATGGTGTGAATATTGGTTCGACACTGGAAATGTTGACCGAAATGGGCACACGTCCCATCGTGGCGCAGCGTTATATTCCAGAAATCGTCGATGGCGATAAACGCATCTTGATGGTCAATGGCGAACCGATTTCATATTGCTTGGCACGTATTCCTCAAAATGGTGAAGTGCGCGGGAACTTGGCAGCAGGCGGTTTGGGTGAAGCACGCCCACTCACTGAAAATGACAAAATGATTGCTGCCAAAGTCGGACCATTCCTACGTGAAAAGGGCTTGGTATTTGTCGGGTTAGATGTGATTGGCAATTATGTCACTGAAATTAATGTCACCAGTCCAACCTGTATCCGTGAGATTGATGCGCAATATGGCACATCGATTGCAGATACCTTATTTGATGTGCTAGAAACAGGTTGTTAATCCCCCAAAATCAAGATGATATTCGACATCAGCTTTCGAATATCATCCATGCTGTCCTAAAAAATTCATCAATTTATATTTATTCTCATTTGCCACATCCTCAAAATGAAAATAAGGCAAAAAAGCAGCGCTTTATGTTGCAAACACGTGAAATTTGCTTTCCGTTCTGCTTGCTTTAGGATTAAAATGGATCGCTAAAATAATAGATGTGATTTCCCTATTTTCTTTTGAGTTGAAGAATTACACCGTGACCGATTCACCACAGCACACACCTAAACATGTCATGATGATGGCGGCCGGTACGGGCGGTCATGTATTTCCTGCATTGGCCGTGGCCAAAGAACTACAACAACAAGGTTGTCAGGTTTCTTGGCTCGCCACACCAGCAGGCATGGAAAACCGATTACTCAAAGATCAAAATATTCCGCTTTATCAAATTGATATCCAAGGTGTACGCGGTAATGGTGCTGTACGCAAATTATTGGCTCCGTTTAAAATTTTAAAAGCTACCTTGAGCGCGATGCGCTATATGAAACAACTCAAAATCGATGCAGTCGCAGGCTTTGGCGGTTATGTGGCCGGGCCAGGTGGTTTGGCAGCGCGTATTTTGGGGATTCCTATCTTGATCCATGAGCAAAATGCCGTGGCTGGTTTTACCAATTCACAACTATCGCGTATTGCCAGCAAAGTCTGTGAGGCCTTTGCAAACACTTTTACTGCCAGTGAAAAAGTGGTCACCACGGGCAATCCAGTACGTAAAGAAATTGCAGAAATCCTCAGCCCAAAATGGCGTTATGACATCCGAGCGCAAGACAATCAGCCCTTAAATATTCTCATTGTGGGTGGGTCATTGGGTGCGCAAGCCTTAAATGAACGGTTGCCAGAAGCCTTAAAAAAATTAGATATGCCGCTGAATGTGTTTCATCAATGTGGTCAAAAACAGCTCGATGAAACCACAGCACGTTATGCGAATGCACCCGCACATTTAACTGCGAAGGTCATGCCGTTTATTGAAGATATGGCAAAAGCCTATAGTGAAGCAGATTTAATCATTTGCCGTGCAGGGGCTTTGACCGTGACTGAGGTCGCGACCGCAGGTGTGGCGGCTGTTTTTGTACCGCTGCCGATAGCTGTAGATGATCACCAGACTGCCAATGCTAAATTTCTGGCAGATATTGGCGCGGCAAAGATTTGCCAACAATCTGCCATGACCCCAGAATATTTACATACTCTTTTGAGTGGATTGATGAATCGTCAGTTATTGTCTGAAATGGCAGTCAAGGCGCGTCAACACGCTCAACCTCAAGCGACTCAAACCGTCGCTGATCTTATTCAAGCTTTATAATTTCGAGTTCGCTATGTCACCATCAACACCAGCTGATCAAGCTAAAAAACTGATTAAAGTCCCTGAAATGCGCCGCATCAAACACATTCATTTTGTGGGCATTGGGGGTGCGGGCATGTGTGGCATCGCCGAAGTACTCAAAAATCAGGGCTATAAAGTTTCGGGTTCGGATATTAAAGCCTCAAATACCACAGCCCAGTTAGAAGAGAAGGGTATTAAGGTTTATATCGGACATACGGCGGATAATATTCAAAATGCCAATGTCTTAGTGGTGTCGACCGCAATTGATCCTGAAAATCCAGAAGTGAAAGCGGCCATAGAAAGCCGAACTCCTGTAGTACGTCGCGCTGAAATGCTTGGTGAATTGATGCGTTATCGTCATGGTATTGCGGTTGCAGGTACACACGGTAAAACCACAACCACCAGTTTACTGACGACGATGTTGGCTGAAGAAAATCTTGATCCGACTTATGTCATTGGCGGTTTGCTGAATCGTACAGGGGTGAATGCAGCTTTAGGTGCAAGTCGTTTTATTGTGGCTGAAGCTGATGAGTCAGATGCTTCATTTTTATATCTAGAGCCAATGGCAGCAATTGTCACCAATATCGATGCCGACCATATGGACACTTATGGTGGCAGTTTCGACACGCTAAAAGATACTTTTGTGCAGTTTTTGCATAAATTGCCGTTTTATGGTTTGGCTGTGGTCTGTGGTGATGATGCTAATATTCAGGAAATTTTGCCGCGTATTGGTCGTCCAGTCTTGACCTATGGTTTTGGTGAAGATAATGATATTCGTGCGGTTGAGGTCGAGCAGGATGGTATGCGCTCACATTTTACCGTGCTTCGTAAAGACCGTGAGCCATTACGTTTAACGATTAATCAGCCGGGTTTACACAATGTCTTAAATGCGCTTGCGGCGATTGGTGTAGCAACCGATGAAGGTGTATCGGATGCTGCCATTAGTCGTGCGCTAGAAGGCTTTAGTGGCGTGGGACGTCGTTTTCAGGTTCAGGGTGAATTTGAGTTGGGCGAAGGTAATGTCAAATTGGTGGATGATTATGGACATCATCCTAAAGAAGTGGAAGCGACCATTAAAGCCGCGCGTCAAAGTCATCCAGATCGCCGTTTGGTGATGATGTTCCAGCCGCATCGTTTTAGTCGTACCCGTGACTGTTTTGATGATTTTGTTGATGTGTTATCGCAAGTGGATCAACTGTTATTGCTCGAAGTTTATCCTGCGGGCGAAAAACCAATTGTTGGTGCAGATAGCCGCTCACTGGCACGGAGTATTCGTTTACGCGGTGAAGTTGAACCGATTTTGGTTGATCCCGTAGAAGGCAACCTGCAAAACGTGATACAAAAAGTGTTACAACCGAATGACTTGTTATTAACACAGGGTGCAGGTAACGTGGGAGCAATTTCAGTCGAACTGGCTCAGCATCATTTGTATTTAAAATAATGCAGTTCACCCTTTTCAATATTGTGCTTTAAAAGTTTAAGGATATAAACGTGTCAAATGCTTCAAAATTCGGCAAAGTTGCCGTGTTGTTCGGTGGGAAATCGGCTGAACGTGAGGTCTCTTTAGATAGTGGCAACGCGGTACTTGAAGCCTTGTTACGTTCAGGTGTACAAGCAGAAGCATTTGACCCTAAACATCGTAGTGTCACTGAGTTAGTGAATTATGATCGCGCTTTCATCGTGTTGCATGGTCGTGGCGGTGAAGATGGTCAAATTCAGGGAACACTGGAATGGTTAGATGTGCCCTATACTGGCACAGGCGTTCAGGGTTCAGCCATTGGCATGGATAAAATCAAAACCAAGCAAATCTGGCAAGGGACTGATTTACCGACAGCCCCGTATCGCATTATCAGCAAAGACTCCAATATTGATGAGATTGTAGATAGCTTGGGATTACCGGTAATTATCAAGCCAGTCCATGAAGGGTCAAGTATTGGTATGAGCAAGGTCGAGAAGAAAGAAGACTTTGCGCAGGCGATTGCCAAAGCCACTGAACATGATGCGATTGTGATGGCAGAAAAGTGGATTACGGGGTGTGAATACACCATTGTGGTGTTAAATGGTGAGGCGTTACCTGTGATTCGTCTGGAACCTCCAAAAGATGTGGCATTTTACGATTACGATGCCAAATACCAACGCAATGATGTGCAATATGGTATTCCATCAGGCCTTAGCGAATCAGACGAAAAGCAACTGCAACAACTCACCTTACGTGCCTTTCAGGCGGTAGGTGCAAGTGGTTGGGGGCGTGTTGATGCTATGCAGGATGAACAAGGGAATTTCTGGTTATTAGAAATTAATACTGTGCCGGGAATGACCAGTCACTCATTGGTGCCTAAAGCCGCCAAAGCGGTGGGGGTTGGGTTTGATGAGTTATGTGTTGCGATTTTAGAACAAACGCTTCAAGGTACGGCTCACTAACTTATGGCTCAACTTCCAGCATCCATGCGCCGTCGTCGTGCGGCCATTACTTCCATCCACGAAAAACCGCCTTCGCCTAAGCAAAAGTTAGTCAATGCGGGTGGGTGGTTATTGTTGCTGGTCGCATTTGTGGTGCTCGGTTTAGGTATCTTTGGCTTGTATAAAGTTATTACCGATGCGCGAATTGCTGAATTAAGTATCGTCGGTACTCACTCGACAACAGAACAACAACAACTCATTCAACACATTCAGCCTATTGTTAAAGATAATTACTTTACTTCGGATCTTGAGCAAGTCCGAGATAAAGCGCTTGAGATTTCATGGGTAGATCGTGTGGTTGTATCACGTGCTTGGCCCAATAGTATTCGAGTCCGTGTATTGCCACGTCATGCGATTGCGCGTTGGGGCACTGGACGATTGTTGAGTGATGGCGGGGATGTGTTTAGCGAAGCAGATCCACAAAATCATCCAAATTTGCCGATGTTGCATGGTCCGCTCAGTCAATCCAAAGCCATGATGCGTCGTTATAACGAAATTAACCAGTTATTTCATCCGGTCAATCTAAGGTTAAAAGAGTTATATTTAACTGAACGAATGACTTGGTTTATGCAGTTTGATTCAGGTTTAAGGGTCATTGTGGATCAGGATCAAACCATGAGTAAGTTGCAGCGCCTGAGTCATCTTGCGCAAACTGACCTAAAACCCGTATGGCCTAAAATCTCTGCCATTGATTTGCGATACCGAAATGGATTATCACTACAATGGAAGAACGCTATACCACCCAAAATTGTCAATGGTCAGTTTGTTGTAACCAATGATGACACAAATGTTGCAGGTGGAATAACCACGAAGCCATAATATGTGGTTTTAAAATAACAGGCATTTTTGCCCATACTAAACAACGAACAAGTGGTAGTGAGTAATGAGTGAAGCTGTTCCCTCGATTGTTGCGATTGATATTGGGACACATAAAGTTTCAGTTTTAATTGGTAGAGTTCACGCACCGGATAATATTCAGGTCATCGGGATGGCAAACGCGCCGAACCGAGGTATGAATAAAGGAAAAATTGTTAGCTTGGATAAGGTGATTGCTGCAATTAAAAATGCCGTTGCCGAAGCAGAAAATATGGCGGAATGTCGTGTACATACTGCATGGGTATCGATTCCAAGTACAGAATTACAGAGTTTTTATGCCTCAGGTCGCACTCCCATTGCCAAAGCTGACCATACGATCAGTACCAATGAAGTGGTGCGCGCATTAGAATTGGCTAAAGCCAGTCATGTGACGCCAGATTATTATCTGGCCAGTGCCGTGCCGTTGGGTTTTGAACTGGATGATGAACCTGAATGGGTACAAAACCCGATTAATATGTCAGCGCATAGTATGACGGGACATTATCAACTGATGATGATGCCGATTAGTACCATGCAAAATCTGGATCGTGCCATGAAAGGCGCCAATATTGGTGTCGAAAAAATGGTGGTATCTAGTTTGGCAACTGCGGAAGCCAGTTTACTCAAAGACGAAAAAGAATATGGCGTCTGCTTGCTGGATATTGGAGCAGGAACCACCAATATTGCGGTCTATCTGGATGGTCGTTTGGCTTTGGCGCGAACATTACAGCGCGGTGGAGAAAATGTCACACGTGATATCGCTGCCGTGTTACAAACGACGACTGAAGAAGCCGAGCGAATCAAGATTTTACATGGCTGCGTCGATTTGAGTGTGGTCAAACCTGATCATATGATTCAGGTACAGGCCATTGATGGACCGCAAACCATTAGTCGCATTGAGCTTGCTGAAATCATTATTGCACGGTATGAAGAGATTTTTACCCAGATACGTGAAGAGCTTGAACGTACAGGCGCGCTAAGTGGTTTATATCATGGTGTTGTACTGACCGGTGATGCCTGCCAAATCGAAGGCATGGTGAGTCTGGCACGACGTATGCTTGGTGTTTCTGCACATTTGGGTAATCCACCTTTACAGGTGTATGCTGATGATCAACATCAAGCCGCATTACGCCGCTCAATGTATGCAACAGCAGCGGGACTTTTGCTTTTTAGCCAAAGCGAATTGCAAGATGCAGTTGAAGAAGCAGATGAAGTCAATGACCGCACATTTGTGGATCGTGTAGTCAATGGCTGGAATACTTTGAATAGCAAGTTAAAAGCTATTTTTTAAGATGTATATATTTATTGGGAATATTGTTTGGAAGTTGTAAGAGAAAATTGTCATACTTGACAAGGGAAGTATTGCACAGCATTCTAAAATCTATTGTTTTTTGAAGTATTAAGGCAGTATACGGGCTGAAGTGACTGCCACTTATTGAAATTAGGAACCTTAAAGGTCATGGCATCATTTGAATTTATAGAAGATGAACTAAGCGATAGTAACGGACAAGCCCGTTTCACTGTATTTGGTGTTGGTGGTGGTGGTGGTAATGCCGTACAGCACATGGTGCAATCCGATATTAAGGGCGTAAAGTTTGTCTGTGCCAATACAGATAAGCAAGCGTTGGATAGCATGAATGCACCGTTTAAAATTCAGTTAGGTGAACAAAGCACCCGTGGCTTGGGTGCAGGTGCCAATCCTGAAGTGGGTCAAATTGCGGCTGAAGAAAGCCGTGAAGTGATTCGCCAACATCTTGAAGGCACCGACATGGTGTTTGTGACTGCGGGAATGGGCGGTGGTACAGGTACAGGTGCTGCGCCAGTGGTTGCTGAAGTGGCTAAAGAGATGGGCATCCTAACCGTAGGTGTCGTGACTACACCTTTTAATTTTGAAGGTCGTCGTCGTCAACGTTCTGCTGAAAAAGGCATTGATGCATTAGAGTCTCATGTTGACTCACTCATCATTATTCCAAACCAGCGTTTACTGAGTGTGTATGGCGACATCTCAATGAAAGATGCCTACAAAAAAGCAGATGATGTGTTATTAAATGCGGTTCGTAGTATCTTCGACTTAGTTGTGAATCGTGGTCACATCAACCTCGACTTTGCGGATTTGAAAACTGCGATGAGTACTCGTGGTTATGCCATGATGGGTGCTGGTTTGGGTCGTGGTGAAGATCGTGCCCGTCAGGCAGCAGAACAGGCAATTCGTAGTCCATTGCTGGATAATGTCAATATTATTAATGCCAAAGGCGTGTTGATTAATATCACAGGTGGTGATGATATTACCTTACGTGAAACTGAAATTATTACCGATGTCGTCAATCAAATTGTGGATCTGGACGAAGGTGAAATTTTCTACGGTACAGTATTTGATCCTGATGCACGAGATGAACTTCGTGTCACTGTGATTGCAACAGGTTTAACCCGTAATGCATCTGATGCAGAACAACAGCCAAGAAAACGTTCAGGTGCTGGGCATGTCCAAGTACCAAGTTCGCATCCAACAGATGAAGATGATGTTCCTGCGATCAATAAACGTCAAAATACTGAAGCGCCAGCAGCAACTACCGCGGGTGCAGCGCCACGCTCATCTCCGATGAGCATTCAGGACTATCTAAAAAATCAACAGCGCAAGTAATAAAATCAAACATTTAAAAGGAGGCAGTGTATTTACACTGCCTTTTTTGTTTTTTATCAATAGCTAAATGTGCTAACGTATAGCGGTTTTAAATTGAAGTTAGAGTAGCATGTTGAAACAACGTACCCTCAAACGTGTGGTGAAAGCCAGTGGAATTGGTCTCCATAGTGGTCAAAAAGTGATGATCAATTTTCTGCCGCATGTTATTGATGGGGGAATCGTGTTTCGTCGGATTGATTTAAATCCACCTGTGGATATTCAGGCCAATGCTTTGCTGATTCAGGAAGCTTTTATGTGCTCTAATCTGGTTCAGGATGACATCAAGGTGGGCACCATTGAACATGTAATGAGTGCAATCGCAGGTTTGGGGATCGATAATCTAATCATTGAAGTATCAGCTTCTGAAGTTCCGATTATGGATGGTAGCGCAGGCCCATTTATTTATCTGCTGATGCAAGGCGAACTCGTCGAGCAAAATGCACCGAAAAAATTTATTAAAATTTTAAAGCCTGTTGAAGCATTAATTGATGATAAACGTGCCAAATTTAGTCCGCACGAAGGCTTCCAACTGAATTTTACCATTGATTTTGATCATCCTGCCTTTGCCAAAGAATATCAATCTGCCACCATCGACTTTTCCACTGAAACCTTTGTCTATGAAGTCAGTGAGGCGCGCACTTTCGGATTTATGAAAGATCTGGATTATCTAAAAGCCAATAATTTAGCGTTAGGTGCAAGTCTGGATAACGCGATTGGGGTGGATGATACGGGTGTCGTGAACGAAGAGGGTTTGCGTTTTTCAGATGAATTTGTCCGTCATAAAATTTTGGATGCAGTCGGTGATTTATATTTAATGGGACATCAAATTATTGCCAAATTTGATGGTTATAAATCAGGTCATGCACTCAACAATCAATTATTACGCAATGTTCAAAGTGATCCAGATAATTACGAAATTGTAACATTTGATAACGAAATAGACTGCCCGATTCCTTATGTAAGTGTGAGCTAAGTCATTGTCTTAGTGGGGTGTGTTATATTGTAACTTTGAATTATGTTAAGTGTGTCACAATATTAATCAATGACAGTTTTATATTTTGAAATGGTTGTTACTTTTTATTGCTTGCCAAACGTAACAAAGCTTGGCTAAGCTTAGGGTCGTTCACTAATCCAGCAGCACTTCGTAACATTTCTTGGGTGTCTGGTGATAAAGAGGTGACTTCAGTTACATGACTTTGATGCTGATTTTGAGATGTATTTCTTAAACGAAGCTGAAGTTTCTGTAAATCCTGTAGTCCTTCGATTTGAGTGAGCTTAGAAATGTATTGTGTTTGAAGATATCCGAGCTGACTGATCATGGCCTGATTTTCGCCTGTAATCGTCAAAACACCATACTGATAACAGACCACCTGCCATTTTTCTGGTTGCGGCAGTAGGGGCTGAATAAGTTTCGTAAGTCTTTGCCATTGTGCGACTTGCGTTGTAAGAAACGTTAGGTTTCCTGTTTTTATGTGTTTTCTTGTTTGTTGAAACACGTTTTTAGGATCAGTCATCGGGATTGAGTTTTCCTCATCAGATTACGGTCATCTTAAACGTTCATTTCAATAGATATCAAGGACGAGATCACGCAAGAAACTTTTTAAGAACAGTTCAAGAGGTTTTTATGCATTCGAGACGTATACTACTTGCTTTTTCACTGGCAGCTTCTGCTGCATCAGTTGCTTTCGCAGATTATCAAACACTGAATAGCCAGGATGCACCAGACCGCTTAGAAGCATTGTCTCGTACACTTTCGCAAGGCTCTTACACTCATCCTGATGATCTTGACCTACCCGCATCAGCCAAAGTATCGGTGACGCTACGCGAGAAAACAGTTGAATTAAATAACGAATCTCTTGAAAAGAAATATGGGAAAACTGGTAACTCAGCTAGATTCTCAGCTTCAAGTAACAATCCCTATTCTTCATGGTTGATCAAACACCCATTACCTGAGATGACTCGTATTTCATCTGAATACGGTATGCGTACGTTGATGGGCACAACACGTGGACACTCTGGTATTGATTTAGCTGCGCCAAGTGGTACCCCTATTTATGCAACAGGTCCCGGTATCGTGACCAAAGCGGGTTGGGGCACAGGTTATGGTCAATACGTTGAAGTCAATCATGGGAACGGTTATTTGACTCGTTACGCTCATGCATCACGCATCATGGTGCGTGCAGGTGATCAAGTTCAAGCAGGTGAGCATATTGCCAATGTCGGTTGTACTGGACGTTGTACAGGTCCTCATCTACATTTTGAAGTGGTACGTGATGGAGAACGTAAAAATCCATCTAGTTACCTCGCCTTGCTTCCATAATGGCTTTATTGGTCATGCTTACTCCGTGCAATATTTCTATTATTTAAGTTAGCATTAGATTTAAAATATTGTGTATAAAAAATCGCCTATATTGGCGATTTTTTGTTATTTTGAGTAATGAAAAGTCAACAACTATTTATTATCTAAATAATGCTGTCAATCTGTATTCACTGGCATGGCTAACTTGCGCCACCCCAAATATGATAAAAATATGGACTAACCGTAGACTAAGGAAAAGGTGAGTTATGGCGTTTTATGGTGATTCCGACGCACAAGAAACCCAAGAATGGCAAGATGCTTTCGATTCCGTTTTGCAGCATATGGGTACAGAACGTGCTGCTTTTTTACTCGAAAAGCTCTATCAACGCGCAATTGCGAAGCATGTGCCTATTCAGCGCCTAAATACTCCTTACTTAAATACCATTTCAGTAGAAGAACAACCTGCCATGCCAGGCGATCAGGATATGGAGCGTCGTATTCGTGCGCTTATTCGCTGGAATGCATTGGCAATGGTATTACGCGCCAATAAAACCGGTGATGATCTGGGTGGTCACTTGGCCAGTTTTGCATCTTCAGCCACCTTGTATGATGTAGGCTTTAACCATTTTTTCCGTGCCAATAGTGATAGTTTTGGCGGCGACATGATTTATTACCAAGGTCACTGTGCACCTGGTATTTATGCCCGTTCTTTTCTTGAAGGTCGTTTGACTGAAGAACAATTGAGTAACTTCCGCCGTGAAGTGAATGGTAATGGTTTATCTAGCTATCCGCATCCCTATTTGATGCCTGACTATTGGCAGTTCCCAACCGTATCGATGGGCTTGGGACCGATCATGTCGATTTATCAGGCCCATATTCAAAAATACCTGATGAACCGTGGTTTAATTAAAGAAGAAAATCGTAAAGTCTGGGCGTATCTCGGTGATGGTGAAATGGATGAACCTGAAAGTACAGGTGCCATTTCACTGGCAGGTCGTGAAAAACTGGATAACTTGATCTGGGTGGTGAACTGTAACTTACAGCGTCTGGATGGTCCTGTGCGTGGTAATGGTAAAATCATTCAGGAGCTTGAGTCCTTATTCCGTGGCGCGGGCTGGCGTGTGATTAAAGTGGTCTGGGGTCGTCATTGGGATCCGTTATTAGCCAATGACAAATCAGGCGCATTAAAAGCCGTGATGGAAGAAGCGGTTGATGGTGATTATCAGCGTTATCAGGTCAAAGGCGGAGCGTATACACGAGCACACTTCTTTGGTAAATATCCTGAAGCTGAAGAGTTGGTGAAAAACTTAAGCGATGAAGACATTGATAATCTGAATCGTGGTGGTCATGACCCATATAAAGTCTATGCAGCCTATGCTGAAGCCATGAAGAGTACAGGTCAACCAACCGTGATCTTGGCAAAAACCGTAAAAGGTTATGGCTTGTCGGATGAGATCGAAGCGGTGAATAAAACCCATCAGATTAAAAAGATGCACGTTGATTCACTCAAGTATGTACGTGATCGCTTCAATCTGCCATTTACCAACGAGCAACTTGAAGAATTACCGCTATATCGTCCAGCAGAAAACTCGCCAGAGCTTAAATATATGAAGGCGCGTCGTGAAGCATTAGGGGGCTATCTGCCAGCACGTCGTAAAGAGAGTGAAGCGTTAGCCATTCCAGATATTTCAATTTTCGATAGCGTACTCAGCGGCAGTAATGGTAAAGAACAATCAACCACCATGGTGATGGTGCGTTTGATTGCGGCGTTGCTGAAAGAAAAAGCCATTAAAGACCGTGTCGTTCCAATTGTACCTGATGAAGCACGTACCTTTGGTCTGGAAGGCATGTTCCGTCAATTGGGTATTTATGCTGCGCATGGTCAGAAATATACGCCAGAAGACAATGAACAGCTCATGAACTATCGTGAAGCTAAAGATGGTCACATGTTGCAAGAAGGGATCAATGAAGCGGGTGCCATGAGTGCATGGGCTGCTTTGGGCACCAGTTATTCGACCAATAATTTGCCAATGATTCCGATGTATATGTACTACTCGATGTTTGGTTTCCAGCGTATTGGCGATATTGCATGGGCAGCAGGCGATGCACAGGCACAAGGTTTCTTGCTCGGTGCAACAGCAGGTCGTACAACTTTGAACGGCGAAGGTTTACAGCATCAGGATGGTCATTCTCACATTCTGGCCAGTACCATTCCAAACTGCGTAGCTTATGATCCTTGCTTTGGTTATGAGTTGGCTGTGGTGGTGCATGATGGTTTACAGCGTATGTATGTTAATCAGGAACGTGTGTTTTATTACCTCACAGTCATGAATGAAAACTACGAACATCCAGAAATGCCAGTAGGTGCTGAAGAAGGTATCAAGCGTGGGATGTACTTGTTTGAAAAAGATGACAAGGCCACCGTGCAGCTCCTTGGTTCGGGTGTGATTCTGCGTGAAGTGATTAAAGCAGCCAAGATCTTGCGTGAAGAGTATCAGATTCATTCCAATATCTGGAGCGTTACGAGTTTCAATGAGTTAGCTCGTGATGGTATGGCGTGTGATGAATACAACCGCTTGCATCCACTGACTGAAGTCACCAAAGAATCATGGGTGTCTCAGCAGTTACGTGGCACAGATGGTATTGTGGTATCTGCAACCGATCATATGCGTGCCTATAGCGAACAAATTCGCGCTTATCTGCCAGATAACCGTCCTTATGTGACTTTGGGTACAGATGGTTATGGTCGTTCAGATACGCGGGGTAATTTGCGTAGTTACTTTGGCGTTGATGCAGCACACATTGTGGTTGCCACATTGAAAAAACTGGCAGATGAAGGTGAAGTTGAAAACCGTTTGGTGAAAGATGCCATTTCAAGCTTTGAATTGGAAACGGATCGTCCTGTCGCATGGGCACCTCAGGCACATCCTGAAGTTCAGCCTGTTGCAGCTTACCAAGAACAATCAGGTGAGGGGAACTAAGACATGCAAGTGAAAACACCTGATATTGGCGTAGAAAAAGCGACGGTTGCCGAGATTTTAGTCAAGGTTGGCGACCAGATTTCTGAAAATGATAGTCTGATTTTACTTGAATCAGATAAGGCATCTGTTGAAGTTCCAAGCACAGCTTCTGGTGTGGTCAAAAGTATTTTGGTCAATCAGGGTGACGAGGTAACAGAAGGCACTGCTCTCATTGAATTAGAAAGCGGCACCAGTCAAAGTAATGAAGTTGCATCTAAAGAACAGGCACCTGTTCAAGCAGAGGCGGCTCCTAAATCGACGACATCTGAAACCCCAGAACAAGCAGCAACCCAACCAACGGCATCCACTTCATCTGGTGCAACCACTGTGGTTGAGGTGCAAGTGCCAGATATTGGTGTAGAAAAGGCTACAGTTGCGGAACTCTTAGTCAAAGTGGGCGATGAAATTTCAGAAAATGACAGTCTGATTTTGCTTGAGTCCGACAAAGCATCGGTTGAAGTGCCAAGCCCTGTTTCTGGAACCGTTGAAAGTGTTGCAGTGAAAGAGGGTGACAGTGTTAAAGAAGGTGTGCTTTTACTTAAAGTGAAAACACAAGCTGCAAGTGAAGAGACAACTGAACAAACAGCTACGGCAAATGAAAATACCGTAGCGCAACCTGCTGAGACCACTTCAACAAATGTTGAAGATGAAACGGATACACAGGAAACGGTTAGCTCAGGTGAGCAGGAAATTAGCGTACCTGATTTGGGTGTTGATAAAGCCACGGTATCTGAAATTTTAGTACAAGTGGGTGATCATGTAGACGCACAACAAAGTTTGTGTGTAGTTGAATCTGACAAAGCTTCAGTTGAAGTACCCAGCAGTATCGCGGGTGTGGTCAAAGCGATTCATGTCAGTGTTGGACAAGAGGTTAAACAGGGCATTGCGCTGGCAACGATTGAAGGTGAAGCAAAATCAGCGCCTAAAGCCAAAGCGCAAGCTGCTGCACAAACGAGTTCAGTCAAAACCCAAAGTGTTACAAAACCTGCCGAACAACCAAAGGTTGCTGCGGTTGATTCGGCAAGCAAGCTGAGTCAGGCACAAGAAGCTGAAAATGCTAAAGTCTATGCAGGACCTGCGGTGCGTAAGCTTGCACGTGAGCTGGGTGTAATTTTGGCACAGGTCAAAGCATCTGGTGAGCATGGGCGTTTGATGAAAGAAGACATCTATGCCCATGTGAAACAATGTATGACGGCTCCTGCGTCAACGGCAACGACTTCTGCGGCACCTGTTGCTTCTGGATTACCAGCATTGCCAGATTTTACTGCTTTTGGCGGCGGTGAAATCAAAACCATGACGCGTTTACAACAAGTATCTGTGCCGCAATTGTCACTCAATAATTTTATTCCGCAAGTGACTCAGTTTGACTTGGCAGATATTACCGAGCTTGAAGCATGGCGTGGTGAGTTAAAAGATGGCTTTAAAAAGCAAGGCGTGAGTCTGACGATTTTAGCCTTTATTGCGAAAGCAGTTGCACATTTGCTGAAAGAAGAGCCTTACTTTGCTGGACACTTGGCTGATGATCAAAAATCAGTTTTGCTCCGCAATGAAATTCATATGGGGATTGCAGTCGCGACACCTGATGGTTTAACGGTACCTGTGCTGCGTAATCCAGATCAGAAATCGATTAAGCAAATAGCTGTTGAATTAGGTGAACTCAGTCAAAAAGCACGCGATAAGAAATTATCTCCGAAAGACTTACAAGGTGCTAACTTCACCATTACCAGTTTAGGTTCAATTGGTGGAACGGCATTTACGCCATTGGTGAACTGGCCACAAGTCGCGATTTTGGGTATTTCACCTGCAACCATGCAGCCTGTATGGAATGGCAAAGACTTCGATCCGCGCTTAATGTTACCATTATCGTTGTCTTATGATCACCGTGTGATCAATGGCGCAGATGCAGCGCGCTTTACCCATAAGCTGACCAAGTTGCTCAAAGATATTCGCACACTGTTGATTTAAAATCTGTATTGAAGATTGAAAAAAACCTCGCTTTGGCGAGGTTTTTTTATGTTTAGGTCATTTGAACGATCGATATGGTTTTCGATTTTTGTTTACATGAGATCAGTAAATAAACATTTTTTTAGTATGTTTAATACAGGATTGATCTAAACATTACACAGGGATGCACTAACATAAATGATGAGAAGTGACGCAATGAGATGCAATTAAAAAAACACCTTTAAAACAGTCTAGGAGTCAAGTAATGACAAACCAGAATGATCAAAAAAATTTAGAAGTAGATTCTGATCGTTTGCAAAGCAACAAGATTAAAGCCAACGATTTGGATGTCAATATTTTGGAAAATGATGAATTTTCATCACAGCAACTCGAAGGTTTAACCGATAGTGCTGAACTAGATGAAGAGTTTAAG
Source organism: Acinetobacter ursingii DSM 16037 = CIP 107286 (assembly GCF_000368825.1). Lineage (GTDB taxonomy): Bacteria > Pseudomonadota > Gammaproteobacteria > Pseudomonadales > Moraxellaceae > Acinetobacter > Acinetobacter ursingii. The sequence goes on along the minus strand of NZ_KB849711.1, from coordinate 151,538 downwards.
CAGGAGAAAAAAATGAAATCAAACCAAGATTCTAATCAATCAAGTGAACAAACAGATACTGGTCAGGATGACAGTCAGGGCAATCAAGCGATACGTGAAGCTGTGGAAAAAATTGATGCAGAGCAATTAGAGGAAAATTTAAAAGATCGTCATCCAGAGCATCCTAGTCCAAATCCTGCTCCATTTATATCGCGAGATGAGGAGAAATAGATCGAATCAAGTCAAAAAATTTGATTTTGTATTCAAAAGGATTTGTGCGGCATTAAAAATCTATTCAAAATAATATGAATTATTTTCTTAATTTGATATGATAAGGCTACTTCATTGGGGAGTAGCCTCCAGTTACGCAAAGTAATTGGGTGATGATCAACATAATTGTTCCACCGAACATGGTCATCATAGCTTGAACGTTTGCGCGTTCTTTAGTTGGCAAGACCTTTGATTTATCGTTCTGCACTTTTTGGCTAGCAGGGGCGATAGGTCATAGGTATATATGCTAGCCAGAGAACAGATATGCAAGAATTCCTGATTTCGACTTCTGTTGTTGCCCTTGCTGAAATGGGCGACAAAACCCAGCTTCTCGCGCTTTTACTCGCTGCCCGGTTCCGCAAACCTGTTCCTATTCTGATTGCAATCTTGTTGGCAACGACCATCAACCACGGTTTATCTGCGGTGTTGGGTCAATGGCTCACTACAGTCTTAAACCCAACGGTGATGGTATGGGTGTTGGCGATTGGTTTTATTGGAATGGCACTCTGGATGTTAATTCCGGATAAACTGGATGATGAAACCGATAGTATTAATAAATGGCAACGTTTTGGTGTGTTTGGCGCCACCTTTATCTTATTTTTTCTGGCTGAAATTGGAGATAAAACACAAATTGCGACAGTCGCTTTAGCCGCCCGTTTCGATAGCGTATTTTGGGTGATGCTGGGTACGACCGTGGGTATGATGATTGCCAATGCGCCAGCGGTATTTATAGGCAACAAAATGGCAGATCGTTTGCCAATCTCGCTGATTCATAAAATTGGTGCCGCGATTTTTCTGATCGTCGGTATTTCAACCTTGGTTCAGCATTATTTCTTTTAAAACAAATATAAATGATCAAGCATCTGTTCGCAGGTGCTTTTTTATGCCTAATTCCCAGTCCTAAACAAGTCATAATTTTATCGCAATTAGAATCCCATTGTTTTATTATGGAATTAAACTAAAATTTATCTTAATTGGGGAATTGGGGTATGACATTTGAACATACAACTTCACAAGTGTTATTTGATCGTGATGGGCATCGGTGTATTCGCTTTAGTAGCTTAGTCAAAGGTGAAGGGGTACAGGCAAATCAATTTTTGATTATTGATCAACAACGCGCCGCTGTCTTGGATCCTGGTGGCGATTTGACCTATATGCCATTAACCATGGAACTGAATAAATATACCCGTCTGGAAAATCTGGACTATGTCATGGCTTCGCATCAGGATCCAGATATTATTACCTCTATGCCTCGTTGGCTGGTCTATACGAATGCCAAAGTGGTGGCTTCAAAACTTTGGGCACGATTTTTACCGCATTTAAGTTCAACGTTTATGAGTGAACGGATGAAAGGGCACTGGCTAGATCGGCTGATTGAATTGCCTGATGAGGGGCAAGTGTTGCCTTTGGGGAATAGTCATATTGTGGTGGTGCCAGGACATTTTTTACATTCTGTGGGTAACTTCCAGTTTTATGATCCTATCTCGAAAATTCTATTTTCAGGTGATATGGGCGCTTCGATGGTGGAGGATGCTGCAAAATCGATAGAAAATTTTGCTGAACATATTCCAAACATGAAAGGTTTTCATCAGCGTTATATGTGTTCTAATCGCGTCATTCGCCTATGGGTCAATATGGTTCGTCAGATGGATGTCGAAATGATCGTGCCTCAACACGGAACAGCATTTGTTGGAAAGGCACAGGTTCATGCATTTTTGGACTGGATAGAAGACTTACCCTGTGGGATTGATCTTATGGATCAGACCAATTTTGCATATCCTGTTAAATGATCAATTCATAACAGATTTTGATAGTGACTCTGTTTTAAAATAGCAGTAAGGTTAAGCGATCTTATTGTTATTTTACTTTTTACAATAATAAAGGAAAACAGAATGACACTATTGAATGAGCGACAAAGCCAGATCGCCAGCTATATCATTATGACTGTTGCATTACTCATTCTGATTCCATTACATCTATTGGTGGCTTTTTTATCTGGTTTCTTGGTTTATGCGCTTCTCACCAAACTAAGTCCGTATGCTGAAAAGTTTTCCAGTGGCAAATATGGGCGAATTATTGCAGTTGCCATTTTTAATATCGTGGTGATCAGTATTTTGGTGTTTCTGGTTTTTGGTTCTATTGCGTATGTGGTGCATGATCTGAAAGACGGTGGACTGGTCACCATGAGCCGAAATCTGGACACTCTACTTGAACGCTTTCAACAGGAGTTTGGTCAATATTTTTCAGGTTATATTCCTGAAAGTCTGGATGATATGAAGCAGTACGCCTTTGAGTGGCTGAAAAATCATGTGGAGACCTTACAACATGCAGGCACAGACGCTTTACATGCCTTTGTAACCATGATTATCGGGATGATTTTAGGGGCTTTGGTTTCTTTAAGTCCCATTGAAGACAGTGAAAACGTACCCAGCTTTAAGCACCAATGTCTACAACGTTTAAACGTACTCTATACTGCTTTTAAAAATGTAGTGTTTGCTCAAATTAAAATTTCAATTGTGAATACTGTTTTGGCAGGTATATTTATTTTAGCGGTTTTACCCTTACTCGGTATGCATTTACCTTTTGCCAAAACACTGGTGATTTTAACCTTTATTTTTGGACTGATTCCTGTTGTCGGAAATTTGATTTCAAATACATTGGTCATACTCTCTGCCATTAGTATTTCGTTTACCGCTGCCACGATGGCCTTTATCTATTTGGTATCGATCCATAAGCTTGAATACTTTTTAAATGCCAAAATTATAGGCCAACGCATCAATGCCAATGCATGGGAACTCTTGATTGCAATGTTATTTTTTCAGGCGGTCTTTGGTCTGGCTGGTTTGATCGTTGCTCCTATTTATTATTCTTATTTTAAAAATGAAATGAAACAGGCGGGACTCATTTAGCGCGAGTTTATTCAATTTAAACTCAAAACAACGATGTCATAAAATTTCCCATAATAAAAAATGAAATTTAATGGCAAATTTGTTTATAATAGCGCACGGAAACTACCAGTGAGATTGTTATGCTGACCATCGTTCAAGAAGCGTTAACCTTCGATGATGTCTTATTACTCCCTGCCTACTCTACAGTTCTTCCAAAAGATGTCTCCTTAAAGACACGTTTGACCCGCGGTATTCAACTTAATATTCCTCTTGTTTCGGCTGCAATGGATACCGTGACTGAGTCACGTATGGCGATTGCTATGGCTCAAAACGGTGGTATTGGTATTTTGCATAAAAATATGGATATTGCCGCGCAAGCAGCAGAAGTGCGTCGTGTCAAAAAATTTGAAGCAGGCATGGTGAAAGACCCGATTACGGTGACCCCTGAAACGACAGTAGGTGAACTGATTGCCATTACCCAGGCCAATAATATTAGTGGCGTACCTGTGGTCAAAGATGGCAAAGTGGTTGGGATTGTGACAGGGCGTGACACACGTTTTGAAACGAACTTAAATCAGCCGGTTAGCAATATCATGACCCCCCAAGACCGTTTAGTGACGGTGAAAGAGGGCGAATCTAAAGAAAATATTCAGGCGCTACTACAAAAGCATCGTATTGAAAAAGTATTGGTGGTGGATGACAGCCATGCCTTGAAAGGCTTAATTACGGTGACTGACTTCCGTAAAGCTGAACTGTATCCAAATGCATGTAAAGATGAATTAGGTCGTTTACGCGTGGGTGCTGCGGTAGGTACAGGTGCTGAAACTCCAGCACGTGTAGAAGCGCTAGTTGAAGCAGGGGCCGATGTGATCGTGGTGGATACTGCGCATGGCCATTCTGCGGGCGTGATTGAGCGTGTGCGTTGGGTGAAACAAAACTATCCGCAGGTTCAGGTCATTGGTGGCAATATCGCAACAGGTGATGCGGCTTTGGCGTTGCTCGATGCAGGTGCGGATGCAGTAAAAGTCGGGATTGGACCAGGTTCGATCTGTACCACACGTATCGTTGCGGGTATCGGTGTTCCACAGATTTCAGCGATTGATAATGTCGCTTCAGCATTGAAAGAACAAATTCCATTAATTGCTGATGGCGGTATTCGCTATTCAGGTGACTTGGCGAAAGCGATTGCTGCGGGTGCAAGTACAATTATGGTCGGTTCACTCATGGCGGGTACCGAAGAAGCACCGGGCGAAGTTGAATTTTTCCAAGGGCGTTACTATAAAGCGTATCGTGGTATGGGTTCATTAGGTGCAATGTCTGGCGCGACAGGTTCATCTGACCGTTATTTTCAGGATGCCAAAGCGGGTGTTGAAAAATTGGTACCAGAAGGCATCGAAGGTCGTGTTCCTTATAAAGGCCCAATGAGTGCAATCGTGCATCAAATGATGGGTGGTTTACGTTCATCGATGGGCTACACAGGTTCTGCCAATATTGAAGAGATGCGTCAGAATACCAAGTTTGTGAAAATTACCTCTGCGGGGATGCAAGAGTCACATGTGCATGACGTGACCATTACCAAAGAAGCCCCGAATTATCGGGTGGGTTAATTTTCACCATCGCTACACATGAAAATGCCGTCAGTTCACTGACGGCATTTTTGTTTTGGTGTAAAGTAAACAGATGAAACAAAGGCTGTGATCGAGCAGTCCATAATAAGTGAGTAGAACATGAGTTATTTTGGAACAGATGGCATTCGTGGAAAATTTGGAGAAATGCCGATTACCCCTGAGTTTGCACTCAAACTAGGATTTGCCGCAGGTAAGGTTCTGGTACGAACCAATCCTAAAGCCAAACCATTGGTGGTATTAGGCAAAGATACACGACTGTCAGGATATATTCTGGAAGCAGCTTTACAGGCAGGTCTGAATGCGGCTGGGGTGTATGTGCATTTATTAGGGCCATTACCAACGCCTGCGATTGCTCACTTAACGCGTGCTTTACACGCACACGCGGGGATTGTGATTTCCGCATCGCATAATCCTTATTATGATAATGGTATTAAGTTTTTTTCCAGTGAAGGCAAAAAATTACCTGATCATTTACAGGAACAAATCAATCAAGAATTAGAATATGACATCCAGATCGAAAATACCGCCAATCTAGGTAAGAGCGTTCGGGTTAAAGATGCCAATGGACGTTATATTGAATTTTGTAAATCGACGTTTCCCTATCATTTTGACCTGCGTAATTTAAAAATTGTGGTGGATTGTGCCAATGGTGCGGCTTATAGTGTCGGGCCAGCGGTGTTTCGTGAATTGGGCGCCAAAGTCGTGTCCTTATACAATGAACCAAATGGTTTAAATATCAATGAACATTGTGGTTCGACCCATCCAGAACAGTTACAAAAAGCAGTGCTAGAGCATCAAGCCGATCTAGGCATTGCTTTTGATGGCGATGCGGATCGCGTGATCATGGTGGATCAATTTGGTCATCAGGTCGATGGCGATCATATTTTGTATATTTTGGCGACTCAGGCCAACAACAAGCCTGCGGGTATTGTGGGAACAGTCATGAGCAATATGGCGCTGGAATTGGCGCTGGAAGCAGCACAAGTACCATTCGTTCGTGCCAAAGTGGGTGACCGCTATGTGCTGCAAGCGCTTGAGGAAAATAATTGGGTGATTGGTGGGGAACCATCTGGTCATATTTTAACTTTAGATAAAAGTACCACGGGCGATGCAATTATTGCGGCATTGCAAGTGCTGACCGTGATGGTTGAACAGGAAAAAGCACTGCATGAATTGGTCGCTGACTTTAAACTATTTCCACAAGTCTTGGTCAATGTTCGTCTTGATCAAATGATCGATCCGTATGCGGTACCTGCTTTGGTGGCAGAGTTTGAAAAAGCCGAAGCACAACTGAAAGGTCGTGGTCGCTTATTGATTCGTAAATCAGGCACAGAACCTGTCATTCGGGTTATGGTTGAAGGTGATCAACAAGAAGAAGTGACAGCGCTTGCCAATCATTTGGCTGAAGCTGTGCGTTTTCACGCCACTGCTGCATGAAAGGGGAAATCATATGAGTGACCTGATTAAAGACCTGAGTGAATTACGTCTCAGCTATGAAAAAGGTGAGCTGTATGAAAATCAAGTCAGTCCAAATCCTCATGAGCAATTTTTACAGTGGTTTAATTACGCACTAGAAGCAAAAGTTCATGAGCCGTATGCCATGTCGGTGGCAACCTGTAATGTTCAAGGTCGCCCACATGTACGGACGCTGTTGCTGCGTGGTGCAACAGAAACTGGTTATGATTTTTATACCAACTATGACAGCCAAAAAGGACAGGATTTAGCTGAAAATCCTTATGTCGAGCTGATGTTTTATTGGCATGATCTGGAGCGACAGATTCGGATTGGTGGTCGAGTTAATAAAATCCCTGAACTTGAAGCGATTGATTACTATCATAAACGTCCACGTGATAGCCAGATTGCAGCACACATTAGTACACCACAAAGTGGTGTCATTGAAAGTCGTGAGGTGTTGGTGCAGCGTTTTAATCAGCTCCATGATCAGGTGGGTGACAAAGCTGAATTGCCTAAACCTGAGTTTTGGGGCGGTTATCGCCTACAGCCTGATTATTATGAATTTTGGCAAGGTCGACCCAACCGTTTACATGACCGACTCAGTTATGCGAAAGTGGATGGTACATGGAAGTTACAGCGTTTAATGCCTTAAATGATCCGATTTCAAATTAAACAACGCCCTTTATTGACACATCCTGAACAGTTTCAGGGTGTGCCGACTTTTATTGCTGAAATTCTGGCACGTCGTGGGGTCAATTCAAGTGATGAGCTTGATTTAAAACTCAAACATTTGCTTGCGCCGCAGTTGAAAGATCTGGACAAAGCGATTCAATTGATTGATCAGGCGATTGATCAGCAACAAAAGATCGTGATTGTCGGGGATTATGATGCAGATGGTGCCACCAGTACGGCATTAATGATCTTGGTACTGCGTGATATGGGCGCAAAAGTTGAATATCTCGTGCCTGACCGCTTTAAATATGGCTATGGCTTAACGCCTGCCATCGCAGAGTTGGCAGATCACACTTTTCAGCCCGATTTATTGATTACGGTAGACAATGGGATTTCCAGTCATGCAGGTGTTGAGCGTTGTCATGAATTAGGCATGCAGGTGATTATCACCGACCACCATCTAACCACCAAAGCTACGCCACAGGCTGAAGCCGTGGTCAACCCCAACCAACTAGGCTGTGAATTTCCAAGTAAGGCATTGGCGGGTGTCGGTGTGGCTTTTTATTTACTGGCAAATTTGGCGACTTACCGCAGCAAGCTGAATAAAAGCAGTTCTAAAATAAGCCAATATCTGGATTTGGTCGCATTGGGAACCTATGCAGATGTGGCGAGTCTGGATTATAACAACCGAATTCTAGTCGATGCAGGTCTAAAGCGGATTCAGCAACAGCAATGTCGTCTAGGTATATTGGCTTTGCTAGAAATCGCGAAACGCGATGCAGCCAGTTTAAAAGCGCAGGATTTGGGTTTTGTGCTTGGCCCACGCATCAATGCCGCTGGACGCATGGACAGCATGAATATCGGCATTGAATGTTTATTGGCAGATGATTATGCCAAGGCTTATCAGATTGCAGTACAACTGAATCAGCTCAATGTTGAACGCCGCCAAGTTGAAACCAGTATGAAGCAACAGGCAATCGATTCTCTGGAGCAACTCCAACTGGAGACAGAGAGCATTCCTTCTGCCTTAGTCTTATTCGAACAAAGTTGGCATCAAGGGGTGATCGGGATTGTGGCGGGTCGTTTAAAAGAACAATTTCACCGCCCGAGTATTGTCTTTGCGCCAGATGAAGATGGGCAGCATATTAAGGGGTCGGCACGTTCTATTGATGGTATTCATATCCGTGATGCAATTGAACGTGTGGCGGAGCGCCATCCAGAGTTAATTAGTCATTTTGGTGGTCATGCTGCGGCAGCGGGTTTAACTTTGCATAAAGATCATTTTGAGGCATTTAAACAACATTTCACCGATTTGCTCGCGGATATGGATCAGGAATTATTTCAGGCCACATTATGGACAGATGGTCATTTGCCGCATCACGCTTTTGATCTGGAAACACTGAGTCAGATCGAACAGCTCGGACCGTGGGGACATAAATTTCCCTTACCTCAGTTTGAAGGTGACTTTCAGGTACTGGACTATCGCTGGCTCAAAGACAGTCATTTGAAACTTAAATTGGCGCTAGAGGATGGTGCAACAGTCGATGCCATTGCCTTTAATGCAAAGGATAAATTTAAATTCGATCCCATGAAAGAACGTATACGGCTGGTCTATGAACTTGAACGTAATCAGTTTAATGGTTCGGTCAGCTTACAGCTACGGATTATTTATTTAGAACAATAATTGAATTTAGAAAACAACATAAAAGTAGGCTAAATAACGAACTTGCTTTTATTTTGCCCTTTTTATGTGAAATGAAAGCGTTCTTATTTATTCAATAGCGTGATCTGAGCTGTTTTCATCTTGAGGAAATATTTCCTCAATTGTTAATTTAAACTGTCTTGATAATTTGAATGCCAGAGACAGACTCGGGTCATAACGGCCTTTTTCAATGGCATTAATCGTTTGGCGAGACACACCCAGCAAAACAGCCAAATCATTTTGCGATAATCCTTGATTTTTGCGTAGTGTAGGAAGCTTATTTCTCATCGATTGTAATACCAAGAACCTATAATTGTACTCATTGACCAAAAGGTTCCCATCATAGGCCAGACAATAAACATGGTCAGTTTGGGAAATCCAATATTTTCCAAAAAGCCGTAGCTAAAAGTAAGGAATGCGGTGCCGAGGAAACTAATGGCGAGTGCTTGTAATTGAATTTTACGCTGTAATTCATCAAAACGAATAAATTGACGAATAATAACCCAGATCACCAGTATAACGGGAAGCACGGGAAGTAAAGAAACCAAGACTTTTAACGATTGATTTTCAATATGAGTAAGTGCTTTTAATGAAATAATTAAGATCACCACATAAAATGTAATGGCTAAAACTAATTCCAGAACAGCACGAGATTTATTCATTGGATACCTATGTAAAGTTTACTTTACATTAAGAGTATTCGTAATTTATAAAAATGTAAAGTTTTATTTACATTTTGGAGGTGTAAACGTTTACTAAAATAAAAATTAAATAAAAGATGGGGGACAATGCTGACTGAAATAAATAAGTTATATTCATTAAATTTTAAAATAAAAAAATCGCTCAATTTGAGCGATTTTTTTTAAGGATTGTTTTGAATTAGAAACGGTAAGCAGCACGAACACCATAAGTGTTGTAGTTGTCACCAAATCCGATACGACCTTCAACGCTGACTTGTTGATTGAGGAATTTCTTCGCGTTAATACCCCACTCATCACGATCTGTTAAGTCGTTATTGTAGTAATCTGCACCTACGCTAAATGTTTTATCGATATAGTAATCACCACGAACACGATATTCATCTAGATCACCAAATGCACCGTATGCTTCAAGGTTTACATCATGTTGACCGACTTGAGTGACATATTTGGCACGAATAGTAGGGTCAGCACCATCATCGCCGTCTTTCTGGTCATAACCTGTTACACCCAAAGCAAGTAATAAACCTGGTGTTGGTAGGTAACCGATTTCAGCACCGTAAAGAGTTGTTTTACTATCAATTGGGCTGTTATCGACTTCAAACTCTTCACGACCAATACGACCACTCACATAGAAGTCACTATTTGGAACATAGTATTCAGCGCCAATACCGTAATTAGTGTCTTTTACGCCATCGTTATCTGCATATTTAACGTTGGCACTCACGTTACTAGCACGGTCAAGAAACGCGGCTTCTGCAAGTGGTGAATTACGGGTTTGTACAGGGTTAAAATAGTAAGTTCCATCTAAACCAAACTGATGAGTTGCATCATAGTCATCCCAGTCATTATAGGTATAAGAACCGCCGACTTCAGCCTGATAGGCATGTGCAGTACCAGTGCCTACAAAGGCCAATGTGGATAATAAAGCAGATGCAATTGCTAATTTTTTCATGGAAATCTCCCCTCCAAAGTTTTTAAAAAAGTAAATCTTTTGTTACAACTTAGAGTGTATTGGAAAATTATGGTGCGTCAATCTTGGCTTAGTAACTGTAGTGTAATAATGTAATTGCAATGTAAATTTTTAAATATAAGTTATTGTAATTAAACAAAATAATTGAATGTTTTGTTTTATTAAAAGATACGTAGTTTTGTGAGTATTGTAATATTTTGCTCAATAAAGAGGCATTTTTGTGAGTCAAGATTTTCAGATGCACATCATGATGGAGGGTAAAATGCTTTAATAAATAGCAATAATGAAGCCGAATACAGAAAGCTATTCAGCTTATTTTAAGTTTTTTCAGTGTGCGGTCTGAGGTCTTCATTGCAGTGATCATGTTTCATATCATGTCTTAAAAAACACTTTATGCTAAAATAATGCGCTATTTATTTTTGATGTGAGCATAATCGCGTGGAAATTAATCCTTATCTAAACCAATTAAAAGATTTAACTGATCGTAGTCAAACACTACGGGGGTATCTTTGACTACGATCTGAAAAAAGAACGTTTAGAAGAAGTCCTGCGTGAATTAGAAGATCCTGCGATCTGGAATGACCAGAGTCGCGCTCAAGCGATGGCCAAAGAAAAAGGCGAGCTTGAAAATATAATTAATGTACTGGATGGTTTGGCTGAACAACTTGAAGATGCCAAAGCCATGCTGGATTTGGCGGTTGAAGCCGATGATGAAAGCTTACTGGTGGATGTGGAAGCTGAACTTGCCACCGCTGAAGAAGAGCTGGCCAAGCTAGAATTCCGTCGGATGTTTAGCAACCCCATGGATCCAAATCCATGTTATGTCGAGATTCAGGCGGGGTCTGGCGGCACAGAAGCGCAAGACTGGGCATCGATGCTATTACGAATGTATATGCGCTGGATCGAACGTCATGGCTTTAAAGCTGAATTGATGGAAGAGTCAGATGGTGATGTGGCAGGCATTAAATCTGCGACTATCCGTGTAGAGGGTGAGTATGCCTATGGTTGGTTACGCACCGAATCGGGTGTACATCGCTTAGTACGTAAATCACCATTTGATAGTGGTAATCGTCGTCATACTTCATTTAGCGCGGTGTTTGTATCACCTGAAATTGATGACAATATCGAAATTGAAATCAATCCATCCGATGTGCGCACCGATACTTACCGCGCTTCAGGTGCGGGTGGTCAGCACATTAACAAAACCGATTCTGCGGTGCGTTTAACCCATGCGCCAACAGGGATTGTGGTGGCATGTCAAAATCAGCGCTCACAACATGCGAACCGTGATCATGCATGGAAACAGTTACGTGCCAAATTGTATGAGCTGGAAATGAGTAAGCGTAATGAAGCTGCTCAGGCACTGGAAGACTCCAAATCTGACATCGGTTGGGGCAGTCAAATCCGCTCTTATGTGCTGGATGATTCACGTATTAAAGACTTAAGAACTGGGGTTGAGAACTCCAATACTGGCGCTGTACTGGATGGTGATCTGGACAAATTTATTGAAGCCAGTTTAAAACAAGGTCTCTAAGTTACAAGTCAATTGGCAAAGCAAATTTACATGCGATGACAATATATCTATAAAAATAGATATTAATATCTAAATTATTCGATATAATGAGATCAGGTGTTGAACAATGCTTTGTCATTTAACCCATGAGCAAGGTTTATGGATGTAGATGCGATTTTTAAAGCCTTAGCCAATCCGACTCGCCGGCAAATTTTGCAATGGTTAAAGCAGCCAGCCCATTATTTGTCGGTAGAAGAGTGTGGCAATTTTGAACGTGGTGTCTGTGCGGGTCACATTGAACGTTTGGGCAATGTCTCCCAATCTACCATGTCCAATCATTTGTCTGTATTGCAACAGGCAGGATTGATTAAGGTCGAAAAATATGGTCAATGGTCTTATTTTTCACGTAATGAAGCATTGATTCAGCAATATCTCGATCATTTAAAACAAGCACTGTAACTCAAGCAAACAGTGTGAGCCGAGGCGATTATGGCTGAATTGAACTCTCCCTTGAAAATTGGCGATTTTGAAATTAAAAATCGTCTGGTCATGGCTCCTTTAACCCGAGCACGAAGTGGTGAAACTCGCGTTCCGAATCAATTGATGCAGGAATACTATGCCCAGCGCGCCAATGCAGGTCTGATCTTGACTGAGGCGACAGTGATTGCCCCTAAAGCGGTGGGTTATGCAGAAACACCAGGACTGTGGTCAGAAGAGCAGGCGCAGGCATGGCAGCCAATTATAGAGGCAGTGCATGCACAAGGCTCAAAAATGGTGGTACAGCTTTGGCATGTGGGACGTATTTCTCATCCAGATCTTTTGGATGGCGATACACCTGTTGCACCAAGTGCCATTCAACCAGCTGGACACGTCAGTTTATTACGACCAAAACGTCCATATGTGACACCGCGTGCATTATCGATTGAAGAGATTCAGGAGATTGTCGCGCAATATAAACATGCCGCGGAGTTAGCCAAAGTTGCTGGTTTTGATGGAGTGGAGTTGCATGCGGCAAATGGTTATTTGATTGATCAATTCTTGCAAAGTACCACAAACCATCGTGATGATGAATATGGCGGTAGCCTTGAAAATCGCGCGCGCTTATTGTTACAAGTGGTCGATGCATTTATTGAGGTTTGGGGTGCAGGACGTGTTGGTGTGCATATTGCACCGCGAGCAGATTCGCATGACATGGGGGATGCCAATCCACTAGAAACCTTTGGTTATGTCATGCAACAACTGAGTCAGCGCCAGATTGCCTTTGTTTTCTCAAGAGAATATCAAGCCGAAGACAGTATCAGTCCACAATTGCGTCAGCAATTTACAGGGGCGTGGATTGCCAATGAAAATCTAACGCCTGAATCAGCCAAACAGCTTTTGGCATCAGGCGAAGCAGATGCGGTTTCTTTTGGTAAAGCCTATATTGCTAATCCTGACTTGTTGACACGTTTGGAAAAGAATCTGCCATTCAATGAGTTAAATCCAGAAACCATTTATGCCAAAGGTGCATTGGGATATACCGATTATCCAGCGATTTAATTTCTTGATTTTGATGCTGAGTATAATTTGATATCTATTAGATTATACTTGGCGAATTAGTTTTAAGTTGGGTGTTGACTCACTTTTATAACTTTCCCATCTATGAATTCGATTTTAAGCATATCAGGGTCAATGTTGAACAGTTCAGGTCTAGTACCTAAATAATAAATCCAATGATTTTCTTCAATTTTGTTATTTTCATCGCCTAAGATTTTTAAAACCTCTAATTTTGTTTTTCCTATTAACATTCTACTGCCAATTATATCTTTAGAAAGCTCATAACGAGTTTCTTGATTTGTAGACCATTTTTTTTTATTGAAACTATAATCAGGATAATAGCTGATAGTAAAAAGCCAGATAAAGATTGATCCAATATAGATAAATGGTATCGTGAGTAACGTTGCAAAAAAAGTCAGGAGTTTTCTTCTTTTGGTGTTGATAATGTATTTTTTGAAAAGGCGATACCAAAGAAAAAATAAAGGAATACTTAAAAAACAACCTAATAATAAGATAAGTAACAATATGGGAAATCTCACTATAGTTTATTAATTTTCTGACAATTACACTATTTCTTCTATTATTTTGCAATGATATAGTTCGATCAAGTTACAAATTCCAAGGTATCTGTTTGGCGACTCCATTTTGGTATAACTTTTTATTGGCGTGTATCAAGCCTTTTTATCGCTGGAAGATCAAACAGCGCGCTGAAACAGATGCACTCTATCAACAGGAATGTCTGGAGCGTTTTGGGCCATTTCAGCCTGTTAAAAATCGTCATGCCTTATGGTTTCATGCAGTTTCAGTGGGTGAAACCAATGCCGCGCAGCCATTGATTGAACATTATTTAAAATTGGGTTATCCCGTTCTGGTGACCAATACCACCAAAACAGGTCAGACGCGCGCCAAATCTTTATTTTTAAAAGAACCGTATCTGGATCTATTTCAGGCGGTATATTTGCCTGTGGATCAAATTGATCTGCTGCAACAGTTTTTTGCAAAATACCAGCCACGTTTTTTGGCCTTAGTCGAAACAGAATTATGGCCAAATTTAATCGATCAAGCCAGACAACATCAGATTGCAGTGATGGTACTCAATGCTCGGCTTTCTGAAAAATCGGCTAAAGGCTATGCCCGAGTAGCGGGTTTAACCCGAGCGATGCTGAGTAAAATAGATATTTTATTGGCACAGGATCAATCCACCCGACAGCGCTATATTGAATTGGGTTTAGCCGCACAAAAAGCACTAATAGTGGGTAATATTAAATTCGATATTTCAGCACCCATCCATTTTCTTGAGCAAGCCGAACAAATACAACAACAATGGCAATTAGCTGAACGTCAGATTGTGACTTTGGCGAGTACCCATGCGCCAGAAGAACAATTATTACTTGAGGCACTGCGAGAGGATTTACAAAATAATCCTGCCTTGTTATGTATCGTGGTACCTCGTCATCCTGAGCGTTTTGATGAAGTCTTTCAGTTATGCCAGAAACTCAATCTAAACACTCAACGACGTAGTTTGGGTCAGAACGTTCAACCCGATACTCAAGTTTATCTGGCAGATAGTATGGGTGAATTATGGTTATGGTATGCCTTAAGTCAGGTCTGTTTTGTCGGTGGTTCGCTCAATCAACCGGGGGGCGGACATAACATTTTGGAACCGATGGCGCTTTATGTGCCGACCGTGATTGGCCCGCATTATTTTAATTTTCAAAATATCGTAGATGAATGTGTTGCGGAACAGGCGATTGACATTGCACCCGATGCACAGGCGGCAGTGGCAGCGTTTCGACATTATTTATATGATCAAGAGGCTGCAAAACATATGGCAGCTCAGGCACAACGAGTGTTAGCGCGGAATCAGGGGTCATTACGACATCATATCGCGGTGATCGACCACTATCTGGATCAGCAGGTGAAGGATGCATGAATATTGTGTTATTGGAACCCGAGGATGTTCAAGAGACATTGTGGGTCATTCACCAGCCCAGACAATATCAGCATATTATTCAGCAGTTAAAATTGAAAGTCGGTGATCGACTCAAAGTTGGAGTTCGTCATCAGGCACGTTATCTGGTTGAAATTAAACAGATAGATGCTGATAAAATTTGGGTTGCGCCTATTCAGCAAGAACCAACTCCTGCTAAGTTACCTGTGACTTTAATTGTCGCCTTGCCTCGACCCAAAGTGTTACGTCGTATTGTGATGGACAGCGTGACATTGGGTGTGGACAAGTTGATACTTATCCACAGTTATCGTGTGGATAAAAGTTATTGGCAAACGCCTTTTTTAAAACAACTGGATCATTATGTGACTCTAGGCTTGGAGCAGGCAGGAGATGTGGTTGTTCCTGAAATTGAGTTATATCCACGTTTTAAGCCATTTGTTGAAGATATTTTGCCGCAAATGATTGATAAAGATCGACCTGCTTATTTGGCACATCCGTATGCAGAAACCGCCATGCCCTATGCAATTGATCATCCCTGTAGCATCGTCATTGGGCCAGAAGGGGGATTTATCCCTTATGAGGTAGATTTACTGACCAAAAACGGCTGCCAAGCGTACCACTTAGGCAACCGTATTCTAAGAACAGAAACCGCTATTTCCTATTTATTGGGAAGATTGTTTGCTTGATTCTGCGGTTGTTGCTGTATTGAGTAATTCTGGTGCACTTTGATGGACTTTAAGTTCCTGAATCGGGTAAGGAATGTTGATGGCATTTGCACTAAATGCCTGTTTGACTTCAGCCTGAATCTCACTAATAGAAGCTGAAATCCCGGTTTCTGTCGTGTCTACCCACCATTGCACTGTAAGATTGACTGAAAAATCGGCCAATGCGGTGACATTGACACTAAATGCAGGCTGACTGAGGACATTACGGTTATTATTCAGAATATCCAGAATAATCGATTTTGCTTTTTGTTCATCATCTTCATAGCCAATACCCACCACAAATTGGCAACGTCGACGTTGATAAGCAGTATTCACCGTAATAGCGCTGGTATAAACCGTTGCATTTGGAATCACTAAACGGCGGCCATCAGGCGAACGTAAAAAAGTCGCACGGATTTGAATATCTTCGACGGTTCCTTCCATACCGTTGACAATAATATCGTCGCCAA
Source organism: Acinetobacter ursingii DSM 16037 = CIP 107286 (assembly GCF_000368825.1). Classification (GTDB taxonomy): domain Bacteria; phylum Pseudomonadota; class Gammaproteobacteria; order Pseudomonadales; family Moraxellaceae; genus Acinetobacter; species Acinetobacter ursingii. The sequence goes on along the minus strand of NZ_KB849711.1, from coordinate 135,099 downwards.
TACGAAATGGTTCACCCAATAAAATCAGAACGCCCGATAATAAGTTCTGGAAAATATCCTTAAAGGCGAAACCAATCGCCACCGAACCAATCCCTAGCGCACTGACCAGTTGACTTGGGGTAAAACCTGGAATGGCAATCACCAGTGCAATGAGGAAACCCACAAACATGATCAAAACACTACCGACACGATTCAGTACCAAGACCAGATTCTGGCGGGTATAACTGCGATTGCTGAGGGTTTTGGCGATAAAAAATTTAAAGACTTTGGTTAAAAGCCAAAAAATCAAAAAAACGGCCAAAGCAATGCATAAGTAAGGCACACGTTCCCAGAAGCTATCCACGATTTTATCAATCGCGGTATAGGCATCGTGGTATTTTTCAGTATGTTGAATGACCGATTTTGTGGTTTTCTCACCCGCCTGCTGAATCAGTTGAGCGGTATCGGTTGCGACATCGCTCAGTTTATTATCTTCTGCCACATTGATTTCCAAAATACCAGCTTTAAAAAACAAGGCGATAGTGTAGTACGATCACCTATAACCCTCAACTAGGTTGCAATAGAGATTAGAAATAGCTTGTACCTTTTTGTACGATCTCTGTTGGGGTTTGCAGTTCGCCTGTACTAGACATGAATGAAATCAGGCTGGCAACAGAAAATAGACTTAAAATCATGACAATAATCATGAGCCACGCCAGAATTTTTTCCCATACGGCTGACGGACGCGGTGCACCATAATCATTCAAGCCTTTGCTTCCCGGAACAAAAAGCACATAAAGCATAAATAGAAATTGTACGAGCGGAATTAAAATCAACAAACACAGCCAACCACTACGATTGGCATCATGTAAACGACGAACTAAAAAAACGATATGAAAATAGGCAACAATTGCCCATAACACCAAGATGCCGATGCCCATTGCGCCACTAAACAAATCCATGACTCGATCATTAATGGAAAAGGTGCTTAGACTAAACGCGCCTACAAAAACGCCCAATGCTAAATAGGCAACTACGGTCACAATATTTAAAAAACCATACCAACCCAGATAACTCAAACGATTAAAACGTCCATTGGGAGTCAGTGGATGATCCTTAATATCTAGACTACTTTTTGAAAAGAAAGGGGAATTTGAAGATGGCTGTGTCATATGGTCCTCATTTTTTTGAATGGTTATATTCGGATGAAATGTTACAGTTCTTAAGCTTTAGTGAAGCTACAGTTTGAAATCTTCATTAAAAAAAGTATAGCTAAGTACACAAAAAATCAATAATTTTATTCGAAAAGATAATGTCTGAACTAAAAAATTAGGCTATGTTGAACTAAGACCAAAGCATTATTGTTTGCGCTTTTATGCTGTGTTCATACTGCTTAAGGCGGAATAAAAATCAATAAGTAAATGACTGACAAAATCTCGTGATGAGATATCAAACATCAAGGAAGGGAACAGCATGAATGACATCTATCCAGTACCCGAAGAATTTAAAAAAACAGCGCGGACGCTTGAAGCAGATTATTTTGAGCGTTATCAGCAATCAATCGAGCAACCTGAAGAGTTCTGGGCAGCCGAAGCGAAACGACTGGATTGGATCAAACCCTTTACCCAGGTCAAAAATACCAGTTATGACATCGACAATTTTAAGATCGAATGGTTCGCTGATGGTGAGTTAAACGTCAGTGCAAACTGTCTGGATCGACATCTCAAAGAACATCCACATAAACCTGCGATTATTTGGGAAGGTGATCACCCTTCACGGCATAAAATTATTTCGTTTAAAGAGTTATACGAAGAAGTTTGTCGTTTTGCCAATGTTTTAAAAAAATATGGTATTTCCAAAGGCGACCGTGTGGTGTTGTATATGCCAATGGTGTCCGAGGCCGCGATTGCCATGCTGGCCTGCGCGCGTATTGGTGCGGTGCATTGTGTGGTCTTTGGTGGATTTTCTCCAGATTCATTGGCGAGTCGAATTGAAGACAGTCAAGCCAAACTGGTCATTACTGCCGATGCGGGTATGCGTGGTGGGAAACAACTCCCTTTAAAAGAAAGTGTCGATGAAGCACTAAAACTGGATGGAACCCAGAGCGTAGAGCATGTGATTGTGGTGCATCGCACAGGTAATCCAATCCACTTTCAACAAGAGCGTGATCTTTGGTATCACGAAGTGATCACAGAAGTTGATGAGATTTGCCCGCCTGAACCGATGAATGCCGAAGATCCTTTATTTATTCTTTATACTTCTGGCTCAACAGGAAAACCCAAAGGCGTGTTGCATACCACAGGCGGCTATCTGGTCTATGTGAATTCGACCTTTAGAGAGGTTTTTGATTTAAAACAGGACGATATTTACTGGTGTACTGCGGATGTAGGCTGGATTACAGGACATAGTTATCTGCTTTATGGACCTTTGTCTAACGGAACGACGACCTTAATGTTTGAAGGCGTTCCGCAATATCCAACATGGGCGCGCATCGGGCATATTGTCGATAAACATAATGTCACGATTTTATATACTGCACCAACGGCTATTCGTTCCATGATGCGTGAAGGCGATGCCTATGTCCGCGAAAGTGACCGTAGCAGTTTGCGACTTTTAGGAACGGTTGGTGAGCCGATTAACCCTGAAGCTTGGTCATGGTATTACAATGTAGTGGGTGAAGCTCGTTGCCCTGTGGTCGATACATGGTGGCAAACCGAAACGGGGGGAATTTTAATTTCTCCGCTTCCAGGGGCTACAGCTTTAAAACCGGGTTCTGCAACTCGACCTTATTTTGGGGTGCAGCCTGCACTAGTGGATGGAGAAGGCAACGAGCTTGAGGGCGAAGCTGAAGGAAATTTGATCATTAAGGACTCATGGCCGGGTCAAATGCGAACGATTTGGGGCGATCCGAATCGTTTTATTGAAGCCTATTTTTCCACATTTAAAGGCAGTTATTTTACGGGCGATGGTGCGCGGCGTGATAAAGATGGATACTACTGGATTACTGGGCGTGTCGATGATGTACTCAATGTCTCAGGGCACCGCTTGGGAACCGCTGAAATTGAAAGTGCCTTAGTCGCTCATGAGCATGTTGCTGAAGCTGCCGTTGTGGGAATGCCGCATGAAATTAAAGGACAAGGCATTTGTACCTTTGTGACTTTACAGGCAGGAGTCGCTGAGTCTGAAGAATTACGGGGAGAATTAGTCCAATGGGTACGTAAACAACTTGGACCGATCGCCATGCCTGATGTACTGCATTGGGCGCCTGCTTTGCCGAAAACCCGTTCAGGAAAAATCATGCGACGTATTTTACGTAAAATTGCGGCGAACGAACTGGGCAGTCTGGGTGATACTTCAACACTGGCAGAACCCGCGGTGGTGGAGCATTTGATTGCTACCGTTTATCCAGATCGTTGATCTTGATTGCTAAAAATACCGTCGCCAAGACGGTATTTTTATTTTGATGCTGAGTATCTTCTAGATTGTGATAAAGCAACTGGCTTAAGTTTGTTAGGCTATCGAACTGATTTAAAAAATAAAGCAAGGATGAAAAACATGAATGCCGTTGATTTTTCACTGCACAACGATCCGATTGAAATTGCCCAAACACTGGCATCTGAATTTGCAAAGACAGCAGCGGCGCGTGATAAACAAGGTGGTAATCCAAAAACTGAGCGCGATCAACTCCGTGCCAGTGGATTATTGAGCTTATCGATTCCTCAACAATATGGAGGAGTCGGAGCAGACTGGACAACCATTTTTAACACGATTCGAATCATTGCACAGGCTGATAGTTCATTGGCACATGTTTATGGATTTCATCATTTACTGATTGCGACCGTACAATTATTTTCCCAACCTGAACAATATGCCAAATGGTTTGAACAAACGGCGCAGCAACAATTATTTTGGGGAAATGCACTTAATCCGCTAGATCAGCGTGTACAAATCGAGCAACTGAGTGAAGATGAATATTTGTTTCATGGAGATAAAAGTTTTTGTTCTGGTTCAATGGACTCTGACTTTTTGCTCTGTTCAGGTTATTTAAACGATAAGTTATTCATCGGAGTTATTCCAAGTCAACGAGAGGGAATTCATTTTCTTGGTGATTGGAACAACATGGGACAAAGCCAAACCGATAGTGGTACAACGCATTTTGAACAAGTGAGAATTTTTAAAGATGAATTATTGTTAAATCCTGGCCCTTTAAGTACGCCTTATGCAAGTTTAAGACCATTGATTGCTCAATTGATATTTGTGCATTTATTTTTGGGTGTGGCAGAAGGGGCATTTGAAACGGCCAGACAAGCCGTTCAGTCACAAAAAGCATGGTTTAAATCAAGTGCTGAAACTGCAATCCAAGACCCTTATATTCAAAAGCATTTTGCCGAATTTTATGTTCAGCTTGAAAGTGTTCGTTTATTGACAGAAAAAGCAGTTAAACTGTTACAACACGCATGGCAACAGGGAGAACAATTAACGGCACAGCAACGTGGCGAAGTATCTGTTGCAATTGCCACAGCTAAAATTGCTGCGACGCAAAGCAGTCTTTTCATTACCCAGAATATTTTTCAGGTGATGGGCGCACGTGCCACAACTGCACAACTCAATCTGGATCGGTTCTGGCGCAATGTACGCACTCAAACCTTACATGATCCGATCGACTACAAATATCAGGAAGTGGGCGAGTGGGTGTTAACTGGAAAAGTCCCTGAGCCGAGTTTTTATTCTTAATTTGGATATAGCTTACTCATAATTAGTGGAAAGATGAAGGATGTGTTGTTTTTCTGTTTATATTAAATGATAATTATTATCGTTAATATTAATATTTAATGGAACTATAATGCCAACCTTTTCCCAGACTCCTTTATCACATGCTGTTGTTTCGTTTATTCTCCTTGGGATTTCACCTTTAGTCATTGCCAATGAGGACGCTTCAGATCAAGAAACGGCGGTATTACCCTCAATTGTATTACATGCTGATGAGCAGGGAGATAAAACTGAAGGTACAGGTAGCTATAAGGCAAAAGCGTCTAAAGGATCCGCTAAATTAAACTTGAGTATTCAGGAAACCCCTCAGTCTGTCAGCGTGATTACGCGTGAGCAGATTGAGCAAAGAAACTTAAATATTATTGATGATGTATTAATGGCAACGCCTGGCATCACAGTAACGAAACTTGATAGTGAGCGTTCTTCATACTATAGCCGCGGTTATCCGATTACCAATCGCCAGATTGATGGAATGCCGATTGGCGATAATAGTCCTCGTACTGACAGTTTCTTTTTTGATCGTATTGAAGTCGTAAAAGGCGCAACAGGTTTAAGTGGTTCTACGGGGAATCCTTCTGCGACTATTAACATGATCCGTAAGCGTCCTACCAAAGAATTATCAGGTTATGCATCTACCTCATTCAGTCGATGGGATACGATTCGTAATGAAGCGGATGTTTCGGTGCCATTAACTCAAGATGGTCGTATTCGTAGTCGTGTTATGGCGATGCATGAGCAAGGCGACTCATATATGGATTATTACTCGCTCGAATCTACAGCGGCAATGGCAATGGTGGAGGCCGATTTTTCAGATCATTTAACGGGAAGTGTTGGCTTTCAATATCAGGACAATCAACCCAAAGGTTCGACGTGGGGAGCAGTACCCTACTGGAATGCTGATGGCAGTTTAGCTAATTTGCCACGCAATTTCAGTTTGGCGAATCGTTGGAACACAATTAGTCAGAATGATCGTACTGCATTTGTCGATTTAAGTTATAAATTTGCAAATGATTGGTTGATTAAAGCCGCAGCTTCGTATTCATATTCAAAAAATTTCTGGTTGATGTCTTATGGTGGCAGTGGTTTTCCGAAGTCAGATGGTACAGGTATAGGCCTTTGGTCTACGGTTTATCCGACGCAGGAATCTAAAAAAACCAATTTAGAATTATATACGACAGGTCCATTTAAACTATTTAATCGTGAGCATGAATTCATTTTGGGGGTGAATGGTTATCAGCGTTCCAGTGATGCTCCAACAGGTGCTTTATATGGCAATATCGGCGATCAAGTAACCTGTACAGGAAAGAATGAAACTATTGCCAATAATATCGCAGGATCATGTTTGATTAATAACTGGCAAAGCTGGAATGGTAATGCCACCACTCAACCAAATTATACCGTAACTCCCTCAACTAAAGATGCGAAACAACAAAATTACGGGGTTTACAGTACGGTGCGTTTAAGCATTACCGATCCACTTAAACTGATTGTGGGGGGACGATATAGTGAATATAAAGCCACCAATGGTACCAAAAGTGATGTAAAAGCGGATTCTTTTACTCCTTATGTCGGCGTCACATATGACATTACGCCTTTAGTAACAGCCTATGCGAGTTATACCGATATTTTTAGCCCAACGACCAATAAAGATCGAAATAGTAGATTTCTTGATCCAGAAACAGGAAAAGCCTATGAAATTGGGATGAAAACCAGTTTGTTGAATGAACAATTATTAGCAACCGCTGCCATTTTTCGCTCTGAAAAAGAGAATATAGCAGTTCGAGATCTAGAGGCTGTTAATCAAGGAATTAAAACAGATGATGGCGCTGATCCAATGATGGCATCTGGCGAAGGATATAAGGTCGAAGGCTTTGAACTAGAAGCTATTGGCCAAATTACCCAAGGCTGGAATGTGAGTGCAGGCTATACTTATGTCAATAGCGTGAGCTCTCCACAAGTAAGTGCTTTAACTAACGTACCGCAAAATTTGGTCAAAGTGTATACCAATCTGAAATTACCTGAGACATGGTGGAATGGCGCAGAGAAACTAAATGTAGGTTTCGGTATCAATTGGCAAAGCGAAGTCAAGCGCAAGTGGGGTGGCGCACCTAGTAATACCGATGGCTTTGTTCGTCAGGATGCCTATTTTCTAGCCAGTGCTAACATTGGCTATGACTTTAGCAAAAATTTAAGTGCCAACCTGCAATTTAATAATTTATTTGATGAAAAGTATTATCAGGAAATTGGATTTTACAATGGTGTTTATTGGGGAGAACCAAGAAACGTCACGTTAACGCTTAAAGCAAAATTCTAATTTAAAATAAATAACCCAATTCAGCCTATTGAAAGTGGGCGGATTGATCAAATGAAGAATAAAATCACCCCAGACCGAGTTCTGGGGTGTAATTATTGTTTTATACAGAGTATTTCTTATTATTTTTATTCAAGCTTATTTGACTCAAGCCGACTTCGCAGTCGTTTGTACCCGTTGTTGTAACTCTAATTCACGAACCAAAGGCAGAACCTTTTCACCAAAATATTCTACTTCTTCAATAAAATGCAGGAAGCCTGAAAGAATCAAATCAACACCAACATTTTTGAGTGCCACGATCCGCTCGGCGATTTGCGCAGGTGTGCCAATCAGATTGGTTTTGAAGCCATCGTTATATTGCACCAGATCTTCAAAAGTGGATTTTGCCCAGTTGCCTTCACCTTCAGGACTGGCTGCGCCTGCCTGACGGGTTGCGTCGTCAAAGGCATTGACTGCTTCAATGTTGGCTTGATCAATAATTTCCTGTAATACGGCTTGTGCTTCTGCTTCCGTATCGCGGGCGATGATAAAGGCATTAACCCCAATTTTAACCTGATGATTATTTGTTTTGGCCTTGGCACGAATATCATCCACTTGTTTCTGAATTTCCTCAACCGTATTGCCGTTGGTGAAGTACCAGTCTGAAACCCGTGACGCCATATCGCGGGCAGCACGTGAACTACCACCCTGAAAGACTTCGATGCTCGATTTCTGAATCGGCTTTGGTTTGAGGGTATAATCTTTAAATTGGTAATATTTACCATCAAAACTAAAGTTATCCGTTGTCCAGATACCCTTGATGCTACGGATAAATTCTTCAGAACGCACATAACGTTGGTCATGTTCAGGCCATTCTTCTCCAATCGCATCAAACTCACCCTTAAACCAACCACTCACCACATTAATGGCAATACGTCCATTAGTCAGATAATCAATGGTTGCCAGTTGTTTGGCCGCCAAAACGGGTTTCCATGGGCCGGGTAAGATCGCAGCAATCACTTTAAGCTTTTCAGTTTTGGCCAAGAGGGCATGACTAAAACTGACCGACTCATGTTGATTTTCTGCCCCATAACCTGCGGTAAAGCGGATCTGAGTCAGGGCGTAATCGAAGCCATTGGCCTCGGCTGCCTGAGCCAAACGCACATTATAGTCGTAGCTCCAGTCTGTACGCTGTTCAATATTACTGACCACAAGTCCACCACTGACATTGGGAACCCAATAAGCAAATTGAATCGGCTGGGAAGAAAATTCTGACATGGTCAAACCCTCTAAAAGTGTTTCGTCGTCTTAAGCGACATTGGTTTTTAAATTCTTATTAATTTTATGATGTAGGCGTGATTCAGCCGCATCCAGACTTGGAACTGCTGCTGAAGGAAGCACTTCATCCTGTTCAATTTGTTTGTTAATGCCCAGATTTTGATTGGCTTGCTCAGTTTTGGATTTGATCACTTCAGCGCGTTGACCTTTGGCAGGTGCCCATTCCAAAATAGGTAAAGCACGGGCGACTGCTAACGTAATGCGATCGCGCAATAATTCACTTTTAATGGTGTACTCAGGGGTAAAGTCGCGATCTGTCGCATAGACACCAATGGGTAAAGTTTGAGCCTGAAAGAAGCTAAACAAGGGACGTAACTGATGTTCTAGTACCAATGCATGGCGATCACTACCGCCTGATGCTGCCAAAAGCACAGGAACATCCACCAACGCAGTTTGTTCAACAAAATCAAAAAAATGCTTAAATAAACCCGTAAATGAAGCACGATAAACGGGAGTACCCACAATGAGTGCGTCCGCAGCTTCAACTTTGGCTAAATCATCCTGTACCCGTTGTGGTAATTGATTGCGATAAATCGCACCCCCTAATAAATGTCCAATTTCACTAAATTTAATAAAATGGACATTGATCGGGGTGGCTTCACCCAGTTCATTTAAAATTTCCTGAACCAGTGCTTCTGTTTTAGAAGGGGTATTTAAACCACCAGAAACCGCAACAATATTTAAAGGATTTAACGAAGCATGAGAACTAGACATGAATAAACTCAATCACATTAATAAAACTGTCTTTATTAATTCCTATTGAGCGGTCTAGGTAAAATAAGGAAATGACCAAAACTTATCTTTTTTTTAGATATATCGCTCGCATGACGATAATCTTGATTTTTATAGGCATAACTATTTGAATATTATAAATATAATATAAAATCATATATTTATATTATTTCAAACTGGGATTATATCAAAAATTGATGAACTTTTTCTTGACCGTAAAAATGGAAAAAATTGATCAAAATGAACGACTGATCCGACATTTGGACAAAAATTGGGATAATATGACATATCCTTAATAGCCAGAGTATGGTTAGAATTAATCTGACCGTGCCAAAGATTTCTCATTTCGCTTATGAATATATTAATCGTTGATGATCATCCGCTGTTTCGTCATGCTCTCATTCAAGCTGTGCGATATAGTTTTCCTCAGGCGCAGATTCATGAGACTGCTGCCGTCAATGAGTTTTATGAGCGTCTGGAAAGTGGTTCTGAACCTGATTTGGTGTTGCTGGACTTAAACCTGCCAGGTGCGTCTGGCTTTTCAGCGCTGGTTCATGTGCGGGCGCAGTATCCTTCTATTCCGATTATTGTGGTTTCTGCACACGAAGAAGCCTCGATTATTCAACGTGCCATCGCACATGGGGCAATGGGGTATATTCCAAAGTCAGCTCATCCGAGCCATATTGGTGAAGCGATTCGTCAGGTCTTGGAAGGTGAAATCTGGTTGCCGCCAAACTTACCCAATAATGTGAGTTTTGACCCGCGCGCTGCCGATGAAACTGAATTGGCAGAGCGTATTCAGTCACTCACACCACAGCAGTTCCGTGTCTTGATGATGGTGGCTGAAGGGTTATTGAACAAACAAATTGCCTATGAACTGGATGTTTCAGAAGCGACCATTAAAGCCCATGTCACCGCAATTTTCAGAAAGTTAGGCGTGCAAAATCGTACTCAGGCAGTTCTGGCCATTAATGCTTTAAATATTGAAGAAAAAAGAAAATAAAGCACGTGAATAAGTATGTATTTTCATGATTAGGATCTCTCAGGAGATCCTTTTTTATGGCTTGAAAAAAGCATGCATGATGACGCAATTCAGTGGTAATCCAATTCATGATTTTATCAAAGTGATAAATGCATCACATTTATCGTTATTAAATTAACTAATTCAATTAAAAAAAGAAATAAACAGAAATCATTGGCGCGTTTTTTGCTAAATCCAGTCTAGTCAGCATTTAAATAGTAATTACAAAAAAGGCAGATACAAATGGCTTTAGGGGATACGTGTGAAGAATAATCAATTGAAATATGCAGCGATTGCACTATTAAGCATGGTTTTTATGACCCAGCAGAGCTGGGCAGAAACTGCACCATATATGACCGATATGAGTACAATTAGCGCAGGAAATACAGCGTGGATGCTCACCTCAACTGCACTGGTTTTATTGATGACCATTCCAGGCATTGCTTTGTTTTATGCAGGAATGGTGCGTAAAAAGAATGTATTGGCAACCTCTTTGCAAAGTCTAACGATTGTAAGCATTTCTACTATTTTATGGGTGGTCATTGGTTATAGTCTGGCGTTTACGCCTCATTCGCCATTTATTGGTGGACTGGATCGGGTCATGTTGAATGGAGTTGACTTCAATTTAGTACAACAAAAGCTTTCGGTGAGTCATATTGCGCCCAGCATTCCAGAAAGCGTTTGGATCATGTTCCAGTTGACCTTTGCCATCATTACACCTGCGTTGATTACAGGGGCGTTTGCTGAACGCATGCGTTTTTCAGGCATGATCTTGTTTATGGTGTTCTGGATTTTATTGGTCTATGTGCCGGTTGCCCATTGGGTCTGGGAACCAAGTGGATGGTTGGCTCAACTAGGTGCACTGGATTTCGCAGGTGGCACGGTGGTGCATATTAATGCAGGTGCCGCAGGGCTAGTCTGTGCTTATATGTTAGGCAAGCGTCGTGGTTATGGTCGCGAACCTTTTATTCCAAATAATTTGATGTACACCTTTATTGGCGCTTCATTGCTTTGGGTCGGCTGGTTTGGGTTTAACGCAGGTTCGGCAGGCGCAGCCGATGGCCGTGCAGGTATGGCGATGTTAGTGACTCAAATTGCGACCGCAGCAGGGGCTTTGACATGGTGCTTGGTTGAATATTTAGCGCGTCAAAAAGTCACTTTATTAGGGGCATGTTCTGGCGCAGTCGCAGGACTGGTGGCGATTACACCAGCTTCTGGTTTTGTCGGCGTTAGCGGTGCGCTGATGATCGGTGTCTTGGCAGGTGTGTGCTGTTACTGGGGAGCCACAGGTCTAAAACGATTACTCAAAGCCGATGATTCTTTGGATGTTTTTGGGATTCATGGTGTAGGAGGCATTGTAGGGGCCATTCTCACGGGTGTATTTGCGCAAAAAACTTTATCAGGCGCAGAAGCACATGTCGGCGTACAGGCACTTGGTGCAATCGTCACCTTTATTTACAGTGCACTGATTTCATTCATTATTTTATTTGTTCTCGATAAGATGATCGGGCTTCGAGTGAATGAAGAACAAGAACAACTTGGATTGGATCTGGCTCAACATGGAGAACACATTCCTTAATCGGAGTGCGAGCCATAACGATGTCCTGCGAATGCCCGCAGGACGTTGGGGTTTAAATCAATCAGGAGTGAAAACATGAAAACAATCTATACAGATGATCCATTGGTCAATAATGAATTATTTAGCTTGGCGACTCAGCTTTATGTCAGGTTGCGCCGTGAAACTGGACGAGTGGTGGATGCCGTCTATATGGCAAAAAATAACGACTACGCCCAAGAAATCATGCACTTGGCTGCATCGGTGGATGATCGTGAGCTTAAAAATTTGGCAGAGAAATTAGACAAGATTTTAAATGGTGTTACCACTCAAAGTCTAAAAGCTAGTTCAAAGATCGAAGGCAACCTTTCTGGATTGAGAAGTACAAGTCCAGAATTACAAGCCGAACTTCAGCAGGAAGAGGTACCGCATCATTATATTGGTGCATTACGTTAAGAGGTGTCTGTACGAGGATGACCATGACACAACAGGTGCAGATGTATTCAACATGATCTAAACCCGTTTAGTCTAACTGGTTTAGATCACTGCATGATTTTATGCGAGACAATCTTGTTTTAAGGTCACGTTGTCGCAATACAGCGGATTGAGCGCACATTGCAAATCATCAATTTGTTCTTGAGTCACATAACCTTTTTGTTTGAGATAATCTGCAACACGATCATCACGCAAACTCAAAAAAGCCGCATCATAAACGCCCAAATCAACAAATAAAGCCGCTGTTTCCAGACTGTTAAAACGATCAAGGAAAATATCATCGCCACACATTAAAAAGATATGATCCAAATCAGCATTGGCTTCGACAGCTAAATGTTGTGCGAGTTGCTGTGGAGGAGTTTTAATGAACAGTAAATCAGAAAGCTCATCAAATTGAGTGGTATCAAGTTTATCATTGTTATTTTTAACACGACCTAACCACGCCTTAAAGACTAAAACTGCACCACCACGGAGTAACATGCTCCAGATTTGGTGGCGTGTCGCATGATCCAGAGTCGCAGTTTCCGCTTCAAGGCTTGCAAGCAGTGTACTTTCTTGCTGTGCAAGTTTGTCAAATAAACCCAAACCTTGTGGATGATAGGCAGCAGGAGCAAATACATCAAAGTGAAGTTCATTGAAGACATTCAATGCCAGAGGCACTGCACTGCGATATATACTTTCTAGGGCTTGCACATGGGTTGGATTAAGTTTGCTATGAGGAAATAACGCTTGCCAGTCGATGTCTGGGAGTAAGGCATTGGCGCTGTATTCACGATAGAACTGAAGTGATTGATGTTGACCGTGAGGAACTGCCTCTGAAATATTCATGATTTTTGTCCTTGAAAATAATTCTGCGAATTTCCATGCTGTTTTTGGATGAGCCAAAATAGTGAAGCTCACGCGCATCATGGAATCGACTTTTTACTTTTCTTGTTATGCGGTATTCAGAAAGCAAGGGGTATTAGACTAAAGTTTAATATAGGATTTTAATTGTTAAATATTTATAAAAAACAATATATTATGTAATTGTAACTAACTATGCGCATGTTTTATTACAAATTGGTGAGACTTTGCCATAGTGGATTGTGAATTGGAAACTTTGGTCAATTGGGGAATAGCAAAAGGCTCATTTTCTGAGCACTTTTGCCTATTTGTCAAAATAAAACGCCAATTTTCATCTTGAAAGGTCACGGTAATATTCTGAAATGCAAAAGCTCGACTCAACGTTTATGCGTCTGAACTAATTTTTAGACCTGATAACCATGCACGTAATCCAGCGGGTTTTAGTGGTTTTTTCAGCAGTACAATATTCATTTCTTTTAATCGCTGAGGTAATTCAGGATCAGAATCGGCGGTAATCAGTGCCACAGGCACAGAGGCAGGGCGATGTGCCAAAATAAAGTCCATTCCAAGTTGATCTCGATTTAAATGTTGATCAATCAACCAGACCTGAATATTTTCAGTCTGAATAATAGTCAAGGCTTGTTCTGGTTCAGTTGCCTTAAATACATCATAGCCCCATTTCGACAATAAAGCGGCCATACCATCCAAAATGGTTTCATCATTATCCAAGCACAGCACCCGATAACCTGTTGCCAGAATAGCCGTATTCTGTTGCAAGGCGGCAACCGTCTTTTGTGGTGCTGGAACGGTAGGCACTTCAATCATGAAAGTGGAACCTTTTCCAAGCTCAGAGTAAACCTCTACAGGATAATCCAGCAGGCTGGTCATCCGTTGTACAATCGCTAGACCCAGACCTAAACCTTGTTCACCCCATGGCGAGGTATGACCACAACGCTCAAATTCCTGAAACAGTTTAATCCGTTGTTCTTCCGCAATACCCGGACCTGTGTCCCATACCCCGATGCGGATATGTTGAGGTTTTCTAGCTGAACGCAATACACCCACCACCACACGCCCAGAGGCGGTATAGCGCAAGGCATTACTCACAAAATTTTGAATAATGCGTCGAATCCACTGTGGATCGGTATCAATCCAGAATTGGGCATCATGGACTTTGAGCTGAATATTGCGCTGCGCAGCAATTGATTTAAATTGCAGCGATAAATCACTCAGTAAATCATGCAAAGGATAAGCCTGTCGTTTCGGCTGTAATGAACCGCCTTCTAGTCGGGCAATATCTAGCAGGGCTGATAGCATACTTTCAGCCCCATAAAGAGCGCGGTCAAGTTGTTGCAGGGTTTGACGTTCTTGTTCACTATGCACACTTTGTTCAAGTACGGTACTAAACAGGCGAGCCGCATGCATCGGTTGGAGCAAATCATGACTGGCAGCGGCAATAAATCGGCTTTTCGACATATTGGCTTTGTCTGCCTGTTCACGTGCCAATTGCTGTTCAGTTAAAGCATCCGCGAGCTGTTGAGTTCGATCCATCACTCGTGCTTCTAGCACCGCCTCATTTTCACGGAACGCGGTAATATCAGCAAAAGTGGTGACAAAACCACCCCCTTCAATCGGGTTGCCGCGCATCTGAATGACACGACCATCTTTACGAATACGTTCAAATTCATGAGCGCTTCCCACTTGCATCCAGTGAATACGCTTGCGGACATGTTCTTCGACGGAACCCGGCCCACATTCACCCCTTTCGGCGTTATAACGAATCAGATCTGCAATCGGGCAGCCGACATAGACCAAATCTTTAGGATAATCAAACAGCTTTAAGTATTGGTTATTCCATGCGACCAGACACATGTTTTCATCAACGACACTCACGCCTTGTGTCATGTGATCAATCATAGTCATCAACAAGTTTTGGTTAAAGCGTTGCCATTGTGATGCCTGATCCAGAATATTGGCGACTTGTCCCAAAGCCAGACCATTATTGACCATGGCCGTGGTGAGCAAAGTTCGTGCAGAGGCAGCGCCAATGGTTCCCGCCAGATATTGTTCAGTAAAACGCCACCACATACCATTGGCAAAACTGTGTTCATTTAAGAGGACGTTGTTTTGACTACTAAATTGTGCAAATGCGTGTTGGGTTGGACGATCACCCGTAATACGCTTGGCGAGTGTAATCAGATCACCTACCCGCAGTCGCGCGGCATCATGATGCAAATAACTCATATCTGTCGAGGTATGTTGTGCAGGTAAAGGCTTGGTTTCATAATAAAAGAAACTTTCTGCCTGAATTTGTTCTGCCACACTTGGACGATAAATACGGGAAATCCAGACATATAAAATAATATTTAGACCCAGCGCCCAAATCACCCCATGCGTCAAGGGTGCAAAAGATTCAAAACCCAAGAGTGCTTCTGGGCGTAACCAGCTAATATCGAAAGGACCTGAGTGAAGAAAGTGATAGGAAAAATCCTGATATTGATCAGGTAAACTTATTAAAATGGTAGGCAGTAGCAGCGTGTACATCCACATCAAGAAGCCAACAATTAAGCCTGCATAAACCCCCTGACGGCTACCACCACGCCAGTACAATCCTCCAATCAAGGCTGGAGCAAACTGTGCAACGGCACTAAAGGCCAATAGGCCAAAAACAGAAAGTTGATCGATATCATTAAAGAAATGAAAAAATAAAAAACCCAGTAACATCACCGCTAAAATACAGATGCGACGGGTAAATTTTAGCATTTGAGGCAAACGGGTATCGTGGCGCGAAATCAGGTTAAAGCGCCACAATGCAGGCATGATCAAGTCATTACTTAGCATAATCGACAGTGCTACCGAAGACACGAGCAACATCCCTGTAGAAGCAGAAAAACCACCCAAAAAAGCCAGCAGGGTGAGCCATTCCTGATTATAACTGAGCGGCAAGGACAGCACCGCGACATCTGGAATTGTTAAAAACTGAGGTGCCGCATGTAGCGCCCAACTGGCGATGGGAATAATGGCAAGCGTGGTTAAAATCAGATACACCGCAAACCAACGCCGAGCGCCACGAATATGTTTTTCATCACGCAGCTCGACCACCGCGACATGAAACTGGCGTGGCAAGCAAATAATCGCCAGACCTGCAAGTAAAGTCTGAATCCAGAAAGTTTCTGGAACACCAAATAATTGCACTTCATGAAAAGTTTTGGCCACGTCATGACTGATTTGCCGCAGGTTATTCGGCGTTTCAAAAATAAAAAACAATGCGACACAGATCAGCGCAGAAAGTTTAACGAATGATTCAAATGCTACCGCCAGCATTAAACCACCATGTTGTTCGGTATTGGCAATCTGGCGCGTCCCAAACATCATAGCCAGTATGGCCAGAACGCCAGTCATTAACAGAACACTGTTGGTGGTGGTATTTAAATGCGGCCCCTGATCAAGTACCACCGAAGCACTGAGGGCAATAGCACGTAGTTGCAAGGCCAGATAGGGAATGATGGCAATCACGGCAAGGATTGTGACAAGCGAAGCCAATGTCCCGCTTTTGCCATAACGTGCAGCAATAAAATCGGCAATCGAAGAAATTGCATGGTGGCGGCGGACTCGTCCCAGACGGCGCCAAATATCGTAGCCGAACCAAATAAATAGCAGTGGCCCTAAATAAATCGGCAGGAAAATGATGCCTTCACGAACAGCAGCACCTGTCGCACCATAAAATGTCCATGAGGAACAGTAAACGCCTAAGGTTAAGCTGAACAGCAACATTCGTCCGCGTGTACTCAAACGACTGGCATGCTTTTCACCAAAAAAAGCACACAGGAATAAGACTAAAATATAAAGGGCCAATACCCCAATAATAAGCCAGCTGTTCATAGCACCTAAACTGTTCAACGCTTGGACTATCATACCTTAAGCCGTCACAAAGCTTGTCATGTTGTACAAAATTTAGCGACCAAAGTCTAAGTTACGAACCTCATACAAGCTTGTTAATTTAGTAGCGTAAAGAAAAAGGATTAAAAAGCGCCCATCGACGGTCGCTGTAAAAGGAGTAGTTTATGGATGACGTTCAGGTAGAGCGAATTCTACAAAATCCAAAATTTAAAGAAATGGTAAGCAAGAAAGCGAGACTCAGTTGGACATTGACAGCAATCATGCTGTTTGTTTATGTCGGCTTCATGCTACTGGTCGGTTACAACAAA
Source organism: Acinetobacter ursingii DSM 16037 = CIP 107286 (assembly GCF_000368825.1). GTDB lineage: Bacteria > Pseudomonadota > Gammaproteobacteria > Pseudomonadales > Moraxellaceae > Acinetobacter > Acinetobacter ursingii. The sequence goes on along the minus strand of NZ_KB849711.1, from coordinate 117,868 downwards.
GAATTTTTAATGAGTTCATTTAGTGGTGGTGTGACAACTTGGGGAATTCCTTTAGGTTTAGGCATTATCGTATTGTCCTTTGTATTGTGTGCAGTGTATTCCTACATTGCCAATAATACCCTCGATCAACTGAATGAAGATGCATTAAAAGAAGTTGAGGCGATTACTCACGAGAAAGGATTACACTAATGATGAAATGGAATTCATTCAAGACACAGGCCGCAATAGCAGCAAGTGCGATGTTGTCCACAGCTGCCATGGCAAGTCCTGATCTAGGTCAAGCACAGCAGCAAGCAACGAACTGGCATGCCATTATCATGTTTGTGATCTTTGTGGGTGCAACCCTGTTCATTACCAAATGGGCAGCCAAGCAAACCACAAATACCAAAGATTTCTATACTGCGGGCGGCGGAATTTCAGGATTCCAAAATGGTCTGGCGATTGCGGGTGACTATATGTCGGCAGCATCGTTTCTTGGTATTTCCGCGATGGTGTTTAGCTCTGGTTTTGACGGCTTACTTTATTCACTGGGTTTCATGGTGGGTTGGCCAATCGTTTTATTCCTGATTGCAGAACGCTTACGTAATTTAGGTAAATATAACCTGTCAGATGTAGTGTCGTTCCGTCTGGAAGAAAAGCCAGTACGTACTTTGGCTGCATTTAGTTCATTGGTCGTGGTTGCATTCTATCTGATTGCACAAATGGTCGGTGCGGGACAGTTAATCAAACTATTATTCGGTTTGAACTATAATATTGCTGTGGTTATTGTGGGCTTACTGATGATGGCCTACGTAATTTTCGGTGGTATGTTAGCGACAACATGGGTACAGATCATCAAAGCAGTATTATTACTTTCAGGTGCAACTTTTATGGCCTTCATGGTCATGAAAGCGGTTGGTTTTAGCTTCAGTAATATGTTTACCCAAGCGATTGATGTCTATTCAAATGTGCGTCATATCAGCTTTGAAGAGGCGAGCAAAATCATGGGGCCAGGTAGCTTGGCATCCAATCCGATTGATGCGCTTTCACTAGGCTTGGCTTTAATGTTTGGTACAGCAGGTCTGCCACATATTTTGATGCGTTTCTTTACCGTAAAAGATGCGAAAGAAGCACGTAAATCAGTGGTTGTGGCAACAGGTTTTATTGGTTATTTCTATTTGCTGACCTTTATTATTGGTTTTGGTGCAATCCTGTTTGTCTCAAACAATCCACAGTTCCTTGATGTGGCAAAAGCTGCGGTAACAGGTAAATTAGAGCTCGTTGGTGGTAACAACATGGCAGCAGTGCATTTAAGTGATGCATTAGGCGGCGACTTGTTCATGGGCTTTATTTCAGCAGTGGCTTTCGCAACGATTCTCGCGGTTGTAGCAGGTTTAACTCTTTCAGGTGCATCTGCAATTTCACATGACTTGTATGCCAACGTCTTTAGAAAAGGTCAAACAACACCTGAGTCTGAATTACGCATGTCTAAAATTGCAACCATGGGTCTTGCGATCTTTGCGATGATTTTAGGGATTTTGTTTGAAAAGCAAAACGTCGCATTCATGGTGGGATTGGCTTTCTCGGTTGCATGTTGTGCCAACTTCCCAATTCTGGTTTTGTCGATGTTCTGGAAAGGTTTAACAACACGTGGTGCGGTTATTGGTGGAGTCGTCGGTTTATTAACTGCGGTTGTTCTGATTATTCTCTCTAAAGCTGTGTGGGTAGATACCTTGAAGATTTCTGATACACCAATCAATCCATTTAATGGCCCTGCAATCTTTGCAATGCCACTGTCATTCTTCTGTTGCTGGTTCTTCTCAATCACAGATCATTCAGCACGTGCCAAAGCAGAACGTAAAGCATTTGATGCACAATATGTTCGCTCAATGACAGGTGTCGGCATCTCTGGTGCTTCAGATCATTAAACTTTAAAATTCTTCAAGCAAAAGTCATCGTTAGAACGAGGACTTTTGCTTTTATGCGATCAAATTTATCAATGATCAATTGAGCGACATTATTTTTGTTGTGACTTATTTTTTAGTATAGATCTGACCATTCACTTGCATTTTCCATTGGCCATTTTCTTGATAGGGCGCATGCTCAACACTAAAACTTTTACCCAGATCACCTTGTCCAATTTCAAAACTATGCTCATCAAATTGGGTAATACTGGCTTTGATATCGGAGTGCTCTGTCAGGCTGACTTCACGATCTGAGGTTTTCTGATCCTGATGTTCATTGTGTTTATAGGTTACTTGACCATTTTTTTCAATTTTTAAGCTGTCGGTATTACTTTGCCAGTTCCCAATATAGTCAGGATGCTGTTCCAGCATTGGATTGGTTTTACCACAAGCGGTCAATACTAAAACCAGACTCAAACTGAGAAAAACTGAAGCGCGTTTCATTTGTTATAACCTTATTGAATTATTTAAAAATATTATGCGATAGTCGACTGTAACAAGTTACAGTGTTTTGATCATTTTCTGTGAAACATTTTTACATAGATGATCTTTACTCTTGGTGATAGGGCAAGAGAAGATAGAAAAACCTTAAAACAAATTTTTTGATAAAAGAACAAAAAATATAGGATATGACATGCAGGCATTCAGAGATTTTTGGAAAGGCTTTCGCTTATTACCTTCAGCATGGTTATTGATCGTTCAGTTTTTTATTTTAATTCTTTCATCTATTAGCCATGATAGTCATATTTCTTATCGTGCCATCAGCTGGGTATTGGGTGCATTGGCATTATTGCTTATTGCCAAAGTCATACGCCAATCACCTGCTTTTACTGCGCTGGGCTTATTCTTTGTGAGTGGTGCATTACTTTTTTCAATTCTAATTCTGCTAGGTTATCGCGAACCAGCCATACAAATTACAGCTCATATTTTTGAGAGTCTGGCTTATTTTTATGCGGCTTATGGTTTATTACGTTATATGTTTGCCGATCGTTATTTGACCAAAGATGAAATGTTTGCGGCTGGAGCAGTGTTTACTTTATTGGCATGGGGCTTTGCTTTTCTCTACAATATTTGTCAGTTGATCGATCCTAACAGTTTTATTAAGCCTGAACATATTGGCTTAAAAAGCTGGTTAGACATCCTTTTTTTAAGCTTTAGTCTGCAATCCGCTACAGGTCTTTCCGATATTGTGCCTTCAGGTGCAGCAGCCCGAGTCATTGCGATTATCCAGATGTTTGGAGGGGTTATGTATTTGGCAGTGATTGTTACCCGTTTAGTTGCATTGCAGTACACGCGACACAGTCCAAAAGATTGAATTTATAACGATCAATAAAGTTTTGTTACAGCTCTACAACGTTTCTAATGAAAAATCTCCATAAAATACAAAGGGTGAGAGATAGCGGCTCTTACTTTTTAAGATCAATATCCTCTTATATATTCTTGCCACTTTTTTGTGTTGTCTTCTGTGATCGAGAGATCACGTTTTTATTAAAAAATAATCTGGGGGATCTATGCCTTCCAAAACGTCATCTTGGATGAGTAATATCAATCCAAATGTGTTTTTCAGTACACTCGCAATTATCGCGATCTTTCTCGCAATTGTCATTATTGCACCCAATTCCTTTGAATTATTGACTCAGCAGTTGAAAGACTGGATTACTGAGTCGTTTAGCTGGTTTTATGTCTTGTCAGTTGCTTTCTTTTTGATTTTGCTGATTATTATTGCATGTTCTCCAAGTGGTAAAATCAAACTCGGTCCTGATCATAGTCAACCCGAATACAGTAATAGTTCATGGTTCGCCATGTTATTTACTGCGGGGATGGGGATTGGGCTTATGTTTTTTGGTGTGGCAGAACCGATTATGCATTATGTCACGCCCCCGACAGGAGAGCCTGAAACCATTCTTGCTGCACAGCAAGCGATGCGTGTTACCTTTTTCCACTGGGGCTTACATGCATGGGGGATCTACGCCATAGTAGCCTTGTCACTGGCCTACTTTGCCTATCGACATAATCTTCCTCTAAAAATTCGTTCCTCACTCTATCCCTTGATTGGTAAGAAAATTTATGGGCCAGCAGGCGATGCGGTCGATACCTTTGCAACGATTGGAACTATTTTTGGGGTGGCGACCACGCTCGGATTTGGTGTCACTCAAATTGGTTCGGGTCTGAACTATTTATTTGGTTTGCAAACCTCCGCGACTTCACAAATTATCCTGATTGTTGTGGTCAGTGCCATGGCGAGTCTGTCTGTCGGATTAGGACTCGATAAAGGGATTAAACGTCTTGCTGAACTTAATTTGGCATTGGCTGTCATTTTATTGCTGTTCGTATTTTTTGCTAGCTCAACCATTTATCTGCTGCAAACGACTATCCAAAATGCAGGACAATATGTTTCTAACCTGTTTGATATGACTTTTAATCTTTATGCCTATCAACCTACAGGCTGGATTGGTGGCTGGACGATTATGTATTGGGCATGGTGGATTTCATGGTCACCATTTGTGGGAATGTTTATTGCTCGAGTGTCCAAAGGTCGCACCATTCGTGAGTTTATCATTGGCGTCTTATTTATTCCGACTGGATTCACCCTGATCTGGATGGGATTTATGGGCAATGCGGGGCTTTATAGTGTCTTACATGATGGAAATATAGGTTTACTTAGCGCGATACAAGGCGATTCATCGGTTGCATTATTCGAGTTTTTGGGCACATTGCCTCTATCTGGTGTAATGAGTTTACTGGCCACGATTCTGGTGATTTTATTTTTTGTGACATCCGCAGACTCTGGTGCACTGGTGGTCGATTATCTGACTGCAAAATCCGATGATTCACCTGTATGGCAACGTCTGTTCTGGATTGTGGTCATGGCAGCCTTGGCCATTATTTTATTGCTGGCAGGTGGTTTAACCGCCTTGCAATCGGCAACCATCATGAGTGCTTTGCCTTTCACGGTGATCATGTTATTGATTTGTTGGGGTTTAATTAAAGCACTGAGGATTGACAGTACCAAAATGCAGTCAATCCAAGAGGCGCGTACTACGCCGCGCGCGATTCAAAATCCGCGTAGTTGGCAACAGCGTTTAGGCTTGATTATGCATTATCCGCATTCCAAGCAGGAAGTGGATGAATATATTCAGACGACAGTGAATAGGGCCTTTGAAAGTATTCAAAAAGAATTCCGTCGTCGACATTTGACAGCAAAAATAGAAAACACTGAAAATGGTTTGGTGTTGAAAGTGGATCACCATGATGAAATTAACTTTATTTATAATGTGGTTTCACGTGAAACAGTGCCACCAAGCTTCATGGTGAAAGATCAAGCTACCGAAAATGAAGAATATTTTCAGGCAGAGGTGTTTCTACGAGAGGGTGGTCAGAATTATGATGTGATGGACTGGACACAAGAAGATTTGATTCAGGACATTATTGATCAATATGAACGCCATTTATATTTCTTAAATGTTGTGCGAACCACCTAACGCAAAAAAAGAGGACTCAATTTGAGTCCTCTTTTTTTGTAAAGTTAGAATCTATTAGAAACGAACTTTAGCGTTCAAACCGATCGTTTGCGTATCAAGATCTGAACCTTGAACATCTGCTTTCAGGTAAGATGCACCCACCGCAACAGCTGGAGTAATGAAGTAATTTACATTCGCTCCCCAAGCTTGTCTAAAGCGACCTAAATCATCACCTTTAATGTTTGCTTCGCCATCATTACCAATAAATGTTGCGCCAACACTGAGTTTTGGTGTTAAGTAAAGATCAGATTTTAAACCATATTGATTTTCCTGACCAAACGCACCAGCAACTTCAAAACCGACTGCCATATTCGTACCGTCGATTGGACCCACATACTTCGCACGTGCAGTCACAGCATCTTGATCGTCTTGAATCGCAGCAGTTTGATTGACTGCCGAGTAAATACCATTGTTCATGATACCAAAAGTATCTAAAGAGAATTGATCAGCCACGCTGGTATAACCGACAGCCATTAAGAAGTTAGGAAGCAACATTGCACCAACTTCAAGTGAGTAACGGTCACCGTGGTCATCACGAGAGATCTCATTTTTACCATCAGCATCGGTATGGTTATAAGATGCACTTGCATAAACAGGAACATAAGGTGTTGGAAGATAAGCTTCACCTTTTGCACCATAAGTGCCAATGTGGTAATTAATACCATCTTTCACATCATATTGCTGATAGCTATAACCAAGCGAAACGCTAGAAGCTTGGTTCAAAAATGCGGCTTCAGCTAAAGGGCCTTTAGATGCATCAACATCCTTTAAATAGAATGTACCGTTAAGGTCACCTGTAAAGTTTTTATCATTCGCAGTCGTATCTACAAATTCTGATTGACCTTGAACTTCAACTTGATATGCGTGAGCACCGGTCATGGCTAAAAGTAAAGCAGTGGCTAAACCGAGTTTTTTCATAGTAGTTTCCAGCGTTAACAAGAAAATTAAGCTGCGGTCATTGTATTGTAACAATTTATGAAGTCAATGATATTAAAAACAGGCAGAGTCAAGGCTCTTGGGTCAGCTAAGTATCTGAATAAAAAGTGATCATTTGAAATAAATCTTGTCAACCTGAAAAAAATTACTATTTTTACAATTAGCTAGAAGCTTGATTGCTACCCAAAAAATGTAAGTAAGCGTAAAAAGAAGCGTGTTTTTTGATTGTAAAATTAAATTATTAATTTATTTTTAATTGATAAAAACTTTTAAATATTTTTCTTTAAAGTGAATATCATGCCAAATTTATTATTTTTATGTGTATTAATGTGAAATTAATCACACTAAAAAATTAAATCGAATGATGTTTGTTTGGTTTAAAAAGATAAAATTGTTAAAACATTAACCATTAATATGAAGAAGTGTGATGCCGCTCTGTAAAGAATGGTAAAAATCAGGAAAAAAACATAGTAATTTATATAAATACGCTTTACATCAATCAAATTTTTTTAGATAATTGCATCAAGAAATCTTGACTGGTTTGGTCGAATTTTAGTTTCTCAAACGAATTGTTTTAAAAGTTTTACTTTTTATATGCCCAGCTTTCCCCAAGGTTGGGCTTTTTTTTGCTTGATCTTTGATAAATGAACATTACTATAAAAAGATATTTGGATAATAAAACTGAAGATAAAAAAAACCCAACCGATAAGAGAGTGGTTGGGCTGAAAAGGATGTTAGTTGGGAGAAACATCCTTGAGGAAGTTGCTCTATCTCTGCTTTAAGATTAACTTCGGAATATGTGTTAATTATGAATTTAGATTTATAATCTGTAAAATTGATAGTTTTGATTTTATTAATAGTTTTTTTCTATTTTATTGCGCTGTTTTAAGTGATATTCATCTGATTCACAGAGTTGAGTAGGCTGCATATTTTTTCATTGTTAATTAGGGTGTGTTGACATGTTTAGTATAAAAAAATAGCGAAATAGTAAAATTAAATCGCCAAACCCAATTTTACTATTCGTTATGCCTCTTACCATGCTGACAGATCAACACTGGCAAAAGTTGAAAGCTATTTTGCGTAATTTATCTATTCATCACAACTCAAATTTATGTAAGTTTATTGAAACTATTCTATATAGAATGAGAACAGGCTGTCCTTGGCGAGATATTCCTTCTGCTTTTGGCCAATCTAATTCAATTTTAAACGCTTTAATCGTTGGTCAAACAGTGGGAAGTTTCTTATATTATTGAAGTTATTGGCATCTCATTCAGAGATGGAGTGGATTTTTATTGATGGCTCTCATGTTCGTACTCATCAACATTCAGCGGTATCCCTAATCAAGCCATTTCTAAAAGTGTGGGAGGAAAATCCTCAAAAATACACTTAATTGTTGATGCGCATGGTCACCCTATTGATTCTATGATTACTGATGGAACCACGCATGATGTTAAAATTGCGCCAGAGTTAATATCGAAATTAGAGTTAACCGAAACAGACATGGTATGTGCAGATAAGGGCTATGACTCAGAACCATTAAGAGAACAGATTAGACAGACAGGCACTAAAGCGAATATACCTAAAAAATCGAATAGTCAGTCAAATAACGATCATATGGAGTGGTATTTATATAAGATCAGGCATTTAGTTGAAAACACGTTTTGTAGATTAAAGCAATTTAGAGAAATAGCCACTCGGTATGATAAGCTCAAAAGAAATTATGAAAGTTCAGTTGCTCTGGCTTGCATATTTTTATGGCTATCTTTATAGATCAGTATTTGATCGCGAAATGTCAACACACCCTGATGGAATTGAATATTTCAAATATATTTGCAACACGATTAGGTTTTGCACGTAAAGTTAAAAGGCTATCTCAGAAAAAGCTTGGTATTTTAGTGGGTAGCGATGAATCATCGACTAGTGCCCGAATGAATCAATACGAAAGAGGTAAGTATACTCCTTACGTTCTGCTGGCTTCGCAGATAGCAAAGATATTGGAATTCCCATTATCTTTTTTTATGCACCCACAGATGACTTAGCAGAATTGAATTAAATATTCTATAGTCTAGATGAAGATAAAAAGATTGAGCTTTTAGCTTTTGCTCGACAACTTAAACAAATACAAAATTGAATATTTACTCAAGCTAAGCAACGTTGTGGAACTTTGATCAAAGAATAGGCGTGGAGCGTGAAAAATCCAGAAAAAAGCCCGATCTGGAGAGACTGGGCTTTTAAAATTAATACAAGCAATTGTTTTAAATAAAATTAATATAGCGACTTCGTATAAGCACCATTATGTTAAATAAGTTAATTTTAAAGATTTTTATTGCGTTCTCCCCATTTACACATCATATCCAATAAAGGGATTAAAGATAATCCTCGTTCGGAAAGGCTATATTCTACTTTTGGAGGTATTTGAGGATATTCCTTACGAATAATAAGGTGATCTCTCTCCATTTCTTTAAGCGTATTGCTAAGAGTTCTGAATGAAATGTTACCTATAGAGCGTTGTAGCTCGTTAAATCGCATTACTGCTTTATATTCATAAAGCCAGTACATAATGATCATTTTATACTTTCCATTAATCAGAGAAAGAGTATATCCAAACCCTGTATTTGTTAGGGGTGTATTTGATGGAACACATTCACTCATTTTAAATTCCTGTACTATCATTTTGTATAGTATATAACATTAAGTACCGTACTTATATTTAGTAAAGCGCAAATATATAATTGTTTCATCAATTTTAAAACTAAATAGAGTACTTCAACGATGAAGAAGACGTTAGTAATAGTCGCACATCCTCAAATCAATGAATCTGTTGTAAATCAACGGTGGGCTGAAGAGCTAAGAAAACACCCTGATGAATTTACAGTTCATGAAATTTATAAGGCTTATTCAAATGGAGTAATTGATGTTGCTAAGGAACAGTCCCTTATTGAAGAGCATGAAAATTTGATATTCCAATTTCCTATTTATTGGTTTAACTGTCCACCATTGTTTAAACAGTGGTTAGATGAAGTTTTTACATATGGTTGGGCTTATGGTTCAACAGGTGATAAGCTGAAAAATAAAAAAATTATGCTTGCTGTTTCTGCTGGTATTAAATCAAAAGATTACTCGGGTACAGGACGATATCAGTTACCGTTAAATCAAGCACTTTATCCTTTTGAGTTAACCGCTTTATATGTCGAGGCTGATTACCAACCAATCTATGCATTTTACGGTACAGAAAGTAATCCAACTTCTGAGGATGTTGATCAAAGCGCAGTTGATTATGTTCAGAAACTACTACACTTAGCTAATAGTGGCTAAGTGTTAAGTGAAGAATATCTAAAATTAACATAATACGGCTTATAAAAAGTTAGCATTGTAAGCCCAAAATAGAAAGTCCGCTTAACAGTTATGATAGCGGACACTTTCTATTTATGAGTGATCTTTTTAACGTTTCCGATAGTCATCCTAATAGCACGGCACAATCATCAAACCATTTTCATGCAGTCTAGACCAAAGTCTGGTTCCTAAATCTCTCAAATTGAGCAAGAGAAAAGTTAGAAATGAGTAAGGTTGACTTCATCTGATCATAACGACTGTATAAAACTTTATGCACCATTTCCAGACGTTTCTCATGGCGATCGTGTATTTCATATTCATCAATGACCAATAAATCAAAACTCGTTAACTGTCGAATAATTTCATCTTCGCTAGAGCTATGATCAGACCATGAATCCATCATCTTTTGTGCAATCTCTGCACTAATAAAATACCTCACTGAGCAAAAACTGCTGTGTAATATATTTCGGATAATCGAAGCACTAAGATGCATTTTGCCATTACCTGAAGAGCCTAATAAAGCAAGATTACAGGATTCACCAGAAATGAGTTTTTGAGCGAAGCATTGGTAGTGATTCACTGCATCTTCTTGGGCTACTTTCGTGATGCTAAAGTTTTTAAAACCACAGTGGATGTATCTTTTCCTTAACCCTAACCCTGAATTTGAAAGTCTTTGCTGTAAAAGATGCTTCTGTATTTCAGCTGAATGCTGTTCTTGCACATGGATTACGTTCTCATTAGCACACGATTTACAAATTAAATGACCACCAATTAGAGTCATATGTTCATGATGAATGGGACAGAGCTGATCAGTCATTTGAAACTATTGATAAGATTTGTATTGCTCTTAACGGAGAGGTGGGAGATTTATTAGTTTTTAAAAATATGAATGAAAATCATGTTGTTGAATAGTGTTTTGGTCACAAATGGTCACAAAAAAATGCCTTGGTCACAAATTACGATTGAGAAAGAAAAATAGTGGATCATTGTCATCTAAAGAGAGAAAAATTGACCTTAGGTACTTCATTTTTTAGAGTGTTTTTTGTACACAGTTTCAAATCATTTAAGATCAATTGAGCTCATTTTTATAACGTGGGCACAATTTGGTCACATCTTGGTTACAAAGTTTTTTAATATGACTTCGTGATATCGAGAATACAAAGACGATCACGGCTTTATTAAGAAGAAAAAAATTATATAAATCAAAAATAAAAAGCCCCTATCTTTCAATAGAGGCTTTTCAAAATCTGGAGCGGGAAACGAGACTCGAACTCGCGACCCCAACCTTGGCAAGAGTCACCAACATAAAATACACTAAATAACATAATCGGTATTTTAATAAATCCTATATATAACAGTTATATAGAGTTTTTGTTTTGTGTGGTGTAATTTAAGGTAGGGTAGGATACTTTGATTTTTGGTCACTAATTTATTGTGATAATCAACAATAATAACCAACATACACATGCTTAATCTAAAGGTGTTTTACTGACTGGTATAATTTTATGATGAGAGGGGTGTTGCTTGGGGCTACGGTTTCTGTTTTGCCTTTTGGCGTAAGACGTATAAATATAAGCTTTCTACTTTTTCACGTGCCCATGGTGTGGTCCGCAAGAATCGTAATGATGATTTAACACTTGGGTCTATGCAAAAACTGAACCGTACCGGGTTTGTCGGAGACTTTTTTATTTAAGTTAGGCCACCTGACCTAACGGGTTAATCTTATAATCGTACATTGCTTCAAGCTCAAAAGACGATACATAACTCAGCGCATCAAGCACCATATCTGTATTCTTACGTGTTGATACTTTCCAGCCAACAATTGCACATGAAAAAACATCAATAATAAATGTGGTTTAGACCCAATCTGAATGAGTTTTAATATATGTGAAGTCAGCGACCTGAGATACCGTCTTGGTAGTCAATCAGGTTTTGAGATTATTCGGCTAATAAATAATCTCTTTGATAGGCAGTCTGATGTTTTAAAACGCTATAACACAGATCTCTGTACACGACAAATTTCATAGGATCCTTGTCCTATCAGGCTTTTTCTTTCTTAAAATTGCTAGCACTTTCTTAAATTCTTCTTTTTTTCCAAAACCAATCAAACGTAGAATAGCCATTTGAACATAGTCCAAACCGTAGCGAAATAAACTTACTGAAAGTCGTCCATGCTTCTTTATTTTTATCGCTTTTTTCCGATCATGTTGCCATTCACCTGTTAAATAGCACCAACAGAAACCGATAGCTAGCACTGCTATCAATTTCTTGACTCGTCTAGGGTGGGTCTGTTAAACGAGTATTTTCAAGATTGAATCCACGTCCTTTGAGACAACTAAATAACGTTTCGATTTCCCAGCGTAATGCATAATCACGAATAGCAGAAGCATTAAACATAGGAGAAACAACAAGTAAAAGCTCTCCATCTTCTAATCGTAGCGCACTAATATACAGTTTCACTCGACCAACCCAAATACGTCGTTTACGACATTCAGTTTGACCAACTTGAAGATGACGAAATAAATCACTAATTTTATGATTCTTGGCTAAGTGATTGGTCACAATAAAGTTTTTTTAACACGTATACAGAAGTTAATGTCATTTTCAATTAACCATGTAAACCATTTCTCACCGATAAATTCTCTGTCTGCAAACACATTCACAATACGATCTTTACCAAAAATGGAGATAAAGCGTTGAATCAAAGCAATACGCTCTTTTGTATCTGAATTTCCACGTTTATTGAGCAATGTCCAAACAATAGGTATCGCTATTCCACGATAGACGATGGCTAACATCAAGATATTAATATCTCGTTTTCCCCATTTCCAATTAGTTCTATCCAAAGTTAATTGGACTTTATCGAATGAAAATATATTGAAAATTAACTGAGAAATTTGACGATAATCGAAATACTGATCTGCAAAGAAGCGTTGTATACGTCGATAAAATGATTGTGGTAATCACTTGATGGGTAAGGCTTTAGATGCAGAAGAAAGATTACATGTCTGTTTTACAATTAATGCAAGCATAATCAGTGTAAAACATTTTGCATGTGACTTGTTCCACTTTAGATATTTGTTTAAGATGAGATGTAACTCATTGAAATGTGTCATCATATTCGTCGTCAGAAAACAAGTATTATGCCATTATTTCAATGAGTTATCTTTTTTTGTCGTGTACAAAGATATTTTTTAATGATAAATAAAAAGCCTATTTTTAAAGAAATTTAGCATACGGCATAGTGAAAACAACAATAGAGCAATTACTCAACAATAAACATTAACATCAATTATTTAGATCATATTCAATTTTAATAAAAAGACAAATGTGTATTAAAAATAGCCATCATACGTCTATTTTTGATTACAAAATATAATGAGGGGATTGCTTCCCATTTCATACATTTTTCATATATAAAAAGACATACTATTTTTAAGGTTTTTCTAAACCAATTTTTTTACTTCATAATTTTTAACATCATAATTAAAGGTGAACCATGCAAAATAAGAAGCGCACCCCATTAGACGCGCAACAGTCCCATCTTTGGATTATTGGTGGTGGTATCGCAGGTATGGCTGCTGCTGCATTTGCAATCCGTGATGCCAAAGTCCCTGCCAAAAATATCCATATTTTAGAAGAACTCGATATTTCAGGTGGTTCGATGGATGGTGGACATACACCGCATGCCGCGCAAGCTTGGGTAACACGTGGTGGGCGAATGCTGACCGATGAAACTTATTTGTGCCTATGGGACTTATTTTCCAGTATTCCATCTTTGGAAAATCCAGACATGTCGGTGCGTGAAGAATGTCGTGAGTTTAATGAAAAAGTGAAAACCCACGCCAATGCACGGTTGATTGATGCCGAACATGTCATTGCGGATGCAGCAAAGCTTGGTCTGAATACGCTACATCGTGCACAGATGCTGCGCCTATTAGCTTCAAAAGAAGAAAAAATTGGCAGTCGCCGCATTGATGAGTTTTTTGATGAAACCTTTTTTGAAACCAATTTCTGGCGCATGTGGCGCACGACTTTCGCTTTTCAAAAATGGCACAGTGCAGCAGAGTTAAGACGCTATTTCTTGCGTTTTATTCAAGAATTGCCACGCATTCATACCTTAGCGGGTGTGAAACGTACCAAGTACAACCAATATGACTCGATGATTCTGCCCCTACAGCGTTGGTTAGTCGCACAAGGCGTCGATGTGCGTTTTGGACACTATGTCACAGATGCAGACTTCATTACCAATGCTGAAACTCAAGAACGCTACGCTTCACGCCTATATGTACAATTGCCTGAAGGCTCAGAGCAAATTAATCTGAAAGCCAATGATTTAGCTATTTTCACTTTAGGCTCTATTACAGCAGACTCACGTTATGGCGGTAATCATGACGTGCCTGCCCTTATTCGTCATCGAGAAGATCATGGCTGGACGCTTTGGGAAACGCTGGCACAAAAAGCCCCAGACTTTGGCCGTCCAATGACTTTTTATGGCAATGTCGATGAACATAAGTGGGAGTCTTTCACTCTGACCATGAAAGATGACGTGCTACTTAAACGTATTATTGACTATACAGGCAATGAACCAGGCACAGGCGCACTCATGACTTGGTATGAGTCGGGTTGGCATTTATCCATCGTGGTTCCTGCACAGCCACACTTTGCCGACTTACCTGAAGGTTTATATACCTTATGGGGCTACGGTTTCCAAATTGACCATATAGGCGATTACATCAAAAAACCAATGTCCGAAGCCACGGGGCAAGAAATCCTAACAGAACTGATTAAACAGCTCGGTTTTGACGACATTTTAGATCATGTTTTGGCAACGACTGATGTTACTACCGCCATGATGCCATACGCCTCTGCCCTATTCGCCTGCCGTAAACCAGGGGATCGTCCACAGGTAATTCCACAAGGCTCACAAAACTTTGCTTTCCTTGGACAGTTTGTGGAAATTGAAGATGACGTGGTCTTTACTGTGGAATATTCAGTTCGTGGGGCGATGCTTGCCATTTATGAATTTTTTGGGGTGGAACGTGAAATCCCTGAAATTTACAACGGTCTACTTGATCCCAAAGTGGGTTTAAAAGCTTTAGAAACAGTGTTCCACTAAGTTTTTAATATATAGCGATAAGAGCACCTTTATGTCGCCACTATTACATAGTTTAATTTAAGCAACGTTTGGATACACGAGTGTGGCAGGGATGCCACACGTTATCCATCATAATAGGGATGTTATGTATGGGTAACAAAGGCTTTTGCTTTCTTTTGGCTTATCAAAAGTAAGGGTATTGCCTACACAAACACCTTTTATACTTTATTGAAAGTTGAGGCCGTGTACGCACCTAATTTTAAATTGGATAAAAAGAAAAATTAGATAAAACTTTATATCTCATTCGTAAATAAATTGACTAATCAACATAGGAAAAACATCTCCACGTTTTAAATAATACTCCGAAACTGACTAAGTGCTTTTCTATCTTTTTCTCATGATTTTAGATTTCATAAAAATTACCTCTGTACACGACAAATTTCATAGGATCCTTGTCCTATCAGGCTTTTTCTTTCTTAAAATTGCTAGCACTTTCTTAAATTCTTCTTTTTTTCCAA
>NZ_KB849711.1:0-102464 GCF_000368825.1 Acinetobacter ursingii DSM 16037 = CIP 107286 | reverse complement strand
AGGCTTTAGATGCAGAAGAAAGATTACATGTCTGTTTTACAATTAATGCAAGCATAATCAGTGTAAAACATTTTGCATGTGACTTGTTCCACTTTAGATATTTGTTTAAGATGAGATGTAACTCATTGAAATGTGTCATCATATTCGTCGTCAGAAAACAAGTATTATGCCATTATTTCAATGAGTTATCTTTTTTTGTCGTGTACAAAGGTATAAACATTTTTGGTTTCTGGTAATTATGTCCTCATTGATCAATTTTCTATCTCGGTTTAGTACTGCAACTCTTCAGCGCAGTCTGAGCTATGCTAAACACATTGATAGGGAAACGATTGAGTTCTTTGAGGAAAAAGATGGGGTTACGATGTATGCCCAAATTGAAGGGACAGATTATTACGATACTGCAATTACCTATAATCCCCAAAAAGACCGTTTAATCGATGACGACTGCACTTGTCCGGTTGGATATAACTGTAAACATGCTGCTGCTTTAGCGCGGTTATTCTTTCAGGAATATCGCCAGGAATTTCAGCAGCGTTATGCTGACTCTCAATCCCCGCAGGGAATCGCAAAGCGCCAACGTGGGGATGATCAGGCACAGCGCTGGTTGAATGATTTTAAACGGTATTTACAACAGACTGAACCAGAGCAATCTGTCAAAACAAACAATTATTTAATTTACCTGCTAGATCAGTCGGTCAGCTTAAAGAAATTGACAGTTGATGTTCAGAAGGCCAGACGCAATAAAAACGGCTCAATTGCGGGGGAAAGTTATTATACCCAATATGAAAATATCACCAGAAAGCATCTGACCTTACCTGAACAAAAACGACAATTATTTAACCAGATTTATTATTACGCCAAAATAAACAGCGACGAACGCTTTTATCAAAGCAATCTTGATATCTCCGGAATTTTATTGGAGCATTTCAAATCTTTTATTCAAAGTGGCGATGTATACTGGCAAAAAAAGAGCCATACTGCACTTCAATGGTCAGAACAAGGCTATCACATCGAACTGATCTGGCAACAAGGTGTAAACAAACAGACAGAGCATTTAAACATTGAATTGGTCAATGGTGATATTCGACTCGATTTAAAATCAAATCCTCATATTCAGATTCTCGCGAGCCATCCACCATGTTATGTGGATATTCAACAGAACACGGTGGGCCAGTTATATGGTGAATATACGGCAAATCTTCTGTACCATTTTTTACAGATGCCTGATCTTCCATCTATGCTCTTGCCAGAGTTTGAGAAACTGACTCATCAATATTCAGACGTGAAAAATCTGCCTCAGCCCGAGTCTATTCAGCATATTGATGTCCTTGAGGGTAGTCCCCAGCCAATTTTACGCTTCGGTGTTTTAGATAAATTTGATTGGAAATGGGAAGAGTCTGTTTGTGCTGAAATTGAATTCTCCTATGCAGGCGGAAGAATAAAAGCAGGTACATCAGGCGACAGTTTTATTGGTGAGCAGCATGGCAAAATGGTGCGACAGCTTCGGGACTTAGTTCAGGAACAACAGTCAATCCAGCGTTTACAGCTATTGGTCGAATCACTGAAGTGGGTGAAAGATCTTAGTTATGACCAGCAATTAAAACTGGATAAACAACGTCTCGATTCTATGGTTTTTGCTTTCTATGGAGACTGGATCAAACAGCTGATGCCCATCAATCAAATTGAGTTGATGGGCTGGCAGATAGAGCATCTGGAAAACAGCCCCTTTAACCTGCAATATGTTGAAAATTTAAATATTTCTATCACTGAATCTGAAGGCCAGCAGGACTGGTTTAATATCGGGGCGACGGTTCAAGACAGTGCAGGCAATTCTTATAATTTGCTTGATGCGCTCGTAGCTTTGGTGCGAGTAAATCCTGATTTACTTGATCCACGGACTTTTATTCATCTGCATGACAGTCAAATTTTCACCGTGAAAACTGCAGTTGATCAACCTGATTTGGCGCTATCCGCTAGGGATATTAAGCCGGTATTGTTGCATCTGCAGAGCATTTTACAGCAAGAAGAGCGCAGTATTGATCGCTATGATGCGAGTCAATTATTAGAATTGCAGCATCATCTGGGGATGGTGTGGCAGGTCAGTAATCGCCTGCAGCAATTTGCGCAGAAATTCAAACAAGGCTATCAGCAACAACTGCCGACACCACAAGGTTTTCAGGGGGAATTACGTCCATACCAGCAGCAGGGCCTAGGCTGGTTACAGTTTTTAAGGGAAACCCAGCATGGCGGGATTCTGGCGGATGATATGGGCTTGGGGAAAACAGCACAAACTTTAGCCCACTTACTCATGGAAAAGCAGGCTGGTCATTTGCAGGACAGTCCCGCCTTAATTGTTGCACCCACATCGCTGATGCATAACTGGTTCAAAGAAGCGGAGAAATTTACCCCTGAGCTCAAGGTATTGCTGCTACAGGGGCCCGACCGCCATCAGAATTTTGAGCAGATTCCGCACTATGATATTGTGTTAACCACCTATCCGCTTCTGGCGAGAGATGAAGAGCAACTAAAGCAATATGAATATCATCAACTCATTTTGGATGAGGCGCAGAATATCAAAAATCCGCGCGCCAAAGCTGCACAGGTAGTACGGCAATTAACAGCGCGACATCGTCTATGTCTAACCGGTACACCTATGGAAAATCATTTGGGTGAGCTGTGGGCACTATTTTATTTCCTGATGCCAGGATTTTTATATTCACAAGAAATTTTTAATAAAAAGTACCGTCATCCGATTGAAAAGCGCGGTGATGAGCAGTTAAGACAAAAGTTGGTCAACCGGATTAAGCCCTTCATTTTACGTCGCTTGAAAACTGACGTAGCCAAAGAGTTGCCAGAAAAAACCACGATTGAAGTCAATATTGATATGAATGACCAGCAATCCAAGTTATATGAGGCTGTTCGTGCCACGATGCAGGCAAGCATTCAGAAAATTGTGGCAGAAAAAGGCTTTAAACGTAGTCAAATTCAAATTTTAGATGCCTTACTGAAGCTACGTCAGGTGTGCTGCCATCCTAGCTTACTAAAGCTGGATTCAGTGAAAATTGGGCAGGCGCATTCTGCCAAACTTGAACAG
Source organism: Acinetobacter ursingii DSM 16037 = CIP 107286 (assembly GCF_000368825.1). Classification (GTDB taxonomy): domain Bacteria; phylum Pseudomonadota; class Gammaproteobacteria; order Pseudomonadales; family Moraxellaceae; genus Acinetobacter; species Acinetobacter ursingii. Next base: position 99,370 of record NZ_KB849711.1, on the reverse strand, counting down.
TTGATGGATATGGTCGTTCCAATGGTGGAAGAGGGGCGAAAAATTCTTATCTTCTCTCAGTTTACCTCAATGTTGGAACTGATTGAACAACAGTTCCATCACGCAGAAATTGGCTATGTGAAGCTGACTGGAAAGACCAAAAAGCGAGATGAAGTCATTACAGCGTTTCAGTCTGGACAAGTGCCGGTATTTTTAATCAGTCTGAAAGCAGGAGGGGTCGGTTTGAATCTAACTGCCGCAGATACGGTCATTCACTATGATCCATGGTGGAACCCTGCTGCTGAAGATCAAGCTTCAGATCGTGCATGGCGGATTGGACAGGACAAGCCGGTATTTGTCTATAAGCTGATTACTAATAAAAGCATAGAAGAAAAAATTCTTGCCTTACAGCAAAATAAAGCAGAACTGGCACACTCTATTCTAAGTACAGATCATGAAGGCGAAGCGAAACTGACGGAAAATGACGTGATGAACTTGTTTGAGAAATTTTAGTTTGGTTTCAGATTACCCTAATCATCTGTAAGTATCTGAAAGTCCGGATGCAATTTTTTCCAATGTTCTCTTAATTTTTCTTTATGAGCGGAAATCATAGGTAAGTCTAGTAATAGCGCTGGCCATAATGATCGAGCATTATCCATAATATCGTGAAGTTGCTTCTCGATGATACGCCATGGAACGCCGACTTTTTCTGCCCATTGCTTAAAATGCTTCATCTCAGCTAAATACCAATCTTTATTTTTGGCAAGATTTAATGCGAAATGATGCTCATTTTCAATATATACACTGGTCATTAATATATCGTATGCGGGTGATAATCTTGGTGCACTTTTATCGTAATAAATCATACTCCAGTTCTTTAAGTGTGCATCTCCATTGGCGAGTAAAATATTTATGAGTAAACGGCTGGCAAATTGCTGAATATCAATAATTTTGTTATCTGATAATTGATAAATGATCTTTCCTATCTGCTCATAATTTGTGGTGCTGTATTTCTGATGTGGATATGCGCCGAAGATCTGAGCAAAATCTTCGATGTGAATAAGCTCTGTAGTATCAGCAGTACTCTGTCTATCAAATCTTTTGATTGCGAAAGCATATTGCTCTTGGGGTAAATTTAATGGTGGAAGGTCTTGTAAAAGGGCCATATCCACCAAGCGAATCTCAGGGACATCTATTCCGACCGTTTTGGCAAGGGTCATCATAGAATATTCATTTAGCGGAACAAAAGCATGTCTGGAAGAAGGAGTTTTGATAATCCAGTCCCCGAGTAGAGTCGTTTCCGTTGCCTGTGCTAGTGTAAAACGCCCATCTTTGGCTTTCATGGAAAACTTCATTTGGACGCCGGCCAAGGAAAACTTATTATCTGTTCGAATCTCTTGCTTTAAAATTTGATCTGGATTCGAGATCTGCAGTTTGAATTTTATTTCATCTGGAATTTCTTCTGGATCTAATGGAGTCGCAATGAGTGCTCCAGGTAAATCATGACCTAAAGCTGCCAATAACTGAAATTCATTGTCTATATGTACTTTGAGGCTTTGTGCAATCAGTTCACGTAATGCACCTTCTGGTAGCAAGTTTGATAGCAAGGGGTGTAAGCGCTGATGTGTAACATAGGTCTTTTCTAAAATTTTATCCGCTTGAGGATACAAGGGGGAAGTCAGCAGGCTCAAGGTCGGACGTTGCTGATCAAAGCGGAAAGAATCTGTAAAAACCAGAATATTTTTTCCGCTCTGAAATCCTGCCAAGTATCCAACGATACCGTGATGTAATGTTAATTTCAGGACGGCAACAGTATTCATGGTTCCTCTCCTCCGAGAAGACCCTTCCATGGGTTAGTCATTAAGTCATCCTGATCTTCAATAGTGACTTTAATTTCATCATTCAATAATTGTCTGATCAAATGAACCTTATCATCAGGGATGAGCATCAGTTGAGCATTTAATCCTGCCGCTATAATTTCTAAGGTCTCTAATCGAGGGTTGCCCTGACTTTCCAGTTTTTGGTACTGCTGTCTTGAAATGCCTGTACGGGATTGCATATCAACTTGCTTTAAGCCCAATTGGGTTCGTCTTTTTTTGATTTGCTGAAGTAAAGACTTATTCATTGTAGATACATTTATTGCTTTTAGGTCCTATAAGAAACATATTAGTTTCTTTTTTTTTGAAAAGCAATTTATGAATTTATCATTTCGATCTGTAAAATAGCCCTACTTGTATGAGAAATGGGTGTTCAAGTTGTTGTTGATTTTGCATTGTTGGATGTAAATACCAAATGATAAGAGCCTGTAAATAATTTCATTCATCATATTCTGAAAATATTTCTTCAATTTCATCCCACTGTGGCAATTTAAACTTTTTTTTATTCACTTCGAATTGTAAACCCACGCCATCAAGCACACGTTCAAATATGTCAAATGAACCTGTAAAACGGCCATTCTCTATCTCTGAAATTGTTGTTTTATTGACTTTAGTCTTTTCTGAAAGACTTTTCTGTGTATAGCCTAATCCTTTTCTTGCCAAACGTATTTCTTTACCTATTTCGCCTCTTGTAGCCATATCAATTTTTCGCTCCCGAAACTTGTTAGCCATATAGCAAACTTTTAACTAATTATGGTGAATGTTTGCTATATAGCAAACTTCTATAATGATTGTTGAATAGTTATTGAATTTATAAGGGGGATTTACCTCGCATCAGGTTAATAAAATCCAATATATAGCAGCAGTTCGCAATTAATTGACGGAATTAGGCCAGACATATACATCTTGAGAAGAAGGGGGATTCTTATACCTCGCATTTGAATTATTGGAGAGGACTATCACTTTCAAATTTTTCTATAATACTTTGCTTATCTTAAAGTTTAGCCCGAAGACCTTCCACCAATTGTAAAACAGAGGCCAATCCTTGAGGGTTCTGAATCTGTTCTATTGGAATACCACTCATCAATTTATTGGGTGATTTCATAAAATGCTGCATCCAGGCTGTATCCCCACCTGTAAGAGCATCTAGTGATGTGGTAATACGGATTAAAGTGAGGGCGATTTCTCCCTGTTTTGAAGTGGGATCTAATTCAAGAGAGGTTAATTTTTTCACTGAATCTATATTCAGTATTAAGGCTAGTTGATCTTGTGTAAGACCAAGGCGCTCAGCAGCAGCTAAAACTGCCTTAGCTAATATCATTTTCTGTTTTGCAGTTTTTTCTGATGTTGTACGCATGACTGATCCCTGTTTCAGACGCTGCTAATTCATAGAGTTTATACTATTTAATTATCGTTGATCAGACATCCAATTTTTACTAAAGATATATTAAATTTGACTTTAGATAAGGAAACAACGGTTAAATTATTTAACAGCATGTAGTGATTTCTAGTCCTGCAACTTGGAGTTCAAGAGATCGAGGTCTACCGATACAGGCTAAATGTAAACAGAATTTAAACGCTGCCAGTGCTTTGGCATCTTTTGTTGAGTAAAGCTGGAGACGAACATAATCTTCTTGAGTCGTAGGATGCTCTGTTGTGCTCGATTTAGTCAGCTTCAGTAATAAAGGTTGTTTCTTTTTATCTAACAATTGTACCAAGTCTTGTCCAAGCAAATGCCAAAATTGATGGGGAAACAGGTCTTTTACCTTGGAATAAAATGATTCCAATTGATCGATTTTATTCCATCGATAATGAATGCCGGTATGAGAAACTGTAACACGACTTAAAAATGTCTCAAGCACCGCTTTTATTTGATCTGGCTTTTTTTCAAATATATTTTGAATATTTTCAAAAAAATAGTTCCTTGCTGTGCGCTCTTCAACGGTATCTATCATGGCGGGTTTCAAAGGTTTATCCAGATGATTTGTGTTGTTGAGATCAAATAATCTTGGGTTATTTTTTTGAGACTTGAGCTGGCCTAGTTGTTTTGCATTTTCATACCAGTAGTTAACCAGTTCTACAGGTAAACACATTTCCTTTGAGACTAGATCTGGATCATGATGAATTTCCAGTAAATTTAAGCATTTAAAAAACCATGCAAATGAAATTTTGGATTCCTTTGTTCCTGCAAAATATTTAAAAAAATCATGAGGCTGAGCGTTAAATGAAACCTCATCTAGAATATCTTCTACGTTACTTTTTAACCAGTCAGTTTGATCGTTGAGTAACTGCTGACTTAAATGGACAGCATGTTTTTCGAAATTGAATGGAGCAGAATCTTTTACTGTGTTTAAAAATTTGAAAGAAGGCAGGTAGCCCATCATTTTCTTTGCTAATTGAGTATCTATGTCTGGGTGATATTGCAGTATTTTATGTCCAGCGATCAGGTAGCTCAGATGAATATAGCTTTTAAAGGTTTCCGTAGGGTCAATGTGACCCAGTAAATGGGCAATCATAAACCAATGATTTTGACCATGCGTATTACGGAGTAACTCTGTCCGAATGGACTGATATTCTTCTGCAGTATAATCCGTAAGATTCTTGACCAGTGGAGCATAATCGCAGTTGAGCAGAATGGATAAGTGATTGGCAGCCGTGTGTCGAAATGAGTGAAAAGAATAGTCATGAGTTTTAAAAAGCTCGTTCATAATCATTCTGAAAGGTGTTGTCACCGTATGTTTGTTCAGCTTGCTATTTTCATTCCAGTTGCTGAATAGGTATAAGTTTTCCTGATTGAGTAATCGTTGCTCGACTACATGATTATGAAATATTTGATATTCATCGGTTTTTAATAAGCAATATACAGGGACTTTGCGTTCAGCACTATCTGTTTTAAGTTGATGTAAGTTTCCTTTCTTTTTTGAGCCGTAGGGCTGAATCCAAACGGATAAACAGCTCAAGCCCTCGATATCCCGCACACGTAAGCCGAGAATTTCATTAATACGCATACCGGTACGGTAAGCTAAAATATAGATGATTTTTAATGTCTTATACGTATTTTCTTGACTATTAGCCCCTGAAAATAAGGTATCTAACTTGTTCATGAAAGCTTGATAAGTCATGGGACCAATGATACGTGCTCTCGGTCTGTTTTGTATGGCAATTGACTCTAATTCGAGAGACTCAGCGTCAAAAACTGTTTGTTGAAAGCTATGGAAGCGTTTCAACATTCTGACGGTCTGACCACTGGATTTTTTAAAGTTAAGCTCGCCTGCCTCATCTGCAAGTCGGGTATTCGTAATGATTTGCTGATAGATATTAGCCAGTATCGTATTCAGATCATCTTCGCTATCTAGATATTGTAAAGAATGGGTTAGCCAAGGCTCGGCAATACGCGAATAATAAGTGTAAATCGAACCGTCTTTTAAACGCTTATTCTGCTGAAACGATTTTTGAAATTGGTTTACGCAAAAATTAAAACGTTCAGCCAGTGGCTGAATCTGTTCTAATTCTGGTTTATAAAGGCTGATGAGCCATAAGGCGACACGTTTACTATACTCATTAAATTTATTAGTATTTTCAATGCAATATTTAATGATTAATGCATCGATACTTTGATCAGTTTGTGATGTACGAATCAGTTGTAAAAGGTCTTTGTGAATCTTTATAACATCATCCAAGGCTTGCTGAATGTCATCATTAGAGTAGGATTCCCTCACAGTAGATGGTGATTTTTCTACATTTGAATCAGTAAGAGTGTCCTGCTGATATTTAAATTTTGGATGAAGAAATCTTTCAAATTCTATTTCTGATAAGCCACAGGTTGCAGTATTCTCAATGAGGCATTGTGAAAGTGCAGGATCAATGTCAACTTTCGGGAGTTGCATCCAGTTAAAGTTGGCGTAGTCGCGTAACAATTTATAAGTTTTGAGATTAAATGGTAACTTAATCTTATTAAAAATAAGCTGTAGATAGTCTTCTACATTCTGGTTTACTGTACGAATATTTCTGCTATTAAAATGAATTAACCATAAGCGTGTAATTTGATCCGGAATAAAATTACGCGATTTACGGATGGTTTTTTCATCAATAAAGAGATCTCCATAAGAGGGGGAGAGCGGTTCTAAAAATATAATGTTCAGATCTTCGATCTTTCTGATTTTTGCCGGATCTTTTAAGTGTTCAAGCAAAGCTTCTAAAGAGGATTTTTGATTTAAGCCTGAGTAAAGCAGGGCAGAAATAACAATATTTCCAATGATTTCATCATCAGAAAATGTCTTGCTATCTTTCGCTAGAATCCAGTAGTCCCAAAGCTTATCAAGAACTTCATCAACCTGATGTCCCTTCTCGATCCAGTCCATTGTAAAAACCGGCTGATCACGCTGCATCTCAAATGTCAGATTTGGTAGGGGCAAAGTCTCACGACGATTTAAATTGATTTGCTTGATATATGACCGAAAAAATTCATGCGCATATTTTTTCCAGGCCAAGCTTGGAGCTTTGCGTTTAATAAACTCATAAATTGCTGGATAGAAGGATTCAAGATGCCCTTTTTGTTCCAAATCTTGTTCTTGGAAGTATTGAATTAGCTCCTGTTCTACATCTGCTCGAAGCTGTTTTTCCTGATCGAGTCGGTCTTGTTTTCTACGTGCTTCGGCATATAGTGTTCGAGTTTGCTTAGTACGTTTATTGAGTGAGGACATCTAGTTCAATACCGGTAATATTAAAATGATCTTTCATTTGTTCAAGAATATGAGCAATGCTTGAATATTGTGAAATAGATAAGCTGGAATAAGGATGAGCAGCTTCTTGCTGCATCGGTTCATGACCGAATAAAGCTAAAATTTCAATTTCGTTAATTTTATTGCTGAGAAACGCACGGGCAGTATGCCGGTGCCAGTTTTCATGCTCCAAACCTAACTCAGGATGAAAGTTTTTTACAATTGATGGCCTTAATGGGTGCCATTGACCATCCTGAAAGATATTCAAAAGTGGAAGCTTGCTCTCTAAAATATGTTGAATATATTGTGGAATTTCTGGCTGACTAGGAGCAATTTGAGTTTTAAAATAATGTAAAAATTCTATGAATTTCTGGAGTTCTTGTGCGACAAAATGACCCAGTGGAATTAAACGTCCATAGCCTTGACGCCCACCCACCTCTTTATCAGAAACCATGCATATTTTTCTTTTCAGGTTAAAGCTTTTTAAAAAACCTGGAAATTCAGCGACGGGTCGTGCAGCAGTAAAGAGCAACAAGAAATGCCACATCCACAGATTGTAATGATTGAAAATTGCTATCCAGTCGTCTTCTTTTTGTGAAATTATTCTGAATTTGAGTGTGGCAAAGATATTTTGAATCACATTTGAAGTAGGTGCTTTGCGGCTACCAAAGTTTTTTTCTGCAGCATATTCGATATTCTGGTAGTCATCGGATAACGACTCACACAGCTCTTTTAAAATTGAGACATATTCAGTCTGTAAAGTCAGGATATTTTGATGACAATAAGAAGTAGAAGAAGACTTATTTGCATCAATACCGGTGAGAAGGTCAGCAAGCTGTTTATTTCCAGTGCGTTGCAAAATAGTCTGATGTAAAAGAGAGCTAATTCTTATTAATGATAATTTTGGAATATAAAGTTTGGCTCTCAGCTGTTTCAAATGTTGCTGAATGTCCTCTTCCGTAACGGTGTTACCATCTCGTAGCGAAGCAATAAATGAATTCGGGATCGGGATGTCCAGATGAACTGTTTGGTTGAGCAAGCCATCTGGATAAGCAAAATCCTTATTTTCAAAAATTGAAAATTTACTTCTCAGAAAATATTGCCCATTGCTTTGCTTGATCTGTTGGCGAGAATTCAATTTTTTAGCACGTTTACTTTGTAGATGTAGCCACTCCTGGATTTTATTTCCGGTCAGAAATGACAGCATCAGGATCAAGGATGCCTTCTTTTTTTTGGTTTCTTTATCCTTGTCTTTAGAGTCTTCTTCAATTTCAACAATGTAATTTTTATATAGTTCAGTAAGTAGAGCACTTATACTTGTGATATTAGGAAAGAGGCTGCTGTATGGCAGCAAATGTTCTTTTCGTTGAATATGTTTGGCAACCAGAGGCAGCACATAGCTCTGGCTGGATTCTGAATATTCAGCCAGAGGGGTAACGATGGTTGGGTCTACAAGTATTTGACGTGTATCTTGGTCATCTAGTTGTTTTTCTATATTGAGAGCTTTAGATTTTTGCCCTTTTTTAATTTCTGAACTTTCTACAATCAGCTGATCTTCGTCTAAAAATTCATGTTGCAGTTGAGTCTCGATGCTCTCTTTGGCAATTTTTGCTTTATTTTCCAAAACATAATTAAAGGTGATGCGGATCACTTTGAGCAGGTTTTGCATAAAATCATTAGATGACTCTTTATCACGTTCTTCATCAATAACCTCATTCAAATACCGAATAAATTCAACTAAGGAAAGGGATGGATCTTTAAGATACTTTTTCCAAAGAAGCATATATTCAGGAGTATTTTGATATTCTTTTTCGGAACTCAGAACCCGATTGGCGGTACGGAAGCGCTGGAATAAACGTTTTACAGTGTTGAAATGTTCTGTGTGATCATCTTTAAAAAGTTCAGGTTGAATGTCTGGAAGCGCAATTAGGTAAACTGCTGCTTTTAAGACCAGGATATTCCAGATTAACGCATTTTCTTCTGACTTTGCTAATTGTGCAATTGAGTTCACATACCAAGTGACTGGTGTTGCGCGAACAGTATGTTTTCGAGAGGAGACCAAGGCAGCGGGTCTAGCAACAACAGAACTGGTTTCTAGATCAAAATCTAATAGATCGAGATTCAGCCCTTCCAGACATTGATCAGTTGGATATGAAATCAGTAAATCAGCAACATATTGAATATGTTTGGTACGTTGGAGCTGCTCGTCACCAAAGAGTTTTTCCAGTGTCTGTTTTAATGATACCCGCGTAATATCAGCAGCATTTTGATGGCTTGGGTTAGATTCTGACATTATGCTTTCCATAGCTGATCTGGCGTGAGAACGAAGTCGGGATTGTTTAGAAGCTGCTGCACAATTCCACTGGTTTGCTGCAGTTGATCAAGCACATTCTGTCTTTTCCGGTTTATAACTTTATTGCGGTAATTCAGTTGATTTTGTGTGCATGACAGCAGTTCTGCAAGCAGATCCAAGCTCATAGTACGGTGAGGTTTGAAAGAATTTTCTTTGTTTAAAGCCAGGATAACTTCAGATGAAATATGGGCATTAATCAGCGATTGCATTTTTTTAGGGTTAAGTCGGTCCAGTTCATGATAAAAGGACAGAAATTTTATGAATTCTGAACTTGCCACTTTTTTTAATAGCTCAATTTTGTCCTCATCTTGAGGAAAAGAATGAACAAGTACGTTAATATTTTTTGGTATATGCTGAGACCAATATAGAAACCACTGAAAATTATTTGTAATGGTAAAACCAGAGAAATTAGGATCTTTCCATACGTGAAGTTCGAGACTTGGATTTAATGTAGACAAATCAGTTTTTAAGGATTTAAAAGCCTCTTGATAGCAAAGATAAATTCCAGAAAAATAAGGATGTACACTGATTTGGATTTTATTAAAATTTTTACACAACAATTTTTTAGGTGTGCCAAATTTTTCATTGAAATCAAAAGCCGTTTCCATAGTCCCCATAAGTGTAAAAAACAATCAATTGAATATTCTTATAATTTTTTGAAATATTAAACAAGATTGATATACCCCATATCTTGTGTATATTTACAATTAATATACAATATATTGTTATTTTTATATAATTTTAAGAACTAAATAACAACCTATAACATGCTGTATATTTGAAGATATAGAGGTTCTTACTTGGGAAATTAAACAATTGAAACAGGTAGAAGTTGTTACAGATATTCTATGCAATCAATCTCCCACTTGAGTTTTCAGCCTTATTCGCACATTGGAGGTATAGTTTCAAGCCTGATGAAAACGGAGCTTGGAAATTTTTATTAGCTAAAGAACTGAAAGAAGTTGAATATTAAATTAATACAGCCTCAAAATTAAAATGGACCTCTTTACCTAGAGGGCTATTATTTTGAGTTCATAGGGGACAGCTCTAGTTATCCCAGTATGAGACAGCCTCATTCTGCCCTGTTTCAAATGCTTTTGGACTCATTCTTTCGAGATGCTAATGGCACCTGATTTGATTATAAAATATCTTTATATAATCTTATAAGTTTTCTAAGTGACCTAAATTTTTATTTTGTACGCTATGAAGGATAGTTTGCAAAATTTCAATTCGTGCAGCATATTTACTATCATTGGCAATGATGTGCCAAGGAGAAATATCTGTGCTCGTATATTTGAACATATCTGATGCTGCTTGTAAGTAGGCATCCCACTTTTCTCTATTACGCCAATCATCTTCTGTTAATTTGAAGCTTTTTTGAGGTGTATTTTTTCGCTTGTAAAAACGACGTAATTGTTCATCTTTTGAAATTGCTAGCCAAAATTTTATAACAATTGTATTTGTATCAGACAGTTGTTTTTCGTACTGATTTATTTCTTCATAAGCATTTTGCCATTCTATTGGGTTAATTAAATCTTCTACACGTTCTACAAGTACACGTCCATACCAGCTGCGATCAAAAATATTAAGTGCCCCATTCGTTGAATGCTTATTCCAAAAACGCCACAAATAAGGACGTAATCGTTCAAAATTTTCTGGTGCTGAAATACTATGAATATTATATTCGTGTAGCCCTAGAAATTTAATGATGCGCTTAATTGAACTGCCTTTACCTGCGGCATCCATACCTTCAAAAACTAATACAACGTTATGTGATGAATAACGTAGAACATCTGCGACTTTCCTTTCTAGTTGTTTAATGGTTTTTTTATACTCTATGTGGCTAATTTCACTTTTTTTTATTTGAGTTAAACTTGAAGGAATAGGTGCCGCCTGATATTTTAATTTACTCTTAATTTGTACAGGTGGTAGTTTTAGATGTTTAAGTATTAATTGAGAAAATTGTGTATTTCTTTCTATATTGTTTTCACTATTAATGATTACCCAATCGTGGGTGAATCTATTTCTTAAAGTTTGAATTTGATTGTATAAGGTTTTAGTTTTCCATTTTTTTTGTGGAAAATCATCCCATGTAAAACGTGGAACTCTTTGGATTTTATTAATAATATCAATATTTTTTGTGCGAATTTTTACTTTGCTCCATGAAACATCAAACCAAACTTTAATAATATCTACATTATTATTTTTTAAGTAACTTTCAAATTCATATATACGCTTTAAGTGTTCGTTGAATACATTATTTTGTATTTTTTCATCATTTAATATAGTTGACGCTAGTAAATCAGTATACCAATTCCCATAAAAAAACATGATTTGTCCATTTTTTGGAATGTCATTTATGTATGGTTGCCAAATTAATTTATTTTCTTTGACTCTATTTGGGGTTCCAGCCTTAATTTTTAAATATCTAGGATCCATTAATTCACTTAGCTTTTTGATTGATTGATTTTTTCGCGTTAGTTCAATTCCGCCAATTATTACTAATATACTTTTTGATTTAGAATTCTTGAGTTTATATTGTTCTTGAATTAATTTAATGGAGAGGTCTTGATAATTCATTTTAAGTCTCGTTTAAAAAATTTTTAATAAAATAATTATAAATTCAGTTACAGTCAATGTTATTGTTTTATTATTAAAGTGGCTTTGTTGCATAAATATGTAAGCATCTGATTTAAATAAATTTAATTTTGGATCAAAAAACAATCAAAACTTTTAAAATCATATAGTTATGAAATCGTTGTGCAACAAAGCCTATTAAAGTTGTTTTGCAACAACTTTTTTTTGTGCCATTAAAACAAAGCCGACTAAAAAGATCGGTATTTTTTTTATTATTATTTTTATTAGTATTTTTAATGTAAGTTATTGTTATTTATTTATATTTAAAATATTAAAATATAAATTTTGACCTTTTATTATTTTAAGTTTATATTCTTTTCAGAAAAAGTTGTTGACAGCAATATTTTTATATGTCTTTGGAAGGGGGCTGTTGTGAGTCTTGAGATTTCAACTGTTTTAGAACATAAAGAAAACTTGAATAATGATTTTTTTAAGAAAAAGACACAGGTTAGAGCAATTGAATCTGATTTTAAGATGGTGAATCAGACTATTAAGCTTCTATCAGAAGGTGGCGTTAATGCAGTTACATTAGAGGCAGTAGGTGTGAATGCTGGATACAGTCGCGGTTTAGTTTCTCGGCGCTATGGTTCTAAGGATCAATTACTTGTTCGAGTTTTAAATTATTTGGAAAACTGGTTAAATGAGAAATCTAAAATTGCAACTAATAATAAATATGGTTTAGATGCTATTAATTCATTAATTTTAAGTATTTCAGATGATTTTTATTTGTATCGTGAAAAATATAGAGCATATTTTTGGTTGAGATTTTATGGTTTAGAGCAAAATAAAATTTTAAATGAATGTCTGGTAAGATCTCATAATATGCGTGAGGAAAAAACTATTAAATGGCTTAAAGAAGCATTAGCTCTAGAGGAATTATCAAGAAATGTAGATATTGAAATGGTACATGATTTTATTAAAACATCATTGATGGGTTTAGTTCATAACTGGATAGTAGATCCTAATTTTAATATTGAAATTAGATTGAAGCAGTTAGTTTATATTCATTTAAAAAATATGTTTTCAAATTCTCATTTTTATCATTCTGTTAATTTTTGGGGTGAATAATATTATGCAATTTACCCAATTAAAATATAGTAGTTTTTTAATTATATTCAGTATTACTGGTTGTCAACAAATAGATCCTTATCAAAAGCCTAAAATTTCTTTATCTCATAATTATCCGATTCAAACTCAGCACTCTTACCAAGCACTTTCTTGGATTGATTATGTCAAAGATCAACAACTTATTAATATTGTCGATCTGGCACTAGTGGCGAATCAGGATTTAAAGATTGCTTCATTACGTATGCATGAAGCACAAGCGGCTTATAACATTCAACGTGCTGAACTTTTTCCGAATATAGGTGGTACTGCGAGCATGGAACGCAGTCATGTGCCTGCCGACTTATCTTATGTCGGTAGAGAAGTGACATCCAGTCAGTATTCTGTGGGTCTTGGCATGAACCAATGGGAGCTGGATTTGTGGGGTCGTATCCGCAGCTTGAATGAAGCGGCTTTGCAGCAATTTCTTGCAGTTGAAAGCAATGTGCGTGCAGCACGCAATAGTATTATGCAGCAAACTGTTCAAAGTTATTTAACGTTATCTGAACTGGATAAACGCATCCATTTTGCTCAGCGCTCTGTACAGAATTATGAAAAATCAGTACGAATTTTTAAGCGCCGTTTTGAGGTGGGTGCAGGCTCTAAAGTGGAATACATGCAAGCAAAAACAATGCTCAGTAATGGTCAAGCTTTAGTGGCTGAATTACAGAAATCCCGTGCACTGACTGCAAACTATTTAGTGCAATTGGTGGGACAGCCGATTTCTTTGCCTAAAACAGATTTAGATCAAGTGACTTTTAAAACAAGTATGCTACAAACGGGTTTGCCTTCAGACTTATTGTTGAACCGTCCTGATATTCATGCTGCGGAAGCAATGCTTAAATCTAAGCATGCCAATATCTATGCGGCACGCGCAGCATTTTTTCCACGTATCGCACTGACGGGCAGTTTTGGAACAGCCAGTGCAGATTTAGACGATTTATTTAAATCTGGCAGCAGTGTTTGGTCGTTTGCTCCAAGTATCAGTGTGCCGATTTTTACTGCGGGTCGTCTAAAAAATAATTTGACCTTAGCAGAAGTGCGTAAAGAGATTGCAGTGGCAGAGTATGAAAAGACGGTACAGAACGCATTCCGTGAAGTCTCTGATGCACTGGTTCAACAGAAATATTTAGATCAACAATTACGGATTCAGAAACAAGGACTCAGTGCTTTCCAGGAAACTGCACGGCTGGCACAACTGCGTTATGACAACGGTGCTGTGGGATATTTAGACGTTTTGGATGCACAGCGCAATTTACTTAGTGCAGAACAGCAATGGATTGAAACGCAAAGTAGCTTAATGCAGTCCTATGTCAGTCTTTATTTTGCCTTGGGTGGTGACACCGCATTTGCAAAAAAAATTTAAAATATTGGGTAATTAAACATGAATTTTAAGAAAATAACCATTGCTGGGTTCATCGTTGTTTTAGGGTTGGTCGCTTATCTGATCTGGAAAAATATGAATAAGCCAGACACTGATGCCTTAGTCAGTGGCAATGGACGTATTGAAGCCACTGAAATTAACGTATCTAGTAAGCTATCTGGTCAGTTAGAAGAAATTTTGGTTAAAGAAGGTGACTTTGTCGAGCCTGGTCAAATCTTGGCGCGGGTTAAAATTTCGACTTTAGAAGCCCAGTTACGTGAATTGGAAGCACAACAGCGTCAAGCCCAGGATGCGATTGCGACAGCGGAAGCACAAGTGGCGATGCGGATCAGCGAAAAAGCCGCCGCTGAAGCCATGGTACAACAGCGTGAAACAGAACTGATGGCGGCTAAAAATCGTTTAGCGCGTACCGAAGTTTTAGCCAAAGAAGGCGCATCGTCCAAGCAACAACTGGATGATGAACGTGCCGCAGCACAGCAAGCCATTGCGGTATTAAGCGCAGCCAAAGCACAGGTACAAAGTGCCCAAGGGGCAATTGTTGCGTCTAAAAGCCAAGTGTCAGCCGCACATTCTCAAGTCGATGCCATCAAAGCCTCGGTGGAACGGATTAAATTTGATATGGATGATGCACAGTTACGTGCACCATTAAAAGCACGTGTTCAGTTCCGTGTCGCGCAGCCGGGTGAGTTGGTGGCAGCGGGCGGGCGTGTGCTCAATCTGATTGATTTATCTGATGTGTATATGACGTTCTTTTTGCCTGAAACCGTTGCAGGTAAAATTGCTATTGGAACAGAAGTACGTATTGTATTGGATGCTGCGAAAAATGTGGTGATTCCAGCTACAGTGTCTTTTGTTGCCGATACTGCACAGTTCACACCAAAATCGGTGGAAACGGAAAGCGAACGTCAAAAACTGATGTTCCGTGTTAAAGCGAAAATTGATCCAACTTTATTGAACAAATATATCGAACAAGTCAAAACAGGTTTGCCAGGTGTGGCATATATCAAAATTGATGATCAGGCAGCTTGGCCGACATTTTTAGAGAACACAGTTAAATGATGACACAACAATCTGAAAAAGGATCGGTTGTTGCAGAAATTGAAAATGTTAGTCTGAAATATGGAAAAACGGTTGCACTGAATCAAGTGTCGCTATCCTTACCAGCAGGCTGCATGATCGGTTTAATCGGTCCAGATGGGGTGGGGAAATCCAGTCTATTGGCTTTGCTGTCAGGGGCGAAAATTGTACAGCAAGGTCGCTTAAAGGTGTTGGGCGGTGATATTGCCGATAAACAACACCGTACCCGTGTTTGCCCACATATTGCCTATATGCCGCAGGGTTTAGGGAAAAACCTATATAAAACTTTATCGGTTGAAGAGAATTTACAGTTTGTGGCACGTCTGTTTGGGCATGATGCTGCCGAGCGACGCAAACGGATTGATGATCTGACCAAAAGCACAGGCTTGTACAATTTTCTCGACCGTCCTGCGGGTAAATTATCGGGTGGGATGAAGCAGAAATTAAGTCTGTGCTGTTCTTTGATTCATGATCCCGATTTTCTGATTTTAGATGAGCCGACCACAGGGGTTGACCCTTTGGCGCGAGCGCAATTTTGGGAATTAATTAACCGCATTCGCAAAGTTCGTCCACAGATGAGTGTTATTGTTGCTACTGCTTATATGGATGAAGCACAAGGCTTTGACTGGCTGGCGATGATGGATGATGGGCAGATTTTAAAAACTGGCACACCACAAGAATTATTGACTGAAACGCAATGTAACAGTTTAGAAGATGCTTTTATTCAACTATTGCCAGAAGAAAAAAAGCTCGGCTATGAGCCTGTGGTGATTCCGCCTTTACCTGACTACGGTTCAGAAAGCTATGCTCTTGAAGCGCAAGATTTAACAGTGAAATTTGGTGATTTTACTGCGGTAGATCATGTTAATTTTAAAATTAAGCGTGGTGAAATATTTGGTTTCTTAGGCTCGAATGGTTGTGGTAAATCCACCACCATGAAAGTGCTGACGGGACTTTTAGAAGCCTCAGAAGGTCAGGCGTGGCTGTTTGGTGAGCCTGTAGAGGGCAACAATATTGAAACTCGTCGCCGTGTCGGCTATATGTCGCAGGCATTTTCCCTATACAGCGAGCTGACCATTGTGCAGAATTTGGTCTTACATGCCAAATTATTTCATGTACCAAAAGAACAGATTGAGCCACGTGTACAGCTCATGCTGGAGCGTTTTGACCTGGAAGAAGTCAAAGAAAAACTGCCCGATGATTTGCCCTTGGGGGTTCGTCAGCGTTTATCGCTTGCAGTGGCATTGGTGCATAATCCTGAAATTTTAATTTTGGATGAACCAACTTCGGGGGTTGATCCGATTGCTCGTGATAATTTTTGGCGATATTTAATCAATTTATCACGCAATGATGGCGTGACCATCTTCATTTCTACGCATTTTATGAATGAAGCTTTGCGTTGCGACCGTATGTCGATGATGCACGCTGGGCGGGTACTCGATAGTGCATCTCCTGCACAATTAATTGAAAATCGTCAGGCTGAAACGCTTGAAGAAGCCTTTATTGGTTACTTGATTGATGCAGGTGCAGGCACGAAAGATCAGCCAACAGATGCTGAAGCAAATATTAGCGAAGTTTCCGACAATAAAGAAATTGACACAACACCGAAAAAATTTAGTTTGCTGCGTTTATTCAGTTTTGCATGGCGTGAAACTTTGGAACTGGCACGAGATCCCATTCGAGCGACCATGGCATTAATGGGGTCACTGATTTTGCTGTTGGTGATGGGTTATGGCATCACCATGGATGTAGAAGATTTAAAATTTGCGGTACTGGATCATGATCAAAGCAGTTTGAGTCAGAATTACAGCATGAGTATTGCGGGGTCACGCTATTTTATTGAAAAACCACCGTTGCAAAGTTATGACGATATCGATCGGCGAATGCGTAGCGGTGAAATTTCCTTAGCGATAGAAATTCCGCCTAATTTTGCTCGAGATGTGGCGCGTGGCGAACAGGTGCAAGTCGGGGTGTGGATTGATGGTGCAATGCCACAACGTGCAGAAACCGTACAAGGTTATGTACAGGGGATTCACACTTACTGGCTCATGCAAAAGACGTTGGAACAAAGCGGTGATGCAACATCAAGTACAGTGAATGTCGAAACGCGCTATCGCTATAACCCTGATATTAAAAGTTTACCTGCGATGACCCCCGCAGTGATGCCTTTATTGTTGTTACTGATTCCTGCCATGTTGACGGCTTTATCGGTGGTACGAGAGAAAGAACTCGGTTCAATTGTCAATTTATACGTCACGCCTGTGACACGCAGCGAATTTTTAATCGGCAAACAGATTCCGTATATCGTGTTGGCGATGTTGAACTACTTTATGATGTGTTTGATCATCGTGACTTTATTTGATGTACCTGTCAAAGGCAGTTTTTTTACCCTCACAGTTGCTGCATTTCTGTTTGTGATTTTTGCCACAGGGATGGGTTTATTGGCATCCACAGTGACCAAAAGTCAGATTGCGTCAATGTTTTTGGTGATGATTGGGACGTTGGTACCTGTCATGCAATTTGCAGGGATTATTAACCCTGTTACCTCCTTAGATGGTTTTGGGCGTTGGTTTGGTGAAATTTATCCTGCAACACACATGGTCAATATTAGCCGTGGAATTTTCAATAAAGGTTTGGGCTTTGATGATTTGAAACAGGCCATTTGGATCATTGCCATGGCTGTTCCGGTAGTAATGTTTGCTGCTATTGCCTTGCTGAAAAAACAGGAGCAATAAGATGTTCAAAAAAGTACAGAATATCTATCAGCTCGGATGTAAAGAACTTTGGAGCCTGTGGCGTGATCCTGCCATGTTGGTGCTGATTATTTACACCTTTACCATCTCAGTATATACCGCATCAACAGCGGTCAAAGATACCTTGAATATGGCACCGATTGCGATTGTGGATGAGGATCATTCAACTTTGTCGGAACGGATTTCTTCAGCCTTTTATCCGCCTAATTTTATCAGTAAAACCACCACGCTTGGCACGATGGATGCAGGCATGGACGCAGGTGAATTTACCTTTGCGGTCAATATTCCGAGTAATTTCCAGTCGGATGTACTGTCGGGTGATGCAGCAGAAATTCAGGTTAATGTGGATGCAACCCGAATGACCCAAGCCATGTCTGGCGCAGGTTATATTCAGCAGATCATTCAATCTGAAGTAAATGAATATGTACTTCGCAATCGTGAAATTAGCCAGCTACCGATAGATTTGGCAATACGTTCCCGTTTTAACCCGACACTGGAAAATATATGGTTTAACAGTGTGATGCAAATCATTAATAACGTGGCGATGCTTTCGATTATCCTCACGGGGGCAGCACTGATTCGTGAGCGTGAACATGGCACCATTGAACATCTGATGGTGATGCCAGTAACGGTATTTGAAATCATGATGTCCAAAGTCTGGTCAATGAGTCTTGTGGTATTGATCGCAGTATTTGTTGGCTTAAAAGTCGTGATTCAGGGTGTATTGCATGTCCCGATTGATGGTAGTTTGCCGCTCTTTTTCTTTGGCGCCTTACTCACACTGTTTGCAACAACTTCAATGGGTATTTACATGGCAACTGTATCTAAATCTATGCCGCAGTTTGGTTTGCTCATGATGCTCGTATTGATTCCGATGCAAATGCTATCAGGCGGCTCAACTCCACGTGAAAGTATGCCGGAAATTGTACAGCACGTGATGATGATTGCCCCAACGACGCATTTTGTTTCCTTAGCTCAAGCCATTTTATACCGCAATGCTGGATTTGATGTGGTATGGCCATCTTTTGTATGGCTGTTAGGTATTGCAGTGGTATTTTTCTATATATCGTGGAAACGCTTTAAAGACACGATTCATACCATGGCGTAAAGGGTTTCCCTTTTGCAGGCAGATGACTCCCTGAATAGTCTGCCTGCTTTTTTTTATTCTTTGATAATAATTCAATGGCGCAAGATTTAAATAAATGTCATTGAATAGCATAATTTTTTTGAAATTTATAGGGGAATGTAGTGCTTCAAATTCTCTCTGAACTATGTGGCGGTGTCGGTCTATTTTTAATTGGTATGACGTTACTGACTGATAGCCTTAAAGAAATTGCAGGTCAGACCTTGAAGGAGTTACTGACAAGGTTTACGGCAACACCGTTTAAAGCCATGCTGTCAGGTTTGGGTATGACATTGCTGGTGCATTCATCTACAGCAACAATTGTCGCCGCCATTGGTTTTGTCGGAGCAGGGGTACTCAGTTTCACGCAAGCCATGAGTGTGGTGATTGGTGCCAATATCGGCACAACCAGTACTGGTTGGATTGTGGCATTTTTGGGCATGAAATTTTCCATTTCCATGTTGGCATTACCGATGATTGCTTTAGGCGCTCTGCTTAAACTCATCGCTAAAGGCCAAATGGCCTTATTGGGCCTTGTGATTGCAGGCTTTGGTCTGATTTTCTTTGGCATCGATGTTTTGCAAAAAGCCATGGCGGGGTTTGCTGTACACTCAGATTTATCCTTTTTTGGTTATGACAGCTTGTGGTCACAATTGGTTTTGGTGCTGATCGGCATCATTATGGCAATGCTGCTGCAGTCCTCTAGTGCATCTATTACAGCGACTATGGCTGCCTTAGTCAGTGGTGCGATTGACTTGCCGCAGGCGCTATATATGGTGATTGGGCAAAATATTGGTGCAGTCAGCATTACCGTGATTTCGGTGATTGGCGCTTCGATCAATGCCAAACGAACAGTTGCTGTGAACGTGATTTTTAATCTCGTGAGTGCGATTGCTGCATTTTTCCTGTTAGCACCGTTTTTTCTTTGGTTGATTAAACACAGTGCATTTTTCAGCAGCATTGATCAAGTGATTATGCTCGCGATGTTTCATACAGCATTCAGTGTGTTGGGGGCATGTATGTTTATGCCAAGTCTGAAATTTTTAGAACAGAAAATTATCCAATGGTTGCCAAGTAATAATCCTGCCATTTTAGACAGTCTGGATGATGCAAGTTTGCAAGTACCTGCCATTGCAGTACAGGCCGCGGAAAAGGCGGTATATTTCAGCATATTTGAGATTTTTAAAATTCTACAAATGGTTTTTCAGACCGGTACATTACCTAGACATCAACAGTTGAATACGCTGAATGAGATTATTCAGCATATTGAGCAGTATTTAGAAAAAATAGCGATTCCTGAGCATCCTGCACTCAAACAAAAATTCTTATCATTACTGCGAGTAATGGTCTATGTACGTGTCTTACATAATGATTTAGAGCGTTTAGATAATGCCATATTGCTACGAACACAGCCGGCAATTTTTCAGTTAGCACTAGATTATTGCAATATTTTAGAAAGTTACTTTTCACATATAGAACAGTTAGCAGATCGGTCAGTCATTGAAAATCTTAGAGCCGATTTAAATCAGTTAAAAAAATGGACCAGTAGCCATCGTGCCGAAACGCGTAAAAAAGTCATGGAATATACCGAAGTAAATCAATTAAGCGCATCCAAAGGGGTGGAATTATTAGCTGCACAGCGTTGGATGGATCGCTTAATTGCACATAGCTATCGTTTCTCTAACGTGATGTATGAGCGTCTTTTAGAGGAGTCTTGATGAATGTGGTTCATCGCATTTTTTATCCAGCTGTGTTGAGGCTAAGAAATTGAATACTGTATTACTAGATTTGTCCTTTCAAGAATTATTGAGAGTCATGGTATCTGCATTAGGCTGCGGTTTATTAATCGGTTTAGAACGGGAAAGGCATAATCGTAAAGAAAGTGAACCCAGTTTTGCCGGACTGCGTTCATTTACCATTTGCGCCTTGCTTGGGGCAGTATGTTTTTTACTACATCTTGCAGTAGGTATCTTAGGTGCATTTTCAGTCACGACTTTTTGTGTTTATAGCCTGATTAAACAAAAACAGGATATTGGTGCGACCACTGAACTGGCATTTTTGATGACCTATTTGATTGGTGCATTATGTGTGTTTAATGTGCCGCTTGCTGCAGGGTTAGCGGTAGTGTTGTGTCTGATTTTAATGGGCAAGCAGTCATTGCATTATTTTGCTGGCAATTGGATTCAGCATTTTGAACTGCGTGACGGTTTGTTTTTACTGGCACTGATTTTAATTGCCTTGCCACTGATGCCGGATCAGGCAATGTGGGGCACAGTACTCAATCCATATGTGATTCTAAAACTGCTGATCATGATTTTAGGCGTACAGTCCTTGGCACATATTGCTAAACGTCTCTTGCCAAACAATAAAGCCTTGATGTTGTCATCTTTGGCATCCGGTTTTGTTTCTAGCACCGCAACTATTGCCAGTTTGGGCATGGAAGTCCGTTCAGGCAAAGCAGAAGCCAAATCTAATGCTGGTGCAGGCTTAATTTCCTGTATTGCGACCCTGTTACAGCTGCTGATTATTGTCGCAGGGATTAATTTTGCTTGGTTTAAGGTTTTATTGTTGCCTTGCAGTATTGGCATTGCAGTGCTTTTGATCATTGCCTTGATGTTAATTCATTCATCCAAAGCGACGATGGGTCAACAGGCTACACCACAAAATGATATTACGCATATGGACAGTCGGATGTTCAGCATTAAGGAAGCCTT
This sequence comes from Acinetobacter ursingii DSM 16037 = CIP 107286, assembly GCF_000368825.1. GTDB lineage: Bacteria > Pseudomonadota > Gammaproteobacteria > Pseudomonadales > Moraxellaceae > Acinetobacter > Acinetobacter ursingii. The sequence continues at coordinate 77,648 of NZ_KB849711.1, read as the reverse complement.
GATCATTGTGGTAACACTGACAGTGATTCAAGCAGCGGTATATGGCTTGAATGTAGTGTTGGGTGATAGCGGTTTGATTATTGGGGCATTCTTCGCTTCTTTATTTGAAGTGCATGCCGCCATGGCAACGGTGGTGATGCAAGGAACACCACAGCAGATGACGTTGGTCTACGCTATGATGATTGGTTTGGCTGCACATGCATTTTCTAAAAGCATCAATGCATTTTTAACTGGTGGCGGGAAATATTTTCTATATTTTGCCCCCGCACAAATGCTGCATATGGCGATTTTAATGGCGGTACTTTGGATGGTTATTCAGTAAATTTAGGATTTATTTTCAATATTTTAGAATGATATTTAAGTTTTTGTTTTGTAATTCTATTTATTTTTAGCCAACTAAAAATGGCATTGCTTTTAAGAAATATGGGTAGTATATGAATTCCGTAGTTACACAAGCCTCCCCCCCGGTATATGGTCAAGTTGAGCGATATATTAATCGCGAGTTGTCAATTTTAGATTTTAATTTACGTGTCTTAGAACAAGCGGTCGATCCTTTAAATCCACTCTTAGAAAAATTGAATTTTTTATTAGGGTCTGTTGACATTTCAAGTATAGAATTTACCCGATAAAGGTAGCCAAATAAATATACAAGCTAATGCAACTGCACCCTCATAGCTACACTTTAACTTATCATATCGTGTTGCTATTCCTCTGAACTGCTTTAACCTACAAAATGCATTCTCCACTAAGTGTCTGATTTTATATAAATACCAATCCATATGGTCATTATTTGACTGGGTATTTGATTTTCTTGGAATATTCGCTTTAGTTTTTTTCGCAGATATTTGTTCTCTTAATGATTCAGAGTCATATCCTTTGTCTGCACAACACACTTCCGTTTCACTCAAATCTAGTTTTTCAATCATTTTGGGAGCAATCTTGACATCATGTGTCGTTCCATCGGAGATAATAATTTCGATTGGATTGCCATCCGCATCAACAGCTAAGTGTATTTTAGAACTATTGCCACCAATGCTTTTAGAAATATCCTGATCTTTTATTCCAGCAGAATGTTGATGTGCCCGAACATGACTACCATCAATAAAAACCCATTCCACATCAGCATTTGAAGAAATTAATTTAAATACTTTCATTAACTTATCATTTTTACACCAACGATTATATTTTTTAAAGATTGAGTTATACGAACCAAATTCCTTAGGCAAATCACGCCACGGACAGCCTGTTCTTATTCTATAAAGTATTGCTTCGACAAAATTTCTCAAATTAGATTTGAAATAGATATTAAAATTTCGGAAAATAGAAAGTAACTTAGACCAGTGTTGATCATTCAGCATTGTACGAGGCATAGCGAGAAGTAAATTTGGTTTGGCGATTAAATTTTACTTTCTCGCTATTTTTTTGAACAGAAAATGTCAACAGACCCTAATTTTTTCTAGAAATTTAGATGAGTTTTTTGAAATTCGTGTTGCAACTATGTTGGAACATTTTGTTCAAGAGCGAGACATACAAACGGCTGATGGTTTATCCCCACAAGAAATTTTACATCAAATTTCGGAGACAGCACATGCTGCGATTGAACGCCAATATCAAATTTTAAATGAGCAAATTTTTCCGCAGTTAAGAGAAGAAGGCATCAGCTTTTTAAGACGTGGAGAGTTAACTCAAGCACAATCTAATTGGGTCAAAAAATATTTTCAGGAACAGGTTGCACCAGCCTTAACACCAATAAGTTTAGATCCTGCGCATCCCTTTCCACGCTTGGTCAACAAATCACTTAATTTCATTGTGACTTTGGAAGGTAAGGATGCCTTTGGCCGTCAGATCGATTTGGCAGTGGTTCCTGCACCACGTTCATTGCCACGTGTGGTGCGTTTGCCAGATGAGTTGACCGAAGGCAAAGAGCATCATGTGATGCTCTCTTCAATTATTCATACTCATGTGTCTGATTTATTTCCGGGAATGACGGCAACGGGTTGCTATCAATTTAGAGTAACCCGAAATGCAGATTTAACGTTAACTGAAGATGTTGAAGACTTAGCGGAAGCCTTAAAAGACGAACTCAGTTCACGCCGTTTTGGTCGGGCAGTACGTTTGGAGGTCAATAAAAATTGTCCAACACATATTTATGAATACTTACTCAAAGAATTCGATTTGGATACGCATCAATTGTATCGTGTCGACGGGCCTGTTAATTTGGCTCGATTGGTCTCGGATTTTAAACGCCCATATTTACGCTATGAGCCACATACTCCTGTGATTCCAAAAATACTGAAAAAATCTGCAAATATTTTCAGTGCGATGCAGAAACAAGATATTTTATTGCATCATCCTTTTGAATCATTTTCCCCTGTAATTCGATTATTACGTGAAGCCGCGCAAGATCCGCATGTTTTGGCCATTAAACAGACCTTGTACCGTAGCGGTGCAAATTCAGAAATTGTGCAAATTTTGGCTGAGGCGGCAAGAAATGGTAAAGAAGTCACCGCAGTGATTGAATTACGGGCACGGTTTGATGAAGAGTCCAATATCGCTGTTGCCAATGTTTTACAGGAAGCGGGTGCCGTGGTGGTATATGGCATTGTCGGCTATAAAACTCATGCCAAAATGATTTTGGTGGTACGCCGAGAAAATCAAAAACTGGTGCGCTACGCACATTTAGGTACAGGAAATTATCATGCTGGCAATGCCAAAATTTACACTGATTACGGTTTATTAACGACCAATCAAGATTTGTGTGAAGATGTACATCGTATTTTTCAAGAATTAACCGGTATGGGCAAAATGGTGAAGTTAAAGAAACTTCTACATGCACCATTTACTTTGCATAGTCAGTTGATGAATTTTATTGAAAACGAGATTGTGCTTGCGAAAGCAGGGAAACCGGCAAAAATTATCATTAAGGTCAATGCACTAACCGAAGTTCAATTGATTAATAAATTATACGAAGCTTCTCAAGCTGGTGTGCAAATAGAATTAATCATTCGTTCTATTTGTTGTTTACGTCCAGGCCTAATTGGCTTATCAGAAAATATTCGTGTTCGCTCAATTGTAGGGCGTTTTCTTGAGCATACTCGTGTCTATTATTTTTACAATAATGGTGATACACGTGTGTATTGTTCTAGTGCTGACTGGATGGAGCGTAATTTATTTAAACGTGTTGAAGTGTGCTTTCCTATTGAAAATACTAGACTCAAAAAAAGAATTTATCAGCAAGGGTTAGAAAATTATTTAATGGATAATCAACAAGCATGGCTATTACAAAGTGATGGTAGTTGGAAGCGTAACTCATGCATAGAAAATGAAAAGCCACATAATGCGCAGCACTTTTTGTTAAGCGTTATAAAGTAAATGCTTAACTTAAAGTTAACTCTTTTTAGGCCTATTCAACAACATTTAAGAAATTATGATCTTTCGATACAGGTGGAATGCCACTAATTTTAAAGTAGCAAGCACTTTGCCACCTTTTGTCAAATAAAGTTATAGGCAGATATAATATTTTAAGTTGTTGGATGGTCATTGTTTTTTGATTTAACACATTTAAATAGGATAAACATTTTTGGGTACTTTATATTTTGATCAAGTCTTACCTGTCCAGATGCCGAAGTTGATCTTTTTGCCTTGGTAAAAATATTTCATTTGGCTTATTTTATTTCATAGCGAATGAGTACGATGAAACAATAATGACATAATTTGAATATATCTAAATTATGTCGGTTTTCATTTGATCTAAATTTTTTAAATTCTTTTCATATCATTATATGAAAAATTTCTGTATTAGCTGATAGTAATACGGTAGAGAATAATTAAAAAACTGCTGATTAAAATGATAAGAGTAAAGGGAATTAAAAATTTATTAGATGTGAGCTTCATTTTTTCATTTTCCTATCACAAGATGCTGTTTTATATATTATAATTATACTATAAGTTATGTTGAAAATAACAAAAAATATGTAATTTTTTAACATGATTTTAAAAATTTAACTGAAATTGATAAGGGTTATTTTCGATTTTTATTTTCTCAATTTGATGAAAAAATATGAACCAATTTTCATAAAAGGTAGTATAGATTTAACTCTTAAAAAAGCAATTTTTGATATTGTTAAATTAATTTTGTTATATTTGAAAATTAGATGGTATTGAATTTGGATGGAGAGAATTCTTACTACTTCTAATTATCTTGATATTAAGTGTAAAACCAATACTTATAGGTTTTACACTTATATAGATTCTAAATCTAAATTATTTTACTGATTAAATCTTAGATCATCCCAATAACATGGCACTACAATCAAATTGTTCTCATGTAACCGTGACCATAATCGGGCACCTAAATCCCGCTGCATATTTTGGATTGTGAAATTGGAAATCAGCAGTGTAGATTTCATATTGTCATAACGACTATATAAAACCTTATGCACCATCTCCAGGCGTTTTTCATGTCGGTCATGCAGGCCATATTCATCTATCACCAATAAATCAAAACTGGAGAAATGCTCGATAACTTCCTTTTCAGAGCGTGAAGCATCTGACCAGGTGTCCATCATTTTTTGAGCAATTTCTGCACTGGTATAGTAGCGTGCAGATTTTGTACTGTTATGCAGAATGTTGCGAATGATTGACGCACTCAGATGAGTCTTTCCTGTACCTGGTGTACCAATGAGCAGCAGGTTTGGATAATGGTCAGAAATAATTTGCTGTGCAAAAGCCTGACATAGTTTTATGGCATTGTCTTGAGCAGGACATGCAACTACATAATTCTTGAAGCCACGGTCCAGGTAGCGTTTATTGAGCCCTGAGTTTTTGATTTTCTGTTGCAGCAACCGTTGTTGCAGCTCATCTGCATAGGCTGCATGTGAGCGATGGACCATTTCTTTTGCACACAATTTGCAAAGCCTGTGACCGGCGATTTCCATCAGGGGTATATGATGGGTAGGGCAGAGTGCTTCTGTTGTTTCTGCGCGAAACTGGAGCGTTTTAAGCATGGTATTCATGATTGTTCTCCTAAATCCATTTTGAATTTTCTAAAAAACTCTCATTTTTTTCTTCAAAATTTGAAGATGAAGATGAAGATGAAGATGAAGATGAAGGGCATGGTTCAAGCATGACTTGAGTAATACTCGGGCTCTTCTCAGGAGCTGCTTGAGCATTTACTTTTCGTTGCTTGGCTGATGCTTGAGCATTAGTTGCGGATTTTCCCCAACGTGCTTGAGCTGCATTTTTAGCTTTATCAGATTTCATTTGCTGATTTTGCAATGCCTGGCTTTTTAAACTGGTTAAAAAACTTGAATGAATTTGCTCAGATTCGATTTCAAACAATTCCAGGGCTATTAGCGTATTCAACAAAGTTTTAGCCTTGGTATGTTGCGATAATTTTGTGATGCTACATACCGTAGCTAGGTCATGAGGAATAGCACCGTTTTTCCAGAAATCCATCATTAACAGCAGTGCCGCACCAATTTGTTCTGCTGTCATTCGTGCAAATTTCGCCTGTAGGTCGCCAATATAGAGTGGCATCCAAATTGAAATATGTTTATGCATGTGTTCACCTTTTTTATAGGTATAGAGGGCTAAGGTCATCAATCAGATGACCTTGTATATTTATTTGATCAGGGAGCTAAGCTCATTAACCGGAGGCGAGCCTGTTGGGCTAGGTCATCGTAATGGGCTTGTCCATCATCCAGCAGTCGCTGTAGCCACAGTCTTAACGCCTGGTGATCATCGAAGCATTTGTTGATCTCCAGCAAAAACGCCAGATTGTGCAGTTTGGGAATGTGTAGCTCATGGATTAATTCACGAGCGACCGTATCCGCTTCAGGACTGACGACCACACCACCAAAGAAAGCTTTACTATTCATGTGCAAGCTCCTCTGTATTTAGTTTTTCCAGCATGGCTTCAAATGCACTGCCATCACGACGGGTAACATTGGGGATGTAACGGCTATAGACCCGGAATAGCATTTCAGTCGTTGAATGTCCCAATTGACGTGCGATCCATTCCGGATTCTCTCCTGCCGACAGCCAGAGCGTTGCTGCTGTATGACGTGTTTGGTAGGCTCTTCTAGGCTTTAATCCTAGAAAGCGCAAGATCGGATGCCAGACACGTTTATTCACCAAACGGTAATCGAGAGGTCCACCATCACGATTGCAGAAAACAAACTCTGATTTACCATTATTTAAGCTTTTCTGTTGCAGAAAGGCTTGGTAAACGCGGTCACTCATCTGGATTGTGCGGTCAGAACCATAGGTTTTGGTTCCACCCAGTTCCCCATTCACCAAGGCTTCACGAATATGGATTTCCCGACGTTGCAAGTCCACATTTTTCCATTGCAACCCATCAATTTCACTGGTGCGCATACCTGTGAAAAACCGAACAGTGTAATAAGGCTTAAAATCATCACGAACTGTGGCCAAGATTGCATGTACTTCCTTTAATGAAAAAGGCGTGACTTCAATTTTCCCTTGCTTTAAGTTCTTGATATTCTTATAAGGACTGTCAAAGTCATATCGTTCGGCAGCACTATCGAGTATCATACGAAGTGCTATCATAATCTGGTTGATTCTTGATGGTGAAAGGCATTCTTGGTTTTTCCCGTGAGTCACTTTGGCGAGGGATGAACGGAATCCAAGAATGTCTGACTTTTTGATATTAATAACCGGAATTGTGCCAAAAAAAGGAATTAAGTACTTTCTGATCACAATTTGAATTTTTTCCTTGTAGCTTGTACGCCATTCTATTTCTTTATCAGTGAACCAGATTTCACAGAACTTAGAAAATAGAGGTGTTTTTGAGCTGATTTCATTTACTCTGTTTTCTGCATTTTTGATTTCTTTCAAACGAGAACTTTTTGGAAAGTATTTAGCATAGTCAAAAATACCCAATAAGATTTCTGCCTCCATTCGTTCAATCGCTTTTTCAAGCTTTTTTCGATTTTGAGCATTGTCTTCAAGAGCGGTGGTTTCACGGCAACGGATACTTAAGTATCGAAAATCGACACATAACTTACCGTATCTAGTACGAATAGCAGCCATAATTATGTTCTCCTTACAGAAGTTGTAGGCTGTGTAGCGAGCCTAAAGTTGTTTTAGTCATATCTTCTTCAATACGCTCCCATACATATAAAATTTTGCGACCACCAAAAGGGCGAATGTAATGAATGCCTTCGATCAAAACGCTATCTTTTAACTGATTACGGATAGTACGTTCGTTATAATGGATTCGTTCCGCCAATTCTTTTGTAGTAATATAAGTAAGATTCATGTTTGTATCCTTTTATAAAGTATCACAATGGTGTTATTTAAGACCACAATGCGATAATAAATGCATTTAAGACACTATGCAAGTACTTTATTACACAATGGTGGTAATTAATGATAGTTTGTAACTTGCCAGTGCTTTTGGCAGAGCGAAGAATGAAAGTTGCGGATGTAGTTCGAGCGACTGGAATGAGTAAGACAACATTGCATAAGTTATATAATGGTCAATCGACTCGAATAGATTTTGAGACCTTAGAAAAATTGTGTGTATTACTTAATGTTGAAGTGGGTGATTTATTAAAATTTAAGAAAAATGAAGAGCAGAATGATTGATTAAAATTGAGTTTTTTGATCATAAGTAAATGTTTTAACTATGTATTTTTGGTGACCAAATTTGGTCACCATCAAAATAAAGCAAATAAAAAAATACTAAAATAGATGGAAAAAAGGGAAGTCAAGTGTATGGGGAAGGTGTTCTGATTATCTATACTGAAATTGATTAAAAAAATACCAGAATAGCGAATGAATTGATTCGTATATGATAAAGGGAAGGCACGTTTAGGGCACTTTTGGTCACGCAGCGAGCTTATACAATACTTTTTCTAAAATTTTTAGAGCTTCTTCCAAAGCTGGAACATATAGGTTTTAGAAAAAATATTATTAATAATCAACAAGAAAAAAGCCCCCATCTTTCGATGAGGGCTTTTTGAATCTGGAGCGGGAAAGGAGACTCGAACTCCCGACCCCAACCTTGGCAAGGTTGTGCTCTACCAACTGAGCTATTCCCGCAAATATTTGAGCAGTTTTATAAAAAACTTTCACTAAAAACAATCTGGAGCGGGAAACGAGACTCGAACTCGCGACCCCAACCTTGGCAAGGTTGTGCTCTACCAACTGAGCTATTCCCGCGTGCCGCTTATAATACATTAAGCAAATCAAGGGTCAACCACTTTATGCAAATAATGCTGCTGATTGCATAAAATAAAATCATATTCGCACTCTGATCGTCTGAGTTATTCTATTTGACTCACTTTTTATGTGTTTTTCAGTGTTTTAATCTTAGGCACGTTATACTTCCATCCATCTTTCTATGTAAGTAGGTAACTGATCATGACGCTCGAACAACAACTGATTGAACGTTTAAATACATTGCAACCCACGCATCTTGAAGTGATCAACGAGTCTGCGGGTCACGGTGGTTACTTTCCGGGTAAAGAAAGTCATTTTAAAGTCGCTATTGTAAGTCCAATTTTTCAGGGACTTCGACTGGTGCAACGTCACCAAAAAGTCTATGCAGTCGCAACAGATTTAATGAATCCTGGTAAAATTCATGCATTGGCGATTCATGCCTATACGCCAGATGAATGGCAAGGCCAAGGACCCGATAGTCCTGAATGTGCGCATGCACCTAAAAATTAAACAAATTGATAGATAAAAATGGATATACATTTATTCGTCCTTGTCATTCATCTGGTTGCATTGGCACTTGCAGCGATAGCCGTGCTGATACGTTCTATGCCTTTATGGATGACTACGCCTGATCAGTCTGAGTCTCCTGTGACCAATAAACTCTGGATTGCCCTGCAACATTCAGGATTTACGCTTGTTGTCATTACGGGACTTGTTTTGTTATCGCTGAATCATTTTCAAATGCAGCCATGGTTTTATGCCAAAATTATTCTGTTTGTGGTAATGCTTTCGTCATTCAGTAAAGCATTTAAAAAGGATCAGTCTATTTTAGTGGTACAGCGCAAAGCAGGTCTGGTCATTGGCTGTGTGGCATTTGTTGCTATTCTGGGTTTAGTCATGATCAAGCCAGTTTTTGGTTAATTGTTTGACATTCTTTGCATTTATATCGATTGGCTAGGTTAAACTCTAAACAAGTTTGAAAAAATAGTGATGAGGGAAGCATGTTGACACGGGTGGTTTTTAACCAAAAAGGTGGTGTGGGTAAATCAAGTATCACGGTAAATTTGGCTGCAATTAGCGCACAGCAAAACTTAAGAACACTGGTGATTGATTTAGATCCACAAGCCAATTCTAGCCAATACCTATTAGGTGAACAGGCGACTTACTCCGCAGATAAAAATGCCCTAGAGCCGAACATCGAAAACTTTTTTGATGATGTCTTAGGTAATAATCAACCAAAAGGGTTGATTGGCAATGCCATCGGCTCAATTTTAAAATCACGTGCCAAAGGCTTGGAAAGTTTTGTGCATCATACGGCTTTTCCAAAGCTGGACGTGATTCCAGCCAGTCCAACACTGGGTGCATTAGAGCATGCGCTTGAATCCAAGCATAAAATTTATAAATTACGTGATTCTTTGCAACAACTCAGCAGCCAATATGATCGGATTTATATCGATACGCCGCCTGCTTTTAATTTCTTTACTTTGTCGGCGCTCATTGCCGCTGATCGCGTCTTGATTCCATTTGATTGCGATGTGTTTTCCAAACGTGCGTTACAAACTTTGATTGAAAATGTGATCGAAACCCAAGATGATCATAATAATGGTCTGGAAATTGAAGGGATTGTGGTCAATCAATTTCAGGCACAGGCAAAATTGCCAAGAGAAGTGGTACAACAATTAAAAGATGAAGGCTTACCTGTATTAAACAGTATGTTACCGCCTTCAATTTTAATGAAAGAATCACATCAGAAAAATTTACCCTTGGTTCATCTATCGCCAGAACACAAGCTGACACAAGCGTATCAGACACTGTTCGCAGAAATTGAACCCAATTAATTTGAGAAAAGCGATGAAAGGCTTATATTTCCTTCCTCTAAGCGTATTAACACTATTGCTGGGTGCTTGTGCGACCACAGTTAAACCGACCTATGTCTCTCCAACGCAATACCAGTCGTTGAATTGTCAGCAATTACAAAGTGAATATAATCGTATTCAACTCTATATTGAAAATGGTGTGCAGACACCGAAACGGACAGGTGTGGGTGTAGGCGTTGGACTTGGCGGTGGCTGGGGACGTGGTGGTTGGGGCTTCGGTCCAAGCGTTTCAGTCAACATGGGACAATCTTCAAACACCAAAAATACGGAACTTTCTCGCGTATTAGGTCAGCAAGAAGCGATTGTTCAGGCAGCACAATTTAAAAATTGTCCTATTGTGGTCAAGAAAAAAGCCAGTTAAAATCCTAAAAACGAGTCCTGCTTCACATTTTTTGAATCAGGACTGAATAAGTGTTTGTCAAAATGTTTCGTGATATGTCTTTTTAAATCATATTGTTAGTTTTCTTTGCATTGATATTTCATCATCTATGCTCAGGCTTAAACGTCAATAAAACTTGTCAGTTAAATTCAATTTCATATAAGGTGTGCCCACCTTAATCGCGATGGATACTTTATGATTGAAAGCTGGTTTTTTGTATTGGCGATGCTAGCCGTGCTACTTATTCCTGGTCCAACCAATGCGTTGTTTGCCAGTGCTGCACATCATCAGGGTATTACAAAAACGGCTTCTTTTATTCCAGCAGAATGGTTGGGTTATCTGTATGGTATTGCGATTTGGGCATTGTTAATTCATCTTGGACAACCGATCTGGCCTGCACTGACTCCGCTTTTGCATGTGATTAGTGCTTTATATGTCATTTGGTTAGCGTTTAACTTGTGGAAAACCTCACATTTACAAAAACATAGCCAAAGTCATAAAACGATTCGCCCTAAACAGATATTTTTCTCGACCTTAAAAAACCCTAAAGCGTTATTGTTTGCCGCAGGAATTTTTCCGCCAGAGACATGGGATTCTTTGGAACATGCCATTTTAGTACTAGGCGTATTTAGCTTGATTCTATTTCCAGTGTCATGGTTCTGGATGGTGTTTGGTCGGGCTTTACTGGCAGGCAATATTAAGGGATTACAAGCCGACCGTTTATATAAAGGATCGGCAATGTTGCTGTTATTATGTATGTTACCCGTGATTTTTCGATTCTTTTAAACTTACTTTTTAGAGTTTAAAACTTGACGCTTATTGCTGAGTTTCTGACGAATAAAGGCAAAAATTCCCGGTAACACACTCAAAATAATAATGCCAAAAATTAAGTGGGTAAAATTATCTTTAACCATCGGCATATTGCCAAATAAATAGCCCAATGTAATAAAAGAAGCTACCCAACACAGCGCTCCAATCACATTATAGGTCAGAAAAAACTTATAGTTCATGCTGCCTGCACCTGCGACAAAAGGCGCAAAAGTACGGGCAAAAGGAATAAATCGAGCAAAAATGATGGTTTTACCACCATGACGTTCAAAAAACGCATGAGTTTTAGTCAGATGTGCCTTATTAATAAAACGTGAATTCATTTCAAAAACACGCGGCCCTATAAAACGACCAATATGATAATTTAGCGTATCCCCCAATACTGCTGCAATAAATAAAAGAATGCCCAGAACCCATGGATCCATTGCACCAGTAGATGCAGCCAATGCACCTGCTGCAAACAGTAAACTGTCGCCAGGTAAGAACGGCATTACCACCAATCCTGTTTCCACAAAAATAATCAGAAACAAAATTGCATATATCCATACGCCATAATTGCGAATAAACTCAAGAAGGTGATCATCAACGTGCAAAATAAAATCAAAAAGTTCCATGACAGGCTACAGCGCAAAATTGTGATCAAATCCTAGCAGTGCCTTATGTGAAAGTCAGTATGATTCAGTAAAAAGTTACATCTTTTATTGTCTTTTATTCAGAACGATATGTCTGAAAAATGAATATTTATTGCAAAAATAAAGCAGATTAAGATCATCTCATCAAAACAACATACGTTGAAATCAATCTAAAGGGCTTATTTATGTTTAATCCAAATGTAGTCGTAAAAAACATCGTCACTCAATCTGGTGCGGATGCTGTTATCTCATTGGTTGCACGAATCCTGATGGCCTATATTTTTATAGTTGCAGGTTGGGGAAAAATTACCGCTTATTCGGCAACTGTGGGTTATATGGAGTCGATGGGGGTGCCAGGTGGACTATTACCTTTAACAATTTTGGTTGAATTCGGCGGTGGGTTAGCGCTTTTATTTGGTTTTCAGGCTCGTTTAGCGGCATTGGGACTTGGCGTTTTTAGTATTATTACTGCACTGATTTTCCATGAAGGTACAGATCAATCTCAAGCCATTAATTTTATGAAAAACTTAAGTATGGCGGGCGGTTTATTTTTCTTGATGTTACATGGTGCGGGTAAAATCAGTCTAGATGCAATGATTGAAAAATAAATTATTCAGACTTATAGGGTAAATTAACTTTTACCTTATATTACAAAACTCTAGCCGACATCTTTTTCACTTTCTGTTTAGATAAAACAGAATATATTTAATATCAAGAGAGAATAATGAAAAAGTTTATCCTGACTGCTTCTATCGCCGCGACAGTCGTTTTATCTTCTAGTGCATTTGCTGGCAAGGATGATCATGTGATTATTCAGGAAGCTGCAAAAAATATGGTGACTGTTCAGCAAGTAGCAAAAATCAAAGATGAAACGGGCGTAACATTGACAGGTCAAATTACCAAACATATTAAAAGTGATCATTACGAATTTAAAGATCGTTCTGGCACAATTAGTCTGGAAATTGATGATGATCTTTGGCGTGCAGCAGGCTTAACAGTCGGTGATCACGTCCGTGTTGTGGGCGAGGTAGATACTCATCGCTATAAACCTACAGACATTGAAGTCGTGAAAATCGAAAAAATTCAGCACTAAATAGAAGGCACTCATGTAGTGCCTTTTTTAATACTGTTTTTATTAAGTTTTTTGGCAATGGAAAGAACGTGCGTGGCATCATGAAAAATGCTAGAATATTGCGCTTCTCTCGTTGCCTTGCATAGTTGCGTAATCATGACAACCAATACTCACATTACTGATGACCGTATCTTAATTTTGGATTTCGGCTCTCAATACAGCCAGCTGATTGCACGTCGTGTACGTGAAGCGGGTGTATATTCTGAAATGTATGCTTTTGATATGTCTGAACAAGACATTCGTGCTTTTAATCCGAACGGTATCATTTTGTCTGGTGGGCCTGAAAGCGTACATGAAGAAGGTAGCCCACGTGCGCCACAAGTGGTATTTGAGCTTGGTGTCCCTGTCTTAGGGATTTGTTATGGTTTTCAAACCATGTCTGAGCAATTGGGCGGAAAAGTTGAGCCGGGCAAGGTGCATGAGTTTGGTTATGCCGAAGTCGACATTCAACAACGTGATCAATTGATTGGCAATTTGCAGGATCGCGAAGATCAACTCCATGTCTGGATGAGTCATGGTGATAAAGTAGGACGTTTACCAGAAGGTTTTCAGACTACGGCTAGTACGCCAAGTTGTCCATTCGCAGCAGCATCCGATGAAACTCGCCGTTTCTATGGAGTTCAGTTCCATCCGGAAGTCACGCATACCGCCAAAGGTGCAGAATTACTGTCTAACTTTGTGCATAAAATCTGTGGTTGTGGTGGTCTTTGGACGCCAGAGCACATTATCGATTTGCGCGTAGAACAATTACGTCAGCAAATTGGAGATGAAAAAGTATTACTCGGTTTATCTGGTGGCGTAGATTCCTCTGTTGTGGCTGCACTTTTACATAAAGCGATTGGTGATCAATTAACGTGTGTATTTGTAGACAATGGTTTGCTTCGTTTAAACGAAAGCAACCAAGTGATGCAAATGTTTGCAGACAATATGGGAATCCGTGTCATTCGTGCGGATGCCGAAGAACGTTTCTTAACTGCACTTGCGGGTGAAGTTGATCCTGAGAAAAAACGTAAAATTATTGGTCGTGAATTTATCGAAGTCTTTGCAGAAGAAGCGCGTAAACTTGATGGTGTGAAATTCTTGGCGCAAGGTACGATTTATCCTGACGTGATTGAATCTGCTGCCAGTAAACAAGGCAAAGCGCATGTGATCAAATCCCACCACAACGTGGGTGGTTTACCAGAAGATTTAGCGTTTGATTTGGTCGAGCCATTACGTGACTTGTTTAAAGATGAAGTGCGTAAATTGGGTACAACGCTTGGCTTGCCACACAGCATGATTTATCGTCATCCATTCCCGGGTCCGGGTTTGGGCGTGCGTATTTTGGGTGAAGTGAAAAAAGAATACGCCGATATTTTACGTCTGGCAGATGATATCTTTATGCAGGAACTTCGTGCTAGTGGTTGGTACGACAAAACAGCACAAGCATTTGCGGTATTCCAACCTGTAAAATCTGTGGGTGTGGTGGGTGATGGTCGTCGTTATGCATGGGTGATTGCACTTCGTGCAGTGGAAACGGTTGACTTTATGACCGCACGTTTTGCACATTTGCCGTATGAATTGGTTGATAAAATCTCGACGCGTATCATGAATGAAATCAAAGATGTTTCCCGTGTGGTTTATGATGTTTCATCAAAGCCACCAGCGACGATTGAATGGGAGTAATTTCCGAAGGAAATTACCTTTATGGAAAAGGACGCTTAAGCGTCCTTTTTTATTGTGTTTGATTGGTCGGATGCAGCGAGTCATTAGTAATAGTTATGTCTATACTCTCTAATAATGCATTGTATTGTGCTATATCTTCTTGTTGCACTTTATTAATAAGTAAGCGTCCGCTGAACCCCACTTTTTCTAACGCATGTATATGCCGATAGTGTCCACTTAAATTTTAGTGGACACCTATTTATGGATTTAAAGACAGTTACAGACAGTGCACCGACGCTAAAAAAGCCCCGCCGAACCTTCACAGCTGAATTTAAAAATAAGCTTATTCAACAATGCCAGCAGCCAGACACATCTGTGGCCAAGGTTGCAATGCAACATCAGATCAATGCCAATCTACTGCATAAATGGATTCGCCAGTCCGAATCAATGCCCCCTCCATTAAAAAGACCGCCTAGCCCACAGGCCGACTTTCTTCCTGTCATTGCTCACCCGATGCCAGTCAAACAAGAGACATCACCGCCGTCTGTACCAGAGGAGAAAGCTACTGCCTATATCAGGATTCCACTGCATGAGGAACAACATTCCGTAAGACATCAAATGATTGAAATCGAGTGGCCTGTGGAATCAACAACTGAATTGCTATGTCTGCTGCAAGGCTTGATCAAATGATTCGTATTGATGAAATATGGTTGTCTACCCAGCCCATGGATATGCGAGCAGGTACAGATACTTCACTTGCTCAAGTTCTTAAAGCCTTCGGCTGTGTCAAACCGCATTGTGCTTATCTGTTCTGTAATAAACGTGGTCATCGTATGAAAGTATTGGTACATGATGGATTGGGTATTTGGCTCTGTGCAAGGCGGCTGGAACAAGGGAAATTCCACTGGGCTAAGATTCATCAGGGTGAAACAATGAGTATCAGTGTAGAACAATTACAGGCACTGATTCAGGGTTTAGCCTGGCAGAGAATTGGACAATCTCAGGTGGTCAATATGCTCTAAACCAGATAGATCTATTTTGCCATCCTCCAAAGGATCTATTTCCTCCTTGACCTGATCTCAGGCATACTGCGGTCATGAATATATTGCCTAATTTAAGCCAACTGACCCATGAACAATTACTGGAATTTACCCAGCAGTTGGCAGTGCAGAATCGGCAACTTGTAGAAGATAAGCAGCAGCTTGAAGCATCAAAACAACAGTTAGAACAATCTAATCAACACCTAGATGCCAAAGTTCAACATCTTTCCATTCTCACGCAAAAATACGAGCATGAACTTGCTCTGTTTAAACGACATAAATTCGCTCAGAAGAATGAACACTTAACAGCTAAACAAATTAGCCTGTTAGATGAAGCAGTCGAAGAAGACATCGCAGCCGTTGATCTTGAATTGGAACGACTGAATGCGGATCAACCCAACACCCATAAAACCAAGGCAATCAAACCTAAACGTCGAGCACTGCCAGATCATCTCGCCACCATTCGTATAGAGCATGAACCCGCCTCAATAGTATGCACTTGTGGCTGTACTTTGCGTCGTATCGGTGAAGATGTCAGTGAGAAACTGACCTTTAAATCCGCACAGTTTATGAAAGAGCAGCATATCCGTGGCAAATGGGTGTGTGATCAGTGCGAAATCATCAAGCAGGAACCGATGCCTGCTTATGTGATTGATAAAGGCATTGCGAGCCCTGAACTGCTCAGCCATGTACTGGTTTGCAAATATGCGGACCATTTACCTTTATACCGTCAGAGACTGATCTACCAACGAGCTGGCGTAGACTTGGCTCGATCCACTTTAGCTGATTGGGTGGGCCGTTGCGGCGTGGAACTTGAGCCATTGGCAGAAGCTTTAAAACAGATCATATTACAACAACAGGTGATTCATGCAGATGAAACGCCTGTGACCGTGATGCAGATTGCTGAGAAGAAACCGAAGAAAGGTTATGTCTGGGCTTATGCCACCACACAGTACAATTCGATTCAAGCGATCGTGTATGACTTTCAAGCGAGTCGATCAGGTCAACATGCCGAAGATTTCCTTAAAGGCTGGCAAGGTCATCTGGTCTGTGATGATTACAGTGGTTATAAGGCACGTTTTGCCTCAGGTCAGATGATTGAAGTGGGTTGTATGGCGCATGCCCGTCGTAAATTCCATGAGCTGCATGTGACGGGTAAAAGTTTGATTGCTGAGCAAGCGTTATCAATGATTCAACAGCTTTACCGAATTGAAGCAGAATTAAGAGACATTCCAGACTGTACAGCAGAACAACGACGACAGCGAAGGCAACAGGACAGTGAGCCAATCATGCAGCAACTGTATGATTGGCTCAAACAACATCAGCTCAAAGTACCAGCAAGTTCGCCTACGGCAAAAGCGATCAATTACAGTCTAAAACGTTGGTCTGCCTTAAGCCGTTATTTGGATGATGGTCATTTGCCTATATGTAATAACTGGGTGGAAAATCAAATGCGACCATGGGCTTTGGGACGTAAGAACTGGTTATTTGCTGGCTCATTGCGAAGTGGTCAACGGGCAGCCAATATCATGACGTTAATTCAGTCCGCCAAGCTCAATGGTCTTGATCCATATGCTTATTTAACCGATGTTCTTAGAAGGTTACCAACGCATAAAATGAAAGACATTGAAGAGTTGCTGCCGCATAACTGGAAGCCTGCTTGAATTCAAGTGCGGTTCACTGGATGCTTACATTAATAATCGCTTTAGCAGATTTTTGCATTTCAGGTTGTTCAGAAATGGTTTCACCACGTTCAAGTACGCCAGTCATATGTGAATATTCATTATGAATTCTATCAGTCAAATTCTTGTGAATTTGCTCTCCCCAAAAAGCCTTTAGTTGGGCATCCAGTTGATATGTAGGAGATGGAAACTTATAAAAAGTATAAATTTCTAAAAATTTTCGTGCATTATTTCCAAAATTGTAGAAAAGATGGAAATTTGAATCATCAATCTGATTTACTGTTGCACACTGATAAATTTGATTAAATAAAAAATTGAATTCGGTCAAAAACTTACTTAAATAAATAGGCATCTGCCGAATGGTTGAAAAATTATCATGTCTTTGAATTAAAAAATAACTAGCTTTCCTATTTTCCTCTTTAGAAAAACCAATAGACCGATCAGGCTCAGCACCGCTAATTCTTCTTAAATATTTTAAAAATTCCAAATTATGAGTAGATATAAAAAGCTGTAGAAATTTTTTATCGTTACATATTTTTTCTTCGATTAATGAATATATAAAGAAAATATGGTTACTATCTAAACTACTAATAGGATCATCTATCCAAATAATCGGTTTATTATTCTGATCTAGGTCATCTTGGATTTTCGCTAAGAAATAGCAAAATGAGATGAGGCTTTGCTCACCTTCACTGAGATTGTGAGCTTTAGTTCCATTGCGTTGAATTTCAAAATGAACATTTTGGGCATTGGGATTCTCAATAGCTTCTAAACTTAATGATTGGTGACCAAAGTCATGATTAAGAATATTGTTTATACGAGTACAAGCTTCACCCTCCGATTTTAATTTATCTTCTTCACTCTTTATTGCAATATTAATTGTAGTTTTTCGAGTTTGAAGTGATGCAAGTTCTGTTTCTAATGGGGCAATCGCTTCAAACGCTAAACCTATATCTGTATTTCGCTGAGAATAATTGACATCTTGTAAAAAATGATAAATATGGCTTAGTCGTAAAGCTTTTTTAGCTTCATTTTGTTGAGTCTTTAGCTCACTAGTCAATTGGATACATAAATTTCGAATTTGAGAAATTTTTTCAAGAGTGATTTTGATTTCTGTTGAATAATCTTGTGGATACTCAGCTTCTAATTCAGTAAAGGGACTTCCTTTTTTCTGTTCGAGTAATGTTTTGAGATGTGTAATAGATGATTTTTGCTTTTTTAGAGATATCTTTAATTCATTTTTTAGCTCTAAAAGATCAATATGATATTTTTGATAATAATGGTTAATATCCAGATCAATTCTTAATTCATTACCAATTAAGAATTGATCTAAATTTTGAATACCTTTAGAAATCCGATTCTGAAGTAGTTGAAATTCTTTGTCAAAATGTTGTGCTAGTTCTTTACGTCTTTTATCAGATATCTCATTATTACAAAATGCGCAAGTTGAACGATCAAGATGTAAAGAATGACCTGTTTGTACCCATGAGTTTAAAGAAGGGGTATTTATTAACTCTTGAATTTTTTGAGAATTACCAACAACCGTTTTTAAGATTGTATTTGTTGAATTGATCAGAGATGGAAAATTTAATGTGTAAGTTGAAAGTTCAGGAGGATTGTTTAGCTCTTGTTGATTCAAAATATTGCGTAACTCTAATTCTTTTTCTTCATTTAAAGATTGATAATCTGAATTAAGTACTAAAGGAATGTCAGTTCTTTTCAATTTACCAACATTATATTCTTGATCACCGTAGAGATTTGGTTGAGAACGAATGGAGTCAGGGCCTCCAGAGGCTTTGTTCTTTAAAAGAGTATCAAGAGTGTCATTGGCTTGTTTATGTATTTGCGTAGCATTTTTAACTTCTATAGCTTTATTCTTAATAGCTAAATGGAGATTCGTTTCAGCATTTTCTATATTTGAACCAAGCTCATTTTTTAACTCTTGAATACGATCTAAAACTTGCTGATTTTCTCCACCCAAAGTTACTGAGAATGATTCAATAGTGGCATTTTCATCATGAATAAACTTTAAATTTTCTTTTACAAAATCAGAGTTATATGAGTGGATTGGGTAAGAAAAAGTGGCTAAATCATTTTGAGAAATTATTGAGCCATCTGAGAGTTCAATTTTAAATTCAGGTTGATCATATTTAGAGGGAATAACTCTTTTCTCTAATGAACGAATTATTTTAGAAAGACTAGTTTTGCCTGAGTAGTTTCGACCATAGAGAATATTAATATCTTTAAAATTATAAATTTCATCTTGTCCTTGTTTATTCTGATATTTCAGATTTGAATCCCAATCAAAGCTTTTAAAAATCCCAAAATTATCAATATTTGCAATTTTCTTTATTTTAGACATTTTAACCCCTATTAATTTGATTGTAAGTTAATAATTTTTATATATAAATTACTAGGTTATAAAAGGAAGTCAATACTAAATTTAACTAAAAATAAAATCTAAACTTGATTAAAGATAAGTTAAGATATATCTTAATATGCATAAATTAATCAATTTGAGAAAAATAAGTATGAAACATGCAAGCGATCATTATTTTGAGCATGCTCCAGCTTCTGAAATGTCTCAACGTTCAGGCCGTCGTGGACGTCTATTTGAAGCAGGTCGAATGAAACTTTTGGTTTTATATCTGATTCAGCAAAGCCCCAAACATGGTTATGAAATCATTAAAGAAATTAGTGATTTAGTCGGAGGAGACTATAGCCCGAGTGCAGGTACGATCTATCCGACATTAACGACACTTGAAGACATGAATTTTATTGCACTGCTCGATGCTGAGCGTAAGCAATATCAAGTTACTGAAGAAGGAAAAGTGTATTTAACCCAACAGCAAGACATGCTGAATGCTTTGCTGGAAAAGCTACGTTTTCGACGCGAAATTCATGGCAATGATCAACTGATTGATATACACCGTGCGATGGAAAATCTGAAAACGGCCTTGCGATTAAAACTCAATGTTGCAGATTTAAATTCACAACAGATTCATCAGATTGCGGAAAAGATCGATCAGGCAGCCGTTGAAATCGGGCGTTTATGACGGAGGATTTTAAGATGTTAGACGCACAATATCGACTCAAACAGGCGGGTTTAAGAGTTACTCATTCACGAGTTTCAGTCCTAAATTTACTTGAACAACAATCTGATGACTTAAACATCAAACAGATCTATCAAAAATTACATGCCCAGCACCAGCAACTTAGTTTGGCAACAATTTATCGCGTTGTCAGCGATTTGGTGGATGTAGGTTTAATTGCAAGCTATCAATTTCATCGTGCAGAAACAAAATTTAACCTGCCTGATCGTAGCAAAAAACAGCTCCTCCAGATCCAGTGTGCGGCCTTAACGCAGGCGAAACAAACGCAGTTTTTACAGTCCTTACAAGCGGTTTTTCAACAATTTCAAGTAGAGGTGATGCAACTTGAAATTCGGGAAAGTATTTAATTTTAAAATAGAATTGGAATTGATCTATGAAACAACATCAATACTTTGTCACTGTTCAACATTTAAAAGATGCCAAAGGTGAGGTATCAACTTATGCTGAAAAACTTGAGTTTTATACACGCAATCATGATGATATTTTTCAGATTGTAGAAAAATTAAAAAGCGCAGCATTCTTTGACGAGCAAACCACACAATCCTTTGCGGTTGGGCTCAAACTATTTAGTGAAGTGATGTTAGAGCAGCGTAATCATCCTTTATTTGCAGAGTTTGCACCGCATTTCCGTGATTTTATGAAACACATGAAAAGTCAGATTCCGCAGTCCAAATAATCTTTGAGTACGGCTTTGACAAGGATTGTCTTAAAAATAGCACTACACTGTCTTAAAGTTGTGCATAGAATCTTGAATTAAGTTTGGTAATATAAACATAATCAGTAAGATAAGTCATTTATGAAAGCTAACAAACAGTTGGTTTAGAACGCGCTGTTTACGCAATGATAAAACAACAATGCTCTGAGACACGTTATTCTGAATTTTAAGCGTATCCAAGTGGTGAATAGCATTTTGATCAGCAAGCGCAGCGCTCAGTTTGGCTAGCCATTCATATGATTTAAGCACACATCAGGACAAAGATAATGACCAATACCAATTATACGGAAATCTCAGATTCACAGGATTGTGAAAGTTACATCAATCAATTTATTCAGGATTTTCAAATTCGCAGCGCAGAAATTGGTAAAGGAACCGTGATTAAACGTGCTTTACCCAGTCGGCAAAAACGCATGATCGGTGCATGGTGTTTTCTGGATCATGCAGGTCCCGTAACTTTTCCACAAGGCGATGGATTGGATGTTGGGCCTCATCCGCATACAGGTTTGCAAACCTTTACTTGGATGATTGAAGGCACTATGATGCACACCGATAGTTTAGGCACCAAGCAATTAATTCGCCCGTATCAGGTTAATCTGATGACTGCTGGACATGGTATCTCCCATACTGAAGTGGCGCCAGATACTGAAACTAAAATGCATGCGGCACAGCTCTGGATTGCCTTGCCTGATGACAAACTCAATATGCCTCCACAGTTTGATCACTATCCTGTATTACCAACAACACAACAGGATCAGGTTGAATTTACCGTATTGGTCGGTGAGTTTATGGGGCAAAGCTCACCTGTGGCGGTACATACGCCATTGGTCGGCATCGATATGACCGCTCAGGCAGATGCGAAGACTCGTATTCCACTCAATCCAAAATTTGAATATGGCTTTTTAGCATTAGAAGGTCATGCTTGGGTAAATGGACATGAGTTGAATCAGGACAATCTGGTGGTATTAGAGCCAGGGGTTGAACATATTGAGATTGATATTCCAGAAGGGCATCGTGTATTACTGATTGGTGGTGAACCTTTTGAAACTCCGATTTTACTGTGGTGGAATCTTGTCGGTCGCACCACGGAAGGACTACGCGAAGCACGTGAGCAATGGGTCAATCATGATGCACGCTTCGGCGAAATTCCAGATTATGATGGTCCACGTCTTGAAGCCCCAACATTTCCTGATCAAATGAGAGCATCCAAATGAGTGTGATTGCACGTAGCGTTGTTAAAACCGATCCAGCACCGTGGAAAGGTGAAGTCACCAGCGGTAAACACCATTTTATTACCGATAAACCTGAATCTTTTGGTGGTCATGATACGGGGCCAGCACCTTATGACTTTCTAACAGCAAGTTTGGCGTCATGTACTATGATTACCTTGCGTATGTATGCACAGCATAAAGAAATGGATTTTGGTGAGTTTAGCGTCGAAGTTGATTTTTTTATGAATAAGGAACAACAGGAATGGATCGAACGTCGTGTGACTTTTAAAAATCCATTATCTGAAGAAATGCAGGAAAAAGTGTTAAATGTCTGTAGTAAAACACCAGTAACCAAGACCTTATTACGCAGTGTGGAAATCAAAACCACCTTAGCTTAATTCTGTTGCAATCTCATGATTTTACAATTCAGCCCATGCAATGCTCATGGGCTGAATGCGATTAATCAATTTAAAATTTTGGCGAGAAATAGAGAACAATATGCTGACTTTACATCATCTGGAACAATCGCGTTCTTTTCGGATTTTATGGGCTTTAGAAGAGCTACAACAAGACTATCAAATTCAATATTACAAACGCTTACCGACCTATGCTGCGCCACCTGAACTGAAACAGATTCACCCTTTGGGCAAGGCACCCATTTTACAGGATGATGATCGTGCGATTGCAGAGTCTGCGGTGATTTTGGAATATCTACAAAGCAAATACGATTTGCAAAATCAGTTTAAGCCACAAAATGATGAAGATGCTTTTCAATATTTATATTGGATGCATTATGCCGAAGGTTCACTGATGCCATTATTGGTGTTTCAGTTGGTCATGAACAATGTGGGTAGAAATGTACCTTTTATCATTCGTCCGATTGCCAATAAAATTACCGATGGCATTAAAGCTGGCTTTATTCGTCCACGTTTAAAAGATCATATTGCTTTTTTAGAGGAATATTTATCTCAACATGATTATTTTGCTGGTCAGTTTAGCTTTGCTGATATTCAGATGAGTTTTCCACTTGAAGCTATTTTAACCCGTACCACAGGCCAATATCCGAATATTCAGGCTTTTCTTACTGGGATTCAATCTCGTCCTGCTTTTCAACGTGCCAAACAAAAAGGAATTGAATAAAGGCAGTTTTGATAGCCAACCATATTGCCTGCTGACAAACTGATGCAGCATGGCAATGCTTGTTATATTTTAAAACATCAATCAAAATGAAATTTGTCATTTATTTTGAATATTTTCTCGTCAATATGCGTCTTTTCAAATAAGCTTTAGATGATTGATGTTTTATGAAATTGATGACTAAAAATATGACAATATTGTCTCTGGGGATTTGTGCGGTTTTCGCATTAACAGCGTGCAATGATTCAAATGATGATCAAAGCCAGAACACGCCGTCGACTCAGCCGCAAGATCAGCGCGATCAACGCTTTTTAAATGCCAAAGCTGGCGATATTCTTCAGGCTCAGATTGCTGATCTGATTCCGACTCAAGGCGCAGTGGGCTATGATCAGATTTATTATAAATTAGGTCGTTGGCAAGGCGATTGGAATCGTCAGACTTGGCAAGCGGATCCAACCAATCAGCTTTCTTATCTCAATAAAACCATAGGCAAAAAATTCAGTGATTACTGTGAAGCAATTGGTGCCAAAAGCCGCGATGACTTCAGCAGCATGGAGCAACTCAAAGCAGCAAATTTAAAACAACTCGATAGCTTTGGTTGTGCCGAACAACCAGCAACAGAAACTGCTGATTTGAAAACGGTCGTGGTTGGCTACGATGGTCGTTTGTACCTGACCGATGGGCATCATACCATGACCCAGTTACGTGAATTACCCGATGGTGGTGAAACGCTGAAAGTTTGGGTGCGCGTGGTTGATAATTATAGCTCTCTCAAAACAGCAGATGAGTTTTGGACAAAAATGGTCGCCAATGGTCGTGCATGGTTGCGCAATGGACAAAACCAAAGCATTACATATCAACAATTACCAAAAAATTTGGGGCTTAAATCAGCAACCAATCCAACGGGTATGGAAGAAAATCAGTATCGTTCATTGATGTATTTTGTCCGAGATATTGGCTATAGCAAACCTGACAATGCCACCGACTTTCTGGAGTTTTTATGGCAAGACTGGTTAGAAGCTCAGGTTAAAACAGGGATGGTGCAACCTTTAAGCTTTTATCATCTTGATGCGAAAATATATGGCGGGGCAGATGTACTGGCAAGCACTAGCATCAAAAAGGATTTAACTTTGTCGGGTAGTGCCACAGGTTATACCGCAGCAATTGCCAACTATGCTTTATTGATCGGTACAACAGCACCAGAAACTGTGATTTATCAGAGCCAGACGGCAAAAAGTCTGGGAAGCTTAAACCTGCAAAAAAATGCAGATAAAGGCTCTGTGACCGCCAATGCGATCAGTACTTTTGATGAATTGAATCGAGATGAAGTCAAAAAAGATGGCACACCACGATCGGGTGGCAGTGTTTGGTATGCGGTACATTATCGTGAATGTGGTAAACCGACTACGGGAACATGTTGGGGCTGGTAAGCATTTGATCAAAACATTTGAGATAAAAAAGAACGCAATCAGCGTTCTTTTTTGATGCTATGAAGGTATTAACGCTTCACCACAATAGAATCAATCCCACTGTGTTGCAAGGTTTGCTGCGCAGCAACAGCTGCATCTTGTGAATCATATGGGCCAGAAACCACGCGATACCATATTTTGCCATTTTCGACACTTTTGACGACATCGGCAGACAAACCATTCAAAATGATTTCTGCGCGACGTGCATCAGCGCTGTCAGGGTCAGGATAGCTACGCACTTGTAAGATAAAGGATGCTTGATGTGGCTGTGGTGGATTTTCTTCAGCGGCAACCGCGGCAGCAGGATCATTGCTCACAGGCGCGCTGGCTTCACTTGGCGCTTCTACAATCACCACAGGTTGCTGCGGCTTAGTCTCGGGTACTGCTTGCTCAGGAATCGGCGTAACTTGTTGCTGTGGTAACAGATCGTAGAAACGATAGTCATGATTGGTTTCTTCTTCCTGATAATGCGGCGAAGTTACTTCATTTTTAGTTGAAACAGGCTTCCACGGTTTCCAAAGCATCAACACCACGGCGATGCACATCAGAGCTAAAATAGCCACCAATGTACCTAACCACTTTGGAATCAGTGATTTTTTGGGTTTATTTGGTCGCTCAGATACACCGCGCTGCGTTTTTCCAAACACGTGAAATCCTCTTCAAATTAGGTCGTCAGACCAAAAACAGGAATTGGTCTGAGCTACAAGTCAAACAATAGATGATTTACATTGATTCTGGCGCAGATACACCAAGCAATTCCAAACCATTACGCAACACTTGTTGTACATTGACGGACAACAAAAGACGCGCTTGAGTGAGTTCTGCATCATCATTTAACACTTTATGCTCATTGTACCAGCCGTGGAATAATGCTGCTAACTCTTTCAAATAATTACCAATTTGATGCGGTTCGTAAGCATTTGCCGCACGTACAATAATATCTGGATAGGCAGCCAGTTTCGATAGAATTTCTGTTTCAGCGTCCAGTTCCAGACGTGACGCATATTGACGTGCCTGAACAGCATCAAAATTCACTGCGCTGGTCGCTGCTTTTTCTAGCATACGACAGATTCGCGCATGCGCATATTGAATGTAATACACCGCATTGTCCTTGCTTTGTGATACTGCAAGATCCAAGTCGAAGTCAATATGTTGCTCAGATTTACGCATCACATAGTAAAAACGGGCTGCATCATTACCGACTTCTTCACGGAGTTCACGTAAAGTCACAAACTGACCTGAACGCGAGGACATTTGTACCATTTCACCACCACGCCATAAACTTACAAACTGAACTAGAAGTACCGTAAGTTTGGCAGAGTCATAACCCATCGCATCAATCGCAGCTTTTACACGTGCGATATAACCGTGGTGATCTGAACCCCAGATATCCACGATATGGGTATAACCACGTTGTAATTTATCTAAATGATAGGCGATGTCAGATGCAAAATATGTGGTTTGCCCATTGCGGCGTTTCACAACACGGTCTTTTTCATCCCCAAATTCAGTCGATTTAAACCAGATATTGCCGTCTTTTTCATAGAGAAAACCACGTTGATCTAGGGTTTGTAAGGCTTCTTCAATTTTATCCGCCAATGATGCTTCACTGAACCAGCGATCAAAAGTCACACCAAAATCGGCAAGATCATCTTTAATGTCATCTAAAATGGCTTTTAGCGCGGCCTGATGAAAAACACGATATCCTTCGCCGAGTAACTGCTGTGAATTGGCAATCAGCCCATCAATATGTTTTTCTTTATCACCAGAGAGAACCACTTTATTGCCTTCGGCATCCAGTTCAGCGGCATATTGCACATCTTCTGGCACATCGCGATAAACATTGGCTACCGCACGAACATATGCATCGCCGTCTTTGTTGATAATGCTTTGTGCAATTTCCTTGACGTAATCACCTTGATAGGCATTTTTAGGAAAAACAAGGTTTTGTCCAAGTAATTCAAGATAACGTAAATAAGTCGAAGTCGCCAAAATATCCATTTGACGACCTGCATCATTGACATAATATTCACGATCAACTTTGGCACCCGTCGCTTCTAGTAAGTTCGCTACAGTCATACCATAAGCGGCACCGCGACCATGTCCGACATGCAGACTTGAAGTTGGATTGGCAGAGACAAATTCCACCTGAATTTTTTGTGCGCCATTGGCCTGACTACGACCGAATTGATCTTTTTGTGCCTGAATTTGGTCGAGTACAGCGTAACGCTGATCTGCATTTAAGAAAAAGTTGATAAACCCTGGACCTGCAATTTCAGCTTTAGTAATGTCTGCGACTTCTGGCAGATGTGCCAATACTTTTTCAGCCAAATCACGTGGTTTCATACCCGCAGCTTTTGCTCCAACCATCGCAATGTTGGAAGCAAAGTCACCATGACTTCGGTCTTTGGTTCGGGTTAACACACTGTTGTTAGTCCAATCCGAAGGAAGAATCCCTGCTTGTTGAAGAGATTGCACGGCATGATCAAGAGCTGCTTGTATGGCGGTATTCATATCTATCTAAAACGAATGTTCGCGGAAAAACGCTCAATATAGCAAATTTTGTCCGCTTTAGGTGAGGCTGTTTGATTTCACCACCGATTTAATTTTAATGAATGCTGAGAGGGATTTGATCCAATCTTTTATTTTGGATTATTCCTGACAAGAAACAGGTTTACTGAGTAACTCAGCATGTTGATTTTCAAAGCGATATAAATGTCCTGCATGATAAATTTTGATGGTCTTGGCTGTCGCGAGCTCTTTTTTAAAGGTCTCAAGTTTTTGACTGGAATACAGATTAAAAGGATTTAAATAGTTTTTATTATCGAGAAGAAATTGAATTTGTCCAAGTTTATCATCGTATGTGCTCAAGATTTGCTCACCTTTGGCATTGTATAAATAAAAGGTTGGTTTCTGATTGCTCAATTGACAGTTAAAACGAAATGATAAAATAGATTGATCATCAGATTTATTTTGTAGGATATAGATATCCTGTGTTTTATTTTTCATATAAACCCATTGATTTTTGGGCATGTTTGCATTGAATTGTTCCAGTTGATTCAGGGTGGTTTGACTAAGATCAACAATGCCGTTGGCATCGACTCTGGGAACAGGTGGCTTGACGCCTAACCATGAACCAACTTTATTGGTTGTTTTTGAAACACTTTGACAGCCGGTTAATAGAAGGATCAACGCCAATCCAGACATTGATAAAAAGGATGGTTTTACAATAAACATATTTATAATCAATAGAATCAAAAGCTCAGAATATGTTCAGTATATCCAGAAGTATTTATCTCATTCGCTACGATATGTAAAAGCGCCATAAACCTCCCACCAGATTCTATTTGAACATAAAATGTGATCTATTCGACTATCAATTTTGGAAATACCTATTTTGCTAAAAAAGCGCGTAAGCTATATCGAACCGATGATTTGAATGAATAACCGTTTGGCACTTGAGCTGAACAATGAGATAGGCAATGACCGCTGAAAACACCGCAAAAAAACATCCACTTTATATTCCCTATGCTGGCTTTACCCTTCTGGAACTCCCGCTACTCAATAAAGGCTCAGCTTTTTCCCAACAAGAACGTGGCCAATTCAATTTACATGGTTTACTGCCACATGTGATAGAAACCATCGAAGAACAAAGTCAGCGCTCTTACCAACAGTTCGCAGCTTTTAATGATGCGATCAATAAGCACATTTATTTACGAAATATTCAGGATACTAATGAAACCCTGTTTTATCGTTTAATCGAAGATCATTTAGAAGAAATGATGCCGATTATTTATACACCAACAGTAGGTGAGGCCTGTCAGCGTTTTTCTGATATCTATCGTCGTCATCGTGGGGTATTTGTGTCTTATCCAGACCGTGAACACATTGATGATATTTTGCAAAATATTAATCGTCGTAACGTTAAAGTGATTGTGATTACCGACGGCGAACGTATTTTGGGACTGGGTGATCAGGGTATTGGCGGGATGGGGATTCCAATCGGAAAGCTATCACTCTATACCGCATGTGGGGGGATTAGTCCTGCTTATACTTTACCGATCACGATTGATGTTGGAACCAATAATCAACAATTACTCAATGATCCTTTATACATGGGTTGGCGTGAACCGCGAATTACTGGCGAAGAATATTATGATTTTATCGATCAGGTCTTAACTGGAATTCGCCGTCGTTGGCCACATGCCTTGATTCAGTTTGAAGATTTCGCACAAAAAAATGCGATGCCTTTATTGACCAAATATCGTGATAAATTCTGCTGTTTTAATGATGATATTCAAGGTACAGCTGCGGTATCAGTGGGAAGTTTAATTGCAGCAAGTCGTGCTGCGGGCAAACAACTCAAAGATCAGATTGTCACTTTTTTAGGGGCAGGTTCGGCAGGGTGCGGCATCGCGGAGCAAATTATTGCCCAAATGGTGGCTGAGGGTTTAAGCGATGCTGAGGCTCTTGCTCGAGTCTTTATGGTCGATCGTTTTGGTCTCATTACAGAGAACCAGCCAAATTTACTGGATTTTCAGCGCAAACTTGCACAAAAGGCGGATGTTATCTCCGATTGGGCCAAGGTTGAAGATGTGATTTCTTTACTGGATGTGGTAAAGAATGCCAAACCTACCGTTTTGATTGGAGTTTCAGGTCAACCGGGATTATTTACTCAGGAAGTAATCGAAGCACTTAATGCAAACTGTGAGCGTCCGATTGTGATGCCATTGTCCAATCCAACTTCACGGGTAGAAGCTGTGCCTGCTGATATCATTCAATGGACCAATGGTCAGGCATTGATTGCGACAGGGAGTCCATTTACTCCAGTCAATTATCAAGGGCGCTTGTATCATATTGCGCAGTGTAATAATTCCTATATTTTTCCAGGGATTGGCTTGGGCGTGATTGCTTCGGGTGCTAAGCGCGTGACAGAAAATATGCTCATGGCCTCTAGTAATGCATTGGCAGATTGTTCGCCATTATTGAAAAATGCCGAGGCCGATTTACTTCCACCGATTGCAGATATTCAAAATGTCTCGCGTGTGATTGCATTAAAAGTTGCGCAAGCGGCGATAGCGGATGGTGTTGCAGTGCCATTAACCGATGAGCAAATTCAAAGCAATATCGAAAAAGAGTTTTGGCAACCTGAATATCGTACTTATAAGCGCGTACCTTTTTAATGAAGGTTAGTGATTAAAGTCGCTACATTCACAAAAAGAGCTTCGGCTCTTTTTTTATGGAATAAAAATAAAAAACAACTAGACGATACGGTCTGTATTTTTTAAACTTACGCGCGATTGATATCAATAAAACTAAAAATGAAGAAAGATGATGTTAAATAATATTTATAGTATTTTGGAACAGGCGGGTTTTGGCACTTTAAAACGCGCCATCCATGTGCAATTTAGTCACGCCTTACTCAATACTCAGGTTTTTTTACAGCGTATTGACGGGCATCATGCGCTCAATGATGGCTTAAATCTTCAGCTCACATGTTTGTCAAATAATGCACACATTGCACTAAAACAATTTATTGGCTGTCAGGTCGCAGTCGACCAGATCAATGATCTGGGGCAATTTTCACGAACTTCAGGGATCATTACACAAGCCAGTCAAGGTCAGAGTGATGGTGCATTGACCCTTTATACACTTACTGTACAAGACCCGACCGCACTTTGGCATAAACGACGAAATAGCCGTGTCTTTATGAATAAAAGTGTACCCGAAATTACGGAAATTTTATTTAAAGAGTGGCAAGCTAAAAGCAGCTTATTTGCTGCAAGTTTGACGCTTGATTTGAGTGGGCTTGGTCAAAACTATGATATTCGTCCCTTTACTATGCAAAATAATGAGACGGATCATGACTTTCTAACCCGTTTATGGCGTAGTGAGGGGATTAATTGGCTAATTGATGAACAAAACAATATTGTTGTACATACGCTACACGATATTGAGTCACAGAAACTACGTTTGATCGATGATCAACAACATTTTGCTGCTATGAGTCGTCGTGTGATTCGTTTTCACCGTAGCCATGCCACAGAATATTTTGACAGTATGATCAGTTTGATTGCACACCGCCAATTACAATCAACGGCGGCTTATGTACAACGTTGGCAAGCGGATGGTCTGACTCAGGATGAAGGTAGTGGTTCCGTATTAAGCGCGCATTTGTACAGCGATCAGTATAACAATGAAAGCCTAAGCCTTGAACAGGCTTGGTCTGTGAGTGCCGCATGGACTTCAGATCTGACTGGAGCCGATCAGGCAACGCCTTCTGGTTCGGAGCAGATTGAGCGGCTGAATCAAAATTTAAGCGCCTATCAGGAAATACATGCTAAATATTTTAAAGCTCAAACGACGGTAAGAGATACCCAAGTCGGTTACTGGTTTGAACTCACAGGACATCCAGAAATTGACCAACACACGGGAAGTGATCGGCAATTTCTGATTTATGAAAAACGCTTTTATAACCAGAATAATTTGCCAAAAGATATTCAACAACAATTTGAACGCTTAATGTCCAGAACGGCATTGTCCTCATTGCAAAAGGATGAACGCCAAGGCAATGAGCTAACCCTAATACGCCGCCAGATTAAAGTTGTCCCAGAATATCAACCTTTGCAGCATCGACCATCGGTTTATCCACAACGTGCGCGTGTGGTTGGACCAGAAAATGAAGAAATTTATGTCGATGAATGGGGGCGAATCAAAGTTCGTTTTCTGTTTACCCGAGATCAGGATCATGCGCATGATGGTGGCGCAGGTGCCAATGAGAATGACGCAGACTCTGCTTGGGTCGATGTACTGACACCGTGGGCTGGCGAAGGATATGGCGCAAGATTTCTACCCCGTGTAGGAGAACTCGTCGTCATTGACTTTTTTGATGGCGATGTCGATCGACCATTTGTAACGGGGCGAATCCATGAAGCGCAACGTTCACCCACAAAATTTGATGTAAAAGGACAATTGCCCGCAACCCGAAATTTGAGTGGTATTCGTTCACAAGAAGTCGCAGGCTCAGGCTTTAACCAGCTTCGGTTTGATGATACTACTGGACAGATTAGTACCCAGTTACATAGTAGTCATGGTGCCAGTCAATTAAATCTGGGTAATTTAAGTCACCCTAAACAACAAGAAATCAGTCAAGGGCGTGGTGAAGGTTTTGAACTGAGAACCGATCAATATGGTGCTGTGCGTGCAGGTAAGGGAATGCTGATTAGTACTTATGCACAGGAACAGGCGATTGCTGATCATTTGGAAGCGGCTCAAGCACAATCATTATTGTCACAGGGCTATGACAATATGAAAATGCTCAGTGAAATTGCTGCAAAGCAGCAGACTGATGCGTTGAATGTGATTAATCGCTTACCAAAATTTATTCAATCATTAGAGCTTAAAACTTCAGGTCAAGCACTTGACAACACTTTAAGTCTATTTAAAGAAGGTATGAATAATGATCCTATCCATGCCCTTAAAGATTGCGGTGGTTTCATTGAGGATATTGGTGCGCTTGGTGGAGATGCCAAAAGCGCGGTAGAAGAATTTAATGCATTCTTTAGTGATGCCAAAGATGCGGTAGAAAACTTAAAAGAATTCATTGAAAACGTAGAAGAAAATGGTGCTGATATTATTAAAGGTAAGCTTGCCAGCATTAAAGATCGGATTCAGCAGAACCCGTTTGAGAGTATTAAAGAAGTTGGAAAAGTTTTAGCCAATGTCGATATTAAAGACTTTGACTTGATGAGTAGTTGTGGGACTTTTAGCAAAGGTAGCAAGCTAGAAATTACCCCATCTAAAGCATTGAGCTCATTACAAGGCTTTATGGAAGGTTATACTCAAGGTCTGGAAAGTAGTTCCGATGCCAAGCAACAAGAACAAGGCAAGATTTTTAGACAGGCATTGATGTTGTTGGCATCACCGAATGGAATTGCATTAACTACGCCTGAAAATATTATTTTACAGGCCTCTCAGGATATTGCTGAGAGTGCCAGTGGTTCAATTAATTTGAGCGCACAGAAAAATATTATTGGACATGCGCAGGATAAGATTAGTTTGTTTGCTGCACAAAAGGGCTTTAGGGCTTATGCCGCAAAAGGGAAATTGGAGTTGCAGGCGCAGGACGATGCGATTGAAGCAATTGCCAAGAAGGTGATTAAACTGATTTCTACTGAAGATAAGATTGAAATCACCAGTCCTAAAGAGATTGTACTAACAGCGGGTGGGTCGCAACTCAAAATTAATGCCGATGGTGTGTTTTCAACCACAGGTGGTAAGTTTGAGAGTAAGGCTGGTCAGCATTTGTTTGTGAGTGGCGCTAAAGTTTCATATGAGGTTCCTGAATTACCAAAAATAGGACCGTATGCTGTTGATTTCTTATTCTCAAGTTTAGCCGGTACGGGGATAGAAAATGCAAAAATACAGATGTATGAGCCAGATAAAAAAGAAATTATTTGGGAAGGGGTAACGAATTCAACAGGGAAAAGTAATTTATCAATGCAAGAAGAATCAAAACGATACGAAGCATTGATTGGTTTTGATGAATGGTCAAGTATCTTTGATGATGAGGATAAATACGAAGAAGAAAATGACGATGAATTTGAAATTGGTGAGCATGGTTTGCAAGCTGAAAAAAAAGATTTGGAACAATAGGTAAGTCTATATGTCAAATGTTTATATAGTTAAATCTGGTGATACTCTTTGGGGAATCTCAAGAAAACATCGTATTACAGTAAAAGAGCTTGCGAGAATTAACTCATTATCAAGCAGAATGATTCATAACTTGAAAATAGGGCAGAAAATTCATTTAAAAGATGGATCTAGTAGCGGTCATAAATATGAAACCCAATTAAAAATAGTTTTAATGGATCTTTCTTTTAAACCAATCTTAAAAGCTACAATTCAATTGGATTTTGATGGCAAGAAAATTATAAAGAATACAACTAATGGCATATTTGATGATATAGGAATAGAAGACCATTCTAAAGGGCTAAAAGTATTCTTCAAAAATATAAATGGCAGCTTTGATTTAATTGCTGACCATAAAACGCTTCCCTTAGGCCGGAAAGTATTAAAATTAACTTCAAGAAAAATTAAAGTCGAAGGATCACATTATGTAAAAGAAGGATTACTTAACGAGACTGTATCTGAAATTAAAAATAATTTGAAAAGGGTGGGTAAACCGATAGTCGATGGAGTCTCCTCAGTGCTTGAAAGTCTATCGAGTACAAAAACTCCTCATCAACCCCACAGAGTAACATCTAAAGAAAAAAATCAATTACCTGAAGAAAGACAAGAGCAGAAACGAACTGATGCTGGTAATAGTACACATATAATTGCTGCACAATTTACAGAAGATAATTTTTTATTAAAGCCACTTAATAATAAATATAGAGCTTATATTGTAAGTGCTGCTAAGCGACATGGTTTCACCGCACATTCATTAGCAGCTGTTATCGATGCCGAAGCAGCAAAAATAAAAAAAACAGGGGAGTGGAATGTTAATAGTAAAGCAGATTCTAGTTCTGCTGCTGGATTAACTCAATTCTTAGACGGAACATGGCTCGCTATGTGTAATGATCAAAGTTCTCTAGTTGGTCAATATGTGAAAAATAATCCAAAATTAACTAAAGCGCAAAAATTAAATTTGCGATTCAATGCAGAAATGGCAATTGATGCTGCTGCTGCGTATGCTATTAATAATTTTAAAACTTCCGGTCTTCCTTATCAGAATTTAAGTGAGCCAAGCTCAATGGCAAAATTTGCTTATTTATTACACCATGAAGGAGCTACAGGAGGGAGAAATTTTGTATTGAATACCTTGGATTCTGAAAGAGCAAGGAAATTACTATTTACTCAATTCGGAAAAAATGGTGCTAAACAGGCTGAAGAATTCTTGAAAAGGTATAAAGGTGATGCAAAAGCTGCTTATGGAGCATGGTTAAGAAACTATATTGATGGGCATATTGATATTTATAACTATGTTGTTGATATGAATAAAACTTCTAAAATAAACTTAAGCATGGAAGAAACTATTAAGCTATTAAAAGGACAGCCAATACCAGCACCTATTCCTAAAGAGCAAAAAGTAACTTCACAAACTACTAATACTCAACAAGCAGCACCCAAGAGTGAAAGTAATAAACCTCAAGTTCAAAATGATGGAAAGACTGTTGGTGGTGATGAGGGGTGGCATGATCCTTTACTACAATGTAAATTAAGAACAGCGGGATTAGCAAATGCGAAAGGTGCTACCTTTGGTAAAGTGAGAAATAATGGAACTAAAAATCATCAGGGTGTTGATTTACAGGCTAATCCTGATACAAAAATATATGCTGTATGTGGTGGAGTAATTGTTGTTGCTCAAGATTCTGGTGGCGCATATGGTAAAGTGATTGTCTTAAAAGTTGATATCAATGATTTAGCGGAAAAGCAAAAAAAATATGCTCAAAGCAAGCTTACAAAAAAACAATATATCTACTTCTTTTACGCTCATTTGTCAGATATTAATGTGAATTTGGAAGATCCTATAGTAGAAACTGGAGATATAATAGGAAAGACTGGTGCAACAGGCAATGCAAAGGGAATGACAACAATTTCTAATGGCGCTCACCTTCATTTTGAAGCTAGAAGTGCTCCTACATTAGGAGTTGGATTGGATGGAAGGATTGATCCTATACCATTTATAAATGCAAATTTACCATATTGATTTTGAGGTTATAATGAAATCTATAAAATTACTAGCAATGATAATTGCTTATAGTGTTTTTTTTAATATTTGCAATGCCAAAGAAAATGTCCTTTGGGATGATTATTTACAAGATGCTACTCAAGTTAACTCACCTGTAGAGTATATAGGAGCATATAATAAATATTCTGCCATTAATCCTAATTTGAAGATTATGTTGAGAGATTTTGGTGATATTAATAAAACAAAAAAAACATTAACTATACGTTAAAAAAATACGGTATTCAAATATTAAATGGTAAAGATATATATGATGTTTTAAGAACGGCAGTGCCTTTGCAATCTAATGTTGACTTAGTCTTACTATATCATGATAAAGATATTTTGGCTTTTAGAATGAGAGAGTTAAGTACTGTTAACTATGTTAAAATCCCTTTCAAAAGAAATAGGGTCTCTGCTTTTTTATATAATATAAAAAATAATAATTTCACTGAAATACCCGTAATACTATCTGACAGTGAAGATGGTGATGAGAAAACAGATCTACTTATGGGTGATCAGGTAACATATGATGCTAAGAAAGGACAGTATACGTATCTTGCAAATGTTAAAACTTATACAGATGGAAAAGTTTCTCCATTTAAAGCGGTTTTTAATATTAATCTAAAATGTATTTCCTTAACATTGGGGTGTGAGACAATAGGTGTTTTAAAAGCAACCAAATCAAATTAAAATTCTTAACTGTAAAATCTCAGAGAGTAATTACATCTTTGAGATTTTTATAAAAAATTAAAAACATTTGGACTTATTCAACTCAATAGTTTTGCTGCCTTCAGGATATCCCCAGTTTAACTAGAGTCCTAACTCCAAAAACTATACTATTCACATTATTTTTAGCGGTTTTCATCGATGTCCTTTCAAATCTGGCTCGGATTCATGCTCGCATGCTGGGCGATTAGCATATCACCGGGTGCAGGTGCGATTGCCTCTATGTCGAGTGGTCTAAACTACGGTTTTCGACATGGTTACTCGAATGCGATCGGTTTACAGCTCGCTCTGGCCTTACAAATTTTGATTGTTGCAGCGGGAGTTGGTGTACTTTTTGCGACGACTTCTTGGGCATTTCTAGTGGTCAAATGGTTTGGCGTAATTTATTTACTCTATTTGGCTTATAAACAATGGATAGCACCAATACAAGATATTGAAATTAAGCAGGAAACTATATATCAATCACGCCGAAGTCTGATGTTAAATGGCTTTGTGGTGAATATGAGTAATCCTAAAGCCATTGTATTTTTACTGGCAGTATTACCTCAATTTTTAGATTTGAACCGTCCACAGTGGCCACAATACGCAATTATGGCATTCACAATGATCACTATCGATTTAATTGTGATGGCAGGTTATACAGGACTTGCTGCGAAAGTACTGCGCTTACTTCGCTCACCAAAACAGCAAAAATATTTAAATCGCAGCTTTGCCATCATGTTTGCCGTCGCTGCATTGCTGCTCAGTTCGATTCATCAATGAGTTTAAAGTTTTATACTTTGACCGCGTATCGCTTTCAATTTTTGCATTACAAAAATGATCGCAAATAATAATGCCATGCACAGCACAATACTTAAGCCTGTCGAAATATTAATCACCGCACTAGACCATAGTCCCACAGTCACACCAGTCTGGGCGCAAATAAATGCCCAAATCACCATTTGTTTTGGGGAGTTGGCTAGAAGTCTGGC
Organism: Acinetobacter ursingii DSM 16037 = CIP 107286; assembly: GCF_000368825.1. Taxonomy (GTDB): domain Bacteria; phylum Pseudomonadota; class Gammaproteobacteria; order Pseudomonadales; family Moraxellaceae; genus Acinetobacter; species Acinetobacter ursingii. Next base: position 40,173 of record NZ_KB849711.1, on the reverse strand, counting down.
AGTTAGAGCAGGGATGACCAATAACGCGCCCATTAATAATGAACCTACCGCACGTAGGGCCAAAACGGTAAACAACGCCAGCAGCAACATAAAAATCAAACGTTGCCATTTTGCATTGATCCCTTCGCTCATCGCGATATCAGGGTCAATTGCAATCTGGATTTGTGCTTTCCAGTAGCGATAAAGCACAGCAAGCGCCAAGCCAATAATGATGACAAAGATAGGTAAATCTTCCCAGCCAATTGCAAGCAAATCACCAAATAAATAACTCAATAACTCAGGCCGTAAACTTGGAATTTGTTGGATCAGTAATAAACCTGAACAGAGCAAAGTCGCTGAACACAGTGCCAGTAATGCATCGTTTGGTAAGCGAGGGTCGTGTAATACCCAAAGTATCCCAACCAATAATAATGCCAGCATGGCGACACCAAGCCACAGCGGGAGCTGTAGAATTCCTGCGACCGCGACCCCAAGTAATGTTCCATGCGCCATCGTATCTGCAAAAAAGGACATTCTGCGCCAAAGCATCAAGCAGCCTAAAGGTGCTGTCAAAAAAACCAGTAAACTTCCCATCGTCCAGGCAGGAAGCAAAAGTTGTAACCATTCCAGCATTGCTTAAGCTTCCGGTTCAGGGTGAATATGAGGGTGGTCGATATGTGTACATGTCTCAACATGATCACCATGCGCACAGTGATCGTGATGGTGCTGATATGGGACACGTTGTCCACCAAAAATGGCCAGATATTCTGGGTGTTGCTGAACACTCTCAGGTAAACCACTACAGCAGATGTGTTTATTTAAACACACAACCCGTTGAGTCCCTTGCATCACCCATTGCAAATCATGTGAAACCATGAGTACGGCACAACCATAACGTTCAGGCAGGCTACGTACATATTCATAAAGCTCGGCTTCGGATTGGATATCCAGCCCCTGCATCGGTTCATCCAGCACCAAAATATCGGGCTGGCGCAATAAAGCACGTGCTAAAAGTACACGCTGTTTCTCACCACCAGACAGTTGTTGTACTTTAGAATCCTGTAATTTGGAAATACCAGTATCACGAACAATCTCATTGCGTAATTCACGGTCACATTTTTCCAAATCAAGTAAGTCTTTGACTCTTAATGGTAAACTGTGTGAGGGATTGAACTTTTGTGGTACATAGGCCATTTTATTTTTTTGACTGCTCACTACTTTGCCTTGTGAGGGATGGGTAATCCCGAGCAATACTTTGATAAGCGTCGATTTGCCTGCGCCATTGGGGCCAATCAAGGTGACAATTTCATTTTGATGTAATGAAAAGTCGACATTTTTTAGAATATCCCGATCATCCAAATGAACTGATACACGATCTAGTCGAATCAGTTCAGGCATCAGTGTGACAGCTTGCTGCACTGTTGGCATTTTCCAGAAATCTCGATAATGGTATGTTGAGCATTAAAATGATCTGAACCTGCCAATTGATGTAATTGTTGCAGCAAGCCTTCAGAAGAAGCTTCCTTCACCACATGACATTCATTACAAATCAAAAAAGCAGCTTGATGCCCTTCACGAGGATGGCAGCAAGGAATATAGGCATTGATCGAAGTCAGACGATGAATCAGTCCTTTTTCCAATAAAAAATCAAGGGTACGATAAACCGTAGGTGGCGCTGCTGGACGATCAGATCCACTTTTAATTTTTGCCAATAAGTCGTATGCTCCCATCGGACCAGAGGCATTTAAAATTAAAGCCAGAACTTCTTTACGTAAAGGCGTCAGACGTGCTCCTGTCGAGGCGCAAAGGCTTTCCGCTTCAGCTAGACGTGTGGCAACATTCAGGTGATCATGTACACCATGTAAGGCATTATGATGTTCGTGTGAACAAGCACTCATAGACAAACCTCATTATTTTATTGAATAGTAGCATGAAGTCAGGCTGCTATCGAATAAGCGTAGGTGTTTTTCAAAATTTGTTATATTATAACATGAGTTGTTTATCTAGGTTCGATTTTGTTATGTTTCGTTTTGCGGTGTTCTGCCTATTTTCTATTATAACGACGCTGTCATGGTCACAAGCGCCGCTGGTGATTGCAACTCATCCGATTTATTTGATCGCCAAAGAAATTACACAAGGGATAGAAGAGCCTCAGTTATTGCTGGCAAATCAATCTGGACATGATATTCAACTGACTCCAGCACATCGCAAAGCCATTCAAGATGCATCTTTGGTAATATGGCTAGGCAAAGCCCACGAAGCGCCATTGGCGAGTCTGCTACAAAATAATCCTAAAGCGATTTCAATTTTGGATTCGCAAATTGTGACGATTTTACCGCGTCGAAGTACCCGTAACGTTCCGTTAGACAATACCATTGACACTCATGTCTGGTTAGATCCTAATAATGCTGTGCGTATTGGTTTTTTTATTGCTGCGCTGCGCTCACAACAACATCCTGAAAGTAAAGCCAAATACTGGGAAAATGCACGACGCTTTGCTCAAGAAATGCTGGTTGCAAGTCAGGGCTATGAGCGTAAAACAGTACAACCTTATTGGTCGTATCATGATGCCTATCAATATCTGGAACGCGCGCTGAATTTAAAATTTGCAGGTGCATTGACAGATGATCCACATATTGCAGTGACTGCCTCTCAGCTCAAATATTTAAGTGATACCCGCCCCAAACCGAGTATGTGTCTTTTGGCTGAAGGAAATGCCAATCAAAATCAATACCGAATCTTGAATCCAATCGTATTCCAGCGTGTCGATGAAAGCATGAATGAAGATCAGGATTTTGTTGATGCGTGGAAGAAACTCGCCAGTCAAACCACAAAATGTGTCTTAAATGCAAGCAAATAAGCTCAAAATGCCTGACATGCAGATGATTTGGGTGTAAACAAATCATCTAAAAAAACACGACTTAGGTCGGTAAAAGATTGCATGTTCAGGGGTGTAACTCTATAATGCCTGCGATTAAAAACGATCATCAGCGTAATTTGTCAAGCATTCATGCTGTAAGTGGATAAACAATGAGCCGAACTAGTCGCTTGATTGACCGACGATTAGCGAAAGCTCTGGTCTTCTTACAAGCATTAATGATTCCTTTAGCTGCGATTATGGCATGGCTTATCCACGATGGTGTGGCCGCAATGAGTGCCGCTTTAGGAGCCTTGGTCTGCTGGCTTGCCAACCTATATTTTAGCTGGCAGTCATTTCGAACGGCAGGGGCTAGAGCATCGAGACAGGTTCTATCGAACATGTATCGAGGTATGCTAGGGAAGTTCGGAATCGTGATCGTGGGTTTTATTTTGATTTTAAGCAATGTTAAACCGCTGTCTCCAGCGGCATTGTTTTGTGGTTTTATTCTCGTTCAGACCATGTCGTGGGTCGCTCCATTTTGGGTTTCACGTCTACAGAAACGAGTCTAGACACATCCAAAATTGAAGATTTTTGAGGACTACGAGATATCAGGCAGCGCGCGATATTCGTTTCCTTATTTAGTAATTGACATTGACCAGGTGTGATTTATGGCTGCTGAAGAACATGCCCTTACTTCGACCGAGTATATCAAGCATCACTTGACCAATTTGACCTATGGCAAAATGCCAGACGGGACTTGGAAATTGGCTGAGAATGCGGGTGAAGCTCAACAGATGGGGTTTTCTGCTATTCACTTGGATTCAATGGGTTGGTCTATCGGACTGGGTGTCATTTTTTGTTTGATTTTTTGGTGTGCCGCTAAAGCTGCAAATGCAGGGGTGCCATCAAAATTTCAATCTGCAATCGAAATGATTATCGAGTTCGTTGATTCCAGCGTTCGCGATACCTTCCATGGTAAATCACGTCTTATTGCACCACTGGCATTAACCATTTTCGTGTGGATTTTCCTCATGAATGCGATGGATTTAATTCCTGTTGACTGGATTCCATATCTGGCTCAACAAGTGGGTGCACATGTGTTTGGCATGGATCCTCATCATGTTTATTTCAAAATCGTTCCAACAACAGATCCGAACATTACCCTGGGTATGTCATTGTCTGTTTTTGTGTTGATTTTGTTCTATAGCATTCGTGAGAAAGGCATCGGCGGTTTCGTTGGTGAGTTGGCTTTAAACCCATTTAACCCAAGTAACCCAATTGCAAAAGCGTTGCTAATTCCAGTGAACTTAATTCTGGAATTGGTTACTTTCCTTGCACGACCAATTTCATTGGCACTCCGACTGTTTGGTAACATGTATGCAGGTGAGTTAATCTTCATTCTGATCGCGTTACTTCCTTTCTGGATTCAATGGGCGTTGTCTGTGCCTTGGGCGATCTTCCACATTCTTGTAATCACCTTGCAAGCATTTATCTTTATGATGCTGACCATCGTGTACTTGAGCATGGCAAGCGAAAAACATTAATGGTATTTGCCTAACTGTTAGGTTAACGGTTAGGTTTAATTTTTATTTAATTTGGTAATAACCTAACCTCTGAGGAATTTTTCATGGAACTCACTTTAGGTCTAGTTGCAATTGCATCTGCTATCTTGATCGCTTTCGGTGCTTTAGGTACAGCGATTGGTTTTGGTCTTTTGGGTGGTCGCTTTTTAGAAGCTGTTGCTCGTCAACCTGAACTTGCTCCGCAACTTCAAACTCGTATGTTCTTAATCGCAGGTCTTCTTGATGCTGTGCCTATGATCGGTGTCGGTATTGGCTTGTTCTTCATCTTCGCTAATCCGTTTGTAGGTTAATCAGCTTAATTCCTAAATCCACATATTGAGGAATTGCAATGAATATTAACCTCACATTGATTGGCCAAGCGATTGCATTTGCGATTTTTGTCGCATTCTGCATGAAGTTTGTTTGGCCACCACTAATCAATGCGATTAGTGAGCGTCAGCGTAAAATCGCTGATGGCTTAAACGCTGCTGAAAAAGCGAAAGCGGATCTTGCTGATGCACAATCACAAGTGAAAGCGGAACTCGATGCAGCAAAAGCACAAGCGGCTCAATTGATCGAACAAGCGAACCGTCGTGCAGCACAATTGGTCGAAGAAGCACGTACCCAAGCTGCGGCTGAAGGTGAGCGTATTCGTCAACAAGCGAAAGAAGCAGTTGACCAAGACATCAATTCTGCTCGCGAAGAATTACGTCAACAAGTCGCTGCCTTGGCAGTTGATGGTGCAGAGAAAATTCTGAACCAACAAGTTGACGCAGAAGCTCATAATGCCATGCTGACTCAGCTGGCTGCTAAACTTTAAGCGAGGGAAGTATGGCTGAACTCTTGACGTTGGCACGCCCGTACGCCAAAGCAGCATTTGCTTACGCTTCTGAGCAAGGTGCAACTGACAATTGGTCGAATGCGTTACAAGTGCTCAGTGCTACGGTGCAAGACGAAGCATTTTCCGCTTATTTAAATCGCCCTGAGCTTACTCCTGTGGAGCAAGTCGGACTTTTTTCTAAAGTTTTAGGTGAAGAACAAACTCAGGCAGTGTCGAACTTTTTGACATTGCTTGCTGAAAATGATCGTTTGATTCTGTTACCTGAGATTGCAGTAGAGTACGAACAGCTTAAATCACAGAATAGCAACACAGTAGATGTCGTGATTGAATCGGCATTTCCTTTAACTTCTGTACAAGAGCAGTTATTAACCCATGCTTTGGAAAAGCGTTTTAATAGTTCTGTGGTTGTGTCAGTAGAAGTTAACCCTGCGCTTATTGCAGGTGTGGTTATTCGTGCAGGCGATCAAGTGATAGATGACTCTGCGCTTAACAAGCTTGAAAAAATGCGGACTCGTCTTCTTGCTTAACCGCAAAAAGACTGAACTTAAAAAAGATTGAGGAATAGCGCAATGCAACAACTGAATCCATCCGAGATCAGTGCGCTCATTAAACAGCGTATCGGAGATCTGGACACCAGCGCGACCGCTAAAAACGAAGGTACCATTGTGATGGTATCCGACGGTATCGTGCGCATTCACGGCCTTGCTGATGCAATGTACGGTGAAATGATCGAATTCGACGGCGGCTTATTTGGTATGGCACTGAACCTAGAACAGGATTCAGTGGGTGCCGTTGTTTTAGGTAACTACCTAAGCCTGCAAGAAGGTCAAAAAGCTCGTTGTACAGGTCGTGTATTAGAAGTTCCAGTTGGTCCTGAGCTTCTTGGCCGCGTGGTCGATGCTTTGGGTAACCCAATTGACGGTAAAGGCCCTATTGATGCTAAATTGACTGATAAAGTCGAAAAAGTAGCACCAGGTGTTATTTGGCGTCAATCAGTCGACCAACCTGTTCAAACTGGTTATAAATCAGTAGATACCATGATTCCTGTTGGTCGTGGTCAGCGTGAGTTGATCATTGGTGACCGTCAGACGGGTAAAACAGCAATGGCGATCGATGCGATCATCGCTCAGAAAAACTCTGGCATTAAATGTGTCTACGTTGCAATTGGTCAAAAACAATCGACCATCGCTAACGTGGTACGCAAGCTAGAAGAAACTGGTGCTATGGCATATACCACTGTTGTCGCTGCTGCGGCTGCTGATCCTGCTGCAATGCAGTATTTGGCTCCGTACTCTGGCTGTACCATGGGTGAATATTTCCGTGACCGCGGTGAAGATGCACTGATCATTTATGATGATTTGTCTAAGCAAGCTGTTGCTTACCGTCAAATTTCATTGCTTCTTCGTCGTCCACCAGGTCGTGAAGCGTATCCAGGTGACGTATTCTATCTTCACTCACGTCTTCTTGAGCGCGCTTCGCGCGTTTCTGCTGACTATGTTGAGAAATTCACGAACGGTGCAGTAACTGGTCAAACTGGTTCTTTAACTGCGTTACCGATCATTGAAACTCAAGCGGGTGACGTCTCTGCATTCGTACCAACCAACGTAATTTCGATTACAGACGGTCAGATCTTCCTTGAGACATCATTATTCAACGCAGGTATTCGTCCTGCTGTGAACGCAGGTATTTCGGTATCTCGCGTAGGTGGTTCAGCTCAAACCAAGATCATCAAAAAATTGTCTGGTGGTATCCGTACTGCGCTAGCGCAATACCGTGAATTGGCTGCGTTTGCTCAGTTTGCTTCTGATCTTGATGAAGCAACGCGTAAACAACTTGAACATGGTCAACGTGTAACTGAGTTAATGAAGCAAAAACAATATGCTCCTTACTCAATTGCTGACCAAGCTGTTTCTGTTTACGCGTCTAACGAAGGCTATATGGCTGACGTTGAAGTGAAGAAAATCGTAGACTTTGATGCTGCATTAATCGCGTACTTCCGTTCAGAACACGCGGCATTGATGCAAAAAATTGATGACACTGGTGATTATAACAAAGACATCGAAGCTGAAATCAAAGCCGGTATCGAGAACTTCAAAGCGACTCAAACTTACTAATTTTTTAGCTTAAGTTTGGTTCACGGAATCAACCCTTCGAAGGCTGTTAAAAGCCTTCGACGACTAGGTTAAGCGTATGGCAAATTTAAAAGAAATTCGCGCCAAAGTAGCCAGTATCAAATCCACGCAGAAAATTACGCGTGCGATGCAGATGGTCGCTGCTTCAAAAATGCGTCGTGCGCAAGAGCGCATGGCTCAGGGCCGTCCGTATGCCGAAAATATGCACCGTGTAATTGCTCATTTGGTACAAGCGAATCCTGAATACAAACATCGTTATATGGTTGAACGCCCTGTAAAACGCGTTGGCTATATCATTGTGTCTTCAGATCGTGGTCTTGCTGGTGGTTTGAACATTAACCTGTTCAAAAAAGTGGTTAAACACGTTCAGCAACAACAAGAGCAGTCAATTGAAGTTCAATTTGCTTTGATTGGTCAAAAAGCGGTTTCGTTTTTTAAAAACTACGGCGGAAAAGTACTTGGTGCAACCACCAATATTGGTGATACTCCAAGTCTGGAACAGTTAACTGGCTCCGTACAGGTGATGTTGGATGCATTTGATAAAGGCGAGTTAGATCGTATTTATCTCGTATCAAACGGCTTTGTCAATGCCATGACTCAGAACCAGAAAGTAGAACAACTGGTGCCTTTGGCTGCGGCTGAAGAAAGCGAAAGTCTAAACCGTACTTACGGTTGGGATTATATCTATGAACCTGAAGCGGAAGAACTGCTGAATGGTTTATTGGTTCGCTATATCGAGTCGATGGTGTATCAGGGCGTGATTGAAAATATCGCATGTGAGCAGTCTGCACGTATGGTTGCAATGAAAGCAGCAACTGATAATGCGGGCGAACTGATCAAGAGCCTACAACTTATTTATAACAAGCTGCGTCAAGCCGCGATTACTCAGGAGATTTCTGAGATCGTTGGTGGTGCCGCTGCCGTTTAACATTATTAGTTTGAATTGAGGAGACAGCAATGAGTAGCGGTCATATCATTCAGATCATCGGCGCGGTTATCGACGTCGAGTTTGAGCGCAACAGCGTTCCTAAGATCTATGACGCTCTCCAAGTTGACGGAACTGAAACGACTTTGGAAGTTCAGCAACAACTTGGTGATGGTGTTGTTCGTACAATTGCGATGGGATCAACTGAAGGTCTTAAACGCGGTTTGAATGTAACAAATACCCATGCGCCAATCTCTGTACCAGTAGGTCCTGCGACTTTGGGTCGTATCATGGACGTACTTGGTCGCCCGATTGATGAAGCAGGCCCAGTTGCAACTGAAGCGCGTTTACCGATTCACCGTCAAGCGCCTTCTTATGCTGAACAAGCAGCGTCTACTGATCTTTTGGAAACAGGGATTAAAGTCATCGACTTACTTTGCCCGTTTGCAAAAGGTGGTAAAGTTGGTCTGTTCGGTGGTGCGGGTGTTGGTAAAACCGTTAACATGATGGAGTTGATCAACAACATCGCCAAAGCTCACTCAGGTTTATCTGTGTTTGCTGGTGTTGGTGAGCGTACTCGTGAAGGTAACGACTTCTATCACGAAATGAAAGATTCTAACGTTCTTGACAAAGTAGCAATGGTCTACGGTCAGATGAACGAGCCACCTGGTAACCGTCTACGTGTAGCGTTGACTGGCTTGACCATGGCGGAATATTTCCGTGATGAAAAAGACGAAAATGGTAAAGGTCGTGACGTTCTTTTGTTCGTTGACAACATCTACCGTTATACACTTGCAGGTACTGAAGTATCCGCATTGTTAGGTCGTATGCCATCTGCGGTAGGTTATCAGCCTACACTTGCAGAAGAAATGGGTGTTCTTCAAGAACGTATTACATCAACTAAATCTGGTTCGATCACATCGATTCAGGCGGTTTATGTACCTGCGGATGACTTGACGGATCCATCTCCAGCAACCACGTTTGCTCACTTGGACGCAACCGTTGTATTGAGCCGTGACATCGCGTCAAGTGGTATTTACCCAGCGATCGATCCACTGGATTCAACTTCACGTCAGCTAGACCCTTTAGTTGTTGGTGCTGAGCATTATGAAATTGCACGTTCTGTACAGAACGTATTGCAACGTTATAAAGAGCTTAAAGACATCATCGCAATTTTGGGTATGGATGAGTTAGCAGAAGAAGATAAATTGGTAGTTTACCGTGCGCGTAAAATCCAACGTTTCTTCTCTCAACCGTTCCACGTAGCTGAAGTATTTACTGGTGCTCCTGGTAAATTAGTACCGCTTAAAGAAACGATTCGTGGCTTTAAAGGTCTTCTTGCTGGTGAATACGATCACATCCCAGAACAAGCGTTCTACATGGTGGGTGGTATTGACGAAGTGATTGCTAAAGCTGAGAAACTTTAATTAGCAACCCTAATTTAGGAGATTCTCATGGCGACGATGCAATGTGACGTAGTCAGTGTTAAAGAGTCAATTTACTCTGGAACAGTGACCATGCTGATCGCAAAAGGTGCGGGTGGTGAGCTGGGTATTTTACCTGAGCATGCGCCACTAGTGACTTTGCTCCAGCCGGGCCCGATTCGTGTTCAGTTGGAAAATGGTACAGAAGAAATTGTCTATGTATCAGGTGGTGTGCTAGAAGTTCAACCGCATGTCGTAACGATTCTTGCAGATACTGCAATTCGTGCCGACAACTTGGATGAAGCAGCAATTTTAGAAGCCCGTAAACAGGCTGAACAATTACTTGCCAACCAAAAGAGCGATTTGGACTCTGCGGCTGCACTGGCATCTCTTTCTGAGATTGCAGGTCAGCTTGAAACTATCCGTAAAATTAAAAACCGTGCAATGTAAGTTGCCCGTTTTTAAAAGGCCACCGAAAGGTGGCTTTTTTTATGCTATAAGTTTTAAATGGTGTAAGAGATCATCAGATCAGCATGAAATTAATTGAAATTGAACCACATTTTTGGGAACTGTATCAGCAGGATGAACAGTTATTTTTAAGTATTGCGATTGATCTAAGTTCGGTTGTGTCTTGTTGGGATATCATTTTAAGCAATGAAGATACCTTGCACTATCAAATGCAAGGTCGTGATGCAATTCAAGCGCTCGCTGAGCAGTTTGTGGCACAGATTTATCGCGGTGATTCTACTCGTCTTGAACAATGTAAAGTTTCTCCTCAACAGCAGCAAATGATGCATGAGACATTTAAGGTTTGGCAGCAACAAAAGGCACAGCGTTAAACGAATTCTATTTGAACAAATTGTTATGCAACTGTAACTGTATTCCCAACCTGTTCAAATAACCTACCAAACTCCAACCTTAGTCATTTTATTCTGCTTTATAGTTGAGAATAGTTCTTATAATAATGAACAAATTCTTAATATGACATAAGACGGAGATAATAAAATGGGAAGCACAATGAAAGCTGCGGTGGTCAACGAGTTTAATCAACCGCTACAAATCAAGGATGTAGACATTCCAAAAGTCAGCGCAGGCAAGGTTCTGGTCAAGATGATTGCGACTGGCGTTTGCCATACTGATTTACATGCCATGCATGGTGATTGGCCAATTAAACCGAGTCTACCGTTTATTCCAGGTCATGAAGGCGTGGGTGAAGTTGTGGAGATTGGTGAAGGAATTACTCACCTGAAAGTGGGTGATAAAGTCGGTATCCCATGGTTATATTCGGCTTGTGGACATTGCGACCATTGTTACGCAGGTTGGGAAACCTTATGTAAGGAACAGCAAAATTCAGGGTATTCGGTCAATGGAAGTTTTGCCGAATATTGTCTGGCGGATGGTGAATATGTCGGTGTGATTCCAGATGGTGTGGATTTACTCGAAATCGCGCCAATCTTATGTGCAGGCGTGACCGTTTACAAAGGCCTGAAAATGACTGAAGCCAAAACAGGGGATTGGGTGGCAATTTCAGGTATTGGTGGCTTGGGTCATGTGGCGGTGCAATATGCAAAGACCATGGGGTTTAATGTGGTTGCCATCGATGTCGATGACAGTAAACTAGCATTAGCCAAAGAATTAGGCGCTGATGTTGGGATTAATGCACTTAAGGTAGATGTAAAAGAAGAAGTATTAAAAGCTACTGGTGAAGGTTGTCATGGCGTATTGGTTACGGCGGTTTCGCCGAAGGCGTTTGAACAAGCGGTTTCGATTATTCGTCGTGGCGGAACCATGGTCTTGAATGGCCTACCACCGGGCAAGTTTGACCTATCGATTTTTGATATGGTGTTAGATGGCATTACCGTGCGTGGTTCGATTGTCGGTACACGACTAGATTTAAAAGAAGCACTGGATATCGCGGCACGTGGTAAGGTCAAAGCACATATCAGTGTGGAGCCGCTAGAAAATATCAATGATATTTTTGATCGGATGGAACAGGGTAAAATTGATGGCCGTATTGTGATTGATTTTAAAAAATAAAATGCTTCGCCACTGAATCGAATCAAAACCCATTCTTTGAAGAGTGGGTTTTATCATTTCATGAGTCAGTATCAGAAGCTTCTTGAGATGTTTCAGATTGAGCGGAATCTGATTGCGGAATCATCATGCTTGCCAACTTTAACATTTCGCTTTGAACATTATTCATTTGCTGTTCGATCTGTTTAAAATTGACCTGATCCCAGTTGACTTGTCCATTTAAAAATGGACTTTTTAATACCTGTTGGTTGCTCTCCAGTATTTTTTTACGAACATCTTCAATTTCCTGACTTTTTAAGTTTAAACTGTTTAATGCCTGATCAAAGCCTTGGAGTTGCTGCTGCAAGGTCATGGCGGTTTGCTGTAGTTGACGACTATCTCTGTCTTGAATGGCTTGCTGTAGCTCAGTTTGAGTTTGTTTTAATTGTTGAATGTAATCACCTGCACGTAGTTGCAGATCAGCGACATCACGAGCGATATAAAAGAAATTACCACTTTTAAAATCGGAAGATGGGGTGTCTGTAGTCGTTTGATCAGTGATTTGGGCGGTCGCCTCATGATCTGATGCTGTCGTTTCCTGCGCATTATTTGTGGGAGGCTGATCACAACCTTGTAATGAAACCATAGTGGTTCCGATAAAAGCAGAGATCAGCAGAGATCGACCAGAAAAAAATGTCATAATCAAAAAAAATTAGTATTTAATTTCTTAGAATATGATGAAAACATGGAGGGAGAATTGAGATTTGCAAAATTATAACAAAAGCAAAAATACCCTGAATACAAACCTTCATCTATCAAGGTTTGTATTCAAGAAATAAGAAAGGTTATAAACGCGTGTAAAGCAAGCGATTAGGTGAGCCTGTCTGGCTATCTGTTACCTTATTTGTTGTCGCTTTATTGAGAATACGATTGGTAATTTGTGATACATTTTCACCTGTATATATTGCTCGTAAAATAGCGGCCAATCCCGCCACATGTGGACTTGCCATCGAGGTGCCGCTGGCCGTTGCTGTCGCTGTATTGCTAGAATACCAATCCGAAGTAATATTACTGCCAGGCGCAAAGACATCCAGACATTTTCCATAGTTAGAATAATTGGCGCGTTGATCCTGATTGGTGGTTGCGCCTACTGTAATCGCTGCCGGGACTCGTGATGGAGAATAGTTACACGCATCGGCATTGTTGTTACCAGCCGCGACCACCACGACAATATCTTTATTCACAACCCGATTAATTGCATCATCAAGTGCAGTTGAAGTTCCACCACCAAGTGACAAATTAACCACCGCATTCCTTGGGTTTTGAGAGGCAACCCAATCTAATCCTGCAATGACTGTTGATGTTGTTCCAGAACCATTACAATCCAGTACTCGAACAGGGATGATAGAAGCCGATTTGGCAATACCATATTTTGTACCTGCAATCGTTCCTGCAACATGTGTACCGTGACCATTACAGTCCGTGGTGCCATTACCATCAGATACTGCCGTATAACCCGCCTTCACTCGACCAGCAAAATCCTGATGAGAAGCCAGCACCCCAGTATCAACCACATAAACGGGTACACCCTGAGCATTACCATCGGCATTGTAGGTCGAATTTAAGGGAAGGTTACGCTGATCACTGCGATCTAATCCCCAAGTTGCATTGGTTTGAGTCGTGGCATTGCTTTTAAACACTTGATCTTTTTCGATCAGGCTGACTGTGGGGTTTAATTTTAAAATACGAACGAATTCCTGCTCTACATTTTGTGGAATTTGAACAGCGATGCCTTGAAAAGCATGTTGATAAATAAATTTAATTTTCCCCTGAAATTGTTGGTTAAAATTGATGGAGTTTAATAAACGATCGGTCACAGGCGTATTAAATTTAATCAGATAAGTTACCTGAGCAGGACTTGTAGCATGAGTTGTATGCGCCAATAGTCCGATCAGGGCGAGTGGCAAACAGCGTAGTATTCGTTTCATTTTAGCCATTCCAGTTTTTGTTTTAAGAGGTCATTATCTGAATGTAAATTAATCTATTTCTACGACAAATCAATGAGAAATATAATATTTAAATGTGATTTAGAATTTTGTTTTTCATTATTTTGTGATTGGTTTTGCTTTTTAAATATACTTTATATTTCTAAAAATAAAGATGACAAAACATAGGATTTGTCATCTTTGTAGCAAAATTTTATTTTGCTAACTCTGCCTGAATGGCATCGACTAAACGAGAGTCATCCGCAGTGATATCGGGCGCAAAACGTGCCACCACTTCACCTTTTTTATTGATTAAAAACTTCTCAAAATTCCACAATACTTCAGGCTTTGGATTTGGGGTTAGACCATATTCAACTAAATCTTGCCACCACGGTCCTTCACCAATACGTTCAGGCTGTGCAGTGATTAAAGTTTGATAAAGCGGATGCTTATCTTCACCTACGACAGAAATTTTGGAAAATATCGGAAAATGTACATCATAAGTCAACGAGCAGAACTGTTGAATTTCATCATTTGTACCAGGCTCCTGTTCCAAAAAATTATTGGCTGGAAAACCTAGAATTTCTAAACCATGCTCTTTTTGTGATTGGTATAGTTTTTCCAGTCCTTCATATTGAGGTGTTAAACCACACTTGGATGCTACATTGACAATCAATAACACTTTGCCTTGATACTGATTTAAAGTGGCTTCTTCCCCTGAGATCGTGTTGACTGGAATGTCGTAGACTGAATTGCTCATATAAGTCCTTAAAGTTGCATACATAAAAGAGATATCTTGTTTTAAGGAGATTTATGCAGAAAGGCAAGTGTTTTACTCTGGATTTCTGTGTATAACCGTGAAGTTATCCACAATGCACTCTGTTTATTGCATTTGAAGGGGAGTTTGACCTGTATAACGTTTAAAAAATTCAATAAAACTGGAGCTATGTTGATAACCTAAATCCAGTGCAATTCGTTTAATTGCCGTCCCTTGCTGAATTTGACCAATCGCATACACAATTTTGGCGCGATTACGCCATTCTGATAAAGATAATTGTAATTCCTGCTGGCTCAAACGTAGTGCATGACGTTCACTAATTTGAAAGCTTTGTAAAATCTGCTGCAAACTAGAATTAAACAACTGGGCTTGCCCTAATTTATCCAAAATGGGCGCGAGAGTTGGATGCGTGGTTTGGGGTAAATAATGATCATAACAATCTGCTGCCAGCATTTGATCGAACAAGACCTGTAATAACCGCAGATATTCTATCGAATCTGGAGAGTACTGATCATGTAATAACTCTTTTACCAAAGCATGAAAAAAAGGTCGGATTTCGAGGGTTTTAGGATTGGTATGAAACTGTGAACAAAGATCAGGATGGACTCTGATACAAATAAAATGCGTCGGTTGATCGACTGCAACACAAAAATGACTGGTTTGTGGCGGTAACCACAAACCATAATTAGGCGGTGCCAAGAAGGTACGTTCACCCACCTGAATTTCAAGCACACCATTTAAACTGAAGTTGAAATCTCCCCACAGTGAAGAATGCGGGCACACACTGTCATGCGGATGGAAAAAGAATTCGTGAATTTCCAATTGTTGAGCCAGATTTTGTAAGGCATTCTGTGTTGTGGGAATTACATCATTCATGCTTCATTTTCACAGCTGATTTTCGGATTATTTAAACCTTTAGCTAACGTGAAAATAGACAGCAAAGCTAAAAGAATAAAGCTGAGTACACCATAAATTAAAATATTTTCATTAAAATGATCAACTACAAAACCACCAAGTAATGATCCACTGGCAATCATCACCTGAAATAAGCCAACAAATAACGGCATTCCTTTTTCGACGGCTTGTGGTGCATGTACAAACATCCAGATATTGGCTGAGGTTGGAAATGCGCCAAACGCAAAACCCCATAAAGCAGTTAAGATAAATGCACCTGTTTCATGAATGGCAAACACCGGAAATCCAAAGAATACAATGGCAAAGCAAATTCCCACAAATGCTAAGGTATAACGAATATTTAAATTACCGCTATAACCTGCAAACGCATTCCCGAAAACACCCGCGATGCCATATAGTAATAACAACATACCAATGGTCGTGCCATCAAAGCCTGCAATATGTTTAAAAAATGGTGCCAAATAGCTATAAGCACAAAAATGTGCCAGCCCAATCAGCAGTACAATTAACATGCCACTACGAGCTTTCGGAATACGAAGTAAAGCAGGCAAGTCACGTAAATGAATGGCAGCATCAGGGCGTAATGGCGGTAAAAATACGACTTGAAGCACAAGCACGATAAATCCAATGACTGCCGTGATCGCAAAGGCACTGCGCCAACCATAAAACTCACTTAACCATGTGCCAATTGGAACACCTAGCACGGTGGCTAGTGTCACACCTGCCATGACGACGGCTGTGGCTTTGGCAATGGGTAAACTTTTGGGTGCCAGTTTGCCACTCAGGGCAATTGCAGTCGCCCAGAAACCTCCAATTGAAATCCCTAGAACTAATCGGCTGAGTAACAGCAGGGTAAAATTGTCAGAAAATGCAGTAATCGTATTTGCAATGACCATTATGAAGGTGAGTAAAATCAGCACATAACGACGATCGAGTTGTTTCATTGCCACAGGTAGTAAAGGTGCAGCAAAAGCAGCCATTACACCTGGAAGGGTAATAATCAGCCCAGCCGTACCTGTTGAAATATTTAAATCGCTGGCCACGCTATTGAGGACACCAATCGGTAAAAATTCACTGGTGACCAAAGCAAATGCGGCAATCGAAACTGCCAATATCGCCAGCCAGCTACCTTGTGGGACGGGACTGGGCGGAATGGGTGTTGAGCTATCCATTGAATTTCAACCTTATTGTAGAAAATAGAAATGCGTCAATTTATTTTCATAGTGATCACTATGAAAATAAAAATAGTTGAAAAAAATATCAGCGTCAATTAATTTAATAATGATTGTTATAAAAATAGCTGTGAGCTTTATGACAAAATTAGATAAAACACTGGTTTTGGATGAGCCGATTGCGTTAGCAAAGAAAAAACGCGGTCGACCAAAGTGCTTTAATGAGCAACAGGCCTTGGAAAAAGCCATGTTGTTGTTTTGGGAGCATGGTTATGAAGCCACCTCAATCAGTGATCTTACTCAAACGTTGGAACTGACAGCACCAAGTCTATACAGTAGTTTTGGTGACAAAGCTGGGCTGTTCTATCAATGTATTGATTATTATCTGGCTCATGAAGCTTGTCCGATCCTCCGCATTTTTTTAGAAGCCAAAACCGCCAAAGTTGCATTTGAGCTGTATCTATATGACAACGTCAAACGTTTGGCTCAACCCAATAAGCCCAAAGGCTGTATGTTAATTACTGCTGCCATGAATGGCTCGGAACAAGTGCAGGATATACAACATAACCTACTTGAAAAACGTTTAGCGACCAAACAAAAACTACATGAGCGTCTGGAGCAGGGAGTTAAGGAGGGTGATTTATCTAAACATGCACCTATAGCAACGATGACTGATTTTTATTGCACTGTGATTCAAGGTTTAACGGTGCAGGCACGGGATGGCGCAGAAATTGATGAATTAAATCATGTGGTGGAACATGCCATGAAAGCATGGGACTTATTTGATCAATAACCGATTTTGATCAATAAGTGATGTCTTAACTGCGATACAAATGTCTGATTTGCGATATTTCAATTTATCTCGACAAGGATAAAATAGATTTATTCTCATTTAGTTTGAAAAATTCATGAAAGATGCTGCAAAAGTCCATTGGTGGGCATTGTTACTGCCCATGCTGGCTGTATTAATTTGGTCGCTGAACATTACAGTGACTCGCTATGTGGCCGATTATATTTCTCCAGTGAGCATTAGTTTTTATCGCTGGCTGGTGGCATTTTTAGTATTGACCCCTTTTATCCTGCCTCAAGTCTGGAAACAACGGATGCTGGTACGGCGGCATTTGGGTCAACTGGCGGTGTTAAGTGCCTTTGGGATGGTGCTATATCAAGGGCTGGCTTATAGTGCTGCACATTATACCACTGCGACCAATATGGGGATTATCAATGCCTTTATTCCAGTGTTTACCATTTTTGTCTCAATGTTTATTTTAAAGGATATCCCCAACAAATTCGCCGTGATTGGGAGTTTGATTTCTTTTTTCGGTCTCATGTATGTCATGAGTCAGGGACATCTTGCTAACTTATTGCAAAGTGGTGGGCATTGGGGCGATGCCATCATGGTGATTGCGGTGTTTTTCTATGCCTTTTATGGGGTGTTTTTAAAGAAATGGCAGTTACAGATTCCGTTATTGATCAGTCTATATGTGCAAATCGGTTTTGCCCTGATTTATCACCTGCCCTTTATTGTGTGGTTGGGACTAGATCCGATTAATCTCCAAAATGGACCAAGTGTTTTTTATGCGGGCATTTTTCCATCACTGATTGCACCATTATTGTGGATGGTGGCTGTTCAGCAAATTGGACCCAATCGAACCAGTATTTTTATGAATCTGATGCCTGTATTTACAGCAATTATTGCCAGTCTGTGGTTGTCAGAACACTGGACGATCTATCATACACTGGGTGGAATGATGATCTTGTTAGGCATCATTTTGGCGCAAAAGAAAACATCAATAAAAACCAAAAAGATCATTCCAAACTAGATATATGGCTTTTAAACAGTGGGGTGGACAGGGATGTTCCACACTTGTGCAGAATCTCTACGCTATGAAAACAATGGCGATTCTTAAACGTTTATCAAGCAATAAGCTAAAGTCATATTGTAATGTGTGCATTGTATAACCTATTGATTATTTTTGTTTTATTTAAATTTTGATTTGATCGATTCATTGGCTCTATTTTAGTTTTTATATAACCTTTATTTAAAAATGATCAATTAAAAACAACACAGCTCATGTTGGCGCAAAGGTTGCATTTTAGCTTGATGTGTTCTGGAAAATAAATCTTTGGTTCAGCGTAAGTTTATTTTCTGGTGTCTTTATACCATAACAAAAATGGGGTAGTGCGATGTCTGTTGAAATGAACAAAAATCCAAATCAGCTTCATGATCAAAGCCAACAGGGTTTATTTTCCAAATTATTTTCGAAATTCAAAAAGACTGCATTTTGTGCAGCCAGTAGCGGTTTACTCACTATCGGCGCTTTATCGACGACAGCCACAGTCGTAACGACTGCACATGCCGCTGATCCGCTCAAAGCTGCTTTTGTCTACATAGGCCCACCGGGGGATCATGGTTGGACTTACGCACATGATCAATCGCGTATTCGTACCGAACAAGATTTTAAAGGGGTGGTGAAAACCACTTTTGTGGCCAATGTGCCTGAAACAGGTGATGCAGAACGTGTTTTTCGTAACCTCGCGCAACAAGGCAATAAGGTCATTTTTGGCACGTCATTTGGTTATATGAATGCAATGGAGAAAGTCTCACGTACTTATCCAAATACGGTGTTTATGCATGCCACAGGTTATAAATCTGGCAAAAATATGGGCAACTATAATATTCGTACTTATCAGGGTGCGTATTTGCTTGGTGTATTGGCGGGAAGTAAGAGCAAGACTGGTAAAATTGGTTTTGTAGGTTCGTATCCAATTCCAGAAGTGGTGCGCAATATTAATGCGTTTACTATTGGTGCGCGTAGTGTCAATCCAAAAATTACCACCCAAGTGGTCTGGGTCAGTTCTTGGTTTGATCCGGGTAAAGAACGTGATGCTGCTTTAGCCTTGATTTCACAAGGGTGCGATGTGTTATTACAAAATACCGATTCGCCAGCAGTGGTACAGGCGGCCAAGCAAAAAGGGGTTTGGGGTCTCGGTTGGAATTCGGATATGGGTAAATTTGGTGGCGATGCGCAATTAGCTGCGGCGGTACTGCATTGGGATCCGATTTATGAAAAAGTGCTGAAAGATGTTGCTGCGAACAAATGGACCAATGCGCCGATTTATTATGGTGTCAAAGAAGGCACGGTCAATGTGGAAAATATTGGAAAAGCAGTTTCGGCTGACGCTAAAAAAATGGTTTTGGCTCGTCGTGATGCCATTAAGGCAGGTAAACTGAATCCATTTGCAGGTCCACTGTATACACAAGCTGGCAAAGAGTTTGTGAAAGCAGGCAGTATTTATACCGAAGCACAACTGGATAAGATGAACTTCTATGTACAAGGTGTTCAGGGCGTATTGCCAAAATAAATTGTAAAATTTAAGTCAATGGTTTTTCTGAGGAAGATGGACATGATCACAGGACAATGGATCCCTTTAGTTCCTTCGATGTTGATCGAAGCGGGTGAAGTGGAACAATTTCTGGTAGAGGATAAAGATGTTGCCGTATGGCGCTCTATGCAGGGTCATGTCCAAATTTGGGAAAATCGTTGTCCGCATCGCAGTGTGCGTTTAAGTCTGGGACAAGTACAAGGCGAAAGTCTCGTGTGTGCCTATCATGGTTGGCAGTTTGCGGCTGAAGATGGGCATTGTCAGCGAATACCTGCTCAACCTGATCAACGTGCGCCGAAAAGTTTATGTGCCAAGTCTTATGCTGTCACTGAAAAGTCAGGCATGATTTGGTATGGCGGTGATGCTGATTATTGTGCTGATCTTCCTTTGGAGGAGGTGCCGTTCGTTTATGCAGGTTCGGTAACACTGTCGACGACATTGCCTCAGGTACAGGATTATCTATCTGAACTGGGGATAAGTGACTGCGTTAGTCACAATCGGTTAGTGTGGCAAGGTCATGCTAAAGATTCCGCGCTACGCATTTATTTAACACCTACTCAGTCCAATGTGGTGACGATACATGCCATGTTATTACAAGAAGAACATGCAACCCAGCGTCATCCTCTGTTAAATCAGATGCGACAGGATTTGGAGTTGGAGCAATTGAGTTATGTCTAATCAGCAGCATCTTCCATCACTTGCACCAAGCTTGGTTGGCGAGTGGATTGTGGTGGCATCTGAACAGGAGTTTGTTCAGCAGCAAAAGATCAAAACTCGTCTGGATGGTCATAATTTGACGATCCAGCAAGATATTATCCATGCTGAAAAAGTGTATCAGATTCGATTTGATGCACTCGATATTGCTCCATCAGATATTGCAGTACAAGCGGCTTATGGCTTTGTCTGGTTGTGTATTGGTACTGAGAAAAAACCACTATTTCAGCTACAAGAATATGATGTTGCCGCCGCCCGCCGTGTACCCTGTGGCGCTTATGGTGTGCGGACTTCGCCATTGCGTGGTATTGAAAATTTTCTGGATATGGCACATTTTCCTTACGTACATACAGGGATATTGGGCGCTGAACCAGAAACCGCCGTCAAACCTTATCAAGTTGAATGGCGTGAAGAGGTCGATGAAATTTGGGCAACGGAATGTTTTTTTACTCAACCGCTTGCTGCACCGAGTTCTCCTCAGCCACAGGAAACTGAATATGTTTATCGTGTTGCTTCCCCCTTAAATGCGATTTTATATAAAGTGAATACTGCGGCTGAGGGAATTATTCCTGCCGATGTGGTGTGTCTGTTTATTCAACCCTTGAGTGAAACTCATATTCGGGCGCATTTACTCATGATTCTGGATGATCAGACCAGTAGCATGACCGATATGGTATTGTTTCAGCAGAAAATTTTTACACAGGATAAACCGATTCTGGAAAATCATCTGCCTTTGAAACTTCCACTTGAAAAATTGGAAATTCCAACTAAAGCCGATGCACTGGCGACCGCCTATCGTAAATGGTTGATCGCGAAAAACTGGAGTTATGGTGTACATCAAAACACCCACAGGGGGCATGTGGCATGAACTTAAATCAATCACAAACGGCTTTTCAACTCGCAGATGATCCATTATCCACGGATTGTTACAGCGTTCGTTTGCTACTTGAGTTTTTACAGCTCCCTTATCAATCCATCTATGCAGATGTCGAGCAACTGGAGCGCAAATTTGAATGTCCAGTTTTGTTCGATTCCACGTCAAACCGTTCTGGGTTGATGCCTATTTTTAAACAACTGCTTGAAATAACACAAACTCAATCGCAATGGATGCCTGAAAATTTGTCATCACAAATACAGGGTTGGTCTGATTTTAATGAAACACTTAAACTCAGTTTAGGAATCTTACGTCAGGCGAATTTGTCGGTCGATCAATTTTTATCTAATGAGGAACAGCTGATCCAACAGGCAACACAACAATTACGCGAATTAGATGATCACTTATGTGAGCAAACCGTTATTGGGCAGGGCTATTTATTGGGCTCACAACCCACGATTGCTGACTTGATGATCTTTCCACAAGTCGCGCTGGCGTGGGATGCTGGACTGAGCTTAGTGCCATTTTTGCATATTCGTCGCTGGATCAATCGTATTCGTCATCAAAGCCACTTTATTCCCATGGCGGGTTTATTGGCTGTCAATTGAAATAATTCATAAAAAAACAGTTTTTATTTTCATCATTGTGAATAGTGCTGTTCTATTGCATGCCAGAGATGGTATAAATTTTGCCTATAAACTTCGTTTTAGTAAAATAAGGACAGCTTGGTGATTCATCCTACAAACAAATGGGAAGCGTTGGATGCACATTTATTGCAAGTGTTATATGTGCTCTTGACTGAAAAAAGTGTATCTAATGCAGCCAAACGACTGAATCAATCACAACCTGCCATTAGTACTGCTTTAAAAAAACTCAGGGAAATTACGGGCGATCAGCTCTTGGTGCGTAGTCGAAATGGCATGACACCAACTGAGCGCGGATTATCTCTACTTGAGCCTGTGAGTCAGGTACTTAGCCAACTCGAACTGATCGCGACTCAGCAAGTCAATTTTGATCCTGCGCAATCGCGCCAAGTGTTTAATCTGGCGGCATCCGATTATTTAAATCCGATCGCGATTGGTGAAATCCTGCGTAGGATTCATGTGGAAGCTCCGCATTGTACGGTGATTATGCATTCGATGGGACACAATGTGGATTATGCCCATGCACTGGAAAGTGGCATGTATGATGCGGTGATTGGCAATTGGCCACAACCCCCAGAATATTTACGGCTTGCGCCACTGTTTGAAGATGAAGTCGTTTGCCTGATGCGTAAGTTACACCCACTCGCCAACAAACCTTTATCCATGGATGATTATTTAAATGCTGATCATATTGCACCCACGCCTTATACGGTTGGCCAGCGTGGTGTCATCGATTTACATTTATCTAAAGAACGACTGAAACGTAATATTGTGGCATTTATTCCGTATTTTGGGATGATTCCGTACATGTTGCTACAACTTGACGCGATTTTTTCTGCACCGCGCTCATTTTCTCGCCATTATAGTGCATTATTGCCGTTGACGATTTCGACAGCACCGATTCAGTTTCCTAAAATTTCTTATTATCTACTTTGGCATGAACGCCAGCACCGCTCTCCTGAATTTCGTTGGTTCCGTGATTTGGTGATTTCGGTGCTGAGAAATGATAGTCATGTGGTCAATTAATTAATTCTTCGCAGTTTCATTCTCTCAATCACTTACGTTCAAGCACAGGGAGGTCGTGCAGCTATTGCCCTGTGCTTTTAATGCTCTGTATTTTCATGAAATTCGATTAAAAAAAGACTGAATTGCGGGTTTATATCTATTTTAACATAAGCAACATTGTACATTTTTAATATGCCAATCTTTGGTAGGAAATTTGCCTTTATCTCTAAGTCAGATCGTTTTGCATTGGGGCAAACGTGATTTTAACAAAGCAATCAATCAGTATCTTGAAACGAATATTGTGCGCTTTGATCTTAACAAGGTGATAAGGGGAAATGTGTAATGAAAGTATTACAACAAGGTAATGCACTTAAAACGTTAATGACTGCTATGGCGACTATTCTAGGGGGAGTAGGTGTCATGCAATCTGCACAGGCCGCAACATGGAGTGATACTTCGATTGGTTGGCGCTACGGCACTCAATTTGCTGAACCGTATAAAAATGATGCAGATGGCAGCCGTACTGATATTACCAAACAAATTTTTAACCTGACCCATGCCAGTGGCGATAAATATGGTTCAAATTTCTTTAATGTCGACTTGCTTCAGTCTAATGATGAGCCAAATAGCACGCAATCCAACAATAAAGGCACTCAGGAAGCTTATGTGGTTATCCGTCGCTATCTGGATTTAGGTGCAATCACCAAAACCAACTTATCTGTACCAGGCTACATTCGTGGCGCAGGTTTAACAGCAGGGTTGGACTGGAATACCAAAAATGATAGTTATAGTTCTAAAAAGCGGATGTGGGTGGTTGGACCAACGATTCAATTTGATGTGCCTGGCTTTCTAGATTTTAGCATCTTGGCATTATTTGAAAGTAATGATCCTTCCTCAGATACACCACGTTTTGGCTATTCTTCTGGTCGCTATACTTACGATACACATGCAGCAGCTCAATTCACTTGGGGCATTCCGATTGCAAAAACACCATTATCTTTTGAAGGTTATGCACTCTGGATTGACTCTAAAGGAAAAAATGAATCGGGTGGCGATACCAAAGCTGAAACCCATATCGATGCACGGGTGATGTATGACCTAAGTTCAGTGATAGGTCTTAAAGGCAGTAAGTTGCGTGCTGGTGCAGGTTATGAGTACTGGAAAAATAAATTCGGCAATGATACCGATGGTTTTGCAGGAAAAGGCGCAACAGCCAGTACTCCAATGGTTCGTGTGGACTACCACTTCTAAAATGTATTGAGGATGCAGGTTGAGCGTAAGCAACAAGACCTTAGCTTGTTTACGCTCCATGCTCATGCTCAAACGCCATTGAATCCCAAGGGACAGCGAAATGACAACACATGATCAGGCCACAGCTCAAGACCTGTTTTTTTTAAGAAAAACCTTTGAACTGGCAGAACAAACCAAACAACAAGGCTTACATCCCTTTGCTGCAATTGTCGTGAATGCACAAGGGGAAATCGTGACACAGGCAGGCAATAACTCATTACCACCCACAGGTGATCCGACTCGCCATGCAGAAACTGTAGCCGCAGGACAGGCTGCGCGACTGTTACCCTTAGAACAGCTTCGAGGTTGCACGTTATATACCAATGCAGAACCCTGCGCGATGTGTTCAGGTGCTATTTATTGGACGGGCATTGGTCGCGTGGTTTATGGCATGAGTGAGGGTCAATTACTCGAAATCACGGGTAATCATCCAGAAAATCCAACCTTGTCTTTACCTTGCCGACAGGTCTTTGCCAGTGGACAACGAGCTATACAAGTGATTGGACCGTGTTTAAGTGAAGAAGCAGCACAAGCCCATCAGGGGTTCTGGTCTTGAGGTAAGCCTGAAGCTGATCATTATTTTATTTTTTAAATGATCTATATCTACCAAAGCAATGTGATTTTAGCATGGCATGTCCCTTGCTTCATTTCAATCACCTGAACCAAAGAGATGACATGATGGCACTACCTTCCGATACAGTCTCTGTTGATCCTGTCTTCAATACGACGAGCAACAAGTCAACGCCTATTATGCAGCAAAATCGTCTGGAACTGATCAATATTACCAAGCGCTATGGCAGCTTAGTCGCCAATGATCAAATTAGCTTACAGGTCGCACCAGGTGAAATCCATGCAGTGCTTGGAGAAAATGGCGCAGGTAAAAGCACCCTGATGAAGATTATTTATGGTGCTGTCAAAGCCGATGAAGGAGAAATTGTCTGGAATGGTCGTTCGGTGAGTATCGAAAGTCCTGCCGCAGCCCGACGTTTGGGTATTGGGATGGTCTATCAGCATTTCTCGTTATTTGAAACCCTGACCGTTGTGGAAAATATTGCATTGGGCTTGGATGAAAAATTTGATCTAAACGCCTTATCCAAACGCGTGATTGAGGTGTCTGAAAAATATGGATTGCCTATCGATCCAAAAAGAACCGTTTATAGTTTATCGGTCGGGGAACGACAACGGGTTGAAATTGTTCGTTGCCTATTACAAAACCCATCATTGCTCATTTTAGATGAACCGACTTCAGTGCTGACGCCTCAAGCAGTGTTGACCTTATTTGAAACCCTACGCCGTCTGGCCAGCGAAGGCGTATCAATTTTATATATCAGTCATAAACTCAATGAGATAAAAACGCTCTGTGACTGTGCCACTATTTTACGTGGTGGAAAGGTTACAGGCACGGCCATTCCAAAACAAGAAAGTACCGCTAGTTTGGCCAAAATGATGATAGGTCGTGATCTTCCTGCTTACGAACATCCAGTTTATACAGGTGAAAGTCTGCCCATATTTGAAGTCAAACAGCTCAATGTACAGGCACCCGATATTTTTGGGACATCCCTTGAGAATATTCAGCTCAGTGTAAAAACAGGTGAAATTTTAGGGATTGCAGGGATTTCTGGAAACGGTCAGGCTGAACTTTTGACCGCTTTGTCTGGTGAAATCACCACAGCCAAAGATTGTGTCCTGTTAGAAGGTCGTGCGATTGGGAATTTAAATGCAGGACAACGCCGTGCATTGGGTTTTGGCTTTGTCCCCGAAGAACGTCTGGGACGTGGCGCAGTGCCTGCCATGAGTTTAACTCAAAATGCATTGTTGACCGCATTTCGACAAGGTTTTGTTCGTTATGGACTGGTCAGTTATGAAAAAGCACGTCAGTTTGCACAGGACTGTATTCAAAAATTTGCAGTAAAAGCTTCTGGCACTGAAGCTGCTGCTCGTTCCTTATCGGGAGGTAACCTACAAAAATTCATTGTAGGACGTGAAATTTTACAACAGCCAAAGGTCATGGTGGTGGCACAACCGACTTGGGGCGTCGATGTCGGAGCCGCAGCTTTTATCCGGCAGACTTTGATTGATTTATCCCGTCAAGGGGTTGCCATCATCGTGATTTCTGAAGAACTGGAAGAATTATTTGAGATCAGTGATCGAATTGCTGTTCTGGCGGCAGGTCGCCTGAGCCAAGCTCAACCTGTCAGCGAAACCAATGCAGAAGCCATTGGTTTGATGATGTCAGGATTAAATCGGCAAGCTGAAAGCTCAAGTGTTTTAAGCGCAACAGCTTAGACCATTTCATTTGAACGGGGATTATATATGCATTTACTCGAACCACGTGATCATCCATCGACATTAATGAAGTGGCTTTCACCTATCATTGCGCTGGTCGCGACTTTCACTATTGGTGGCTTGCTGTTTATGGCTCTAGGGAAAAATCCACTTGAAGCGTTTCAGGTGTTTTTTATCGAGCCATTATCCAGTTGGTATGGCTGGAGTGAATTGATAATTAAAGCCAGTCCCTTAATTTTAATTGCATTAGGTTTATCTGTTGGATTTAAAGCTCGTATTTTCAATATTGGTGCCGAAGGTCAGTTGATTATGGGGGCGATCTTTGGGGGTGGACTGGCCATTGCCTGTCAGGGAGTTTCAGGATTTTGGGTATTGCCATGTATGGTGATTGCAGGGGCGATCGGTGGTGCGTTGTGGGGAGCCATTCCTGCTTTATTAAAAACCCATTTTAATGCACAGGAAACGCTGACCACGTTAATGCTGAATTATATCGCGACCTTCATTTTACTGTACCTAATTAATGGGCCGTGGAAAGATCCAGCAGGTATGAATTTTCCACAATCGGTAATGTTCGATGATGGAACCTTGTTTCCAATTTTATTTGAAGGCACACGGATCAATGCCTTGATCGTGGTCACCATTTTTGCAGTCTTGGCATTTTGGTTGTTTAGTAAACGCAGTTTTCTGGCGTATAAGCTCGAAGTGGGTGGACAAGCGCCTGATGCGGCACGTTACGCAGGTTTTTCTGCCAAACAGGCGATTTGGTTTAGCTTGATGATTTCAGGTTTTATGGCCGGTATTGCAGGAGTGGGTGAAGTCGCGGGGCCTGTCGGACAGCTTAATCCTAATATTTCTCCAGGCTATGGCTATGCAGCAATCATTGTCGCGTACTTAGGTCGATTAAATCCGATTGGAATTGTACTGTCAGGCTTCTTGATGGCTCTGCTTTACATCGGCGGGGAAACAGCCCAGCTCAATCTACAACTCCCTGCCGCAATTACAGGATTATTTCAGGGCATGTTGTTGTTTTTCTTACTGGCAGCCGATGCTTTTATCGAAAATCGCTATCGTTTTGGCAAGTCTAAAACCATGAAAAAAAATACAGCTTCCCTTGCATCAACTGAAACAGCTTAGGAGTCAGACATGATTGATTTAGTTCCAATTCTGGCCGGAACGCTGGCCGCAGGTACACCACTGATCTTTGCAGGGATGGGAGAATTAGTGGTAGAACGTACAGGTGTGATCAATCTAGGCGTTGAGGGAATGATGCTGATTGGCGCGATTGCAGGTTTTGCTTTTTGTGCAAGCACGGGATTAGGGCCTGCCGCGGGTTTAATCGCAGGTGCAATCGCAGGGATGGCAGCCGCCTTAATTTTTGCAATTTTGGCATTATCTCTAGCAGCCAATCAGGCAGCCTGTGGTCTCGCACTGACGATTTTTGGTGTAGGTTTATCGGCATTTGTGGGACAACATTTTGTGAGTAACAGTCTGGAAGGCTTAAAAGCGCTAGATATTCCAGTGCTCTCCGAGATTCCTTTTATTGGCCCGATTTTGTTTCATCAAAACTATGTCGTGTATTTGTCGATTTTAACGTTTTTTGTGATCTGGTGGGTTTTGGCAAAAACTAAGCTGGGTTTATTGCTTAAAGCTGTTGGAGAATCGCCAGAGTCGGCACATGCCATGGGTTATCCCGTCTTATTGATTCGTTACGGTGCAGTTCTGTTTGTCGGTGCAATGGCGGGAATTGGCGGTGCATTTTTATCGACTGTCTATACGCCACTGTGGGTGGAAAATATGGTGGCAGGTCGTGGCTGGATTGCGATTGCCCTAGTGGTATTTGCAGTCTGGAAGCCAGCACGATTGATGATTGGTGCATATTTATTTGGCGGTGTTACGATTTTACAGTTCCATGCACAGGCTTTGGGTTTAGATCTACCTGTTGAACTGTTGGCATCCTTACCTTATTTGGCAACTATTTTAGTGTTGGTGGTCATTTCGCGAGATAAAAAATTGCTGCAAATGAATTTGCCTGCCTCTTTAGGTAAATCATTTATTCCTTAAGGTTTCTAAAAACAAGAACCCTAATGATGAATAGATCACGCATTCAGAGATCTATTCATCAGCGTTAAATCTTTTAAAATAATTTGCTTAAAGAGCCGTTGGGTTGTTGTTTCTATATGATTTTTAAATAAATTTAAAATATGACAATAAATTCAAAATTTTAAAAAAATGAATGAAAATAGAATGATAATTTTAATTATTAAGTATAATTGAATAATAATGCTCATTATTTATAGGTTTTTATAAGATAAATAATATATTTGTATAAGACAAAAGAATCATCCATAATACATTCATTGCAAAATATGACTTAAATTCTAATCAGTCATTGCGATCAGATTTAGTTTACCCTCTGGATGTGATTGAAAAACATCCTTTTTTATGCTCAACCATTCTACATGGTTGAGCTTTTTTTATTTTCAAAGATCAATGTCTCTGCATTAAATAAGCAAACTGGATTTAGACAAATTAACGATCACTACTTAGGATGACTCTAAGCGCGTATAACTTGCCCTGTCAAAGCGTCGATAATGCGACTCGGTTCTTGACTCAAGCCTAAATCACCATTGAGATAATCAACTTTTGAGTCGAAATATTGACTCGCATCCTGCAAAGAACGTGCAGGTTCTAATCCCGCGGGATTGGCACTGGTGGAGACAATAAAACCATTAAATGCATGACACAGCGCCATACACAAAGCATGTGTCGTCACTCTTACCGCGACTTGGCTGTGCTGTCCAGTAATCCACTTGGGAATTTGTGCTGCATTGACGGGGAGTAGCCACGTGGTCGCACGTTCAGTCACGCTGCGATCGGTCCAGCTTTGAATCACCTGATGTTGTCGTTTTGAATCAAGATTCTGAAGTAAAGGTCGGACTTGATCGATATGACCTGCCAGTAAAATAACCCCTTTTTCAATCGGGCGTTGTTTTAGGTTGAGAATTTTATGAAAGGCTTGCTCATTAAAAGGATCGCAACCTAATCCCCACACGGCCTCAGTAGGATAGGCAAGCACATTGCCCTGTTTTAAGCTTTGTGCTGCTTCTACAACGGAGGTGGTCAGCATGATGATGTCCTGCTTGGATAAAAACAGTCGCTATTGTGAACGTTAATAGTTTGGTCGGCAACGTTGATATAAACCAGCCTGTTGCATACATAGTCCCGAGAGTTCAAGTTCCATCAATTGACCAGTTAATTCGGCAGTTGATCCAGTAAAGTTTTGAGCGAGTTGATCGATACTTTGTCCGATCCAATCCAGTTGTTGATATAAGCCAATTAAATGCTCTGGGATATGATGAGTTTGCTCAGTTGAGTCAGGTTGCACTTGCTGATTGATTTGCCATTGTGTTGGCAGCGCTAAATCTTCAATGATCTGTTCAGGATGATCAACCAAAATTGCACCTTCCCGAATCAGTTGATGGCAACCTTGATGAAATTCGCTATAAATATGCCCTGGAATCGCAAAAATGAGTTTGCCTTGTTTGGCTGCTTCATTGGCGGTGATTAATGAGCCGCTTTGCTGTTTGGCTTCAACCACCAGTACTCCCAGACTTAAGCCACTCACGATTCGGTTACGCCGTGGAAAATGACGTTGTAAGGGCAAGGTTTGCGGTAAAAATTCACTAATGACTGCACCTTGTTGTGCTATTTGTTGGCGTAAATCTTGATTGGCTGTCGGATAAGTCGTATCCAGACCCGTACCCATGACCGCGATACTACGCTGATGCTGTAAACCACCCTGATGTGCTGCTTCATCAATCCCATGTGCCAGACCGCTACTAACAAAGAAGCCTTTTTCACTTAAATAAAAAGCAAAATCATAAGCGACCTGTCGACCATGTGGACTAGGTTTGCGGCTACCTACAATTGCAATTTGTGGTTGTAGTAAGGCATCAACTTTACCCTGCCCAAAAATAATCGGTGGGCGATCTTCATAAGGAAGCAGTTGCGATGGGTATAGTGTATCATCGGGTGTAACAATAAAATCGGTGTACTGTTTTACCAAATTAATCAGTCTAGCAAAATCCTGTTGACCAGCATCGCTTTGATATTCTTGAACACGTTTCAGATGACTGGCATGTAAGCCCAACTGTGACCACTGCGCCAAATGTTGGGGCAACATGGCTTGTTCACAATCACCAAAATGATGTTTGATTTTTTGAAATGCAGAAAGAGAATGTTGCACCAGATACCACACCGCAATGGTGTGGTAGTGATGAGGATTCAAATTGTTTAGCATAAGATGGGTTTTTAATCGTCAAGACGGGGAGGCAAAATCTCAGCACCCACTTTAATCGGTAGGGAACTTTCTAACACATAGGCATAGCTTAGTTGGTCAAAAGTTCTAAATACCATCAAGGTTCCGACTTTCTGATTTGGTAATTTGATTCTTTCTTTGGTTTTAGGGTCCTGAACCGTTTCACCTTGTTGATAAATTGCAAAAACATGACCTGATTGCACACCATCCAGACGACCACGATCAATGGTGACTACACTATTTTTAGCAGCAGAACCGATTGAACCCATTACCCGAATGATCTGTCCACCTTGAGTCACCTGATTGGCTTCTGTTGGATAGAACAAAGTTGGTAACATGGCTTCTTGTTCAAACATGACCAGATCACCACGACGAACTTCAGCATTGTAGCTATCGGTCAGTTCCATGGTGGCAATATCATGGTCGACTTGAGTCACAATACCTGAAGCGACTTGCAGTAATTCCAAGCCCACGGTGTGTTTTTTGCCATTTGCATCTGTCAGCACATAAGGTTCGCCTTTACGATAGACCGCATAGCGTTGACCCGAAGTTAGGCCCTGACCGCGTACATAAACATTTTGCCCTTTACCTGCCAGTACACGCTGATCTGCTGTCCCTAAAATATAAGGTGTATTTTCGATACTGTCACTCGCGACAATGGCGGTACGATCTAACCATTGTTTGATATTGTCCAGTGGAATCACAGGAATCGTATTACTGAGTTGTTCAATACGAACTTGAGGCTGTAGCGTGGTTCGTCCCGAATAACGACGGATAATACCTTCACAACCATCACCTTCGTCACGGCCTACCAGTGGACGTCCATCTAGCGTACATAACAACAAGCGATCACCGGGATAAATCCAGTGCGGGTTCTTAACGTGTTTATTGCTTGCCCAGATTTCAGGCCAGCGCCAAGGTTTATCCAGAAATTTTCCTGAAATATCCCACAATGTATCGCCTTTTTTAACGACATAAACATTTGGTGCGCTTGCTCTGAGTGAAGGTGGATTCACGTTTGGACTTGCTGCGTAGGTTGCACTGAGTCCCGTCATCCCGAGTCCAGCGCAAATCGCCACAGCGATACAATGTTTTTTCAACCCCAAGGCATTAAATGATCGAATGCCGTGCAAAACCTTTTTCATTATCATAATTCCTAAAAATTATGTGTGTAGTTGCGTTATAATCAGCACAATACACACATTTTTTTGATGAAGCTTTTTCTTCATTGGTTTTTCGATCAATGGCATAAGTGAGGATAACCATATGGCCTTATTACCTATTTTAAGTTTCCCAGATCCCCGCCTGCGCACCATTGCTAAGCCAGTTGAAGAAGTGACCGATGAAATTCGTCAACTTGCAGCTGATATGTTTGAAACTATGTATGAAGCACCAGGTATTGGTTTGGCTGCGACACAAGTAGATCGTCATATTCAACTGATTGTCATGGATTTGTCTGAAAATAAAGACCAACCCATGGTATTTATTAACCCCAAAGTTACCCCACTCACCGAAGAAACTCAGCCGTACGAAGAAGGCTGTCTCTCAGTGCCTCAAATATACGATAAAGTTGAGCGTCCGTCACGTGTCAAAATAGAGGCAATTAACCTTGATGGTCAAGCATTTGAGTTGGAGGCTGACGAACTTCTCGCTGTTTGTATCCAACATGAAATGGATCACTTAAATGGCAAGTTATTTGTGGATTATTTATCGCCACTAAAACGTCAACGAGCGCGTGAAAAAGTTGAAAAAGTGGTGCGTCAACGTGAAAAAGTGGCAGTAAAACGCTAATTTTGGCAAAAGCTGTTGTACTAAAAGCCCAATTTTGATTGGGCTTTGTTATACTTGCCGACGAAAAAATGTTGAGATGAACGTTTTGCTGTTACGCACAGGGTTGCTGCTGGGTTTTACCGCAGTATTTTTACAGGTCGCGGTATTTTTACAACCGCTATTACCGAAGCAATATCAAATTGCTCCGGTCTGTGAAACTATTACCCAAGCGTTAAGGTTAACTGCATCATCTTCTTCTGATCATTCCTCGCTTTCAGCGATGCAGCATATGCATCATGATATGTCTGCACCATCCAAGCCTGTACAGGGTCATGACCATCATGATCTGAATCATCAATGTCAGTATTGTACGGTCTATGGCAATCTAGTGTTACCTCCTGAACTCGAAGTTAAAGAAGTTTTAGTCCGGATTCAGATTCGCTTATTGGCATATCAACAAACGTTTCGGCATATTTACTTCGCGCTTCAGCGACTTTTTTTACTACCTCAGGGTCGAGCCCCGCCTGTTTTCGCATAACTAAATACCTTTAGCTTTCTAGGTTTTAAAGCTTACATCATGCTTAAGCTGTTTTTGCGCAGTTTAGGCCACTCCGTATTTATGTTTTGAGATAAACAGACATGACTCAAACTCAATTTTTATTACAGCCGCTTTCGGCTGCGGTTTTGATCGCCCTAAGCTCAAGTGGCGTGTTTGCAGAAGATGATATTCAAACTAAGAAAATGGCACCCATCGTGGTGACGGCTCAGGATAATCGCCTATCAAATGGTTTAATGGTTCAAGCGAATCCCAAGCAGCCGATCCAGCCTGTACCTGCGACCGATGGTGCCGATTATTTACAAAGCATTATGGGCTTTAATGCGATTAAAAATGGTGGAACTAATGGTGATGTCACCTTTCGTGGCATGTTTGGTTCGCGCATCAAAATTTTGACAGATGGCACAGAAAATCTGGGTGCTTGTCCAGCGCGTATGGATGCGCCCACTTCCTATATTAATCCAGAAAGTTATGATCGAATTACTGTGATCAAAGGGCCACAAACGGTTCAATATGCCAATACAGGTTCTGCGGCGACCGTGATTTTTGATCGGGAACCAGAAAATTTAACGGCCAATCAACCTTATCGTGGTCAGGCCAGTGTCTTGATGGGATCTTATGGGCGACTCGATCATAATGTGGAAGCGGCGATTGGCGATGAAACTAAATATGCGCGTATTAATGCCAATCGTTCAGTAGCCAATGATTATCAGGATGGCAATGGTGACAAGGTTCATTCTAATTGGGAACGTTGGAATGCTGACTTGGCTCTAGGCTGGAAACCGACACAGGATTCATGGATTGAACTGAAAGGCGGAAAAGGCGATGGCGAAGCGGCATACGCTGGACGTACAATGGACGGAACACAGTTTCAACGTGAAAGTTTAGGATTACACGCAGAACAAAAAAACCTAACTGATGTGATTAAAAAAGTTGAAGTTCAAGTGGACTATAGCTACAACGATCACATCATGGATAATTATAAAATGCGTACCCCACCCATGATGCCTATGGCCATGGAAGTCACGCGCCGTACACTTAATACACGAGCAGCGATCACTACAGAGTGGGATAATTTTAGTGTGATTTCTGGTGTTGATCGTCAGGAAAATAAACATGCGGGCAATATGTACATGCGCGATGCAAATCCAATTCCACCGTTAGATGGAGATTTACGCTTTGAATCTTATGGTGCGTTTAGCGAATGGACCTATCGTTTAAATCCAAACAATAAACTGGTTGCTGGTGCACGTTTTGACCATGTCAAAGTGGGCAGTGCTGAAAATGATCAGGAACGAACAGATACTAATCCAAGTGGGTTTATTCGTATCGAAAGCACCTTGCCTGAGCATGGTTTTAAAACCTATGCAGGAATAGGTTATGTTGAACGTAGTCCAGATTATTGGGAGCTGTATAGCACCGCGACGGATCATGGAAACGGTTCAACCAATATGATGGGTCAGTCTTCTTATTTAATGGTTAATAATTTAAATAACTTAAAGACCGAGAAAACTGCTCAATTGGATATCGGGTTTGAGCAGCAACATGGTGCTTGGAACACATGGGCTTCAGCGTATGCGGGGTTGATCAATGATTTTATTCTGGTCAGATATAATGCGCCAAACGCAAGTCAAATGTATCCATTGGCAAATAATGTTGATGCGACGATTGCAGGTGCAGAAGCAGGTGTGGGTTATCAATTTAATGAGCATCTTCAGGCTGATCTTTCAGCGATGTATGCATGGGGCGAAAATACCACGGACAATAAGCCCTTACCGCAAATTGCACCGTTGGAAGGGCGTTTGAATCTACGTTATGTACAGGAAAAATACAGCTTAGGTCTGTTATGGCGCGCCGTTGCTGAACAGAATCGGATTAGCCTAAACGACGGTAATATCGTGGGCTATGATATGGGGAAAAGCAAAGCCTTTTCGACGCTAGCCATGAATGCAACATACAAGTACAGTGAAGCACTCGACTTCTCAGTCGGGATTGATAACCTACTCGATAAAGCCTATAGCGAACACTTGAATAAATCGGGTGCTGCCTTGTTCGGTTATGCTGCCAATGAACAGTTCAATAACATTGGTCGTAACTACTGGGCGCGTGTCAGTATGAAATTCTGATTTTCTGGATATAAACATCGTTTCAATTTTATGGAGAATGTCCATGCGTGAAAAACTGTCACCCGAAAAATCGATTTGGGGTTGGAAACTCCTGATCATCGCGATTATTTTAGCCTTTTTGTTTATGTGGGTATTTTATTTGGCAATGAATAATGAGCCTGACTATATGCCAATGCACAAACAAAAGCAGATGCAAATGCAGCATCAGATGCAGTCTGAGTCTGAAAAAAATGATGCTATGCCGATGGATATGAAAGATATGCCGATGGATCATCAACATGACCCATCATCTTCACATTAAAAGCGTTCGTTAAAAGACAAGAGGGAGTTTAAACTCCCTCTTGTCTTATTGATGCATACTGGCCAATTGTTTCGATTCACTTTGATATAAAGCTAGTCCCAGTTTTTGAATATTTCGTCCTTTTTCTCGCAAAGTTTGATCCAGTTTGGGCACAAATTTAGCCCCTGTATATAACACCAAATTGCGAATCATCAGATAATAAGCAAACCAAGCCGCTGAACCATGTTCTAAGCCTAACTTTTGCATACGCTTTCGACCAATAAAAAACTGAGTCACTTGCAGATGTTGTCGATAAGCTATTTTTTGTTGTAAGGGGCGAAGATAACGATAACGCCGTTCAAAAGGCTCTTTCGATAAACTCTGTCCAAGTGCAAAACTGGAATCATCAGATTGGGGATGGGCAAATTGCATCCAATACAACAATCGCCAACCCTCACTTTCCTGATCCACCAGCCATTTTTCATCGACGCCCATTAGCCAACCAATATATTTCCAAAAATGCAGAAAATTTTCGACTTCTTGTTGATTGGGTAAAATTCCCAGCGCACGAATTCCGAGTAATACCACGCCACTAAAAGCAATATTGGTCATGGCCAGATCAAACTGATTAATCGGTAAGCCCCAAGTACGGGCATCCCAACGTTCTGATTTACCTAACTGATGACGGACTAATGCATGAATAAACCGTACATAAATGGTTGAGGTAAAACCTGCATTAAAACGTTGTAAACTATTAGGTTCAGTAATATCAACCCACCACTTGGTGGTTTCAGCCAAGCGTGTTCCTGCCTGTTTTTTTAAGGCACCAGTGAGCATCAAAGGTTGATTAAATCCAGGATATAAATAACCCGCCATAAGTGATAAGTCCCGAAGAATAAAACCATTATTGATACCTAATTTATGTGTAAAAGCTAATGCAGCATCGATCTTATCTTGTTCCAGCCAAACAGGCGCTTGGGTGACATGTGCGAAGAAATGCTCAAGTTCTGGGATCGACTCTGGAAGTTGCTCAATGCCCTGAAACAAGGCTGTTTCAAAGAACTGACGATGTAAACGTGGATTTTTCATCATCCAGAGTATGAGCTGATCCATCTCTTGATCGCCCGACTGCAAGGCCTGCCCCAGTGCGGTGTATTCCTCAAAGCTGGGTTGAATCGGACGTTTATTGATGCGTGATAAAACACGACTCAACCAGCTCTGCTCGGACATGCGTTCAAAAGAAGATAATCTTGAGGGGGTTGTATTTTGCATTTGAAGTTTGTGCCTGATTATAGTTTAATCAAACTCTAATACGAATAATTATTCGTATTCAATTCGCATCTTGAAAAGAACATCCCATGAGAAAGCAGCCACAACAACAACGCGCCATTTATTTGGTTGATACTGTTTTACATGCAGCCCAATTATGTATTGCTGAATATGGGCTGTTGCAACTCACGACACCTAAAATTGCAGAGCGTTCAGGAATTAGTGTCGGATCAATTTATCAATATTTTGAAAATAAAGAACAAATTGTTCAGGAATTACTGTTGCGCAAAAGTGAAACATTAGGGCAGGCGCTTAAACAGCTTGTGGTGACACAAGAACAGCTCACGATTGAAGAGATTATTCCACTGAGTGTTCAATTCGGTTTTGATATGATGAAAGCCGATCAGGGCTTTTTTATTGAAGTGCTTAAACACTGGCATGGCTATAACCATTCAAAAGCCGCTCAGGTTTTAGAACAACATTTTTTTGAAGTTGGTTTATATGTATTTAATCGTTTTGATCGAGAGTGGGACTTTGAAACCCTAAAACATAAATCCTTTGTAATTATTAATAGCACTTTATTTACCATGATGCGCTACGTCAGTAATAATGATTTTTTGATTGAAGAACAGCAACTTAAGAATGAGTTATCGAAAATGATTTTAGCTTACTTAAAAAACTAAAATAAATTAAACAATTAAAATCATGTATTTATGTTTAATTTGGTTTAAAAGATAAGCACTTGAAAATTAAAAACCAGAATAAGGCTTGCGAAGAACTGATAATGCTGTAGAATGCGCACTCATCGGCGGTGAAGCGGATAAAAACTTGTTGAAAAACAGGGTGTTGGTTGGGTCTTGAGGGATTTGATTGATATTTTGGTTGAGTAAAATGAGTTTTAAAAATATCTAAATTGCCTGTTGACTTTTAAGAGATTGAGAGTAATATAGCCGACCTAGCTTGATGCTGACGAAGCATGAAGAAGATCATTAAGAATATAGAAGAACAACTTGTGTGGATTTTTACTAATTGATTGATCGAAATATTATCATTAATTGATTGGTTTAAATTACTCGAAGTTTATTTGAGAGAATTTGTCAGTAATTGATGAGCCAGAATTGGCACCTTGTCTTTAATAAGGTGCGAAATGATTTTAACTGAAGAGTTTGATCATGGCTCAGATTGAACGCTGGCGGCAGGCTTAACACATGCAAGTCGAGCGGAGAGAGGTAGCTTGCTACTGATCTTAGCGGCGGACGGGTGAGTAATACTTAGGAATCTGGCTATTAGTGGGGGACAACATTTCGAAAGGGATGCTAATACCGCATACGTCCTACGGGAGAAAGCAGGGGATCTTCGGACCTTGCGCTAATAGATGAGCCTAAGTCGGATTAGCTAGTTGGTGGGGTAAAGGCCTACCAAGGCGACGATCTGTAGCGGGTCTGAGAGGATGATCCGCCACACTGGGACTGAGACACGGCCCAGACTCCTACGGGAGGCAGCAGTGGGGAATATTGGACAATGGGGGGAACCCTGATCCAGCCATGCCGCGTGTGTGAAGAAGGCCTTATGGTTGTAAAGCACTTTAAGCGAGGAGGAGGGTACTGGTATTAATACTACCAGGTACTGGACGTTACTCGCAGAATAAGCACCGGCTAACTCTGTGCCA
The DNA here is from genome assembly GCF_000368825.1 of Acinetobacter ursingii DSM 16037 = CIP 107286. GTDB lineage: Bacteria > Pseudomonadota > Gammaproteobacteria > Pseudomonadales > Moraxellaceae > Acinetobacter > Acinetobacter ursingii. The sequence continues at coordinate 1,399 of NZ_KB849711.1, read as the reverse complement.
GCAGCCGCGGTAATACAGAGGGTGCGAGCGTTAATCGGATTTACTGGGCGTAAAGCGTGCGTAGGCGGCTAATTGAGTCGGATGTGAAATCCCCGAGCTTAACTTGGGAATTGCATTCGATACTGGTTAGCTAGAGTGTGGGAGAGGATGGTAGAATTCCAGGTGTAGCGGTGAAATGCGTAGAGATCTGGAGGAATACCGATGGCGAAGGCAGCCATCTGGCCTAACACTGACGCTGAGGTACGAAAGCATGGGGAGCAAACAGGATTAGATACCCTGGTAGTCCATGCCGTAAACGATGTCTACTAGCCGTTGGTCTCTTTGAGGGATTAGTGGCGCAGCTAACGCGATAAGTAGACCGCCTGGGGAGTACGGTCGCAAGACTAAAACTCAAATGAATTGACGGGGGCCCGCACAAGCGGTGGAGCATGTGGTTTAATTCGATGCAACGCGAAGAACCTTACCTGGTCTTGACATAGTAAGAACTTTCCAGAGATGGATTGGTGCCTTCGGGAACTTACATACAGGTGCTGCATGGCTGTCGTCAGCTCGTGTCGTGAGATGTTGGGTTAAGTCCCGCAACGAGCGCAACCCTTTTCCTTATTTGCCAGCACTTTGGGTGGGAACTTTAAGGATACTGCCAGTGACAAACTGGAGGAAGGCGGGGACGACGTCAAGTCATCATGGCCCTTACGACCAGGGCTACACACGTGCTACAATGGTCGGTACAAAGGGTTGCTACCTAGCGATAGGATGCTAATCTCAAAAAGCCGATCGTAGTCCGGATTGGAGTCTGCAACTCGACTCCATGAAGTCGGAATCGCTAGTAATCGCGGATCAGAATGCCGCGGTGAATACGTTCCCGGGCCTTGTACACACCGCCCGTCACACCATGGGAGTTTGTTGCACCAGAAGTGGATAGTCTAACTGCAAAGAGGACGTTCACCACGGTGTGGCCGATGACTGGGGTGAAGTCGTAACAAGGTAGCCGTAGGGGAACCTGCGGCTGGATCACCTCCTTAACGAAAAGATTGGTTGATTGGTAAGAATCCACAACAAGTTGTTCTTCTGGTATCTGAATGAAAAAGATTTAGAGAGAAGCTTTTAAAAAAAGAGCGAGAATCAAACACTACGCACAGCGAAGCTGTTTGTCTTGCGAAACTTTTAAAGCGGTGCTTTAAAACTTTCTCAGGGTCTGTAGCTCAGTTGGTTAGAGCACACGCTTGATAAGCGTGGGGTCACAAGTTCAAGTCTTGTCAGACCCACCATTCTGACGAATAGATTAATGAGTACAGAGTTAAAGATACGTAAATGATATAAGCTGGGGACTTAGCTTAGTTGGTAGAGCGCCTGCTTTGCACGCAGGAGGTCAGGAGTTCGACTCTCCTAGTCTCCACCA
>NZ_KB849710.1 GCF_000368825.1 Acinetobacter ursingii DSM 16037 = CIP 107286 | reverse complement strand
GAATTTATCTTGAATACAACAACTGTTTGGGTGTTGTATAGTCAAGCCTCACGAGCAATTAGTATTGGTCAGCTTCACATATCACTATGCTTCCACATCCAACCTATCAACGTCCTAGTCTTGAACGGCTCTTTAGGTGACATATAGTCACAGGGAAATCTTATCTTGAGGTAGGCTTCCCGCTTAGATGCTTTCAGCGGTTATCCCTTCCGAACATAGCTACCCGGCGATGCGACTGGCGTCACAACCGGTACACCAGAGGTTCGTCCACTCTGGTCCTCTCGTACTAGGAGCAGATCCTCTCAAATTTCCAGCGCCCACGGTAGATAGGGACCGAACTGTCTCACGACGTTCTAAACCCAGCTCGCGTACCTCTTTAAATGGCGAACAGCCATACCCTTGGGACCTGCTTCAGCCCCAGGATGAGATGAGCCGACATCGAGGTGCCAAACACCGCCGTCGATATGAACTCTTGGGCGGTATCAGCCTGTTATCCCCAGAGTACCTTTTATCCGTTGAGCGATGGCCCTTCCATACAGAACCACCGGATCACTAAGACCTACTTTCGTACCTGCTCGACTTGTGGGTCTCGCAGTTAAGCGCGCTTTTGCCTTTATACTCTACGCGTGATTTCCGACCACGCTGAGCGCACCTTCGTACTCCTCCGTTACTCTTTAGGAGGAGACCGCCCCAGTCAAACTACCCACCAGACATGGTCCTCGCCCCGGATTACGGGGCAGAGTTAGAACCTCAACATTACCAGGGTGGTATTTCAAGGATGGCTCCAATGTAACTGGCGTCACATCTTCATAGCCTCCCACCTATCCTACACAAGTAAGGTCAAAGTTCAATGTCAAGCTGCAGTAAAGGTTCACGGGGTCTTTCCGTCTAGCCGCGGGTACACTGCATCTTCACAGCGATTTCGATTTCACTGAGCCTCTGCTGGAGACAGCGCCGCCATCATTATGCCATTCGTGCAGGTCGGAACTTACCCGACAAGGAATTTCGCTACCTTAGGACCGTTATAGTTACGGCCGCCGTTTACTGGGGCTTCGATCAAGAGCTTCGCTTACGCTAACCCCATCAATTAACCTTCCAGCACCGGGCAGGCATCACACCCTATACGTCCACTTTCGTGTTTGCAGAGTGCTATGTTTTTAATAAACAGTTGCAGCGGCCTGGTTTCTGCGGCTGCCAAGCGCTCAGGGAGCAAGTCCCATCACCCTCAGCAGCGTACCTTCTCCCGAAGTTACGGTACCATTTTGCCTAGTTCCTTCAGCAGAGTTCTCTCAAGCGCCTTGGTCTACTCGACCTGACCACCTGTGTCGGTTTCGGGTACGATTCCTGTGTAACTGAAGCTTAGAGACTTTTCTTGGAAGTATGGTATCAGCCACTTCACTGTACAAGTACAGCTTGATATCGACTCTCAGCATAGAGCACCCCGGATTTGCCTAAGATGCATGCCTACTGTCTTCCACCTGGACAACCAACGCCAGGCTGACTTAACCTTCTCCGTCCTCTCATCGCATTACACAGAAGTATTGGAATATTAACCAATTTCCCATCGACTACGCCTTTCGGCCTCGCCTTAGGGGTCGACTCACCCAGCCCCGATTAACGTTGGACTGGAACCCTTGGTCTTTCGGCGAACGGGTTTTTCACCCGTTTTGTCGTTACTCACGTCAGCATTCGCACTTCTGATACCTCCAGCATGCTTCTCAACACACCTTCATCGGCTTACAGAACGCTCCCCTACCACGTAACTCTAAAGTTACATCCGCAGCTTCGGCACATAGTTTTAGCCCCGTTACATCTTCCGCGCAGGCCGACTCGACTAGTGAGCTATTACGCTTTCTTTAAAGGGTGGCTGCTTCTAAGCCAACCTCCTAGCTGTCTATGCCTTCCCACATCGTTTCCCACTTAACTATGATTTTGGGGCCTTAGCTGGCGGTCTGGATTGTTTTCCTCTTGACTACGGACGTTAGCACCCGCAGTCTGTCTCCCGGATAGTACTCATAGGTATTCGGAGTTTGCATCGGTTTGGTAAGTCGGGATGACCCCCTAGCCGAAACAGTGCTCTACCCCCTATGGTATTCGTCCGAGGCGCTACCTAAATAGCTTTCGGGGAGAACCAGCTATCACCAGGCTTGATTAGCCTTTCACCCCTATCCACAAGTCATCCCCTGGCTTTTCAACGACAGTGGGTTCGGTCCTCCAGTTAGTGTTACCCAACCTTCAACCTGCTCATGGATAGATCGCCTGGTTTCGGGTCTATACCCAGCAACTAAACGCCCTATTAAGACTCGATTTCTCTACGGCTCCCCTATGCGGTTAACCTTGCTACTGAATATAAGTCGCTGACCCATTATACAAAAGGTACGCAGTCACCGAACAAGTCGGCTCCCACTGCTTGTATGCATGCGGTTTCAGGATCTATTTCACTCCCCTCACAGGGGTTCTTTTCGCCTTTCCCTCACGGTACTGGTTCACTATCGGTCAGTCAGGAGTATTTAGCCTTGGAGGATGGTCCCCCCATATTCAGACAAGGTTTCACGTGCCTCGCCCTACTCGTCATCATGATGTGTGCCCTTTCGTGTACGGGACTATCACCCTCTACGGTCGCACTTCCCAGAGCGTTCCGCTAAAACACACATCACTTAATGGGCTGATCCCCGTTCGCTCGCCGCTACTAAGGGAATCTCAATTGATTTCTTTTCCTAAGGGTACTGAGATGTTTCACTTCCCCTCGTTCGCTTCAATAACCTATGTATTCAGTTATTGATACCTACCTTATAGTAGGTGGGTTCCCCCATTCAGACATCTCCGGATCAATGGATATTTGCCGCCTCCCCGGAGCTTTTCGCAGGCTATCACGTCTTTCTTCGCCTCTGACTGCCAAGGCATCCACCACATGCACTTAATTACTTGACTATACAACCCCAAACAGTCGTTAATACCTACAAGTAGTATTACCAACATTACAGTTTGAAGTACTGTGCACTTAAGCACCGTACAGCTTCAATCTAAATTCATATACCAAAACGCTTGATTCAGTTAATTTGCTAGTTCTCAATTAACTCTAAGATCAGAATGACTTCTTCTCTCTTTGTTATTGAGTGAACAATTTATTTCAGACTCAATTCTCAATCTGTTAATGAATTAATGTAACCTCGTCAGCTACATTAAACTGTGATTAATCACAGAGGTTAATAAACCAAGATCCTGCAATCTTCTTATTTATTAATCTCTATAACCATCTTTTCTTTCACTTTCGTGTTCGATCAGATACTGCGCGAAGCATAGCTTCTTGCTTAAATTTCAAGAAAAAGCCTTAAAGCGATGCTTTAAGTTTTCTATTCTTGAAATTTGGTGGAGACTAGGAGAGTCGAACTCCTGACCTCCTGCGTGCAAAGCAGGCGCTCTACCAACTAAGCTAAGTCCCCAGCTTATATCATTTACGTATCTTTAACTCTGTACTCATTAATCTATTCGTCAGAATGGTGGGTCTGACAAGACTTGAACTTGTGACCCCACGCTTATCAAGCGTGTGCTCTAACCAACTGAGCTACAGACCCTGAGAAAGTTTTAAAGCACCGCTTTAAAAGTTTCGCAAGACAAACAGCTTCGCTGTGCGTAGTGTTTGATTCTCGCTCTTTTTTTAAAAGCTTCTCTCTAAATCTTTTTCATTCAGATACCAGAAGAACAACTTGTTGTGGATTCTTACCAATCAACCAATCTTTTCGTTAAGGAGGTGATCCAGCCGCAGGTTCCCCTACGGCTACCTTGTTACGACTTCACCCCAGTCATCGGCCACACCGTGGTGAACGTCCTCTTTGCAGTTAGACTATCCACTTCTGGTGCAACAAACTCCCATGGTGTGACGGGCGGTGTGTACAAGGCCCGGGAACGTATTCACCGCGGCATTCTGATCCGCGATTACTAGCGATTCCGACTTCATGGAGTCGAGTTGCAGACTCCAATCCGGACTACGATCGGCTTTTTGAGATTAGCATCCTATCGCTAGGTAGCAACCCTTTGTACCGACCATTGTAGCACGTGTGTAGCCCTGGTCGTAAGGGCCATGATGACTTGACGTCGTCCCCGCCTTCCTCCAGTTTGTCACTGGCAGTATCCTTAAAGTTCCCACCCAAAGTGCTGGCAAATAAGGAAAAGGGTTGCGCTCGTTGCGGGACTTAACCCAACATCTCACGACACGAGCTGACGACAGCCATGCAGCACCTGTATGTAAGTTCCCGAAGGCACCAATCCATCTCTGGAAAGTTCTTACTATGTCAAGACCAGGTAAGGTTCTTCGCGTTGCATCGAATTAAACCACATGCTCCACCGCTTGTGCGGGCCCCCGTCAATTCATTTGAGTTTTAGTCTTGCGACCGTACTCCCCAGGCGGTCTACTTATCGCGTTAGCTGCGCCACTAATCCCTCAAAGAGACCAACGGCTAGTAGACATCGTTTACGGCATGGACTACCAGGGTATCTAATCCTGTTTGCTCCCCATGCTTTCGTACCTCAGCGTCAGTGTTAGGCCAGATGGCTGCCTTCGCCATCGGTATTCCTCCAGATCTCTACGCATTTCACCGCTACACCTGGAATTCTACCATCCTCTCCCACACTCTAGCTAACCAGTATCGAATGCAATTCCCAAGTTAAGCTCGGGGATTTCACATCCGACTCAATTAGCCGCCTACGCACGCTTTACGCCCAGTAAATCCGATTAACGCTCGCACCCTCTGTATTACCGCGGCTGCTGGCACAGAGTTAGCCGGTGCTTATTCTGCGAGTAACGTCCAGTACCTGGTAGTATTAATACCAGTACCCTCCTCCTCGCTTAAAGTGCTTTACAACCATAAGGCCTTCTTCACACACGCGGCATGGCTGGATCAGGGTTCCCCCCATTGTCCAATATTCCCCACTGCTGCCTCCCGTAGGAGTCTGGGCCGTGTCTCAGTCCCAGTGTGGCGGATCATCCTCTCAGACCCGCTACAGATCGTCGCCTTGGTAGGCCTTTACCCCACCAACTAGCTAATCCGACTTAGGCTCATCTATTAGCGCAAGGTCCGAAGATCCCCTGCTTTCTCCCGTAGGACGTATGCGGTATTAGCATCCCTTTCGAAATGTTGTCCCCCACTAATAGCCAGATTCCTAAGTATTACTCACCCGTCCGCCGCTAAGATCAGTAGCAAGCTACCTCTCTCCGCTCGACTTGCATGTGTTAAGCCTGCCGCCAGCGTTCAATCTGAGCCATGATCAAACTCTTCAGTTAAAATCATTTCGCACCTTATTAAAGACAAGGTGCCAATTCTGGCTCATCAATTACTGACAAATTCTCTCAAATAAACTTCGAGTAATTTAAACCAATCAATTAATGATAATATTTCGATCAATCAATTAGTAAAAATCCACACAAGTTGTTCTTCTATATTCTTAATGATCTTCTTCATGCTTCGTCAGCATCAAGCTAGGTCGGCTATATTACTCTCAATCTCTTAAAAGTCAACAGGCAATTTAGATATTTTTAAAACTCATTTTACTCAACCAAAATATCAATCAAATCCCTCAAGACCCAACCAACACCCTGTTTTTCAACAAGTTTTTATCCGCATCACCACCGATGAGTGCGCATTCTACAGCATTCTACAACCAACGCAACCCCTTTTTTTAAAGATTTCACTCCTTCGTCTATGTTTTGATCATATTTGACGGGTTTGATTATTTCTTAAGCAAACAAGGCTGAGCTTGAAGGAACTCATCCGCAAGAATTTGTGTTTGGTTTTTTTCTTGCCAATTTAAAGGTCGAATATCAATATATTCGCAGTACGCGCTTTCACCTTCAAAGTCCTGATCGTATAAACGCGCATGATAACGAAAGCTTCCAGCAAAACCCGCCCCTACTCCGAATTTATAATCCCCTCGACTTTGTGCTTTGATTTCAAAAATGGGCTGTCCATTTTCCTCTACATACCAAGAAAACTCTCGAGGAAGGTACATTTGACGATGATTTGGCGTAGTAATCTTTGGGTAAACACGATGAACATGAAAGTAGACTTTTTTATCAATAAAGAGGTTTTCTCCATTGATGCCACGCAAATAAAATCTGGAATAAATGATCTGATTCCATTGATTGCGCACCTGACTCAAAATCACTTGTGTGTTTTCATTTAGATTGATCAGTTGATGCGTATAAAATGCCAATGGAAGATAAGGAATATTTGCAGCACGGGCATAATCAAAACTTCCCATACCACTAATTTCATAATGTTGATTTTGATATTTTAAATGCCCCTCGCAATGACACAATATTGACCAATGTTCAAATAAATTCCATTTCAATGGGACAAAGTGAGTAATGTTTTCCGTGGTTTGAATTTTGAGATTCAACTCTAACTCACGATCCTGACGTTGAATTTCAAAATGTGGAAAATTTCCATTGAACTGGTCAATTTGATCAAATTGGTAATGGTATGGATGGATTTGACACTGCTGGTTAAGCCGATAACTTTTTAAATGTCCTACCTGATGTGGACTCACTGCCATCATTACGCTGGCTGTATTGGAAGCTTTATCTTTGATAATACTTGGATTATGAAACAATGGAATTTTGGGTTGACCCAACAAATTAATAAAATTAAAAAAGTGAAGCGGTGCTGGTAGATTGGGTAAAATCAGCCCATGATAAACCAGTCTAAAGTGTCCTTTCGGCGGATGATAAGCCAGCAAAGCAGTTTGGCTGAGTTTGAGGTTCAGGCGTGTAGACTGTTCTAGCGAACTCATCAACATTTGCATACTGAACCTCACTCATAAGCCTTATGTCTTTATAGTAGGACTTTGTTTACGTGCGAACAAGGTGGTCACAAAACCTGAAATTGCATAAATAATGGATACGATTAAAATCCCCATTGGAATATTGTAAGTAATTGCTGCAAAAATCAGCACAACGGGCAACATCACCACAAATGGAACACGTTTACGATCCATTTGTTTAAAAGAATAATATTTAATATTTGAGATCATTAAGATCGCAACAATGACCATGTAGATTGCATAAGCGATTTGTACTTTAATATCACGAATATCGAACACAAACGGATAATCTCGACTGACCCAAATCAGAGTAATCACCAATATTGCAGCCAATGGACTGGCGATACCGATAAAGTAGCGTTTATCCACCACACCAATTTGTACATTAAATCTCGCCAAACGAAACGCAGCGCAAGCGGTATAAATAAAGCAACATGCCAAGCCAATACGCCCCAGATCATGCAAGCTCCAGCTATACATTAAAATAGCAGGCGCAACACCAAACGCTAATAAATCGGACAATGAATCGTATTGCTCACCAAAAGCACTTTGTGCACCAATTGCTCGTGCGACACGTCCATCAAGTCCATCGAGTAAGGCTGCAAGAAAAATCGCATAAATGGCTTGCAAAAATTCACCATTCATACTCGCAGTAATCGAATAAAAACCTGAAAGTAACGCAGCAGTCGTGATCAGATTTGGCCATAAATAGATCCCACGGCGTTTAACTTTTTGGCCTTCCTGAGTCTGTTCCTCTTCAACTACTTCAAAGGTAATACCATCAAAAGGATGGTCATTCTGAGTTGATTCATGGTTAGGCTTTTGTATGTTTGTCATTGTTGTTGATCTCAAATATGCTTTGAATGATAAGTTTTACTCACCTACAAGCCAGCGAACTGCGGCATGACCGCCATTTTCCTGCATACGCAAATGTGGAAATAACCATTGTAAGGCCTGATCGGCATCTTCTGAAAATTGCCAAGGTGGATTAATCACCAATAAACCACAACCATTTAAACCTACTGGCGTATCATCGGGCCAAACACAAATCTCACAAATGAGCTGACGGCGAATGCCCGTTTTCATCATTTTCTTTTCAAAACGCTCAATCATGGCGCGATCCTTAATCGGATACCAAACAGCAAATACGCCTGTTGGCCATTTTTTATAGGCATTTTGCAAAAGCTCAACCAATTGTGGAAAGTCCTTACGCTCCAACTCATAAGGCGGATCGATCATGACCAAACCACGTTTCTCTTTTGGCGGAATCACACCAAGTAAACCCTCATAAGCATCACGCTCATGCAAACCCATGCGTTTATCGCGAATATTTTGACGAAGTTGTTGGAAGACATCGCGTTGCATTTCAAAAACAGTGGCTTTATCTATCTCACGCATCGCTTGCAGGGCAAACCACGGCGATCCAGGATAAGTTCCCTTACCTTGTTCAGCGCGGATATTTTCAACCAGTTTGAGATATTGTTGTACGCCCTCAGGAGCCTGACGTTTTTCCATATCTCCCAGTTGAACCAGTCGATGAATACCCGTTAAAAACTCACCTGATTTTTGTGCAGGTGCCAGAGATAAATCATATTTTCCCGCACCAGCATGCGTATCAATATAACGATAAGGCTTATCTTTCGCGTTTAAACGTGTTAACAATTGAAGCAAGAGTACATGCTTCATGACATCAGCAAAGTTGCCCGCATGGAAATGGTGACGGTAATTCATTTTTTACATTAATTCCTCAGATTAACGTGTATTTTAACATGAAAAAAAGCAGTTACGTGTGCATGAGTTGTTTTAGAATAGCGAAAGCTCACGCTGGATAGGTTTTCTTTGATGGGTTTATTTGATGATTGAGAGGCAAAATGCAGCAAATTTCTGAATCGATTCAGCATGACATCGAACAAATTCTGGATGATTTAGACCAGCATGGCTTTGCTATCGTCAACCAAACACATTCAGCGCCATTTACCAGTCAATTGCTAGATGAATGTCTATTCAATTTAAATCAGTTTCGCGAAGCTGCCATTCAAAATGGTATCGTCAGTAAAATTCGTAGTGACCATATTCTCTGGATTGATGAAAAATTAAAGATTGCGCAACAGCATATCGACTTGCTCCAAAATTTTTCACGGGCATTTAATCGTGCTTTTTTTCTTGGGATTCAATCTATTGAAGCGCATTTTGCTTGTTATAATGCGGGCGAGTTTTATGCCTTACATCGCGATAATCCTCAACAAAAAAATGATCGAATGATTTCAGCCGTTTATTATTTACATCCAGAATGGCAACCCGATTGGGGCGGACAACTGCGCTTACAAGATAAAAATGAGCAATGGCATATTATTGAACCTGAACCTAATCGTCTGGTGATTTTTCAAAGCGATTTATTACACGAAGTATTAAGTTCTAAGCGGCAGAGACTTTCCATTACAGCATGGCTACGCAGTGGCAACTCCATTTGGTCTTCTAAATAGTCATCTGGATAAATAGTGATCTGGAAATATGCCATCAAAGCTGCAACACTGCGTTTCACCCTTGTACACTTTTAAAATCGCCGAATAGCCTCATATAATGACGATAAACCCAGAGGATGAACCACATGCTAGATACAAGCAAAATGATTGTTGAGCGCATCGGAGAAACTGATCAACACTACCTTGCGGGCAATACACCTGAACTTGCACTGGAACGTGGGGATTTACGTTTACAATTGGTTGAAATCAGTCGCAACCGTCAGGAACGTGTGCACTTTTTACATGAAGCGATTGCGATTTTAGAGACATCCCGCGTTGAATTTGATGAAATGCCTATGTCGCTTTATATAGATTTGTCTTTACAATTGGCCAAAGCCTATATGATGTATTATGAGCTGAATCGTGAAGCAAAATTTGCCACCATCACTCAGCAAATTTTAAAACCTTTGGCGCATTTACAACATGGTGATGTGTTGTTCTTTTTGGCTTATGCGTCTGCGGTTAAAGCCGAGTATGCACTGGCGCGCCATTGGCTAGAAAAATATAGCCAGTGCACTGAGTTTGATCTGGAGTTAATGCAACATCATTCAGCTTTTACTCAATTGCATCAACACGATTGGTTTAAAACACTAATTCGTTCAAAAACACATTAAAATGAATCATGGATCCTAAAGCTTAGGCTTTAGGATTACTATCGATATGTAACTGTTGATTGAGTTCATCAATGACAATCGCCCAGTCATCATCTTTATCAATGTGGCTTTGTAAAAACTGACGCTGTCCTTCGCTCCAGAATTCTGCATCATGCAGCTCTACATCTGCCGAAAGTTGATGTTCTTTAATGAATTGATCCATCGCACTTTCACTGGCATCCAATCCAAGCTGCTCAAATAATAATTCTAAAGTGGGTTGTTGTTCGAACATTGTTATTCTCCATGAATCAACTGACCTAAGTTAAGCTTCACGTTAACCACAATACGCTGTTTTGTCATCTATATCCGTTTAATCTTCTTGTTATTTTTTGTTTTAAATCATCATTATGCAAAAAACAAGATCATAAAAAAAGCACCCCTTTAAGGAATGCTTTTTGACGATTAGAAATCGTTTTTAATTATTTTAACATGTCTGCAATTGCAGCACGTTCTTCTTCAAGTTCTTGAAGTGTTTTGTCCATACGTTCACGGCTGAATGCGTCAATTTCAAGACCTTCAACACGTTTGTATTCGCCATTTTCACAAGTAACAGGCACACCATAAATAACGCCTTCTGGAATACCATAAGAACCGTCAGAAGGAATACCCATCGTTACCCACTCACCGTTTGTACCCAAAGCCCAATCACGCATATGGTCGATTGCAGCATTTGCAGCAGAAGCAGCAGAAGACAAACCACGCGCTTCGATGATCGCAGCGCCACGTTTACCAACAGTCGGAAGGAATACGTTCGCATTCCAGTCAGCATCATTGATTTTGTCTTTTAAGTTTACGCCATTTGCAGTTGCAAAACGGTAGTCCGCATACATGGTTGGAGAATGGTTACCCCAAACTGTAAGGTTTTTGATATCAGCAACCGCAACACCTGCTTTTTGCGCAATTTGAGTCAAAGCACGATTGTGATCAAGACGTAGCATTGCAGTAAAGTTTTTCGCTGGAAGATCTGGAGCAGATTTCATTGCGATGTAAGCATTGGTGTTTGCTGGGTTACCCACAACCAATACTTTCACGTCACGGCTTGCTACTTCATTAAGCGCTTGACCTTGACCGATGAAGATTTCACCGTTCACTTTCAACAAGTCAGCACGCTCCATACCAGGACCACGTGGACGAGAACCTACCAACAATGCGTAGTCTGCATCTTTAAACGCAACTTTAGGATCATCAGTACCGATCATGCCAGCCAACAATGGGAAAGCACAGTCGTCAAGTTCCATCATTACGCCTTTAAGCGCTTGTTGAGCTTTCTCAACTGGAATTTCAAGCAATTGCAAAATCACTGGTTGATCTTTGCCTAACATTTCACCGCTTGCGATACGGAATAACAAGCTATAACCAATTTGACCTGCAGCGCCAGTAACGGCAACACGAACGGGTTGCTTCATGTAATTATCTCCAATTGAGGATCGTTAAGATGATTAAACAGATAGTCTATTTAATCTAATAATCATAAACGGCAAAGATTGTACTCCAAACCCACAAGAGATGCATTTAAAAGAGAATGAATTTCAACAAAAGTCTGATAGAAAATACAAATCAATTGCGACCAAGTGATTAATAACTACCTTTAATTGTGAACTCATTTGGACAATTGGACACCACATGACTAGAACATTGCTTATAGGTTCCATTGACCTGATAACAGACCTGAACTTCTGTCAAAATCTGTTCTGAACGTGAAGATTCACAACTCAATCGAATACCATTGGCAGGTAAAGAAGGATTTAAGCGAACAAACTGTTGTTGTAGATTATTTTTCTGAATTTCCTTATTGATTCCACTGGTTAAATCCGCAGGAATTTTCAAACGCTCTGCATAATTAATAATCATTCGGAAATACTGACTGGCGGACATAGGAATACAACCGCCAATACTACGCCATAATTGTGCGCGAGCATTTTCATCAGGCATGACACGTGCCACAACTTTGGCTTGTAATGGTGATAATGTAGGAGCAGAAGTAGTTTCACAACTCGAATGACTGGTTTCAGGCAGCAAGCCTGTAATGGTTAGGGAATATCCTTCCAGACATTTACGCTGTTTTTGCCGCGAAGAATCTAGCGCACATACCGCAGGTGTCATTTGAATTTGCATGACATAGCCTTGTAAGCGTGGTGATTCGGCATATAAATTCGGAGCAAATAAAACAACATTTACCCATAATACGCATCCCGTCAACCATGAAAGACAATGGTATGTAAAACTTTTCTTTTTCATCGAACTAAAAACTTAACCGTTATCATAAGAAGCCCCATCCTGTTTTAAGGTGTGCTACGAACAGGAATGGGAAGCATGCGTTGTTCTATCGATTGAGGCCCCCGCCCCAACAGAACACCATAATGTGCAGCATTGGTCATAACATGCTTTACATAATCTCGTGTTTCAAGTAATGGAATACTTTCCGTGTATTGATCGGCTGACAAAGCTTGAAAATCAGGCTGCCAGCGACGGGCACGATTTGGCCCAGCGTTATATCCTGCGGTTGCCAGCACCGGATTACCACTTAATTGCCCCTGAATCATGGATAAATAAAATGTTCCATAACGCACATTGGTGTTCATGTCAGTCAAAGCAGCAGGATTGTAAGTCTCACCCATTTGTCGGGCAATCAGTTTTGCTGTATCAGGCATAATTTGCATGAGCCCACCTGCCCCGACATGCGAACGTGCAGAGGTTACAAAGCGACTTTCCTGACGCATTAAACCATAAGCCCACGCAGGATCAATTCCTGCATTTTGACTATGATTCACCACCGTGACTTGATGGGGCATCACATAACGATAGGCATAATTATGTTTATTGACCGTACGGTCTGCCGCATAAATTGCACGATCATACCAACCCATTTCACTGGCACGTTGCGCAGCAGCCAGCAATAAACCATCATCTTGTTTTAAGTAAGCCTGACGTACTGCCCAGTTCCATTCACGATTAACATAGTTATCAGGCGCGTTGACATTGCGCAAAGTAAAAGCACGTCTAAAATGAATATCTTGATTCAATCGTTGTAAATCATTATTGGTCGCTTGGGTGTAAACTGGAATATCATTGTATTTTTTCCCCAAATGATCCCGCGCCAACAAATTATGATAGTCATCACCTGACTGAGCCAATTTTTGATAAATCTGCTGCGCTTGCTGTTTTGCCTGCCGATCATTGCGCTGTTCTAAAGCACGCGCTAACCAATATTGCCAACGATCTTCTTGCTTTTGACTGACCGACATGCCATCAATGGCACGAATCACACTTTCCCATGAACCAAAGCGGATGGCTTGGCGCGCATACACTTCCGCTTCTTCTGGACTGAAGGGATAGCCATAACTTAAATCAAAACTATTTAAAACTTCACGATTAAAGTTATTTTTCATGACTGTGGTACCGCCGATGTAACCCACCGTGCGATATAAATATTTTTGAACATCGGGCGGTGTGCCTTCTGCAACCCGCTTTACATTGCCCAATGCTGAAGTTAAATCACTATCTGCCAAACGACCTAAAGCAAAAATTAGATACGCATAATCGGTCTGGGAAGTTTTAGGCGCAGACCATAAATAATTCAGTGGATTGGATTGAATCTGATTCAACTGCGCAAGAGATAAACTCATGCCTAAAGTCTGCGCAGTGGACAGAGCCAGTCCAGATTGGCCTGCTCGTAACTGCCCCCACAAACGTTGTTGTTTATCCTGCGCAGACATCAGTGGGCTGGATTGCATCATCCGCCCCAATCCATTACAGGACTCTGGTTGGCTATTGGTGGTGAGCCAGACATCTTTATATTCAGCAAATACCAGTGGATCACCTGAACTGGCGCGAACTTGTGCCACAGCACAGCTTTCAGCACGATCTGGATTGGTTACATACGGCAATACAGGTTGAGCAGTTACCAAATCTCCTTGTTTAACTTTTTCTTCGACATAATCTGCCGATAATTTTTCAGCCATCGCAGAGTTAGGATAACGCTTGGCAAAATTAATAATGGTGGTGGCAGGCTGCAATCCTAAATCAGTGTTAAGTTTCCAATATTCTGGATAATAACCTAGCACATCATTTTGCATGGAAAATTGGTATTGATCGAGCGCAGTTAAATCGCCTGCATTGGCGGCACGTAATGCATCGTTAAATTGTTCCTCAGCAGCAAAAGCCACAGATGCTGAAAGTGATGTTAAGACACTGATCGCACTGGTATAAATCCATTTATTTTTAAAGAAAACTGCCACTGAAAATTTACTCTTTTTTTTCCATGCCATAGACGCTTTTTTAAACCCCAATCACTTCTGCGCTCTGCTAGTGTAATTACTCTTGACGCCCGCTACTGTTGTGTTATGTAAACTGCTGATTCAGCAACAGTAATATTCACATTTTTTTAATTGAAAAATCAACCATATTAGCGAATCACTTACTTATCACAGTCTGCAAAATATCTTGATCTGAAGCTCAATGTTTAGCCACTTCATTTATTTCGCGATCTTTGCCGCAAATACTGCTACAATTGCGCGCTTTCGTCGGATCAAATCCCGATAGACCGGTTTACTTTATTTAGGAGCCTACATGACGGTTCAAACTTTCATTCCTAATGGTGACAAAGCTGCCTCAGAAAACACTGTCACCCAGCCAGCGCACACCCAAGATGTTTCAATCAAGAAATTGTATATTGAAACTCAAGGGTGTCAGATGAATGAGTATGACAGTCATCGTATGGCAGATCTTTTAGGCGACTCTCATGGCTATGTCCTAACTACAGATCCGAAAGAAGCCGATATTCTACTAATGAATACCTGCTCGATTCGTGAAAAGGCTCAGGAAAAAGTATTTAGTGAGTTAGGGCGCTGGCGCAAGCTTAAAGAACATAATCCTGACCTGATTATTGGGGTTGGGGGCTGTGTTGCGTCTCAGGAAGGCGACAACATTCAAAAACGTGCGCCCTATGTCGATATGGTCTTTGGTCCACAGACTTTGCATCGCTTGCCACAGATGCTGGATCAACATCAGGATCAGGTCGAAAAACCAAAAAAAGATAAAATCAAACTAGTAGACATTTCTTTTCCAGATATCGAAAAGTTTGACTTTTTACCTGAACCACGGGTCGAAGGCTTTAAAGCGTTTGTTTCGATTATGGAAGGTTGTTCAAAATACTGCTCGTTCTGCGTCGTGCCTTACACACGCGGCGAAGAAGTGTCACGTCCTTTGGATGATGTATTGGCTGAAATCGCAGGATTGGCTGAAAAAGGGGTCCGTGAAATTTCATTGCTCGGCCAAAACGTCAACGGCTATCGTGGTGAAACTTTCGAAGGTGGAATTTGTACCTTCCCTGAATTGTTACGACTCGTTTCAGAAATTCCGGGCATCGGACGTTTGCGTTATACCACTTCGCATCCACTTGAGTTCTCTGATGACCTGATTCAATGCTACCGAGACTTACCACAAATGGTGTCTCATTTGCATTTGCCTGTACAAAGTGGCTCAAATGCCGTGTTACAAGCGATGAAGCGTAACCACACCATTGATGTGTATATCGAGAAGATTGCAAAACTCCGTAAAATCCGCCCAGACATGCATTTATCCAGCGATTTTATTATTGGCTTCCCGGGCGAAACCGATGAACATTTTGAAGAAACTTATCAATTTATCAAAGATTTGGATTTCGATCATTCTTATAGTTTTGTCTACTCAAAACGCCCTGGGACACCCGCGGCTGAGCTAGTAGATACGACATCCGAAACAGTCAAAAAAGAGCGTTTAGGCAAAGTTCAACATTGGATCAAGCAGTCTAGTATCCGTAAAACTGATGCCATGTTAGGTACAGTACAACGAGTATTGATTGAAAATGTTTCCGAGAAAAATCCAGACCTTTTAGTCGGGACTGCGGACAATACACGACTGGTTACATTTATCGGAGATCCTTCATGGGTGGGACGCTTCGCAGAGATTGAGATTACCGAGATCAAAACTTTGAATTTAGTTTATGGTGAACTCTTGAATCTTGAGCCTGACGTGGCGTAATGTAAGGGTATTAGAACAAGGCTAGAAAAAGGATAACTCTTTGACTGCAGCGATTCGACGTACCGTTACTTTTCCCGGCGTTTCAATGACCCGTTTAAAAAGCATGTTAGGTGCATACAACGGTCACTTGAAGCAGATTGAACAGCGTTTAGATGTACAAATAACTCATCGTGGTGACGCGTTCTACATCGATGGTGACATTGATGCAGTCGAACGAGCAGAATCACTGCTCCAGCGTCTTTACGATGAATCAGAAATTTCCAGCCAGATTAGTGCCGATATCTTACACCTGATGATTCAGGGCAGTCAGACTGATCGAGAGCTTATGGATGATTCCGAACAGGAACATACAGGTCTGGATAATGTCTGGCTACAAACTCCCAAAGGTCGTATTAACCCTCGTGGTACCAACCAAAAGCGTTATGTGCAGCGTATTTTACAAAGTGACATTTCGTTTGGAATCGGGCCAGCAGGAACAGGTAAAACCTATCTTGCCGTTGCTGCGGCTGTCGACATGCTGGAACGCAATGAAATCCAGCGTATCCTCCTTGTTCGACCTGCCGTTGAAGCAGGTGAAAAACTCGGCTTCTTGCCAGGTGACTTAGCTCAAAAAATCGATCCATATTTGCGTCCTCTTTATGATGCTTTATACGAAATGTTGGGTTTTGAAAAAGTTGCAAAGTTGATTGAACGTCAGGTGATTGAAGTCGCACCACTTGCTTATATGCGTGGTCGCACACTGAATCATTCTTTCGTGATTTTAGATGAAGCGCAAAATACTACGCCTGAACAGATGAAGATGTTTCTCACCCGTTTAGGCTTTGGTTCACGTGCTGTCATCACGGGCGATATCACGCAAGTCGATTTACCACGCGGACAGCAATCTGGTTTAGCGCATGCTTTACGTGTACTAGAACCGATTAAAGAAATTCACATTACCCGTTTTCATTCACGTGATGTGGTACGTCATCAACTGGTTCAGAAAATTGTTGAAGCCTATGAAGGCTGGGACTCTGAACAAAATCGCTTAAGTGCAGAAGCACGTGCTGAACGCAAAGCACGACAAGAAGCCTTGATGAATGAACATGATGCCGCGGCAGATGCCCAGCATCAGGAAGTTTAATATATTCATCAAGTTGTCTATCAACTTACAAAATCAGGGGATTGCCATGCATTCCCCTATTTTTATGAAGGATCAGGTTTGAAGCTTAATCTTAGTTTACAACAAGAATTTAAATCTTCTGATTTAGTCTTGAAGCGTGTTCAACTTAAAAAAACCATTGAAGTGACATTACGTCATGTGGATATTGACAGTGATTGTGAAATTGGGATTGCCTGTGTCGATCATGAAGAGAGTCATCGTCTAAATCTGGAATATCGCGGTAAAGATAAATCGACCAATGTACTGTCTTTTCCGAGTGATATTCCTGAAGAAGTTTTACCTTTACTGGATGCCCGCCCTTTGGGTGACTTGGTCATTTGTATTCCTGTTGTGCTACAAGAAGCCATTGAGCAAGATAAAACAGCACACGATCATTTTATGCATATGCTGGTACATGGCACTCTGCATTTACTGGGTTATGACCATGAACTGAGTGATGAAGACGCAGAAGAAATGGAAGCGCTAGAAATCGAAATTTTAGCCAAGTTGGGATTGGAAAATCCATATTTGGAGCGGTAGCTTTCAGTATTTCAATGAATACGTCTAATGCACTTCAAACTCAGCCTGTGCTGGGTTAAATTTCCATGTTCGGATAATCCGTAATTCGGAAATATCTTTCATTCCTGCATCAAAACGACCAAACGGTGCGCCACGGCGTACCGATGCTTTGGCAGCCTCATCCAGTATTGGATGTCCAGAACTCTCGATTAAACGAATCGCACGAATGCCGCCTTGTGCATTCAGCACCACCATGAGTCGAACTTCACCTGCTAAATTTTGTTGTTTGGCTTCATCTGGATAATAACGGTTGCCATAAAGTTCCACTTTTTCACGAAATTTATTTAAATAGGCTGCTGATGCATCTTGCTTGGCTTGAATACCATCTACGGTTTTAATCCGTTGCTGTCGGCTAAAATTCTGCTGACGCTGTAAATATTGCGCCTCAATGCTCGCGACCATGGCTGCTTTAGCTTGAAACTGGCTTTGTAAATCATCCT
The DNA here is from genome assembly GCF_000368825.1 of Acinetobacter ursingii DSM 16037 = CIP 107286. Classification (GTDB taxonomy): domain Bacteria; phylum Pseudomonadota; class Gammaproteobacteria; order Pseudomonadales; family Moraxellaceae; genus Acinetobacter; species Acinetobacter ursingii. The sequence goes on along the minus strand of NZ_KB849710.1, from coordinate 164,680 downwards.
GTGCTTTTTTTCGCTGGTTTTCTTCCGCTTGTTTTTGCCAGCTTAATACCGTCATCAGCACTTTTTCTTCAAATTTTAGCTCACGTTGTTGCTGAATATGGTCAAGGGTTTGTGTTGGTGACTCACCTGAGCTTTGATCAGGCATGGCTTTGGGCATATCACTCGACATACGGTGAGAATCATGAAATTTTCCAGATCCTTTTTGATTTGCCTGTGCTAAAAAGTCGGCATGCTCAACCTGATCAGTACTTGGACGAATCGATACTGCAATTTCTTTGGTCGCAGTATCCGATGGCGCAGGCATGGCGAAATGAATCAGCAAAACGAAAATATGCAGCACGATTGCAATCGCAATTGCAGCCAATAAAATAGAATCCTGCCACCAGTGTCGAATAACTGGAAAATAACCTACATTTTTTTTAAACATTGTGTTCAACTAACAAAATGTTGCATCCCCACCTGTGAAAACAGGATAAAATAAAACCATTATTCATTTTTAAATAAAAGCGTGACCCACTTCAAAGCCAATAACAATAAGGTTTGAAGTTTTAAAAATGTAGCAATTAATTTTGCTAAACTGCAACAAATAAACTCATTTTTTTCATGTTTTAGATTAGATTGTAATTTTGCAATCGACCAAAACAGCTATTTTTTGGACAGCCTTTATGCCAACATTACTGTCATCGATTTCTAAACATTTGCGTCGAGCTTATGAAAAAGCCGAAGAATTTATCGAAGAAGAACGCGAAATTCCAGTTTCACAAGTATTCTTAAATGCCACCTTTAAACGCTATGTAACGGATAATCTCAGTTTTCTGGATGATTTACATGCCGATGTCTACGAGGGTTGGCTACGTTTGTATGCCAGTTTACATTTTAAAGGATTGAGTACCACACTTTCGGTCGATTTAAAGTTGATCCAAATGGAGCTCAATAAAGACACCCAACTTCTAGTCTTTGAACAAATTAGCGACACACAGGTTGTTGAAGCCAAATTTAAAAATACCTTACAGAAAATCGCATTTAACAGTTATGTTTTTTTCTATCACAAAATATTGCGCAAAGATCCGCTCGGCCCGATTCTTGAGCGTTTCGAGGTAGTCAAAGTCAAAGATGAGCTTTTATTTTTAGATTTAAATCGCTGGTTAGGCAAAAACCGTAGTGTGATCGATGCACTTTCCAAAGTTCATGTTAATCATGCACAACTGAGAGAAGCAGAGCTGGTGGTACTGGGCAATGTCAACTTTATGGCACTCTTTAATAAAGGACTGAGTAAGCCAAGAGATCAAGAGGATGCTGCCGAAGAAGAGTTAGAACTTGCAGAAACCACGGTCACTCCGATACGACAAAAAAATGAATAAGCTCAGAAACAAAACACGCATAAAGACATTAAATATCAACATAATGAAACAATGCATACGGAAATACTGCGTTTTTCTTCATCACGAAATGTAATACTATCTGGAATGATTGAAGACTCTTTCACTATTTCATTTATGACATCAGGAACTTTCTTATGGCACTTCATGTAACGAAAACCATGACTTTGGCAGCTAGTCTGACCACAGCACTGTTATTTACAGGCTTTTCCAGTCATGCACTCGCCATGAGTCCTTTTAAGGCAAGTTATCAATTTTCCTATAATGGGAAAAATATGGGTTCAGGAACACGAACCTTAAGCCAACAAGGCAATAACTGGACTTATGATTTTTCTGCGAAAGCAGGTGTGATTGCTTCTGCCAGTGAAATTAGTAAATTTAGCTTTAATAATGGGCAAATTAGTTCACAGCAATTTAGCCGTAGCAGTAAGATTCTGGTGCATAACAACACCATGAATATCAATTTCAACCCATCCAGCAAAACCATTAACACTCAAAAAGATGATAAAAAACGGTCGTTTGCTTGGAAAGCGGGGGTACTTGATGAACTCAATGCTGAATTACAAATTCGCGAAGATTTAAAGGGAAATGGTATAAAAGCCACCTACCCAATTGCGGATGCCAAAGGTATTGATACACGCCGTTTTGTGAAACAAGGGACTGAAAATATCAAAACCCCTTATGGTACATTCAATACCATTAAAGTCATTATTCAATATGACAATAAACCAGGTCGTAATACCACGTTTTGGTTAGCCCCTAAACTGGATTACTTACCTGTGAAAGTCAGTCATGTCGATGAGAAAACTTCTTATGGACTGCTCTTAACAGGTTATTCTGGTAAAACTAACTAAGAATTGTCGATTTTGGCTTGCATTTTTTTGGATGCTTTTTAAAATACGCTTTTGCTGAAAAGGCATCCGCCCTAGAGGATTCTCCCGTGCATGCACTAGAACAGAAAATCTTAACAGAAGGTATCGTTCTATCTGATCAAGTTTTGAAAGTCGACGCTTTCTTAAATCACCAAATTGACCCTGTACTGATGCAGAAAATTGGTAAAGAGTTTGCTGCTCGTTTCAAAGATGCAGGCATCACCAAGATTATTACCATTGAAGCATCTGGTATTGCGCCTGCGATTATGACAGGTCTTGAACTGGGTGTTCCTGTGATTTTTGCACGCAAATATCAATCATTGACTCTGAAAGATGACTTGTACCGTGCCAAAGTATTTTCATTTACCAAACAAACTGAAAGTACCATTGCCATTTCCAATAAACACATCAACTCAAGCGATAAAGCTTTAGTGATTGATGACTTTTTGGCAAATGGTCAGGCTGCTTTAGGTTTGATTGATTTGATTCATCAAGCGCAAGCCGAAATTGTAGGCGTTGGAATTGTGATTGAAAAATCATTCCAGTCTGGTCGTGATCTACTGATCGAAAAAGGTTATCGCGTTGAATCTCTAGCACGAGTTCAATCATTAACCGATGGTAAAGTGACTTTTGTCAAAGAATAATTCGAGCAGAATTCCTTGAATGATCTAAAAGAGCGCTTCGGCGCTTTTTTTATTTCTGTCAGATTTTAAACAGCGTCATTTAACGCTCATCACGCATTTTTCTGCTATTTTCATCATTTCATTTACAACTGCGCTAAACTATTGAGCTATGATTCGGCTAGAATGATTTGAAGAAAAATAGGAAATTGAATTACATGGGTAAAGCGCAAAAAGAAACGGAAACAAAAGTAGTCTGCCCTAAATGTGGTTCGACCGATCTTGAACAACGCAATCATGAACAAGTTTTACAAAAAGCTGGTGGTGTACTTTTAACCTCAGCAGGCGCAGCCGCTGGAACAGTAGGGGGTGCGGCCTCTGGTGCATCGATTGGTGCGGCCATTGGCACTGTCGCAGGACCTTTAGGGGTGATTGTAGGGGGAACAGTCGGAACCTTTGTCGGTGCGATTAGTGTTGGAATTACGGGTGGTTTTTTAGGTAATCGTTTTGGGAAAAAAGCGGGCGTAATGATCGATAAAAATATTTTTCAAGATTATAAATGCCTAAAATGTGGTTATCGTTTTAAGCAGTAGATTTCTTTCGGAAGTGCTTTTTATCTCTCTGCTACGCAGAAAAAAAAGAATAGTCCAACCGTTTTGAAAGAAATCTAGCCATTTGTCGCTTTAAAGTTTGTCCATTTGAAATGGCTCATTTTAAAAATCGATACATCGCGATTGGAATATAATTTAACACATCACTATGATCTGGATTTCAAGATAATTTCAGCGCAACTTCAGCCAAACGCTTGCCCATTGCTTCACACAATATTTTTTCATCCTGACTTAATTCCTGATCATGTCTTGGACCACTGACATGACTTGCGCCATAAGGGGTGCCGCCTGTTTTCGTATTAGATAGCGCGGCAATCGAATTAGGTAAGCCCAAAATCATCATACCGTGATGAAATAAAGGCGGAAGCATGGTCAACAGAGTACTTTCCTGACCACCATGCATAGAACCCGATGCAGTAAATACACACGCAGGCTTGCCATGTAATGCTCCATTTAGCCAAAGGCTCGTGGTTTGATCCCAAAAATACTTCATTTCACTGGCCATATTGCCAAAACGAGTGGGTGAACCCAGTGCCAGACCTGAACAATGTGCCAAATCATCTAAAGTACAATAGAGATCGCCTTCTGCTGGCACACTTGGCTGTGCCTCTGTAACGACCGTAGCCAGTTGCGGCACGGTTCGAATTTTTACTGGCATACCTGCGGCTTCTACGCCATTGGCAATGAGATGTGCCATCTGTTTGGTTGAACCATACTTACTGTAATAAAGGACAAGAATATAAGACTGCATAATTTTAAAATGAGGTATTAAAAACAAAACTATACGATATTTATGGCCTTTTTTGGTTAAGCTTTACATGGAAAACCTAAAAAGATCAAAAAAATGAGACTTTATTTTTATGCTGAATTTTTTAAAAAAGTTACCTTTTTACGATAAAACATGGTTTCAGTTTATCCTGTTTGTACTGCGTCGTTTTGAAGCAGATCGTTGTCGTGAACATGCAGGGGCACTGACTTACACCACGTTATTTGCAGTGGTTCCAATGTTGACGGTTTTTTTGGTGATTATCTCCTCCATTAAAGCACTTGAACCTGCTAGACAACAATTACAGCAGCTCATTTACAGTAATTTTCTGCCCAAAAGTACCATTGCCTTTGATCGAATCTTAAATTCATTTACCGAGAAATCCAGTAATTTGACTGTCATCGGGGTGTTATTTTTGTTTGTTACGACCGTGATGATGCTTAGTACCATTGAAACCGCATTTAACCGTATTTGGCGGGTGCGTGAAACCCGTGGTGGCATCGTCGGTTTTATGCGTTATTGGACCATTATTTCACTTGGGCCTATTTTATTAGGAAGTGCCTTCGTCATTTCTTCTGCTGTCGCATCCATGAATATCCTCAGCAATAATTTTGCAGGCTATGAGCTAAATGGTGCTTTTGTGCTATGGCTGATTTCATTTGGATTGACGATTATTGGATTTTTCTTTTTATATTGGACAATTCCAAATCGAACGATTCCCATTTATTCAGCCATCATTGCGGCTTGTTTTAGTGCCACACTCTTTGAATTACTCAAAAACATTTTTAGTTTCGCGATGTCTAATTTTACCAGTTATGAACTGGTGTATGGTGCTTTTGCTGCGATCCCCATCTTTTTATTGTGGATTTTTCTTTCATGGAATATTGTGCTTCTTGGCGTTGAAGTCAGCTATGCATTGACCGCCTTTCATTCACAAAAAATTCAGACTCGACACCCTGTGCTCATGCTATTGGATGTACTGGAACTTTTTTATAAAAAACAGAAACTAGGTGAAAGTGTGACGGATCTTGAAGCACTGGATATTATGGGGCGTGGTGAAATTGGACGCTGGCCAGGCTATGTGGAAATGCTAGAAAAGCAGAACTTGATCAAACGTACTGATAAAGATGAATATGTTTTAGTCAGAAATTTATCACAAGTCGATTTCTGGTCATTTTATACCGCTTTACCTTTTTCCTTACCGCGTCGTCAGGATGTTGGAAATATTCACCCTGATGATGAATGGATGCAAAAACTAGGGCCTGCCTTGATTGAATCGGATGATTATCTGGCTGCCAAACTGGCTATTCCTCTTTCAACTATTTTTGAAGAGAAATAATAATTTGAAGATATCGTTTGATTTAAAACGGTATCTTCATATTTAGATTTTAAGCCTCTTCGATTGTATCCAACCTGGCAGACTGACCACAATCACACCCAGCAACACCAAAGCCGTTCCAATCAAGAAATTTAGTTCCAGTTTTTCATTGAGCAGGTAAACACCAAATCCCATCCCAAAAATCGGGGTAAGAAATGAAAATACCCCTAAACGTGACGCCAAATATGTTCTTAATAGCCAGAACCACGCCAGAAAACTCGCAAAAGAAACGACAAATGTATGAAAAATCAGACTCCCCACTGCCAATGGAGTAAAGTGAATCTCAGTTTGCCCTGTAATCCATGCCACAATCATCAATACAATGAAACCACCCAACATTTGATAAAACATGGTTTGGGTAGCAGGTGCTTGGGAAAGTGGTGTCAAACGTATCGAAATGGTCGTTGCAGCCCATGCGATTGCAGCCATAAGTGCTAAACCGTCGCCCCACAAAATCGACTGTGTATCAATCCCCTGCACGGTCTGTGGTCGAATGAAAGTAAGGATGACTCCCAAAAAAGCAATGCCAATTCCTGACCATTGTAAAATGCTTAAACGTTCAGCGGGAAGTTTCCAGTGCAAACCCAATGCAACAAAAATGGGGGCTGTATAAAGTAATACTACGGTATGCGAAGCATAGGTATGCCGAATGGCTTCAGCGAGTAAAAAGAACTCAAGCGCAAAGAAAAAAGCCACCAATAGCCCTGAACGCAAATAAACGGGTGCCAAAAGTTGGATATTTTTTTCTCGACACAAAAGTGGTAAGACTAAAACTGCGGCTAGCCCTGAACGTAATGCGATTTGCATGATGGGTGAAATATCGGGAGCAGCCATTTTTAAAATGACTTGCTGTAAGCCCCAGATCATGCAGAGCACGACCATGAGACCAGATGCACGTGCATCTAACGCCTTCCGATCATCCACCGTCTATTCCTTTATTCAATCAATGAAAATGGACTATAGCGCTGACCTATTTAAATGATATAGTTCAAATCAGACAACTTATCACCCAATACAGGCAACTCAACTCAAATACCGCTATGAAAAAAACAGCGCATCTCATCAAAAAATTTTTGGAAATCCCTGCCTGTAATGATATTCCCGCACCGCTCTGGTGTCAGGTGAGAGATGCGCCTGCCGAAACCATTTATCCGCAACATGAACACGCATGGGGAGAATTTATTTACGCATATCATGGTGTTTTGGAGGTAAATGTCGATTCAATTCATTATTTAACCCCGCCGCCTTATGGTTTGTGGCTACCACCGCATTTAAAACATAGCGGACTGAATCGGACAAAAGTGACACATTGTACGGTGTATATTCATGAATCTTTATGTCAGCACATGCCAAAACATGCAGGAATTCTCCTTAGTTCTGCACTGGTTCCTGCGATTATGGAACACCTTAAAAATAATGTAGTGGCACAGACAGACCCAGATGAACATTTACGATTATTGTATGTGTTATTAGATCAACTTCAACATGCTCAAATTGTAGGAAGTTATCTACCAACTACGTCACATCCATTGTTACAGCCTTTACTTGACCATTTAAAACAAAATCCGTCTGATCATCATTCGTTGGCAGAATTGGCTCAACTGGTTAATACCAGTGAACGAACATTGGCACGCTATAGTCAAAGTGAACTTGGCATGTCATTACATGAATGGAGACAACGCTTACGCGTCATGCAGGCATTACCCTTACTTGAACAAGGTCATACGGTAGAAAGTATCGCGCTAGATTTAGGTTATGCCAGTGCGACAGCTTTTATTAATCTATTTAAACGTTGGATGGGCCTTACCCCTGATCAATTTAGAAAAACATTTTCTGCATGGTAAATGCATTCAATCGTTTTTCAGTAAAGACTGAATAAGGCTAGAAAAATTGATCGCAGCTTGGGCATGCGTATTTCGTCGATAAGCAAGAGAGAAACCAACTACGGGTTTAGGTTCAGCCACTTGTAAATACTGTACGCCTTTAATGCCTAATTGCATGGCGGAGGCTGGCACTAATGACACACCCAAGTTTGCGGCCACGAGTGAAACAATCGATACAATTTGTGGGGCACTTTGTCCAATTTTGGGTTCAAGTCCATGACTACGGCATGCATCCAGTACAGCATCATGCAAACCTGCACTCACCGAATGTGCAGCCATAATAAAATTTTCATCTTTTAACAATTTAAGCTGTATTTCCTGTTGCTGATCAATCATGCGTTCTAAAGGCATCACTACAACTAGTGGCTCGTACATTAAAGTCTGAATATGAATATCTATAGGCACATGGTGGGGTGGACGAATTAAAGCAATATCAAGCTGATCATTCAGCAATCGATCAATTAAAACCAAAGAATTTCCTTCTTCTAAACGAAGTTGGACTTTAGGGTATTGCTGCTGAAACAAACGAATACTATGAGGTAAGACTGGATTAAGCATTGCGGTTCCAGTGAAACCCAGACGTAATTGCCCTAGTTCACCGTTCGCCATTTGCTGAGCCAAACTCACAGCATCGTCCACTCGCTGTTGAATCGGCTGTACCGTATTTAGAAAAACCTGCCCTGCTGCGGTCAATTCCGCTCCATGTGACGAACGATAAAACAACTCTGTTCCAATCTCGTCTTCCAGATTTTTGATTTGCATGCTTAAGGGTGGCTGACTAATTCCCAAACGCTGGGCTGCTCGAGTAAAACTTTTTTCTTCTGCAACCACCAAAAAATAACGAATATGCCGGAGTTCCATATATAAAACATATAGTGATTGATATTTATATATATTAGACAAATAATACTCAGATTGCTATTCTCACCTTGTTGGCAGCTAGGCAAGCACTGCCAACACACTCTCTTCTTTTTAAAAAACTCTGGTTTATTTCATGACGATTCCTTCAACAGTAAGCGAGTCTGAACGCGGTATTGATTCACCTCAAATTATTCATAAGACCAATACTGAACATTGGATTAGCCGTGGCACATCTGCTTACCTGAAAGCAGGACTTGCACTTTTCTTACTCGGTTTTGCAAGTTTTTCCATGATTTACTGTGTGCAACCATTGTTACCTGAATTTACCCATACATTTCATATCAGCCCAGGTACCAGTGCGCTTGCCTTGTCACTGACCACTGGATTACTGGCAGTTTCCATTTTATTGTCCAGTGCTTTTTCTCAGGCTTTAGGTCGCAAAGGTCTAATGTTCGTTTCGATGGGCTTAGCCGCACTGCTGAATATTTTGTGTGGCCTTGCACCCAATTGGCATATTTTACTCATTGCCCGTGCGGTACAAGGTTTTGTGATCGGAGGCGTTCCTGCCGTTGCAATGGCATGGATTGCTGAGGAAATTCATCCCGCTCATTTGGGTAAAACCATGGGGCTATATATTGCAGGAACTGCGTTTGGCGGCATGATGGGTCGTGTTGGGATGGGTTTACTGACACAATATTTCTCATGGCGTGTTGCATTGGGGGTATTAGGTGTAATCTGCCTGATCTGCGCTTTAGGATTTTTATGGTTACTGCCTAAATCTCAAAATTTTATTGCACAAAAAGGGATACAGCTTCAGTTTCATTTATCTGCTTGGAAAAATCATTTAAAAAATCCTCGACTGGTTCGTATTTATGCGATCGGCTTTCTCATTACCAGTATTTTTGTCACCTTATTTAACTATGTCACTTTTCGCTTGGCTGCTACACCTTATCAACTCAGTCAAACCCAGATCAGTCTGATCTTTTTGTCTTATAGTTTAGGGATGATTTCCTCATCGCTTGCAGGTTCTCTGGTAGACAAATTTGGCAGAAAAATGGCAATGTTGATGGGTTTTGGTTTTATGTTAGCGGGAATCCTGCTCACCCTGAACGCTGGTTTATTTGCAATTATTATTGGAATTGCAGCCATTACCACGGGGTATTTTATTGCACATGCTATTGCCAGCAGCAATGTGGGACTGGAAGCAAAACAGGCCAAAGGCCATGCAACTGCACTGTATTTGTTATTTTATTATTTGGGTTCAAGCATCATTGGTTCTGTAGGGGGATGGTTCTGGCAATACGGCGGTTGGCATGCTGTTGTATATCTGACACTGGCACTGGTTGCTGTGGCCATTTTTATCGTGATGACCGCGCCAAAACCGTTGCAAGCATCATCAAATTAATGATTTGAAAACGGAGATCAAATTATGCGAATTTCTCATCTTGATCATTTAGTGTTGACGGTTGCAGAGATTGAAGCGACCTGTAACTTTTATCAACACGTATTAAATTTTGAAGTGATTGAGTTTGGAGAAAATCGTAAAGCGCTCAAGTTTGGTTCTCAAAAAATCAATCTACACCAAACAGGGCATGAATTTGAACCGAAAGCCGCTTTCCCAACCCAAGGTTCTGCCGATCTTTGCTTTATCAGCGAAACGCCGATAGAACACATCATTCAACAGTTAAAACAACTGCATATTGATATCGAACAAGGTCCAATCCAGCGTACAGGTGCAATGGGTGCTATTTTATCGGTTTATATTCGCGACCCAGATCACAATCTGATTGAGATTTCAAATTATCTTTAAGTAATAAAAAGCCTGCTTCAAATAGCAGGCTTTCTTCATCACAGCAAAATTAGGCTTTAACAAAGGTTTCCCAAACAAATTGTTGAGTTTTACCATTAAGCACCATTTTGAGCTGATCACCACGTTCTAGCGGCCCTACACCTGCGGGTGTTCCAGTCATGACGACATCCCCTGCTTCTATCGTAAATGCCTGACTCATATTACACAGATATTCACCAACACTTAATAGTAAATAGGCTGTATCACCCTGTTGGCGAACCGCATCATTAATATAAAAACGATAGGTCACATGTTTCCAGTCTTCAATTTCACTGACATCGACCCAATCGGCCAATACGCATGCACCATCAAAAGCTTTAGCTCGCTCCCACGGCTGACCTTTATTTTTTAGCTCAGTTTGTAAATCCCGTAACGTCAAATCCAGACCAATCGTGACCGCACCAATCGCGGCTAAGGCTTTTGCTGGATCAGTTTCATTCTTGAGCGGCTGATCGATTCGCAAGGTCAATTCACATTCAAAATGACAACTTCCATTCGCTGGATTCCATTCAATTCCATCCTGCAAACCAATCAAGCTACTTGGTGGCTTAATAAATAACACTGGACGATCGGGAATGGCATTGCCGAGTTCTTTGGCATGCTCGGCATAACTTCTACCCACACAAATAATTTTTGATGGTCGTGCGTTCATAAGACTTCCCTTTACATGGCGTTACGTATTGATTATTTTTTAAAGGTGTTTTCAAACTGAGTTTGTTGTGTACTGTCGCTAAAGGCACGTTTTGGCACAATCACCACGGTACGATTTTTCAGTTCAATCATATAGGTCAATTTACCTTTGGCAAAATTGACCACTTCACTATACGCGAATTGTTGCTTACGACCATTCGCATAAAGTTCCATACGATCTTGATACAAGTCGATGCCCTGTTCACTTTTACCAAACTGATATTTGACAAACTGACGTTTAAACATCATGGGTAAAAACCAGTAACGCATCAAAATTTGCATCACCAGAAAAAATGCACCCAATGCGACGTAATAACGTCCAACACCAGAAAATCCGAGATAAAAACCCCAAATGATAATCGCAATACTAATCACGGGCGTAATAAAGCGAGTCAATTGTTTTTTTCCAAACGTCGCAAGTGCAAAGCCGTCTTGAGATTCTTCTAAATTGAGTTGATAACGCAATGAAATGGCGGGTTTCAGTTCTGACATAAAATGTTCAACATAAATGATGAATTACCCTCAAAATACTACACCAGTTCGACTATTTTATTTAGCGCTTGATCACATTTGATTAAGAATTTAATCCCCCTGACATTGATCAGTATTTACATAAAATGACTTTTTTTTGAAGCTAAAACGTTTTAAACACTTAAGACTCAATCAAAACAATAAACTATTTTCGAGGATGTTATGCAACGATTTGCCTATGGATGTGGCATTTTTCTCAGTTTGATCAGTTACAGCAGCATCGGTTCTGCGCAATTTGTCTCGTGGAATGAAAATATTCCAAGCAGTCTGGCATTGTTCCAACAAAATCCTCAAGAACTGGCAGATTTGGCTCAAAACAATATTTTAATTTATGCACAACCTTATACCAAAACCAATGTACCTACCCAAAAGAAAAACCCGCAACCGACCGTCCAGTTTGTCAGTTCAGCCATTATTGTGCCTGTCAGCACACAGGAGGTTGCCAAAGTATTAACCGATTACAATCATTATGTTGGCCTATTCCCCACGTTAAAATCTGCGAAAATTGAAGAAAAAAACGGTAATACCACGCGGGTAAAATATAAAATTCAAATTCCGACCCCGATTCCAGTGCTTAACTTTAACGAAGATATTTCCATGCAACATCAAATAGGGAATAACAGTATTGCCAGTTTAATTACCGATGCACCTGTACCCTATGGCTTAGGAAAATTTGAATGGTTTAGTTTAGGCCCACAAAAAACGCTGATTACCTTGACACAATGGGGTGACCTAAATCAGATTAATGGTTTTTTACTTCGCAAGATGTTGTCTGCTGTGCCTGATGCAAAACTCGGCATCCCGATTGGCAGTAATGCTTTTATACTTGAGTCTTTACAACGTAAATGGACAAAAACTCAGACTACGGCACTTGATGCGAGTCAATTACCGCCGTTACAACTTACGAGCAATCAAATTAGAAAAATAAGTGAAATAAGCCGAAGTACGGGATATCCAGTGTCTTTTATTCAACCTGCGTCCTCGATACCTTATCCTCAAGGACGTGAAACAATGCGCTTCACCACAACATATCAGTATTACGCAAAAACACCACAGCAACTGCAAAACTGGCTCAATCCTGCGTCTTTTCAAAGTTTATTTCCAAGACAAATCAAAAAAGTGGAATTGAGTTCTCCTGCCCCCCAATTACAGGACGCTAATTTTCGGGTTTCGGTAGGATTAGGAGTTATTAACATTCCATTTGATTTTAAAATGCGTTTTAACCATATCGACTCCAATCAATCACAATATAATGCCATTGGTGGTGATTTACGCTTTGTTAAAGGAGGGATGCAATTACTACCACAGAATAATAATGGCACACTACTTAAAATGACCAGTGCCGCCAAAATTGATGAAAAAGCGCCGTTTTTATTACGCGCAATGCGTAGTTTACCTTATCACGATATGTTGCCCGCAGCCGGTGGCAATGCTGTCTTTAGTCTAAAAATTAAAGAGAAAATGAAATAATTTTGTAAGAAATGCCATTTATGATAAGCACAAAAAAACCACTTAAAAAGTGGTTTAATTTAACTCATATCGAGTTCAAGTTGGTGCGCTCAGAGAGATTCGAACTCCCGACCCCTTAGTTCGTAGCCAAGTGCTCTATCCAGCTGAGCTATGAGCGCGTACTTGATGGAGCGCATTATACGCATTTTTTCTGCATTGATAAGTCTTTTTTCACAAAACTGTCACCAAACGTTTAGTTATTAGGCATTGTTTTAAAATTTATACTGATGAAAGATTATCCTATCATTCTGAGTTCATGATTTATGCTTGGAAGATGAGTTTGATCGATAGGCAAACAAATCGTAAATATGGTTCCTTCGCCCTTTTGCGTTGTCACTTGTACATTTCCACGATTTTTTTCAATGAACTGTAAACACAGTAAGAGTCCTAAACCAGATCCTTTTTCGCCATCCGTACCTTTTTCACTGCGAATCTGCTTTCTCTGGTTAAAGTTTTGAAAAGATTCATCTGACATACCAACACCTGTATCACGGACGGTAATTTCGACTTGTCCATTTTGGGTTAAGGCAGATATATAAATTTGACCACCATTCGGTGTAAATTTGAGGGCATTGGAAATAAGATTCTGAAATACCGAAAGCATCATGTTTAAATCGACAAAGCAATGTAAATCCTTTTCGATATTACATTCGATCTGAATACTTTTTTTCTGTGCAACTGCCTGAAGAATTTCACAAACATCTGACATCAGTTCTGCCATATTGACAGATTGCGGGTTATAAACAATTGCGCCACCTTCCGACATCGCCCACTGCAATAAATTTTCCAGAAGCTTAAATGTCGCTTGGGCTGTACTGCGCAAATAACCTGCAATATCACGAATGCCCTGTTCATCCAGTGTTTCGATTTCTGTCTCTAGTACATCAGAGAAGCCTAAGATGCCATGAAATGGTGCGCGTAAGTCATGAGCAATAATGGAAAAAAACTTATCTTTACTTGCATTTAAGTATTCTAATTCTTGGTTTTTTTGTTGTATTTCAAAATTGGATTTACGCAGTTCAAACTGTTGGACGACTTGCGCTGCTAAAACAGCAAGCGCCTGACACTGATCAGAAGTTAATTGACGTGGTTTAGAATCAAGAACACACAAGGTACCCAGATTAAAACCATCATAGGTTTTTAATGGCGCGCCTGCATAAAAACGAATCCCGAGATCACTTTTTACTGTTGGATTATCATGGAATCTTTCATCAAGCAAAGTATCTTCTATAATAAAGATGTCCTGCTGCAAAATCGCATGGCTACAAATACTGTATTTTCGCTCAACTTCTCCACGCGGTACGCCATAAGAGGATTTAAACCAACTGCGGCTTTCATCGATCAAACTAATAATAGAAACTGGTGCCTCACAAATTTTTGACGCCAACAAAACAAGATCATCTAGACATTGTTCAGCCATGGTATCCAAAATCTGATACTCATTTAAGGCATGCATCCGTCCCAATTCATTTTCAGGCAGTTTTGCTTCAATCATTTTAAGTCTCAGTTATGATCTAGTTCGGTTTTAAAAAAAGCTTAAAACAACTACTATAGTTTGTAACAACCCACCTATAATTATGTATTATTATTGATAATACAACGATTTATACAGCCATCCTATGTATGAAATGCGTAATTAAGATAAATGGTGTATGCATTTTCCGTATAAATATATCTACGTTTGAACAATTCTATATTTAATGCATTGAAGTTAAGCGTGTAAGTTTTTATCTTTTTAACGCGTTATGATGCGCTTTTACGATGCTTGATATAAACGACTAGAAATAGAAACAGAGTGTCCTTCTGGATCTTTCAATTTGCAAATTGATAACCATCCCGTATTTCATGCATTCATAGCTTGATATCTGGTTTTAACTATTTCATCTTGTTGCAACAATATCAAATCATTTCCAAGCAAGTAAATTCTCACAATCCTTTAAAGATTTCCGAGCTTGTTGTTGCTCCGCTAATTTTAAATCCTGAAACTCAGAAAAGACCAGACGCGCAAATCGTGTTTTAAAAGTGGGCTTATGCAATGCGTAATCTGGATAAGAGTGTTTTTGCACTTTTTCCATTTCAATGAAAATATGATCCTTTTCTGTTAAATCATCTTTTTGAATCACCAAGCAGAATAATGCGCGATAATCTTCATATTGGGCTGGCGAAGGCTGCCAAATTTTATACGCAATCAAACTCAGAACGGAAATGGACAAGACGATTAAGATAGGTTTAATCAATGACATGAAATAAATAACAGATCAATTTTATCGATATTATAAAACAAAAAAACCGCAATTAAGCGGTTGATTGTTCAAGTTGGTGCGCTCAGAGAGATTCGAACTCCCGACCCCTTAGTTCGTAGCCAAGTGCTCTATCCAGCTGAGCTATGAGCGCATTACTTGTGTGCCTATATAAAGGCTTCGTTAATTTCGAATACTTGTTAAATTGGTGCGCTCAGAGAGATTCGAACTCCCGACCCCTTAGTTCGTAGCCAAGTGCTCTATCCAGCTGAGCTATGAGCGCATCGTAAGTATTCGTTGGCGGTGAGAGAGGGATTCGAACCCTCGGTACAGTTACCCGTACGCATCCTTAGCAGGGATGTGGTTTAAGCCACTCACCCATCTCACCGTAACGAGCCGCCATAATACAAACTTAGCCTGTGAACTGCAAGTCATCACATCTAATTTTTCTTAGTTTTTTATCCAATCAACTATTTTTTAAACAAAATTGGACGCTAATGAATTAATGAGTGTTTACAGCTTGTTAATATAATGACTATCTTTGCGCTATACCTATGCAAAACTAAATCACATAGACTTGTCATGATGATCATGCAGAATGTTCCTGCATAAGCTATGCTAAACTTATCTTCAAATATGAAGCCAAAAGACATTATGAAAAACTGGGTTGACCCTGAAGCGAAAGCGGAATCTGAACGTTACGATAATCCGATCCCGAGTCGTACGCTTATCTTAAATACACTCGAACAAGTCGACACGCCCCTTTCGCATGCCGAATTGGTCGATCATTTTGAAATCAAAGATCAAAAAAGTATCGATGCTTTAAGTCATCGTTTAAGCGCGATGGTTCGCGACGGTCAAATTGCCAAAGATGGTTTTAAGTTTCAGCTCCTTGGCGATCAACCGACTTTTGATGCAACGGTTTATATTAATAACAAAGGTCTGGGTTCAGCACATATCGATGGTCAAAATGATCTATTACTGCCTGAGCGCGAGTTACGTTTAGTATTTAATGGCGATCGGGTCAAAGTTCGTCAGACCTCTGTTGACCGTAAAGGCAAAGGATGGGGTTTTATTACTGAAGTCACGCAACATCGCGTGAAACAGCTCATTGGTAAAGTAGCAGAACATGAAGGTGAATTTCATATTCAACCTGCTGCACCCAATGCGCATCAGCCGATTCCTTTAGAAAAACAATTGGTTGAACATGCCCATGCCAAAGTGGGCGATTATTTGCGGATTGAAATTGACGATTATCCAACCCGCGAAGAATTTGCCACGGGTCATGTGATTCAATCCATGGCAGATAAAGCCGACACTGAGATTATTATTCCTCAGACTATTTTAGAATATGGTTTGCCTTATGAGTTTCCAAAAGAAGTCGTTGAGGAAGCAGAAAGTTTTAAAGAACCATCGAAAAAAGATATTGAAGGTCGTATCGACTTACGTGATTTGCCATTAGTGACCATTGACGGCGAAGATGCCCGCGATTTTGATGATGCGGTCTATGCTGAAAAACGCGCAGGTGGAGGTTACCGCGTGGTCGTGGCAATTGCGGATGTCAGTCATTATGTCCGTTTGGGCAAACCGCTTGATGATGAAGCGCAAGAACGTGGAACTTCAGTATATTTCCCACATTTTGTGCTCCCAATGTTGCCTGAAGCTTTATCCAATGGACTGTGTTCCTTAAATCCGCATGTCGATCGTTTATGTATGGTCTGTGATTTAAAACTCTCTCGTGCAGGTCGCGTGATGAGTTATGAATTTTATCCATCAGTGATGCATTCTCAAGCACGTCTGACCTATACACAGGTCGGTCAATATTTTGAAGGTAAAACGGATGCAATTCCTGCCGATAAATCGATTCAAAAATCACTAAATACCTTGTTCCAACTTTATCAAACGCTGAAAGAGCTACGCGCCAAACGTCATGCGATGGAGTTTGAAACTGTTGAAACTTATATGACTTTTGATGAGTTGGGTGGAATTAAGGAAATTTTACCGCGTACTCGAAATGAAGCGCATAAATTGATTGAAGAATGTATGTTGCTTGCCAATGTCGCGGCAGCCGAATATGCATTAGAACATGATATTCCGATGCTGTATCGTGTGCATGAAGCACCCGAATTTTCACGCATTCAAAAAGTCAAAGATTTTGTTAAATTACTAGGTTTACCGTTCCCTGATCAGCCAACACAGGCAGATTATCAACGTGTCATTGAAGCCACCAAAGATCGGATTGATGCACCAAGTATCCATGCAGTGTTATTACGCTCGATGATGCAAGCCTATTACGGCGCTAAAAATGCAGGTCACTATGGTTTGGCGTATGAAGCCTATACGCATTTTACTTCGCCAATTCGCCGTTATCCTGATTTATTGTTACATCGCTCGATTAAGGCGCATTTACAGCAAAAACCTTATCCTCTTTCTGGTGCAGCACTGGATGATGCAGGTGAACAGTTTTCCAAAACTGAACGCCGTGCCGATGAAGCGTCTCGTAGCGTAACGTCTTGGCTGAAATGTCACTATATGCAACAGCATTTAGGTGAAGAGTTTATTGGCATTATTAGTGCGGTAACTGAGTTCGGTTTATTTGTCACCTTAAAAGATTTATATGTAGACGGTATGATTCATGTCAGTCATTTGGGTGACGATTTCTTCCTTTACGATCAAGCGAGCCAAAGTTTAGTCGGGCAAAATCGTGGTCAAATCTTTGGTCTAGGTGATGAAGTCAAAATCAAAGTCGCTGCGGTAAATCTGGAAGAACGCAAAATTGATTTTGAACTAATTCAGCAAATTACCCATGCAGGTCGAATCATTCGGAGTCGTGCGCCACGAACTAGCAAAGCTCAAACCACTGAGCAAGTGTTTAATGCGCAAGGTGACAGCGTTGAATCTCATCAACAACCCTCACGCAAGAAAGAGAAATCGAAAAGTAAACCAAGTTCGTATGGTAAGAAGTCAGCTAAAAAAGCTGTTGCTCCCGTAGCAGTGAAGACTGAAAAACCCAAGAAAAAAACCAAGTCCAAACGTAAAAAGTCCAATGCCAAAAGCAAATCGGACAGTTAGATAGAACGGCCAGTTAATAGAACCAAGGAAGGTCATTATGGGAAAAGTCATAAGCGGTATGTGTATATCTGTGGATGGTTTTGTTGCTGGTCTGCATATGACCGAAGATAAACCTTTTGGTGAATTACCCAATATTCACCAAAGTTTATGTAAATGGTTATTTGGTCAAGCAGATCAAAATAAAAATGAAATCGCCAGCCTCACATCTGCGGGCGCGTTTATTATGGGTCGTAATATGTTTGGTCCAACTGGGGCACAATATAGTACGTGGCAAGGCTGGTGGGGTGAAGAACCGCCCTATCATGCGCCTGTTTTTGTTCTGACGCATACAGCACGTGACAGCCTGAGTTTACAAGGTGGAACGACTTTTTATTTTGTCACTGATGGAATATTGAGCGCACTTGAACAAGCAAAAAAATTGGCGGGCGATAAAGATGTTGCAATTGCAGGCGGTGCGCATACCGTTAATCAATATCTTAAAGCAGGGCTGATTGATGAGTTGTGGTTACATATCGTTCCCGTCATTGTCGGTCAAGGTCAACGTTTGTTTGAAGAAATGCCAGAGATCAATTTAGAAATATTAGAACAAAGAGGAACAGATTTGGTCACCCATATCAAATATCGCATCCTCAAATAACATTGGTTTTATGGACGTTACTCAGAATGATTGTTGGCCAAAATCAATAAAGCCAAATCATCACTGTGAGAAATCCGCTTAATAAATCTTTAGCCCAGCTTGATTTCCTTGCGTTAAACCCTTACATCTAGTCATAAGTTTAAAAAATTATGGCGAATACAATGACATTACAGCAAGCAACGCTTCCCGCTCCTCAATTTGATCACATCCAGCTAGACAGCCTAAAACAAGAGATCGAAAAAAATATTCATCAAGGTCAGCAGTTTTTAGACACTTTACAAAATGTTCCAACTGATTTTGCTGCGCAAATACATGTGTTGGAACAAATGGATGAACTTGAAAATAATATGAGCGAATCATGGGGCGTTTTGTCACATCTAAATGCCGTGATGAGCAATGCGCAAACCCGCGAAGTGTTTCAATCATTATTGCCTGCTCTAAGTGAATATTATACGCAGCTTGGGCAACATACGACGCTCTATCAAACGTATCAGCAGATCCATGATAGCGCTGAATTTTCTAGTTTAAGTGCCGCACAACAAAGTGCTATCCGTTTAGCCTTACGTGATTTTAAACTTTCAGGTGTTGCGCTTGAAGGTGAAGCCAAAAAACGTTACGCAGAAATCTCAGCACGTTTATCGCAGCTTTCTTCTGATTTTTCCAATCATGTGCTCGATGCAACTCAGGCCTATTTTAAACCTTTAAATGAAGCTCAACTTAAAGGCTTATCACAAAGCAGTATTGAGCTGCTTAAACAATATGGTCAACAGCGTGAACTGGATCAACCCGTGGCAACGCTAGATATGCCTGCTTACTTAGCCATTATGACCTATGCCGAAGACCGTGATTTACGCGAAGCGTTATATAAAGCTTATACCACCCGCGTTTCAGATCAATCCGATCATAAAGAGTTTGATAATACTGAGGTGATGGAAGAAATCCTAAAACTACGTCAGGAAATGGCTGTATTACTTGGTTTTCATAATTTTGCAGAATATTCACTGGCGAGCAAAATGGCGCCTGATGTACAAACGGTACATAAATTTTTGGTTGATCTGGCTGAACATGCAAGCGCGCCTGCTCAACAGGAAGTAGCGGAACTGAAAACCATTGCACAACAAGATGGTATTGAACAATTACAACCTTGGGATAGTGGTTATTATTCAGAAAAACTTAAACAGCAGCAATTTAATTTGTCTCAGGAAACCCTGAAACCGTATTTCCCAGCACCCAAAATTATTCAAGGGTTATTTCAGATCGTAAATCGCTTATATGGCGTTCAGATTGTTGAGCGTCAAGCACCCGTTTGGCATCCTGATGTCCATTATTATGAACTTGAAGACCAAGGCAAAGTCATTGCAGGATTCTATTTTGACCTCTATGCACGTAACGGTAAACGGGGTGGCGCATGGATGAGTGGTTTCCGTTCGCGTATGCAAACGAAACAGGGTTTACAAAAACCGATTTGTTATATGGTCTGTAACTTTACTCCACCTGTGGGCAATCAGCCTGCATTACTCACCCATGATGAGGTCAATACACTATTTCATGAGTTTGGACATGGCTTACATCATATGCTGACTGAGGTCGATAATATTTCGGTCGCAGGCACACACGGCGTAGCATGGGATGCTGTAGAGCTTCCAAGCCAGTTTATGGAGTTTTGGACATGGGACAAAGAAAGTCTGGATGTCCTCAGTGAACATATTGAAACCAAGCAAGCCTTGCCTGAAGAATTATTGAGCGCATTGTTAAATGCTCGCTTTTTTCAGTCAGGAATGCAGACCCTTAGACAGATTGAATTTGCTTTGTTCGATTTGACCATTCATTCCAAAAATCCTGCACTAAACAACACACAAATTCAGTCCGTTTTAGATGGAATTCGCAGTCAATTTTCAGTATTGCCAACTGCCTCATATAACCGTTTTCAAAACAGTTTTAGTCATATTTTTGCAGGCGGTTATGCGGCAGGATATTACTCTTATAAATGGGCTGAAGTGCTTGCCAGTGATGCCTTTGACCGATTTGAAGCAGAAGGTATTTTCAACACAAAAACAGGACACGAGTTCCGCGAAGCGATTCTTGCGGTGGGTGGCAAAGATACGGCTTTAGAAGCATTTGTTAACTTCCGAGGTCGTGAACCCAAAATTGATGCATTATTACGTCATCAGGGTTGGACGAGCGACCCTAAAACGGCTTAAACTAAACATTAAAATGTTCGTAAGTGGTTGGGAAGTGACAAAATGAAACGTCGGTTTATTGCAGGTGCTAAATGTCCAAAATGCGGTGCCACAGATCGGATTGTCATGCTCACCACAAACGACGACGAATGGATTGAATGTATCGAGTGCGACTATAGTGAAAATCGTCCTACTCATGTTGAAGAACCCGATATTCCCGCAGTTGCAGATGAAGTCGGAGTGATACAGTTCAAACCACGTCGTTCAAAATAAAAGGTTTAAGCAATGACGTTAGAACAACGCCATAACTCTCGTTTGTTATGGATTATTATTGGGGGCATCAGCATCGTTGTGTTGTTATTTTTAGCTGCACAATGGTTTTTTGCTGAGAATCAAAATGAATCAGAAAAAACTCAAACATCAACCACCGAAACGCAAACAAAGTTATCCAATTCAACACAACCATCGACAAAAAATGCCGATGTATCTGCTGCAAGCGAGCCTGCACCAAGTACTTTAGTGGATGACTCTATCCTAAAAACGCCCGTGCCAGATCATCCTTCCCTTGCAAAAGAGGAAATCGCCAAACTTGATGATATTCAATCACAACTTAAAGATCAGAAATCAACGCTCCAAGCCCAACATCAGGATGCCGATACGTTGATTAAACTGAAAGAGGAACAAATTAAGTTACTTGAAGCACAATTGGCCGAGCAAAAATAAAGTCTATACTTTAAAACTTGGGTTTGTGCATCACAGACCCAACTTTTACTATCAATAAAAAATCTGTATTAAAGTGCCAAAAAATACGCGCTATAACTTATATAGAAAATGCTTAAATCAAATTATTCGGCTTTAGCCTGTTTACTTATTTACGCCTTAAAGAACGAAGCCTGTTAATTCGCGATCCAAAATACCTCTGGTAATAAATCACTGAATAAAGTCTAGTTTGATGATGCGATTGATTTCAATCGTAAAAAATAAAGCACCCAAAGGTGCTTTATTTTTTATCTTTGCAGATTAATGATACCAACCGAACATCTTGAAGATATAAGGTGCAAAGGTCACAATCATTAACGCTGGAAATAGCACCATGATCGGCAATAACCAACGCTCATAGCGATAATAGAAACTGGTATATTTTTCCTTAGCTTCACGATCTGCTGCTGCAACCTCTTCATCACCGACTGATAACCTCGTCAACAAATGATTCAGTGCAACTGGTGGTGTGACATAACCCAACTCGAAGGCAACCAGTACAATCATCCAGAAGTGAATCGGGTGAATACCATTTTCGTAGGCGACTGGAGCAATAGTTGCGGCCACCAAAATCACCGCACCAAATGGATCGGTACACATTCCAATCAAAGCCAATAGCATCGCAATAAAGAACAATGAAATATAAATGCTACCTAAATGAGTCGGTAAATATTCCACGATTTCGGTACGTTCAATCAGACCACCAACACTCGCAGAAAGCGCCATCAAGATAATCAATGCGCCGATATGCCCGACGGTCTCTGCTGTGGCAAAGTGCATAGAGCTGAAAAAACCACGACGATATTGGTCACTTTGCGCGCCATGCTCACGTAAGTAAGGAGAATCCTGCTCATGTTGCTTAACTAAAGATTCATGCGCTTCTACTTGAGGAATGTATTCTGGCTCTTTACGCAACTTGTCAAACAGAATAATCGCAATCAATACCAGTGGTAAAATCACAGGTGCAGTGAATTCGTTCATACTGGTGTCTAGACCATATTTGTAGAACGCCAAAACTATCACTGTGATCACGATATAAGGAATTACAGGCATGAAAGCACGTAACATGCCTGGAATCGCAACTTTAGGTGAATTCACACGGAATTTGGTTTCAGCAAGCAGTAACGACACGCCTAAGAAAATAAATGCCGTCAACCAGAATACATAGAAGCCATGATCAAACAACTCATCAGACGTGACATGACGGCTATCCAGCATTGCAATCAGAACCACCAGTAGACATGGGCGGATCACTACCCCCAATGAACCCGACATGGCAGAGACAGCCAATGCATATTGACGACGTGCGCCCGAGTTCCAGACTTCTTTATAGATAATCGCACCTGCTGCGATCACGAAAATCCCTGAAGCGCCTGTATAAGCTGTCGGAATTGCCGCTGCTAAGAGAATGAGCCAAGTCAGAGTTTCAGGTGCAAGATTCCACGGACGTAAAATGTTCAGGAACAAATCCATCACACGCGTCTGAGTTAACAACATACCCGCCCAGATAAACAAGGCAAGATTCAAGAAGATCCCTGAGAATTCGACCAGAATACTCAAATAAATCCCTTGCCCCATTGGGTAATCCATAAAGAAGGTAAATGCAATACCTGTCAAAATGGACATAAAAGCATACAAAGGGATACTGAGTAAGGCTAAGCCAAAGTTTCCACCCGGCAATGCCGTTTTTGGAATTCTGAAGAGTTGGTATACACTAATTAAGGTCAATATCCCAAATAAGCCCATCCATAACCATGCAATGACCAATGTTTCAGTGGTCAATGTCACACCTGAATTGATCAGGGAACGATATTGGCTCACAGTAGATGCGGTTAATAGTGCATTCCCCAGCACCATCGCCACTGAATAAACACGGAAATCAACACGCGTTTTTGGACTACGTAGACCAATATGATGAATTTTCAAGCTGGCTGTAATGGCAGCAAAGAACACCATAATCAGTAGGAAAATCGTACGATTCTCTGTACCAAATTTAAAAATACCAAAGAAAGTGGTTTCCATGGTGCGATAAGCACGAAGCGATGGATGCGATTCAATATGCTTCATCGCTTTATCGTAAAACTGATACTTTTCTTCACACAGTTGTTGTGCTGCCAATAATGAAGCACGGACGTCTGATTCAGATGCTGCACCAAAGAAGTCAGCAAACTCATCGTGTTTATTGGCTTGCATCTGTTGCTGAACTTGCGCATCGATATTTGGATGGCGCTCACAGTCTGGTTTTTGTGGTTCAGCGCGTAAAAAAGAATATTGCATCCCACTTGCAGGATCACCATATAAACGCTCACCCATACGTAACATCTGACCATGGATCATTTCACCTGTTCCAATAATCAGTGTTAGCAATAACATAATGAGGATGACGTATGTTGAAATCCATTCGTTCCAGATATAACTCAGGAGACCCAAGCCAGATCTATTTTCTTGATTTTCTTGCATGTCTTTTCCAATTTTTTTTGCAGCATCACCCAAACCAGCGATAGTTTTAAGTGATCTCTCCTTGGCAACGGGTTGTTCCATCCCCCATTGCAGTCCTTTTCCATTGTTTAAATTTGCAACATACCTTTCCATTAAAGAATGGCTTGATCGCAACTTTTAGCGGTTTATTTTGTCAACTTTCTCGTATTTCAGTTTTTGTTTGAGTAAATAGGCACTTCCTGCCAGTATTCCACCGAGAGCACCTAACCAATGTGCCTCAACTAATACAGGACTGCCAATGAGTTGTGCAGTACGGCTATTACCCCACGTATTTTCCCAGATAATTTTAATGACAATCAGCGCTAGAACCAAAAGAGCAAAATTACGTTCTTTGGGATATTTTAAATACACGATCGCAACAGCAACATACATACCATGCAACACACCAGATAAGCCTGCATAAGCTTCAATATGAGGCATAAACCAGTAAAATATGACACTAATAAATGGCGATAACACCATCAATAATAAGGTCATATGCCGTGTTCTGGCATGAGGAAAAATAAAAGGCAAACAGGCAAACGCCAACATATTCAGTAGAAAATGTATCCAACCGACATGCACCCAATGCGCCGTCCATAAACGCCAGAATTCGGTTAATAAAGCAGGTCGCCAGTAAATAAACCAATCTGAAAAAACCTGTAAACATGCTGAAATGGAAATACATAGCGCGACAAAAATCACTTTTTTAATGAGATCTTCATCTTTCATGATTTGCCCTCCATTCACATGTGCAAAAGGGATCAGGTGTTTTCCAACAGCCTCATCCCCTCCACGATCAAGTCAAATATCCAGTTCTTTAAGCTTTTTCGACTTCCTTGAATTACTCAGCTGGCTTTTCCTCAACAGGCATCGATTGAGAATCAGCATTACTCTCACTCGTTGCATCAGCACTACTAGCACCTGCACCGCCATCATTAAATAAATCTTCTAGCTCTGAAGATGTTTTATTTTGCTCATCCCAGAAAGTGGTCATCCCATCATCGCCAGTACGCACACCTGTATGCTCAGTCCAGTAACGATCCGAAATACCACGAATCATCACCCCTGCCATTGCATCAAATAGTCTGAAATTCGGATTAACTGGCTTATCATCACCACGTGACTCAGCGTATGATCTAAGCGCATCACGAATTTTATTATCATCGCCACTGGCTTGCGCTGCAACCGCATATAACGCGTGAGGTAAGCGAACGCCTTTTTGTTCACCAATTTGCATGGATTGTTTTAAAGTCACATAAGGATCAGGTTTACCTTCATCAGCCCCCGGCAATAAAGTCCAGATGACAGCGCGGGTTGCATTTGGTACACCCCAAAATTTGGTGTTGTCCAAACAAGCCATACTCCGTTCAACAATGCCTGCAATATCTTTAGGTACATTGACATCACCGCCAGAATTGATGTCATTGGTTACAGCCTGCAAACCACTTAACAATCCAAGCATATAAGTCAGTTGATCCTTGTCGCTACGCATTTTTGGACAAGATTCACCTAAATGATATTTATATTTACTTTCCCAACGCTGTGCAAATAATTGGTAAGCATTATATTGACGCTGTGCAGCAATTGCAGCCCAACGTTTTTGTTCAATGCGTGCATCTTGGGCTTCCGTTACCTGCCCCGCTTTAGAAGCACGCAAATAACGTAATTCACCTTCTAATGCCTGATTCTCTGCACACATTCCTGCACCAGCGTACAATAATACTGCCATATTGGTCGGGTCGGCACCCATATCTTTCGTCGCCATAATCGCTGGCGTTAATGCATTCCCAGAATTACAGATCATATCCACATCACCCATTGCCAAAATAGGTGGAACAATATGATTTTCACTAAAATTCAAGGCAACATTGGCACCTGATTTAATCACATAGGAACATCCAGACAATACAGATGAGGCAAGAACAGCAACGGCCAAACCCTGACCTATTTTGAATACTTTTGGCATTTTCTATCCCTCGAAATCATTTTATTTTTCCTTTGCGTTGTACCTTATCAGATGCACAAGGCGAATAAAAGAGCAATTACTCTAATATTAATCACGTAATATGACATAAAAAAATAATGAAAAGATTGGCTTTTTTCTTGTGTTTATACAAATTTTAGGCAAAAAAAAGTAGCATTGCGACGGTTCAGCACATGCTACTTGTTAACTGAGAATGGGTTGTACTCTTATTTATTGATGGTGTTCAATATAATCCCTGAGTAAAGTTCCTGCTCGTCCTATAACCACTGCCAAAACAAAAGCAATGACTGGAAACAACCACGTTGGAATATCGATCATTTCTGACCTCCTTCACACTTTACGTTGGTATTTGTACTTTAACTGAAGTCTTTGAGACACAACTTTAAAATTGTTAGACAATGCCTGTTTAGGCTGTTTTTTCAATGATTTGATCAGACAATATGCACCTAGATTTCATTTAAATAACTTAACACTCTGATTTTAATCTATTTTAATTTTATTCTATTTTTTAAATTGTTTAACAATTAAACCAGTTTTGCCATGACTTTGAGCTGTTTCCATTGATTTAAACTCACTTGATCACGCCAAATGATCTGCGAATTGCGATTTTGCTTAAAATATAGAACTATATAAATGTGGTGATCTATCACACGATAAAGCTGCACATGTTCAATTTTGCTGTGATTGCGCCATTGAATTGACCAAAGGTCTTGATCGAGATAAGCCAAAGAGCGCATTTTCGAACGTCTCAAGAACGCAAGATAAGCAATGATTGCCAAAAATATCGCAATTAAAAATATATAAAATGGAAAAAGCTGAAACCAGATAATTCCGATCAATAGCAACATTCCCAACTGAAACAACAGGGCAAGCAAGCTGCGTTTCAGTTGAAATTGATGATTAACCATGCACGTAATGCTTGAGTTTCAAAATAAAAGTTTTGAGCTCTGGCTTCGGTGGCTCTGATACTTCCATAAACCAATCCAGTAAATCTGGATCTTCCTGATCAACCAATTCAGCAAAAAGTGCTTTTTCTGCGGGTTCAGCGCTCAGGTAATGATTACGGACATAAGGATCAAAATAGACATCAATTTCTTTCAGGCCGCGTCGCGCACGATAAATCACCTTGCGCTCTTCGAGCGTAAGTTCTTCAGACATTAGATTCCCCAAGTCGATAAAAAACCCCGCTAGTTTAACCGATCAGCATAGGTTTGTGGGTAATTGATTGAGCTGAATGACTAAATCCATCATTCGCACTTCACTTTTGAGCATTCATCCTATTGTTTGCCTGAGTCAGATGATTTTTACTTTCTGCTGAGAAAATAAACTGCAAGGATACAATAACAATGCAATCAGCTGCGATTCGTCCCATTCCTAATATGCTGGAGCGCAATCTTTTTAATGAAGAGCATGAAGCCTTCCGTGAAACTGTACGTAAATTTTACGAAAAAGAAGTAGTTCCCAATATTGAAAAATATGAAAAACAACAACATGTTGATCGTGATTTATGGAACAAGGCAGGTGATTTGGGATTGTTATGTACCACCATGCCTGAACAATATGGTGGTTCTGGAGTAGATCGTCTTTACAGTATGATTTTGATTGAAGAACAGGCCTATGCCATGGACTCCAGTACTGGATTTTCATTACACTCTGATATCGTTGCCAATTACATTAATAATTTTGGTCATGAACAACAAAAACAGAAGTGGCTGCCAAAAATGGCAAGTGGAGAAGTCGTCACTGCGATTGCCATGACCGAACCAGGGACAGGTTCAGACTTACAAGCTGTGCGTACTTCTGCTGTTTTAGATGGCGATGAATATGTCATCAATGGCTCTAAAATTTTTATCACCAATGGCTATTTATGCGATATGGCCATTGTAGTGTGTAAAACAGGCAATAATGAAAAGGGTTCAGCCAATTTATCCTTAATCATCGTTGAAGCTGATCGAGTTGGTTTTAGTAAAGGCAAACCGCTGAATAAAATTGGGATGAAAGGTCAGGATACTTGCGAATTATTCTTTGATAATGTTCGCGTCCCTAAAGAAAATTTATTGGGTATGGAAGGTATGGGCTTCATGATGCTCATGAAAGAGTTGGCATGGGAGCGCATGTTAGTTGCCATTATCTGTCAGGCAGGTGCTGAAGCTGCTTTTGCTCATACAGTTCAATACACCAAAGATCGTAAAGCTTTTGGTAAACCAATTGGATCATTTCAAAATACACGGTTCAAACTCGCTGAACTCCGTACTGAAATCGACTTTTGTAGAACGTATTTAGATCGCTGTATGCAATTACAACTCGAAGAACGATTAGGGATAGATGCAGCCGCAGCAGCCAAATATAAAATTTCAGACATGTTCTCCAAAGTCGTGGATGATTGTTTACAACTTCATGGTGGCTATGGCTATATGCTGGAATATCCAATTGCTCGCGCCTATATCGACAACCGAGCAAATCGCATCTATGCAGGAACCAATGAAATTATGAAAGAATTGATTTCGCGGACACTCTGATCGTTAATCCATCTTTGCTAATGCAATGAAAAAGGAGCTTATCTAAGCTCCTTTTCTAATTTACATATCGAGATTATGAAACTAATTTTGGCTTGGATTTACGCTCAATGCTTGCATCTACTTTATGAAACTTTAAAACGCCATCATCAAAACGCGCATTTTTAAGTGCCTTACGATCTGCCAGATAGTTATTAGTCACTTTCCACGGTGCATGCTTACCTTGTTTTGGCATCACACTGGCGGCACGTGCGATATAACCTGATGACAGACTTCCCATCACGGTATCATCCATTAACTCGGTTTGATCACCTTCTGGAATGACTTCATCATAGCCATTTTTATCCATATAATTCAGCAAACGACAAATATAGTCTGCGGCGACATCCACTTTGAGTGTCCATGACGCATTAATATAACCGATGATCATCGCCATATTCGGTACATCACTGACCATGACACCCTGATACAGCATTGATTTTGAAGTATCCAGAGGCTGTCCATCGATTGTCCCTTTAATCCCACCCAAAATCTGGATTTCTAGACCTGTTGCAGAGACCACAATATCTGCATCCAAGTGTTTGCCTGATTTTAGCTGAATACCTGTTTCAGTAAATTTCTCAATCTGATCGGTTTCCACGCTAGCCTTACCAGAACGCAAAATCTTAAATAAATCACCATCAGGTACGACACACAAACGCTGATCCCAAGGATTATAGCTCGGCGTAAAGTGCTTCATATCCACTTTACCCTTAAGCTGCATTTCAATTGATTTTAAAAGCAGTTTACGCACTAACTGTGGTTGCTTCTGAGATAAGGCATAAATACCACGTTGCATGCCGATATTGCGCGCACGTGTTAATTTATATGCCACATCTTCTGGTAAAAGCTTACGCATTTTGTCATAGACAAAATCGATTGAAGGAATAGACGCAATATAAGTTGGCGAGCGCTGTAACATCGTGACATGCCCTGCCCCCCCTTTTGCCATTGCTGGCACCAACGTAATCGCAGTCGCGCCACTACCAATAATCACCACCTTCTTGCCTGTATAGTCCAGATTTTCAGGCCAATGCTGTGGATGAATAAATTGACCTTTGAAAATATCCTTATTTGGAAAATCAGGTTCAAAGCCATGATCATAATTATAATAACCCGTACATCCGACGACAAAATTCGCAATCCAAGTTTGCCTTTTTTGATTGGCATCTTCAATTTCGACAAACCATTTTTTCTTGGCTGTATCATAATTGGCTGTAAGTACGCGATGCTTAAAATGAATTTTTTTCTTTAAATCAAATTCATCAACCACTTCGCCTAGATATCCCTTAATTGCGGGGCCAGCCGCGAGTACATTTGCACTACGCCATGGTTTAAAATTAAAACCGAAAGTCGACATATCAGAGTCAGAGCGAATGCCAGGATAACGAAATAAATCCCAAGTTCCACCAATACTGTCACGACGTTCAATAATTTCAAATTGACGTTGTGGAGAATTCTTAGCAAGATGTGCCGCAATTCCAATCCCAGAAATACCTGCACCTACAATTAATACATCAACGATCTTTTCCATGTTGTTTTTATAACCTTGAGAACTGTTCCATTTTATTAAAGCACAAATTTGACAATGTGCAATGTCAAGTTTGGGTCATTTGTCGCTTTTTCTTATCACTTGGGGACAATTTTTCAAAAGGCAAAAAAAAGATCGGTAAAAACCGATCTTTTTCTTGAATAAGTATCTTATTCTGCTGAAGTGTTTACTTCACGATCTACAAGCTCAACATAAGCCATTGGTGCAGCATCACCTGCACGGAAGCCCGCTTTAAGCACACGTAGATAACCGCCGTTACGTTCTTTGTAACGAGGGCCAAGTACGGTAAATAATTTACCTACAGTTGCAGCTGAACGAGTACGAGCAAACGCCAAACGACGGTTTGCTACTGTATCGTTTTTTGCTAGAGTGATTAAAGGCTCAGCAACACGACGTAATTCTTTTGCTTTAGGCACAGTTGTTTTAATCAACTCGTGTTCAAACAAAGAATTCGCCAAGTTTTGGAACATCGCTTTACGATGGCTGCTTGTACGGCCTAATTTCACACCACTATTACGATGACGCATGGTGATAGTCCTACTTAATTAACGGCTACGATAGGCGAAACGATCGTCCATGCGTAAACTAGCAGGTGGCCAGTTTTCTAAACGCATGCCGAGTTGCAAGCCTTTCGAAGCTAAAACATCTTTAATCTCAGTCAACGATTTTTTACCTAAGTTAGGAGTTTTTAACAACTCAACTTCAGTACGTTGAACAAGATCACCAATGTAGTAAATATTTTCTGCTTTCAAACAGTTAGCAGAACGAACAGTAAGCTCTAGATCATCTACTGGACGAAGCAAGATTGGGTCAACTTCTTCACGAGGTTCTTGAGCCACTGGTGCCTGATCTTTCTGAAGATCAACAAAAATTGCAATT
The DNA here is from genome assembly GCF_000368825.1 of Acinetobacter ursingii DSM 16037 = CIP 107286. Classification (GTDB taxonomy): domain Bacteria; phylum Pseudomonadota; class Gammaproteobacteria; order Pseudomonadales; family Moraxellaceae; genus Acinetobacter; species Acinetobacter ursingii. The sequence continues at coordinate 133,392 of NZ_KB849710.1, read as the reverse complement.
TGTTGTTGCAAGATTGTTGCCGCTTTACGGATCGCTTCTTCAGGATCAACAGTACCATTGGTTTCAAGATCAATGACCAGTTTATCAAGGTCAGTACGTTGTTCAACACGCGCATTTTCAACGGTGTAAGAAACACGTTTGATTGGGCTATAAGAAGCATCTAACTGTAGACGACCTACAGGACGTGTTTCACCTTCAGGGAAACGCGAGTCAGAAGTTTCATAACCACGACCTTGAGAAACTTTCAGGCGCATTTTAATTGAACCTGAAGCACTCAATGTGCCGATCAAATGCTCTGGGTTAACCACTTCAACATTATGCGGTAAACGAAGATCCGCAGCAGTAATATCGCCAGGACCTTGTTTTTCCAATGTCAAATATGCTTCATTTTGATCGAACAGCTTAATAGACAATCCTTTTAGGTTCAGCAAGAGCTCGACGATGTCCTGCTGCAAGCCTTCTAAAGTACTGTACTCGTGCTCGACGCCTTCTATTTCCACTTCAACCACAGCAGCGCCAGGCAAAGAAGACAATAGAATGCGACGTAAAGCATTACCTAGAGTATGGCCAAAGCCACGCTCTAAAGGCTCCAGAATCACTTTTGCCGAGGTCCCGCTCACCGCTTCGACCTTGATCGCTTGCGGAGTTAGAAACTCGTTTGCAGTACGCGTCATTTATTGCTACCTCAAGGATTATTTAGAATACAATTCTACAATCAAGCTTTCGTTGATTTCAGCAGGTAGATCAGAACGATCTGGTGCAGCTTTGAACGTACCTTCAAACTTAGAATGATCAACTTCCATCCAAGCAGGAATACCACGTTGAGCAGCTAATTCAATTGCGTTTTTGATACGTAATTGTTGTTTAGCACCTTCATGTACTGCAATCACATCACCCGCTTTTACTTGAATAGACGCAATGTTAACACGACGGCCATTTAAAGTAATAGAACGGTGAGATACGAGCTGACGAGCTTCTGCACGTGTAGAACCAAAACCCATGCGATAAACTACGTTATCAAGGCGGCTTTCAAGCAATTTCAACAAGTTTTCACCTGTTGCACCTTTTACACGAGCAGCTTCTTTATAGTAATTACTAAATTGACGCTCTAACACACCGTACATACGACGTACTTTTTGTTTTTCACGTAATTGTAGTGAATACTCAGATTGCTTACCGCGAGCTTGGCCATGTTGACCAGGCGCTTTAGCATGTTTTTTAGTTTTGACGTCAAACGGTTTAACGCCAGATTTTAATTGCAGGTCTGTCCCTTCGCGGCGAGAGAGTTTGCATTTTGGACCAATATAACGAGCCATGAATGTTTCTCCTTACACGCGACGTTTTTTAGGTGGACGGCAACCGTTGTGAGGGATTGGAGTCACATCGGTAATGCTGTTGATCTTATAACCCACTGCGCCTAATGCACGAACCGCAGACTCACGACCTGGACCAGGACCTTTTACAAGGACGTCTAGGTTTTTCAAACCGTAATCCAAAGCTGCTTTACCAGCAACTTCAGCAGCTACCTGAGCAGCAAACGGAGTTGATTTACGTGAACCACGGAAGCCTTGTCCACCTGAGGTGGCCCAAGCCAATGCATTACCTTGACGATCGGTAATCGTAACAATGGTGTTATTAAAAGACGCGTGAATGTGTGCAACACCTTCAGAGACGGTACGGGTGACCTTCTTGCGTGTGCGAGTATCTTTAGCCATCTTTTAGCTTCCAGAAATCTTACTTTTTAATCGGTTTGCGCGGACCTTTACGGGTACGTGCGTTAGTTTTGGTGCGTTGTCCACGGACAGGCAAGCTGCGACGATGACGAAGACCACGATAGCAGCCTAAATCCATTAAACGTTTAATGTTCATGGAAATTTCACGACGTAAATCACCTTCGGTTGGAACCTTGGCAACTTCTGCGCGAATCGCATCAAGCTGAGCATCATCCAACTCACGAATTTTTGTTGTTGGTGCAATACCTACAGCAGCTAAGATGTTCTTAGATGTGTGGCGACCAATACCAAAAATATACGTAAGTGAGATAACAGCATGCTTGTTATCCGGAATGTTTACACCGGCAATACGAGCCATTCACTTTTCTCCAAAAAGGCAGTAGATAAATCAACCGCCCCACAAAAAAACTTTGAGGGGCGGATATTAACCTAATTCGCCTACTGAAATCAACAGGTCTTGATCAGATTAACCTTGACGCTGCTTATGACGAGGTTCTGCGCTGCAAATCACGCGAATAACCCCATTACGACGGATAACTTTACAGCTACCACAAATTTTCTTTACAGAAGCTTGTACTTTCATGATGAAACCTCTAAGTGCGCTTATCCCTTAGGATGAGCAGTCGTTTTTCTCATTAACGTTTGATTGTCATATTGATGTGAAGTCAGGTGCGCTTGAAGTTGCGCCATAAAGTCCATCACCACTACAACAACAATTAACAACGATGTACCACCGAGGTGAAATGGAATTCCAAATGAACTTTGCAGAATCATTGGCATTAAACACACTACAGTAATATAAATCGCGCCGATAAAAGTCAAACGATTCAAAATATGATCTAAATAACGAGCCGTTTGCTCCCCTGGGCGTATACCAGGTACATATGCACCGCTACGTTTTAAATTTTCTGAAACTTCTTTCGGACTGAACACCAGTGCTGTATAGAAATAACAGAAGAAAATAATTAACGCACCGAAAAGCATGAGATATAACGGCTGTCCAGGCGATAACACGAGTGCCAAATCTTGCAAAGCACGTTTCACAATTCCTGCATTTGGATCAGCACTTCCAAGCCATTGACCTAAACTCGCTGGAAATAATAACAGTGAGCTGGCAAAAATTGCTGGAATAACACCTGCCATATTAATTTTTAATGGCAAATGTGTTTGCTGTGCAGTAAACACACGACGACCTTGCTGTTTTTGTGCATAGTTGACTGGAATCCGACGCTGTGCTTTCTCAATGAAAACAATTGCAGCAAGAACTGCAAGTGATAACAAAGCAAATACAGCCATTCCAATTAAACTGCCTTGACCATTTTGTACAGAAGTAAAGCCCTGAATCACCTGATTCGGCAATCCCGCAACAATCCCTGCAAAAATAATCATGGAAATACCATTACCAATACCACGTTCGGTAATTTGCTCTCCAAGCCACATCAAAAACATCGTTCCAGCGACCAATGAAGTCACTGCTGGAACATAAAATGCCAGACCTGAAGTCAAAGTAATCCCCTGACTGATCAAGCCTGCACACATCCCTACCCCCTGCACCAAAGCAAGGAACAAGGTGCCATAGCGTGTGTATTGATTGATTTTACGTTTGCCTTGCTCGCCTTCTTTTTTCAAAGCTTCTAACGATGGAACAACCGTTGACATCAACTGCACGATGATCGATGCAGAGATGTACGGCATAATTCCCAAAGCCAGAATTGACATACGTTCTAATGCACCGCCAGAGAACATGTTAAATAAACCCAAGAAGGTTCCTTCATTGGCTTTAAAAAAACGGGCTAGCGCTACATTATCAATACCCGGTAACGGAATATGCGCTCCTAGTCGAAAGACCAACAATGCACCAACCAAGAACATTAATCGGCGAATAATTTCACGATATTTCACATGAAATGGTTGTCCTTTCATCATGTTGACATGACCTGAAGAACTAGGAGACATAGCCACTCGGTATTACTCCTCGACTTTACCGCCAGCCGCTTCAATCGCAGCTTTAGCGCCTTTAGTCAAAGCAACACCTTGCACTGTAAACGCGCGAGTTACTTCACCAGAAAGAACAACACGTGCACGAGTCTGATCACGACGAACTACGTTCGCAGCTTTCAAAGTTTCAAGTGAAATAATATCACCTTCAACTTTTGCAAGTTCAGACAAGCGTACTTCCGCAGTTTTCAATGCGATTTGGCTAGTGAAACCGAATTTAGGCAAACGACGATAAATCGCTGTTTGACCACCTTCAAAGCCTGGACGAACGCCACCACTTTTACGTGATTTTTGGCCTTTAACACCACGGCCACCAGTTTTACCAACGCCAGAACCGATACCACGACCCAAGCGACGATGTTCACGCTTTGCACCTTCAGCAGGTGAAAGTTCATTTAAACGCAGAGTCATGGCTTATTCCTCTACACTAACCATATAGTAGACTTTGTTGATCATACCGCGGTTAGAAGGCGTATCTTGCACTTCTACAGTATGACCAATACGACGCAGACCTAAACCTTGAAGGCAAAGTTTGTGATTTTTCAAACGATGCGAAGCAGATTTAGTCTGGGTAACTTTAATCGTTTTCATGATTGATTACCCTTGAATTTGTTCTACTGAAAGACCACGTTTTGCAGCAACTTTCTCAGGAGAAGTCATATCACGCAAACCTTTAAAAGTCGCGTTTACAACGTTCGCCGCATTCGTAGAACCATAACATTTAGCAAGTACGTTATGTACACCAGCAGCTTCCAAAACAGCACGCATCGCGCCACCAGCAATTACGCCAGTACCTTCAGAAGCAGGTTGCATGTATACACGGCTTGCACCATGACGAGCATTCACAGGGTGTTGCAATGTAGTACCAGCAAGGTCTACAGTAATCATGTTGCGACGTGCAGCTTCAAGCGCTTTAGAAATAGCAGCTGGAACTTCACGTGCTTTACCACGACCAAAACCTACACGACCATTCCCATCACCCACAACTGTTAATGCTGTGAAAGAGAAGATACGACCACCCTTAACAACTTTGGCTACACGGTCAACGGCAACCAGCTTTTCAACAAGACCTTCGTTTTGTTCAACTTTAGCCATGATTAGAACTCCAAGCCGTTTTCACGAGCAGCATCAGCCAAGGCTTTGATACGACCATGATATTTAAAACCAGAACGGTCAAATGCAACTTTCGTTACACCAGCAGCTTTCGCACGTTCTGCGATTAAAGCACCTACTTTAGTAGCTGCGTCTACGTTACCAGTTGAACCGCTACGTAAAGAGGCATCCAAAGTAGAAGCTTGCGCTAATACTTTGCCACCATCTGCGGAAATCACTTGAGCATAGATGTGACGCGGAGTGCGGTTTACACACAAACGAGTCGCACCCAATGCACGAATGTGCAAGCGTGTGCTTTTCGCACGACGCAAACGGGATTGTTTCTTTTCGTTCATAAGAACCTCGCGCCTTATTTCTTCTTAGCTTCTTTACGAAGAACAACTTCGTTCGAGTAACGAACACCTTTACCTTTATACGGCTCTGGTGGACGATAACCACGGATTTCAGAAGCAACTTGACCAAGTAACTGCTTATCTGCTGACTTCAAAACAATTTCAGTCGCAGTTGGAGTTTCAGCAGTTACGCCTTCAGGAAGGTTGTAATCGATTGGGTGAGAAAAACCAAGGTTAAGGTTCACAACTGTACCTTTTACCGCAGCTTTATAACCAACACCAATAAGTTGCAACTTACGTTCGAAGCCTTCGCTTACGCCTTTTACAAGGTTGTTAAGCACAGCGCGAGCAGTACCAGCTTGCATCCAAGCGTCTTTCGACTCTTTTGCAGGAGCTAGTTGAAGTTTACCTTCTTCCTGTTTTAGCTCGACCAGCGCATGCAGGTTGAAAGACAATGTACCTTTAGTGCCTTTCACTTCGACCTGCCGGCCGTTCTGAGTAACTGTTACACCGTTAGGGACAGTTACTGGGGCTTTAGCCACACGAGACATGAGGAATCACCTATTAAGAAACAAAAGCAATAACTTCACCACCAACGCCTGCAGCACGTGCAGCGCGATCAGTCATGATGCCTTTGCTTGTAGAAACAATTGCAATACCTAAACCTTGCTTAACGCTTGGAAGTTTATCTTTACCGCGATATTGGCGTAGACCTGGACGGCTTACACGCTTCACAGTTTCGATCACTGGTTTGCCTTCAAAATATTTTAACGTAAGAGTCAAAGTAGCTTTTGCTTCTTCTTGAGCAACTTCTACGTTTGAAATATAACCTTCTTGTTGAAGAACGTTGGCAATTGCAACTTTCAACTTAGAAGACGGCATAGAAACAGTTTGTTTCTTTGCCATTTGTGCGTTACGAACACGTGTTAGCATGTCGGCAACGGTATCTTGCATACTCATTTAGTTGCTCCTTACCAGCTTGCCTTAACAACGCCAGGTACATCACCCTGCATTACTGTATCACGTAATTTGTTACGGCTTAGACCGAACTTACGGAAGTAACCATGAGGACGACCTGTCAAACCACAACGGTTACGAAGACGTACTGGAGATGCGTTACGTGGCAATGCCTGTAACTTTAATGTCGCTTGGAAACGCTCTTCATCGCTTGCATTTACGTTGGCAATAATCGCTTTTAATTCAGCGCGTTTTGCAGCGTATTTAGCAACGGTTTGTTCGCGTTTCAACTCGCGATTAATCATACTTTTCTTAGCCATATCGACCTCTTATTTGAACGGGAAGCCGAATGCACGCATAAGCGCACGGCCTTCGTCATCGGTGCGAGCAGTAGTAGTGATAGTAATATCCATACCACGAATACGATCAATCTTATCAAAATCGATTTCAGGGAAAACGATTTGCTCTTTCAAGCCCATTGAGTAGTTACCACGACCGTCGAAAGATTTCGCTGAGAAACCACGGAAGTCACGGATACGAGGGATCGCGATTGAGATCAAACGGTCCAAGAATTCGTACATTTGTTCGCCACGTAAAGTCACTTTACAACCAATTGGCCAACCATCACGGATTTTGAAACCTGCGATTGATTTACGTGCAAGCGTAACTACTGGTTTTTGACCAGCAATTAAAGTCATGTCTGCAACAGCACCATCTAACAATTTCTTGTCAGTTGCAGCTGCGCCCACACCCATGTTTAGGGTGATTTTTGTAATGCGAGGAATCTCCATTACATTCTTAATGCTAAGTTCCTGTTGTAACTTAGCTTTAAGTTCTTCATTGTAACGTGTTTTAAGTCTGGCCATTGCCGTGTCAACCTATTACTTTGCTGTCGCCACTGATTCACCATTTGACTTATAAACGCGAGTTTTCACGCCATTTTCGTCAATTTGGTAACCAACACGATCAGCCTTTTGGGTTGTAGCATTTAAAATTGCCACGTTTGAGATATGAAGCGAAGCTTCTTGAGTAACGATGCCGCCTTCAGCGCCAGTTACACGGTTCGGCTTTTGATGCTTCTTCACTAAGTTAAGGCCTTCAACCTTAACGCGGTCTTCAGAAACAGACAGAACAGTACCCTGTTTGCCTTTTTCTTTACCTGCGATCACGATAACCGTATCGCCTTTTTTAATCTTAGCCATGATTGCCTCTTATAGAACTTCAGGAGCCAATGAAATGATTTTCATGAACTGTTCAGTACGAAGTTCACGAGTCACTGGTCCGAAAATACGAGTGGCAATCGGAGCTTTATTGTTGTTTAACAATACAGCTGCATTGTCATCAAAACGGATCACAGAACCGTCTGGACGACGAATACCAAACTTAGTACGTACCACAACAGCATTCATCACGTCGCCCTTTTTAACACGGCCACGTGGAATTGCTTCTTTAACAGTAACTTTAATAATGTCGCCAACAGAAGCATAACGACGATGTGAACCACCTAGTACTTTGATACATTGTACGCGGCGAGCACCACTATTGTCTGCTACGTCGAGCATACTTTCGGTTTGAATCATTGCCCTACTCCAAAACCGAGCAACACCGGTCGCAATTTCGAAAGGCTCAAAGAGTACTCGAAATTGACCGATGATGCAACAAGAACGTAATTACTCAGCAGCTACTTCAACCACTTCCACTAAAGTCCAAGCTTTAGTTTTAGAAATTGGGCGGCTTTCTTTGATGGTCACTAGGTCGCCTAATTTAGCAACATTGTTCTCATCATGAGCGTGTAGTTTAGTTGAACGGCGGATTGATTTGCCATACAACGGGTGTTGAACGCGGCGTTCAATAAGAACAACAATAGACTTATCCATTTTGTCGCTTACGACTTTGCCGGTTAACGTGCGGACTGTTTTTTCACTCATTGTCCGTTCCCCTGTTTTTCGGTAAGGAGTGTCTTGATACGAGCGATAGTTTTACGAGCAATTTGCACTTCGTGCGATTTACCCAATTGACCAGTCGCTTTCGCCATACGAAGACGGAATTGGTTAAGCTGTTGCTCATCAAGCAACGCTTTCAACTCTTCTACCGATTTTTCACGTAGATCTTTAGTTTTCATTACATTACCGTCCGAGTCACGATAGTGGTTTTAAACGGAAGTTTAGCAGCAGCAAGCTTAAATGCTTCAGTTGCTAATTCATCGTTCACACCTTCAATTTCGTACAGGATCTTACCTGGCTTGATCTCGCAAACCCAGTATTCCACATTACCTTTACCGTTACCCATACGTACTTCTAATGGTTTTTCGGTAATTGGCTTGTCTGGGAATACGCGGATGAAGATTTTACCACCACGCTTAATACGACGGCTAATAGTACGACGCGCAGCTTCGATCTGACGCGCAGTCATACGACCACGTTCAGTCGCTTTAATCGCAATCGAACCAAATGATACTGTACTACCACGATGCGCTAGACCAGTGTTACGGCCTTTGTGCATCTTACGGAATTTGGTACGTTTAGGTTGCAACATGGATTATTCTCCCTTGTCAGCAGCACGGTCATTACGACGTCCACGACGCTGTTCTTGACCTTCACCACGACCACGACCGCGTTTAGCTGGACGCTCTTCAGCAGGAGCAGGGTTCATGACTTGTTTCATGCCACCTAAGATCTCACCACGGAAAATCCAGACTTTAACACCAATCGTACCGTAAGTTGTTTCTGCACGCATAGTTGCATAATCGATGTCCGCACGAAGCGTATGCAAAGGTACACGACCTTCACGATACCACTCAGTACGTGCAATCTCTGCACCACCTAAACGGCCTGAAACTTCAACTTTGATACCTTTAGCACCAGCACGCATGGTGTTTTGAACCGCACGCTTCATAGCACGACGGAACATCACACGCTTTTCCAATTGAGAAGCAATTGCTTCAGCAACTAAACGCGCATCTAAGTCTGGGCGATCGATTTCGTTGATGCTTACTTGCGCAGGAACACCCATAATATTGGTAAGTTCGCGCTGTAATTTTTCAATGTCTTCGCCTTTTTTACCGATTACGATACCAGGACGAGCAGTGCTAATAGTTACTTTAGCAGCACCTGTCGGACGTTCGATAAGAATATTGCTCACCATCGCGCTCTTAAGTTTTTTAGTTAAAAACTCACGAACTTGAAGATCTTTAAGCAAGTATTCAGCGTATTGTTTCGGATTCGCATACCAGTTAGCGTTATGACGTTTCACAACACCTAGGCGGATACCGATTGGATGAACCTTCTGACCCATATCAAACCCCTACCTTAACGGTGATGTGACAAGTACGCTTAGTAATACGATCTGCACGGCCTTTAGCACGTGGCATAATACGTTTCAGGCTAATGCCTTCATCAACGTAAATCGTAGAAACTTTAAGGTCGTCTACATCTAAACTGTTATTGTGTTCAGCATTTGCAATTGCAGATTCCAAAGCTTTTTTCACTAAAACAGCAGCTTTTTTGTTGCTGAAGTTTAGGATATTAAGCGCGTGAGCAACAGATTTGCCACGGATTAGGTCTGCAACCAAACGTGCCTTTTGTGCCGAGATAGCGGCACCGCGTAATTTAGCAGTTACTTCCATCATGACACCTATTAACGTTTAGATTTCTTGTCAACACCGTGACCACGATAGGTACGAGTTGGCGCGAATTCACCGAGTTTATGACCAACCATGTGTTCAGTAATGATTACTGGAACGTGGTTACGACCATTATGAACAGAAATTGTTAAACCAACAAAATCCGGAAGAATCATTGAGCGACGAGACCAAGTTTTGATCGGCTTACGGTTGTTAGCAGCTACAGCAGCTTCAACCTTAGCGAACAAATGCGCGTCGACGAATGGACCTTTTTTTAATGAACGAGGCATTAGTCAGATTCCTTTACTTGACGCGACGGTCGCGGATAATCATCTTAGTCGTACGCTTATTGGTACGAGTCTTGTACCCTTTCGCTTTTTGACCCCATGGGCTTACAGGTTGGATACCTTTGTTACGCCCTTCACCACCACCGTGTGGATGGTCAACTGGGTTCATCGCCATACCACGAACGGTAGGACGAACACCACGCCAGCGCGCTGCACCAGCTTTACCCAATGAACGTAGGTTGCTTTCTTGGTTAGAAACTTCACCAATAACAGCACGGCATTCAACATGTACTTTACGCATCTCGCCTGAACGCAGACGAATGATTGCGTAAGAACCATCACGACCCAACAACTGAACTGATGTACCAGCAGAACGTGCAATTTGAGCACCTTTACCGATTTTAAGTTCAACGTTATGTAGTGTAGAACCGATAGGCATATTACGAAGTGGTAAGCAGTTACCTGGACGAATTGGAGCATCGTTACCAGATTGAACTTTATCACCCGCACGCAAACCTTTAGGCGCAATGATGTAACGACGTTCACCATCAGCATATTTCAACAAAGCAATATGCGCTGTACGGTTAGGATCGTACTCAATGCGTTCTACAGTTGCAGGAACGCCATCTTTGTTACGTTTAAAGTCAACGATACGGTAGTTTTGCTTGTGTCCACCACCAACGTGACGAGTCGTAATGTGACCGTTGTTATTACGACCACCAGTACGTTTTTTAGCTTCAACCAACGGTGCATAAGGCGCGCCTTTGTGAAGATGGCTATGCACCACTTTCTCTACAAAGCGACGTCCTGGAGACGTTGGCTTACATTTTTGAATCGGCATAATTTTCGTCCTTATTCCGCTGCGCTTTCAGCGGTATCGCCCAAGTCAGCCATTTCAACATCTTGGCCAGCTTTCAGGGTGACGTATGCTTTTTTAACATCAGAACGACGTCCTAATGTTTTACCAAAGCGCTTAGTCTTACCTTTAGTAATAGTTGTGTTAACTTTAACAACTTCTACACCAAATAGTTGTTCTACTGCTTTTTTAACTTCAAGCTTAGTTGCATTAATATCAACTTTAAACACTTGAACACCAGCAGTATCACCTAAAACTTGTGCCTTTTCTGAGAAGACCGGTCCTTTTAGGACTTGATAGATACGTTCGTTGTTCATCCGAGTTCTACCTCAATTTTCTTAGCAGCAGCTACAGACATGACAACTTTATCAAACGCGATCAAGCTAACAGGATCGATTGCAGCAGCATCTACCACATCAACGTGTGGAAGGTTACGTGCAGCAAGATATAAGTTCTCATCTACAGCATCAGTCACGATAAGTGCACGAGCTGCATTCAAGTCGTTAAGTTTTGCAAGCAATTCTTTAGTTTTAGGAGCAGCAACAGCAAACTCTTCAACCAATACAAGACGATCCTGACGAACAAGTTCAGCAAGGATACATTGCATTGCACCGCGGTACATTTTGCGGTTTACTTTTTGAGACCAGTCTTGTGGACGTGCAGCAAAAGTTTTACCACCGCCAACCCAGATTGGGCTACGAATAGAACCAGCACGAGCGCGGCCAGTACCTTTTTGACGGAATGGCTTTTTACCACCACCAGATACTTCAGCACGTGATTTTTGAGCACGCGTACCTTGACGGCCACCAGCTAAATAAGCTGTAACCACTTGGTGTACAAGCGCTTCATTAAATTCACGTCCGAAAGCAACTTCAGACAACTCAACAGCAGAGCCGGAAACAGTTTTTAAATTCACGTTATTTCCCCTCAGGCCTTGATCGTAGGACGAACGATAACGTCGCCACCAGTAGCACCAGGAATCGCACCTTTAACAACAAGAACTGAACGTTCTGCGTCAACGGATACAATTTCAAGACCTTGTACTGTTACGCGTTCATCACCTAAGTGACCGGCCATTTTTTTGCCTTTGAACACGCGTCCAGGAGTTTGGTTTTGACCTGTAGAACCTAAAACACGGTGAGAAACTGAGTTACCGTGAGTCGCGTCTTGGGTACGGAAGTTCCAACGCTTAACACCACCTTGGAAACCTTTACCTTTTGATTGACCAGTAACGTCAACAATTTGACCCACTGTGAACAAATCAACACCAATACTGCCGCCAACTTCACGACCTTCAAGCTCAGCTTCAGTCACGCGAAACTCTTTAACCAAACGACCAGCAGCCACACCCGCTTTCGCAAAGTGACCTTTCTGTGCATTGGTTACGCGAGATTCACGACGTTCACCAGTAGTAACTTGAACCGCTTGATAACCATCAGTTTCAAGCGTTTTAATTTGAGTGATACGGTTAGGATCAACCTCAATCACTGTAACAGGCACAGAGACGCCGGCATCTGTAAAGATACGGGTCATACCGCACTTGCGGCCGACTAAACCAATAGCCATGTGTGTAACCTCTAAAAAAGCAGCTTAATTAATGCCAGGCACTAATTAACCCGAAAGCCTTAACCCAATGCGATCTGAACATCAACACCCGCTGCAAGATCCAATTTCATCAATGCATCAACAGTTTTATCTGTTGGTTGAACGATATCGATCAAACGTTTGTAGGTGCGGATTTCGTACTGATCACGCGCATCTTTGTTTACGTGCGGTGAAGTAAGAACGTTGAAGCGTTCGATGCGAGTAGGCATCGGGATTGGACCACACACTTGTGCGCCAGTACGCTTAGCGGTTTCTACGATCTCTTGAGAAGATTGATCAATCAGACGATGATCAAAAGACTTAAGACGGATACGGATTCTCTGGTTAGACATACCAGTAAACTCCAAGCCAAAATATATAAAGAATCACCTTTGACGCACCTCACCCATTGGTAAGTGTCAAAGGCAGTGAAAATCACTAAGGTCACGATCGATGCCGCGACTGTCATGCATTTACTACGTTCTTTGCAGTAAATGACCTCACAATTTGAGGGTCGCTCATTATAACGACTGTTTAAGTCTTATGCAATTCTATTTGTTGCTGAATCGTTAAATATCCGAGTTTTATTTTAAATCATTTGCATTTTATTTTGATTACGATGCGTTCACTACATATTCAATCGCCTGATTGAGCAATTGATTTCCTTCTATAAATTTTGATTGTTTTGATTGTTTGAGTTGATTGGCTGGCTGTACATATTCTCCATGAAAAATGGCCACTTCATCATCATTTTCCAAAAATAACTCCAGTGTTTGTGGGGTGATTTCTGGGTGAAACTGAAAACCTAAAACATTTTGCCCAATCTGATACATCTGATTACGACAGACGTCATTTTCAGCTAAATGAATCGCGCCTTTGGGAATCTCAAAAGTTTCACTGTGCCACTGCATCACATGCAAAGAAGAGGGTAAAGGAAAACACTGCGTTGCCGATTGTGGTACTCGATGTACGGTCGTCCAGCCTAACTCCTGAAATGGATTACGGCTCACGGCAGCACCTAAAGCATTGGCAATCAGTTGTCCACCCAGACACAATCCTATCGCCGGTTTACCCGCGGCTAAATAACGACGAATCCAGCGTTTTTCAATTTTCAACCAAGGAAAATTGGCTTCATCATTAACACTCATGGTTCCGCCCATAATGATCAGTAAATCGACATCGTCAATACGAGGGAGCGCCTCTATTTCAAGCGGTAAATCAGGGGGGAGTGCGAAAAATTCAGTCGCGGTAATTTTTGACTGATGTGTTTTCAAAAAATCATAACAACTCCCGAACCCTTCACCAGCAATATGCTGAAAATAATGCACTTTTAAATGCGACTTCATGCACTTAGAACCTATATTGTTGTTGGTATTAGCTAAGTCATAGCAAAAATGAAGCCAACTTTTGTCAATGCAGTTTTATGTAAAGAAATACTCACAAAACTCGACCAAAACTAGCAGAAAGGATTTATATTTTTTAATCTAGAGCTAAATGACCTAAATGATATACACCATGACAGATAATAAAACCATTCAAACCCAGCTTATTCACGCCCCACGAAAGGCTCCTCAATATATTGCGAGCATTCAACCTCCCCTGTTTCGTGCATCGACGATTATATTTCCATCGACAGCGCACCTTTTTGATCGGCATTGGACAGATGCTTATGATTATAGTTATGGCACCCATGGCACACCGACCACTTATACCTTAGCTGATCAATTGGCACAGCTTGAAGGGGGGACACATTGCTTACTCGCACCGAGTGGACTATCTGCCATTAATCTGGTTAATTCAACCTTTTTAAATCAAGGCGATGAAGTTTGGGTTCCAGATAATGTGTATGGGCCAAACATGGAACATCTCAAAAATCTACAACAACGTTATGGCATCATCGTCAAAGTCTATAATCCAATTGATGCCAACTCATTTACGCCTTCTGCACACACTAAACTGATCTGGCTCGAAGCGGCAGGTTCAGTCACTTTAGAATTTCCTGATCTTAAAAATCTGGTTAAAAAAGCCAGACAAGCCAATGTGTTGATTGCATTGGATAATACATGGGGCGCAGGGCTCGCCTTTAACGCTTTCGATTTTTCAGATGAACACTTATCCGTTGACATCACCGTCCATGCACTCACCAAGTATCCAAGCGGTGGTGGTGATATCTTAATGGGCAGCGTAATTACTCGGGATCAAAAACTTTATCATCAGCTCTTTAAGATGCATGCCACTCAGGGAATCTGTGTGTCGGGAGATGATACCGCACAAGTTATACGTAGCCTGCCGCATATACGCTTACGTTATCAACAACAAGCCAAAACCACACAAGACCTATTAGCGTGGCTCAAACAGCAGCCTGAGTTTGCACAAGCTCTACATCCCGCCGACGCGAACAGTCCTGGACACGCCTTTTGGCAAGAAATCTGTATAGATCAACAAAGCGCAGGTTTGGTCAGTGTGATCTTTCAAGCCAACTATGACATCAGCGCCGTCCGCCGCTTTTGTGATGCCTTAACATTATTTAAATTAGGTTTTAGTTGGGGCGGCCCCGTAAGTCTGGTGATGCTTTATGATTTAAAACAGATGCGAGTATTGCCAAATACACATCTACAACAGGGTTTATTGGTTCGCTTTTGTATAGGACTAGAATCTGCCCAAGATTTAATACAAGATATCCAAAATGCACTCCAACAAATTGAAAAGTGATAAGAATAGGAATAAGTATGGGCACACCAATTGTGATTGCAAAAAAAACGACTGATATTCATCAGGATATTGTTTTACATTCCGAATTTGCGAACCGTCACGGTCTGATTGCAGGTGCAACAGGAACAGGTAAAACTGTGACACTCAAAGTCATGGCTGAAAATTTTTCTCGGATTGGTGTGCCTGTTTTTTTAGCAGATGCCAAAGGTGACGTCTCGAGTATTGCCAAAGCGGGAAGTGATAATCCAAAATTTGATGAACGGATTAAATCACTTGGTTTAGACACTATTGCGTTTGCTGCTTCTCCCACTATTTTTTGGGATTTATTTGCTGAACAAGGTCATCCAATTCGTACCACTGTCTCTGAAATCGGGCCATTGCTTTTGGCTCAAATGCTGAATTTAAATGATACACAGGAAGGTGTACTTTCTGCGGTGTTTCGTATTGCAGATGATCAAGGGTTATTGCTCATCGATTTTAAAGACTTAAAGGCCATGCTGAGTTATGTCAGTGACAATGCAACTGACTTAAAAGCAGATTATGGAAATTTATCACCTGCAAGTTTAGGCGCAATTCAGCGAAATTTGCTGGCATTGGGTGACCAAGGTGGTGAACAGTTTTTTGGTGAGCCAAGTTTAAATATTCTGGATTTTATTCAGACCGATAGCAATGGTCATGGTTATATCAACCTGCTCGCCGCAGATAAACTGATGAATACGCCAAAACTCTATGCGACCTTTTTGCTGTGGATGCTTTCAGAGTTATTTGAACAATTACCTGAGGTTGGAGATCTGGATAAACCGAAACTGGTATTTTTCTTTGATGAAGCACACTTACTTTTTGATAATTCTAGCCCCGCCTTACAACAAAAAATTGAACAAGTGGTACGCTTGATTCGTTCCAAAGGTGTGGGCATTTATTTTATTAGCCAAAACCCACTCGACATACCAGAAACGGTTTTAGGGCAACTCGGAAATCGAGTTCAACATGCTTTACGTGCGTTTACACCAAAAGATCAAAAAGCAGTAAAAACAGCAGCGGATACCTTTCGTGCCAATCCTGAATTTAAAGTGGATCAAGCCATTACTGAACTTGCCGTTGGCGAAGCATTAATTAGTTTTCTGGATGAACAAGGCACGCCACAGATCGTGGAACGTGGCTGGATCATGCCTCCCTATTCTGCATTTAGCCCTTTAAGCGCTGATGAACGTAAAGCATTAATGTCGCAAAGTATTGTCGCGGGAATCTATGAACGCGCTGTAGATCGAGATAGTGCTTATGAAATGTTACAGCGCAAAGTGAGCGAAAGTGCGGCGCAACAACAAGCCCAGCTCGAAGCCGCGCAACAAGCCAAACAACAAGAAACAGATGCCAAGCAACAGGCAAAAGAACAAGAGCGTTTAGCACGTGAACAACAAAAAGTAGATGAAAAAGCACAACGCGAGCGTGACAAACTCACTCAAGATGTACTTGGAACCTTTGCAAAAAGCGCAGCACGTAGTTTAGGCGGACCAACAGGACAAAGACTGGTTCGCGGCTTGCTCGGCTCGTTGTTTGGAAAACGCTAAATAACTTTCAAAAATACACTGATTTTACAAAACCAATCTCTTGTAAAATCAGTGTTTAATTTTTTTGCGAAAAACCAATCAATTTGACCAATACGATCTATTTAATCCCTTAAAAAAATTATGACTTTTAATTAAAGATGCATTGCAAATGTATTTTATAAGATGTATTTTAAATATATCTTATATAGCCAGATAAAAAGGTCTAGCCATGACTCCACAACAAATCGAACTTGTAAAATCAACTGTACCTGTCTTACGTGAACACGGCGTCGCACTGACCAGCTATTTTTATAAGCGTATGCTTGGCAATCATCCTGAACTCAAAAATGTGTTTAATCTGGACCACCAAACAACAGGACGTCAACCACGCGCCTTAGCCGCAGCAGTTTTGGCTTATGCAGAAAATATCGAAACCCCTGAAAAACTAGCCAAAGCAGTGGAACATATTGCAACCAAACACGTCAGTCTGGATATTCAACCCGCGCAATACTCGATTGTGGGGGAAAACTTATTACATTCGATTAGTGAAGTGCTTGATGTCCCATTTGAATCAGATTTAATCGAAGCGTGGAAACAAGCCTATTTGCAACTAGCTGATATTTTGATTGGGGCTGAGCAACAAAAATATGATCAGTTGGCTTCGCAAAGTGGAGGATGGTCAGGTTGGCGTAATTTCAAAATTGTGTCGATCCAAGATCACGCAGAAGGTAAATTTTTTAACATTCGTGCAGCCGATCAACAAACGATTCCAACGGCACAAGCAGGTGAATATATTTCGGTCAAAGTCCATGTTCCCGAAAAAGGAATTGATCAACCTCAACAGTTTAGTTTTAGTTCAACTCAGGATACAGCTCAATATGGTTTCTTAGTCAAATCACAGGCTGAACATAGTGAATACGATGTTGCCAATATTCTGTTAAGTCATTATCAAGTCGGAGATGAGCTCGCTGTTTCTGCTCCTCTCAAAGGTTAAACTGAATATAAGATTAAACTGAATATAAAACTGTGATTTGCAGGTGTTTGGACTCGGGAGTTTCCTTCGGGAAACTTTCAGGCTAATATGATCTTTATAAATTTCTGGTATTTAGCTGAACATGCAACTCAATAAATTTACCGACTATGCCTTGCGTATACTTATGTACGTTTCACGCCCAAGTGAAATGCCGTATACCATCGCAGAAATCGCACGGGATTTGCATGTTTCTCAAAATCATTTGGTCAAAATTGTACATTTCATGGCTAAACAAGAGTGGATCATTACCACGCGCGGCAAAGGCGGTGGACTTCGTTTAAATCCCAAAGCGCTCGATCTGACATTGGGTAAAATCGTACGGATCTTACAAGGTGATCATCAGATTGTAGAATGCAATACTCCGCCTTGTGTATTACGCTCGCACTGCGGCTTAAAAGGAATTTTAGATGATGCACTGGAAAGCTTTTATCAAACACTCGATCAATACACTTTAGCCGATGTTTTGGCTGCTCCGCCTTCTACCTCCAGTCATTCAGCCATCGCTTTTATCTCGATCTCCTGATCATTTGATCCAAATGCTGTTAAAATTCGCGTGAAAGGCTCGCATCCTTTATAATGCGTTTTAAATATATTTTGATTGTAAAAGTTAAGCTCTATGCATCGCTATGCGAAATCCAAAGACACCAAAGCCAAACTCGCACCTAAACAAAAAATTAGTTATGAGAAAAAAGCTGATCCTGCAATTACTGAATACTCAGTAAAGGCACTCAATTGGCTACGCAAAGCTGAATTTTTAATGAGTGCGCCCAAACTGGCACTTTGTGTAGAAGATACAGGTTATGAAATTGCCTTTGCAGGACGTTCCAATGCAGGCAAGTCCAGTGCCATTAATACCTTAACCAATCAAAAACAACTGGCACGTGCGTCTAAAAAGCCAGGACGTACCCAGATGATTAACTTTTTTAGTCTAGGGAATCCTGATCAGCGTCTGGTGGATTTGCCAGGCTATGGTTATGCTGCTGTCCCTGAAGATATGAAACGGGTTTGGCAGAAAGAACTTGAAAACTATCTGATTCATCGTCAAAGCTTACAGGGTTTAGTGCTATTGATGGATATTCGTCATCCACTCCAGCATTTCGATACCATGATGCTGGAATGGGCGCATTCACGTAAATTGTTTGTGCATATTTTACTGACCAAAGCGGATAAAATGAATCGTGGTCCCGCTCATCAAGCCCTACTCGAAGTTAAACAAAATCTAAAAAAGATGAAGCTGAATTTTTCAATTCAACTATTTTCATCACTCAATAAACAAGGACTTGAAGAGCTTGCCAGTGTGATGGCAGGTCGCTTAAATTATACGCTAGAACAAGAACCTGAATTTGATTTAAGTCAAATTCCAGAAGCGACAATTGATGATGAAGATGAAGCAGATTTAGTATTAAAAGAAGAATAAACTACCGCTTTTCTGATCATTTCATCACGTAATGACAATTGAATGTCCCGTATTGCAAAGCAAAATACAGGGGCATTTTTTATACTCAAAAAAACCAGCAAAAGTTCGATAAGAACAAATAAAGGTAAGGACATGAGTATTTTTTCATTTTTTAAACACAAGCTTCCAGGATCTTCGATTCACTATCGCATTCAACCACGAAAGGTAAAATTCGACTGGAAAGAAACTCCAGTGGACTGGATTCCCAATCAACCTTTTGCCAGTTATTTCATCAATGAAATTAATAATATCTTACCTGCGGGTGAGTTCTGGTTCTGTCGTCTTTATAATAAAGTCTTGCCGCAAATTACCGATGAAAAACTCAAACAAGATGTCCAGGCTTTTATTCGGCAAGAAGCCATGCATGCCAATGCGCATACCTCTGCCAATAAAGAATATTTGTCGGCACGTAATATCGATATCCAGCGTAATCTGGATATCATGAACTTTTTATTTAGCAAGTTATTGGCTGATAAACCTCTAGACTATGAAGTGCCTAAAGCGTTACAACATCAGTGGGATTTATTTCGTTTAGGTGTGATTGCCACAGTAGAACACATGACGTGTGTATTGGGTAAATACGCGCTTTACAACAAAAAATGGGAAGAACTCGGCGCTGACCCTGAAATGGTCGATTTAGTCAAATGGCATGGCGCAGAAGAAATTGAACATCGGACAGTTGCATTTGATTTATATCGTCATTTAGGTGGTGGTTATATTGCCCGTTATTATTTAAGTGTCGCGGTAATTGCGGGGGTATTAGGTTTATGGGTCGATGGTGCCGCACATATCATGAAACAAGACCCACGTTTCGCAGATAAAAATCCGAGTCTGTGGCATCCATGGATCTGGTTAGAATGGCTTAAACAAGGACGCAAGGATAACCAAGTGCTTCCTAGCCCAATCTGGTTGGTAGCACAACAGATCGATTATTTAATGCCATGGTACGATCCAGTCAAAGAAGGAAGTACCGAAGATGCTGTCCAATATTTAGATCAATCTCCAGCAGCGAAACGGGCGTTATTAACTGCTGCTTGAATGAAGTTACTTGAGCGAAATAAAAGGTAAAAAGCAGAAGTTCTCTTCTGCTTTTTATCATTCTCGTGATGCAATGTCTTGCAATCGAGCATCTTAATCGCACTGCATTTTAAGATGGTTCAATGGAATCTGATTTGGCATAACGATCTACCACGACACTGATCATCATATCCCCCTGCACATTAACCACAGTTCGTACCGTATCTAAAATTCGGTCGATTGGCAGTAAAATCGCAATCGCTTCGGCAGGAAGCCCAACAGACTGTAGCACCATGATCATGGTGACCATTCCTGCACTAGGAATTCCGGGCGCACCCAATGATGCAATCATGGCAGTTAAACAAACAATCAATTGCTGAGTCAGGGTTAAATCCATTCCTACCAAATTGGCAATAAATAATGCAGCCGCGGCTTCATAGAGCGCGGTACCGTCCATATTTAACTGCGTTCCTAAAGGGATAACAAAACCTGCTGTTTGTGGGCGAACCTTGAGATTTTCTTGGGCGCACTTCATGCTCAATGGCATCGTGGCTGAACTGGAACTGGTGGCAAAAGCAGTAATGAGGGCTAAGCGTGTACCTTTAAAAAAAGTGATTGGATTCATTTTCCCAAAAATCCACAGTAATAAAGGCAACACCACCGCACCATGAAAAATCGTCGTTCCCGTTACAACTAAGGCAAACTCAGCCAGACTGTTCAGGATTTTGACATCTTCCGTTGCAATCAGTTTAGCAAGTAAGGCTAAAATTCCTAATGGAGCCAATTTCATGACCCAACCCACCAACATCATCATGATGTCAAAAAACTGTAAGCTTAAAACCCGTACTGACTGAAAACGATCTCCACCTTTAATTAAAGCCGCCCCAATGAACAAGGCGAACACCACGACTGCCAGAACATTGCCATCGCTAAAAGCTTTAAAGGGATTAATCAGCGTATTTTGAATAAAATTCGTAAAAAAGGTGGATGGCGATAATGTATCTGGAGATTGATGATTACTCATGGCTTCACTAAAAATTCCGATATCCATGCCCTTGCCCACTCCAAATAAATGAGCACAGCCAATACCGAGAATTAAAGCCAATGTAGTCGTAGTTAAACAACATAATGCTGTGATTTTCCAGACTCGTCCAAACTGCCCGCTGGCTTGCAAATTTGAAACTCCCACCACAATTGAGGAAAAAATCAGTGGGATTAAAAGCATTTTCAACAGCCCGATAAATATGCTACTGATAATACCGAGTCCATAAAGACTATGTTGAAAAAAAGCGGTGTCTGGGTATAGATTTAATAAAAACCCAAATGCGATACCGATGATTGCAGCAACTAAAATCTGTGTATTTAAGCTCATACCATTTGAAATAGAATGTCATTGTTTTGGATTACTATGACACGCAAGATGCTTAGAATCGAATAATTTTTTAGCATATCTGACAATTTAAAAATAAAAAGCCGCATCCATGCAGCTTTACTGAAACATTTAATGTGGTTTTATTGGTTATTGGCTATTTCACGCAGGCGTATAAGCCCCTCTTGTGTGGTACTACAGACCAGTTGTCCATTTTGCCACATGCGTCCAAAATTTAATCCGCGTGAATTTGCAGTGACGGTCGCTTCCATGTCATACAGCATCCATTCATCCGCACGGACTGGACGATGAAAATAAATGGCATGATCGATACTGGCACATTGCAAACTCGGTGAAATATAGCTTAAACCATGCGGTTTTAAGGAAGTCGTCATTAAGCTGAAATCAGAATAAAATGCAACGATCGCTTGATGTAAAGACTGATCATCCAACTCTTGAGGAATAGGATCATGGGTTCGGATATAGTGTGCGTTAATCGGTGCTTGTGGTTGAGGTTGAAATGGATTGACTGGATCAATCGGGCGAATTTCAACATGTCGATCACGCATAAAACTGGCACGCACATTTTCAGGCAGGAAATTAACTAATCCTTCTTTGAGTTCATTTTCTGATTTGAGGTCTTCTGGCGCTGGATAGTTAGGTTCTTCTGGTTGATAATTCAAACCTTCTTCAAGATAAGCAAACGATATCATTGCCGAAAAGATAGTACGACCATGCTGAATAGCACGAACTTGGCGACTGGAAAAGCTTCGACCATCGCGTAAAGGATCGACTTCATAAATAATCGGTGCATTGACATCACCGCCATAGAGAAAATAAGCATGTAGCGAATGTGCAGGACGATCTGTGGTATAGGACGCAGCACGTAACGCTTGTCCCAGAACTTGTCCACCAAATACACGTTTTCCGACCAGATTACGGCTTTGTCCACGGTATAAATGATCTTCAAGCCTTTCAAGAGATAAAAGCTCGACAAGTTCCTGGGTTAATGCATTCATAAGATACCTTTAAAGTGTCGGCAATTTAAAAACAAGACAACTGTAAACTATAAAACATATATACGGTATTTTTCCACAAATTCAGAGTATAACCATCAAGATTAGTTGACTGTCATGTCACACTTTAGCATTGTTATTCGTATTAAAAATACGTTTTTTAACGATAAACACTAGCGCAATCCATGTGATTTATCAGAAAATAGCTCATTGTTTTTCACATCAATTCACTAAGGCAGTTTTCGTTCTTTAGGACAGAGATTGTTGTTTGAGTAGGAGTTCTTATGGCCAAGAGTGGCTTGGGTCAGATGTATCGACGCCTGTCGAGTAAGTTACTTGACCTCGTGGTAACACCGCATGTTCTTGGGGAAGTCCCTTCTGAATCTACCGATCAGCAGACTTCAGAACATCCTGCACAGAAAAAAGTCGTCTGCTATGTATTACAAAATTACTCTCGCAGCAATGCTTTAGTTCTTGATGGTGAAACACGTCGCTTGCATTTAAAGCCTGCACTAGATCCACTGGTGATGGATGATCACAAAGAAAAAGCATCGGTTTTATTTTTACAGCATCACGATGAAAAGAATTTACTCAATCCACCACCGCATGCCTTTCCTCCGCGATTACTGCGTTTAATTGAGTTTTTAGACAAGCATCCTGACTACGATATTGAACTGGTTCCTGTCACGGTGCTATGGGGACGCTCTCCTGATAAAGAGGATTCATGGTTTAAGTTGTTATTTACCGATACATGGGCAACCCCAGGTAAAGTCAAACAATTGATGAATATCGGTCTGCATGGTCGTCAAACTTATGTTGAGTTTCATGAACCGCAGTCGTTACGCCAACTGGTCAACTATGCCAGTGCGCATTATCCGAATCTGTCTCCTGCCACGTATATCGTGAGCACTCTGAATGACTATTTAGATAGTCAGCGTGAAGTGGTTCTGGGGCCTGACTTGTCTGACCGCCGTAATGTGATGGAATCCCTGATCAAATCACGTGATGTGCAGGATGCGATTCGTCGGGAAAGTATTCGCGGTAAAGTCAGCATGCTTGAAGCTGAACGCCGTGCGATTGGCTATTTAAATGAAATTGTCTCAGATTATTCATATTCAGCCATCCGTTTTGCTGATATGGCCCTGACTCGATTATGGACACAACTTTATGATGGTGTCGAGGTTCATAACTTTAGTACCGTACGTGAACTGGCCAAAGACTACGAAATTATCTACACACCATGTCACCGCAGTCATATCGATTATTTATTATTGTCTTATGTGATTTATCGTCGTGGTTTAATGGTGCCGTATATTGCAGCGGGAGATAATCTAAATCTGCCATTTGTCGGTCAGCTTTTACGTGGCGGCGGTGCATTTTTTATTCGACGCTCCTTCCGTGGCAATGCACTTTATACGTCTGTATTTAAAGAATACCTATATAGTATTTTGTCGCGTAATACCCCGCTTGAATATTTTATTGAAGGGGGTCGCTCGCGTACTGGTCGCTTACTTCCGCCCAAAACAGGCATGCTGGCCATGACCATACACAGTCATTTAAGGGGTCGTGCCAAGCCGATTGTTTTTGTTCCAACATATATTGGTTATGAACGCTTAATGGAAGGTTCAACCTATGTAGGAGAAATGCAAGGCAAACCCAAAGAAGCAGAATCCATCTTCGGGATTATTCAAACTTTACGCAAAATTGAACGTATTTTTGGCAAGGTCCACGTTAACTTCGGTGAACCTGTGTTTCTGGACGATTTGCTAAAAGCACATGGTGCAGATCAGATCAAAATTGAGAAAAACGATGATCCGATTCCACCACAAGTTTCAGAGGTCATTAACAGTTCAGCACATGCGATTGTTGAAAATATTAACCGCGCTGTAGTGATCAATCCTGTTTCGTTGCTTTCTTTAATTTTATTGGCAACCCCTAAACACACATTGGACGAAGAGTTGTGTATTAAACAACTCGATGCTTATCGTAATCTTGTTACCACACTTCCTTATGATGAGCGCACACAAGTTACACCGCTGTCTGGTAAAGAAATTATTGCTTACGGCTTGAAACTGAAATTGATTAAACGTGTTCAGCATGTATTAGGCGACATTATTGCAATCGAAGATTATCAAGCGGTGTTGTTGACCTACTTCCGCAATAATATTTTACATGCTTTTGTGCTGCCCTCTTTAATTGCAGCGCTAGTTGAACACAATGGTAGAATTAGCCAGAAAAATCTGATCAATGTCATTAAAACACTCTATCCGTTTTTACAGGCAGAGTTATTCCTGAAATGGAAACCTGAGCAACTTGAACAACAAATTAGTCAATATGCCGATGCTCTGGTCAATGCCAAACTGATTGAACGCGACAGTGAAGGCGACTTGATTAGTCCTGCACCAAATTCAGAAGATCATAATCAATTGGTGATCTTAGCAGCTCCAGTCAAACAAAGTCTGGAACGTTACTACATGACCTTGGCATTAATTGCACAACGTGGTTCTGGAAATATTTCGGTGAAACAAGTCGAGGACTTGAGTCATTTGCTAGGGCAACGCCTGTCGGTTCTCTATGAATTCAACTCACCTGAATTTTTTGATAAATCATTGTTCCAGAGCTTTATCAAAGTTCTGACCCAGCAAGGATATATCTGCACCAATGAACAAGGGGCAATCGCGTTTGAACGCAACTTTAGCAATATGGCGGAAGGTGCCAAATTGGTACTGGATGAAGCAACCTTACAAATGTTGCAACATATCACCACCTTTAATGACGATGAGCTTAAAGCTGCACTGGATGCAGTCGCTTCACAACAAGCAAAACGTCGTTCAAAACGTAAAAAAGCTTAAATGATCCTGTCATCTAAAATTTGAGCTCAACATGGCAACTTCGGTTGCCATGTTTGATTTACCAGATCTGACACTCAAAATATTGCGGTTCATCTTTACAGCGTAATTTTTTGATCAGTTTGACAAAGCGCGGATCATAAAAAAAGTTCTGGGAATATTGATTGCGTACTTTAGCAATGACCACATTATAAGCTTGTTTCTCAGTGGCAGACACATCCATCCAATAATACGCGGGTAATCGATTTTCCCAGCGTATCACTTGCCCTACCAATACCCGTGCTTGTCCTGCAAACCAATGCCGCATATTCACACCAAAATCTGATGGGTATTCAGCAGCGCGAATTACAATATTTAAGCCCGCATAAACCACTGGAAAATTGATGACTCGGGTCGATTCACCAAACTCTTTTCTCAGATTATAAGCAAGTAAAGCATAAACAGGGACAGGTAAAATATCCACTTGATTATTTTTAAAGGCCTTGATTGCATTATCAAAACTCAAGGCAACAGGCTGTGCACGCACACTACGCACCAAAGCCGTTTGGGGCGGAACTTCAGCCAAAACACCAATCCGATTATTTTTTAGGTCTGTCACTTTATAAAGCGTTGGCGTTTTGAGCATCATATAGGTCATTCCCACAGGAATAAACCCGACCACCTCATACTCTCCTTGTTGCATGGCAGAACGTAATGCAGGTTGGTTCAACAACTGAATAAAATGCTGCGCGGTTATATTATTTGTGATAAATCCCACACCAGCCGTACTTCCCATAAATGCATTATAGTTTCGAGTATTAAAGTTGGTTGCGACCAGACCTGAACATTTTTTCTGATTAAATTGTGCAATAGCCTCTGTTTCATGCTGATAAATTTTAAGTTGCAAATTGACCTGATCACGCTGTGCATAAAGCGCAATCTCTTTTAAACGTCGGGTAATATCCCCTTGCGCACCGACTGGATCATATACACACCATGTCTTTTCAACCGCTGCCACCTGTTGCACCACGATGAGCAGAAGCAAGCTTCCAAATGCCTGTTTAAACATCTTCCACCAATCTTGTATTTATCGGTTTAATTTAATTGTAGATGTTGCCGCATTCTTGAGTTTAATTAAATTATTGGCTTTGCCTATGTTGTTTCAGGCAGATTGTATAGTCATTAAAGCAAACCGGATGCTGTAATTTAAATCCTGTTTTGAGCATCCGTGTTGCATATAAGCGTTTTCCTGAAATTTCCTGACTGCTCAATTGTAGCTTTGGCAAATCGAGTTGTTGCTGAAACCACAAGATAATTTCATGTAAAGCTAAAGGGTGGTTATTGGTCACGATATAAGACGAATCAACATTTTTTAATGTCGATAAATCCGCTAAAAATCTTGCCAGATCATCAATATGAATGCGGTTGCTATAATGAATCTTTGGGTAACTAATGGTGTTTTCTGCCATTTTTATTAAACGCGCAACCGATTGACCATAGATCCCAGAAGGGCGAATTATCACGGTCTGTTTCGGATATGCTGCCCGCCATTTTAATTCCATATCACGCAAGATTTGTCCTTGCTCATCTACAGGTTGAATGGGCGATTCATCATCGACTCGCTCGCCCTGATGTTCACCATAAACCCGTGTCGATGACAGCACCATAATCCTTTGTACAGGATGTGATTTTAATGCTTGAACGATTGGTTCAACTGAATCCAGATAGGTTTGACGATAGACCTCTACATTACTTTCTGAGGGCGCCAAAGCCACATAGACCAAATCAATTGGTGCAAGATTGTCCAGATTAAGGTCATGCACATCTTGAATGAGGTGATTCGCGTACACATCTGTTTTCGGGCTACGGCTAATTGTGGTAATTTGATGTCGCTGTTGATTCGAGTTCTGTTCAAATAGAAATTGGGCAACGCATTGAGATGTTTTACCATAACCAATAAATAAAATATGCATGCATGATCCTGATGTAAAGGGTCCTGACTTGGAGAGATATGACTTCAGTCCAGCAGTTACAGGGTGTCGGTGGTGCTGCCGCTGCACTTTTGGAAAAACTTAATATTTTCACTACCGATGATCTACTTTTTCACCTGCCGCGTGACTATGAAGATCGTAGCACGGTCATTCCCATGAACCAACTGGTGGTGGGACGCAGCTATTTGCTTGAAGGTGAAGTCAAAGCTCTGGACTTTCCACCTGGAAAACGTAAATCTCTGGCCGCTTTACTGCAAGATGACTCAGGTAAAGTTACCTTACGCTTTTATCATATTTATAAAAATCTGACTGATAAGTTAAAAGCAGGTCATCGTTTACGTGTTTTTGGGGAAGTTCGAGTCGGCGCGCGCGGCTTAGAGATGTATCATCCTGAAATACAACTGGTCACTGATCATAGCGCTTTACCTAAAACTCAGCTCACTGCGATTTATCCCAGTACAGAAGGACTGACTCAACCCAAACTGCGTGAATATGTCAAACAGGCACTCAGACAATACAGCGATCATTTACCAGAATTATTGCCTGAACAATACACCAATGGTTATGCGCTGAAACAAGCTTTACAGTATATCCATGAACCCCCTGTCGATGCCAATATGCAGCAATTGGCACAAGGTTCACATCCCGCACAGCAACGACTGATTTTTGAAGAACTGGTCGCACATCAGGTCAGTTTACTCACCCGACGTGCCTATATTCGACAAATTGCTTCTCCCAGTTTTAGCCCAAGCAAGACACTTGCCAAAGCCTTACTCGCCCAATTACCCTTTGAAATGACACAGGCCCAAAAACGAGTGTCCAAAGAAATTGTCATCGATCTCAAGCAAAACAAACCCATGCTACGCTTGGTACAAGGTGATGTCGGCGCAGGCAAAACCCTGGTTGCCGCTGTCGCTGCTTGTCATACACTAGAAGCAGGATGGCAAGTCGCGCTGATGGCACCGACTGAAATTTTGGCCGAGCAACATTATCTAAATTTTAAACGCTGGTTTGAACCACTAGGGATACAAGTCGCGTGGCTGTCTGGAAAACAAAAAGGGAAGGCTCGTACACAGGCTGAACTAACTATTAAAACTGGCGAAGCACAATTGGTAGTGGGTACTCATGCGTTATTTCAGGATACTGTTGAATTCGCCAAATTAGGTTTGGTGATTATTGATGAACAACATCGATTTGGGGTCGATCAACGTTTGGCACTTCGCAATAAAGGGAATGATCAACTTACACCACATCAGTTGGTCATGACCGCCACCCCGATTCCACGTACACTGGCGATGAGTGCCTATGGGGATCTGGACACCTCTATTATCGATGAGCTTCCGCCGGGACGTACTCCTATTCAGACTGTCACCGTTCCACTTGATCGACGTGAACAGGTTTTAAATCGTATTGCCAGTAATTGTCGTGAAGGTAAACAAGCCTATTGGGTATGTACACTGGTCGAGCAGTCGGAAACCCTTGATGCTCAAGCAGCTGAAGCAACGTATCAGGAAATGAAAGAACGCTTTCCTGAACTGAATATCGGTCTAGTGCATGGCAAAATGAAAGCAGATGAAAAGCAAAATGTCATGCAAGCATTTAAAGACAATCAATTGCAACTACTCATTGCCACCACAGTCATTGAAGTCGGGGTAGATGTCCCAAATGCTTCTATTATGGTGATTGAAAATGCTGAACGGCTTGGACTCTCCCAACTCCATCAATTACGTGGTCGCGTCGGGCGAGGTGCAACCGCCAGTTTTTGTGCCTTACTCTATAAAACGCCTTTATCGCAAAATGGACATGAAAGATTATCCATTTTAAGAGAAAGTAACGATGGTTTTGTGATTGCGGAAAAAGATCTGGAAATTCGCGGCCCTGGAGAATTATTAGGAACCAAACAAACGGGTGATATTGGCTTTCGCGTAGCACGTCTGGAGCGTGATGATCATTTGCTGACACAGGCACATTATGTGGCAGAACAGGTATTAAAAAACTATCCAAAACAAGCCGATGCATTACTGAAACGTTGGCTACCCGAGGCACCTCGCTATGCTTATGTTTGATGATATTAAAGCCTCCATGCAACAGCTTGGGCAAAAACTTTTACCCTGCCGTCTGTGTGAATCCAGTCCACGTTTAAAGCATTATGTTCTATGTAAAAGTTGCTGGGAGCAATTGCCTTGGCTGAAACAGCCGATCCATCGGCATGAATTACAGATCATGGCGGCCTGTTACTATGATTATCCGATCGATCGTATTTTACAGCAGTTTAAATACGAACAAAAATTACATCACCAACCCTTACTCGATCAACTCCTTGCCCAGATGAAATATCCTAAAGTTCAGGCGATTGTCCCCATGCCGATCTCGGAGGCACGTTTGATCGAACGCGGTTATAATCAATCTTTGCTCTTGGCACAACAACTGGCAAAGAAACTCAATATTCCCGTCTGGCAACCGATTCATCGACTTGAACAACATTCTCAAAAAGGACTGAATCGAATAGAGCGGATTCAAGGCATAGAACAGCAGTTTGTTCTGTTAGAGAAACCCAAAATTCGCTACCGAAAAGTCTTGATCATTGATGACGTCGTCACGACTGGCAGCTCAATTTATGCGTTGCATCAAGCATTACACGAATTAGGATGCCAGCAGATTTACGCATGTTGTATTGCAGCAGCAACAAATCAAAACGCCAAAACTTAAAAATCGCTAAATATTTAAATACTTTCGACACCATGGCATCACCACTTCACGCGTTAATGGTGCAAGTGCTGTAACTTGATCATCTAGCGTAACCCATTTCATTTCGGCAATCTCGGCTGCAATCTGCGGCGTCTGCTTTAATTGCGCCAAATAAACATAACTTACCAATTGATGATCGGGCTCATTAGCCGTTGCTGTTTCAAAACGTCCGACAAACTGATCAATCTGAATATCACAGCCGATTTCCTCTTTGATTTCTCTTGCAATCGCTTGTTCAGGCGGCTCATTTACTTCTAACTTACCGCCCACCTGCATAAACACGTGAGTATTTTTCTTACGCACCACCAAGAGCTCACCTGCCTCATTTAAAATAATCGCCGCGGCAACGGTAATTCTCTTGGCAGTGCTTTTTTTCACATCAACTTTTTCCACAGCGCTGTCTCAATGTTAAGGATGAACTTGCGTTTGTGCACCCCACTTCGGCGCGGCAGGTTGATAATGCTCAAAGGCATTTAAAATCACATCAATCTGATCTGATGCAATTAACTTCTCGACAAAACGTGACTGAGTAAAGCCTCGCTCTACAGTTCCTTGAATCATTTTGAGTAAATCATCATAAAAACCCTGAATATTTAAAAAAGCACAGGGTTTTTGATGAATGCCCAACTGTGACCACGTCCATTGTTCAAAAATTTCTTCCAGTGTACCTGCTCCGCCTGGCAAAGCAATAAAACCATCCGAAAGTTCAGCCATTTTGGTTTTACGCTCGTGCATATTTTTTACGATATGCAATTCAGTTAGATTGGGATGAGCCAATTCACGATCAACCAAAGCGGTAGGAATGACTCCAATCACACGGCCGCCTGCCTGCAAGGCACTATCTGCAACCACACCCATCAGTCCTGAGCGACCACCGCCATACACCAGTGTTTTGCCCTGTCTGGCAATGGTTTCACCTGTCAACTGAGCGGCTTGTAAAAATAAAGGATCATTCCCAACTGCTGAACCACAAAAAATACAAATTGAATTCATAAAACTTTTAACCATGTTTTTAAGCTGTCATGCTTACAATATAAGCTTTAGCAAGATTTTTTCAGAAAAAACGACAACAATGAGTGTTTTTAAGTGAATCCTTGTCTAAAATACACCCATCAAATTTATCCATACTGCGCAAGGGAGAAAAGACATTATGCTTGAAGCCTTTTACGCCACAGAGCGCGGTAGCCTTGAAGATGCAACCATTAATGGTGGTTTTGATCTACATCAGGATCTGGTCTGGATCGATTTAATTGCACCCTCTCAAGAAGAGCAACAATGGGTCATTGATGCCTATGACCGAAATCTACCTACCCTCAAGTCACTTGAAGACATTTCATCCTCTGCCCGATTTTACCGCGATGATGATGGCATTTTGCATATCAGTACCTATTTTTTAACGAAAAATAAAAATTATCAGGTCGATGGCGATAATGAAGACACCAGTCATATCTTAGCAACGGTGCAAACGGTCGCATTTATTTTACATAAAGATCGGCTATTTACCATGCGTGGTGAAAAGCTGGTGGCGTTTCGTGCATTTCGTGCCCGTGCACG
This sequence comes from Acinetobacter ursingii DSM 16037 = CIP 107286, assembly GCF_000368825.1. GTDB lineage: Bacteria > Pseudomonadota > Gammaproteobacteria > Pseudomonadales > Moraxellaceae > Acinetobacter > Acinetobacter ursingii. The sequence continues at coordinate 101,639 of NZ_KB849710.1, read as the reverse complement.
ACGTAACGACTATGACATGGATTATAAAGATCCGACTTGGATTTTACTCGGTTTACTCGAAGCTAAACTGGATGAGCTTGCGGATATCCTCGAAGATATCCACAAGGACTTGGAAAAATATTCTACAGAAGTGCTCAATAACCATCATCGTGAAAAGATTTTAGATCTGGATGACATGATTACCCGTCTGGCACAACAAGAAGACGTACTGGGTAAAGCACAACTGTGTCTGATTGATTTACGTCGTGTCCTGACCTTTTTATCTCGTCCACGTGCTTTGGGCAGTCATATTTATGATGCGGACATTCGCGAGTTGAGTGAAGACGTTCGCTCACTGGTCGAACATGATGCATTTTTATTCCAGAAAGTTCGCTTCTTGCTCGATACTACATCTGGATTCATTAATACCGAGCAGAACGATACCATTCGTCGATTCTCGATTTTACCGAGTATGCTTGCGCCACCGATGTTGATTGCCAGTATTTATGGGATGAATACAACGGAGTTACCCTTTGCCCATGGTGCTTTGAGTTTTTTAATTGTTGCAGCAATTTTGATGGTTTCATTTGTCGGGCCGATGATGTACTTCCGCTGGAAGAAATGGGTTTAAAATTATCGATATAAAAAAAGCACCGAGATTCGGTGCTTTTTTTATTGAAATTTAATTAACTGTGCAGCAGGGTTAAATCATCCTGTAAATGACAAGACTGGATAATTTTGAGCATTTTTTCTGGTACATCCTGAAAATGTAACCCTTGTGCATTTGGTGTTTTTCTTAGCCATTGCACCAAAACCGCCAATGCCAAAGTACTGCCATGCTGTAATTGGCTTAAATTCACCACCAAAGGAAAGTGTTGATGTTGTTGAATCAAACGCAGACCATCCTGATAAACCGTCTGCGCATTGTCAAAATCAATCTTTCCTGATAGCACCAAGTGCTGATCGACGATTTCAATCACAATAAACCTTCACTTATTTTTTGTTTACAGCCGCATCAGCATCTGGCTTAAAGTTGGCAATGGCTTTGTCCAAATTACCACCATTACGCTGTACCGTTGCAGCAAACTGGTTACGGAATTGCAAACCTAAATCAATACCAGACACATTGATATTACGAATTTTCCACTGACTGCCAGCATCAGTAAGCTGGAAAGAAACAGGAATCTTGTCGCCTTTATTACTAAAATCAATCGTCACCACAGGGTTACGACTACCCGTTTCTTTATAAGGGCGCATGGTATAGCTTTGATTACTATATTTTGCAAACGCAGTACCATAGTTTTCAATCAAAGTTTCACGGAAATTCTTTTCAAACTGCGCACGTTGCGCCGCGGTACTGTTTTGATTGGTCGCATAAGTTCCCATCACAATGCGGGTAAACGCTTGCGAATCAATATATGGATCAAGATTTTGACGTACAATTGCTTTTACAGCAGTCGGATTGTTTTGCAGCTTGGCATGATCTGCCTGTAAACGCGAAATAAAATTATCGGCAACACGTTTAATAAATGCTGGTGGCGCTTCTGCTGGCGCAGCAAATGCAGTACCTGCAAGAAGAGTAGATAATACACTTGCAGTAAGGGTTTGTTTGAACAACGTCTTCACAAGAATCGCTCCTTAAAATTACTCAGTAAAAGAAGGTTCGGCACTATTGGATGCAGCCGCTTGTGGCTGTGACGCCGAGTCTTCTGCCGAGCCACCCGATGATGATTTATTGGCACCACCAGTAATAAACTTACTAATCAGATCTTCAAGATCCATTGTACCTTGAGTATTGGTAATATTTTCACCACGTTTTAAATAGTTAAATCCACCACCTGGTACAATTTTAAGATACTTTTCACCTAATAAACCGTTGGTTGCTATCATTATATAAGCATCTTCATCGATATTAGTGATGGATTTCATGTTGGCAATCAGTTTCTGTTCCATTTCTTTTTGTTGCGCAGCATTGGCTTGCGTATAATCAGAACTGTAACGTAACTCATCCAAAGCATTTTGTTGAACCGCCTTGAGCTGTTCTGCATTGAATGAGGTCAATTTTCCATCCAGATCAAAATCAACAGTCGCCAAACGAGTCACAGGATCAAGCGTAATCGATTCAACCCGTCCGACAGTTACGCCACTCATGGTGACTTTAGCACGTGGTTTAAGACCATTCACATTATCAAAACGCGCCGTCATGTGATAACTGTCATTTAAATTGGTTCCAACCAGACCACTGACTTTCATCGCCAAAAAGAACAAGGCCACGCCAAAGATAATGACAAAAATCCCTACGGCCAGCTCACTAGTACGTGATTTCATTAAACACCTCCGAACATGACCGCAGTCAACACAAAGTCAAAACCTAAAACACACAGCGATGAATACACCACTGTACGAGTGGTTGATGTCGCAATACCTTCTGAAGTCGGTTCACAGGCATAGCCCTGATAAACCGCAATCCATGTACAAATCAGAGCAAATACAATACTTTTAATCACGGTTCCATTAAAAATGTCATGCATAAACTGAATCGAACTTTGCATGCCACTCCAAAATGAACCATCATCCGCGCCCAAAAAATCGACACCGACGACTTTACCGCCAAAAATACCAATCGCAGCAAATATAATTGAGAGCATCGGTAAACTCACAATCCCAGCCCATAATCTAGGCGAAACCACACGTTTTAATGGATCAACCCCAATCATTTCCATACTGGAAAGTTGCTCTGTGGCTTTCATCAGACCAATTTCAGCAGTTAGCGCAGAGCCTGCACGTCCTGCAAATAATAACGCTGCTACAACAGGTGCAAGCTCACGCAATAAGGTCAGTGCAATTGCGGTGCCTAGCATGGCCTCACTACCAAAAGTCACCAAAATGTTATACATCTGCAAGCCAAGAACAGCCCCAATAAATAACCCAGATACAGCGATGATGAGTAAGGACATGACCCCAACACGGTACATTTGGTAGATAAATCGACCAAAACCACCCGCAGACGGCAAAGAAAAGATAATTTGTAGCAACATAACCGTTGCGTCACCAATTCCACGTACCCGCTCAATCACGAGTCGACCTAACCAGGCAATCGCATTCATGGATGTACCTCGTTACTTAAATATGCTTGATGGCTAAATTGATATTCAACGGGTCCTTCGGCAGAGCCTGTCAAAAACTGTTTTACAAAAGGTGAAGCTGAAGCCTGTAATTGTTCAGGGGTCCCCTCTCCCTGAATTTTACCTTCGGCAATCACATAAATATAATCTGAAATTTCAAGTGTTTCAGCAACATCATGAGACACAATTATCGTGGTTAGATCTAATGCTTCACGGAGTGAACGGATCAATCGCGTCAATACTCCTTTTACAATCGGATCCTGACCCGCAAAAGGTTCATCATACATGATCAAATCTGGATCAAGGGCAATGGCTCGTGCTAGAGCCACACGACGATTCATCCCGCCTGACAGCTCTGTTGGCATCAGGTGTTCTGCACCGCGCAAACCGACGGATTCTAATTTAAGTCCGACCAATTCAGCGATTAAATGTTCTGGTAAATGGGTATGCGCACGAATGGGGAATGCCACGTTTTCATAGACAGACATATCAGTAAAGAGTGCGCCACTTTGAAACAGCATACCCATACGTGCCCGTGCGGCAAATAACTCTTGACGAGACATGCTGGCAATATCCTTACCATCAAGCAGAACCTCACCACGATCTGGAGTTAATTGTCCCCCAATTAATCGTAATAGTGTTGTTTTTCCTGTGCCTGATGGCCCCATGATGCCTGTAATTTGTCCACGTCGAATGGTTAAATCAACATTGTCATAGATGACGCGCTCCCCTCGATTAAAACTCAGATTTTTCACTTCAATCAGTGGCTGAGCTGTCGAAAGTATCGAATTATTCATAGCAGTATATGTTCCTGCATATTTTAAGCTCGCATAATATAGCACTGAACGTTTATGAAATTCTTGTTATTTAACAATGAAACGACCAATTACTTGATGAGCTGAATACTGTTATTTTGATGATCTTGCATTGCAAGTGCTTGTGGTGAAATGTCATGATGAACGTAGATACTATAAGAAAAATATAAAGCATTCCCAATTACTAGCGCTGCGCCAAGTTTGCGCAAATTGAAATGACGTAATCGGGACAAGAATTTTACATTAAGATCCTTTTTTTCTTTCATTTTTACAATAAAAACCTGACACAGTTCTCATATTATATATTTTTTGATAGTTTTATTACAAGAAAAAGCCGATGCATAAAAGCATCGGCTTTAAAATAACTTCAGAAATTAAATCTTAACGATCATTTTTACGTGAACGGTCACGACCAAAGTTTTCTTCGTTTACACCACGGCGCGGACGGTCATCACCGAAACGTTTTGGACGGTCTTCACCACCAAAAGTACGTTTAGGACGATCTTCACCACCAAAACTACGCTTCGGACGATCATCACCAAATGAACGTTGTGGACGGTCACCAAAACCACCTTCGCGACGTGCTGGACGATCACCAAAATCACGTTTTGGACGATCACCGAAACCACCCTCACGACGTGGTTTGTAATCTACGCGATTACCACGGTTGTCATCATTTGATTCGAAACGCGGTTTATCATTAAAACCACCTTCACGACGTGGACGGTCAGAATTGAATTCGCGACGCGGACGATCTTCACCACCGAAGCTACGTTTTGGACGGTCTTCAAAACCACCTTCACGACGTGGACGGTCAGAATTGAACTCGCGACGCGGACGATCTTCACCACCGAAGCTACGTTTTGGACGATCTTCAAAACCGCCTTCACGACGTGGACGGTCAGAATTGAACTCGCGACGCGGACGATCTTCACCGCCGAATGCAGGACGTTCACCACGTGGTTTATCATCGAAACTACGACGCGGACGATCATCACGACCACCTTCACGACGTTTAAAGTTGCTTTCGCCTTCAAAACGACGACCGCCACCAAAACCACCGCGACCGCCTTCACGACGACCACCACCGTTACCACCGCGACCACGACCACCGCCATCACGACCTGAACGCGCAGGAGGTGGAGATGGCTCTAAGCCTTCGATTTCAGAAACGCTCAAACGCGCTTCTAAATAATCTTCAAGGGCACGAATTTTACCGCGCTCACGATAAGTTGCTAAAGTAATCGCCTGACCTGTACGACCTGCACGACCTGTACGACCGATACGATGCACATAATCTTCGTGTTTCATTGGCAAGCCAAAGTTAATCACGTGAGAAATAGTCGGTACGTCTAAACCACGCGCAGCAACGTCAGTCGCAACCAAGATTTTAGCTTTACCTTCACGAATGCTACGCAAACGGCGGTTACGCACGGTTTGTGGCATTGCACCATGAAGTGCAACCACTGAATGACCTGCTTCAGCAAGTTCTTCAGCCAGCATATCTGTGTCTTCTTGTGTGCTTGCAAACACCACAGCCTGATCTAGATTTTCATCACTTAACCAGTGAGTCAGCAATTTTTTCTTATGCTCAAAACCATCAGTCCAGTGTAAAGTCTGGGTAATGTCAGTATTAGTTGAATGACCTGTCTCAATCGCAATACGCATTGGATCTTGCATCATGCATTCAGCAAGACGGATGATACGATCAGCAAATGTTGCAGAGAACATCAATGTTTGTTTACGGTTTGCAGCTAATTCGCTAATCGCTTCCAAATCTTCAGAGAAACCAAGATCAAGCATACGATCCGCTTCATCGACAATTAAAGCATCTACTTTGTCTAATTTAATTTGACGACGATTGACCAAATCCAACAAACGGCCTGGAGTAGCAACCACTACTTGCGCGCCTTTTAATTGTTGAATTTGTTTTGCAAATGGCATACCACCCATAATCGCAGCGATACGAACACCTTTCATATGACGTACAAATGCAATCGCATCTTGACTGACTTGTTGAGCCAATTCACGTGTTGGTGAAATCACTAAAATATTCGGTTGAGTTACTGCTTTCATGCGTTCTTTAAACGGAACAAAAGTGTCCTGACCAGCAAGCGCATGTAATGTTGGTAATAAAAATGCTGCTGTTTTACCAGAACCAGTTTGGCTTGATACTAAAAGGTCTTTACCTTCAATAGCAGCTGGAATCGCTTGTTCTTGCACAGGGGTTGGTGAAGTGAAACCAAGGTCCTGTAGTGCTTGTTGTAAAGATTCGTGTAGAGAGAAATCGGCAAAAGTTTTGCTCATAGAGAGTTTCACCCTGATGGGTGCTCCATTTTAATAAATACAAATATGGACATCGACAAAAGGCGGCACGGCATCTTAGGCTGAATAGTTTATATTCAACAGCAATCCGAATAACGACGATGTAGACTATACGCACGCATGATTACGGCCGGAACCTGAAGAATCGCTGAGCGATTTGGGCGCAATGAATGGTCCTCTCTATGGACGGCGTGCGCATACAATGAATAGAACAGAATGTTCAGGTAATGAACGGAAATTTAAGTGCGTGGCGAGAGTATAACAGAAAGTTTTTAAAAGTCACCTTTTTTAATAGGTTTTTACATAAAATCAAACAAGTTGACTCACTCTCTGCAATAAATAATTGCATAAAAAATATAAACTATTGATTCAAATTGTTTTTAATATTATTTACCACTTGTAATGGCTGTACATCTGTAAGCATGATTTGACAGGGTAATTGAGAATAAATATGAAATCTCTGTATTATTTTATCGCGTTCTTTCTCTGCTGAGGCTTTTAAATAGGGTCGATTCATTTGTCTTTTGACAATTTCCTGCACACAAATTTCAAAACTTAACGAAGGAAGCAATACAAAAGTTAAAGAATGTTCAAGTATTTGCTTTTTGAGCTCTAAATAATTTAAATGAATGTCTTCTGGATAAATCATAAAACCAGAAGAGCAGACCACAATTACATTACTTCCTTTTTGATGAACCTTATGCATTATGGTTAAGTAACACTCAATATTTTTTGTGCATAATATGCATAACCAAATTGGTCAATATATGTGGAAATATCGCCCACAGTTTGCATAAAGTATAAGTCCAGATCAAAACAATCCCAGCCAAGTTGTGATGCTAACAACTGTGCAGTTGTTGTTTTTCCCGCTCCACCTGGACCAATCAAATAAATCATCATGACTTTATCTATTTCTCTTATTATAAAAAAAGCCCTCAAATTTTCATGAGAGCTTTTTAATGCATCGATTCAGCTTACTTCGCCATTTCGCCCCATGCAGGTACAACCGTTTGCATCAATGGCTTTAACATTTTTAATGAAGATGCCAGAACCTGACCATTTTCCATTGAATCATTGCCACCACGGGCATCGACCACAACACCGCCTGCTTCTTTGACAATCAATTCACCCGCAGCAATATCCCACGGTTTTAGACCTACTTCAAAGAAGCCATCAAAACGACCCGCAGCAACATAAGCCAAATCTAACGCAGCAGAACCTGCACGACGAATATGCGCTCCCGCTTGAGTCACTGCTAGCAATGAAGCAAAATGTTGCTCGGCATAAGATACCACTTCGCCATTACGCATCGCACGATAAGGATGACCCACTGCTAAGAAAGCATTTTCTAGATTGTCACGGACATTGACACGGATACGACGCTGATTCATGACAGCACCGCGACCACGACTCGCTGAAAATAATTCATCGCGAACTGGATCGTAAATCACACCATGTTGGGTAATGCCTTTATGTTGCACAGCAATAGATATACAAAAATGTGGAAAACCGTTGATAAAGTTTTGTGTGCCATCTAATGGGTCAATTACCCAACACCAATCGGCATCATGACCTTTGCCTTCTTGTAGGCCAAACTCTTCACCTAGAAAGCTGTGGTTCTTATAACTTTTACGTAAAGTATCAATGGTCAGTTGTTCTAAATAACGGTCAACACGTGTTACTGGACCTTCAATGCCTTTTTCTTCAACTTGTAGATCGAGCTTATGACGATTTTGATGTGCTTTTAAAAGCTCTTGACCAACTAATTGAGCTGCACGCGCAGCCATGACCACCATAGGTTCCATTGAACACCCACTACAAGTTTGAAGATTTTGACAAAGAATAATGCATGAAAGCGCGCAGATTCTATCAAATTAGCGCGCTTTTGGGTAAAAAATGTTAGGATTTTTTTAACTGAAGAATTTAAGCTGTCTGTACAAGCTTTAACCACACTTTTTCTATGGCTTTCTGGATACCTTCCGCATCTAGCCCACAGTTCTGTAACATCTGTGCATGTGTGGCTTGAGCCAGAAAACTGTCAGCTAAGCCTAAGTTCAGTATTGGTTTCAAGATTTGTGCTTTGGCCAAAAACTCATTTACGGCACTGCCTGCACCAGCCATAACCGCATGCTCTTCAACTGTCACAAATAAACTGGTTTTTTCTGCGAAATCACGAATGATTTGTTCATCCAACGGCTTCACAAAACGCATATTGATGACACGTACCCCAATATCATGCATTTTGCTGAGTTGAATAGCCGCTTCAATAGCTGCCGTCACACGACTACCAAAGGCTAGAATGCTAATTTGTTCATCATATTCGGCGTGGTATTCCGCTACAATTTCAGCTTTGCCTATTTCGAGCGCGGTCAATGTTTGTTGAATTTCAACGCCAACTCCATTACCACGTGGGTAACGTACTGCGGCAGGTCCATGATGTAAATACGCGGTATGCAACATTTGACGACATTCATTTTCATCTTTAGGTGCCATGATCACCATGTTTGGCACAGTACGCATATAGGCATAATCATAGGCACCAGCATGCGTTGGACCATCTTCACCCACTAAACCCGCACGATCAATACCAAAAGTCACATCCAGATTCTGTAAAGCCACATCGTGAATCAGTTGATCATAACCGCGTTGCAAAAAGGTTGAGTAAATTGCCACAACAGGTTTTAAGCCTTCACACGCCATGCCCGCAGCCAAGGTGACTGCATGTTGCTCAGCGATCGCTACATCAAAGAAACGTTCAGGATATTGCTTGGCAAATTTCACCATGCCTGACCCCTCACACATCGCGGGGGTAATCGCTAAAAGTCGATCATCCTGCTCCGCTTGATCACATAACCATTGCCCAAAGACATCAGAATATTTTGGAGGTAATTTTTTTGCTGGCGCAGTCGCGACTGGTGCAATTTTGGTAATGGCGTGATAGGTGATCGGATCAGCTTCGGCAGGCTTAAATCCTTTGCCTTTTTTAGTATAGACATGAACCAGACGAGGTCCTTTACGTTTTTTCAGCGCATTGAAAACATTGACCAGTTGTTCGACATCATGGCCATCAAAAGGGCCAAAATAATCAAAACCAATGGCTTTAAATAAGTTATCTGCGGCATCAGTAGCAGACTGATGTAACCGTGAATTATATGTCCATTGTGGATGGGGCTGTACATAAGCCTCACCCTCGTCATTGATATTGACTGAATGACCATGTTCCCAAATGGCTGCCAAATGTTTGGCAAAGCCACCTGTGCTACAGGAGATGGACATATCGTTGTCATTTAAAACCACAATTAGATCTGCATCATGTGCCACAGCATCATTCATGGCTTCAAAAGCCATACCTGCGGTCATGGCGCCATCACCCACAATACACACCACTTCGCATGGATTTTGCTGATAACGGCGCGCAAGTGACATACCCAGTCCTGCCGAAATTGCAGTCGAAGAATGCCCAACACCAAAAGTATCAAATACAGATTCTTCACGCGCAGGGAATGCAGCCAGACCATGTTGAGCACGAATCGTGGTCAATTGTTCACGACGCCCCGTCAATGCTTTGTGCGGATAAGCCTGATGACCCACATCCCAGATCAAACGATCATGCGGGGTATTAAAACTATAATGAAGCGCAACAGTTAGCTCAATTACACCTAAATTTGCGCCAAAGTGCCCGCCACTTTGTCCTGCCGCATATAAAATAAACTGACGCAACTCATCAGCCACTTGAGTCAATTGGCCTTGCTCGAGCTGACGTAATTGTTGTGGATGATCAACTTCATCTAACAATGGCGTAACAGGGCGTTGAGTTGGTATTTCGGTATACAACATATGTGGCAAAGCCTTTTTAAGCCTGGCAAATCCTAAGCTGGGTAAATGGGATTCGATATGATGAATGACATCATAATCTTATCGAATTTAAAGTCACCTTCAATCAGCCACATTTCTAACAAGGTCGCAGGGAAATTTTCCCTGCGGCGTGGTTGGCTAGATTATCCAGAATAATCTTACTGTTTATCAACTATTATCGTGTGCATTATACAAAAAAGAAATTATTATGCATAAATTCAGCAGTTCAATTCTACCAATATATGACCAGTACGCTATACTTTAGCCGTTTTCCTGATGAGATATGTAATTAGTGGCTATCGAATTTGTCGCAACGTCAAAACTCCCGACCAAGTTTGGTGACTTCAATATTTCGGTGTTTCAAGATCCTGAAACGGGTGAAGAGCATGTCGCATTATCCAAAGGTTTAGAAAGTGCGCCGAATGAACCTGTGCTGGTACGTATTCACTCTGAGTGTCTCACGGGCGATGCTTTTGCCTCACTCAAATGTGATTGCGGCCCGCAGTTGCAGGCGACACAACAGCTCATTAATGATACGGGTAAAGGCGTTATTTTATATTTGCGTCAGGAAGGCCGTGGTATTGGATTGACCAATAAAATTCGTGCTTATGCTTTACAGGATCAGGGACACGACACAGTCGATGCCAATCTTTTATTGAATCTTCCTGCGGATGCACGTCACTATGATATGTGTACCATTATGCTGGATCATTTGCAGGTCAAAGCAGTTAAATTAATCACCAATAATCCTCTCAAATTAAAAGCTTTGACTGATTTGGGGATCAATGTAGTTGAGCGTGTTCCACTCACGGTTGGACGTAATCCTTTTAATGAGCATTACTTGAAAACTAAACGTGAACGTATGGATCATTTATATAAAAAAGATGATTTCTAATTTCACGTTATTCTCGCATTTACATTTCAAGGGATTTTATTCATTGACTGAATAAAATCCTTTTTTACTTATTCTCACGCTTTCTTTATGCTTCATCTAAAGAAAATAAGATCATTTGAGGTCCTCATGCAGCATCCAACTTCGGCTGATATTCTACGAGTACGTGAATTTTTACTCGACCTACAGGCACGGATTTGTGCTGCATTAGAACAACAAGAACAACGCGGCGGCGGTTCTGCACAGTTTATGATTGATGACTGGCAACGTGCAGAAGGTGGCGGCGGACGCTCTCGTGTTTTGCAAGACGGAGAAGTGATCGAAAAAGGCGGCGTGATGTTTTCACATATTGATATTCGCCAACTCCCCGCTTCTGCGACACAACGTCATCCCAATATCGCAGGTGCTAAAGCGCAAGCATTAGGCGTGTCATTGGTGATTCATCCTAAAAACCCCAATATTCCCACTTCTCATGCCAATGTCCGTTTATTCGTGGCTGAACCTGAAGGTCAGGAACCTATCTGGTGGTTTGGTGGTGGTTTTGATTTAACGCCGTTTTACCCAGACAATCAAGATATCAAACATTGGCATCAAACTGCTTTTGATTTGTGTCAGCCTTTTGGCGAACATGTTTATGCTGAACATAAAAAATGGTGTGATGATTATTTTTATTTGAAACATCGTGATGAACAACGTGGGATCGGTGGTTTATTTTTTGATGACTTAAATCAGTGGGATTTTGACACTTGTTTTGACTATATCAAAGCCGTTGGCAATGGTTATCTCGACGCCATTCTTCCAATTTTTGAGAAACATCGTGAACAGCCTTATACCGAAGCACAGCGAGAATTTCAGTTATATCGACGTGGCCGCTATGTTGAATACAATCTAGTGTATGACCGTGGTACGTTATTTGGTCTACAAACAGGCGGACGAATTGAATCAATTCTAGTCAGTCTTCCTAATCTTGCCGCTTGGTCTTATCGTCCAGAATGGGATGAACACTCCATTGAGAAGCAACTCACTGATTATTATCTAAAACCTCATGATTGGTTAGCAGAACTGTAATATTCACTTGCAAATGAGAGTATTTATTATTAAATCGTCTCTTGAATGTTTGCTGTGATGCGTTATGCTGCTAGTACATGAAAGTTCATGTCATTACATGATTGAAAAAAGCCCCCACACAGTAAAGCAGCAACTGTTTGTCATCTTGATTTCATATTGTTTTGATCTAATTTAAAAAAATGAAAGGGTCATATTATGTCTAACATTTTAGAAAAGCATCGTATGCTGGTTTTATATGCCTTGATTGCTACTGTAGTGATTTCTTCTGGTATTACCATCGAATATGAAAATGTTTATTCAGATAGTATTTCGATTTCTGTGACTGTGCTTGCTGGTATAGGTTTATTTTTGGCTGCTGTGATTTTCTTCATTGAAGAAATTGAATCCATTTGTAATCCATAATATTCCGATACGATCAAAACTTCGATATATCCCCCCTGCAAAATTCCACACATCTTGTTGTTTGTAAATCATAGTCTCCAAATACCCTAAATTTAAAGCATCCACAAAAATAAAAGCCGCCTGATTCAGACGACTTTTACCTATGTTTAAATTTTAAATATTATTTAAATCAAGAACCTGCCAACTTAAACTCAATCCGGCGATTACGGAACTTACCTTGTTCAGTTTCGTTATCTGCCACTGGATGTTCAGAACCATAACCTACTGCTTTTAAGCTTGAACTACTTACGCCTTTTCCAGTTAAATAATCCACAACTGCTTGCGCACGTTTTTGTGAAAGGGCTTTATTGGTCTCAGCATTCCCCGTTGAATCGGTATAGCCTTCCACATTTAATGCAAGATTTGGAACTTTTTGCAACAGTCCAGCAGCCTGATCCAACACGGCTTTATTGGCATCTGGAATAGTTGCAGAACCGCTAGCAAAATTAATAATCTGCATATTTAAGGCACGTACAATTTGCTCTGGACTTGAGGATTCATTTAATCCTGTTAAAGCTTGAGTACTCGCATCAATACTGTTATTTACAGACTGCTCAACATTTAAAGGAGCTGCTGAAACGACATTTAATTCAGGCGCCAATGCTTTAATTTTTTCAATCAGACCTTTTAGAGCATTTGCATCTGGTGCATTCACAGTTAACTGATCACCCACCCACTCAATGCTTGCATTCGGAACTTCTTTCACCAGATTTAAAATGGCATCCAGTTTCTCCTGCGCTGGTAATTGTGTGGCATAGGCTGAATCTGTGGCAATATTACAATTTACACCTGTACCAAAGACTTTGGCTATTCCAGTCTGTAGAAGAGACGCAAGACCACTGTCTCCCACATTGGACTGACAACCTAAAACCTGATTTCCTGTTCCAGAAGTCAAACTTAGGGATGCAGGAGACGTAGCAGCCACTGTTGGCGCGACTTCAGAACTTGCTGTAGGCTCTGCGACACTGTTCGGTGCAGGTGTCTGTTTTTGGCAAGAACGCCAGAACAATAAAAGTAATAAGGCAAGAATAATTAAAGCTAGCCACGGCAGGAACTTTTTAAAGCCGCCTCCCGATGAATCTGCGGGTGGTGTTTTGAATGACTGACTCGCCGATGCCGTATGAAATAAGCTGCCCAACCCCAAACCTGATAAAATAGGTGCTGACCATGCTGGCAGCTGACTGGTTATTTGAGGTAGATAAGAACCGATGTAAGAAACAATATTTTCCTCACCCACCTCCTCTTTCAATGCTCTGGCACTGAGAGGAATCGCGTGATTGAAAAGAGATTCGATCGTTGCGGGCTGTAAACTATGATGTTTTGAAAATGCATCCAGAATTTCATTTAAAACGCCTTGATGATTTCCCAACAACTCCTGTAGCGGTGCCTGACTGCCATGTAATATGCTATTTAATCGGTCAGGAAATTTATGAAATAACGCCAGCATAATCGGGTAAAACTGTTTAAGTAATGAGGCCTTTTTATCGATATCGATTTCTAGTTGACTATGGTCGACCACCAACGGTGTCACTCTCTCCGCCAGAAGCTCTAGCGGGTTGAAGTTTGATGTCATTATTGTTCTCCATTTTTGTTGTGTCACAACTTAAATTATTAAGCGATATTATTTATAAGAAGAAATATCCAATAGCGTTTACATTTTGATCAGATCAAAAAAATTAGGCAATTACTCGCAACATAAACACATCATAAAGCTACAAATGCACGCACAAAGGCCATCTAACAATCTCGCAGAAACCTCATTTATTTTGCGGTCATTTTTAGCGTATAGTGATTCCATTTTTTGATAGTGATGGAGCTTCGCAATGACAGGACAATTTGCGGTAATTGGCAATCCGATTGAGCAATCACGTTCTCCAGAGTTACATTATGCTTTTGCTGAAAAATTAGGGATTGAATTGAGTTATCAAAAGCGTCTGGCACCTTTGGATGGTTTTGAAAAAAGTGTCACTGAGTTCTTTGCACAGGGCGGTTCAGGAATGAATGTGACTGTACCTTTTAAAGAACAAGCCTATGCAATGTGTGACGTCCTTACAGAGCGCGCGCAGATTGCCAAAGCAGTCAATACTTTGTGGAAAAAAGACGGGCAGTTATTTGGCGACAATACTGATGGACAAGGTCTGGTCGATGCCATTTTAGCGTTAAATTGGTCACTCAAAAATACTCGTATTTTAATTTTGGGTGCGGGTGGCGCAACGCGAGGCGTGATTTATCCCTTGGTTAAAGCAGGCGCAAAACAGATCACTATTGCCAACCGCACACTCACCCGTGCAGAACAATTAATCAGTGATCTTGAATCTTCTGTTCCAGAGGCTCAACTGAATATGATGCAGCTTTCTAAGCTCTCAGGTGAATATGATTTGGTTATCAATGCAACATCTGCCAGTCTCAGTGGCGAGGCATTAGTGTTACCGTCAAAGCTTAAATTTGATCATGCTTATGAAATGGCTTATGGCAAACCATCCACCTTTATTGACCAAGCCAAAGCTCGTGGTGTGCCAACGGCTGAAGGTTTTGGTATGCTCGTTGGTCAGGCTGTAGAAGCTTTTGCCATTTGGCATGGTGTTAAACCAGCAATCAAAGAATTCCTGTAAATACATGATTAAATCAACATATAAATAAGCTACGTCCATCTTGGAACGTAGCTTGCTATTTCAAAAATATGGTTCTTATTCAGTCAACATCTGACGATAGAGCTGTTCGAATAATTGATAATCAATATATTCCAAATGCTGTTGAGTCAATCCCTGTAAAGATTGTTCAGTCAGTTTATGTTGATGCGCATCTACAAAGACCTGCCCTAAGATTTTAGAGGTCTGAATCAACAGTGGGCGCGTTGATAAATCAACACCCTCCTGTTTTTCAAAAAGGGCCTGATACTGAACTGCAAACAGTTGTTGCGGTTTTTTTATAGCTTTTCTTGAGTTGCTGCCACTGCTGCCGTTCTCCTGACTGCATCATTGTCTGAGTTACAATCTCATCCACCATAGCACCCAGCTCTTGATCAAATTGCTCATCCGCCTCTAAATGATGCTTTTGCTGTAAAGCCTGAATTTGTTTGAGTGCCTGTCCTCGCGGGTTATAAATATCTTCATCGGAAAACCAATACGCATAAACCCGCGCAATATCTTTTAAATCTTGCGCAGAAAAATGTTTCACATATTCAGGCTCATTTGCACTCAAATGAGCAATAAAAATGGCGTTAAATGTTTTTTCATAAGAATGCGTTTGCTCATAAACCTGCGCCGCCAATTGCTGAAGCTGTTCATCCCATGACCATGAAGCATTTGTAGTGGTATCTATTTCATTCTCTAATGACCGGGTTAGACCACCCACGACTTTTTCAAGAAAAGAACCCTTACTCACTTCACTCAGTGATTTTGCCTGTTTAAGCTGTTGACGAGAAATGGGCGTTCCTTTTCCATAATTACTGACCTGCATCTCCATATTAAAATGCATACGTCGATTGGTTTGAGGCAATAAAAGACTCAGGTCATAATCAGCACTGACCAAACGCCCTTGTGCATCTAAGCCCACATTCATCGTCAAAGGTGTGCGCGCTTTGACAGCGGGCAAAGTTTGATCAATTTCAGAATGATGTTTAAGCCAAAGTGCTTTAAATGCTTGATCATCAATGAATTGATTTTGATCATAAGCTGCAAACGTGCTTTCTAATTTCTTTTGTTGAATCTGCTGATCGTTGTTACTGATTTGAGCGGTGCCGAACAGATCGATTCCATAATATTCTTGACAATAATGGATATCACCGTAGAACATCGATTTTTGAGATCTTTGCAAATCGGTACATTGCGCTTCAGTTAAAAGCATCGAATCCTGACTTTGGCTAAGGTCATGATCTTCAGCATCAGGTAATAACACATCAGTATTTGCTTGAATTTCATCCTCCGTTTGATCGGACTGCTCAGCAAGATCGGACTCTGTAACCCCTAATTTTTCAGTCACCATCGCGTACAGTTTTCGACTGGCATCATGCGCCTCAAGCTCAGGAGACTGATTTGCAGAAGTTTCGGAAGCTTTTGTTGCCAATGCCGCTGCTTTGTTATCTGCCCATTGCTCAAATGAGTTTTCTTTAAAGCCTAATACTGACTGAGTTAAATATTGTGCATTGACTTTATTATAAAGATCAGTTTGCAACATCACTTCTTCTAAGGTACTGTTTATACTTATTTTTCTAACAATTCCTGCTGATCTATCCTGATCACTTAACGGCAAGGTCTGGAACTGTTCAGGTTGAGCCAATACATAAGACACCGCACCTGAAGCTTTGAGATATTCCACCAATTTTTTCAAATCAACTTGTTTAAAAATATTTTGATATTTGGAGAAATCGATATAAGCAAGATTGCTCTGATTTTCGCGATTAACCAAATACGGCATAAATGCAAAATAGTTGGTATAAAATTTATAATCTTTAAAATCCAAAATCATTGGCAATTTCGCCTGTACCAATAATGTTGGCTTTTCATAACGTGCGGTTAAATTGAACGATCCCATTCGTTCACGATAATGTACCGACCCATCGTAACTAAACTGCACATCGTTGAGGATATTGATCCCAATATCCATCATTTTATCTAAATTACCCAAAGACCCCTGATTATTTGCACGTAGGCTTTGTTGCGCAATTGCACCATATAACTGTTGTTTTTGTTGTGCAGAGAGGCGAACTCCTTGTTCAAGCAAAGAGCGATCAATCTTTTGTTGTAGCTTTTGATCAAGTTTTTGCTCAGATGCAGCATTCTTTACGGTATTGTTTTGCGGCTTTGGCTGAATGTTGACTTTAAATTGACCAGAATAATCATAACTTGGGGTTTCATAGATTGCATTTAAACCAGAAATGATACGCTCACGATCGGTTTGATTCACCGAATTGGTTTTAATGACATGTTGAGTGCACCCCGAAAGACTTAAACCAAGTACACAATATGTTAAATATTTTAAACGCACTTTCACGCTTTACACCTTTAATATAGTTATAGTTACTAGCCTAATATGATTATTTTTAAATCAGAACCATACACTCGGACTTTATCAGAAAATCATCAAAAAGCCTTTGTCCAAATCTACAAAATTCGCTTTTCTGACATTTTTTTCATAACCGAGTATCAATGTATTTTTAAAGATGAGTAGGAATAATCCCTAGCATCGATACAGATAATCCAGAACTATTTCTAAATTTAGGATTAAAGACTATGCCAGCGTATAAAGCCCCGCTCCGTGACATTCGCTTCTTAATGAATGAAGTATTTGATTATGCTTCTCACTATAAAACGTTATCTAACGGTGAAAATGCCGATGCAGATACAGTAGATATGATTTTAGAAGGCGCAGCCGACTACTGTGAAAATGTACTTTCGCCGCTTAATCAAAGTGGTGATGAAGAAGGTTGTCATTTTGACAATGGTGAAGTGAAAACACCAAAAGGCTTTAAAGAAGCTTACGACCAGTTC
Source organism: Acinetobacter ursingii DSM 16037 = CIP 107286 (assembly GCF_000368825.1). GTDB lineage: Bacteria > Pseudomonadota > Gammaproteobacteria > Pseudomonadales > Moraxellaceae > Acinetobacter > Acinetobacter ursingii. The sequence goes on along the minus strand of NZ_KB849710.1, from coordinate 83,650 downwards.
GTACAAGGCGGCTGGCAAGGTCTGTCTTATCCAGAAGAATTTGGTGGTCAAGGCTTACCAATGTCATTGAACCTGATCAAATCTGAAATGATGGGAACGGCGAACTGGTCATTTACCATGTATCCAGGTCTGAGCATGGGCTGTATGAATACCATCATGCAATTTGGTACAGATGAACAAAAAGCGACTTACATGCCAAAGCTGGTTGAAGGGACTTGGTCTGGCACCATGTGTTTAACTGAACCACAATGTGGTACAGATTTGGGACAAGTTAAAGCTAAAGCAGAACCACAGGCAGACGGCACATACAAAATCTCTGGCACTAAAATCTTTATTTCTGCGGGTGAGCATGACTTAACAGATAATATCATTCATATCGTATTGGCTCGTCTTCCAGATGCACCTGCGGGTACACGTGGTATTTCATTGTTCATCGTGCCTAAATTCCTCCCTACTGCGGATGGCGGTGTAGGTGAGCGTAACGGTGTTGTTTGTGGATCAATTGAACACAAAATGGGAATTAAAGCTTCTGCAACGGCAGTGCTTAATTTTGACGGTGCAACAGGTTACCTGATTGGTGAAGTGAATAAAGGTCTGCATGCGATGTTTACCTTTATGAATACAGCCCGTATTGGAACAGCGGTTCAGGGTATCGCGCATGCTGAATTGTCTTTCCAAGGTGCGTTACCATATGCCAAAGATCGTATGTCGATGCGTGCCCTTTCTGGTAAAAAAGATCCAGATAAAGTCGCTGATGCAATTATTCATCATGCCGATGTCCGTCGTATGTTGCTGACTCAAAAAGCCATCGCGGAAGGTGGTCGTTCAATGATTTATCATGCAGCACAACTTGCAGATAAAATGACCGACGCATTAATTACAGGTGACCAAGCTAAATTTGAAGACTATGACGACAAACTGGGCTTCTTTACCCCGATTCTAAAAGGTTTCTTGACTGAGCTTGGTTTGGAAGCTGCGAATCATGGTATGCAAGTATACGGTGGTCACGGTTATATTCGCGAATGGGGCATGGAGCAAATTGCTCGTGATGCACGTATCTCAACACTTTATGAAGGTACTACTGGTGTCCAAGCACTCGATTTGATTGGTCGTAAAGTACTGTTATCGTCTAAAGGTAAAGTCGTTCGTGACTATACTGCTGAAATTTTAAAATTCTGTGGCCGTCATGCACGTAACAAATACTTGCGTCGCTTTGCATGGGATCTCACCAAAATCTGTGCGCAATGGAATACTTTAACTGTCCGCATCATGCTCGCTGCACGTAAAGACCGTGACATCGTTTCATCTGCTTCAGTAGATTATTTAATGTTCTCAGGTTATGCCATGATGGCTTATTTCTGGGCACAACAAGCCGTGATTGCATCTGAGAAACTAGAAGCAGGTGACGGTAAAGAAACACCTGAATTCTATAAAGCCAAAATTAAAGTTGCAGATTTCTACTTTGATCGTTTGTTGCCACGTGCACAAGGTCATGCTGAATCAATGGTTACACCATCTCGTGCATTAACATCATTAGCACCAGAGCATTTTAGTTTTGACTACTAAGTCTCGTTAAAACTCCAGTGATCAAAAAGGATGCCTTTGAGGCATCCTTTTTTTTACTTTTACTTTCTATTTCCATCTAATCAGTAAGCTTAGTCAGGATACGGCTTTTCTGAGGTAAAACGAAATTCTCACCCAAATTTCTACGGTTTTCGCCATTATTTGTATTTTTAATTTTATCCAGATCGGTTTTTATACGTTCAGAGTCGATAATTTTAAAATAAAGGTTTCCTCCACCAAAAACACTGACACTAATTTCTTTCTGAGCACTATCGATTGTCCACGCATCTGGCTGAGATATTTTAGTGTTTTGTCTTTCATCGATCACGATCCGCCCTGTACTAATTCTTTGGCGGTAAGCCGTTCCATCCTGCAATAAGCTGATCACATAATCAATCTGTCCTTCAGGCTCTTTGCAAAGCGCAACTGGATCAGAACAAGGAATGTGTACATGATAACGTCCAGTATATTTCAATGCCTCTGGAGACAATGACGTAGACTTTTTCTGATTCGGCGGTGTTTCAACTGGCAATGTTGCCTGACCAGCGACATCCACCAATTTACTGCCCTGATCTTCGTCATCATGAGCGGAATCTTCTGCAACGGATGACGCTGCCATAGGATCGCTTGATGCAATATCAGGCTGAGCATGATGTTGATCACATGCTGATAATCCGAGACTGAATAACAACACCAATAGCAACCGTGTTTGCATCAACGTAAAGCTTACCGAAGCGTTTTTTGAATAAGACATAGATGAGTATCTTTAGCGTTTTCCTCTATTTTCAGGGAAATAACGCCATATCATAAATTTAAGATCATGATTATGTTCTGGATCTCACACTGAGAGATTGATCTTATTTAAAAAATTCAAATTCTGCGTGAAATTGGTGCAAGTTTATCTATTTCAGCTTTTAGTCAGTGATTTTGCTTACATAAAATAACGATTTTTTAGCTTATATACCTTTAAAGCGTTGAGATCTTCCCCATTTTATAAATTACATACCCAAAACATAAATTGGAGATGTATTTATTTTTATCTGAGGAGATATTCTGAATGGCCAATACTGGTTTATATCGTTCTAACCGACAACATTTGATCGCCGGTGTCATGGGCGGTATTGCTGAACGTTTTGGTTGGAATGCAAATTTATTACGGCTTATTTTCGTCATCATTTCGGTCATGAGTGCTGCTTTCCCTGGCATATTGGTGTATCTGATTTTATGGTTGGTTATGCCCAAACAAACTGAACGTCTGCCATATCAGCAAAGCTATCAGCAGCCCATTCGAACAGTACATGAAGAACAACGGATGAGACGTTAAACCCAACATCATTTGACCTTGTTATTCTGGTCGCTACGATTGTGATCCCCCTAAAATGCAATCGTAGCTTTTTTTTGGCTAAAAATGCTCAATCAACCTGATGATGCTTGAATATGCACTAACTGCTGTTGTAATGCGGCAATCATATCGGCACGGCTAATAATTCCAATCAATTTTTGATCCTGAACCACAGGAATATAGTTAAACGATTTTTCCACAAAATAAGGCACCAAATCCTGAATAGGTTGTAACGGCATCACCGTTACCACTTTGCGATTCATAATTTGTTTGACCAGATGCTCCCATGAAGCTCTCGGATCTGCCGCGCGTTTAAACCATTCCACCACATCATATAAAGCCAATGTCCCCACAATATGATTATCCTTGTGAATAACAGGTAAGCTCATGAGATTATTGTATTTAAATTTATCTAGTGCTTTATGAATATCATCATTTTCATCGAGTGTAATAAGGTCTTTACTCATAATATCCTGACATCGATAGACATTGACTTGGCGTTGGTGGGCTAGCTCCTGCGCTTCCAAGATGATTTTTTCCAGATCGTATTGGCTAATATCGAGCAACTCTGTGTGTTCATGCAGTGCACGTTGAATATCTTGTGGCTGAATACTGACCTTTTGTGTCGGTGTCGGGTCTTTAGAACGTGAATTAAGATGTTTTGGATAAGGATAATGTCGGCCAATCAATCGATTAAAACACAAGGCAAATGCCAGCAATAATACTGAATTCAGTAACACTGGGTATATCACAAAGTTAAAACCTAAACGGTGAACAGCCTCTCCGCCTAACACCGCGGTGATTGCAACTGCGCCACTGGGAGGATGCAATGAGTCGCTAGTCATCATCAGAAAAATAGTGAGACCTACTGCCAAGCTAAATGCGCTCGTTAAATCTGGAATCCACGTGGAACACGCGACTCCCACAGTAGCAGCAATAGTATTCCCGATCAGCATATTCCACGGCTGCGCCAAAGGACTTGATGGGACAGCAAATAACAAAACAGAGGATGCCCCCATCGGCGCGATATACCATGGATTTATGCCACCCAAGACATACCAGCTAATGAGTGAAGAAATGGCTAAACCACATAATGCGCCGATGCTACAAAAAAGTCGTTCTTTAAAAGGAAGAATCTTGAAATTTGGTTTTAAGGCTGAAAGCCAATCTTGCTGTATATCTCTCACCGCTCACCTAGGTTTTGATCTTGCCTGAGTTACAAAAGTATAAGCGGATTTTTCTTAAAAATGTATTTGTATTATATCTTAAGAGAATCAGAAAATTTGCTCATCATTTTAATTGATGTATTCCTGTAGTTGTTCTACCCGATGTTGATATTCAAGCATTGGACAAAATCCATACATTGGAGAACCTATATAATCCCCTGCATTTTGACATTCCTGATCGACATATTGTTTCCAAAGCTGCTGTGACTTCATAATCTTGTTATATCGCTCAGGACTTCCAGTTGTTTTGATCTGATCTAGCAATTGTACAATCTGCTTTTCATAAAGACCTCTGGCGTATCCACTACAGACGTCTACCACTGCGTTATTAATACTCGGAAAATGCTGCTTCTGTATCGTTTCTTCCACGCATTGGCTATATAAATCTGACTCAACAGGATTCTGCGCATTTGCAGTTTCTACCAAGAAAATTAGGCTCAGTAAAAATAAGCTATTTTTGAGCTTGGTCATCTCTCCCTCCTTTTAACGTGCATGCTGTTTGAAAAAATTCCAAACCACTTGCGTCGCATCAAATCCTTCATCTGCCTGATCAGCAGTTGGCCAGACATGTTGCCCCTGATCAATATCATAAAGTACGACATCAGCTTTGCAGTTTAGATTTTTTTCAATCCTAAAATGTGCTGTTTGCTCTATAAAGCCTTTTGTTTGACATTGATTGACCGTCTTCCAGTAATTCATCGCATAAGCAACCGATTGAAACGGTTGTTGCTGTGCTTTAGCAACAAATCGAGTTGGGCTTATTCCTCCCTGAAAAGGCACCACCGAATCTTTTTCACCATGAATCATTAAAATAGGCACTGCATCTTTTGCTATTGCTTCATCTCCAAATAATGCACCTGACACGATCGCGACAGCAGCCAGTTGTCGCCCCATGTGGATGGCTAATTGATGCGTCAACATTCCTCCATTTGAAAAACCCACTACATAAATTCGATGCGGATCAAGCAGTGCATGCTGCGATGCATCTTTTAGAACCACCTGAATAAATTTAATATCATTTACCTGCTTCTGCACGGCTTGACCACAACAACCGTATGCATTCCATGTTCCCATTTTGCTATTTGCACCTATGCCTTGTGGCGTAATTAAAATAAAGTTTTGTTGTTGTGCAATGGCTTGCCAGCGTTTCAGCATTTGATTGGCATTGCCTCCTCCGCCATGTAATGCAATCACCACTGGGCGAGCAGATTGCCTTGCAGAAGATGGGATATATAATTGATAGCTGCGCTGCATAGCATCAACTTGAAGATATTGTGATGATAGCGAATTGTTCTCAGTTGTTCTTTGTTCAAATTTTTGCTTTATTTTTTGTGCAAGTGGCCGCTCTGCCAACCATGCCGCTTGAGCTGAAAGGGTATGCATGATCAGGGCAAAGACACCGAATATCGCGCACCATCGTTTAGATATTTTTCTGAAGTCGGCCATGTCGATTAACCTTTGTGTTTATTTTTAGCTCTAATCTACGCCTAAATTCAGCAGAAAAGATGAAGTTTAATCTCCGCTATTTTTTATTCGCAAGAACTCGACAGAACCTTTGCCACTCCCCTTTAAAATCCTTATACTTGAACGCAATTTTTCTTTGATTTTATTAGTGGATGCACCATGAGTCGCGCCATATCGCATATTGATACCTTTCAGGGCTTAATTCTTGCCCTACAAAACTATTGGGCCGAACAAGGCTGCGTCGTTCTACAACCCTACGACATGGAAATGGGTGCAGGTACATTCCATACCGCGACCTTCTTACGTGCACTTGGCCCTGAAACATGGAATGCCGCTTATGTGCAACCTTCGCGTCGTCCGAAAGATGGACGCTATGGTGAGAACCCAAACCGCTTACAACATTATTATCAATTTCAAGTGGTACTTAAGCCAAACCCAGACAATATCCAACAGCTTTACCTAGACTCCCTCAAGGCGATTGGGATTGACACTCTGACTCACGATATTCGTTTTGTCGAAGATAACTGGGAATCTCCAACACTCGGCGCATGGGGCTTAGGTTGGGAAGTCTGGCTCAATGGTATGGAAGTCACTCAGTTTACTTACTTCCAGCAAGTCGGCGGTGTTGAGTGTTACCCAGTCACAGGTGAAATTACCTATGGTTTAGAACGTCTGGCGATGTACCTACAAGGGGTTGATTCGGTTTATGACTTGGTCTGGACTAAAGGTCAATTTGGAACCGTGACCTATGGCGATGTGTTCCACCAAAATGAAGTGGAACAATCGACCTATAACTTTGAATATGCCCCTGTCGAGAAATTATTTGAATTATTTGATTTTTATGAATCAGAAGCAGTTCGTTTAATTGAGGCAAAACTGTCTTTACCTGCCTATGAACAAGTGGTTAAAGCATCGCATACCTTCAACTTATTGGATGCGCGTGGCGCAATTTCAGTCACCGAGCGTCAACGTTATATTTTGCGTGTAAGAACTTTAGCTCGCGCCATTGCGCAAAGTTATGTTCAGGCGCGTGCCGAACTTGGCTTTCCAATGGCAGAGCCACATTTACGTGATGAAGTTTTAGCCCAACTCAAAGCACAAGCAGAAAGTGATGCAGCCAAAGCGCAAAAAGCGGAGAACAAATAATGAGTCAACATACGGTCTTATTTGAACTTGGCTGTGAAGAGCTGCCACCAAAAAGTTTAAAAACATTACGTGATGCGCTACAAGCAGAAACCATCAAAGGTTTAACCGATGCGGGCTTAAACTTTGCAACAGTGGAAGCCTATGCTGCACCACGTCGCTTGGCTTTAAAAATTGTGGATGTTGATGGCGCTCAGGCGGATACACAAAAACGCTTTGATGGCCCTGCGCTTCAGGCTGCTTATGATAGCGAAGGCAAACCGACCAAAGCCCTTGAAGGCTTTATGCGTGGTCAAGGGATTGAGGCGGATCAAGTATCGACCTTTCAGGCTGGTAAAGTTGAGAAAGTCTGCTACTACAAAGACATCAAAGGCCAAAGCCTTGATGAATTATTACCAAATATTCTACAAACGGCGTTAGACAATTTACCGATTGCTAAACGCATGCGTTCTGCTGCAAGTCGTACCGAATTTGTCCGTCCAGTAAAATGGGTCGTATTACTTAAAGATGATCAAGTCATTCCAGCCACGATTCAGGATCATTCAGCCAGTAATGTTACCTATGGTCATCGTTTCCATGCGCCTGAAGCGATCACTTTGGATCATGTCAATGATTATTTGACTGCACTTGAAAGTGCCTATGTGGTGGCTGATTTTTCAAAACGTCAAACCACCATTCAGCAGCAAGTGAAACAATTGGCAGATGAAGTCAATGCCACTGCCATTGTGCCTGACGACTTACTCGATGAAGTCACTGCATTGGTGGAATGGCCAGTTGCACTACGTGCAAGTTTTGAAGAACGCTTTCTTGCTGTACCACAAGAAGCCTTAATTACCACCATGCAGGATAATCAGAAATATTTCTGTCTGGTCAATAGTGAAGGCAAGCTGCAACCCTACTTCATTACCATTTCCAATATTGAATCGAAAGATCCAACTCAAATTATTGAAGGAAATGAGAAAGTTGTACGTCCACGTTTGAGCGATGCAGAATTCTTTTTCTTGCAAGATCAAAAACAACCGCTTGCCAGCCGTAAAGACAAATTGGCCAATATGGTGTTTCAGGCAGAACTTGGGACACTCTGGGATAAATCTTTACGTATTGCCAAATTGGCAAGCCAGATCGCGATATTAACTCATGGTGATCGTGCTGCCGCAGAGCAAGCAGGTCTTTTGGCAAAATGCGATTTGACCTCTGAACTGGTCGGTGAATTCCCTGAATTACAAGGTACTGCGGGAACCTATTATGCACGTTTGGAAGGTTTACCAAGCGAAGTTGCAGATGCGATTGCAGAGCAGTATTTACCACGTTTTTCAGGTGATGTTTTACCACAAACTCAAACGGGTACGGCGCTTGCACTGGCAGATCGTTTAGATACCTTGGTCGGTATTTTTGGCATTGGTCAAGCCCCGACAGGTTCTAAAGATCCGTTCAGCTTACGCCGTGCTGCGATTGGTGTATTGCGTCTATTGATTGAAAAAGAGTTAGATTTGCCATTGGTAGAACTGACCAAAATTGCTTCTGAAAACTATCATGGCAAGTTACGTGAGCCTGTCAAAGCGCAACATGAAGCGCTGAACTTTATTGAGGCGCGTTACCGTGCCATGTATGAAGATCAGGGCGTTGCCATTGATGTGATTCAATCGGTTCAGGCGTTATCTCCAAAATCTCCACTGGATTTTGATCATCGCGTTAAAGCTGTGAATCATTTTAAAAATTTGCCAGAAGCACAGGCATTGGCTGCTGCCAATAAACGTGTGGCCAACATTTTGGCTAAAGAAGGTCAGATTGTCGGTGATGTGGATACCTCGCTGTTAGTTGAAGATGCTGAATACGCGTTATTTAATGCACTGCAAACGGTGACTCCAATAGTACAACCTTTGCTTGAAGCACATAACTATACCGATGCCTTGTCTCAATTGGCGTCGTTACGTGAGCCGATTGATGCATTCTTTGACAACGTGATGGTGATGGCAGAAGATCCAAAACTCAAAGCCAATCGCTTACGTTTACTGGCGCAGTTACGTGGTTTATTTACCGCGATTGCGGATGTGAGTATGTTGCAAGGTTAAGTTTTTATCATCCTTGTTTTTTAATATAAACCTCGCTATAAATTAGCGGGGTTTATTTCGAGATAAAAAATGAATAAATTAACTCAACGAGAAAGAATTTTTGAATTTTTAAAACAAAATCCGCTAAAGCAATTTAAACCACGTGAAGTTGCATTAGGTATAGTTGAAAAATTTCCAGAATATTATAAAGAAAAGCGTAAAAACCCAAGATTTAAAACAGAAAGTGATTTTATCAATCAAATTGTTGCAGAAATAGCAAAACAGAAAGATGATATTTTAAGAACATCGCCAAATATACAGCTACAAAATAAGCCGCGTCTTTTCTGGTATGATCCCAACACTCAAAATGACGTTACTACAATAAACTCGGACTCTTTTGAATCAGAGATTGATATTATTGAAGATTTAGAAACTACATATATTAATACAAAGAAAGTTCAACTTCTATCGGAATATGAACTTTATCCTTTATTAATTGAATTTTTAAAATCTGAACTTGGTTTATATTGTTTAAGAATTGATGAAAAACGATCTGCAAATACGCGTGGTCTCAATGGTAATCAGTGGTTACATCCTGATATCGTTGCGATGCAACCTTTAGATAAGGGATGGCATGAATTTATAAAAACATGTGTAAAGCATAGTTCAGGACAAAATGTTCGGCTGTGGTCATTTGAAGTCAAAAAAGAGCTTAATAGCTCGAATATACGCAGCAGTTTTTTTCAAGCCGTAAGTAATTCAAGTTGGGCCCATGAAGGTTACTTAGTAGCTACCGCTATTTCCAAAGCAGACGTAGAAGAGGAACTAAGGATGCTCTCTGCTTTACATGGTATAGGTGTAATTTTGCTTAATACTGATAATCCAACAGAAAGTGAAATTTTACTTCCTTCACGACGTAGACATGATGCAGATTGGCAAACAATAAATCGTATTTTGAAAGAAAATACTGACTTTAAACAATTTATTGATTTAGTCGCCAACTACTTTCAATCAGGGCGCATCTATCAAGAGAATTGGAATAAATAGACTACTATTTACTTTCTTAAAGCTTTTCTTTATTCCAATTCATCCACCCAATACTACCCACAATCATTAATCCTCCAATCAATACATAAATCGACGGCCGTTCACCCAAAAACAAGATAGCAATCGTCATCGCCACCAAAGGCGTACAATACAGAAGATTTGAAGCCTGCATTAACGGTATTTGCTTAAGTACATAGCCCCAAAGTACATATGCCAAAGCACTCGGAAAAAGTCCCAATAACAACACCGCAATATTTGCCTGCCAGTTTGCCTGTTGGATTTGCACAAGCACATCAGGGCTATAAAACAATAAAGGCAAGCTGCCGAACCAGACGACATAACACATCATACTGATCGAGTCATAAGGCAGATCAAATTTTTTATACAGTACAAAATAAATCGCCCAACACATTGCTGCGAGTAAAATCAATAAGCTATGCGCATTTGGTGAAATCAGCCCACGATCGCCACTGACCACCAAAATGGCACCAGCCAATCCCATCACAATACAGATGCTCTGTTTCAGCGAAATTTTATCTTTAAATACCAACGCTGAAATAATGAGGGTAAACAATGGAATCGACTGACTTAAAATACTTGAAGCAGTGGCAGTGACATATTGCTGTCCAGTATTGATCAAAACATGATGCAAGGTTACCGAAAACAGCCCAAGAATGAGTAATATAGGAAGATCACGTATTTTGGGAATCATCATTCCTTTTCGTAGGGCAATCATCGCTAAAACAGCTGATGCAATCACAAAGCGTAATAGCGCAATATGTTCAGGCGAATACGATAGTAAAGCGCTATGCACACCTACAGGCGAATAGCCCCAACAGATCACCACCAAAGCAATAGAGAAATAAAGTTTGAACTGCTGATGATTGAGCAATGAGATGTAAAAGTGATGCATTAAAGCTTACCAGACTTGGTCTTAGTTGCATCATAAAGCGATAGATGGTTGAGTAAAATTAACTTATATTGAGCTTATCATTCATTTTTATTCAACCATAAACGATGGATATACAACAACTCAGAATGTTTCAAAGCATCGTGGAATGTGGCAGCATGGCTCAAGCTGCGACTAAACTGCATTGTGTTCCCTCCAATATCACCACTCGTATTAAACAGCTTGAGCAAGAACTCAAAGCCCCTCTTTTTTTACGTGAAGGAAAAACCCTTAAACTCACTGCTTCTGGTGAGATTTTTCTGGAATATTGTCAAAAAATTTTAGCTCTATGCGATGAAGCCAAACGTAGTATTCATCCTGATGCAGCGCCCTCTGGGCCATTAAGAATTGGTGCAATTGAATCTTCAGCCACGACTCGTCTGCCGCGTTTATTGGCTCAGTATCATCAACTGTATCCCGATGTTTCCGTTCAAATTACGACAGGAACGTGGAAACAACTTTTACAGGATGTCGCTCAACATAAACTGGATGGTGCCATTGTCGCGGGACAGATAAATTTTCCATTACTCCATCAACTTGAAATTTATCAAGAAAATATGGTACTGATTGCGCCAACATCCATGGGCGAAATTCGTTGTCTGGAAGATTTGATCGATAAGGAAATTTTTATGTGGACTGAAGGTTGTCCTTATCGTGCAGCACTGGAAGCATGGCTTAAATTAAAACACTTGTCCTTACCCATAACAGGTATCGCAAGTTACGCTACCATTATTGGCTGCGTCAGTGCGGGTTCTGGTGTTTCTTTAGTTCCTAAAAGTTTGTATGAACAATATCAAGGTCTCAGCAGTATTCGCGGTTTTGATTTTGCGCATTTGTCCTCAATTCAAAATCAATTTTTCTGGCATCAAAATGTTCAACATCATAAAGCCAGAGATGCATTTATTGCGCTATTAAAAACAGAATTTTCAAATAAAAAATAGCTTAATTTTTTTATTCACTACTCTCGCTGAATGAACAAATATGGTTATACTGATAGCCAATAACAACACATGTAAGCACTTGAATGATGAAACTTAAAACTCTTTTTTTAGCAACTGCTACTTGTTTAACCCTTACAGCCTGTTCAACGACTCCTCCTGTTCCAGAAACCACTGTAGGTGTGATTGAAGAAGTCAGCAATATTAAAGCCTTTCCTGATACCCAAAATAATAAGGCAAAATTGATCAAGCTGGGTGATCATTGCAACATTGAATTTACAGGTATTATGGATGCAGGTCGTGCGCGTGAGAACTGGGTATTTAAAGGCAATACCTTAATCTCTGCGGGAACGGTGATCGTGGCTAAAGATGGCACCAGTTCAGCCAAATCTTTTGACCTGTATGACAAACAAGTTCAAGCAAACTTCCTTTCGCTCCGTGACAATTTCAAAAAAGAAAACGTCGCAGCTTGTGAATAAGACTTACTGTTCTGCCCTTAATCCAAATTAGGGGCAAACTATTTCATTATATTTATCTCCTTCAATGTATATCGCTTGTAGCAAGCTGTATCAGTTTGATCTTTTTTATTCTTAAATTCAGTTCATGCGCTAAGATAACCCACATTCTAGAATCAAGAAAAAGGATGGCTAAAAAATGCTTAAGCATGCCCTTTATGCTGCAACGCTCAGTTTGCTTACTTTTTTACCTATTGCAGCAAATGCAAATGAAAGCGTGACATCTACATCAGATCAACCCAAAACTATGCCTTATGGGGATAACCCCAATATCTTTCGGGTACTGACCTATAAAACTGGGCAAAGCATTAGTCGTTTAGGAAATTCGATTCAGCGCGGCGCAGATAAGTCTTCCGCTAAAATCAGTGAGAAGTGGCAGGAAAGCAAAGCTTATGGCTCTGAACAGTCACAAGTGGCACAGCAAAAGGCCAATGAGGCAAAGACCTACACTGAACAAAAGTGGCAGCAGACCAAAGATGCTGTGGTCGGTACCAACGGCGGCACTGTTCCGATTGAACAAGGCAGCTTAAGTCAGTCCTCAGCAGAACCAGCGACTGCTAGAGCGGCAGTTGCTACTCCTGCAAGTTCAGTCAGTCCATCTACGACCAATCCAGTAACATCGGCTGCGCCATTGCCCGAAAGTGCGAATCCTTAAATCTTTGGGAGAGCTAGGTCTCAGACATTCACCTGACGGATGATTTGACCTGAGATAAATCCTTTTGCATTTTCAGCCAATTGCTCTACCATACGTTGTCTGGATTGCACACTGCCCCATGCCGCGTGTGGGGTAATGATTAAATTTGGAAGATTTGCATCCAGTAGCACATTACCCTCTCTAGGTGGCTCAACAGTCAGCACATCGGTGGCTGCACCCGCGATCTTTCCTTGCTTTAAGGCATCAACCAAATCGGCTTCATGCACAATGCCACCCCGCGCACAATTGATTAAAAAGGCTGAATTTTTCATCAGCTCGAATGCATTAGCATTAATCAAATTTTGAGTCTCGGGTGTTAATGGACAATGTAAGCTTAAAAAATCCACTTGTGGTAACAATTCATTCAGTTCTAAACCATTTTCATGTTTTGGTCGGTTGGGTAAATTGGCAATTAAAATCTGCATGCCAAAGGCTTGAGCCAAACGAGCAACTTCCTGTCCCAATTCGCCATAACCCATAATGCCTAAGGTCTTTCCAGAAAGTTCAAGTATTGGATAATCCAAAAAGCAGAATTGCGAAGATTGCTGCCAACGCCCTTGTGTAACCGCACGATCATAACGAATCAGTGAAGTAGCCAATGCCAACATCAGCGTCAGAGTATGCTGTGCAACGGATGCCGTGCCATAGCCTTGACAATTACACACCACGATTCCTTGTGCTTTGGCCGCTTTCAGGTCGACATTATTGGCCCCTGTGGCAGAAATGAGGATCAATTTTAACTTTGGAAGCTGTTGAATTGTCTCGGCATCTATAACAACTTTATTGCTAATGGCGACCTCAACATGGCTCAGGCGCTCGATCACCTGTTCAGGCGCAGTACTTTCATATAACTGAAGCTCATTAAAACAAGCCCGTAAAGAGCTAAAATCCAGATCATTCATGTCCAGAGAACCATAATCCAAAAATGCAGCAGCTAAACTCATCATGTACTCTTGTGTAAATTGGCTATTTAAAATAAAAAACTTATCACGAAAATTCTATCTTGTTCGCATCAGATACAAAACTTATGATCAAGCTGAAATGGCAAGGGATGCAGCGTATTTTTCCTCAGCTTGAAAATTTTAACTTTGAGTCAAATTCATTGATTTTTCTGTCTCCATAATTTCTCCTCAACTTTATTCACGCAGTTAACTGCTTGTAATTTTTTTGAACTAAGTCACACAAATCAAAAATTGTTACTTATGATAGCAACGTCGATCACTCAATCATCAGGCTGAGTGGATTCACAAAAGGAAAGAAAAATGAAAATGATGAAAACCGCGATTTTAACTGCAAATATTTTAGCTTCGGCAAGCATCTTTGCTGGCAATGCTTCTGTCAATGTTGGTGCAAATGCTCAAGTCGAATCAGATGGCATGCTTAGTCGCATTGGCCACGGGGTAACACAGGGCGTCAGCAATACCGCACATGCGGTTCATTCAACAGCAGTTAAAGCAACTGATGCCACAATTGATGCGGGAAGCCATGTGGCGCATAAAACTCATGATGTTGCAGTGAGTGCTAAAGATAAAACCGTCAATGCCGCAGAGAAAGTAGGTGATAAAAGCCAACAAGCTTGGCAGGATACCAAACGTGGAACCAAGAAAGCCGTAAATAAAACGGAAAAATTCACTGCTGAGGAAAAAGCCAAAGCTGAATCTCGTTGGAATGCAAGCAAGAACACTGCAAATAGTGGCATAAGCGCAAATACAAATGCAGGGGTAAAAGTAGGTTCAGTCAACGCTAATGCGGGTGTTGCCACCAATGCGTCTACCCACAATTTAGGCGTTCAGGGTCAAGCTGGGATTGAAAGACAGCCAACGGCGCCACAAAATTCTGCGACAAACTAAATCGGTAAGCGCAAGATTATTGTAGGATGGAATAACACAAAACATGAAAAGGGGATGACCTAGGTGAATACTAGTCATCCCCTTTTCCTATCGGGACATTGGCTTTAAATATGTTCTTAAATCGTTTTAAACTTTTCTGTATCCTGAATAGAATTTTCAGTGAAAGTACATATTCCATGTTCATCGCTATTAAGACTTAACTGCTTATAACTCAACACAAAATAATCATCATATTTTTTAATGAGGATCGGACTCATATCGGTTGTCAATGCATCTTCGTCCTTAAACAATTTCATGACTCGTCGATCATTCATCGCCACAATATAACGTTCGGCATTGATTACAATTTTAACAATCCCACTACTTTTGGCATGAATACCAATCAGGTATTTATTATTGAGTTGCACAGCATCTGCCAAATAGCTTTCGAGCTTATGGCTGATCAGATTAAATACTAAATGATGTCCAAAATTATCCTGTAATTGATCATTGGCTTCTTGCTGTGACATCGGCAAATTAACCTTGATGCCTAGTTTTTGTAAATCCTGTTCTGTGACCTGACGTCGACTTAACATGACACGGGTAATCAGTTGTTTTAAGTTGGCATCAAAATATTGATCATCCAGATGAAGCTCATTATTTCTCAAAATTCGCCCCAGTGCGGCACTGTGTCGCGACATCAAATTTGCAATGACGGTACGATAATAAAACTTGCTATTTTTCTTTACAGTGCGCATTTGCTGGTAAAAATAGCCTTGATCGTATGAGTGACGAATAAAATCATTGAGCAAACTAGAACTTGCCAACACTGCAAGTGCTTCATGTCCAGTAAAGGGAAGTTTTAAGGTCAGTAAATTTGGAATCACTTTTTTGATTTTTAAATAATGTTCACGATCTTCTTTATAGTAAGGATCATAGACTACGATATATTCAGCCTGAGCTAAGAGATCGGTCGCTTGAATTTGCATATCGCGATTTAAATTGACATCAAAAAACTCTGCGTAACGGCGATCTTCAACTTGTTGAGGATCAATACTAAATTGGGGAACAAAAGCAATCACGCGATTCATTTTCAGCAATTTAGAATATTTAATCGCAGCATAGCCTCCCATCGAACCACCATATCCCACAATATGTTCAAATTGGTTCAGTATGGGCTGTACACTTTCCATCATCTGTTGCATGGACGCTTGCGGAAACCATGATTTGAGCTTGGGCATAATACCCAAGACGTTGTAATCATATTTAATTAAGGATTTTTCAGCATTAATGGTCAAACCTTTGGCACGACTAATTAAATCTCCAAATGAAATCACCAGTTCGCTAGATGTTCCTTTTAGAAAAATAACCCGTATATGTTCGTCTTCAAAAATAATTTGCTTGTCCATTAGGCTACCAAAAATAATGACTGGCTCAGTTCCAAACGCCATGCTCTACAGAACAACGCGGAACTTGTTATTTTATAAAGACTGAGATAAGAAAACAGGGCAAAAGCTACCACAATGTTGCAATCTTGTTGAAACTTCCTATATACATATACGTCCAAAAGTTATCATCAAAATTTAAAAAGTTATCCACAACTCATTCAGATTGCATATTATTTCAGCAATTTTATTTTGCATTCAAGGCAATTAGTCATCATACCTTAAGCCTAAAATGTCTAAAAATGATCATCAATACTGTTGAAATATTAAGCCTCAACCGAATTCAATCAAACACTTTGCCTTTACGCCAATAGCCCATAAAATTCAGGCAGTTTTTATCAATGCCGCAATTCTGAATTAAAAAACGGCGTATCGCCAAAACAGCCGCAGACTCAGCCGCAACCCATGCATAAAAAGTTTGCTGTGCTTGCTGTTCATTTTTAGTCAGCCACAATATTTGCTCATCGACATTAATATCTTCTAATTCAACTTGTTGCTGCTGTGTTGGTTTAAATAATTGCTGAACCGTTTCAATCAAATGATGTCCAGCCGACTGTCCCTGAACACGATGAAACCATTGTACTTTTATATTCGGATGTGGCGTGAATGCGATCCGATCTAATTCAGACGGCATTTCAATACACACATTGACCTGTGCCTGTGTATTTTGCTGAATAAGTTGATCGATAATTCCAGACACCGCAGGAAGTGCAGTTTCATCTGCCATGAGTAAAATCTGGCTCGCATGTTGTGGAGGCTGCCATTCAAAACCTGCATGTTCTCCCTGCCAAGCGATATTTGGAGCCGCCATTTGTAAATGATCCCCTAGTTTCGCCTGTTCCGCCCACGAAGATGCAGGCCCAGTCGCGCCATGCATGGCAAAATCGATATCCACTTGTTTCTGTTTTTGTCGTAAATGTCGAATGGTATAAGTACGCATAGGTGGGCGAACCTGTTCAGGCAACTGTCGATAGTGCTGATACCATTCAGTATGGTTTTCAATCCATTGTGTTTGTTCAGGATTGTCTATAATGGGGAAAAATAACTTTACCCGCTGATCAGGTGCATAACTGAGCACCTGATCCAGTTGATCTCCTTGAAAGGTAAATCGGGTCATGGTTGGAGATAATTTTTGAATTTGAGCCAATTGCATATTCACAATCAAATAAGGCTGTGCCTGATTCATGATCACACCCTCATATAGGAAAAGTCATTTCAATATAACATCAAAAGATAATGATTATCAATTTCATTATCGCACTTGTATTCACATTTCCATCAAGAAGATATGATCTGAATCCGATCACCAACCTTTAAAATTCCTCATATACAGCAGGGTTTTGATTGGCTAAACGACCATCTGCGCGGGTCAATTGGTTGATCTGCTGCATCTGCTCATCACTCAGGCTAAAGTTAAAAATTTCCTGATTCGCCAATTGGTTTTTATCGCTACTGGCCTTAGGGATCGAAATTACACCCAGTTGATGCTGCCATCTTAAAATCACTTGCTGCATCGAATAATTCAGCTCTTGAGCAATCTGCTGCAATACGTCATTTTTAATGACCTCACTGCCCCGCCCTAAAGGATTCCACGCCATCGTCAAAATCTGTTTGGATTGATCATATTGATGCTGCGCTGACTGATTAAAATAGGGATGTAGCTCGACCTGATTGATCACAGGCAATACGCCTGTTTCACGCTGCAATGTATCAATATGCTCAGGCAAAAAATTACTGACGCCAATGGATTTGATCAGACCCTGCTTTTGTGCCTCAATCAGCGCTTGCCATGCCTCAACGTATAATCCCTGTTTGGGATTTGGCCAGTGAATCAGATAGAGATCCAGATAATCCAGTTGCATACGATATAAAGATTCTTCAATGGTTTCCATTGCCTGCTTATATGGATGACGACGGCCTGGTAACTTAGAGCTTATAAAAACGTCTTTGCGCTCTAATCCAGATTGCCGAAATGCTTCACCCACAGCGCCTTCATTTTCGTAGTTAAACGCCGAATCCAATAGACGATAACCATTGTTCAAGGCACGTAACATGACATCAACCCCTGCTTTACCTTTTAAGGTATAGGTACCAAAGCCAAGTGCAGGAATCTGATGTCCATCATGAAGTTTTAAAGAAGGAATTTTAATCTGCTGAGTCATTTTTTCACTCTTTTAGGTATGCATTGTATTAAAGTTTTAACATGTAAAACCGTACAGCTCTGCTATATCCACATGTAAAAATGTTATAAAACTCATCGAATTGTATGAAAAATGCTATTTTCTAAACGCGTCGTATAGATGCGGGGTTCATAATAGCAAGAGGTTATCTACATTAAAAAAGACGATTTTGGGTCAACGCTTATGAAACCGATTCATCATGCTGCACAGCAAGGATTTAGTCAGGCTGCCGAACTCTACCAACAGGTTCGACCTGATTATCCAAATGAAATTGTGAACTGGCTAAAACAGGAGTTGCAATTAAATCAAAGCTCGTGTGTCGTAGATTTAGGGGCTGGTACAGGTAAATTCATCCCTTATCTTGAGCAAGTGACCTCAGATATTATTGCGGTTGAACCCGTGCAAGCTATGCGTGAACAGTTGAGCCTTGCACACCCTAAAATTAGAACCCTAGATGCCTATAGCACGGAAATTCCATTGCCTCCTCAAAGCGTCGATGCGGTGCTATGTGCGCAGTCATTTCATTGGTTTGCCAATATCGAAACACTCAATGAAATCTATCAACTTCTCAAAATTGATGGGCATTTGGGGTTAATCTGGAATCAACGTGATATTGAAGTCAACTGGGTCAAAGCACTGGCAGATATATTGCAACTGTTAGAACAAGATACCCCTCGTTATCACAGTGGCGACTGGAAAAAAGTATTCGAGCATCAATTTTTATTTCGACTCGAAAGTGTCAAAGTTTATTCTCAAGTTCAAAAAGGAACAGTGGAACAAGTGGTGAGTAAACGCTTGCTGTCCACCAGTTTTATTGCTGCGATGACTGAAAAACAACAGCTCGAACTGAAACAACAATTTGAACAAGTCGTATATGAATTCACGGGTAAACAACCACAGGATGAGATTGAATTCCCTTATATCACCTACGCTTACCACTTTAAAAAAATCTAATGCTGATCCAAACTCAATAAGGAAAACATCATGAGCATCCAAAATAATAAGCCCTTGCAGATATTGGCTTTGGTTTTAGGCAGTACATTGTTACTCAGTGCATGTAATAAAAATGATCAAAGCAAAACAGTACCATCAACTGAACAACAGCCCCATGAGCATCAGGCAAATGTAGATCAGTTAAAAACACCACCGATCAAAGAGTTTCCTGCGACAGAACAAGATACTCATGACATTGCGTTGTTAGATGAGTTTGATGAAAAATTCACTGCAATGACGGATGATATGGACAATGAACTGGCAAAAATGCAACAGGATGGAAACTTAACCCCTGAATTTGAACGTAACCGTAAACTTGATCATATTCAGTCGGCACTGACCATGCTAAAAGATTTAGATTTAAAAACAGCACAAGGACGGTATATTCAGGGATTGTTATATCAATACTGGGAAAATCAGGGCAAGTTAATTAATGAGCAAACCAGCTCTGCAAATGCTCAGAACCAGAAAAAAGCCGCAATCAATGTACAAGACCTGAGTGATTATTTACATGCTCAGGAACAATTAAAACATTGGAAAGACCAACAAAAGCCAGCATAAAAACCACCTAGAAACGAAAGCAGCGACATTATTCAAAACAACTGTGTCGCTGCAAATCATTTTTTAAGGCGTGAGCAGGAGATTAAATTTTTTGACGCTCAATCCATTGAATCGAATGCACTCGAAATACTTCACAGGCTCCATCACCCACACCGCCGGGAGCAAGTGATGAAGTCCAGACTAGATTATTGTCTTTTACTTCAACCAATTCACCTTTCAATCGAACCAAATCACCACGTTTGACTTGGGTAATCTGTTTAGCAATATCTGGGTTAGCAGGAATAATATGCATATTCGACACCAGTTTCATGGCCTGATCTGGCGGCACAGGAAGTGTTTGCATACTCCAGTTCAAGTAACGATCATACTGATTAATTTTAATTTGTGAGGCAATTTCAGGATGTGCAAATAAGCCATAACTGACAGCAAAATCGATCGGAGAGAATTTTGCCTGTTCATCATTACGATATTGTTTAGAACCCAAAATACGAAAATCACCATTAAAAGGTTTTAACACCGACACCGATTGTCCTTTAACCGCAGGAGCCAAACCTCGCGCAATGTTGTAGTCACTGGAAGTCGAGGCAGTCACCTGCCCAATACTCAATGCCACAATCAATCCGATACCTATCTGCTTGAGCATATCAACTCCTCCACTAAAACATCACAATATTCATTTTGATCTTTTTATCATAGGCTTAAATTTAATAAAAAATTGCAAAATTGGGTAACAATAAAGACAGATTTAGTCTCTTTTTGTGGCGCGAAGACACGCTTGAACTCTCATCTTCATATGCAAATAGACCAGAATAAATAGCATTAGATCGCAGAGAAATCATTGATTCACCTAATCGTCAAAATCAATTCTAAGTATTTCGAAACGGACTCGACCTTCTTGCACCGCTTGCGCAATCGCTTGCTGACCTTTAGTGAGTCGTGCGCCTCCACTTTTAATATCCATCAGAATCACTTCGATATCTTCAGCTCGACCTTCACCATCACGAAAGTCGGTATAACCATCAAATACCACATAATCCACAGGATCACCTAGAAATTTGGCATCACTCGGCAAATAACGAAATTCTGGCATAATCGGAGCAAGCTGTTCCGCCATTTTTCCCTTTAAGACTGCACGACTGGTATTTACACTACGCTTTTGTGCCTGTGCCAAAGCCTGCTGATGTTCAAGTTCTAGTTCGCTAATATATTGTTCATATTCTGCCCGAATACGTCCATTTCGTGTATTTGAAAGAATCAAGGTGGTGATGATGACACCAATACATGCTCCTATTAACATTGCCATCCAGATGGACATGAATTTACCTACTCTAAATTTGGTTCATACTTTAAGGTCTAAATATTTTAACGTTTAAACACTTTAAATAAGCTGAAGACTTTTGTCATGTGTAACCTTTCAATGCTAAAAAGATGCTAATCTAATCCAGTAAATCAAGAATATATCTCGGGCATGAAAACGATACTTATAGCAAATCAAAAAGGCGGATGTGGTAAAACCATTACAGCAATTACACTGGCTTCGGCACTGGCGCAAAAAGGATATAAAGTTGCGCTAGCCGATGCGGATAATCAAAAATCAGCGCTGCAATGGCTCAAACAGCGACCAAAAACCGCAGCAATGATTCAGAGTCTGGACTGGCGTCATGAAAAATCCATTGGAGATGCGCCTAAAAATATCGATTATCTGATTATTGATGCGCCAGGTGCCTTATCAGGTGAACAGGCTGAACAACTGATTAGTGAAGCGCATGCGATTGTCACGCCGCTTCAACCTTCTTTTTTTGATATTGACAGTACCAAGCGTTTTTTAAAACATTTACAGGATATTAAACGGATTCGTAAAGGTAAGGTTGGAATTCATTTAATAGCCAATCGTATGAAAGCCAATACTTCAAGCAGTAAAGATATTCAGCAGTTTTTTGAAAAAATCGAACAACAACCTGTAGCTGCGATTTCTGAACGAAGTGCTTATGGTCAACTGGCCATGCAGGGCTTGAGTATTTTTGATCGATCTCAAAAGAATTTTTTATTATTACAGACGCAATGGCAACCGCTGCTCGATACTTTGATTGAAGATCCTGCTGAATGGTTCTAATTGCGTTTAAATCTTTAAATTCTTAAAGCAATATTAGACTTCTTTCATAAATCCTTTTTATTTATCCCTATGGGAGAAAAAAATAAAGAAGGTTTCAACAATGATGAAAGAAGTTTATTTGCGTTCATTTTAACAACGCAATGCAACTCAAGATTTATTTTCTGATTATTTGTTTTCAGTTAAGATGATGAATTGCCCAATATTTAACAGATAGAGAGTTCAGTGCAACAATACGCGCCAACCCTACAACGAGCTTTACTGTTCGGATTACTGATTATCCTGCTTTTTTTAGGATTTAATATCCTGAAATATTTTATTGTTCCTGTGGTTTGGGCGGCGATTATTGCGTATATGACTTGGCCAATTTATCTGTGGGTACAGCGTTTGTGTGGAGTGCATCGCCCAAATCTGAATGCCTCAGTCATGATTTTACTGATTATTTTGGTGATTGGTGTACCGCTGACTTTTGGCGTATTTATGCTGCAACACGAAGGCCGCAATCTCTTTTTTGAACTACAAAAACAAATTTTTTCAGGTCATTTAGATGTTCCAGATTTTATTCGTGAGCTGCCGATTATTGGAAAGGAAGTTTCACGGATCCTCAATGACATCAATAATGACCCTAATAGTATTACCCAAAATGTAGCCGCGTGGATTCAGGGTCATATGGGCTATGGCCGTTTTGTATTAAGTGAAATTAGCCGAAATCTGGTTAAATTGGGTTTTGCGCTTTTATCACTCTATTTCTTTTACCGTGATGGGCCGATCATTTTAAGTCAGGTCAGTAAAGCCATGGAAATGGTCATCGGGCCACGTGTTCATCATTATCTGGACACCATTTCTGAAACCACTCGCGCAGTTGTTTACGGTGTTGGTTTAACAGCAGTGGCTCAGGCAATTTTAGCAGGACTCAGTTATTTTATAGCAGGTGTCCCAAATCCAATGGTTTTGACCATTGTTACCTTTTTATTGGCCTTGATTCCTTTTGGAACGCCTGTGGCATATACCTCTGTCGCACTTTGGTTGTTTTCTCAAGATCATATGATGGGTGCGATTGGTGTGATGCTATGGGGTGTTTGTATCGTCAGTACTTCTGATAATGTGATTCGTCCTTTGGTGATTTCAGGCGCAACTAAGATTCCGTTTTTACTCATTATGTTTGGCGTATTGGGCGGTTTAGCCAGTTTTGGATTGGTCGGATTATTTATCGGCCCTGTGATTTTGGCAATTTTGCTTGCGATCTGGCGTGAATGGTTACATGAAAATATTGAACCTGAACCAATGCCGAAAACCACCATGATTTATGATGATCTGGATGATCCTAAAGTTTAGTGATTGAATATTTTTAAGTTTTGAAACAAAGAGTTTAAGCCGATTGATATCAATCGGCTTTTTTTATAGAGCTTTTTAAAGGTGAAATTAAATTGATTCAATAGACTTTTTATCAAGGTAATAAAACTAAAAATTGTCTTAAAGACAGATATTTTGTTTATTTTTAGAATACAACGTATAAGCACTATAATATTATTTGGGGTATTCAGACTCATATGGTGTTCGGGCATTTTTTACTGATCCCTGTTCTTTTGCTCCAAATTTTTTAAAATTAATACGTGCTTGATTAAGAGATGGAATATTTGCTCCGCCACTAAATTCAGGATCATCATTCTGTACAGGATCATTTTCCCAGAAACAGACAGGGCAAATATCGTAATCGTCATTACACGGCTCAGGCCTAGTTAAAAAACCACAGCACACACATGGATATGTATCTTCTTTCAATTATTTCCTCCCTTAAGTTTTCTAAAATTAACACAATGCACCTTATGGAAAATCAAAAAAGAGAGCGATCAGCTCTCATTTTTAGATAACCTTTTCAAATAAGGCTTGGGTGAGCATCTAGAATTCGAATTAATGTCACTGCTGGCCCCGTTGGATAGCGTCGCCCCTGTTCCCAATTTTGCAAGGTACGAGGACTAATATGCAGACGTGCCGCAAATTCATTTTGGCTTAAGCCAGTTTTTTCACGTACTTCTTTAATATCAGGCAATTCGAGTTCTGTAACTCGACTTGCTTTAACTTCTTCACGTTTGATAGCTCCAGCTTCTTTGATTGAAGCAACCAAGTCATCAAATAAGTTGTTATCCATGAAATTGCTCCTTCACGAGTTGACGCAGCATGGCTGTTTCCTTATCTGTTAAATTATCTTTCACTGATTTGGGATAAGCCACTAAGAAAAAGATCTGATCATACTCGGTAACCCAATAATAAATCACCCGTATGCCACCACTTTTCCCTTTGTTACCTTGAACACAACGTACTTTACGAATACCACCGCCATTCTTGATTAGGTCACCTCTATCAGGCTGTACCAAAAGATCTTGCTGAAGTTGACGATATTCTTCATCAGATACAAGGTCTTTAATTTGCTTGGTAAAGATACTGGTTTCAATAAATAACATGGACCCTTTATACGTCATTGGCGTATTTGGATTTTAGCAGTTTTCACAATAAAAAACGAGAGCTATCCGCTCCTGTTATTCCCAAATAGCTTTCTATTTAACCTCATCTATCTGTCCGTATCAAAATTACCACCAAGCTTAAATTTCTTATTGATACTCCAACACTTATACCCAAACTGTTACAGGGTATGGACATAAAACGAACGCAACTTACATGCCAGATAGGCATGATAGAAGTCACTGTAATTCAAACTTAAGTTAAATTTTTGACAAAAAATAAAGAGGCGAACAATGAAAATTGCTTTAATCGGTGCAACAGGTATGGCAGGTTCACGTATTTTGGAAGAACTAGTTTCACGTGGTCACTATGTCAAAGCCATTGCGCGAGACACACATAAAGTGGCGGATACGGAACGTGTGATGGCAGTTAATGTCGATTTAAATGATCATGAGGCTTTAGTAGATGCATTAAAGGGACAAGACGCGGTGATTAGTGCCGTTCGTTTTCAGGGCTTAGATGCTCATGCATTAATTGAAGCGGTACGTGACTCCAAAGTAAAACGTTATTTGATCGTGGGCGGTGCAGGAAGTTTACATATACCTCATCAAAATATCCGTGTTTTGGACACACCTGATTTTCCTGATGCTTATAAACCTGAAGCAGAAGCGGCAGCAATATTCCTCGATAAACTCAAAGAAATCGATGATCTCGACTGGACGTTTATTTCACCTTCTGCTGAATTTGGTCCGGGTAAACGTACAGGTGAATTTCGATTGGGTAAAGATGAGCTTTTGATCGGCGAAGAAGGCAGTAAAATCTCGGCTGAAGATTTTGCGGTGGCACTAGCGGATGAGCTTGAACAAAACAATCATATCCAGCAACGTTTTACCGTGGGTTATTAAGGTCGTAAATCGTTTTTGCAAAGGAAGCGAATCATTCGCTTCCTTTTTGTTGAATCAGGATTGACAGGCTTTTAAAAAAAGCCCAACCTCAATAAAAATATTAATGAAATCCTCCCAATTCATGAATGGCCTCACCCGTTTCTTTAAACATTATAATTTTAATGCGACACTGGTTTATTGCTTTCAAATTTTTATTGTTCTGACAGGAACAACGCTTGGCTTGCGTTGGCTTGGACATGATGAGTTGATCGTTCCAGTTACACTCGGTGCGATTGCGACAGCATTGACCGACTTTGATGATCGCTTAAGCATTCGACTTCGAAATTTGTTTTATGTGGCTGTATTGTTTTTTGCGGTCAGCAGTATTTTAGAGTTTTTAGCACCTTATAAATTTCTACTGATTTTATACTTATCACTTTCGAGTGGTTTTTTAATTTTATTAGGTTCACTTGGTCAGCGCTACGCCACCATTTCGTTTGGTACCATTTTAATTTCAATCTACAGCTTATTTGGTTTAGGCGAATATCAGCATTGGTATCAACAACCGGTCTATTTTGTGTACGGCGTGATTTGGTACGGTATTACCTCAATTGTTTTTTTTCTGATTAAACCTACACTGCCTGTTCAGGATAACCTTTCGCAAGTCTTTAGCCATTTGTCTGATGTGTTGATGACCAAAGCCCGACTCTTTGACCCTGATAACAAAGACAATGTTGAGCCATTATTATTTGAACTCTCAAAAGAAAATGCGCAAGTGGTTCAATATCTCAATACCACAAAAGCCTCATTACTGACTCGACTGAAAGCCTCTCGAGTTAATAAAAACAGCATCTACTGGCTGCATTTATATTTTGTCGCGCAAGATATTCACGAGAAAGTGAGTGCCAATTATTTACATTATGAACAGATCCCACACAATTTTAGCCGCAGTGATCTGATCTTTCGCTTTCAAAAGAATATTCGGCTTTTGGCGCTTTCCTGCCAGCAATTATCTGAATGTATTTTGCGAAATGAAGCATTTACGCCAGTTCATGATCCCACACATGCTTTAGAAAATCTGGAACTTTCACTACAGGACTGGATACAGGATCATCCATATAATACTGGAGTCAAAAATCTAAAATTAATCGTTAAAAACTTAAAAGATTTGCACGACCAACTCAGTCATTTACAGGATGTACAATTTACCTATGCGTATCGTTTTGAACAGCATGTCGATAATTTAAACTTATTGGATGATGATATTCACGGCATCAAAGATTTATGGCTTAAATTTAAACAGCATCTTACTCCAAAATCTGCGCTATTTCGCCATGCAACACGCATCGCCTTTGTCTTTGCCACAGGTTCACTGGTATCACTTTTACCCTTTGCGCAAAATGGTTACTGGATCGTTCTAACCAGTTTATTTGTCTGTCAGGTGACTTATTTCGCGACCAAAAGTCGTTTAAAACTACGAACTTTAGGTACTTTACTGGGAGTCATTTTAGGTCTGCCGATTCTTTATTTTGTGCCAAGTGTCGAAGGTCAATTGATCATCACCGTGATTTGTGGCGTATATTTTTTCTATCTCCGTCAAAAGAAATATGCGCTTGCGACTTCAATGGCAACCTTAATGGTATTGTTGATTTTTAACCTTAAAGGCTTTGGTTATAGCATTATTGCGCCACGTATTTTAGATACCCTCATTGGCTGTGGCATTGCATGGTTTGCCGTGAGTTTTATCTGGCCAGACTGGAACTTTCGTAATATTTCCAACAACATTAAAAAAACCAGTCAAGCAAGTATCAATTACCTAAATGCTGTGCTGAACCAATACCAGTTTGGCTGTACCAATAGTGTTGAATATCGTACCGCAAGGCGTTTGGCACATAATGCACAAACTGAACTTTCCAGTATGATTTCCAGTTTAAGTGCGGAACCGCAACCGAATCAGGCGTTAATTCATTCTGCTTTTCGCTATCTGGTGTATAGCCATAGTCAGCTTAGTTATATATCTGCGCTCGGAAGCCATCGTCAAAAGATTAATGATCAGCAAGTCATGGACTTATTAAAATGGTGTACCAATACACTACAGCAGACGTTACTCGAACAAAAACCACTTCCTGCGCAAGATATTGAGCAAAAGTTATCGGAAATTCGACAACTTTCTGAACAGAACTCCACATCGGATTACTTCATGTTAATTTTAAAACAAATGAGTTTATTGCTCGAAACCTTGCCTGAATTACTCATGCTGCAAAACAAACTATTATCAATGGAAATTAAATAGCCTCTGTTGTTGTTCAGCTTTCAACCGATCTAGGCTACACTCGGTCTTTGTTTATATTTTTTGAGCGAATGATGAACGTCAAAACTTTACGCATTGTTGGATTTTTAGAAGGTTGGTCTTTTTTATTGCTCCTGTTTATTGCCATGCCAATGAAATATATTTGGGATAATCCACTGTGGGTCAAATATGTCGGTATGGGGCATGGTTTACTGTTTATTTTATTTATCGTCGTTTTATTGGTGGTATGCCAACGGATGCAATGGTCGATTCATATGTTTATTTTAGGTTTGATCGCGTCGATTTTACCGTTTGGCCCTTTTGTATTTGATCATAAATTAAAACAATCAAACCAAACCTAAGTTGCTTAAAAAAATAATTTCGCGATAAAAAGAGCGAACCCGTAGATTCGCTCTTTGCTTAAAACTGCCCTTCCTGCCTACGTTGCTGCATCAGTTTAAGCAAAACTTGCTTGGGTTTTAAAAACCAAATCGCAATCAAAACAAAAGAGGCGAGACTAAATGCCATAATATGAAAATGGACATAGAGTTCGCGCACCAGTTCAATAATTCCAAAGAAGCTTAACATCAGTAACATCGACACTGCTGCCGCAACTGTGCCTTTACTCATCTCAGATGACATCAAAGCAAAGCGATACATCACCGAAAAACTAATGCCTTCACCAAAACTGATCAAGGTCATGCCGATTAATAAACATGGCACCAGATAGTGTTGGCAGATTGCCCCGATCACTAAGATAACAGTGCCTAATAGCATTATAGGTAAGCCTGTGAGAATCGTGGTTCCCAAAGGATAACGATCCATAATCTTAATCAGCACAATATTGCCCAAAATCAGCCCGATAAAAACGGGGAACTGTGCTAAGCCATATTGCACACTACTAAACTTGAGTTCTTCCACTAACATCACAGGGGACAATGCAATCCATAGCATTAAAGGTAAACTCACCAAAGGCAATGCCAGAGTAAGACCTAAAAACTTTTTATCGGTAAAGACTTTTTTAAAATCATCAAACAGATAAATAAACGGTTGACGCGTCACACTCTGCTGCTGACTTGGCATTTTGGCTTTTAATCCAAACCAACTGATCAATGCCAACAAAGCGATTGCAACGAAGCCCCAGTGCCATGACACATAATCAATCAGAAAAGCACCAAAAACAGGCCCAAGTAATGGTGCAAGTAAGGAAATATTGGCCATTAACGCCATGACTTTAATGGCATCACGTTCGGCAAAAGTTTCCTGAATCGCGGCATAACCGACCGCAGCAATCACTGTCAATCCGATCCCTTGTAAGAACCGAAAAGCCAAAAATTGTGCCATATTTTGAGTCAATAAAATCAATAAACAGCAAATGCCGAAAAATAACACACCCGTTAATAAAACCTTTTTTCGACCTAGACGATCTGAAAGTGGGCCGAGTAACCAAGCCACACTTGCACCGCCCAATAAATAAAAAGACATCGAAGAAGGCGCCCATGTCGAACTGACACCAAAATCCTGTGTAATGGCCAGCATCGCTGGCTGAATTAAATCATTGCCAATATAAACCGCAAGTTCAAACAGAACCAAAGCCAGCGGAAACATTAAGGTCTGACGATTTAATGTTGTCGTTTGCATATTTTGCATTGTGATCTACTTATTCAAGATGTCTGTTTGCAAGCTGAACATTATTTTCTAATCAATATGCGCCAGCCCAATGACAAACATTGAGTTTTAGAGAGTTGAATTTTTGATATGCTGACTATTCAGCTATACAACACTGTATTCACAAAGTGTCTGAATTTTGAGGAGAAAATAACAACGTGAGATTGAGGTCAAATGATATGACCAAGATTTATGAAAAATCTGGCGCAAACATAGCACTTTTTATTTTCAGCGTCGATATTAAAATGTTAAATAAAGCGCAAGATTGTTATTTCTTTCAAATTATTTTTAAAATTTAACTACAAATTATGCATGTTGTGACTGTGAGTAAACGCGAAGTTATCCACAGTTTGAGTTAAAAAATAAACAGCACGCAACTTCCTATAAAGAATTATTGATTTTTAAGCAATAATATTTTGCAGATTCATGCATTTTTTAGAATCAATAAACACTCTATATTGACTATCATGAATTTTAAAATCAGGTTCTCCCGTGAGTCATATCTTAATCATCAACGGTGCTAAAGCATTTGCACATTCCAATGGCCAATTGAATGATACCTTAACCGATTTTGCGCAACGTCATTTAATCCAGTTAGGTCATGACGTCAAAGTAACGCGGACGGACAGTGACTATGATATTCAAGCTGAGATAGATAAATATGTGTGGGCAGATGTGGTGATCTATCAAATGCCAGGTTGGTGGATGGGCGCGCCGTGGACGATGAAAAAATATATCGATGAGGTATTTACCATTGGTCATGGTGTACTGTATGCCAGTGATGGACGCAGCCGTTCCGATGTCACTAAAAAATATGGTTCAGGTGGTTTGATTCAGGGCAAAAAATACATGTTGTCTTTAACATGGAATGCCCCAATCGAAGCATTTACCGATCCTGATCAGTTTTTTCACGGCGTCGGTGTAGATGGCGTGTATTTACCTTTTCATAAGGCAAACCAATTTTTGGGAATGGACTCACTCCCCACTTTTATCGTGAATGATGTGATTAAGATGCCAGACGTGCCGAGCTATCTCGATGCTTACAAAGCCCATTTAGATCAAGTTTTTACAGTTGAACAGGAATAAGGAAAACACAATGTTGACGATTATTGCCGAAATTCGTATCCATGCAGCTACGGAACATCGTCAAGCTGTTTTAGATGCCTTTCAAAAAATCACCCCTACGGTGTTGGCAGAAGATGGTTGTTATGGTTACGAGACTTTAATTGATCACTTACCTGCGCTTGAAATACAAACTCAAGATCAAAACTTAATTGTAATGTTAGAAAAATGGCAAAGCACCGCGCATCTTGAAGCGCATATGCAAACTGCCCATATGCAGCGACATTTTGAAGCGATCAAAGATCATGTGGTGGATGTCAAAGTTCGTATTCTACAAAGTAGGTTTTAAAATTAAAAACGATCAGTAGAAGCTTGCTTCTACTGATAATAATACTGCTTCAAATGACGACTATATTCTGTCAGGTAGCGTTCTAAACCCTCACGCTGATCAGATTTTTTTCATCTCTTTAGCAGCCAACTGCTCAATTTTCGTTTCCAACAACTGAAGAATAGCTGTCTGCTCTACTTCTGGAAGTTGGGCTTTTTCTTTCTGCTGCTTTTTAATTTCTAAATAATCTTCCGCCCAATGACGTAAAGGATCATTAGCAGCGATTTGTTCAAATAAAGTGGTAATCAACAATTCAGGCATGATTTCCTGAGTTGCTAACTCTGCTGACATCAAACCACGAATCGAATAAAATACTTTCTTATAAGTAAAATTATCTGCGGTTTGCATCACTTTCATCCCACCTTTCGCTAGTGATAAGTAGTGATGATATAGCGCGCTATAGTCAATTCGCTCAAGCAACCCATTGCGGAAACTTTGCCATTCTGGAAAAGCATTAAAATACACAATATGCGCTCGTACCCATTCGATAACTGTGGGATTACTTTTAGCGAGCAGACCAAACATTTTATCTAAATCATAAGAAACAAAGTCAAAATCGCCATCCATGATTTCTATCAGATCACGATGCTTTTTATAATCAAAATACTGATCTTTACTGGGTAAATGGAAGCCACGCACATCATAGTCACTGTCAGGACTTGCCATACCCCATAAACGACTGCCACTTTCAATATAAAATAATGGAATGTCTTGGCGCTGTTGGAACAGCTTTTCAATTTCGCGATGGATGTTCATTATTATAAAAATCTCATAAAAAAAGCATATCTTCCGATATGCTTTTACCTAAAATTTCTTATTTATTCAAGCAATAAAGCCTAAAACACTAAGAACACAACTTGCTCTGAAAACTGCGAGTATTCTTGCCTCTGGCACATTGATAACTCTGCTGTTTATTTTGCAACTGCCATTTTTTATCATCCAACTTAAATAAATATTCAGTTTTAATCGCAGACACCGAATCATCCATTAAACCCGTTTGAATGACCGTAATTCTGGAAACAGTAGGAGATTCAACTCGATTAAACACTTGCTGAATCGAGGTATTTTGATGTTCTTTACTAATTTCAGGCTGCGCTTTTAAAACCTGTTGCATTGGGCTTTCGCCACCACCCAATGACATTAACTTAGTGGTTGTGGCACAACTCGTCATCAATCCCAAACATAATCCAGAAATCGCAATTAAACGTAACATCTTTTTCACACATCTAAAAAACAAAAGGCGTAGCTTTATGATGCTACGCCAATCTCAATTACACTGTAGAAACTATGTAGCTTCTACAGTTTTGTGATTTTTATAAATCAAACAATTTACCCGGATTCATAATACCGTTCGGATCAAATGCCAGTTTCAAGGCTTTCATATAACCAATTTCTTCAGGTGAACGCGAATATTCCAAATACGGTTTTTTGGTCATCCCTACACCATGTTCAGCCGAAATTGAACCATCATATTTTTTCACTGTATCGAATACATATTTATTCACCACCTGACATTTGGCAAAGAACTCATCCTTGCTTAAATTCTCAGGTTTCAAAATATTTAAATGTAAATTCCCGTCACCAATATGACCAAACCAACAAATTTCAAAGTCTGGATAATTGTCCTGCACAATGTCATCAATTTCTTTAATAAATGCAGGCACATGTGTGATCAAAACTGAAATGTCGTTTTTATACGGAATAAACGGCGCAATCGACTCAGAAATATCTTCACGCAAACGCCACAAGCTTTCAACCTGATCCAGACTTTGGCTCATCACGCCATCAAGCACCCAACCCTGTTCCATACAATGTTCAAAAATCTGCATGGCTTTATCCATAATCGGCTCATACGGTGCTTCAAATTCAAGTAACACGTAAAATGGACATTGCGTTTCAAAAGGGCGTTGGACATGACCACGATCCAACACTTTTTGCATCGCCAGTTCACCAAAGAACTCAAAAGCCGTCAGGTCAATTTCCTTTTGGAATGCATGTAATACAGGCATCACCGCATCAAAATCAGGCACACCTAGCACCAATACCTGTAGATTTTGTGGTTGACGTTCCAGTTTAATTTCAGCTTCAGTCACTAAACCTAAAGTTCCTTCACCACCAATAAACAAATGTTGTAATGCATAGCCAGTTGCGTTTTTAACCATGCCTTTGTTTAAGCGTAAAATATCGCCTTTACCTGTGACTACGGTCAAACCTAGCACCCAGTTACGCGTCATGCCGTATTTGATAACTTTGATACCGCCCGCATTGGTGCCAATATTACCGCCAATCTGGCTCGAACCAGCAGATGCAAAATCAACTGGATAATACATGCCCTGTTCTTCAGCGTAATTCTGCAATTGCTCAGTCACCACCCCTGCTTGTACACGTACCATACGATCTGCTGGGAAGAATTCCAGAATCTGGTTCATCTTGTCCATACTAATGACAATTTCACCGTTGGTCGCAACTGCACCTGCCGATAAACCTGTGCGACCACCTGATGGTGTAATCGCCACATGAAATTGATTGGCAAGTTTGACGATCGCTTGAACCTGCTCAGTACTTGATGGAAAAACGATGACTGATGGGTTTGGATCAAAATGCTTGGTATGATCGCGTCCCCAATTTTCAAGACTATCCGCATCGGTTTTAATTCGGTTTTCACCGACGATCGCAGTTAATTGGGTAAGTAACTCAGGTGTTAAAGCGACTGGAGCATTCATCGTTTACAGGCCTAGCAAGAAATAAACAGGTGGGGTTAAGAAATTTGAAAATTGTACTGCAATCCACATACACAAGTTGCAGCATGACTCACAAATTTCTAAAAGCGTTTGGTGTTTTACCAAATATTCATCTTATTTTACATGTAAGCAGGCGCTGGATAAAGCATCGCTTAAACATACAGTCACTACAAAATGTGTTGAATAGCTTATTTAGAAATATTCAATTTTTTAATCTGCCAACCACAACTTGAATTAGATTGTCAATAAATTGAAATTTATTCAGCTCATGATTCCATATCGTTGCGTGATAACGCATAAACAACTGGCAGGACTTGTGATATAATTTCGCGACTAAATTTGGCCTTTGTAGCGGAGCCGTAATGAGCCAACATCTATCACTACCTAAAGATAAAATTCGTTTCTTGTTGTTAGAAGGTGTTCACCAAAACGCCATCGATACTCTCAATGCAGCGGGTTATACCAACATCGATTATCATAAAACTGCGCTGGAAGGCGACGCTCTAAAAGAAGCCGTCAAAGATGCGCACTTTATTGGGATTCGTTCGCGTACTCAACTCACTGAAGAAGTGTTTGAAGCTGCGAATAAATTGATCGCGGTCGGCTGTTTTTGTATCGGAACCAATCAGGTTGATTTAAAAGCCGCGATGTCACGTGGTATCCCAGTTTTCAACGCCCCGTATTCAAATACGCGCTCCGTTGCTGAACTGGTTCTTGCTGAAACAATTTTATTGTTGCGTCGTGTGCCAGAGAAATCAACAGATACCCATGCAGGTGGATGGAATAAATCTGCGGTTGGTTCTTTTGAAACACGTGGTAAGACTTTAGGTATTGTGGGTTACGGTTCGATTGGTTCTCAGCTTTCTGTATTGGCAGAAAGTCTTGGTATGAAAGTGATCTATTTTGATGCCGTGACCAAACTCCCATTAGGTAATGCACGTCAAGTAGGTTCACTGGATGAATTACTTGCAACGGCTGATGTGGTGACTTTACACGTTCCAGATGTACCGTCTACACGCAACTTCTTCAAAAAAGAACAGTTTGCTAAAATGAAAGAAGGTTCAATCTTCTTGAATGCGGCACGTGGTACCTGTGTGGTGATTGAAGACTTGGCAGATGCATTGAAATCTGGTCATCTTGCAGGTGCAGCGGTCGATGTATTCCCGAAAGAGCCTAAAGCCAATGGTGAAGAATTTATTTCTCCACTACGTAACATTCCAAACGTGATCCTCACCCCACATGTGGGCGGTTCAACTATGGAAGCGCAGGCCAATATTGGTCTTGAAGTAGCTGAAAAGTTTGTCGCGTATTCTGATAAGGGTATGACGCTTTCTGCGGTGAATTTCCCAGAAATCGCATTGCCATTGACTGAAGGTAAACATCGTCTGTTGCATATTCACAAGAATATTCCAGGCGTATTGTCTAAAATCAATAATCTATTTGCAGATCAAGGTATTAACATTTCTGGTCAAAGTTTAATGACCAAAGGTGATATTGGCTATCTGGTCATGGATGTTGATGCATCTGCCTCTCAGGAAGCTCTGGATATGTTGAGCGAAGTCGAAGGTACGATTCGCGTTCGTATCTTGTTCTAATAAAATTTTTGCTCAAAAGCCACAGCAATGTCTGTGGCTTTTTTGTCTCAACATGAATTATCATGCTTAAAAATATACCGTTTGTTCAAAATGTCCTTATCTAGTCCGAAGTCGCAATTACAAGCTTTAATTTTTCTGCTTGTGGCGATGATCTGTGTGCAAAGTAGCGGTTCTCTCGCCAAAGTCTTATTTCAAAGCTACCCCGTTCTGACGGTTTCTGCGATGCGACTATGTTTTGGCGCGCTGATTTTAGCGGTGATTTTTCAGGCATGGAAAATCCAGTGGCAAAAGGTTCGCTGGAAAGCAATTATCAGTTATGGTCTGGCGCTGGCAGGAATGAATGCCTTATTTTATTTATCGCTGCAACGTTTACCTTTGGGCATCGCAGTGGCATTTGAGTTTGTTGGGCCGTTAAGTATTGCTCTTTACTATGCTAGACAAAAATACGATTTGATCTGGGTGTGCTGTGCCATTGTAGGCTTACTCTTACTGTTTCCATTTCATCAGGCCAGCCATCATCTGGATCTGATTGGAATAGCTTATGCCTTAGCGGCAGGTGCTTGTTGGGCATTGTATATTATTGCAGGTCAGAAGCCTTCAGGCATTTCAGGCAATCACACGGTATTTCTAGGCATGACAATTGGTGCATTGCTATTAATTCCGATTGCATTTCTAACAGGCTCTATGGCGCACGTCTTTGAACTTCCCTATATTTTTTATTTTATTGCACTTGCAATTTTAGCCAGTGCCTTGCCTTTTTCACTGGAAATGCTGGCATTAAGACGACTCACTGCACTAAGCTTTGGTACACTGATGAGCATGGAACCTGCGGTTGCTGCATTTTCCGGTTTCATCTTTTTGGGCGAAAAATTAATATGGAGTCAATGGCTTGCTTTAGCAACGATTATTACAGCTTCGGTGGGTTGCACAGTGACAACGCAACGCGCTAAACGTACAGACCATGTAGTGCCATGAAAGACTCATCTCAGTTTCTTATAATAGATGTTATTGCATACAAGATTTATCGTTTCAGTTATTTATATCTTTTGAGCCCTCACCATGTCTAATACTCCATTGATTGCTGTCCTAGCCATGATGTTGTCGATGATGTGTTATCAAGTTAGCGCATCTTTTGCCAAGCAATTAATTGCAGTATTAGATCCCTTGAGTGTAACCATTTTAAGGCTCTGCTTTGCTTCAGTTTTAGTCTTTTTCATGTTTCGATCTTGGAAAATCTTAAGCAAGCTTTCGACTTTAAAATGGCGTGACTTACTCGGTTATAGTGGCGCTTTAGGTGTCATGAATGTGTTGTTTTATATGTCTCTTGGCAAATTGCCCCAAGGGATTGCGGTTGGATTAGAGTTTATTGGCCCACTGGGACTCGCCTTACTTTCGATTCAGCAACGCCGCGATTATATCTGGGTAATCTGTGCCATCTTAGGGATTGCCCTGATGGTACCTTGGCAACAAGCGGCTCAGGCAAACTTCTCCTTAACTGGTGCAGCGTTTGCACTTGGGGCAGGTTTATGCTGGGCATTTTATATCTACTTTGGACATAAAGTGGTACGCCAAAATATCGGGATGCATGCCTTGACCATTGCCATTAGTCTTTCAGCGATGGTGTTATTGCCCATTGGTTTAGTTCATCAACCTGAACATCTTCTCGATTCTGAGTTTTGGCCAAAGGCATTGTTGATTGCCATCTTAGCCACCGCTATTCCGTATGCACTAGATTTATTTGCCCTAAAAAGACTGACTAAACTCAGCTACGGCACATTATCAAGCCTTTCTCCTGCTTTGGCCGCACTCGCAGGTTTAATCTTATTGCATGAAAACATTACGTTATTACAATGGATTGCCCTTGGTTTTATTATGCTTGCCTCAATTGGAGTTACGCTACGCGCATCGCGTCAAGACATTGATCACTCTACTACGTAACTCGTAACTCGACTTTAAAATACGCTAAAGAATGGAGCATTTAATATCAGACAAGTTCATGCTTCTTATATTTGGCGTATTCTTTTAAATATTGCTGACCCAGTTTTTCTTTTTGTTTGTCATCCAGAATTTTACCAGCCTGCTGGAAGAATTTATGCTCTTCTTCTTTTAAATGGTGATGTACCACGTCACTTAACTGTTTAGCAATCGCCAACCAACTTGGACTGCTCATATCAGTTTCTTCAAGCTGTTCAACAAGCTCATCCATTTCATGATGTTCTGATAAGGCATGTCGGCTAATATCCAGCCCAATATCATTAAACATTAATGGAATATAAAGATAGCGATCTTCTGCAACAGAATGCGCCCACAGTTCATTTTTTAAGGCCTGAAACAATTGTTCACGTAGTTCAGTGTGTCCATGCGTCTGTATTAATTGTTCAGAAAGAGCACGTTGATTGTCATGACTTTCCCGTAATGCTTCAAAAATATTCATCTATTTATCATCCCTATTCTGGCTATTATCATGTGGCTAAATAAGAAAAAGGCAGCCGATTGGCTACCTTTAGTTTACTTTTTCAATGCATGAAAAAAAGTTCGTTGATGTCAAAATCTGTTTCAGAACGTTGTTTGATCGACTATCCTGTTACAAACATTTGATAACCAATGCGACAGATCAAGATCGAAACCAAAATCAAAAAGATAATTCGTACAAAGCCACTGCCATATTTCAGCGCAACACGTACACCGACTATAGAGCCAATCACATTGGCAACCGCCATCATAAGACCAATCTGAAAAATCACATGACCTGTCGGTGCCAAAAAGCTAAGAGCAGCAATATTGGTCATGAAATTTCCGATTTTTGATAATGCTGAAGCATGTAAGAAATCAACATTCAAAAAGCGGATAAAGAAGAAAATAAAAAAACTGCCGGTCCCTGGACCAAAAATTCCGTCATAAAATCCAATCAGCAAGCTCCCAATTGCAGCAAGCATAAGTACTCTAGGCGTGATACTTAAAGCAACATGTACCTGTCCAAAATTCTTTTTTACCAATGTATAAATCGCAATAACGATTAACATCACAAAGACAAATGGACGTAACACCGACTGAGGAATCAAGGACAAACAAGCTGCCCCCAGAAAAGAACTGATCAAGGCACATACGGCAATCACCGCCAGTAATTTCCACTGTAATTTAACCTTGCGCACAAAGGTATAGGCCGCAGAAGCTGTGCCGAAAACTGAAGAGAGCTTATTGGTTCCAATTACGGTGGCAGGTGACATTTGCGGAAAGGTACTCATCAGAGCAGGAATCTGAATCAAGCCACCCCCACCCACTGCCGCATCAATTGCACCTGCACAAAACGCAAAAAAGATTAAGCTGAGTATGACTTCGATTTCCATGGGGAACTATGCCTATAAATTTAAAAGACGCTTCGGCACCAATCTTTTTTTATCGGTAATTTCAGCCAGACCCAAACAATGATCTTGATCAAATACTAGAACTTCAGGCGCAGGTGGATGTTCGATATTACTTTCCTGACCATTACAAAAATATTTGTGACGGCCTTCAGGAATTTGAACTTTCGGTAAATATTCGACGGGTGCGTAGGCCGGCAATAATAGCATATCGCGCTGTGTTTCATTCAGTTGTTCTAAATATTCAATGCTATATTCAGGGATGAGTTGAAAATGTCCCGTCTGGATTCGATGCAAATGGGTGAGATGACCACCACAACCGAGCGCCTCACCAATATCCTCCCCCAATACCCGAATATAAGTCCCTTTAGAACAAGTCACATCCAAGGTTAAACTTTCTGCATCGAAATCAATCAGTTTTAACTCATAAATGGTTACAGGACGGGCTGCACGTTCAATTTCAATGCCCTGTCGTGCCAATTCATACAGAGGACGTCCATCGCGCTTTAAAGCGGAATACATCGGCGGAATTTGCTGAATATCCCCACGGAATTGATCCAGCACTTGTTCAATACTTTGACGGGTCAAGGCGGGAACATTTCTACGCTTAAGAATCTCCCCCTCTACATCACCCGTCGAAGTGGTTTCTCCGAGTTTGACCACGGTTTGATAACGTTTGGTTGAATCTAGTAAATAATGTGAAAACTTGGTTGCTTCCCCCAGACAAATAGGTAACAAACCTGTGGCTAAAGGATCCAGTGCACCCGTATGTCCTGCCTTTTGCGCCCTAAATAGCCAACGAACTTTTTGCAAGGCTGCATTTGAACTTAAGCCTAAAGGCTTATTCAGCAGAAAAACACCACTCAAGTGGCGACGAGGGATTTTTTCAGATTTAGCCGTCATGTATGTCCAGTGCGAAGCAGTCAAAATGCTGTCGCCATGTTATCAAATCCACTTATCCATTTTTACAGTATTTTATGTTTACTGTGCTATTTTTATACATGGATTCTTTAAATCTACTAAAACAAAAAAGAAATAGGGATGGATCTCTACATGCAAGGATTTCGCAATCATTATGTTTGGATCGTCATTGGTTTTATTCTTCTATTGGTCATCGGTTTGATGTTTTGGCTTAAACCTCAGTCTGCCAATGGATCTATGTCTAATCAGGATAAATCAAGACAAAATATTTCTACGCAAGCACCTTTAACTCCCCCACCGTCTGGATCAAGCTTCGCCACATCGGCATTGAGCAGTCCAAGCCAAGCAGATACTCAGATTAATTGTCAGCTTAAACTTGCGAACAATTCCTTAATTGTGAATGAACAAACCCGAGATTGTTTTGAGTATTTTATTACTCAATATGGGGAAAAAAGTATTGCTCAAATTGATAGCGATTTTAAAAAATACTTAGAGCAAAATTACCATGAACCCGCTTTATCACAAATTCAGGATCTCTGGAGTCGTTATTTAAAGTATCGCCAGCAGCTTGGGGAACTCAGCCCACCGAATTTAAAACAGGATGATCCTGCTTATTATCGTGCTATTTTCAGCAATATGAAAAATCTACGCCAACAATTTTTTTCTGTGAATGAAATTTCAGGATTATTTGGCAGCGAGGATACTTATCATGAATACACTTTAAACCGTATGGCAATATTGGATGACAAGAATCTATCTGAAAGTGAAAAAGCTAAACGTTTAAAAGCACTATTCGATCAACTTCCTCAAGATTGGCAAGAAAATCTACAACAAACCACCAAATTAGAAGAATTGCGGCATTTGACTCAAGCCATTCAAGATCGTCATGGTTCAGCCAGTGAATTACGACAAATGCGTTTGAATCTAGTCGGGGCTGAAGCCACTCAACGCTTAGAAAGCCTTGATCAAAATCGCGATGTCTGGAAAAGTCGTGTGAATCAATATCTGAATAATCGCGATACTATTTTAAATAGCGGGATGTCTGATGCCGCCAAACAACAGGCGATTGATCAATTACGCCTGCAAACATTTAGCAACCCTCAAGAACAGCTTCGATTACAAACATTTGAATCTGTTCATGATCAAGGTGGAACACTACCATTTGCTCAGTAACAGCATAATCAATCACAGGAGGATCATTTTTTAGGGATTTGCTGGAGAGGATCACCAGCATAAAACGAAAACAAAAAGAGGATAAAGATCAAATGCGATCAAGAATATTCATAACAGGACTGATCAGTTGTCTTGTAATCCAGAGTAGTTTCGCTGCGGAAGGATTACAAAGTGCAGAAACAAAAAATGTCATTTCAGACTATGCCAAAACCAAATATCCATTAGTTTTTGTACACGGTATGTTTGGATTTAACCGTTTGGGTTCAGCAGAGTTTGGGCTCGATTACTGGTATCAGGTATTACCCGATTTAGCCAAAAATGGTGCAACCGCCTATGCTACGCAGGTATCCCCGCTTGAGTCGACTGAAGTACGTGGCGAACAATTGTTACAACAAGTCGAAGAAGTCGTGGCAATCACTGGCAAAAACAAGGTCAATCTGATTGGACATAGTCATGGTGGCCCAACCGCGCGTTATGTTGCTGGGATTAGACCAGATTTGGTTTCATCGGTTACCAGTGTAGCAGGCGTCAATTTTGGCTCTCCTGTCGCCGATCTGGTTCAGAATCTACCTTTACTCAATACTGCATTGGCAGCAGCTGTAGATGCTTTGGTTTCACCGATTATTAGCTACGCGCAACTTCGTTCTAATTTACCCAGTGATTTTAAAGCATCGATTCATAGCTTATCGGCTCAGGGAGCAGCAGAGTTTAATGCCAAGTTTCCATTGGGTTTACCCACAAAAGCCTGTCAGGATGGACCTGCAAATGCCAATGGCATAGCATTTTACTCATGGACAGGTGCAGCACAAACCACCAATCCTTTAGATCCTGATACTTTATTAACCTCTATGGGATATGTGGCGTTTAGTGGTCAAAAGAACGATGGTCTAGTGAGCCAATGTAGTAGCCGACTTGGCAAAACCATTCGAGATGACTATTTCCATAATCATTTTGATGAGGTGAATCAGGTACTCGGCTTACGCAGCGTGTTCTCAGCAGACCCTGTGGCGCTTTATCGTCAGCATGCGAACCGACTTAAATTACAAGGTCTATAAAACGCATATAAAAAATGCGCCTTATCGGCGCATTTTTTTGCTTGAAAACGAGGTTAAAATTAACCTTGTTTACGTGCTGGCAATTTTTCACGAATACGTGCAGCTTTACCAGACAATTCACGAAGATAGTAAAGTTTCGCACGGCGAACATCACCACGACGTTTCACTTCAATTTTAGCAACAACTGGTGAGTGAGTTTGGAAAACACGCTCAACACCAACACCGCTAGAAATTTTACGAACAGTGAACGCAGAGTTTAGGCCACGGTTTTTCTTCGCAATCACAACACCTTCAAATGCTTGAAGACGCTCACGATCACCCTCTTTTACTTTAACTTGAACGATGACTGTGTCACCTGGAGCAAAAGCAGGAATGTCTGATTTTAACTGTGAATTTTCAATTGCTTGAACTAAAGGATGTTTACCACTCATTGTGGAATCTCCAATATGTGCGGGAGAGAAGAGGTCTCTTACACCGCTGGGGACAGAGGCTAAAGCGCATATCAA
Source organism: Acinetobacter ursingii DSM 16037 = CIP 107286 (assembly GCF_000368825.1). Classification (GTDB taxonomy): domain Bacteria; phylum Pseudomonadota; class Gammaproteobacteria; order Pseudomonadales; family Moraxellaceae; genus Acinetobacter; species Acinetobacter ursingii. The sequence goes on along the minus strand of NZ_KB849710.1, from coordinate 41,495 downwards.
CCCGTTTAACTTTCCCTTTATCATTCATACTGAACGTATAAAAATAAAGAGCCTATAAAAGATGTTTCATCTTCATGATCCATCTAAATCGTTGAGCCATTTTTTTTGCTGCTTGGTCAATATCACTTGTTCAACCAACTCAGGTCGACGTTCAAGTGTACGTTGATAACGCTGCAAAAACCGCCATTTTTCAATATTAGCATGATGTCCTGATTTAAGTACCTCAGGCACATCCAACCCTTCAAAATGGTCAGGCTTGGTATATTGTGGGCAGTCGAGTAAACCATCCACAAAAGAATCCTGTATATGCGATTGCTCATCGGACATGACATCGGGCAAACGCCGAATAATACTATCCAAAAGCACCATCGCGGGCAGTTCACCACCCGACAAAACGTAATCCCCAATTGACCATTCCTGATCAATATAACGCTGGATTAAACGCTCATCGACACCCTCATAACGACCACAAAGTACAATTAAACCATCATATTCAATGAACTGTTGTACTGCGGGTTCATTTAAGGTTTGACCTTGTGGCGACATATATACTACAGGGACATGAACACATCCTGCTTGGCTCGCAAGCTGTTTGGCATGGGCAATCGCTTCCGCCAAAGGCTCAGCCATCATCACCATACCTGGGCCACCACCAAATGGACGTTCATCCACTCGTTTGTAGTTACCCTGTGCAAAATCACGTGGATTGATACAGGTCACCTGTACCATGTCACGCTTGGCTGCACGACCACTAATCCCGTAGGCAGTAATCGCTTCGAACATTTCAGGAAACAGTGTAATGACTGCAAAAAACATCGCAGACTCCTCTATTTTCTTACTGCGTTCGCACTAAACCACTTATGTGCAATTTAGTAATCTACGCCCCAATTGACGTAAATACGATTTGCTTCAAGATCCACACGTTGCACCACATCTTTATGCCATGGAATCATGCGTTCTTCAGCATCAATACTGTCAGCCGTGGCGCGAACCACCATGACATCATTGGCACCTGTTTCAAAAAGCTCATGAATCTGTCCGAGATTGACTTCCTGCTCATCATCATTCAGTCCTAACACCGTAAGACCTTTGAGATCAGACCAGTAATACTCATCTACATCTGCTTTTGGCAATTGTGATTTGGCAATCCAGATATTAGCGCCGATCAGACTGTCAGCAGTAGTGCGATCACTCACACCTTTTAAGCTCACTACCAGACCTTTGCCATGCGGTTTCCAACGCTTTACATCTATCGTTTGCCAACCTGCTTTGGTCTCAATGTACCAAGGCAGATAGTCAAACATATTGCTCATGGGTTCTGTATTGGAATACACCCAGAGCCATCCATTTAAACCATAGGCTGAACGTAACTGTCCAATCTGAATACGATCTTCGGGAACATTCAGCACTGGTGTCATGGATTACCTACTACTTAAGCAGCAGTTGCCGCTTTTTTAGCTTGAGCAGCTAAAGAAGCAACACGTTCAGACGGTTGAGCGCCTTGAGAAACCCAGTGAGCAAAACGGTCTGCATCTAAACGAAGTTTTTCCGCTTGACCTTGAGCAGTTGGGTTAAAGAAACCAATACGTTCGATGAAACGACCATCACGCGCATTGCGGCTATCAGTCACAACGATTTGATAGAATGGACGTTTTTTTGCACCACCGCGCGCTAAACGAATAACAACCATGATAAAAGCCTTATAATTCTTACGGATTATCCCTGTAATCGACCACCGATCACGCTTCAAACCCCTTTCATAGAGGGCGATATTCTACGTGATTTTTGACCTAAAGAAAAGATGCTTTTTTGAGTTATCCGCAGGTTTGAATTTGTGGTTTATCGTCCGTCCCAGTTGGAGGTGGCAGAAAGAGCACAAGCCGTTGCACCTTTGGTCCAATATTTTTGACCTTGATCATTGAGACAAATCCAGCCATTCCCAGCTTGGATTGTTGCACTTTTAGGTTTGGCAATAAGTACCCATTCAGACGCAGTAGTAGTTACTGGGTCAAATGTCAAATCGTAAATTGCTGTCGATTCTTGAGGGTAAACAGTTGAACCGTATATAGTATTTACATTTGTTCCGGCATAAGTGCCTATAGCAACTTTATAAGCAGACATTTGTTGCGCGATATTCAATAACTCTTTCTGCACATCTGATCGATTCGTACGGATTCTATACTGAGTATAAGAGGGATAAGCTATCGCAACTAATATTGCAATAATCACTACAACGATCATGACCTCTATTAGGGTAAATCCTTTATTTACCATTGTTCACTCCCATCATCCTTAGTTCCACAAGTCTGGTAAGTTACTTTTGCTTTATTCTTATTCATACAGCGAATACCTGTACTTGTAATTAATAAATCATAATTTGAGGGATTTGTAACAGTATTACTCTCAGCTTTTATTGACCATGACTGGCCAAGGTTTGTTAAGCCTGTGTTTGTTAATAATGTTTGTGTAATCACATCGTTACTAGGATCTGTATCGCCTTTTTCATCAGTAGAAGACCCCATGATCGTTAACGTATATTTTGATCTACTACTATCAATCGGTATCTTTAACTCTTGTTTAGTTGCGTCAAAGTTTGGGTTCAGCGTTCCAACTTTATCCTTGTATAAATAACTTCCATCAAAACCTTTATAGCTAAAATTACGCGCTTTATGTCTTGATAGCTGCTCAGCAATTCTTTGCATCTCTTGTTGAGCACTCGCAACATCCGCTTTTCGGACGTAGATTTGATAACTTGGAATTGCTATTGCTGCAAAAATTGCAACAATAGCAATTACCACCATAAGCTCTATCAAGCTAAACCCATACTGATAGGATTTACTCCTTAGTACAATAGTGATTATTGGCATTTTTCTCATACTACTTGACCTTCGCATAACGCTCATACCAACGATTTGGAACAAAACGCATGGTACCGCCAGTAGCAAAAAAGTTTGTTGTTCCACACGCTGTACCTACACATTTTGTACTACTTGGATCTGGAATAATAAGCGTTCTACAAGTATCTCCTGTACAATTAGGATCACCGTCACCACCACCACCAACCTGCGGCGCTACAATCCCAGATCCTAGGTTATAGGTATAATCTGCATCTAATGAACATACACCTGTTGGTAAACACATTCTTTTCGTATAACTATTTCCTTTTACTCCCGCACCACAACTTGAAGAGGTTCCATTATCCGCTGAATCAAACATTGTGACATACAATGCTCCACCCATAGCTATAAGTGGAGATAATCCTTTAATCACACTTTCATTCTCAGTATTACCATTAAACTTAGTCGTCAATTTATAATACCAGCCACCCCAACCAGATGTTTTATTGACTATCGCACCAGTATTATTACTTGCACTAGTTGTGGCCGTAATCAATTTCAATTTAGAAGTAGAGGCTACGTCACTTGCAACCGCCAGTGTCCTCGTAGCAATCAATGGACTAGCCTGAGTCCCAACAGGATAATTTGCACCATTTGGGAAAATATCATAGTCATAAATTGCATAGACCGCATCGTACTGTAAACCAACAGTATTCTGCCAGCCTGTAGCACTTGGCGAGTCTGGCGTACCCAGAAGAGGCGAGCTTTTATTACCCGAAATAAAAGTTGCAACAACAATATTTCCACCTTCCGCTTGCCCAGCGCTACGATGTGCTGTAAATACTGGTGGTAAATAAAACCTTGGGCTAGTGCCATCAGTTTTATGAATATCAAGAATTTTATTTACTTGAGCTGTAAAAGTTGATGCACCATCATTTTTAAAATCAACACGGAAAGCTTGTCCTGACAAATCACCAAAATACAGATGATCGACCACACCATCGTTATTACGATCTACGGTCTTAATTTGACTAACAACACTATAGTTTAAATCGGTATTTTTGACATTTGCATCATTGGTTGAGTCGGTATACCACAACAAATCACCATTATCTGCATCAAACATATAAACACCAGCACCAATCTTCTTATTGGTGGAAGTAGAGTTTTCTTGCTTATAATTATAATACTCATATCCCGCATAACCAGTACGGACACCATTGGATTTTAATCCATCTCCATCATCGCCACCAGCATCATAACCACCACCAACAAACATAACGAGTTTGCGCTGTCCTTTCCAGTTTACATAATCAATTTTAGGTTTAGACCAACTTTGACCCATTTTTTGGATCGCAGGAAAGCTTTTACCTGTTGGACTGTCTTGGGAATATATCATTCCAGCAGATGGATCTATCTGAAATTTAATTTTAGGATTATCCATGTCCGTAAGATCAAGCGCATAATAACTACGCCCGCCCATACGCATACCACCATACACCCATTGCTTCCCTTTAAGGTTTTCTTTATCAGTAGCACTCCCGATTACATTTCGAACCGTTCCTTTAACGGTTAATGTTCCATCATCTTTAGAAACATAAACAGTCTGTGCAGTCCATTCTCCATCCATCCCGTAGTAAAGCGCATTTTTACCACCAGCCAGACTACCACCATTTAGCTTAAATGTTTCGGATTGCTTCTCTATCATTTCTTTTGGTACAAAGGAAAATTTTTCTACTCCTGTTTTAGCATCAACAACGCTCACTAAACCCTGTGTTGTACCAAATAATGCATAGTCTTCCCGACTTTCTGAATCAATGTAAACCTGACCTGCATCATTTTTCTTGGCAACGACCTTTCCTTCTTGTGTCAATAACACAGGATTTGAATGATAAACACTACCCATTTGGCGAATGGTTGCCACACGATTTGTCAAATCCAAGCCATTCGTATTTTCATCATTAGTAATATTATAACCAAGTAAAGCCATTAAAGAACGTGCGTATATAGTATCTGTTTTTGTTTTAGTATCAGTCGTATAGGTGTATTTCACTTTAACTAGATTGAGATTATTCGTTACCTGATTTGCTCCTGTCTTTGTGCCATCATAATCATAATTGGTTAATAAGGTTCTTCCTGTAATTTTTGCATTATGGGTGTCCGTCGTAGTACCCAAAACCAACTGACTCAATGCCCCCCCTTTTTGATAGATTGGCGTTGTTTCTGTATAGGTAATGCCACCATCATTCCAAAGATCCGTGACATCCTGCACTTTACTCGCTTTGATAACTAGATCTACTTTATTTTTTGCATACACCGAATTATTTAGGACATAATATTTTTTTAGGTTACCTAGCCATAACTGTTGGACATCTTCTGGTTTCACCTTAGGTTCAAATTGTGGAAAATAAGAATACGGCTGTACAACTTCAGGATTTAGAGCATCCATAGGAATAGTGGAAGAACCAGTACTCATAGAAGGAATATCTTTAGTAATATCCTTAATAAAATTATTAATACTATTAACAATATCTTGAGGACTAGAACCCGCTACCCAGCCCCCACCACCAAGATTCCCCCAAGTTTTAGCATCTTCCACATCATCATTTGTAGTTCCACTACCAAAACTACTCCCAAAACCAACCACGACTGTTTTAATCTGTAATCCAAGTGTGTTTTTAGTCGAGTCTAATAAAGATTGTGCAAAGTTGCCAATACAAGACCAAGCATTCCTAGAATTTGTATAGTTACTTCTTTTACCTAACAGGCTATTAGCACAAGTAAAGCCCCCCCCTTTAGAACCAAGCGCAGTACTCATTAAGGAATATGCCGTACCACTTTTGCCATCTGAACCTGGAGCTGTACCGCCAGGTTCAGGTACACCATCAGTTAAAAAGTAAATCCCTTGCCCACTACATTCTCTTTTATCTGAATTAGTAAGTTGATCTGTAATTGAGCTTGGTGCGATATAAGTATTACCACTTTTTGAACTAGATACAGATTTATCAAAACCAGTATACGGATTAATATTTGGGTCACGGCCAATATAATAGTTTCCACTATAACCATCTAATTTATCGCTAGCCCCTTTTGTGTAGCCACTAGAGTTAAAGCCTTTAGAATACCAGCGATCCCATGATGTACATGTGATACCTGCCCATGATGTACATACTGCATAGTAACCACTATATTGTCCCGAAAGCACAAAATAGGCCTGTAAATCATTACGAGGAGCTGATTGACCCATCAAATATGCAGCCGCTTCAGCGTATGCATAAGGGGTTGGTGTTCCTCCATCCGCATATAAATTATTACTATTAATTTCTGTAAGTAGTGTATCTCTATGTGTTAAATCACGATATTTGGGTAATTCCTCCCATATAAATACACAGTCACTATAATCTCCATATGTACAGCTTGTATTGGTATTCGTTTTATATGGGCTTGATGTACTATATGCAGACGGCTTAGAGGTGGTTTCCCCCCCCCAAGTTAAACAATTATAATTATTAGGATCCCAAGTTTTACATTCATTATAATATTGCTTAGGTTTGCCAGAGATTTTACGGTTATAACTTTGCCAGCGAGGCTTAACATAAACGCCGTCTTGGACTTGATAGCCCGTTTTTTCCCCTAAAGGCTTAGCTGGTATACGAATATAACCATTATCTCCACTGAAAGTAGCCAGCCCCATGACGACTTTATCATCAACTCTTGGCACAGATGCAGTACCTTGCAGCACATCACTTAAGCCCTGTTTCAGTCTTTGCATACGTGATGTAGATAAACCATCCTTACTATCCATACTCCCCGAAGTATCCAACATCATCATTAATGTTGTAGAACCTACAGAATCTTCTGGTACCTTATAAATTTCAATATCAGATGCATAAGTAGGGGTTATTGCTGCACATATTAAAGATGTTAATGTTGCCGATACACTAGCGATATTTAATTTATGAATCACTTGTTTGTCAATTTCCACATTTACATCTTTATTTGCTTTTTTATTGATTGAATTTTTCATCATCATTCCCCCACTTTAAGATGCATTGATATAGCGCAAGGTATATTCCATATCCTGCGTACTGTATGGCACACTATTTTTTGCTAAACAATCTGTTACAGTATCCTGCTTCGCAACATCATCATAAAAACTCGTATAATCTGTTAGACAAGAGTTAATCTTAGATTCTAAACTCGTGCTTAAATTTGGTAATAATGATGTTGCTGTAATAATTACTTTTTGAATATCCTGCCCTTTTGAAGTTTCTTTATCTTCACCAGAAATAAGTTGATCCCAGTCTTTATCATTAGGCGCAGCTCTCACAGTGACTTGAGTCATAACTGCAGCACGTTTACTTAAAAAATCAAGCGATCTACTTGTTTTGCAAAAACCATTTTTACCCATGTCACTATTGCTAATACTCGTACCATTCCAGTACACAATACTGCCATATCGACTACCTGCAAAATTATCTGCTACAGTTCCACGAATACAAAACACTAACTCCTTGTTCTTATTTTCTGGTCGCATAACATATGCCAACATACCATCTCCAATACGCATATTGGCGAACTTTAAAGCATCATTTGTTTGATTTTCCAATGTAAAAAAAACAGAATCACTATTTTGCATCAGCAATGATTGTGCTTGAGAATTTGTTGCTATATTGAGGGAAATTAATCCACTACGGATCGCCCAAGTTCCTGCTATTGTAAGCAAAATAAGCATAACTAATACAACGATGAGTACAGCACCAGTTTGGGCTTTTTTGAATACTTTGATATTTTTCATTACAAGCCCCTTATTTCGCTATTCCAAAACCATTACGCATAGCGATGGTCTGTGTTACAACATTTCGAACATAGAGTTTATTTTTGTCATTTTCGATTAATTTCCCACTAGTCTGTAAAATTTGATACAGTTGATCTTTATTGAAAAATTTGTTTTCACCCACTGTGTTCGTAGAACGAATCAACAGACCTATTTTCACTGCAACAATTTGTGGCTTTATTGTTGCAGTCAATTTTTTATAATCTTCGATTTTAATATCACCAAAACAGTCCATATTTCCATCTTTTTGCGTTGCATCATCAGCATTACATGCTGCATTCCTACCATCTTGTGCGATACGTAGCATCACACTAAAATGGTCAACTCTAGGAATAACAATCTGACCATCTCCAGATAAATCTATTTTTGTTGGCGTATCACCACTATAAACAAAAGATTTACATGCTAATGACAAAGCCTGATTAGGATCATTTCGATTAGTATCTGTGCGCAGAAAATAACGCTCGACGACAAAAACATCCTTACTCAAACTATTACCTTCACAGTCGAATTGACTATCCAAAATATTTTTATATTGAATAACAAGTTGGTCGCTTTTTACACCATTTAGATTAGATGAGCCTTGTTCTCCAATAGATAATGCATTAGTTAAAGTAATATCTGCTTCATTTTCCTTAGGAGTCGCCTGTCTTTTAGATGTGTAATTTCTACCATTTAATACAACTCCACCATGTAATACAGAATCATCCATGTAAGGCTGATCAGCATTTAAATTTGCTAATCGGATATCACGAATTAATGCTTCCAATCCAAATATAGAATCACTTTGCATATTCGACAGAGCCTGCTGCGTCGTTATACTACGTTGACTGATTAGAAATAATTGTATAGCCGCCGCACTAATAATCAGACCTAATGCCAAAGCAACCATAAGCTCTAATAAGGTAAAACCTCTTTGCGTGATATAATTTAAATTATATTTCATTAGAATGCCTCCATAACAAGGCATTGAGAACCCACTAAATATGTTCCTGTGGAAGAATCAATACATTTACTTGCATCAGTATTAATATTATTTGCCGTTGTATTTGTTCTCCCCCAAGCCACATAAATACAATTTAAATTACTTCCTACGCAGTTATATATTTTTATCGATTGTCCCAAACTATCAGCTTTTGTAAGAATTTCTCCCACATCAAATTTTACCATTGTTTCTGGATTACACTTTGGAAAATAACTTGTCGCCGAACCAATGCAACTCGTATCTACTGTTTTAGCATTGATATACTCTTTATACTTTGTTAAAGCAGTTTTATTAATACGAATTCGTTCAGACAAATCTCGAGCAAGATTCATAGCAACGGAACGATCAGAAGCTTCTTGCGATGCATCTATAGCTCTCACTTGCAAAACAGAAAACCCTAGCACTCCAATAGCCAGAAGTAGAAGCGCAACTAAAACCTCCATTAGACCCACACCATTTTGATAGTTTTTATTCATTTTCAGCATGTTCCTTTTTCTATTTGTTGAATCGTGCCATTTAAAGAAACATTGATCATTCGACTTTGCTTAATTTTTGAATTACAAAGTTTAAATTTTAAAGGAACTATGACTTTTATCGTTGGCGGGTTAGTAGGTGGCTTTGTATTTAGATCAGTCTCTTTTGTTTTATCATATGTAGGATTAGGTTTATCCACTTCTCTTTGAGAAGGCACTCCAACAGGTGTGTAGGTCACATCAGAAAAAGAAACATCCTGATCTGATTCATCCATAGCATTATTTTCTGATTGTGGTATCCAGTAGTACGTAGTAGAGGTATTAGTTCCAGCTTTAAATTTTATTGTTATTTGTTTCCGTAAAGCCGCAGCCTGCCCTCTAGCATCACTTAGTGTCAAGGCTAAATCACGAGCATCTCTATCCAATTTCTTTTCTGCCACCAAATTTCCAAAAGAAGGCGCAGCCATCGTCGCAATCACCGCCAACACAGCAATAGTGACCATTAACTCAATGAGCGTAAATCCTAAACTTCTACGCATTGTTCACCCCTATTTATTATGACCGCCTTCTTTATTATTTTAGATTAACGTTTTTTTTTACAGAACCAATACAATCAAGATTAAGGGCATAAAAAAACGGATGAGTAACACTCATCCGTTCTCAAAAAAACTTTTTGTTTAAAATTAAGCCTGTGTCACTTGTATTCTTAACTCTTTCGGCAAGCTAAAGGTAATATTTTCCTCACGCCCATCTAACTCTTTAGGGGCGTCTGCACCCCAATCTTGTAAACGCTGGATCACTTGTTTAATTAAAATTTCAGGAGCAGACGCGCCTGCCGTAACGCCAATTTTATCCGTCTTTTTAAACCAAGCCTGTTCAAGCTGATCAGCATTATCGACTAAATATGCCGATTTCCCCATACGCTCTGCCAGTTCACGAAGTCGATTGGAGTTGGACGAATTTGGAGAACCGACCACAAGCACAACATCACACTGCACAGCTAAATCACGCACCGCGTCCTGACGGTTTTGTGTAGCATAACAAATGTCATCTTTACGTGGTCCCTGAATATGAGGGAAACGTGAACGCAAAGCATCAATGACTTTAGCTGTATCATCAATCGACAACGTGGTTTGAGTCACAAACGCTAATTTTTCAGGATGTCTCACCGCTAGCTCAGCAACGTCCTGTTCATCTTCAACCAGATAAATATCTCCGCCACTTTTTTTGTCGTATTGTCCCATGGTGCCTTCGACTTCTGGATGACCTTCATGACCAATCAAAATGGCTTCTGTTCCTTCACGAGCATATTTAGTGACTTCAATATGGACTTTGGTCACCAATGGACAGGTCGCATCAAAGACTTTTAAACCACGCTGTTCAGCCTCAAGTTGAACCGCTTTAGAAACTCCATGCGCACTAAAAATAACAATTGAGTCATCTGGTACTTGATCAAGTTCATCGACAAAAATTGCACCGCGTTGGCGTAAATCATCCACCACAAATTTATTGTGAACCACTTCATGCCGCACATAAATAGGTGGGCTAAAGCATTCTAGTGCACGATTGACGATCGCAATCGCACGGTCTACACCAGCACAAAAACCTCGTGGATTTGCCAATACGATTTGCATAAGATCCTCAACAAATGGCTAAAATGAATAATATTTTAAATTTTAAGAAAGATAGCGAACTAAACTTTATCTTGAACCCTTTAGTTTAGATCGTCGGTACACTACAATAGCCAAGATATTTTATCATATCAGGAAAAATATCATGTCGGGTCTATTGTTTGTCGTTTCTGCTGCTTCAGGGACGGGCAAAACATCTTTAGTCAAAGCCCTACTAGAACGTGTCACCAATTTACACGTTTCTGTATCGCATACCACTCGTGGACAGCGACCAGGCGAACTCGACGGTGTGCATTATCATTTTACCACAAAAGATGCTTTTCTGAGCCACGTCGAAAAGAGTGGTTTTATTGAATATGCTGAGGTTTTTGGTAACTATTATGGTACTTCGCAAGCCACTGTGGAACAGCAACTTGCCAAAGGTCATGATGTATTGCTCGAAATTGACTGGCAAGGCGCACAACAAGTTCGCAGGCTTTTTCCTGATTCCCGACAAATTTTTATTCTACCTCCTAGCCAGTTTGATTTGCGCCAGCGTTTATCTAACCGTGGCACAGATTCAGTTGAAGTGATTGAGCATCGTTTAAGTTGTGCCGTTGAAGATATGCAACAATATGTTAATTTTGACTATGTCATTATCAATGATGACTTTAATAAAGCTTTACATGATTTAGAGTCGATTATTACTGCGAACCGTTTGACACTTGCCCAACAGGTCTATCGTCATCAGTCCTTGATCGAACAACTCATCACCCCAAATAGCGAATAGACTTGAGTCTGCGCTCAATACATTTTATACTTTGCAGTCTAGTTGTATTCATCACCCGAGAACTTATATGGCACGCGTAACCGTTGAAGATTGTTTAGACCATGTAGACAACCGCTTTGAGCTTGTACTAGTGGCAAGCAAACGCGCGCGTCAGCTTGCTCGTCAGGGCATTGAACCTACTGTAGAATGGGATAATGACAAACCAACTGTCGTTGCATTACGTGAAATTGCAGCAGGTCACGTGACCAAAGATATTTTAAAACAACGCGATCAAGACTATCAAACGTCTAGCCTTGATTTAGCGTTGTCTGCAAACAGCTTAAATTTGGAAGGTTTTTCTTTCCAATAAGCGTTTCAATATAAAAAAGGGTGCATTATTGCACTCTTTTTTTATGCCCAAAAAAATTTAAAGATTTGCCATTCAACCTTACAATTTATTTTTTCAGATTCATCTATTTGTCATCATTTTTTCTTTATTCTTTTATTCAACCCACCCATTTTGCTCAAAAATAAAACACTTGCATCCTAAAATTGGTGAAAAAAATGCATCTCGCCTCTCAAAAATGATGCATCTACATAAAAGATTTGATACAACTGTAAGATTCGATTGATTCTGCCGATCTCCCCAATTGAAATTTACCCGCGAATATTTGTGTGAACGAATTGACAAAATTTGCGATATGCATTTCATTAAGAGATAGGTAGATTCTCATTATTCACTGTAAATAAAGGTGCTCTATGCCAGGCGAAGAGGTCAGCCAAGCCAAGCAACAGCTCAAACTTATTATCGATGCCTATTTAAAAGCTGAGGATGTCGAGCGTGTGCTTGCTGCCTGTGATTTTGCCGATCTGGCACACTCAGGAATCACCCGTAAAAGTGGTGAGCCTTATGTGCTGCATCCTATCGCGGTGTGTTGTATTTTGGCACATATGCGTCTAGATGCAGAAACCTTGATGGCTGCGTTATTGCACGATGTCATCGAGGATACAGAATATACCAAAGATGATGTGGCAGAGCGTTTTGGACGGACTGTTTCAGATTTGGTGGATGGTGTAACCAAACTGACCCATTCCAGTGATAAGCAATTTAATAAAGCGGCTTCTTTTCGTAAAATTTTACAAGCGACCTTGCAAGACCCTCGTGTCATTATTATTAAATTAGCAGATCGCTACCATAATATGACCACGCTAGATGCCTTGCGTCCAGATAAACGCGCTCGCATCGCGCAGGAAACGCTGGATATTTTCGTTCCGATGGCACGTATTGTCGGCATGAATGAAATGGCGGATAACCTTGAACTATTGTGTTATCAAAATCTTGATCTGGATATGTACAATAATGTTCAGACCGCTTTACTCGAAAGTAAACCCAAACGCTGTGAATATCAGTCCCAATGGGAAAAACATTTAGCAGATTTACTCCTTGCTTATCAAATTAATGGTCGAATTAAAAAGAAAAATAATAATATTGAATTACTGCGCCACTTTGTCAAAAATGAAATTGATTTGCACGAACTTACGCACAGCCATGCTTTTGAAATCATCTTACAGAGTATTGCGGACTGTGATCGTTTAGTTGAAGCACTCCGTGAAAACTTTGAAGTCTTGCATTATGAAGATCATATTCGTCGCCCATTGCCAGGCGGTAATCAATCTTTATTGATGAAACTAAAAGGTGAAAATACCACGCTTTCTTTAACGATTCAGACGGAATTGATGCGTAAAGCGGCGCGTTTCGGGGTGGTACTCGGTGAAAATGCACCGCAAGCCTGCCGTTCAGCCATTCAGGCGTCTATGCAGAATTTAAATACCCTGATTGATGATGCTTGTGCTAAAACCACATTCAATGATTTACTCGATTATCTGCATCAAGAAAAAATCTGGGTTTATACCCCACATGGACATTTACATGAATTGCCTCAAGGCGCAACGGTGGTGGATTTTGCCTATGCCGCCAGTCTCTTTTTGGGCAACCATGCGGTAGGTGCTAAAGTTGATGGTGAAATTCGTCCGCTTTCTACGCCATTGGCCAGTGGTCAGGTAGTTGATGTTATTACTGATGTGTTAGCCACACCTAATCCAGATTGGCTCAGTTTTATTAATACGCAAAAAGCACGTCGAGCCCTGCAAAATATTTTGCGGGATCAGGATATAGAAGAACAGCGCCTGGTTGGACAACAAGCTTTAAATCGCGCATTAAAACTGTTTAATCGATCCATCAATGATTTATCTGAATCGGACTGGATGGATGTGTTGCAATGGCGTCATGTTGAAAATAAAGATACGTTATTTGAGCAAATTGCAGTGGGTGATCTTTTGCCGCAACTGGTCGCCAATCATTTATATGTACAGCAGGACACAGCTCAAGCTGAAACGCATGAATCTGATCGATTAATTCAGGGAACTGAAGGGATTGATGTTAAATATGCACATTGCTGTAATCCAGTGTTAGGCGACCCAATTCAGGGTCATCTGTCCCGACGTGGTCTGATTGTGCATCGCGCTCGATGTCATAATTTATTGCATGAACAACATTTGCATCCAGAAAATATCATGCCTTTACAGTGGCAATCAGATGATCTGGAGGATGTCAGTTTTAATGCCTATTTATGCGTAGAGCTGGCAATGGATGACGAGCAAGTCTCCGAATTGATTTATCTATGCCGTAAATCGCACATTGGGGTCGAACAAGTGTATCCAACCACTGACTGTACTTATGTCAATATTGTGGTTAATAATCGTAAACAAATTGCACAGATTATCCGTGATCTGCGTATGCAATTTAACTTCCCTCGCATTTCCCGTCTGGCACTGCCACCCGCTATTATGGAAAGCTCTCAGGCAAGCTAATCATTTTTGAAAAAAAACAAGACTGAATAAATTCCTGATAATTCATGAATCGGTCTTTTGCCTAACAGCCGCATGGATTATGATGGTCAGAATATCAGATTTAGGAGAAATCAATGACCCGTCAAGTGATCCATACGGAAAATGCACCTGCTGCGATTGGAACTTATTCTCAGGCAATATTAGTGGGTAATACACTGTATTTATCAGGTCAAATTGGTTTAGACCCATATAGTATGGAACTTGTTGAAGGTATTGAAGCTCAAATTCGCCGCGTATTTGATAATTTAAAAGCGGTCTGTGAAGCGGCAGGCGGAACACTAGCAGATATCGCGAAACTTAATATTTTTATGACTGATTTATCTCATTTTCAGCTCGTCAATCAGATTATGGGTGAATATTTTGCTCAGCCTTATCCTGCACGCGCTGCGTTGGGTGTCGCAAGTTTACCCAAAGGTGCTTTGGTTGAAATGGATGGGATTGTAATTATTCATCAATAACTTATGCGTTTTTTAATGATTTCAGCTTTCAGCATTTTAATTCTATAGAGCACATCACGTTATTAAGAAGTCCGAGCCATGCTCGGATTTTCCATTTGTTTCTTAGCTTTTTATTCAAAATGACAATATTAAAAATCGTATTTTCAAATGAATTTCATTGACAAACGATAATAATTATCAATAATATCAGTTATCCCATTTATCAATGCGAATAAGTCTGATGTACGTGTGTTTATGTCGCGGTATTACCGATCAAGATATTAAAGATGCTGTTGCAAACGGTGCTGAAAGCTATCGAGAAATTCGTGATTTACTAGATTTAGGCACGTGCTGTGGTCGTTGCGCACCAGAAGCTCGTACGATTATTAGTGATGAATTGGCTGAAATTGCTGCGCGTATTTCAGTTGCAGCCTAGATGGCGATAAATTTATTTTGAACATAATTATAACAATATTATCATGATCCCCAGATCATACTCTCCTCCCCGCTTGTGACTCTAAGCGGGTTTTATTTTATCTATATTTTATATTTAGTTGTTTTTGATTGCGATTTTCATTTGCTGTTCCATAAATTACTCGCTTGAAGCTCAAATCTTGATTAAACTGATCTGAAAAAGATGGCCTTGAACCTTAGTCGGGGCAAAATTTGTTTTGGGAGTCCGCGCAATGAAAGGCAATCGTGAAGTCATCAATCAACTGAATCAAGTGCTTTATCATCATCTAACTGCGATTAATCAGTATTTTTTACACTCTCGTATGTGTAATGACTGGGGAATCGAAAAACTAGGTTCAATTGAATATAAAGAATCAATTCGTCAGATGAAACATGCCGATAAAATTATTGAGCGTATTTTATTTTTAGAAGGTCTACCAAACTTGCAACATCTGGGCAAACTTTATATCGGTCAACATACCGCAGAAGTTTTAAAGTGTGATGTACGTAAAGTCAAAGAGAACATTGAAGTCGAAAAGAAAACCATTGAAGTCTGTGAATTGGCTCAGGATTACGTCTCTCGTGATTTAGTTCGTGAAATTCTGGAAAAAGAAGAAGAATATTGGGACTGGACAGAAACGCAAATTGACTTGATTGACGATGTTGGTATCGAAAACTATATCCAAAGTCAGGTTTAATTCCTGTTTTAATCATTTGTTTTCTCAAAAAATCCAAGTAAAGGCAGATCCAGTTGATCTGCCTTTACTTATTGGCGAGGTGAAGCTACATCCTTCTGTAATGTTTGTGCATTTTGACTTTTAATTTTTTCAATTTTTGCGTTTATGCGCAAAACATCCTGATAAAGCTGATTGAATTGTTTAACCTGTGCAGCGTCATAAAATGAGATCTTACCGTCTTGTTTCTGCCAGCGATGATTTTTTAATAACTCAAACATTTGCTCTGCTTTGCTATAAATCTGTTGTTCCAGATTAAACAACGCATATTCTTTTCGTTGATCTTGTTTTTGGTTAATTTTAACCAATAGCGCCGCTTTCATCTCAGGATGAATGGATAAACTGCGCGCCTGATTTAAAAAATGCTGTTGAGATTCGCTATTGTCCTGCAAATAATTCGTTTCTATCATTTTTACATCTACCAGCATTTGTGTGGTTTCTACATAATTATGCTGACGATCCTGATCAAGTCGATCTACGTCCAGAAACTGATCCCATTTGGCGGCTTTTAGCTCACGTAAATACAGATTTCTCGCTTCGGCATTTTGCATCCAGTAATTGAGCAAAAACTCTGACATGATTTTATAATCACCATATAGCCGTTTATCGTGGACATCCAGATGAATAGGCTGTTCCCAGTTTTGTGCTTGATCATAAAGCTGCTGCATTTTTTCAGCCATGACCACATCGAACATTTCTCGGTTATACACATCATCACGTTGGTATTGTGAATTTTTATAAAACCAAAAGACACAGCCAACCAGTAGGATTAATAGCACAAAGCCTATGGTTAAACGGCGTACTGACATATACACCTCCTTGATTTATTTGCTTGTTGTTATGTTTTATCGTGATGTCTGAATTGAATCTCAAATTTCATGCTCTTAAAGATCACTCAATTGCACAAAATGTAATGCTGTATTGCAATTTTTGTACTTTAAACGCGATCCACTCGCCTCTATTATAAAGTCATTAATTAAAATTGAGTATCCATCATGCGCGTAGATATCTGGTCAGATGTGGTGTGCCCCTTTTGTTATATTGGTAAGAAACGTCTTGAGCACGTTGCAGAGCAGGCAGGTATCGAGTTAGAGATTCATTGGCATAGTTTTGAGTTGGATCCGAATGCTCCCGCCAAACATGATATGTCAAATACAGAGCGTCTAGCGATTAAATATGGTCGTAGTTTTGAAGAAATGCAAGAAATGGAACGTAATATTGCAGAAATGGCAGCCGATGAAGGAATCGATTTCCAATGGCAGCAAGCCAAATCTGGTAATAGTTTTAATGCACATCGTATCATCCATTTAGCACAAAGTAAGGGCTTAGGAAGTCAAGCGGAGGAAGCCTTTTTCCATGCATATATGACGGAAGGTCTTGCTATTGGTGAACGTGAAGTTGTAGAGGAAATTGCCTCCAGAATTGGTTTGGATCATGCCGAAGTCGAGTTTGTACTTGATAGCGATGAGTTGGCTGATTTTGTCCGTCATGATGAAAAAATTGCGCATGAACAGCTCAATATTAGTGGCGTACCTTTTTTCGTGTTCGATCAAAAGCTGGCCCTGTCAGGCGCACAGCCACGTGAGGTTTTTCTACAGGCTTTACAGCAAGCGCAGGATCAGCCTCAATCATCCATCGCCGCTACGACGGCTGCAAGTTGTCATGATGACAGTTGCGAAATTCCGCAAAAATAAATCTCGGGGTAAACTGGGTTCGTCGAGCCTTATTTTGCAATGCTGCGTTGCATAAATAGACTAGGTTCACTGATTGAGAACTTTTAAAATCAGATGCATCAACTGCGCTGTAATTTTAATTTCTCGTCATGTTCATCCAACCCAATCAATGGATGAACAGCATTGAGTTTATCCCCCTCATTCAGGGGGATTTTTATAGCGTTTTTCATATAGCAAGATCAATTTCATAAATCCTACGTTTGGCCATGCACTGAATGCCAGGTACAAGCGGACGCACATTGGTAATTTCCCAAGCCCAATATCCTTCTGTCCAATAGTTTGCACAGGCCATTTCAATTTCATCTTAACGCCATGTATGTACCGCGACAATATCAATGATTGCCATCGCTGTCCCGATCTGTTCATCACCGTCTTTATGCAGGAACTGCGTATTTTGTACAATCACTAAATCACATAGCGGCAAATGTTCGGGTCGCCATGAACGAATTTCCAGTTTTTTCTGTCCTGAGATAATTCGCTCACAAGCGGGCGCTACGATAGAGAGTGCTTTTAATTTTTTCAAAGTATTCCTCTGGATTTATTTTTTAGTATTGTAAAAGTTTCACGGATGAATGAAATACAAAAAATTGCTTTAGACACTTTATGGACAAGTTCTTTCACCCAAAGTATGTGGCTTGCAACGAAACTGTCAAGGTTGTTACTAAACTTGATTTCTTATTAACAGCTCTGCCACAAATTCAGGCTGAATCTTGTGTTTAGATAAATTCAATGACTCGTTCGACTCAATTCAGGTCATGGATATCTCAACCTAAATAAGAGGAAATGAAAATGGCAACTGATCAAAATCCTAATGTATTAGATACAGCCAACACTTCAACAGCAAATGAGCAGGAATCAGCAAAAAAATCACGTTTTTCTCCAACTGTAAAAGGTGTCGTAATAGGTGCCGTAGCAGGCAGTATTCTTCCTGTTTTTGGAACCTTTAGTGGTGCGTTGATTGGAGGTATAGCTGGTAAGATTTATTCTCGTCGCTGCCAACATACGCATGCTTCAGCCTAAATAAAAAACGGATTTGAATCACTTTAATCACTTATTCTTATCTTAATATCTTGAAGACTCTCCCTTTGTGGAGAGTTTTTATTTGGTCTATATAATTTTTTGGTTCAATTAAAATTTTGGCACTTGAGCTTTATTGATTCTAAATGGTGTAATCCATGATTAAAGCTTATCTAGCGCTTGGCCTTGCGATTATATTTGATGTCATTGCAACATCTTCGTTGCCACATACCAAAGGCTTTACCCATGCACTTTATACCTTAATCATGGTGATTTGCTATGTCTGTGCATTCTATTTATTAAGTATTGTCGTTAAGACCTTAGCTGTAGGCATCAGCTATGCTATTTGGGCAGGTACAGGAATTGTAATGGTAGCGGCCATCAATTTTATTGTACTCAAACAAAAATTGGACTTCCCAGCGTTATTGGGTATGTTGTTGATTATTGCAGGGGTAATCATCATCAATTTATTTTCAAAATCCATTAATCATTAAGATATTTGTATAAAATTCAAATTATTTATATACAAAAAAATAACGTATCTTCTTAAAATTACTTAGTTTTGTTGCTAGGACTTGATTTTATGACGTAAATCAACAAGAGTTATCACATAAATGAGATAATAAACAATGTACAGCCATTATGATGAAAGCTAATTATTTTAACTTGGGTTCTCGCGTTTTATATTTCTTAGTGTGTTTGGGGGGAATAACTTCGCTTTCCGCCAATACAGAAACAAAAGATGTGAGTTTCGATCAATCTTCCGAGCAAGATCAGCCCTTGGTTTTACCAAATGATCCCAATACGCCACGAACCTCTGTCGCCTATGCAGTCAAATTACACCAATTAAATCAATCACAAGATAAAAATCTATTAGATTTAATTCCTGCATGGATTGATTCAACACCGACCATTTTACCTCCTGAGTCAGATACGCCCAATGTTCCTCCTGTATCTGAAACTCAAGATCTAACGTGGTTTGATCGTAAGCAGCATGATATTAGCCGTTGGGCAGACCGTACCTCTGGCAAAATCGATCATTGGTTTGGTGATGTAGATCCCAAAAAACCAGCCGATGCCACCTTGAGGATCATGCTAGATAATTATTGGGATAAATATAATGGCTATGAGATTAAGCCACGTATTCGAGGAAAAATTAAACTTCCAACACTCGAACGGCGTTTTAGCGTCGTGTTTGGTGATGACTCACTCGATGATGAGTTTGATAATAATGTCGCCAATACCAATATCGATCCAAACGGGGATAAAAAACGCTTAGATTCTCGTCAAACCCGTGACAATAATGGTTCATTGGCACTACGATGGTCTGATTTCTCCAAAAAATTACCGTTTGAAACTGATGCCGATCTGGGGATTCGTTCTGGGGACGACATTTATGTCCGCTTAAAAGCCAAACGCGCGTGGCCGCTACGCAACGATTTTTCGTTTTACGCGGAACAAATTTATCGTTATGGCATCGATAGTAAAAACTATTTAAGAACCAATCTAGAATTAACGCATGCGCGTCCTAATGAGGCTTTTCTCTCTAACCAATTCAGCCTAACTTATGCTGATGATCAGGATGATGATCTGTGGTGGGATAACCGTTTATTTAGACAGCATCAATTCTTTGCCAATAATCGTTTTAATTACGGCTTGTATACAGGTGGTTATTACAATAATAGCGACTTACGCTTAAATAGCTGGGGACCTTTTATGTCTTGGCGTCAACAACTCTGGCGTGAATGGTTTTATGTACAAGGCGATCTCAATTATTTTAATGATCATCGTGAAGATCGCAGTCACTATGTGAGTACTTTTGTCCGTTTAGAGGCTTTATTTTAAAAAGTAGCCATCCTTTTGCGCTTGCCATGTAGTATTTTGGCAAGCGTTTGATCAAGCTCATCGAAACTTAAATAAAAAATTAAGATTAATTTTATATTCTATTCCACATTCATTATTCTTATTATTTTTTTCATGAAGCGATACCTTATCGTTCATTTTCAGCTTGCGATTATTTTAAGCCTATGTAGTATTTATGCGGTATGGGTATTAAGCCATTCCACTTTTAAACCCTATTCTTTTCAGTCTTATACAGTGCATCTAAATCGGCAGCACTTATCAAAATTAACATGTACAGAAGCACAGATAAATTCAGAACAAGAAAGCATTCTTTCCAACGAACAACTGAGTCAGGAATTATTGGCTGTTTTTGATAACGATTCTTTATGGGCAAGGACTTTGCAGCAACAACCCCAACCTGTTAAAAAATTTGGAAAACCGCATAAAACTAAAAGTAAAAAAAATAAAGTAGCTAATCCTGATCCCATTAGTGCCAGTATCAGTACCATCACCAGCTTGCTGCCTTTTTCTAACGATATTAATCTGGGTTCAAATTCAGACAGTGATGTGTATGTCCAGTTTTTAGCAAAGAAACAATGGGTGTTAAGACATGACATCAGCATTGATACTCAACAGTTGTTTCGCTATGGTTCTACCAGTAAAAATTATTCTGAGACAACTTTGAATCTGAATCAAAAATTACAAGACAATACTCTTTTTTCCAATCAATTCAGCCTCAATAAAAGTCAGGATGAAGAATACTATTGGGCAAATCGAACTTTCCAACAATATCAATTTTTAAAAAATCACCGTTTAATTTATGGAATTTATAGTAGCGGTGTGTATGATCAAACTAAAAAAGACTGGGAATTACAGCTATGGGGGCCTTATTTATCATGGCGGAGACCCTTATGGCGTGACTGGATTTTTATTGATAACCAGATTTCTTACTATCATGACATGACCACAACCGATAAAGAACTTCAGCATATCTTTAGTACGACGATTCAATTAGAAGCAAATTTTTAACTTGTCGAACAAATCAGCAAAATTGTGGATAAGTCTGACTTTACCCACATGCACCAACAAGGTATAAAAAACCCTGACCGTAGTCAGGGCTATTTTACAGATGATTTATTTTAACAATAAGCTATTGATCCGTTTTACATAAGCAGCAGGATCTTCTGGTAAACCACCTTCAGCAATGACCGCCTGATCAAAAATCACATTGGCCAGATCATCAAACTGCGCTGAACCTTCCAGTTTTTTCACCAATGGATGTTCAGGGTTAATTTCAAGAATCGGCTTCATCTCAGGCACTTCCTGACCCGCTTGTTTCAACATACGAATCAATTGCGGCGATAATTCACCTTCCGAAGTGACCAAACACGCAGGAGAGTCGACCAGACGTGTAGTTACACGCACTTCTTTGGTTTTATCCTTGAGTGATTCACCCAGTTTTTCCACTACGGGTTTGAATTGTTCCGCTGCTTGTTCGAGTGCTTTTTTCTCTTCTGCATCTTGTAAATCACCCAGATCGACAGCCCCTTTTGAAACATTCTGCAAAGGCGTACCATCAAACTCCTGTACAAAATTCATCGCCCATTCATCGACACGTTCAGACATCAGTAAAACTTCAATGCCTTTTTTCTTAAATAATTCCAGTTGTGGAGAGTTTTTAGCGGCATTGAGACTATCTGCGGTCACGTAATAAATCGCTTTTTGCCCTTCTTTCATACGTGCTTTATAATCAGTCAGTGAGGTGTTGACATCATCGTTATTTGAAGTTGCATAACGTAGAAGTTTTAAAATACGTTCGCGATTGCCAAAGTCTTCGCCCAAACCTTCTTTAAGAACTGCACCAAATTCGGTGTAAAAAGTTTTGAATTTTTCCTGATCTTTTTCATCTTCTGATTTTGCCAGACCATCAAGCAGGGTTAATACGCGACGGGCATTACCTTCACGAATGGTTTTAACATCGCGACTTTCCTGTAACAGCTCACGACTTACATTCAGCGGTAAATCGGCACTGTCGACCACACCTTGTACAAAACGTAAATAATTTGGAATCAGATGATCCGCATCATCCATAATGAAGACACGTTTCACATACAGCTTAATGCCTGCCTTAGCTTCACGGGTAAAAATATCATGCGGTGCTTTAGCTGGAATATAAAGAAGCTGGGTATATTCTGTGCTACCTTCAACCCGATTGTGTGCCCAAGCCAACGGTGCATCAAAATCATGACTCAAGTTTTTATAGAACTCGATATATTGTTCTTCTGAAATTTCATTTTTATTTCGTGTCCAAAGCGCACTGGCTGAGTTAATGGTTTCCCATTCTTCAGTTTTGACCATTTTGCCATTGGCTGCTTGTTCTTCACTTTCCGCCACCTCATCCTCTTGCCAGACTTCTTTTTGCATTTGAATTGGCAAACTGATGTGATCTGAATATTTATTGATAATTTGCTTAACTTTATAACTTTCTAAATATTCAAGTGCATCATCACGCAAATGTAAAATAATATCTGTGCCACGTGAATCCTTGTGGATTTGCTCAACTTCAAATTCACCAGTACCGCCACTCACCCAGCGTACGCCTTCATCCGCAGACAACCCCGCACGACGCGATTCAACGGTGATTTTATCTGCAACAATAAATCCAGAGTAAAAGCCGACACCAAACTGACCGATTAACTGTGCATCTGACTTTTGATCACCAGTTAATTTAGACATAAAATCTTTAGTGCCTGATTTGGCAATGGTACCCAGATTATCAATCGCTTCCTGCTGATTGAGACCAATACCATTGTCTGAAATAGTAATGGTTTTATGCTCTTTATCCAGAGTTACGCGTACATGTAAATCTGGATCATTTTCATAATATTCTGGATGATTAATCCCTTCAAAACGCAATTTGTCGCAAGCATCTGATGCATTTGAAATCAGCTCGCGTAGAAAAATTTCTGGATTAGAATATAGTGAATGGGTCACTAAATGTAAAAGTTGGGCGACTTCTGCCTGAAAGCTATAATTCTGTGACGTTTTTTGTTCGCTCATCACTCACTCCTAAAATACCATTCATGTTAGCGAATTCTTTGATGTTGTATGTATTGGAGTGAGTCACGACTTTTTCAATAGCAAAAGTGAAGATTTTTATCTGGTTTAAAAAGGACCTTGCGTTAAAATACGATTTTGCACGATGTCATCCAGATGCTTTTGACGCTCGGTATAACGCTGTGTGATACAACTTACATTTGCACGACAGCTATCCCGCTGTTTTAACCATTGATATTGCGCACCTTTCTCGGCATCACGTCCGCCCATTGGCAAGGCGTGAACAACAATATTATAAGTTGTTGCCATTTTTACATCGGCATCATTTAAACTGCGGTTTTGACAAATGGTTTTTTCTGTACTGGTTTTGGCTTTATCGCAGGAGAAACTTGCAGCATGGGCGAGACTTAAACCATTTATACAAAATAAACTACTGAGCAGAACTATTCGTAATTTTTTCATTGAAACGCTCGTGTTGGATTTATTATTTTAACTTTAACAATTATGTTCATTTGAATAAGTAAATTTTTGCCATTTTCTGTACAACATCAGTCACAACCATAAAAAAAGCCTCACAGTTTCCTGTCAGGCTTATCATGCCGATGATCATATTATTGTTGTTCTCTATATCATTATTATTAAGTGCATTATCAGTTAAAAACTCCCTTCCCCACGAGGGAGTTTTTAAAGGCTATATCTTCCTTAGAATCTATAGCTATAACCTAGTGTATAAATCACTGGGTCGATATCTAAATCAAACGTACCTAAGTTGTCGACTAAACGAACTTCTGGGCTCAAATCTGCATAACGTACATCGAAGTAAACACCCCAATTTTTTGCATCAGCAGGTTGGAAAGTGAAGCCAACTTGTCCCGCAAAACCGTAATCATTTTTGACTTTATCTGCTACACCTGATTCATCCCATGGAATGAAAGCAGTTGCACCCACACCAATATATGGTGTAAAGCGTGTCGCGTTTTTAAAGTTATATTTTGCTGTGATGGTTGGTGGTAAATGCTTTACTCTTGCAACCTTATTACCATCCAATAACACGTCATGGTTAATCGGTGTTGCAAGAAGTAATTCAGCAGAGAATGGTGAGTCACCAAAGAAATATTCAACAGATGGTGTAAAAGCAAACTCATCATCCGCTTCAACTTTGCCTAATGCAGTTTGAGTATCACTGGTTGGCGCAATATAACTTGCCCCGACTTTAACCTGCCAATCACCTGCAAAAACAGAAGAAGACAAACCTAATAATGCAATAACAGCAGCTTGTTTCAACATTTTTATTACCTCTTAATATCTTGATAACATCATAATATTATATATATATTAAACGCAATACAGATTATAAACACATTTTAAACATTATTTATAAAGCAATGATATTCTTATTTATTTATTTTAATCAGAGTGTTTTAGTATGTTTTTAAAATGCCAAATTAAACACAAATAAACCCGATTAAATTAATACACTTTAAAACCGATCAAAATAATAAGGTTTCGTGATTATTAGACTATTTTCATAAGATCTTTTTATTTACACCTACGGGAGAAAAATAAAAAAATTCAACTAATGATCAAAGAAGTCTATTATTTTAAAATATTTAATCACAAGCTTATATTTATTTTTTAATCTTCCCTTTTGTTAATTTAATTAATTTAAATAAATTTGCAAGTTTATTTCGATCAATGTCTTGTCCAACCCAAATTTTTCATTTTTTATATAAATAAAGTGAACATTGAATGTAGCTCCGATACAATACGCGCAAGAATTGGAGTAATCGATGTCACAGAATTCTTCTTTAAAGCGTGGACTCAATACACGCCACATCCGTTTTTTAGCTTTAGGCTCTGCCATTGGTACAGGTCTGTTCTATGGATCTGCTTCTGCTATTAAGCTCGCAGGTCCAGCAGTCTTGATGGCGTATGTCATCGCGGGCATTGCCATTTATATCGTGATGCGCGCGCTTGGCGAAATGGCCGTACACAACCCAGTTTCAGACTCATTTAGTCGTTATGCCTCAGATTATGTGAGCCCTTTGGCTGGTTTCACCACAGGTTGGACCTATGTTTTTGAGATGGTGATTGTCGCCATAGCAGATGTCACCGCTTTTGGCATCTATATGGGATTTTGGTTTCCTGATGTGCCACGCTGGACATGGATTTTATCGCTCATCTTCTTTTTGGGTGCGATTAATCTGATTCATGTCAAATTTTACGGTGAGCTTGAATTCTGGCTATCGATTATTAAAGTGAGTGCCATTGTTGCCATGATCTGTGGCGGCTTTGGCATTATGTTTTATGGTTTGCATGTTCCCAATACCAGCTTTAATCCTGGTATTTCTAATCTATGGGAACATGGTGGCTTTATGCCAAATGGAGTAATGGGTGTCATTGCCTGTTTCTCAGTGGTCGTGTTCGCTTTTGGTGGAATTGAAATCATCGGCATTACCGCAGGTGAAACAGAAAATCCGAAAACGGCCATTCCACGTGCCATTAATGCTGTTCCGATCCGAATTATCCTGTTTTATGTTTTGACTATTTTTGTCTTAATGTCGATTTTTCCATGGAATCAAATCGGGACTCAAGGCAGTCCATTTGTACAAATTTTTGAGAGTTTAGGCATTAAATCTGCCGCTGCCGTATTGAACGTCGTGGTAATTACAGCAGCTATTTCAGCGATTAATAGTGATGTATTTGGCGCAGGTCGTATGATGTACGGTATGGCACTCAAAGGACAAGCACCTGAAGTGTTCCGTAAAACGTCTAAATTCGGTGTGCCGTGGATGACCGTAGTGGTCATGGCTGGCGTATTGTTGATTGGCGTGGTTCTAAATTACCTAATTCCTGAAAATGTATTTGAAATTATTGCTTCGATCGCGACTTTTGCGACGGTCTATGTTTGGCTGATGATTTTATTATCGCATTTTGGCATGCGCAGAAAATTATCGAGTGATGAAATTAAAAAGCTTGATTTCCCTATGATTGGTTGGCCTGTAGCACCTGCACTTGCTACCGCATTTATGATCTTTGTGATTGCGGTGATTGGCTATTTCCCTGATACGCGCCCTGCCCTGTATGTCGGTATTTTCTGGTTACTTCTATTAGCCGTTGCTTATAAGATTTGGGTCAAACCGAAAATCTAATCAATGTTAACTGATATAAAAAACCACCTTTCATGGCAATGTAAAGGTGGTTTTTTATTACGATCATTAAATTAAACTGGCTGTTGAGACCAAGCAAACTGACGAATATAGTCTGCCATTTTTTGTGGTTCACTCAACATTGCCCAATGATTGGCATCCAGCTCAACATATTCAAATTGCTTTACCCATTTGGGCATTCCTTTTAAAATATAATCAGGGCTGACAAAAGCATCACGCATGAGTACCACAGCCTGAACTGGGCATTGTGCATAGCGCTGACGTGGTCGAGTCAAACTTGGAATAAAATTCGCTCGATAAAGATTAACCCCATATTTTCCATCACTCGCAATATGGAAATTCAATGGTAAATCTTGCTTCCTTTCCAAACCATTTAAGATTTTTCCCCATTTTTCGGGAGTAAAATAATGCCAGACGGTAGGTGCAATGAAGGGCAGATGAAATGCACCGATATACCATGATTTTGATAATTTCTTCAAAAAATTGGCTGGATGAGTTTTAACTTCATCACGTAGCAACCAAGCAGCATGGTCCAAACAAGGGCCAGAAATCGTGGTATAAGACAAAATACGATCTTTAAATTTAGGTTCAGTCACCGATTCCCAGCTTTGAATCGATCCCCAGTCATGCGCAGCCAAATGAAACGGCCGATCTAACAACAATTGATTGACAACAGCTTCCAGATCCAGAGAAAGGCGTTCAAGCCGATAATCCCGAATATGCTTAGGAATACTGGATTGACCAGCGCCACGGACATCATAGGTGATTATATAAAAATCATCGATCAGCTCATGAATAATCGGCTCCCAGACTTCCTGATTATCAGGATAACCATGAACCAGTACCAAGGCTGGTTTTTGCTGATCGCCCCATGTTTTAGCACATAAGGTCTGCTGATCGGAAGTTTGGACAGTGTGAATCTGAGGATGCATGCCATTTCCTTTTTGTTTTTGATTGACCATTTCTTTAATCGGATTAGGCATTGCTATCAATGCCAGAATGATGTTAGTTATTTAGTATGAAGATAGCCTATAGAAAATCA
The DNA here is from genome assembly GCF_000368825.1 of Acinetobacter ursingii DSM 16037 = CIP 107286. Classification (GTDB taxonomy): domain Bacteria; phylum Pseudomonadota; class Gammaproteobacteria; order Pseudomonadales; family Moraxellaceae; genus Acinetobacter; species Acinetobacter ursingii. The sequence continues at coordinate 13,589 of NZ_KB849710.1, read as the reverse complement.
ATTGACCCTCATGAATATTTTAAAGCAACTTCAAACCATACCCGCTGTATCAAAGTTTATTATTAATCGCTATTCACCTTATCGTGGTGCGGGGATTAGCATTGACAAAATTGATCTGAAAAATTATTACATCCGAGTCAAAATGCCCCTCACCCGAAAAAACCAAAATATTGTCGGGACTCATTTTGGGGGAAGCTTATACTCGATGGTGGATCCTTTTTATATGTTGATCCTCATGCATCATCTGGGCTCAAAATATATCGTTTGGGATAAGTCTGCCAATATCAATTTTTTGTCACCTGGACGAAGTACCGTGTATGCAGATATTCGCCTAGATGCGATGGAACTTGAGCATATCCGTGAACTCGCCGGAAATTATGCACCAGTGCTAAGAAACTACACCGTTAATATTTTTGATGAATCTGGCGTCAGAATCGCCGAGATTCAAAAAACACTTTATATTCGTCGTAAAAAGCCAAAACCATTTTAAAGATATCACTGACCCTATTTTTATTTGAAATTTAAAGGGTTTTGATAAAAATCAAAGATTCTATATTTATCTAAATTCCTATCAAAAAAGACAGCTTGAAGCTGTCTTTTTGGTCATCGAGAAAACATTATTTTTTCTCTTGAATGGCTGCACCTGCGCCGCCACCAATGGCACCACCAACCGCAGCACCACCATCGCCACCAAATATTGCCTTGCCGACGACAGATCCAATACCCGCTCCAACGGCACTACTGGTTGTTGAGCTACTATTACCACCTTTGGCATTAGCACCTACGCCACCACCTAAAGCACCGCCAGCAGCAGCACCAACGCCACCACCCACATGGTTACCCACGCCACCACCAACAGCACCACCTAAAGCAGCAGCGCCAATACGTTGATTCGATGGACTCATATCCTGACAACCAGCGAGAATTGCGGTCGACATGACAGCGATCGCCATTAAACTCATTGTTTTTTCATGCTTAGCTCCTCGTTTAATACTTATCAGAATAAGCATTTTTGGAGAATTTTTTAATAAGATCATGTAACAAAATGCCCCATCCATGCAGTGATTTTGTAATCAAAAAAATCGGACAAATTCATCTATTTCTTTGCATAAAAAAAGACACCCGTAGGTGCCTTTCTTTTTCAATCAATCTTTAAAATTGATCAGAGTTTAATGCCTGACTGAAAGCTTGATCAACATCACTAAAGTCGTTGTGCAATTCATACTCAGCCGCTTCAGCTTCCTGACGACGACGTTCAAGATGATACGCTAGACCCGTACCTGCTGGGATCAAACGACCCACAACTACGTTTTCTTTCAAGCCACGTAAATCATCTTCTTTACCTGTTACAGCCGCTTCCGTTAACACACGAGTGGTTTCCTGGAACGATGCAGCAGATATGAATGAGTCAGTCGAAAGCGATGCTTTGGTGATCCCCATCAATTGACGTTCAAACTTCGCAGGGAACTTGTTCTGAGCCAAGACTGCTTGGTTTTCTTGAACGACACGGATGTAGTCCACTTGCTCACCTTTGATGAAGCTGGTATCACCACCATCAGTGATATCAACTTTACGCAACATTTGACGTACGATGACTTCAATGTGCTTATCGTTGATTTTTACACCTTGTAGACGATAAACGTCCTGAACTTCGTTCACGATGTAGTTGGTCAATGCCACTTCACCTTTCAAACGCAAGATGTCATGTGGATTTTGTGGACCATCAGAAATGGTTTCACCACGATTCACATGCTCGCCTTCGAACACGTTGATTTGACGCCATTTCGGAATCAATTCTTCGTAGATTTCAGAACCATCATCAGGCGTGATCACCAAACGGTTTTTACCTTTGGTCTCTTTACCAAAGCTCACGATACCTGATATTTCTGCCAAGATCGCATGCTCTTTTGGCTTACGTGCTTCGAACAAATCAGCTACACGCGGTAGACCACCAGTAATATCACGAGTACGTGAAGTTTCTTGTGGCACACGACCAATAACATCACCCACACCAATGGTTTCACCATCACGTACGGTTACGATGGTATTTTGTGGCAAGAAGTAGAACTGTTCGCCACCATCGGTTGTATCCAACACGATTGCAGGACGTAAATCTTTACCAGATGCAGGACGTGCTGTCACAGGCAAGATTTCAACCGTAGTCATACCCGTTGCATCATCAGTTTTAGACGTTGCAGTGACACCATCCGCAATTTGACTGAATCGCGCTTTACCTGCCACTTCTGTTACAAGTGGATGTGTATGCGGATCCCAAGTTGCGACAATACCGCCTGCTTCAACAAACTCACCGTCTTTCAACAGGATGCTTGCACCATAAGGCAGTTTATAACGCTCACGTTCACGACCTAACTCATCGGCAATACCAATTTCGCCTGAACGCGAAACAGAAACCAAGTGACCTTTAGCATGTTGTACCGTTTTCACATTATGGAAACGTACAGTACCTTTGTTACGCACTTGTACACTGTTTGCAGCAGAAGTTCGGCTTGCAGCACCACCCACGTGGAAGGTACGCATGGTTAACTGTGTACCAGGTTCACCAATCGATTGAGCTGCCATAACACCAACAGACTCACCTGGGTTAACCTGATGACCACGAGCCAAATCACGACCATAACATTTTGCACAAACACCAAATGATGATTCACATGCGATGACTGAACGAACTTTCACTTCATCGACACCCGCTTCTTCAAGCTGAGCTGCAATTTTCTCGTCAATCAAAGTGCCACGTGGCAATACCACTTCATTGTCCGATGCACGACGTACATCTTCTGCTGTTACACGACCCAATACGCGATCACGTAATGGCTCAATCACATCCCCACCCTGAATGAATGGCGTCATGACTAAACCGCCCGCAGTACCGCAGTCTGGCTCAGTAATCACCAAGTCTTGTGCTACGTCAACCAAACGACGAGTCAAGTAACCTGAGTTCGCAGTTTTCAATGCTGTATCGGCCAAACCTTTACGCGCACCGTGCGTTGAAATAAAGTACTGAAGAACCGTTAGACCTTCACGGAAGTTCGCTTTAATTGGCGTTTCAATGATCGAACCATCTGGTTTTGCCATCAAACCACGCATACCCGCCAACTGACGAATCTGAGCCGCACTACCACGTGCACCAGAGTCAGACATCATGTAGATGCTGTTGAACGATTTTTGTTTCTCGTCTTCACCCTGTTTGTTCTTCACATTGGTAAATGACAAGTTATCCATCATCGCTTTAGCGACTTGATCGTTAGTACGCGCCCAAATATCGACCACTTTGTTATAACGTTCACCCGCGGTCACAAAGCCTTGTTCAAACTGTTGTTCAATTTCACGAACTTCAGTTTCTGCTTTGTCAATAATGACTTGCTTTTGTGGCGGAATGACCATGTCTTCCATACCCACCGATACACCTGAGCGAGTCGCTTGACGGAAGCCCAAATACATCAATTGGTCAGCAAAGATAACTGTGTCTTTTAGACCTAATTTACGGTAGCAAGAGTTGATCAGTTTTGAGATGTTTTTCTTGGTCATCTCAAGGTTGATCATGTCAAAGCTTAAGCCTTCAGGAACGATTTCCCAAAGTAAGCAACGACCCGGTGTGGTATCCACAATAATGGTTTGCTTTTCGCGCTGACCATTTTCATCAATCACAGTCTGATGCACACGCACTTTTACACGTGCATGGATCGCAACTTTATTGGTGGCCAAAGCACGGTTTACTTCGTGCGTATCAGCAAAGACCATGCCTTCGCCTTTGGCATTGACTGCATCACGCGTGATGTAGTAAAGACCCAAGACCACGTCCTGAGACGGAACGATAATCGGCTCACCATTGGCAGGTGACAGGATATTGTTGGTTGACATCATCAAAGCACGTGATTCAAGCTGTGCTTCCAAGGTCAATGGAACGTGTACTGCCATTTGGTCACCGTCAAAGTCGGCGTTAAATGCAGTACAGACCAATGGATGCAAACGAATCGCTTTACCTTCGATCAAAATCGGTTCAAAGGCTTGTAGACCCAAACGGTGAAGTGTCGGTGCACGGTTCAACATCACTGGATGCTGACGAATCACATTCGCTAGAACGTCCCAAACTTCAGGAGTCTCGCGCTCAACCATTTTCTTGGCAGCTTTAATGGTGGTTGCCTGACCAGATGCCTGCAATTTTGCGAAAATAAATGGCTTGAATAGTTCAAGTGCCATCTTCTTCGGAAGACCACATTGATGCAAACGTAAAGTAGGACCAACGGTAATGACCGAACGACCAGAATAGTCAACACGTTTACCCAACAAGTTCTGACGGAAACGACCTTGTTTACCTTTGATCATATCTGCCAAAGATTTCAATGGACGTTTGTTTGAACCTGTAATCGCACGACCACGACGACCATTATCAAGTAATGCATCAACAGATTCTTGTAACATACGTTTTTCGTTACGTACGATGATATCTGGCGCTGCAAGGTCAAGAAGACGCTTTAAACGGTTATTACGGTTAATTACACGACGATAAAGATCGTTCAAGTCAGACGTCGCAAAACGACCACCTTCAAGTGGTACCAGCGGACGCAAGTCTGGTGGAAGTACTGGCAGTACATTCATCACCATCCATTCTGGCTTGTTGTTTGACTCTTTAAACGCTTCCATCAACTTCAGACGCTTAGACGCTTTTTTCAGTTTCGTCTCTGAGGTTGTTTGTGGAATTTCTTCACGAAGACGTGCGATTTCAGCTTCAAGATCGATGTCTTTCAACAAATCCTGAACCGCTTCCGCACCCATTTTCGCGGTAAATTCATCACCGTGTTCTTCAAGTGCGTTGTAATACTCTTCATCGCTAAGCAACTGATATTTCTCAAACGGAGTCATACCAGGATCAGTCACGACATAAGATTCGAAATACAACACACGTTCGATATCACGAAGTGTCATATCTAGTAATAAACCAATACGGCTTGGTAATGATTTCAAGAACCAGATGTGCGCCACTGGCGAAGCAAGCTCGATGTGACCCATACGTTCACGACGAACTTTTGCAGTGGTGACTTCAACGCCACATTTTTCACAAATGACGCCTTTGTATTTCATACGCTTGTATTTACCACACAAGCATTCGTAATCTTTGACTGGACCAAAGATTTTGGCACAGAACAAACCATCACGTTCTGGTTTAAACGTACGGTAGTTGATTGTCTCAGGCTTTTTCACTTCACCGTGAGACCATGACTTAATCATTTCTGGTGACGCAAGACCAATACGGATACGGTCGAATTCAACGGGTGCATGACCGTCAGAATCCGTTTTCTTACGCATGATATCGAGCAAGTCTTTCAATTTTTTTCTCCGTGTGTCAGAGAGCTAGGCTCATCCGACTGGGTCACAAATATTGTTTTTACTGAAATTTGAAAATCTCCTCTAACCCCTCTTTGAAAAGAGGGGCCCCCTTTAACAAAGGGGAATCGAGGGGGATTTAGTCACCATTTTTCAGTTCAATGTTGATACCTAAAGAACGGATCTCTTTGGTCAATACGTTGAATGATTCAGGCATACCCGGATCCATATAATGGTTACCATCTACAATGTTCTTATAGATGCGTGTACGACCTTCAACGTCATCCGACTTCACAGTGAGCATTTCCTGAAGGGTATATGCTGCGCCATAAGCTTCCAGTGCCCAGACTTCCATCTCACCGAAACGCTGACCACCGAATTGAGCTTTACCACCCAATGGTTGTTGCGTTACCAGAGAATATGAACCTGTTGAACGCGCATGCATCTTGTCATCCACCAAGTGGTTCAGTTTCAACATGTACATATAACCTACGGTTACAGGACGGTCAAACTGTTCACCTGTACGTCCATCAAACAAAATCTGTTGACCAGTACGTGGCAATTCAGCCAACTCAAGTAACTCTTTAATTTGACTTTCTTCAGCACCATCAAATACAGGAGTTGCTAGTGGTACACCTTTACGCAAGTTGCCAGCCAATACCAAGACTTCATCATCAGTCAGACTGTTTAGATCTTCTTGCTCACCACCGACCTTGTTGTAAATCTTATCAAGGAAGATACGAAGTTCGGCAATGGTACGCTGTTGTTGCAACATCTTATCGATTTGTTCACCCAGACCTTTGGCTGCCAATCCTAGATGTGTCTCCAGAATCTGACCCACGTTCATACGCGATGGTACACCTAATGGGTTCAAGACGATATCGACAGGTACACCATTGGCATCATGTGGCATGTCTTCTACAGGCAAGATGTTAGAAACAACACCTTTGTTCCCGTGACGACCCGCCATTTTATCACCTGGCTGGATACGACGTTTAACTGCAAGGTAGACTTTAACGACTTTCAAGACACCCGTCGTTAACTCATCACCCGTCGCTAATTTGCGTTTTTTCTCAGCAAATTTCTCATCAATTTCAGCACTCTTCTCTTTCAAGAATACTTGAATTTGACTTAAACGCTCAGCGATGCCTTCATCACTTGGTTGAATTTCAAGTAAATCGACCAGCTCAAGACCAGACAATAAATCTTCAGTCAGTTTGTCACCACGTTTAGTCGTGCCACCACCGTTAGAATCCTGACCTTTTAATAAGCGCACAATACGTTCACGTGCTGCTTCTTCAAAGATTTTGTATTCTTCTTTCAAATCTTTACGGTACGAATCCAATTGCGCTTTTTCAATCGCAAGTGCACGATCATCTTTCTCAAGACCATCACGTGTGAAGACTTGTACATCGATGACAGTACCTTTCGTACCAGACGGAACACGTAAAGATGAATCTTTCACATCAGCCGCTTTTTCACCGAAGATCGCACGAAGCAATTTTTCTTCTGGCGTAAGTTGAGTTTCACCTTTAGGCGTAACTTTACCTACCAGAATATCACCCGCAGTCACTTCCGCACCGATATAAACAATACCAGATTCATCTAGCTTGGATAGAGCAGCTTCACCTACATTCGGAATATCGGCAGTAATTTCTTCTGCACCCAATTTAGTATCACGTGCAACACATGATAATTCCTGAATGTGAATTGAAGTTAAACGATCTTCCTGCAAAACTCGCTCAGATAACAAGATTGAGTCTTCGTAGTTATAACCATTCCACGTCATGAACGCGACGCGCATGTTTTGACCCAATGCCAACTCACCACCATCGGTAGAAGGACCATCAGCCAATACATCACCACGACCAACTTTATCGCCCAGATTCACAAGAACTTTCTGGTTAATACAAGTATTTTGGTTAGAACGGGTGTATTTGATCAGGTTATAAATATCAACACCTGCTTCACCCGCGATCATTTCATTTTCATGAACACGAATGACCACACGTGATGCATCAACAAACTCAATCACACCACCACGTTTTGCAATTACACATACGCCTGAGTCACGTGCAACGGTCGCTTCCATACCCGTACCCACAAGCGGTTTATCCGCAAGTAAGGTTGGCACTGCCTGACGTTGCATGTTCGAACCCATTAAGGCACGGTTCGCATCATCGTGTTCTAGGAATGGAATCAATGATGCTGCTACAGAAACAACTTGCTGCGCAGAAACATCCATATGCGTCACTTTTTCAGGAGGCATACGTACAAATTCGCCCTGATGACGGACTGAAACCATTTCTTCAACGAGGTTACCCTCTGCATCAACACCAGAGTCGGCCTGTGCAATCACAGTCCCCACTTCTTCAATCGCAGAAAGATATTCAACATCGTCCGTTACACGACCATCGACTACCTTACGATAAGGCGTTTCCAAGAAACCGAAATCGTTGGCTTTTGCATAAACAGATAGCGAGTTGATCAAACCAATGTTTGGACCTTCAGGCGTTTCAATCGGACACACACGACCATAGTGAGTTTGATGTACGTCACGTACCTCAAAGCCTGCACGTTCACGTGTCAAACCACCTGGCCCAAGCGCTGATACACGACGTTTGTGTGTAATTTCAGACAATGGGTTGTTTTGATCCATGAACTGAGACAATTGGCTTGAACCAAAGAATTCTTTGATCGCGGCAGCAACAGGTTTCGCATTGATCAAGTCTTGTGGAGACAAGTTATCGGTTTCAGCTTGGCTTAAACGCTCTTTAACAGCACGTTCAACACGCACCAGACCCACACGGAACTGGTTCTCTGTCATTTCACCAACTGAACGGACACGACGGTTACCCAAGTGATCGATATCGTCGACTTCACCTTTACCGTTACGAATCTCAACCAATGTACGTAATACATCAGTGATATCCTCATTAGAGAGGATACCTTCAACTTCACGTGATTTTTGATCTGTACCAACTTCGTAAGGACGACCCAAACGACGGTTAAACTTCATACGACCAACAGGTGACAAATCATAACGTTCAGAAGAGAAGAACAAGTTATTAAACAAGTTTTCAGCCGCTTCTTTCGTTGGTGGCTCACCTGGACGCATTACCTTGTAGATTTCAACCAGTGCTTCTTCACGACCTGATGTGGTATCAGCACGTAAAGTATCCGCAATAAACGGACCATGATCGATATCGTTGGTATACAGGATATTAAACTGCTTTACGCCGCCTTCAGCTAGCTTGACCATGACTTCATGGCTGAGCAAAGTGTTGGCAGGAATGATATCACCATCTTTTAGTGTAATATCTTCAGCAGTGATACGCTCATACAGATACTCATCAGGCACTGAAAGCTTGCTTAGACCAGACGCTTCCATTTGACGAACATGACGCGCATTAATACGTTTGCCTTGTTCTACAATGACTTTACCGTCATTATCAGTAATATCAAACTGCGCCATTTCACCGCGTAAACGTTCAGGCACAAGATCAATTTGGTAGCTGCCCATGTCCAGATACACAGGTACTTTTTCATAGAACAAATCAAGGATTTGCTCATTGTTATAACCCAGTGCACGTAGAATAACCGTAGCCAATAGCTTACGACGACGGTCAATACGCACGTAAACCAAATCTTTGGCATCAAATTCAAAGTCTAACCATGAACCACGGTAAGGAATAATACGTGCTGAATACAGCACTTTACCGCTTGAATGAGTTTTACCTTTATCATGATCGAAGAACACACCTGGTGAACGGTGTAACTGAGATACGATGACACGCTCAGTACCGTTAATCACAAATGTTCCGTTCTCAGTCATGAGTGGCATTTCACCCATATACACTTCTTGTTCGCGAACATCTTTAATTGATTTCGTTTCACGATCTTTAATGATCAAACGAATTTTTACGCGCATTGGTGCCGCATAAGTTGATCCGCGAAGAATACACTCGCGTACATCAAACTCTGGTTTACCAAGACTATACTCAACAAATTCTAAAGCAGCATTGCCAGAATAACTTTCTATAGGAAAAACTGAACGAAATGCGGCTTGGAGACCGATATCTTCGCGGTTTTTCGGTGTTTTGCCATCTTGTAAAAACGTTCTGTACGAATCGACCTGAATCGAAAGCAAGTACGGAGCGTCCATGACGCTAGGCAATTTACCAAAATTCTTACGGATCCGTTTCTTTTCGGTATATGAGTATGCCATCTGGAGTCCTCGGAAAGTAAACCAGGCTCGCCTGCAGAACGAGCTTGGATGGAATGACGCAGGCCGATATGGCCACCACTTTTACAAATGCTGCAATTTTTAAGTGGTATTAAAACGCTTAACAATATTTTTAAACCAGAAAAATATTGGTAAGCGTTTGAATTTATTTCATTTGTTCTTTAAATCGAGCGTTTTTATATCAAACAAACAAAAATCGAGCCGATTATTGTAACGCAAAAAGGCTGATGACCCAAGAGCCATCAGCCATTTTATGGGGCCGATTATCAAAAAATCGACCCCTTGATGCATTACTTAAGTGTAACTGTAGCACCAGCTTCTTCAAGTTTCTTCTTAAGCTCTTCGCCTTCTTCTTTAGAAACGCCTTCTTTAAGAACTTGTGGAGCACCTTCAACAAGATCTTTCGCTTCTTTAAGACCAAGACCAGTCGCTTCACGAACTGCTTTAATTACAGCAACTTTGTTCGCGCCGAAAGAAGTCAATTCAACATTGAATTCAGTTTGTTCTTCAGCAGCAGCAGCGCCAGCACCTGGAGCAGCAGCAACAGCTACAGCAGCAGCAGATACATTGAATTTCTCTTCAAAAGCAGAGATTAATTCAACAAGTTCAAGAACAGTTTTTTCAGCAACTGCGTTTAAGATTTCTTCGTTAGTTAAAGCCATGAGAATAACTCCAAATGGATATTGAATAAGGTAAAAGTGTGATTAAGCTGCTTCTGACTCGTTTTTCTCTTTGAGTGCTGTAAGTAAGCGACCCAATTTCGAAACAGGAGCTTGAAGAACAGAGGCAAGCATAGTAAGTGCTTTCTCTTGGTTTGGAAGGTTTGCAATAACGCTAACTTCAGCACCTTGATAAACTTTGCCGTCAAATGCAGCAGCTTTTAATTCAAATGCTTTGTTCGTTTTTGCAAATTCTTCAAACAAGCGTGCAGCTGCACCCATGTCGTCTTCAGAAGTTGAAAAACCAAGAATTGTTGGGCCTACAAGGTTGTCATTCAAGATATCAAATTGAGTACCTTCAAATGAACGTTTAGCCAAAGTATTACGCACGATACGTGTAGTAACACCTAACTTACGCGCTTCAACACGAAGTTGAGTAAGTTTTTCGACAGTTAAACCTTGATAATCAGCAACAACAGCAGAGAACGCTTTAGAAGCAACTTCGTTGACTTCTGCGACGATCTGTTTTTTGCCTTCGATAAGAAGAGCCATTGTAAAACCTCCTAAGGTGACTTATGCATCTGAGCTAGATGCACTCCCAATTCGTAAACCTTTCGGCTTACACGCGGAGGAGGAACAAATCACACCACCGCGTCTACTCAGGCAATCAATTAAGGCCAAAGTCTAAACTCCAACCACCTGAGGTCTTTGACGCTGGCAAATTAATATTTACCAATTCAAAGTCCGCTTGATGACATATTTGAATCCTCAAAGATTCATCAAATACGTTTATTCACCAAGACCTTTAAAAATCTTTTAACTAAAATTAGTTAGAAACGTTATTTACATCAACAGTCAAACCAGGGCCCATTGTTGAGCTCAAAGTGATCTTTTTGATATAAACACCTTTAGAAGTTGCAGGTTTTAACTTTTTCAAGTCAGCAACTAAAGTTTCAACGTTTTGACGGATCGCTTCAGCGGTAAAACCTACTTGACCGATCGCAGCATGGATAATACCTGCTTTGTCTACACGGTAACGCGCCTGACCTGCTTTCGCATTTTTAACTGCACCAGCAACATCTGGAGTAACCGTACCCACTTTAGGGTTTGGCATTAAGCCACGTGGACCAAGAATTGTACCCAACTTACCTACAACGCGCATTGCATCTGGAGCCGCGATCACAACATCAAAGTCAAGATTACCTTGTTGAATGCTTTCAGCAAGATCATCAAAACCTACGATATCAGCACCTTCAGCCTTAGCAGCTTCAGCAGCAGCACCCTGAGCAAATACTGCAACACGTACAGTTTTACCAGTACCCGCTGGAAGTGTAGTTGCACCACGAACAACCTGATCAGATTTACGTGGATCTACACCCAGATTAACTGCAACATCCAAAGACTCTTTGAATTTAGCAGCAGGTAGATCGTTAAGAACTTGTACCGCTTCTTCCAAAGTATAAACTTTGTTAGTATCGACAGCAGCAGCAATGGCTTTTTGACGTTTAGTTAACTTTGCCATGTCTTATAGCTCCACTTCCAAGCCCATAGAACGTGCAGAACCAGCGATGGTACGAACACGTGCGTCTAAATCAGCACCAGTTAAATCTGGTTCTTTCGTAGTCGCAATTTCTTCTAATTGAGCACGAGTCAACTTACCAACTTTAGTTTTGTTTGGTACAGAAGAACCCTTTTGAATACCAGCAGCTTTCTTAAGAAGAATAGATGCAGGTGGAGTTTTCATGATGAAAGTGAACGACTTATCGTTGTACACAGTGATCACGACAGGAATAGGCAAACCTACTTCAAGTTTTTGTGTCGCAGCATTGAATTCTTTACAGAACGCCATGATGTTAACACCACGTTGACCCAAAGCAGGACCAATTGGTGGAGATGGATTTGCTTTACCAGCTGGAACTTGCAGCTTGATATAGCCGTCAATCTTCTTAGCCATTATAGATTACCTCTGGGTACAAACGCCGCTAGGCTCCCCAACATTTACTTCACAACATACAGGATGCTGTAATAACAAATGCCCGATCAGATCGGGCGCTTTCCAACCAATTCAGGTTAATTCGCTTTTTCGACTTGACGAAATTCGAGTTCAACCTGAGTTGGACGGTTAAATACATTAATCGTCAACGTTAAACGTGACTTCTCGTACTGAACTTCCTCCACAACTCCTTTAAAGTCTGTGAACGGACCATCAGTCACCAATAATTCTTCGCCTGGCTCAAACATTGTCTTAGGACGAGGTGCTTCACCAGTATTGCGCACACGTGCAAGAATCGCATCAGCTTCTTTTTGTGAAATCGGAGCAGGCTTTTCTGCTGTTCCACCTATAAAGCCCAGAACTTTTGGACATTCTTTGACAATGTGCCAAGTTTCATCGTTCATTTCCATTTCGACCAACACATAGCCTGGAAAGAACTTACGTTCTGATTTACGCTTCTTACCATCCTTCATTTCCACCACTTCTTCGGTAGGAACAAGGACTTCACCAAAGCTATCGGCAACAGCGCTACGTGCAATACGATCATTCAAAGAACGCATTACCTGTTTTTCATAACCAGAATAGGCATGAATAATGTACCAACGTTTCATAGCTCTTTTATCCGATAATTAACTTAATTAACCAACCCAGTCCATAGTCAAAACACCACAATACAATTGCAGTAATAATAACCACTAACAAAACCTGCCAAGATGTGGTCACGGTTTCTTGTTTTGTTGGCCAAGTTACTCGACGCAGCTCAAGTCGCGCATCTTTAAGTAAACGAACAAAGCCTTTACCCTGATGGGTGGCGTATAATAAACCTAAAGCAACAACGATACAAGCGATAATTACACCAACACGCACCCAAACACTATTTGCAGGTGGCCAATACGCAGGTAGATATTGATTCACCATGGCTGCACCAACTAAAAGTACCAGTGCAATCGCCCACAGTACAATATCCAACGGCGAACCAGAAGTGACAACTTCGGCAGAATTATTTCTTTGAGGGATTGGCGCGTCGCTTAATGCGTCACGCGATTTATCATTCGACATTTTTTTACTCGTCGTTGAACTCGCGACTTATTATATGACACTTAAGTCAGCATCAAGCTTGTCATAACGTGGCAGGCCAGGAGGGACTCGAACCCCCAACATTCGGTTTTGGAGACCGACGCTCTACCAATTGAACTACTGACCTAGGACACACAAGCCGAGAGTCTAGACTCTCGGCTCAAAAATTGCAACCGTATAAAGTGATTATGCAGTTACTTTCGCAACAACACCAGCACCTACAGTACGACCACCTTCACGAATCGCAAAACGTAGACCTGGGTCCATTGCG